>CP070715.1:0-2566 GCA_020350405.1 Planctomycetota bacterium
CCGATGACGATTGGTCTGCTGGGTCTTGGCGGACTGTTCCTGCTGCGTCGTCGCAAATAAGGTCAGGCCAACTAAAGAACCAGAAAATTAGTAGTGAAAGAGGCAGGTCTTTTGACCTGCCTCTTTTTTTTGTTTATTTGGAGGGGGGCTGGGTATATATTTAAGGCGACTCTTTCTCCGGAGCCGAATCTTAAGCATAATGCCTATGACCCCAACAACCCTGATATTGTCAACTTCTTTGACTATGACGTTCCGGTGGATAACTGGCTTGCGGGGCCCCTACTGTGGGCGTAACCGGCTTGTGATACAGGGCTAAATAATAGGATATAAACGTGTTTGCTCTTTCGATCAGACTCAATCCTTGGGCGGGGTAGAACAGCCGTGGTGTGGAGTTTTATGCAGTATTTTAGTTCTGTATGCTGGTTGTGTCTGCTGTGCAGCTTGCGCTGAGCCGGGTTTCCTGCGCGGTCTATGCGACTTCAACAACTTTACCGCAGCCACGGAGATTTAACCTTTTCATTTTGGTCTTTGCGGGTCTCTGCGATCTCGAGCTTTAGACGAGCGCCTTGCCAGTCAGGCTTTAATTTGAGCGCTTCTCTATAGTGTGTGATGGCTTGGTCAAATTTCTCCTGTTGAAGGAGGCTATTGCCAAGACTGTAGTGTGCATCGGGGAGGTTGGGATTTAAGTCTAATGCCTTGATGTAGTGTTCTACGGCATCATTGAGTTTATCCTGTTTGAAAAACGTGTTACCTAAATTGTAATGTGTCTCAGCTGAATCGGGGTCTATTTTCAGGACGTCCCAATAATGCCTGGCAGCATTATCGAACCTCTCCTGCTGCGCAAAGGCAAATCCCAGGAGAGAGTGGGCGTCAGCGACATACATTTCAACGTAAGCAAGCAATTTGTCGTCAGATATCTCGTCAATCTGCGACAAAAACTTCTCCAGACGTACAATTGACTTGGCGATATTGTTTCTCCCTATAGCGATTTTACCTAACAAATAAGAGTTGAGGATGTATTTGGGTTGTTCCGCAATTATCTGGTTACACCAGGCTTGGGCTTTGGTGTAGTCTCCAATTTTAAGAAAGTGCAATGCCGCGTTAAGGTTCACGTGCAAGCGGATCCAGTCTTTGGGGTCATCTTTGGTATCGTCAAATTCAAAGTCTTCACTTATCCCGCTGACAGCGATATATCCGAGAGATTCCAGACGCTTTCTACTTTCGCTATCCAGCACAGACCTGCTATCCGGCCGATTGGTGCGTAACGTATCCTCCAAGGTGAATCGTAGGTTATTTCGCATGAGCCGAACAACGGCGGGATTTTCGTCAGCCAGGTTTTGAATTTCGTCAGGGTCTTTATTGAGGTCATACAATTCCTGCCTTGGGGCCTGGATATACTTCCAGCGGTCACTGACAAGACCAAGAAGAGGACTGCAGCCATACCGCTTGGAGGGCATCAGTGATTCGCAATAGACATATCTTTCATCTTTTTTGATTTTACGTTTCTTCGTGAGGATGGGGGACAAGTCTTGTCCATGCATGGGTGAAGGCGGCGTAATTCCCAACATACCACAAATAGTAGGGACAATGTCGACTAAACCTACTACGCCATCCACTTTTTTGCCCCTGGGTCCCCCGGGGACTTTGATGATAAGAGGCACTTGTATGGTACTATGATAGATGAAGTATCCGTGGGTCCATTCGGAATGTTCGTAGAGGCCTTCGCCATGGTCAGAAGTAATGATTAACAGGGTCGAATCGTAAAGGTCCAGTTCTTTTAGTTTCTCTATGACCTGGTGAATATATTTGTCGGTGTAGGCAATCTCACCGGCATAAAGGTCATCGGCAAAGGCTGAGGCGAAAGGCTCCGGCGGGTCATATGGGAAGTGAGGGTCAAAGTAGTGCAGGAACAGAAAGAACGGTTCATTTTGGTGTTCTTCGAGCCACGCGCAGGTCAGACGGCTTGCGTTTTCTGCCCGACGCTCATTGGAGTAATATCCCGATACTGCAGGGCCGAAGAAGTCATCATAGACTTCAAATCCCTGGTCGAGTCCAAACCTGGCATCCATCACAAAGGAGCTCAATATTGCACCGGTTGTATAGCCGTGAGTATGCAGTATTTCAGCAAGTGTGAGATTGGATTCGTGCAGTCGATAGCCGACGTTATCATGAACACCATGATGTGGGGGGATAGTCCCAATCAGCATGGAGCAGTGGGCCGGGAGGGTTATGGGAACGGGAGTGATCACATTTTTGAAAAGGACGCTTTCCCGGGCGAGCTGGTCGATATTGGGCGTGGTTTGACGCGGATAGCCGTAGCAACTGACGTGATCGGCCCGGCAGGTATCGATGCTGATGAGAAGAATATTCTTGATTTCGTTTGACGAAACAGTACGACTGTAAAAGAACAATAAGTACGAGACGATACCCACCAGCACCAATCCAGGCAATATCAGGTTCCGCCACATAAAACGGTGTTTTTTCTTCAACGATTCACTCACGGTTGCTCCAGGCGAATTTTTCAATCTGAGCACACATAGACCATAACCGCAAAAACGAATATAAA
>CP070715.1:2666-14324 GCA_020350405.1 Planctomycetota bacterium
CCTCGAAATCCGCAGAGTGTTCAAATGTGCTCATGACATAAAGCCAGAATGGCACATCAGAATGCAGGCAGCTTTTCAGCAACACTGCGATGCGGCGGTGGGCAAAACCATAAACCTCGGCGAAAAGGCCACTGTTGCTGATGTGGACAAGGCGTACAAACTGGCTTTCAAACGAAGATGCAAAGGAATCACTGTTTATAGGAATAAAAGCCGGCCCGGCCAAGTCCTGCAGACAGGATGTAGCATATCTGATTCTCTGGCAGGCGGAAGATACGGGGCGGGATCAGATAGGATGTTTAGCGAACAAGATGCTAATAAAGATATGTAAAGGAGTCTGCCATCAACTGGCTTGAAAATCACAAACAACTATAAAAATAATTATGATTCAAGTAGAAGCAAAACCCAAGCCTGAGAGGGCACCAATATACTGGATGCACGAGGCTATCACGTATCTCGGTCTAGACCGGCTGGGTTTGGCTCGACCTGACAAGGCCGTGTACCGCCTAATCGAAAAGGGAGCTCTGCACCCAAAGAAGATTGCTGGACGCTTTGCGTTCAATAAAAAGGAACTGGAAATCTTGGCCATAAATGGAGACAAGAAACGTCGCAGGGGACGACCGAGAAAATTCCAATCTGCATAAATTCTGCATAAAATAAATTGCAAATAATTCTATAATTTTCGGGCCGCCAAGGAGTTGATGCTTGTAAATCACGGTAAATAAAAGGGTTGGGTAAATGGGCGATACAGGACTCGAACCTGTGACCTCACGGGTGTGATCCGTGCGCTCTAGCCAACTGAGCTAATCGCCCCAAGTTCTATATATTAGAACGTCTGGTGGTGCCACCTGTCAAGATTTATCGGTACAAAGTCACGGCAAGGATTGTCTCGGCCCTTTAGAGAATCAGAAGGCCGTGTGGGGCCTTCCTAAACCGACTCGGTGGCAACAAGGTTAATCCGTCCGAGTTTGACACCCTTTAGACTGAGTATTTTTTCCGCCACGTTATTGATTTCACCCACCTGACCTCGGAGCACGATTACCTCAAGGCAGTCATGCTCATCGAGATGAATGTGAATGGAAGAAATTGTCTGCAGAATATGCGAATGCTGCAGGTGAGTTATCCTTTCCATCAGTTTTGTCGAATGATGGTCGTAGACCAGGCACACGGCAGCGACGGCCCCGGCCTGGGGATTTTCCAGACGCTCGCTGCTTAGCTGCCGGCGTATTAAATCGCGTATGGCCTCAGAGCGGCTCGGATACCCCCGACCGGCAATCAGCTTATCGAACATCGAAAGCAACTCTTTGTCCAGTGACACCCCTATGCGTTCAATCTGCTTCATTCCTGCACTCCCGACGGTCGCTTACAGGCCAAGGAACTGAATGGCCAAGCCGCAAAGGCAAATAGTTGCTCCGGCTATAACGTGTGAGTAACGCTGTAAGCGGGCCAGTCTCGTGAAGTTGACCCCCACTCTGGCAAGCAATACTACGCCGAGCATGGTCGCGACCGTAACTATTCCGAACACAGACGTCACCACTATCAAACCGAGAAAGCTGTTCTTGGCGGCAGGGTACATCAGTATAGGAATCAAAGGTTCGCAGGGGCCGAAAACAAAAATGAGAAACAGCGCCCAAGGGGCAATACCGGCCGTGGTTTTGTCATCGTGAACATGACTATGTTCGATATGGTGACTGTGCACATGAGCGTGTGCAACTTCGCCGGTGTGACTGTGGCTGTGGCTGTGAGGCTGGCTTCGGTACGCTCGGCGCAGTCCCCAGACGAAATACACCAGCCCAAAGGCGATAAGCAGCCACGCAGCCACGTTCCCGCGGGTCGATTCGACAACCTCCAGTCTCTTGACCGCCAAGCCCAGCGACACGCCTATCAGGCCGAGCACAACTGAGCTGCCTATGTGCCCCAGTCCACATAAAAAGGTTATTAATGAGGTTTTGGCCGTTGACCATTTTCGTGACCAGGACATCATGACAAAGGGCAGATAATGGTCCGGCCCCAGTATAGTGTGGAAAAAACCTATCGAGGCGGCGGTTACTATAAGAGCATTCAATTCCGTCGTCATAAATAAGTCCTCCAAAAAAAACTTAAAAACACGCTATTGCGCATAAAAATATTAAATTTGTGCTACCAAGTCAAGGAGATGATTGAAAAAAATAATATTTTTTTAGATATGAATTGTGTGACCACGATTGCTTAAGGGGTGATATTATCGCCGGTGATGATGCAAGAAATGACATTCGGATTCAAAACTGACGCTTGAACACCACCGACAAAAATAAATGTCATGGAAAGATGGGTGAAAAGCCAAATCAAGTCAGCAGAGGCGGCTTTTATCGGCCTTAGGCGGCCTTAATGGCTGCCAAAACCACAACATTTTTGTGTTGTTCTGATATATTCTTTATACTTTATTACAGAAGTAGCGGATACGACAGACCCCTGTGACATGGCATTATAAGGGGGGGCAAAATGTTTTACCGCAAATTGCAAAAAGGCGCGGCGTTTGTAATATCGCTGATAGTCTTAGCGATACTATCAGTCTGGGCAGTTGCTATCCACTCGATGTCCGGCGCCAATGTTCAGATTGCCGATAACCAGCGAAAAGGTGATTCTGCGAGAGCTTGTGCCGAATCCGGTGTTGACATTCTTCGCTTCTGGCTTAGCGAGCTATCGATGCCGAGTACAACCGCTACCTCCGCGAAATTCGGCAATCTCGCTAACTTTATGCAAAACGATTTGCCCGCCAACATCGCTGCCACCTACAACGGCGACGACCTGATTACGGTTTCGCCCGTTACTATCAACTCGACAATAGCGCAGAACTTTGCCGCCCAGATAAGCGATATCAGCGGTATCGAACCCAACACAATCCAGGTAAATGTCACGGGGACCTATGAGCCAATAACTCGGACAGTGAGAGTCAATTACGAATTCGGGCCGAGAGTCAGTCCGATTTTTGACTACGGCGTGGCGACAAAGGGGCCGCTCAATTTGTCTGGTAATATAGAGATGAGCGGTGCGAACATCGAACTTGATTCAAGTGTTTATATCGAAACCGAAGACCCCGAGGCCCTTTCGATTATCGGCAATTCATCAATTGCCGGCGACGTGTACATAACAAACCCGGATGCCATTGTTGACTTGCAGGGTGGACAGGCCTCAATCGGCGGTGAAACCGGACAGGCTGCCATAGACAATCACGTTAACTTCGGCGTCGAGCCAACCGAATTCCCGGTTCCAAACCCCGCCTATTTCTTGCCTTATGTGCAGAATACTTACGACCCCAACGATGTGTTGACCGAATATGAAAACCTACTCATACCGGCGGGGAGCAACCCGGTTTTCGGTGCCCTGACGATAAGAGGTGTCGTCTTCATCGAGGCTCCTAATGTGGTCACTTTTGCAGGAGACAGTGACATAACTGGCATCATCGTAGGCAACGGCGATTTGAGTGATAACTCCGGAACAAACCAGATAATATTCTTGGGTACCGTCACAAGTTACCCGGTAACCGACCTGCCCTATGAACCCCAATTCGAGCATCCTAGCGCCAACAGGTCGCTGCATGATGAAACCGGCACGTTCCTCATGGCTCCAGGCTTTGCCGCCTCTTTCGGCGGTACCTTCAACACGTTTAACGGTGCTATAGCCGCCAACGGAATTGAGTTCTTCGGCGATGCCGGTGGAATAATTGATGGCTCGGTGATTAATTATTCTCCTAATGCGATGGTCCTAAGCGGCAACAACGACCTTTACTTCAACCGTTCGGGGACAACCGAGACACCGGCAGGTTTCGAATATGAGATAGTGTTGTATTACGATTCCAGTTCTTATTCTGAGGTTGTATTTTAACGTTTAATGCACACCTTTAATCGAATAGATACTGGGGTGAAAAAATGAAGCGCGTAAAAACAACAATAATTTGGTTGCTTGCTGTTTTAATTACGAATGCGGCGGTGGCAACTGTGCGCTATGTCCCTGACGATTATCCCACCATCCAGGCAGCTGTCAACGCCTGCAACAATTCTGACGTGGTGGTCGTCGAGCCGGGAATATATACCGGTTCCGGCAATCGGGACATCACCCTGAATGGCAAAGCAATCACGGTCCGCAGCATCGACCCTGCCGACCCCAACGTCGTAAACAGCACCGTCATCGATTGTGAGGGTCAGGGTCGCGGTTTTGCCTTCTACTTCGCGGAAGGTGCCGATTCAACAGTAAGCGGGCTTACAATTACAAACGGCTACGCGTTCTTGGGCGCCGGCATTTACTGCTACAACAACAGTAGCCCAACCATCACCAACTGCGCAATCACGGCTAACTCGGCGGTCTTTGGCGGGGCGATAGCGTGCGCGAACAGCAATACTCGTCCCAAGATTAGCAACTGCAAGTTAACAGCAAACAGTGCACTGTTTGGTGGGGGGGCAATATACTGCAATGGCGCCAGCCCGGAAATAAGAAATTGCGTTATAATCGGAAACTCCTCACTCTACGGCGGTGCAATCTACAGCCACAATGTTGGATATCCGGTTATCGCCAACTGCACTATTAGTGCAAATGCGGCTTCCGTCTCGGCAGGAGGTATCTACTGCTACAAATCAAGCGTCATGACGGTAAGTAACAGCATCATCTGGGGCAATACGGCCCCCTACGCATCGCAGATACTTGTCGGCAACTCGGGTGGAGGCACTTCAATCGACATTTCTTACTGTGACATTGAGAACCCTGATGAGAACGTAGTGCAAGAGCCCGGCTGTACCATAAACTGGGGCGAAGGCAACATAGATGCCGACCCGCAATTTGCCACGACGGCCTATCTAACGAGCACCAGCAGTTTTGGCGGCAGCTACCATTTGCCCGAGGAATCACCCTGCATCGACGCTGGTGACCCGACCTTTGTCGCGGGTGCGGGCGAAACCGACATCGACGGAGAACCGCGGATATCAGGTGCCGGAATAGACATCGGAGCCGATGAACTTGTGACTGCAATACCTGCCGAAGTCAACATTACACCCAAAACTCTGAATCTTGCAAGTAAAGGAAACTGGATAACCTGTATCATCCGGCTGCCGGACGGTTATGATGTCGCCGATGTCAATCCGGACACCATTATGCTGAACGAAGAAGTAGACCGTGTGTGGTGCAAAATCAACCAACAGGCACAAACGATCCTTGTCAAATTTGACCGGTCTGAAACCCAGGATATGTTAAATGGTGTCACGGAAAACCCAGTTGACCTAAGCGTTACTGGCCAGCTAATTGATGGCACCCTTTTCCAGGGCAGCGATACAATCACAATAGTAAACGAGGAAGATTGATAATAACCGTTCGCGGTTTTGAGCGGCTTAAATAGCAGGTAATACCACCGGTGATTTTGGCACAGCTTCAGCGGCCTCGGCGGCCGCTGAAGCTGAATTCATATCTAATATACCTCCTGCAATTCGACGCACCATAAAGGCCTGAAATCAGGCCTTAATCCTTGCTCGTTACATAAATCGCCTGCTCGGCAAAGAAATTAGGGGCAACTCTAACGGGGCTAAGATGGCTTTTAGCGAGGGGAATCCTCTTTTGGACCTTAACGCCCAGCTTGCTGCAAAATTCGTCGAAGTCTTTCAACGATAGAAAGTGTATGTTCGGAGAATCATACCAGCTGAAAGGTAACTGCTCGGTCAACGGAGCCCTGCCAGTGAAGAACAACTGTGCTCTGCTCTTGTAGTGAGCAAAGTTAGGAAAACTGACAATAACCTTTTTACCTACCCGCAGCAATTCCTTAAAAACTTTTTCAGGATTTTTCACCGTCTGTACCGTTTGCGATAATATTACATAATCGAAGCTTTTGTCAGCATAATTTTCCAGACCCAGCTCAACATCGTGCTGGATAATGGACAGTCCCCGGTTTACACAAGTCAGGACAAGGTCCTGCTGCAGTTCGATACCTTCGCCCTTTATTTTTTTGTCAGCAGTAAGATCTGCCAACAGTTCGCCATCACCGCAGCCAATATCCAGAACCGTACAGTTCGGCTCTATCAAGGACTCTATCAACTCGTAGTCAATACGCGTGCGCCTGGCCTGTTCGAATTGGCTAAGCAAACTTCTTCTTCCAATCGCGTTCGGACGGTAATCTCGTCTTGCTCCGGGCCGATGCGTGGCTTGTAAAAAGCCGGAGATAAACGAACCAAGAACCTCGGGCTCCAGCAAAAAAGCATCGTGGCCGTAGGGCGAGGCAATGTCACAATAGCTAACATCTCTGCGGCCAGCAACCAGCGCGTTGACTATTTCCTTGGATTGTTCAGGTGTAAAAAGCCAGTCACTTGCAAAACTAATTACAAGGAACCTGCAACTGGTATTTGCAAAGGCATCGACCAATGACCCGTATTCCTTGGTCAAATCGAAATAATCCATCGCCTTGGTTATATAAAGATAACAGTTGGCATCGAACCTCTCCACGAAGGCTTGCCCCTGGTGGTCGAGGTAGGTTTCAACGGCGAATTCCGAATTAAAATCATAATTGTAATCATCTGCCCTGCGCAGCTGCCGCCCGAACTTTTCACGCATACCCTGTTCCGACAGATACGTTATATGGCCTATCATCCTCGCCATCGCAAGTCCTCTATCGGGCCCCTTTTCCTGATGGTATTGCCCGCCGGCAAAATTCGTGTCGGCCAATATGGCATTGCGTCCCACCGCATCAAACGCAATCGACTGTGCTCCCAGATGTGCCGTCGTCGCAATCGGTATGGCGGACTTAACAAAATCAGGGTACTCTATCGTCCACTGAAGAACCTGCATGCCCCCCATCGAACCACCGATTACCGACAAAACCTGCTTTATCCCTAACTTATCCAACAACAGCTTCTGTACCCTCACCATATCGGCTATCGTGATAAACGGAAAGTCCAGGCCGTATGGTTTGCCGGTCTCAGGATTAATTGAGCTTGGACCGGTTGTCATGGGCGCCGGTGACTCCGGCTCGTCGCAACCCCCTAAAATAGTGGAGCAGATGACAAAATACTTGTTTGTGTCGATTCCCTTACCCGGGCCGACCATAATGTCCCACCAGCCGGGTCTCTTCTCCTCAGCGCTGTTCAGACCGGCAACATGGGCATTGCCGCTAAGGGCGTGGCAAATCAAAATAGCATTATCACCGGCCTCGTTTAGCGTTCCATATGTCTCATAGGCCACATCGATAGGGCCCAATGTCTTGCCGCACTGCAGCTTCAAGGGCTTGTTCTGTTCGGCGACCCGTATTGCCTCTGTCTTGACGATACCAACCGAATTTCCGCTCAATTTTGCCATGGCTGAACTCAAGTATACACAAAAACTTCATTCTGTAAAGAACAACGGTGCCAACCGGCCCATGAAACTGGCGGGCTGGCAGGGGGACGGTTAGGATAATTTCTGCTTTAAAATTGCCAAAAAGTCTTGACACCGCAAGATACGGCCCATAGATTATATCTGCAGTTCCAACCTCAAAACAGAGCGATAGATTATTACCGAATACCATTTAGGGAAAGGACGTATAAAATGGCAAAGAAGAAAAAAGCTGTAAAGAAAAAGGCCGGGAAGAAGAGAAAAGCCCCAAAAGGCTTGTGGAGCACAAAGGATGTCAACCTGCTAAAAAAGCTTTTCCCGACAAACCCCACTTCCAAGATAGCTGCGAAGCTCAGACGCAAAACCGATGCAGTGAAAAAGAAGGCATCCAGAATGGGGCTTCGCAAGTCAAAGAAATACCTAAAGTCTATCGGCAGGGCGTAACGAATTTCCAAGTGCTCTCTGTCGCCTTTAGGGCCCCAAATTATAAAGTTGGTGTTTAATTAGTCTGCAAATGCGATTCTCCACGTTTGGGGACTCCATAAATGATGATGATATAATTACTCCCCCTTCACAGTGATTACACTGGTTAATTTTGGCTGAGCCCAATGCCTCAAGGCCTAAAGCACCCATGTCAATCCGAATACACGGTTCATGGTTATCAGCTTTTAGCAATTATCGGTGTCATATCCTCCCTTTCTTATTTCTAATCCCTTGACATTTTTTCCAAATATCGTTATTTTTGCACAAAATTTCTATGGTGTGTTGATACTGCATATATAAGGCGCTTAATTTTGAGAGTTCTGTCAGGCATACAGCCGTCCGGTCGGCTCCACATAGGTAACTTCTTCGGCGCGATGCGCCAGCACCTCAAACTCCAGGCCGACCACGATTGCTTTTACTTCATCGCTGACTACCACGCGCTCACGAGCAATCCTTCGCCAGCCGATGTCGCTAAGCATACTCTCGATGTCACAATGGATTATATCGCCTTGGGCCTCAACACCGAAAAGACCGTCTTCTGGCGCCAATCCAACGTGCCTGAAGTTACCGAGTTCACCTGGCTGCTTTCCTGTGTAACCCCGATGGGACTCTTGCAGCGCTGCACAAGCTTCAAAGACAAAGTCGCTCAGGGCATGAGTCCCAATCACGGCCTGTTCGCATATCCCGTCCTGCAGGCAGCCGACATCCTCATCTACAACAGCAATCTCGTCCCCGTTGGCGCTGACCAGAAGCAACATATCGAGGTTACCCGCGATATAGCAATCCGGTTTAACAACGCCTATGGTGAAATCCTAACCGTCCCAAAAGAATACATCATCGAATCCGTAGCCGTCGTACCAGGCACCGATGGCCGAAAAATGAGCAAGAGCTACGGAAATACCATTGAGATGTTCGAGCCAGAAAAAACCGTCAAAAAGAAGATTATGCGCATCGTCACTGACTCCACCCCTGTCGAAAAGCCCAAAGACCCCGACAAATGCAACGTCTTCGCGCTCCTAAAATTGGTGGCCTCAACCGATGAGTTAGCACAGTGGGAGAACAGATACCGCAGCGGCGGTATGGGCTACAGCGAGGTCAAAAAGCGCCTCGCTGAGTTGATGATAGATTATTTCAAACCATTCCGGGAGAAAAGAACCGAACTCGAAAACAATGCTGATTATGTCAAAAAGGTCCTTGCCGCCGGCGCCGAACGTGCAAAATCAGTAGCGGCTAAAACACTCGCCAAGGCCCGATATGCAGTTGGATTAAGAGGATAATTATGGACGATAAGCTCGTCACCATGGCGCAGTACACGAATCCCGCTGAAGCCAGTTTGGCAAAACAAATACTCGCCGATTTTGGAATCGAATCAGTTCTAACAGGCGAGAACTTTTCGGTCATATATCCCGTCCCTTCTCTTGCAAATGTTGAACTGCAGGTCCTCCAATGCGAAGCTAAGCGAGCACGGGAAATCCTGGAATCTAACAAAAAATCCGCAAATGCTTGGCGTTGCCTTGGACAGGACAAGCTAAAGGAGCAATAATTGGGCGACTATCGTGTCCATCTGGATGTCTTTGCAGGGCCCCTGGATTTATTATTATATCTTGTGCGCAAAGAAGAGGTCGATATCTACGATATTTCCATCGCCAAAATAACCGACCAATATATCCGTTACATTGAAATGCTGCAAAATCTTGACATTGACGTAGCCGGTGACTTTTTGGTAATGGCCTCAACGTTAATGCAGATAAAATCCGCAATGCTGCTTCCAAGGGCAGAGCCAGAGCAGTTGGGCGCCGAGGATTTGACCGACCCGCGTACAGAGCTTATCCGCCAGCTGCTCGAATACAAAAAGTTCAAAGACGCCGCCAATCTTCTCGGTACCGCCGCCGACGAAACAAAGAAGCGTTTCGCCCGGCCAGATACGATTCTCGAACACTTAAGGCCCACCGAAGAGCCGCATATTGACATCGAACAGGTCAGTGTCTGGGACCTTCTTGAGGCGTTCGGCTCAATTATGGAGGCTACCGGCGCCGGCACCGACATAAGCCACATCAAGGATGACACACCCATTGATTTATATCAGATAGAGATTTTGCAGCGTCTGCAAACGGAAGGCCCGCTAAGTCTCGAACAAGTCTTTCAGTCCAAGGCAAACCGCGTCGTAATGGTTGGATTATTCCTGGCACTTCTCGAATTAATCCGGGAGAAGCTGGTTTGGGCCAAGCAGCCAAAATCTTCGAATTCTATATACTTACGGTCCCTGACCGACGAACCTGCCGAGCAGGCCGTGCAAAACGCCATCCTTGCCGTCGCCGAAACCAACGCCAGACAGCCTATTAAGATCCAACAGCACAAAAAGCCGCCCCTCCCCATTGCCGAACTGCCATCAAAAAGCAAACCGGCTGGCTCAGTTAAGAACCACGAACACACCGAATCCCCAAAAAACCGCAAACAACAAAATAATATTTGACAGAATCCAGTTCGGCAAATAAAATGCCTGTTGCTTTTCGGTGAAGAGTTCAGGGGCTTTGCAATAAGGTCAGACCCGTTTTCCGAAAGACCGCAAAATGGGGACGCCAGAAAGGATAAAATAATGGCAGGTAGCGTAATTGAGCTAACGGACGCCGATTTTGACGAGGTTGTTCATAACTCTGACGTGCCGGTGCTGGTTGATTTTTGGGCGCCCTGGTGCGGGCCTTGCAAGATGATGGCTCCTATCCTCAAAGAAATCGCAGATGAATATGTTGACAAGGCCAAAACCTGCAAGCTCAATACCGACGACGCTCGTGACAGTGCTATGGAATTTGGGATAAATGCGATACCGACCCTTATTTTATTTAAGGACGGCCAGGTACAAAATAAATGGGTCGGCTTGACCAGCAAGAAAGATATTGCTGCCGCAATAGACAAACTACTCTAATCCAACACGTCCCCTCAGCCTTCTTCCTTAACTGCAACTGCCGGAAAACCCGCAGTTACCGACGCCGCTGTGCGTTCAGTCCCTCCGTAGGAAGCTGTTCTTCTTTAGCATTCCCTCCTCCGACGATGAACTTTCAATACCACATGGTTATTATAATATTAGGCTCGGTCTTTTTGCCTTGGATTTCACCCACAACCGTATTGGTTTGTTTCACGGTAATACCGGGATTGCTCTTTAGCCAGTTGGTGATTTGTTCATCGAGAAACTCAATGGCGCCAACATGCAGCTTCGCAAAGAAGGTTTTTACGCCGCTTATCCGCTCAGCAGCCGCTAGTTTCTCCGCCGGCCTTGTTACAGGTGCAGACGGCTTCGGTATCACCGGCTTTGCCGCTGGCATAACTTTTGGTGCTTCTGCCACACTACCGCCACCTAAGTTCAGAGGTGAATGTGAAACGTTCGCACTGCTCAAATCATCTTCGTTAAGGGGGATTAAAGCGTCATTGTCTTCATCAGAAAACTT
The DNA here is from genome assembly GCA_020350405.1 of Planctomycetota bacterium. Taxonomy (GTDB): domain Bacteria; phylum Planctomycetota; class Phycisphaerae; order Sedimentisphaerales; family Anaerobacaceae. The sequence continues at coordinate 13,913 of CP070715.1, forward strand.
GCTGCTGTCTAAATTATCCATAAACAGTCCTCCACTAAAACTAAATTTCAAGAATGTCGCTTGGATAGTACGGTCCTAACCAACGAGTAACAACTGCGGCATAATGTAGCCGGATATCTCATTTGTTTAGCGTACGCCTCTCAGCCTTTCGGCACCAACCTTGAACCTCAACACACAGTGTACATCTGTTTTTTTTATCTGCAAGTATATTTATTGAAAACGGCTTGCTTACCTTTCCCAGAGCAAAAGATTAGACCAAATCGAGTTTTTCTGCTATTTTTAGCGAACTATGCCAAAGAAAACCTCTCAAGAACCTATAACTGTGGGCTTTATGGCGCTGGGCTGTCCCAAAAATATAGTCGACAGCGAAAAGATGTTAGGCAAAATCGCCCAGGCTAACCTTGTGATAACC
>CP070715.1:14424-19261 GCA_020350405.1 Planctomycetota bacterium
CTGTAGTCGGTGGTATTGACGCCGATGAAGATATCGAAGGCTCCAAGCACTTCCGCCCAGGCAAGCGCGTAGCTCAAAAATATCGTATTTCGGGCGGGTACATAAGTTGACGGTATCTCGCTCTGCTGTTGCAAGCTGCCTCCGTCTTTCGGCACAGCGACAGCGTTGTCGGTAAGGGCGGAACCGGCGAACTCGGCCAAATCGATATCGATTATACGATGCTCAACCACACCCAGAAAATCAGCTACTTTTTTTGCGGCCTCGACTTCGCGCTCGTGCCGCTGACCATAGCGGAAGGTCAAAGCAAACAAACGAAAGCCCTCGCTGCCTGCAATAGCCAATGTAGTGGCTGAGTCAAGACCGCCACTGAGCAGGACAACCGCCTTTTCGTTTTGTTCCACCATTACACTTACCCTTGCCAAACTTAAGACGGTTCATTATACTCATTGGGCGAGATTTTTGCGAGGTTTAGAAAGGTGAGTGAAAAACCCGAATTGGAATTGTTTGAGAACCCTCATCCGGAGCGGGACTATTGTGTAACAATAAGATGTCCCGAATTCACGAGCGTTTGTCCGCGTACGGGCCAGCCGGATTTCGGTGAGATTGTCGTTGAATATTGTCCCGATAAACTATGCATAGAACTAAAGAGCCTGAAGTTCTATATGCAGAGCTACCGCGATAAGGGCATTTTTTATGAGGCTCTCACAAATGAAATATTGGACGATTTGTCTGGTGTCTGCAGACCGCGTTGGATGAAAGTTACCTCACGGTTCAGTCCCCGCGGTGGTATAACGACCGAGGTAGTTGCGGAATATAAACCGAAAAGATGATTAGAGGTTTATAATAAGAGGTGGCAAAATGACTATATCGTTTCACTGCGACCATTGCGGCAAAAAGATAGAAGCCCCCGATAGCGCCGGTGGTAAGTCGGGCAAGTGCCCTGCCTGCCGCGGCAAAGTACACGTTCCCAGTCTGGACTCAGATGATGAGCTCAAGCTAGCGCCGATAGATGAAAAAGATTTAGCAGAACAGAGACGTCTAATGGCCGAGACGCACCAGGTTGAACAAGAAATATTAAGTGAAACAGTCGTTCCGGAAGGCTCAGTTGAGACTGACATTAACAGCTTAGCATCCGATACAAGCGAGAAAGAGTTAACAAAAAACATAATTGTCTACCTGCGGCAAATGGCCGATGGCGAGCTGGACCAGGCCGAAAGACTTTCAAATGCAATTGCGCCGTATCGCGGCAGAGCTTTAGAGATTCTTGACAGAATAGCACTTAGCGAAATACCCGAGCCGGAGCTAGCCGATATACCTCAGCAAGTGCTTTCGGGTCTGATTAGGACGCTTCGCAACAGGATAGGCTGACTCGGATGTAAAACATTTCGTAGACCAGCCCAAAGGTCCGCAAAAAAGCCTTCAATTTGCACGTATCCCCCGATTTTTCCGGTCTATAAAAATTAATAGGCCGGGCAATGCCCCGCAACTTGGCCCTTAACGGGATTATTTCTTATATTTTCTATGGAAACGATAAAAACTCGGTTCAGTTTCCTATCGCAGCTCGGGGAAAACTTATCATGGCTAATGAGATAACCGTAGCACATGTCACCCACGAAGTGGCGGGCAAAATCGGCGGGATAGGGGCCGTCCTCCAAGGTTTTTTCACCTGCAATTCCTACCTTGAGGCAGTTGACCGTTCAATTGTTGTTGGCCCGTTGTTCACCACCGAAGGTTCAGCACCAGAGCGGCTCGGTGAAAACAGCGAGGTTCTGTATTCATCTATGGACGGATTTGTGAATACGGGGTATGCTCCTGCATTCCGGAAAGTCGAAGATTCATACAACGTAGGCATAGTTTACGGCAGGCGTACGTTTATTGATAAGCAGACAGGTATAAAAAGCTCACCCGAGGTATTGCTCATAGACGTAACACATACCGACAAAGATATCATTAACGGATTCAAAAGAAGTCTGTTTGAAGAGTTTGGCATCCGCAGCGACTTGTATGAAAATCTATGGGAATATGAGCAATACGTAAGGCTGGCACCTGCGGCAATTGCGGCACTAAGGGCAGTTTGTGCGGTCAAGGGGACGACAGTGGTTGTTGCCCACGAATTTATGGGAATGCCAACGGCACTTGCAGCTATTCTCGAACAGACGTCTGACTTCAAGACCGTTTTTTATGCTCACGAAGTGGCAACAATGCGCCGAATCGTTGAAACACACCCCGGCCACGACACGACGTTTTACAATGTCATCAAGCAGGCTCACAAAAGTAGACTCTACGTCAACGAGGTGTTTGGAGAACAGCACTCTTACTTCAAACACGCCCTTGTAGAGGCCTCCCGGTATTGCGACTCGATATGTGCGGTGGGGGATTATGTAGTTGACGAGTTGCGGTTTCTAGCGCCTGAATTTGAGGTCGTTGATATCGATATAGTTTACAACGGTGTACCGGCCTATCAAATCAGCGTTGCGGAGAAGTTGCAGTCCAAAGAGAAACTGCAGGTGTATTGTGAAAAGCTACTAGGCTATATGCCGGATTTCGTCTTCACACATGTAACGAGACTCGTGCAAAGCAAAGCGTTGTGGCGCGATTTGCGTGTGCTTTACAAGATAGAGAAAGAGTTTAGAACACAGGGCAAGACCGGCGTTTTGCTCGTACTTTCTACGGAAACCTCACCGAGGCACATTCGGGATATTTACAATATGGAGGCGGCTTATAACTGGCCTGTCGCCCACCGTGAGGGGTGGCCTGACCTCTCCGGAGGTGAGGCAAATTTTTACACTGCCGTGCAGGAATTCAACGCAAAAAGCCGCAATATAAAAGTTATCTTTATCAACCAGTTCGGCTTTGCCCCGCGCAGTTGCGGTAAAAGGATGCCAAAGGATATGGAATTCATGGACATCCGCAGGGGAAGCGACGTTGAATTCGGCCAAAGCATTTATGAACCATTCGGTATCGCCCAGCTTGAGGTGCTGACTTTCGGCGGGATATGTGTATTCAGCAGCGTCTGTGGATGCGCCGGTTTTCTGCGGGACGTCGCAAAGGGAGAAAACGTCACGAATGTTATAGTCGCCGACTACACTGAGTTGGGCAGCAGAGCCTACGGCGATATCGAAGATTTGCTGCAGATTGATCGGTCGGTGCGCGACCAGATAGAAGATAGTGTCAGCGAGAAAGTCGCGATGCAGATATGTTCAAGGCTGGCAAAAAGCGAATCCGATAGTGAAAGTTTGATTGAAGCCGGCTATTCGCTGGCAAAAGATATGAGCTGGGACGTAGTGGTAAAAAACTATCTACTGACTAGTTTGCAAAAGGCCGAGCGCAAACAACATACCGACAGCATCTGCACTAAAGCCTAAACACCAAGCGAGCCTCCCGATTCTTTTCGGTTAAACACGCAAGTATTACATTTGTTCACTCTATACGGACCTCAGTATTGGTGAAGACGCACTTGCAAGTTTTGCCAGTACGAAAGATATTTCCTTGACCAGCCTCAATTAGGTAATTAAACTGCGCAGCCGTGGATGACCCCAACAGAAAACCAATAATAGGAATTTTAGGCGGTTTGGGCTCGGGCAAAAGCACCGTTGCGGCTGAGTTTGGTAAATTAGGCTGTGCAATAATCGATGCCGACAAGATCGCGCACGAACTTCTTAAGGAACCTGTCGTAAAAGAACGAGCAGTAGCGTCTTTAGGCCAGGTTATCCTGGACTCGACGGGGAAAATCGACCGCAAGAAATTAGCTGGTATCGTTTTTGCCGATGCTCAGAAGCTATTGGCGCTTAACGACATAATCCATCCTCCCGTCCTCCAGCGGGCTGAGGAGCTTATAAAGCAATATAATGGTCAAAATCAGGTCAAGGCCATCGTTCTGGACATGCCGCTTTTGGTGGAAGTCGGGTGGTCTAAGCGGTGCGATAAGCTGATTTTCGTGGACTGTGAGCGGCAGTTAAGGGTGGAAAGGGCCAAAAAAATAGGGGTACTTGACGAAAATCAGCATAAAATTCGAGAAAATTTTCAGATTTCTCTGGACAAGAAGGCAACCCTCGCCGACAATATCGTAGACAACAATTCTGGCTTCTCGGCCTTGGCTGAGCAGGTCGCTAAGATTTTCTCATATATTACGGATAATGGGTAAATGGGGCTTCCCATAAAAAAGGCTTGCAGAGCAATACCCATTTTGATATATTAATTTTAACTCTGTTCAAAATGCAAATCCTATTGAATTCCTACGGGAAGATTATTCAAGTAAATCACAGATGTTTTGCAAGGCGGAAAAGGAGTAGTTATGGCTAAATCCGCAAAGAAGCGCAAAAAGAAGAAAAAGAAGTCCGTAACTGAGGGCCAGGGCGCGCTCGAGCAGACAAGCGGCGAGGGTTCAGAACAGCAGGAGGCCGGGATGGCCACCGTGGTTGCCGACGAAGAAGCTCAGAAAGCTAAAAAGGCAGAAGAAGAATCCACCCATGCCAAGTATGAGCGGATTAAAAAAGGCAACCTGTATTTAAAGGACCTGCAAAAGCTAACCGTGGCGGAACTACACGACATGGCCAAAAAAGACGGCATCCAGGAGTACAGCGCGCTTAAGAAACAGGAGTTGATTTTCAGGATTCTCAAGGAGCGTATTCGCCAAAACGGTTTGATGTATGGCGAAGGCGTGCTTGAGGTACTGCCCGACGGTTATGGATTTTTGCGGAATCCGGATTATAACTACCTGTCGTCACCGGATGATATCTATGTCTCACCTTCCCAAATCAGGCGCTTCGGGCTACGGACCGGAAACCTTGTATCAGGGCAGATCAGGCCGCCGAAAGATTCAGAAAAGTACTTCGCC
>CP070715.1:19361-26561 GCA_020350405.1 Planctomycetota bacterium
CAACCAAATTCGGAATCTTTTCAATGCACTCATTTGCTATGCGCTAAATATCCAGGCAGTTTAACTGCCGGCCCAGGGGCGTTAACTGCTCGAGCAGCGATGCGTCGCCGCCAGAGCTGTTTTCAGAATTATTGTTACTTTCGCAGCTTTGGCTCATAGGTTTAGCACTGACATTGTTCTCTTGAATTAATGCGATTTGAGCCAGTAAGATGGGCTCGCCTGCCCCTGTATCGGACATTTCAGCACGCGCATTTGGCAAAAAGGACGATACGCCCGACAAAATAGGCCGTAACCGCCCTGCACCATAGGAGCACGCTAAAAAGGACCCGTCGACGCCAAAGCCACCGCGGCCTCGGGATATAGGTACTCTCCGTCACACTGAGATAGCACCATGTGAACCGTATGAGGCCGATGCTTGCATCGTAACGCGGCCCGAGGTACCTCCGGGCTATGCAGCGGCAGCGTAGGGGGCTGTCTAAGCAAGTGAATTGAAGGCTCGGGGGGTGTCCCGGCAGATTAGAAACTTGGCGAAAGGGCGCGGCCTGCCCGCATATCAAGGGTAGTGCTTCGTCATATGCAGGTGACTGGGGGCTGACATTGCTGAAAAATGCACGATTTCTTGTGGTAAGGAAACAATAAAGCCAAAATTTTTAAAAAAATTCAAAAAAAATGCAAAAAGAGTTGACATCCGATAAAAGGAATTTTACATTTTGTAAAATGTCAAATGCCCTTGGCTCTGGATTGTGAATGAGTGACCGTGGCTTGAACAAAGCTGATGAGGCGAATTTGGGCGAGGATGTCCAGTGAAACAGCGTCGTAGATTACAAGCAAGGCGCCATCAGGTGACTCAGCGTGATTTGTTAATAGTTCAAAGGATTGTTACTCAAATCGGAGTCACCAAGAGCTATCTGGTGTTTTTAGCTGTTTTGTATTTAGCCTTTTCAGTCAATTGACCTGCTGATGTGAGACTCTTATGGAGTTTGCTTGCAAAAAGCTTTAGTGATGCGGGCGAAAGTTAAAAACAACACATTGCAGATACCTGCCAAGCTTTATCGAATTGGCGAGTTGGTCCGTTACTCCCCGTTTTCGCGGCAAACCATCCATAACTACACGGTAATGGGGCTTATTCGCGAGTCACAGTGGAGTGAGGGCGGCCATCGATTGTACGACGAGTCAGTTTTCGAAAGGCTATCAAGAATTATGGAGCTTAAGAAGACAAAAACGCTTTGGGAAATCAGAGAGATTCTGAACAGAGGATAGGCCGCCGGTAAAGCCGCGGCACTACTGGCATCGTAGAGATAACTGATAAACAGATATACGGGTCCTAACGGAGCCATGGTTGGCTCGGAGTGAACTAAGATGAGCAAGGATGTATAGGAAAGCAGGAGTGGGTTAAAAGTAAGCCAAGAACTGTTTCACCGTTACCTTGCTGTAAGAATCCAGGGAATAGGTCAAAGGGTCAGGGATGAGAAACACTGCTTTGTCTGTCACAAACCATGTTTTCGGCCTGCAGTGGCTTTTATGTTGCGCCCAGGACCGCAGCCCTAGAAAGGGATTACCTAAGGGGGGGGCAGATAGAGAGAGGTGCGGGGTTGACATTTGTCCAGAAACAGCAGCAACGGCTGTATCACTAATCCAAAAACGACAGTCACGCCGGCGCAGGGAATTCTAACGGCGAATAAACTGAAATCCAAGGTCAATAGCAAGGAGCGCACATGAACCGGCCGTCATTGGTAACAGACAATATCACTGAACTACTGATCAAGATAATCGAGTTCACAGAGAATCGTCAAAAAATTCTTATCGGGAATGTGAAAAGTATCCACAGTCTCGGCTTTGTTCCAGAGGATTTGGCGGTGGATGAGTTTTCCAGTGTCCTGACATATGCCGTTAATGAGCACACCCAAAGTCAGCGTCTTGTGCTTTACGATACCGAAAATATTAAATTTGGGGTTGGTGGCAGCTTCGAGGCTAAACCGACAGTCGATGAGTACGCAGGAGAAGTGCTTGAGGCCGACAAAGATGAGTATTTAGAGTTGCAAATCAGTAAGCTCCTGGAAAATTCACTGAATCAGAGGATAGCGGCGGAGATGCTCAGGCAAAGACAGAAAACGTTGTTAATCTTCGAATAACTTGCAAGCATGCAAACCGTGCATGACGGCGGCAGGGCGCAGAGAGGTTATGGGCGAGAGGCCGGGCAAAGTGGCGAAGTTGCTCGCATGGAAGACGGGAGCAACAGAGTTTTTTGAAAAATGAGAGGGGTTGTTAGCTGGTTCCGCTAAAGTCAGCGGCCAAACAGTCGATAAGGAAATCGGACGTGTACGTTCATAGGTTACGCAGCCAGCCAGCGGTTGAAAAAGCAGCAGTGTTTATAGGACCTGAAACCTGGCTCTTCACCACTTAATAGAATTTCATGGAGGAACGTTGTGAAAACCGAGCAACAACTTGATATCGATCGGATGTGGGAACAGTTCCACACGACACGCGATGAGCAATACCGCAACCTTCTGATGGAACATTACAGATGCCTAGTGAGATATGCGGCCGAGCGATTACACAGCAAACTGCCTGACAAGGTCGAATTGGACGACCTCATGAGTGCCGGGATTTTTGGCTTGATGGACGCTATCGATGCATTCGACCCTGCCAGGGGCGTCAAATTCGAGACATACTGCACACCCCGCATAAGAGGATCCATTCTCGACGAGCTGCGTAGCATGGACTGGGTACCGCGATTAGTGCGTGCCCGAGCACACCAGCTGACAAAGGCCACACAGTCTCTGGAGACACATCTTGGGCGCAAGCCTACGGAAAAAGAAACCGCTGAGGAACTGAATATGGACATGGAGGAGTTTAAGCGGCTCAAGCGTGATGCCAATGCTGTCAGTCTGGTATCATTGAACACAAAATACAGTGAAGGAGAGGGCGAAAAGGACATTCGTGAGATAGATATAATCAAGGACAAAAAGAGCGAAGATCCGATAATTGAGGCACAAAAGCGAGACCTAAAGAACCTGTTAACCAAGGGATTAACGCGAGCCGAACGGCTTATTATTGTCCTTTACTATTATGAAGAGATGACCATGAAGGAAATCGGAGCAACACTGGACTTGTCCGAATCTCGCGTCTCACAGATGCACTCGTCCATAGTTGCACGCCTGAAAGCCCAGATGAACAGCCGCAAAAAGGAGTTCGCAATCTAAGACACCGACTCGTCACCCGGTACTCTGAATACTACTGAGCCAATAAGGCCACCGTATCTTACCACGCCTCACATAAAGCGTTGATTACGTCTTCTTATCCGCTTATACTAACAAGGGTTTTATGGAAGGAGAAATGCCATGCGATTTACTAAGATGCACGGGCTGGGCAATGACTACGTTTATGTCAATTGCTTTAAGGAGAAGGTCAAGGACCCCGCGAAGCTGGCTGTGACGGTCAGCGACCGGCACTGGGGCATAGGTGCAGACGGGTTGATTTTGATAGAGCGGTCAAAGAACGCAGCCGTGCGGATGCGTATATTTAACGCTGACGGTTCACAGGCAGAGATGTGCGGCAATGGCATTCGCTGCGTAGGCAAATACACCTATGAGCATAAATTAGCCAAAGCAGGAGGAGCATTGGCCGTTCCCGGGCAGCCAATCTGTCCTGCTTCACTAAAAATTGAAACCGGCAACGGTGTTCTAACCGTAGGTCTTGTAATCGACAAACATAACAAGGTCGAAAAGGTGTGTGTAAATATGGGGCAACCTGTGTTACCTGCAAGAGAGATACCGGTCGAACTGCCTGTCAAAGAGGTAATTGAGCAACCGATGATGTTTCTAAGTCGCGCATTCGTTATGACGTGCGTATCTATGGGCAATCCGCACGCGGTTTTTTTCCGCGACGACCTCGCCTCGGTTGATTTAGAGAAGTTTGGTCCAGCAATTGAAAATCACAGCATCTTTCCGCAACGGACTAATGTGCATTTTGTTCGGGTCGATAAACCTACGGAATTCACTATGCGGACGTGGGAGCGCGGCAGCGGCGTTACGCTGGCCTGTGGTACAGGTGCTTGTGCGGCTTGCGTCGCGGGGGTACGTACCGGCCGATGTGAGCGACGATGCACGGGACATCTGCCGGGGGGCGACCTCGACCTGAACTGGTGTGAGGAAGATGACTGTGTTTATATGACCGGGCCAGCCGTTGAGGTCTTCGAGGGTAGCTGGCCGGAAGAGTGAATTTTATGTGCAGAGCTTTAAAGGTTGGCAAAACTCCAGAGCTACGCCAAACCCGCCAGCATGTAAATCGAAACCAAGAGAGGAATCGGGTACACTACGAGTTCTCAAGACCCTGGCGAGACCCGAAATCCTACCGCCAGACTCAAGCAGCCCCACCGTCGGCGGCATTGACAAGTCTATTTTTACCAGGTTACCCGGCTCAAATATGCCTGCTTCGGTGCGAAAATACAAACCGCAGGGACTTACATTCACCGTACGGCCTGTATGGAGTGGCTCTCCTACCGAACCAACTATACGGCACGACAAGTCGAGGGTCAACGGTATCCGCTTAAACTTTCGCTTTTCAGCCCCATTCATCCCCGGCCTCCTTGCTCAAAATCCACTTATTGTCAACGATTACCTCACATAACCGTGCAAAACCTGTACCAAAACGAATAATGTACGAATACCCCATTTTTACTTTTACAAGTACCTATCAGGCAAAAGGTTAAGCAACATCGACCACCTCAGCGAGGCAGACTCAGTCGCGCAGAGTTTTACAACGTTGTGAAATAACAACACTCAAAGAGCACTTTATGTGTCGCCAGCTGAATCCCAAGGGTCAAAAAGCTATTTATTTGCTTATTTTACAAAATGTTACGTTTCCTGCTAAACAGAGAGGTTTATTAGTCCGAAAAGTGGACAAGTATGTTGTTTTTTTTCAACATCCATACTTCACAATATGGAGACCGGTTTTTTTACTTGAGCCATGGTTGATTCCCAAGAGCCACAATCAGAAAGGCCAGGCAAGGCCGACGACAGGTTGGCAACACACGATGAGCACCGGTTAAAATTCGGCCTGCTCGGTAAATCGATTTTCGAGTCGCTGCCGGTAGGAGTCGTTACTTTCGGTCCGGACTTGAAGATTATCGACGCTAACAGCCAAGCAGTGAGACTTATCAAGTTGGGAGAGAGAATCGACAAATCACTGGCAAAGGGCACAGACAGCCCTGGCATGACAGGCCCAAATTGGACCGAAGAGTTAAAATCAACCCTCTCCACAGGAAAACCATGCAGATTCGACAATGTAATGTATATGTTGAACAGCGAAACAAGATTGCTGCGTATTGTCTGCACACCGTTGAAGAGGACCAAAACCTCAGGAGCCCTTGGGGGCACTGCCATCATCGAAGATATAACCGAAAAAGTGTATATGGAAGAACAGTTAGCCAATACGGAAAGGCTGGCTGCAATTGGTAAACTTGCGTCGAAGGTAGCCCATGAGCTAAATAACCCTATGGACGGCATACTGCGGTACATCAATCTTGCGATAAGAATCATCGAGGCCGAGAACCTGGAAAAACCCAAAGAGTACCTGACACAGTGCCGGCAGGGTCTTATGAGAATGGTTCAAATCGTAAGCGAACTGCTGGAATTCTCCCGCGGCGCTCACACACCATTCGAATCGCTGAGAGTGGACCATATTATCGAAGACGCCATAAAGGCCATGGGTCCCATTGTCGAAGCTTCGAAAGTCCAGATATTACGCGACTATGCTCCCGGCATACCGCAAATACGGAGCGGCAATTTGTTTCAGGTCTTCTGTAACCTCATAAAGAACGCACTGGACGCAATGCCGGATGGCGGCAAGCTCAGTGTTTCTACTCGCTTAGGGGCAGCTAATACCGCGATTGTGGAGTTTCGCGATACGGGGACAGGGTTTGTGCCGGACAATAGCGAGCTAATATTTGAGCCGTTCTTTACCACAAAAGACAAAGGCAGAGGTACAGGATTAGGATTGGCAATATCCAGGGACATGGTTGAAAGATACCACGGCCGAATAACTGCCGAAAATGCCCCCGGGGGCGGCAGTATCTTCACCGTGCATCTGCCTGTGGTGACTAAAAATCTATAAAAATCAGTAGGTGAGTATATGACCAGGACAGAACAAAAGAGTATCCTCGTTGTCGATGACGACAGAATTATATTGGATTCATTGTGTGAATTTCTATCACTCGAAGGATTCCAGGCAAATGGCGCCGAAACATTCAAGGGCGCAGTGGCTGAATTGCAAAAACAGAACTATTGTCTGGTTATAACGGATGTTAATCTGCCGGACGGGGACGGCCTCGAATTATTGGATACCATCAGGAAAGACCATCTGAAAACAGTGGCGATTGCGATAACCGGCTACGGCAGTATTGAAAGTGCGGTCAGGGCGATAAAGCAGGGCGCCTATGACTACCTTACCAAGCCGATTGTCGACGATGAGCTGCGGCTGGCGATAGAACGTGCGATTCAACAACAGTCGCTTATGAGTGAAAACGAGAGTCTTCGTCTTCAACTCGAACAAAAATACAGTCTCGAAAACATACTCAGCCACGACTACAAGATGGCGAGGATTTTTGACCTTGTAGAAGCCGTCGCCGACAGCAAAACGACAATACTGATGACGGGGCCATCGGGGACCGGCAAAAGTATGTTAGCAAAGGCAATACACTATCGCTCGAGCCAGCGCAATAAGCCATTTGTCGAGGTCAGTTGCGGGGCATTGCCGGAGACGCTGCTTGAAAGCGAATTATTCGGGCATGTCAAGGGGGCCTTTACCGGGGCTATAAGTAATAAAGAAGGGAAATTTTTGGCTGCAAACGGCGGCACGATTTTTCTGGATGAGGTGGCCAACGCCTCGCCGGGTCTGCAGGCAAAGCTGTTGCGTGTTCTGGAAGACAGGCAGTTCGAGGCGGTCGGCAGCAACAAGACTGAGACAGTCGATACACGAATTCTACTTGCCACAAATAAAGACTTGAACGAGGAGGTAAAAGACGGGCGGTTTCGTGAGGATTTATACTACCGCATAAATGTGGTAACGATAGACTTGCCGGCCCTGTGCGAGCGAGTGGGGGATATTCCGCTGTTGGCGAGGGGCTTTCTGAAGTTCTACTGCACACAGCATAACAAGGAGAAGCTGGGGATTACCGATGAGGGGCTGGAATATTTGGAG
>CP070715.1:26661-32453 GCA_020350405.1 Planctomycetota bacterium
GCTATCCCGACGCGTCCGTCCGGGCTGCTTAAAGAACTGTGGAAACGCACCATCAGGTCACTGCAATACGGCATATACTCGTATGCTCCAATATTGTCGTATGCGTACGTGGCTCTTAATTCGTTGCCGACCGACGTGTCATAAATCAAAGAATTGATTGTGTCGGGGGGGCTGTCCAGGTGAAATAGCGTTGGCCTGCTTTCGTCGACGCTCCACTCGGAGTCTGGGAGGTTTCTAAACGGCTGCTGCCAGATGTGCCCGTAAAAGAAGCCCTCTCGCGGTCGAACAGGCTGGTAGTCGTTGTCGTAAACGGGCATCCACAACTCATTTTGGACCGTGGGAGGCTTTCGGCTGATTTGTCCGTTGATATATATGTCGCCGTCGATTATCTCGACGCTTTCTCCCGGCCGACCAATCAGTCGTTTAATGTAATTTATTGTCGGGTCAAGCGGATTTTTGAAAACTACCACATCCCACTGTTTTGGCTCGAAGAGCTGATAGATGCACTTCAGGACAAGTATGCGGTCGCCGTATGATATTGGGATTGGTCCGTCGGCTGAGTTGTAAAAGCCGCAACTTGGGCAGCGTGAAGTAGGTGGTTTGACGACGCCGCGCGGGATGACGTCGCGAGGCAAACGGGCTCTTCCCGAGTCAAAGCCATAATCGTATTTATATGCGCACTGTGGGCAGCTCAGCCTGAAATGCGCTCCTTTAAGTGTATCGGCCATGCTTCCGGTAGGGATGCGGAATGCTTCCATCACAAATGCGCGAAAGACAAAGGCCAGTATGAAAGCAGTTACGAGCCATTCAAACGTATTTACAATTTCAGCCACTCTGTCTTTGCGAGCGGCCTTTTTGGAACTGATTTTTTCGGTCCTGCTTAGAGACATAAATGCCGGCTGTGCGGTAAAGTGGGTTTTATATAGATTACGCCAAAAAAGTCTGACCGGGACGCCAAAATGGTCTGCTCAGACTCAGAGACTATTATTTGAATTATCCTTAACAAGCCAACGTAAGATAACTGAACCCATGTCGAACCCGTAATTATGGTGGTAAGTCCGTGTCGGGTCAATAAACTATTTTATGGTCTATTATAATCCGCTCCAGGCTGGCAAAACCGCGTGTCTGCCGGTTAAAAACTCCTAAAACGGGGTGAATACGGGTTTTTGGTGCCAGAACCGGTATTGAAATTTTCAGTAAAGTTCAAAACAAACATATTGTTTTCGAATATCTGGGGGCGGTAAACATGCGTTGTTTTATATAAGTACTTGCAAATAAAGGACTTGTGCTTGCTGACTTGGAAGAAAGGTTTTTGTGCCTCCCTTGTGCTTTGCAGATTTGTTGGCAGGTTCGCGGATTTCGCCGGGGCTGATTGACCGGCTCAGGCGCCTGAGTTGGGTTTGAATTCTGTTGTTTGCGTTTAGCGCGGTTAAGATTTTTTTCATTGAAAAATTTTTGGATAAAAATTGCTTGCTGCATAGAAGTCTTTGTTGTATAGTGCTTTGCGGCGTTTTGGCTTTGCTGTCCGGTTTTGCGGCCAAGCGTGAAGAAGACGCAGCGGTGGGCAGTTGCTCATCGGCCTGAAGGTTTATAGAGGTGTGCAATGCGCTGTTGGGTAATTAAAGTTAATGTGCCGCGCAGCTGTCGCAAAGGTTTTGCGATTACAATCTCCCAATTGCTCTTTCCTGAAATGAGGTAATCTATGGCAACAGTTACAAAGAAAGAACTTATCGATCGGATTGCAGAACGCACACAGGCAAAAAGAGTTTTGGTCAAGCGAATAACCCAGGCGTTTCTTGACGAGATAACTACTGAATTGTGTAAGAATAACCGGTTGGAGTTTCGAGACTTTGGGGTATTTGAGACCAGGACAAGAGCTTCAAGAATCGCGCAGAATCCTAAGACTCTTGAGCGCGTTGACGTGCCACCCAAGCGAACGGTTAAGTTTAAGATGGGCCGATTGATGCGAGAGAATCTCGCTGCTGCTGCTGCTACACAATCGGCCGAGGCAAAACAATTAAATAAAAAGTTGTGACTCCACACGGAAACGGAGAGGTTTTTGAATATGAACTATCCGTGCGGTGCGGAGGAAAGACCTGTATTATAGCAGAAGTTTCCCCAAAAGGAGCGTTTTATGTCAGAGGGAAAGGTCAAATGGTTTAATACGAAGAAAGGTTACGGTTTTATCTGTACGTCGGACGGCACTGATATCTTTGTCCACTACTCGAATATCTCAGGCGATGGATACAGGACTCTTGAGGAAGGCGACGGAGTCAGCTTTGATGTTGTTGAGGGGGACAAAGGTCTAAGAGCGGAGAATGTAGTCCTCCAGTCAACACCCGATAGCAAAGTAGCCTCAGAACAAAAAGCAGCTCAAGAAGCTGAAGCAGCCCCGGAAAGCGAAAGCGAATAAGATTCTTGATGCTGGTTTTCGGTTGTGAATACCAGGGGTGGTTGTAGACAAGTGTTGTTCTTTTTATTCTCCGACAGGCGGGCTTGATGCCAAAAGAGGCCCGGCAAAATAAAGACCGTATTAAATAACCCTCATCATTGGCAGGGGACGTGCGAAGCCTCAATCGCAGGTCTTTTCTGCGGTTATTTCAGTGTTTTTCCACCGAATTTCTGGTTCTGCTCAATCGCTTCGGTTTTTGCTTGCAAGTGATGCGACTTTTTGTTATTTAAGTAGCCAACGTGCAAATCGCCCAGACGGTGATTTGAAAACTTGGCGATTATGATTGTTTCGCAACATAAATCCGGGCTTGACTGTAATGTTCTTGTGCTGAACAAGCATTATATGGCAATCCGCATAGTAGGAGCCAGACGGGCGTTTTCCCTGTTGTTCCGCCAGCTTGCTGAGGTCGTTTCTGTCGAGCAGGGCAGGTATTCCAACTATGATTTCCAGAGCTGGTGCGAGGCAAGTGAATTCAAACGTAACTTCGAGCCGGACGGACATGATTGGGTCTCAACCGTGAATTTTCACATCGCGGTGCCGCGAATCATCAGGCTTCTATTCTACGACCGCTTGCCCCGGAGCGAGGTCAAACTAAATCGCCGAAATATCTTCGCCCGCGACAGAAACAGATGTCAATACTGCGGCAGGAAGTATCCGACCAGCGAGCTTTCCCTCGACCATGTCATTCCCAGGAGCATGGGAGGCAAATCAGTCTGGACAAATATGGTCTGTGCCTGCACCGACTGCAACGTAAGAAAAGGTGGCCGAAACCCAAAACAGGCCGGCCTGACACTTGTCCAAAAACCCATCAGGCCAAAACGAAACCCCCTTGTCCACGTCCACCTCGGCCATCAACGGTACAGAAGCTGGAAACAGTTCCTTGACCACGCCTACTGGTCCGTAGAGCTAAAGTAAGTTCACCGCAACACTTAATTTGCCGAGCCTTTCTTTTGCGCGGGGCGCAGCAGCGATTTGAAATAATTCTTTATCCAGTCCCAGTGCAGGAGAATATGCGCGGTCATCAATACCATAAACAATAGCGCCAGATAAAAATGGACGCTGCCCCATTCGTGGCGGCTCATCGACCAGAGGTCTCTTATATGCGCTCTGCCCATCCCCCCTGATATCTCTCGGCCGCATCCGCCCGTGCCGGGTGGCAGAATGTACTTCATAATGATGCCGGTTAAGACTATCCCCACCAGGTCAATAAAGCTGACTAAGTCAACGATAAAGTTCAGCGAGCTGCGCTTCATGATATCGCTCCTGTACTAAACGCAATCAGCACCAGTCTACCAGGTCTGCGTGGCGGTATATTGAAGAGTTTCTGTTGAATCGGCTGCGATTTTTACTTCAAATCTTGCAGTGTAGGCATCACGCTTGAGGTACTTGTGTGTCTCCCCTTCAATCCACCAATTCACCCAGGCCGGGAACTTCTCATCCACAAAAACCATAACGGCTTGGTCTTTTCTGTTCCGAAGTTCAACTTTGTGCTTTTCGACAACCTTCCTGCGGCTGCGTTTACTGTCAACCAGAGTATGTTCGGGGACTATGTCAAAGGCGTTGCCTATGTAAAGCGAGAGTTTTTCTTTGCGGGCCGTATGGTCGATTTGGTCCTCACCGACGAACTCCAGGCTGTCGTCGGCGGGGTCTTTCTTGAAGACACGCACCTTTCCCTTCGGCAGGGCGATGCCGAGCTTGTTTTGCGTTGTGTTCTCGAATTCGAGTTTTATCTGCACCTTTTCGCTTTGGCCTCCGCGTCTATATATATATTGGCGGCCTCGCTCATAGATATAGAGCTTCTTGACTGGCACACCCAACGCGGGGGTGATAAACTCAATCTGCTTGACTTGATTGTTGTTTATCGTACTTTTCCGCCCCAGGGTATAAAGATGGTACTCCATGAAGGCCTTTTCCTCGAAAGCAACTTTGTCAACTGCCTCCTCGGCCAGATACATCCTGGCTCTGGCAGGCGGCTGCTCGGTTATCCTCCTGACATCGCCGGCAATAAGTTTTATGGTCGCGTCTTTATAACTCGCGCCGCTTTTATTATCAATCGTCACCCAGCCCGTAAAATCAATCTTCCTCTCATCGGCGCTCAGAAGCGCTGAATAATCGGCGTTCCAATTGATTTGTGCTGTGGTATATGCCACCTGACAAAGCTGCCTGCCCTTGTTTTTTGCACTTGCAAGCCAAACCAAAGTTGGCTTTGTCACCAAGTCTTCAGGCAATTCCTTCAATGTAATTTCTTCAACACCGGCTCTGCCTATAATCTCAATATCCTGTGTTTCGCTTTTCAGTATCAAGTCGCCGCCGATCGCAGCCAAAAGCACCCCGGTCAGTTCCCGGCCTACATCCGCACCACTGCCTTTTACGACAACCGTAACGTTCTTATCGATATAACGCTTCAGCAGGCTGTTCGTATTAACCAGGTCGTACTCGTAATTTTGCTCAAGAATAGATACGGCCCCCGGCGAAGAAAGACATCGAAAATTCACCGTTGTAGGGTCAATGGCCGAGGCGACATCAGTAAATTTCACCGTATTCAGCCCCTTCTCAAACGACATCTGCCGGGATTCTCTTACGACACCAAAGTTATCATTGTAAACCGTAAGGGCAACCCCGGCTTCGAGTCTCTTTTTAGGCCCGGCAAAACCGGCCGAACAAACCGCGACGCAGATTATCGCCGAAAATATCATTTGCCTTTTCATTTTATTTGCCCTTAAATTTTAACGTCAGGTATCTTGAAAGATATTGTCGCACCGCTACTGTTGTGCGTAAAGCAAAAGTTGGATAAAAAACCTGTTTTAGTGGAAAGACGGGCTGCAATAGGATATAAAAAGCAAAATTGTCTGCCTGTGCAGAATCATTGCAGATTATGGAGATAAGCTATGACAGCGTCAGCATTAAGCAAATTGTTAGGTTCGGGCGATTTGTGGGCAAAGACCTTCAATTACGAGATTATCGAAGGCAATGCGATTTGGCGGTTTCTTGTCGTTTTGCTGGTTATAGTGGTAGCGCTGGCGGCAGGGCGGATTGCTCAATATTTCATCACCAGCTACGCTTCTCGCAGAGAAGAAAAATATGGCGCCACTGCTGTGACAATATTTGTAAGATGCGTGGCCAAACCAGTATCCGTTGCCATATTTGCGCTGGGATTGTTTTTATGCAAGGCGTCTTTGGTCTTTGGCGAAGAAGCTATCAGCCCATCACTCGGAGACTACTGGATTAGAATTTCCAAAGCAATCGCTGCCATTGCAATAGCGTACGCGGTCTACCGACTGGTCGATGTCGTCGAGTACTATTTGCTGCAATGGACGAGCAGGACAAAGACAAAGCTCGA
>CP070715.1:32553-37734 GCA_020350405.1 Planctomycetota bacterium
GTCGCAGGCCTGGGACATGGCCATGCATGTGGCAGCGCCAACCATGACCGACGATATAATAGCCGCCTTATCACCAAGACCGCTCGTAATCACAATCAGGATAGTGACGGCAATAAGTGTCATTCCACTCATGGGCGACCAGTTTGTCCGGCCAATACATTCGGAGAGAATGACGCCGGCCACCCATATCCAGATTGTACCCAGCAGAGCCATAGCTACGCCCCGCATCACAGACATCTGCTCAACGGATAATACCGCGACAATTCCCAAGAGAATGACCGCGCCAATGATACCGGCGTAGAGCAGCTTGATTGGCATCTCATCTTTCGAAAGTGTAGTGCCTGTTTTGGCTGCCGACTGCATGCTGCGGACGGCACTTACGATAAGGGGCGAGGCCAGAACGATTCCGGTCAATGCGCCCCCCACGAGCATTCCTATCCCTACTGGCCTGAACAGTGCTATCCGCAGATACTTCGGCATTGAGAGATTGTGCTGCTGCAGGCGCTCTGCAATTACCTGGAGCTGCTCGGGTGTGGGCAGCAGATTCATTCTGGCCAAGATCGGCGCCAAGACCCAATAGCATGCGTAACCGCCTATGACAAAACAGAGGCCTCCTTTGCCTGCAATGAACGCGATGCCCACGGTCAACAGGGAGACGAACCATACGCCGTTCATATAATCAGGCATTCCAATACTCTGGCCGATATTCCAGTTCTCAAAGTGCGTGAGCTGGCTAATGAAATGCAGCGCTGCACTGATGGCGGCACCAAAGACAAGAAGGATGGCCTTTCTGACGCCAGCGCCGGGGGATTTCAGGACGGTTGCTACGGCGACTCCGCCGGGGTAGGTGAGGCGCTCAAAGTCAATCATCTGCTTGCGGAGGGGGATGATAAAGGCTATGCCCAAGACACCGCCGGCGATGCAGCCAAAGGCCATAAGATAAGGATTAAAATCGGTTTGGCCGAGGATGAACAATGCGGGCACGGAGAACATAACGCCCGCCGAGGCACCGTTGACGCTGCTGGCGACGGTCTGGCTGATATTATTTTCAATAATGCTGTTGCGGCGGAGGATACCCCTGAGCACGCCGAATCCCAGAATGGCGGCCAGTTCCGAGCCCTCATGCGAGAATCCCAGAATCAAACAGGCGTAGCCCATGCTGATGGTAATAATTACGCCGAGTATATAACCAACGAGAACAGAGGTCAGCGTTAGTTCGGGATAAGGTCCTGTGCGGATGATTCTTTTCGAATGAGCTTGGCTGTCTGGTACCATTAACTTGCCTTAGTATCCCGGGAAAGTTTCTAAGGTGCAGATTCGTCGGGCGTCTCGTCCTGGATATAGGATTTCTCGCGGTACGTTATTACGACGAAAACGAAAAGGACGGCCGTAACGCCCATCATGACAGCAAAGAACCAGAAATAGCTCGCCCCGGGGAGTTTACTGCTGCCATCTTGATTTTGAATGAACAGATTTACAATTGCGGTGAATACATTACCCAACGTTATCGAGAGAAAGAATACGGCCATAATGAATGACTTCATTTTCTTAGGCGCCTGGGTGTAGGAGAATTCGAGACAGGTGATGGAGACCATAACTTCAGCGGCGGCTATAATGGCGTGGGCAAGAATGAGCCATGCAATGCTGGGTCGGGCCCCGGCGACAATCCTCGTTTCGATAAATGCCGAGACAATGAAGGCAAAAGCTGCGACAAACAGTCCTATTGATGTTTTGCGAAGCGCTGTCAGGCCAAAGACCCTGTTAATCGCAGGATAGATGACATAGGAAAAGACCGGAATCAGAATCATTATGAAAAGCGGGTTGACCGCCACAATCTGCGACGACAGCCACTCATGGCCCAGCCAGTGGCGGTTCATCTTTTCCGCCTGTAGGACCCAGGCGGAATCCATCTGGTCGAATAAAGCCCAGAACATCGCCACAAATACATAGATTATGCAGAGCTTGCCGAGCGCCTTGAGCCCATCACCGCTAAACGTTTCCTTGACAAATCCCCAGCCGGCTGCGGGTATATGAACAAACTTAGACCTGCCCATCCAAAAGGCGACTGTAGCCAACAACATGAAGATACCGGGGACGCCAAACGCCAGACGCGGGCCATACTTGTCCAGAAGGACCGGGGTTAACAATTGAGCAATGGTGGCGCCGAAATTGATAGAGAAGTAGAACCAGCCGTAAACCCTCGTAATCAAGTGCTGGTTGGTCTTTCCGAACTGGTCGCCGACATTTGCCGATACACATGGCTTTATTACACCCGAGCCGATTGCGATAAGTATCAGGCCGACCGTCAGCCCTATCCGGGTAGTATCGAGTACAAGCGCTAAAAAACCCAAACAGTAAACGAGTGAAAAGGCGAGAATTGTTCTGTATTTGCCGAACCAGATGTCGCACAGCAGGGCACCGAGCAGAGGAGTGAAATACACCGCTGAGACGAACAAGTGGAAGTAGGTTTTGCTTTCTTCCGGGCCCATCACGTTGAGGACACCGTTCGGACCCATCAGGTACTTGGTCATGAAGATGACAAGGATGCATCTTGTTCCGTAGAAACTGAATCGCTCGAAGGCTTCATTTGTGAGGATGTAGGGGATGCCTAGGGGCATTTTCTTTGATGGGACGGGAGCGGTTAGATACTTGCCTTTGTTCATTGCCTGCTATCCGTGCTTTTGTCTATCGACCATTCCTTGTGGGTGTTTGGGTACAGGTATTCGTTAGTCGTAACCGGATAAAGTTGCTGTATAGTACAAGTGCGGTGGGGAGATGTCGAGTAAAAAAGGAAAGGTGCCCAAGCTGGTGTGGCGATTGGCTCGAGAAGACTGCATGGCTATGGGGCATTTTGCGGCCTGTTGGAAATGCTGAAAAAAAAATGACAATTTGTTGTTGATAAATGTGCGGAAATGAGCAAAAATGCGCAAAGACAAGCAAACCCGAGAATGCAGCCGTTAAGGTTTTAATTACGGGCCGTAAATTGATTGCCTGATTAGGAAGAAGTATCGATGGGCGTGAGCGATAAGTGGGGTGTGGAAATAAGCGGTGAAGGGAATGTGACGGTAGTGTCTTATAAGGCTGCTACGGTGAGTAATGTGGAGGAAATATTGGCCATTTCCAAACAGATCAGTGAATTTATAGAAGCGAATCATCCGAGCCGGATTATAGTCGATTTTGAGAAGGTAAAATTCTTTTCATCGATGGTGTTGGGGCTGCTTTTGGATATGCGTGCCAAGCTGAAGGCATGTAACGGGGAAGTTGTAGTAAGTGCGATAAACCCACAGCTGTACCGGGTTTTCAAGATAACCAATCTTGATAAGGTTTTCAGGTTTTTTCCGGACAGGGAAAGCGCGGTTGAGGCGATGAGCACAGGTTGAGTTGTATCTGAGATGTATTCAACGGCTCTTTTTTGCGTTTGAGGCTCGATATGGAAACAGATGCCATGTATATTGCCACGCAGTTTTCTATTTTCATGGTTAATAAACCTGGGGCGTTGGCGCAGGTACTAGGCGAGTTTGCGCGGGCGAAGATAAACGTCGTGGCGTTGACACTGATGGATTCGGTGGAGCACGGAGTTATGCGTGTTATTTTTGAGGCGCCTGAGCGGGCAAGAGAGATATTGTCGAAGGTAAACATACCGTATAATGAAACGGAAGTTTTGTGCGTGAACATCACTAACAGGCCCGGTGCACTGGCGTCGGTTGCGGAGAGGCTGGCAAAGCACCATATAAACATTTCCTACGCATACTGCACGGCGGGTGCGAAGGGGGGGCGGACGACGGGTGTTTTGAAGGTTGCGGACGTGAAGAAAGCAATAAAGATACTACAACCGGACCAAAGGAAATCTACCAAATCAAGACCGGTTGTGAGACGCTCGCAGGCTTCGAGAAGGTAGTTTGTACATACGAGGGGAGCACAATCGGCGGAGACAGGTGGGCGCCGATAGATCAGCTATACTACATTTGGTCCGTTGAAGGCATCACCTAACGCGGCCGGGCATCATGAGGTTGGGTATTAATATCCTCAAGAGAACATTGCTGTTCTTGTTACTTTCTGAACTGCCGCGATTGTTTTGTCGAGGCCTTTTTTGCTGTGTTCGGTTGAGATAAAGCAGGCTTCGAATTGAGAAGGTGGCATGTAGATGCCGGCCTTCAGCATTGCCTTAAAGTATTTTGCGTATATGTCGGTGTCGGATTTTGTTGCGGAGGCATAATCGGTTACGGGGTGAGGATTGAAGAAGAGCGTAAACATCGAGCCGATGTGGTTGATGGTATGAGGTACGCCGGCTTTTTGAAGGGCGCGGCTGATTTGGCTGCAAAGCTGTTGTGTCAGGCGGTCCAAACGCGGGTAGGGGTTTTGTGATTTGAGAAGTTTCAATGTGGCGATTCCGGCGGCGACACAGACGGGGTTTCCTGAAAGTGTGCCGGCCTGGTAGATGCTGCCGGTTGGGGCGAGGTTATCCATAAGTTTTGCTTTCCCGCCACAGGCACCTATAGGAAATCCGCCGCCGATTATTTTGCCGAGGCAGGTCAGGTCGGCTTTTACACCGAAAAGCCGCTGGACGCTGCCGTATGTGAGCCTGAATCCGGTTATGACTTCGTCGAAGATTAGCAGGCTGCGGTTTTTGGTGCATAGTTTTCTGATGGTTTTCAGGAAGCCCTCTTTTGGGAGCACAACTCCCATATTGCCGGCGACCGGTTCGACTATTACGGCGGCGATTTTGCGTGAGTGTTTTTTGAATGCCTCTTCGAGTTTCTTAGTATTGTTGTATGGCACGAGGATAGTGTGCTTTGTGAAATCTTTTGGGACGCCAGGGCTGCTCGGTGCTCCGAAGGTGGTTGCCCCGGAGCCGGCCTTTACGAGCAAGTGGTCGACGTGGCCATGGTAACAGCCTATGAATTTTATGATTTTATCCCGGCCAGTGGAACCGCGTGCGAGCCGAATGGCAGTCATGACGGCCTCGGTGCCGGAACTGACAAGGCGGACCTTTTCGACTGAGTCGATTGCGGCGGTTATCGTGTTTGCAAGCTGGGTTTCAAGTTCTGTGGGTATTCCGAAGCTGGTTCCCTTGGCCATTACTTTCTTAACGGAGTCGAGGACGTATTTATTTGCGTGGCCGAGTATCATGGGCCCCCAGGAAAGACAGTAATCGATGTATCTTTTACCATTGGCGTCGTA
>CP070715.1:37834-42236 GCA_020350405.1 Planctomycetota bacterium
ATTTTTGATCCGATGCAAACTAAAGTTTGCCTCTGTGGCAAAAAAATGCTTTGTGGCTAACCAAAAAATGTCAAACAAAACCAATTTTGGAAGGGCAAAAATGAACATAAACTTAGGCTTAACAAATAATTACGAAATTAACAGCTTGGCAGGCCCGGCCAAAACAAAACCAATCTTCCCCGCCCTCGCGGCGCAGCGAAGGCCCCAGACTCCGATCCCTGATCCCAGACCCCTAACCCCTGACCTTTTTATGCAAAACAAACCCAATTTCCCGGCCGCCCAAATGAACGTAACCTCTTTCTATACAGTGGATTATGAAAATAAATCCAATTGGAAACTTGGTGAAAACAAACCCAATCAAACCCAATTCAAGCCCAATACAAACCCGATTTTCCCGGACGCCTAAATCAACGTAACCTCCGGTCTAACAAAGCATTATCAAAATGCTCGTCTCCGCGAACACGAAAAAAACAAACCCAAACAAACCCTTACTCTCCTCCGCATTAGCTGCGATGTCATTGCTGGCTAAATAAAACCTTAATCAGGTAATCCATCGCTTCCCCAAAAGCTACCGGCCGTGGCCCCGGTACTTCAGTGCTTTCCCCGATTGCCGGCACTTCGAAAGGATGATAACAACCATCCTCCCAGTCAAACTCGAGCCAGCATAGAGAAGGATCCTCCAGCGCAGCGGCAAATCTGAATAAAACTTGCGTCGGCAAGCCTCTAGCGTCAACAGCGACTATTTCCACCGTCAGCCGCGGTAGCGATATCTGTTCGCCCGCGTGCATCCCGAACCGCTCGCTGCGAAACAAACCATTGAACTGCTCGAAAAAATTGACAAAGTGAAGCTCGGACTGTTGGTCAATCTCCAAAAGGTTTCCCTCCCTGGCTTCCAGCAGTATGCTCCTGTTGCCTGTTCGAATAATCTCGACCTGATTAAATCCGGGAGCCAGGATGCGGGTGGCCCGAGGCAGAGGTTCGCCTTCGTAGGCCCTGACGAAAGGCGCGAACGTAAAAGCCAATGGATTGGGCGCATTTACCACTATCAGGTCCTGATTTTCCAGGCCCTCCGATGAGCCGACCTGCGTAGCTACTTTCATAGTGTCGATAACGAAGGATGTCATCTTCGGCGAGATAATCCTACCCCCTACGGCCATCGGCACGTGCACAATCAACAATATCAGACAAAGCCCCCACGCCGGCGCTCGCCAGAGGTGCGATTTTGGCAGCCAGCTTTCCCTGGCCAGCAGGTAGCCGATGAACTGCGCAATCAACGCGAAACCTGCTATTGCCACAAAAATCAGGTTTCGGCTGGTTGGGATGACGGCACAGACGGGCAGGACCGACAGCAGCATTGCCACAAACCAGAACCTTGCCAGCCGGCTCGTACGCAGCAAAGGAACCAATATGACAAAGACCACAGCAAGATAAATCACGCTTACGAGCCACGCCTGCATCCTGACCGAGTCATTTACAAAGCAAAGCAGGTCGGGCGACTGCCAGCTCCACAGGCCCATCAGCAGGACCGGGCCCCGCTGCAGCACCGCCAAAGCATATTGCAGGGGCTCTCGAACAGGGTCCAGATACATACCGCTGCCGTAAAAGCCATAGCCCAGCGCGTTATAGATGATGCGCCAGAGCACTATTACAATCAAAGCCGGCGCCAGGCTAATTCCCCGCCGGACCCAGCTTCCATTATCCATGATAGCGGCATACGCGAAAATATAAGCAAAAGTCGCAATACCCGCCTCAGCCGATAGCAGCGAACATAGTAGAAAGAAACAGGCAGCAACGGCTGTTGGCAGCGAACCGGTTGTCCGCCACCGATGATGGGCAAGCACAGCAAGTATTCCAAATACCAGCGCCACTAAGACATTTCTGTTGGCGATAAACATAGCAGGGAGATAACTGTTCTCGTCCAGCAGGTACAATATCGCCGCCAGCCCGGCGAGCCAGACGGGTCCGAGCAATCTGCGATAGAGAACAGTTACCAGAAATACTACCGCCGCGAACCATATAAGGCTGTGTGCATGCATCAGCGCCGGCGAATCTGGAAACAGGCGGTAATCGACCCAGTGCGTAAAGCCCGTCAGTGGCCGCCAAAAAAATGCTCTCAGACCATCATAGGTCCACCAGGGCAGTATGCCGGAATCCTTAAGGTTCTTGACATCGCTGTCAGTACGCCCGGCGCCAAAAAGGCCGCAGAGTACTGGGGAAAGTTTGCCGGACCCCTCAGGTATCATACCACTATCGTGCAATCGCTCAGGTAGCTCGGAAGGTTCGACCAGTATTGAGCGATGGATTAGGTCGTCCGTTATCAAGCCCGCCTTCAGGGCGGGAAGCATGATTACAAAGGCTGCAACCGCCAGGATTAACGGCAGGTAACGGTGCCCCAGACCTCTGCGAAGCAGCCATAAGACGCTCTGAGCCGGCATAGAATCGCCCTTTCTGTTATAGACTTGTATTTTTTGGCTAACCTCTGCCCAGCTATCAAACTTCTCTGCTATAAACAACTCCAGCTAAAGGGCCAAATCAGGGCACAGCTTACAAGCACTGTTTATTTTATCAGCTTTATTATCTCATCAAGGTCATTCGGAGCTTCTATGGGGGCATTGCTAAATTGTCCCTGCTTTTCCTTGTGGTAGTTGACCGTTACGTTGGGGTCCTTCAACGGATGCCCCGTCAACACACAGGCAACTCGCTCATCTGCGTCGACGATACCCTCAGTTCTTAGGTGCCGTAATCCTGCGATTGTCGCCGCCGAGGCCGGCTCACAGCCCAGGCCGTATTTGCCTACAATCGCCTTTGCATCGCAGATTTCTTCATCTGTTACTGCGCGCACGATGCCGTCGCAGATGTCAATCGAGCGCAAACATTTCTTCAGATTAACCGGCCGAGAGATTTCTATCGCCGAGGCACACGTATGCGGCGAGAAATTACGAGCAGTCAAATCGGCGTAATAGTCGTTGATGACTTTCTGGTCAACCCTGCCATCGTTCCAGATGAGTTTCTTATTATTGACCAAATCGGTCAGGGTGTCGGCACCGGTAGCATTAATAATCGCCATTCGTGGTATTCGCTTAATCAATCCGAGCTGTTTCAATTCGTAGAATGCCTTGCCGAATGCACTGGAGTTGCCCAGATTTCCGCCCGGCACCACTATCCAGTCCGGTACCTCCCAGCCCAACTGTTCGATGATTCGATACATTATGGCCTTTTGGCCTTCGAGCCGGAATGGGTTTAATGAATTGAGCAGATACAGACCCAGCTTTGTGCAGACATCCTGAACCTGGCGCATACAGTCATCGAAATCTCCTTGTATCTGGATGGTTTGTGCACCGTAGTCCATGGCCTGGCTGAGTTTTCCGAAAGCGATTCGGCCGGAACCTATAAAGACGGTGCATTTGAGGCCGCAACTGTGCGCGTACAATGCCACCGACGCGGAAGTATTACCAGTCGATGCGCAAGCACATGACTTTGCCCTAACCATCATTGCGTGACTAAACGCCGCCGCCATACCGTTATCTTTGAACGAGCCGGATGGATTAAGCCCCTCATACTGCAGGTATAAACGGCCGGCTCGCATATCGACATACTCCGCGACGGAATCATTCCTTTGCAGAACCGTCTGGCCCTCACCTATCGTCACCTTATACTTATCCGGGCAGAAATCCAACAGTTCACAAAATCGCCACACGCCTGAGAAATTCAGAGGGTTGTCTCTGTTTGCCCATCGCTTGCTAAAGTCGCTTAACTTCGCAGGAACTTCAGTCTTATCCCAGTTATACAGTGCATCGAGCAGCTCACCGCAGGCCGGACACTTGAATATGGCCTGTCCACAATCGAACTCGGCTCCGCAATCCGGATTAATGCACCTCTGATATGCCGCATCAGTTTGTCTTCGTTTACCCATTTACACTCCTACCTGAGCTTTGGGGCAATTATAGGCCGTGAGTGGGGCTTTTGATAGAAAAATCGGTTTTTAATTTACACTAATTCCGCGTTGATTTTCTTTATCAGGGCCGGCAGTTCAGCAAGCTGATTTATTTTCCATATTCCCTCAGGGATTTTCTTGCCGATGTTGGTGTAGGCGGCTTTCAAGACGGCCCACATGCCGGCCTTCGCCGCGGGTTTTACGTCAGTATCGATGCGGTCCCCCACGAACATTATATTTTGCGGCATCTCGCCCATTCTCTCCGCAGCTGTCTTAAAGATTCGAGCGTCGGGCTTTCGAAAATTAAATTCATACGAATAAACCCTCACGGGGAAAAAGTCCAATATGCCGAACCGCTCCAGGTTTTTATCCAGCGAACTGGCCGTAACGAAAGTGTTGGAAACTATACCCAGCTTGAGGCCCAAATTCTTAAGTGCAGCTAAAGTCTCGGTAATATCCGGCTCGACC
>CP070715.1:42336-52216 GCA_020350405.1 Planctomycetota bacterium
GCCGCCGAAGCTAAGTGCGGCCCGGCTGGCAAAACCAAGCGAATATATTGCTGAGGTAATCTCCCTTCCGAAAGGTACCAGTCGTGTTTCCCAGCCCAACTGTACGCCGCCTTCGATAAGCTGCTCGGAAAAAGTGGTCCCATTATGATGCGCAGACATAAAAACATACAGACAACGTTCCTGCAGTTTACGAGCAATATCTACCGCCGTTTCTACATCAGGTGCAGCGCCGGCTATCGCCGCAAATCCCGGTGCCGTGCCGTCAACAAACTGAATGCCGCGCTCACGCAATATTACATCGTCCGCCGCTCCCAGCCAAATGTCATCCACCGGATTAGGCCCGATTACGTATTTACAGGCCTCGATAACCTCCTCGGCAAACAGCGTCGCCATACCGGCATCAAGTGCCGGGCCCAGGTATGGTATCCACAAATCATCGTCAACCAGCGGGGGCAGCAGGTCCCTAATCTGCTTCATAACTTCCTCAAAATCACCCAGCTTCTCCACCGCTATGCCCGTCATGGAGTAAATAATCGGTATGTAATAACCGGTGTTCGGAAATGCTACAGGGCAGTCTTCGCCCTTTTCTTTAATGGCCTGCGCGAGTTTCTCTTCCGCTTGCTTGGCTATCTTATGAGCGCCTCGAATAGCTGCTGATGCGATGATTTTTGACATTTATCAAACCTCTTTTTTATAAATGTTCCACGTCTGACTGCCGTTTCGATTATTATTCAATACTTAATGCCCGACGGTCCGCCATATCGTAGAGCTTGCGTTCTTTCTCAACATTTATTCCTAGGGCATCACGCTTGGCTTCAATATGTTCCAGTATCATATCAGCGGCTTTCACCGGGTCGGACTCCACCGCCCACCGCCCGCCGACATCTTTCTCGATTCCATCAAACAGGTAATTGCTGACGTTTTCACTGCCCAGGATCGGCATTATCTCTTTCGCGAAAACAACCAGTAGGCCACTCGCAACGAAATACTGCCCGATAGCGAAGGCTTTTTCGCTGACCGACTCTAGACACGCACCGGCGACGGGCACCTCGGAGATGTCCTCCCCTAAGCCGCCCTCTCGCACAATCTCGCTGCAGGATACCAGCAAACGCGTGTTGTCCACACAACTGCCGCACGTCAGTACCGGCGGCATGCCTACTGTTTCACAAACCTCTCTCAGGCCCGGCCCTGCCAATTCCAGCGCCTTGGCCGGGTTCGTCAGCCCAAGCTTGCCGCACGCAATAGTAGCACAGCCGGTTGTTAATACCAGTACATCTCTTTTAATAAGTTCGCGAGTCAAAGTAGTGTGGGTCAGGTCCTGCGGGACCTTGGGATTGGTACAGCCGACAATCCCTGCGACGCCTCGAATGCGACCGTTGATAATATTATCATTCAACGGGCGGAAACTTGCCCGAAAACGCCCGCCCAGCATGTAGTTAATACATTCGAAGCTAAAGCCCCCTACCGCCGATTCCTTCTCTTCCGGAATATACACCTCGCCGCGATTCTTATAGTTACCGATGGCCGTTTTCACCAGCTCCTTGGCCGTATCGAGTGCGGCTGTCTCCTCCATCGAGACGTGTTCTATTCCCGGCATCTTTGCCTTGTCAGCCGTCGTCACCAGCTTGGTGTGATAACAATTTGCCACTGTCGTCAGCCCCTGCATCACGCACTGGACATCGACCGCCATCAGCTCTATAGCTCCCGTGGAGATGACCAGCTCCTGATTAAGGAAGTTGCCCGCAATCGGTATGCCGTGCCGCATCAGCAGTTCATTTGCCGTGCAGCAGGTCCCCGCTACATTTATTCCCTTGGCTCCAACCTTTTTGGCCTCGGCCAACATCTCGGCGTCCTGAGACGCCGCCGCTATCATCTCGGAAAGAATAGGCTCGTGTCCGTGAACGATAATGTTTACTTGGTCTTCTTTTAAAACCCCCATATTCACCTCGCCCCGACCGGGATACGGTGTGCCAAATAAGACGTCCTGCAGTTCCGTGGCGAGCATCGCCCCACCCCAGCCGTCCGCCAGGGCCACCCTGCTGGCGTGCGTAAGTATATTCTTATAATCCTGGTCAACGCCCATAGTACTTCGGTGCAGAGACTCGGTCACCTCTCGGTCGACGGCGCGGGGGGTAATGCCCAGCTTCTTCCATATTTCCTGTCGCGGTGCCGGCGCCCGACGAGCCATCAACTGGGTCCCTTCCGACTTCCCGAACTCGGCCAGTGCGATTTTTCCTACATCCACTGCGATTTCATTTGCCGAACGGTCTTTAATTTCCACGCCCAGTTCCAGGGCCAGCTTGTGGAGCTTTATTGTGTCCTTGATTTGATAGTCCTTCGCCTCGCCGTTCGCTGTTGCCAGAAACACCTCCGCCACGGTTCGCCCGTGGTCGCTGTGAGCGCTGACTCCCGCGGCAATCGCCCTTAGAAAATTCCGCGCCACAATCGTATCTACATCGGCGCCGCAGACACCGACTTGCGGACCTTCTCCAAACGGGTCAATCCTGCAGGGCCCCATAGCGCATATTCGACAACACACCCCCAGTTTGCCAAAGCCGCACTGTGGCGATTGCGCCTCAAGCCTGTCCCAGGCGTTGGCAATACCGGCCTCAGCCATACGCTTTATCATCTCCTGTGCCGCTTTGTCGCTGCTACGTTCTTTCGGGTCCATAAAAATTCCTCATTGATTATGCAACTTTAGGAGCTTCAAGCTCCCACATATTATTAGATTTCAACCCATATTTTCAAGCAGAGCTACTACTGTGTAGGCCGTACGTCAACTAACTACTCGTCCGCCTCTTTGTTTATCAATATTACCAGCTTCGAGCCGTGCAGCAGTCTTCGACCTTCTGCATTTCGGACAAAGACGCATAAGTTCACGGAATTCTTCACGATTCATCTCAACTTTGCCCAAGGCCTGCTCACCTACTTGGGTGCTGACTATTGGCGCTCTACATTGCTCACAAACAAGCAATTTCCCCCGCGACTTAAACGGAGATATCTCCACTTCCTCCTGCTCTTCATGAACCCTGACTTTGATGGTTCCCACCGGACAAACGGCAGCACACGCACCACAGCCGATGCAATCCTCGGAAGGCTGTCTGAACGGCGAGGCCACAGTGCGGTCAACACCTCGTCCAGCATAACCGATAGCAGCTTTCCCGATTATATCCTCGCACACAGCAATGCACAAGCCGCACAGGATGCAACTTCTCTGACTCTCCGTGACCGTTGGATAAGGTGTCGACTTCACGCCCATGCGTTCGGCCAGCTCTTTCAGTTCTGGGCTTTCCGGTGACCTCGCAAGCAGCAGCTCCATGACACCGCGCCTTGCCCGCTCCGCCCGGTCACTTGAAATATAAACAACAATGTCGCGCCGTACAGGGTAATTGCAGGCCGTAATCAGCTGTCTCCAGTCGCCGCGGTCAAGCTCCACCATACAGACTCGGCACGAACCGCTGATTGAGACTGCCGGGTGATAGCACAGGGTCGGTATCCAGACACCCGCCTTTTTGGCCGCGTCTAAAACCGTCGCGTCCCTTTCAACCTCGACCTTTTGTCCGTCTATAATTACCGTAGGCACTACTTTTACCTTTCCTTATATCTTCAGCACCGCAGTGAACGGGCATTTCTCCCAGCATGTCCCACAAAGCGTGCACTTTTCCTGGTTAATTGTGTGCGGAACTTTCTTCTCACCTGTAATGGCATCAGCCGGGCAGTTCTTCAGGCAAATGCCGCAAGCTTTGCACGCCTCCGCGTCAATCTCGTAACGAAACAAACCCCGGCACTCCTTTGCGGGGCACCGTCGGTCTAAAATATGTGCATCGTACTCGTCACGGAAATAGCGTATCGTGGAAAGCACAGGGTTCGCGGCGGTTTTCCCAAGGGCACACAGGGCTGTCCCCTCCAAAATTTCCGCCAACGTCCCCAGCTCCTCAACATCGCCCACCTCACCCTCACCCCTCGCTATACGATTGAGAATGTGCAGCATCTGCGACAGGCCCTCCCTGCAAGGTGTGCATTTGCCGCATGATTCTTTCTGCAGAAAGTCCGTAAAATACTTGGCCACGTTGACCATGCAGGTATCTTCATCCATCACTATCATACCGCCCGAGCCCATCATAGACCCCAGTTTGGTAAGCTCATCGAAATCCACGCGCGCATCAAGGTGTTCGGCCGGTATACATCCGCCGGAAGGTCCTCCCGTCTGCACGGCCTTAAAAAGCTTGCCGTCCCGTATCCCCCCGCCAATCTCGTCCACGATTCGCCTAAGCGTTATGCCCATAGGAACCTCTACAAGACCGGTATTTTCCACCTTTCCAACTAGGCTGAAGACCTTCGTTCCCTTGGACTTTTCTGTTCCGATATTCGCAAACCACTCCCCGCCGTTGTTTATAATTGCTGGTACATTTGCCCACGTTTCCACATTGTTCAGATTAGTGGGCTTGCCCCAAAGACCGCTTTCAACGGTATGAACATACTTTGCCCTAGGCTCACCCGTCCGGCCTTCCAAAGATGCCATAAGCGCCGTCGACTCACCACATACAAACGCCCCACCCCCGCGATTAATCCGGATATCGAAAGAAAATGAGCTGCCTAAAATGTTCTTACCCAGAAGACCAATTTCGCGAGCTTGTGTGATTGCTACCTTCAGGTGCTCAACGGCAAGTGGGTATTCATTACGGACGTAGATATAGCCCTGCTCCGCACCTATGGCATATGCCCCTATAGCCATACCTTCGATGACGGAGTGGGGGTTGCCTTCCATAATGGACCGGTCCATGAAAGCACCCGGGTCGCCCTCATCGCCGTTGCAAATGACATATCTGCACGAGCCTTCAGCTTCACGGCAGGAACGCCACTTGCGGGCGGTGGGGAAGCCGCCGCCGCCTCGGCCCCTCAAGCCAGCCACCTCAACTTGCGAGACGACCTCCTCCGGCGTCATCGAAGTCAGAACCTTCACAAGAGCCTTATACCCGTCCCTCGCAATGTAATCTTTTATGCTCGTCGGCTCAACAATGCCGTTCATGCCCAAGACGACACGCTCCTGCACGTTATAGAAAGGAATCTCCGTCGCTTTCGTGGCCTTCTTACCTGTGCTCGGGTCCTCGTACAATAATCCCTCGATTACACGTCCACCAAGGACCGTTTCACGAAATATTTCCGGCACATCGGGCTCTTCAACCCGCTGGTAGAAAACCTCACCGGGCTCTATCACAACAATAGGGCCTCGCTCGCAGAATCCGTGGCAGCCAACGCACTTTGCCTCTACGCGAATATCCTCTCCCGACTGCGTGGCCGCCTCCAAGAAAAGCTCGTAAAGCCTGCGAGACCCCTTAGCTGCGCAGCCTGTGCCTATGCAGACCCTCACAGACCTTGGCGCCGCGCGGCTCTCTTCGCGCAAGGCATTGGCAAGGTTTTCAATGTCGGAAGGGCTGGTAAGTCTGGCAGGAACACTTATCACGTCGCGGTCTCCTTTGCACTCGTCTCGGCAGTTTCCTCAGCCGGCTCAAGGCTGTGCAGAATTTCAATCGCAGATTCGGCAGTCGCGCCGTCATAGTATTTGCCGTCCACCACCATCACAGGCGCCAGCGCACAGGCACCCACACAGTTGACCGCTTGGAAGCTGAACAGACGGTCGCGAGTCGTGCCGCCCGGCTCAACGCGGAACTCCTTGCAGATGGCCTCGCAGATGCCTCCGGCGCCTTTCAGGTAGCAAACCGTGCCCATACAAAGCGTTACCTCGTGCGCGCCTTTTGGCGCAAGGCGGAAAGATGAATAGAACGTCGCCACGGCGAACAGCCGGCTCAGCGGCACTTCCAGTTGCTTGCTCAAAAGCCGCAACTGTTTCACCGGCAGATAACCATACTCGGCCTGCACATCCTGCATCATCGGTATCAGCATCCCGACCTCGCCGTCATACCGGCCGACTATCGATTCTATCAGCTTTTCATCTCCTGCCATATTCGGTTTTCCTTACTGCTTTGGCATCCAAAGGCAAAAGAAATCCATCCTTTTACCACAAAATCTCCTTGTTGTCAACAACTTCGTTCGCTTGTTCATCACTCCACCCCCCTTGTCGGCGCCATACAGCTAAACGGTCTCGATGGTCACCTCCTTGCCCCTGCTCCTCAGTTGTTCGCTAATCTCTCGTACTACCGCCAGCTTCATGCCCAATTGCCCGGGCAGCTCGGGATTCTGATGGGCCGGGTTGACACTCAGGCCGACTATAAAATGGATATGGTCTACATCCAGGCACAACCGAATTAAGGCCGAGGCCCCGTCCGTCTGGAACTTTACTGCCTCCTTGTCAACGCCCGAATGAAGCAACTCGTTGGTCCGCGTAAGAGTCAGAATTCCCTCGGTAGTCAGGTCCACCCCCTCCAGCCTGGCCAAAGGCGGCACGTCAGACTTCATTGTTGCCAGGTCGACATCCAATGGCTTACCGCCAAGATAGTGGGCGACAATCTTCGCTGTCGTCCCCCCGCAAACGGCCAGCGAGCCGGGACGCCGCATGAATCTGGTAATCACTGCTTTGTCTTTCTCGCTTTCCGCGGGCGGGCCCGTCAGCACAGTGGCTGTAAGTTTATGCCGGGCCTTCATGACGGCTACACTCACATCGTCACCGGGCTTATTGCAATAAAGGTCCCAAACAGCCTGACCCAGCTTGTCGGCAACCTCCTGCGCGGAAAGGTCGGGGTGACAGTGTTCCTCCAGGAATCGTACTACCTGGCCCAATCCCCATCCGAGAGGATAGAGCCCGCCAATGCCGGCATTTACCACACCGTCAGAGACAAATATGACCCAGTCCCCGTTTTTCAACTCAAATTCCGATTCGCGGATTGTCTTGCCTTCTATCTCGCGCTCATCATAGATTAACGGTACGAATTTCCGCTTCCGCAGCAGGATAACCGACGGTGTGTCGAACTCCACAACCCTTGCGTGCCCCTCGGAAAAAAATTGCCCGATTGCAAAAGTGCTGTAAGCAAGGTTTCGCTCCTCACATACCGGAAGCGTTTTACCCAGTGTCTCGACAACCTCGCCAAGCGACAGCTCGTTCTCCGTCAGATGCATAACTATCCGAGTGGTCAGAATTGACAAAATATTCGCCTTTACCCCGCTCCCAAGCCCGTCGGAAAGCGCAAGCGTGACAGAATCGGGCCGGCGGGCGATAGCAACATTATCACCACAGAGTTCCTCGCCGCTCTTTTCAGCCTGCTTTGTGCCCCACTCGTAGAACAACTTCATCACTGACCTTCTTCTTGATACAGGGATATAAGCTTCATCAAAAGCACCTTGGTTTCCGCCGTCGTCTCACCGAGAAGCCTTGCTATCTCCTGTGCCGTCTGCATCTGCCGAGAGATTACCTCCTGAGCCCTCTGCAGCGTCTGGGCCCTGAGTTCAAGAAAGTCCTTTCTGGCTTTCTCCTCATCAGAGATATCAATGAAAATACCGCAGTAAAGGTCTTCGCCCTCGATTGGGAAAATACCGACACGAAAGCTCACTCCGTGTTCAGGGATGTTCTCCTTGGCTAAAAGTGAGCCGCCTGCGGCTATGGCTCGCTCGAAGCAGTCAGAATGTACAAAACCTTTCGCGAGTTTTCCCAAAAGCTCCTGTTTGCCACATTGGAAAATCGTGCAAAATGCGGGATTGACAAAACGTATCCGCGTTTTTCTGTCCACTAAAAGAACGCCGTTGGGCGTGTGTTCTAATATCGCGCTTGTATGCGCTGCTACCTGACTTTTAGGAAGTGGCATATTATGTCTTCTTCCTGCGTCTGACGCGACGCTTGGCCGACCCCTCGGCTTTCCCTGGCTTCAGAGCCAGCCGCAACTTTTTTCCCAACATTTTCACACCCGCCTCTACGTCGGAACTGGTTAAAATCTCATCGTTAACCTTCCAGTTGATTCCCTCTCCGCAATGCTCCATACAAAACGAGCCCTTCAACTCCACCTTGCCTTCAAGGCCCTTCTTGCTCAGAAATTCGTTGAAACGGGCTATCAGTTCCCGTGCGCCCTTAATGTGGCACGAGCTCCCCACACATACGGTTACGGTTATCACTGCTTATTCTCTTTCTGCTTTTGTTTGTAATTATTTTGCTGGGCCGACAAGGCGGCCTCGCCGGCCGCAAGCTTGCGCTTATCAGCAGCCAACTCCTTTTCATCCGCCAGTTCCAGTGCTTTTGTTGGACAGGCTTCGACGCAGGCAGGTTGTACACCAGTCTTCGTTCTGTCTACACACAGGTCGCACTTGACCACAGCCTTACCATCACGAGAGACATTAATGACTCCAAATGGGCAAACCATTAGGCAAAACTTACAACCAATGCACAACTCCGCCTCAATCAAGACAGGGTCTTCAGCCCCGTGCCGGTGTATGGCACCCGTCGGGCAAACCACGATACAGGGCGCATCCTCACAATGTCTGCACTGCAGAGGCACCGCAAATTCGGCCACCGCCTCTACCGTCACTCGCCGCTGAGACTTGGGCGACTCACAAATCGCCTCCTCAAGCATTTTCGACTCCGAGTGCGCCACAGCGCAGGCTATCTCACAGCTTTTGCAACCGAGACACTTCTCGACATTTACCGCTATGACCTTACCCATTACCTTATCCCCAAAAACTACACAAATCGCTTGCCCCCTGACTTTCCGGCCAGGGCCTGCAAAAACCGGGTTTTTAAGCCATAAAGACCTATAGTGCCCGACACCACCTGCCTGTATTTCTACCGGCTACCCCTCACTTATAATACGCCTTTGGCGATAGACGGTTCCTTAACCGCCTATTTTAACAATCTCACCAAAAGCCTCTATATTTGAAATATCCCAAACAAAACCGGCTCTATTGGAAAAACACAACATCCTACACAATATCCAGAGCAATTGCAAAGTTTTTTTAACACCCCTTAATCCATCAATCCGCCAAATCGCCCCTTCGCCAGGAATCCAGAGATTCATTGCGTATCTAAATCGCGTGCGATATTATGCTGTCTCTGGCAATGCAGCTGCAATTCAAGTACGCAGTAAAAACTATTTCAATTACCCACAACTCCAGCAGGTCAAGCAGCGAAATGGCAAATGAGGCTCTCTGGCAGCAGCTTCTCGAACTCGACGGGCCGCAAACCGCCCGCCGCGCGAACTGTCAATATACAGATAGTCCGAAAAGCTACCTCATAACGTTATTAAACAGCGAATATACGGTGAGTCTATCCGACAAACAGGTACTTTCAACAAAAGACTGCTCACCGGCGGGGTTTATCGAAGAGCTTTGCATCCTCGCACATCTGATAAACTCCAAGGATTTACCGCTTGCCAGCAAACTCACCCCCCCACAGGCCCTGCCCGGAGGAGAGTTTTTCTTCAGAGGACCTCACAAGCTCGACACCGATAAACTGGAAAAGACCTTCGGCCAAAATCCCGAACGCCTTTACGACGTTATGGACCGCTTCGCCGCCAAAAGATACAAATTCGGCGACGCCGCCATTGAACTCCGCATCCTGCCGCGCATCCCCTTGACAATCGTGATTTGGCGAGGCGATGATGAATTCCCCGCCAGAGCCTCGGTCCTCTTCGACCAGACCGCAGCGGCTCAACTGCTTCTCGACGCCCTTTGGGCCGCCGCCAACCTAACCATCAAGAAAGTGATAGAGGCGGCCCAGAATCCTTAAGCTGCTCCAGCGCGCTTGTGATTGATAAAACGACAGCAAACGCTATAATCAATCTCTACAAAACAACCGATTTCACTTAAGTGTCTCATTCGAAATGGGTGTAAAAATAGCAATTGGCGGCAAGGGTGGCGTAGGCAAGACCACGGTTTGCGCGGTCTGGGCTTGCCTGTTTGCCGAGGATGGTCTCGACGTCCTGGCAATCGACGCAGACCC
>CP070715.1:52316-57461 GCA_020350405.1 Planctomycetota bacterium
GTGTAAGCTCATCATATGAAACACCACTGGGCTTTATGGCGACGACAGATGCCGAACGGTCTATCCCGCTGACGTTGCCCCAACTGTATATAACCAGGTTGTGAGCTTGAAGCTCGATGTTGGCCTGGCAAACGGCTTTTCTTAATTCCTCGTGCATTTACTTTATCTCAAGCTTTTACCGAATCCTTTATTTGAAGCAGCTGTTTCATAACGTTTGCCATTTTCCCTGAGAAGCTGCCCAGTCCGAAGGCATCGTGCAGCTGCTTGTAGAGCGGATAGAGCTGTTGATAGACCTTGTTGTTTTCGGGAATTGGCTTGTAGATGGTGTCTTTCATCCCACACATTGCAGCCTGTGCATCGGCGTAGTTATCATAGCCTCCCGCTACGGAACCGGCGACGACGGCGCCGGCTATGGCTGAGCCGAGGGCACAGGTCTGGGCGGAGCGTGCTATCTTCATTTCTCTGCCAATGACGTCAGCGTAAATCTGCATAATCAGTGGGTTTTTCTCAGCGATGCCGCCGCAATTTATCACCTCTGATATCTTAACTCCATACTCCTCAAAACGGTTGATGATGGTAAGGGCCCCATAGGCTGTCGCCTCAATCAATGCCCTGTAAATCTCTTCGGGAGTTGTGTGGAGTGTTTGTCCGAGCAGCAGACCTGTGAGTCTCTGGTCAACGAGTATTGTTCTGTTGCCGTTGTTCCAATCGAGTGCCAGCAGGCCTGACTGACCCGGCTTCAGTTTTGCCGCTTTTTCGGTAAGGGCTTCGTGAGAACCCACCGCTTTGCCGCCCGGCTGGATGTAGTTTACAAACCAGTTGAAGATGTCGCCGACTGCGGATTGGCCGGCTTCGAGTCCCCAGAAGCCCGGCAGGATTGAGCCATCAACTATGCCGCATATGCCGGGGACATCGGCCAAATCTTTGTCGGCGGGCCAAACCGCCATATCACAGGTGCTTGTACCGATGATTTTGACCAGTTTGCCGATGCTTATTCCGGAACCGACACCGCCGAGATGAGCGTCAAATGCACCCATTGCAACCGGTATACCGGCTTTTAAGCCGAGTTTGCCTGCCCATTCTTCTGTGAGGTCGCCCGCCTTTTGGTCAATGGCGTAGGTCTTGTCGCCTAAAGTCTCGCGGAGCTGTCTGAGCTTCGGGTCGAGCTTTGCGAGGAAGTCCTTGGCCGGGTAGCCGCCCCAGTTGGCGTTGACCATGGCTTTGTGCCCGGCGGCACATCGGCAGCGTTTGAGTTTCCGGGGGTCTGTGGTTCCCGTCAGAAGCGCTGTCATGTAGTCTGCGTGTTCGACCCAGGTATAGGCGGCATCGAAGACTTTGGGGTCGGTTCTCAAGCAATGCAGGATTTTGCTGAAGAACCATTCTGAGGAATAGGTTCCGCCGCACTTGGCGAGATACTCCGGGTGCTCTTTCTCTGCCAGTTGGGTGATTTCGCCAGCTTCTGCGTGGCCGGTGTGGTCTTTCCAGAGCCAGGCGTGAGCGTTTGGGTTGTCCCTGAATTCATCCAGCATGGCCAGAGGTGTTCCGTCATTACCGACGGGAATTGGCGTCGAGCCGGTCGTGTCAACGCCGATACCTATAATCTGCTCAGGGTCGAAATCTTTGTCGGCCTTCCTGGCCTGGCTGAGCACCTCTTTTAGGCTATCCTGCAGGCCTTTTAGGTAATCGGCGGGGTTCTGCCTGGCCAAATTGTGGTCGGAAGGGTCAAGGATAATGCCCCCTTCGCCGGTTTCGTACTCGTGTACGTCGGTAGCAATCTCTTCGCCGTTTGCTACATCTACAAGTACCGTTCTTACTGAATTTGTTCCGTAATCAAGTCCTAAGCTAAATTTTCTGCCACTCACTTTTCACTATCTCCTTTTGCTGAACAAACATTTTTGGAATTTTTGTGTTTTTGCACCAAGCCAATTTTAACGGACCTGATAATCTGCCCACCTTCTTTTTGCCCGCTCAGTGCATCCAGCACGTCGAACTTCATATTGTTTTTTTTGTCGCGGTAGTAAATTAACCAATACGGATAATAAAGTTTCCGGGTTTGCGGCTCGGGTACGACGTCGACCCTTCGGTATCTCAAACCTCCGGTCAATTTCATAATATCGTACATCAGTAAATTCTTGCCTGCTTTTATCGCGGCCTTTTCGTCCAAGGCTTCAGGCAGAACCTGCTGTTCTGCTACGTCCTGCCATTTAATTGTGACTGTTATAGTTTTATCATCTCTAATTAAATCCGCCGAATTAATTAGAGACGAACCGAGCAATCCGTCGAACTGCCTTCGTAATCCCTCATCCCTGAGGACAAACTTTGTATTTTTCTTTATGTTTACGGGTATCCCCTGCAGCGAATCCACAAGGAATACTCCTTTTTCGGTCTTTCGCCTGCCGAACAGCGAAGTCAGCTCAATTCTGTATCTAAACAAGACGAAAGGCACATAAACCAATTCTATCGAACAGGGTGCTTTAAAGTTCTTACGACAATACCTTTTTAATACATCATCGCAGTCATCAAACCTGGGAACCAAGCCAACAATTCTCATGCCTGCTTCTTCGCTCGTTTAAGACGGACTACACCTCCGATAGCGAACCCCACGCCGATGAGCGTTATAACGCCATTACTAATTATTGAGCACGTCTTAATGTTAGGGGTCCAGGGGTTTGCTGTCGCGCTGAGGCCGGTGATGCTGAGCATACTAAGGATAAAGACTGCCAGGCCGAGTATTATGAGGATTACACCGATGGATGTCATCTGTACAGCGACGATAATCTTAGGGTCAGCACCCTTTTTTTCTTCCATATTTATAACTCCCGATTTTTAAGAGATTTCTTTATCCGAAGAAGAATAACAGAACGAGCTGGACCGCCAGGATCGCCGTGGCCCAGTACTTAAGGTTCAGATACCATGGCGGGCGGGTAATTGTTATCTCAGGCAGCTCAGTTATCGTGGTTCCGTTTTCCGCGCGCATCTCGGCGATTGCACCGACCTGAGCGTGGAAGTCACTTTCCCAAGTAATTCCTTCGACCTTTTCCGGTTTTGGCCGCCTTGTAAGCAGACTGATGATAACAGTAGCAACGAGAGTAACAACAAAAGACCACCAACTAACCTGGAAGAATATTTGTATGCCCAGTACCTGCTGCATGAAGACGGCGAAGGCACCGCCGATGAGGAAGCCAATCGTGCCGCCGAATACATTCGTTCTGCGCCAGAATATACCCAGAATCAGGATGCCCATGAACGGCCCAAGCGCCATCGCGATTAGCATCTGTTCCAGCCACATAATCAAATACACTTTCGTTACGACGGGCACCAGAGCCAGTGATGCGACTATAATCAGACCCGTCGCTACCCGGCCCATAACAAAGTAATGGTGGTCGGATTTTCCCTTTACGAAGAACCGTTCGTAAATGTCCTTTACCAGCATCGTAGATGACGAGTTCAAAACGCTGCCGATACTGGAAAGGCCCGCAGATACCAGACCCGCAATGAACAGACCCAGCATCCCTGAAGGAAGCAGGTGCAGGATAAGCTTGCCGTAGGCCGCATCGGACCTTTCTACGAATATGCCGCGCTGGGCAAAAATTATAGGTGCCATTATCATCGGGACAACATACAGGAACGCACCCAAGGTTTTAGGTACGCCGGCAACGACGTAGCCGAGTTTCGAATCGTATAGTGACCTCGCTCCCAGATTTCTCTGGACCATCGATTGATGTCCGGCGCACCAGCCGATTGTGACAACAAAGCACTGCCCCAGGATAATCCACGGGCCGGGACCGTAAGGGTGGTGGAAATCCGGCAGTACGCTGAAATACTGCGGGCTTACATTCCATTGAGTGAGCAATACGTCTTTTAGTCCGTCAAAACCGCCGACCAGGTGTAATAAGATGAACATCAGCGGCATCGTACCCGCCATCATGATGACGAACTGTACGAATTCCATCATTATCGCCGCCCCGAGACCGCCTAAAAGTGTGTAGGTACCCACCACACCGGTCAGCACAAGAACGGTCGGCCAGAAAGGTAAATTCAGGAGCCTCCTGAGGAACATGCCGCCCAGGTATAATTCCGCGGCAATAGTTACAACAAAGATAATCAGCCAGGCGACCGAATATATGACTCGGATTGCAGAGCCGTACCTCCTTTCCAAGAAGTGCGGCACGGTAAATATTCCGGCGCGCCAGTAAAATGCGATAAAGAACAAGCCTGTCAGTATGTAACCAAATGGCCCCTGAAACCATTCAAAGTTGGCCTGAATCAATCCCCACTCATACGCCGCACCGCCGTGGGCCAGATAGCCGTGGAGAAAGCCTATGTTCGTTGCCCATACGGCGCCCATAATCCAGAACCAAGGTGCGGAGCGGGCGGCCAAGAAGTAGTCCGCGGTACTTTTTATATTCCTGCTGAAAAATATTCCAGCAATGAACATCAGGGCCAGGTAAATCCCAATGATAATCAAGTCGGAAGGCATTACTTTTGCTCCTTAGTAAAGTTTTATAGTGATTGCCTCTTGTACCTGCGATAGTAGGACCTTCTCAGGTATAACCCAAAGAAGATGGCGAATGCACACCACCCGAGTCCTATGCCCAATCCGAATACCCAATCCCACCATTTATATACGGGTGCGGGCACATCAAAGCCGCGAGGATGGTGACTAATACTCCAGATTATGGCGTTTACCTTCGGTTCAATTTCCC
Source organism: Planctomycetota bacterium (assembly GCA_020350405.1). Taxonomy (GTDB): domain Bacteria; phylum Planctomycetota; class Phycisphaerae; order Sedimentisphaerales; family Anaerobacaceae. The sequence continues at coordinate 57,023 of CP070715.1, forward strand.
CCGTGTTTTTGGCTGCGAGCAATTGGCCGACGCTGCTTAAGCCGTCTTCGACTTCTCCTATTCGGCCGAAATATTCGAGGAATCGTTTTTCTGTTTTCTCATCCTCAACGAGCAGCGGTTTGACGTCATCGGCCCAGATGTCCTTGGCACTGTTGAAGCTGCTGAGTGCCTCAGCCCAATCGTTCTGACTTACGGCCGTCTTAACTGATGTCAGGGCATCTGCCATATTTTGGCGCACGTCGATGATTTTTTCCTGGGCGATGGTGTTATGCGCGAGAAGCAAAATGGTCGCTGCAACCAATAAAGGTATAATCTTTCTCATATTTGTGAGCCTCCTTAGTAGTTTTGTTTGTCTATGTCAGACAGGCTTTTATTCGAACATATACTCGTTAGGTATCAACCAGATAAAAATCCCCAGGCCAATCATAACCAACATATA
>CP070715.1:57561-64744 GCA_020350405.1 Planctomycetota bacterium
CCATATGCCGGCGGGTGTGGTGCTTTTGTTTGAAGTTGTGAGATTTCTCAGTTCAAAGCCGGAGACTTTTATGTGATGTTTGTAGTCAATTTTTATCAAGCCAGGGTCGGAGCCGCCGAGGCCATTACCGTCGATGACGGGAGTTTCACCATCGTAGTTTTGGAGAGTGATGTATCCGCCGGCGGCTGAGCCGGAATTGTTGAAGTTTACGAGTTCGTTATAGATGCCGGCCCTTACATAAATTGTGTCTCCGGGGCCGACGCTATCTACCGCGTGCTGGATGGTCAGCCAAGGTGCAGAGAAGCTTCCATCGTTGGCGTCGCTGCCAGTGGTAGAGACGTAGTAAGTGCCAGCGAGTAAGGCTGTTGGTGGCATTACAAAAAGCGCTATGGCGAATACAAAGAAAATGTGTTTTTTCATGTTCGGGTCTCCTCCTTCAAGAACAATAGATGGGAATCCTTTCCCTTCTCGAATGTGTTTATTCTACCAATTGGGGAGTCAGCAATCAAGTTGTTTTCTGTTCTGTGAAGCAGAAATCAGTCAGGTCTGATTTAGTTTAATGATTGGGCGAATATTTCGAAGTCGAGGAAGTTAATTATTCCGTCACCGCCGGCGGGGGCGATATCGATGGACGGGGCATTCTTGAGCCAGTTGTTTGAGAGAATATTTAGGTCATTGAGGTCGATAGACCGGTCGCCGTTGAAGTCCGTCAAGGAGGAGGCGCTTAAGATGAGGGAATAATACTGCTGGCCGTTTGTGAGTGTGCCTTTATAGGTGACTTCGGCGGTATAATTGCCGGGGACAGCGGGGGAGGAGACGATTACCTGCTCGACGTTATCCAGGGTGTTGTCGCCGGTTGCAGCGGGGTCATTCGGGCTGGCGGGGTTCAAGACAAACGGATAAAAAGTTGTCGAGCCGTTAGGGTCAATAAGACGCAGGTCGAGGTCGTTTAGAAGCCGGGGAGTAGGGTCATCCAATTCCTCGATAGCGGCGGCGGGCGGGTCTGTCCAGCATAGAGTCGCCTTGATTGGGGCGCCTGTTCCAGATTCAAACGTATAAGCTGCCAGTGTGTTAGCATCATCCAAAATGCCTTCGACAATCCTGTTCGCGTCGGGCGCGTCATAATGGTCGGTTATTTGCTCGGCGGCGGCCTGAGCATTGATTAGTCCCCATCCGAATTTGTAGTCGGGTCCGGAGGTACCGAGGTCGTCGGCGGTGTGAATTATAAGTGCTTTTAAGGTGCTGGAGCGCATAGCCTGGGGGGGGAAGAGGTCGCCGTAGTACTCGACCAGCAACGTCGCGGCACCCACGGCACCGGGCGTGGCCATGCTGGTGCCGCTCCAGGAGTCGTAGCTGCTGTCGCTGTCGGCTATCGGCGAGTACACCGATGTGCCATTTGTGACAATATCGGGCTTTATTCGTCCATCGTCGGTTGGCCCCCAGCCGCTGAAGTCCGCCATCGCGCCCTGTACCGGGTCACGCATACCTCCGGAGACGGCATCATGAACAGCACCGACGGTCATAATATTCTTTGCCACCCCTATCAGGGGAATTGTGTCAAAGCCGCCATTGTCCCACCCGTCGTCACAAGGGTCGCTTGAGCTATCGTAGATTTTGCTCCACCATTGTATATTTACTCCACGTACTTTGTAGTAATAGAAGCGGGTGCCGTCTGCCGGGGCGTTATTATTGGCGCCGCTGCGGTCGTTGCCTGCGGCCTTGAAAGGCAAATAGTAAGGAGCGTTATAGCAGAGCTCGTCCCATTGGGCTACTTCGGAGTCGTACTGACCGAAATAGTCTGATTCACGCCAGTCTTTTTTCTGGTAGGTTCCAAACCAATGGGATCCGTAACTTCCTGAGAAATCACCCGTCTCCCAACCGCATATGTAAGAGTACGAGTGGTTAGACGCCTGTATTTTACCCGGCTCGTTAGGGTAGCTCATGGCGCGTGAAGTCATCTCTGCGAGGTCGTCAGTCCACTCGTAACAATCAGTCAGTACGCTGGGCGCCATTCCAAGGGCGCTGGCGATAACGCCAGCAGCTCCGATTGTCCCAGCAACGTGCGTGGAATGATTGTGATATGAAGCGCCGTCCAGCACTGTAACGCGCCCGGAAAGCTCCTGATGCGTAGCGCGGGCGGCGCCACCGTCCCAAATACCGACGGTCAAGCCTGCGCCGTTCAAATCATATGGCGGCGTATTCCTGATAAGGTCCGCGCCTACGGATATAGCGGCATTTACATTGCAGGTTCTGTAGAAATAGATTCTGCCGCCCCGTATCGCCATCAGCTCGAATATTCTGTCCTCGGTAAGCTGCTTCGGGACCCAGCCTTGGCTCTGGGCCATTTGCCAGGCGGTGGCCTTCGTTCGACGGCTTTCTGCAGCGAGGCGCGCGACGGTCTGTTCGCGGACCACTGGGTCGCTAAGGTTGATAACAGAAGCTCCGTTGGCTGTGAGATTGGCGAGAGCAGAAGCCAGGCACGCCACGATGAAAACACGTGCTGAACAGCGAAATCCCGTACCTACGTGCTTAAACACCCCTGTTTTCGAGTCTCTGCCGTGGAGAATTTTTCTCATCCCAACCACCTATTCATAACCCGTTCGCCGACAAATTAAATCAGAAAGACACCTCAAGAAACTTATTATAGACGAAGTGACATTCGAAATCAAGTCAAAATTTGGCTTTATGAAGCAATGAACGGCTACATTTTAGCAGGTGGTGGAAAAGGAGGTTTCTGTCTTGTAAATGCAGATTTAACTTTGTAATATAGCTACGTTTATCAAGGAGACATGACAAATGGCAAAGGGATTAACAGGCATAATAGGAGGGACGGGCCTAGGTGAGGCGCTGGCTGAGGATATCAGCAAGGCGGAATTTCAAGATGTTGAAACGCCGTTTGGGAGGCCGAGCACAAAGGTAATGGTCGGCAGGTTAGAGGAAAATAGGATTGCGTTTGTCAGTCGCCACGGCGAGGGTCACAAGCTTTCTCCGAGTGAGGTTCCGTACGCAGCGAACATTTTTGCGTTGAAAAAACTCGGTGTTCACAGCGTGATAGCAAGCGGGGCGGTCGGGTCGCTCCGTGAAGAGATTGCGCCGGGCGATTTGGTGTTAGTTGACCAGTTTATTGACAAGACCTTCAAACGGGCAAGCAGTTTTTTTGTTGGCTACGGTGCGGTGCACTGCGAGATGACGCAGCCTGTCTGTGGGCGGCTTCGAAAGCAACTGTTGGATACTGCCAAGACAATCGACCTAAAGACGCATTCGGGGGGCACATATGTTTGTATGGAGGGCCCGCAATTTTCGACTCGGGCCGAATCGCTTATGCATCGTGTCTGGGGCGGTGATTTAATCGGTATGACGGGGATGCCGGAGGCGAAGCTCGCCCGAGAAGCGCAGATGTGCTTTGCACTGATTGCACTGGCGAGTGACTATGACTGCTGGCGACCTCACGAGGAAGGAAAAGACAAGCAAACGCTGCTGCAGGAGATAATATCAAATCTGCAGACGGCGACAAACAACTGCCTGAAACTTATCAAGGCGGTCTTAAAAAGCGGCCGCGAACTCGTTTGTGAGGATTGTCAGTGCCGTAAGAGTCTGGATTTAGCGGTCTGGACAGACAAGAGCCAGGTCGAAGCAGGTCAGAAAGAAAAGTTAAAGGTGCTGTTCGAATAACAGAAGAGACTATACTTCGCAATAGCGGCTATTTAGACTGACAGAGCTTTTGGGCGGCGTTTACAGAATCGGGCAGATTTTCGTCGGGATAATGTTTTTTCATTGCGGCCGCGATAAGTCCTACGAACATTGGCTGAGGTCTAAGCGGGCGTGATGTGAGGCAGGGATGCGCCTGGGTCGCCAAGAAGAATGGATGGGAGGGCATCTCGAGGATTTGCATAATTGGCTGATTCGGCGCTTTTCCGGAGAAGACCAGACCGGCTTTTTCCAGCGTTTCAATGTAGCGGGGGTCTACCTCGTAGCGATGTCTAAACCGCATTCTTACTGAATCGGCTTTGCCGAATAGCTTCCAAGCGAGTGTCTGTTTTTTTAATTCTATGTCCCTTCCACCGAGGCGCATGTTTCCACCAAGGCCTTCTATTTTTTTCTGCTCAGGCAATATATCGATTACGGGCTGCGGGCAGTCGGAGTCAATCTCGGTGCTGTTAGATTTGGAGAGGCCGCAGACATTACGGGCGAGTTCTATAACGGCCATCTGAAAGCCGAAGCACAGTCCGAGATAAGGTAGATTATTTTTTCTGGCGTATTTCACACAGGCGATTTTGCCTTTGACGCCTCGCGTGCCGAATCCGCCGGGGACGATAATGCCGTCGACATCCGCGAGGCGCTCGGCGACATTGGCGTCGGTTACGGCGGTTGTCTCAATCCATTTTATCTTGGCGTCACAACCAAGGGCGATGCCGGCGTGCTCGACGGCGTTAATTATCGAGGCGTAGCTATCGCGGACGGATGTGTACTTGCCGGTGATGCCAATGGTAATTTGCTTTTTGGCAGCGTCTATTTTGTCAGTGAAGTCACACCACCGGCCCCAGGCTTTGCGTTCGTGTCGGAGGCTAATCCTATCGTCAATTTTGAGCAGTCTGGCGACCTCAAAGTCGAGGCCTTTGTCCCTGAGGATGGCGGGTATCATGTAGATGCTGGCGGAATCGGGCAGGGATACGACCCTTTCTAAGGGGACGTTGCTATAGAGGCTAATTTTCTGGCGGACCTTTTCGGTGACGGGGCTGGAGGCCCTGCAGGCGATGATGTCGGGCTGGATTCCGAGATGCATGAGCTGCTTGATTCCAAGTTGGGCGGCCTTTGACTTCTGCTCGCCCAGGGTCTTCGGTTCCAGTATGTAGGTGAGGGCCATGAAGCAGCAGCTATCGGGGCCTTCTTCATAGGCGAGTTCTCGCATAGCCTCGATGAAGTAGGCATTTTCCAGGTCGCCGACGGTGCCGCCGATTTCGACAAAGACAACATCTGCGTTGCTTTTCGTTGCCAGGTCGCGGAGTTTCAATTTGACCTCACCGGTAACGTGGGGAATCATCTGGACGTCTCGGCCGAGATAGTCACCGTGTCGTTCCTTGTGTAAAATCGAGCTGAAGATTTGTCCACTTGTGGCAAAGTTCGACCTGGTGAGGTCCTGGTCGAGCATTCTCTCATAGGTGCCCAAATCCATATCGCATTCCAGACCATCATCGAGGACAAAGACCTCGCCGTGACGGAAGGGATTCAGCGTGCCGGAATCGATGTTCAGATAGCCTTCGAGCTTAATGGGTGCTACTTTGAGGCCTTTATCCTGCATAAGCTTTGCGAGACAGGATGAAAAGATACCCTTGCCTAGGCCACTCATCACGGTGCCGAGGACGAAACAATAGCGGTTTTTTCCCTTTTTGTAGCCAGGCGGTATGGGTGAGAAGAATTCGCTGTCAGCTGAAGTGTCACTGACGGAAGCCAATAAATCCTGATTTTTGGCCATAGGTTACACCTCTGTGGTTATTTTTTATATCTTTTGACGAAGTCGGCGTACTGCTTGGGTGTATCAATTCCGTCGCAGGTGTGTTTGACTTTGCCGACGAGTATTGTATAGCCGTTTTCAATTGCGCGCAGCTGCTCGAGTCTTTCGGTTTTTTCCAATTTGGTTTGCGGCAAGGATGTAATCTCCAGTAAGAATTCTCTGTGGTAGGCATAGGTTCCGATGTGCCGCAGGTAGTGGGTTATGTCGCCTGTGCCAGCGTTCTGTCTGTCGTAAGGGATAACTGCCCGTGAAAAATAAATTGCCCTTGCATTGCAATCGGTGATTACCTTTACGATGTTGGGGTCGGCAATCTGTTGAGCGTTTTGGAAATCGGCAGCGAGTGTGGCCATAGGCGCATCCGGATGGTCTATCAGCAGCCGGGCGAGAAAATCGATGTTTTCAGGGTCTATCTCGGGCTCATCGGCCTGCAAGTTAACAACAATGTCGACGTCCATATCGGCGACGGCCTCGGCGATACGGTCGGTGCCGCTCTTGTGGTCGGGAGAGGTGAGGATGCATTCTGCTCCGAATGATTCGGCGGCGTCGGCAATTCTCTGGTCGTCGGCGGCTATTATTACTTTCTCGGGTAATTTGGCCAGGCAAGCGCGCTCATAGGTGTGCTGGATGAGGAATTTGCCGGTATCTTTGGCGAGAACTTTGGCGGGCAACCTTGTCGAATCGTAACGAGCAGGAATACAAGCTAAGATTTTCACCGTTTCCTTTCTCGGCAGCAGAATTTTGTCAAGAAACTACTGCCGGAGTATAGTAGGCTCATCGGAAGCCTTTGTCAACAGGCCAGAACAATAAAATCGCGGGCTTGTAATTCGGTGCTTAGGCATTATACTGCCATTTTACGGCGGTAAGATGGCTGAATCTTGTTTGGACAACAGAGGAGTATTCTGCTGACTCGGTGTAACAGGGGCATAAAAAGGAATTCAAATTATGAAAGGGGCATTGAGGCTAATTGTGCTGGGTGCCATAGCCGTGGTTTTGGTTGGGACCAGCTGTAAGCAGAAAGAAACAGAGGGGGGTAAGTATCGTATTGCCGTGATTCCCAAGGGGACGACTCATACTTTCTGGAAGTCTATTCATGCAGGAGCGATCAAGGCGGAAAGGGAACTGCAGGGACAGGGGGTGGAAATCATATGGAAAGGACCGCTCAAGGAGGATGACCGGGAGTCGCAGATAAGGGTGGTTGAAGATTTCATAACGGCTGGCGTATCGGGAATAGTGTTAGCACCATTGGACGATGCGGCGCTGCGGATACCTGTAAGGGATGCGGTAAACAGCGGTATTCCAGTCGTAATAATAGACAGCGGGCTAAAGAGCGAGGATTACGTGAGCTTTGTGGCAACGGACAATTATGTCGGGGGCAGGAAGGGCGGTGAGCGTCTTGCTGAGATTCTGGGCGGTAAGGGCAAGGTAATTATGCTGCGGTACCATGCAGGGTCAGCCAGCACGATGAACCGCGAACAAGGATTCCTCGATGTGTTGAAAGAAAAGTACCCCGAAATTGAAGTAGTCAGCGCTAACCAGTACGGCGGGGCGACGACGGAGACCTCGTATCGGGCGAGTGAGAACCTGCTGGCACCGCTGCGGAGGCCGGGCGGTGGTTTGAAGATAGACGGGATATTTTGCCCGAATGAATCGACGGCGTTTGGTATGCTACGG
>CP070715.1:64844-68715 GCA_020350405.1 Planctomycetota bacterium
GCGGGCCTGGATTTTGCAAAGGCGATAATGACAACCGATACCAAGCCCAAACAGGCCGTCCGCAAAATTGTAATATCCGGCAAGAAGATTACGATAGCCGGCGCCGTCAAAGGGGCCGGTATGATTGCCCCGAATATGGCAACCACACTTTGCTTTATCACTACAGATGTAGCTATAACCAAGCCCCTGCTGAGCAGGGCGTTGAAAGCTGCTATTGACAACTCGCTGAATAAACTTATCGTTGATGGTCATCAGAGCACCAACGATACCGCAATAATTCTCGCCTCCGGTCTGGCGGCGAATCGTCCCATAGTCAGCCCGTGCCCGCGATATGAGAAGTTCACAGAAGCGCTGACCGACTTGTGTGGCGATTTGGCCGAGCAGATGGCACTTGACGCCGAGGGCGCAACGCGAATGTTCAAGGTCATCGTCAGAGGTGCCTCGACAAAGGCCGATGCTGCAAAGGCTGCGAGGGCGATAGCCGATTATCCTTTGGTAAAGTGCGCGGTCCACGGCGGCGACCCCAACTGGGGCAGAATTATCTGTGCCGCGGGTTCAGCCGGCGTGAAGCTAAATCCAAACAAGCTTTCCTGTAAGCTGGATAATATGATTGTCTTTAAAGACGGCGTCCCTAAGAAATTCGACGCGAGAAAGGCGCGCAGGATAATATCGAAGAGTCAGCACACAATTACGGTTGATTTGGGCGTCGGCTTTTCGAGCGATTTTTGCTATGGCTGCGACCTCAGCAAACAGTACGTATCGATTAACGCCGATTACCACACGTAGCCCTTAGATGAATTACACAGAAGGCGTGGCTCAATCATTTCTTTCCTGTAAAAATACTTGGAAAAGCTTTCTTTTTTGTTAAGCTGTGGGCGATTTTGTAAATGTTGAGTTAATAAGGAAAATGTAGTTGAGTTGCAAAGGAGTGTGAAAAGTGAAAATTTTAAGAAATCATCTCGCATTATTGGCTTTCATCCTTATACCGGGCTCGACGACCCTGGCATCACAGGCCGGCGAAACACCTTCAGCCAGTTGCATTCCCCTGACGTGGGGAATTGCCCCTCTGGCATCGGTTGTCGCTCTAATCGTTGCCTATTTCTTCTACCGGAAAATGATGGCTGCGCCGGAAGGCAACGAGACTATGGTTACCATCGCCGGTCACGTCCGTGAGGGTGCCTACGCGTATTTGTTCAGTCAGTACAGGGTCGTGGCCTTTGTCTTTTTGATTCTTTTTGTTTTGTTTATAGTCTTGGCCTATCTTGGTGTTCAGAACCCGTTTGTGCCCATAGCGTTTTTAACGGCTGGTTTCTTCAGCGCGCTGTCCGGCTTTTTGGGTATGAAGACAGCAACCAGCGCCTCATCCCGCACCGCCCAAGGCGCGACCAGCAGCTTGAACCGCGCGCTGCAGGTTGCCTTTCGCTCCGGTGCGGTAATGGGCCTGATTGTCGTCGGTTTCGCCCTTTTCAATATCACCGTCTGGTATCTGATTCTCGATAAGCTTATCTATACAGCCGAACATATGAGAGATGGCCTCGAATTTCTTGGTCTTACGCTGGTAAAGGCCGGGATGAGGCCGGAGTACAAACTTGTTGAGATAACAACGACAATGGTTACCTTTGGTATGGGCGCCTCCACACAGGCACTTTTCGCCCGTGTTGGTGGTGGTATCTACACGAAGGCCGCCGACGTGGGGGCGGACCTTGTGGGCAAGGTCGAGGCCGGTATCCCGGAAGATGACCCGCGTAATCCTGCCACGATAGCGGATAATGTTGGTGATAATGTTGGCGACGTTGCAGGTATGGGCGCTGACCTTTTCGAAAGTTACTGCGGTTCCATACTTGCTACGGCGGCGCTTGGTGCGGCTTTATCGATAAGTGTCCTCGACGCTAATGGAATGGACCCTTTAAGGGCGGTGCTGGCTCCTACTTTTGTTGCCGGTATCGGCATCCTGCTTTCCATTGTCGGCATCTTTCTGGTTCGCTGCAAGGAAGGAGCTACACAGAAGAATCTGCTTCATGCACTTTTGAGAGGTACGTTGAGCAGCTCGATATTAATTGTTGTAGCTGTTGCGATAATGGCCAAAACCGGCTGGATAAGCTGGGGGCTGTTTGGCTCGGTTGTTTCCGGCCTGGCGGCTGGTGCGCTGATAGGCCAGTTTACGGAATACTACACGTCCGATGAGTACAAACCGACGCGCGGCGTGGCACAACAGGCTGAAATGGGTGCTGCGACGACGATTATAAATGGTCTTGCAACCGGCATGTATTCGTCGGCACTTCCAGTAGTGGCTATTGTTATCTGCATCATACTGGCTTTCGGCTTGGCCGGCGGCTTCTCAGATATGGGAATCGGCCTTTATGGAATTGGTTTTGCTGCCGTCGGTATGCTCGCAACGCTGGGTATCACGCTGGCAACCGATGCCTATGGGCCGATAGCTGATAATGCTGGCGGCAACGCAGAGATGTCCGGTCTTGGTTCTGAAGTTCGCAGCCGGACTGATGCGCTTGATGCACTCGGCAATACGACCGCTGCTACGGGGAAAGGCTTTGCAATAGGCTCGGCAGCTTTAACTGCGATGGCGCTTCTGGCGGCGATGATTGAAAGAGTTCGAGTCTGGATAGGGCGTCTTGCCGAGGAGAGCGACAGTGGCTTTTATATGGTTGGTAAGGTAAAGTTTTTTAAGGGTTCCGTTGGCCAGCACGTCGAAGGGGCCGTAAATGCCACAACAGCGTCGATAGCGGATTTTGTCGCTGCTTATGACCTGAGCATAATGAATCCGAAACTGCTTTGTGGGCTTTTTATTGGTGGCATGATGGCCTTTATCTTCTGCGCTATGACGATGAAGGCTGTTGGTAAAACCGCGGGCGACATGGTCAATGAAGTACGCCGGCAGTTCAGGGAAATACCCGGCATTATGGAAGGAACCGGCAAACCCGACTATGCTCGATGCGTTGCTATCTCGACCAAGGGTGCCCAGAGGGAAATGATCCTGCCTTCTCTGCTGGCTATCTTGGTGCCTGTTATCGCCGGTCTGATTCTCGGCGTGGCGGGGCTGATGGGCCTGCTGGCAGGGGGGCTGACCTGTGGTTTTGTCCTGGCTGTTACCCTTAACAACGCTGGCGGCGCTTGGGACAACGCCAAAAAGTATATCGAAAAGGGCGCCCACGGTGGCAAAGGCTCAGACGCCCACAAGGCCAGCGTAGTTGGCGATACCGTCGGCGACCCCTTCAAGGATACTTCGGGGCCGAGTCTGAACATCCTGATTAAGCTGATGAGCATGGTCAGCGTCGTATTTGCCGGCGTCATCGTTAAGTTCGCGCCCGTTATCGGAAGCTGGCTTGGATTCGCCAACTAATCCTCTTATGCTAGCGGGGTTGAGCGGTTGACTTAAATCGCGAGAAAATGTAATCTATTCGGGGTGGCCGCGTTGGCCGCCCCGCACTTTTTGAAAAAAATGAGGACATAATTTGACAAAGAAGCGAAACGCACAGGCCCGGGGCTTTGCTCTGGCGGCAGCCGAACTGGCGGCGGGGCGGCGCTGCAGTGATATCGTGGTCTTGGACTTGAGAGGCAAGTCGCCTGCTACCGATTATTTTGTGATTGCTACCGGTACAAGCGACAGACAGATGCGCACGGTTGTTGATGAAATCTGTGAGTCCGCGAAAAAATCCGGCCTGCAGCGCTTCGGCCGGGCCGGATACGAGCAGGGAAGGTGGATTTTGCTCGACTTTATCGACGTCGTGATACATATCTTCGATAGCACGTATCGGGAGTACTACGATTTGGAACTGCTCTGGGGCGATGCCGAGCGACTGAAATGGGAAAGGACCGCCTAAGCGATGACCCCTGCCATTGATATCCTTGAGGA
>CP070715.1:68815-71505 GCA_020350405.1 Planctomycetota bacterium
GCCACTATGGCCGCTGCCGTTGAGACGTTACATGTCTTGAAGGCACCGCCCCCTGTGCCGCAGGTATCTACCAAATTATCAATACCAACCTTAACGCCAACAGCATGGCTTCGCAGCGATTTCGCAAGACCCGCCAGCTCTGACGCCGTCGCCCCCTTGGCCCGCATCGCTGTAAGAAACGCCGCTATCTGGATCTCGCTCACCTCGCCTTCGAAGATAATATCCAACAGCCCAGTTGCCTGTTCGAAGCTCAGGTCATCCCCTTGCAGTAATGGTTCGATAAATTCGGTTATTGCCGTCATTCTCGGTCCTTACCCTTTCTTCCTGGCCTTCGCGATTGACAAAACATTTTCGATTATCTTACCGCCTGCAGGGGTCAGAATACTCTCGGGGTGGAACTGCACGCCGAATATTGGAAGCTCCTTGTGGCGGGCCCCCATAACAATTCCCTCAAATTCGGCCGTCTGCTCCAGACAATCCGGAAGCTCCAGTACACAGAGACTGTGATACCGCCCCGCCTGCAGCGGATTTTCAACATCGGCAAATATGTCCTTTTGGTTGTGTGTGACCCTTGAGGGCTTGCCGTGCATCGGTTTTGGGGCGTGGCCGATTTTTCCTCCGAAGTACTGTGCGATTACCTGATGGCCCAGGCATACACCTAAGATGGGCAGCTTGTCTTTGAAGTAATCCACCGCCGAAAGCGAGACGCCTGCTGCGTCAGGTGTGCCCGGACCCGGCGAAATCACAAGCAGATCTGGCTCGAACTCGTCCGCTACGCGTTTGAGTTCTTCAAGCCCCGTGTCGGCGCGATAAACCTTCGCCTCGCAGTTGCGCTTGCAAAAATCATCTACCAGGTTATACGTAAACGAATCGAAGTTATCTATGAACAGGACTTTTTTCATTTCTTCTTTCATAGCATTTTGTCCTCGCTACTGGCCGCGAATGGCACGCACACATGAGTTTGCCTTGTGCTCGGTTTCCTCAAATTCCGTCTTCGGAACACTGTCATGCACTATCCCCGCGCCGACTCGAATATAAGCCACGTGGTCCTTGACCTGCAGGCTTCTTATTGTAATACAACTATCGAACTGTCCGTCCACCGTCAGATACATAACCGCCCCGCCGTAATAGCCTCGTTTGGTCCTCTCAAGCTGCCGGATAATTTTCATTGCCTCAATCTTTGGAGCGCCCGTAAGTGTCCCCATATTCATCGTCGCAAGATAAGCGCTCAATGCGTCAAGATTGTTCGCGAGCGTACCCTTGACGTTACTCACCAAATGTTGGACCGAGGCGTATTTTTCAGTTATCAGCAGTTCGGTAACGATTCTGCTTCCCGGCTCAGCGACGCGGGCAATGTCATTCCTGGCCAAATCAACTAACATTATGTGCTCGGCCAGTTCCTTGTGGTCGAGTTTCAGTTCCGCTTCATATCTAAAGTCTGTGTCAGGGTCGATTCGCTCGCCTACTCGGCCCCTGGGTTTTGTCCCGGCTATCGGTCTTATCTCCACGTCCTGTGTCTCGGTCCCGCTGACCCGCAGATTCAACTCTGGGCTCGAGCCCATCAGTATCGCATTTGGCGTATTGAGATAGAACATGTATGGCGAAGGGTTTAACTTCCGGAGCCTCTTATAAACATCTAACGGCTCGTCCGCGCACGGCTCTAATTTCGTCCTGCTCAGTACCACTTGTAAAATGTCACCGTCGAGAATGTGCTGCTTGGCCGTTCTGACCATTTTTTCATATTCAGCTTGCGCCGTGTCGGTCGAGGCCGCTGCGACTGAACCTGTGAACTTTTGTACTTCCGGAACCTTCGACCGGGCAACCTCACAATAATAGTCGAAGCACTCCTGCGCCTCAGCATACGCCGCCTCCCGGTCATCATCCGTAATAACGCAATTGACAATAACATAGCCCCTGTTGTGTTCGTGGTCGCAAAGAAAGATATTGTCGGCAAAATAAAGCTCATAATCAGGATTGCCGAGCAGGTCCTCTCCGTTGGGAGGAAGTTTTTCGAACTGGTCTATAAAATCGTAGCTTATCGCCCCTAACAATCCGCACGTTACGCGGAACGGCTTGCTCGCAAGGCTAAAGGCGAACGCCACCGCCCGCAATACGTCCATCTGATTTGTACATTGCAGCCGTGTCTGCTCATCTACTAATTTCTCGTCCTGTTTGATTCGCCCGGTGATTGTCTCAGCACTGAATTCAACTGATTCGCAAAAAGAGAACCTTTTTTCCCCATCACCGGACAGATATCCGACTATGCGCCTGCCCGTCTTACTCAGGGCCTTGATAGTGAATTCAGCACCCGTACCGGTCAGATATAGCGCCGGCCTGGCCGTCCCGAAACTCAGCGCCCCGCTGCCCTTTAGGTATTCTCGCGACTCGAATAAACAGCAGTTCTTGGCACGCCCGTAGTCGCTCAGCTTCGCAAAAAAGTCCACCGGCTCGGCCATATCCATCTGTTTGACGATAGGCACGATTTGACCCGGTTTCGCACTATGGATTATCTGTTTGTAATCTTCCATCGTTTCAGCCTTAAATCCCAATTTTTATCCGCAAAACACCTCAAATACAATCAAAAAAAGCAGCAGCCTGCTTCTCCAACAGGCTGCCGCTTACAATATCTAACAAGATTTCTACAGCAAATTGCCGCTTGCCTGCCGGATTTATCCTGCAGGCCACCACCA
>CP070715.1:71605-91733 GCA_020350405.1 Planctomycetota bacterium
CCCTGCGGAGACAGCCACAAAGTCATCGCCCGAATTTGGCGAGGCCTGACCATACTTATCATACCCCCCTCCTACGATACTGCCGTCGGCCTTCAGGGCAAGACTGTGATACGCTCCGCCGGAGACAGCCACAAAGTCGTTTCCCGAAGGTGGCGTTGCCTGACCATCACCATTAAGCCCCCATCCTGCGATGCTGCCGTCGGCCTTTAGAGCAAGACTGTGGAACTGCCCTGCGGAGACATCCACAAAGTTATTTCCCGAAGGTGGCATGGCCTGACCATACTTATCATACCCCCATCCTACGATACTGCCATCCGTCTTCAGGGCAAGACTGTGAGCCCAACCTGCGGAGATAGCCACAAAGTCATTCCCTTCAGGTGGCGTTGCCTGACCATCACCATTAAGCCCCCATCCTGCGATGCTGCCGTCGGCCTTCAGGACAAGAGTATGGTACCCGCCTGCTGCAATTAGGACTGAATTGGAAGTCTCAGGACTAATCTTCTGCGTCCCCCAGCCGACAACCGAGCCGGCCCGGGCCTGCAGCCCAACCGAATACTGAATGGCCAAAAGAAATGCTATTATTGCCAGCCAATTTCTTGGACTTGTTCTCTTAGACATTTGACAACCTCCTACTGTTACACCTAGAGTACTGATTCTGGCTCCTTTCGTAAGTTTCGCTCCTTTTCCGCTTATAGGATGCGCAAAAGCGCCCTCCTCTTCCATTATTATTGGTTTTTTTCCAACCGCCAAAAAACCGACCCAATTATATACCTTTTCAAGCCCTTAAGCAAGAAAAAAACCGTTCCTTTTCCCCGCTTTTTCCCCGCTCCTCCCCAACATCACAACGCCTAAGCCAGACTTCTTTTCGCCCCCCTCATCTATCACTCCGCGCTTATGTCCTCTTCTAGCGCCTTTTCGAGTGCATCCAGCTCCGCATCTCTGTTTTCCTGGTTGATTTCCTTCTCCGCCTCGGCCTTGTACTCGGCCGCCGTCTTCGCCTCCTCATCCGACTTTTTCTTACACCCGCTCAGTCCAAAAACGCCTATCGCTGTCGCTATAATTATAATCAATACTTTGTGTAACATTCTATTACCCCTTCACAAATGGGTACGCTTTCATTATTGTCTGTGTCGCCGAAATTAAGCCTAATTCTCGTCCCCTTCTTTTTCCTCCTCTACTTCTACCTCTTTCTCCTTGGCCTTACCTTTACCTTTTCTTTTGCCTTTTCTTTTTCCTTCTTCTGCCGCTTCCTCACCCTCTTCGCTCACGCCCTTCTCGATAAGCTGCTGTATCTTTTCCCTTCGTTCCTCCATCTTCTGCCGCTTGCGCTCATAACGGCCCTGCTCTTTCTCCATAAGTTTGTCAACCCGCTCGACCGCCTTCGTGTCGCCTTCTGCTTCCGCTAAGTCCCGGATGCGCTGCAGCCGCGCAGCACGCTTCTCATGCTTGCCCTCTTCCTTTGCCAATTGCTTCTCAAGTGCCTTAAGCTGCTGCTGATGTCCCTTGCCCTTGGCCTTGGCGGCCTCTTTCTCCGCAGCCTTTTCCTTGCCCTTTACCTTTTCCTTGCCTTTCGCTCCGGCCTTTGCAGCTTCCTCTTTCGCCTTGGCCTTCTTGAGCTCGCGCTCTTTCTCTCGCTCCTTACGCCGCTTTTCCCTTCGTGCCTGCCGTTCGTCAACGTGTTTTTCCTTCCGCTCCTCACGTCGCTCACGCTCGCGCCTTTCCACCTCCTCTAATCTCTCACGCGTCCCTCCCCTCTCTCGTTCGCCCTTCTTCTCCTTCTCTGTCTGTTTCGCTTCTTTGCCTTTGCCCTTTCCTTTGCCCTTACCCTGGGCGAAAGCCGCCCCACAGCTCAACAGCAAGGCCGCTATAAGTACCAGAGTCCAAAACTTTTTCGTTTTCATAATATGTCCTCCTAACTTGAGTTTACCTTGTTCACCTCTATTATCCCACCACTCAGCGCCCCCGCAAACAAAATTCACAATTCCTGCTCAAAATTTCTATCGCCGTCCTGCTCAACCGCCGGACGCACCTGCCATCTAAAATGCCAAATTGACAGCTCCTCTCACTTCCGTCTGCCACCACAGGGCGATTATGGCCCGTTTTCGCCCCGCTAAGCACTTATCCTGAGTTTGGCACAGATTTTGCTCAAAGAAAAGTGAGACAAAAAAACAAAAAAATTCGAATCCTAAGAGATTCAAAAACCAAGAAAGGAGGTGTTAACTATGGCTCTGATACCATGGGAAAAAAGACACAGAGGCGAGTTGGCAAGACTCCACGATGAGATGGACGATTTGTTCAGGGGATTTTTTGGCGGCTGGGAGACCCCGCTGGCCGGTCACAGGTTCTGCCCCGCGGTCGATGTAACTGAAAATGAAAACGATATCGTCGTAAAGGCAGAACTGCCCGGCTGCAAGGCCGACGACATCGACATCTCCGTCCACGGAAATACCTTGACCATAAGCGGACAGAAAAAGGCCGAGCAGGAGAAAAAGGAAAAGGGCTATTACCACCTCGAACGCTCCTACGGCTCCTTCAGACGTGACCTTAGCCTCCCGACCGACGTCGATACAACCAAGGTTGATGCCGCCTGCAAAGAAGGCGTCCTGACGATAACCCTGCCAAAGGCCGAGAGAGCAAAGACCGTAAAGGTCAAAGTAAAAGGCCAATAAAACGACCCTAACTATTCGATAGCTCCCGAACGTGCCGCCCGCCTGAACCAAGGCCGGGCGGCACTTCTCTTTTATCACCCGCAAACCCTGCCCACCTGCCATTCCCAAAAGATAGGTATCTGCGGCTACCCTCGCTCTCACCCCCAAATGCATCCCTCAGGTTCTCGTTGACCGCCGCATCATACATCCCGCCGTCCCGCAACAAAAAAAACAGCGTGGCGGCCATAACCACCGCCACGCATCAATTTATCCTAAGACCAGCATCCCTTTGCCACTATGGAGTTCCCGTAACCTCGACAGCGTCAAGCCTCGCCCACTCGGTGTTCTTGTCGGAATTGGTGCTGAACCGAATCTTGAAGTTGGGGTTATTCGCAGCACCGGATGGCAGGGCTGTATCGCTCAGACTATAGCTGCCATTACTAACTATCTGGTCAGCCACGCGCCACTCGCTGCCGTCATACCACTCAGCGGTGATATACTCGCCAGCGTCAAAACCCTGGGTATAGCCTGCAAACTTCAGGTGAATATTCGTATAGCCTGAGGTGCTGACCGACGTTTCCATCAATGGGTACAGCTTAATGGTGGCGTGGTAAGTTCCTTCGTAGGGGCCGGCGAACTCAATGATAACCGAACCACTCGTTACTGTCCAGCCGCCAGCAACAAGGTCGCCGCTCTCGAAACCATCCCAGAAGATAGTCGGACCCGGCGTTCCCGTAGGTGTCGGCGTCGGGCTAGGTGTCGGTGTCGGCGTCGGCGTAGGTGTCGGCGTCGGCGTAGGTGTCGGCGTCGGCGTAGGTGTCGGTGTCGGCGTAGGCGTAGGTGTCGGAGTCGGCGTAGGTGTAGGCGTCGGTGTAGGTGTCGCAGTTGGTGTGGGCGTCGGTGTCGGTGTAGGCGTCGGTGTAGGTGTCGGTGTCGGCGTAGGTGTCGGCGTCGGGGTAGGTGTCGGCGTCGGCGTAGGTGTCGGCGGCTCACCTATGCCCCATATCTCGACATTGTCAACGAAAGAGTAGTTGGACGACGGGTGCCCGGCCCTATTGAAAAAGAATAATCTGAAGTCAGGGTTGTTGTCTGCCTCTGAAGTGAGAATTACATCCACCTGGGCCCAGGGCAGGTCCCCACCACGCTTGTCGATCGGATATATAGTGAAGCCATCATCCCATTTTACCATCAATTCCTGAACAGATTGGTGCCCCTTGTGTGTGCTGCACATATACTTGACACGCAGCGTTGTGTAGCCTACCGTGCTGATGACCTTCCGCATCCAGCCCCACTTTACAAGCTCTGCTCCGTAGCTGCCTTCATAGGCCGCTGAACTTGCCACGCTAGCCTCGCCGCCTGTCTCCCAGCCGCCTGCAGTAAAGCCTCCGCTCTCGAAGTCGTCTGAGAAAATAAGAACACCCGGATATGTAGCGGTCACAGAGGCCTGGTTTGAGTTGCCAGACTGGTTGCTGGAGGTATCGGTAGCAGTAACCACGTAGTAGTAAGTTGTCGAGGGGATAATCTTCTTGTCGGTGTAGGCGCTGCCACTTAAGTTCGAGATTATCTGGGTGTACGGGCCGCCAGCTGTAGTCGAGCGCTTCACGCTGTAGTGCGACATGTCAGACTCGCTGTTGTTAGCCCACTCAAGTTCAATATAGGGGCCGACCACTGTGGCCGTCAGCCCGCTCGGTGCCGATGGTGCTGTCTCATCAGGAGCCGGAGCCGAGCCGCCGCCAGGGTACTCGTGCCCTCCAATATCAAATAAGCTGCCCTGCGGAATGCCGTTGCCATAATAATCCTGCGTGCCGGGATTTATCCCGAAAAGCCCCTGCAAATCCAAACCTGAGTCTCTGCACTGTGAACTCGATTTTAGCTTATAGCCGGACAGATTCGTCAGATTATGTGGGCCTAAGACTGGATGAGAATGAACGTCGGCTAACTGCGGGCCAATCTCAAGGCCAACAGGGCTTCCGTCCAGCATCTCTTGACCGGTCCCCGTACGCCATGCATCCAGACTGTTATATGTCGTGCTGCCATCGGTAATTACCAGTGGCTCGCCGCTCTGCCAGTAGAGGTTATTCTGGAAAGTAAAGCCTTTAAGTGTCTGGTGTCTAATCAGATTTTTACCTGCTTCGGCTATAAATATGTTGTTGCGAATATTTATGTTGTTGAACGAACCGTGCCATACCGAGATGTCAATTGCCGCTGCACTTGCAAGTGAATCCGGACCAACGTAGATCGTATTGTTATAAACGTCTGTTCTATCCAGCGTCGCGTCGGAGTAAAATGTAATACCTCCCATGCTATTGAATTGGCACTGATTCGCATTGATGTTGTACCGATAGACGTTATCACCGGCATAACGGCTCCGCGAAAACTGCATAAGTAAATCGCCGCCAAAGTTGTCATGCGAGTAACAGTACTGTATGGTGCTGAAGCTTGTCCCGCCGTCAAGGTCAAAACCGCCGCCGTCACCACCGAATGTCTGCTGGTGGTGTGCCTCGTTGAACTGGAAGGTAACATATTCTGACTCCCAGCACCACATAGCAAGCGGACCTCCGCCTCCGCTCTGACACCAGCCGCCGCACTCATACGCCTCGTTAAACTCTATTAAGGCCGTATGCACACCTGCAATGTTTATACCGCTGCCGGAGTGCCAGTCCTTGTCAGGAGTACCGGTGATGTGGTACATCACGTTGTCGGCGATGTAAAAATCATAGTAAGTCGCTTGCTTTGTCGGCCACGGACCTTCAGTGCAAATCGCCTCTTTGCAGATATTATGGAACCTACAGTTAGTAATCCGGACATCTTTCCACCCGTCGTAAGTTGCGTTATACGTGCCGGCAAAGATCCCATAGCCCGAATAGTCCTTTACCTCACAGTTGTCAATATAGACACGCTCATGCCTGTAACCGTAATCATTATTCGCCCTGAAACGTATACCTGCGTTCTCTTGCCAGTTTACGCCTCTGTTGTTGCCCGGTCCGGCCAAAATCAAGTTCCTTATATCAAGGCCGGCGCACTCGAAAACAAAGATACCAGCCGAAGAGTCTGATTCCGCATCTGTCCCATAATATGGGTTGTACAGCGTTGCCCGGCCTGTGCCGTAGGAGCTTACAGTAATCGGGCTCGTCGGCGTCCCGCCGGACGTAAAGAAAAGTCCTCCCCTGACAGTATAACCACCGATTGAGTGATACTCAGCTCCCGCGGTGAATGTCTGGCCGCCTTCGAACAATATGCTGTCACCCGCCGCAAACGGCATCATACTATTTACCTTGCCTAAGGTCTGCCACGCCTGTGATGGCGATGTCCCTGAGTTGTTGTCATTGCCGGAAGGACTCACATAGTAAGTAGTGCCTAGCACCGAACCGCTCATACAGACCAGCAACGCAACGGACATTAAGCAAACTAATCTCCTACACATGATATTCACCTCCTTAAAAATTCTTAATTAAAGCCTCCATTACTACTCCCGCCTCTTGTCTTTCTTCACCTCCTTTCTTCAAGCGGACCTCAATTTCTACCAAAATCCATAGTTCTCCATTACATTTTATGCCTGTGGCGCACAACGCGTCCAAATTCTACGGCCGTGTCCGCCCGGTCTCCCCCGGCACAGACACCGCTCACGCAGCAACATCCCTGTTTATAAGAGGAAAGCCCCATCTACGAAAGGTTGCTTCTGCACTCTCACTGCCGCCGAATAACTTACCCCCTTGCTGTCCTAATGTCAAAGCCATTTTGCGCAAAATTGGGCCCCGCTCCAAAGAGCAAAGGCCGTCAAAGTCAAAGTAAAAGGCCAATAAAACGACGCTAAGTATTCGATGACTCCCTAAAGTGCCACCCGCGCGCCCCGCGCCGGGCGGCACTCCTCTTTTCCTCTCCGCAGACCCTGTCCACCAGCCCTTCGCAAACGCCTTTCCCATGCTCTTGTTTTCCCCCCCACCCCCTATCTCCGCCTGCCAATCCCGGCCACTCCCCTCTTTATCCGCGCGTCCTATAAAAAGGTAAAGTTTTTCCAAACCCTTTGCCGAATAACAAAATGGGCGTTTAGCCGCTTTTTGGCACTGATAGTGCCTCTTTGCAGCGAAAAAACGCGCTTCGTGGCACGCCCAAAACCACCGGGTTCTCGGCCTCGGGCGGCTGGAGATTGTGTATGAGAACTATTGCCGTTGTCAATCAAAAAGGTGGGTGTGGAAAAACAACTGTATCCATAAACCTTGCAAGTGCACTCGCCGATATGGGACACAAAACACTCCTCGTCGATATGGACCCCCAGTCGCATTGCGCCGTCGGCCTCGCAGTACCGGAGGACCAGATTGAGCAGAGCATCTATGACGTACTTATAAGCACAAGCAGAAACGAACCAATCAGGCTCACAGAGGTACTATGGCAGATTAGCGACAGACTCGAGCTGGCCCCCGCCAGTATCGACCTGTCCGCTTTCGAGCAGCAGATGGCCGGAATACCCGAGCGGGAATGCTGCCTGAAAAATGTCCTTGCACAGGTACTAAGCGAATATGACTACGCAATAGTCGATTGCCCGCCCGCCGTCGGCCTGCTCACTTTCAACGCGCTAAGGGCCGCCACCGACGCCATCGTACCCGTAGAGACCGGCTATTTCGCACTCCACGGACTCAGCAAGCAGCTCGAAACGCTCAGCATTCTCTGCAAAAGATGCAACCGGCAGGTCGACGTCAGGGTCCTCGCGAGTATGTACGACATAAGAACCAAGATGGCCCGGGAAATCCTGGCCGAACTGAGAAACCACTTCGCCGACAAAATGTTCAAAACGATCGTCAATTTCAATACCAAGCTCAAGGAAGCCGCCAGCCTCGGCCAGCCAATCGCCGAATATGACCCCGTCAGCCGGGGACAAATGGATTTCCACGCACTCGCCGAGGAGGTCATAGGCTCCCGGCCAAAAGAGCAGCGACACGAGATAGTAAAATCACTCGCAGGACAGCTCGAGGCCATCAGCACCACCGCCGACCAGTTGCTCAAATCCGCAAAAATTCCCAAAACCGAAGGCCCACCCATACAGGAAATCAAGGCCCCCAAGGCCGAAGAACCCCAGAAAACCGAAACGCCCCAGAAAACAGAAACCGACATCAAGCTTTCCGACTACTACGGCGTCAGCCAGATAAACGATGCCGTCGTATTTGTAACTCTCTATCCCCGCGCAAAGGACGTCCAGATTGCCGGCGACTTCAATAACTGGCAGCCCGAAAAAACTCCCCTGCACAAAGTAGGTACCAGCGGCGTCTGGCAGACAAAGCTCAAAGTCCCCGCCGGAAAGTATCGCTACCGCCTCGTAGTCGATGGACACTGGCAGCAGGACCCCTACAACGAAAACGCCGAATTAAATCCCTTCGGCGGATTTAACTCCATCGTCGACGTGAAATAAAACCAAAAAATATCCCTCCTCTCGCCCCAAAATCACATAAAAGCTAAATCCACATCTTAAAATTTTTATTTTTTTCTTGACAAATCCACGCCAATATATATAATCCACCATTCAAAGAGGCGAGGATTCGAGTTAACGTTCACCAATCTTGTTTTGGGGAACCTTTTTGGCGACCTGTTGGGGAACTTGCTATGTATACTCGAAACTCGTGCGCAGCTTTCGTTGCAATACTCATCGTGGCGTCTCTGTCTTCTCTCGCTCGCGCCGCCCCCGTCCGCATCTACCGCGCCGACTTCAACTCGCCCATCCCCTCACCGGATGACCCCGAGAGCCCGTACGGCCGCGGCTGGATGACCGATGCAATCATCGATGTACCAGACCACTTCACCGTCCGCGACCTCGATGTCGGCATCAACGTCACGCACACCAGCGCCTTTGACCTGCAAATCTTCCTCCAAAGCCCCGCAGGTACGAATCTCTGCCTCAATATGTATAACTTTGACGAATTCTTCGAAGGCGCGGACTACGCCGACACCGTATTTGACGATGAAGCCCTCACCGCAATCGAACACGGGCTCCCCCCCTTTAACGGCAGGTTCAAACCAAGAGCGCCCAACCTGCTCGATGCCTTCGACGGCGAAGACACCTTCGGCCAGTGGCGACTCAGAATCTATGACGCCTACATCTACGACACAGGCCAACTGAAAAACTTCAAACTCTTCATCACTATCCCCGAACCCACCTCCTTGTCCCTCTTCATACTCGCCGCAGGACTAATTACCCTCCGCAAACCGCGCACCGGCAGCTGACCCCTCTGCCAGCCCCTCGAAATCCTTCCGCCTCACTAAAGACTGTTGGCCACGTATTTGAACTTCTGCCCGCCCACCGATGCATCGACCATAAGCCCTGCGTCCGTCATAACAAAAACCGCCATCCCCGACTTATAGTCCGCCTTCGCAGCCGCCCCCGCACTAAGAGCCACAGCGGTAGCCTGAGCCGAAAACGTAAACTCCCCCCAGCAGAACCTGTCCAAATCCTCCACGTCCCTGAAGAAGATTATCTCCCGGAAAAACTCTCCACCAAACGAAAAACCAAGCGTCCCCTGTGACATACTGCAGTAGCCAACCTTCTTACCTTGTTCGTAGACCAGACCTTTGCCGTAGGCGCCCCCGACCCAGAATGCCCCCTTAAACACCTTCGGAAGCACGGCATATCCGTAAGATTTCTCAAAAAATCGTTCTATGCCCGGGTCTTTGGCCTTGAAAACCGCAACAGCCTCCGCAGCCTCGGCCGACAAAACATCCCGCGCCTCCTCAGTCTTCGGAACCGCCGAACAACCAATCCCCACACCCGCCAAATGCAAGCTTACAACCACCATTCGAATCGCTTTCACCTCACTGCCCTTTCTCTAACAACGAATATTTAACATCAACCGTTATCCAGCTTGACCTTTACGCACTTATCGGCATTCAGCCGCCGCAGCCGACAGTTTAACTTATACGCTGATACTGTCAAACCAGCTTCAACCCCGACTTTCCCCCACAGCCAAACCCCTGATCGGCCGTCGCAGCTCATTTTACCGGCCAATTAAAATTGACCCTTATCAACTCAATAGCCGTGGGCTTCGTCCAGCCGCTCGCGGAAACGTCGTGCCCAGTCATCCATTACACCCTTGGCATCTCCCCACTCACTTAAACCATCAAGTGAAAGTCTATCGCCTAACTGTGATTCAAGTAAGGCTGCAATCTGTTCGCCAGTTTGAGAGTCGAGCCATTCCACTTCCAGCGATGCTCCTCCCAAACCTGAACCAAGCAGTTTCGAACCAGGATGGATATTCATCAGTACATTAGATTTCTTAAGGTCCGTTATAGCTATTCGTACCCTGGCTACTCCCGGACCAGGTCTATACGCTATGCCATAGCGATCCGAGATAGCATTAACAATTGCATCATGCATGTAATTCTTAAGATCAGTAATATCCTGTTCCGTGATTTCGCCCTTAAATCTTTCTTCTATAGTTTTAGAGCCAGCATGAAAATGCACAACAACAGCGTCAACTATGAACTTAGAATAACGCCTGATAGTTTCTTGCGAAGGTATGTTTCGATAGCTGACATCTGAATAAGGCTTTAATCTGGAATAGTCACTCAAGAAACCCGTTCTTTGAGCCCGCTGAGCAGCACAGCCACCCTGTATTACCATAATCACAATTGCTAGCAACATTAGCAAACTTGTCCTTTTCATTTTTTACACCTTTTTCTATTTAGGGAAAAGAAATTGTATCTGGAACTGCAGTTGCCAGTCGGAGCCGCTTCTCGGAGACTGCAAATTGTAATATGCTCGTAAAGACGCGTTCACGGGCTGTCTGCCAACCTTGAAGACCTTGCCTATACCACCGCCGATTGGGATGGTCCACTGCTGGCTGCTGTCTGCCGACCAGTTCGAGGTAATGACCGGAGCGCTCGAAAGATACCAGCCGTCTTTCATATTGTAATTTATAAACGGCTGCAAAGCCGTGACATTTACCTCAGGGTCGTCACCATAATAGGACCAGAGTTGAGTAAGCAGCCCGCCGTAAACCCACGGCCCTTCCATTTTCAATGCAACAAACGCCGGCCCGGCCGACCAGTTGTCCGAACCAAACCTGCCGTCTGGACCGGAATTCGTGGGAAATTCCAGGTATGGGCCAACACCCCATATCCAATCCTTTGGTTTCTTGGGAGAGAAGAATCCCTGAAACTGGATGTTGCCAAGTCCGTGGTTTCGGTTCTGTCCACCTGTCAAAGGGGGCATCTCCATCAGTGGGATAATGGGCCGGGCAATAAAATTCCAGTCATCATTAAGACCAAATGGTATCACCGGCTGGACGAGAAGAGTATTTTGCGTCTTCGCTTTCGGCCCGGTCTCAAAAAATGTATTCCACTGAAATGGCAAACTTATCAGATCCGCCACCGGGTTCTGCGTCTGCTTCGCCAAATCCGTAGCATCATCTTTCGTCGCCTGCTCGCCCTCGCCGCCCTCCGCAGCTAAACCGTAACCAGCCAGAACAGTAAGAGCCAATAACAAAATCAAACCGTTCTTCGTTCTCACTTCTTCCTCCTTTCCATTCTATTGTTATTGAATCGTGTTCTTGTAGACCTTGCTCTCCTTAATTGCGGTCAACATCACATCCGATTTTTTATCTTAAAGGTTGTCGCAAATTTTATTCGATGTCGGGTTTTAGCACAGAGAACGGCTCGGACGGTTCAAACTGTCTGGAGCAGTCACCGACACGGTCAGGATTTTTAACCAAATCGAGTTTTCGAATTCCAGCACCTTCTGAAAAATCCAGTTCCTTAAGTTTTACCCAGATAATATTCGGGCTTGTAGTAGACTCAAAAAAGTAAACTAAATTGGTTAAATCACAAACAGTTCGCCAGCGAGTCGGCGAGATGTTCGGACGCCCCGGATCTGACTCGCCAAATGGTGCGGAAATATTTCGCATCACACTAAGCACTCCTGCAACACATTCCCGGTTACTTTTAGGTTGTGTCAGGTGCTTAAGATAGTATGCTCCGCGCACAAATCGGTCCGCAGCCTCGGTGGTACCGGGCAAGGCCTTGTCCCCGCCGAATCCCTGATATTGTTTAAGGTTTTTCAACTGCTCTTCGTAAGGTGGAGAATTGGTCATCACAGTAAATTCTTTGCCGTGATATATGGTGGGTTTGCCCTTTAAGTACTCAATTACTGCCGAGTCACCGCTGGCATCTTCAATAGCTAGATGAACACCTGACTTCCTGCCGTCTATAGTCGCAGGAACTATCTGGAACGGAGTCTTCTCAGTAAACTCTACAGCCCCCTTAACGGTAGCAAAGTTGTCAAGGTAGTACTGAAGCCAGAGGCTGATGTTCAGGCTTGGTTTTTCCGGGTCGAACTTGCCGTAGTCGGACTCCGCCAGCCAAAGAAGATGTCCTGACAAGCCTTTCTCGTTCATACCGTCTGATACAGCCTGAGAATAAGTAACAATTGTTCCGTACTTGGCAGTCCACGTGAGCGTGTTCTTGCCGGTCATACCGTCACGTTTAATGCCGCGAGGCAGTGAGTACAGGTCGGCCGGCATTGGCATAAACCAGTCCAGGGTTCGACCGACAACAACAGCCTGCTTATTGTCGTTCCATAAAGCACGGCTGCAGGCGTCGGCGTATTTGAGTGCGATAGAAGTAATGACTATTGCTGCTACAATAAATACTTTCTTGAGTTGTCTCTTTTCGTTTTTCATTTTGTTTCTCCATTCCTTTTAGTCGGTCAATCTAAAAATAACCTTGTCGAGAGCTCCTTTGAATTCGAAGGGGCCTTTATAAATTTTTGAGACCTGTGTACCGGTATCGCGACCTATATCAAAAGTCTCGGCCAGCGAATAGGCACTGATATGCATTTTAGGCATTTCTGCCTCGTCAACTTTTTTGCCGTTGACATACAGTTCCCCAGTTCCGCCGAATTCTCTGGTCTTTATAAAGTTGAACTTAAGTTCGGTCGCCCCTTTTGGCAATGGTGGTGATACAAGAGTGTAATAGACGCCGTCGAGGTAGTTATAGTCGTAGTAAAGCCGCCCGCCCTTGATGAACATCGTGAATCCGCCCGTCATGCCACCACACGCTACGATGACACCTTCCTCATGACCTTTGAGGTCAATGGTGGCGGTAATTGTGTGGGAGCGGTTCTTCACCGGCGCCGAAGCCTTCTCCGCAATGCGATAAGCACCTGGTGCATAATACACGAAGACCTTCTGGTTGCCGAACAGCCGGTCCTGCTGTCTTGCAAGTCGCATTATCATGTCGTCATACAGGGGATAGACGTTGTATCTCCATGCCTCTTCATCAAAGATTTTCTTCAGTTCTTCGAGTTTTTCCGGATATTTGTCGGCCAGGTTGGTGCTCTCAGAGAAGTCCTCGGCGACGTGATACAGTTCCCACTCGTCCTGATCGAACGGAAGTACAACATTCACTTCCCAGGGCATACGGCCGGCATGCAGGCATACCGCTTTCCACCCATCTACCCATATTGCTCGGTTGCCGAACATTTCATAGTATTGCTTTTTCTTTCGGTTCGGTGCATTCGGATTATCAAACGAGTAAGCCATTGATATACCGTCCATAGGTTGTTGCTCAACGCCGTGGTATTCTTTTGGAACGGAAATTCCCCCTGCTTCGAGTATTGTCGGTGCAATATCAATGATATGGTGATAATGATCTCGAATTTCACCTTTAGCCTTGATACCTTTGGGCCAATGGACTACCAGGGCATCGTGTTGACCGCCGCGGTGTTCGCTCTGCTTGAAGTAGCGAAAAGGCGTGTTGCCTGCCATTGCCCACCCGGCGTGGTAATGGGGATAGGTAGTTTCATCACCCCAATTGGGATAATGTCTTTGGTTTGCCTCGAACGGTGTCTGGAGCCCGTTGATAACATAAGTTTCGTTGAAAGTCCCTGCCAAACCTCCTTCACCGCTCGCGCCATTGTCGGAAGTTACGAAAATCAGCGTATTATCCAGTTCCCCGATCCGCTCTAGGTTTTCAACAATACGGCCTATCTGGTAATCAACATGCTCCATCTGACCGGCAAAAGCCTCCATCTGGCGAGCGTAGAGTTTTTTCTCTTCGTCGCTAAGTGAGTCCCATGCAGGTACTTCAGGGATGCGCTCGGTTAGTTTTGTATTTTGTGGAACAATGCCTAACTTTTTTTGATTTTCGAGGATAATTTCACGAGCCTTGTCCCAGCCCTTATCGAACTTGCCACGGTACTTCATCAGATATTCACGCGGAGTGTGGTGAGGCGAATGCATCGAACCGGAGGCCCACAGCATCATAAAAGGAATATCCTCCTTTATGGATTTGTGCCCCGTAATCCAATCAATTGCTCGGTCAGCAAGGTCTTTATCAAGGTGGTAAGTTTTTTTGTAGGCTTCAGGAGTGTGGTCGTTCCACATTACCGGGATGAACTGATGCACATCGGCAGCCATAAATGTGTATGCATGGTCGAAACCCTCACCGCTTGGCCAGCGGTCGAAGGGACCAACTTGGGACACCTCGTAAAGTGGAGTATGGTCCCATTTACCCAGCGCATAATTGACATACCCCTGTTCCTGTAAATAGTTTGCCACGGACTTGGCAGATGGCGGCACCATCGCATTGTAGCCCGGAAATCCCATCGCGGTGATCGCATGGCTGCCCAGTCCAATGGAGTGCGGATTGCGCCCGGCCATCAGCGATGCTCGCGTCGGAGAACACAATGCCGTTGTGTGAAAGTTATTGTATCGCAGCCCATTCGCCGCAAGGCGGTCAATGTTAGGCGTATCAATGAGTCCCCCGAAGCATCCGATTTGCCCAAAGCCCACGTCATCCAGCAGGAAGATGATGACGTTTGGCGCACCTTTAGGCGGCGTTACCGGCTCTGGCCACCATTCCCGTGAGTCCTCGTACCTTTTGGCAATCTTGCCCTTGAATTCCTGGGTAACGGCTTCCGCTAAATTTACCAAAAATGAACCCGCTAAAACACCCCCCGCTGTTACTTTCGTCGCATGCCTCAAAAAATCCCGCCTGCTTACATTTGTTTTTTTCTTACTATTCATGGTTACACCTCCTGTAATTTCACCAAATCTTTCGTGCCAATACGTCTTCTGCCCAAGACAACAATTTCGACAACGCGAACTACTTCGCCCGCAAGAAATCCATATTAATCCCCTCCGCGAAACTGCCAATCGGGCCTAACCCTGATTTTTCCGTAGGTAAATCCCCTATAGTCACCGCCTTTTACACATATAGCCGTTTCTTCCTTGCATCTTCGCCCCCAAATCCGTACAATAGATTTGGTTTCAGCCCCGAACCGCTGAAACAAGGAGAAACTACGAGGGTCATTACGACCAATTCCGTGCAAATCTGATGGGCCGGTGTCCCTGTGTTTGTGCCGACACGTCCGGCCCACAGCGGATTAAATATTAACGCCTGTTTGAAAGGAAAATAAAAATGAAAACGAAACGCATCTTTCTGTTGGCTATTCTTTCTCTATCTATGGTTTTAATGGCTGCCGGCCTGCTCAGGATTGCCCCCGCAAGCACCAAACGACAACACGCATCTTTCGCAGCCTATGCCCGCAAGCTGACCCTCCTCGAAAATGAGCGTGCCCTCCTCGCCCAAAAATTGCGCACTCAAGCCCGGTTCCTCGCCGAGACCGAAGGCGAAATCCTCACCGCCCGCGAAGCCCTCGTCGCAACCCGCCTCACAAGCCTGACCGACCACCTCACCCAGGCCGAGGCACGCACAATTGAGCTCCGCAGCCGGCTCCAGGCCTTCCGCAAAACAAGAGATGGTGACGATGATTACGGCGTAGGTATGAGGCTCTGGCACAACGCCCTCGCCGCCGCCGCAAACGCCGAGCAGGCCCTTCGCGAAAAACTCGCCGAAGAAAAGGCCACAGCCTCAAGGCTCTACCGAAAGCGCAGTGCCCTCCAGCTCCTGCAGGATGAATTTGATTCTACCGAGCAGTTATACGCCGCAGTCTGCCGACGAATCCAAAAACTCCAGCGCCGCCCAAATGCACCACCTTCATCCTGACAAAAGCGCAGCGCCGCCCAGCCGAAGGGTCAGGCCTCCGACCGCGAATAATAAACCGCGATGCCCCACGCTGCCACAGCTTCCTACTTGCTCGTGCCCATCGCAAGGTTCTGCCGTATCTTCTCGTAGATAACCTCCGACCTTCGCCTCTCCCCGGTCTTGCCGACCTTAATACTAAACTTCGTGCGCCCCTCGCCGCCCGGCTTAATACGCACCTTGATTCTCTTGCCGTCCGCGCTCTTGGCGACAACCTTTGCGCTGAACACGTCCTTCGCCTTCTCCTTCACCTCCAGCTCCAGTTCGCCCATCGCCGCAAGCGTCGCATCATACACGGTGTTTAGATCCCGGCCGGATACGCCGTACAGCTTACCCATATGGTAAACACCCGCGTCAACGCCGATTATCGCCGGTGCGCACCCCCACCCGCCGACCGCCAAACCCAGAAACACTCCAATTAATAACATACGCTTGACCAACATTTTCTTGACCTCCTTAAAAAAAATCACATCTAACTAAAAACCGCAATACCCGCAACACGTAACCCGCAACTCGCATTCTTCTCCCAATACACTACCCAATTTTCTCCCCGCGTCAACAACTTTAAATTTCCCACTGTGGCTTTACACTTCCCACTTTAACTTTTAACCTCCCCTTCATCCTGCCCCAAAGACAAACCATCCTAATCAACCAGCTTTTCCAGCCGCTTCCGCACCGCTCTCGTCCGCGGGTGGTCCGGCCCCAGATTACCTTCCAAAATCTCCAGCGCCCGCCGATACATTTGCTCCGCCTCGGAAAGTCGCTCCGTCGCCGCAAGCAGCCCCGCCAGATTGCCCAGATCTCTGGCCACCTTCGGATGCTCCCGCCCCAACGAATCTTCATCAATTTGCAATGCCTGCCGATACAGAACCTCCGCCTCACCAAACCGCTCCGTTTCAGCAAGCACTCCCGCCACACAGCCCAGGCGAGTAGCTACTTTCGGATGCTCAGGACCGAAACAATCCTTGTGAATCTTCAATGCCCGCCGCTGCAAAGCCTCTGCCTCATCAAACCGCCCCATATCCTGAACCAACGCCCCCAGATTGCTCACCAGAGTCCCCACCTTCGGATGGTCCGCCCCTAACCAACCCTCATTAATTTTCAATGCACGCCGACACAACGCCTCCGCCTCAGAAGGCTCGTTCACGTCCCGGAGCAATCCCGCCAGATTGCTTAGCCGCGTTGCTACTTTTGGATGGTCCGGCCCAAAGTACGCCTCGTCAATTTGCAGCGCACGCCGATACAGTCGCTCCGCCTCCGAATGTTGGCTCGTCTTATGAAGTAATAACGCCAGGTCGTTCAGCCGGCTGGCTACTTCCGGATGGTTCCGCCCAAATCGCTCTTGGTCCACTTGCAGCGCATTCCGGTACCCTTGCTCCCTATCATGCAATATCACATTCGGATCTGACCACTTAGGTACAAGCAAAGAATGCACCCACACACTAAAAAACGCAATAACCAGAAGGCCCGCCAGCTTCAAAATAAGCTTCCGCCTGCCGCTGCCCCCTCCCTGATTGTCATCCACTTCAGTCATTATACCTCACACAATTCTACCCGCCCCACGCCAAACCCGCAACACATAACTCGTAACCTAATCCTCCCGACCTCGTAGCGCAGCGAAGACCTTCGTTGTAATTGGAGAAGGATTTTGGTATTAAAGTGCAATTGAAAGGCCATACAGCCTCTGCGAACGCGTTAAATCAGAAATGTGCAATACCCAAAAGTCTGGGCACATAGAGTTATGAAACTAATTACTGTGCGGATATTGTCCTTATCCACTATTCTCGCCGGTTGTCTGGGCTGTGGCCGGCCGTCTGTATTGATACGCACCACCGAGCGCCTCCAATTCAAAGGTGTTTATGTCCTTATCGACCCTAACGACCCCAATACAGCCACCTATGCCGTCGATTGCAGCAGCCCCGCGCACTGGGATGGCGACACTATGTACATCTTCTACGCCTGGGGACACCCCTTCCGGGCGTCAGGGCCGAATGTCTCCCACCTCAGCACTGACACCCAGCGCGTCACCTTCGACAATGAATCGACCTGGAAAATGGGCAACAGGTGGAGCGAATCAACCCACAAGACCGACGACGGTAAACTCTATATGTGGTATCACAATGAGCCGCCCCGCTGGCCCGCAACCACCGCCCCGCGAATAGGAGCTATGGTCTCCGACGATAACGGCCTTAACTTCCGCGATCTCGGCATCGTCCTCGAAGCGCCCCCGGGCTCCAATAACCCTCAAACTGCGAACAAATACTTCAAAGGC
Source organism: Planctomycetota bacterium (assembly GCA_020350405.1). GTDB lineage: Bacteria > Planctomycetota > Phycisphaerae > Sedimentisphaerales > Anaerobacaceae. Next base: position 89,552 of record CP070715.1, read on the forward strand.
GGCAACGGTGACTTCGTCGTCGTCGCCGACCGCGAGAAACAATACTTCTATTTCTTCATAAGCACCTACCATAAAACTAAATCTGAGCAGGGCGTCTCTATTGCCCGGATGAGATATAACGACCGTGAAGACCCGAAGGGCAGGGTCTTCAAGTGGCACAACGGAAAATGGAGCGAGCCCGGACTCGGCGGCAAGGTCACCCCCATCTTTCCCGCCGCCGTCGACTGGCACAGGCCCGACGCGGACGCCTTCTGGGGTCCCTCCGTCCACTTCAATACATACCTAAATTGCTGGGTCATGCTGCTCAACCGGGCAATAGACAAAGACTGGTCGCAGGAGGGCATTTATATAAGCTATAACAGCGACCTTGCCAATCCTTCCGGCTGGACTAAACCAAAAAAAATCCTTGATGCCGCCGAGCTCGAGAATTCGAAATGGTACCCTCAGGTAATAGGACTCGACAAGGAAAAACGCGAAACCGACAAGCTCGCCAGCAAAAATGCACGCCTCTTCGTCGCCGGACTCTCAAAATGGAAACTGATTTTTCAAAACTCCCACTAAAATCCCCCCTTGTTTAGCACCCAAGCCCGACTTGGGTGGACCCCATTAACGCCTGCCGTCAAAGGCGTTCGTATTTAGCCCCGTCCTTTGGGCAGCGGTGCACACGCGAGGAACACTCTGCTCTCGCCACGCCGCGCGGTCGGGGTCTTGTTCCTGACTAAACCGCCGCTCTTTTTTTAGCTCCCCCTGCTTCTTTTCCGCTTTACCCACAATTTCCCCTCGCTTTTTCCCGGAGAAGAGCACCCTTTACCGCACCATTTTAACGATTGCTGTCACGACTTACTTGTCCTTTTGTTTGCCTTCTGGGTTTTTGTCCTGCCTGCATCTGTGCCATAAGTTTCTTGACCAAGTCTGGGTGCCTGTCAGCGATATTTTCGGTTTCATCCGGGTCAATCTTATGGTCGTAAAGCTCGACTTGAACTGTCTTGTTGTCCAGGTCGGTCCAATGAACAATCCGGTAACGTTCTGTTCTCATTGTTTGGGCCAGGAAATCACCTTTCTTGTAATAGCCGCACGCGTACCTTTTGCCCGGCAGGTCCGGATTTTTGATTAACGGAACCAAACTTGTCCCGTCAACGTTTTTTGGTATATCCAGACCACACAACTCACAAAGCGTGGGGTAAATATCAAGTGATTCGACCAGGCCGTCGGCAGTCTTGCCAGCGGGCGAGACACTTGGCACTCTAACTATAAGCGGAGTTCGCAATGAAGCTTCGAAGGCGGTACCTTTGCCCCAGATGCCGTGATCTCCCAGATGCCAGCCGTTATCGCCCCAGACAACAACAACAGTATTGCCACGTAGCCCCAAACGACCCAGTTCGTTCAGCACCTTACCAATCTGGCGATCAATGTAATGAACGCAGGCATAATATCCGTGAAGTAGTTTTCGCGCTTCGTCGTCGGTGACTTTGCCCGGTGTAGCTAGGCCTGTATATCTGGGAGTTAACTCGTAGCTTTTGTGCAGGCTGATATTAGGATCAATATTCTTCGGTGGATTGGGATGAGGTGCCAGCTTTATCTTGTCACGTTCATAGGCGTCCCAGTATTCCTTTGGGCAGTTGAATGGCAGATGAGGCTTGTAGAAACCAACAGCAAGGAAAAACGGCCGGTCCTTCAGTTCCCGAAGCTTCTTGATTGCTTCTTCAGCGATTAGCCCATCGGGATATCCTGTGTCGGGCACGTCGGCGGCCTCCGTGGAAGACGTTTTGCCAAGCTCACGGGTCTTGCCTCCGGCGTATGCGAAAAATGCCCCCCATGCGGTTCTCCATGGTCCGAACGGCGCATAGACTTCGTCCCAGCCGAATGGCAGCTCCGGCTGACCCTCACCAACACCATCATAAGCGTCAACTCCCCCAATTGAGGGGCCACGCCGGCGACCATCGGGACTGTGGCTTATCTTGCCGATACTGACGGTGTAATAGCCATTGAGCTTGAACTGATGGGGAAGGGAGACAAGGTGTCCCTCACAGGTTTTTGGCATGAGATCAAATGCTTTCATGGTATAGGACTTCAGACGAGACCTGTGTGGACGCTGGCTTGTCAACAGTGAATAGCGTGAGGGGGCGCATGCTGGACACTGAACAAAGTGATTTGTGAAAATTACACCCTCGGCCGCCAGGCG
>CP070715.1:91833-108446 GCA_020350405.1 Planctomycetota bacterium
AGCGAATCGAACCAGTTTGCCCCGACCCTGTGCCAGTAACTCTTGCGCGGCCCAATAGGGGGTCGATACAACCGCCTTACCTGCGCCGACTGCAAGGGCCAGAGTGCCGCTGGTCAACTGTTCCTTGTTTAGATACGGAGTGACATAAACATCGGCCGCGCCGAGGAACTCGAAGAGTTCTTCGCCATCCACGAAGCGGTTGTGGAAAACAACGTTACTCTGCAATCCCAGCTCCATTACCATTCTTTCAAGTTTAAGTTTATAAGATTGCCCTTCATGGCGAAGCACCTCAGGGTGCGTGGCGCCAAGAATGATGTATAAAACCTCTGGATGGGCCCTGACTATTGTCGGCAGGGCCTTAAGCATAAGGTCTATGCCTTTGTTTTTACTAAGCAGGCCAAACGTAAGAATTGTTCTCTGTCTCTCTATATTCAGCTTGCGTTTATAGCAACTGCTGTCAGCAAATGGCAGGTCCGGAATGCCGTGCGGAATCAGTCTAATCTTGCTATGTGGTACACCGTAAATATCCTCCAGCATCTTTACGCCGCGTCTGTTCATAACTATTACCTCATCCGAGGCCTCGCACAGCTGAATCAGGGAATCCAAATAATCCCCAGATGGTTTCTCCAGCACGGTGTGCAGCGTCGTTATCACCGGCTTATTCAACCTTTTAAGCAGCAGATTCAAATATGAACCGCCGTTGCCCCCGAACAACCCAAACTCGTGCTGGATGGATACAACGTCAACATCGGTGAAATTAATATAGTCGGCCGCAGAAATATAATCATATTTGATGTCTTTACGAATTTTGAGTTTTACCGGTTTATCGTACTTCAGCTCGGCCCCTGACTCCATGGCAATAACCACCGGTTCAAATTCATCACCACCGGCAGGCCGTAAACTGTTGATTAAATCTCCTGTGAAGGTCGCGATCCCGCATTTTCTCGGTTTATAAGAAGAAATAAATGCCACTTTTCTTGGAACTAATCTAACCATCCGTCGCACTCCTTTCGACCTTGACAAAGACGGTAAATCCAAAGACCCGACTTCTCAATAGTGACTGGATGTAATGAACGGCGCCTATAATTTGTTCACCTGCTTGCCGATTTAAGACATGGCTTTGAGATCCTGCTCTAAGGGCGTGTTCGACGCGGGACGATTCATCTTGCACCGAAAGAATTAAAACAGGCAAGGTTGGAGATTCCAGTTTTATTCTTTCAGCAAACCGTATGGCGCTCGTCCCCCCTAAGGAAATGTCAACAACGGCCAGGTCAACCTGCCGCTTCTTAATTGCATCCAGGGTTTCATCGGCACTCTCAACTTCGAAACAAGTCACAATGTCCGATTCCCGGCTGATAAGCTCCGCAAGCTCGTGACGCACCGCGGGGTGACCATCAACAACCAAAACTCTGGCCTTATTCTCTGCGACTTCACGCACCTGCGCTTCAGGATTCACCGGCGTATTGACTTCTGAAATCGAGTCCTTCATGATTTAAATTCGCGTCTTGCGCAATCAGCGGCCTTATAGCCTGTATCCCGTGGCAGCTTCTCCGCCCGTGTTTTGCTGAGGTACCGTTGCCCCCCAAGTACTAAGCGTATTGCAGTTATAATTGTCTCGGCCGCCTCCTGCTTTGTAACGTATCCTCCGGCCCCGGCCTTGAACGCCGATTCGGCGTACCGCGCCTCATCATGCATCGTAAGTATCAGGACGGGAAGATGCGGACGCTGTTCCTTTATCTTTGTGGTAAGCTTAAGCCCATTAGTGCCTATTAGTGAAATATCAACTATAGCTAAATCAATCCGGTGGGTCTTAACAGCAGCTAAAGCCTCTTCCGCGCTCTCTGCCTCTGCACAAACCACAAGGTCGCATTCTTGGTTGATAAGCTGCATTAGTCCCCGACGCACAATAGGATGGTCGTCCACAATCAAAATGCCGGTCTTGCTTTTATGGCAGTCGTGCAGTTCTTTTTCGTAAGTCATGACTTCACTTCTCCAGAAAATTGGACACCGGCAGCACCAGGACCGGCATGTGTGGGCATCTCGATTTTATTTCCTCGGTAAGTCGGGTGCCCGTTGTGCTCTCCAGAGACACATCGACGATAACCAAATCGACCTCCTGCTTACTGATGGTGTCCAGGGCTTGTTCGGCGTTCTCCGCTTCAGCAGCAACCGTAAAGCCGGGTTCATCGTTTATGAGCCGTGTTAATCCCTCACGCACAGTGGCATGCTCATCAATAACCAGAATCCTGGTTTTTTTCGTTTTCTTTTCGTGTTCCTCTCTGCCCATGACTTCGCTCCCTGAAATTCCTTTGGAAGGTTCAAGAACTGTTTGAACTGCTCCACTGTCCTGCAACTTTCTCCTCCTGGACCTCCCTCGATTAGCCACACAATTTCGTGTTCCTTCACCCTGCATTGTCCTGGTCTCACCCATCAATAGATTCCGGCCGGTTTATGTTACGAATTGTTGTCAGGAATCAGACGTGCGATGCAACGGTAGCGTTACTTCGTAACGACTTCATGCCTGTGAATAGCTTCGTAGATTTCTTTGCGGTGAACCGGCACGTACCTTGGTGCCGATATCCCCAATCGAACTTTATCACCGCGAATCTCAGCGACAACTATCTCAACGTCCTCACCGACCATGATTGACTCATTCTTGCGCCTGCTTAAGACCAGCATTTTCAACTCCTTTTGCAAGTCCTTGACTGACAATTCTTGTGATGAACGCCGTGAATAAAACGCCTAACTGCCCAACCAGATAAATCTATGCTAATCGCGGCTCTAAACTGCCGCGCCTGTTTTCCGCCGGGTTTGCCAGTATTGTCGATGTTATTCGCATGTCTGCCAAACCCGGCTTAGCGGAGGAGGGAGAGATGTGTTCTCTTCTATCTGTTCTACATCTTCCTGGTGTTACGACTTTTCTACTGCAAATACTCATTTTTTTCTCAATCGCAGCTTTTAACTACTGCGTTTACTTTCGGCCGGGTTCATCAGCTGCAAGTTTCTTGCGGCTGGCAAACCCAGCTTAGCAGAGGGGGGTGGTGCATTGTTATATGCTTCTTCACGTCTTATAAAGATTCCAACTTTGCCTTTGGTAGTTCTCATTTTTAATCCAATAAGTTCTTGTTTCAATACTAACGAAATGGCTAAATGCTGTAAATCGGGGCCTAATCTGTTTTTTTCATCAGTTGAACTACTTGCGTTTGTATAGGGGAATCCCCTATATGCCCGCTCTCGGAAGGCCCCCAGACTCGTAATAAAATCTACGAATAATTGGTAGGATTTAACTAAGTTAACGGCTTAGTGGATTTGCAATTCCAGTGAAACTATGCCTTCTCCTGGCTGTTCACCCATCGAATAGCGTACTGCAGCAGCTCAGCGGCATTTTCAAGATTTAACTTCTCTTTCATGTGTGCGCGATAAGTCTCAATTGTCTTTATGCTTAGATGCAGCTTCTCGGCTATCTGGCGGGTCCCCTGGCCCTGCCCAATCAAAAGGAACACCTCCAGTTCACGGTCGCTTAACCGGTCGATCGGAGAGGTGCCTATCGCAGGCCCACTTCCGACCAGTTTGCGTACCATTTTTGCTGCCATCTTGTCGCTGACATATAGTTCACCCCGAAGGACTTTACGAATTGCTGTAATCACCTTCTCCGTGGCCTCGGCCTTCATAATGTAGCCCTTGGCCCCCGCCCGAAGAGCTCGCTCAGCATACAAAGACTCATCATGCATGGAAAGAGCCAGAACCGGCAAATTCGGATACTGGGTCTTGATATCTTTTATTAATTCTATCCCGCTTGTTTCCTTAAGGGAAATATCAACAACAACTATATCCGGATTGAGTGTCTTGATAGCCTGTAGCCCCTCGTGGGCATCTTTGGCCTGCCCACAAACTGCAAGGTCGTCCTCGTGATTGATAAGGTCGCTAAGACCTTTGCGTATGATGGGGTGGTCGTCGACAATAATGATTTTTGTTCTTTCGTCTTTGGTTCCGCTCTGCTTCCTTTTGGCGCCCATAATCTCTTCTCCATATTATCATGAGGTTTTCTTATTCGGAAATTCGCAGGTCATGATTGTCCCGCCCTCAACCGCCTTTCTAATGTCAAGCGAACCCCCTATCATCTCAGCGCGGTGGTCCATAATCTGTAAGCCCATACCTTTGCTCTTGACCTGCATCCCGGGAAAGTCCAGCCCGTCACTTTTCACCATCAGGACAGACTTATCGCTGTCACAGGTTAGCTCTATCCCAATGTTCTTTGCCTGCCCGTGCTTGATGGCATTGTTGACGGCCTCTTGGGCTATCCGGTAAAGATGTACCGCCACCACTGTATCATCTATCGCAATGGAATCATCGCACTTGAAAGTACACCGGATGGCGAACAGCTTCTCCGTTGTTGCCGCCAGCTCCTGTAGTACCGAGGCCAAACTCTCTGCGTCCAGATCCACAGGGTGAAGCCCCTTGGCAAGGCCCCGTGCCTGCTCCATCGCCTGATTGACGAGGTCTCCTATCTCGGCGGCATCAGCTGCCTCTTCGGGTAGCTTGCCGGAGAGCTTCTGAGTCAGCACCTTTGTCATGAAAGCAATTCCTGTAAACTGCTGCCCGATGCTGTCGTGCAGCTCCTGTCCAATCCGTCTTTGCTCTCTTTCACCAATGCCTAATATCTCTTGTTCCAGACGCTTGCGCCCCTCGATTTCCTGTAGCAATTGCTTATTAGCGTCGGTCAATTCCGCCGTGCGTTTCTGGACCAGTTCTTCCAAATGTTGCCGGTATTTCCTCAGGTCTTCTTCTGTCTGTTTGCGCTTCGTGATATCGACACCGTAGATGTTGACATATCCCGCATCAACTACAGGAGCAACTGTTAGAGAAAAGACTTTATCTCCACAGGTGACCTCAAGCTCTTCGCTCGAGCCTGAATTAAGAATGCGCAAAACATACTGCTGCCAATGTTCAGGAACGCGACCGCTGATTTCGCAGTCCCACTCCTTCAGCACTTCGCCGCTGGCGGAATTACCATACAGCACTATGCCGTCCTTGGCAATCCGAATGACCGGATAAGGATTCTCGGAAGGGAATTTCGCAAGGTTTCGCATCTTCTCCTCGTCTGCGACCCTCGCCAGTGCTATTCCTATGCTCGCTCCAATTCTCTCAAAGAAACTTATTAAATCTTCCGAAAACCGTCCCGCCGACCTGTCGTTTAGCTGCAGCAATCCTATGATTTTTTCTCCTGAACGAAGCGGTATAAGTGCGACCGATTCGTAGCCGGCTCTGTTGCAGCGTCCCCGTACGGATGTTTGAAGCTCGGCGGGCGAAGTGAATGCCAACAGTTCAGTAGTGCTGTTGGTCCAGAAGCTTCCACCCCCCGAGAAAAAAGGCGAGGATGTATTCGTCCGCCCAGATAAGACAAGCCCGCACATGCATTCAAGCACCGGCTCACCCACCGCGTCAAAAGTAGGCTCGCCCCGCTCGTTCCTTGCACAAAGGTAATTTTCCGCCTTAACAAACTCTCGCGAGAAACCTTCTACAACAAAATAAGGGAAATCGTCGGCCTCGCGCAGACGAATACCTACAGCCTCACAGGCGGTATGCTCCTTTATGAGCGACAAAACATTATGAATAATATGCGTTCCTACACTTTCTTGATTCACGCATTCCAAAATACGTGCGGCCAGCCGCTGGCGTGATTCCATGGCTTTGCGCTCGGTGATGTCCTGCACAATGCCGAGCATTCGTGTCGCCTTGCCACCCTCGTCCTGTATCACATCGCCGGTTTCTGACACCCAGCGCACGGTGCCATCCGGCCATACAATGCGATGCTCTATCGCATAATCCTCGCCGCCTTCCACACACGCACCGACCGAGTCAATCACGAACGCCCGGTCTTCGGGGTGAATGCAATCGAGAAATGCTTCGTACGTTTTGCCAAATTCGCCCCTGTTAAAACCAAACATGGGCTCTATTGTCTCAGACCACGTCAATGCGCCGGTCAGAATGTTCCAGTCCCAGCTGCCTATCTCCGCTGCCCGCTGGGCCAGCGCATAGCGTTCCTCACTCCGTCGTAGTGCCTCCTCAGCTTGCTTGCGCTCTCTTTCTTCTCTATCTCTCTGCAATCTTGCGTTTAGGATAGGTGCTATTTTCCCGGCGATAGTCTCAAGGAACTCTTGATCCTTGTGGCTATAGTCAGCCGCTTTGTTCGCCACCTCCAGCAAGCCGATTGTCCGTCCTGCGTACAAAATAGGCACCACCAGAACCCTTGTTATAGGAACGTGTCCTTCAGGTACGTGCAAGCCTTCATTAGCAAATACGCTTCTTTTCTCCAAGAGAGCCCGACCCCAAATGCCGCCCCACTTCTCACGAGGAAATACTATCGTCTTGTCAGCAATCCGACATTGATCCCATACGTCCCTTGTCATAGAAGGGATAATAAGCATGTCATCCTCGTGGATGTATCCGAAAATTCCATACTTGCTTTCCATGGCCTCCAGTAGAACACCCAATACTTCTGAATACATTTCGTCATCGGCGGTAGTCAGGAAAATTTCTGCAATCTGGTTGCTGATTCTCAGTTCCTGCTGCGAACTGCGAACTACCTCCTCGGCGTGTCTGCGCTCGGTAATATCTTCTGCTATCCCGGCAATGCGGTAAACTCGCCCGGTGTCATCATACACCTTAAAACCACGGTCGTTTATCCAGCGGACCGACCCGTCCGTCCGGACAATTCGGTACTCGTCTTCAAAGGGTTCTCCCCGTTGTTCCTTTGCAAAGTTTTTCTCAATACGACCCCGGTCACCAGGGTAAACGGCCTTTATCCATTCTTTAGGGTCTTTATACAAACTTTCAACCGGTCGCCCCATAATGGCCTCATATGCGCTGCTTACATACACGAACTTGTTAGTGCGCAAGTCGTATAACCAAAAGACCTCCCGAATGTTCTCCGAAACCTGCCTGAGCCGCTCTTCGCTCAGTTGTAACGCTTCCAGGGTCTCCTTGTGTTGAGTGCTTTCAATAATCTCCCACGTACCTTCGCGCTTAATTAAGGCGAACTGATGGTTACTTACTACGTCAATGATTTCCGAGGCAGTACACCTGTCGAGGCAGTAAGTGCAAACAGCCAGCATGTTGTGTTCCCCGATAATACGGTTCACCGTAGCTTCGTAATCAGCGAAGTCCCTCCAGTCCCGCTTCTCAAGCCAAAGTGTGTTCCCTGTTAGCCGAAGACCGTCAAATCCTTTCGTCAGCGCCTGCTTTTCCTTTTCCGCCCATCCCTTTAAAACCTCATCAGCGCGAAAACGCCCACTCTTCGTGTACCACTGCGTGTAATCAAGTATCTCTATCTGACCTTTTTTAATATAGTCATCTAAGGCCTTTACCTTCTTCTTCAGCGCGTTCCTCGCATCGTCGACACTTAAAGGCTCCGAAGTAATCCACATGCAGAACTCATTCCCCTCCAATCCCGCCTTGAAATAAGGTACCAGTATATCGAGCAGGTCCTCTTTTGTCTCGTAGAACTGGCAGAAGTGTGTCCCCCAGGGGACATCACCTACTATCTTGATTGCTGTTTTTCTCAGTTCTTCTCCCATCTTAGCCATTTCTAATGGTTGAATTCCTTCCAGCGGATTCCGTAAGCGAACAACCTACATCAACTACACTGTCAAATAATTGGCTGCATCACGCAGGTTCATCATGCTCGGCAAATCGGCGACACGTACTTGCCACAATAGCTCAAAACAGCTTACCAGCAGCAGGGAGAATATAATAATTGCAGTGAAGGTTATATTTCCGAGCATAACAAATCACCTTTCCTGTGGTTACGCTGAGCTCCGGCAGCATTTCCCCATCCTTGAGGTATAACTGCTCTATGATAACCTCCTGCCCGCAATAATCAAGAAAATTTGTTTTTTACAGCGCAATATCAAAGTACACCGCAGCACCCGTGAAACTAAAATCTTTCATTCTCTTGGGTCACGGCCAATATGAGAAAAATCGAGACCGATTCCGGCGTAATCAACCGGCGGACGGGACTTGAGCAGATGTTAAAGCTGAACTGATGTCAGTAGCGCGACAGGGTCAATGGAAGAATTAGACGGCGTTGGCCGTGGCCGGATGAGCCAATTCAAGGGTTATTGAATAGTGCCCCCCAACTGGAAAAATCAAGCCAATTAATGAATAAGTTGTTTGACGGCAAGACCTTGGGCGCCGGCAAAACATGCACCGTGGTAGCTTTTATTCAGGGCCGGCGGTATAAATCGCAAGCACGCGCCCAAAAGCAGGCGCTACAAACCAGTCCGGATGTTGCCTTTACCCAGCGAGAGGCCGGTTGAGCAGCATGATTTGGGGTAAGGTTTAATCTAAATAGCAAGATAATGACAAAAACAAGCCGCCTTCTTATATTTGTCTTGCACCTTTTACACAATAATCTATCATATCCAAAGTACTATCGAAAGCCCAAAAAAGCGGGTTCGGGTGGCTGAATTAGCGAATTAACGCGAATATAGTCCAATGACAGGAAAGAAACTATGAAACTTGACCCCACCAAAATGGAAGATTGGCAGATTGCGGAAGCTGCCGAAAAAACAATGAAACCAATCCCCCAGCTCGCCGACGAACTTGGCCTAAAAGACGACGAAATGCTCCCCATGGGCCGTCAGCTGGCAAAAGTCGATTATACCAGGGTTCTGGAGCGTCTCGCCGACACACAAACGGCCAAGTATATTGACGTTACCGCCATTACACCCACTCCGTTGGGCGAGGGCAAGACCACCACCGGAATTGGCCTGATTGAGGGCCTCGGCAAGCTGGGCAAAAGAGTTACCGGTGCTATTCGACAGCCAAGCGGAGGACCCACCTTCAATATCAAAGGTTCTGCCGCTGGCGGTGGTCTCGCTCAGTGTATCCCCCTTGTGCCGTTCTCTATTCGTCTTACCGGCGATATCGACTGCATTACAAACGCCCACAATCTGGCGATGGTTGCTCTGACCTCTCGTATGCAGCACGAGAGAAACTATGATGACGAAAAGCTGGCGAAAAGAAACCTAAAACGCCTCGATATTGACCCTGAGAGGGTCCAGATGAGGTGGGTCATGGACTTTTGTGCACAGGCTCTGCGTAATATTACCATCGGCAAGGGCGGCAAGATGGACGGCTACGAAATGGAGTCTGGATTCGCAATCACGGTTTCAAGTGAGCTAATGGCTATATTGGCCTTGGCCAAGGATCTGAAGGATTTACGTGAAAGAATAAGCAAAATCGTGGTTGCATATGACAAAAAGGGTAATGAAGTTACCACCGCTGACCTCGAAGTCGACGGTGCTATGACGGCTTGGATGGTCGAGGCCCTTAATCCGAGCCTCCTGCAGACCGTCGAGGGACAGCCCGTTTTCGTCCATGCAGGCCCATTCGCTAATATTGCCGTCGGTCAAAGTTCAATCATCGCAGACTTACTTGCCACCAAACTGTCCGATTACCACGTAACGGAGAGTGGCTTCGGCGCGGATATTGGCTTTGAGAAGTTCTGGAACTTGAAGTGTCGTATGTCGGGTCTGAAACCGGATGTTGTGGTTGTTGTCGCCACTATTCGGGCCTTAAAAATGCATGGCGGCGGCCCGGCAGTCAAACCTGGAATACCGCTAAGTGAGGAATATACGCAGGAAAACCTCGAATTGGTCGAGGCCGGCTGTGAGAACCTAATCGCTCATATCGAAACCGTTAAAAAAAGCGGTGTCCGGCCGGTGGTCTGCATAAACGGCTTTTACACCGATACAAAGGCTGAAATCGAGCTTGTGCGGAAAATCGCAGAACAAAATGGCGCGCTGGCAGCCTACTCAGAACACTGGCTGAAAGGCGGTGATGGCTCAATCGAGCTTGCCGAGGCGGTAATCCAGGCCTGCGATGAGAAAAATGAATTCAAATTCCTCTACGACCTCGGTACTCCCTTGCGAAAACAGGTTGAACTAATCGCCACTGAAGTTTACGGAGCTGATGGAGTTACATATGCCCCTGAAGCGGTGGAAAAAGCCGAAGCCCTTGAAACGGACCCCTCTCTTAAGGGATTTGGGACATGTATGGTCAAAACGCATCTGAGCCTGTCGCATGACCCCGATTTAAAGGGTCGTCCGAAGAACTGGCAGCTTCCAATCCGTGATTTTCTACTGTATAAAGGGGCTGGATTTATAGTTCCGCTGGCAGGGGCAATCAAATTGATGCCGGGCACGGCTTCAGACCCGGCCTTCCGACGTATCGACGTCGACCTGAAGACAGGAAAAGTTACAGGAATGTTCTAAAACCGTCAATCGCGAGCTCATCCTGCGCCTGAATAAGGATTTGAGATGGCTGCCTCGAGCAGTAGACTGCTACATCAAGCACAAGGAAGGGGTCGGGAAAAGTCTAAATGCGTGTTGGTTTTGCGAGCTGGTATTTCGGGCGCAACCGTGGCCAAGCACGTCGTCTTTGGGCCATTAGCATCGGTAGAACCAGCCAAGTTTCTGGAATATGTAAAGGAGTTGGTATAAATGGCAGGACAAATTATAGACGGCAAACAGGTGGCCGCGGATATGCGGGCTGAACTGAAAGAAGAAGTGGCAAAGCTTAAAGAACAGGGCATCGTGCCGGGACTGGGCGTTATCCTCGTTGGTGAAGACCCGGCCTCGAAGTCCTATGTTACAGCAAAGGAACGGGCCTGTGAAGAATTAGGGATTTATTCCGATGATAACCGCCTGCCTGCAGACACCGCACAGGAAGACCTAATCGCCCTTGTCAATCGGATGAACAACGACCCGAAGATAAACGGTATCCTGGTCCAACTGCCCTTGCCCAAAGGTCTTAATGAGTCTGAGGTCCTGCTGGCGATTGACCCGGACAAGGATGTTGACGGATTCCACCCGATGAACGTGGGGAAAATGATGGTCGGTGAAAAAGCTTTTCTGCCTTGCACGCCGCACGGAGTTATTCAGCTGTTACTGCGCAGCGGAGTAAGTATTAAAGGAGCTAATGTGGTAATAGTCGGACGCAGCAACATTGTCGGCAAACCCCTTGCGAACATGCTCATTCAAAAAAATGATAAGGGAAATGCTACCGTAACGGTCTGCCATACCCGCACCAAAGACCTTGCCCATCATACAAAGCAGGCCGATATCATCATCGCCGCCGCCGGCAGACCCAATACCGTAACTACCGATATGGTAAAGGACGGCGTTGTTGTGATTGACGTTGGGGTTAATCGTGTCGAAGATGCAACCAAGAAAAGGGGATATCGGTTGGTCGGCGATGTGGATTTTGAACAAGTCAAGGAAAAAGCTTCACTTATCACTCCCGTGCCGGGTGGCGTCGGCCCAATGACAATAACTATGTTGCTCTATAACACAGTCGAGTCGGCCAAAAGAGCGGCTGGTCTCGTATCGGACGAGTAACAGCAGACGGCAAAATCGACCGAGCGTGCCGGCACTTTTCCAAGGAATGATATGAAAGGAAGAAAGGTGGCTAATAAAAAATATCCGGTAATTTGGTTGCAGGGAGCAGGTTGCACCGGTTGCTCCGTATCCATTTTGAATGCCGTAAGTCCCCGAATCCAGAATCTTTTGCTGGACGAGCTTGTGCCCGGTCAACAACTCTGCTTGATATTCCACGCGACGGTGATGGCCGGCCAAGGCGAGGTAGTGATTGAGGTGCTCAAGGACGCCGAGAAGAACAGAAAAGGTGGGTATGTACTGGTTGTAGAAGGAGCAATTCCGACCGCGGAGGGTGGTACCTACGGCAGTATCGGCGAGACAAACGGGAAGCATTTGACCATTCAAGAAAGCGTTGAAGAACTTGGAAGGAGCGCGCTGCTTACGATTGCCCTTGGCACCTGTGCTGCTTATGGTGGAATACCGGCAGCAAAACCTAATCCCACTTTGTGCAAAGGCGTTAAGACAGTCTTCGATGAAAAGAGCATTGAGACACCAGTGGTAAATGTTCCCGGTTGTCCTCCGCACCCAGAGTGGTTTACGGGCACAATATCTGTGATACTGTTTTCCGGTGTGGAAGCCCTTGATCTGGACCAGTTGGGTCGGCCGAAGCTCTTCTATAGGCAACTAATTCATGAGAACTGTCCCCGACGGGCGGACTTCGACAAGGGTAAATTTGCTGAGAAGTTAGGCGACGCCGGTTGCCTCTATAAATTAGGCTGTAAGGGCCACTACACCTATGCTGATTGTCCTTTGAGACAGTGGAATAATGGCGTGAGCTGGTGTGTCAAAGCAGGCTCGCCTTGTCTGGCCTGTGTTGAGCCAGAGTTCCCCGACGGCACGTCGCCGATTTATGAAAAGATTACTTTCGAGGACCTCAAATGAGCGAGAAAATAAGGATTGACCCGATTACAAGGATAGAGGGCCACATGGCTGTTGAGGCCGTGATAGACGATGGTACGGTGAAGGACGCTAAAAGTGCGGGAACCCTTTTTCGGGGGTTTGAGATAATTCTGCAGGGCAGAGACCCCCGGGACGCTAATCGGCTGACCCAGCGAATCTGTGGTGTTTGTCCCACTGCTCACGCAACGGCATCGGCTCTTTGCATCGATGAGGCGTTTGGTTTGACGAATGAAATTCCCGCTAATGCCAAGCTCATTCGCGCCCTCATTTTTGGCGCGAATTTTCTGCAGTCACATATCCTTCATTTTTATCATCTTGCAGCCTTGGATTATCTTGATGCGGCCAGCGTCGTTGGAGATTTAGCACCTTTTGTACCACGCTACGAAGGTGATTACCGCGTAAGTAGTGAGGTTAGCGCTGAATTGGTGAACCACTACCTCAGAGCACTGGATATCAGGCGCAAGTGCCAAGAGATGCTTTCTATCTTCGGCGGGAAGATGCCCCATAACGTTGGCATTGTTCCGGGCGGCGTTACTGAAAGACCTACCGAGGACAAGATCACCAATTTCCTATGGCGTTTGAACGAAATACGTGACTTTGTTGTCAATAGCTACATTCCGGATGTTATAGCTGTGGCGAAGGCTTATAGCGATTACTTTGAGGTTGGCATAGGCTGTCGAAGGCTCCTTGCTTACGGTGGTTTTGATTTGCCAAGCGGCAAGCTCTTCAAGGCAGGAATTGTTGCTCCGGACTTGCGCCTTGAGCGGTTTGCTAAGGAGCATATCACTGAGGATGTGAAGCATTCCTGGTATGTAGATTCCGATTCTGGAAAAAACCCCACTGCGGGCCGAACCGAGGCGGAGCTTAATAAGAAAGGGGCGTATTCATTCTTAAAGTCCCCCCGATATAAAGGTGAAGCTTGCGAAGTTGGGCCTTTAGCACGAATGGTGAGCAATTATGTTCAGGACAGTTCGGAGACAAAGGAACTCGTTGATTCGCTGCTCGGCGAATTGGATGCTGGGGTCGATGCTTTGTTTTCGGTACTTGGTCGCCACGCAGCGAGAGCTTTGGAGGCCAAACTTGTAGCTGATGCGATGGCAGTGTGGTTGCAGCAGTTGAAGCCTAACGAGCCTGTTATTGTCGACAGTAAGATTCCGGAGCAAGGCACAGGGGCCGGTTTAACCGAAGCTCCGCGAGGAGCAGTGGGGCACTGGATGACCGTCAAAGGTGCGAAGATTGACCGGTATCAGGTTATTACACCTACGGCTTGGAATGCTTCACCGCGAGATGACAAAGGCCAACCCGGAGCGGTGGAACAGGCAATCATAGGTACTAAAGTGAAGGATAGGGACAATCCATTTGAGCTTGTCCGAATCGTACGGGCATTTGACCCTTGTCTGGCCTGCTCCGTGCATTTGCTCGATGTCAGGGGAAGTGAGTTAGGGGTCTTTAGGGTCGTCTGATATGCAGATAAAGACAGGTACCAGTTTGGTGGCAGGAGCGGAAAAAAATCGAAGTGGCAGCAGGCGCATTTTGATTCTTGGTGTAGGTAATATCCTGCTGAGGGACGAAGGTATTGGTGTCCACGCAGCGAAGGAGTTGCAAAAACAGAATCTGCCCGCCAACGTAGAAGTTATTGATGGCGGAACTATGGGTCTGGACGTTCTTTCATTGGCCGCAGGTGTCGATAAACTTGTTATTGTTGACGCTTTGAGGTCTGGCAGAAAGCCCGGCGCCATTTATAAAATCTACTTGAACACTGAGCAAGGAGACGGGATAAGACAGCTCTTCAGACAAGAGAAGCAGTCAAAAATAAGCTTACATCAAGTTGGCCTGCTTGATGGGCTGAGCCTGGCTGAAAGGATTAACCGGCTGCCTGAAGAAATTGTAATAATTGGTGTTGAGCCCGGAGTGGTAGATTACGGCTTAGAATTAACGGAGCAAGTGGAGCGAAAGGTTCAGGAAATTATTAAAAAAGTATTAGAGGAAATTCAAGATGATATTCACACAAAGTAAGCCGATAGATGAGGTCTTGGAGTCGCTTGGCGAGGAAAAGGATATCTTCTTGCTTGCCTGCAACGGTTGTGTTGAGGCTTGCGAAACTGGAGGGGAAAAAGGGCTTGCGGCGATAAAGGGCGAGCTGGAAAAAGCTGGCAAAAAAATAACCGGGACATGTTTGGTTGATTTTCTTTGCAATAAAATGCTGGTCACAACACGACTGTCCAGAGAAATGGATAAAATCCAATCAGCCGATTCTATTGTGATATTGACTTGTGGCATCGGTGTCCAGGCGGTATCAAAGGTCGTGAATAAAGTTGTACATCCCGCGGATAACACTGTCTCTCTGGGCGGACTTCAAGGTCTTTGGCCTTCGGATGAGCGCTGTCAGGCATGCGGCGACTGTGCTTTGGATTACACTGGGGGCATTTGCCCTATTGCCTTTTGTGCCAAAGGATTGCTTAACGGTCCCTGTGGCGGTGCTCAGGACGGCAAGTGCGAAGTTGATGCCGAGAAAGACTGTGGCTGGCAACTGATTTATGAGCGGCTGGAGCAGGTTGGGCGATTAGAAAACTTCAAGAAAATTCGGACGCCCAGAGACCACAGCAACATGCTCCCGTCGGACGAGCTACGCAAAACATCTTTCTATGATATAGAGGCCTAAGCCGAGGTTGGATTTGCGTCTGAAAGACACCGAGGATGACTGTAACGAAATAAGGAGGCGTTTGAGGTATGAAGCTTAGTAAGTGTTTTCAACAAGGCAGGTTTGTAATCACGTGCGAAGTTGGGCCACCAAAGGGAATAGAAATAGAGAAGTTGATAAATGAACTAGAACCTTTACGGAGCAAGGCTGACGCATTCAACGTTACCGATTTACAAAGCTCTGTCTTGAGGGTAGGCTCATTGGCCACCTGCCGTCTTTTGAAGGAGAAAGATCTCGAGCCTATTATGCAGCTAACCTGCAGGGATCGGAATCGCCTAGGTTTACAGTCTGATGTTTTAAGCGCTGCAGTATTAGGTGTTGATAATCTATTATGCCTCACTGGGGACCATCCAAAATTGGGCGACCACCCTCAAGCAATGCCTGTGTTTGACTTGGACTCGGTACAGCTTCTGTCCGCAGTGAAACGGCTAATGGATGGGAAAGATATGGCGGGCAATGATTTAGAAGGTCGGCCGCCGCAATTTTGCCTTGGCGCGGTGGTGAATCCGGGCGCAGATCCACTGGAACCCCAGATTATGAAGATGGAAAAAAAGGTCAGAGCCGGTGCGGAGTTCTTCCAGACACAGGCAGTTTACGAGGTGGACAAGTTTGCCAAGTTCATGAAACGAGTTGGGCATCTGAAGGTGCCGGTTATGGCTGGAATTGTGCTTTTAAAGTCTCCAGCTATGGCTAAGTTTATGAATGCAAATGTTGCCGGGATTCACGTTCCGGATGAAATCATTGACGAATTGTCGAGTGTGCCGAAAGAAAAAAGAGTCGGTAAAAGCCTCGAAATCTCCGCTCGTCTGATCAGGCAACTTAAGAATTTGTGCCAGGGAGTCCACATTATGGCTTTGGGGTGGGAGCGCCACATTACTGCGGTTCTGGAAATGGCCGGGCTGTGACGGCCAAATCTGTCCGAAGCTAATAGAAGCTCTGTCCTCGCATATCGGCAAGTTTGGGGAAGCGCTAGTAAGGGTAAGAAGACCTACGGCATTGCCGGTAGTATAACTGTGTTGTTGCTGAGCCAAACTGATGGTGTCCAATTTAAAAACATTAGCTGAAGCAATTATTAAAGGCGACCAAAATAGGGCGGTTGAAATTACCAACTCGGTACTTGCTGAAGGTGTATCAGCTGAGGATGTCCTCAACAAGGGATTAATTGCTGGTATGGATGTCGTTGGTAATCGCTTCAAAAATAATGAGATTTTTGTACCTGAAGTGCTTATATCCGGCTTGGCTATGAAATTGGCAATGGGACTCCTTGAGCCAGAACTTGCCGACGCCGGCGTCGAGCCAGTTGCAAGGTTTCTGATAGGAACTGTCCGCGGCGATTTGCATGACATCGGCAAGAATTTAGTGGCAATGATGCTAAGAGGTGCTGGGTTTGAAGTTATTGACCTCGGTGTCGACGTTGCACCCGAAAAGTTCGTTGAGCAAGCCAAGACCACGGGCACCCAGCTGATCGGTATGAGTGCGCTTTTGACGACAACAATGCCTCGCATAGAAAAAACCGTTAAGGCATTAAAGGATGCGGGCGTTGCAGCCAGGATTATGGTCGGCGGCGCACC
>CP070715.1:108546-111704 GCA_020350405.1 Planctomycetota bacterium
CTGCCCCGGAAGACTCTGATACATCCACATCTCATCCATATCAATACTTGCCAACATAATACCCGACTCCCACGCTAATCTCGGATAATCCACCCCTTCGTCAATCGTCCACACAGGACTCGTAAAGTCCCAGCCGGCAGATGTAAACGTACTTTCCATCTGCATCTCCGCCGTCGTCTTCCCATTGCCATCATCGCAGCCGCTTGCTCCACTTTCTTGACTTCCGCACATATTGCTTCGACCGCTGGTCTGTATGTCCCAGAATGCAGCCGAAATCGTACCAGACTTATTCCTTCCCATCAGTCCGCCGACCTCCGTCGTTCCCGTAACGTAGCCTGTTGAATAGCAGTTGGTAACAATCCCCCCCCACACATTCTCTCCCACCAACCCACCTGCCAGGTTATCTCCTTGAACGTTTCCGGTTGCATAGCAGTTGGTGATTGTTCCCCCCTGATTTTCTCCCATCAGACCGCCGACCACCCCCCACGGTGCTGAAACACTGCCGGTCGAATAGCAGTTGGTAACTGTTCCTCGTAAATGAGCCAGACCTGTCAGCCCGCCAGCGTGCCTATTAGTTGCCGAAACGTTGCCCGTGGCGTAGCAATTGGTAAAATTGCTACCTTCTCCCGCCAGCCCGCCGACTAGCTGAAGTCCCGTAACGTCTCCTGTCGCATAGCAGTTCGTAACCGTATCGCCATATCCCACCAGCCCGCCGACGCCAGAGTACTCCCCCGAAACAGTGGCCGTGGAATAGCAGTCGGTGATTATTCCCCCACCAGCCACCAGTCCGCCGACAACACCGCGCCCCAAAACAATGCCGCTTGAATGGCAGTTGGTGATTGTGCCGCTATTTTCCCCCACCAGCCCACCAAGCCGGACCCCCCCCGAAACGCTGCCGACCGCACGGCAGTCGGCGATTGCCCCTAGATTCTCTCCCACCAGCCCGCCGACTTTGTTATCTCCAGAAACCGTGCCGCCTTCTACGTAACAGCCGGTGATAGTTCCCTTGTCCAACCGGCCAACCAGAGAGCCAATATAATCTCCTGTCCCCGCATCAATATTCGGGTCAATCAGGCCCAAATCTTTAACCTCTGCATCTTCCCCTCTGATTCCCCCAAAAAGCCCGATGTTGTTTCTTTCTGTCGAGCTGTACGTAAAGTTCGATACTGTATGACCGTTCCCATCAAAAACACCGCTGTAGTTATGCCCTTGACTTCCTATGAAGAAAAAATCGATGCCTGCTAAATCAATATCATTGACCAACTTAAAGTGCGGGCAAGCCGCCATCAACCTCGGATTATGTCCGATGCGGTTCAACTCGGACGCGGTCGAGATTAGATATGGGTCATTCGGCTCTCCTGTCCCGCCCGAAAAGGTCGGCAATGCGGGAAGTTCATTTTCCGGCAATTGCCACCAGCAAATCATATATCCCCCGCCTGGCGGCTCTGCCCAGTCGTCACTCGGCCCGTCCGCTTGGTTCACAAAATCCCATCCGGCAGAAAGAAAAGTATTTATATCCTGCATCTCGGCCGTCGTCTTGCCGGTTCCGCCGCCACTGGTTGACTGGCCGCTGGTTTGAGTATCCCAGAAAGAAGCTGAAACCACACCGGAATTGTGTCCTACCAATCCGCCGCCCCCCGCCACCCCCGTTACACTGCCTGTGGAATAACAGTTGGCAATCGCAGCAGAACGATTGTATCCCACCAGACCCCCGACACGGTCAACTCCTGATACGCTGCCGGTTGCATAACAGTTGGAAATATGACCGCCAGCGTGTCCCACCAGACCACCGGTACCCCAATCCCAACCGGCACTGGTACTTGCTGAGACATTCACTTGTGAATAACAGTTGGTGATTGTGCCGTCACTCCATCCTACCAGGCCGCCGACCCGCCCCCAATAACTGCCGCGTGCGGAAACAGTGCCGTTTGAAGAGCAGTTGGTGATTGTGTTGCAGTGTCCCACTAATCCGCCGACAACATCGTCTCCCGAAACGCTCACCGCCTCACTATAGCAGTCAGTGATTGTGCCGCCGCCGCCCACTAATCCGCCGACAGAATCGTCTCCCGAAACGCTCACCGCCTTACTATAGCAGCCAGTGATTGTGCCGCCGCTCCCCACAAGTCCGCCGACCGCATTAATTCCTGAAACGCTGCCGCCCTCAACGTGGCAACCCGTGAGTGTTCCTCGATTATATCCAACCAGCGAACCAACTCCTCCCCCCGTCCCCGCATCAACTTCTGCGTTTATTAGACCCAAATCTTTTATCTCCGCACTTGGACCATCGACGTATGCGAAAAGCCCTATCGTATCTCTCCCTGTGGACGTATAGGTAAAGTTTGAAATCGTGCGACCGTCGCCGTCAAAAACGCCCGTGAAAGGATCGTTCGGGTGGGTCCCAATGATATTGAAACTTGTTCCAGTAAAGCCGCCAAGGTCAATATCCACCACCAGCCGAAAGTGCTTGTCCCAATCGCTCTGATTGGCCCCAATAGCATTCATCTGAGCAGCCGACCAAATCAAGTACGGATCCTCCGCCGTCCCACTACCACCCCCATACTGCCCAAAAACCGGCAATACCAACAGACACACCGCTACCACGGCCGTTTTTAGCCCTCTTTGCGCATCCATATCAACCTCCGTTTCTCGCCCTCACCGCCGCCCTGCGGTGTTTAAATGTGGATTTTACGTGGGGGAAATGGGTGCGATTCGATGATACGCCTTTTATCAATTCCTCCTTAAACCTATATCAGTATATCTTCTTGACTGAATATGTCAAGAAAAACCCCAAAATTCAGCCCCAACAATCGATAATCACTTATCACAAATCAATTCAAAAGCCCCCTTCCCTGCCCTCTGCCCTTCGTAGCCTTGACGAAATAGGGCCCTCCCCAAGACCCCAAATTACCAATTGAAATCCCCCCCTCTACGCAAGCCCGTACCTACCTATCCACGCGGGGCGTTGGACGCACGACGAAGGACGAATACTACCTTAATGGGCACGGACTACTTACCGAATTCTGCCCGAGTATCCCCCGCCATATCGCGTTCGCAATCGACCTGTCCGCCACATTCACAACACCATCGCAATTCAGGTCACAGTCCCGCAGCGTATAAGCCCCTGCAGAACCCGTCCGCCAGAATGCATTCGTTATCGA
>CP070715.1:111804-115850 GCA_020350405.1 Planctomycetota bacterium
CCAGCGGGATGTCTATACACAAGTAGACAATCCCAATCAACAGATTGAATATAAGGGCTGTCATCGCCGCCTGCTTCGTGCCGCGACGCCAGAACACACCAAGCACGAAAATACAGGTAATCGCAGGCGCAAACATCATAGGTATCTTGTTGATTGCGACGAAGATACTTTCGAACCTCCCACCCTGTGTTGACCAGGCCATCGCCAGTAGTACCACCACACCTGCCGTCACCCGGCCGATCCACACCAGCGTCCGGTCCTTTGTTTGCGGCCTTATCCGCTGGGCGATATCTTCGGCCATAAGCGTCGCCGTGCTGTTTAGGGCCGCTTCTATGGTGCTCATCAGCGCTGCCAGCAATCCTGCCGCGAAAAGACCCTTGATACCGACAGGCAGAAGGTTCTTCATCATCACCATCAGCGTTGCGTTGTTGTCACTGCCTATTTGGTCTTTGAAAAGGACGTAACCCAGAACACCGGGAAAAACCATAATAAAGACAGGCAGTATCTTAAGGTAACCAGCGAAAACCGCGCCGCTCTTCCCATCGCGTTCCGTCCTGGCGGCAAGAGTCTTCTGCACGATGGTCTGGTCTGTACACCAGTACCATATCCCCAGCACCGGATAACCGAACACCATCACAAGCCACGAATAGTCATTCATCTTCCCCGTCGTAACATTACGAATGGACTGAAGCATATTCGCCTGTTCGGGCTTGATTGCCTCCTTGAACTGCGCCAGAGTTTCGATTCCGTGTGCGGGTAGGGCAAACAAAGCTGCTATCGTCAGTATTGCCGCGCCGCACAACAGCAGAACCGCTTGAATCGCGTCCGTAATCATCACTGCCCTTAGACCTCCTATTATAGTGTAAATGGCCGTGATGACCGATATGCCGACAATCGAAACATACATGTTCAGTCCGAAGAACTCCTCCAAAACCTTCGCACCCGCATAAAGACTTATTCCTATGTGGACTAGTAGTGCGCTCATCAGGAAAATGAACGCCAGGATTGTACGTGCCGTCGGACAGTACCTTTTCTCCAGATATTGCGGCAGCGTGCTCAACTTGCTCCTGAAATAAAACGGAGCAAACCCCAGTCCTAGGATGATTAAACAAAAAGATGCCATCCATTCGAAATTGCCAACGGCAAGCCCCACTCTGTACCCGTCCGCGGCCAGACCCACGAGGTGAATCGTTGAGATGTTGGCGCAGAACAATGCAGGCCCGATTATTGACCACGGCAGCGCCCTTCCTGCGAGGAAAAACTGCGTACTCGAGGCCTTCTTCCGGTAACCTGCCCATATGCCGATAGTCATTATCCCGAGCAGATACACAATAATAATTACCAAATCAGTTGTCCCAATCCCCGTTCCTATCTCTGCAATGAAATTTGTTGTAACCATCTCTTGCCCTTTCTCTTAAACAACCAAAATCCTTTTTGTATAATCAGCCTTTAAATATTACCAATTCTCATCGGAGAAAGCGATATCTCTGTTGACTCGGCGCACTTACTCTTTATGCGAATTCAAATCTTCAAATACTGTCAACTCAATCCAGTCTCTTTAAAAATTCGCTCACTCTGAGCATGCCGGAATTTCCAATTAACTTATCTGTCGCTCAATCAATCTTCGGATGATGGTAGCGTTCGATTTTAATAACGTATGCATGTTTGCAGGGTCTTTTGTCGGGCGTTTCGATAACGAGACCCTGACTCGTCCGCTTCCATTTGAGGCTCTTATTATCGCCAAGCATCGTAATACGCTTGATTTCCTCCTCATAGAAACCTTCATAACGAGGAACTCCTTCTCCTCTTATGAGCTCAAAGTCCTCGCCGTCATATGTGGCCCTGCGTTCTTCATCTTCAACCAATATGGTAACCGATGTACCTTCCTGTTCGTACTTACCTTCGAATTCTTCTACCTCATCTTCTTCCCATCTTGCTGTAATATGGACATCGGCATCCTCTTTAAATTCAAAGGTAAAACGTCGTACAGTGAACGTTTTACCGGCCAGTGACATCGATTTGTCGACATTCGCGTCTCCTTTCCAGCCCCTCTCTTCCTCACCTTCTCCGCGAAGTGTACGAATGACAGCCTCTTCACCGGGCCAGGCCAGGAACGTTGCATAAAGATTATCTCCCTTGACCGTAAAGCGAATGTCTTTGCTCGTATAGACAACGTTGGACTCATTGAAACCAATAGCCGAGGCATCTCCGAGGTTGGTCGGACCTTCACTGGCGATTGTCCAGGGACTCGTACCGTAAACCGCCTCACCGTTGATTTTAAGCCATTCACCTACTTCCAGCAGTAAGTCCCGTGCTGCTTCCGGAATGGTTCCGTCCGGCTTTGGCCCGACATTCAAAAGCAGATAACCGTTCTTGCTCACACGGTCCACAAGGTTGTCTATCACTCGGTTCGGGCTCTTGAATACAAGGTCGTTTGCATAGCCCCACGCGCCGCGGTCATCGACCGTCGAGTCCGTTATCCACTCGTGATAGGTGAGCCTGGGTTCCTGCCCCAGTTCTAAGTCCCGAACACCCGTACCCGGAACAAGGTCGTTGCCCTTGTAGGTAACAACGACTTCTTTGCCCTCGGCCTCAGCGTGGTTGTAGTAGTACGCAAGAAAATCCTTGACGTAACCCTCCGGAATCGAATCGAGCGCGAAATCGAACCAGATAAAATCGGGGCTGTATTTGTCAATGACCTCGATAATCTTGCCGTACCACTCGTCTAAAAACTCTTGGTTGCGCATCGCACCTTCGGCGTGTGGCTGGCCGTAGAGACCAGAATATTTGGGGTCTCCCGTATCATACCTCTTGTCCCAGACCGGGAAGAAGAACCAGTTCGCGGCGTGATGAAAAGCGGTAACGAACTTCATGTCCCGTTTTTTGATGGCCTTCTCCAGTTCACCAACGACATCTCTCTTTGGCCCCATCTTAGCTGCGTTCCAGTCGGAATATTTGGTGTCCCACATGGCAAAACCGTCGTGGTGCTCGGCAACGGGCCCGGCAAACTTCGCCCCGGATTTCGCGAATAAATCCGCCCACTCATCCGCGTTGAACTTCTCGGCCGTGAACTTCGGTATCAAATCCTTATAACCGAATTCAGGCGTTAGCTTGCCGAAGTTTTCCTCAAAGTGCTCGCGTGCCTCGGACTCCGGGTCCATATACATCCCGTGAGAATACCACGTGGTGTTTTCACCGTAGGCGTGGACTGCATAAGGCCCCCAATGCGTGTAAATCCCGAACTTGCCCTCGCGCAGCCACTCCGGGACTTCCTTGTACGCACGAACCGATTCCCACGTTGGCTCATATTTCTCGACTTTCCGCTCAGCCAACGGTTCCTGACAGCCCACAACAAGCAGGCCGAACAGGACCAGACAGATTAATGCTGACTTTTTCATTTTTTCCCTTTCTATAAAAAGATTCAATTTATTCTGCTCTTCCCTAAAATTTAGTCCCTAACAGGCGAAAGCCCGACTGTAATTGGTTTGGTGGATTCAACCCGAATCCAGACTATTAAATCAGTACCCCCAGCCGTTCTTCTGTGGCCGGTCCGGAAATCTTTACCATGAGTGGCCTTACCGCCGTTAATCTCAATTGATGCTCCAGCGCCCCCCCAACCTTTAATTACTAAAGCAGGGTTAATCACCGGTGACTCTTTGCTCGCTGCCAGTTTAAACTTGATCTCTGAGCCTTTGCCTCGATTCTTGCAGACAAGAACATAGGCAAGCTGAGTCGGGTCGTAACCTTCACTCTTGTAAGCCCCTCCAGCCCGCTTTAGCTCCGCCGGCTGAAGCCATGACTTCGCCAGAGGCACCAGTTCAGCGACCGTCTTGTCCGTCATACCATGCAACATAATCTTGGTCTGCGACTTCTCGCCTTTGGCATACGGTTTCCAATCAACTGTCGCGTTCCCTGGAAGTCCTATGTGGCACAGCGACGAATGCGAGGGATTTGCCGCCGACTTAGCCATTCTGCCGTCCGACGCGGTCTGTGACACCGGCCAGTGGTCCCAGAAGTTAAAGTGCGAACCCCGTCCGTGTCCCTCG
>CP070715.1:115950-130262 GCA_020350405.1 Planctomycetota bacterium
CGCAATCCCCCGCGCAAACGCAGTCGCCAAACCACGATTCGTGCCCAGACTCAGCACGTGATGCACCCCTGCCTCCCGCGCCACCTCCACCGTCCGGTCGCTGCTCCCGTCGTCTATCACTAAATACTCAATTCTCTCCACCCCCGCCAGTTCTCGCGGAAGGTCACCTATGACAGCAGCAAGCGTCTCTTGCTCATTGTAACACGGTATCTGAATTATCAGTTTCATTACCTGTTCCCTTCCAGTTACTTCAGCTTCAACCGACGACACTATATGATGAAATCTTCGGCTATAAATCCAAACCGACTTAACTAATTACTGCTCTTGTCTCGTCTCAGCCAGTACAATCGTCCACGGCAGCGGACACCGCACCTTTTTTACTACGGCATATTCGCTTACCCACCCCACAAAACCTCGCTTCGTCCAGTGCTGCAGATGGTCCGGCGTATTGCCAAAACTGCTAAGGTACGCACCACGAACTATATTCAGCACGCGCCATAACGGCTCCCGTGGCACACTGACAACCAGCCAGCGCCGACAAACACGCACTAATTCTCGCATACCCTTGTCCGGCTCCGTCAAATGCTCCAACACCTCAGAGCACATAACCGTATCAAATGATTTATCATCAAACGGCAATTCATAAATCGAACCCTCCACCTGCTCAAGCTCCGGCGCAATCTCCGACATCCTCTCAAAATATGCGGCATTCGGCTCAACCGCAACCACGCCACGCCGCTTAACCTCCGCCGGCAAAAACATATACGCGTCACCCGCCCCGGCCCCCACGTCCAGCAACTTCCCTTCCGTCACATCAAGAATCTCGCCCAACTTACTAAAAAAATTCCGAACGAGATAACGGCTAATCGGATTACGACTCGAATACTTTTCACGAGACGGCTGGTCATCCCCCCGTTGACCTGACGAACACCTCTCTGTACAGCTATCCATCTGATACTTCCGTAACTTTGACGAAACAAAAGCTCAGCACTAAACCGCAAACTTAATTCTTGCTTCGCTGAGCATTTCGATAGATAGGATAGCCCCTCCCACAAGAACCTGCAAGAATTTACTCAACCGGGCAGCAGCAGCCTCAGCCCGACCCGGGCCTTGCCCCAAAATTCCTTAAACGACCGAACCGCAAGCACCTGCCGGATAAGTCTGCTCGGCCGAGTATAGAACACCCGATACGCCCGCTGACGCATCTCCTCCAACTCCTCCTGAGTAAAATTCTCAGTCCACGCTGGCGGCTGAAAATCCTCGTCCGGGTTCGCCGCAAACTCCCGCCAATAGTCACGCTCGAAAATCCCCTGCTCCAATCCCATTCGATACAGCTCCGTCCCCGGAAAAGGAGTCGTTATCGCAATATGTGCGTAGTCCGCGCGACACTTGCGAATAAAATCCATCGTCATATCTATATCTTCCTGAGTCTCCGTCGGATTGCCCAGCATAAAATAAGACAGACTCGTTATCCCGTACTTCCGGCACAAATCAAACGCCTCGTGCGCCTGCTCGACCGTTATCCCCTTCTTCATTACCTTCAGTATCCGCGGACTGCCGCTCTCAACGCCGATGTGGGCCCGCGCAACACCTGCCTCCTTCATCGCCTCGACAACCTCCGCATCCAGAGTATTTGCCCTCGCCCGAACGTCCCATTGAACATCCAGCCCGCGCTTCTTTATCTCATCTCGAATATCAAAAATCCGCTCTCGACTGATTGTAAACGTATCATCATAAAGGA
This sequence comes from Planctomycetota bacterium, assembly GCA_020350405.1. GTDB lineage: Bacteria > Planctomycetota > Phycisphaerae > Sedimentisphaerales > Anaerobacaceae. Next base: position 117,692 of record CP070715.1, read on the forward strand.
AAATCTCGTGCACGCCGCGCTTCACACAATCTTCCATCTCATCCACAACGTTGCCGGCGCTGCGATACCGAAAGGTCTTGCCCAGATGCGGCCGGTCACAGAAGATACACTTCATCGGACAGCCCCTGCTCGTCATCGCAGTCGTAACCGGGTTGCGCTTCGCCAATACCGACCAGTATAGTGAACTGTCTATCAAATCACGCGCAGGCTGCGGCAGCTCATCTAAATTCGCCTCCAGCGGCCGGGCCTCTTTGGTGCTCACCTCACCGTTGCGCATCACGGCCACACCGGGCACCTTGCCTACGTCACCGCCGTCCGACAGCGCGTTTACCATCTCCGCAAACGCCCGCTCACCCTCACCCAATACCAGTGAATCCACTCCTTCTATCGAAAGCGTCTCCTCCGGATACAGATTCACATGCGGCCCGCCCAAACTTACATGCGCATCTGGACACGCCGACTTCGCCGTTCGCACCGTCGCAATAGCATCGATAACGGTAAACGTCATCGCCTGAATCCCTACAACGTCGGGCTGTGCCTCCGCAATACGCTCGCCTATCCCCTCCTGCCCCAGACCCAATGCTGGCGCGTCAAGCAGCTCAACCTCCGCATCCGTCCACGCCTTAAGACCCGCCCCAACATAAAGCAGACCCAGCGGCGGGTACATTCCCGTCTCTGTGTCAACGCTCTTCGGAACGTTCGTCCGAATCATATGCTCGTGTGGAGGACGAATCAGAAGGACCTTCATCACATACCCTCAAATAAAACCTCTGTATCTACGCCCGAATGCAAAGTTCTGTTCAAAACCGCTCGTGCTGTTCCCTCCGCATCGCGGATACCTGGTCCGTCAGCAGCCCCAACATAAACACAATAACCGCGGAAATCCCAAGAAACATAGCCGCAGCAGGTACTGCGAACCGGTACATCCCGCTCATAAGCTCCTGAATCACGTTTGCCGCCGTCGCAATGACCGCAAGCAACATCAATATCCCGCTCACCGGCAGAAACACCCGCAGCGGGTCAAAGAGTACCGTCAGTCTCAGCATCAGCATCATCGTCTCCGGCCCGTGCTTGAGCTGCTTGACAGTGCTCGTCCCCACCCGTTTTCTCGTCTCTATCGGAATCCACTTTATCTGATGGTCGCCCTTCAGCATGGCAAACGTCGACGTCGTCGAAAATGAAAAGCCCCTCGGCATCAAATGAAGATAACGAACCAATACCTCCCGCTTGTAAGCTCGAAGACCGGAATTGATATCGGGAATCTTCTCTCGGGCCAAATAGTCACCGAACCACCTCAAAATCCTCTTGCCCGGCCGGCGATGAAAGTCAATATGTGAATCCTTTGTCCTCGCCCCCACCACCATATCATTCTCGTCAATGTGTTCCAGCAGACGCCCTATATCATTCTCGTCATGCTGACCGTCCGAATCAATAAACACCACTACCTCCGCGTCCGTCGCCTTTACTCCCGTCGTCAAACTCGCTCCGTAGCCGCGGTTCCTTGAATGCGCTATGACCCTCGCTCCGCGCTCCTCCGCAATCTTACCTGTCTTATCTTCAGAACCGTCGTCGACAACTATAACCTCCCACTTGTTCTCCTTCGCCATCGGCATAAGTCTGTCCAGCACCTCACCAATGGCGTCCGCCTCGTCATACGCCGGCATAATAATGCAAACTTCTCTCTTGGCCACGCCTACTTCCACCGGAAAACCAAAATTAAAAGACTCACTTCTAACCAAAACTATCGTCTCTCAGCCATTAGAACTTTATGCAAACCGCACATAAAACTAACACTGCACCCCACAAAAAACAAGCAAAAACACAGCCCTTTACGATAACTATGCATTCCGCGCGATTTCACCACGCTTTTCCCCCCAAAGCCAACCATAATATGGGCACCAGTGTCCCTTGACAAAACGACAAGACTAAGTTAGTTTAATGACAAAACGCAGGATGGTTTGGCGTCCCGACCAATCTTGCAGAACGTAACGGAAAGGAGGTTCGCTATGAGAGCACTTTACTTTGTAATAGGCTTAGTCTTAATCTGCACTGTGGGATGTACAGCCCTCGAATCTGCGAACGAGGATGAAAAAGAGATTCCTCTTTCGCAGGTGCCCGCCGAAGCGCTGGAGGCCGCACAGCATGCAGTCGCTGGTATCACCCTCACGGAAGCCGAGGTCGAGGAAGAGGACGGCTCTACCGTATATGAGTTGGAAGGTACGGCAGACGGTATAGAGTACGAAATCGAAGTCACCGCCGATGGCAAGGTCCTCGAGGTCGAGCAGGAAAACGAAGACGACGAAAACGACGACGACTAATCAAGACAACGCAAAACAACCGCCAGCGTAGGATAACCAGCTTGTCTTCTTCAAGCCACGCTTAACCCGCGCCAAGCCCCCTGCAAAAATCCCTCACCTGCCCCCTCATCCGGTCCCTGAACGATTCGTTTATCCTGTACTCACTCTCACTTACAATCACAACCTCCCTTAACACCGCATCCACCATCCCCGCTATCTTATCCATCTCATCGTCACCCATCCCCATCCTCGTTATAATCGGTGTCCCGAATCGAACCCCGCTGCCGATACCCGCCGGCCTGTTATCATACGGCAGGCCGACCATATCCACCACTATCCCGCACTCCTCAAGGGCCTTCTGCGCAATCACCCCCGTCAGCCCCTCCCGCGAGTTCGCCACATTCACCAAAAATAAATGATTGTCCGTCCCGCCCGTCACCACATCATACCCCAGACCAGCTAAACCGCCCGCCAACCGCCGCGAGTTCTCTATGATTCGAAACTGCCGACTTTTGTATTCCTCCGAAAGCGCCTCCTTAAAGAAAACCGCCTTCGCCGCTATATGGTTCAAATAAATCGTCCCCTGCATCCCCGGAAACGTCGCCGCCTCAATATGCTCCAACATTGCCTTCTCCTCACCCCGCACCTCCACCTTCCGGTCATACGCCTCACCCATCAATATCAAACCGCCCCTTGGCCCACCCGGCTTATATGTACTCGTCGTCGTAAAATCCGCAAACTCAATCGGCGACGGATGTGCCCCGGCCATAACCAATCCCGATATATGCGAGATGTCCGCCATAAGATACGCCCCCACGCTGTCCGCTATCTCCCTGAACTTACCAAAATCTATCACCCTCGAATACGTGCTCGCCCCGCATATAATAAGCCTTGGCCCAAACTCAGCAGCCTTCTTCCTAACCGCCTCATAATCCAGCAGAAAACTCTCCTCATCTACAAAGTAGTTATCAACCTCAAAAAACTTACCCGTAAACGAAACACTCGCACCATGCGAATAATGCCCGCCGTGCCCCGGCCCCAGACTCAATATCTTATCGCCGCTCTCCAATACCGCTGTAATAACAACCTGATTCGCCGCCGTCCCCGAATGCGGCTGAACATTCGCATACTTCGCGCCAAACGCCTCCTTCGCCCGAGAAATAGCAAGCCGCTCTATCTCATCGACAACCGCGCAGCCCCCGTGCATCCTCGCACCCGCAAAACCCTCCGCCGTCTTGTCCTGTACAACAGACCCCAGCGCCGCCAATACCGCCCGCGAGCTCCGATTTTCCGCCGCCTGAAGAATCAGTGTATTGCCGAGCCTCTCATACTCCCTCTCTACTAATTCATAAACCTCCACATCCGCTTCCGCCAAGGCGCCAAACAGGCCCTTATGATAACCCTCAAAACCGTCCTTCTTCACCAGTTCGTATACCTCTCTGTCCGATTCCTTCAAAATACCAATCCTGCCCTCAGCCGATTCACCGCCACCATCATCCAGTGACATTCATACCACCTTCCATTTGTTTAACGGTACCGGAAAAAATTTATAATATCGTTATAAGTCAAATACAGAAACGCCATCGCTATCAGAGCCAGACCAGCGTAAGATATTGCCTCCTGAACTCGCACGCTCACCGGCCTGCCCTTTATCCTTTCAACTATTAACAATACGCATACGCCGCCGTCAACAACCGGAATTGGAAGAAAATTTATAACCGCTAAATTCGCGCTGATAAATGCAAGCAGATACAGAAAGCTTATAAACGAATGCTCCACAGCCTTATAACTCATCGCCGCAATACCCACCGGCCCGCTCATCGCCTCCATACTGATACTCCGCGCCAATAGCCCCTTCAACGTCACGTACGTCTGAACAATAAACCATACGCTCTTCTTGCTGCCCATCACGAATGCATCCACCACACCCTCAGCCTTGTAAAGCCTCTCCAAAGGCTCAAAGGGTACAATCTCAGCAAGTGTCGTCTTGACCGCTGCGAAATCTTCCCCGCTCAAATCCAAAACAACGCTCCCGGCCGTCTGCTCATCCACCCGATAATCAATAGTTACACTCTGCCCCAAATATCGCCCCATCTCCCTGGCCACATCATAAAAGTTCGACACACTAATCCCTCCGACCGCAGTTATCTCGGCGCTGCCCGGAATCGCCGCAGCCCTCCCGCCCTTTACAGCCACAGTCCTGCCTACAACAGCCCGCTCAAGCTCAAGACCAACCACAATACCTATAACAACACGCCCGTCATCCTTCGAACGCTTCGGCACCACCGTAGCAGTACGACGGTCCTCCGCTCCTTCCGAATCTACGCGCAATACCTCAATAACCAGTTCCTTGCCCTCATGCTCTTCGGTAACCTCACGCATCTCTTCATAAGTCGGATTCTCAATCCCGCCTATCCCGACTATAACATCGCCGCTTTCAACAGAACCTCCCCCCCCCACTATCTCTACCTTCGAAACATCCGTAATCTGCAGACGCGGCACAATAGAATAAATATTGCCAAGGTCCGGCTCTTCCACATTCCCTCCCCTCTCAAAATTCAGGGTAAGCCCAATTTCCGATTCGACTAATTCCACCTCACCTGACTCACCGACCCGCTCCGCCAAAACCGTAACCGTTGGCTCAAAGGCCTCTTCCACTATCTCCACTAACTGCCAGTGCTCCTGCACGTCCCTGCCGTTGACAGATTTAATTACATCGCCGCCGCGCAGACCCGTCCTCTCAAACAGCTCATTGGCATCCGTCATTGAAACCTCCCCTAATTTCAAAGTCTGTGGCGTCATTATTCCAAACCGCCTTAGCGGCACCCCCGCCATCTCCTCCGCCACAATCCCAAACCCCTCCACAGAACCGTCCGTGCGTCTCGCCTTCAACCGGACCTCTTCGCCCTCGTCCGACAGCACCGCCGCTACCATAATATTCCCGAAGTCCAGATTGTCGCTCTTACCCGATATCTCAACTATCTCATCACCTGCCCTCAGACCCGCTCGCGCCGCCGGAGAACCCGGCAGCACACTCCCAACGACTGCCGGCATCCGATTTATCCCCACAAGATAAACAATCATAAGAATACCAATCGCCGCTATTACATTGAAAATCACACCCGCCGCTATCACCGCCATCCGCGCCGGCACAGACTTGTTCCCGAAAGAACGAGGGTCGTCACTCTTCTTGTCGGCGCCGGTGTCCTCCTGGCCCAGCATCTTCACGTACCCCGCCACGGGGATAAGACCGATGCGATATTCCGTCTCACCTGCCTTGCCCCCCTTGCCGACCGTAAAGCTAAGCAACCCATCGCCCGACTCGTCACCCTCCTTCGGAAAGAACTTCGGTAGTATCCGAATACGCCAGCCCGCCTCCGTCCTCCGCACTCCCAACAATACCGGCGGCAGGAAAACCGAAAATACCTCTACCTTTATGTCCGAAAGCTTCGCAAAAATAAAATGGCCGCACTCATGAATAAATACAACCGCGCTGAATCCCATCACCGCCAGAAATATGTTCCACCACATCACAAGACGACCGCTGATATAATACGCTGCCACCGCCACAATAATAACTAGTAGCGCCAGCCGCGAATATTTATCCGTTGAACCCTTTGTACCGCCCATCAAGTAGCCTCTTTCATCGACCTCGAATTTACAAATCGAAAAATAAAACCTTGAATTTTACCTTATGGCTTTACACTTTTAACTTTGCATTTTACACTCTCTTCGACCTCTCTTCTCGCCCACCGGTCCGCCTCCAATAGCTCCTCAACAGATGCGCCCCTCTTGACACCATGCCTACTCAGACAATCCTCAATCAGTTCGACTATCCTCGCAAATTTAATCGTGCCTGCCAAAAACTCGCCCACGGCCGCCTCGTTCGCCGCATTAAAGACCGCCGCCGCCGTCCCTCCCGTCCTTGCCACATCGAATCCAAGCGATATCGCCCTGAAAGTCTCCAAATTCGGCCTCTCGAACGTCAATTTGCTCATTTCATCCAGTTGCAGCCGTTCCGCAATCCCCGCCACACGCGCAGGATACGTCAACGCATACTGTATCGGAAGACACATATCCGGCGTGCCCAACTGCGCAACGACAGACCCGTCCACAAACTCTACCATCGAATGTACTATCGTCTCGGGATGTATCAAAACTTCGATTTTTTCCACCTCCACGCCGAAAAGCCACCTCGCCTCAATCACCTCAAGCGCCTTATTCATCATCGTAGCCGAATCCACCGTAATCTTCCGCCCCATCTCCCACACCGGATGCGCGAGTGCCTGCTCTAACGTAACGTTCGCTATTTCCTCTTCGCTCATCCCCCTGAACGGCCCGCCCGACGAAGTCAGTATTATCCTGCTTACTTCCTCTCGCTTGCCCGCCTGCAGCGCCTGAAAAACCGCCGAATGCTCGCTGTCCACCGGCAGTATCTCCGCCCCGTTCTCCCTCGCCATCGACGTCAATAGCTCCCCCGCAACTACCAACGGCTCCTTGTTCGCAATCGCCAGCCTCTTTCCCTTCTTTGCCGCCGCGAGTACTGCGGCCAACCCTACCGCGCCGACTACGGCCGTAAGAACAATATCAACCTCCTCTAATCCCGCTATCTCCGTCAGGCTCTCCGCACCGCTTAGTACCTCAACTTCCAAATCGCCGACCAGCTCTCTAAGCTGCTTCTCATAATCCGCGTTCGTTATCGCAACATATTTCGGTTTATATCGCCTCGCCTGCTCCGCCAATAACTCCACACTGCTGTGCGCGCTAAGCGCAAAAACCTCATACCCCTCACCAAGCGATTCAATCACTCGCAGCGCATTCTTGCCAATCGAACCGGTCGAACCCAATATCGTAACTCGCCGCAACATAACCGCATCCTAACCCACAAACCACCGCAGGTCAAGATACCATCCTCCCTCCACTCCCCCAACCAATACCGGTAACTCCTCCCCGGTTTTCTTGTCCTCCAATTCTGCGGCAGGGCCTCAAAAAACAGTCTCAAAGTATGCAAAAGCATTTTTATTCATGAACTTAAATGAAAAATCCCGAATAAATACAATAGGGCCGCAGCTCATACGCAATCTCTCGATTTCCCCGCAAGGGCGGTTTTTTGTGCCCGAGCGCGCGTTGACCCGGAACGAAAGAGCCTTTGGAAATCTTCTGATATTCAGGGATTTTTAAAGCAGGCGCGCGATGCATCTTGTATAATGCCCTCTTGAAACCGGCGAAACACGCCGGATTTCGCTAAAGAGAAAGGCCGTGATAATTGCGGCCATCCTGGCGCATTGGCCGCCACAGGTAACGTTATTAGAGTACTCCTTGTTAATCCCGAAGTGCCGGCTACTTTTTGGAGTTTCAAGAATGCCTTGAAATTCATCTCCAAAAGGGCATTTCTTCCGCCTTTGGGACTGCTGACCGTAGCGGCAATGCTCCCCAATAGCTGGCAGAAAAAGCTCGTCGACATGACAACGACCAAATTGCGGGACCGCGACATTCGCCGGGCGGACTATGTGTTCCTCACCGCAATGGCCATCCAGAAAGATTCGGCCCGTCGGGTAATAGACCGATGTAAGAAGCTTGGCACAAAAGTCGTTGCCGGAGGTCCCTTGTTCACGGCCATGCCGCAATTCTTTCTGGATGTTGACCATCTCGTCCTGCATGAAGCCGAGGTTACTCTGCCCGTGTTCCTGCAAGAGCTCGAGTCCGGCTGTGCCGGGCCCTTTTACCGTTCGCGCAAACAAGCCGACGTCAGCAAGACGCCGATTCCGCTCTGGGAGCTCACCTCGCTTAAGAAATACGCCCTGATGCCCATTCAATACTCGCGAGGCTGCCCGTTCAACTGCGACTTCTGCGACGTCACAACGCTCTTCGGGCACAAGATGCGCACCAAAACAAAGCAGCAGATGCTGGCCGAGCTCGAGAGCATCTATTCCACGGGCTGGCGGGGCCAAGTCTTCATCGTTGACGACAACTTCATCGCAAACAAGCAGAAACTAAAGACAGATATCCTGCCCGCCATCATCGGCTGGATGGAGGAGAAAAAGTATCCCTTCTCATTCAATACGCAGGCCTCCATAAACCTTGCCGACGATGAGCAGCTCATGCGCCTCATGGTCCAGGCCGGTTTTAATTGCGTCTTCGTCGGAATAGAGACGCCCAGTCCGGAAGGCCTCGCCGAGTGCAACAAGACCCAGAACGAAGGCCGTGACCTCGTCGCCTGTGTCAAAAAAATCCAGAGATTCGGCATGCAGGTCCAGGCCGGCTTCATCCTCGGCTTCGACAGCGACAAGCCGGGCATCTTCGACAACCTCATCAGCTTCATTCAGCAAAGTGGAATCGTCACCGCCATGGTCGGACTGTTGAACGCACCGCCCGGGACAAAGCTTTACCGTCGCATGATTAGCGAGAACAGGTTGCTAAAGCACGCCACCGGCGACAACACCGACTTCTCAATCAACTTCATCCCCAAGATGAACCTCCAGGACCTCCTCAAGGGTTATCAAACGGTCGTCAAGACAATCTATTCAAACAAGTACTACTACGAGCGCATCCTGACATTCCTCAGAAATTACAGGCCTCTGGGCAAAACCAGAGTCAGATTCACCCGCAATGACATCAAGGCATTTATAAAGTCGGTATGGCTATTGGGAATAGTAGGCAAAGGCAGGCTCTATTACTGGAAGCTTATCTTCTGGTCCCTGCGAAGCCCTCGCTACTTCCATCTCGCCGTCACACTCGCCATCTACGGCTTTCATTACCGCAGGATATTCGAGACCTACGCCAAAGCCTCCTTCGCCTGACCAATTCCACAAGCCACCACCCCCATCCTCCTCATCCGACAATTATTAGGAGCTTGATTCCTCATCTCTTACTACTTCTCTTCAAAACAACAGGATTATTTTTGCTTCTCAGATACAAAAATATACCAACTAGGCCAGACCAAAACCCTGTCGCACCAACAATTTTCGAGAATAGATAGTATCTATCGAAAGCCTCTTTGGACATATAATAATAATTGCGTGTCGAAATACCCGGGTGTGTAGGATCTGTTGTCATTGAACCAACATGATGTCCTTCATGAATAAGTGTAAATATTAGCAAAATCATTAAACACAAGCCGGCCGTAGCTATAAAAATATATCCCTTTATAAATAAAAGCTTTATTGGTACATTCATTACAGTTTTGTTCCGCTTGATTTTCCTGTTATCTTAAAACAAGAATATTCTATCAGGGCCAATGGTTGTTTTATCTATATTAAATAACTCCTTATAGAAAAAACAAAATAAATGTTTTACGGCCTTATGCCCAAATCGTTGGGTATCACGCCCTTTTGTTCTATATTATTTTCTTCTCACTTTAAAATACATTTGTTGGTCTGGCCCGATTTTAGAGTCATAATACATAATATCGCAACTCGCCTCACCATAACCGCATCCTACCCCACAAACCACCGCAGGTCAACATACCCTCACCCCTCCACTCCCCAAAATCAATACCTGTAAGTCCTCCCCGGCCTCCATCTCCTCCGCCTCTCCGGCCAGTCCTGTCCCAGCTTCTCCTCCGCCGCCAGCCGCCCGCTGAACTTCCGCCACGCCGCCATCGACCGCGTCAGATTATCACGCACGTCCCCGCCTATCCCCCACCCCTGCAGCCCAATCGGCCCGTCATAGCCGAGCCTCTTGAGCGTCCTCAGCAACTTATACACCTCAAACTCCCCGCTATCTAACGTCTCAATCGACCCCGTCTTCGCCGACCCATTGATTGTTACCGTAAATAGATGCGGCATCAGCCTCTCCAATTGCTCACCAATCCCCTCCTCCCCTTCAATCCTCAGCCGATGAAACAGATTAAAGCTCACCCCCACGTTCTCCCTCCCGACCTTCTCCACCACCCGCAGCGCATCATCATGCCTCTCCAGCCACTCATTCACATGCGGATATAGCGCGACCCTCACCCCCGCCTCCTCTCCCATGTCCGCCACCTCGCGAATAATCTCCACCGCCCGCCCATCTCCCTCCGGCGACGACTTCTCATACTCCTCACTCATTATATGCAGCCACACCATCGCATCCCGCCCCCGCAACAGTTCTATCGCCTCCGGCAGACTCCCTTCATACTCGGGCTTGCCCTTATCCAGCCACACCCCAACATACAACGGCCATATCTTCAAACCATTTCTGTCTAATTCGCGCAGCATATCCCGCAAATCATAATCCCCCCGCTTCGGATTCCCCTCCCAGTAAGCTATCCCCGCATACCCCAATTCCTTGACCATCTCCACTTGTGCTTTCGCCGTCTTGTAGTTGGCGTCTATCGTCCCCGTATCCATCGCGAAGAACTCGTTCCTCAACCCTTGCCGCGCAGGTGCCCCGCACGATGCCACCAGCATACACACCCCCAGTACCAGACCCGCGCATATAAATCGCTTCCGCCGCGCCATACTCCGTCCCTTTCCTTCTTTGTTAAGATTTACCAACTAAACCCTCGCCGGGAATATCCCGCGAAGGTACTCAATGTTCTTTTTAAACTTCAATTCCTCCTCCGCACTCACCGGCGTATCCGGCTCCCACTTATTACTCTCGAATACTATCCACCCGCGATAGCCGGCCTCGTCCATCGCCTCACGCACCCGCCGAAAATCTATATCGCCCTTGCCGAACATCTCATTGCCGTAGTCCTTCGCGTGACACTCGCAGATATGCTTGCCGAGAACCCGTATCTCCCTGTAAATATCGTACCCCTTGTTCTTTGAGTTCCCCACGTCGTAGTAAACCTGCGCCGCCGGCGAGCCCACCGAATCAATAATCTCCATATTCTGCTCAGCGCTCATCAATGACTCCAGCCCGAGCACCACCCCCGCCCTCTCCGCCTTCGGCGCCAAAACCTTGAGCTTCCTCGCCACAATCTTCCTTCCTTCCGCATCACCCGACAAGTCCCTCTCTCCGAAGAACGGCACCAAAATTATATCCACCCCCATCTCCTTGCTCACCTCTATCCCTTCCCCAAGCCACTGCTCCCACCGCGGGTCAGTCTTATACGGCGCCCACCCCAAAGCAACCATCCCGAACGATGCAATCTCTACGCCGTGCTTTTTCGTTAGCTCCACATACTTCTTCTGCAGACTCCTCTTTCGAAGCACCGGCAACTCATCATCCGCCATTCCAAAATCCACCTGCACTCCGTCCGCCCCCAACCGCTTCGCCACGTCCAGCGCCTCCGGCTGCGCTATCCGACCCATCGTCCAGTCGCATATACCTATCTTAAATCCTTTATGACAGACCTTCTTCTTGGCACCGCACATAGACGAACTCGCACACCCACCCCCAATCGCTAATCCCGCAACGACGCCAATCCCGCCCATCAACACTTCACGACGACTCACTCTCGAACTGTTCATTCTGATACCTCCATCACTACTCGAAATCCCGTTTGCCTTAATTGATACGACTCCGGCACGCTGCTCCTCGCCGCGCACCGGCACGCCCGAACAAAATGACTCCACGACCCCCCTCGCACAACCCGATACGTACCCTCCCCGGGGCCCCCAGGGTCAACAACCTCGCCCTCCGGATAATCCGCACCATATCTGTCGCTGCACCATTCCGCCACATTCCCGTGCATATCACTCAGTCCCCACGCGTTCGCCGCCTTCGTCCCAACCCGATGACTCTTCTCATCACTATTGTCCGCGTACCACGCCATCTCATCGATATCTCCCGTCCCTCCAAATGCGCCCGTCGCCCCAGCCCTGCACGCATACTCCCACTCTGCCTCCGTTGGCAGTCGATACCGCTTGCCCTCATCCTTACTGAGCTTCTTACAGAATGCAACCGCCTCCCTCCACGATATCTTCTCGACCGGCAAATCAGCACCCTTGAAATTCGACCGGTTATAACCCATCACCGCCTCCCACTGTCCCTGCGTAACCTCCGTAACGCCAATCCTAAACGCGCGCGTCAGCCTGACCCGATGCCGCAGCTCATCCTCCGCACGTCCCTTCTGGTCAATGGGACTTCCCATCTCGAATTCCCCCGCCGGTACATACGCCAGCTTCATCCCAACCGAGTTGACCACCACGTTCCCCGGCTCGGTATTCGCCTTCTCAGTCTTACACCCCACAATCACGCCCCCCAAGACTACTCCCGCGACCAGCAGGACTTGTTGCAATCGCCTCACGACTAACTCCTTACGCCTTCAACTCCTTCAGAAAATCTACTTCGAACTTCTCACCTCTCTGCATCATCTCGCCCCACTTCATCTCGCGTCCCTCGTA
>CP070715.1:130362-133669 GCA_020350405.1 Planctomycetota bacterium
AATGCGGCCTCGTAGAAGCCGCGGTCGTAGTTGAATTTCGTATCGGCTACCAGACCCAACACCGCAGAGCCATTTTCCGCACCGGGTGTTGCGGGAGCGTCGAAATAAGCCTCTTGGTTGGGGTCGTTATCAACGAGGCCATATGAGAAATCAGTTTTCTGAAATGGAAAGCCGAACTCGTCATCGTCATATTCGAAGCTGTCATAGTCATGTGCTATAGTCTTGCCGTCGCCTGCCACCAGTGCCAGATACTCCCCGGCTTTGTCGAGCTTGAAGTTGGTGTGGTAGTAGCCGTTGGGGTCAAGATATGGGTAATTGGCATCATCCTGTCCCGATGCGAAGACCACAAGGTATTGGCTCGGGTCAATGATAAGGCCATCGGGGAATGGCCACTTGGTAAGGTCTCTATAGTCATCGGTCAGACACCAGCCGGTCAGAGTGATGTTCGTATCCGTCGGATTGTAAATCTCAATCCAGTCAGAGGCGCCGCCGTCCCCATCTATCAGCGTCGTTCTGTTGGAGGCCATGAACTCAGTGATTAGTAATGGTGCCTCAACCTTACGCCAGTCTTCGCCTAACATAGCGAAATCGACCATATTTACCCCGTTAATATCATCCAGGTCGGCACTGCCTGCGGGGTCGAGCCACTGCTCGGCGAGAAGCCGCAGGTCGTGCAAGTCGACTGTGCAGTTTCCGCTCACGTCGCCCACAGGACAAGCCCGGAGGGCGGAACCGGCAAGGGATGCTATAAAGACCAGCGATAGTAACAAGATTCTTAGAGACCTGCGCACCTTATCTTTCTCCTTCCTCGCAGATGCGGTAGCATAATGCTCACATCATAAAAGTGAAGTTTACTCATTTTAGCATAAAGACTTAGCTAAGTCAATGCTTTTTATCCAGACCGATTTTTATCAAATGCATCGACAAGGGGACAAGTGACGTTGCGTATTGCACTTGGCCGGAATGGTGCTTGAATATGCTCGGTTTGGAATACAACATTGATGTGACGTTTCAGCTAAGGTGGGACCGAGGCTCCATACGGATTCTTATGGCCAAAAGGCGGCGATGGCGACGGTAAGCCAGATGAGGCCGCCAAGAATGAATTTGGTGGTAATGCCGAGGAATTCGCCGACCCCGGCCCCAATGCCGGACCGAACGGAATCCTGCAATTTTCTTCCGCCGGCTAATTCCAGCCCCCATGCACCTAACCCTGCGCCGACGCAGGCACCCAGGAGTGTACCCAGCACCGGTACGGGCAGCACGAATGTCCCGACTATTGCGCCTGTGACGGCACCTGCTATTGCTCCGATTGAGCCGCGCCAGCCCGCCCCTGCCCTCTTGGCACCGCCGGCACTAGCGAAAAATTCAACCAGCTCCCCCAGAACAGCCAAGATTGTTATGGCAAGCAGCGTGTAGGTGCTAAAGATGCCATTGTCCCATCGCCACCACGCAAACAGACACGTTGATATAACGATGAGCCAGTTGCCCGGCAGACCAAAGAAGACCAGCACAAGCCATACAGCATTAAGCAGAATCAGCGCGATAGAGCAGACATAAAGCATAGGCTAATTGTAAGGGAAAAGTTGGAAATGAAAAACAAAATAAGTGGGTCGAGTTGTGGTGGGAGATGTGGAGTTGCTCTTGCGGCCGAGGCACTGCAAAATCCCGGCAGGGTCTATTATAGTATTACACGACCGGTATTTACCTGATGCTATGGGTAGTCACGTTACGGAAAGCTATTAGTTGTCCTTTAGCAAATGCAAGGTCTCATCGGGTGTTATGTTTGACTGGGTCTTTGAAGATATTAGGGGATTTTCTGAAATTTGCTTTGCCAGGTGGGTTGTTATTTGCTGTGCGGTTTCCGTCTCGAAGGTGGTCGAGTCATAGTCCGCGGCGGCAGCCATCCTGCCTTCCATTACTGCCATTGAATCCTGCAGAATTTTGGCCTGGCTGCCAAGGTAGTCAGTGCATTCGGTCGCAGCTTTCACGGCCGTTTTGATGACCTTCCACGCAGCAGCCGCGTTGTTGGCTAAATTCACATCTTCGATGTTGAAGGTGAGATTTCTTGGAAAGAGTTTGATGGTACGCGTTTTGTCAATGCGTCTTTCTATCGTTTCGCCCTGGCCACTAAGCAATTTATTCACGCCGTGTTCGGTATCGTCGACATAGCCGGTATCGGCGACTATCTTATTGATATCCGCGGCTAATGCTGTCAACTGCTTTTGGAGAGAGGCTTTCTTTAGGTCGGGGCAGTAGCCGAAGGCGGCCTGTTCGGCGAGCTGCTGCATTTGGGTGAGCTTGTCACGGATGGTAGAGGCGGCATCTACAAACATCTGGACCATTGAAGTAGCGGCGTTGGCATCTTGGGCGCCCAGCCGGACGTCGGCAATATTGTCAGCCAGATATTCGCGGATTTTTGCGACGGACCTGTCGTCGTCGGCCGCTTTGAGGGTGCCTTCGGCCCAGTTGTAGTCGCGGCTGACCGGCCATTTGCTAAAGGCAGTATCACATACATCGTTTACTTCGAGCATTCCTACCCCCCATTCTGATAGCAAGTGCCCAAAGACCACCCCCTTAAAGTATATGAAACGTCCGCTCCTACGCCAAAAAATGGCATTTCTGGCGTCCGAACACGGCCATTTCGGAGGTCTCGAAAGGCGACGTTTGAGATTGGGTCTGATTGGGTTTGTTTCGTTCGCGTTCGCGGAGACGAGCACTTTCATAATGCTTTGTTAAATAGAAGTTTAATTCGATTTTGGCTTTTCGGGAATTGGGTTTGTATTGGCTTTGATTGGCTTCGTATTGGCTTTGTTTTCACCAAGTTTCCGATTGGATTCATTTTCATAATCCACTGGACAGAAAGAGGTTACGTTCATTGGGGCATCCGGGAAATTGGGTTTGATTTGCATAAAAAGGTCGCCGGTTAGGGGTGGGGGATCAGCGGTCAGGGAAAGCCAGACGGATCCGGGGTATTCGCTGCGCTGCGAGGGCGGGCAAGATTGGTTTTGTTTTTTCTTGTCCGACAGGACGACCATTTTCGTAATCCTTTGTTAAGCCTAAGTTTATGTTGATTTTTTCCATTAGAAAATTGGTTTTGTTTGACATGATTCGTATCTCGTATCTGGTATCTCGTATCTCGCGAAGGAATCCGGCGAATTCTGCGTTCTTAGTGGTTATAATTCGTATTTCGTCGCTTGTATCTCGTATCTGGTGAAGTATTTGTTTGTGTCTTAGAGGCTTTGTGGCAAATATTTGAAAAAAATTGGAAAATTTTTATTTTTCCTCTAATATTGTGTTGACGATAGAC
>CP070715.1:133769-138276 GCA_020350405.1 Planctomycetota bacterium
CCACTGCCGACCTGTGTGGCCAGTCGAATCCGCTGGGCCTCACCGCCCGCAAGAGTACTGCTCCTCCGGTCCAGAGTCAGATACCCTAAACCAACATCCACCATAAACCTCAGTCTTGCCTTTATTTCCTTCAACACCTGCTCGGCAATCAAGGCACGCTCGGCGTCCAGCTCCAATTTATTGAAAAATTCCTGAGCCTTCTCAATACTTAACAAGGTCAGTTGACTTATATTTTTGCCTCCCACCGTCACAGCGACCGCCTCAGGCCGAAGCCTTGCGCCTCCGCAGCCTCGGCAGGGCTGCTCCGAAAGATAACCATGCAACCTTGTCTTAACATATTCGCTGGTTGTCGTCTTCCATCGCCGGGCAAGGTTCGGGATAACCCCCTCAAACCGAAAACCATACTTCCTCACGTCAGCCGCACTCGTGCCGTGTATCAGTACCCTTCTTATCTCTTTTGGTATCTGCTCAAAGGGCGTGGTCTTACTGATTCCTACATTCCTGCAGAATCTTTTGACAAGCCGGTTATAGAAAATGTTCATTCTTTTTCCGCCCTTGCGCCAAGCCTCAATAGCACCGCTATCCAGTGCCACACTTTTGTCCGGCACAATAAGATCCGGGTCAAATTCAAGAATCGTCCCGAGGCCGTCACAGCTCTTGCAGGCACCGTAAGGGCTGTTAAAGCTAAAAAGCCGGGGTGACAACTCCTCTAGACTTGCCTGCGGGTGCTTGGGACAGGCGAACTTTTCACTGTAGATGATTTCCTTCCACTTACCATCGTTAGTACGGCCTTCTTCCTCTCGTTCAGGCTCTTGTAGCAGAACCAAAAGCACCCCATCGGCCAACTTCAGCGCCGTTTCCACCGAGTCCGCCAGCCGAATACGAACCGCATCCTTGATAATCAACCTGTCCACAACGGCGGCAACATCGTGCTTTTTGTTTTTGTTCAAAGGCCGAGCGTTCTTCAAGTCAAAAATATCTCCATCGACACGCACACGCACAAAACCTTCCCGTTGTATGGTGGCGAAGACGTCCTTGTGCTCACCCTTCTTGCCGCGAATAAGCGGCGCGCAGATCTGGACCTTTGTACCTTCCGGCCAGGTCAGTATCGACTCGACTATCTGCGAAGAGTGCTGGCTTGCAATCTCTTTGCCGCACACCCAGCAGTGCGGCTGACCAACGCGGGCAAAAAGCAACCTGAAGTAATCATAGATTTCCGTGGTCGTGGCCACCGTTGAGCGAGGATTGCCACTGGCACTTCGCTGCTCAATTGCAATCGTCGGGGGCAGCCCCGTAATGTCCCCCACCGCCGGCTTTTGCATCTGTTCGAGAAACTGCCGGGCGTAGGCACTGAGCGACTCGACATATTTCCTTCTGCCCTCGGCATAAATCGTATCAAAGGCCAAAGAACTCTTCCCCGAGCCGCTTATTCCCGTAACCACCACCAATTTGTCCCGCGGAATACTCAGGTTGATGTTCTTAAGATTATGCTCAGCCGCCCCCGTAATCTGAATAGCCTTTTCATTTCTCTTGGCCATATTACCTTTTCACCAGCACAAACAGTCCCAGCACGAAAAACACGCACTAACCCAAACTAGCCATTGTACCAAAATCACCTCGACAGGCAAAACCCTTATTCGCAAAAAACCGTGAAGAAAAACCTGTGAACCCCTGACAACCCTCGGCCGCAAAGAACCTGGAATGATACCCATTTGCAATTGAAAGTACAACGTTTTCTGCTAAATTAAGGCCACCGTGCAAATAAAAAAGTTACACAACTGGAATGTATCTTATTCAGAGGCCGCGGCCCTGCAAAAACAACTCGCCAGCAAAGTGCGATTCAAAAGGTTGGAAAAATCGCCGAAGCTAATTGCAGGCATGGATTGTGCCCTTAGCAAAGACGGCCAAAGAATTATCGCCTGCGCGGTGGTTGTGAAACTGCCAGGTCTTAAACTTGTCGAAACAAAAACGGCTACACATAAAGTTAGTTTCCCTTATATCCCCGGCCTGCTCTCGTTCAGAGAAGCTCCAGTCTGTATCGCCGCGGTCGAAAAACTAAAAAGCGAGCCGGACTTGTTCCTCATCGATGGCCAGGGTATCGCTCATCCCCGACGGGTCGGCTTGGCAGCTCATCTCGGCCTGTTTTTCGATAAGCCAACCATCGGTTGCGCAAAAAGCAGACTAACCGGCTCCTTCGAAGACCCATCTGGCCAAAAAGGTTCACACAGTCAGTTGAAAGATAAAGATGAGGTCATCGGCGCCGTTGTTCGGACCCGCACTGACGTCAAGCCCGTTTTCGTTTCGGTGGGAAATAGATGCACGCTGAATGACGCGATTAAAACCACGCTCGCCTGTACAACTAAATATCGTCTGCCTGAGCCTACCCGCCTCGCCCACCAACTCGTCAGCAAGGTGAGGCTAAAAGCTTAGGCAAAATCATACACGCCCGACTTCCAGCTTCGCGCAAATCCATCCTGAACATCTTCCAGCCTCTCGCGCTTGAGTTTCTCATACGACTCCCGTACAATAGCTGTCTCAATTATGATACAAGGTCGAATATAAGGCCTTTGAGCTACGAATTTTGCCGGCATTAGTCCAGAAAGGTGCGGAAAATGTTTAAATCAATACATTTCAGAAATGCTGTTATGTTAGTGGTGCCGGCCCTGCTTGTCTCTAACGCAGGGCTGCAGGCGGAGAGTTCAGCCAAGCCTGTCGGCGATGAGCTGCTTCGGATAACACCCGCTGAAAGTCTGTTTTGTGTGCGAGTGAATAATTTTGACCACACCGTCGGCATGATGGACCAGTTCCTGGCCGGTGCTAGTCCTATTCCCATGGGGATGTCCATGTTGGGGCGCATGCAGCTTGCCGGGGTCCTGGGCGACCCGGCACTGAATAACGTAAAGATGGGCGGCAGTTTCTCGATTTTCGCGGTGACAGTGCCCGGCCAAACTGTAGAAGGTCAGCCAACACAGAATGTCTTCATAGCAGGCCTGTTGCCTATAACGGATTTTCAACAGTTTGCCAGTAGCAATCCTAATTGCAGTCACCCGGATGCGAACGGAATCTCGAAGATCACAGTCGGTGATATGACCGGAAAGACCAAAACAACGCTGATTACCAAGGTCGGCAGTTATGCGCTGATCAGCTCGGAGAAAAATTACGACAAACTGCTTGCGACTTCAAAATCTATCTCGAGTTCCACGGCTGCCGGACTTGCCCGCACTCTCGATGCAGACGAAATCGAAAAGGCCGCAAAGGAACCACTATGGGCATATGGGAATGTCCAGCTGGTGTCCAAGACCTTCGGACCTATGGTCTTTGCTCAGCTTGAGAATATCAAGACCATGATGGAAAATACCAACGCAAGCGGGCAAGCGTCATTTGGAAACCCGGCAGCCATAATGAATATGTACGCCGGCATTCTTGAGACCCTGATGAAGGAAACACAGTTCCTAGGCCTGACCTTCAGGCCAAAACCGAACGCGTGCAATCTGGCCGTAAGCATCTCGGCCGTGCCGGGCACCGATATGGCAAACATGTTCGTCGCCGACATTTCGACCGACCAGGAAAATAAATTCTTGGCCTACCTCCAAGACGGCGCCGCAATGAACTTCGGATGCAATCTGAACAAAACTTTCGCCAATCAATTCAATAACAAGTGTGCTGATATGCTTGCCGCTATTGTCGGTGAGAGTACAACAGCCGAAGAGACAGCGAAAATGAAGGCGCTGATGACAGATATGACCGGTGCCTTGGGGGACTCTCTAGCATTCTCGGCTTCAATCGATACAAAAAACAAGCCTCCATTTGCAGCTGAATATGTAATTTCGGTAAAGGATGAGAAAACATTCAACCGGGTCTCAGAAGAAGCAGCCCAGATGATGAACACCGGTGCCATTGCGAATTTTTCCAAAAGCATGGGCATGGACATCACCTATACAATGAGCCGGGATGTTGACCGGTACAAAGGTGTTTCAATAGATTCGGCGAAGCTGGTAATGAAACCAACCGAGCCGAATTCACCGCAGGCACAAATAATGGATGCGATGTACGGCGACGGTTTCCAGTGCAGATGGGGGATAATGAGAGCTGACAGATTGTGTGTCTGTGTCGTCGGCGGCGATGATGTGGACTCGTCAATACGCAAGCTGATTGATAAGATCAAGGCCGGCCGCCGACAGCAGGAACAACAAATGGCCGCTGAAATGAACGCCGCGATGGGACTACTGCCGGAGGCAGACAAAGCTGATTTTGTGGGAACATATAATTACGTCCGGCTGTTAAAAATGGCCACGGCCATAGCGCCTGTGCCGATACCGGAGATTGACATCCCTACAAAGAGCAATATCGCCTTTGCAGGCAAAATCGGAGGTGGCAAGATGGCCCTCGAGGTCGCTGTTCCTAAAGAGCATCTGACCGAACTCACCGCGGCGTTTCAAATGTTGCAGCAACAAAAACTTGAGGAACTGAAGAAGCAACAGCAAAAGACGGCAACGCAACCGCCCCC
>CP070715.1:138376-147961 GCA_020350405.1 Planctomycetota bacterium
CAGATTAACTTCGCCGACTATTCAAAATTGGCCGGCGACTGGCAGCAGACCCAGTCCCTCTATGACCTCGATGGCGACGAGGATATTGATTTTAATGACCTCAGGGTCTTTGCCGAAAACTGGCTCGCGCCACCCCCTAGCTACCCCGGCTATGAGCTCGTCTGGTCCGACGAATTCTATGGCTCGCGCATTAACTATGAAAATTGGTCTCACCAGCTCGGCGACGGCACCGCCTACGGCCTGCCCGCTGGCTGGGGAAACAATGAGCGCGAGTACTACACTCCCCGCCCGGAAAACTCCTACGTCAGCAATGGCAATCTCGTAATCGTCGCCCGACAGGAGTCTTACCAGGGCGCCAGCTACACCTCCGCACGCCTCCGCTCATTCGCAAAGCAGGACTTCCTCTACGGCAAAATCGAGGCAAGAATCAAACTCCCCGGCACCCAGGGTATCTGGCCCGCCTTCTGGATGCTCCCTACTGACTGGGAATATGGCGGCTGGGCCGCTTCCGGCGAAATCGACATCGTCGAATCCACCAACATCGCCGATACAATCCACGGCACCATCCACTACGGCGGCCAATGGCCCAGTAATACCAGCTCAGGCGGCTCCTACTCCGACGGCAATGACTTCTCCGATGATTTTCACACCTACGCCATCGAGTGGGAACCCACCCGAATCCGCTGGTACATCGACGAGCAGCTATACCATACTGAGACCTCTTGGTGGAGCTCCGGCGGCTCATACCCCGCACCCTTTAACAAGCCCTTCCACATCCTCCTGAACGTCGCCGTCGGAGGAAACTGGCCCGGAGACCCGAACGAATCCTCAACCTTCCCACAGCAAATGCTCATCGACTACGTCAGACTCTACGAAAAAATCCCCTGACCCGCCCATCGGAAAATCGCCCCTACACTCAGTACCCCGCGAGGAAAATGATAAACTTCAAAGCTTACTTGCCCGATTACTGAATAACTTCAATCCCTGAGTCTAACCGAATCCTCCGGCCAACCCGCAACTCCCAACCTTTACCCCGTGAGATGACGCAGTCTATCTAACTGGGGCCATCCCATCAACATTTTCAATTTTTGCACTGTGCCTTTGCATTTTGATTTTTAATCTTTGATTGCCCTGTCCGGCCCCTCACCCCCCAACCCCTATTTTTTCTCTACGCTAACACTTGCCTGTGTCATAGGTACTTGTGCTGCCTCCTGCTCGGATACCGTTTTATCTGCACGCCTACGGCGTACTACTTTATGTTTCCTCGTTGCCGCCTCCGGCAGCACCACGCAACCTGTGCCCAAGAGAGCCGCTCAAAACTCAATCAAATCTGCGGGCACGTCCAGCAATGACGCAGTTTTTTTTAAAAATTCTTACTTCCTATTTCTCAAGGACTTAACCCGTATCTCCCTTCCTCCCCTCCCCGAAATTTCAATCAAATGCGCAACCCCCTCTACTAATGAGCGGACCTGCCATCCGTCCGCCCGCTCTTTGAAAACTCAATAAATCCCCTGACCCTCGAAGCGCAGCGAAGACCCCAGACTCCGATCTGGGGCCCAGAAAGGCTAACCCGTAACCCCTGACCTTTTTATGCAAAACAAACCCAATTTCCCGGACGCTCAAATGAACGTAACCTCTTTCTATACAGTGGATTATGAAAATAAATCCAATTGGACACTTGGCCAAAACGAAGCCAATACAAACCCAATCAAAGCCAATTCAAACCCAATTTTCCCGGCCGCCCAAATAAACGTAACCTTAAACTTAACAAAGCCTTATGCAAACCGATTTCCCTTCCGACTCCGCCAAAACAAACCCAATCAAACCCACTTTCGAATCCCGCGCCCAGTCCGACCGCCTTCAAAAACTCACGCCGTGTATTAGCCTGCTTGCACATCTCTGTCTCGCCCGCCCTTTTCTTCCCCCATCGTCATTCCAAAGTCGCATCGGTTATCTGCAGTCGAAGAATCCTTCGCGTCTGCCCCGTGACCTTCGCCTCCTCGCTTATCCGAATCGGCCAGACCCAGATTATCTTCTCACTGTCGGCCGCAATCAGCAGCCTGCGCCGTATTCTCTGGGGCACCCGCTGCGCAGTCAGGAACTTACCCACCTTCTTTTCCTGACTCGACCCCAACGGGATAAATCGCTCCCCGGCCCGCCGACCGCGAACCACCAATGGCATCTTTACCTTATCCAAATCGAACCATTCCACAAAACTCATCTTTCCGGCCTTGAACCTGCCCTCGCTGCCTAACTCAACCTCGAATACGCCGGCCTCGGCAAGATAATTGCCGAACCTCGTCTGCCCCGGAACTTTAATCGTTATGCTATCACTCGTTTTCTTTGTTGCCTGCTCGTCCTCTCCACGCGAAAAAATCAATTTTCCGTATTCACTCCTAACCACGAACCCCCCCGGCAGCTCAATTCTCCTGCCGCTTGCTTTTTGCCCTGCTAATTGCAGTATCCTTTCGAAACGTTCTTGCGTCAAATCCCGCTCCCCGCTGCCCACAGCCGCCAGAGCCCGCCGCACCAGCTCAACCTTCACTGCCGGATGCTCAGCCGAAAGCTGCTGCAAATCCAGTATCACCCCTTCGTCGCCGCACTCAGCCAGCTTCGCCCAAACCTTCTCCGCACACTCGCACACCATACCATAAAACTTCCGCACTGATTCAGACAGCTCATACAATTCCTCCACGACCGAGCGACTGCACCGCCCCTCCAGTTCAGGCATCAGCCTGTGACGGATGAAGTTTCGCCTGTAACTGTAGTCCACGTTCGTCCGGTCCACCCGCCACGCCAGGTTGCGCTGCTTGAGATACTCGATAATCTCCGCCCGTGTAACGCAAAGAAGCGGCCTTACGAATGTCACCCCTGAGGCAAACGTCCTCTTCGGCCAGACGCCACCAAGACCCCGGTAGCCCGTCCCTCTAGTCAGCCGCTGTAAAATGGTCTCCGCATTATCGTCCTTTTGATGGGCGGTCGCTATCACATTGCAATTATTCGCCTTGGCAATATCTACGAGTGCCTCAATTCGCAGCTCGCGCCCCGCCGTCTCGATTGACAATTTATTTTTGCGTGCGTACTCGCGCACATCCACACGCCTTGTTATTGCAGTCACGTTTAGTCTGCCGGCCTCTCCGACAACAAAGTCCTCATCCCCATCGGCCTCCGCCTCTCTCAACTGATGATTTATATGGGCGCAGACAAGCTCGCCACCCAGAACGCCCCCAGCCTTCAGCGCACAGACAGCATGCAGAAGTGCAGTCGAATCCACCCCGCCCGAAACCGCCAGCAGAACCTTGTCCTCCGAACCGAAAAGACCGTTCGACTCAATAAACTCCGCCACCTTGTTCTCAAATTCCGCCGACATCCCTTACACATAAAAAACAGGCCTGACATTCAGCCAGGCCCGAAACTATCTCGCAAAAAACTCTATCATGAACTCTTATCGATGCTACTCGCCGCCTTCGTCGCCCTTGGTGAACTCCGCGATTCGCATCTCCGCAAATTCCTTATAACTTGGCCACAGCCCTTCCTTTTTGATGGCCTGCTGATAAAGATCCATAGCCTCCGCTCTGCGGTGCAGTCGTCTGTCCAAAATGTACGCTGCTTTATACAATGCAGGATAGGCCGAACCAGGGTCCCACTGGTCGGCCCTTTGATAATAAAGGGCAGCTATCGTGTAGTCCTGGAAGTGTTCGTAGATACCCGCAGCCCTGTATGCCGCGTCATCAATCTTGTCGCTGGAAGGATATGTTGTTATGAGTTCATTGTATTTATCAAGGGCCTGCCGCAGCTGGCCTTTATTAACAACAAGTACCAGCGACCTGGCTTTGTTTTCAAGTGCCAGCGCCTCTTCATAGAGATAGTCGGCCGCGCGGACCGCTTCGGTCGCCTTCAAATCCGGCCCGGCAATGCTCGCCTCAACGATATACCTGTATTGCGGCATCTTATCAAGTGCCGCCAGCTCCCTCTTGGCCCACTCAACCTTCATGCTGTTGCCTTCTTTCGTGTAGTACTCAATCAGCGCCTCAAGCCCCTGACGATACGCCTGCCTGTTGACTGCGACCTGTTCGACGATATCGGTCTCATGGGCCCCGGCAACCTCAATCGCCTCAACATCGCCCGCAGCCGTCTTTGTGCGAACCATCATGAGCTTGGAACTGCTCCTGTCGACTTTATTGCACGCAACCAGCACGTTCATCAACACTATAAGTAATGCGGTCAGAATTGTCCTTGCCATAATGGCCTCCTTTCAACCTCGAACCCAATCTTTTCTGCCAAATCCGCAACTGGGCGGCTCCAACCGCCCGGCCATAAAATTTCGCCCTCAAACCAAAAATTTTCAACGCATCTAAATAGAACCAATTTCCATCTCCCCGTCAAGAACAAAGACTGAAAAAATATTCAGCCGCCTGGCCCGACGCCCACAGCCGATTCATACAGCTATTTAGGCCCGCTTTACCCGCTCAGCCCCGCCCTGCCCGAATAAACCAAGCCCCCCTACCATCAACCTCGCTACCTCGATAAGATAAGTTCAATCTCAAAAAGTTTAGGCCACAATTTTCCGGTCACGAACAGCCGGTTTTTCTCCGCATCGTATGCAATGCCGTTCAGTACATCAACTAATTGACCTTGCGCTTCTGTACCCAGAAGCCCCGCCAGGTCTATCCATCCGGTCACCCTGCCCGTCTTCGGGTCAATCCTTGCGATGCGGTCTGTCCGCCAGACGTTGGCATAGATTTGACCCTGAACATATTCCAGTTCATTAAGTCCGGTCACGGGACCATCACTGCCCGCAACCTCAATCCTGCCGGTCTGCTCAAACGTGTCGGGATTCAGAAAATACAACGTTGATGTGCCGTCACTCCTGATTAAACTTTTTCCGTCATGCGTAATGCCCCAGCCTTCGGTCGGATAATTAAATTGGCCCAATAACTCGAAACTTTCTTTATCGTAAACCAGTCCTACCTTGGCCCGCAGCGTTAACTGAATAATTTTATTGCCGTAAATCGTAATACCTTCACCGAAATACTCATCCGAGACCTTGCGCCCCTTCACAACCTTACCCGTTTCCAGCTCTACCTTCCGCAGTGTCGAGCGCCCGACAAGCCCCGTCCCCTCGTACAAAAAACCATTTTCAAAAACCAGACCCTGTGTGAACGCGCGTTTGTCATGAGGATACGCATTTATCACTTTATAGCTGCATACCGGAACCACCTTGCCGGCCTTGAAATTTAAGTAAAATAGAACTGCTATTACCCCCAGTGCCCCAAGCATCACAACAAAATGTATCCTCAATGAGCCTCTCACAGAAACACCTTAATAGTAAAGATTAATAAGCTCCACCTTTTACCACTAAATGGGCGGCGAAGCTCGCCTATTTTAACCACCCAACGTCTTGGCACAAGTCCCGCGTTGCCTTTCGCCGCCGGAATTTTACAGTTTCAGGATTTCTTTGAAACCTTTAACATAAAACTTGCGACAAATCTATAAAAGACCATAATAATACGAAAAGCGGCAATCTATGCAGGAGAACGGAAAATGAAGACAGCTTCACTAAAAAGAGCGTCACTGGGTTGGTCACTGTGCCTGCTGGTCCTTGTGGCCAGCTGTGGTATTAACATAGGCTCCTGCTTTAAAGCTAAGCATAAACGGACCGACCAGCTCTCCGCCCCCATCGAGCCCGGCTCAACCCTCGTGGCTGAAACCTCCTTCGGCTCCATCACCGTTAGAGGTGCAAACGTGGCTACCTGCGACGTAACTGCGGAAATCACTGTCCAAGCACCCACAGAAAAAGAGGCCCAAGAAATAGCCGAAAATGTGAAAATAACGCTTGAATCGATCGGCAAAACGCTGACGCTCGATGTTGAAAAGCCGAAACTTAAGAACAACCGCTCGGTAGGTGTAAGCTTCGACATAACAGTCCCGGAGCAGACTAACCTCGAATGCGCAACCTCATTTGGCAAAATCAAACTCAACGATATTGACGGCAATGTAAAGGCCCGGACCGGCTTTGCCGCCATTGACACCGACGATATTCAGGGATCGGTTCAATTGGAGACATCTTACGGCCGGGTCACCTGCCGCCGCATTACGCCAACAGAGCTTCTCGCCAGGTCGAGCTTCGGCGCCATCGATATTGTCTGCTCACCGCAAACCAAACCTGAAATAAACGCCGATATAGAAACTTCGTTCGGCGAAATTGACTTTGTAGCGCCGCCGAACTTCTCCGGCCGTGTCGAGCTCGAAACCAGCTTCGGCTCAATTGATACCGACCTGCCGCTGACAATCAAAGGAAGCCTCAGCGAAGATAAAATAAAAGGTACAATCGGTGACGGCAGCGGCTCCCTCCGACTAAAAACCAGTTTCGGCTCTATAAATTTAAAATAAACCCTAAAATTGTGCGCAAAATGAGCCTGATACATATGAAAAACAAACATAAAAAGCATACCCACCTCCGTAATATGTGTGGGCCTCTTTGCTTATAATCCCCACACCCATGCCGGAGAGGCCTTTTTTTCTGGCCCTTGCCGCATCGCCTTGTTCTAACGCACCTGTTCTTTTACAGTTAATTTATACGTACTTAATCTTGGCGCTCCCACAGCAACGGCGAGACTTTCATGTCTGGGAGCATACAAGGGCGAGTGCTCCGTTTTGTTTGCGCCCCACTTCGTGCCTATATAAGCCCAGCTGTCGTCTTGCACTTACCTTCCCCATCTAATCCGGCCCCTCTGGCCGCATTAACCCCAATTGCCCCAACGGTTCTGCCGTTGAACCGGCGAGGTCAACTATTAATCCAGCTTCCCCCAGAGGCGAATGTCATCAAAATGGCCGGTGTCATCGAATGACCCTACGCCGACCCTGCCCCATACAAGGCGCCTATCGACAGCCGTCATAATCGGCTCGGGCTTATAATCGAAGAAGACCTCAATCGTTCCCTTGTTGACGTCCCGCACAAGTCGAACAGTGTGCCACTCCTCGTCCCACTTTGTCCCGCCGGTTCGGGTCTTGGCAATCGAAACTCGCGGCTTGCCGTCCACGATAAAAACCGAGTTCGCGTGTGCGTCCGCTTGGTTGGCGATGTGCACATAATAGAAATGCGACGGGTCCTGGTAACCGAAGACCAGACACAGGTCGCGATGGTTGTAATCCTCCGTCGTCGAGAGCATTTTGACCTCGAGCACACAGCTTTGCACCACCACCTCCCGAACCAGGTTGATGTTATAAGGCGAGCGTACTTCCGGCTCATAGTCGCTTTTTCCAAAGAGGGCCAGCACCTTGCCGCCGCGCCCGTCTTCGATTCGCCAGGCCGCCGGGTCGGTGGCCTGCCAGGCATCGAGCTTGCCGTCCTCAAAGTCGGCTGAAAACAACAGACGCTCCTTACAGGTACCAGCTGTACCTCCCGACGCCGAGCATCCAACCGCCACAACCATCAACATCGTCAAAATTACAAATACCGTCAGCTGAATCACTGTTTTCATCGCAGTCCCCTTTCATGGTAATATGACTTTTACTCCTTTTTTTTAAACGAGCCTGAGTTTTGAAAACTTACCATTGTGCTTCGATGTATGGACCCATTGGGCCTTTCGGCACAGGCTTGGGCCGAGATTTAAGAATAGCTCCGGCAATTGCAATATCACTGCCGTGAGTGATTTTGATGTTCGAAGCATCCGTCTCTACGATCGATACTCTCTCTCCAAGCGCCTCGACGAGCTGAGCATCATCACTGATTTCGTTTTTATCCAGATTCTTCAAGTTCTCGTACGCTTTTTTAAGTAACTCGGCCTTGAAAACCTGCGGCGTCTGTGCTTCATAAAGACCTGTTCTATCAACAGTCTTGGTTATCGTTTTATCCTGCGTCTGTTTTATGGTCGCCACAATAGGGCAAGCCAATATCGCCGCGCCGGTTTTAGCGGCCGTGACTATAGCTTCATCGACCCACTTGTCCGTTACACAACACCGAACGGCATCGTGAACGGCAATAAGGGCGATATCATCTCTGACAAGTGCCAGCGCCTTTTCAACGGTGTCAAAACGCTCAGCACCACCCAAGAAGATTTTTACGTTGAAGAACTTCAGGTTAGGTCCCCATTTGACGGTCACCAATTCTTCGTCATCTGGCGCAATGCCTAACAATATTTGCTTCACATCATCGCGGTTGGCAAAAAGCTCGACACTTCGCAGAAAGACGGCCCTGCCGCCCACATCTGCAAAGGGCTTTTTTCTCTTGCCGGCGAACCGCTTGCTGGCTCCCGCAGCACAGATAATTGCAGCTACATTACCAGGCACTCAAAACAGCTCCTTAAAAACCTCCCGGTACTCAAAGCTTATAGATTACACATCGCAGATTCGCACCGCTTCTGCAAGAGACGTCAACGGGTCCCGGGTAGGGACAAACTCCTGGCCGACATAGCCTTTATAGCCAGTCTCAACAATTGCTCGCATGATGGCTGGGTAGTACAGCTCCTGTGCTTCGTCAATTTCGTTCCGGCCCGGGTTGCCGCCCGTGTGATAGTGGCCGATGTATTCGTGATAATCACGAATCGTACGGATTATATCGCCTTCCATAATCTGGGCATGATATATGTCGTAAAGAATCTTCAAACGCTCGGAGCTTACCTTTTTGCAGACCTGGACGCCCCAGCTCATATGGTCGAACATATAGTCGTTGTGATTGACCTTGCTGTTCAGGTACTCAAGGCAAATCGTGACCTTTTTCTTCTCGGCATACCCCACGATTTGTTTAAGGGCTATCACAGCGTTCTCAATTCCAACGTCGTCTGGCATTCCATAGCGATTGCCCGAGAAGCAGATAACATTCGGAAATCCGTATTCAGCCGCAGCGTCAATGCCCTCGCGCATCTTAGCCAGGCATTCGGGATGATTTTCCTTATGACTGACGCCGTCTTTGAGACTGTGAGAATTGAGCAGCGCGCAGACCAGGCCGTGTTTTTTGACTGTCGGCAGGTCGGGTATGTCAAGTAGTTCAACGGATTTGATCCCCATCTTCGCCGCCGCGGCACACAGCTCGTCGAGAGACAGCTTTCCGTAACACCATCTGGAGACGGATTGATTGATACGACCTTTCTTTACAACACGTTCGACTTTGGCCAACGCGACCTTAGGCACACTCATTCCTGCAACTGTGGCCACTGCCGCGCCGGCCATGCCCGCCAACATGTCGCGGCGAGTTATCGTCTGCCCTCTGTAACGAGACTTTACATAATCTTCTTGTGTTGACATTTGGGTTCCTTTCGCTGGTTCAATTAAACAAAATACAAATTACTCTTGGTATGATAATCAAATGCTGCCAAAGAGTCAACACCATTCCCCCCGCTTCCGCTTCGCATCTTCCGGAAAGTTGGCTGGTTTGAATAGCTGCTAAAACTCGATGCCGCGTCTTGCAGATGCCCCCTTATCAAACGGATGCTTGATGTCTTTCATTTCCGTCACCAGGTCCGCCAAGGCAGTCAATTCTTCGGTGGCACCCCGGCCGGTGAGAATAATCTCGACGAGACCGTCTCTTCTATCAATAACTTTCTTGACATCTTCAAGTTTGGCAAGACCCTTTGAAAGGCAGAA
>CP070715.1:148061-165985 GCA_020350405.1 Planctomycetota bacterium
CTCGTCGATAGTAACAGCCCTCGCCGCCGGCGTATTCAGCAGCAGCACTGCCCCTATCAGTATTACCGCTGCCACCGCTGCCGCAACCCTGCCAAGGGGTTTCAAATTCATCGCCGACATTCTTCGTTTTAACGCCCCGGCATAATCAATCCTCGACACTGCCCCCTCAGTCCTGACCTCCTCTTCCGGCTCGACCACCTCCGCCCTTATCGGATAACCTGCGTAAGTATCATCAGACTCACCCAGCGCCTGAGCCTTAGTGAATTCATCTATGTGGTATATCGTAACTACATTCGACTCGGCCCGCTCGGCAATATCGTAAACAGTATTGTGCAGCCTCTGCATCTTAGCCAGACATCTTGGGCAACTGGTTGCATGTGAAGTAAACGATTTACGGAACTTCCTATACTCGTCCCTCGCCGGGTCTATTCCATAAGGTATGACGTAATCAAAAATATCCGCTGCTGAAACTGACTCACAACCAAACCCCGAAGATTGCCCGTCCTCCGACAAACTGTTACAAACTTTTTGTCGTTCCTCGTAAAGCACCTCCCGACACCATCGACATGTGCACAAATGCTTCAAAACTTCTCCCTCGACTTCGCTGAAGTCCGTCGAAGCAACCGACCCGATGGCCTTCCGCGCTTCCGAGCAGCTTACAAGCGCGGAAAATGACTTCTCCGCAAAAATCTGACCCAACCGTCTTAATTGTTTACCGCCTAGATGCAGATCTCGGATGCTGTCCACGTCGTTGGCGCATTGTTCACATCTGTCCAGATGTATTGTTATCGGTGTCGGTATTCCAATCTCTAAGTCCGGGTCTGACAGACTCGCAAGAAATGGTTTTACTGTCTCACAAGTGACACGCTCGCCAATGTACGCAAAGTGAAGTTTCAGCGACGCCACAACCGCTGCACCCGAGTCCGCGTCCCCTGATTCGAAACGATTCCCGGATTCGAAAAGCACATCCTTAAGGTGGTCTATTTGCCCTCGACACCGCCCGCACTGTTTAATGTGGTCGCTAACATCCTCCGGAATGGTCCCGATGTCTTCGCCGCCGAGAAACTCATAATAATACAGCTCAGCCTGCCTGCACGACCAATTGGGCTCTACAGTGACCATTTTAATCCCCCTGACTCACCGCTAGCACCTGCCGAATTTTACACAGCCCTATCGAAATATACCTGCTTACCGTCCTGTTATTAACGCGCATTTGCGTTGCTACCTCTTTAACAGGCAAGTCTTTCTTATAACGCAAACCAACCGCCTCAGCTTCTCTCTCCGGCAGACGCTTTTCTATAAGTTCAAACATCTTATCCATTTGTTCCGCCGCAATTAACTCGCTTTCTGGATTATATTCCGTCGTAGAATACTTCGCGCGCTCTGCATACCTGTGAATCCTGGCCTGGTAGTTCTCAACCCTGTGCGTCGCGTTAACAATATTATTGACTATCCTTCTATAAAGATACCCTTTCTTGTTTTGAATACCTTCCGGCAGAGGCTTCACAATCAAAGTAAGGAAGAAATCCTGGAACAAATCCTCGGCTTGTGCTTCATTCCTTACACGATAACGAATTACCCCACGAATAAACTCACTATACTCAGCAAAGACCCTTGCCGCAGCATTTACCCCCGTTGCATATTTTTTGCTTGTCCTGGGGTCCAATACTGCCGCCCACCTTCGCTCCCAAGCAGTTACCCGAATATCGCAAAAACGCTAAAACACGGTCAATTATCAGCATTAAAAGCTCATCAAATCCACTATGTGGATATTATAAAGGCCCGCTCAAAAATTGCAATTAATTTTCTTGGCCCCCGGTTCGCGTATCTACGCCCCCCGGACGCCTGTCCGCTTATCTAATCGTCCTAAAACATCAATTTACCTTAATTATTCCGTTTTTCGCCGCAATTTTGCCTCTTTCCTAAACTGAATATAATGAGCTGCCCTAGGCCGCTACTTAAAATTTCGCGATAATTTCTCACTGGGCAACTGTCTTTTTTCAAAATTGACCCACACAGCTTAAAACAGACTTTGCCACCCGTGCTCTTTGCTCCATATCTAAAGCCTCGTCCAGCTCGTCCATCCACAAACACACATCCTCCGCTGAAATAGCTGTCGTATCTTCCCAAAGCCCGGCTAAATGCCCCGTCAGCGCTTGCTCCGCTTTATTCACCGCTGAGCTTATGCTAAGGATAGACCTTTTAAAAATCTGAGATATTTCCTTTTTGCTCATCATCTCCACATGGCGAAATACAAGCACTTGCAGCGCAAACCAATCAAGCATATTCACCGCCTTTGCAACTTCCTGAATTCTCTTATTTGCCAGAAATACCGCGGACTCATCAAGCTGCTCGTTTCCTTCGCCCCGTGGTTCATTTTTAGCCACGTCCCGTCCTGCCGCATCCGCCATGCAGTCTATCACCTGTCCCAGTTGCCAAATATACCTTACCTTCTTGGCCAGCGCACACGTCATCGCTAGGCTGAACACAGCTATCCTTTCAACCTCTCTTTTGTCGTTCGTGTACTTGGCGCACTTTATCAGCACATATCGCAGATAAGATTTGATTACATGCTTATATGCGACCGGCATTAGCTGCTCTATTAATAACGCCCCGTCTGTGTACATACTCATTACTCTTGAGGTCTGTCTTTCCGTCTCAACATCATGCCCCCGGACTAAGCGGCAGAAACGTGACCTGTTTCAGTCGCTCCCGGCAACCCAAACCCATTATAACACAAAACAACCACCAGCAAAGCCCTAAAAATAAAATTTTTCATTACTTATATGGTTAAATAAAACTATGTCATAATAACGGTACTTGAAAGAGCCGCTGAATAGCCTTATTACCAAAAAAACATCAGGGCCCATACCTTCTCGGTACAGGCCCCGAATCGGTGCGGTGCGCACTGATTGTCAAAGTTAAGTTTGGGCCAGCATCAAACCTGATTACGGCTAAAAAGCCTACTTCAGCCGGTTACTCGCCAGATAGTTATAGTACTTGAAGTTCACACACCGCTGGCACTGCGGCTCGTTGTCATAGTAGTCGGCAGGCGATGAATTCGGATGATTAATCAACCCGCCACAAGCAAACCGCTCACGTTCTCCGTTCATTATAGCTATTTGGGCCCCTCGCTAAAACGTCATTTTGCGTCTAATTGTCATCATTATGCGCAAGGCCCCTCGAAACTTCCAAGTCTTGCTGACAGCCGCCCAAGCTCATCTTGGTTGCCGTTCTCCACGCCGCTTGACACCGCTTTGCTCCGGATTTTTCGGAATTTAAAATTGCTTCCAAATGCCTTCCAAGGGTATAAATGATGATATGGCACAGATTCGAAAAATCATACTGCTCGTTGAGCCCTCCAGAGCATACTGCCGGGGCCTCTTGCGCGGCATTGCAAAATACTCCCGCCTCCACGGGCCCTGGATATTCTACCACAAGCCCCCGTACTACAGGCACCCTGCGCACTGGGTAAGAGCTTTGTCCCACCAGAAGAAATTAGACGCCGACGGTATCATCATGGTCGAACAGGAAAAACCTCAGGAATTCATCGAACTCGGTCTGCCGACCATTGCCTCCCCTTATATTGAAGACCACATTGCTGGCGCCGCCAATATCATCGGCGACAACGCCAACATGGGCCGAATGGCAGCTGAGCATCTCCTCGACCGCGGATTCAAAAATTTCGCCTATTGCGGCTTTGAGGATATGTTTGGCGCACGCAGGCGAGGCGAGAGTTTCTGCCAGAGAATTGACGAGGCCGGCTTCCAGACCTACGTCTACAAAAAGCCAAAGCCGCGGGGACGCCGCCCCTGGGAGGACGAACAAATCTTTATGGCCGATTGGCTAACCTCGCTTCCCAAACCCGTCGGCCTGATGACCTGCACCGACGACCGAAGCCAGGACGTTGTCGAGGCATGTAAAATCGCGGGTCTGCACGTCCCCGAAGAGTTGGCCATCATCGGCGTCGATAACGACGAGCTAGTCTGTGAGCTGTCCAGCCCCCCGCTCTCAAGCATTGCCCTCAATACCCAAAGGTCGGGATACGAGGCTGCAGAACTGCTCGACAAAATGATGTCAGGAAAAAGAAAAAAGTTCGCCAACCAGACAATAGTTGTCCACCCGACACATATTGTCACCAGACAATCGACCGACATTCTGGCAATGCAAGACCGCCAGGTCGCTGACGCCGTCCGTTTCATCCGCCGCCATGCCGGCCAGGTCATTCAGGTTGGCGACGTCGCCGATGCAGTAGCCGTCTCGCGCCGAAGTCTTGAACAGCGATTTCGCAGAGAGCTTGGCCGCTCCGTCCTCGCAGAAATAAAACGCGCCCGTGTCGACCAGGTGGCCCGGATGCTCGTGGAGACAAATCTCTCCGTGTCACAGATAGCACTCGCACTCGGATACTCAGGCGTCGAGAACATTGCTCGCTATTTTCGTAGCGAAAAAGGTATGAGCCCGCTCGCCTACCGCAAGCTCTACGGCCAAAAATAATAACCTCTCCCCCCAGCCCCGAAAGCCCTGATGCAAAATCCAAAATCGCCTCAACGCACGCGCCGCTTATCAGATTGCACCCCGCTTTCCCCTGTTTTAGCCCCCAAAATCCATCGCAGCCGCTTACCAACCCACGCGGCCTCGGCATCAAACCCCACCTCTTTATAAAACCTCAGCAGCTTTTTGTAACGCCCAACAACATCGAACCCGATACTGTGCTGCAGCTTCCGCAGGCAGACCGGACAAACACGCACCGGCCGTGAGTCGCTCTCCTCAAGATGGTTCGAACCGTTAAGAACGCACCGAAAGTAGATACAATGCTGCAGATTGAACATATGCCCCGTCTCATGAACTAGCACCTTGCAGCTCCGCCGCAATACCACCTTCTCATAATCCTTGCCCCGCCTGTCCCCATAGAAACCCGGGTCATATCGCGCAAAACTATACACCCCGACCCGCCCTTGAAGCGACGCCTGTCCGAATACGAAATTCCACGAAGCCTCCGGATAAAGGTCCTCCATCGTTATCGCCAAAAGACAAAAAGCATCCCTCGGCAGCTTCTTTTTCAGTATCGCCAATACATCCGCCGTCAGGATTTGCCGCTTTCGCGTATACTGGTTAACCCGCATCGTAACCCCATGCTCCATTATGTCCATCGACGCCAGTACCTCAACCGGCATACCAAAGTATACCCCCGCATACTTCCTCAATCTCTCTAACAGTGGCAGCTCCCCCTTCGGAAACTCCCCCAACGGCTGCAGATAAATCTTCCCCCGCCTTTTATCCGGCCGATTCGCCCTCGACCTAACAAACTCACCAAACGTCTGCCCCGGTTCATAATGCACCGCTAACCAGTCGCCCGCCTTCGGCGCCGGCACCACCTCGAAACCATCCCCCGGCTCCAGCGCCTTCCTAAGCGCCTCCGCCAGTCCTTCCGTATCTCCAATCGCCTCCAGCCTCTCTTCCGCCCCTGGTGGTTTAAAACCCATAGCCAGCCCCACCATTCCAACGCAAACAACACAAACCCAAAATATATTCCGTCTCATCACCGTAGTATATGTACATTACCAATTCGCACGCGCCTCAGCCCTGCCGCCTCCGCCGCCGCAAAACAATCTTCCGCCTGCCTCCGCGACGTCGCCGGCAAATCCCTCATCAAAAAATCACCATGAAAACCCAACAGCGCATAAGGTATATTGCAGTCCAAATCCGCAATAAAAGACGCTATCGCCCCAACCTCCTCCACCTCAACATACCCCGGCACCAAAAGTGTGCTCGCCACTAACGGCGGCGGCTCCGGCCGCCCGCCAATCCGCCCCGCCGCCGCTGCAAAATTCTCTTTCGTCCGCTCATTACTCACCCCGCAAAGTGCAAGGTGAAGATTCTCGTCCATCGCCTTCAAGTCAAACTTCACGCACCCGCCGCTTTCCAAAGACAAACGCATCATCTCATCCAACAGCCTCCCGCTCATCGACCCGTTCGTCTCCCAGCATATCCGCAGTATCCTCCTCTCGTTCTGCCTCCGCGCCAACCTCGCTGCCGCCAGTGCATGAGGCAATTGTGCCGTCGGGTCGCCGCCAAAATAACATATGCACGCCGTATTCGAACTCACGCTGTCCGCAAGCTCACGCGCACTGCGCATCCTATCCTTCAGCGACCGCCTCCTGTAATGCCAGTTCTGGCAGAATAGACAGTCGAACGTGCACGCCTCATAGAAAACAGCCAAATTTACATACCCATGCTCCGCACCCTCACAGTATGACCACTCAGGATACCCCGCACTGCTGCCCCCCGCACAAACCCAGTCAGCTACGCAATTCGTCGGAAGCGCATCATAATACCACGACACCGCCGCGCCCTTGGCCGTACCGCCCGTTATATGCCCCTTTTCATTCCTCCGCACGCCGCAGTAACCCCGCCTGCCTTCGCCTATCACGCATTCATTCTGGCACAGCCCGCAGGCTGCTCCCCCCGCATCCGACACCGCCCGACCCGCCAGCCCGAACTCCTCACGACTCCCCTTGTGTATCTCCCCAAACTTTTTTAAAAGTTCCTCATCCGCTCCCTGAACACACTCCCCACAAACTCCCAGTACCTTCGCAACCTCCCCCGATACCTTACCACACTCTTTGCACCTGCTCATAACAAACCACATTTTACCCCGCAACGTAACTCCCGTCTATCCCGCCGCGACCTTGACCCGCCTCGCCGCCGCATCATAGCTTCGGTGAAGACCGGGCCTCTCCCTGTCGTTACCGCACCAGTTCAACAACAAAAAAGCTGCGGGCAAATCTGCCCGCAGCTTACAGTAACAACAGTTTTTTCCGACGGGCCGGGGCTAATATATCCCGGCCAGCCAATCATCCGCAAGAACCTTGAAATCTAAGAAATCGACATCACAATCGTCATCAAGGTCGCCGTCTATCACTCCGTCAGGACAACTTCTGAAATAAGCCCTTGCAGTGGTATACCTGGTAACGTCCGGGTTAAGCGGGTCGACAACCCTTGCGACAAGTTTGATTGTGTGATTTTGTCCTGCCAGCGGCTCATCAATCCACGCCGTAGCCGCTCCATTTGTCCTAACGACAGTCGCTCCGACCTCTTGCCCATCCATCATAATCGTCGCTATACTGCCCGGCGGAAAACCGGTCGCCGTTATGCCAAGTTTTCCGGTATCTCCTTCAGGCTCAAACAGACCCATCCACGGCTCTTCACAAGTTTCACAAGGGTCACAACAAGGGTCATCGTTCCAACCAACAACGAATGTAAATTCCTCCGTGGTGTCCGATACAGGAAAGTTGCTGTCGAAGCCGGCATCCGGGAACGTCGCCACCGAATTAACGCTGCACACACCCCCATCGAATGGGTCGGAACCAGGCCCGAAATAACCCGACGGCACATCGCACTCCAGCGAGTGATTAGCCAAATTTGGCTCACCGCCGTCAAACTTGTAATTCTCGTTAATAATAAGCTCTACCGGAACCAGCAACCCCGTCTCAAAATTGTTAAAAGACGCCTCCCCGTATAGGT
This sequence comes from Planctomycetota bacterium, assembly GCA_020350405.1. Taxonomy (GTDB): domain Bacteria; phylum Planctomycetota; class Phycisphaerae; order Sedimentisphaerales; family Anaerobacaceae. The sequence goes on from CP070715.1 coordinate 155,586, forward strand.
TTGCATCCGGCGGATTAGCATATACGTGCATCGAAAGCTCCGCATCTGCCTCCGGATCCGGATCCGAATCTATCCCGACCTTGAACATAATGTCGAAGAATGAATCGACGTCAAAGTGCTCTCTCACCCGTATCCTGAAAATTATATTGTCGCACGGGTCAAGCGGCCTCTCCCAGTACATCCCGGCTGTCCTGATATCGCTGCTGCCCACGTTCGGGTCAAGTGGGTCAAAACCCGCTTTCGCACAGCTCTGGTCGTAAAGCGTATCTAATATCCATCCCCTCCCGTCAATTAAATAATCCCAGCCTTTCCACGCACGACGCTTCTTCTTCGGCGGTGGCTCCCACGGAACGAACTTCGGTCGGCCACGCCATTTTGCCATCGGGAATATCTCGTTTATCTCATTGGCATCCAGCAGCGGCCCTCCACCGGCTTGCCACCACATCAATCGGTTAGGTTCGTTACTGTTAACATCGTTGAGGTCATAATTAAGCGTCAGCAGATGTGCAAGCTCATGTGCGATGGTCTTTCCATATTCGTTAGTGTCTGGATTGGGCTCCACAAATGCCACCTGGTCTTCGTGAACCGCCCAACCCGCCGTGGTAGGTTTTTCCGTCCAGACGTTGCCGGCAATAGTAATCTTAAGACCCGTTCCGGAGCCATACGTACCGTACAATTCACCTTCCCCCAGCACCGCTGCTGTGTCTCCTTCTGCCTCCGTGAGGTTCGAATCACCGTTACCGTACTGCACGTTGCTATTTACCCTGGCGATATCGAGGCTGATACCTGCCTGACCGAGAATATCACTGGCTGTCTCAATAGCCTCATTTACGTCGCCCGCATTCGTATCACCGACGACATTTACAATTACTGGAACAGTAACCGTTTCACCGCCTTTGGTAGCACTAATCGCGCATAACGACAGAAACAAACATAATACTATAAAAACATTGATTCTACTTTTGGCTTGCTCTTCCATCACCCATACACTCCAAATACGACGTTACCCCCATTTTTAGAAAACACATTATAACTTTCAAATCCGAACAGTCAAGAAAAAAAACCAAAAAATTTGAGCCGTCGCCCATTGTCATCCTGAGCCAAGCGCAGCACAGTCGAAGAACCTCGCCTACCCACAAAATTAACCTCACCCTAAACCCCGCCCGCAACACGTAAACGCAGCTACAACTTTACGGGACCTCCTCACGCCAAATCCTTTCCCAAAAAAGCTATTCTCAACGCCCCATCATACCACATTCAGCACGAATCACCAACACCTCTCATAAACTCCCCCGCACATCTCATTCATAAAACGGTTATAAATGCTTCTGAAAAAAAAGAAAACTGTTGCTTTCGGCCGCTATTTATGGTAATATGACCCCGACATTGTTAAAAAAACGCCCAAAAATGAAGGAGCGGAGACATGAAATACCTAATTCTGGCCCTAAGTTGCCTCCTGTCAGCTGTTCCCTGTTCTGCTGAAATTATCATCGTCGATGACGATTGGCCTTATGATTTCAACAATATCCAGGCAGCCATCGACTATTCCGCCGATGGTGACGCAATTTACGTCTTCCCCGGCACTTACTCCGGCCCCGGCAATTGGGACATCGATTTCAACAGCAGGGCCGTTACCGTACAGAGCGTCGACCCGCTCAACCCCTACATCGTCGCCGCAACTGTTATCGACTGCAACGACGTCAACTATCACGCCGGCTTCGAATTCCTCAGCGGCGAAGATGCCAATTCCCTACTTGCCGGTCTCACCGTCACAAACGCCCGCTTCTCAATCCGTTGCTATAACAGCAGCCCGACTATCGCCGATTGCGTATTCACCAAAAGTACACAGAGAGCCGTCTACTGCACAAACAGCAGCCCAACCATTATCAACTGCACTATCGCAAATAATAGCGGTTCTTCGGGCGCTGGAATCTTCTGCAACAACAGCAGTCCAACCATTACCAACTGCGATATTACCGAAAACACCGGCTCAAATGGCGGCGGAATCCATTGCAGTAGTTACAGTCAGCCAGTAATTACAGGCTGTACGATTACCGCCAATACATCAGACTACCATGGGGGCGGAATATACTGTACACAATACGGCAGCGCGATAATTCTCGACTCCGATATAAGCCACAATACAAGCACCCGTGGCGGCGGTATCTGCTGCGACCTGGACGCCAGTATAACTATCAACAACTGCACGATCATTGGAAACTCCACAAACTCAGCCGTATACCCGGGCGGTGGTATCTACTGCGATTCAGGTGACCTCACAATCCACAACTCTGTTATAACAGCTAATACAGCAGAGTTTGGCGGCGGTATCTACCACATCGGCGGCGGCAAGCTGACCATTTCCGGTTCTACCATCGTCGCCAACGAGGCCACTGTTGACACCGGCGGAATATACTGCTTTGCTGGCATGGCATTCTTGACTAACTCTATCCTCTGGGCCAATACCGACTCCGGCCCCACGGACCTCTCCGCCCAAATATTCGGTGACCCGCCGCAAGTAACCTACAGCTGTATCCAGGACGACAATCCCGATGACGGATACGTTCCCTTCGGTGCCGGAGACCCCAATTACAATATCGACGACGACCCCTGTTTCGTAGGCTATCCCAGCGACTTCAGCGACCTGCACCTTCAGTTCAACTCACCCTGCATCGAGGCAGGCTTGCCAAACTATATCGTCGGCCCGAATGTCCTTGACATCGACGGCCAGCCCCGCGTGATAGGCCGTCAAATTGACATCGGCGCCGACGAATACCATAAAATCATAATTGTAACCAAACCCGCCGGCGGCGAAATCTGGACCGCCGGAAGCTCCCATCAAATCAACTGGGAAAGTTACGGTGTCACCGGAAATGTCACCATCTTCGGCTTGGATCACAGTGTCCCCGAATTTCTTCCTATCGCCGAAAGCGCCCCTGATACCGGCGCCTACACCTGGAACGTGCCTTCCTCCGTCGACTCTAACCAGCTTCAGGTTGACGTTTTCCCTCGCGAAATCGACATCACCGTTACTCTCGTTCCTAGCGGCCTCTTCACAGTCAAGCCATACTCTCCCGGCCCGCCAATCGCTTCGAAGTGGAAGTCGCTCGGAGGCGAGTTTGACCGTTCCGGCCTGAGCGACAACTTCGGCCCCGAAATAGGATGTATCAAATGGCAGTTCCAGACCTCTGCCCCCGTCTCCGCAAGCCCCGCCGTCGCCGACAACAACACCGTCCACATCGCCTGCGAAGACGGCAACCTCTACACCCTCGACGCAAACGACGGCTCCCTACTCTGGACCTACGAGGTAAATTCACCCCTTCTTAGCTCACCCTCAATAGGCCTCGACGGAACCGTCTATGTCGGCGCCCAAAATGGAACCCTTTACGCCATCGACGTCAACGGCTACCTCCAATGGACACACACCACCTCCGGCTTCATCTATTCCTCTCCCGCCGTTTCACCCGATGGCAACAATATATATGTCGGCTCACAGGATGGTTCCCTCTACGCCCTGGCCCGAGATGGCAGCGAACTATGGACCTTCCAGACCGCCGGTCCCGGCATCGCAACCGGAGCAATCTTCGCCTCCCCCGCAGTAGGTCCCGATGGGACCGTGTACATAGCCGGTGTCTACGACCCCAATCTCTATGCCCTCGACCCGGACACGGGCAGCGTCATCTGGGACTGCAACTTCCTCGACCCCTGCGACCCCAACACCGAAAAGCCCTGGCCGTTCGCTTCGCCAGTCGTCGCTCCCGATGGAACCATGTACCAACTCCTGCTCTATAATCCCAGGCGGCCTATTGAAGAACCGGACCTTATTTACCGGGGGTTTTGGTATGATTCCAAACTCTACGCTATCGACCCGAACGAAGGACAAATCCTCTGGGCAACAAATATGTCACAAACCGCAACAGATGTGGAATATCCTGACCCCGAGCCCCCGGAACCCAATTATTGGTTTGAGCAGTATTACGCCTACACAAGAGAAGAGCCCCTTCCACCCTACCCACACACCATCACCAAGGCAGCCGGCAAAGATTTCGTACGCTATTATCGTGTCAGTAATTCAAGCTACTCCGAGCCCGCCCTTGGCCCCGACGGAACAATCTATGTAAGCCTCGACGACCAGTACATCCGCGCCGTTGACCCAAACGGTACTATCAAGGGCGTAACTTCGCTCGGCTGGCTCGGCGGATTTAATCTGACTATCGCCGCCGACGGCCTCATCTACGCCGCAGGCGACGACGGTTACCTCTACGTCGTCGACCCCGACGCCAGCGAAATAGCCCGTTACGACACCGATAGCCACCTCAGCTTTCCCGTAATAACAGCCGATGGCACAATCATAGTAAACGACTCAAATAATATCGTAACCGCTATTATAGATGGTGAATGCCCCGGCCAGCCACCCGCCCTGCACAGGCCCGAAGACCTCAACACCGACTGGCAGATGAACTTCATCGATTTCGCCATCCTCGCCGCCGACTGGCTCGACTGCACCGATACAAGCTATGACCCCGAAACCAGACTGCCGTACTGCGATTACGATGGAAATGACATCTTTCTCCTCGCCGACATCAACCGCGACCTCTACGTCGACTTCTTCGACCTCGCACAACTCGCAATGCGCTGGCTGGCACAGGACTAAGCTGATTATGAAAACAACAACCTTCACAAAAAAAGACATCATCGCCACCGTGGCCTGCATCGTCTTCTTATTGCTTACTGGCGCCGCCGTCGGCCCCCGAGGCCGCAGACACGCAAAAGATATGCTCTGTATTTCTAACTTGCAAAAATGGGGCTCCGTCTGTCTCGCCTTCGCCGCCGACAACGACGGCCTCTTCATGCCGGGCTGGTACCCAGACTACGTCAAAAATGGTGATATGTGGATGGATGCCCTGCGACCATACTACGGCAACAATCACAAGCTCCGATGCTGCCCTGAGGCTACAATACCTGGCTCACAGGTTCAGCCTGATTCCTACGCTGGCGGACTCGGGACGTTTGTTGCTTGGGGTGCCTTCCCCGGTGAATGTGGCCAACCCTCGACTTGGTGGTCACCCGCAACCGGCTGTGACTACGGCAGCTACGGTTACAACGGTTTTCTTCACAATCCACCGCCAGAAGTCTATTATGTCTTCGGCCGCCCGACCACATGGTCTTGGAGGACTCCAAATGTCACAGGCGCAGCTGATATCCCCCTGATGTCCGGCAGCCAGTGGATTGACCAGTGGCCGACCGCCTCCGACCAGGTGCCGGAGTACGATGGCCAGCCCTGGGGGCCTTCTTCCAGTTACAGCAGTATGGTGCGCGTCTGCATCAACCGCCACGAAGGCTCCATAAACTCTGCCTTCCTCGACGCCTCTGCCAGAAAAGTCCCCCTAAAATGCCTCTGGAAGCTCAGATGGCATCGATTCTACAATCCCTACCATGGGCCAACGGAGGAAGAATTCAATTCCGCCGGCAACGGCTGGATGGCGGAATTTCCGCCGTGTCAATCAAATATCTAAGATATACAAAATGAAACCGAAAACAACTTTCACCAAAAAAGACCTCCTCGCCACCCTCGCCTGCGTCGTCTTCCTGCTGCTTACCGTTGCCGCGGTCGGCCCCCGAGGCCGCAGGCACGCGAAAGATATGCTCTGCCTCTCAAACCTCAGCAAATGGGGCACTGTCTTCCACTCATTTCTCCAGTACAACAACGGAAAATTCATGCGCGGCATGCACCAGGATAGCCCCTACCAAACAACTGATTATTGGATGGACGCCCTCCGCCCCTACTACGCCAACAACCATAAGCTGCGATGCTGCCCCGAAGCCGCAATCCCCGGCACAGAACTCGGCCAGGACCCGTGGGGAATGATAGGCAGTGCCTTCGTTGCTTGGGGTGCCTTTGAAGGCGAGTGTGGCGAGCCCTCGTCCGCTTGGGGTTGGGTTGTAGCTTGTGATTACGGCAGCTACGGAATGAACGCCTGGAACTGTGACTCACCATATGACGACGTGCATTGGCCCCCGTACGGATACTACTGGCGAACGCCAAACGTCGCCGGCGCAAATCATATTCCCCTCCTCGGTGACCACCCATGGCTCGATTGCTGGCCCGACCAAGTCGACGAACCTCCCGAGTACGATGGCCAGCCTTGGCCCGAGACCAGCCAAATGGGCCGCGTCTGCATCAACCGACACCAGGGCTTCGTCAACTGGGTCTTCCTCGATTTCTCCGCAAGGAAAGTCGGCCTAAAAGAGCTCTGGACGCTCAAGTGGCATCGAAGATACGAAGTCGACCACCCAGCGCCGATTTGGCCCCCCTGGATGCAAAACTTCCCCGATTACTAAAATCCCCTCATCCACAATCAAAGACTACCTCAATGGGCACGGACTGCTTACCGAATTCTGCCCAAGCATCCCCCGCCATATCGCGTTCGCAATCGACCTGTCCGCCACATTCACTACACCATCGCGGTTCAAATCACAGTCTCGCTGCGTATAAGCCCCTGCCGAACCCGTCCGCCAGAATGCATTCGCTATCGAACGGTCAGCAACATTCACCACCCCGTCATTATTAATATCACCTAAGAGTGCTATCCCGAACTCCGCCTCCGCTTGACCCGTATTGCCGTAATCATTACCGGTAATACTCGCGCGTACCTTAAAGGTCTGTCCTGAGTCGGATAACGCCCCAGGCTCATCACAGCCCTGCGCTGCAATCGTCCAGTAGGCGTCGCCGGCCCCGCCGCCCGCTACCGTCACCGGCGACAATGTAACATCCCCCGGCAGCACAATCTCCCACACACAGCTGTAGTTCCTGTTACTCATCGGGTCGGAGGTTACGGACACGCCCACCGTCAAGGTAGAACCCAGCTGCCCCGGCAGGTTCTGATACATCCACAACTCATCCAAACCAACATCTACCGACAAAGCACCCTCCCACGCTAATCGCGGATAATCCACCCATTCGTCAATCGTCCACACAGGCGTCGTAAAATCCCAACCTGCATTAGTAAACGTACTTTCTCTCCACATCTCAGCCGTTGTCTTGCCTGTCCCGCCGGCACTCCAAGTCACGCCGCTTGTTTGAACATCCCAGAAAGAATTTAAAGCATAGCCGCCTACGACAATCTCACCGATGAGTCCGCCTATATGACTGCTTCCAGACACTGCTCCGGTAGAATAACTATTCACTATGCTTCCTCCCCATTGTTGGCCAACAAGACCGCCGGCATAGTCGCCTGTCACATCGCCCGTTGAATAACTATTCTCGATTATGCCGTGCGAATCGAATGCATCAGAATTTCTTCCCGCTATTCCTCCTACTAATGAAGTACCGGAAACTGACCCGGAAGCGAAACTTTCATAAATCCTGCCTTGATTTCTTCCAACAAGTCCCCCAATATGTCCATACCCCGAGACTGAGGTAGTTGCACTGCAACTGTAAATATCAGCCCAGTTATCGCCAACCAACGGGCCAACATAATCGTCACAAGAAATATTGCCGCCAATCACGTGACAATTACGAATAATACCACTTTCTGATCTCGCTACAAGTGCGGCATAATATACGTGTCCAACAACGTTCAAAACAGGCGATTCGATAGTAAGGTCTCTTATTTCTGCATCCGGCCCACCGAAAGAAACAAATATGCCTACACCATTACCTTTATAAGTGACATATGTAAAATTATATATGGTTTTATTGTTTCCATCAAAAACGCCTGTGAAAGGAGTATGACCATAAGGTGTGCGTATCCCTATACAATTAAATTTTGGCCTGCCTTCAAGCCCATCATAATACCCTAAATCAATATCCGACATTAACTTAAAATGTGCGCCCCAGTCGTCCTGATTCGCCCCAATTTCGTTCATCTCTGCTGCCGTATAAATTAGATACGGGTCCTCCGCCGTTCCGCTGCCGCCGCCATACTTCGTCGGCTGGGTCTCTTCCCACCAAAGCCGCGGATAATCTACCCCTTCGTCAATCGTCCACACAGGCGTCGTAAAATCCCACCCGGCATTTGTAAACGTACTTTCCACCTGCAGCTCCGCCGTAGTCTTGCCTGTCCCGCCGGCGCTCCAAGTCACCCCGCTGGTCACCACATCCCAGAACGAACTGGTCACGGACCCCTCGTTATTTCCGACTAATCCACCAAGGCCCCATGCTCCTGTGACAGGGCCGGCTGAATAGCAGTGCGTTACGTCGCCGCCGTTGTTGTAGCCCAGAAATCCACCGACTATACCTTCTGAATCACCGACGCTGCAGATCGCATAGCAGTCGGAAATATCGCCTTTGTTTTCGCCTACCAGCCCCCCCGAATAGTTGTACTCTGCAGAGACCTGGCCGCCTTCGGCAAAACAGCTGTAGACCGTCCCAGCAGACACTTGTCCGACAAGTCCACCGCTGCGAAAGCTTCCACTTACGGTTCCATCGCGGCTCCAGCAGTTGCTCACCGTACCACCTTTCAGAAGACCAATCAGACTTCCGGTGCCATTGCTGCCCTGCTCAATGTTGCAGTTAACCAGCCCCACGTCAAAAATCTCAGCTCCGCTTCCCACATGCCCGAATAGCCCGAGATAGTTCACAGAAGTTCCGCCATGCGTGAAATTTGAAATTGTATGACTGCCCCCGTCAAACCCGCCCGTGAATGGATGGTTGTTCCAATCAGTATTATAATAGCCAATAATGTTGAAAGCATCACCCGTGTAACTACCTAAATCAATATCCGCCATCAGCTTAAAATGCGCACCCCAGTCGTCCGGATTCGCCCCGATTTCGTTCATCTGCTGCGCCGTATAAATTAGATACGGGTCCTCTGCGGTTCCGCTGCCGCCGCCATACTTCGTCGGCTGGGTCTCTTCCCACCAAAGACGTGGATAATCTACCCCTTCATCAATCATCCAGATAGGTGTCGTAAAATTCCAGCCGGCATTCGTAAACGTACTTTCCACCTGCAGCTCCGCCGTAGTCTTGCCTGTCCCGCCGGCGCTCCAGGTCACGCCGCTTGTCTGTGTGTCCCAGAAAGAATTTGTTGTCGAACCATCTATATTATAACCAACCAGACCGCCGTAGCCGTAATTGGCTGAAACACTACCCACAGAATAGCTGTTGATTATATTGGCATCCTTGGTACCCGTGTCCCAATACAACCCGACTAATCCTCCCACTTGTGAAGTCCCCGAGGCCTCTCCAGTAGCATAACAATTGGAAATTATCTTCAAATTTCTCCCTACCAGCCCGCCAATTTCATTGTCTCCGGCAGCGCTGCTGGAGGAAAAACAATAAGAAATCGTACCATGACTGGACCCTACCAGGCCTCCGGCTGAACGACCTCCTACAGTGACATTGCCTGTAGTGAAACAATTCGAAACAGTACCGCTGCTGGCGCCAATCTCTCCGATAAGCACACCGGCCTCGTTTTCAGTTGCTACAACAGAGGAGGCTGAATGGCAGCTTAGCACACTCCCAAAGCTGATTGAGCCTGATATCCCACCTACACCCCACTCGCCTGAAACGCCGAGCTCAGTGTAACAGTCGGATATCGTTCCGCTCCAACTGACACCTGCTAATCCGCCTACACCGTGGCCGCCCGAAACATTGCCTCCCTCAACTGAGCAACCGGAAATGCTTCCGTTGAATAACCAGCCAGCCAGTGAACCGACACCCCAACTACCCGCTCCGCCACTAACATCTACGTCTACTAATCTTAAGTCCCTTATCTCGGCACCGTAACCATCAACATATCCGAAAAGCCCTATGTCATCCGTTCCCAAACTAGCATATGTAAAGTTAGAAATGGTATGACCATTGCCGTCAAATACACCCGAAAAAACCGTCCCGCCATCAAAAGGACTGCTCCCGATTATGTTGAAAGACGTTCCGGTATAGCTGCCCAGGTCAATATCCGCCATAAGCTTAAAGTGCTTGTTCCAATCGCCCGGATTCGCCCCAATGGCATTCATCTGAGCCGCCGTCTTTATCAAATACGGGTTCCCCGCCGTCCCACTACCACCCCCATACTGACCAAACGCCGCCGTGCAAAAAACGCACACCAAAACCATCCCAAGAATCCCCCCACGGCTCTTTATTGAAGTGTTTTTTACCAGCTTCATGCAGTTCCTCCTTTCAAAAATTGGGCTAAATCCCTTCTTCGCTGCAAAAAAGCATTATATCACGTACAAGCCGCCCAATCAACACCTTTTTTCCCAGAATTAACGTAATGGGCACGGACTACTTACCGAATTCTGCCCGAGTATCCCCCGCCATATCGCGTTCGCAATTGACCTGTCCGCCACATTCACAACTCCATCGCAGTTCACATCACAGTCCCGCAGCGTATAAGCCCCTGCAGAACCCGTCCGTCAGAATGCATTCGTTATCGAGCGGTCCGCAACGTTCACCC
>CP070715.1:166085-172137 GCA_020350405.1 Planctomycetota bacterium
GTTACGGGTGATTACGAGGAGTATTTGACGAAGCTGCTGCCAGGCCTAAAATATACGCCGATAGCCTTTACGACGGCGACCGAGGCGAAGAACGTGCAGAGTGTTTTGGATTTGTCGGCGGAAGTTTTTAAGCAGACGACTGCGTGGATACCGACGGCGAGATTGAACAAGGCATTTGAGATTATAAAACAGGAAAAGACCGGCGCAGCCAGACAAGGCGGCGGCCGGCCGAAGATATATTATGTCACGCAGATTGCAGTCAACCCTATTACGGCACTAATGTTTGTCAATAAGCCAGAACTTTTTGAAGAGAATTATCGTAAGTTTATTGTGAACCGGCTGCGGGACTTGCTGCCGATAGGGGAGGTGCCGATAAGGCTGCTCGTGCGTTCGCACAGAGGGCAGTGATTATCACTTGAATGAAGGAATTGCGAAATGAGTTCACTTGTTGTTGCAGGGACTGGGATTTTTTTATTGTTTTTGGGGTATGTTTTTTACAGCCGGAAGGTTAAAGACTGGATAGGGCTTGATGACAGTCAGGTCACGCCAGCGGTAGAGATAAATGACGGCGTTGACTATGTGCCCGTCAAGCACTGGACGATTTTGTTCGGGCATCATTTTGCTTCAATTGCCGGGGCGGCGCCTATAATAGGCCCGGTAATTGCATGCCTGTTCTGGGGGTGGCTTCCGGCGCTTGTCTGGATTGTGGTCGGCGGAATTCTGTTCGGCGCCGTCCACGATTTCGTGGCGCTGGTGCTTTCACTAAGACACGGAGGCAAGTCAATTACGACCGTTACCGAATCTGTAATGGGCAAGACGGCCAAGATACTTTTCGGGACGTTCGCTCTTTTGGCTCTAATCCTCGTAGTTGCGGTGTTCGCAGCGGTTGCGGGCAAGACTCTGGAAACCACGCCTGAGGTTGTGGTTCCGACGTTCGGGCTGATTTTTGTGGCGCTGGTTGTCGGCATTTTGATGTACCGTGTTCAACTTCCGGTGCTGTTGTGTTCGTTGATAGGAGTGGCGCTTCTGTGCGGCCTGATTGTCGCAGGGTACTATCTTCCGGTGAGGCTTGGCGTGGCGAATCCGGCAAAGTGGTGGACGGTGATACTTCTGATATATGGCATGATTGCATCGGTTACGCCCGTGACGCTGCTGCTTCAGCCGCGTGACCATCTTGCCGGCGCGGTGCTGTATCTGGGTATGTTCTTCGGTTTTTTCGGGCTTATTCTTACTCGTCCGGCAATGCAGGCCCCCGCTTTCATTTCGTTTGCGACGACGAAGGGCTGGATGTGGCCTATGCTGCTGGTTACGGTTGCGTGTGGCGCGCTGTCCGGATTCCACAGTCTTGTTTCGAGCGGCACGACTTCGAAACAGGTTCGTCGGATGAGTGATGCCCGTGCTATCGGTTACGGAGCTATGATATTAGAAAGTGCGTTAGCTGTACTGGCGGTTGTAGCAGTGACGGCCGGGTTGTACTGGACGAGCGCCCCCGAAGGTTTTGAAGGTCTTGTATTTCAGGACGTTTTTGAAAAGGGAGGCTGGATTAGAGCATTCGGGGACGGATACGGGCAGCTTACAAAGGTGTTTTTCGGCGGTCTCGGCGTGCTTTTAGGTGTAACTATGCTCAAGACTTTCATAATGACGACGCTTGATTCGGCGACAAGGATTACCCGCTACCTTTGCAACGAGCTTCTTGGCGAGACACTTGGTATCGGCCCAATGAAGAATAAATATGTGGCCGTGGCGTTTGTTGGTGTTTGTTCAGGGGCTCTTGCGCTGGGTAACTGGAGGGCGATATGGCCGGTATTCGGCGCCGCGAACCAACTCGTTGCGAGTCTTGTGCTTATTGTGGCAAGCGTATACCTGCTGATGCGCAAGCGCAACTTTGTATTCACTGCCGTGCCGGCCGCCATAATGCTCGTGACGACAATTGCCGCTCTGGGATACCAAGTATACAATTTCTCCAGGGCCGAGGAACCCAACAGGCTGCTCGCAGTAGTATCCGTGATACTCATATGCCTTGCTTTATTCCTTACATATACGGCGTTGGCTGCTGTTGCAAAGTTGAGGAAAAACGATGCTGTGCAGGAAGCGACGGACGGTTAGCCCTTGTCGCCAAATCAAGCGGTTTTTCTCCTCGAAGAACATTGGCTTGTGGTTATGATTGGGGCCGGGATTTTCGCGCCGGCATTGTGGATGGTGGCCGAGCCAATCAGGTTCTACTGGGCCTCAACTGCAGGGAGGGATACCAGTTCAAATCGGGCGGTAACCGGCTGTTGATTCAGCCTGATTTCGTCGGTGCGAAGATACTGGTCGGGGAAATTGTAGATAAGCTCTCTTCTCAAGGGTTCTGTGGACGTGGAATCCTCATCACGGATTTCGAGTATCACCTGATAAGGCACGTGCTCGTAGGCGCGTTTTGCATCGGCGGTCGCCCTTATGTTGATGGCTCCCAAGACTTCGTCCAGATTGGTTACCACAACCCCGTATTTTCCCTGCAGGTTGGCGCTGAAGGTGAAACCGAGCGTAGTCGCGGTTATTGTATGGTCGGCGAGCAACTCCTCGTCCGGCGGCATTGTGATTTTCACCGGCGTGGCGGCCCACCTGATCTGGCGTGGCGCCAGTTCGATATAGGGTACTTTTTCGATAGGGTCGAGCCTGGCCTGGTCGATTTCCCTGCGTCTGAGGAAAACTCTTGCGATGAGTTTTTCTCCGCTCCAGTCTTCAGGTACAAGCATATCGATTTTTGACGGGTCGATGCTTTCGGTCTTCAGTGATGTTCTGTTCTCGTCAATACATTCGACGATGAGCGAGTTTTTTACGAGTCCTACGACCTGCACGTCAAGTTTCTCCGGTTCGCAGGACTTGACTTTAAGACCGAGGCGTTTTATTTCCTTGTTTCTCTGGAGAAACGGCAGCAGCGTTAAGGCGTAGCTGCCCGGCTCATCCATCTTTTCCTGTGCGGCGTCGAAGTCAAATTCAAGTCTCTCCCCCCTTCTCAATTTTCTTTTTTCCTCGGCAATTGCGGCGTGAGGACCTGAGAGGGTTATTTTGATATCAGCGGCTCGGCTCTGGTTGAAGCTTACCCAGAGCTTTGGTGTTGCAGACTCGTCTATGACGATGACGGCGGTCTTGTCAGGCAGTTCCTCATCCAGTGCCAGGTCGGCCCAGACCCAAATCAAAACGGTTATGAAGACGACCGCCAATATTTTGCCGTAATTGATTTTTCTTATTATCATTATTTTGATGCTGAATTAGTTTTGGTTTTTGCGTTTAAGGTTTCTCCTTTGTAGTCGGGGCTTTCTTTGCCAACTTCCAGAATCGCTCAAGCGTCGGCGTCATCTCCTTCATTATACTTGTCAGGTGCATTCTAAGCTGTGACTCTGTTATGTTAAGTATCAGCTCTCCGCCCTGAGCGATCGACATGATGCCGGTTTCCTCGCTGACGACCAAACAGGTGGCATCAGAACCGGCCGTTATTCCTATGGCGGCGCGATGTCTGGAGCCGAGCGCGACGCCGTCGATGCTGTCGGCCTCAGCCAGAGGCAACTGGACCCTGGCAGCGGCTACTCTGTCGCCGCGGATTACGACGGCCATATCATGCAGCGGTGAACCGGTCTGGAACATGGCCTTGAGTAATTCGGACGTTACCTTGGCGTCGATTCTCAGGCCGGTTTCAATAAACTCCCCAAGAGCAACGCGTTTTTCGATAACGATAATGGCGCCGGTTTTGGCGGCGGCGAGGTCGGTTACGGCGGAAATAATCTCTTCCGCCGTTCTTGACAACTGCTGCGATGCGCCTACCAGCAGGCCCGCCCTGCCTATTCTTATAAGCGCCCTCCTGATTTCCGGCTGAAAGCCCGCGACGGCGATAATCAACACCGCCACCAAAAATCCCTTGTAAAGGTACTGCAGGCGCTCGAACCCGAAACGCTCAACAACCAGATTTAAGATGAGTACTCCCGCTATGAGTATAAAAATAACGCCGCGGAACAGTCTCTCTCCGCGTGTACCTTCGAGGAAATCGACAGCCCAGTAGACCACGAGGCCGATAAGAAACAATTCGATGACAACCACCCACCAATTATATATAGCCAGCCGGCCGAAATAGTCGATGAGCGTTTCCACTAATCAAGTCCTTTTGTCAGGACCCTTGTTCATGCAGGGGCCCAATTTTGCAATCTACTGCAAAACGGCACTCCGGTGCCAGTTACGAGCACTACTCCACCCTCATGATGCTGAGTCTGCTTGGTTCATCAAAAAGCTGAGCCTTGTCCAAGTCTCTCATCAATAGCATGTGATTAATACGGACATTACGTAGATGTCTCCTATAGCCTTCGGCCTCGGTTTCACCCGGCTGGGCGTAGAACGTGGATTTAGGGGCGCCCAGCGCCGCGACGGCCCTCACAGCATCTGCCGAAAATTGGCCCACCTTTGCAACGACCCCGCAGCCCGAAACCCAAATAAGCAAGGCACAGGAAACGATGCCCAAAATCGTCAAAACTGGAGCACTTTTCATCATTTTTTCCCTTCGATAATTAATAACCCGGCTTTGTTCTCCAGCCGCGGCTATCCTTAACATCACCCACAACGGCTGGTGTTATTACCTTAGAATCTACCATCATTATATCAGGCACTGAGGGGCGTGTCAACGCAAAAAGACTCCAGCCGAGGGTGGTCGTAAGTTTTGGTGCAGAAAAGGCATTTTTGTGGCTGTAAAGCGCGGTTTTTTGGGGACGTAAGACGCTCCCACAGTCAAGAGGCGTTCACCAAAGCCTGTTAGATTTTTATATATTCGTGCCGGTTTTTTTATATTATTGCGTGATGTTACCTGGCTGGCTTTCGGCCCGGGTTATCTATCACTTCTATTATGTCGGTTGCTTCGGATCGTGTGCTGTCTTTAAGTTGGCCGGTGATTGTCGGTTCGACCTTGGTCGGTGTTTGTAGGTGAACGAGGATTTGCTGAAGGGCTGAGCGGCAAAACTTTACGACTGCAAATTCTTCTGCCAACCATACGCGGTCTGCTTCAATGTCGTCCTCAAGCAAGACGCTGCTGGGGTCTATGTCGGCGATGTTGTAGTCTTCAGGCGGGCCGATGCGGCAAGTAAGCCATCTGCCCCAGCAAATCCGAGAAACATTGATTGCATAACAAGGCGACAGAAAACCCGGAAAGGCCGGGCTGGTGTGTTCGGCTTTTTTCGCTTTGGGGGGTAGAATCTGGCGAAAAAATTGTTTTGGGTATATAAAAATAGAATCTGGTGCGTCATATAATTAGCGAGCGTTCGTTTTGACAGTAATTACGGTAGGCTTTGATGCTGGAAGATAAGCTACTCATATGGAAGCTAAAGCGCGGCAATAAAGATGGTCTGCGTCTGCTCTATGAAAAGTACAAAGATGAACTGCGAACTATAGCCGGGTCGATGCTGCACGGTACTCAGGCAACAGAAGATGTGCTTCATGATGTTTTCGTGGCGTTTGCCGAAAATGCGAGACATCTTCAGATTCGGACAAGTTTGAAGAATTACTTAATAACCTGCGTTGTCAACCGAGTGCGTGATGAGTTTCGTCGCAGGCAGTCACAGACTATCGAACTGGATAGGGCCGGACCGGTCAGTGTAGATTCAAACTATCCCGAAAGGCAATTAGAAGCTGATGAAGAATCGCGGATTTTGACTGATGCCCTGGCAGCAATTCCATTCGAGCAGCGAGAAGTTATAGTGCTGCATTTAAAGGGAGAATTTAAATTCAGGGAAATTGCGAAAATGCAGCAAACATCACTCAGCACGGTTCACGGACGGTACAGATATGGATTGAAGAAACTGAATGCGATTTTAGATGGGGAACTTGAAAAATGAATCCTCAAGACAATGCAGAGAAATTGATGAGGGAATTAGTGCTAACGGGAACAGGAACTGCCGACGAACGGATTCTCAGTGATGCTTTGGCAGCATTTGAAAAATCAGAGGATAAGAAAACGGGCGTAAGTGAGCCGAGAGTTTGGAGAATGATTATGAAGAGACCAATTACAAAACTTGCTACGGCGGCAGCCGTA
>CP070715.1:172237-176414 GCA_020350405.1 Planctomycetota bacterium
CGGCCCAGGTGCCAACTACAACCCGAACTTTAAGATAAGGTTCCGCCTCGACAGTAACAATCCTGGCGAGGAACATGCTTACATTGACGATGTCGAGGTCAACGGTGTAGGCCCGGGACCAACCCCGACACCTACGCCGACGCCGACACCTACGCCGACGCCGACACCTACGCCGACGCCGACACCAACGCCGACGCCGACACCTACGCCGACACCAACTCCGACACCGACGCCCACGCCTGAGGCGGATATGTATGTAAACGACATTGCTATGTCGTGGTATGAACCCAAGGGCGGCTACTACATAGCCACGGCGACGGTGTGGATTAAGGACGAGTACACCGATGACGTAGACGGTGCTACAGTTACCGGCGAATGGAGTGGGGCCACTACTAAAGGCGATGAGAGCGGCCAGACGGGCCAAGACGGCAAGGTAACGTTAGAGTCGAAGGCTGTAAAGGGTGGCGGAACGTTTACGTTTACCGTCACCAATGTCTCGGCGACAGGCTACACGTACAACCCAGCGCTTAATGTGATGGACAGCAACTCGGTTACTGCGCCGTAGCATTTGACTGGCAGAAACAGTGATGTCTATGTGTAAGAAGATCCTTGAAAGCGTGGCGGTCTTACGGCCGCCACGCTTTGTGGCTTGAAAGATGCTTCGAGGAAGACTTAATACCCGCTGAAGAAAGGAGGTGAAGAAAGACACGAGGCGGCAGGAGTAACGGAAGTTTTATAAAAATTTTTAAGGAGGTGAATATTATGTTTAGGAGAATAATTTGTTTGGTATGTTTTGTTTTGCTGCTGGTTCCGGCCATCGATAAAGCGGTAATGGGGTACGCAGCGGGTGACCATGACCCATATCTGCAGAACGTTACCCAGAACAGCATCGTTATAATGTGGCAGACGGACGCTAATAGTGATTCCATGGTGGAGTACGGGCTGACAACGTCCTATGGCAATAGCGTGTACAGTTCCGAACTCGTGAACTACCATGAAGTGACGCTGTCCGACCTTGACCCGGGAACGGTTTACCATTGGCGCACAAGCCACGATGACGGCAACGGGCCTGTATACAGTGAAGACAGCACGTTTAAAACCGCGCCGTCAACCATAGTTCCGTTCAAATTTTATGGCGTGCAAGATTCGCATAAGGCTGTGGATGCAACGGCCGTTATAACCACTCAGATAATTACTACAATTTTAACCCAGTTCGACATGCCGGATATATTTCTGCACATGGGCGACTATGTTGATACCTGCCAGTCCGATTATGAATGGAACTTGTACTTCTTTGGCACGGTCGATGATGTGAACACTTGTTTTGCCCCTCTTATAAACAAGGTCACATTGTTCCCTACCCATGGTAACCACGACAAGTGCAGCAACTACTTTAGCTATTTTGAGCCGCCGGACACCGCTCCTGCGTACTTCTCATACGTCTACAGCAATGCCCATTTTATCCACCTGGACAACAACGAAAATATAACCTCAAACACAGCGCAGGGCATATGGCTCGAAAACGAACTGGCGTCGAGCACCTCCGAATGGCTCTTTCTGAGCGTGCATTTCCCACCCCAGAAAAATGCCTGGCTAACAGGCCTCTGTGAGCAATATGGTGTGGACATATTCTTTTATGGACACGACCATTATTACGACCATCAGTTAATGAATGGCGTTCGTTACATTCAGATGCCCCCTTCGAGCGCGGTACAGAAGCAAATTCGAGGGTCGAGCAAATACCGTATACACGTTGAACGGACTCCCGGGTTTTTCGTGTCTGAAATCAACGGTAATGTAGGGTCTTTTGCGGCCCATTATCCTGACGGAGTGGTCTTCGACTCTTTTGTCATCACTCATGGTACCCCGACACCTACACCGACTCCGACGCCCACACCTACGCCGACGCCAACCCCGACTCCTACGCCAACTCCGACGCCGACACCGACACCAACTCCGACACCAACACCGACCCCAACGCCAACACCGACTCCTACGCCGACCCCAACACCAACGCCTACTCCGACACCTACGGGAACGCCGGGTCCGACCATCTTCAGTGATGGGTTCGAGAGCGGCGATTTTGCCGCAGGCGGCTGGACAATATCCGGCAGTACTGCCACTGTTCAGACTTCGGCTGCTTATACTGGAACTTATGGGGCCGAACTTGGCAAGATGAGCTGGATAGAGAAGGCAGTAAGCACGGCCGGGTATACCGACATCCATGTCAAGTACGCTCGTCAGACCGTAAAGCTGGACCCCGGTGAAGAATTTACTGCCGAGTGGTACGATGGTAGCGATTGGCACATCCTCGAGCAAACGCTGGATACGAACTGGGCAGAGAAGGACTGGCTGTGTGGTTCCGGTGCGAACAACAATGCCAACTTCAAGATAAGGTTCAGCAGCAGCGGGATGCATCCGAATGGCGAGTATTCGAACCTCGACATTGTTGAGGTTACCGGTACGCAGTAGTGTTGGTATAATCAGCATCAGGTCAAGGATGGTCTGGCAGGCTGATTTATTGAAGCGTGGTGGTCATTTCGGCCGCCACGCTTTGTGTGTTTAAGAGTGTGCTTTTTGTAGTGAAAAGGTGTGATTTTTTTGTTGACGGATGAGCTGGGGGGGGGTAAGTTGTTCGGCGGCAGTGAGCGTGTGGAAGCAACCTTTCGTAGATGGGGCTTTCCTCTTTTAGACAAGGATGTTGCTGTGTGAGGGGTGTCTGTGCCGGCGGAAGCCAGCCGGGCGCGGCAGCAGTAGGCGCACGCTTTGTGTGGTATGGATATAAGAGGTAATGGAGAATTATGGATTTTTGGGCAGTTTAGGAGCTGCCAAAGAAAGGAGGTGAGCGAAAAATAGGGGCGGAAAGATGCAGGGGACACATAAAAAAAGTATCGTTAAAGGTGTGTGCTTTAAGAGAGTTTACTGAGAATTTTTGAAGGAGGTGAAAAATGTGTAAAAAGTTAGCGTTCTTAATTTCAGTTGTTGTGTTGTTTTCCTTAAGCAGCACAACACGGGCCCAGAGCGGGCAGCCGTTCGACACGATACCTGCCCTGCAGGAGTGGACGGACGGGTCGGGCAGTTACACTTTCGATTCATCCAGCCGGATTATGATAAACGGTTCCGGGCTGGCGAATGAAGGCTCTGTCTTCGCAACGGACCTTTTGAATCTTTCGGGTTATTCGATTACGGTGGTGACCGGGAGTTCTCCGGCAGCGGGTGACATTTACCTTACATTAGGGTCAACCGACCCTGACATTGGAGATGAAGGTTACGTATTAACCATCACCGACCGAGTTACAATCGAGGCGAAGACAAACGCGGGCGCTTTTTACGGTACACGCACCGTGCTTCAGGCACTGAAACAGAGTTATGACATCCCGGCCGGCACGGCACGAGACTGGCCGATGTATCCACTTCGCGGTATGCATGTTGACAACGGGCGAAAGTATTTTACGGTGGGATGGCTTCGTGACCACATCAGAGAGATTGCTTATTTGAAGATGAATATATTTCATTTGCACCTTTCTGACCGCGAGGGATTCCGTATTGAGCTTTTTAATCACCCGGAAGTTCCTACTGCGCCTTACCTGACACAGGCAGAGATGGCTGACCTAATCGATTTTGCGGCCGAGTACCACATTACAATTCTGCCGGAGATAGACATGCCCGGCCATTTAACGGCTGCATTAAGAAATCATCCGGAACTATGGGCCAATGGGACAAGTGAAGGTAATTTAGACCTGGGTATTGATGCCTCTTACGTATTTGTCCAGGAAATACTGGATGAACTGATACCTCTGTTTCCCGGTCCATACTGGCATATGGGTGCGGATGAATATGGTGGCGGTTACCATCCACACTATGCGACTTACGCACAGGAGCACTTCTGCACGTCCGGGACAGCGAGTCCGCAAGATGCCTTCATCGGTTTTGTGAACTTTGTAAATGACATTGCGAAGTCTTACGGTAAAACATCAATGTGTTGGCATGAGCCGGCCTTAATGGATTACAGGGGCGAAAACACCTGTACATCGCTTGACACTGATATAGTAATAAACGTTTGGAACGGAGAAGCTGGTTATATCATAGACCGTGGAAACTTAGTATTTAATTCCAACCGCTGGATGACTTACTATGTTCTTGGCGGGGCCAGCAGTCCTGCAAATAAAATTTATAG
>CP070715.1:176514-179020 GCA_020350405.1 Planctomycetota bacterium
CATCGAGTCAGCCTTGGCAGTTCGAAGACAGAACCATAGGCAATCGCTTTTGTGCACTGCCTATGGAAGGCTGGGATTGCCTCGAAGACGGCACACCAAGCGAATTAACAAAGAGAAGATGGCAGCGTTTTGCGCTAAGCGGCGCAAAGCTGATATGGGGCGCAGAAGCGTGCGCAGTCTGTCACGAAGGAAAAGGCAATCCGAGACAGCTGATGATAAATGAGCATACTCTCGCTGATATAGCTGCGATGCGTCAAGCGCTCGCCGATACCCACCGGAGTCATTTTGGCAAAAGCGACGACTTGTTTATTGGCCTCCAGTTGACTCATTCAGGCCGCTTTGCACGCCCTAATAACATCAAGCGGCTCGAACCAAAAATCGTATACAATCACCCCCTGCTTGACCCCGCAATAGGCCTCGAAAAAGATTACACCCCTCTTGCTGACCAGCAAATTGAACACGTAATTCACCAGTTCGTCAACGCAGCGACACTCGCTGAAAAAGCAGGCTTTGATTTCGTTGACATCAAGCACTGTCACGGCTACCTCGGCCATGAATTTCTTTCTGCCTATACCCGCCCCGGCCCATTTGGGGGCTCCCTCCAAAACCGCAGCCGTTTCTTGACCGAAATAGTCTCCGGAATTAGAGCCAATACCCGAGACTTGAAAATCGGCGTCCGATTAAGCATCTTTGATTTTCTGCCCTTCAAAAAAAATCAAAAGGGCATCGGCGAACCTCACCACATATCTGGTGATTACCCATTCGCTTTTGGTGCAGACTATACCGGCCTTCGAGTCGACCTCACCGAAACCATAAAGCTCCTTGATCTTCTTGCCGATATGGACATCAAACTCGTCTGTGCAACAGCTGCGTCCCCTTATTATAATCCGCACGTCACTAGGCCCGCAATGTGCCCCCCTTGCGATAGTTACCTCCCCCCCGAAGATGGCCTTGTTGGAGTAGCCCGCCTGATAAATGCCACGGCCGAATTAAAGCAAAAAAGACCACAGATGACTTTCATCGGCTCCGCATATACCTACCTCCAGCAGTGGCTGCCGCAAGTCGCACAGGCCGTCATAACCTCCAACATGGCCGACTCCATAGGCCTCGGAAGGATGATGCTTGCCTACCCTGACATTGTTGCCGATATCTTGAATGCAAAGCCCTTGGACAAAAGGCGCATCTGCCTGACGAACGGCGATTGTACCACCGCACCACGCAATGGCCTGGTCTCCGGCTGTTATACCCGTGACCCCTTCTACAGAGCACGACCCGAGTTCAAGACCCTAAAACAAATCAAAAAACCGCTCACAGATACTTAAAATCTCTAACGCTACTGACTGGCCTCCGCACTATGTACAAGACTCTATGAGAATATTACGTTCTTTGCCCTTAAAACCCCTCTGCCCAAATTACATCTAACCTTCAAATAGTTCGTACTGCGAGGTATCACTTTTACGAAGCGATTAAATAATAAAGTCACGAACTAATTGAAGAAATCTACTTCCTGCATTATACTTCCGAAAAGCTTGGCGTCATTGCCTGAAGAAAACTCTAAAAATAGTAGAGACACTAATATGAAAAACCGTAAGAAAACCAACAGGCAGCGAAATAAAAAAATCTCTCGGCGTGATTTCATAGGCGCCGCCGCAGCCGCAGCTGCATTTACGATTATTCCCCGACACGTCCTCGGCGGCCCCGGCCACACCCCACCGAGCGAGAAACTCAATATCGCCTGCATCGGCACCGGCGGTCAGGGCACTTCCGATATGAAGATTTTTCTCGAAAAGCCCGCTGTGCACATCGTCGCCGTTTGCGATGTCAACCAGTGCGCTGACTACAGTGCTTTTTATTACGGCGGCATCGCAGGACGCGAGCCCGCCCGCAATATCGTGGATAGCTACTATGCAGCCCAACGAACTTCCGGCACGTATAAGGCCTGCGCCGCCTACAAGGATTTTCACATAATGCTCCAGGAGCAAAATGACATAGACGCCGTCGTCGTCGCCACCCCCGACCACATCCACGCCGTCGCCTCTATGGCCGCAATCAAAATGGGTAAGCACGTCTATTGCGAAAAACCACTGACATACTCCGTCTACGAAGCCCGCAGGATTGCCGCCGCCGCCCGCCGCCACAAAGTCGTCACACAGATGGGCATCCAGCTCCACGCGACAACCGCCCTCAAAACCCTCGTCGAGATGTTGCAATCCGGCGTCATCGGCAAGGTTCGCGAAGTGCACCTCTGGTCCAACAAACCTTTATCCTGCCCCCTCGTCACCGAACGCCCCAAAGAGACGCCCCCCGTCCCGGCCACGCTTGATTGGGACCTCTGGCTCGGCCCGGCCCCGTTCCGGCCGTATCATCCCTGCTACGTACCATATAGCTGGCGATGTTGGCGCGATTTCGGAACAGGCCGATTAGGCGACATGGGCTGCCACATCTTCGACCCGGCCTTCTGGGCCCTTCGATTAAAATCCCCCGCTACCATAGAGGCCTCCAGCAC
>CP070715.1:179120-186352 GCA_020350405.1 Planctomycetota bacterium
CTTATGGCGAAGAAGAAAATAGGCTTTATCGGATTGGGCATCATGGGCAAGCCCATGGCAATGAATCTGCTAAAGGCAGGCTACAGCCTGACTGTCTATGACATCAGGCCAGAGCCGGTAAAAGATGTCGTTGCTGCAGGTGCCGAGGAGGGAAGATGCAGCGAGGATGTCGCCAAAAAAAGCGAAGTTATAATTACCATGCTGCCAAATTCTCCTGAAGTAAAGGAGGCCGTGTTGGGCGAGCACGGTGTGTTAGATGGCGCAAAGCCCGGCACGATTTTAATCGATATGAGTTCTATTGCCCCGCTGGTCTCCAAAGAGGTAGCTGCCAAAGCCGCCGAAAAAGGCGTCGAAATGCTCGACGCACCTGTCAGCGGCGGTGAACCAAAGGCCATAGACGGGACGTTGTCGATTATGGTCGGGGGCAAGAAGGAGGTCTTTGACCAGGTTGAGGACATCCTAAAGGTAATGGGAGCATCGGCTGTTCTGGTCGGCGACATCGGCAGCGGAAATACTACCAAGCTGGCCAATCAGATTATTGTTGCGCTCAATATCGCGGCAATGGGCGAGGCAATGGTTCTGGCGACAAAGGCTGGCGTCGACCCGGAAAAGGTATATCAGGCGATTAGAGGCGGGCTGGCCGGCAGCACCGTCCTCGATGCAAAGGTCCCTCTGGCCCTCGACGGCAACTTCAAGCCGGGTTTTAGAATTAAACTGCATATAAAGGATTTACAGAATGCCCTGGACACTGCACGGGAACTTGGGGTATCCGTACCTTTGGCGAGTGGTGTGATGGAGGTTATGCAGGCCCTTAAGGCCGACGGCAAGGCCGGCGATGACCATGGGGGGATTATCCAGTACTACGAGAAACTGGCTAAAGTCGAAGTTAGACGCCAAAAATAATCAGGCACGTGCCTTGATGTGAAATAATGCATCGAGGCAAAAAATTGTTTTTGCCAATGACGGGGTGCTATATATGTGGCTGATAACCATTTTAGTCATAAGCATACTATTCATTGTTATCTCAACGAGTAAATACCACTTTCACCCTTTCCTCGCTCTTTTATTTGTGGCGGTTGGATTTGGCCTGCTCTCAGGCATGCCCCTCCCGGACGTTGTCAACTCAATTAACGATGGCTTTGGCGGCACCCTCAGCAGCATCGGTATTGTCATCATTGCGGGAGTTATAATCGGTACCTTCCTTGAGCATTCTGGCGGCGCTTTCGCGATGGCTGCCAGGATTTTAAAGATTATCGGTGAAAAACATGTTCCCCTTGCAATGTCCATCATAGGCTATTTTGTTTCCATTCCAGTCTTCGCCGACTCCGGGTTCGTGATACTTATTCCCCTAAACAGGGCACTGTCTAAAGAGGCCAAACTCTCTCTCGCTGGCTCGGCTATAGCCCTGTCTACCGGTCTCATCGCGACACACTGTCTGGTGCCCCCGACGCCGGGTCCTATCGCCGCTGCCGGTATCCTTGAAGCCGACCTCGGGCTGGTTATTTTATTGGGCATGGTTGTGAGTGTATTCGCCCTTTCCGCCGGCTGGTTATTCGCAACAAAAGTGGCATCAAAGACTTATATCGACCCCAACCCCGAGCTTTCGGAAGAACAGGTTCTGGAGAAAATCAAACACGCCCCCTCAGCTTTTAAGGCCTTTATTCCGATTTTGGTACCCATCGTTTTAATTGTCATGAAGTCTATTTCTGATTTTCCGACTGACCAAATGGATGAGGGATGGCTTAAGGCTGTTCTAAGTTTCTTAACGCGCGAGGGGCCGGTGAAAAGTTGTGTTGGTTTTATAGGAGCACCGGTAATTGCGTTGCTTATAGGGGTACTCTTGGCCTTCAGCCTACCCAAAAAACTTGACAGACAGATGTTATCAACTACTGGCTGGGTAGGACAGGCGCTGCTCAACGCAGCTATAATAATAATGATTACGGGAGCCGGGGGCTCATTTGGGATGATTTTGCGAAATTCGCCCATCGCCAGTGTAATTGGCGAATCCCTGTCAAAAGCGAATTTAGGTATCTGGCTTCCTTTTATTGTCTCGGCCGCGATCAAAACCGCCCAAGGGTCTTCAACGGTCGCTTTGATAACTACGGCATCGTTAATGGCGCCGTTAATGGAACCTTTGGGTTTTGAGGGCGGGGTCACAAAAGCACTGGTAGTACTTTCCATAGGGGCCGGCTCAATGGTTGTCTCCCATGCCAACGACAGTTTCTTCTGGGTCTTTACTCAAATGACGAGAATGGATGTCAAGACCGGCTACCGCCTTCACACCTTCTCCACACTTGTAATAGGCGTGACCTCCGCAATCGTGATTTGGGTCATTAGTTTGTTTGTTCTGTAAGCTCTGCTGAAGCAGATACTTACGGAACAAGGATGACCTTCATCAGTCCTGCTTCCTTGTCGTACAGACGCTTGAACCAAGCTGCGCCCTCAGCCAATGGGGCCGTAGCACTGATTAGAGCGTCCACGTTAATCGCTCCAGAAGCCATCATTTCCAGACAGGCAGGGTATTCACCACAGGAAATATACGAACCGTAGACGGAAATCTCCCGCGTTACTACAGATTGCAGCGGCCAGTCCACCGTTGGGGAAAAATTGCCAACTAAAGTAAGTGCGCCGCCTTTGCGGAGGACAGCCTCAGCTGTTTTTACCGTCTCATTAAGCCCTACAACTTCCAATGCAATGTCGGCACCGAGATTGTCTGTTCTTTGCATTACCTCTTTGCTGACATCACATTGGTCGGCTCTTAAGCCCATATCAGCACCAAGTTTACAGGCGAGGTCGAGGCGGTTCTGGTCGATATCCACAGCTATAATCTTGCCGCATCCTGCGGCTCGAAGGGCCTGGACAACCAACAGGCCGACCATGCCCGCGCCGACCACCACGGCAGTGTCGTTAGGCGTTTTGGGCGTTCTATTAACGGCGTGAGTGGCAACCGAGAGCGGCTCGGTAAAACTGGCCTGTTCGAAGCTAATGGCCTCGGGCAGGCGGTAGAGTATGCGGTACGGGACAGCAACATATTCGGCAAAGGCGCCGTCGCAACGGTATTCTTCACACGAAACGCCAAGGACTTTCCGGTTGTCGCATAGATTTATTTTCCCTTTTCGGCAGAAGTGACAATCGCCGCAAGATACTGTAGAATCGAAGGTTACGCGCTCTCCTGTTTTCCAATTCTGGACGTTTTTGCCGAGCGTTGCGATGATGCCGGAAGCTTCGTGGCCCATAACGATTGGCGGTAAGCGTCTGCCGGTTGAGCCGTCCATTCCGTGGACGTCGGAGCCACAGATGCCGCAGGCTTTTACCTGGATGAGGACATCATCGGGGCCGGGTTCGGGCTCGGGGATGTCTTCGTAGACTAAACTGTTGTATTCTTTTAGGATGAGAGCTTTCATAAGTGTCCCTGTTTTATGGAGTTATGAGTTTAGCATTAATTACAGATAAGCCTGGCGTCGATGTCAATGGGACAGCGATTTTTAGAATTATACGGGCTCTGGGGGGTATTGCAAGGTTTATTGCGGATGGTGTGGAGAGCTGCGTAAGTGGTTGTCAAACAAGGAGATAAGACTTTGGGAAAAAACGGGGAGGGCGGGATTCGCTTCGCGGCTCGCCTTCGGCGTGTCAAACCCGCGTGCTGCCGCAGAGCGTCAGGCGTGTTCTCATCCCTGCTAATCGAGAGAGTTCAACTCCCATAAGTTATTGTGAAACAAGGAGATAGCAGACTCGATAAAAAAACGGAGAGGGCGGGATTCGAACCCGCGGTACCCCAAGGGGCACACCGGTTTTCGAAACCGGCTCCTTAAGCCACTCGGACACCTCTCCAAGTTATTTGTTTACAAATAGTTATGGTCATTTGATGTCATCGGTTTTTGGGCCGGGTCGCCTGTAGTAATGTAGCGTGGCGCGGGAGAATTTGCAAGAAATTAAGTGGGGCGGTTAGTCAATCAAAAGTGTGGGGCGTGGGAAGAGAAAATGGGGGTTTTGAATTGGGTTTGGTTGGGTTTGACTGCCCTGCGGGGGCGGGGCGGGAGGACTTCATAGGGCCTTGTTATACAAGCAGTTACGTTCATTTTCGGCTTTTCGGGAATTGGGTTTGTATTGGGTTTGATTGGGTTTGTTTTCGCCAAGTTTCGAATTGGATTTATTTTCATAATCCACTGTATGGAAAGAGGTTACGTTCATTTGGGTGTCCGGGAAATTGGGTTTGTATAGCATAATTGACTCAAACTGATTGATCAGTTTGGAAAGTAAAAAGTTAAAAGGAAAAGGGAAAAATTGTGAATTCGGCGTGCTAACGAGATGTATAATTGATTATTCACCATCAACCATTCACTGATGACCACCCCCCTCCAATATTAGAGGGGGCTGCGCGATTGTGGTGAAAAAAGTCTTCGATGCTCGATGCTTGATACTCGTAACTCGTTATTAACAAAGGAGTAAGAATTTTTAAGAAAATCGGTGGGCGGGATGAAAGTGCATGCACGTTTGATTGAAAATGTTGTTTGCCACAGAGGACAGAGAGGTCACGGAGGATTTGGGATGTAAAGAGTGACAAAGGAACTGGATTTTGATAGTGTAGGGTTTATAGAGGCCATTTACAGCGTTTAAATGGGAAATCCCAGATTAGGATTCTTGATATGGGGAAAAAGGAGGTTGATGATGATTAAGAAAACCTTTCTTTTGTTGGCTGCGGTTCCGGTTTTGCTAAATAGTGCCTGCGCATCCGGAGGGGATAGATACCTTTTGCTTGACTCGCGTCTCATCGCGAGTACGGAAAACGCGAAGCTTACGCCTGGCAAGGTACAAAAGAGCAAATTTAATCCGCTATTCGAAGAGGACAAGCCATGGGAGAAGCGGTTCGACAATCTCTATGCAAATGTGATTTACGATGAACAGGAGAGAATCTACAAGTGCTGGTACAGCCCTTTCATCGTTGACAACTCGGCAAAGGGAATGACCCTTGACGAGCGAAAAAAGGTTAAGTATGAAGCGCCGGATGAAAGGGAAATGGCCATCTGCTACGCTACGTCGAAAGACGGTATAAGGTGGGTGAAACCGGAGTTGGGGATTGTTGAATATGAAGGCAGCAAGGCCACCAATATCCTCTGGCGCGGGAGCGGGCCTGTAGGTGGTGATTGGTATGGTCCCCATGGTTCGGGGATATTCAAGGACCTTCGGGAGCCAGACCCGAAGCGTCGGTACAAGGCTTTCTTAAAGGCGGAAATCCTGTCGGTTGCTTTTTCCGCCGACGGAATCCATTGGGGCCCGGCCATTGCGTGTCCCGAGGCCGATGTAGCTGGAGACACCCACAACAATGCCTTCTGGGCACCGACACTGGGCAGGTATGTGGGGATAACGCGTGAGTGGGGCGATGCATTTGGCCGTCAGGTTGCACGGACCTCAAGCGCAGACTTTCTCAACTGGCGCAAGTGTGAAATTGTGCTTGAGGGATTGGACAAAAATTACCAGACCTATGCCATGCCGGTTTTCTATCATGGAGGAATTTATCTGGGACTAGTTGCCATACATAATCAGGAAGCTGACAGGGTATGGACAGAATTGACCTGGAGTGCTGATACGGTAACGTGGAATCGCGTCTTAGCCGGAACGCCACTTATTGCAAATTCCGAGAAGGAGGGTGACTATGACTGGGGCTGTGTTTACGCGGCCGCCTGTCCTGTATTTTTGAAAGATGAAATTCGCCTGTATTACGGCGGCAGCGACGGTAATCACTTCGGCTGGAGGAATGGCTTTTTCTGCCTCGCGACACTTCGTCCGGACGGATTTGCCGGATACACGCAGATCGAAGCCAACAAACCAGCGAAAATCACAATAACATCCAAAGTCCATCACAAGGGGGCGTTACGACTGTCCGCAGATATCGGGCAGGAGGGATATGTTAAGGTTAGAGTATTTGATGAACGCAACGAACTTGTGGCTGAAAGTGAGCCATTGAATGGGAACTTAACGGATAAGAAAGTAGCATGGCGAGGTGGATTTTCGTTCGATGAGCTCGGGAAGGAGTCGGCTCAAATTCAATTCGAGATTCAAGATGCAACAATCTACTCATTCAGCTTCGTTGAATAATGTCGCCTGGGGAAAATTGTTAGCGGGCGCCGGGGTAGGGAAATCAAAGATTAAAAATCAAAATGCAAAGATACAGAGCAAAATGCAAAAATTTTTGGGGTTTGACAAATATTGTTTTTTGGGGTAATTTATTGGCGAAAGTTGGCAGTGGGATAAGCAGCCGGGGCGGAGCGTCGCGAGGACGCGGGCGTTTAGCGGCGAAGGGGTGCTTAGTCCGGTAGAGTTGTCGTTAGGATAATTTAACCGCGGATTACAGGGATTTTTCAGGCCTGGAAGGGTAAAAAAAGTAAGAGAGTTCGATAATTGTGCTTGACAAGTCCGGTCAGGGATATAAACTGCGGTTAATGTGATATATAGCGATGTGGAGTGGCGAGAAAGCATCATTTGTTTGTGGCAGAGGCTTTCCCCCACGAAAACGAGTTTGTCCCCAGTTTTGGAGGTGCCGGTGGACTCAGGGCCGTGCGTCAAGGAGATTGGCGCGTGGGGTGTGCGTTTGTCGTAAAAGGACGTTTAAATCTAATTAATAATAGATGATGAGCTGAAATCCTAGGGAGGCGTGAAATGAAAACGACAAGCTTAACATTCAATTTTATAATGAAACTCAGCGATGTAGCTGAGTGGAGGTAAATGGCCAATGTCAGCTTAAGGAGAAGATTATGATGTACCAACAAACAAAATCCTGTATCAGCGGAGTTGGGTTTAAGGCCAATTCTGCACCCATAAGATTTGTTTTATTGGTTCTGCTTACTGCTGAAATCTGTGGCATTGCCCTTGCTGCAGCTCCCGACGTCTGGGTGGTCCAGACAGTCGACAGTGGCGGTAGTGTGGGCTACTATACCTCTCTTGCCCTGGATAGTGCCGACAGGCCGAGGATAAGCTACTATGACGGCACGAACTATGACCTGAAATACGCGGCCTTCAACGGCCCATCCTGGGATATCGAGACCGTCGACAGTGGCGGGATTGTGGGCAAGTATACCTCTCTTGCCCTGGATAGTGCCGACAGGCCGAGGATAAGCTACTATGACAGCACGAACGATGACCTTAAATATGCTTCCTGGAACGGCTCATCCTGGGATATCGAGACGGTCGACAGTGGCGGGGATGTGGGCGAATATACCTCTCTTGCCCTGGAC
>CP070715.1:186452-190567 GCA_020350405.1 Planctomycetota bacterium
CACTTCCATAGAACATCGCCCGGCGTGGTGGAAGAAAGCCGACGTCTTTATCGACTTGGGCGTCATGAACATGGGAGAAACTGCCCTCGCTGAGTCCCTCGAAAGGCTCGGAGAACGCCCCATGATTCTAAAACGCCTCGCGCTGATTGCTATGGTCAAGCAGGATGTCAACACCGCACGGGTCTACCTTGGTGCGCTCTCTAAAACCCCCTTTCACGTCGACTGGGCCAACGCCTACCTCAAACTACTCGATTCCGGTGCTGACCTCTCAACAGATAAACGCGTCCGGCATTTAACAAGCCTGACGATGGAGAATGATTACGGCTTCACAGGCTACCAGCCCGAAAGAATCCTCCTCGATTTGCTTGACAAAAACAGATACAACCATTTGGCATTCGAATACCTGATGGCCTGGTATCTGCTCACCAGCCAGCTCGATAAGTTTGTCCAGAACCTTCACCGCTTGGACGACTTCGATTATCCGCAGATTCCACCGCTCTATGAGCAGGCTATCTTGGTACATCAGGTCCTTACCGGCAAAAAGGTTGACCTCAAGGGCCGCCAAATCAGCCCGCAAACTTACGACTTGGCTCACCGGTTCAGCATTATCTCTACGAGTGAAGATGCCACCGATAGATTGACCGCTATGCGTCTGACACTGCGCGATTTTGGTGATAGCTATCTCTTCTACTTTAATTTTGGAGACCTGGGAATAGCAAAATGAAAAAACACTGCTTCTACATCTCCGCCTTTGCCGCGATACTGCTGCTCTCGGCTCTGTTATCCTACAGCCTGCCGACAAGGCAACTGCGAGTCATGGATGAATATGTATCTGTCGACAAGGCTCCGCGCATACGCCCTGACTATACCGAAACCTTCATTCCACCCAATATCGCCCCGCTAAACTTCCTCGTCAAAGAACCTGCTACTCAATATCTCGTCAAAATATACTCGACAACCGGCGACACAATCAACGTCTTTACTAAGACCCCCGCCATAATCATCCCCATCCGCCCCTGGAAAAAGCTGCTGACTGCCAATCGAGTCGGCAAGCTCTATTTCGACGTCTACGCAAGAAACAAGACTAACCAATGGACACGCTTGAAAACCATCACAAATACCATCGCAAACGAAAACATAGACCCCTATCTCGCCTACAGGAAAATCCGCTCCGTCCATAGTAGCTGGAAAAGGATGGGAATCTATCAGCGTAATTTGCAGAACTTCGATGAATCACTCGTATTGAACAGCAGGTTTCACGGGGGTGTGTGCCTTAACTGTCATGCGTTCGCCAACAACCGTACTGACAAAATGGCCATCGGCTTCCGCAGCTCCAAATACGGCAGCAGCGCCCTGCTCGTAGAAGGTGGCACAGCCAAGAAGCTCGGCACAAAATTCACCTACACCGCCTGGCACCCCAGTGGCCGGCTTGTAGCGTATTCTTACAATAAAGTAAACCAGTTCTTTCACACAGCCAGAAGCGAAGTCCGCGAAGTCGTAGACCTCGATTCGCTGCTCGCTTACTATCTTTGCGACTCTCAGACCGTAAAAACCTCCCCGAACCTCTCCAAAAAGGACCGACTCGAAACCTATCCCGCCTGGTCGCCCGACGGCCGCTATCTCTATTTCTGCAGCGCGCCAATCTTGTGGTCTGACCGCGACAAAGTGCCCCCGCAACACTACGATGAAGTTAAGTACGACCTATTGAGAATAAGCTACGAACTTGAAAAAGATCAGTGGGGTGACCTCGAAACCGTACTTTCATCTGAGGACACCGGCCTGAGCATCCTCGAGCCAAGGATAAGCCCCGACGGCCGCTGGCTGCTTTGCTGCATGAGCGATTACGGCTCCTTCCCCGTCTATTACCAAAGCAGCGACCTGTATATTATCGACCTCAAGTCCGCCGAACAGACCGGCCGCTTCAACTACAGAAGGCTCGATATCAACAGCGACAAGAGCGAGTCCTGGCATAGTTGGTCAAGCAACAACCGATGGATTGCCTTCAGCAGCAAAAGAGACTACGGCCTGTTCACCAGGTCCTACTTTAGTTATGTTGACGAACAGGGCAAAGTGCACAAACCCCTGATACTGCCCCAGAAAGACCCCGCATTTTACGACTCCTGTATCAAGACCTACAGTGTCCCCGAACTCGTCACCGAGCTTGTTAAAGTTAGACCAGAAACATTCGGACGTCTAATTCGCAGCCCCCGCAAGATAGCGGTCGATTTACCTGTAACAATGGCAACTCCAAGACCCGAAGCCCCGCCCGGCTACGGACCGTACCAGGAGCGAGAATAATGCCTTGATTAGACCCCCCCTGTCAGAGCGAATCTGAGAAAATTATACGGGAACTAACAGGATTATGCTGAATTCGTGCCGAAAATTATCGCATCAGCCCCTTGGCACCCAGACGCGAAGTCTCGTCTTTTTTATTCTCTTCTACCTGTACCTCTGGCTCGAAGTCAACCTGCGCCTTATTTACCACGGTGCTGGAACCATCACAAATTTCCCCGTCTTCTTCCGCAGCTGGGCCCTCTTCAAACAGTTCATTTCCTATCCCGGCGGCCTCATCGAGTATCTCTCAGCCTTCCTGTCTCAGTTCTTCTATCACTCCTGGACAGGAGCGCTCGTTGTCACAGTCCAGGCCTGGCTTATCTGCGCATCTAGCGATTACTTCCTGAAAACTATAAAAGCTCCTCGCCTCCGCTGGCTCCGTTTCGCCCCACCCATCCTCTTGCTCATTCTTCACACTCAATATATTTATCACTTTCCCGCCGCACTGGCTTTACTAACGGCTTTGCTCTTCGCGTGCCTGTACCTGAGAACAACAGCGGCCAACAAACCTCTCCACTTGGTCATCTTTCTGCTTCTGTCAGTTACGCTGTACTACATCGCGGGCCCGGCATATCTGCTCTTTGCGGCCCTCTGTGTCATTTACGAACTGCTTTTCGAACGCAGCTGGCACATAGGTCTCCTCTATCTTGTCTCTGCCACTGTTATTCCATATGTGATAGGCTCTCTTGTCTTCCGCGCCCGCGCCATCGACCCGGCCAGTAGTCTGCTCTTTCTCGTTTGGCAGACTTTCCCTTGGAAGACACCCTTTATGCCGCCCCGTCATAAACTCTTAATATTGGTCCGCGCACTCTATTTGTTACTGCCGCTAACTGCACTTGCACTGGGGCTCTGGCGACTTCTTGTCAGGCAAAAAGTTATGGCTGAACCACGCTCGACGACACCCTTAGACCATACCGCCGTACCGACACTCAGGTGGTCCATTCAATCGTGCCTCCTGT
This sequence comes from Planctomycetota bacterium, assembly GCA_020350405.1. Taxonomy (GTDB): domain Bacteria; phylum Planctomycetota; class Phycisphaerae; order Sedimentisphaerales; family Anaerobacaceae. Next base: position 189,746 of record CP070715.1, read on the forward strand.
TTGCAATTGCCGGCGCCGCTGTCTTCATTTCTCACGATAACAAACTAAAAGCCCTCTTTGAGGTCGATTACTATGCCTGCCATAGGGCCTGGCCGCAGGTACTCACGGCCGCCCGCCACAACACACAGACCTATTTCGTAATCCATGCAGTCAACCGCGCTCTTTACCATACCGGCCGGCTGGCTTTCGACATGTTCGCATATCCGCAGCATCCCGATACCCTCCTGCTCACCGCCGACGAGCACATCTCCGCACACTGGAAACGATTCGATACATATCTTGACCTCGGCCTCATCAATATGGCCGAACACGATGCCACGCACTCCCTTGAAATCCTCGGTGACCGCCCCCTCCTCCTCCAGCGCCTCGCTCTGATAAACATGGTAAAGGCCAATTCGGACGCCGCCCGTAGTTACCTCGGCGCGCTAAGTAAAACCTTGTTTTACAGCCACAGGGCCGATGACTGTCTTAACCAACTCGATTCAGACCCAAATCTCTCACGAGATGACCGGGTCCGGCATCTCCGCCGAATGATGCTGACCAATGACCACGATTTCTCCTTCCTGACAACCAAGCAGATGTTTGCGGGCTGGTTGTCTGAGAACAAACAAAACCACATGGCCTTTGAATACCTCATGGCCCTTTACCTGTTGACCGGCCAGCTCGACAAATTCGTCCAACACCTCCACCGGCTGGATGACTTCGGCTACGCACAGATTCCTCCACTCTACGAACAGGCAATATTGCTGTACACATACAAAACCCAAAAACAGGTTAAACTCAGCGGCCGACAAATCAGCCAACAATCAATCAAGCGATTCA
>CP070715.1:190667-199971 GCA_020350405.1 Planctomycetota bacterium
AACGATAGAGATGGCGGTTCCGGACCGAGTTGAGATAGTCCAGAGGAGAAGCTATTTCCGGGTTGATGTGCCCAAGAGCCTTAAGGTAAATGTAATGTTCTGGCACCGCTGCTCAAACGAAACGCACCGGACACCGCCCGAACACTACTGGCAGGGTAGGCTTACTGATATTTCCGCCGGCGGGGCACAGATTGTGGCCGATGCCTGGCAAGGGCCGAAGTTCAAAACCGGCCAGTTTGTCGGGTTGCGATTTACACCTGTGCCCTACGAAACACCGTTGACGTTCGACGCCCAGATTAGAAACATCCTTCCCACCGCAGACAACAAAGGCATCTGCCTTGGTCTGCAGATAGTCGGTTTGGAAGCGAGCCCCGAAGGCCGGCAGGTTCTGCAGAGGCTGTGCAGTGTAGTCGAGCGGTACTACCGTATCAATCAATCCAGCGCCAAAGAGCGGGACTTTCAAACAACAAGCCCATAGACAAATACCGCTTTCTAATCAACCCGGCGATATCAATTCAGCCGACTGCGCACAAAGGCACACTTCCCTCATTCAGTAGGATAAGATGGCTCCTCAGCAGAATTTTGAACAGCGTATCTTGGGGTATTCCGGAAAATGGGAACCCTATAATAGAACCACCTGAGGAAGCCGCTCGCCGCGAAACCGCAGAAAATCAACACCAATGCCGCCTGTCTGCTCCAGATAATCAGCCCGAGAAACACTAGTGCTCTGATAAGATGTGCAAAAGGTTTCTTGCCTTTTAAGTACTGATTCAAGATATGCGGGTATCGAATTCTGCTAACCATTAAAACCGAGACGCCGAGAAGTAAAAACGGCAGGGCGTAAATAATAGCGTTTTCACAGATTACGTACGCCTCGGTGCTTCTGGCCGAAAGCTCCGGCAAAGTCTCCTGATGAAATATCACCAGGCTTACTATCACACCCGCAGCAGCAGGGCTCGGCAAACCTATAAAACTCATATGGGCTGATTCGTCCTCCTCGTTTTCCACATTGAACCTCGCCAGGCGAATGGCCGCACAGCTTATATATGCCGCCGCCGCCAGCCATACAAAGCGGGTGACAAAATTAACAAATGCCGGATTCATCTCGGAAAGACCGGCCAATTTGTATTCAACGACCTTAAGCATAAGAAATGCCGGCGCCACGCCGAAACTGACTATGTCGCAAAGACTGTCGAGCTGACCGCCGAAGCTCGAAGTGCTCTGGCTCATCCTTGCGAGCCGCCCGTCAAGCATATCGGCAATCATTGCCAGCAGAATCATATAACCGGCCAGCGCAAAGTATGGCAGAGCAAGCTCGTGGTAGGAAAAATTACCTACGCGCGCGGCCACTCCTTTGCTCGCAAAAACAATCGCCGCGAAACCACAGACCCCATTGAGAATCGTTATCAGCGAAGGCAGGACCGTAATGGACTTTAGCCTCTGCCTTCGCACCCGACGCAGCAGGCTTTCCTTAGCAGTCTCGGTCTTAAATCTTGTCATCTCTTATAACCAGAAAAAAAGGCTACGAGTTCACGGGCCTTCACCTTATATTTCATACCTCACGATAACAGACACGCCGGCCTTGACCTTATCGCCTACTTTCACCACGCATCGAGCATCTTCTCGGACAGGCAAGTACAACTCAGTCCTTGAACCGAATTTTATCATCCCAAATTTCTCCCCCCCAGTCAAGCTTTGCCCCTCGCCCGCTGTGCAAACAATTCGCCTTGCAATCACTCCGCTTATCTGCCTGACAATGAACCTGTCTTCAGGACTGTCCGTCCTGATTAGCCATAAGTCATTGGACTCATTGACGCGACCCGACTGGGCAGACATCGCGTTTTTGTACCTGCCTTGTCTATACGTGATTTTTTCGACTTTTGCGCTACATGGGGAGCGATTAATGTGCACATCCAAAATGCTCAAAAATATTCCAACCCTAAGCGCACGCCCGCCGATGAAGCCCTCTTCGTCAACAACCTCGATATCAGTTATCTTGCCGTCCGCCGGAGCCAACAAAATATTCTTGTCCGCCGGAACTACCCTGTAAGGGTCACGAAAAAATGCCAGGACCCACACTAAAACAACCGCCAAAATCAGCTCCGTCAAAAGGATTATCCAGACCGGCAGCGAACCAAAAGAAACCAAAATCAAAATAACCATCGCCGCAACTACAATCGCCGGCAAGACAACCACCTGCGGTAAACCATATTTAGTAAGCGAAACTCGCATATATAAATATGGTAGCTCTTACAAAACCAGCAATCAATAAAAAAGGCCGACTCTGTCGGTCGGCCTCTTGCTATTACGGATTCAACCGATACAACCGCTAAGCTCTACTCCTCAGTCTGCTCACTTCCCGCAGGTACAGCAACAAGTTCGGCATCCAACGTAAATTTGATTTCGCCGCCAGCTTCGAACCAATTCTCCCAATCTGTTATAGCCCGCTCATTCTCCTCGGCATCCGCACCCGGCTCATACCCAAAGTTCTGCCCCGTTACTATTCTCAGGCGATTTATCATTCTCGCAAGTATTTGCTGCTCAGTGGGCTGATAACGTCCTTCTCTTAAGCGAGGGTCGTCTGCATATTCAAACATTGCTGCGCCTGTAGGCTCACGAAGCGCACGAATCATCCATGGTAAAGCTTTACTCAAATCCTCTCTTGCTGCATCGTCCAGACCTTTTGCCCCATACGCTAAACCACGCGCAAAATTACAATAAGGCTGGTCACCCATCATATCAAGCACCTCAGTGTACTTTTCACTCGCTATGTCATATCGACCCTGCTCGTAATAGGCCTTGCCCAGCCAGAACCATGCCCAGTTACGTCGCGGTTGCTTCTCGACAACATACTCGAACAACTCGACAGCTTCATCATAATCACCTGAAGCCAAAGCAAGGTATGCTTGATGGAAGTATCTATCAGCTCTTTCTTGGTCTCTGAGCCAGTCTGGTTCTTCTGTCTTAGCGGCACCAGGCCTCTTGTCTACCAATACGAATCCCGCCGGAACATCAATTTCGAAAGTTCCCTGTGCCGGTTGCTCGTAACTCAATTCGGTAGTCCCGATAGCGATGGGAAGTTTTGTCCGCGGGTCCACGTAGCACTCGGCGTTCATCATCGGCCAGAGTACTTTATGGGCAGTTTGCCCGTGATAATCAGCGCCCGTCTCGACGATTTTTCCTTCCTGACGAAGATTTTCCAGAAAAGCACCTAAATCCGCAATCCACTGATACTGCTTGTCCTTATTGCTCCAGAGCACAACCGTATTCTCGTCCTTATGATAGACAGCTGTCGTCTCGCCATCCTCAACAGCAAGAAAATTAGGCGGCGTGTCCTGTCGATACCTTACCTGCCTGCCATGGGCCCCGATTTCAATCCATCTTTCATCTTCGACCTGTCCGATTTCATCTCGCCTTACGAGATGAAGAAAGCGAACATTCTTAAAGGCCTCAACGGTTTGCTCGATGGCATAAGTGGGAGTAACTGACCTGTCGAACAGGGTTATCGAAAGCGCTACAGCAATAATTATCACCGCTGCAGCCGCTAATTTCGTAAAACGATTCATAGTAATTCTCCTTGCGATTAATTCACCTCTTGACTGTCTGTGGCTGTCTCGCTCGGCAGCGCAGCTCAGGTTTATGCGCTCCATTACATTCTCAACGGTTGAATCGTCAGAGCTTATTGCTCGGCCGAGCTCTTGCAGCCTTTCTTCTATGGTTTCTTTAGAACTCATCTTTCAAATTCCTTTAATAACCTTCGCAGGCGCTTATGGGCCCGTGAAAGCTGTTTTGTTACGGTGCCGACGCTTCGCCCGACTATATCGGAGACATCCCTAACACCGCAGCCGGAAAAGTAGCGAAGCATCACAACCTGTCTCTCGCCTCGCGGCAATTTCATCACCGCGGCCAACAGCCTTTGCTTGTCCTCATCAAGCCGGCCATCGGTGCTCTCGGCTGCAACATTTATAGCCGAATCCAAACTTGCCCGCCTGGTGCGCCGCTTAACTGTATCCAGTGCGCACCTGCGAGTAATCTTCATCAGCCAGGGGCCGAACGCTTCGGCCTTTCGCAGGCCGGACAGCTTCTGATAAGCGGCTACGAAAGACTCCTGCGAAACGTCCCCAACAATGTGATAATCGCGCAAGATACCCAGAGCTATCGCGCGAACCGGCCGCTCGTAACGCTCAACAAGAGTACCAAAAGCCTCCTTTTCGCCGTCCAAACACGCCTTTACCAGTTCAGCATCTGTCCGCACCTTCGACTACTCCTTCAGAAGCGCTTCTACTATTAAGACCCGATTGCAGGTGAAAATGCGACAACAAAATCCCTCCCGAAAAAAATGAAATCCTATAACAGCCCCCATGTACGCCTCGAAAAACAAGGCATAGCAAAACCAATCTGCCCCTGTGAAGCACACATTAGATTAGTCACTCGCCACCGGTCTGCTTGCACGGCAAGCAACCTCGAAGCCACCATCCAGTCCTTCCGTACAATTGGGCCCCACCCACACCTTAAATTGTCCCGGCTCAACCACCCAGTTCATATGAACGTCATAAAACGCTAAATGCTCCGGCAAAAGCGTAAACGAAACCGTCTTAGTCTGCCCCGGCTGCAAATGCACCTTCTGAAAGCCCTTCAGCTCCCGCACCGGTCTTGTCGCAGACGCAACCAAATCACGGATGTAAAGTTGGGCAACCTCCTCTCCACTCCGAGTCCCCGTGTTCTTGATATCGGCGGTTACTTTAACCGACTGACCAGTGGAAATCTTGGAAGGGTTAACTTTCAAATTACTGTACTCAAATGTAGTGTAACTCAGGCCGTAGCCGAAAGCAAATAAGGGCGCATTGGGAACGTCAATATATTTCGAGGTATAAATAGAATCACTTGCCGGCCTGCCGGTATTTTTGTGATTGTAATAAATCGGAACCTGCCCAACTGTGCGCGGAAAGCTGGTCGTAAGCTTGCCGGATGGGTTGTAGTCGCCGAAAAGACAGTCGGCAACGGCGTTACCACCTTGGGTACCCGGGTGCCAGGCGAGCATAATTGCAGGTACATTTTCTTTAATCCAACTGACTGACATGGGCCTGCCGGAAAGTAACACTACAACTACTGGTTTGCCGACAGCATGTACGGCCTTGACAAGCCGCTGCTGAACCCCCGGCAGGTCAAGACTCGCCCGACTGTGCGCTTCTCCACTCATATCTTTAGATTCACCAACAACCAGTATTACGACGTCCGCCTTTCGGGCCAACCGAACCGCCTCAGCAAAGCCATCCACCGAAGAACCAGTAATGTCACAGCCTTTTGCATATATCAAATCACAATCCGATGAAACCTTGCTCCGAATCCCTTGAAGGACTGACACGACATCATCGGCACGGCCCGCACCATACCAGCAGCCTAACAAATCACCTTGATTGTCAGCCAACGGACCAATCACTGCGAGTGACTTTAAATCTTTCTTAAGAGGAAGAAGGGACTTTTCGTTTTTAAGCAGCACTATGGACTTTCTGGCCACTTCCCGCGCAACCTGGAGATTTTCATCAGTGAGCAACGTCGGCTCGGCGAGCTTGGGGTCAACGTAAGGCCGGTCAAACAAACCGGTCCGAAGTTTTATTCCCAGAATCCGCCGAACTGCTTCATCTACGACCGACTCTAACACTTTGCCCTCAATAACCAGCCGGGGTAGCTCCTTCAAATATGCCTGACTGACCATATCCATATCAACCCCGGCCGTCAGCGCCTTATGAGCTGCCTGGGCCTGGTCCTCGGCAAAGCCGTGCTTGATAAGCTCATTGACAGAGTCCCAGTCGCTGACAACAAAACCCTCAAATCTCCACTCGACCTTCAATATTTCCGTGAGCGTACGACGGTTAGCCGCGGCGGGTATCCCGCTTATCTCATTGAAAGCACTCATAACCGTCGCAGCTCCGGCCTCAACTCCCGCCTTAAATGGTGGCAGGTAGACTTCTCTAAGTGTTCGCTCTGCAATCTCACAGGTATTATAATCTCTGCCGCCCTCTGCAGCACCATAGCCAACGTAATGCTTAAGGCATGCCACCAGGCTGCGCACGCTGGAAAGGTCCCTGCCTTGAAAACCTCTGACACAGGCCGTAGCAAATATCGATGCCAAATATGGGTCCTCTCCGAATCCCTCGGCGATCCTTCCCCAGCGCGGGTCACGAGCGATATCGACCATCGGAGCGAAAGTCCAGTCGACGCCCATACTTGTGGCTTCCTTAGCTGAAATCGACGCCGCCTTCTCAACCAGCATCGGGTCCCACGTACACGACTGGGCAAGCGGGATGGGAAAAATCGTCCGGTAACCGTGTATAACATCAAACCCGAATATCAAGGGAACGCCTAATCGTGATTTCTCCACCGCAATTTTCTGCAGTTCGTTGCGCTCCCCTACGGACATCGGCAGTACAGAAAGACTGAGGAAAGAACTGATCCGGCCCTTTTCCACCTGCTCAGCAAATAATTCCACCTTGGCCTTGGAACGTTCCCATGGCCAATTAATCTGGTTCATCTGGCCGAGTTTTTCTTGAAGCGTCATCTTCTTAAGCAGCGACTCCACTTTCTGCTCGATGCTTCCGCCCGACTGCGCCTCGCCAGCCCGCGACACGCAACCAAAACTGAGCATAACCAAAATCAAAACTTTAGTGAGCAGCCTCATACTTCTTCCTCTCGATGATTTGAAAATATACAAACATAACGGAATCCAGGTACGACGGATATTGATCGGCTTTAGAAAACAAGAAATCCGCCCACCCGCTCAGGCAGGTGCAACAAATCCCAGCGTCCTTCTTACTGCTCGGTCTTAGCCTGTCTCGGCATAGCAATCGTCCCGGTCCTGGCCACGCTCTTGATGCCGTAAGGTTTGCACACGTTGATAAAGGCTTCAATCTTGGCCTCTGGTCCGCAGATCTCGACCATAAGCAGCTTTGGGCCTATGTCCACGACCTTGCCTTTGAACGTTTCTATCAACGGCAACAGTTCCGGTCGTTTTTCAGGCGGGGCCGAAATAGTTATAAGCATCAAATCCCGCGCTACTATCGGCTTACCCACAAAATCCTGAACCTTAACAACGGGAACAATCTTCGCTAACTGTTTGCGAACCTGCTCAACAACCCTGTCGTCGCCGATAACGACTATCGTCATACGGCTCAAGTCCGGGTCCTCCGTCCGGCCCACGACAAGCGAATCAATGTTAAACGCCCGGGCGGCAAACATCCCCGCCACATGGGCCAGAACACCCGGCTTATTCTCAACCAATGCACTTATTATATGCTTCATCTCTCGTACCTTTCTACTCGCCTACGCCATACTCTCCAGTATATCAAGGCCGTCCATTTCATTCAGACTTTTACCGGCCGCAACCATCGGCCACACATTTTCCTCGCGTTCAATCCTAAAGTCAACAACGCAGGGCCTCTTCTCGCCTAACATCGCCCTTATCGCCTTGGGGACGTCTGCTTTTTTGTCGACAGTAATCCCAACCGCGCCAAGTGCCTCAGCCACAGCCGCATAATCTGGGTTTGCCAAGTAACTCTTCGAATAACGTTTGCCGTAGAAAAGCTCCTGCCACTGCCGAACCATTCCCATATAACCGTTGTTCAGGATACAAACCTTTATCGGCAATTTGTTCTCAACCGCCGTGGCAAGCTCCGTCATCGTCATATTAAAGCTGTGGTCTCCATCAATATCGACAACGGTTTCTTTCGGCTTGGCAACCTGTGCGCCTATCGCCGCCGGCAGACCATAGCCCATCGTACCGAGCCCGCCGGAGCTTATCAGCTGTCTCGGCCTGCTGAACTTATAAAACTGAGCTGTCCACATCTGATTTTGCCCAACGCCCGTTGTTATAATGGCCTTGCCATCGGTCTGATGACAAAGCTCTGAGACAATATGCTGAGGCTTAACACTTGATGAATTTTTGTCGTAACTAAACGGGAACTTCTTCTTCCATTCGGCAATCTTCTTAAACCACGCCTTTCGCTCGCAGTACTTAACTTCCTTGGCCAGCTCAGCCAGTATATGCTTCGCATCACCAACAACAGGAATATCCACTTTAACGTTCTTCGATATGCTGGCCGGGTCAATATCTATATGTAATATCTCCGCCAGCGGAGCGAAATCCTTGAGCCTCCCCGTTACCCGGTCGTCAAAACGGGCGCCTACGGCAATTAATAAATCACACTCCTGCACAGCGAAGTTGGCATACGCCGACCCGTGCATCCCCAGCATATCCAGCGACTCGGGCTTGCTCTGGTCGTAACTGCCTAATCCCAAAAGTGTCGTCGTCACGGGCAGGTGCGCCTTCTCTGCGAACGCCCTTAACTGTTCCGTAGCATTCGCGCTGATGACACCGCCGCCGACATAGAGCACCGGCCTCTCCGACGCATTTATCGCCGCTGCAGCAGACGATATCTGCTTTGCATGACCTCTGGTTCGAATCTTATAACCCGGCAGCTCCATATCGTCAGAGCCGTCCGCCTTACACTTGGCGACCTGAATATCAACCGGCAGGTCGACAAGCACCGGTCCCGGCCGACCCGTAGAGGCAATATAAAACGCCTCACGAATTGTCCTCGCCAGGTTTTTAACATCCTTGACAATACAGTTGTATTTCGTAACCGGCCGGGTAACACCGGTCGTGTCGGCCTCTTGGAAGGCGTCATTTCCGATAAGCTCCGTACGGACCTGCCCCGTCAGCGCGACCACCGGCACCGAATCCATCATCGCCGTGGCAAGACCGGTAGTCAAATTGCACGCACCCGGCCCGCTGGTAGCAACGACAACGCCGACCTTCCCGCTGGCCCGCGCATAAGCGTCGGCCATATGACAGCCGCCCTGCTCATGACGCGGGATTACAAACCGAATCGGCGCATCATACAACCTGTCAAACAAAGGCAATACCACACCGCCGGGATACCCGAACATCGTATCCACACCCTGCCCGATAAGTGTATCGACGATTATCTGCGCGCCTGCTTTAAGTCCGGATTTGTCTTGAGTGCCGGCCGATTTGGCCGAAGAACGTGACTTGCTCATTGTCCTGTACCTTTCCTGATAAACGCCATATTCGTCATTCCGGTAAACTACGGCGCCGCTGGGCCACTCCGGCTGGCCAATCACTCTTTCTCACAAAAAAGCGACCGCACCATACGAAGGTTCATGGCCCCGCCGTAATCCCGTAACCACCCCGATAATCCGGGGTGTCTCAGGCCTGTATTTGCATGTTTTCACGCAAATACAACTACAACTTACAAAACTTGTAAGCCGCTGTCAACCCTTTTCG
>CP070715.1:200071-206649 GCA_020350405.1 Planctomycetota bacterium
AGCTGCAACGCAGTCAGCACAAGGGTGCGATTAAGGTATCCTTTGACCTGCTGCCTACGTCCATGTCGTTTGATCTTCCATGGAGTTATTGCATGGTCACGGAAAACGGTATCAAGTTTTCAACCTTAGCGGCGGAGACCTATGATCCTCGGAATTTTCATGGAACGGGCGGCGCTGCTTCGTTCGAGCCGGGCATGGACCGCGAGGGACGCTATGTCAGGGCGTGGATTGAGCATCAATCCGACGCACGGATTGTGGTGCGCATACGCTACGCACTCGCCAACAACTTGTATGATATCGCGTTTCCCGATATTCCAAGCGGCTCTCCTTACGGCCAAGGCGATTGGGTCGACGAATGGTTCTACATTTATCCCGATGGCGTTCACACGCGCCACATGAAGATTTACACGGGGCTTGCGCCGGTGAGCCGCCCATTCGGATTCGACCGTGAACCCCCGAGTGTCGTTCACGAATTTATGGAATTAAACGTCAGGGGCCTGCCGGGACGCAAACCCACTGACGATATCGACATAGAAGCACTGACCCTTATCCGTTTGCTTGGGGATCACACGGAAAACTTGCTCAAAGAGGGCGTTAGTACAACGATCTCGTACAAACCTTATCCTGAGGGTTTTGGGGAATTCAGAGATGCCAGTATTATACTCCTTAACTTAAAGTCAGAGTACAAGCCTTTTACGATTGGCTTGCCTTACGGCGTGCGCGTGCAGCCCTACTCGCCGGAAGATGATCTTCCACATGTGTTCCAGACATGGGGCTATTCTGAAAGACGAGGTTACTCTTCATCAATCGGCCATATGTTGAACTTTTGGCATTACAGGAGAACTGACAACACGCTCGAGCAGGTCTACCTTCATGGCATGACGAATGCCGAGAACCCCGTAAAGGAGCTTGTGCCGCTGGCCTGGTCCTGGGTGGTGGCCCCGAGACTTCAGATGGAGGGCTTTAAGCCGGATTATGGAGTGTACACTTATGACACAGCTCAGAAGGCTTACATTGTACCTCGTAAAGGCCGCGGTCCTGCTTCGTTGGAGTTCGAGCTCGAAGCCGATGAAGATTTCTTCGGTGCCAGACAGTCGATTATCAATCCGGCTGTTATTGTCGAGGACTGGGATGAGCCCGGCGTTGAGTTGAAACTAAACGGTAAAACGATTGAGCAGGGCAAAGATTTCCGTGTCGGTTACGAGCAGACACCTACCGGCAAGGACTTGGTTATTTGGCTGAAAATGAAATCTGATAAGACCGTCAGGTTCTCGCTTTCACCGGGTAAAAAGTGAGCTAATTGCCCTCTTCTTGATGTAATCAGAGATTTTAGTTTCACGTAGAGCATTCTTTTAGGTTTTTATAATGATACGCATATTAACCTTTGGATTCGTTAGCGTAGCGATTATCTTTTCCGCAGCCTCTGGGGCACAGTTCAAGACGCCCGAGCGGGGATTTGTCAGCACCAGGCCGGCTGAGAACTGGCAGCACGCTTTAATTAGCGGCAACGGTACCATCGGCGCCTTGGTCATGAGTCGCCCACTCAATGAGACCATCATCTTCTCACATGAGCGTCTCTTCATGCCTATTGAGCCAAGCCAGCCTGTCGTAGATATGGCGCCGCATCTCGATACCATACGCCGAATGATTGACGAAGGCCAATATAGCCGGGCGGCGGAGTTCGTCTCCGAACTTGGACGCAAGCAGGGATATCGAGGCTTGCGCTGGACCGACCCACTCGTTCCGGCATTCGATTTGAAGATAACAATAACTCCCGCGGGCGAAATACGCGACTATTCACGCTCGGTGGATTTTCAGACAGGTGTTGCTTCCGTGCAATGGAAGGACGATAGGGGTGTGTTCCTGCGGCGCCTTTTCGTTTCCCGCCCAGACAATGTCGCGGTGCTGTCGCTCCGCGGCGAGCAAAACGCAGCCGTAGACTGCCGGATTGCGCTTGCGACGACTCCCGAAGACGCCGAAGACCAAGAGGAAGAAGAGGAGGAAGACGAACCGTCGTTTAGAAAAGGTTTGGAAGGTGTCACCGTTTCGGCCCAGGGTCCGGTACTGACATACCGCGGCCGGTTCGCCAAAACCTGGCCGGACAGAATCGCAGCTTATGAAGGCATTGCATATGTCAAGACCTGTGGCGGCTCTTTGGTGACCCTGGAGGATGCAATTGTTGTCAAGGGCGCTGATGAAGTACTGATTTTCGTCTGGCTTGATGTGCTCCATAACATTAGCAAGTCGAAACTGACCGAACAAAAGGCACGACTTGAGGGGCTCAAGGCCGACTTCGACACATTGCTCAAACGTCATGAACGGCTGCACGGTAAGATATTCAATCGGGTGCGGCTGGACCTCGGCGGCGGTAAAGACCACGAGTTGTCTTCCGAAGTGCTCCTGGAAAAATCGAGCTTGGGCAATCTGAACCGGGCGCTGTTGGAAAAGCAGTTCGATGCCGCGCGCTACGCCATCCTCTCGTCTTCGGGCGAGCTGCCTCCTACCCTGCAGGGCGTTTGGACCGGCACCTGGCACCCACCGTGGCAAAGCGATTACACGCAAAACGGTAATGTGGCGTCTGCCATAGCAAGCATGCTCATGGCCAACATGCCCGAATGCATGCAGGCATATCTCGGCTATATTGAATCGCTCGTTCCGCACTTTAGAGAGAATGCCCGCATACTCTACGGCTGCCGCGGAATCATGATGCCATCGCGAACCGGTTCTCACGGGTATAACGTACATTTCAACGAGGAGTACATTCACCTGTTTTGGACGCCGGGTGCGGCGTGGGCCTCCCACTTTTTCTACGACTATTATCTCTATACGGGTGACCGAAAGTTTCTCGAGAAGCGAGCGCTGCCTTTCATGAAAGAGTCGGCGGTGTTCTTCGAAGACTTCCTCCGTGAGGGTCCTGACGGGCGATACGTGTTCAACCCTTCCTATTCGCCCGAAAACACGCCATCAAACAGCGATTCGCAGGCGTGTATCAACGCGACGATGGACATCGCCCTTGTCAAGGAGTTGCTTGGAAACTTAATCGCAGCATGTCGGGAGTTGCGGATTGAAAAAGATGGAGTTAGAAGATGGAAGAAGATGCTCGCTAAAATGCCCGACTATCGAATCAACGAGGATGGAACGGTTGCGGAATGGACCACGCCGAAGCTCGTCGACAACCACGAGCACCGTCATATCTCGCACCTGTATGCTCTGTTCGACGGCCTGCCGGAGGAGATTGCATCCAATCAAAAGTTGCGAGATGCCTTCAAGAATGTCATCGAGAAGCGTATGGGACCTCGCCGGGCGGATGGAGGCGGCGTCATGTCCTTCGGGCTAGTACAACTTGGACAGGCGGCGGCAAGTCTCGGCGAGGCGGACTTAGCCTACGAGGTTGTTGACATGCTTGCAAATGTCTATTGGCGGGCGAATATGGTCTCAACACACAACCCGGACAGTATCTTCAACGTCGATATCTGTGGCGGAATGCCCGCCGTCATCGTCAAAATGCTGATAGCCTCTGAGCCCGGAGCAATAGAGCTGCTGCCGGCGCTGCCAAAGCAGTGGCCATCGGGTGTGATCGAAGGAGTTCTGTGTCGCGGGCAGATAGAGATAAAAAAGCTGTCGTGGGATGATGGGCAGATAGTTGTCAGGTTTGTATCTGAAATACCACAGAATGTAAAAATCAGTGTTCCGGGAAGTTTCAAGCAAGCAGAGATAAGACAGAGTAATTCTGACATGGTGGAAAGCCTCGCCAAAAAAGGCAAATGTGTGGTGGTGGTTCCGCCGGGAGAGCTGGTTGAGATTCACTTTGTGCGTTAATTAATATGGGTATTTCAGCTGCCGTTGTTATTATCCCTCTACCTTTTCCCTTGCCCGCCTTATGTTCGTTGTTGCCACAGCGCTGTGCATCTCCGAAAAGAAATTCTTGTTCGTTCAAGGTGATTTCGGTAAGATTATTGATGTCGTACAGAGAAAAATATGCTTTTCAGCCATTTAAATGGGAAATGTTAGATAATAAATGCTGAGACCGCGAGATTCCTTACGCGGATTTTTGTATGTCGAAGATTGACGGGCTTTTTTTAAGGATGTGGGAAGATGGAGAAGGGATTTGTTCTTCATATCTGTATAGCACTTGTTTTGTTGGGAGGGCCATTGCTTATCCGGCCGGGGCTTGCCGAATCAAGCTGGAATATCCAGACCGTCGACAGCAGTTGTGATGTCGGGCGGACTACATCCATTGCATTGGATACGGCCGGGCGGGCGCATATCAGCTACTGGGATTATACCAAGGGTGACCTGAAATACGCGGCTTATAACGGGCAGACCTGGGACATCCGGACGGTCGACAGCAGAGGATGGGCGGGCTATACGGTTTTTACAGCCATTGCGCTGGATGCAGCCGGGCGGCCGCACATAAGTTACGATAGTGTAGGCAAGGCAGAACTCAAGTACGCGGCCTTCAACGGCTCAAGATGGGACATCGAAGTGGTTGACAGCGGTCAGGCTATGGGCAGCTTTACTTCACTGGTGCTGGATGCCGCCGGCCACCCACACATCAGCTACGCGGATTCTATAAATTATGACCTGATGTACGCGACCTTCGACGGCTCGAACTGGCATATCAAGACCGTCGACAGCAAGGGGATTGCAGGCTGGGATACATCGATTGCCCTGGATGCAAATGAGAACCCGCACATCTGCTACACGGAGTCGACCAATTATGACCTGAAGTACGCGGCCTTCAACGGCTCGAGTTGGGACATCGCGACGGTCGACCATCCGGGCGGCGTGGGCCTGCAAGCATCTATCGGGCTGGACGACAAGGGGAACCCACACATCAGCTACACCGATTATCCCAAAGGCGACCTCAGGTACGCGACGTATAACGGCTCGAGATGGGATATTCAGACGGTCGACGGCGAAGGATGGGTGGGCTACGACACATCGATTGCCGTGGACAGCAAGGGGAACCCACACATCAGCTACTATGACGCGAGCAATATCGATTTGAAGTACGCGACCTTCAACGGCTCGAGCTGGGACATCGAGACGGTTGACAGCGCTGGGGACGTGGGCAGGTACACGGCCATTACGCTGGATGCGAATGGGAAGCCGCACATCAGCTATCTTGATTTTGCCAACCACAATCTGAAGTATGCCTATGCTGATTGAGGAAATACCCTTTACGATAAGATATTGAAACTATACGAATGGTAATTCAAGGAGAATTGTTATGGACAAGCGTTTAATTGGATTAGTTGTATTGTTTGCCATCGTCATAGCATCGGTTGCGGTTGCGGGCGAGCAAGGCGAAAAGGTACGAAGGAGAGAGAAGTTTAACGCCGGATGGAGATTCATTAAACAAGATGTTAAAAACGCACAGGCTTTTGATTTGGATGATTCGGGCTGGAGAGAGCTGAACTTGCCTCATGACTGGGCGATTGAAGGACCTTTTACAAAAGAAGTATCTTTCCGAGGGGGCTATTTACCCTATCCCGGTGTCGGCTGGTACCGTAAAACATTTACTATTCCTTCGGATGCTAAATGCGTTCGGGTCGAGTTCGACGGGGTTATGCGTGACGCGAGGGTGTGGCTGAACGGACAATACATCGGCGGCTGGCCTTACGGTTATTCTTCGTTTTCATTTGACCTGACGGAACACGTTCGTCGCGGTCAAAAAAATGTGATTGCAGTGAGGGTTGAGAATGAAAACAACTCATCTCGGTGGTATCCCGGGTCTGGCATTTACCGCAATGTGTGGCTGACGTTTACCGGCCCGGTTCATGTCGAACACTGGGGAACCTTCATCACAACGCCGGAGGTTTCAAAAAGAAGTGCTTCTGTTTCTGTCAGGACGCAAATAGAAAATCAAAGCAAACAGGCTCAGGATGTTGTTTTAGAAACGATAATTTATGATGCTCAAGGAAAGGATGTAGCAAAAGGCACTGTCAAGAAGAGCATCGGCAAGAAGGTAAGTCTGGAGTTCGTGCAGGATTTAGAGGTCTTCAATCCGATTCGCTGGGACATTGAGAACCCCTATTTATACAGAGCGGTCAGTAACGTGAAGGTCGATGGCGAGACAGTCGACCGGTACGAGACGAAGTTCGGGATTCGTACGTTTCGTTTAGACGCGAAGGAGGGATTCTTTTTGAACGGCAGGAACATCAAGTTCAAGGGGGTTAATCTTCATCATGGTCTGGGGCCCTTTGGGATTGCCTTTTTCAGACGAGCGGCCGAGCGGCAGCTGGAAATAATGAAGGAGATGGGCTGTAACTCGATACGAACGGCACATAATCCTCCCGCACCCGAGCAGCTTGATTTGTGTGATGAAATGGGCCTGCTGGTTATGGACGAGACTTTCGACGAATGGAAGAAGCCCAAGATTCCGAACGGTTACAACAAACTTTTCGATGAGTGGGCCGAAAAAGATACTCGGGCCCTTTTGAAGCGGGACCGGAATCACCCCAGCATTATCTTCTGGAGCACCGGCAACGAGATACCGGAGCTGGATACGGCTGAGGGCAAAAAGAATGCGAAGATGTTTACCGAGATATGTCGCGAAATGGACCCGACGAGGC
>CP070715.1:206749-223684 GCA_020350405.1 Planctomycetota bacterium
GTCGCGGTCTTTGAGAAACGTCTCGACGGAGTTGACGCGTGTTAGCTGCCCGCCGGGAAGGATTTTTATTTCGGTTCCCCTTTCAATAACACCGGCCTCCACCCTGCCAACGTTTATCCTCTTGTCCGCAATCTTGTAAACGTCCTGAATAGGAAAAAGCAGCGGTTTATCCTCAGGCGGCTGCTTATTCTGTAAAGTGTCTAAACTGTCCAAGAACGTCGGTCCAGTGTACCAGCTCATCTTTTCAGATTTGACTGTGATATTATCACCTTCGATTGCGGAAATAGGTATATAAAGAGTCGGCTCGATATTTATTGAGTCGAGCCATTCATCCACGTCTTTTTTGACAGCACTGAAACGCTCCTGAGAGAAATCCACGAGGTCCATTTTGTTCAGGACGACTACAACCTGATGCAGCCCAAGCAGTGACAACATGTATGAATGTCGTTTGGTCTGCTCTTTGACGCCTTCAGCGACATCGACAATCAAAACGGCGGCCTCCGCCTGAGAGGCTCCGGTTATCATATTCTTGACAAATTCCACGTGTCCGGGAGCGTCGATTATTACGTAACGTCTTTTGCCTGTTTTGAAGAAGACCTGCGTTGTATCGATGGTAATACCCTGTTTGCGTTCTTCTTCGAGGTGGTCCAGCAGGTAGGCGAATTCGGTACGTTTGCCCAGGCCAGAGGAGGCTTTTTTGATTTCTTCAATCTTGTCCGGGGGCAGCGAATCCGTATCGTAAAGCAGTCTTCCAATCAGTGTCGATTTACCGTGATCAACGTGGCCGACAATTACAAAGCTAAGTACATCCATATTAAGTCCTGTTAGTTATTCTAAGGTTTATACATTTATGGGAGGGTGGTGCAGCGAGCATTATTTACATATATCCCAGCGACCTGAGTTTCTGCATCATATAGTCATCTTCCTTGTCCTGCGCCCGGCCGCTTCGCTCGGAAATTTTAGAGACCTTTAACTCCTCAACAACCTTGTCTATGGTGTCGGCGTTTGAATCTATAGGCCCGCAACAGGTTTCACATCCGATACTGCGAAAGCGTTTACCTTTTTTTGCAAAGTAGAGTTCGGTGACAGGTATGTTTTCTCTTTTCACGTATTCCCAGACGTCGATTTCGCGCCAGCCGAGCAATGGGTGGACACGGAGGTGCTCTTCCTCTGCTGCTTTTGTCTTGTACTGGTCCCACAACTCAGGCGGCTGGTTCTTATAATCCCATTCGAAATCCTCATCTCGCGGACTAAAAACCCTCTCCTTCGCCCGAATACCATGTTCATCCCTTCTTATTCCGAGATACAGGGCCTTAAAGCCGTGCTTGGCGATGGCCTTTTTCAGGGCAACGGTCTTAAGTTCGTTGCAGCACTGGAACTTTCCCTTATCCGGGCCCATGCCTTTTTCGATGGCCTCTTCGTTTTTTGCAATGATGAGGTTCAAGTCCCATTCTTTGGCATATTTGGCCCGAAAGTCATAGATTTCTTTGAATTTGTAGGTGGTATCGATATGAAGAACAGGAAACGGTATCTTACCGAAAAAAGCTTTTCTGACGAGCCAAAGCAGGGTGGTGGAGTCTTTGCCTATTGACCAGAGCATGGCCACATCTCTGAACTGGCTGTAAGCCTCCCTGATGATGAAAATGCTTTGATTTTCCAACTTATCCAACTGGCTTAGCGTGTAGTTCATTCCGACAGTACTCCGATTAATCATTAGCGACTATTTAATTATGGAAAAAACCATTATACCAAAATGGCCGGCAATGTCCAACAAGAAGTAGGCGCGTTTTCACGTGTGGAGGTAAGTGTTGTCCACCTGTCATGCAGTTGGGCAAAACTTCGGCGTTGCGGCCAATCAAGCGCTGATAGAGCCTGTGCAGCCGTTTAGCGGGCGTCGGAGAGGACTGGATTTGTCTGTCCCTGATGTCTTTATGTGCTATAATAGGTGGTTAGGTAAAGAATGTTTGCCAGTTAAACCGATTAAGATGTCGATATGAAAAATTCATCTTCGATTGTCGGAACCGCATTTCGGGCGCTGAAGCACGTTGCGCTTAACAGAATTATCGCAGGGTTGTTATTGTTGGCGATTCTGGTCTGTGTATTTGTGACAGGCGACGTATTTACTTATATTCTGTGCCTTGTGATGCTAGCTATAGCTATTTCGTTCGGGTTGTTGGTGTTGGTGATGAACCTTATCTGGAGACTACTTCCGGGGCGTTTTGAGAAGACCTATGGAGGGAAAAGGGGCCGATTGAACGTGATCGTTTTTCTTTCCCTTTTGCTGTTTTTGTTCGTTGCGGTAGTTGTCGATGTGCTCTTCTTACGTGGTGCATCTGGATTTATCAGCTTGTTGGGCAATGCCGGTACATTTGCTTTTGCGGTTTTTTGGGGATGGAGCTTAATAAAAAGGAATAAAGTGAGGACTATAGTTGGGGGTAGTGCTGTATTCATTCTGTTTATTGCGATACTATCGTTTGCCAGTTCCAATCCTTTAAAAACAGGTGAAATTACAGTTGTCGGTTCGGTCAAGAGAATCAAATCGCTGCCATATGTTGCCTGGGTCCCTGCAAAAGGGACCATAGAAAAAGCAGGCGTGGTACGGTATGACCCTGAGTTAGCCTTCGATGGTTTAAATCTGTATAATTCCCAGACATCGCCGGAAGCGTACTTGATTGATATGCACGGAAATGTTGTACATAAATGGACGAAGAATATAGAGGGGGGTAATGACTGGGACTACGTGGAAATATGCGAAGACGGGGATTTACTGGTGAATGCCAAAGACCAGATGCTTATTCGCCTGGATTGGGATTCAAATGTCAAGTGGAAGAGGAGACTGCGATTCCACCATGATATGTCCTTTGATGAGGACAGAAAGATATATGCAATAGCAAGAGAGGACAAATTGGTGTTTTGGCGTCGGGTACCAGTTCCGATTCTAAGCGACTATATAACTGTTCTGTCGGCGGCCGGAGAGATGGAACATGAAGTCTATCTTTATGATTTAGTGAAGGATCGGGTGCCGCTGCACAGAATTGTCGATGTATACAGGGGAATTCTTAATCCCAGGACGCTGCTGAAGATTTTGCATACCAAGATAATGACGAACTACACTCTCAGGAACGGCGAAAGTTGTTTTGACATCATGCACACTAACAGCATCGAAATTATGGACAGGGACATCGAAGGGTTCTGCACGAAGGGGGACTGGTTGATTTCTATTCGGGAGTTAGACTTTATTGGTGTTCTGGACCCTGCGAGGGGGGAGTTTATCTGGAGATGGGGTCCGGGTGAATTAAGAAGGCAGCATCATCCGACGCTTCTTGAGAACGGGAATGTATTGATTTTTGACAATGGACGGGGGAGAGGCTTTTCGCGTATTATCGAGCTTGATCCATTAAACAGAAAGATTGTGTGGGAGTACACATCCGAGCCTCGGGAGAAATTTTACTCCAAATTAGGAGGGTGCTGTTACAGGCTGCCTAACGGCAATACCCTGATTACGGAAAGCGATAAGGGGTATGTTTTCGAAATAACAGAAGCAGGCGAAGTTGTGTGGGAGTTCTATAATCCTAATGTAAAACCTGAAGAGAAGAAGAGAGGGATGGTGTACCGCATGATGCGGATTACCGATCCCGAAATAAATGAGCTACTCAACAAAAGAATATGAAAATTCGTCAGTATCGGTTACCAATAGTGTTTTGCGGGGTTCTTTAGTGAGCGAATAAGAGAATGTCAGCAAGCCAACGGAGTCAAAATCTTAAATTAGTGATATTGATTGCTGTGTTGATTCTGGGTATCCCTCGGCAGGCTCAGGCCTATATTGGCCCGGGAGCTGGATTTGCGGTGGTGGGTTCGTTCCTAGTGATGTTCACCGCCATACTATCAGGGGTATTAGCTCTGTTCACCTGGCCGGTACGTTATATTATTGGCGCAATTCGCGGTCGGCGCGCTTTCGCTCGCAGCCGGGTCAAGAAATTCGTGATATTGGGGCTGGATGGTATGGACCCATCGCTGACAGAGAAGTTTATGGCCGAGGGCAAACTCCCCAATTTGGCCGGGCTTCGGGAGAAGGGTTGTTTTAAGCGGTTGGCAACCACTGTTCCTTCAATGTCGCCGGTGGCGTGGTCCTCGTTTCAGACCGGCTGTAATCCGGGCAAACATAATATCTTTGATTTTCTGACGCGTGACAAGCAGAGCTATCAGCCCAGGCTTAGTTCAGTGGACATTAGGGGGCCGCGGAGAACTATCAGTCTGGGTAAGTATCGGTTGCCTTTGGGCAAGGCCGACATTCGTTTGCTGCGCAAGGGTAAACCTTTTTGGAAGACTCTGGGCGAGCACGGGATATTCAGCAGTGTCATTCGCGTTCCCATTACCTTTCCGCCGGAAAAGTTTCGCGGCGTGCAATTATCGGGTATGTGTGTTCCGGACCTGCGCGGCACGCAGGGGATGTTTTCCTTTTACACCACGCGAGCTGAGGAGAAGGTTGAGCACACCGGCGGCGAAAATTATTATGTGACCAGAGAAGGTAACACCATAAGAGCAGAACTTATCGGTTCAGAGAACCCGCTACGAAAGGACAATAATGTTTTAAGATGTCCTTTTGTGGTGACTATCAAGGGCGACTCTTCAGCAGATCTCAAAATTAACGGAGTAAGTTGCGGGCTCAAGAAGGACGAATATACCGAATGGATAAAGGTAGACTTTAAAGCCGCTCCGGGTATAAAGGTGCATGGCATCTGCAAGTTTCTTTTGTTGAGTACCTCACCTGAATTTGAGTTGTACGTTACGCCCATCAACATCGACCCCGAGAAACCAGCTATGCCAATCTCCTATCCTGCCATTTACTCGACTTACCTTGCCAAGCGCCAAGGTCCTTTTGCCACCCTAGGTCTTGCAGAAGATAGTTGGGCTCTGAATGAAAAAGTTCTCGTCGATGGTGGTTTTATACAGCAATGTATCAATATGGATAGAGAGCGGGAGCAGATGTTTTTTGATGCTCTGGACAAAGTCAGACACGGCCTGTGCGTGTGTGTGTTTGACGGCACCGACCGCCTTCAGCATACATTCTGGCGAGATATTGACGAGGGACACCCTGCACACCGTGGACAAGCTTCGGACGAGCAGCGCAATATCATCGAAGAACTTTATCAGCGTATGGATGTACTGGTAGGTAAGATGTTGGCCAAGTGTAAGGGCAAAGACACTATCGTTATGATTATTTCTGACCATGGATTTAGCACGTTTCGTTACGGTGTTGATTTGAACCGATGGCTTGAGGAGAATGGCTACCTTAAAGTCAAGGGCGGCCCACGGGAGCAAAAGTATCTCGCCGCTGTTGACTGGTCCCAGACGCGTGCTTTTGCGATTGGTCTGTCAGGTATCTTTCTTAATCTCAAGGGTCGAGAGTCGCAGGGGATTGTGGAGCCGGGGGCCGAAGCCGTCCAACTGCGAAAAGAAATTGCCGAAAAGCTTGCTGGACTGAGAGACCCAGAGAGGGGTCAGGGCGTGATTAAGCAGGTTTATAATGCGCTGGAGATTTATCGCGGGCCGTATAAGGGCGAATCGCCTGACCTGCTTGTAGGGTACAATAAAGGTTACCGCGCGTCGTGGGAGACTGCGGTAGGGCAGGTAACGGAGAAGGTTTTACATGATAATACCAAGGCGTGGAGCGGCGACCATTGCATTGACCATTCTCTTGTTCCGGGTGTTCTTTTCTGCAATCGTCCTATCGTGACGGAGCATCCGAGACTGATGGATATAGGTCCGACCGTGCTGGATATGTTCGGGGTCGAGGTTCCCAAGTACATAGATGGCAAGGCATTGGCAGTAGCTGATACAGATAGCAGTAGAAGCCGCAAAGAATAATTGATATCAGAGAGCCTGTAATATGGCCAATAATAGTAATAGAAAGCTTAATCGACGAGAGTTTCTCACGCGTTCCGCTATAGCGGCGGCCGGGTTTAGCACAGGTTTGGCTCCAAGGCGCGTCTATGCGGGCAAAAAGGGACGAGCCGGTGCAGGAAAGAAGGTCATTGTCATTGGCATCGATGGCATGGATCCGGGTTTGTCGGAGAAGATGATGCGAGGGGGGAGACTGCCGAATTTTGCCAAACTTGCGGAAGCGGGTGGATACCGTGTGCTTGGGACGAGCATTCCGCCACAAAGTCCCGTTGCGTGGGCGAATTTTATAAACGGCGCCGGACCCGGTTCACACGGGATATTTGATTTTATTCATCGTCATCCTGAACAACAATGCGTTCCGTTTTTCGCGATGGCAGAGACGCTGCCGGGGGAGGGTTACTGGGAAATAGGAGAACACAAAGTACAGCTGGACTTCTGGCCTTTTAATCACAAACGCCCCGTTACTTTGCTGCGGCGGCAAGGGACGCCTTTCTGGGATTATCTGGATGAGGCGGGTATCGGTTCAGTATTCTACAACCTGCCTTCCAATTATCCGCCGAGTCAGTCGATGTACGGTCATCACCGGTGCTTGGCAGGCATGGGCACGACTGACCTGCTGGGCGGTTATGGTACCTACCAACACTACGCCGAGGACGGGCCGGTTCGTACAAAAGAAGAAGGCGGCGGCAGGCGGTCGATGCTGTTTTTTGAGGATGATACCGCCAAAGCTGAGTTGATTGGCCCGACTAATGTTCTTCTCGTGAATCCCAGGGCCGCGGCTATTGAATTTGAGGTGCATCGGGATACAGGTGCCGAAGCAGCAGTAATTGAAATCCAAAAGCATAGAATCCTGCTCAAAGAAGGGCAGTGGAGTCGCTGGATAAAGCTGGATTTTGAGTTGTCCAAACCCGGGGTCGATAAACACATCAGCGGCATATGTCGTTTCTACCTGCAGGAAATAAGTCCAAACCTAAGGTTATATGTAAGTCCAATCAATGCTGACCCGTCGGACTCAGCGATTAAGCTTACTGAGCCTCGGAAATTCATTAAGAAAATTTCAAATAGGTTGGGATTGTTCTATACCACCGGCTTTCAGGAGGACCATAAGGCATTATCAAACAAGGTATTCAGCGATGAAGAGTACCGTGTCCAGGCTGATTATGTGTTGCAGGAAAGGCTTAACCTGCTGGCATATGCCCTGGAAGATTATGACGATGGTTTATTATTCTTTTACTTTTCCAGCACAGACTTGCAGGCGCATATGTTCTGGTGGGATTCGGACGAGAAGCATCCTGTGCGTTCAACTGCCGAGGCCAAAATGTACTTCAATCACCTAAAAGGCATTTATGAGAAGATGGATGAGGTCCTTGGAGATATTCTGCACCGTTATGGTAATGAGGCCACGATTATTGCGATGAGCGACCACGGCTTTGCCAACTTCAGAAGGCAGTTTAATCTCAACTCATGGCTGCGGGCAAACGGCTATGTGCAGCCTGGAGATTCTACCGCGATTTTGCGTGATGTTGATTGGTCGGGAACAAAAGCCTATGGGTTGGGGATAAATGGTCTGTATCTGAATCTCAAAGGACGGGAGCGTGACGGCATCGTCGAACCAGGCCAACAGAGTGAAGAGCTTCTCGAAGAGATCAAAGCCAAGCTCGAAGCGGTTACCGATACCAACGGCAAACAGGTTATTCGCAAGGTGCATCGTGCGGACAAGAGCTACTCGGGTCCAGCTACGGTTTTGGCTCCAGACTTGGTTGTCGGTTACTGCCGGGGTTATCGGGCATCGTGGGCGACCTGTCTGGGAGATATGACGGAAGAAGTCTTGCTAGACAACGATTCGGCGTGGAGCGCAGACCATTGTGCCGATGTTTCGGAGGTGCCGGGGGTTATTTTCAGCAACAAACCCATCACTGCCGAAAGGGCGGCTTTGATAGACGTGGCGCCGTCGATTCTGACGGAATTTGGATTGAGAGTTCCGTCCTCAATGGAGGGCAGGAATATCTTTGCAACGTAGACTAAAAGTATCAAGACAGTTAAGTAAGGGAGTTAAACAAATGGCCAAGATAAAAATTGATTCGAACCTTTTTGATCGGGTGAAGAAGGCAACCGAAGCCGCAGGCTACAGCAGTGTTGAAGAGTTTGTTACGCATATCATTGAGACGGAACTTGCCAAATACGAAGCTTCGGAATCAGATGAGAAAGTGGCTGACCAACTTCGTGGACTGGGGTACATCGAGTGATGAGTTTTCTCGCTCAGCTCATAATCTGGATAAATATACTGACCAACAATCTGGGGAGGTTACTGTTGGCCCCAGTTGCCGTGCTTCCTGGTTGGCTGTCAAACACGATAATCTCGGCGGTAACGGGTGTGGCCCTGCTGGTTATTTTCAAGTACACCTCCAACCAACGCGCTATCGGGCGGGTCAGGGACAACATTAAGGCGCACATGCTTGCTCTGAAGCTTTTCAAAGACAGTATGTCAGTGACTTTACAAGCACAGGGGCAAGTTTTTAAGGGGGCTTTGCTTTTACTGCTGCATGCTGTTCGCCCGATGGCGGTGATGATTGTTCCGGTAGCTTTACTACTGAGCCAAATGGGTCTATGGTATCAGTCTCGGCCGCTGATGGTTGGAGAAGATAGCGTAGTTGCGATGAAATTAAACGGCAGTATTGAGCAGCCCTGGCCAAATGTAAATATTGAGTCGATGCCCGCGGCTGAGGTAACAATGGGACCAGTTCGGGTTCTCAGTAAGCGAGAGGTATACTGGAAAATCAAAGCCCGTGAAAACGGGTATCACCACATAATGTTTCAAGTAGCGGAGGAGCAAGTCGAGAAAGAGCTCGTAATAGGTAAGGGCTTTATGCGTGTAAGCGCCAAGCAGCCCGGGTGGCAGTGGACCGATATTCTGCTTTATCCATGGGAGAAGCCTTTTGGCCCCGATTCGGTGGTGGAGTCTATCAGTATTGATTATCCTGACCGTCTGTCGTGGGCCAGCGGGACTGACTGGTGGCTGGTTTATTTCTTCGTTGCATCACTGATTTTTGCATTGATTTTTAAACCGCTACTGAAAGTCCGGATATAGATACGTTCGCTCTTTTGATCAGTTAATCCCTTGTTCAAAATAGAAATGAATTTAGTGTGGAGTTTTATGCATTATTATAGTTGTGTCTGCCAGTTGTATGTGATTTACAGCTTGAGTTAGGCCGAGCCTCCTCAGTGGTCTATACCGCTTCAGTAACTTTACCGCAGCCATGGAGACTTAACCTTTTCTTTCTGGCTCTTGCGGTTTTGCGCGAGCCGGAGGTTACTGCGAGCCTGTTGCCAGTCAGGCTTAAGCTCAATCGCTTTGCTATAGTGTATGATGGCTTCTTCAAATTTCTCCTGTTGAAACAGGCTATTACCAAGGTTGTAGTGTGCCTCGGGGTGGCTGGGATTCAAGTCTAATGCCTTGATGTAGTGTTTTATGGCCTCATCGAGTTTGTCCTGTTTGAAGAACACATTACCTAAATTGTAATATGCGTCATCAGAATCTGGAAGGATTTTCAGCACTTCCCGGTAATGCCTAATAGCATTGTCGAACCTCTCTTGCTCTGTAAAGGCAGTTGCTAGGCTCGAGTGCGCGTCAGCGACATATCTGTTAAGGTAACCAGGCAATTTGTCGTTATACATCTCGTCAATCTGCGACAAAAACTTCTCCAGATGTACAATTGACTTGGCGATATTGTTTCTCCCTATGGCGATTTTACCTAATAGGAAAGGGTTGAGAAAATATTCAGGTTGTCCCTAAAGTATCTGGTTACACCAGGCTTCTGCTTGGGTGTACTCTTCGGTTCTAATAAAGTGCATTGCTGAGTTAAGTTTCACGTGCAAGCTGATCCAGTCTTTGGGGTCATTTTTGGTATTGTCAAATTCAAAGTCTTCACTTATCCCGGTGGAATCGACATATCCGAGAGATTCCAGACGTTTTCTGCTTTCGCTGTCCAGCACAGACCTGCTATCCGGCCGATTGGTGAGTACGTTGTCCTCCAAAGCGAATTTTAGATTATTCCGCATGAGCCGAGTAACAGCAGGATTTTCATCAGCCAGATTTTGGCTTTCGTTAGGGTCTTTATTGAGGTCATACAATTCCTGCCTAGGGGCCTGGATATACTTCCAATGGTCACTGACGAGACCAAGCAGGGGATTGCAGCCATACCGCTGGGACGTCAGTGATTCGCAGTAGACATATCTTTCATCTTTTTTGATTTTACGTTTTTTTGTGAGAAAGGGGGACAGGTCTCTTCCATGTACGGGTGAGGGTGGTGTAACTCCCAACATACCGCAAATAGTAGGGACAATGTCGACCAAACCTACTACGCCATCCACTTTTTTGCCCTTGGGTCTCCCAGGGACTTTGATGATAAGAGCCACTTCTAGGGTACTATGATAAATGAAGTATCCGTGTGAGAATTCACCGTGTTCGTCGCGACTTTCACCATGGTCAGTCGTAATGATTAACAGGGTCGAATCGTAAAGGTCCAGTTCTTTTAGTTTCTTTATGACTTGGCCAATACATTTGTCGGTGTATGCAATCTCACCGGCATAAAGGTCATCGGCAAAGGCTGAGGCAAAAGGTTCAGGTGGGTCGTATGGAAAGTGGGGGTCATAGTAGTGCAAGAAAAGAAAAAACGGTTCATTTTGGTATTCTTCGAGCCAAGAGGATGCTGCTCGGCTTGCGTGTTCAGCTTTGCGTTCATTAGAATCTCGTCCCGACCCTTTAGGGGCGCGGAAATCATCATAGAAGTCATCATAGACTTCAAATCCCTGGTCGAGTCCAAACCTGGCATCCATCACAAAAGAGCTCACTATTGCACCTGTGGTATAGCCTTTTGAATGTAGAATTTCAGCAAGCGTGAGATTGGATTTGTCCAGCTGCCAGCCGATGTTACCGTGAACACCATGATGTGGGGGGATAGTCCCAATTAACATGGAGCAGTGGGCTGGGAAGGTTATGGGAACAGGGGAGATCGCATTTTTGAAAAGGACGCTTTCCCGGGCGAGCTGGTCGATATTAGGCGTGGTTTGTCGTGGATAGCCGTAGCAACTTAGGTGGTCGGGTCGGCAGGTATCGATGCTGATGAGAAGAATATTTTTGATTTCGTTTGGAAAAACAGTACAACTATGAAAAAACCATAAGCACGAGACGACGACCACCACCAACCCAGGCAGTATCAGGCGCTGCCACATAAAAAGCGGTTTGTTTTTCGACGTCTCACTCACGGTGCCTCCAGGCGAATTTGTCAATTTGACTACACGTAGAAAATCGCCGCAAAAACGGACATGAAGTGATTATACCAAATAAGAACTGTTTTAACAACCAACTACGGTGATTTATTACGCTGCTATTGGCTCGGCTTGCAGGCAGACGGTGATTTTGTCGCCGGTTGGTACTGAGTTGCAAATGCACCAAGTAGAGGTCTTTGGGAAGGGTATGAAAAGCCGTTCTTGCAGCCCAGATAAGTGAGGCTGCGAAGACGCGCAATCGCTGCTATGCTCAGAATGCTATGGGCTGGTAACCAGCAACTTGATGTTCTTGACGGGAATGGCCTCGTAGCCAACGAAGGGCTCTCCGTACTTGAAACCCGCGCACTGACCAAAGTACCTCCCAACAACCTCTACTTTTTCAACGAGGGAAACTGCGTTTGGGGGTGAGATATTTTTAATTTGACTCTGATAAGCTCTGACAGCGTTCATCTTCTTATCCCAGTAGTCGGTAACGTCGACAACAAAGGATGGTTTATCATAGGTAAGCCTATGAGTCGAGTAGTAATCATACTTTCTGGAAGCCCAGTGGGGCTCCGCCGCCATATTTGTCTTGTGAAACTTTGCCTCGAAACGCGCGCCACTGGTAAGTTCAGCAGTGGCAATGTGGTCGGGGTGGTAGTCAGGCATTGCCGGTCCAAATAACAAATCCGGCTTGTTCAATCTTATGACTTCTGCCAGCTTTCTGCGGTTTTCGAGAGTCACTTGCAGATATCGATTTGGCATCTCCAAACACATTCGGTTTTTTACTCCGAGCAACATGCTTGCTTTGCCGGCTTCTTTTTCTCTTAACTGCTTTGAGCCGAAGGGCGTAGGTTCGCCGTCCGTCAAGTCCACGATGGTTACGTCCCAGCCGGCGTCGATCATTTTTGCTATTGTGCCGCCCATAGCCAACTCAGCATCATCCGGATGCGGCGAAACAAGTAATACTCTTTCCATGGCGTCTCCCGAACAGACTGTCTTTCTAGTAAGGAACTATGCTATCAGAGATATCTCTGAGCGTCTTTTCTGGGAACAGGCCGAAGAAAAATTCGCGGTAATTTAGCAGTTGCTCAGATTGTTGTTTGCTTTCGGCCAACTTTATCTTTCTTTCCAGATTTTGGCAAAAATCCTTTGTGTACTCCAGCAATTTTTCATTAACGTCAGCTGTTGCTTTCCAGGCTGATTTCTTTGCCTGTGCGGACAGGCTGCGGTCGCTGGCAATCTGGACAAGTTTAACTTTGCTTGCGATTAACGATTTGAGCGCCTCTCGGTTGTGCAACGAGGGCTCAATAAATTTCTCTGGATTATATTTAAGGCTTCGGAGTTGCTGTTTTAACTCGGCTACTGTCTCTCTTACTCTGTCGGCACAATTGGCCAAGGGTAGCGTGGCAGTTGCTGTAGCAACACCGAAACTTAGACCTTTAACGCGATAATAATTTTCCAGAATACTATCTGTGATATCCTCATAAAGGGCTCCACCGATGCCGTGCACAAACCAATCTGCCAGAAATAACCGAGTAAATAATGTCATCGTGAGAGCTTTCGGCCGTAAACTGTACCCATGCTGTCTTAGGATATTTCTCAGCTGGTCAGCTTTACCGCTCTGATGAGCTGAGTCCAAGTTGCCTAAGTTAGTAGATGTTGTGCTAACCACTGTTTTGTTGGCTTTGCTTGACGTTACGTATAGTGATGTACGTTTGCCTTTGCGTGAAACCAGCCAGAATGGCAATTCGGTTAAACCTGTTGAGCTGCTATTCTCGAGCGGTCGAATGGTTTCCGAACGATTAATCTTCTTTTTTCTTATCTGTTGCGAAATGGCCTGTTGTAAACACGTGCAAAATCCCCAGCTCTTGCAATTATTGAAGCTGCAAAGTCAAGAAAACTGGTGGCCTCCGAAAGCAGAGAAACAGGCAGATATGTCATATTAATCCCTAGGGCAGAGTTTAAGGCTGCCTGAAAACACGTGATGAAATCAGTGATGTTTCTAAAAGGCGGCAGCCGACGATGTTTGCATTCCGCGCGTTTGGACCACACATCGCCGCAAAACCAGCCCTGATGAGGGCGGGTAACAGCGGCAATCAGTTGTTCAATTTTGTCTGTTTGTGGTGCGCGCCGAAACTCCAACGGCACGGGACCTTGCTCAAGCTCGATCCTTTCGAAGTGCCAGGCGTCGTTGGCGGAGCGTTTCGGCAGCACCATTGCCGTATCGTAAGTGCCATGGTCTAAAACAAGATGTAGGCTATGCCCACCTACGCCCTGCGCGAATTTAGATGTTATTATGTTCTTAGCAAGTATTCCACAATGGTGCCAAATTGCCTGATGCCCGGTGACGATAATTTTTTCGGCTATGTTGTGGTGCGGGGCCGCTCCTGTTAGCCTGTGGGTGTAGTCTGCGGCGATACTGAGCAGCTCTCCACGTGACCCCGGTAGCCCAGTTAGATTTTGTGTAATGAGTTTGTTCTGAAGCAGTAATGAGGGCCAGCGCGAGAACTCAGGCCTCACGAACAGCACGTTTTTCTCATCAGGAACGACCAGGCTTTGCAGCGTTTTCACTGCCATTGTTTTGTAACTCGTGTTTGATTATGCTCATGTAGTAATCAAGCCTAACGTTTGGGTCTTCGAGCATCCCACTGAAGTTTCTCTGGGTGTCATGATATATCAGCGGGACAGGGATTTCACGGGTTTTCAGGCCTGCTCGGCTCGCTTGGACCCACAATTGGAGCATCTGAGCCAGCCGCTTAGCTAGGGGACTGTGGGGTGGACAGGCCACAGCTATACGGGAGTTTTTGCGCAGACACTTCACAAGAAGCAGCAAGCTATGCTCTGCTCCGGCGATTTTACCCTCAAGATTCACAAAAAGTATTTGGCTCATACCAGCCCTATTAAAATGCCCTGATATCCTGCTGAACCGCTTGCTGCGCCGAGTGTTCTGCGTTGGTCGAGTCATATTTCTGGCATAGCCTTATCGCCGCTTACAGCGTCACTGACGTTTTATAAGGCGAGGTTTGTAACCTGGATGTTGATGTAAATATTTGGTGGAATCTATCCGTTTGTTATCTGCTGGACTGCACCAAATTTCACTGAGATATTGTGCCGATTTATAAAAATTAACTCGTTCGCCAGGCACAATAACCACAGAAACACTTGATTGTTGACTATGTGGCTGGTATCATTTTAGGGCGAAGCATGTGTGAGCAAAGTAGTTCGCAAGGATTAAGGAATAAGCTGAAGGAACAGCCGGAATAATACAGTTTGGATAGCTTCGGGAATTCGCGTGTTCGTTTACGATTCTGGCAGGAGGCCAGCATATGCTGAGAAGACACGCAACATTTTTCTACGTACTTCGGTCTGCCATTGATATCCTGGTCATAAGCGGGATTTGGGTTGCCGTTTACTTTGTACGATTCAGGTGGGGGGTATTCAGCAGTCCAAAAGGGATACCGGCTTTTGGAAGACACCTGATTTTGGGATTGCCTATAGTGTGCATCTGTTATCTGAGCTGTTTGGGGACAGGGCTTTATAAGCCGAAACGGATTCAAAGTATGTTCACACAGTTGGCCGATATCTTCAAAGCCAGCATATTTAGCGGTCTGCTTGCGCTGGCGCTGCTGTATTATATTCAGAGCCATCCTTACTCGCGGAAACTGTTAATACTATTCGTTTTTGCGTTATTTGGCGGGCTGGTTCTCTCACACCTGTTTACGATGGCAATAATGCGGAATTTGCGTAGAAAAGGCTATAACGTGCGTTATTATGCTGTGATAGGGGCGGGCAAGAAGGGACAGCAGCTTGTTCAGGAGATTGAGCGAATCGCCTGGTTCGGATTAAAACTCAGATTTTTTGTTGATAACAACCCGAGTCGTATTGGAACGGAATTGTTTGGCGTGCCTATATATGGTCCTATTGAAGAGTTAGGTGAATTGGTAAGTGCCAAAGAGATAGATGAAATTTATCTTGCTCTTGGTGGCGCGGAGGCTCAGGCGGCTTATCCGTTTCTGGAACGTCTTCAGTGTAAAGGTATCACGGTGCGCATCGTGCCGGATTGGGGCAGTCTGACCTCGACAAGTAAGGCAACGGCGGTAACTATAGGTTCTCAGGTCCTTTTCTCGGCTGCCGAATCTCCATTGAGTGGGGCCAATATTGTCTTAAAAGAAGTTTTTGACCGCGTGGCGTCTCTGATGTTGCTGGTAGTATCTGCTCTTCCGATGGGCGTGATTGCCGTGTTGGTTAAATTGACGAGCAAAGGGCCCGTGTTCTATAGACAAGCCAGAATCGGTATGGACCAAAGGGAATTTACGATAATAAAGTTTCGAACAATGCCAGTGGATGCAGAAATAGAAAATGGGCCGCAATGGGCCAAGACCAACGATCCACGATGTACGCGAATCGGTGTGTGGTTGCGAAGAACCAACCTTGATGAGCTACCGCAGCTTATAAATGTAATAAAAGGTGAAATGAGCCTGGTTGGGCCCAGGCCTGAGCGTCCTTGCTTTGTAGAACAGTTTGCTGAGGAATACAAGAAATACATGCTCAGGCACAAGGTAAAGGCAGGTATGACCGGATGGGCGCAGGTGCATGGCTTTCGCGGTGATACCTCCCTCAAAAAAAGATTGCAATATGATTTACACTACATCAGAAACTGGTCACTTGGACTGGACCTGAGAATACTACTGTTGATGACATGGCAAATTTTAACAGGAAAGACTGCGTATTAAATTGAAAAACCTGAAACTCAGTATCATCCGTATAATAATGTTGTTGGCTCTCGGTGCTGTGATTGGTATGTATCTTATAAGTACAACTACTGTTATTGCAAAGGATGGTGTGGCTTTCATAGAATATGCCAAAAGCTAAGGGCGGCCCCCATCAATACTATGGCGAGAAAATATCAGCATCCGGGTTATCCATTACTGCTTTTCGCTGTCCATAAGATGAGTATATTGTCAGAGAGTTCAAGGGCGGCGAGCAAATCTTGGCAGGACAGTTAGACAACGTAGAACACGAATATGTGGATGAGGCAAATGGACACAGAGTCATCATATACAGGAAGTTATAAGATGCAGAACCGCTCACGTAGAAATAATTATCTGTTTCTCACGTCTGTAATGGCCATAACAGATTTTAAGATAAAATACGACAATAGCATTTTAGGATACTTTTGGAGTCTGCTTAAGCCATTGTTGATGTTTGGAACATTGTATCTTGTATTTTCGGTATTTATCAGATGGCAGGTCGAAGACTACAGATTGTATCTCCTTTTGGGGATTATTCTTTGGAATTTTTTGTCTGAGGTGACCCTGAACAGCATGGTGCTATTAGAAAGCAAAGCGTCGATACTCAAAAAGATTTATTTCCCACGATGGATTATCGTCGTAGCCTCTTCCTTGACATCTCTTCTTAGCTTGTTGCTCAATATAGGTGTTTTCTTTATATTTTTTGTTTTCTCCGGTGCCCACTTTCACATCAGCGCACTGTTTTTTGTTATTTATTTAGTTGAGTTTTACATACTTGTGGTGGGCTTGGCACTTTTGCTGTGCGCATTATTCCCGAAGTTCAGGGATATCCATCATATTTGGGAGGTTTTTGTTCAGCTTGGTTTTTGGGCGACGCCAATCATATATCCGATTTCCATAGTGCCGGCGAAGTACCATGCATTAATATTTCTAAATCCCGTTGCAAGGATCATCCAGGGCTGCAGAGAGGCAGTAATCGGGCCGGGCGGCGAATTCTTAGGTTTAACGA
>CP070715.1:223784-231418 GCA_020350405.1 Planctomycetota bacterium
CAGACAGGCCCTTCCAAATCGATGAGCTCGTAAAAATAAACGGCCACTTCGGGCCTGTTGAAGATGTGGGCTTTAGAAGCACAAGAATCAGAACGCTCCAGGGCCATCTAGTAACCGTACCCAACAGTGTAATCACAAACTCGATTGTGGAAAACGTGGGCAAGCGTCCGTTTATTCGGCGAACATCAAATATCACAATAACCTATGACTCCGGTCATGCCAAAACAGAACGGGCAGTCGATATTGTAAAGGATGTTCTTACCAATGTGCCGGAGATAAACGCCGACCCCGATCATCCTCCGAGGGTATATTTTAGTGACTTCAATGATTGGTCATTGAACATCTATATGAGCTACTGGGTCAAGCCCCCCGACTACTGGACCTACCACCAAGTCAATGAGCGTGTCAACTTTGAGATTATGAAGCGATTTAAAGCCGAGAAAATCGAGTTTGCCTTCCCCAGCCAGACGCTCTACCTGAAAAGGGAATGAACCCCCCATCGCTAATACAAAGTCGGCTCGGTGCTTAATATTGCACTGAGCCGACCGGAAGGGCCTTTGGTCTAAAGCTAACCAGCGGTTATTCTCCAGATTCCTCCCACTCAGCCCTGGTCAAAGCCGCGTCTGGCCCGCCGAACTCGGTTAGCTCATACGCCCGCTGCTCGGCTTCCGACAGAACCGGCTGTTGGGTGATAATCTGCGGGGTAATAAACACGACCAGCTCGTTAACAGCCGTGTCTTCACCTTCAAATCTAAATGCCCCGCCAACAAGAGGTAGGTCGCCAAGCAACGGTACCTTGTTAGTCTGTCTGCTGACCTCCTTTTTCCGCATCCCGCCCAGAACTACCGTCTGATGGTCTTTTACCAATGCTATCGTGTTCACTTTGCGGGTGTCGACAACAGGTACATCGCTTGATGCAACTAAAACCCGTGTTACGACGACACCGAACTCAGGTATGATGTGCAGTCTCACCATTCCTTCTCTTGTAACATGCGGCGTAACCTCAAGCTTAACACCTACCTTTTTAAACTTGACCGTTTCGGTGATAAGAGTCCCCGATATGGTTCGTTCCACGTAGGGATGTTCCGTGACAATATCGAAAAAGGCCGACTCGTTGTCGAGCACTAATATTCTCGGATTGGCAAGAAGCTTGGCATCGATCTCCTCCTGCTCGGCTCTCAACTGGATGTCAATGTCAAGACTGTCATTGAGCAAGCCAAAACGGAAAAACCCGAGTGTGCTGTCTGCTGTCTTGTTTGTCGCGCCCTCAAAACCACTTACGATAAACGGGTCGGTCTTGCCTCCTATTGGCTCGCCGTCTAAATAGGTGGTTCTGCGGCCGATATCCCATTCAACGCCGAGGTCAAGCCTGTCGCGACTGGTTATGTCATAGACCCTTGCCTCTATCAGTACCTGCGGTGTTATCTTGTCAATCTCATCAATGAAGGTGTCAATGGCCTTGATGTTGGTTTCAGTATCCGTAACGATTATATGGCTCGTCCCCGGATTTGAAGACAATGAGCCGCGACTTGAAATAAATTTCTTCAGGGCCTTTTCCACTTCCACGACATTGGCGTAAGTAATGTGATAAATCTTGCTGTCAAGTCTCTCGGCCTTTACATCAATCTCACTGACCGGCGCTATTCTTATCATATTCTTGCCTGTTATATAGCCAAAGCCGTGCGCCGCAAGAACATTGTCCAGTGCTTCCCCCAGCGGTACATTCGTGAGAGTAGCGGTCACGTTACCGATAACCTGCGGACTTTTGACAATATCCACGTCCGCCTGTTCGGCCATTATCCTTATTACATCGTCAATGGGAGTGTTCCTGAAATCGATGCTTATCCTTTTCAACATCCGTTGTTCAAGCGTCGTTAAAACCTCCCTTTGGCCCGAATCCTCGGCTTGGGCCTGAGCCTCGAGTTCGGTCGCGGCCTCCTCCTCGCCGATGGCGATGGCACACGCAGCCGTAACGAATGCGAAAATCGCCGCAAAACCTAATGTCCTAAATTTTATACTGCTTTTCATAACAGCTCCTTTCCTAAAATTCGCCACTAAACAAAACTAATTCTATCGCTCAACCTTTTGTGTCCACTCCTTATCGTTCATCTTGAAAACAACACTGTCGCTGTTTATTTTTACAACCATCGCACCCATAACTTCCTCTCCCTCGTGTACTATTTCGTTACCAACAACTGCCGATGGATTGTCCTCGCTGTAGACAATTCCTCTTACAACCAGTTCACTCGTTTTAACCTCGGTCGTCGTCGAGCCGATTTGCATAGGGTCCCGAAGCCCTGCTGGATACAACGCCGGTATTTCCCAATCAATATCCTTCGAACTTGCGACTGCACCCGTCGGCCCAGACCTCGCAGGCTGTGCCGTCACACGCGATGGTGTGCTGAAGACGCGGGTAAATACAAAAATCATGATGATAAACAGAACAGGGACCAATATGACCATTGTTTTTTGCCGCTGGGTGCTCACACCGGCCTTGGGCGTCAGCAGCTTGCTTGTTATCCTCTCCCATGGTCGATCGCCCGTGACTTTCTTTAACGGTTTTTTGACAGTTTCGGGTTTAGTTACTTTGGGCAGGGCCGGCTGCGCCGGCGGCTCTACGGGCTGGGCAGGTTTCCGCTTCGTCGGCGTCATATGGCTCGGGCTAGCCGGCTTTACAGTAGCAGGACTTTGTAAACGCTCTTCCTGCGGCTTTGGCGCTGTCTGTTCTCGTGGACGCTCTGGGACATCAGTTCTGGAAGGCTTGTCTGTCCGCTCGCGCCCCGGCAGCGGTACCCCGTCAAAAATCGCCGAAACCGCCTTGTGCAGTCCTGCCTTATGCTTCGCCATTGGTTATCTCCTCCAAAAGCGCATCATCGTTGTCTGCCGCCGCAACAACAGGCCTGCCGTATATTACCTCCTTGGCCAGTGACCTGTATTCTGTAGCACCTTTGCTGTTAGAGGCATAAGTCAGAACAGACTCACCTGAACTTGGCGCTTCAGCCACCCGCACCGTCCGGTGGATAACCGTATCAAACACCAATTCTCCGAAAAATTCCCGCATCTGCTGTTGAATCTGCCTGCAAAAGATGATTCTGTCCTCAACAAAAGTAAGCAGTAATCCCAGGATTTTTACGTTACACGGGTGAAAATTCACTCTTATAATGTTTGCGGTCTCGAACAGCTGCTTTAGCCCCTCCATCGCATAGTAATTGACTTGTACAGGCACAATGACATCAGTGCTCGCAACAAGAGCGTTAAGCGTCAAAAGCCCTACCGATGGCGGGCAGTCAATCACACAGAAGTCATAGTCGTCCCCCACCTTTCTTAACTGTTCCGCTAAGACCATCTCTTTCGAGTCGGCCCTGCCGAGTTCATGCTCAGCGCCTGAAAGCAGCATGTTGCTTGGCGCCACATTAAGCCGCTCGACATTCGTCTGCAGTATTACTCTGCTGATTGGGACCTGCGCGTTCGTAAGGGCGTCATAAATGGTCTTGTCCAAAGTTTCAGGGTCGTGACCAAAGCCAAGCGTGGCATGTCCCTGCGGGTCGAGGTCAACTATAAGCACCTTCTTGCCCTCTTCAGCCAGAGCCGCTGCGAGGTTCACCGCTGTTGTTGTCTTTCCACAGCCGCCTTTTTGATTCGCTATTGCTATCGTTCTCATTTTCACACCGCAAACACCGGGCACAAGCTCATCATGTCGTCAACTTTCTTGGCGTTTTCTGACAAAAAACGCTAGGTCCATACTCACTTTATGAGATGATCTGTCCTGTTTTGAGCGAGTTATTGTGAATCTGTCCACGAAGACGACGGGCTGGTGCCTCTCAAGGGCGTTTAAGAAAGTCGCAAACTGATTAAAGCCCGCAGTGAAGCTGACTGCAAGGTGATTCTCGCGAATGTATTCAGACTCAGGGCCCGCTGAGTGCCCGCGCTTCTCCTTACTTTTGATCCTGAACGAATCGACCTGCTGGTCACTGGCGATTTGGCTTATGTCGAATGTCAGGTTGGCCGAATCTTCGAAATCAGTAACAAAATCATTCACTTTGTTCCGCAATTGTTCGATTTGTTCGTTTAACTTAACTCTGTTTTCCGCTTGGGCCGCCTTTATTACAGCGTGGTACATCTGCTTTTTCTCTTCCAGCTCCTTCTCAGTCTGGTGCCTGAGCTTTCTCTGAGGGCCAATCATAAGCACGTAAGCCAGGACAAGCACGACGAGGCATCCGCCCCACACCGCACCAACTGTCTTGAAGTATCTGTTATAAATCAAACCCATAACAAATCCGTTACAATTCCGGTTTGAAAATGCAATCTATCTCATAAGAGACAACGTCTCTGTCCTCGAGCTT
This sequence comes from Planctomycetota bacterium, assembly GCA_020350405.1. Classification (GTDB taxonomy): domain Bacteria; phylum Planctomycetota; class Phycisphaerae; order Sedimentisphaerales; family Anaerobacaceae. Next base: position 228,128 of record CP070715.1, read on the forward strand.
CTCAACGCCCTGCGCCACTCTGATGTCCTCAAGCCTCGACACCAGCAGTTCTGAAAATCGAAGACGGTTCCTGAAATCCCGGATCTCGTCGTCGTAGTTTTGCTCCGAGCTTCCACAAACACTCATACGCAGTGTTCTTACGGGAACGCTGATATCAATCATCTTCTTGGGGTCGTCTTTTTGCGGGACTTTTTTCTTCACAGAGCTTTGCTTCACTTCGAGCTTGGTCAGTACCATCGAATCCGGCATGTTCTCTACAAGTGTTACCAGAACGCCCGACCATTGACTATGGCTGCACAGCGACCCCGCCACTTCTGATAAGCAGCCACCTAGAAGGCCTTTCTCTCTCGTGAATGATTCTTGCAACTCTGCCGCATCCGACAGCCCGTCGATGCTTGCCTGGTAATTGGCTATTTCCTGTTTGCGCACCGATGTCACAATCCTGTCGCTGACATAAAAACCGAACATCACCATCCCGGCAACAAGCGGTATCGCAAACGTCGCCACGGCGACGAGTATTCCCTCGGGCCCGCTCTTTTTTGGAATACCCTGTCCTTTTAACAGGTCTATCGTAAACATATCATATCGACCTCATAGCAAGACCCGCCGCGACTGCCATTGCAGGGCCGTGTTTTTCTATAATATCCCGGCACTTGGAGTCCGCCTCGCAGCGCTTTTGCTCAAACGGGTTCCACAAAACAGCTTTCGCCGCAAGCCTGCTGTCTAATACCTCTACGAAGCCTTTGACAAGCGCAAAACCGCCGCAGACGAATATCTCATCGACGGCCGCCGACTTCTCCTGAGCCGAGTAATACCGTAATGTTTCAGCTACGTCGGTAATCAATTTCGCACAGGCCTTGCCTAAGCTTTCGCTGAGTTCTAATCGAGGCGCCCCGCCGTCCTCGCAGCCCGAAAGAAGCTTGCTGACAGCTTCCGGTGAAACGTTATTTTCGCGCGCAAGCTCTTTAACAATGTCGTCGCCGGCGTAAGCTATATCTCGAACAAACGGTACATTGTTATTTCCCATGATGGCCAGATTTGTATAACAGTTCCCAACGTTCAGGATAGCTGTCGTCTTGCCGTTCTTCGGTTTCTCACATTCAGCAAAGCAGTTCAAAAGCGCCAACCCATCCACATCCATCAGAACATTGCCCAGAGAAGCGTTTTCCGACGCCTGCCGCTTTCTTTCTATCAGCTTGTTCGTTGCTGCTACCAATACACCGCTGACAAACTCCTTGCCGTCGGGTATCACTTGATAGTCAACTGTGCTTTCCTCGATGTTGAATGGGCACACCTGAGAGGCTTCGAGCAAAACCGCGCCCTCTATCTCAGCAGGCGGTAGTGTCGGGAACTTAAAAGAGCGTACCGCCACCTCAGGCCCGCATACACCGCAGACCGCCAGCCGCGTCTGGCTCCCGCTTGACTTTAGGCACTGGTTAATGGCCTTGGCAGTGTTTATTTCTGCTTTCGCGTCGCTGTCACCTGCTGGTTGATTGGCAATCTCAGCTATCCCCGCTGCGGTAACCGACCAGCCGGCCCGGCTTTTTTGCAGCTCGACCATCTTGACCGCCGCAGAGCCCGTATCCAGACCCAAGACTTGGTTCTGGCTGCGCCCAAAAAACCATTTCCGGCTGACGCCTCGAGAGCCTCTGCCAGACCTGCTCTTACCACCAACTTTTTGCACCAATTTCCCTACCATATTTCGCAATACAGCCATAATTCAACCTGAACGTATATCCCTTAATCGACTTAAAAAACGGGCTGTTTAACTTAGAAATTACTACCTGCCTCGCTCAGTGTATAAGTGTTGGGATTTTGGTTCTGAGGTCCTATAAATAAGGTGGTTGCCATCTATAGACAAAGATTTGGGGTATCTGGTGAGCCGTGTTTACAGCAGCGCCTGCACAACGATTCTATCGGAAGGTACTTAAGACAGGACTTCTGAGGGTTATCGGGTGTGGCACCTGAAGCAAGGGTGGTTAAGGACTATTTGCTGGTCGATGGTTGGGTTGAAAACTGAACGCTTCAGTCCGAACTACCAAAGGCTGGTTCTGTGACTAACTCTCTTGACGATTGCCGCCGCTTATTCCTCGCTCCAGCATCTCACCACGAATTGCACGGCCTCGTCATTTATGCTGACCTCCTTAAGAGCTTCGTCATAGTAGAAATTGCCGCCGCTCATCATCTGGAAGCTGTTACCCACAAAAGAACCGTATACGTCTCCGGTCGCCATCACGGTAATGTCCGCGTTCGGTGCGTACACAGCACCCAGCATATCACTCTTTGCCCTTATAGTGAAGGTCTGGTCTGTCCCCGTGCCGTAAAGTGTGAAATCCCCCGGTGTGCTTTGATTGTTGATTCCCGCATTGTTGTCGGCATTCAAATCGCCGCCCACATATGATGTCAGGGATGCATCTGGCGTTATTATGATTTCGCAGTCCTGACCGATTTCTATATCGCCGCTGACCTCCAGAACCACCTCTCCTCCGGATATCTGAAGTATTCCGGGCTCATCCGCACGCTTTATAGTAATCTTGCTGTAATGTCCGCTGTCTGCGGGCCCGATTACCACGGTGGTCCCGTGAATATTCAATATACCCATATTGGTCAGTTCCGGCGCTGTAACTGGCGGAAATTCAACCTCCTCAGTCAAAGAATATTGGTCGTCAGTGGTCGCGCCGTGGTCCTGTATAACATCTGCGAGAACACCCGATGGCCCTACCACAACATCGCCGTCCACGGTCACACCGGAATTCAGGATTATACTGTCCGCCAGCGTGCTGTTGGTCCCTATGGTCAGTTCCACATCGGTAATGCTCGGGTCCCCCGAATTATACCCATCGATGGTCGTCCCCGCCTTCAATATCAAAGCTCCCTGCACAAAAATCGCCTTCTCAAACGGTCCTTGCAGCGGCAAAATGCAGCTGACCTTCCTGTCCGCTAAAATGTAGTTGCCGATAGATTCGAGATAGTAGCCGCCGGCTAAGTCCCCCGTTACTGTATAGCTGAAACTCGCGCTGCAGCCCGGCAGCCCCTGCCCTGTTGCTAAGGGAAGCGTACTGTCGTCCCACGGCTGGATTTTCAGCTTCTCGTTCATTTCATAGACCGCTTGCGTCAGCCCGGCATCCGCCGCGCAGCGCGCCACAATCTCTGAGCCTGCCCGTATCGCTAATATCCGGCTGTGCATACCAAGACTCAGCAGGCCCATACCCATCACAAACAGTATCAGCACCGCAGCCATCACCAAGGGCAGGGCCGAGCCTTTTCTTACCGATTGTAGCAGCCTTTTTC
>CP070715.1:231518-235310 GCA_020350405.1 Planctomycetota bacterium
CGCCCCCCGGCCCCTGGTACGGCTCAGACCTTGATAAAGAGCGCGCCGAGATTGGCTGGTACCGCGAATTCGGTGACACCCGAAGGGACAAGGAGATTCCCGCTGCCGAGGCCTCCTGGCGAATGAAGACCGCCCGACAATGGATTGAACATCAGTTCGGCGTTACCGCTCTGTCCTTCCGCCCGGGAGGTGGTGGTGTCTCCACCTCATACACCAACTGCACCGAGCGCCTCGCTGCCCTCGCCGGCTACGGCTGGGCGGGTGGAAGGTCGGGCTACCTCGGCCCGGATTTCGCGATTCGCGGCTGGGTACTTTATGGCACAATGGAATGTCCCCTCTCTGTCGCTGCGCCCCCCGATGGTCACGACAGAGGAATCGCAGAGTACCCCGAACAGTTCCTTCGCGCCTTCGCTCAACATCCGGATGTCGAATGGATAGGCCTTAACGAATACGTCGCCTACACCCACGCCAGGCTCTCAACCTCTCCGGAAAAGGCCCTGCATCTGCAGCTGACCTACGACCCACATTACTGTCAGCATTTTAAAGACCACCCATCCGAATGGAATCTAACGGTCTCAGACTGGCTGGCCAAAGACCTCGGTAGGCCGACAGTCAACGTCGATGGAAAAACCGCAGCAGCTAAGGCCGACCTTTCAAAGCCGCTAAAAGTAAAAATCCCTGCCGGTTTAGGTACGCACAATATCCGGATTAAGTAAAAAATCACAAAGTTAAAGCCACGGGTTATCCGAAGAAAAGGTAAACAAGGACTGTTTAATTAAAGGAGCAGCGCCATTCAAAAACTAATCGCATTAGCTGTAGGCCTGACACTCGGCTCATTCGTCCTGTCGGTCATCTTAACGAACATCGTAAGAAAACTCACCGCCCGCGCCGGCTTCGTCGCGCACCCCACCGAAGACAGATACCACCGCAAAACCGTCCCCCTTGGCGGCGGCATCGCAATCTTTACAACAATAACAGTCATCATAATCGCCGCTGCCTTGGCAATAATAATTCTCCTCGTCCCCGGCCGCTTCCCCTCCCTCGCCCAGTCCGCCAACATAGACCCAAAGGATTTCCTCGCAAAACTCAACCAGCTTGTATTCGTGCTGCTCTGCATCCTCGCGTTATTCGCACTCGGGCTGGCCGATGACAAAAAGCACCTCGGCCCCTTCCTCAAACTCGCATTCCAGTTCATGGTCGCCCTGATCGCCGCCCGCTTCGCCGACATCCGCGTCGAGCTCTTCATAGAAAATAAAATCATCACTTCCGTACTTTCCGCTTTCTGGATTGTCCTTATTATCAACGTCTTTAACTTCCTCGACAATATGGATGGCGCCTCCGCAGGCATCGCCGTCATAACAAGCACTTATCTGCTCACCGCCGCCCTCCAGAGCGGCCAGGTCTTCGTCAGCGGCCTCGCACTCATCTTCATAGCAACATTGCTCGGCTTCCTCGCTTTCAATTTCCCGCCCGCAAAAATATTTATGGGAGATGCCGGCTCGCTCGTCGTCGGTTTCTTCGTCGCGATGTTGAGCCTGCGAACAACTTACTATCACCAGGCCGAGTCCGGCCAGTGGTATGCTGTCCTTATGCCCCTCGTCGTCTTGGCCGTCCCCCTCTATGATTTTATATCCGTAACCCTCCTGCGAATAAAACAGGGTAAAAGCCCCTTCATCGGTGACACCCAGCACTTCTCCCACCGCCTGAAAAGACACGGCCTCACCAACACCGAAACCATCCTCACACTCTATCTCGCTACTATCTGCACAGGCCTCGGCGCAACCTTCCTGAATCAGGTCAATCTCAACGGCGCAATCTTAATCTTCATACAAACCATAATGATACTGTCCATTATCGCCATTTTCGAATCCACCGTCAAAAATGACAAAGCCACTGACTAACCAGAATGTACAAAAGACCAAAGGACAGGTAATCCTCGAATATGTTCTGCTCGCCGTCATCCTCTCCGTCCTTGCCCTCCGCACGACCTTTGCCGAAGGTCCCAATGTCCAGTCACCAACCCAGCCGATTAACCTCGGCAGCAGCGTCTACAGCCTGTCCCTCTCAGCCGCATTGATATTATCATTCCTTCTGTGGTTGGTATGCAGCCTTTATAGCAAGAGGTTTTTGTACCGCTTCACCGCCATAGAAATCGGATTACTTATCTTCTGCTTGGCTGCCGTCCTCGCCGGCCTCACCGCCGCAAATAAACGCGCTGCGATCACCGAAACCGTCTGCCTCGTCGCGCCGGTGCTAACTGCCATCCTGCTCGTGCAGATATTGGATTCACCAGTAAAAATAAAACTCCTGCTCACCTGCATCGTAGCTCTCGCCGTCGTCTCCGCCTACCAGTGCACCGAGCAGTTCCTCTTCAGCAACCAGATGACCATCGACCAGTACGAGCTTGCGCCCCAGACCATACTCGAACCCCTCGGCATCCAGCCCGGCACCTTCCAGCAGTTCATGCTTGAGCACAGACTCTACACAAGGGGTATCCGCGGCTACTTCACAACCGGCAATTCTGCCGGCTCTTTCTTGCTGATGGCTTCCCTTGCAGCCATTGCCCTTTTCGCAGACAAATTTAAAAACCGCAAATCTTCACCCTCACCGCTATTGCACCTTGTCCCCTCCGCCCTTGCACTTGCCGCGGTCCTCTTCGGCTTTGCCCTGACAAAAAGTAAAGGTGCCATCGCCGCCGCGATACCCGCCGCCGCAGCGTTTATCGGCTTGCTCTACTTCCGCGACTGGATAACCAAACACAAGAAAGCCATATTGATTGTCTGTCTGCTGCTGGCCGTCGGCGCCGCTATTGCGACTGTCCGCTATGGACTCACCCACGGCCGACTGCCCGGCGGAAACTCAATGCTCGTCAGATGGCAGTATTGGCACGCCTCAGCCAAAATGTACGCCGACAATCCCCTCACCGGCGTCGGCCCCGGCAACTTCGCCAAAGCTTACCAGCAATATAAACCCCCCGAAGCCCTCGAAAGCATCGCCGACCCCCACAATTTTCCACTAAGTCTCCTGACACAATACGGCCCTCTCGGACTCCTCGCTTTCCTGGCTATTCTTTTCATGCCGCTCGCAAGACCATTTTCGCCCCGACCCTCAGAAATAGCCCCTCAGTCCGGCCCCTCCTTCAGAAGTCTCGCCATCGTATTCGCAATTGTCATATCAGCGGCCCTATTGCTCATAAGACCAATAATCATAAAAGTCCCAAAAGCCACCGACTTCGACGTGATGATTTACGTAGCACTCGTATTATACGTGATGCCTGTCCTCGCATTCATCCTCGGCTTCTGGCTCCTCACCGCCGGCCAAAAATCAAACCAAACTACAAATACAAATATCACTACTGCCGCGCTCCTTTGCGCCTGCCTCGGGGTGATTTTGCATAACTTGATAGACTTCGCCATCTTCGAACCGGGAGTCTTTATGACCCTTTGGGCGTGCATAGCCGCCCTACTCGCCATAGATTCACAGCAGAACGCCCGCCCGCAATTCGCCTTTACACCTGCCCGAGATGTGTGGAAAATAACCGCTCTCATCGCTGTCGTGATATTCGGGGCCTACCTCTACTATTGTCTCATCCCCGTAGCAAAAAGCAACACCGCTATCCGCCTCGCCAACCAGGCAATCCTCCGCGGCAGTTTCCGCCAGGCCCACAATCTCCTAAGCGCCGCCACTGCACTTGACAAATTAAGCCCCGCCGCCCCAGCCCTAAACGCACGACTCCACATCCAGCAATGCCAAAACGCCTCTCCAAAACCCAATTTCCACCTAAACCACGCC
>CP070715.1:235410-244651 GCA_020350405.1 Planctomycetota bacterium
AAGACGCCTCCGCCAACCAGTTATGACGCCAACGACCCTGATATTGTCAACTTCATCGACTTCGACTTCCTTGCGGCCTACTGGCTCGCAGCACCGTTACTGTGGCCGTAGGTGGCTGTAAGAAACAGGCCTTGGCTTAATACAAGGCCGTTGAGTTAGCACCAATACGGGGCTTACGCTGATTAACTTCGGCGTAGGCTCCGTTTGTCTTTATATCGGCGGCGAGGGCGAGAAAGAGGTTGTCGACTGGGAGGTGTTAATCGGTATTATTGGCATATCGAAGGGGCTTGTGTCGCAAAATGATAAAAGATTTACGCAAAATAGTCTTTTAGTGGGGGTAAAAAACGGGTATGATTTAGGGGGCAAGAGGCCTTGTCGCCAATTGCCCGGTCCCGCCCACGGAGGGGCACAGGGTGGAATTCCCGTATAGATTGGTCCGGAGGAGGTGAGACTGGTGAGTTCGGAGCGTAAATTTGCTCGGAAAGAAACTTATTATCTTTGGGGGCGTGACGCTGATATTAGCGACGCGCCCAATGGGGTGCCTTGCGGGCGGTAAGGAGCCGGCGGCGTGGTGGGGGTTTGATGAAGGGAAAAAGGACGCTGTCCTCGATGGCGCCAGCGGGAGGCGGGCCAAAATCGAGGGGAATTTCAAATATGTGAGAGGTGTCAGGGGGAAGGCCATCAAGTTCGATGGTTTCACCAGCCGGATTGTTCGCAAGGCGAGCGAGGGGCCGGAGCTGGATGATTCGTTTACTATTGAGGCGTGGCTTGCGCTGGGGGCGTACCCGTGGAACTGGTCTCCGATAGTGAGTCAGGCCGAGCACGACGAGAAGGGATACTATTTCGGTATTGATTCGCAGGGACGTTTCGGATTAGGTGTGAAGGTTGGAGAGGAATGGGTTGAATGCAAGAGTGAGATTCGGGAGGAACTGAAGGGAAAGGTCGGAGAGAAGGTGGATTTGGATTTGCGGAGGTGGTATCACGTTGCGGGTGTTTACGAGTCTGGCGAGGGCATGAGGATTTATAAGGACGGCAAAGAGGTGGGGAGGGTTTCTGCGGCGGCTAAGGTCAGGTTCGCACGGGAACTGGATATTCTGATAGGTAGGAACCGCAGGCCGATGGCGCCGACGCATCCGGTGCGGACGTGGGCGACGTATCCTTCGTGGTATTCTTTCGACGGCATTATGGACGAGGTTAAGATTTATGGGCGTGCGCTGAGCGGTGAGGAGATTACCAAGGCATATAAGTCGGTGCGACCAAGGCACAAGCCGGAGTTCGCATCGAGGGCGTTTCCTACGGCGCCTGAGAGGGGACGGTTTGGTGCGTTTTATACGAGGCTGAAGTATTACGATGAATGGGACGCACTGTGGCGGGTGGGGGACGAGCCCGATATGGTAGTGGAGTTTGACGAGCTTCCAATAAATGTTATGTTCTGGCGCGGTTCGAGGTACTCACCATGCTGGGTGACGGAGAACGGCAAGTGGATGGCGGACCAGAGCCGGGAGACGGGTGAGAACTGGGATGTTCCGCGGCCGCGTGAGGAGGTGCCGACGGGGTGCTGCGAGCATATGTCTGACGCACAGTGCCGGTTTTCTCACGTGCGGCTGATTGAGAGCAGCGATGCGCGGGTGGTGATTCACTGGCGATACGCGTTGATTGATGTTTTGTATCGGCAGAGTGGTGTTGACCCGACGACGGGGTGGGGATACTGGGGGGACGAGTACTATACGATTTATCCTGATGGTGTTGGGACACGCAATCTGGTGCCGGGCACGGGTGGCTGGCAGGAGACGATATTTTTCAGTGCGCCTGGTACGAGGCCGGAGGACAACTGTGAGCTGGAGGCTATTACGCTGGTTAATCTGAAAGGCGAGAGCCGCAGTTATTCGTGGGAACACGGGTATCCGGAATTCGACCTTGAGAAGGCTCTTATTCAGATGACGAATCTGAAGGCGAAGTACAGGCCGTTTATGATATTCAGGCCGGGGTCGGATATGGAGGTGTTTAATGTTGAGGTGAGGCCTGAGTATTCGCACTTTCCGTGGTGGAACCACTGGCCGGTTGCGCAGGTCATCTCGGACGGCAGGCACGCACAGGCGGCGGACCGTATGGCACATTCGTCTCTGGCGTGGGGAGGGCCGAGGGACAATGTCGCTATATACGGCATGACAGATAAACCGGCGGTTTCGCTGGTTTCCCTGGCAAAATCGTGGATATACCCGGCGGAACTGAAGGTCAGGGGCAGCAATTTTGTCAGCGAGGGCTATAACTACAGGGAAAGGGCATATATAGTCAACCGTAAGAAAGGCGGGAGTAATCTTGAGTGTGAACTTGTTGCTTCTGCGGAATCGCCGCTGGTTAATCCGGCGTTTGTGATTAAGAACTGGGGCAAGGCGGATGCCATTTTGAAAGTAGACGGTAATAAAATCAAACGCGGCAGGAAATTCCGGCTTGGACACAGACACGGGCTGGAGGGAAGCGACCTTATTGTATGGGTCAGGTATGAATCAGGGAGTGACACGGAATTTGCGTTTGAGGCAAAAAGATAAAGAATTCAAACTTAATTTGAAAGAGACAAGAAAATGAAGGTATGGTTGAAAGTTGTTATTATTTGTATCGTGGTTCTGCTTGCATCGGATGTTGTGATTGCAGGTAAGTTCAGGGCCTACTACACGAAAATCGACTCTGGCGAGGTGTTTGAGAAGTACTCGCGAACGGGGCCGTATGCGGACATCGCTGTTGAAGTGGGAGACGGCAAGTTTGTTTTCTGGCGAGGCTCGAGCTATCTACCCTACTGGGAGACGCAAAAGGGTAAGACATTTGTTGAAGAGGTGATACCGCGAAGCGGTGATGGACCCCGTCAACGACCTGACATTGTCAACACGTATTCACGGATATTTCTGATCGAGAGTACGGTGGAAAAGGCGGTTGTGTGGTGGCGATATCTGCCCCAGTTCGGCGGGAAGAATCCGCATACAGGCGTGGATGCGACGAAGTTTGTGGATGAGTACTTCACAATCACAGCCGACGGCAACGTAACACGCACCATCAGGCAGGGTACGGCAAAGATAGATGACTGGAGGGACCCTGCGAATAAGACTGTGCAGACGTTTCGATTAACGGGCGAGGGCATTATGGACAAAAAGACGCAGCGTCCGAGGTTGTCTGTTAAGGCCAAAGCTGTAAAAGGTGCACCGGTGAAGACGAGGTTGGCGGGAAGTCCCACCGCGTGGTGGAAATTCGATGAAGCAAAGGGTGATGTCGCAGTGGAAAGTGTCAGCGGCGAGAAGTGCATCATTGAGGGACATAAGAGCCTGTGGAAAAAAGGTGTTTCGGGGACGGCACTGCAGTTTGACGGATATAATTCTGAAATTCGTATGTCGGCGTCGAGAGCGCCTAAGGTTTCTTCGGCCATAACGCTTGAGGGATGGGTGGCGATAGGCGCGTATCCGTGGAGCTGGACACCGATTGTACAGCAGGCGGATGATGTGCCCGAAGTGTTGGAGAAAATGGTCGGCCCGAGGGCATGGCTGACGGGAGAGGAAGAAGGAGAAGACCTGGAGGAGCCCTCGGATGATTTTAAGTTTGTACTGAAGAAAGAAAATGATGTCGGATACTTTTTGGGTATCGACGGGCTCGGCTATCCCGGGCTGAAAATCAAAGTGGGGGAGAATTGGGAGGAGTTAGTATCGGATAAGCACTTGGAACGAAGGCGGTGGTATCAGGTGACAGGCACCTATGATAAAGAAACCGGTAAGATGAAACTTTATGTAGACGGGAAACCTGCCGGTGAGAAAACCGTTGCTAAAGCCGACATTGTTATGTCCGGCAAGGATATCAGGATAGGCAAGGGCAAACCCCGGCGACCCACAAAGCCGGTACGGGCAAATACGTTTATCGATTCTTATTCATTTGATGGTTTGATAGATGAGGTCCGGATATATGATACGGCACTGAGTGCCGCCCAGATAGCCCAATCGTATAAGAATTTCAAGCCGGCCGAAAGCCTTGCTGAGATGGATAAGCGTGTACTTCCCGCAGGAAAGGGAACGGGCGAATTCGGGGCGTATTATGCACATTTGAAATTCTATGAGACCTGGGACAATCTGTGGCGTTTCAGCGAGCACCCCGACGTTGTTGTGGAATTCGATGAGCTACCGACGAAATTTGTCTTCTGGCGGGGAGTCGGATATATCCCGATGATGGTCAATGAAAAGGGGCAGTGGTACAGCAACGAGTTTAACGAGACGTGGAACAGGAGCGGCGGGCAGGGCTGTCAGGAGCCGATGTCCGACAAGGAATCCTATACGAACCACGTCAGAATCATTGAGAACACGCCCGCGCGGGTCGTCGTGCACTGGCGTTATCCACTTGTCGATGTTCTCCATGTGATAGCGAACTATAACGGGGAGACGGGGTGGGGTGACTGGTCAGACTGGTACTACTACATCTATCCCGATGGCGTCTCTGTTAAGACAATGCATCTTTGGACGGATGGTGAGCGGGATCACGAATGGCAGGAGGGGATGGCGATTCTGGGGCCGGACCAGCATCCGGAGCAGGTTCTGGAGACGAAGCCGGCGCTGATGCTCGCAGACCTGAGAGGCAACGTGGAACGTTACAACTGGGTGGACGGCCCGCCTGATGATGTTGATTACGATAACAAGAAGATTCACGTTGTTAACTACAAGGCAGATTATAATCCGTTCACGATTGGCGATTTTAGAGGCGGCAATGTATACGGCGGTGAGGTTACGGATTACGCGGTATTCCCATCGTGGAACCACTGGCCCGTAGGTCAGATGCCATCGGACGGTCGATACGCGAGTTTTCCGGACCGGACAGCCCATTCCTCGCTGACCCATGTCTGGCTGCCAACCTATAAGGAAGACTTTGGTGACAGGCCTTACGAACAGAAAATCATGATGGAGGGTATGTCAGACAAATCACCGGAAGATCTGGTACCGTTGGCCAAATCCTGGCTTAGACCTGCCAAACTCGAGGTCAAGTCCGGGTGCACGAGCGAGGGCTATGACCGTGCGCAGCGCGCGTATGTATTAACAGCAGCGGGGCCGGAGATTTCGGTGGTGGTAAAGGCCAGCAAGAGAAGACCTATGATTAATCCGGCATTTGTGATTGAGAACTGGGGTGAGGCGGACGTGGCGCTATCAATCGACGGAGAGAAAATCAAATGTGGGAAAAGTTTCCGGTACGGTCATCGAAAGACGGCCGAAGGGGGCGATTTGATTGTCTGGATTAAGAAGGAATCGACGAAGCCGGTTCAGGTTTCGTTATTGTCCGAGGCAAGATAGTTTACAGATATAGGAGTCTTGTAATGCGAAAAGTAATTTACCTGGCAGTTCTTGTGATAGTTTGCACAGCGTGTTTCGCGCCATGCGCCGTGGCAGGCAAGGGGCCGGCGGCGTGGTGGAAATTCGACGAAGGCAAAGGTGATGTTGCGGTTGACAAGGTAAGCGGTGAGAAAGATGCGATAAAGGGAACATTCTGGCATCGCCGAGGTGTTTCGGGAACGGCAGTGAAGTTTGACGGCTTTACCACTCACATTATTCGCAAGGCGGCGGACGCACCACGGCTCAGCGACAGCTTTACTATTGAGGCGTGGATTGTACCGCAGGCGTATCCCTACAACTGGTGCGCGATTGTGAATCAGGAGAGGGACAAGAAGGCGGGGTACTTTCTTGGGATAGACGCGTTTGCACGTGTCGGGTTTCACGCAGCGGTGGGCGGAAAATGGCAGCAGTGCAATACAAAGAAGGAAATGGTGCCGTTTATGACGGAATGGACACATATAGCGGGTGTGTTCGAGAAGGAAAAGGGCCTTGCTGTTTACGTCAACGGGCAGCTGACTGCGGAACGGCAGGCAATGGGGGCGCCGGACTTTGCAGAGGAAATGGATTTACAGATAGGCAGAAACCACAAGAAGACAAGGATGGACCCTGTGACTTTAGTCCGACGCGATGTTAACTTTGAAACGTCATATTCTTTTGACGGTTTGATTGACGAGGTAAAGATTTACGACCGTGCGTTGTCGGCTGAGGAGATTGGTAAAGCGTATAAGTCGAGCAAGCCCAAGCGGGCGCCAGCACTAAAATGGCGGAAGCTGCCGGAACTTCCTAAAGGTGACGGGAGATTCGGGGCGATGTACTGCAGGCTGAAGTTCTATCCGGAATGGGACAATCTATGGCGGGTGGATGAGTATCCCGATATCGTCGTGAACTTCGACGGCAACCCGTACCAGATGGTATTTTGGCGGGGGACGAACTTCAATATGAACCTGGTTACCGAAAATGGGAAATGGGTCGGTGACCAAAGCGCTGAAGGTGGCGGAGGTGAGGTCATAGGGTGCTGTGAGCACATGTCCGACAAGCAGTGCCGGTACGCACACGTCCGGATGATTGAGAACCACGACGCTCGCGTCGTTGTCCATTGGCGATATGCTGTTAACGACGTGCTCTACAGGATTGCCAATATGTTCCGTGGCGGCGTGGGAGCGTGGGCGGACGAGTATTACTACATCTACCCTGATGGTGTGGCTGTGCGGGCATTTACGGTATATAACATGAACGGCGAACACAGTACGACTGAGCCGGCATCTTATAATAATCCGGGTGAGAGAGCGGAAGATAACCTTCATATAGACGCATTAATACAGGCGAACATGGAGGGTGAAGTCCGCAGGCAGAGGTGGGATCCCTGGCCGAGCGACGGCGGGACTGCAGGAACATTTACAAATGATTTGCCGAACTCGAATATAAACATTGTAAATTTCAAATCGAAGAGCAAGCCGTTCTATATTTATGAACCGGGGACGCGGGTGATACCCTACGGCGGGGGTTTGAATGAGGTCAGGGATTACTCGAAGTTTCCGACGTGGAACCACTGGCCTGTGGGACAAGCACCCTCCGACGGTCGCTACGCCTACTTTACGGACCGGGTGGCCAGCTCGGCGGTTACGTCGCCGGAACCTGCGGTCGAGGTAGATGAAGACGGGACAAGCCACGGAAGGTTTATTATGGGCCTTACGAACCAGCCGATTGAGAAACTGGCTCCGATAGCAAGGTCGTGGCTTCAGACACCGCAGCTGAAGGTAAAAGGCAAGGCATTCAAGAGCGAAGGCTACAGCAGGGACGAGCGGGCGTTTATCTTGTCGAAGACCAGTAGCGGCGGGGATAAGATGCTTGAGTTTGAAATCGCCGCCAGTGAGGATTCACCGATAGTGAATCCGGCTTTTGTCGTAAAGAACTGGGGTAGAGGCGATGCAAAGCTGAAGATTAACGGCAAAAGGATCAATCGCAGCAAAGTTTTCCGCTTTGGTCACAATCATCGACTGGAAGGGAGCGACTTGATTGTGTGGGTGAAGGCTGAGGCTGCCAGGCCGACCAGGTTTTTGCTCAGTCCTGCACGGAACTAATATGTAAGAGAGGCTTTAACGATTTTTTAGGGAGCAAAAGGGATGAAGTGGCTAATTAGCACTGTGGTTTGTTTAGCAGCAGTAATGGTTTTGTCAAACACGGCGCCCGCGGGCGAAGACGGGCCGGCGGCCTGGTGGAAGTTCGAGAAACTCGTCGAGCAAAAGGTTGTCAGGCCGTTTGAAGAAGAGGACGAGGCAGAAGAATTGGAAACGGACCTTCGATATCTGATGCGGGAGGCTGAGGAACTGCAAGAACAGATGGAGGTCGCAGCGGAAGAAGATAAGGAGGAACTTGAGGGTGAGATGAGAAGGCTGCGGTCCGAGATGAGGGAGCTTCGAGAGGAGCTCGAAGAACTTGAGGAAGAAGAGGAGGACGAGGAAGAAGATGTAGAAGGATTAGAGGAGGAGCTGAGGGAGCTGCAGCGAGAGATGAAAGGACTGAAAGAAGAGATGGAGCAGGCGGAGGGAGAAGAAAAGGAAGAACTGCAGGAAGAGATTGGAGAGCTGCGGGACGAGATTCGGGAGCTTCAAGAGGAGCTTGAAGAACTCGAGGAGGAAGAAGATGAGGAAGTAGAACTCGAAGGAGAGATTGAGAAAATTGGAGAAGAGCTTGAATCAATAGCAGCGGCGATGAAGGAACTTGCCAAAGAGATTGATAAAGCGACGGGAGAGGAGAGGAAGGAACTGCGAAGAGAGATGAAAGCCCTGCAGAAAGAAGACGAGGAGCTAAGAGCAGATATGAAAGAGGCGCGGGCACGCCTGGAGGAATTACGAGAAGAAGAGGATGAGGAAGAAGAGGATGAGGAAGAAGAGGAAGAGTTCGAGGTGATAATTGTTCGTTCGGTCGTTGATGAGGTGAGCGGTATAGAAGACCGGGTGCACGGTGGGTACTTTAAGATAGCGGCTGGGGCATCAGGTAACGCGCTTTTGCTGGATGGACAGACGAGTTTCGTGTTACGCGCAGATGACAATTCTCCAAAGGTATGCGGGGCGTTTGCGGTCGAGGCGTGGATAGCGTTAGCCGCATATCCTACGAACTGGTGTCCGGTGGTAGACCACAGCACTAAAGGTGCGGCAGGATACTTTTTGGGCATCGACGCACTGGGTCATGCGGGTTTTAAGATTTATGCAGACGGCGAACGTTACGAGATTGAATCGGAGCAGCGCTTACCGCTTAGAAAGTGGGCGCATATCGCCGGCGTATATACTCCTGAAGACGGGATGAGTCTTTATCTCGATGGTGAGCGTGTTGCAAGTAAAGAGGTCTCGGGTGAATTTACGGGCGCGGAAGAGAAGGATTTATTGATAGGAAGGCACAGCATCGAGAGGAAGCCTTACGGGACGCTTCGGCCAAACGCAACGGCGGCTGTATATACGTTCTACGACGGGTTAATAGACGAAGTGAAGATTTACAACCGGGGCCTTAGTGCGGATGAAATCTCGAAGTACGTCGCGAAGAGTAAGCCAAAGGCCAAACCTGCTTTAGCAGCGCGTCGTTTACCATCGGGACCTCCAGGGAAGGGAAGGTTCGGGGCTTACTATACAACTTTGAAATACTATGATGCGTGGGACGCTCCGTGGCGAGTCGGCGGTCATGCAGACGTGGTGATGCGGTTCGATGAATCGCCGTGCAGATTTGTTTTCTGGCGTGGAACAAGTTACATTCCGCACTGGGTGACGGAGAACGGCATCTGGTATGACAATGAATTCAATGAGACGTGGAGCGAGAAAGGCTGTCACGAGCCGATGAGCGACAAGCAATGTCGGTTCTCGCATGTTCGCGTTATCGAAAGCAGTGACGCGCGTGCG
>CP070715.1:244751-248670 GCA_020350405.1 Planctomycetota bacterium
ATTTCTCAGACTGTTATGGGGATGGCCAAATCCTTACGTGGTGTCGGTGAAGTTGAGACAATCAGCCTGGTGATTTCGGGGAAGGCCCAGTAAACGCCCGGTGCCGAAGATGATTCAAGTTCCAGGTATGTTGATGGTTGGTGCTATGGCCCGGGGCGCTGGAAGGACCAAGCTTGCGTGCTCGTTAATTGAGAGGTTCAGCTCGGAGTGTAGTATCATCGGGATAAAGGTGACGACGGTAGAGGATGCTGAGAGCGGCTGTCCTCGCGGTGAATCAGAATGTGTTGTTTGTTCATCGCTGCAGGGTGAGTACGAGATTATCGAGGAAACCGACGCCGAGAGTGATAAGGACACGTGCAGGATGCTGGCATCGGGCGCCGGGAGGGTCTTCTGGCTTAGGGCATTGAGACCACATCTCGAAGAGGGAATAGGGAAGCTGCTGGAGATAATGGGCGGCGATGCGATATCGGTGTGTGAGACGAACAGTCTTCGGCGGGTTGTTGAGCCGGGGTTATTTGTTATGGTTGAGCGCAAGGGGAGCGAGGAACATAAAGCCTCCGCTAAAGATGTTGTTGGGTACGCGGACAGGATTGTTATTTTTGACGGAAATGAATTTGATATGGGCATTGATGAGGTCGAGCTTGCCGACGGCAGATGGACATGTAAGCTCAAAGCGACGGCGATAATAATGGCCGGTGGTGAGAGTGTTCGAATGGGGCGGGACAAGAGCATGCTGCCGGTTGGGGGACGATCGATGATAGAACATATCGCGAATCAGATTCGTCCTCACTTTGACCAGGTGCTCATCAGTGCGGACGACAAAGCCAAATACGGTTTTCTTGGCGTGGATGTTATTTCGGATGAGGTCTCGGGCAGGGGACCGCTTGGTGGTATTGCATCGGCGTTAAAGGCCTCGGCCAATGAGTTAAACTTTGTCGTAGCCTGTGATATACCTGAGATTGACATGGCCCGTGTTAAGACGATGTTAAGGCAGGGCCGTGAAAATGATGCTGTTGTGCCCAGGAGCGGGGCGGCGGAGTATGAGCCGCTCTTTGCTGTGTATAAGAAAGGTATCCTGGGAGCTATTGAAAGCGCTTTGCTCTCAGGAAACTATCGAATAATGGATGCACTAAACAGCTGTAGGATTAAATATGTTGACGTGGAGAACAGCGAGTGGATGAAGAACCTCAACACGGTGGAAGATTACGAGGAATTTGTAGGGCACAGAGATGATGATTCCGTTTGAGAAAGCGCTTGAGATTGTCTTGAGCTCAGCCCGCATGCTCGGCATAGAGCGTATTGATGTCGCCGGCGCGGCAGGGCGGGTGTTGACCGAGGATGTCAAATCTGATATTGATATGCCGCCTTTTAACAAGTCGGCGATGGATGGTTATGCCTGTCGCAGAAAGGACCTTGCCAATGAGCTGAGCGTAATCGAGACTATTGCCGCAGGCGTACCTCCAGAAAGGACTATCAGGCCGAACGAGTGTGCCAAGATTATGACCGGCAGCATGGTTCCGGATGGTGCTGATTGTGTAATAATGGTTGAATTTACCGAGGACATAGGTGAAAACCGGGTTAGGTTTATAGGTGAAGAAACCGCTGACAATATCTGTCCTAAAGCCGAGTATGTAAAATCAGGCGGGGTAGTCTTGAGCAAAGGCACGCTTATTAAGCCTCAACACGTTGCGACGTTGGCTGCGATAGGCTGTGCCGAGCCCTGTGTGGCTATCATGCCGAAGGTAGGCGTTATTGCCACAGGTAGCGAGTTGGTCGAGCCGTCACAAAGACCATCCTTGTCCCAGATAAGAGACGGCAACAGTTTCCTACTTGCCGCTCAGGTCGAAGCCGTCGGGGCTGTTGCAAGAAACTATGGCATTGCCAGAGATACAAGGGGGGCCATTGACGCGGCCGTCAAGACAGCGATAGCGGAAAATGACGTCGTACTTATTTCCGGTGGTGTCTCGGTTGGCGATTTTGATTTTGTGCCGGATATCCTGAAAGAAAACGGCATCGAGCTTCTCTTTGAGAAAATCGCCATCAAGCCCGGCAAGCCCACGGTGTTTGGTGTCTCTGAGGATGTGTTTTGTTTTGGTCTTCCGGGGAATCCCGTTTCGGGTTTTGTAATGTGTGAGCTTTTGGTCAAGCCCTTTCTCTACAAGCTTATGGGCCATGATTTTACAGTTGTTGATATTAAAGTGCCGCTGGGAGAATCCATTTCAAGAAAAAAGACGGCAAGGGCATGCTGGATTCCGGTCGTCATTACCGACGAGGTTAGAGTCGAACCTGTCGAATATCATGGGTCAGGGCATTTCAATGCGTTGTGTGGAGCGGACGGTCTGGTCTGTATCCCGAAGGGCACCTCCGAGCTAAAAGAAGGAACCACGATATCGGTCAGACGTATTTAACAGAACAGAGAAAGAATTTGCCTTGTTGAGTGAAGATGCACATTGATTACCTTAGAGTTTCGGTCACCGACAGGTGCAATCTGCGGTGCATTTATTGCCATTGCTTAGATGATTGCGATTTCATAGACCGCAGGGAGATACTGCGGTTCGAAGAAATCCGGCGTATTGTAAGACTGTTTGCAGAATGCGGCATAAGGAAGGTTCGGCTTACGGGCGGTGAGCCGTTGATAAGAAGGGATGTAATAGAGCTTATAAGGGGACTGGCTGCGGTTTCCAACATTGAAGATTTGGCACTTACAACCAATGGTGTTTTGCTTGAGCAGATGGCAGAGCAGTTGAAGGCTGCCGGCCTGATGCGAGTCAACGTGAGTCTGGATTCGGTGCAGCGAGAGAATTATAAACGAATTACCGGTTTTGATTTATTGGGTAAAGTAATGACTGGTATTCGCAAGGCGATAGAAGTAGGTCTGTCGCCGGTCAGGATTAACGCGATTATCTTAAGGGGCGTAAATGAATTGGATGTTGGTTCGTTGGCAGAATTGAGTATGGAGATGCCGGTGGCGGTCAGGTTTATAGAATACTGCCCAACGCATAAAGGCGCTGTGCCTGAGGAGTTCTTTGTACCCAATAGTCAGGTTCGCAGGAGTATTGAGGACAGATTCGGTCGGCTGGCCGCCGCGGTCGTGCCTAACAGCAACGGGCCTGCGGTGTATTTTAAGATAAGAGGCGGGGCGGGGAGCGTCGGTTTTATAAGCGGCAGGACGAAGGTATTTTGTCAGTCGTGCAATCGGCTGCGGCTGACGAGTGACGGTAAGGTCATGCCGTGTTTGTATTCCGCGAACAGTTATGATTTGAAAGGGCTTATCAGAGGCGGCGCAGGCGACGAGCAGATACTGGCCTTGCTGAAAAAGATAATCGTGGAAAAACGCGGGTACACAAGATTAAATTCCTTTACAGAGGAATTCTCTATGCGCAATGTTGGAGGTTGAAAACTGTGGCTGGTGACGGTGGTATGATAGATGTAAGCGGCAAGGATGTCACGGTCAGGACGGCAAAGGCGTCCGGGCGGATTGTCCTTGGCGAAGAGGCCTTTGAAGTTGTCGAAAAGGGCAGCTGTATCAAGGGCGACGTACTTGCAACGGCAAGAGTGGCCGCTATACAAGCTGTAAAGTCGACACCGGCGATGATTCCGATGTGCCACCCGATTTTGATTGAGGCCGTCGATGTCGATTTTACACTCAACAAGCAGGATAAATCGGTTGGTGTGGAGGTAACGGTCAAGTCCTCAGGTAAGACCGGTGTCGAGATGGAGGCCCTTTGCGGGGCGGCTGCGGCCTGTCTTACCATATACGATATGCTCAAATATGTGAGCAGGGCGATGAGAATAACCGAGGTGGAACTGATTGAGAAGACCGGTGGAAAAAGCGGCGACTACAAAAGGGCGGATTAAGGCGATATCCGTTTCAAAAGAAAAGGGCACTCGGTAGACCAATGTGCCCGAGGCCGAGCTG
>CP070715.1:248770-253583 GCA_020350405.1 Planctomycetota bacterium
AAGCCTGACCTCCTTCGCTGCCGACTGAGCCAGTTCGTAACGTCCTATCTGCTTGACCGCAAATGCCGAGTAGCGCGCAGCCTTGCCGGACTCTTTGATGGCGGCAATCGAAGCCAGTCTTTCCTTTACTTGGGCGTAATTCTGCTGGTCCAGCGGCTTGGCACGCTCGGCCTGGATACGCTTTTCCAGTGCGTAGTATTCCTTGAGCTTTTCGGCCTCGAGCGGAATACTCGTCGGAACTACTGCACGGATCTGCTCGACCTCGACCTGCGGCTCAGGCGGAGCGGCAACCGTGCCGACCGGCCCGACTGGCTTTATGTATTGGGTACTGACCCAAAGGTATGCGCCGGTCGGAGGAACAATTTTATGATAGTCGTCCTTCTCTTCGGCAATCAGTATGACTCAGTCGCCGCGCTTTAGTTTCAACAGCAAGGTCGTCCTGTGGATGGGCTTTAGCCGCTCAGAGCCGGCATATACGCGAACGGCGTCGCCGGTAACAATCCCGACAGTGGGATTATCCGCGTCGATATGGATGTACTGCTTCGAAATCCAGGAGAAACTGCCCGGCGGCGGAACTATGTGAGACCAGCTGTGCTTGCTGGCAACCACTTTTACCGCATCGCCTCTGTTGATTTGGCCACAGCGGTAATAATTCGTGCCGGGGCCGGAGCGGATATTGACATTTTCGGCAGTTACCTCAGCTACATAGGGAAAAGACGGCGCAGCCTCCTGCGCAGAGCCTACAGATGCCAACGTTATCAGGCAAACAATTGTGAGGTGAATGAGGAAATTGATGCGAGATTCCATTCTTCTATCTCCCAAAAAAGGTCCTAATCCAGAGACCAACCAAAACACCAAACTGTCCCACTCGCTTGAAACTAACACCGGCCCTGACAGTTGTCAACTTTTTTCTTACGGCAAATCCGGCCTTTTCTGCCCCCCTTGCTGCCAGCCAGTGCTTTGGTCTGGGGGCAGCTGTAGTCTCTGGACAATGGGTCGGCTACAAAGAAAAATAGGGCTGAGAGACAGGAGTGCTCTCAGCCCGGAGTGAGGAGGTGCGTGTGTGTTGCATATTTAATGAGCTCGCAGTCGGCGGTGTGGGCGCTGGGCTCTTATTTTTATTGTATCGGTGGCTTCGAAGTATTGGCCGATGGTGGGCTGGATTAGCAAGAGAAACAGCGAGACTGCGAGTGGGTTTTTTAGATTTGTTCTGGTCATTTTTGCTGCCTTTCGAGTTTCTGTAAGGATTTATTATGTGGGCGCAGTCTCCGCGTGGGCTGCGCCTGGTTAATTGGTTTTGGTGTCGGTGGTCTTTTGCGGGGTCTATCTATAAGTCTGATTGTATCTGTACCTTCGAACAGGGTTCTGTCTTTGAGTTGGCCGGAGATTAGCAATTCGACGGTGGTTGGTGTGTCTAAGTCAGCGAGGAGCTCTTGGAGCGCTGGGCGGCTGAACCTGGCGACTGCAAACTTGTTTAGCAACCATACACGGTCGGCCGGGATTTCATCTTCGAGCAAGATACTGTTGGGGTCGATGTCGGCGATGCTGCAATCCTCGGGCAGGCGGATGACGCATATAATCCATCTACCCTTGCTTTGCAGGTTGAGGGTCTTGGGTTTGATATTAATGTCGGCCGGTATCGGCGGAGTGTATTCGTAAGCACCCATATCAACTACGGGCGTGCCGTCCTCGTCACCGTCTATCACGCGCGGATTGCCGTCCAAATCAATCTCGTTCGGCTCTGCAACATAATTCGGCTCACCGGAGTCGATGCAGGGTGAAGTTGGCAATAGCCGATAATCGCCCTCAACCCAAATGGCGTTTGGGTCATTCGGCCCGACAATAATGTTTGGGTCGTTGGCGTCGGCCCAATAGCCGGGGTCAACAAAACACGGGTCTGCGTCAATATTGCCGTGGCCTTCCCAGCCACCCTGGACATCACTGTATGTAACTAAAGCTCTGTCGTAATCTTCTACCATTTGCTGGGGAAAATTATCGCAAAGAATGGAGTTGGTAACGCTGGCAGTCCCAGGTTCAAGAATATCGACTTCTGTATAAATTCCACCGGCATCTGCAGCTGAATTTCCACTGATAGTGCAGTTAGTTATGTTGAAATAACCTTCTGAATCAAAATAGATTGCACCACCTTTGGAGATGGCTGAGTTTCCGGTGATTTTGCAGTTTTTCATTATGAAGTCTGAAGAACGATTGTTGCTCCAAGTGTAGACTCCACCACCATAACCGTTAGCGGTGTTGGCGGTTATGTTGGAGTTTTGTATCGTTAACACATAATAGTCAGAACAGGGTCCGACTATGTGTATGCCTCCACCAAGGGCTCCC
This sequence comes from Planctomycetota bacterium, assembly GCA_020350405.1. Taxonomy (GTDB): domain Bacteria; phylum Planctomycetota; class Phycisphaerae; order Sedimentisphaerales; family Anaerobacaceae. The sequence goes on from CP070715.1 coordinate 251,111, forward strand.
ACCTTGGATTCGGCAATATTGCCCTTAATTGTGCAGCCGTCGATAATCATTGGTCTGCTACCCTCACTGTAGATTCCACCGCCCTCAGCCGCTGAGTTATCAGCCACAATGCTGTTAGTTACAGTCAGGCTGCCTTCCCGACAGTTGATTCCGCCACCGCGGCCCCTAACTGAGTTTCCACTTATAGTGCAGTTTATAATTTTGGGGCCGCTTTCTTCATATGTGCTATCGATTCCGCCTCCTTCGGACGCTGTGTTCCCACTGATTGTGCAGTTGGAAATTGTCGGGCTGCTTGTCATACACCTGATTCCACCACCGTCGTATCGAGCTGTGTTGCCGCTGATTGCACACTTGGTGATTGCTGGATTACTCCCCCAACAGTCGATTCCACCACCATATTCTCTGGCATTGCAATTGTATATATTGCAGTTTTTGATAGCGGGGCTCGAGTTGTAACATAATATTGCACCTCCGCCATAAAAATGCCAATCACCCGAAATCACTTTCTTAGGTGCATGTCCATTCGCAATAGTGAATCCGTCGAGAATAGAGTCGGTGTCTTCATAACTGTGAAAATAGAATCCCCTGTGCGGCTGGCTTTCTGTTCCATTGCAGTCAATGATGCAGTTTTCCGGGCCGGATTCAGATTTAACCGTGACGGCCTTTCCCAAAAAGTCAATATCCCGGTTGCCCTCACCTCTGTACGTCCCGTCTGCGACGAGGACCATATCGTAATCTTCCGCCGCGTCGATTGCTGCCTGAATCGTCGGGTAATCTTCCGGAACGTGCAATATTACTCCCACGCCTATATCCACCGTAACCCTTACGGGGCTGTTGGCTGCGTCTCTCGCAATCACCCTTAACATACAACTGTGAAGCCCGGTAGGTAAAGACCCTGGCTCCACCCTGAGTATGACTTCGTCAATTCCGCCGCTTGAAATACCGTGCCGCGGAGCAACTTGCAGCCACTTACAGTCCTCAAACATTTCCCACTCAAGCGTCCCTGACCCGCAGTTTCTTACCAGCAGCGATTCTGGTTCGGGTCTTGGCGCGCCTACGCCATAAGAAAAATTAATTAAAGACGGCGATATCGCAATTAGCGGCGAGCTCCCGTCGTACTCGTAAGCACCCATATCAATCCCGTCTCCGCTCACACGGACTGTGCCTTCGATGTCGGTTTCATTTGGTTCTGGTACGTAATTTGGGTCGCCGGCATCGATACAAGGTGAATCCGGCATAAGGTGATAATCGTCCTTGAAAGCAAAACCGGGATCAGTGTCGATATTGCCCGGACCCCAATCCAACGAGCGGTCCGAATAACGGTGACGCCACACACCTTCAGGTCCGCCCCGAACGTTGCTGTAGGTAACTGACACAGTGCCACCATACTCTTGCGCAATTTGTTCGGGCCAGTTTCCCGATAGGATGGAGTTTGTTATTGTCGAGTTGGCCTCATCGCAGTGGATTCCGCCCCCTACGGGGGCAGAATTGCCACTGATAGTACAGTTGGTAATTATCGCATTGCTTCTATGGCAATAGACTCCCCCGCCTGGGAAGTCTGCCGAATTCCCGCTAATCGCGCAGTTCGTCGCTCTCAGCGTGCCGTTCCGGCAGAAAATTGCCCCACCCTCGTAGCCGGCGGCATTGTAACTAATACTGGAGGAGTTAATTGTGAGGCTTGACCCAGAGGAAAAGTCGATTCCACCGCCATCCCATTCACTCGCGTTGGCGGTGACTTTGCAGTGTACCATCGTCAGGCTGCCGCCGCGGCAGAATACGCCCCCACCGGAGTCAGCTTTATTGTCGGTTATAGTGCAGTTTGAGATTGTTGGACTGCTGTCCCGGCAGTATATCGCGCCGCCCACTTTGGCCGAGCTGCTCCTTAGAATACAGTTGTCAATCGTCGGGCTGGCTTCCCTGCAGTAGACCAAACCGCCATCCCTGTAAAGACCGTTGATTAAGGTAAACCCTTCAACGATACAATTAGCACCTTCGCCACTATCAAAATAAAACGCTCGATGTGGGTTGCCTCCGCTCCCATTACAGTCGATGATGCAGTTTTCCGGGCCGGATTCGGAACGGACTGTTAGTGTTTTGCCGAGGAAGATATCTCGGTTTCCTTCTCCGGTGTAGGTGCCGTCGGCAACTATGACCGTATCACCGTCGTAAGCGGCGTCGATGGCCGCCTGAATGGTGTTATAGTCGTCCGGCACGTGGAGCTCACCCGCTGGCGCGGACGCGGAAAGTGCCAGGATACAAATTGTTGCGATGATTGCAGTTATTGTCCTCATTTTCCCGCCCTTTCGGAATTTATGATGGATATATTATTACGGCGCAGTCCCCGCGCAGGCTGCGCCCGGTTAATTGATTTGCGTCTCGTTGGCGTTTTTTTAATCCTGATTGTGTCGGTTCCGTAGAACTCCTGCCCTGTTGTCAGATAGCCAACGACGGTTATTTCGATTTGGCCGGGTTC
>CP070715.1:253683-260626 GCA_020350405.1 Planctomycetota bacterium
ATCCTCGACTCCCTCACCAAATCCCTCAACGCAGAACTCCGAACACTATAGCCCTACGGCTCCCAGCATAGAGGTTCTTTGATGAGTTTTTCTGCCCTGTACAATCTAACATCTCCGTCCGCCAGCAAGACGAAGGTACGACCGTTGGGGTGATTTACGGTCAAAAGCTCTGCAGTTCCTGCAGTGTTCCAGCCCCCGCCCGCTTCATATACAAGCACTGCATCCCCCGGAACGTCTGCCAAACGTAACCCACCTAAGTTCCTGTTGAATGCGTAACTACAATTCTGGCCTCTCGTAGCCGGACACGTGAAAAAATCTTGTGGCAGGTTTGCATCATGCTCCAGTAGCAAATCACACCATCTATCAGCCGTGGGTAGGTAACCATCATTATCTTTTGAGTACGCCATTATCGCTTTGCCGAGTTCATTCAGGTGCCATGAGCACCGGACACCATTAATATCTTCTCTTACTTTCCGCCCGGAAGCTGACATTACGATTGCAAAGAATACACAAATAAAGATTACTGCCATCGCTCCTAAGCTGTATCTCAATTGCTTTGCCAATCGCAAAATCCGGACAAGACTGACTATGGATAAGGTCAGGGGCACGACTAACAACCCTCCGACTAGGTATGAGAAAATAATATATCCCTCCTTTCCGGTATCAAAAAACATGGAAACACCTAAGGCTACCGGGAACGCCAAAACTGTAAATAAGCCAGCAAGTCGATTTATTCTTCGTATTTTTCTGTTCTCTATGCCGGTCTCACCAGAACCTTTAGTTTTCTGAGTGTTGTCTGAATTTTCCACGTTTGTATTTCGGTGCTCCAAAGCGACTCCCTTAAATCCCGTTGTTTCCGTTCCTACTCCCCCTCAATTATAGTACCGCTTGTCTCAATCCCGCAAGCCCCAAAAAACATAGGCTCGGATGACGTGAATATTCTTGTCAAAACAGACGCCCAATGGTAAAATGCTTCCGTTATTTACGCGAGGGTCGAAGTCGTATGGATGATTTTGAGCGATTCGAAGAGCTTACGATGATAGAGACCCGCGCCTGCTTCGCAAAACCGAAAAATCCCCTCTGGCCTTGCTATGCTTGCCGCCCGCGCAGCGGGCGCTTAGTCGTACGCCCCGCTCATTATGGAATTGAGCATGTCTAAATAATCACTCAATAGCCGCGTTATCAAAAACTTCTCCCTGACCGTCTCATGCCCTTTCTGACCCAAACGCTCCCTCTCCTGAGGATTCTTCAGCAGATGTATAATCCTCTCTGCAAAGCCCTCCACATCGTTGGGCTCCAGCAAAAATCCGTTTACACCATCCTGAATTTGAACCGGCAGCCCCCCGACGTTCGACGCAACCACCGGCGTTCCTTTCCACAACGCCTCCGTAACCGACAGGCAGAAGCCTTCCCGCGTCGACTTCTGTATTACTACGTCGGAAAATTTCTGTATCGCGTTGACCAGCACTTCGTAGTTGCCCACAACAAACAAGATATCTTTCTTGTTAACGTACCTGTTCGCCTTGCGATAAACCCTGTTGTATACCTGCAGACCTTCCGGGTCATCGCTCGCAACGTTATAGCAGAATACCAGTCTGCAATCGACCTTCTCCTTAACTCGCTTGTATATGTCTATAACGCCTTCAGGGTCTTTCCACGGGTCAAGTCTCGATACCTGTGTAATTATCGGCTTGTCCGTTGGTATCCCGGCCTTCTTCACCTGCTCAAGCATGGTCTTCTCGCTAATGTCCCTATTCTTGCCACTAAGCGGATTAATCGCCGGATACATAAGCCTCTGGCCCACCGGCAGGTCCTCCTTGAAGTATTTCTCGCTCGAGACCACCATCTGGTCGTATTTCAGCACAAACCCTTTAAGAAAATCCCACAGCTCCTTGTGCGGCTCGGTCAGGTCTATATGGCACCGCCATATCCACGGCTGCCGCTTCCTGTACGTCCGTATCAGAGAAAGCGGCTGAGGGTCGTGAATAATTACACAGTCATGGTGCAAATGGGTAAATCTTAAGAAATTATCATTCACTTGCAGATATATTTGCTTTTTCCTCTCAGACAGGTTCAGCTTTCCGCCTTGAAGCGCGTTGTGGAATCCCTTCGTAATCTCAAAAAACTCCTGACTGCCGTGAAGAATCCGCCAGCCCGTCTCGATACCAACGTCGTTCATCAGCATCACCAGAGAATACAGAATTTCCGCGACGCCCCCTCCCTGGTAAGTTGCGTTCACGTGAACGATATGCTTACCGTAAAGGCCCCGCGCCCGCGAATAAATCTCTGCTAATCGCTCATCCGGGACTATATGACGAAAATCCTCGAGACTTAGCATATCAAACTCCTGCCAACTCCTTTAGTAACTGCCTGACCTCGCCCACCGTTTCGACGTTATATCGCGATTTCGACATGCTGCTTCCTACTTTTATTGAATACGCGTCTTCCGGCATCACTGCGAACATTTCTTCATCGGTATAATCGTCGCCCGCCGCCAGTATAAAATCCCAATTTTCCTTTTCCAGCCAGAGCTTTGCTGCTCGCCCCTTGTTTATGCCAACATGACGCACCTCGATAATCTTACTGCCCTCGAATACCCCTACATCCAGATTTGCTATCAGGTTCATCAGCGCGCCTTTCAGTTCCTGAGCCCTAAGGTACGCTAGCTCGGGGTCCGCCCGCCGGCAGTGCCACACCAGAGAAAAGTCCTTTTCTTCAACCGCTGAACCAGGCGTCCTGTCCGCGTAAAGCTCCAATATCGGCCTGATTGCATCCTTCCAGTCCTCCCGTAATGCCTCTACACACTCCCAGTCCTTGCCCCGTCTTTTTATCCATCCGCCGTGTTCGGCGATTAGTGTCGCATCTAAACCCCCCAGCCATTTCCCCAGAGTCGTTTTATCCCGGCCGCTTATTATTACTACCTCATTATTTGCATCCCCGGATAGCTCTCGCAGCAGCCCCAAAACCTCCTCATCCGGCCCGGCTTCCTCCGCCTTGCCCTTGAAACCGACAAGCGTACCGTCGTAATCGAGAAAAAGTAAACGCCGCTTGCCTCTGCCAAAGTTGCTTAATAGCTTCTGCCTTGCACCGCCGGTCAGTTTACGGACCGAAAGCTCCCGCTGTAACTCCTGCAAACCTGACAGAGCACTTAGAAAATCGCTGCCCCATCGCGAAACATCGTAGCGCGAAAGTCTGCTTTGCATCGACCGGTTCCGCTCTACCTGTTCGCCAACCGGCATCTCGAGCGCAGTCTTTATCGCCGCAACAATCTCCGCTTTGTTATTTGAGTTGACTATAATGGCCTCACCTAATTCGCTTGCCGCACCCGTCATCTCGCTCAGAATCAAAACGCCTCTCCCGTCCGTTTTCGCCGCAACGAACTCTTTCGCTATCAAATTCATTCCGTCCCGGAGCGGTGTCACCAAAGCGACGTCGGCAGCGTGATAAAGCGCTGTTAGTCTTTCGAACGGCAGCGAACGGTAGAGATACCAGACCGGTATCCAGCCAAGCATCCCGAGCTCGCCGTTAACCCTGCCCACTAATTGTTCGAGCTTGTTACGTAGGGCCTCATAGTCCTCTACACGTGTTCGCGATGGAACCGCCACCATAATCAGAGTGACTTTTCCCCTGTACTGCCGATTTTGCGACAAGAACAAATCAAAAGCCTCCAGCCGCTCGATAATGCCCTTCGTGTAATCCAGCCGGTCAACTGATATTACTATCTTGCGGTCGCCGACTTTTTGGCGTATTTTTTTAACCTCCTGCTGAATAGCCGCTTGCTCTGGGGCCTCTGAGTACCGCTTGTAGTCAATCCCAAGGGGAAATGCATCCACCTTAACAATGCGCTCGTCTATGTTCAGTCTGCCTAACGTATGTTCAAAACCCATGATGCGACAGACGCTGCTCAAAAAGTGGCGTACGTAGTCGTGAGTGTGAAAGCCTATCAAATCAGCCCCTAAAAGCCCGTTCAAAAGTTCGCTTCGCCACGGCAGAAGACGGAACAGCTCGAATGACGGAAATGGTATGTGAAGAAACCAGCCTATCTCAGCTTTCGGCAGTTGCTGACGTATCAGCTGCGGAAGCAGCATCAGATGATAGTCTTGTACCCAGATGTGGTCGTCCGCCTCAGCGACCTTCATCACCTCATCGCAGAATTTCTCATTTACCTGCTTGTAAGTCTGCCACCAGCGGTTCTCATATATAGCGCGCCTCGGGAAATAGTGAAAGAGCGGCCAGATGGTTTTGTTTGAGAATCCCTCGTAGTAGTTCTCGACCTCTTTTCTGCCTAGAAACAGCGGATGATAGTGCTCGGCCGTTAACTTGCTGGTTATTTCCGACTTGTCCGCCTCTGTTAATCTTTCGCTCGCCATCCCGGGCCATCCCACCCAAAAGCCCTCGTATGACTCGAATACCGAAGCCATACCGGTAGCAAGCCCGCCGGGACTTCTCTGGAACTGAATCTCTCCCGCCCTTTTTGTAACACTGACCGGCAGCCTATTTGACACAACAATCAGTTTTGGCATAATCGCCTCCCTGTGGTCCATTTAGGCGAAAAAACAGAGCGGATATACGCTAAATTCCCCTCTCAGACTACTGCTATTGGACTTAACAAGCCGATTCCAGAGCAGATAACGCATACCTTTCACAAGTATACAAGCTCTGCAAAGAATGGCAAGCCCGAATGCCACACCCGTGCGCACTTCCCTCGTTTACCGCGAATTTGTCCTCGAATACCCGCCAAAACCGAAAAAAATCGGTCTGATACCCGCTTACAACGCCTCGAATAAAATTCGCAAATCCGCCGATATTTTCTTGATTTGCATCTTCAAATTTGGTATAAATAATACTGCAGGCTGACCCCTGCGGTGTTCGTAAGAAATATATTTTTGAAAAAAACCGATAAACCCGACTCAGGGAAATCAGGCCTTGATGGATCGGAAACGCCTACTCGATAGGACTTTCGGACACAAGCAACGATTACCCACTTGGAAATACAGGGTTTTGTTCAAATAATTTCTTACGGCACCTGTGGAGGAAAGACCTGCAACAAAAAGGCCTGTTTGAAAAAGCAGGTCTTTTTAGTTGCGCCGTTCCCGACCGGCCCCGTTCCCTAACGCTCTCTCAGGAAAACAAGTAAAAAACACACATTTTCCCGGAAAAACTCTTGCATAATTTGCCTGCCCCCGTTAGCTTGCTCGAGAACCCATTTTTCACTAAAGTCAGCGTAAGGAAACCTTATGGTCTTTTTTTTAAGGAGGCACTATTATGTGTACCTATAAAACATTTTTTCAAATCACCACATTGGCCGTCGCAGCCATCTGCGCCTCACTTGTCGGCTGCGAGAGTGCTGCTGGACCGACATGTACCGAGGCCAAAAAGCCCGCCACCGTCTTGGGTCCTTATGAACTCGACGAGGAAGGATTCATAACTAACTGGCTTATAGTCGGCCCCTTCCCAAACCCGGGCGAGCGACCCGATAACCAGGGCTTCCACGTCGATTACCTGAAAAACTACGGCGGCGAAGCAAAACATGTCTCCTTCAACGGTATGCAAATCGACAAGGACGATGGAACAAGCGTAAAATGGGCTCCCTACGAAGCTACCTATACGAGCAGCGTAAACTTCTTCGAAGTCGACCACCTTGAACTCGGCTACGAGCAGGATGACATACTCGCCTATGCTGCCTGCTGGCTCAAGTGCGAGAAGGATATGAAGGTCCAAATCAGGGTCGGTTCAGACGATGGTTACAAGCTCTGGCTCGACCACAAGATTATCGGCGAAGAGCACGTCTACAGGGCCGCTTACCGCGACCAGGAAAGCTACCCCGTGAAACTTTCCGAGGGAATGCACATTCTCCTGATTAAGGTCGACCAGGACTACGGCTCATTCGAATTCATGTTGCGCGTCGTAACCCCAGACGGCAGTAAAGCCACCGGAATCAAAGTCTACAACTGAAACAGCCATCGTTGTCGTCCGTATACATCGAAAAGACGATGCCCCATTGTTTGAGGTTGGACTGGCGAAGAACAGCCTTGGCCTGGTTTCTAACACCTGCCAGTGCCGGCATCAATATCGACATCAGCAGCGCGATAATGGCTATGACCACCACCAGCTCTACTAATGTGAATGCCTTTGGTTGTCGGATAATCACCCGCCGTTACTCCCTTTCAATAATCTTTCATACCGTACATCCAGTGGCTGGGGGATTCCCATTCAGTGGGCATCTCGACATTTCCTGTGCACTCTCGATTCCACTTCAACTTCCATAGTTCCTTAAGGCCTATGGTCCTGACGGAGCAGTCGACGAAGACACCGTTTATCGTTTTGTTGTGGCGAGGGATACAAAAACGCTTCATTTCATCGACCATGCCCGGCTCCACTTCACCTTCATACGCCGGGGGGGCATCCGTATAGTGGGGCCAGCCGTCAACGTCCGCGCAGTCCAAAAACAGAGGTATCTGTGCGGCGTATCTGACATTAAATGACCGCCAAAAGCTATCGAGAAACCCAAAGCCATATCCGCCCCACCATTCCGAGCGCTGCTTGTCTGCTTCGGTCGCGTTCGCCATCCAGCCGTTAGCACCGTAGCTGCCAATGACCGGGCCGGTTACCTTCCAGTACTCATAAAAAACATCAGGCACGCGCCAGGCCGCGAATGGATGCCGCCCACCCTCGCTGTAGGGCTTTGTGGCCATTGGACAGAGCTTGACGTCCGGGTCTTTGTAGTAAGGGCGCAGGGGATTCATCCACCAGCCACCCCATCCGCCGACCCACCATTCGCCGGCTGCGGGTCTGCCGCTCAGGTCGCAGAAGAAGCTTTCGTTGTCCCCAGCGTACATTGATGAGACGGTGCACCATTGCCTGAGGTTGGACTGGCACAGAACCGCCTTGGCCTGGCTTCGTACGCGCGCCAGTGCGGGCATCAATATGGACATAAGTAGGG
>CP070715.1:260726-284625 GCA_020350405.1 Planctomycetota bacterium
CATCTTGGGGTCTTGCATCACTCGGAAATTATACGTTGTCATTATCGCATCAATCCAGTCGAGCTTGGCTGCGGCGGTAAGACACTCGGCCATATTCTTGTGGGTGCTGAAACCGAAAAAACGGATTTGCTTCCACTTCTTTTTTAACCTGACCCAGCGTTTTAATCGGTCCGTTAACTGAGAAGGATCGGACAGCCCGTGTTCGTCCTTTTCTCGCTCCATAATGAAGTACAGGTCAACATACTTAGTTGCCATTTTCTTTATGGAGGTCTGCAGATGAACTTCCGCGTCTTCTATGGTTTTTGTCCCATAGGCCTTAGTGGCGATGAACAACTTCTCTCGCATGTCGGGGTTCTTCGAGAGATAGTTGCCTATCCCGAGCTCACTATTACCTCCTTCGTAGCTGTCTGAGGTGTCCCAATAGGTCACGCCCCATTCGAGCGCTTTTTTTAGCATGATTTGGTTCTCGAGTAGGTTGATTGTTCCTCCCAAAGACAGGCAGGGCACCTCTACGCCTGTTTTACCCAGCTTTCGTTTCGGCACCTGCGGCAACCGGACCTCTTGCGGTTTTTCCGGGACCTTAGGTTCATTTGAGTCGGCTTGGGTTCCAACTGAGGCAAAAACCGAACCCATGCCCGCTGCGCCCATCGTCTTTAGGAAACCTCTTCTGTCTATCTTATTGTGTTTTTCTTTCATCGTATCACACTCCAAAAGTAATCAACCTTTGAGCAATAATGTTCTGTCAGTGCTTCTTGTTTCCCCTTCTGCAGAAACTCTTACAGCTTTCCTACCACTTACCGGACATTCGTGTTCACAAACCCCACAGCCGATGCATTTTTCAATATCAATATGAGGTCTTTGCAGGCGAACCTGAATTTGTATTTTGCTGCCCGCGGCAGGGATTTTCTCGAATTGCCTGCCGGGAGAAATTTCAATTGAATTCTCTGTATTTCCCACAATTTTAGTGCGCTCATCACCTTCTTCAATAAAACAATAGTAATCGCCGGTGGCAAATTTGTCAAGTGGCAGGTTATCCTCGACGGTTTCTACAGTATCATTTGTCGCTTTTTTTACCGTAAAAATGCCGTCTCTTACCGTGTTGAAGCACTCCTGCGTGTAAATCGCCTTGGGACTGACCGGACAGTTTTCCTCGCACACTATGCAGGGCTTATCCATCGCCCACGGCAGGCACCTGGGGCGGTCAAGAAAAGCAGTGCCCAGTTTGATCGGACCACGGTCGGCAAACTCACCGATGCCGAGTTTCTCGGAAAGCTTAATGGGCCTGAGAGCCGAGGTCGGGCAAACCTGTCCGCAGGCTACGCAGTTTAGCTGACAGCCGCTTGAGCCGATTCGGTTGTTCAGCACAGGCGTCCAGAGATTTTCCAAACCGCCGTCAATACCACCGGGCTGGATAACGTTGGTGGGACATACCCGCATGCATTGTCCACACTTGATGCACCTCTGCAAGAACTGCTCTTCGCCTAATGCACCGGGCGGGCGAATAACTCTGTGATACCAGTTGCTGCCTAATTTATTGCCAAGCCTGACCGCGGGTACAGCTAATATGCCGCTTGCGAGTGAGAGCACAAAACCCCTGCGCGAAATATCGGGGTCTGTTTCTTCACCTGCAAGAGATGGTCTGGTTTGATAACTGACCAACTCATGCTTGCAATCGTCAAGGCAGTTAAAGCAGAGCACACATTCGCTTACTCTCATATTACCGGCAGGCTGACAGCCGCCCTCACAGGATTTTTCGCACAATCTGCAATTGACGCATTCGTTCTGGCTCTTGCCGATTCGCCAGAGGGCAAATCTGTCGATTACACCGAAGAATGCCCCCAGTGGGCAGATGAATCTGCAGTAAAATCGAGGGATAACCAGGTTGAGCAGGACTGCAGTCAGAAATATAGCGAATATCAACCACGCACTCTCGTAGAATCGCCCCGCTACTGAGGTAACATTAACGGAGCTGTCTGCTATAGGCAACAATACCAGGTTAAAAGAACGGGTTACCAATGGTATCGGGTCGAGTAGTCCCGCCTGCAAAGTGGCCCCGACCGATGGAAACGCGGCCATAAACAGAAACACAATTAAAACGAAATATTTTACACACTGGGCCTTGCGATATTTGTTGAGCTGGATTTTTTCTGCCGCCTTCTTTTTGCGATTGCCCAGGAAACCCGCAAAGTGATGTATTGAGCCGAAGGGGCAGACCCAGCTGCAAAAAAACCGCCCGAGTATTATTGTCGCACATATCACCACCAGCGCCCACAAAAGCGGCCAATAGAGCTTGTGTGTTGTCAATATTGTCCCTATCGCGACTAAAGGGTCGAGCTGCAGGAACCAATTGACCGGCCAGCCACGCAACTGCCACAATTTGTCGCCGATGGTGCTGACTATGCAGAACCAGACAAACAGCGTGAAAAAGAAAACCTGGCTGATTCGTCTTGTCTGTACAATTCTCATAAACAATCTCTTAGCTTACTGTGGCCAGTATTGGTTTCAGTGACTGGAAGTCGGTTGTTCCGGCTCCGGCTTCGTGGGCCTTTGTGAGGTAGGGCAAATCGGTGACTTTTAAACCCAAAAGCCCGCAGCCGTAGGAATCGGCTGCTACCATATCACAGCTTGCAATCAGGGTATCCACCCGTCTTAAATCCGAGATAGAGCCTCCAGTCGGGCCGTTGGTCATCATGACTTGCGTCCCGTCCAGTATAACTAATGTTGGTTTTACCATCATGGCCAACTCAGCAATGATGGTGTTAATGTCCTGATGAAAGATATTACGGCGTCCACCCAAAAGGCCGTACCAGTTTTTCATTGTCATCGAAGCGCCGCTTCTGTGATGGTGTTTGACGGGCGCAATCCCAATCAATTTGTCTATCTTTGTGAATGGCTCATAGAAAATGGGCCAGTTTCTTATGAGCTTGCCGCCTGTCAGCGTGGTGTATTTGAAAAAATTATCTTTCGGCAATATCACTTTGGCGCCTGCCTGGCCTGCGGCCTTGCCTATGCCGCTTAATGCGAAGCAGCTTGCGGGGTCATTGATTGGGTTGTCGGTGACGTAGACCTGCTTTGCTCCGGCCCTGCTGTAGCACAATCGCACAACTTCAGCGACCAGTTCGGGTCGGGTCGTGGCCCCTAACATCGGCGGTGATGCGAACGCGACATTGGGTTTTATCGCGACAGTTTCACCTAGTTTGACAAATCTTTCTATGCCGCCAAGCAATTCTATGGCCTTGTCGACAGTTTTTGCCCTGTCGTAGCCTTTGACGACACTCATAGTTTGCGCCGGTATCTGTGGTACGGAGAAATCCGGCAGCGTCACAGGGTCCTGGGCTTCGATGCTTGCCGCCGGCCCCGTGCTGTCGTAAAGCAAATATGAGGCTATGCCGGCCGCCGCGATTGAAATTCCAGCCTTGCCGGCCCGCGCCAGAAATTCTCGCCGGTCTAATTCTTTGTCGATTTGTTCATTCATTGTTTGCTGAGTTAATAACTTCCCTGAGTTTATTGAGTAGTCTTTCGGCCAATTTTTCTGCAGCTTGCTGATTTTCTGCTTCGTGAATGCCGGCGACAAAGGGGCCTGTGTCAAAGACAATTTCCGTCGTACCGTAGAAATCCACAACTTTACCTTCCAAAATCTTCTTGGCCGTTTGCTTAGAAGTGGCGCCGTTATTAATCAGAAACTCGTAGTAGCCTTTGGCGACTGCCTGGGCGTCTTGCGGGTCGGAGCGTCTGCTGAGAAATGCCGCGACGGTCTCATCATCCAGTTTGTATCGAGCGGTAAAGGTATCAGTCAATCCTTCGGAGCCGAAGGCATTTACCAAGTATAGCTTGACACTACCAGCGACAAAGTCTTCTTCGGGAAATAGAGCAAGTTCAGCTATCCCGGCATTAGGGTCGATAGTCAGATTCGCCCTAATTTTCCTGGTGACTTCTGCCATTGCCCGGAACAATTCGGCCGATTCGGTGGAGCCAACCAGTTCGACATAATATTTGCCGTGGACAAGGTACAAGGCATTGGCAGTTCTGTACGCAAATCGCATAGGGCCAAAGGGCTCCGCTTCAGCCCTTCTTTGCACACTGTAGACGGAGAAAGCATTTTTCACAGTCCCCATATCGTAAACGTAAAGCTCGGCCCACAAGCTCTCGTCGGCGGTGCTTACGTACCGCTGCGTGGATAATTTCTCAAAGCCCGATTCGGTATAGAGAGGGGCCTTGCCGTTAATCTTTTCATAAAGATTTTCAGGATTGTAGACTCCCGTCTTTGAAAGGGTCTCGAAGCCGGTGGGTACCAGAGAATTTAAGGCCGTCTGGTCGTCTTTACTTTCTTCGGACTCTCCTAAGGGCAGTTCCGCCGTGGCTACATTTATCCCAAACCGAGCCATTTCGAAATCAGATTGCTTTATAAACACCCCAAGGCCTATGAAGAGAAGAACCGCCAATAGGCAAAAACTTATAGCGGATTCAGGACGTCTTACGCGGCGTCGGGCCGGACCCATAGCCAACTCCAACATTAATAATATTTGACATTACAGCTCTGCCCGATTATAGTTTTTACAGGCTTTATTGTCAATGTCGGGGTGCCCACGGGTACCTCCGTGGTAGTGACGGATTGACAGAAGGGCCTTGTCAGTGATATGATATAATGAACCGCCAAAGAGATTTGGAGAGCGAACAAAATGAGTGAATGTATCCACTATTTAGGGTTTTGGACGCCGGGGCCCTTTGAATTAGGCATTATTCTTGTTGTTGCTCTGCTGATATTTGGCAGACGATTGCCCGAAATCGCCCGCAACATAGGTAAGAGCCTGACCGAATTCAAGAAAGGTGTTCACGAAGCCAAAGAGACCAAGGAGGATTTGGAGGGTGACGTCAGACAGGTCAGGGATGATATAGTTAACGAAGCAAAGGACGCTGCAGGCCTAAGCGATACCGAAGAAAACAACTAACCGCTTCATCTTGAGAATTTTCACGTTCGACCTTACCAACTAAAATGGGCGATACAGGCAAGAAATACGACCCCCTTGTTGATTCCACTATGAGTTTGGGAGACCACCTCGAAGAGTTGAGAATGCGGTTATTTTACGCACTTGCCGGAATAGCGCTCGGTGCCATCATCGGTTTTTTAGTAGGTCCCAAGGTAATAGCCCTTCTTGAAAGACCGTATGTCGACGCAATGGGTCAGGAAGCTCGCCTGATGGCACTTGGCCCGGCCGATGGATTTGTCAGCTACGTGAAAGTATCTTTAGTTACCGGTCTTATCCTCTCATCGCCGTGGGTCTTCTATCATTTATGGATGTTTGTTGCGGCCGGACTCTATTCTCATGAAAAGCGATACGTGTATATCGCCGCACCTTTCTCAGCTGGTTTGTTTGTCGCGGGGGCACTTTTTTTTATTTTTGTCGTGGGGCCTTTGACTCTGGGCTTCCTGGTGAAGATAAATGATTTCCTCAGCCTGAGTTCACAATTTTCCTTTCGCATGTATATAGCTTTCGTGACACATCTCATGCTAGTTTTCGGTATTGCTTTTCAGACCCCTACGGCAATCTTCTTTCTCAACCGAACAGGTCTAGTCTCACTCAGGGCTTTAGCGAGGTCGCGAAAGTATGTTATTCTTATTATCGTCATAGTGGCGGCTATGGCTACCCCCCCTGATGTGGTTTCGCAGATAGCCTTGGCGGTTCCGATGTACTTGCTGTTTGAGTTGGGCATAGTACTGAGTTACCTCGCAGGCCGCAAAAGAGAATCACGAAACGACCGATAACGAATTTCACCGCCCAAGATTTCAACTCAACCGCTTATAACTTTAGGCGTTCGAAATTGGAATTTGGCCTGGTTAATCTTGAGTGCAATCTTTCTTCTTAAGTCTTTGTGAGCAGATGGTCGGGGAAAATAGCCCCGTTGTGTGCAGTCGCTTCTTATGCGATGTACCGATAAAAACCTCTCCTGCGTTTGTAAAGTAAGCTTTTTCAAGCATTTACACAAGAGGCACGAGCCACGCTTTTTTGGCTGCCAAACCAAAAAAAACGCGGGATTGCACACCAGTAATTTTCTTGACTATTCGGGGGTTGATATGGTAAACTAATATCAGTAAATTATCGTTAAGTTTAGCTTTATAGGAGCAGTGGTGAGAAGGCTTAGGGGGTTTGGTTGTAGGTGCGGATTCTCACCAGACGGGAAAAAAGAGGCGTTGGTGATGGATTATAACAAGCCCCCAAGCTCTGGAGTATTATGCTGAGATCTCTCGGTTCTGGAGTGTTGTGGCAAACCGGCTATCTTGACGGAACATCTTGCTGAGGGTTAAAATATAATGGATGTATAATGGCCAAAGGTATTTTGAAAGATACTCCCGTTGACCGTACTCTTTGGTGTCGCTACGAGATGAAATATATCGTCAGCGAGTCCAGGGCGGCAGCGATTGCGCGATTTATTGAGCCGTACCTGAAGCCGGACCATTACAGCAAGTTGCAGCCGAGCGGCTTCTACCCCATTGTCAGTCTGTATCTGGATTCGGACGATTTGCGGCTCTGCAAAGAGAGTCTGAGGGGATTTTTAAAACGCTTCAAGCTGCGTATCCGAAGTTATACCGATGACCCTGATTACCCCCGTTTTTTTGAGATCAAACGTCGGGCGAACACCGTTATTATAAAAAGCCGGGCCCGAGTTAAGACTGAAGACGTGCCGACCTTACTTTCGGGAAGATATGTGCCCCCCGCCCATGACTATAAAACCGATGTGGATGCAATCAGGCAGTTTCAACTGTATATGAAAAGTATTGACGCCAAACCGCTGGTGCTGATTCGCTATCTCCGGCGCGCTTACGAGGGTGATTCAGAAAACAGGGTGCGTGTGACCTTCGACCGACAGCTCGCCTATAATGTTACCAAAGCACCTGAGGTGATTCTTAAAGGCAGGGGCTGGCAGCCCAGTCCCTTGACCTTAAACAGTGTGATTCTGGAGATGAAGTTTACAGGGCGTTATCCCGCGTGGCTCGGTAGAATGGCTAGCTATTTCGACCTGCGTCAGCGCTCTGTATCCAAGTATGCCACCTCGGTAAAGAAGGCTTGTTCGTTGAGATTTTGCGGACCGAAGATACTGATGGGAGTGTGATTGTATGAACCAGCTTTGGGAAATCTTGGAAGGCAGCCCCCTATCTGGTGGGACGTTCACCCCGGAAAACGTGCTTCTGTCTCTGATGTTGGCATTTGTTCTGGGTCAGGTTATGGCCTGGGTTTATTATTTCACCCACAGCGGCCTGTCCTATTCAAGGAGCTTTGTACAGTCGCTGGTACTTGTAACCATTGTGGTGGCGATGGTTATGGCTGTTATCGGTGACAATATTATCAGAGCCTTTGGATTAATGGGTGCTCTAGCGATTATACGTTTCCGTAACGTGGTTAAAGATACCCGGGACATAGTTTTCATTTTCTGTGCGCTGGTGGTGGGTATGGCGGCTGGTTCTCAGCGTTACGCCATTGCCGTAGTAGGCGTAATTATGCTAAGTGTAACAGCAATTTACCTGTATCTGACGGCCTTCGGCACCCATGAGCCTCATAATGGCTTTTTGCGATTTAGTTTTCCCGGCCACATCGGACCTAATCATCCGGTTACGGGAATTCTTAAACGTTTCTGTGGCAATTTTACCCTTATATCGGTGCAGGACAGTGGCTTCGGCAGTGCCGAAGTGGAGTATGCTTACCAGTTGATGATAAGAAACGCCGCAAAAAATGAGCAGATGTTGTCCGACCTGGAGAAAATTGAGGGCATCGGAAATATTAGTCTGACGATGCAGGAACAATTGTTGGAAGTTTAATAAACTATGAAGAAATTAGGTTTCAGAAGTTTCCAACTTGGTCGTTTGCGTCAGCATGCCGTACCTGTGGCGGTGTGGCTGGGAGCTTTGGCGTGTGTGGTTGCGTTGTTTCATCACCGTGCCCAGCGCTTTGAGGTTTTAGGCATAGCTCAGGGCCAGGTTCGTCAGGTTGCTGCTACCTGCAGGGGGCGGTTGAGGAGCGTTCCTGTTCAATTGTTCCAGGAGGTCAAAGCTGGGGACGTAGTGGCTGTGATTGATACTATACTCGATGATGAGGACATCGAGGCCGAATTAGCCATCGCCTCGGCTCAAATAAGACACCTCCAAGCGGAATTGGCGGCGACGAGCGACCGCTTCACGGCTGAAGCTGTCAATCTGGACACAGACAGGTTTGCCACACACCGGCGATTCTGTGTCGACGTAGAGAACGCGCGGCTTCGCGTGCTTGAGCTCAAGGCCGCCCTGGAAACCGACCGAATAATGCTGGAAGACCTGCAGTTAAATGCAAAAATCTTCACCACTCAAAGTATCTCGGACCACAATGATGTTGCGTATTATGAACGGCAGAGAAGAGGGGTCGAGTATAACGCGCTGGCAAAAAAGATAGAAGATAACCAACGTTTATTGGCACAGGCCGAAATTGATTTACTGGAGGCCCAACGGCGGCGCGATGAATTTACTCAGCGACGGCTACAGCATCCCTCGCTGGATGCCGCCCTGGAGGTTACGCGCAGAGCGGTAGAGGTTCAGGAGCGTGAAATTGACCGGTTGCTGGCAAGACGCGAGCCGTTAGTTTTAAAGGCCCCAATTGATGGTGTGGTCAGTCAAATACTTCGACGCCCTGTGCGGCGGACAGGTGAGGGCGTTGTCCGGCAAATGATAAGACGCGCCGGCGAGGCTGTTCTGGACGGCGAGCCCATCCTCACCGTTTCAGCCACGGAACCTGACGAAATCCTCACCTATGCCAGCAGGGAACAATCAGGCCTGGTGCGGGTGGGAATGGAAGTCGAAATAATAAAGGAAACCGAGCCGGCACAGATTGCCCGTTCCCATATTGTATATCTTGGCCCTATCATGGAAGTAGCGCCGCAGCGCTTATGGGTAGTTCCCGATATCCCCGATTGGGGACGCCCCATGCTGATAAAAATTCCCCCCGGTTTGAAACTGATCCCGGGTGAAGTGGTGGGAATAAAAGTATTGTAGCCGGACTGACAACCCTGAGGGAAACCTGGCTTGTTATTGCTGTTTCTCCAACAGCATCTCGAGCAGTTCTGTAATCTCCGGGACTTCCGTTGCGGGTTCGTGCACCTCAGGTGCAGGTTCGCGCACCTCAGGCCTCAATCGACCGCGTTCGAGCCCTGTTTCCGATATCTGAGGCATTGTGAACTCCGTTGCCTCCAGCAGTTGCTGTTCGCGTTCAGAAAGAACCGCCTCTGTGACGATTCTCGTAGTGATAAATACTACAAGTTCGTTGGTTTGTACCGACTCGGTCTCGGACCGGAACAGGCCTCCTATAAGCGGCATATCGGCAAACACCGGAACTTTGGAAATGTCTTTCGTGATCTCCCTTTTACGCAGACCGCCCATCACAATCGTTTGACCATTCTTTATCATCGCCACAGTATCAGCCCTGCGGGTATCGACGGTTGGCACGCCGTCCGGGTCCAGGCCTACAAGAACGCCAAATTCAGGTTCGATGTGCAGTCGTATCATTCCGTCCCTTGCAATATGCGGCCTGACCTTGAGTTGGACGCCGACATCTTTAAATTCCGTATAGGTTATGCCGGCAGCCCTTTCTACCTGCACAAACTCCCGGTACGGAATCTCCCGTACGATTTCAAAATTGGCGGTTTCGTTGTCAAGTACCAGAACCCGAGGATTTGCAAGCAGTTTCGCCTCCACCTGCTTGTGCAAAACGCTTAACGCGAATTCTATATCGACGGCATCGTTGAGCACACTGAACCTCAGAGTCCCGCCGGTTTCGCGGTTAAATGAGCCTCCTACAAATGGGTTCCTGTGAAAGTTGGTCAGCATTGCGGGAGGATTTACGTATCTGGTCTCGGTTTCTGTTTCACCTTCGGTCCACGAGTGCTCCAGTCTCGTATCCGTATAAGCGTCAGGCTCGCCGCGTTCGATCCCAACCCTCTCATCGATTCTTTCCTCCCAGAAGTCAGTCCGCCCAACTTCGGTTGTCCTTACCTCGTCAGGGAGTATGATTGCGTCGGCTTCGAGAGGAGCATTCTTGCCGGCAAACCAGTCGAGGTCTAATTCAAAGCCTTCATTGCTTGTTATGTCGTAGATTCTTACCTCGACCAGTACCTGTGGTGTCATATGGTCAATTTGCTCGATGAATCTGTCAATACCCTTAATCTTGTTTTCGGTATCTGTAACCATTATGTGGCTGGTCCCTTTGTTCAGTGCTACCTTACCCCTGTCGGAGACGAAATTGCCCAAAGCCGCCGCCACCTCGTTAGCATCCGCGTAGGTAATTTGATAGATTCTCGTTACGAGCTGCTCTCTTGCAACGGCAATCTCAGAAAGCGGTACCACTCTGACCATAGTTTCAGTGGCTATGTATGTGTAATCATGGGCCGCAAGGATATTGCTAAGCGCTTCTTCCAGCGGCACGTCCGTTACTTTCACTGTGACGTTACCGATGACCCTGGGGCTTTTGACAATGTCGATTTGTGCCTGTTCGGCCAGGTCCATTAATACGGTCTCAATGGGTAATTCCGTGCAGCTATATGTGATGTTGGTTCGGAGCTTCTGCCGGGCACTTTTTGAAATGGCATGTCCAGCTACCGCAGGATCCTGCTCGGCGCCGATAGCCAGACCTGAGACGCACAGTGAGATTACTGAGAATGCGATAAAGCAGTCTCGACAAAACTTTTCTATCGTCTTATTCATAACGACTTCCCTGGTAAGCTACATACGCATCAGCCGTAACGGCCGTTGTCCAGTCGGCTTGTCTGCAGCAAAAGAGGAGAATCGGCCCCGGCACTTACGCTTGGCCGTGCCGAATGAGGGCTCATCACCACTCCAGCCCCTGCGAAATTCCCCTCGATTAAGTTTCCTATATTGTAGCAAATCCGGCGTTTTGATTCAAGGAAAATCGCCCGCGGAGGCTCTGTATTGGCCTAAACGGCGGTATTTTTGTACATAGCAGGCTGTTGTTGGGTGGCTGAAAATGATATTATAGGACTGTCGGCGCGATGTTAGAGATACTTATCTGGATAATCCTGGATAAATAAAGGATGTGTGGAGTGAAAGTTATAGGCAAAACGGTGGTCCTTTTATTGATATGTGACGTTATAGGCCGTTGTGTTATTGGCACTTCATCTGACGAAGTTTTCCTTTATCGTGGGACCAGTGATGCATCTGCAGCGGTGGCGGTGGGGGACGAAATGTTTGTTGTGGCCGACGACGAAAATAACGTGTTGAGGGTTTACAAAGTCAGTCAGACTTCTCTGCCTGTTTTCTCCTGTGACCTTACCCAGTTCCTTGATATCGAGATGGAGCACCCCGAGGCCGACATTGAGGGTGCAACGATGATTGGCGAGAGCATTTACTGGATAACCTCGCACGGCAGAAACAGGGATGGAAAGATGCGGCCGAACCGGTACCGGTTTTTTGCGACCAAAGTTAAAGTCCAAGACCAAAACATCACCATCAGCCCGGTAGGCACGCCGTGCCGGACTCTCATTCACAGTCTCATCAAAACCGAATCTATGCGACGGCTGCAGTTGGAGCGGGCAACTCGGTTCGATGCAACAAACCTTACAGAGAAAGAAAGGGGAAATCTTGCTCCCAAAAAAAACGGCCTTAATATTGAGACGCTCTGTGCGTCAGCCAACGGCAAAATAATCTACATCGGGTTCAGAAACCCTCGCCCTCGTTCAAAAGCGTTGGTTGTCCCCTTGAATAACCCAAAGCAGGTAATTGAGAAGCAGCCGCCGATTTTCGCAGCACCGCTCTTGTGGGATTTGACAGGTTACGGGATAAGAAGCATGGAGTATTCGTATTTTCACAAGGCCTATTTCATCATAGCCGGGGCCCACGATGAAAAACCTGGATTTGCCCTATATCGCTGGTCAGGGGACGAGGACGATCAACCGGTGAGAGTGCAAGGTCAGACGCAAATGCCCTTTTGTGCGTTTGGCAAGTCTACTCAAAAAGATCTGGACAAATACAATTTTACTCCTGAGGCGTTGATTACCTTTAAGGCTTGCGATAAGTTTTTGCTGCTTAGTGACGATGGTAGTTTGCCAGTTGATGTATCGGACCCTTCTGAATGCATGCACGGGAAATTGCATAAAAACGGGACGTGTTTGAACAAATACCTTACCGACCCAAATGAAAAGCACTTCAGGGCAGTTTGGTTCCGGCCTTAGGATTGTCGCTTTTGCCGCTCTATCTCAACGTTGTTCATGTCCTTCAGCCCCGTAACGCCATTAGGCAATCTGGACAGCACATTTGTCCAGAGTCGATTCTGGATAGGTTGTCCTTGGGAACATCTTTTTTGCCGCAGCACTCGCACGTCCCCGTTTTTACCGGAACCTCACGAATTTCGATTCTTGACTCTGTTTCGGCCTTCTCCCTGTCTGCGACTTCAGCAGCAAGTTTCTCTTTGGCTCGGGCTATCGCTTCACTGTAGGCCTTGGCTTTCTCTTTCGCTTCAGATTCGGCCCCCCTTTCGGCTCTAAGTCTTGCCTCAGTCTCCAATCTGGCTCTTTCTTCTGCCCTCGCTCTGGACCTTGCTTTGACCTTGGCTTCCTCTTCAGCTCTCTCTCTTGCTTGTGCTTCTAATCGGGTCCTCTCCTCCGCTTCCGCTCTGGCCTTTATTTCGGCCTCGGCCCTTTCTTCAGCCCTTTCTCTTGCTTGCCTTTCTAATCGGGCCTTCTCCTCCGCTTCGTCTTTTGCACTTGCTTCGGCCTCGGCCTTTTCTTCGGCCCTTGTCCTTGCTCCGAGCTCGGCCTTTATTTTTTCTTCAACCTCGGTAATTGTCTGAGCATAGTTTCTGGCTTCTTCTTCTGCTTCAGCCCTTGCTTTTGCTTCGGCTTCGGCTCTCTCTTCGGCCCTTGTCCTTGCTTCAAGCTCGGCCTTCATTTTTTCTTCAACCTCGGTAATTGTCTGAGCATAGTTTCTGGCTTCCTCTTCTGCTTCAGCCCTTGCTTTTGTTTCGGCTTCGGCTCTCTCTTCAGCCCTTGTCCTTGCTTCAAGCTCCGACTTTATTTTTGCTTCGGTTCCGGCCATCGCCTCAGCATAAATTCTGGCTTTCTCTTCCGCTTCAGCTCTTGCTTTTGCTTCGGCCTCGGCTTTCTCTTCAGCCCTTGTCCTTGCTTCGAGTTCAACCTTTATCTTTTCTTCAGCGTCGGCTATTTTTTGGGCATTGGCCACCTTCGCAGCTCTGGCTACAGCTTTTTCTTTTGCTCTGGCTTCAGCCCTTGCTATTTTTGCGGCTCTGGCTTCGGCCTTTGCTCGTACCCTGGCTTCATCCCTCGCTCTTGCTTCGGCTTCGGTATTAGCCTTTTCTTCTGCTCGTGCCCTTGCTTCAGCCTCTAACCTGGCCCTTTCTTCGGCCGTGGCTCTTGCCCTTGTTTCGACCTCGGCTTTTTCCTGGGCACGTGCTCTTTCTTCAGCTTCAAACGCGGCCCTTTCTTCTGCCCTTGCCCTTAACTCGGACTCGGTCTTCAGCCTTTCTACAGACTCTTCGATTGCCTGAGCATACGCCTTTGTCTTCTGCTCGGCTTCGACCCTGGCTTTGGACTCGGCTTCCGCTCTTGCCTGGACCTTTGCTCTTTGCTCTTCTTCAGCCCTTAGCCTTTCTTGAGCCTCACGTTTGATTTCACCTATTGCCTCAGAGTGGGCCTTTGACATCTCCTCGGCCTCCGCCTTGGCCTCTTCTATCACCTGGGCGTAGTGGGCAGCTGTCTGCTCTGCTTCAGCCCTTGCCTCGGCTTCAGCCTGGACTTTTTGTTCAGCCATTTCTCTTGACTCGACCTCGGCCTTCAGTCTTTCTTCCGAATCGCGTTTGATTTCAGCTATCGTCTCAGCATAGGACTTTGACCTCTCTTCGGCCACCACCCCGGCCTGTTCTAATTCCTCGGCCTGGGCGGCGACTGTTTTCTCCGCTTCAGCCCTGGCCGTAGCTTCAGCTAAGGCCCTGTCTTCAGCCCGAGCTCTCTGCTCGGATTCAGCCTCTAATCTGTCGTCAAGTTGCTCTATTGTCTGAGCATGTGACTGTACCTTGTGTTCAGCTTCTGCTCTGGCCTTGGACTCGGCTTCTGCTCTTGCTTGGATCTTTGCTCTTTGCTCTTCTTCTGTCCTCAGTATTTCCTGAGACTGGCTTTTGATTTCAGCTATTGTCTCAGAGTAAGCCCTTGCCCTTTCCTCGGCCTCTGCACGGGCCTTCTCTAGCGCCTCAGCGTAGGCGCCGGCCGTCTTCTCAGCTTCGGCTCTTGCCTTGGCCTCGGCTTGGGCGATGTCTTCGGCCTTTGCTCTTGCCGCGTGCTCAGATGCAGCCCTGCCTTCAGCCGTTTCTCTTTCCTTCGATTCAGCCTTTAATCTTTCGTTAAGTTCGTCTATTGTCTGGGCATAGGATTTTACCATCTGCTCAGCTTCGGCCCTGACCTTTGACTCGCTCTCTACTGATGCAAGGGCCTTTGCTTTCTCCCGTTCTTCTTCCTTCAGCCTTTCTTGAGCCTGGCTCTTGATTTCAGCTATCGTCGCAGAGTGGCCCTTTGACCTTTCCGCAGCCTCCGCCTTGGCCTTTTCTATCGCTTCGGCATAGGCAGCGACTGCTTTTTCTGCTTCAACTCTTGCCTTGGCCTCGGCCTGGGCCTTCTCTGCGGCTCTTGCTCTTGATTCGTGCGCGGCCTTTATTTTCTCCTCAGCTTCAGCTATTTTCTCGGCATAGGCCCTTTTCTCTGCTCTGGCTTCGGCTTTAGCTTTTATCTTGGCTTCGTTTCTTGCCCTTGCTTCAGCTTCTAATCTCGCTTTTTCTTCAGCCCTTGCCCTCGCTTCGGATTCAGCCGTTAGTCTTTTTTCAACTTGCTCTATTGTCTGAGCATACGACTTTATCTTCTTCTCAGCTTCTGCTCTGGCCCTTGACTCACTCTCTACTGATGCAAGGGCCTTCGCTTTTTCCCGCTCTTCTGCCTTTAGCCTTTCTTGAGCCTGGCTCTTGATTTCAGCTATCGTCACAGAGTAGGATTTTGACTTTTGCTCCGCCTCCGCTCTGGCCTTTTCCATTGCCTCGGCATAGGCGGCCGCCGTTTTTTCGGCTTCAGCCCTTGCCTTGACCTCAGCCCGGACTTTTTCTTCAACCCTTGCTCTTTCATTGGATTCGGTCTTTAGCCTCCCATCGATTTGCTCTATTCTTTGAGCATAGGACCTTACTTTCTGCTCAGCCGATGCTCTGGCTTTGGACTCGGCTTCGACTGATGCAAGCGCCTTCGCTTTCTCCTGCTCTTTGGCCTTTAGCCTTTCTTGAGCCTGACTTTTGATTTCAACTATCGTCGCAGAGTGGGCCTTTGACTTTTGCTCGGCCTCCGTCTTTGCCCTTTCTATCGCCTCGGCATAAGCCGCCACCGTCTTCTCTGCCTCGACTTTTGCTTTGGCCTCGGCCTGCGCTTTGGCTTCAGCTGTTGCTCTTTCCTTGGATTCAGCCTTCAGCCTTTTTTCAACTTGCTCTATTGTCTGGGCATAGGACTTAATCTTCTGCTCAGCTTCTGCTCTGGCCCTTGACTCACTCTCTACTGATGCAAGGGCCTTCGCTTTTTCCCGCTCTTCTGCCTTTAGCCGTGCTTGCATCTGGCTTTGGATTTCAGCTATCGCCTCCGAGTGAGCCTTTGAACCTTGCTCAGCCTCTGCCTTGGCCTTTTCCATCGCCGTGGCGTAGGCTGCAGCTATTTTTTCTGCCTCGGCCCGTGCGTTAGCTTCGGCTCTGGCTCTTTCTTCGGCCCTTGCTCTTGCTTCACGCTCGGCTTTTATTCTCTCGTCAGCTTCGGCTATTTTCTTGGCATAGGCTCTTTTTTCGGCTCTGGCTTCAGACTTAGCTTTTATCTTGGCTTCATTTCTTGCCCTTGCTTCAGCTTCTAATCGAGCTTTCTCTTCGGCCCTTGCTCTTGCTTCAGACTCCGCGTTCAGCCTTTTTTCAAGTGCCTGTATTGTCTGCGCGTAGGATTTGGCCTTCTCCTCGGCTTCCATCCCAGCCTTTGACTCCGTCTCTGCCCTTTGTTGTGCTTTTACCTTCTCCTTTTCTTCTGCCTTCAGCCTTTGCTCCGCGTCTTGTCTGATATGAGCTATCGCCTCTGAGTAGGCCTTCGACCGTTCCTCAGCCTCTATCTTGGCCTTTTCCATCGCCTCGGCATAAGTGGCGGCTGTTTTTTCTGCTCCAGCCCGTGCCTTAGCCTCGGCACGCGCTGTTTCTTCAGCCAACGCTCTTTGCCTCGATTCGGTCTTTAGCCTGGTCTTGACTTCTTCTATTGTCTGAGCGTGGGACTTTAACTTCTGCTCAGCGTCCGCTCTGGCTCTGGATTCGCTCTCGGCCCATTTTTGTGCCTTTACCTTCTCGCTTTCTTGTTCCTTCAGCTTCTGCTCGGCGTCCCTTCTTATCTGAGCTATCGTGTCAGAGTAGGCCCTAGACCTTTGCTCGGCATTTGTCTTGGCCTTTTCTATCGCCTCCGCGTAGGCGGTGGTCGCTTTCTCCGCTTCGGCCCTTGCCTTAGCTTCAGCTCGGGCCTTGTCTTCTGCTATTGCTCTTTCCTTAGATTCAACATCGAGCCTTTTTTCAACCTGCTCTATTGTCTGAGCATAGGACTTTACCTTCTGCTCAGCTTCCGCTCTGGCCTTGGTCTGGGCTTCTGCTGTTACCTGGGCCTTGGCTCTTTGTTCTTCTTCGGCCTTTTGCCTTTCCCGAGCCTCGCGTCTGATTTCAGCTATCGTCTCAGAGTAAGCCTTTGCCCGTTGTTCGGCCTCTGCCTTGGCCTTCGCTATCGCCATAGCATACGCTGCGGCTGTTTTTTCCTCTTCAGCCCTTGCCCTGGCTTCGGCCCGGACTCTGTCTTCTGCGCGTGCTCTTTCCTTCGATTCAGTCTTCAGCCGCCCCCTGATTTCTTCTATCGTCTGGGCATGGGACTTTACCCTCTGCTCAGCTTCTGCCCTGGCCTCGGATTCGGCCTCAGCCTCTTGTCGTGCCTTTGCCTTCTCGTTTCGCTCTAACTTCAGCGTCTGCTCCGCGTCCCTTCTGACCTGAGCTATCGTCTCAGAGTAGGCCTTCGCCCTTTTCTGAGCCTCTAACTTCGCCTTTTCCATCGCTTCGCCATAAGCTGCGGCTGTTGTTTCCGCTTCAGCCCTCGCCTTGGCTTCGGCCTGGACTCTGTCTTCCGCGCGCGACCTTTCCTTCGATTCGGTCTTTAGCCTCTCCCTGATTTCTTCTATTGTCTGAGCATGGGACCTTACCTTCTGCTCAGCTTCCGCTCTGGCCTTTGACTCGGCTTCACTTGATGCCAGGGCCTTCGCTTTCTCCCGTTCTTCCGCCGTTAGCCTTTCTTGCCCCTCACGTTTGATTTCAGCTATCGTCTCCGAATATGCCTTTGACCTCTCCTTGGCCTCTGCCTTGGCCTTCTCTATCGCCTCGGCATAAGCGGCCGCCGTTTTCTCCGCTTCAGCTCTTGCCTTACCTTCAGCCTGGGCCTTCTCTTCAGTCCTTGCTCTTCTTTCATGTTCAGACGCAGCCCTGCTTTCAGCCGTTTCTCTTGCTTTGGACTCAGCCTTCAGTCTTTCGTCAAGTTCGTCTATTGTATGGGTATAGGACTTTACCTTCTGCTCAGCTTCTTTCCTGGCCCTCGACTCGGCCTGTGCTATTGCCTCAATCTCCGCTCTTCGCTCTTCTTCAGCCTTCAACCTCTCTTGAGCTTCGCCCTTGATTTCGGCTATTGTCTCAGAGCAGGCCTTTGACTTTTGCTC
This sequence comes from Planctomycetota bacterium, assembly GCA_020350405.1. Lineage (GTDB taxonomy): Bacteria > Planctomycetota > Phycisphaerae > Sedimentisphaerales > Anaerobacaceae. Next base: position 278,509 of record CP070715.1, read on the forward strand.
AGCCTCAGTCTTGACCTTCTCTATCGCCTCGGCATAGGCGCGGGCCGTCTTCTCCGCTTCGGCTCTTGCCTCGGCTTCGCCCCGCGCCCTTTCTTCGGCCCTTACTCTTGCCTTTCGTTCGGTCTTTGCCTCTTGCTCAGCCTCGTCTATTGCCTCCATGTAGGCTCTCTTTTCGGCTTTGGCTTCAGCCTTTTCTCTTGCCCTGGCTTCAGCCATGGCTCTTTTCTGAGCTTTCGCCTCGGCTCTTGCCTTTGCCCTCGCTTCGGCCCTTGCTCTTTTTTCAGCCTTGGCCTTTGCCTTGACTTTTTTCCCATTTAGACAAGGAACTAAAGCGTGAGCAGGCCAGTGTTTTTCCCCACAAATCTTGCACGTTGGTACAAACTTCTTGTCGGCGGATGCATTTGTGTCTGGAATAATTGTGGGAACCTCTTGCTCTTTACTTTCAACTGTTTTATCAGTACTCATATTGACCCCGCTATCGAAAACAGCTACTAATGCTTTTCATCCTTTATTCAGCAAGTAGCGAAGCGGTAAGCCAGCGCTCCTGCTTCGGGCAGACACTATAACACCTTGCCTGTGATTGTTCAAGAATATACATTTTTGGATGGCGGACATACGCCTGGGCTCTCTGGGATTGGGCTGTTACCCGTCAGGCCAACCCAGGGCAAGTGCTTTGTAAGCAGTAAGTTACACCACCGGCACCCCTGCTACTATGGGCCGCTACCTTCCCGGGTTATGACCTGACTGATACTGTCTAATTGAAACCTCCGGGCACTCGTCCAAATTGAACTTGAGTCAACCGCCAAATCTGTTTAGTGAAACCTCATCTGCGACGGCAACTGCTGTTTTTCTACCCCAGGACCCTCATATATCTTTACCTTCGCCTACTCTAAGAATACCTTGCCCCCGGATTGTATAATCGGCGCCAGATACTCCCTGTTGATTCTCCGGACGTCCCTCGTCTCCATCTTGATTACCGCACGGTCATACGTCATCATCCCGTTAACTTCGATTTCAACATCGGTAGTCTGTGTGTAAACTGCCGCCGATAAACCTTTATTAATCATCGGATACAGGTTCCCGATTAGCACCTCATAAGCATTAGTAAGTTCTTTGGTGGTCCTGAAGTTTCGATACCCCCAGTTGTCGCGTTCCTGCCAGGTATGCCCCTCAACAGCCAGGCCTAGACCGCCGAACTCGCCAAGTACTATTGCCCGCCTGGCTTCGGGTTCAGGCATGGCCGGGCCGGGATACGCGTGTATGTCATGTATATCACCAACACCGCGGTCGGCCCATCCGCTGGCACTATTCACCAACCGGCTTGGGTCGTACTCTTTTATCATCCTGCTAATGCCAGGTGTATCATACTGTCCCCACCCCTCGTTATACGGGACCCAAACGATGATGCTGGGATGGTTTCGCAAGTTGTCAATCATGCGCGTAAGTTCCAGTTTGAACTGCTCCGCTGATTCCCGGCTCCGCTGGATATCCGGCTCATCACGGTCGATATATTCATCGCCGCTGGGCATATCCTGCCAGACCAGCAGCCCGAGTCTGTCGCACCAGTAGTACCATCGGGCTGGCTCAATCTTGACGTGCTTTCGCGCCAGGTTAAGCCCCAGTTTCTTGGTAACCTCAATATCGTATCGCAGGGCTTTATCTGTTGGCGCGGTATACAACCCATCCGGCCACCAGCCTTGGTCCAATAGCCCGAACTGGAACACAAATTCGTTGTTTAACATCATGCGGGTAATTCCATCCTTGTCCTTGCCCAGACTAATCTTGCGCATCCCAAAGTAGCTGCTGACCTCATCGACCTTTTTGCCATCGCTGTCCTTCAACGTGACCTTGAGGTCGTATAGAAACGGCCTGTCCGGCGACCAGAGTTTGGCCTTACTTATGGGGATGACCATTTCCTGTCCGGCTTGGCCCTTGCCCTTACCTTTCGTGAGCCATCCGTCTTTTGCTTCTGTCTCAACCGTATAATCGGCCGCCAATTCCGAACATAAGGCGGTGATGCGCACGACCTCCGCATCGATATCGGGTACAATCTTGATGGATTTAATGTAAGCCACATTTACCGGCTCAAGCCATACGGTCTGCCATATCCCCGTGACCGATGTGTACCATATCCCTCTTGGCTCTTGAACCTGTTTGCCGCGCGGCTGATACCCCTCGTCTGCTGGGTCCCAGACAGACACAACAATTTCCTGCGTTCCGTCATTGTTAAGCGCATCAGTGATATCGAACGAGAACCGGTCATATCCGCCGCGGTGACTGCCGATATGCTTGCCGTTGACCCAGACATTGGTTTCCCAGTCTACTGCGCCGAAGTGCAACAAGATGCGTTTATCAGACCACTTCTTGGGGATATCGAAGCTGCGTTTGTACCACAGACGCTTGTCTTCACCAACCGCTTTTTGCACTCCCGAGAGAGCGGACTCCACACAGAAGGGCACAAGTATATGACCATCGAAAGTCTTAGGTTGACTGTCGCTCTTGGGACGAATTGCATATTTCCATTGTCCGTTAAGATTCATCCAGTCTTTGCGAACCATCTGCAGACGGGGATATTCTGGGAGCGCATTCTTCGCTGAGACCTCTTTTGCCCATTTGCTCATTATTTTCGCATTCGCGATGTTGCACAGTAACACCGATGCGAGAAAAATTAGCTGGATAATTCTCCTGCTCGTTTGTTACTTCCTTTCCTTACTTGTATTTCTGCATTGGTGCAGCGACCCCGGCGGGTAGACCGCACCGTAGCCGCTGAAAAAAACCAGAGTACTTTCACATAGCTCGCATACAATATAATATACTAATTTAGCCGACGCAACGTCAGGCTGACTTCTTCAGCAGGTCACAAGGTGAGAAAGCCGCTCTTGCCGTGACCTTCGCAAAGTGCAAGTCACGGCTTCTGTCAAAGTCACCGGCTTCGCAAGATTTAATCCTTGACGCAGGACTACTACACTTATAGTATTAGGTTAATGAATTTTTATGCGGTCCGCATTCCCGATGGACTTCAGGGTCGTCGACATTGGACATTCGGATGGATTAGGCAAGTAGGTGATATGTGCAGCAATAGTTTGAATAGCACGGTCTTTTTTCATTGCAAGGGCGTGTCTTAGCTACCAAGAGACACCGCTGAAACTTCATAACGGAGCATTATCGGGTAATGACACTATGGGTGTCTGTCTAAGTGACGAGCTGGTTGAACACTATCTAACGGGCAGCTGCTCAGACGATGAGCGGCAAGCAATAGAAACACACCTTAGTCATTGTGAAGACTGCCGGCAGCGGATAGAGTCCGCTAAGTCAACCATGGCTGACTCCCGTCAATCAGACACTGCCACTGACGCGACCGCTAAGCAAGGGCGCACAATCCGCCCTGCCCACCCTACTGTGTCAATGGCGGAGACGTCAAGCCCCCCCACTGAGACCCACATCCCTGACACAGGTCTCGAGTCTATGCTTGAGGGTTACGAGATTCTCGAGGAATTACCTCGCGGTGCACAGGCCGTAGTATATAAGGCAACTCAAAAAGCCACCAAGCGAACCGTGGCGGTTAAGGTATTGTCGCAGGGACCACATGCTTCGCCGCGCGCGCGGTACCGTTTTGAGCGGGAGGTCGAACTGGCCGCGAGTCTGCGGCACCCAAACATTGTCACCATCCATGACAGTGGCATCGCCCGAGGCCAGTATTTTTTCGCCATGGAGTATATACAAGGCAAACCACTGGACCAATATGCGCAAGCGGAAAAACTGTCTGTCCGCGAAACAATGGAAATATTTAATAAGGTCTGTTCCGCCGTAATGTATGCGCACCAGCTCGGTGTGATGCACCGAGACCTCAAGCCGGGCAATATCCTCGTCGACACCAAGGGCGAACCACATATTTTGGATTTCGGGTTGGCCAAGTTCGTCAGCTCTTCTGAACAGACAACCGAGGAGACGGTGATGACTTCGATACCGGGGAAGGTTATCGGGACGTTGGCCTTTATGTCACCTGAACAGGCGTCGGCTCAGCCCGGTGCAATCGACGTGAGGACGGACGTGTACTCGCTCGGGATGATTCTCTACAGGGTCCTCACGGGTGATTTCCCGTACGCTGTAGACGGTTCGATGCTGGAGATATTACGCAACATCCAGGAGACAGAGCCTACGAGGCCCTCCAAGATTATGCGTAATCTTAACTCAGACGTCGAAGCCATTTTGCTCAAAGCTCTTACAAAAGAGCCGGTCCACAGATATCAGTCCGCCGCCGAACTCCAGCACGACATAGACTATTGGTTGAAAGGACTGCCGATTTCAGCCAGGGCCGACAGCTCAATTTACATGTTCCGCAAACTCCTCGCCCGGCACCGTTACACAAGCACGGTCGTGGCCCTGCTATTGGTCATCGTCCTTAGCTTCTCATACGTCAGCTTCGACTTATACCTTACTGCAAAGAAGGCTCAGCGAAACGCCAAGGCCGCCGCAGCTGAGGCGACCACGAAATTTTCCATAGACGAAAATCTATCGGTCCAACAGATAACCTTTGACCGCTTCCTACAGGTCTGGGACGCCGAAAACCTGACTCAGACCAAATGGTTCGAGAAATATTTTAGGTTCGTCCCAGAGTATGAAAGAGAACACAAGGCTGTACTTTTTTGGATAGACAAAAAACCGCTGGCCGAAAAGGTCGCCGAATTCAGGCAAGAGCTGGGTAAGAGTGAACCGTGCTTTACAGAGTTCGTTATCGCCGAATATCACCTTAGATATGGCGAACGAAATGAGGCGATACAGGCCTATCGAAAGTGCCTGTCACACGGGGCCGATTTACCAAAAGACCAATGGCTTACCATTAGGGCCAAGAGCAGACTGTATGACCTGACTGAGCAAAACCAACCAGACAAGGCTTCACCGGCAGTTAGGGATTAAGGCCAATCATGAGCCGCAATAAATATTGCCATACTTTTCACACAGACGGATTCCTCAGTGGTTTTACTCTTGTTGAACTGCTGGTCGTAGTGAGTATAATTTCCCTGCTCCTGGCGATTATGCTCCCCGCCCTTCGCAAGGCCCGCGCAATGGCCAGCCGCACGCACTGCCAGGGCAATCTCAGGCAGATTGCCGTAGCTTGGCTTGCGTTCCTCAATGAGCACGATGGCCGCTTTCTCCAGCGGGTGAACGCCAATCACGATTTCGGAGGCTGGGTAGGAAACGGTGGATTTGCCCGTCTTCGCCCTCTCAATGAGTATGTCGGTCTGGAGCCTGAGACAACCAGCGAGAAAAAGGCCGATGTATTCCGCTGTTCTGCCGACAAGGGCGGCATAATTGGTCTACCTTCACACGAACTGGCCTATCACTACTTTGGAAATAGCTACCAAACCAACTTCTTTCTTATAGGCCCGGACCAGGTGTACGTCCCCCCGGGCAACCGCAAGGACCTTTATAACCAGATCAACGCACGACTGCCTAACCTCAACGTAGCTAACGTTTCGGATCCTGCGCGTTTACTGCTGCTTGGAGATAATAATTGGGCATACGAATGGGAGCCAGTAACGCCACACGGCAAGGAGTGGCACGTTGATGCGCATCACTACAATCTGGCTTTTCTGGACGGGCATGCGGATTTTATAAGGATACGCAAAGGGCTCTACGTGACGGGCGAATACAATGCCCTGCCGTTCAAAGACCTCTATAAGATGGCCTGTGAGGTCCAGGAAGAAGTGCCCTGTGAGGCGAAACCGTAGCGGTCAAATCTGACAAGAATGTTAAGATGGGTAAGGTTTTGGGGATGAAAAACCAATCAAAAGTGCAGGTTTTTGGAGGGTAGGTGCGTCAATCAAAAGTGCGAGGGGTGCAAAGGGGAAATGGGGATTTTGAAATTGGGTTTGATTGGGTTTGATTTGGCCACATCGGCAAAGTCGTTCACTTTCATAATGCTTTGTTAGACTGGAGGTTACGTTCATTTGGGCGTCCGGTAAAATTGGGTTTGTATTGGCTTTGATTGGGTTTGTATTGGGTTTGTTTTGGCCAAGTGTCCATTGTTCATTTTCTGTTGTAATTTGTTGTTTTTATTGAGGTTACCAATGCGGCTGAGGCGGAAAAAATTGGGTTCGTTTTGCATAAAAAGGT
>CP070715.1:284725-287749 GCA_020350405.1 Planctomycetota bacterium
CACGTTGATTTTCGATGGCACTTTTAATTTGGCCTATAAACTTCGCGATTTCCGCCAATGTTTTCTCTTTACTGCCCAGGTTCTCCTCAATTAATTGCACTATCTTTGAGCCGATTATCACACCGTCAGCTCCCGCCGATGCAACGCTTGCGGCGTGTTCTGGCTTGCTGATTCCGAAACCAACACAAACTGGAACGCTGGTTACCTTCTTTAATTTGCCCACCAGCCCCTCGACCATATCAGACAGTTCTTCCCTGCTGCCTGTAACACCATACAAAGAGACGGTATAAATAAAACCGGTGGTCTTCGATGCGATGGCTTTCATTCTCTCTTCGTCAGTGTTTGGCGTGACCATAAAGACACTATCAAGGCCTGCCGATTTGGCCGGTGCGATAATTTCATCTGCATCATCAATACTCAGGTCGGCAACCAAAACACTGTTGACTCCCACCTTGTAAGAATCGCTGAAAAACTTTTCCGTTCCGTACTGATAAACTAAGTTGTAGTACATCAGCAGCCCGATTGGAATGTCCTTGTAATCTTTGACCTCCCGGATGAATTCCAACCCTCTTTGGACGGTCATCCCGCCATTCCGCGCGCGTATATCGGCCTTCTGGATAGTCGGCCCGTCTGCTATCGGGTCGGAGAACGGTATCCCTAATTCCAGAATATCAGCCCCGGCGTCGACGGCTGCCTTTACAATTGCAACAGATGTATCGTAATCAGGGTCGCCGATTACGAAAAAAGGTATCAACGCCGCTCTTTTTAATTCCGAAAAAACCTCTTTATATGTTTTCATCGGCTAAGTCCTTACTCTAAAGGTCGGTGCTTTTCTACAATTGAGACATCTTTATCACCTCGGCCGGAAAGATTTACAACCGCTATTTGTTCTGAATCCAGCTTCCCTTTTTGGCTCATCAAATATGCTAGGGCGTGCGCGCTTTCCAGGGCCGGCAATATCCCCTCAGTCTTGCTCAGCAGCCCAAAGGCGTCAAGGACCTCGGCATCCTCTGCAGCTACATATTCGGCCCTGCCGGTGTCCTTTAACAGGCAGTGTTCCGGCCCGACAGCCGGGTAGTCCAGACCAGCACTCACCGATTCAGTCTCATAGACCTGCCCTTCCTTGTCCTGCAGCAGATACGATTTCGAGCCGTGCAGAATCCCCACTCTCCCGGCCACCAGTGTCGCGGCGTGCTGGCCGCCGGCTAAACTCCTGCCGCCTGCCTCGACGCCGATTAGCTTGACGTCCTTGTCATCCACAAAACCCGAAAAGATACCTATCGCGTTACTCCCCCCTCCGACGCACGCCACAACCATATCAGGCAGTCTACCTAACTGCTCGAGACACTGGCCTCTGGCCTCCTTACCGATACAGCTTTGGAAGTGCTTGACCATAGTAGGATATGGATGCGGCCCACACGCTGAGCCGAAAAGGTAAAACGTATCCGTCACGTGAGCCGTCCAGTACCGAAGGGCATCGTTGATAGCGTCCTTAAGGGTTCCTGTTCCGCCTTCAATCGGGACAACCTCCGCGCCGCATAGTTTCATCTTGTGTACGTTGACGCTCTGTCTGTCAATATCGGTCACGCCCATAAAGATTTTTGTCTCCATCCCGAATAGAGCGCCAATCATCGCCGTGGCCAAACCGTGCTGGCCCGCACCGGTCTCGGCAATGAGCTTGGTCTTGCCCATGTACTTCGCCAGAAGGCCCTGTCCGAGTGTGTTGTTGACCTTGTGTGCCCCGCCGTGCAGCAGGTCTTCGCGCTTAAGACATACCTTACAGCCAACGTGTTCGCTGAATCTCCTCGCATAATAAAGCGGCGAAGGCCTGCCGCTGTACTCTTTCGAAAGCTGCGCCAGCTCAGCTACAAATTTCTCGTCTTCGTAAAACCGGTAAAAAGCCTCCTCTAATTCTTCCAGCACCGGTATCAGAACTTCCGGCACGTAAAAACCGCCGTAATCTCCGAATCTGCCTTTATATTTCATAGCTAATTCCTAACCTCTCAAGTGTTGTATGTTTTCAAATAGTTTTTTCATTTTCTTATGGTCTTTTTTGCCGGGCGCAGACTCAATGCCGCTGCAGACGTCGATTCCATATACTCCTAATTCGACCGCCTCCGCTGCGTTGTCCGGGTTTATCCCGCCGGCTAAAAAAACCCGCTTGTCGATATGTCCCATTATGTTCCAGTCGAAGCTCATTCCTGTCCCGCCGTATTTCTCAGGATTGAATGCGTCAAAAAGAATAGCGTCCGTAAAGTACTTCTCCGCTCGCTCAATGTCGGTCTTATCTTTCACTCGAAGTGCCTTCATGGTCTTTACGTTAAGAGAGAGAAAAGACCGGCAGAACTTCGGACTTTCATCGCCGTGCAGCTGAACCCAGTCTAATTGGCATTTGTTTATCGATTCCCGAATCTGTCCGGAGCGAGAATTTACAAAGACACCGGCAATATCTATGAAGGCCGGCAGCTTGTTTATTATCTCTACCGCTTTCTCCAGTTGCACAAACCTCGGGCTTTCGGGATAGAAATTAAATCCCAGCATGTCCGCACCCATATCAATCGCCGCCGAAGCGTCTTCGTAATTGGTAATGCCACAAATTTTAACCTTAACTATCAACATTTTTCGTAAGTCGGCATTCGATCCACTACTCACTTATTGCGAATCACGATTTGAGACTTCTATTAACTTTTCCAGGCACTCCAGTGCCTTGCCGTCACTTACTGACGCATCTGCTTTGCTCATTGCCGATTCGAAATCATCAGCCAGGTCGCCGGCAATTATCGCAGCAGCCGCATTCAGAACAACGATATCTTTGCGAGGCCCTTTCTCCTTGCCGGTTAATATCGCCCGAAGGACCTTAGCGCTTGTTTTGGCATCGGTCACTTTCAACTCGTCTACATTTACCGGCCTGATGCCCAGGTCTTCTGGGTTCAGTTCTTTCTTGGAAATTTGGCCGTCTTTTAACTCAAGTATGCTGGTGACTCCGGCTGTGCTTATCTCATCCAGCCCGTTACTGTGCACAAC
>CP070715.1:287849-300483 GCA_020350405.1 Planctomycetota bacterium
GCCACCCTACAAGCACACTCTTCGTCCAGCGAAGGCTAATCAGCAAAACCGGTATCAACACGCACGTGCCGACAACACCGGCCAATACCATCGGCTGCGATAAATCAAACGGCTTTGGAAATGGATAATACCACGACAAATTCGCCGGCCAGATAAAGTTGTACAAATAGAAAACAATATTATGACAAAAGACAAAAATGACGTGAACCAGGCCGGACCGGCCCGGCATAGTAACCGACGCCGCCCGACTCTGTGAAATAAACGTAACGACCGCCACTGCACCGCCTATAAAAAATAAAGGCAGCTTTTCCGAAACCGCCTTTTTACCGAACCGCTTCAGCGGCCAGTAATCCAAAAGCAGCAGCAGGACCGGCATCCCTATCACGCCGGGCTTCGACAACAGCGACAGCACGTACATTAGCAGGCATATCGCGCCGAAGAGCCGCTTGCGCCTGCGAACATAAACCAGATAAAAGACCAGACACCATAATGCAAAAAATGCCGCCAATACGGTCTTGCGCTCCGATATCCAGGCAACGGACTCGATAGTGATTGGGTGGACGCCGTACAGCAGGCCTACCATCGCAGCCGGTACAGCCCGACCGAACAATAGATACAAAAAAACAATCAGCAACAGACTGTTGGCAATATGCAGGGCAAGACTCATGCGATGAAACGGCCTTAAGTTACCAACGCTGCCCCCCATAGCGCAGTCGAGCATCAGCGATATCATCGAAAGAGGCTGATAATAACCGCGCACCGTGGAGGGCTTGGAGACCTCCGTTATAAATCGTTTTACAGAGGCCCAACTTGGATTTTGAACCAGGCGGTTCTCAACAAGGTATTGGTCGTCATCGAGCATCAACGCCCGCGACGACAGCCCCGGCCAATGCGCCGCCAAAACAATTGCCCCTACCATAGCACAGCAGACCCAAAAGGCAACAATACGGCTGCGAGATTCTTTGCCCCCATTGCTGTGGCCAAGCTCGCAATCAACCTGCTTTGCCAAGATGCTGTCCTTCCCCTGGGTTTAAGCCTCGAACTTCTTGCCGGTTAGGCGTTCGTAGCCTTCGATGTATTTGGCGCTGGTCTTTTGTACAATATCGTCGGGCATCTCGACACCCGGCCCGGATTTGTCGAAGTTTACACTCTCAAGCCAGTTGCGAACGAACTGCTTATCGAAGCTTTCCTGGTCCCTTCCGGGCTCGTATTTATCCGCCGGCCAGAAACGCGAAGAGTCAGGAGTCAGGACCTCATCAATCAAAATAATTTTACCATCGGCAAGACCCCATTCGAACTTCGTATCAGCCAAAATTATCCCGCGCTCCTCGGCATATTCGCTGGCCTTCTCGAAAATCTCGATACTGTAGTCGCACACATACTCGGCCCGCTCCGCCCCAAGCATCTGGACACACCGCTCGAAGCTGATATTCTCATCGTGAGTTCCCCTTTCCGCCTTTGTCGCAGGAGTAAACAGAGGCTCCGGCAGCTTATCGCACTGTCTCAAACCGCCGGGCAGCTTGTGCCCGCAGACGGTACCGCTTTCCTTGTACTCGCGCCAGCCCGAGCCGGCTAAGTAGCCACGCACCACGCATTCAACAGTCAGCGGCTTGCACTTTTTGACCAGCATACTGCGCCCCGCCAACCGCCCCTCAAATTCGCAAAAAGGAGCGGGGAAATCGCTCACTTCGTCGCTAATCAAATGACTCTCAACATCATCGCTCAAAAAATCGAACCAGAACTTCGAAATCTGCGTCAAAACAATCCCTTTAAAGGGTATGCCGTTGGCCATGACCACATCAAACGCGCTCAGCCTGTCGGTCGCGACTATCAGCAGCTTATCGCCCAGGTCGTATATATCGCGAACCTTGCCGCGCATCGGCACTTGTCCCGCTATGTTTGTCTGGAAAACTACCTCAGCCATAATGCCTTCCTTTCCATAACTTCAACAAACCTCTATAGTAAAGCTGCCATCAGGTCTCGTCAACCCCGCCGCCGGTAACACTAATAATTAGAATTAGCCACCGCGGGCTATCGCCGATTCAACAAATTCAAATATCTTCTCTCTAACCCTCTTGATATCCTCCGTTGCAGGGAGAAACTCAAATATCATCTCTAAAAAGCCTCGCTGCTTTATCCGTTTCAACGTCGTAGAGAAATTTACATCATAAATCCAGCCGAGCTGACAAAGTTTCATATCATTCCAGGTGCGCAGCTTGCTGTAGTCTATGCGCTGCCCGGCAAGGAGCTGCTCCACCACATCCATAGAATATCCTGGCTCGTCCGGCAACTCTATTTCGAGTTTGAATCCCTCCGGGTCGTCACGGTACTGTTGGTAATAATCCGTCACGACGTAAAATATGTCTAGCTTATCGGCATCCCTCAACAACTTCGAAAGCAGCAGGCACTCGCCATCCAAACCCGCTGGCAGCTCCATCAGGCCGTGGTATTCAATCACCCTCTCAACCAGCTCTCTCTCCTCATCCTGCAACTGCTCAAGTACTTTCGTCCGACGAAGCACCTCCAGGCCTAGCAGGCAATGGTTCACACTTCGGGGGTCATTATAAGTTCGGTACTTCACAAACTGCTCAAACCGCCCGATGTCGTGAAGAAGCGCTAACACCTCAGCCCTGCGCCTCTGACTGGCTGAAAGGCCAAGCTCATCAGCCAACTCCAGCATCTCTTGACAGGTCCGCCGGCTGTGTTCGTCCTTGAGCTTTATATTGGCATTGATGAACTCGTCGTCGCCGTAAAAGCCGGCCACATAATCATCAAACCAAGCCCTGAACTTATCTAACTGCTCCTGCTCCATAATAAGACAGCTTCGAAATAAATACCATAGCTTCGCAGTAAGTTTATAGCAACTTCTCAGAAAAATTCATATTGCATATTTAAAAATAATCGCCCCTGTGTATAATGGTGCCAAATTAAAGAAAAACAAACTAACCGAATTGATAATAGAAAAGGAGGAAGAAAAAAGATGCCTACCGTCAAGGACGTCATCGTCAAAAAGCCAACGGACGCCGAATCTGCCACCTGCAAGAGCTGGCCCATATGGAAATGTGAGCCGAGCACCTTCGACTGGGTATATACAGAAAAGGAAACCTGTCTTTTGCTTGAAGGCAAGGTAACGGTTTCAGACGGCACAGATTCGGTAAGCTTTGGCCCCGGTGACCTTGTAATCTTCCCCCAGGACCTGGAGTGCACATGGCAAGTCACCGAGGCGGTAAAGAAGTACTATAACTTCGGCTAAAGAACCGCAAAAGCCGGTGCCGATTAGCTACTGAACTTCGCTAAACTTACCTTTGGGCGCCCCGGTATCGATTGCGCAAGGCTAATTTGGTTGGGGTAAACCTGAATATAATTTCCAACCAAAACCCATTTACAGGAGTTATAAGCCCGCGAGCCAGTTTTCAGCGAACACGCCCAAATCCAGCGCATCTACGAACCCCTCAGGTGTTTCCAGGGCGACATCGAAGGACCTCCGCAATTCAGAATCTGAAATTTGAGATTTGCAATTTGGAATTAGCGCCTCGGGCACGGAGCGCTTACCGAATTCTGCCCAAGTATCCCCCGCCATATCGCGTTCGCAATCGATCTGTCCGCCACATTCACTACACCATCGCAGTTCAGATCACAGTCCCGCAGCGTATAAGCCCCTGCCGACCCCGTCCGCCAGAACGCATTCGTTATCGAACGGTCCGCGACATCTACCACACCGTCATTATTGGTATCACCTAATAGTGCTATCCCGAACTCCGCCTCTGCTTGACCCGTATTGCCGTAATCATCCCCTGTAACTGTTACCCTGACCGTAAACACCTGCCCCGAGTCGGATAAACCCTCCGGCTCATCACAGCCCCGCGCTCCAAACGTCCAGTACGCATCCCCGGCCCCACCGCCGTCCACCGTCACCGGCGCTAAGTTCACATCCCCCGGCCGCACAATCTCCCACGCATAACTGTAACTGCTGTTACTCATTGGGTCATCGGTAACCGAAACGCCCGCCGTCAAATTAGAACTCACTTGCCCCGGCAGATTCTGGTACATCCACAGACTGTCTAAACCAAAATCACCGAGCACCATGTGCATACGCTTGCCGATAATTCCCACTTCGTCGATATTCCAGCCTGAGTAGGCGCGGGCCAAACCTCTGGCCACGCGATGACCCCATCGAATATACACAGTAGGCTGATTGTTGGCAACCGAACTGATGTCATACTCGACGAACTGCCAGGAATCATCAGTCACTGCCGGAGGTCCGTCGTTTTCCCAGGCAGGCACCCAAGTACTTCCGTCGTTGGATACCTCAACTGTGGCATAGACATAACGCTGGTAGTCGGAATTGAGCCAGCGATAGAACCTCAGATGAACATCGCTGTATTCTGAGCAGTCGATTGCCTGGGTACTCAGATAATACGGACGTCCGACTGCCGTGCTGTAGTCTCCGCTCAGGTTGATTCCATACACATTCAAGCCGGTGTAGCCGCTGGCAGGGTCTGGATTGCCGTACGATGCGCCCCCCTGGCCCGCAGGTTCACCCCACTGCCACTCGCCGCTCGCCGACCAGCCGGGCTCATTGTCCATACTCGCCGCATAAATAATATCACCAACGCTTATCGAAACCGTCGCCACGTTGGAATCTCCGCTGCTCGGTGGGCTGCCGCCGTCATTGGCCTTGAACTGGAAGCTGTCTAAACCGAGGTATTCAGGCTCAGATGCAAAGACAACCTGACTGCCGTTACCGGCCAGCGTGTAAGGAACGCCAGTGATTGCCCCCGCACAGGGGTCACTCAAGTCACCGTGGCCCGGCAATGACGCGATGGTATAGGCTAATACTCCCGGCGACTCGGGGCAACCCTCATCAGTTGCCACCAAGGTAATTGCCGCCGTACCACCTTCAGTGGTAAACACACTGATATCCTGCACTCGCGGTGGTGCTGCTATGCAGAAATAATCGCTGTAGCAATAGCAAACCGAACTAAGAGTGGATGCTATCTTGACCCTGTAGTCGCAATCGCCCGTTAAACTTCCATTGTTGGGAACCCACCAGTCGTACAAACCATCATCGTCGGTACTAGCAGTAATAGCCCGCTCAAACAACTCACCTTTATACAGTTCGATCTTGACATCATCGCCCGAATTACACTCAGAATCCCAGGTTATGGCAAGTATTGTGCCCGGCTCCACACAGCCGCCGTCAGGTGAAGTAACCAAGCATTCACAATTCATACCGTCCAGATAGGTCACGCCGCTGCCAATCGGGTCAAGCCAATCACTGAGGCGGGTCGATGGTGTTCCGCCCCCCGTCCAGGATGTGTAGAATCGCCCGAACCAGTCGGGCTGGTTGTTACCACAGGCAGCATAGCCTCCATGGAGCTGGCCTGCAACCCTCTTGTCCTGATTAAAGAGCGGGCATCCGGAAGACCCTTGCTCCGTCGTCCCTTCATCAGTACCGCTGTAGTCCCAATCTGCCACGCGCAGGTGCGTGCCGTTGCCGGGACTGGAAGTCCCTCCATAAGAAGTTATGTTTATCGGGTTATATTCAAAACTTATCTTCTTCAAGTCCCCTCTTGGATGGTGAATAGCCACGCCGCTGGACGGGGATGTACTTCCGCGATCCCAGCCGGCAAAATAAACGTTAAGGTCGGGGTCAGGGTCGTCGTCAAGTTCCACCAGCGTAAAGTCCGAGTTAATATGACCGGCACGGAAGATCGCACCGGTCTGATTATAAGTTAGAGGGCCGGTCGTACCGCCGCAAGTGGAGGCTTCGTATTTCCAGTAAACAACAATTGTCGGGGCAACCTCAACATCAATACCACAGTGGTAGGCGGTCAAGAAATAAGGCTTGCAGTCGTTGGCAGTGTTATTTAGTAGCACTCCTGTACACTGGGCGGAGCCCCCGTAGGTGACCATGGCGACCGAGCGTATCTGGTCTCGCCAGGGGTCGCCCTCAGGACAGGCAGCATTTACGTTGCACCAGCCTGAGTCACCGATGCCCTTATCCTTAATCAGCGGTTTAAGGCCCCGGTAACCGTGGTTAATAGAGCCCAATTCAAGTTGGAGCTGGGCCACTTGCGAGGCCGGGATGGTCAGTTCCACGACAATATCGTCGGAGTGTAACAGCGGCGTCCATAACTGACCATGCCGCTCATCATCCTCATCGGTAAAGGGACCGAGAACCTCGCTGTGGTCGGCAGCATAGATAAAAAGCCTGCCGTCGGGCGGCATAAAATAGCGAGTAAATCCAAGATTTAAGGAGAATGCTTCCGGCGATGTTATCTGCAGACGCCAGAGCAGGGTTTCATCGTCGAGGTGTTCCCACGTGCCATTGGTATCGGGCGTGATTGTAACAGGATTGGGAATAGCAAAGCGATAAGGGGCGCCCTCCTGCTCCCGCCGCTCATCCTCAAGTTGCACTTCCTCAAAGTCAATCGGCTCAGGCACAACCTGTTCTACAAACTCAAACGGCTGAACCACACGGGTGAAGGCTGTCGGCCGGTGCCGCGGACGGGCAAAAGTTGGACCGGCCATCGTACCAATAAGCAAAACAACAACTAACAAAACCGGTTTTGTCCTTCGCCGCATAGAGAGCCTGTTAAAGAACCGAACGGAATGTACCGTAGATGGGCTCTGATACCTATCAGCCCTAACAAATCTTGCCACCTTTTCAAGCCTTGTCTTGTTCACGCCCTATCCCGTTTGGGTAATAAAAACTGCATTTTTCACGCAGGGAGCCCGGGAGAAGACAAAAAAGAACCTTTCACTCAACTCCTCCTAAATTTTTATAAAATAGATTTTACATAATTGAGAAAAAAATATCAAGGAAAAAATATACAAAGCCTTGTCGCATTTGCCCTTACAGCTCGGGGAAATAACCGACTCTAACATCATCAAAGAAAGGCCCAAATGACTACGCGCCAAGACGCGCGGCCTGCGTTCCACCACCGTCTAATTGACAGGCAGCAATCCTCACAGTTTTGACGCGCCAAAACCTCGCCTTCCCGCTTTGGTGGCGGCGACAACGCCCTCAAATGATGGATTATAGAGCACTGCACCCCGAAGGTGAAGCTATTCAGCATTCGCACGCACGGCCCAATTTCAAATGACCTATCTGGTCTTACGACCTATTTTTTTTAGCCACTAAACCTGCAAAAATACCCATCAATCTCCTCACAAGCAAACAATCCACGAACTTTCAGACGCGAAAACACGCTTTTCAATATTTTTTATTGTTGACAATTGCAAAGTCAAGCAGTTAAATTAGGGCAAGAAGGTAATTTAGGGAAACCCTATGTCAAAAGGATTTGGTTAAAAGACGAGGGATGGATAAAATGAAGGATTTATTTACGACTGGCGATGCTGCCGAGATTTGCAGGGTAAGCCAGCAGACAATCATAAGGTGTTTTGATTCCGGTCGGCTGGAGGGGTTTCGCGTTCCAGGCTCAAGATTCCGCAGGATTCCACGCCACAGCCTAATCAAATTTATGAAGGAAAACGATATTCCTCTGGACAATATTGAGTCCGGCAAAAAGAAAGTTCTTATTGTCGATGACGATGCTGAAATCGTCGAGCTTATTGCTGACGTTCTTGCCAGGGACGGGAGATTCGAAATCAAAACTGCATCCAGCGGTTACGACGCGGGAATAGCAACCCAGCGGTTCCGGCCAGACCTGATTTTGCTCGATTACATGCTGCCGGACGTAAACGGCAACGTCGTCTGCCAGACGATAAGAAAAAATCCCGAATTCGAAAACATCAGGATTATCATTGTAAGCGGCGTCGTAAAACAGGATGAAATCGACCATCTGCTTAAATCCGGTGCTGAAGGTTTCATTAAAAAACCATTCAACATCGGTGAACTTACTGACAAAATCGCCGACCTCTTACAGATAAAATAGCAAGCAGCGCGCTGGCTAAATACCGCAGCAGGACAAAATTAAATGTTGGAAAAACCCACCGACTCAACCGTACCCGATCAGGTAGAACTTGTCATCCGAAGACTTGACTCACTTTCGATTTTGCCGTCAGTTGCAATTCAATGTTTCCCCAAGCTCCTGCAGCCGCAGTGGTCGCCGTCAGATTTGGCCGAGATAGCACAAGCCGACCCTGCCCTTTCTGCCAAGATTCTTTCAGTTATACATCAGCACGGTCTGCGGACTGCTGGTGAAAACGCCTCAGTCGGCGCGGCGCTTGAAAAACTGCCTGCACATCTGGCTCGCGACGCTGTATTTTCCGTGAAGGTTTTTCCGGGCTTCAGCGATGACGATAATCGCGCGCTGTTTAGAAGACAGCTTGTAGTACACTGTCTTGCGGTAGCATGCTGCGCTGAAGATATTGCCGGAATCGCATCGTACGAAATAGACTCGCAATTGGCCTATGCGGCGGGCCTGCTGCATGATATCGGAAAACTCGCGCTTGATGAGGTGATGCCGAGAAGTTTTGCCGGCATAATCGAACAGGCAAAATCACAACAAGCCTCTACGTGTACCGTAGAACAACAACACCTCGGCACAGACCATACGCTGCTCGGCAAACGACTGGCTGCGAAGTGGCACCTGCCGAACCAGATTATGCTTGCTATCTGGTTACACCACAGCGACACCAGCGTAATCTCTGAGCATGCGCCCGACGCAAGGATTGCTCAAATCGTGCAGTTAGCTGATTTAGTTGCTCGACAGTGCAACATAGGCCAGTCCGGTAGCTATGATTCAACCGATTCAGCAGATAGAATAGCATCGTCACTTGCGATTGATACAGAGCACTTAGAGCAAATCCGCGGGAATCTGGCCGAGAAGGTCAGACAAAAATCAGCAGTTTTGGCACTGGATTTACCAAACGCCGCTCACAACTATTGTAATACCGTCCATACCACCGCCGTTCGATTAGCGCAGCAACAGAGCAAACTGGTACTGGAAAATCGCCAGTTGCAAACAGCTTCGAGCCGCCTTGACTTTGCAACAGATTTCCTGCTGAGCATAAACGCGCTTGCCGAGCCGATTGATATAGCTGAAAACTTCGCTGCCCGCTGGCAGAAGTTCTATCAAACAGGCCTAGTCTGTTTGTACTTAGCCGCTCCGCGCGAGGGGCGACTTCTAAAAGCCGTTGTCATACAAAGCCCGTCGCAAACAAAGACCGTCTGCTTGAATGCCCCTGCTGATATACCAGTTATACCCCGGGCGATTGCCAACGACTTTGCGATTGTCGATGCTCAATCCAATACCGATTGGCTGTTTGAGCAGTTAGATGTTGATTTTGACTTGAGCCGGACGAAATTGGTGCCCCTGCTTTCCAACGGAAAAACAATCGGCGGTATTGTATTTGAGCTTCGCTATCCTGCAGAAACAGACCAGCTTGAGGAGAGCTTCAGAACAACCACTTCAATTGCAGGAGCCGTTTTAGGTATGGCCTTTGCCGCCGCGAGCCAGCAACGGTTCGCCGAGCAGTTTGCTCAATTGGTCACCGGACCTGCTGGCACCCAGCCACAGACGACAACGGAAACTCCACCGAAGCAAACACAGACGGAGATTTTCAGGGCGACTCCGCTAACTGCTTTGGCCGAGATGGCAGGCGGTGCAGCACACGAACTAAATAACCCTCTCTCGGTGATATCAGGCCGAGCACAGATATTAGCCAAGAGTGAGACCGACTCCGAAAAGAAACAAGTCTTAAAACAGATTCAGGAAAATGCCGGCCGGTTATCTGCAATTATCGACGACCTGATGGCTTTTGCCCAACCGCCGCAGCCCCGGCCCGTCAGCACGGATATCAAACAGTTGCTCGATGAAGCCACACAGTTAACCGCCCAAAAACAAAATGCCGAACAACTCGATATACAAACCAACATCAGCGAAGCTCTGGAAAATGCTTTTGTAGACTCAGCACAAATCGCATCGGCGATTGCAAATATTTTTTCCAACTCTCTTGAGTCCTACGATGAAGGTACCGGGCCAATAAAGGTCGATGCTGTTAACGACGAATCCGGCGACTTCGTGAAGCTGCAAACCACAGATTCGGGCTGTGGAATGGACGCCGAGACCCTCAAAAAGGCGACGCAGCCGTTTTTCTCTGCCAGGCCCGCCGGGAGAAGACGAGGAATGGGGCTTGCCCACGCCCAGCGTATCATCGAACTAAACAATGGCTCACTCGGGATAACAAGCCAACCCGGCAAGGGAACCACCGTAACAATCCTGCTGCCATGTAAATAAGCGGACACTACCAATGAATCGATACCAACCCAGCTAATTCGGTGTTTTCAGCAGTCAACAAAGCAGCGAAAGACGATATCGCACCCCACTCTTTCACGATTTAGGGCTTATTTTAATCATAAAAACCAGCCGTGGATTTTTCATCGAACGTTCGTTCCTGAGCATTCGTATTATAATTGAATGGACTCTGCGCGGGCTGGGGTTTTAACTCCTCTTCCTCCCTCCGGCCTCAGCCCGCCATTTCTATCCCTGCACTACAAACCACAAAATCAGCCCTGACAACAAACTACAGACGTCCCCAGATTAAAACCCAATATTTTCCGCTTTTTTCTTGACTACAGGGAAAAGACCGCTATGATTTTATCATCTCTTGCGGCTTTTACGTGAGAGACAGGAAAGGAGCGAGAAACGATGGAACTCACTTCCCAAGGCCGTTTGTCAGTACCAAGGTGGTATGACCACATATTACGCTTGATACTAAAACAAGCATCTCCTGCGGAGGAGAAAAGATGAAACTTCTCTGGCGACAACTAACGGGGCGATGCACATCCTGCGGCCAGAAGCTCAACTCCAAAAAAACACCCTCAACGCGAATTGTAGAAATTAATAACAAAGGCACTCGGCTCGCTTCTCAATTGGGGCGCATGCCTCAAACCCAAAGCTGCAAAAAATGTAACAGGATAGTCTTTGAGGGCCAGCCGGGGTTCATCCAGCGTCATCTGCTCATCGACATGGGGCTCGGAACACACCACAGGAAGTAATGTACTGTAACTCTACTATATACACCACCGGCCTTATACCTACGGACTTGATACAGCCTGCTGCTCGACGCCGACTAGAGGGATAACGTACCGAACTTCTTCCGACAAAAAAACCGGAGGCTACTTTTTGGGGCTTAATCCCCCACCGGTAATACAGCCCCCTCAAAACAATTCTCTGCTCTCACTGCACCCGCTTTGTGAAAGTCTCCCCGTCCTTTTCAAATTCGACTTCTTCCCTGCGTATCTCGACGACTCTGTAGCCTCCTGCCGTATCCCCCTCGTGGACTACCTCGCCGCTCACTATTGCGCACGGATTCTCCTGATTGTACATTATCCCCGTTACCATCCCCCTGTTCGCCGTTAAGAATTCCCAAACCGGTATCCGCCCTTCGCCCGCCCAAATGTTGTAAACCACAATCCAAACGACTACGTTAACCACCAACAGTAGCAGGAATTTTACCTTCTTGCTGGGCTTCGACGCACTCGCTGCCTGCTGAACAGCCCGCCCAGCTGGACTCGCAGCTTCATCTTCCGCCAGGCTGGTATTCACCATCATATACTTTAAAACCATATTCTCACCCCGCTGGTATTTAATATATTATGAATATATTTCGGCAGATTCGAAACGGCACTTTATTCGCAGCTTCGCTGCTTCCGATAACAAAGCACAGAGGCATCCCACCGCGAAAAAAACCAAGTCATTCAGGTTTCGTAGCTTGACAAAGCCAACAACCTGCTTATACTCAAAAATATGGGAATTAGCGGGATTAGAGCCGAAACCGTCAAACTGGCTGGCAAAGTCAGCATATTGGGGGGCGAAAGGAGGCGTTCGTCATGCAGAAACGGCTTGGGAAAATATGCTTATTGGTAGCATCATGCCTCTGTGCCGGCGCGCTGTTGACAATTCTTCTGACTTCGCACGGTGTCCCAACCGCAGAAGCGGCCGCCCTCACAACCAACAAGGCGGAGATATTATTTGATGGAGAGAAGATAGAGGGCCTGAAGGACTTTTCGTACAATGCATCCTGGAGCCGCCGACCCAGCGACGACGAGGCTGGAGTGATGAATATAAAGGGCAGCATTACCGTGCATCCAAACAGTCAGTTGCTAAACGAACACATGGATGCCAACAGCTCCTTTGAAATCATCCTTTCCATAACGCAGCAGTCGCATCCTCAGGGGCAGGAAATCAATCAGTTCGTCCTTGAAGAGTGCCGTATGGATAACAAAAACTTCCATTTGGACGCGGAAGGCTACGCCATCACCACGTACGCGTTCACGGCCCAGCAAATACAGTCACGAACGTGGCAATTACAGTAAGCCCCCAGAAAACCGAGACAAAAGTCAACGGGAAACATTCTGCAATACAATACCCCCCACAATGAAAAGCACCCCTATTAATGTTGAGACAAGAATCTTCTCGCCTACCACAAAATATATCACCACAAGGGAAAGAAACGGAACCAAATAAATTAAGTTGGCAACGTGGGCGGTCGTCTTCGACAGTTTTAATGCCTTCAGCCAGCTCAGGAAAGTAATGCCCATCTCGAACAGGCCAACGTAGACTGCTCCGAGCATGCCGTAAAGGCCCGGAACCTCCACTTTCGCAAAGACCAGCATCGCAAAAAATATGAACACGGACCCAAACGCAAAATTAAGAAATAA
>CP070715.1:300583-318313 GCA_020350405.1 Planctomycetota bacterium
GCATCTTGCAGAAACTGCAGGAAGCTGTCGAAAAGCTGCGGATGAGGGTCGTACTCATCTGTCAGCTTCTCAACCAGTTCGGCGGCGAAGCTGGCACAGTTCATGGCGAAAAGGTCGTCGGCCAGATTGCTAAAGGCCGATTCTTGTTCGAATTCGGTCAGTGTGGCGAGTTTCGCCCCCGCTGAACCGGAGAAGACGATTTTCCCATGCGAGAACACCTCCAGGGGGCCGCCAAATGCTGATTTGGGACGTTTCGAGCCTTTGGCGATGGCGCCGATTTTGCCGTTTGCTTTGGTAAAAAATGTTACAATCTGGGACGTCTCGGAATAATCGACGGCACGTATACAGATAGCCACATCCTTGGTCAGCATTTTACTTCTCGCGTGCTTTGGTGATTCTGATGCGTTTTATTCTTCTGGCCTCGGCCGACGAGATGGTAAATTTAAGGTCTTCATAGTCGAAGCTCTCACCGGTCTTGGGGACATAGCCTAAGTGCGAGAACACAAAGCCCCCTATGGTATCGTAATCCTCGTCCTCCGGCAGGTCAAATTCAAACTCATCGTTCAGGTCGTCGACGTATGTTCTTGCGTCGACCTCAATGGTGTTCTGGTCTATTTTCCTTACGGGTTTGGGCGGTTTTTCTTCATATTCATCGGTTATCTCACCGACAAGTTCTTCAAGGATGTCTTCGAGTGTAACGATACCAGCCGTTCCGCCGTATTCGTCGAGCACAACAGCTATGTGTAGCTTCTGATTTTGAAATTCATGAAGCAGTGCCCTGAGAGGTTTAGTTTCAGGGACAAAATATGCGCCCCTCATTTTGTCTCGCAGTTTGAAATCTGTGGGCTCTTTGCCGATTTCGGTCAGCAGGTCCTTGGCGTAGACAAGGCCGACTATGTTATCTATATTTTCTTCATAAACGGGGACGCGCGTATGGCCTGCGCCGGTTACGGTGTCCAAAACGGTCTGCAAATCAGAGTTGACTTCGGCCGCAATTATGTCTGTGCGAGGAGTCATAATTTCGTCGGCCGTTGTGTCACTTAACTCCAGAACGCTCTCTATCATCCTCTGCTCTTCTTCATCAAGAACACCTTCCGTTCTTTGGTGTTCAAGGCCGTTTAGAAACTCTTCCTCTTTTTCTTCCTGCCGTTCTTCAGGAGTTGTTTGGGCTACCCCGGTCAGCCGCCTCACAAAGCGGTCATACAAGTCAAAGACGTAAAGGACAGGCCACGCAAGAATCGGAAGCAGCATCAGCAATCTGTATGTTCGGCTTAGTATCTTCTCGCCGGCATACTTAGCCAAAGCATGCGGGATTGCTAAGCTGAAAATTGAGAATATCGCCGCTGCAATAACAAAGGTAAGAAGATAATCGGTAATCGTCGGACTGCCCCGCCGCGCCGACGAAAGGCACGCCAGTAGCAGCAGCAATATGCACACATTGAATATAAGTCGGTAAAGCAAACAGGTCAAAACCAGTTTTTCGCTGTAGCCTACTAGATCATCAACGAGCTTTTCTGAAGCCTGCTCTTTATTCAGTGCTCTGAAGGCGTCTTGTAGCTTGACACGCGAAAACGTTCGCAAAGCAGCGGCGTTGACGGAAAAAAACAGTGTGCCTCCCGTTAAAAAACAAATCAGCAGCACAGTCCATCCTATGTAACTCACTCAAAGTCCCTTCAATTAGCTTCTGGTCCCTCGTTCATCGTTGCCGATTAATATTACGAACCGTCTGTCAAATCGTAACCGAACTGTTGTAAAATTTCATGTTCGGTATCGTGCATCTTTTTGGCCTGGTCCGGCGCCGAATCATCGAATCCGAGGTTGTGCAGCAGGCAATGAGTTATATAAAGTGCCAATTCCGCCTCGCTTGAGTGGCCTCGCAGGGCTGCCTCTCTAACGGCCATCTCGGCGTTGACCACGACCTCGAATGATTTTACACATTCATCAAGGTTTCCAAGTCCACTTTTTTGTGTTTGGCTGCCCCGACCATTGGATAAATCGAAACTTAAACAATCGGTTGCATAATCGCGATTCAAAAACTGCTTGTTTAATTTGCGGATTTCGTCATCGCCAAGCAGTGCGACACTAACCGTTGCCCTTGAGAGTTTAAAGCGCTTGCAGACTGTCTTGACCAATTTTTCGAGCGAGGACAAACAGATGTCTATCTCTTTGAAGTTTTTGGCAATTTGCACGACTATATTCTGCTGTTTCCTCTCAATTTGCATAACTTTAATTGGGCTGTTGCTCGACCTGCTTGGGGCGGGATTGCGCTTCCTCCGGGACCCCAACTTTGTGTCTTTTCTGCGGTTCGGGCGGCTCATCGGGCGGCTTTGGATATGCAACTCGCCCGTGATAGTGTGCTGCAAGAGTCTTTGACACACTTGTTTCTATCTGACTTAACTCCCGTAGGGACATGTCACATTCATCGAATTGACCGTCCTGCAGACGCCTCATGGCCATATTGTGTACAGCCGCCTCTATCCTCGTTGGGGTAACTTCCGTCAGGGACCTGACGGCGCCTTCTACGGTGTCGCCCAACATCACAATGGCAGCTTCCTTTGTCAGTGGCTTCGGACCGGGGTATCTAAATTCACTCTCAGACGGCCCAACAGACGCATCGCTTGCTTGTTCTGCATCATGTTTCCTCTTGGCCTCATTGTAGAAATATTCTATAAGTGTCGTACCATGGTGTGTTTCGATAAATTGCCGCAGCACGGCGGGCAGGGCGTACTCTTTGGACATCTCTATTCCGTCTTTGACGTGTCCGACGATAATCAATTGACTCATTGCAGGCGAAAGCTCTTTATGACGACTGCTGAAACCGAGCTGGTTCTCGACAAAGTAGCTGGGCTTATTGATTTTGCCGATATCATGATAGTAAGCACCTACTCTGCACAAAAGGCCGTTTCGGCCAATCGCCTCGGCCGCCGCTTCCGCAATAGAGCCTACCAGCAGGCTATGACTGAACGTTCCGGGCGCCTCCATAGCAAGTCTTTTCAACAACGGCTGATTCGCATCGCTGTAGTCCAACAGCGTCATACTTGTCGCTATTCGAAAGACCTTTTCTATCACCGGAAGCAAACTCTGAATTAGCATACCTACTAAAAAGGTCGCAAGCGCATGATAGCCGGCATTACTAAAAACGTCGCCCAGCCCCATCTCCTGGGTTAGGAGATTCAACGTCAACGCCATTATAAAAACTATTACCGAAGCCAGAGCGCTTACTTCAAGCAATTTCATTCTTGTGCGTATTTCCCGCAACGAAAAACAACAGGCAAAAATCCCGGCCGACATCGTCAAAAACAGCCTCATGTCCATCTGAGGTCCTGCCGCCAAACAGGCAAACAGACTGTAAAATATACTCATACCTATTGCGAACCGCTGGCTATAGGCGATTGTCAGAATGATAGCAACTGTTACCGCAGTTCCCGTCGCCCATGAAGTTTGGTTGGTAAGTAATACGCCGACTTTGGTCGTGGCTAACAATAAGATAAATAAACCCGCCAGCGCAAGAGCTCTGGCGTGGTTTGTTATTATACGCTTCTGGTAGTGATAAATATAAAAGCTGCCCCCCAGAGAAATCAGCACTACTATGACAGCTATCGGTACCAGCTCGCGATAGCGCTGCTGCTGGACTAATCCGAATGAAAGAATAAAAATACACACGACGACGAAAAGCAGCTCAAGCAGCACCGAGATTAAACTGTCCATACTGGCAAACCGACTTATCTGTGAAAATCGCTCGGTGGTCACACCCTTGCGCAGCCGGCTTCGCCGCGAACTTGTTCTCTTCAAAAGCGGCATTTATTCACTCTGCAAAAAAACATAAATGAAAAGTCAAAACCTTCCAGTTTTAAACCATAGTTTCCAGCAACCCTTTTAGCTTACCTTGGCTTTCGCTTTCTTTTTGTAGGCCCTTACGATATTCTGAACCAATCGATGTCGTACGATGTCTTGCTGGGTCAATTCTACACTGCCGATGCCTTTGATTCGCCGCAGTATTTCAATTGCCTCCACCATTCCGCTTTTCTGACTCGCCGGCAGGTCAATCTGCGTTATATCGCCCGTTACTATCATTTTCGAGCCGTGGCCCAATCTGGTCAAGACCATCAGCATCTGCAGCGGCGAGGTGTTCTGCGCTTCGTCGCAAATGATGACTGCCTCGTTCAAGGTTCGCCCGCGCATAAAGGCAAGCGGAATGATTTCTATAATATCCAGCTCCATGAATTTCCTCATCTGCGCGAAATCCATCATATCTTCCAGAGCATCAAAGAGGGGGCGAAGATAAGGATTGACCTTTGCTTGTATGTCTCCGGGTAGAAAGCCGAGTTTCTCACCGGCTTCCACTGCCGGACGCGCAAGTACAATCCTCCTGATTTGTTTCTTCTTGAGCATCGAGACCGCAATCGCCACAGCTAAGTATGTTTTGCCGGTTCCGGCCGGGCCTATGCAAAACGTAAGGTCGTTCGCCAGCATCGTCTCAACGTATTTTAGCTGCCCCTTGGTATTTGGCTCGATTACCTTCTTTTGGGCGTAAACGGTAATAGCTTCGCTGCTGCCGGCCGTTACCCCCGAGCCGCCTTCAGTAATGAAAGTACTTACGTCACGCGCACTAAGAGAGCCTCGCTTAATCAGCCGTCTTTGCATCTTGTCGATAATCTCAGCGGCCCTGTTTACGTCCCTTTCTTTGCCCGTGACTTTCAGATTAGACTTCCGGGCGGTGATTTGAACGCCAAGCGATTGGCGCAAAAGGCGAAGGTGACTGTCGGAAGGACCGAATAATTCAAGCTGTTTATCAGCTGAATCTAATTGTATTGTAACTTCCAAAGCATTCCTCTATCGAGCGCTGAGCACAAAGAACAAATACGCCAGCGGCCCGGCAAGCAGCGGCGAATCAACTATGTCCAGTATCCCGCCGTAGCCCGGAACCTTGCTTGCTGCGTCTTTTTGCTCGGCATCCCGTTTTATCATAGACTCGGCCAAATCTCCGAACTGGCCGACAAAGGCAAAACACAAACCAAATATTCCTGCCAACCACCAAACCATTATATCACAACCTACGCCAAAGCAAATAGCCACTATCATTGCGACTGCCGCCGCTCCCGCCATACCTTCCCAGGTCTTGCCGGGGCTGACATTTGGCGAAAACTTGTGCTTGCCAAAAAGCATCCCAATCGCGTAAGCTCCTATATCAGAAGATTTTACAACAAAAACGAACATCAGCAGCACCCACGGGCCAAAATCAATCCTGATGGCTAAACAGAACGCACTTAAAAGTCCCAGATAGATAATGGAAAAATAATTTGCCCCGCAATTGGTTAATACCCCCGAAGTGCCGTAGTGGACATATTGATACAGCAGCAGCGCCATCAGTGAAAAGGCCGACAGCAAAAGTAAATAAATCCCGGGCGTAGTTTCGAGAACTTGCGGCCAATACCAGCTGGTCGCAAACAGAATGCAGGCCATGGTCGTGACAGGGACAAAAATCCTCAGGCCCTTTGCCGCGGCGAGTTTGGCAAGTTCGAATTGAGCGGGAATTATCAATGCGGCAATAAAAATGCAGAAAAGCGTTCCATCCACCCCCTTATCGTCGGCTGCCGAAGCGGTTAAAGACCCGTCCAGCCAGCCGTCAAGGATAACCACGGCAATAAAAAATGCCGTCATTAACGTGCCGAAAAACAATCTGTATTTGAGCATATTTTTTAGAGATTAGTCAGGCCCGATTGCCACCTATAAAACCTTTTAGCGATGTAGTTTTGGGCTTTCTAAACCACCTTTGTCGTGCTTACGGGCCCCCTTCGTATCGCCGAAACGACGCTCCCGTTTCGCATAAGCAAGTATCGCCTTTTCCAGGTCCGACTTTTTGAAATCAGGCCAAAGAGTTTTTGTAACGTAGAATTCACTGTATGATATTTGCCAGAGCAAAAAATTGCTGACCCTCATTTCGTTCGCCGTGCGTATTAACAGGTCCGGCTCGGCAAGCCCGGCCGTATACAGGTGATCGCCTATGCATTGTTCGTCGATATCTTTAAACCGAAGTTTGCCTTCTTTGTATTTTTGGGCAATTTTTCTGGTTGCATCTGCTATCTCCGCTCTGCCACCGTAGTTCAGTGCCACGGCAAGTACCATACCGGAATTGCCGGCCGTCATTTTTATGGTTCCTGCAAGTTCTCGTTTTACTGCTGGCGGCAGTTGCGCCAGTCGGCCGAGATGAATCAGCCTCACGTTGTTTTTCATAAGCGTAGGGCGAATCTCAACAAGGTACCGGGCGTAGATATGCATAAGAGTATTCACCTCGGCTTTCGGTCTTTTCCAGTTTTCTATACTGAATGAATATAAGGTCAAATATTCGATGCCGAAGTCAACACAGTACTGAGCAATCTTCTCGACTGTTTTTCCACCCTCGTAGTGCCCCTCAGCACGCAGCAGATTCTTCTTCTGTGCCCACCGGCCGTTGCCATCCATGATTATGGCGATATGGCGGGGCATTTGGGACAGCGCCACTCCGAGGCGTTTCGCCGTCTCTTTCAGTTTTTCTTCGCTGGTCTTTTCCAATTTCTGCAGGGCAAGCATTTACCTGAATATTGTCTGCCCTCGTTTTGGCCCAACACCAATGATTGTGGCCGGTTTTCCGGTCAGTTCCTCGATAAGCATAACGTAATTTCGGGCGCCCGCAGGCAGCTTGTGAAAATCACTCACTTCTGTTATCTCCTCTTCCCAGCCGTCAACAGTCTCGTAAACAGGACTTGCCTGTGAGAGTTTGGTTATATTTGAGGGGAAAAAGCAGGTCTGTTTTCCGTCGATTTCGTATGCCCTGCAAATTTTTATCTCCTTCAGACCGCTGAGTGTGTCGAGGTGCATCAATGCTATGCAGTCAATGGCACCGATGGTTACAGAATAGGATGCTGCCACCGCGTCAAACCAGCCGCATCGGCGGGGCCGGCCGGTGGTAGTGCCATATTCATGGCCTCTGTCACGGATGTATTGGCCGGTTTCGTTGTCCTGTTCGGTAGGGAAGGGGCCGCCGCCGACCCTTGTTGTGTAGGCCTTGCAGACGCCTAAGAATTCGTCAATCATCTTAGCCGGGACGCCGCAGCTCGCCGGCATACCAAGAGAACTGGAGTTTGAGCTGGTTACGAAGGGGAAGGTACCATGGTCCAGGTCCAGCAATGTGCCCTGCGCGCCTTCGAACAGGACCGATTTGCCCTCGGCAATCGCTCTGTGAAGCAATTCCGTTGTGTCCGTTACAAAGCCCAGCAGCTTATCGGCGTAGAGTTTACACTTCTCAAAGATCTCATCAGCGCTTAATGGCTCGGCCTTGTAAACAGCGGCAAAGACCTTATTCTTGTACTCAACAATGTTTCGCAGCTTGTCTTTCAGTTTACTCAGGTCCTTGAAATCGCTCATACGCAGCGCGAAGCTCCTGCCGACCTTGTCTGCATAACACGGTCCGATGCCTCGAATGGTCGTGCCGATTTTGTTTTTGCCGAGCGATTCTTCGCGCAGCCGGTCCTCGGTTTTGTGATAATCGAGGACCAGGTGGGCATTTTCGCTTATGAACAGACGACCGTCCAACGTGATATCTCTCTCCGCGAGGCCTTCAATCTCCTTCAAAAGTGTATCCGGGTCAACCACTACGGCGTTTGCAATTACACAGTTGACATTCGACCGAACTGACCCGCTCGGCAGAAGGTGCAAGGCAAACCTGTCTCCGCCTACGACAACGGTGTGACCGGCATTGGCGCCTCCACTGTACCTTACAACGATATCGTAGCTCTCGGCAAGTATATCAACCACCTTGCCTTTGCCTTCATCGCCCCACTGTAACCCGATAACACAGCAGTTCATCTTTGCTCTACCTTTAAAAAATTGCTCCTAATGTTCCCAAAGATAAACCGCAACAGCTCACCAATGCAGCCGATTGCGGTTGACCGGTTGAATTGTAACCCCTGTTTTAATAATTTCAAGTAATTTTTGCCACCAGATGCTCTAAAATTGCCGCCAGGTTGTCATACGTTCTGTCACTGATTTTGCGATTAACTTCACTGCCAGCCTCATCCTTATATGTTATGGTAAAATGGCCCTTTGAATCAAAGTTGGTTTTGTCTATCTTTTCTATGCTATCGTAGGGTATTTTCTCTTTGTCGCTGATGATAAGTTCCTTTTCATCGGCGATGACTTTTTTGTTCCTAATCGCAAACAAATGGGCACCTAAAAGCACCGCTGCTCCAATTAAGTACGGCGGCGACTTCTGATTGAAGGCCAGCGTGCTGTCCGGCGTGCCGTCCTCACCCGTATGTTTAGCCTTGAAGTCCTCGTTATAATAACCGTCATATGCGAACCAAATTGCAAGGCCAACACAAATGGCAATACTGATTTTGAAGTTATTTTTTTTGAACTTACTCAAAGGCGCTTCAATAGCCATCTTAAGTTCCTTACCAAAATCTAAGTAAGTCGCTTTTGCGCGATAACACCTGTCAACGGCTTGACGAAATTCGGAACTATCTTTTCAGCCATAAGTTCTTCGGCCAGCCGGCATTGATTTCCAAACGATTTCAGTGCATCAAATCTTTCCGCGACTGAAGGGTACTGCCGGATTGTAAAAGACAGACTTATCGATTCATTTGCTGCCTGTCCTTTCTCCCCGGGCTCATAGATGCTTGTTTTGGACTCCACGCTGCATCGGGCTTGGGTGCGGCAGTCCTCGGACAGCGCCACCACCACTGCAGGAGAAAAGCAGATTGGCTTTGCCGCCGGCAAATCAACAAGGCAGTTAAACGCGCTCTGACCAAACAGCGCCTCCGCAATCACCTCATCGTGATTGCCTGCGTAGTCAAAATCCATAGCGAACGTAACATCCAGCCAAGCAATGTCAAGATGATTCACGCTGAGCATATACGGCATAAGCTCAATGACTAACCTGTCCTGGCAATAAGCATCTTCAAAACTCGACGGATTGACAACGCCGGAGCTGATTCGGTCGGTTTCGAGTGTAACCCAGCGATATCGGCCACCGTTGCGGTCTTCCTCCAGACAGTACTCGTTTTTCTCTCGCCGATAGAAGCAGCCCATAGAGGGAAACCCCTTTTGTATCCGCTCGAAAAATGCAAGAATGGTGTCGCGCTGGCTCGGCAGCTCCAGCTCGGTATTCACACACATATCGAGATAAAACTCGTCACAAAGGGAACTATAGCTGCTCGACATTCTTTTTCAGACTCCAAAAGACTAAATTGCCAAACAACAAATATTCTCGCATAAATTCAGAGCTTTGACAAGAACTAAACCGCCGCAAAACCTGTTGAAATATCGAATTTTTCAGTGCTCTAATCTCTGTCTGATAGGCCGCAATCACTCCAATTGTGGCTCAGGCAACCTTAGCTCCGTAATTACCGCTCCAACAGTTGACAAAATCGCGAAAACAAGTACTCGCCAGATACAATCTGCCGCAATAAAGCCGGGCGTGATGCTGCCTTCCCGGCTCGATATGGCTGAAAAAACCGTATAAAGCACACCCACTAAACATCCGCAGACAATCGCCGCCACAACCCTCTTCCAAAGCGCTGCCCCACCGCAGCCCAGAGTTACCACTGCACCACAGACCAGTGGCACACACAATACAACCCCCCAAATACCTGCAAAACCCGGCAGTTCTCCAGTCCTTCTAAGGTAAGTAAAATCCGCAATACCGAAGACGACGGCCGCACCAACAGCGCACAAACCTACGTGCCAATAGCGTGATTCCATTGAGCTGCGCACCTCAGCGCGTTTCCGCATCCGACGCCGTATAGTCAAAGGCCAGTTGTAGAACAGGCAAAACACCCAGTGCTCCAGCAGCGCGCCACGCTCACCAAAGACCGGAACAATATGCGTCGCCTCCGTCGCCCAATGGGCAGCCATAAACCGCGCCAGTGCCGGATAATGATACGCCATCTGAATCGGAAACGCCAAATAACCTATGTACTTGAAAAAGCCGAGAAATACCGCAATGTTATAGTCTTTGAAATTCCGTTCTCTGATGACCAGATACAACACATAAAGTCCCCGCACCAGCGAACCCGGAGAAACCGGTACCACCTGAAACAAAGCTATGATACCAATACCAATACCCCACGCCTGCGCCCTCGGCATCTCAGGATGCATCAGAACATAAATAATCGCTACAAGCACCGAGACAATCTGTGTCACCGGCAGCGTGCAAACATGAACCGCCAGGCTCTTCAGATACTTTTGTATAAACGGGTCCTTGACCCGAGAAAGGATAACCTCCGCGTCTTCATTACTGAGTATATGTTTGCTCTTTCCCTCTGTCACCATCTCACGAAGCCACTGTTCGCGCAATTCAGCGTTAAAATACAGTCGAGCCGGACGAACAATATAATACGCCAAACGCTCCTTGGCATACTGTCCGTCTGTCAGCAGCCTGTGTAGCCACGCAGGCACTATCGAAAAAGGCAAATGAAACAGAAACCGCCAGACTGACCCTGCAACCCTAATAGCTCTGTCCGCATCAACTCGTCCCGCCCTGTGCCAGATGATGACCTTCTCGGCAATCCTGCCCCGCACCGCCCTCTGCAGATACACCCGGCTTGCGAACAGCGCCGAGTAGTGCCGCCGCCAATCACCGCTGCCCCAAATCCTCCGCAAAACTTTGCCCAGAACTGGTATCAGCCCCAACACAGCAAACACCAACGTCTGAGCTTTGCTGCGCTGCAGCCTTCGCGCAACATCCCCGTCAACCAGATTCCGCACTTTCCATCCGGTTACAGCACTCCCGAGCATCCTTGACCATAATTCCCGGCTGTAGAGCACCTGAATATGATTGTGTGTAATATCCGGAACCGAAGACCGGTATACCTGTTCAGCAATCTTCAGCTCCTCCAGCATTTGACGCATATCGCCAAGCTCGTTGCTGTTTGCCTCGACAAATCGCTCTAACTTGCTTATGTCACCTCTGTCGAACTGCACCAGAGAGCCGCGCACAAGACCTTTGGCTATCAGCTTGAAATCGCCTGGACTCATCGGCAAAAACGGTAAAAGAGCAAGCCCTGCCCTGAAATCAACAGCTACTAAACCCTCCGATGGAGCGGCTTCCGTATCCATCCGCTTTAGACAATTCGGCTGGCTCTTACCCGTCCACCACTCATACTGCCGGGCAAACTCGTATGCCCCCATATCATTGAGCAATTTCACAAAATCCGCCATAAACTCCCGCTTGGCCCGATACTCCGGCGAGCCGGGCTGCTGCTGGTCAACTGACTCGCCGCGCCGCCACTGCTTCAATAAATCCAGCCGGTCATCAACCTCTAACTGCCATGTACGCCCGTCAATCCACTCACGCAGTTCACCACAACTGCCTAAATCGCCGTCCACGAACATAGCATAGATATCCACAACCGCTTTTTCACCACCTAATCGAATCTTTGCTCCACGCTGGATGAATTTCTGCCAGAGCGCCCCGGCCTTGGCCGCTGCCGGATTTACCTGAAGCTGAAATGGCCCCTGAAAACCAATCCAGTACAGAAGATTACGAAACACCCGGGAAAAGGTCGATGGCGGGATAAGTATCTTAATCGCATAAACACCATCGACTTCAAGGCCCTCTATTGGTCCTCCCTCAATCCCCGACACCTTCACCCGATATACCTGCCCCGCAAAGCCGCCCCCCACAAACTTCTCCACAACCAGACTGACCCGCGCCTTACCTTTTCCAGATACCCCCAGCACATCGTAATCCAGCTCCGTACCCGCGTCATAACGCCTGACACGCATCGGCCGATATAACGCACAGGCACGGAACCTCTCCTCCAGTCTCCTGCAAACGTCAACAGAATATTCTGCCACTATTGGTGCTTCCTAAATCTATAACAGGGGCGAATTACCCGACAATCCACAACCTGACACAAAATGCCAGAACTACCGCCGCATAAACGCCCGCCATTAAATCATCGGCGAGCACTCCCCAGCCTTCCGGAAGTTTTTCGAGCCTGCGGATGGGCCAGGGTTTGGCAATATCAAGAATCCTAAACAGCAAAAAACCAAGCGCTGTAGTGAACCAGATTTGACCGGCTGAAACCGGCTCCGTAAATAAGAATGGAATAGCCAAAAACGTAATCGCCTGACCGGCAAGTTCGTCCGCAACCACCTCCCGAGGGTCGGTCTTGCCGGTTGCCGCAATTACCGCAGGGGCAAACTTCACGCATACAACACAACCTGCACAAGCCAAAACTACCGTTACGATTAATGTCAGCACACTCGACGCTCCCAACTTACACAGCGACCCAAACACAATCGCCGCCGGCAGCGAACCCCACGTACCCGGAGCAATTGGCAGATAGCCAAGACCAAAACATGATGTAAGCAATCTTCTGACTCTCACAGCTGTCGAAATTACCCTAAGGCCCAAATTAAGTCAAAACTTATAAAGACAAGCGGTTAGATTTTTTCAAGCATTTTCAGGCAGAATCTGTCCGTCATACCTGCGATATAATCGCAAACCGTCCGCTCCAACCCCTCCTTTCCGACCAATCGCTGAAAGTAACCCGGCATCGACCCGGGCCTTTGACAGAGTCCTTCAAAGAGCTTTCCCAGCCAGTTCTTGATTTCACCTGCTGTCTGTGTCACGGATTTATGCCGGTAAAAGCTCGCTAATAAAAACGCTTCCAACGCAATAAGCCTGGCGTCACTCTTGGCTGAAAGCACAACCAGATTTTCCCTATGCTGATATACATCGTCAACTGTTTTGGGATTTGCCCCGGCGATAGTTTTCCTGCTTGCGTCGATACAGTCGCTGACGAGCCTGTCGATAATCGCCTTCGCCGTCCTCGTTCTGTGAATCGTTCTGTCTTTAATTAATTCCGCTTTTATCCGCTGTTGTGCTTCCGTGAATATCTCAAGATTTTTTAACTGCTCCTTACTAATCAGGCCCGCTCGCATGCCGTCCTCAAGGTCATGGCAGTTGTATGCGATGCGATCCGCCACATCGGCAACCTGTCCCTCCAGCGAGCAGTTCAGTTCAGTAAAACCGCCGCCTTCGGGCTGGTCGTAGGTGCTGCGGTGCTTCGCTAGGCCCAAACGGGTCTCATATATCAGGTTCAGCCCCGTAAATTCCGGATACGGATGTTCAAGCAAATCGACAATCCGCAGTGTCTGTCGGTTGTGCTCGAATCCGCCGAATTTAGCCGTCAGGGCATTGAGGACTTCTTCGCCCGCGTGCCCGAACGGCGAGTGCCCCAAATCGTGCGCCAGGCATATTGCCTCTGTAAGGCTGACATTGAGACCTAAGGCCTTTGCAATGGTCCTTCCGATTTGCGCCACTTCGATGCTGTGCGTAAGACGCGTGCGGTAGTAGTCATCCAGTCCCGGCGTAAAAACCTGCGTCTTGCCCTCCAGCCGGCGAAACGCCGAGCAGTGAATTATGCGGTCACGGTCACGCTCAAAGCCCGAGCGATACGGGTGTGGCTTTTCCGAGAACTTCCGACCCCGACTAGCCTCTTCACTGACCGCATAGCAGCTAAGTTCATCTGACATTTCTATAAATCGGGAAGGTTATGTTCTTTGCTAATTTGTTTTAATTGGTCGAGAAGCTCAGTCAAACTTTGGCTGACGACATTGGTATCACTGCATACGTTCATAAAATTCGTGTCCCCATCCCATCGCGGAACGACGTGTACGTGAAGGTGCTCCGGCAGCCCGGCGCCTCCGCATCGGCCAAAATTCATCCCGACATTGAAACCGTGCGGCTTTATCGCCATAGAAAGCACCTTTTGTGATTCCCGCACCAGCTTCAACAGCTCCAGCAGTTCTTCGTCGCTCGCCTGCTCAAGCTCGCCGATATGCCGCTGAGGCGCAATCAGTAAATGACCGTTGTTATACGGAAAGCGGTTCAGTATCACTATGCTTTGGGCCGTACGCCACAACACCAGATTCTTGTCATCATCCTCGGGCGCCCCCAAATCACGACAGATAAAGCACTCGCCGCTCTCGCTTAAGCTCTGTATATATTCGACCCGCCACGGCGCCCACAGATTCTTGCGCCCCTGTCCGCTATTACCTCCGTGTTCTTCCTGCACCTTTTAACAATCCCTCACTCTTCGAGAAGCTTCATTGTCAGCTTCTGGTCGATAGTTATGCGGGGGCTCACATCCAGTGCCATAGGCAAAGACGCCTCCAGCTCCAATTGGAACCGCTGATTGTATTGTTCTGTCCGGCCCGCATCGATATTAAACAACTCCTCACCCTCACCTTCAAAATTCAGAACCTTGTATCTTCTAAGAAAGCCGAACCTGCCGCGCATCTGGAACCTGCCCGTATAGGGCGCCGGCCAGCTGCGAGGAACCGACTCGGCAAGTGAATATGAGCCGCGTATCACCGCCAGTCGACCCTTTTCATTCTCACGTATCTCATCCAGACTATACGTGACGTCTCTTGCTTTTCGCATTACCATCGGCGTCGGCACCGAAAGCTGAGACGTCCAGCTCGCGCCCACTGAGGCACCTTCAGATGGTTTCTCTATACTGGAAACGGAATCCCAAAGGAACCACTGCATCGCAATAAAATCACTTATCATGTCAGGGTTTTTAGTCCTTCCGCGTCTGCTGCTTGCATCGAACGCCTTCTTGCCGGTCTCGCGGATTAATTCATCTAACTGCGAATAATCCTCTATCTTGCCCGTGGGACTGACCGTGAAAGTGAAAGCCTTGCCTCGCAGGCTTTCCACGGCGTCTCTTTGCCGGCCTTTACCTCCTCGTTGGACCCTCACAGATTCGCACTTTGCCTCGATCCTCGTAAGGCCGTAAGGGTCTACCTCAATCGGCCTGTAGGCAACAACCATTCTCATTGACTCGGAAGATTTGTTCACCCTGTCCTTCGGCGGCTTGGGGCCGCTTGCCGTCGGGTCCCAGTCAATCTCAACATCCCTGCTCGAGACAAACTCGTACCGCAGCGTCTGGCCTTCTTGGAAATCTACAGTCAACAGTTCCCCTTCCCTGGCAGCGCCGGCGCAGCCCGAAAGAACAATTAGAAAAACAACCGCGATAGTACTCAGTAGCACTCTCAATTTGACCCCTTTCAAATACTTTATTTTAAATATACCAGCTTCAAAACTGACAAGTTAACACGCCCTAATCAGCCTCGCTTCATATCACACGCCTTTATCTAATCGATTTTCTCGAGGCTGTAGAGGCGGGTCTCGCCCATCGTCAGAACAGCAGGCTCTGCGTCCCGTTGTTCCTTCGATGGAAGGGCAACCGTCCAGCTTGACCGCATCTCTTCGAAACATTCCTCGATTGCCCCTGCAGTCAAATCCATCTTTAATTGGCCACTGTACGTTGCCGTACTGTCGAACTCTTCTGAAAAATCAGGCGTCGTTTCTTTCTCGTAAAGTTCCTCGGCCGTCTCTGCGGTGGGAATGGCATTCATCTCAACAAAGGCAACCTGCCGACCAGCCACCTCTTCGATATCTTTTACAGTATAAATTTTTTCGTAAGATTTGGTCCCCATCAAGCCGAATGAAAAGCTCTTTATCTCCCTGTAAGTCTCGCCTGTGCCCAATTGCTTCTTGCCCGTAGCCGGCAAGGCAGGTATCGTGTGGCGCTGCTTAAGTGGCTCGGGCCTGAGAAATGCCAATGCCTTCCTCGGAACCCGCCGGGCCCTCCGCACCGATGTGCGTATATCTTCCGCGTCAATGAGCTTGGTAACCTCCCCTGTCGGCGCAATTTCGATACTAAAGCTGTGACCCAGCATCTTCGCAAACTCACCCTCCGGGTCTTTTATTTGCGCGCTGTCAAAATCCACCTGGGTCGTGTCCTTAACTTTTACGAAATACTTCAAAGCGTCTACCGTAATCTTCGCAACTGCATTGCCTTGCTCATCAACACTCTCTATCTCTTGCGTATAGGTCATCTCCAGCCTGCTCTGCCTGCTGCCGCCCTTAAAACCCGAGTCGCTTGGCAACGTCCCCGCCCACTTAACGCTTCGTTCAGCGGCCGTTATCAACTTGTAAGTCGTCACATCTCCCGCCCTAAACTTCAACGCCAGCGTGGCTGTCTGCTCTTTTGCTGCTTCCGGCACCTCTTCTACGGCCTCGACCTCGGGTTCGGCGACCTCTTCCTCTACAACTTCCGCAACCTGCTCTTCCTCCTCTGCTTCTGCCTCAGCTGGTTCTTCCGCGATGGCCGCAATAGCCTCCTCCGCCGCTGCTTCCCACGCCGGTTCCTCAACTTCTACTTGGGGCTTGACGGCCTCTTTCGCGGCAGGCTCACAACCTGCTGCCAGAATGAGTATGCAGACTACCACAACCGCTAACCGACCGAAAATCTTCTCCGACACCATTATGTTTTCTCCTAAACAAACCTTGATTTTACGCCAAATTCATACGGCAATTATACGGCTTATCTTTACAAAGACAACTGATTTTTCTTTATTTGCCTTAAATCACTGGCTAAAATGCGTTTTTCAAACTCTTCGGGCAGTTTGTGCACTGTTTTTGGAGAAGAATTAAATGAGAAGCGACACAGTTAAAAAAGGCTTCCAGCGTGCTCCCCACAGGGGCCTGCTGCGCGCCTGCGGTCTAAGCGACGAAGACATGGATAAGCCCTTCATCGGCATTGCCAACAGCTTCTGCGAAATAGTGCCCGGCCACGTCCATCTAAACGAGGTCGGCCGCCTCGTAAAAGATGCCGTTCGCCAGGCCGGCGGAGCTGCCTTTGAATTCAACACCATAGCGGTCTGTGATGGAATTGCAATGGGCCATACAGGAATGAAGTATTCTCTGGCCTCTCGCGAAATAATCGCCGATTCCGTCGAGACTATGGCAAAGGCGCACTGCCTCGACGCTCTTGTCTGTATCCCCAACTGCGATAAAGTTGTACCGGGCATGTTGATGGCCGCAGTCAGACTGAATATCCCAACTATCTTCGTCTCCGGCGGGCCTATTGCTGCTGGTAAAACAAAAGAAGGCAAAGCCATTGACCTCATCAGCATATTCGAAGCCGTCGCACAATTCAGCGCCGGCAAGATTGGCGAGGCCGCCTTGAAGGAGCTTGAGCATATGGCATGCCCTGCGCAGGGAAGTTGCTCTGGTATGTTCACCGCAAATTCGATGAACTGCCTCTGTGAGGCAATCGGAATGGCCCTGCCCGGCAACGGAACAATTCTCGCCGCCGACCCTGAGCGACAGGAACTCTACAGAGCCGCCGGAAAACAAATTATGTACCTGCTCCAAAACGACATTAAGCCCCTCGATATAATCACTCAAAAGTCCCTCGACAACGCCCTCGCCCTCGATATGGCTATGGGCGGCTCGACAAATACCGTCCTGCACACATTGGCGGTCGCTAACGAAGCCGGCATCAAGTATAACCTCGAACGTATAAACGCAATCTCTCAAAAATGTCCCAACATCTGCAAAGTCGCGCCTTCGAGCAATCTCCACGTGGAGGACGTCGACGCCGCCGGCGGTATAAGCGCGATTCTAAAAGAAATAAGCAAAACCCCCGGCTTGCTGAACACCGATTGCCCGACCGTTACCGGCAAAACACTCGGCGAAAATATTGCCTCCGCCGAAATCACAAACACAGATGTCATCCACCCGCTCGATAAAGCGTACTCTAAAACCGGCGGCCTCGCCATTCTTAGGGGTAGCCTCGCACCAAATGGCAGTGTAGTAAAAACAGCAGGCGTCGCCCCCGAAATGCTCAAACATTCCGGCCCCGCAGTCATCTTCGAGAGCCAGGA
>CP070715.1:318413-321618 GCA_020350405.1 Planctomycetota bacterium
GAGGTCTTCAATAGAATCGATTACACCCGCGGCGTAGACGTCAGCTGGTGGAAAAATCACCCCGAGTGGACCTCTATGTTCGCGTGGAACTATGAGGATGACTTCTTTGGCGGCTATGACCACGGCAAACGTGCCGGTACCGTTTCGTTCGCCAATCATCACGTTGTGCCGGGCAGAAAATTCTGGGAATGGAGTAACGGGCCTCGCGGCTGGATGTGGGACAAAATCCTCACCGAAGACGATGGGCCCGAGCTTGAGCTTATGACCGGCGCGTACTCGGACAATCAGCCGGATTACAGTTGGCTCCGGCCGTACGAAACCAAAATCATAAAGATGTACTGGTGCCCCATCCGCGAATTAGGCGGCATCAAAGACGCCAACCTAAAGGCCGCCGTTAACCTGGACGTGACGAAAAAGAATAGCGCAAGAATTGCATTTAATACAACGTCCAAATACGAAAACGCAGCCGCCCTGCTACGCGCGGGTGAAAAGATTATTTTTGAGAAGCGAATTGACATAAGCCCGGATAAACCTTTTACACAAGAGGTCGCCTTGCCTGAGACGGTAAAAGAACAAGACCTGCGGGTTTCGTTAAGTTCGGCGGACGGCGAAGAGTTGATTGCCTATACGCCCGTCAAGACCGAAAAGGCCCCGATGCCGGAGCCGGTCAAGGCGCCGCCCCAGCCGAAGGATTTCAAGACCGTTGAAGAGCTTTATCTCACCGGCCTGCGGCTCGAGCAGTTTCACAACCCCGCACTGCAGCCCTATCCCTTTTACGAGGAGGCGCTAAGAAGGGACCCGAACAACTACAGGGTCAATGTCGCACTCGGAATTCTTTACTTTAAGCGAGGCATGTTTGAGGAGGCTGAGAAATGCTTTCAAAGAGCCATCGACCGCGCTACTTATAATTACACCAGCCCGAGAGACGGCGAGGCCTTCTACTATCACGGCCTGGTCCAAAAGTTCCTCGGCAAATACGACGCCGCGTATGACGACTTGTACAAGGCGACGTGGAGTTACGGTTCTCACACTGCAGCCTACTACCACTTAGCTGAAATCGCCTGTATCAGGGGCGAATTCGATACTGCTTTAGAGCACATCGACCGTGCCCTCGCAACAAACGCATGGAACACCAAGGCAATGGATCTGAAGGCCGCAATACTAAGGCACCTCGGCAGATTTGAAGAAGCCGCTCAACTCGCCTCAGATGTCCTGAAGGTGGACCTGCTCGACTTCTGGGCGTCGAACGAGCTCTACCTCGCAAAGTCCGCAATGAAAGCGAAAAACGAGGCTGACAAACAGATACGCACTTTAATGAAAAGAATGAGAGGCGACATCCAGTCACATCTCGAGCTCGCGGTTGATTACGGCAACTGCGGTTTATACGATGAGGCAATCGAAGTCCTCTCAAGACTCGGCACCTCCGACGGCAAGACCGGCAGTGACTACCCGATGCTCTACTACTACCTTGGCTTTTACTCCGGCAAAAAGGGCCAAACCGAAGTAGCCGCGCTGCACTATGAAACAGCCAGCTTGATGTCCGCCGGTTACTGCTTCCCCTTCCGGCTGGAATCCATCGAGGTCCTTCGTGCGGCTTTCACAACTAACCCGGCCGATGCCCGCGCACATTATTATCTTGGCAATCTTTTGTATGACCATCAGCCGGAAAATGCCATCAAGGAGTGGGAAAAGTCTGTGGCTATCGATGATACGTTCGCGACGGCGCACCGCAACCTCGGCTTCGCCTACGCCCGTGACCTCGGTGATATCCCCAAGGCTATCGCCAGTTATGAAAAGGCTATTGCCTGCAATAAAGAAGACCCAAGACCTTATTATGAGCTGGACCTGCTCTACGAGAGGGATGGACGCCTGTCTGCGAAGGAAAGACTCGCGCTTCTGGAAAGTAACAACGAGACTATTATCAAACGCGACGATGCCTTTTCTCGCAAGGTCATTCTCAGTGTTCAACTCGGCGATTACGACAAGGCCCTCGATTTGATGATGAACCGTCACTTTCACACCTGGGAAGGCGGTGCGACTGTCCATGATGCCTTTGTAGATTCCCATTTGCTGAGGGGCACGAATCACTTCGAGGCCGGGCGATATCGAAAGGCTCTTAAGGATTACCAGACCGCGCTGGAATATCCGGAGAATTTTGAGATGACGACCCCCTACCGGGGTGGAAGGGACTGTCAGGTCTATTACTACATCGCAACCGCACACGAGGCGTTGGGAGACTCCGAAAAGGCAAAGGAGTCCTACGAAAAATCAGTTGCGGCGAAGCAAAGCCGGCGATGGTCTGACCTTCGCTATTATCAGGTACTGGCTTACCGCAAGCTCGGCCAGGAAGATAAAGCCGCCGAAATATTGGATGGCCTGATTGCATTTGCGCTAGCCGAAGAGGGAGTCGACTTCTTCGCCAAGTTCGGCGAAAAAGAGCCGCCAAAGTTCCGAATGGCAAACAACAATTACCTGTTGGGCCTGGCGTATTTGGCCAACGGCTCAAAGACCGAAGCCAAGGCGAAGTTCACCGAAGCACTCAAATTAAACCCCAACCACCTCTGGGCCGCAGTACAGTTATCTCAACTAATTTAGGTCCTAACCCGGGACGGAAGCCCTTACTCTTTGCTGCTTCCACTGCTTACTAATATGCCTCGGTCCCCGTTTTCACTTTCCGATTTTTTCTTTTTCTCTCTCGGCCGATGCTTCCATCTGCGGTGCAGCCACCAGTACTGGCTTGGGTCTTCGCGCACGAAATTCTCAACAGCTCTTGTATATTCGGCCGTGACCCATTCGAGCGGGTTGTCCTTGTCGGACCATTCGTCCGGCAGGATAACGCGATTGACCCCAATCTCAAAGTAAAAGCGATTATCGACCCTGCGGCTGTACGCCACCCCTATCGGTATATTGTTCGTGATGGCAAGCAGGCCTATACTCTTGTAGGTGCTCGCCTTTCGCCCGAAGAAATCCACAAATATCCCCTTCATCCCGGCATCCTGGTCCGCAATAAAGCAAAGCGTGGCGCCTCGCGAAGCAATCTCCCCCATCATCTCGGCGGCCCCCTTCTTGTCGATGATTTTTTGCCCCGCCCGCTGCCGGACGCCGTACAGATACCTGCTGATGAATTTATTGTCCAAAGGCCGGGCTTTGCTGTAAACATTGAACCCGAACAGCCCCAGCATATAACCTAAAATTTCAAAGTTGC
>CP070715.1:321718-324954 GCA_020350405.1 Planctomycetota bacterium
CAACACAGCACCGATCGTATTGATTGCGTAAGCAACACCAATGGATCTACCCACCGGAGAGACAGACTGGGTGTAAATCTTACCCACCAAAGGAAAAGTCGCGCCAAGACAAAGGGTTGGCAAAATCATAAAACAGAACAAAATAAACGCCTTCGATATACTCAGAAGCGCGAAACGCTCCCTGAAGGTAAAAATCAACTTCGCAAAAAACAACTGACTGTTGCCTATCACCTGACTTATCCCCAATACAATCAAGGCAGCTACAATCTGAGTCGATACCAACAGCCACAAAGGTTTGCCCGTCTTATCACCAAGCCAGCCGAAGAGCATACTGCCTAACGCCAGGCCCAAGATGAAAGTGACCAGCACAATCGTAAACGAATACGTTGTGGGACCGACAATCAGGCCCAACAGCTTGGCCCATATCACCTCGTAGGCCATAGCGCAAAAGCCGGATACCGCAAAGATTATCAGTGCAGGCGTAAGGGCCCCCGGATATTGCGCAACCTTAGGAATCTCGACAACATCTGCTGAGGTAGATGTTTTTGAGTCTGAAGCTGCCTTCCCTAACTGGGTACCAGAACCGGCCCGCAGACACAATATGCCAATGACGCCGTTGATAATAACCGCCAGAATCAGCGTGCCCGGCATGCCCAAATAGTGTATCAGCCAAAATCCACACAAAAGAGCGCCAAAAGCCGCCCCGATGGTATTTAGGCCGTACAACCGGCCTGCGTGCGTGCCCAAATGCGACAGGCGGGTAACATAAAACCGACATAAGATGGGCAGTGTCGCACCCATACAGATAACAGGGATACATAACAGAACAGCACAGCCAATAAAGGTAATAAAGTTGTACAGCATAAAGTGGCTGAACAGCCGATTGTAAAAAACCGCGTAAAGGGGTGTAAATGCCCTCAGCAGAAACGGAACCGCCAGTCCGTAAGCCCCTATCGCCAGTTCCAGTATCCCGTAAATTCTTACCAATCTCAGTGGTTGTTTGATGCGGTCTATGGTCCGGCTGGCAATGTAGCTGCCCAGACCCAAACCGCCCATAAAGACGGTAAGGACGATACTTACGGCAAATGGGGCAGCGCCAATGACCTTCACTATCATCCTTGTCCACAGGACCTCGTAGGTCAGGCCCGTAACGCCGGAGAAAAAGAAACAGGTCAAAACCAACGCCTCTATCCTGCCGGCCGAGCTATCTGAGATTTTCTCTTTGGTCACTTCTCGCTCTTCCTTTTTTGGGCGAGAGCCTCCTCCAGGCTTTTGCGCGCCTCAACAAAATCAGGTCTGATTCGCAGGGCTTCGGTAAAGTGCGCGATAGCCTCATCCAGCTTACCCTGGTGGGCAAATACCCCGGCGAGATTGCTGTGCGCCTCGGCTCTGTCAGGCTCGATTCGCACCGCCTCTCTAAAGTGCTCGATGGCTTCATTGAGCTTGCCCTGATTGGCAAGTGCGGCACCGAAATTGCTGTGTGCCCTGGCATTGTCAGGATTTATTCGCAGCGCTTCTGTGAAGTGCTCGACGGCTTTATTGAGCTTGCCCTGATGGGCCAGAGCATATCCTAACTCGGTGTGTGCCATGGCAAAGCCCGGCTTGATTCGCAGAGCTTCGCTAAAGTGCATAATGGCCTCGTCAAGCCTGCCCTTGCTGGTCAAATTATATCCGAGATTGTAGTGCGCCTCAGCGTTATCAGGTTTGATCTGCAGCGATTTAGAATAGTTGGCTACCGCTTCATTCAGCATACCTTTTCTACGGTAAAGGTCAGCCAGAAAGTAGTAGGAGAGTGCCTTATCCGAAACACCATCAATTCTATTTTCGATGGTTTCTATCTGCACCGACATACACCTTTCTATCAGCTCTTCGTCGTTGAAAAGCTCAAATTCAACCGTCTCATTAGTGCAATACGTTTGTAAAAGCTTAAAGAAGCGTTCTTTTTGCGAGGGTGTGGTTTTGGACAGTTCAACCATATTCCGAAACGGCGCATTTACGGAAAGGGCATAGGCAGCAAAATCAATTTGTGCATCTGTATCCGCTGTTATTCGCTCAACTATGC
Organism: Planctomycetota bacterium; assembly: GCA_020350405.1. Classification (GTDB taxonomy): domain Bacteria; phylum Planctomycetota; class Phycisphaerae; order Sedimentisphaerales; family Anaerobacaceae. Next base: position 323,781 of record CP070715.1, read on the forward strand.
TTTTCGTCTCAGGGCTAAGCCATTTTTTAGATTGGATATTCCTCAATATAGCGGGATCATCGTAATACATCAGCTTTGGTGCAGCAAATTCAAGCACAGGCCAATTGTCCGTGTTAACAGGGCCCTGACCAAACAGCTCCTGGAGGTTCTCCGATACAACCAGCCTATACAACAATTCTGGAGACGCAAGCGATACGCTGGTGGACCTCTGGGCGTAAATGATGTTCTGCTTTGCAATGTCCAGCACCAATCTGTCATTACTTTTAAACCCGATGAGCAAATAGTCTATTCCAACCGTTGAAGGCTCGGTCACCACCAACACGCTGTTTGGGAAAACGCGGGTAAAGGTCCGCCCGACAAGCGAAAAGGTCGGCCAATCCATCTGATAGGAATGAATAAACTGGACGAATATGCCGTCTTCATTAAGCCTGTCATCTACAAGGCCGAAAAAATCGCGAGTAAACAACGTGGCCATACCAGCCATCCAGGGATTGGACGGCTCAGAGATAATCACGTCGTATCTTCGCCCGGTTAGCTGCAGATGTGCTCGCCCATCCTGAATAATAAGGTTTGTCCTGGGATTGGAAAGCACTTCATTGTTCCACGGCCGAAAGAAATCACTGGCCTCGACGACCTGCTGACCGATCTCGAGGACATCAAGCTGTTCAATCGGATAATATAGCGACTCACCGGCAGTGACGCCGCTCGCCAGACCCAGCACCATTACCGTTTTAGGATTTGGATGAAAGAGCATCGGGAAATGCGCAGAGACCGTTTGTGTCTTCATATCTCCGCGCGATGAAGCATCTGTTTTTCCGCTGTTTATCATTGCGTAATGAGCTTCACCCAAGGGATTTGGATATCTTAACACCGTAGTAAAACCGCCAATGCCATCGCCGTAATATACGAGCTCGCCACGCTCAGATTTAGCAAGTATTTCCGGCCCATGAAACAGGGCTTCCAGCCAACCGCGGCTCTTTACACTTGCCTTGATTTCTTTAAAGCGGTGATATCTGCCCTTCGCAAGCAGATGACGGTTCCACACAGGAAAATAAAAGCACAACACTAATCCAGCCAAGGCAGGCGCCGCCAAAAAAGCCAACTTCAATATGTCCCGCCTCCTGCGGCCAAGAATGACACCCGAAATGACCACTGAGGTAACGAGCTGGGCACC
>CP070715.1:325054-328764 GCA_020350405.1 Planctomycetota bacterium
AAAGGCAAAAACCAGCTCACTTTTGATATGGTCGACACAACTACCGCTTGTGAATATGCCGCTGAGGATGCTGATATAACTTTTCAACTCTATGCTTATTTCAAAGAACGCCTCGAAAAAGAGCCGTCGCTAAAAAAGTTGTTTGAAGAAATAGAAATGCCTCTGGTCTCAGTCCTGGCCGTTATGGAATACAACGGGGTTTCGCTCGACACCAGGCCGCTAAAAAGCATGTCCGGCGAACTTACCGAGACGCTGAAAATACTGACCGACCGAATTTACGAGCATGCCGGTTCAGCCTTTAACATCGATTCTCCCAGGCAGCTTGCTGAAATTCTCTTCGACAGACTCAATCTCGAGTCTATTCGGGTTGGCAAGGCCGGCCGAAGTACGGACGCAGCAGTCCTTGAACAACTCGCTGACCAGCATCCCATTATTGACCCAATTCTACAATATCGTACGGTAAGCAAATTGAAAAATACCTACGTGGATAAACTTGGCTCGTTAATCAATCCGCGAACCGGCCGGGTGCATACCTCATTCAACCAGACCGTAACCGCCACTGGCCGCCTTAGCTCCAGTGACCCTAACCTGCAAAACATTCCCATCCGTACCGAGCTCGGTAGCAAAATCCGCTCCGCCTTTATTACAAAAACCAAGGCCGATTGCATCCTCAGTGCTGACTATTCGCAAGTCGAGCTCCGCCTGCTTGCACACTTTTCCAAAGACCGGGCGTTAAAGGCCGCATTTGCTGCCGACCAGGATATCCACAGTTTCGTCGCCTCGCAGATTTTTGATGTCCCCATCGAAGAGGTAACAGGTGAAATGCGTTCGCGCTGTAAAGCTGTCAACTTCGGCATAATTTATGGTCAGGGCGCCTTCGGACTATCGCGTTCGATTGGAATAGGCATGTCCGAGGCGAAGAAGTTTATCGACGATTATTTTGCCCGCTACAGTTCAATCCGAAAATTTATAAATTCTTGCATTGCTGCAGCCAAACGCACAGGCTTCGCCGAGACTATTTTGGACCGGCGCCGCAACATCCCGAATATAAGCAGCAGAAATACCAATAAACGCAGGCAAGCTGAGCGTCTGGCGGTAAATACCGTCATTCAAGGCTCGGCTGCAGATTTGATGAAGGTCGCCATGATAAACATCCAGCGGAAAATCGAATCTGGGGACCTGCCGGTGAAATTAATCCTTCAAATCCACGATGAGCTTGTTTTCGAACTGCCCGGCGCCGAAGCCGAAGAACATGCAGAGTGGATAAGTGAGGAAATGACAACCGCTATCAAGCTCGATGTCCCCCTCAAGGTCGATATAAGCTGCGGCCCAACCTGGCTCGGTGAAAAACAATCCTATACTACCTAAATTGCCCTCCGCATAGCCGTTCAATGTCCTTTGCAACAATCTCTGCGATTATCCGGTCCTGTTCTGTTGAAGCTGGCGTCGGCGGCTCGATAGTATAGCCGAGCCGTTCAGCTTGCGGCCTTACCTTCTTAACTGTTGTTTTTTTGCCGGGAGCCTTTCTTTTTATTGCAGTAATCTTTCGTTGATTGGCCATTATCTCTTCAGCTAAGTCAAATCTCGGCATATCGGTTTGTTTTTGCTCTGCTGCTGGCAGGGGGGCCGAATCCGGTTTATCGCGCTTAGTGCCGCCCGGTATTATGTCCCGCGCACGAAGGACATCCTTCTTAGCTTGCTGGATATCGGCATCTATTTGTTCGTTGTTCTTGGCCTTGCTCACTGCGACAACCTCTAAAACAACTTGATTCTAACACGTCTGGCAGTATTTATCAAGGTTAATTGCCGACCGCGCAGTTACAAGTGTATTATTTATTGCGCACGCGAATAGTAAAGGCCTTCGCGGGGTTTTCCTCAAACAGTTTATGCAGCTCAGCGTCACCGACACCAGCGGCTTTCAAGGCGGGGATAAGTTTGTCGGAAATGGCATTGTAAGGGCGGATCTTCTTTTTGGCGGCTTGGCCTTCACCCACCCGATACCAGCCGGCATCATGTGAAATAAGCAGCTGGTTGCCAAACCCGGCCTCAAGCATTTTCTTAATCAGCCGCACGTGTTTTTTGATCGATTTATCACTGACTCCATCATACTCTATCCACGCACCTGCCTCAGCGAGTTTCACATGCACATTTTCCTTATTAATACCGTCCGCATGGACGATTATCAATGCTGATGCATCCACCCCTTCTGCGCGCACGGTCTCAAGCACACCCAGGGCGGCCCTTGCCTCACCCGTGTGGCAGGCAATGGTTAGGCCCGTTTGCAGATGGGCCTTCGCTGCCGCTCGCACCAGCTTTCGGTCTATTTTGCTAAGTGGCCCTTTGTCCACGCTGGTCTTGATAAACCCCGGCTTGATTTTCGTCCCGTCGATCCCATGCTCCCACTCACGAATCCATCGGGCGGCTAGTTGCCCGTCGGTTTCCCTAAATGCGTGAGCCGGAAGATACTTGTCATTACCCGTGCCGTAGTAACCTGTGTTGGTCAGAATGTGCAGATCGGTCTGCTTAGCGAGCCGTCTCAGCACCTCCACATCACGTCCGAGCCAGGCCGGCGTGCAGTCAACAAACCCGGTAAAGCCGCGCTGTCGGACAGCATGCAGATAGGGCAGCATCGTTTCTACAACGTCGTCTTGCTTGTATCGATGCCTGCCGGTCTTGGCGGCGCCGATGAAGTCAACCATCACATGTTCGTGCGCCAGTACCTTGCCGAACTCTGAGGACTGAATCGGCCCCAGAACGGTCATAATAGTGCCCCTGTTGGAAGTCGGTTTTATTGCGGTTGAGTTGTTCTCCGTTTTTGCCGCGCTGGAAGCCGTCGCCAGCAGGCAAATAAGGATGAATATCAGTTTTTTCACGGCCTGTACATCCTTCACATATCGTAAAAAATCACATATTTTTTGACCTTACGACGCAGGCCCTATTGAGAATTGTGTAAAGTCACCCGGCTTGAACTGTTTTATCAGGGCGTGGATATCGTCGGCAGTGACGGCCTTTACAGCACGAACGTCTTGCTCAATCCGCCGGTACTGCTCTAAATATATCCAGTTAAAGCCCAAGTCAATCAGACGACCCATGGGCAGCTCATTCTTAATTACCAAGGCACTCAGTATCTTATTTTTTGCCTTTTTTAATTCTTCTTCGGTTGGACCGCTCTTGGACAGACTCTCAAAAATGCCCTTGATCGTATCAAGTACCTTGCGGACATTTTCGCTGCTGCAGCGGACATAACTGTAAAATGCCCCCGTACCGTCCATAGGACTGTATTGCATCGTTGCTGTTTCTGCCAATGCCTTGTCGACCAGCTCCCAGAAAAATCTCGACCCGACATCGTCACCTACAACGGACGCCAGAAGAGAAGCCGCAAATCTTCGCTCGTCCTGGGCTGGTACTGCCGGGCTTATCAAACATATATGCTCGCGAGCCAGATTGGACTTCTCGGCCCGCTCCTTTTTCATGCTCCCCCCATAGTCCTCCAACTTTCTTCCGATAGCCTGCTTTTGCCACTTGCTGCAGGGGCGTTCCGCAGTCGAACAGAGTTGTTCCCACTCGAAATTGCCCGCGCACGCCAAAACCATGTTGTTAGGCGCGTATCGGTTTATAAAATAGCCACGCATCTCTTCGGCAGTTAGATTGCTGATACTTTCGTTGGTGCCCAGAATGCTGTTGCCGCAGGGATGCACGTCGAAGTGCAA
>CP070715.1:328864-341520 GCA_020350405.1 Planctomycetota bacterium
AGACCTACTCGCCGGGCAGCATTGATTTGAATTCCGTATTTGATTTTTCCCAGGGCAGTATCACCCAGACGGGCCGGGCACTGGACTTTACCTTGTACGGTAAGGGATTTTTCGTAATAGAGACACCTGAGGGGCCGCTTTACACTCGCAACGGTATGTTTCGCACAAACCAAAACGGCCAGGTTGTGGATTCCGAGGGCAGGACAGTAGCCGGTGAGGCCGGGCCAATCACGATACCGGCTGATACGGGACTGTCGCAACTGAGTGTCTCGAGTGATGGAAGTATCAGTGTCGGCGGTACAGCCATAGGCAGATTCAGTATTGTCGATTTCGGAGCCGACGAGGACAAGCTTGTACCGGCCGGGGCAAACTGCTATCGGATGCCGGATGAGGCCATAGTGCCGGTTGCTGCCGAGCAGATGGTTGTAAAACAGGGCTACCTGGAGTCATCCAACGTGAAGATGGTCGACGAGCTGGTGGACATGATAGTGGTGTCGCGACTGTATGAGGCGAATATGGCCCTCGTCTCAGCCCAGAAGGAAACTTCCAGCACCATTATGGGCGTAGCGATGGGTTAAGGACTTCACGGTGTACCTTTGTATTAGTGAGAACTTAAGATAAGGAGAACAATATTATGTTAAGAGCATTTTCCACTGCGGCGACAGGTATGACGGCTCAACAGATGATGGTGGACGTGATTGCTAATAACCTTGCGAACATCAACACCAATGGTTTTAAGCGAAGCCAGATTGACTTTCAGGACTTACTTTATGAGACGCTGCAGGAGCCCGGCATTGAAGTATCGTCGGGTATAAACTCCCCCGGGGGCGTGGAGATAGGAAGCGGAGTTAGGGTTGCGTCTACCGTGAAGGTTTTCACACCTGGCGAGCTCCAGAGTACCGGCCGGAGTCTTGATATAGCTATTACGGGCGAGGGCTTTCTTCAGGTAAACATGCCAAACGGCGAGATAAGGTATACCCGCGACGGGGCCCTGCAAGCGAATGCCAACGGGGAATTAGTTACCACCACCGGATACAGTATAGAGCCGGCCATAACGATTCCGATTGATGCCCTGTCTGTAGATGTCGGGAAGGACGGAGGCGTCAATGTAACCGATTCTACGGGGACACTGTCGGTTGTAGGCAATATTCAACTGGCGCGTTTTGCTAACCCAGCAGGTCTCTCCAACGAAGGCGATAATCTGCTGGCCGAAACGGAAGCAAGCGGCACGCCAACGACCGGCACACCCGGTGAAAGTGGTTTTGGAATGATCCAGTCGGGATTTTTGGAAAAATCGAATGTACAAATGGTAACCGAACTGGTCAACCTGATAACGGCCCAACGGGCATACGAGGTAAACTCGCGTGCGATAAAGGCAGGCGACGATATGCTCCGAACGGCAAACAGCATAGTCAGATAAGGGGTCATTATGAACAGTAAAGCAGTAAGTATTATCTTGGTTACCTGTCTGGTGACAGTATTATTTTGGTTTCGGGAGACATCAGCAAACAGCGCAAAAACCAGTGAAGGGCAAGATTATGCTTTGCAGGTTTATCTGCCGAGGGAAGTCACAATCGAGGGCGAGACCGCGAACTTAGGTCAGGTCGGCATAATACGGGGCAAAAAATTTCTTGCAACGAAGGCGAGCAAGATTGCCCTTGGGCGGCTTTCAGTGGCGGGTCAGGAGATTGTTCTCGACAGACAGATGGTTCTGAGCAGATTGGCGTGCAGCGGGATTCCTTCAACCGAAGTGACATTAACGGGTGCTGAGAAGGTAACTATAAGGCAGCAGCAAAAAATAATCAAGAGCGACAGATTCGTTGAGCAGGCAAGTTCCTTTCTGAAGGTGAAGCTGCCGGCTGATTCGGTTTGTCCGCCGGACCCGATGCGCACACTTGAAGATATGGTAGTACCGGAGACAAGCGAAGAAATAGAGCTGGTTGCGGGTCTGGTTCCAGGGGCAAGAAATCAAGCCAAGGTCCAGATTTCCGTGTTTGCCGACGGCAAGAAGGTAGGGACGCGCGAAGTGGCTTTTCGGCTCAAATACAAATGCCGAAGAGCAGCGGCACTGGTTGATATCCCTGCGGGTGCGCTAATCAGCCCTGAAAATGTCAAGATAGAAGAATGTCTATGTGATAATCCGGAGCCTCCCAACTGGCGAGCACCGTATGGTCTGGTTGCCCGGCGCGGAATTCCGGCAAACAGTATTCTGCGGCCGAGTATGGTGCGCCACTTGAAACCTGACGTTATCGTCAAGCGCAATCAAAATGTCGTCATTCGCATGGAGCGGCCCGGATTTTCGGTTTCGGCCATCGGCAAAGCAATGCAGAAGGGCAGCGTCGGCGAATATGTGAAAGTTCGAAACGTTGACTCGCAACGAGTGATTTTGGCAAAAGTCAACGAAGACGGAACCGTGGAACCTGTTTTCTGAAAGGATAGATTAATGAGAACCAGAATAACCCTGATGCTTGTTTTGGCAGCTTTTTTGCTTATCCCGGTCAACTGTTCACACGCAGACTCCATATGGGCCAAGAGAGGCAAGGACATGAGGGACGTGTACGCCGACGACGTGGCCCGACAGATAGGAGATACGCTGACCATTATAATCACCGAGGCCAGCAAGGTGGACAACAAGGCCAAGAGAGATTTAAAGAAAGAGACAGATAAGAAGATACTGTTTAATGGAGAAATAGGTAAGTATATCGACATCGGTGATTTTGGTCTAAGCGCGGAATCGACCAACGAGTTGAAGAGCAAAGCCGATTACAAGGACGAGCGCAGCTTTGTAGACCGTGTAAGCGTAGTGGTTGTGGACGTCCTTCCGAACAGGAACCTTGTGGTTATGGGGACTCGCAGCCGTGATATCGCGGGCGATAAGCAAACCATCGAGGTAAGCGGGATAGTCAGGCCGAGCGATATTGCTTTTGATAACACGGTCAAGAGCGAGCAGATTGCAGACTTTCGTATAGTGAGTAAGAATTCGGGTTACGCGGCACCGTACAACAGACCAGGCTGGCTGGGGAGGGTATTTGACATTATTTGGCCGTTTTAAGCCCTTGATTCCGAGGCATTATGTTTTTTTGAGAGCGATAGCTTATGAAATCACGATTGACACTCTCGTTGGTACTTTTATTAAGTTTAGCTGAAGCCAGCAACGGCGAACGGATAAAAGACATCGTCGATATCCAAGGCGTCCGCAGCAACCCACTGACGGGAATCGGGCTGGTAGTAGGCCTGGCGGACACAGGCGACAGCGCGTTGCCATCACGACAGATACTGACCAGCATATACAGGGATTCAGGTATTTTTCTTTCTCCTTCGGATTTGAGTGGCGGCAACATTGCTGTTGTTATTGTGACGGCAGAGTTGGGGGCGTTTGCCCGCGAAGGGTCACGAATCGACGTAGACGTCTCCGCCATAGGAGACGCCGACAGTCTTCAGGGAGGGATGCTATTACCGACGCCGTTGAAGGGACTTGACAAGCAGGTATATGCGGTGGCGCAGGGAGGTGTTTCAATCGGCGGTTGGACGGCATCAGGCGATGCAGCTTCGATCACAAAGAACCACCAGACGGTTGGGCGAATTCCCAACGGAGCAATAGTTGAAAGGGAAGAGATAGCTACATTTGTGGAATACATCGCAGGACACAGACTCATCACACTCAATCTTAGAAACGGCGATTTTTCGACTGCGGGGCGCATCAGCAGAGTGATTAACGAAGCCTATCCGGACAGCACGACAGTGGTCGATGCGGGCACTATCCAAGTCAGCCTGCCGAGTGAAATTAGCCAAGCAGGCATAGTCGGTTTTATCGACGATATTACGAAACTGGAAGTTGAAGTTGACGTTCCCGCGGTAGTAGTCATCAACGAACGGACCGGTACAATAGTAGTGGGTGAGAACGTCGGTATATCCGCGGTGGCTATTTCGCAGGGCAGTCTGGTTGTAAGAATCCAGGAGACAGAGATTGTTTCTCAGCCGATTGCTCCTTTCTCCGATGCGGGCACGACGGAAAGGGTTCCGGAGACAACGATAGGGGTCGAGGAGAGGGATGGGTATTTGATTCCCGTATCGAGAGCAGTTACTGTCTCAGACTTAGCCAAAACGCTCAATGCGATAGGGGCGACACCGAGGGACCTGATAGCGATATTTAATGCATTGAAAGAGGCCGGCGCGTTGCAAGCCAGGCTGGTGATAATGTAGGAGAAAATCCGATGGACAGCACGAACCTGATATTAACCGAGCCTGTCTCACCGCCGATACCGCTTGAGCATTCAGGCGAAGTCCCATTTTCCGAACAAGCCGGAAGACTTAATCCCAGCAACATAGAGACCCTTTGCGAAGATAAGAAGATACGAGCGGCAAAAGATTTTGAGTCGGTCTTACTCAATCAGCTGCTGGAGAAGATGGGAGATACAATCGCGGACTGGGGTTTCGACAAAGATGGGGCTTCCAAGCAGGTACATGGAATATTCTGGCTGTACCTCTCACAGCATATTGCAAACAGCGGCGGTTTTGGGTTGTGGAAGGATATATACAAGGCTTTGACGAATTCGGACCAGACCAAGACAGCAACGGAGCCATCGGGCCAAGACCCCATTTTGCTATAAACTGAAAACGTGAAGGCTTGGGAATATATGACAGCAATGGCCATTGAAATAGGAGCTAAGCTCAATGAGCTGCTGCATTGTCTCGACAAGGACATCGAGCAGCTGCGGGGGAGTCTGTCACTATTAAATGAGCTGCGCAGCCTGGTTATAAAGCGTGACGAGGATTCCTTAGGCAGGCTGCTTGAGAGTATCCAGACTGAGTCGGACACTCACAAAGGCCAAGAATTAAAACGGTATGCGATAAGAAAAGAATTAGCACTTGCTCTGGGCTGTGGTTCTGAGCAGGTAACCTTGTCCAAGCTCGAAGCCGTTTTGCCGGAAGAAGAAAAAGCACAAGTAGCTGAGAGAAAGGCGCAATTAAAGGCGCTGATTAACAAACTTAAGAAGGAGCATTTAAGCACGGCACTGCTTTTGTCTGAATGCGCGAGATTCAACCGGCTGCTTTTAAAAAGCATCCTCAACTTTGGCAGCACAGGGACGGTTTACTATGATTCCGACGGTTCCACCAAACAACAGAGCGACACGGCCTTTGTAAATCTTCAGCTTTGAATGGACCATTTGAAAGGTACAGCCAATGGTAATGCGACAGCCACATTCGAATGGAGTTAAGAAATGGATAGTTTCTCCGTAGGCCTCAGCGGTCTTGATGCAGCCAAGAAGGGCCTTGACATAGTCGGCAATAATATTGCCAATGCCGCCACCCCCGGCTACCACCGCCAGAGGGTAGAACTTTCCCCTGCGTACATGAGCGAAATCGGGGGTATTCTGCTGGGAGGCGGCGTTGTTTATGAGGGAGTTACCAGGCTTATTGACAGTTTTCTGGAGGGGGAGATTCTCCGGCAGCAGTCCTCATTAGGGCAGGTTTCACAGGAACTGGCAACGCTGCGCAGCATCGAAAGCAGCTTTGGAGAGCTTTCAACAGGCAGTGGCTTAAGCAAGGCTATCGATGAATTTTTCAACGCAGTGCAGGACCTGAGCGCTCACCCCGGAGAGCTAATCTGGCAGAGCCAAGCTATCTCAGCCGCCGAGGCCATGGCCACCCAGTTCAGAACATCGGGAGAGTTCCTTACGACACTTGAGAGCCAGATTATATTAGAGGCCGGAAACACTGTCGGGCGGATTAATATTTTACTGGGTGAGATTGCCGAACTGAACTTCAAGATAAAAACACTGCAAATAGCCGGAGGGGAGGGTAACAATTTGCAGGACCAGAGGGACCAATACATAACAGAACTGTCGAAGCTGATTGGCGTCCAGACCGTGGACAGAGAATACGGCGTGGTTGATGTGACCATAGGGGGACTGCCCGGAGTAACGGGCAACACTGCTATGGAACTGGAGGTGGGTTTAAATGAAGCAGGCGAGTTAGGTGTTACCGTTGCAGGCTCATACAACTATCGCACAGACTTGCAGGGCGGACAGCTCGGCGGATTGTTATCGTTGAAAAATGAACTTGTCTACGAGATTCACGAGGACTTAGACGATTTAGCAAGTGCAATAATACAACAGATAAATCAGTACCACGTTCAAGGTGTAGGTTCGGCGGGCTCGTTCACTGAATTGACCGGCTGGGCGATGCAGGACGAGGATTTAGCTGATTTTGACCCACCTGTAGTCGACGGCAAGATATACATAAGAGTCGTCAACACCAGTACCGGCGAGATAACGCGCAACGAGGTAGATGTTGACGTATCCACCGACACGTTAACAACTTTAGCAACTAAGATTACGGCCATTACCGGCCTGAGCGCTTCGGTAGCCTCCTCGCAGCTTCGTATCCAAGCTGATACAAACTACGAGTTTGATTTTCTACCTGCGGTTTTGCCGGAGCCAACAAACAGCACGTTGACAGGCGCGCCGCCGACAATATCCGTATCCGGCATTTATACAGGCACGAAGAACCAGACCTTTACATATACGGTTATAGGAACCGGCTCGGTAGGAAACGGCACCTTGCAGCTTGAGGTGGAAAACGGTGATGGTGAAGTGGTCACCACTCTTAATGTCGGTGCCGGTTACGCCGCAGGTGACAGCCTCGATATAGGCAACGGAATCAAAATATCTCTGAGCACAGGGGATTTGAATGACTCTGAGACCTTCGAAGTTGATGCTTTTGGCAGCACGGACACGTCAGGAGTATTGGCAGCGGTGGGACTTAATACGTTTTTCTCGGGCGACAGCGCTTTAGATATGGCGGTTTGCTCGGAGATAAGCGCCGAGCCCGGACGTGTAGCGACGGCACTGGGTGCAGATATGACCGACAACGCCAACGCCTTACGAATGGCAGGTTTGGAGGAGCAGGCCATAAGCACTCTGGATGGTCTGGCGCCCGGCGAGTTTTACCGTCAGCTGGTTACGAATCTCGGTCAAACAGTATCCGTGAAGCAACTCCAAGGGGACAACGTGGAGGTCATAATTCAAAACCTCGCGGAACAGCAAGGCGAACTAAGCGGCGTAGACATCAACGATGAAGCCGCCCAGATGCTGGTTTTCGAACAGATGTTTCAGGCGATGGCGAAATATTTGAACACCGTCCACACGGCGATCCAAAGCATTATGGACATAATGTAAACGACAGATTTAGTTTTAAAGAGCTTTTATGAGTGGGACATTAAACAATATTTACAACAATATCAGCTTTGCTTTGCATCTGCATACCGAGGCACTGTCCCGCCTGCAGGAGCAGGCTGCGACAGGCTCGCGCATCAACCGGCCCTCCGACGACCCGTCGAGTGCCTACCAGGTTTTGGGGCTAAATTCCCAAGAAAGCTCTATGGAGAATTATATAGATAACCTTGCGGAGGTTATTAGCACGCTTGAGTACTCATCCACAATTGTTGAGGAAATGATATCATATTCTACTCAGGTGCAGTCACGTCTGACTCAGGTCAGCGGCGGCATCTACGATGAAGACGCGAGGAAGAGGACGGCCGAGGAAATAAATGGCATATTAGAGCATATGGTCTTGCTGGCCAACACCCAACGAATGGACCAGCACCTCTTTGGGGGAGGCGATACGGCGTCGGCGCCTTATGTCGCGCAGCGCACCGACGGAGAAATCACGAGTGTAAGTTACCAAGGCAGCGACGAGAACCGAAACATCGAGGTAGGTCCCGGCGTACAATCCAGCGCTTATTATGTGGGTGATGAAATTTTTTGTTCGGACGAGCGGAGTGTTCCGATTTTCAGCGGGGGCACCGGTGCCCAGGCGGGCACCGGCACATCGAATGTTACCGGTGCTGTGTGGCTGACGGTAATTCACGACGGCAGCAATTACAAGATATCCATCGACGACGGAGCCAGCTATGTAACCGTACCGGCCGGAGGGGACAGCAACCAGGTGGTTACTGACTCAACAACAGGAAAGATTCTTTATGTAGACACCACAGGACTAAATAACACCGGCGTCGAGCTGGTACGCGTACCCGGAACTTATGACATATTCAACACGCTTATAACCATTCGGGACGTACTGACAAACGAGAAGGGCCTTTCCGAGGCTCAATTGCGGGAGCTTCGGGGCAGCCTCTTTGATTCAGTGAAAGAGATAGAAAACCTTTTGGTACGAAATGCTGTTGTGACGGGGTCGAGGATAGGCTTCCTAAGTGACCTCCAACAGAGTTTAGAGCAGATAAAATATCATGCTGAGGATGAGGCTACTCGCCTATCCCAGGCGGACATCGCCCAAGTAGCCATCGAGCTCTCGCGTCGTGAGGTTCTTTATGAGATGTCGCTTTCGGTGGCGGCAAAGATTATGTCTTTGTCACTGCTGGATTATCTCAGATAGCTGAGGGTCCTGAGCACAGAATAGCGCGTTTGGGACAACTGCTTGGACGAAAAGCGAAGAATCGAAGAAAGACGGGCTTTTGTAATGTGCCACGAAACGGGGACAGGGATGGCTGTTAAAGGCACAGATGTGTTTGATATTTATACAAATTTTCCGTTCGGACCTGTGAAATCTCAAGAAGGTACCTATTAGTGTTAACGGCACGAAATTTGCACAACGATTGCGTGTGACCGTGTGCCCATAGGTTTGTAAAAGGGCCTTGTTTTGTGAGACTTTAAAGTGTGCCTGAAAACAAAGACAAGGCCGTTTGGGGCACTTATGGTTAGGGATAAGGAAAAATGACAATGGAAACAAGCTCGAATCAGTATCAAAGGGGTCTTGAGTTGGCTGAGGCCGGCAGGCACGAGGAAGCCGTCACCTGCATTGAAGAACATCTTCGCACCGCGCCCGAAGATGCGCAAGCGCTAAACGATGCAGGGGCGATTCTGCACTGTCTCGGCCGCTCGGATGAAGCCGTCAATCATTTTGTCAGGGCGAGAGGCCTGCAAAGCAACAGTCCCGAAATAATCTGGAATTTGGCGGAAGCATATTTGGCTTTAGGCCGAGCGGAGGAAGCGATGCGGCTTTTTGACGATATGGAGCGGATGGGCATATTGAGCGCAGATTTATTGAACAGGACGGCCAATGTCTTTTTGAACCAGGGCAATAAAGGCGACGCTATTGAAATGCTCCTTAGCTCGATAGCAATTGCACCCAACCAAGAAGTTCTCGCCCCGATGGTTGAGGTGATTCGCAGTAAGAGACCGAAGGTGGCATTTTTCTGCGGATTGAAGGGGGACGTAAAATTCCTAACAGATATTTTTGAATTCGCCAAAAGTCGTTTCCCGGTTCAGTTCTTTGAGGGGCAACACGTCAACGAGATGTACGAGCTAATGAAGTGGGGCGATATCTGCTGGTTTGAGTGGTGCACAGATGCGGTTGTGGAGGCGTCTAAATTGGAGAAGGTTTCTAAAAACATTGTCAGGCTTCACCGCTTCGAAGCGTACCACAACTGGCCGAGCCAGGTCCGGTGGGAGAATATCGACACGCTGGTCACTGTCGGCAATTCTTTTGTCAAGGATGCCCTGCTCAGACGAGTACCCGATATCGAGAATCGCACGCAGCTTGTCACGATTCCAAACGGCGTGAACCTTGACAGGTTTAAGTTCGCTGAAAGAGCCCCCGGCAAGAATATCGCCTGTGTGGGCTACTTAAACATGCGAAAGAACCCCATGTTCCTTCTGCAATGTATGCAAAAGCTGCGCTACATGGATACCGAATACAAGCTGTTCTTCGGAGGGACTTCACAAAACCCAATGCTTGAACAATACGTTCGGCACATGGTGGAGGTACTTGAACTGCAAGATTCAGTGTTTTTTGACGGATGGCAGGTAGATGTAAGTTCCTGGTTACGTGACAAACACTACATTGTCTCTGCCAGCATCGGGGAAAGCCAGGGCATGGGGATTCTGGAAGGGATGGCATGCGGCTTGAAACCGGTTATCCACAATTTTCCCGGCGCAGACCAGATATTCCCATCGGAGTTTCTGTTTAACATCTCTGAAGAATTCTGCGAGCAGATTCTCTCCGACAAATACGAACCACAGAAGTATCGTGGGTTCATCGAAGAGCACTACCCCCTAAAGAATCAGTTGAGCAAAATCAACAATATTTTTACTCAATTGGAACACGAAATTGATTCTCAACAAAATACCCAAGTCACATATACAGGACGACTGACGACCCTTCCACCTGAGATACTGGAGAACATTAATGTCGTAAATTTTTGATTAACAGAAAGAACTCAAATATTCCTGGCATGCTAAAAGACGGCAAAACAAAGTCCGACCCGCTGGTCAGCGTACTGATACCGACGTTTAATCGGCCTCGATGTCTGTCCGAGGCTCTGGCCAGTGTCTTACGTCAAAGTTACAGGAACCTACAGGTTATTGTAATCAATGACGGCGGAAAAGACGTAAGCGACATCGTTAATTCCGCCGGTGATTCGCGTCTTGTATTTATCAACAGAAAGCGGAACTGCGGCAAGGCGTTTTCGCTGAATGAGGCACTCGCGCGGGCGGAAGGGAAATACGTCGCCTACCTTGATGATGATGACTTGTACTACCCCCACCATATTGAGACGCTGGTAAACGCTCTGGAGAATCAAACAGACTGTCAGGTAGCATACAGCGATTTGTACAAAGCCTACTGCAGGGTGATGCCGGAGGGCGGCCGACAGGTTTTGAGCAAGGTTGTGGAGGTCAGCCGGGACTTTGACCGTCTCTTTATGCTGTACTTTAACCACGTTCTTCACGTCAGTTTGATGCACAGCAGAGACCTGCTCAAGAAGACGGGAACTTATAATGAAGAACTCAACGTTTTGATAGACTGGGACATGACGCGGCGGCTGGCGTTCTTTTCGGATTTCCACCACGTGCATAAAATTACGGGCGAATTCTACAGTCCTGTCGGTGAATGTGACAGGATTTCGGTGCAGCGACGCAAGGATAAAAGCGAGTATCTGAGGAACGTCCTGGCGATACGAACCACAAGGCCGCCGAAGCCCTGGCCGAAAATGAAGGATTTGTCCATCATTTTTGCATCCAGCCACATAGACCAACAAGCGGGACAAACCATAGGCACTATGTGGCGACATACGTTCTTTCCCTATGAGTTGTATCTACCGCTGCCGCAGACGGATTCGGCCAGACTGAACACGGATATGCCCAACATAGTGATTGTGCCGGTTAGTTATTCGGCGACAGAAGCTCAGCGGATAGATGCGGCCTTAGAGAGATGCAACGGCGATTATGTTGCGATAGTACCGAGCGGCCTTGCCGTTGACGAGATGTGGGTGGAGAACCCCCTGCATGCGCTACTTAACAGCCAAGTCAGCCGGGAAGGATTCGAACTGGAGGGTTCAACTGATGAGCTATGGGCGGCGGTGGTCAGGCAATCCGACTTACAGTACGCCCGCAAAAGCTTTCCAAGTCTTCCGGTGCGGCAGTCGCTGGAAGCGGCTGGCGTCGCATTTAGACAACCGAGCTTCGAAGAATTACCCTTCCAGTTTGATATCTCTTTAAAAGAAGCCCGGTCGGCAGAGAAAGATGGGAAATGGGCGGCCGCGGCCCAGATGTATGAGTATATAGCTGAGCACCACCAGAACGAGTTGTGGATGAAGGGCCTAGCGGCAAAGGCTTTTTTCAAAGCCGGCGGTCACCCGAAAGCATCTGAGCTTTGCCGCGAAGTCAACGCGCTAAGACCTACGGTGGATACGCTTTTGTTAGAAGCAAAAGTAAGACGCGAAAAGAAACGTTTTAATTCTGCGATTGAGTTACTTGAAAACGCAAAACAAATACTCGAAGGAAAAGAATTGCTATGGACGTGATAGAAAAAAACAGTATTGAAGACTATGACTCGACGCAACATTACGAAGTATCGCAGGAACTCGGTGAATGTTACACATCCGTCGGCAACTACGCGCAGGCACAGCACTGCTACGAGAAAGCAGCATTATTAGAGCCTGATGAGCCGGGCCCTTACGTTGGCCTCGGGGTGGTCGCCCTGCAAAAGGACCTTCTTGATGATGCTGAGATAGCTTTTAGGGTTGCATGTCGGCTGGACGTCAATTGTGCCAAGGCCTATGGGGGTCTGGGGTTAGTTGCGCAGCAGAAAGGTGACTATAAAGAAGCTTTTGAGATGTACCTAAAATGCCTGGAGTTGGATAATGATAACCTAACGGCTCTTTTGGGTTTGTTTCAAACCTCCTGCGAGATGGGTTCATTTTCACGAATTATTCACTATCTGGAGGCGTACTTGAATATGCACCCTGGTGATACATCGGTGATGTTTTCTTTAGCGGCGTTATACATGAAAGACGAGCTGTTTGAGCGGTCCAGGAAAATTCTTCTGGATGTTTTGAGTCTGGACCCATCCAACCGCGATGCAGCCGACCTTCTGGAAGAAGTTGAGCATAGTCTGGCGAAAACAAGACAGGTTACGGCTTTCGGCAGCAAGTCGCAGAATGGAATCAAAACGGGAGTTCAGGTTGGATGAGCGCGGATAAAAAGGTGTCCGAATTCTCATCGAAATTAGATGAGCTACAGAGTCTGCTGGAAAGGCAGATAGAACTGACCCGGCAAGGTAGCATTAGTGAGGTTGAGGCTTTAGGCGAGCAGGCCGACTCTCTCGCGGGCAAGCTCGCGCAGTCGGGAATTCTG
>CP070715.1:341620-353744 GCA_020350405.1 Planctomycetota bacterium
AAGCAGGGGGTAGCCGGGCGTCGTCAGCGCGACAAATATCAGGTCGAATTTGCCAAAGACCATGCCTATCCGGCGCAGCCATTCGCTGTTGAGCATGGGTATCCAGAACAGGTTTAGATAGACTGCTCGCGGGGCCGCGGTCACTATCCAGATGGGCCAAATCAACACACAAGCGGTCGCAATCAAAAAAGGAAGGATGGTTTGAAGTTTTTGTTTTATCGACCGCGAAGGTCGGAGCAACAATATCGCGAAAAACAACAGCTGCGCCAATGCCGTGGTTATGCGCATACAGGTTGCCAGCGTCAGTAATGCACCAATAACGGCGATTCGCCAGTACTTCGACTTTTGTTCGAAATCGATAGATATAAACAGCCAGAAGGATAAAACAACGCATAAGAACACCGCATCATGATTCCAGGCAAAGCCGTTAGCATAGTCGACGAATGGATTGAACGCGTAGAGAACAGCAGCCGCTGAGCCCAGAAGCATTCCGGAGATTGGAAAAGCATCAAAGATGCGCCGATATATGCCGACGATGCAAACAGCCACGAGGATATCGCAGACCACCGAAAGCATTCGGCCTACGAGCAGATAATGAGTTGTGTTCAGGGCTTTGTACAAGAAAGCACAAAGCAGGGGGTGGTGAGGCATCTGCGCGACGTATGAAAAGTCCCTGTAAATCATCTTGCCGCGGGCCAACAGGACGCCGGCGGTGCAGTACATATGCTCATCTCGACCAAGAGGCTTGGTCATACTGTTTGCCAGCATGGCGAGGGCGAGGGCCGCGAGGATTAGGAAAACGAAGGTATTAATGATTTTTGGGGACATTTTTTATTATCCTATCAGGGGTTTACGCTGCGGACTTATGTTACCATTCGGTCAGTTCTCCGAGCAGTTCCTCAACCAAATCCTTCATCGTTACGATTCCGACGGGCCTTTCTCGTCCGGCATGGCCGGGTCTCGTAACCAAAACGATTTTCTGATTCTGGGTCTGCATAATATTTAGCGCCTCTGTTACGAGAGTCTGAGCGGAAAGCTTTCGTATTGGCTTTATGAAGCTGCGTAAATCATCAAACTGTTCTGATGAGCTTAAGCACTCGTAAATATTTATAAAGCCGATGATAGTTTCAAACTTATGCTCGTAAACCGGCAGACGGGTGAAGGCTGACTTGGCCAGTTGTTTCAAAAGAGGGGGTCTGTTAGTGGTAACGTCGACCATTTGCACCTTGTTAACAGGTATCATGGCAGTTTTTATAGTAAGGTGTGAGATAGCTGCCAAACGACTCATGATGTCGGTCTGCACAGAGCTGAGAAAATCCTCCTCCTGTGTTTCCCGAAAGATTGCGCTAACATGAGGTCGGTGGACGGCGACGGCCGTGGTTTTGTATGCGGCTTGTTCGGCTGTTAATCGGGCACCAACGCGGGACAAATTTTTGAGCAAAGGCACCAAGCCGCACCAAGTGAAGATTCTGTGGGATACGTATAGAAAGGGGGATATGCAAGGCATCAATGAATCGGCGTGATAGAAGAACAGATTCTTGGGGATGAGCTCGGAGAAGATAAACAGCAGCGGCGCCGTCAAAGCAGTAGCCAACAATTCCGCGGCATGTTCGGCCTTTAGCTGTGCGAGCAAAAGCAAAGTCACGATACTGGTGGCGAGATAGTGAGCGAGGTTGTTACCGAGTAAGGTTGAGACAATCAGGCCCGGGCTATCACGTAAACTTTTGTCAAGGATGATGAACAGTGGGCGTTTGTTTTCAACACCAAGTCTTAAACGCAGCCGGCTCAGTTGGTATACCCCGGTCTCCGCGCCGGCGAAGAGACCGCCGAGAATTATAAAAAGACCAACTATCAATATTAGAATCAGGCTATTTAGCATCGGTCGGTGTGGGCTGAAGGGTCAATATTAGCGTTTCGATTCGGTGCTTTCGTACACGTTCTACGGTAAATTTCAAGTTCTTCACGTATGCGAGGTCACCGGCTTTTGGTATTTTTCCGAGGGCTGCAGTTACGAGGCCACCAATCGTGGCCAGTCTTGTCTGGGCCGGCTCGATGCCGAAGGCCCCGGCCCAGTCGTGGATGGCCAGGTTACCCGCGAGTCGGTATTCAAAAGGCCCTATCTGTTCTATAGGTTCGGTTCCACCAGTAAGCTCAATCGGCCCGAGTAACTCCTCAGCGATGTCCTCAAGACAGATAGAACCTGCAATGCCTCCATATTCATCCACTACCACTGCGGTGTCGGTACCGGTCTTGCGAAAAAATTCCAGCAGAGATTCTACTGTTTTTTGCTCAGGGATGAAATCGACCTTATGCACAAGCTTGTCCAGCGGCGCCTCAGGGTCAAGCAAGAGCTGTCGAAGGTGGACCAGGCCGACTATGTTGTCTATTGTTCCGGCATATACAGGCAGTTTTGTCAGGTTATTGTTCAGCATGATTTCGCGAGTGTTTTGGCTGGAATTCGTAACGGCACAGGCAATCATATCCACGCGGGGTCGCAAACAATCGCGTACTTTGAGAAAGCCGAGTTCGACAACCTCGGTGAGAAGTCTATTCTCGTCCGGAGTGATCAGGCCGCGTTTTCGCACCTGTTCCATCAGGGCCTTGAATTCGCCTGCGGCTATTGGTTTGGGAGGTTTCGCCGGCCCTAAGAGCAGTCGAAGGGCTATCTCCACCACCAAGAACCTGAACACAAAGACAATGGGTTTGAAAGCCCTTGTGCACAGGAATACCGGCAGGGCGGCGGCGACACTGAGTGGCTTTGAACCGGTGTAGGCCAAGGATTTAGGCAGTATTTCACCGAGCAGCACCAGCAAGCAGAAAGCGAAGAAGGCGGTAAAAGCGGCGGCGGCCGGGCCGACCTGGCGCTCGATACGGACTGTAAGGACACTGGCGAGCGCAAAAAAGAGAACGTTAACTATCATATTTCCAAACAACAGGCAACTAAGCAACTGCTTGGGTTCTTTCAATAATGCTGCAGCCAGGTTCTGGAGTTTGTGTTTAGATTTTTTAAGAAGGTTTATCTGCCTGCGCGACAGGTTAAAGAAGGCGGTTTCTGTACCTGAGAAGAAAGCGGAACCGACAAGCAACAGCAGCATTAAAGTTATATGGCCGACATTTTGGTAGACTTGAGCCACTATCTGCTACTGCCTTAACTGGGTTTAGGTAGGGTTACTTTGAACGTAGTTCCCTCAGTCGGTTTGGATTCGACCGAGATGCAACCTCCGTGTTCATCTATTATCCTTTTGCAAAATACAAGCCCAAGTCCCGCACCTGAGCGTCTCGACGGCGAGTTTTTATCATTTTTGGTAGTGAAGAAAGGTTCGAAAATCTTTTCTAAATCGGCGCGGTCAATGCCACAGCCGGTGTCGGCGATTTCTATTTGAACCGCAGCATCTGTGTCATGGGCTTTGATGGTCAGGACACCACCGTGGGACAGCATCGCGTCACGGGCATTAAGAATCAAATTCATCAAGACCTGCTGAATTTGTACAGGAACACCCCAGACGTTGAGGTCTTTGGCAATCTCGATGTTTACCGTGATTCCATCCTTTGCAAAATCCCGGCAGAGGCAGGCAAAAACCTCTTGTACCAAAGTCATCAGTGGAACACTTTTCTTATCCTGTGTCTCGCCGTCCGCCACGGCAAGCATACTTTCCATAATTTTCGAGGCCTGCTCGCAATTTCGGACTGCTTTTTGGAGGGCCTTTTCTATCAAGGCCTTATCGTCAGGATGTTTTAGAGCAAGCTGTGCGAAACTGCCAAGCGGCGTAAGTAAGTTGTTGATTTCGTGTGCGACCATATAGGTGGTGGTGCCGACATTGGCAAGTGTCTGAAGTTGGGTAATCTGCGATTTTAATGCGTTGTTCAGCTGCTGTTGAACTGCCAAGTCTTTGTGCAAGGAAAGGCGTTTTTCAAGGATACTTGTCACGTGTCTATTTCCATTGCGGAATTCAGTATTAAGCTGTTATTTATTGTAAGCTGTTAGCTTACAAGTGTCTATATCGACTTTTAGCGGCGTTTTTCTTGAACGATGGGGGTGTATAGGTATGACCCTGTGTGACTGCCCAGGGTTCGGTTGTAGCGATAATAGAGAGGGCCCTGCGGCTGGACCATTATCGCAAGCCCACAGGGCCCTATAGTATCACATACACAAAGTGCTTTGCCAAGCAACGTTGCAAAGCACACTTACTCGCTAAGACACTCGGCCGCTACGGAGCGGCTGTGAGCCAGTTAGTGGCCATGATGTCCAGGTCAAAGAGGTTGACTATCTTGTCGGCGTTCAAGTCTCCGGGAATCGGGTCATCAGGGTAATTCGGCGCATTGGTGGTTAGCTCGAAGGCCACATCCCAAGAGAAATTCGGGTCGGGGAAGAAAATCGGGTTTCCCATAACCCACTGAGAACCGACTGTTGGCGGTGTTGGCGGCCACGAGGTCCCGTTAGTGGGATTGTTCGTATTTGTGATACGCACCGCATCGTCATTGAAGAAGTGCTCCCGTGTCTTCCAACCCCACGGAAACTGAATCGGGTAGTCAGCGGGATTGTAGATTGCTGCAATGCTCAGCCAGTAGACCCTGCCGTTCGGGTCGCACGGGTCGTTGGGGTCCTGATAAAACCACTCGTCCTGAGACAGAAGCTGGGTAAACTGGAAGCAGGTCTCCATATCGCGTTCAGGCCTGTCGCAGGGGTCCTTATCATGTCCCTCGAAGTTCCAGACCCAGTTGTCGCAATAGTTTTCCCAAACCATCTCATTGGGATGGCTGAAATCCAACGGGTTAGCGGGGTTCGGGTCCGGTATGTCGTTCCAGATGCCGATGTGGAAAGTGTGGGGTCGCACTGCCGGAGGTCCGGGCAAATTCCAACCGATGAAGGAGCCCCACCAGTGGATGTCGGTGACCGGGCGGTTGTCCTTGCATCTCCAATCGTCCGCGACTATCTGTGGTCCATTGTGGTCTGACAGCTCATCCCAGCCGTAAATAAAGTTGGGGTCATTGACCCATTTTTCCGGCGGCTGGCTCCACTTAACATACCACTTGCCCGGCACAGCGGCTGCGGGGGGATTCGAAGCGACTGCCAGGTTGTGCCAGTAGTTCCACATGCCGGGGATGCCTCCGCCGGGCGGTGGCGCGTTCTGTGGTCCGCCGACCCACGTGCCGCCTTCGTCCACAACGATGTACTGGACGAATTGTAGGTTGAAGCCGGGATTACTCATAAAGGAACTGGCGGTTGGCGTGGCGGCAGCCCGTCCGGTCTTCGACGTGTCAATGGTAATCGTGGTGGGCGTATTCCAGGGGATGGGCTGGCCCGGTCCGCAGTTCCAGTACCAGGCACGGATGGGACCGCCTACCAGAGGCAGGTTCTGAAGCCCCAGCGATACCTGATTAATCCGGGTGAACGGCGGCAGAAGACCAAATTGGGGTGCAGTGACCGTCACGGTGATTGTGCAGTTTCTCAAATCGGGGTCTTCCGGGTACTCGAACACCCAGGCACTGCTGAAATTGCCGTCCGGCATACTACAAGCGTCGCCCCAGGTCATCACCAATCCAGCATCTTCAGGATAGTTATATTCTTTGGCGGTACAGGGGTCGGTCCAGCTTCCGCCACCGCCGTAAACGTACAGTCCGGGGTGCGGGAGGAAAACATCATTAGGATAAGAGTTACCTTCTACGGTGTACTCGTTCCACTGTGACATGTACTCACTCCACCCCGACTCGCTCATGCCGTTGATGTCGGCGAGGCCATCCAGCCAGTCTATCTCGGTGTCGAGCAGAAAGTATGGTGAGGGATAAGCCGGCCCAACTGCCATAAGACAACCTGCAATAGTACAAACAACAAACAATTTCAACTTCCTTTCTTTCATAATCAATACCTCCAAAAAAAACGATCCCTTAAAACAATATATCCTGCGGCAACGGGCCACAGCTAACCTTTAGGCCATGTGCTTTGCGCGCGTAGTAACCAAGGAGAATATCACTACTCGAATGGCGTACGCAGAGCCGGGCAGACATTTGCATCTGTATCGTCGGGCGTTTTTTTCGGGTGAGGGAAAAACCCAAACACATCCAGCCACTCCTCACTAAGCTAATCCATTGCGGCTGTAAATCTACACGGCTCCCGGGCCGAAGTCAAGAAAATTATGCAAAAACGACGATTTTTTATTTCACATGTTTACCAAATATTAAAAACCCGGAGGGGTGTCCATGTCCAAGTTCAGTAAGTTGTTTTATAGCAGATAGATACGCTCACCCACCAGCGGTTTAGCGTTATTTTTTGTAAGTTTTCGCCGGGTCGTAGACTTTTTCCGCGACAAATTCGAGCTGGTTGCCACCATCCTTCTTCAATGCCCGGTAGAAGCAGGACTGGTACCCGACGTGACATTGGCCTGCATCAACGGTCACTTTCAGGAGAAGGTAGTCCTGGTCGCAGTCGACGAGTATCTGCTCAACTTTTTGTGTGTGGCCGCTTTCTTCGCCCTTCTTCCATAATTTGCCTCGGGCCCTGCTAAAGTATGTGGCGAAGCCTGCTTGGATTGTCAAATCAAGTGCCTCCTGATTCATATAAGCGGCCATCAGAATCTGTCCGGTCTTCACATCCTGTGCTATCACAGGTATCAGGCCATCTTTATCGAATTTTGGCATAAATTCCGAACCTTCTTCGACATTTTGATTTGTTGCCACGTGTCGAGTCTCCTAAATTGCTATTGTCAGCCGGCCGTCGTCCTTGCAACCTTTTTGCAAAGCGCTCGCTTACCATCTTGCCACAGGATGTTTTACCCGTTATTATTTGCAAAAACAAGTTTTTTAAGGCAAACTGCTTTAATGCCCGACGGCGAAGCCAAGAAAACCAGACCCATATTACTGTTTCTGCGGATTGCGGTGGTTGTGGGCGGAATTATCTGGGGAACCATCTGGCTGAGACGCGAAGTGGGATGGGGCAATTTGGCAGAAACCTTCCTCAGGATAAATTTGGGAGTTTTCGCCGTTGCACTCGGTATCTTTGCCATCGGACAGGTAATAGTGGCGCTTCGGTGGTGGCTCCTGCTTAGGTCGCAATCTATCCATATAGACTTCTTGGCTGCGGTCCGGCTACATTTCCTGGGACTTTTTTATAATAATTTTATGCCGAGTTCGGTGGGAGGCGATTTGGTGCGTGCCTGGTATGTTACAAGGCATACTGATAAAAGGTTTGAAGCAGCCCTGAGCGTATTTGTAGATAGGTTCGTAGGCCTTTTGAGCACACTGATAATCGCTGTTTTTTTCTATACGCTTTTCCTTCGAGGTCGTCATGATATAACAGTTGGCGGCGATGAAAAGCAGGGCGGCTTTGTAAACTCTGTGGCTGAATACAAATGGGTGCTTTTCGGAGTCTTGGCGGCCTTCGTGATGATTTTTTGTTCACTTCTTTTGCACTGGCAAGGCCGCATTCTATTAAAGAAGGCCTGGTCACGCACTCGAGCGCTAGGCGCGCGCGGTGTTGAGAAGCTGAAAAATGCAATCACAATTTACTGCAGCAAGCCCTTGACAATCCTTGTGGTGTTCGCCCTGACGGTCTTTTTGCAGCTTCTGACAATTACCGGCTTTTGGTTTCTGGGACTTAATCTGGGGATTGAAGCCAGCATCAAGTATTATTATGTATTCTTCACCCTAACCTGGGTATTAGGGGCCGTGCCTGTCAGTATTGGAGGGGCGGTAGTGGTTGAGGGAACGCTCGCTTACATGTTTATCCACTTTGCCAACGTCGGCAAGGACGCCGCGTCGGCACTGGCGTTATGTCAGCGGGCCGTCTGGATGCTCACTTCACTGGCAGGGGCCGTAATACACCTGTTTGGTGCACATTTACCCAAAGACTTTTTTATTGACTACGAGAAGACCATGAATTAAGCTGTGCTTTCAGGGTCAGATGTGTGTTTTATGCCTATTCTTCGATAGTACGGACGAGAGACGCCAAGCTGACGACAAAGGACTGTTGTTAGGGAAATAATAATATTATGGGACGTTTCAAAACGTATTTCTTCCGCGGCCTGGCGGTACTTCTGCCAACGATTGTAACAATCTGGATATTCATCTGGGGTTACAAGCTCATCTACGACAAAATCGGCGTTTATATAAAAAGAGGTTTGCAATATGTGATAATACTTGGCGGCGCAAGCAAGCCTGAGCTCGACAGGCTCTGGATTGATGCGGCGTTATCAGTAGCGGGCTTCCTCATAGCTCTTTTGGCTGTTTTTATAGTGGGAGCTTTTCTGGCCAGTGTTGTAGGCAAGACCCTGTGGCGAATGGTTGAAAGGTTCATAATGAATACGCCGTTTCTAAAGCAGGTTTACCCGTACGTAAAACAGATTACTGATTTTTTGCTGACGCAAGAAGAGCAGAAAAGGATGTTCTCTCGCGTTGTTGCGGTGGAGTATCCGCGAAAGGGCATATGGTCGATGGGTCTGGTGACCGGCTCGGGCCTGAAAAAAATCATAGATAACGTCGAGAAGGAATTTCTCACTGTTCTTATACCGACTTCGCCGACACCGTTTACCGGTTTCGTGGTAATGATTCCCAAAGAGCAGGCTATAGATTTAGATATGACGGTAGAAGAGGCGTTGAGATTTGCAGTCAGCGCGGGAGTCATAGCACCACGACGTGACAGTGACGCAAAACCGCTGCCGGTTGCTGATTTGAAAGGCCAAACGGAATAAAATGGATTTTATTAAGAGATGGTTTAAGGAGATTGGTTTTGCTTTTTACTATTACTGGTAAACATATTGACATAACGGAAGCCGTAAGAAGACACGCCGAGCAGAAGACTTCGAAACTACCAAAGTACTATAACAGTATAAATCAGGTTGAGGTAATCATCGACGGCGGCCGGTCCGGCAGCATGAGTGTAGAGATAATCGCGAGGGGTGAACACAGCAAGATTTTTGTTGCGCATGAGAGGGGCGAAGATGCTTACCAGTGTATTGACTTAGCTGTCCATAAGCTTGAAAGACAGCTCAGGAAAAGAAAAGGTAAAGAACGCAACCATAAACATAAAGGCGGCGGAGGTTTTGGATAGCTTCTGCGATGATGTTGTTTTTCGATTGTATGCGAGCCGGTCAGACCGGCCGTAGATGGATTGGTACGGGAAGATGAGACTTTCAGATTTTGTCTGTTTTAAGGCAATTATTCCTGAACTTAAGGCAAAGGACCGCGACGGCGCAATAGCCGAGCTTGTTACGGCTCTCGATAAAGCCGGGGGGCTCGGCAATGACAACAGCCAGGACATTATCAAGGCGGTGATAAGAAGAGAGAAGGAAGCGAGTACGGGAATGGGCAAGGGCGTTGCACTGCCTCATGTCAAACACGCGGCAGTAAAAGATGTGACTGCGGCCGTTGGGCGAAGCAGCGTCGGAATCGATTTTTCCTCGCTGGACAAACAGCCGGTTTATTCGGTTATACTGCTGATCAGCCCGGTTGACAATCCCGACAGGCACTTACAGGCAATGGAAAGCATCTTCAAGCATTTGCAGCGCGACAGGTTCAGAAAGTTCCTCAGACAATCTGCAACAGCAGAAGAAATTGAGGACCTTTTTAAGGAAGCCGATGAAGATTCGTCCCTTTAGCAATACAAATTCATACGCGTAGAGCCGGGCACGGAGCCTGAAAATGCAGGCAGAAGAGAATACTTTGGAAAAGGTCATTTGCGAAGCCGAGGTTGAAATAAGAAACGCAGATGGACTGCATATGCGCCCCGCAATGCAGTTTGTAGACATAGCGAACCAGTTTGAATGTGACGTTACGGTCAGCAACACCGAAAATAGCGTAGACGGCAAGAGCATTATGCAAATGAGCATGCTTGCGGCGACTTGCGGTACCAAACTTAAAATCACAACTGAAGGTGCAGACGCCCAAGAAGCCATCAAGGCCTTGCGAGAACTTGTTGAAGACAAGCACTTTGAGGAGCCGGTGCCGAGCGAGCCGAAAAAAACTTAGGATTTAACAAGACTCTGCCATGGAAATAAAAAAGGGGATAGCTGTTTCGCCAGGCATTGCTATTGCGAAATCTCTGATTATTGATTCGGAGGATTATCGAATTCCGCGGCGGTCAATAAAGCCGGGACAGCGCATGGTAGAGATTCAGCGGATCCGGAATGCCTTCAAGGCCGCAGTTGATGAGCTCAGTCAGCTGAAAGCCGGGCAGGAAGCAATTGAACAGCGAAAAATAAGAGACATCTTTGCTGTGCACTTGCGACTGCTTCACGACAGGAGCCTGCGAAAGAGGATAACTGATTTGGTCCACAGCGAATCGGTGACGGCCGAGTATGCCGTATCTGCGACACTGCGGGAGATAGCGTCTCACTTCACGAAGGTAAAAGACGCATATATCAGCGAACGTGCGGCGGATATTTACGATATTGAAAGACGCCTTCTCCGACAGCTTCTTGGGCGAAAGCGCGAGGATGTTGAACACCTAACCGAAGAGGTCGCGATTGTGGCCCGAGAATTAAGTCCCACGCAAACAGCCGGTTTTGACAAAACATTTGTGAAGGGTATTGCTTCCGACGCAGGTGGACGAACGAGCCATGCGGCTATTGTTGCACGGTCCCTTGGAATCCCGGCGGTTGTCGCACTGGAAGACCTTACGGAAAGTGTGCGCGGGGGTGATACCGTCATAATTGACGGCAATCGCGGTATTGTCGTTGTAAATCCGGACAGCGAAACGGTCCGCCAGTATGAAGAATATTCGCTCGAATTTGCGGAGCTTGGGCATCGACTCGATGCAATAAGGGAAAAACCGGCAGTAACTCGCGATGGCACGAGGATAACGTTACTGGGCAACATTGAGTTCCCCGATGAAGCCGAGTCAGTTCTGGAAAAAGGCGGAGAGGGTATAGGGCTATACCGTACGGAGTTTTTATATCTGAACCGGGCGAGCGAACCTACCGAGCAGGAGCATTATGAGGCATATGCCGAGACGATCAGCGTCTTCAAGCATCGGGGCGTGATAATAAGGACCGTGGACCTTGGCGCGGATAAATATACTCAAAGCAAGCGTTTTGCTCCTGAGCCAAATCCGTTTTTGGGTCTTCGCTCCATTAGATTCTGCCTGCAGAACCTTACTATGTTCAAGACGCAGTTGCGTGCAATCCTGCGGGCATCGGTGCTGGGCGAGGTCAAAATAATGTTCCCGCTTATTACAAATCTGCAGGAACTGATGCAGGCCAAGATGATTTTTCGCGATGTTATGGAGGACCTCGATGAGGAGTCGGTAAAGCACAACAGAGATATCAAGATAGGCATTATGATTGAAACACCGTCTGCGGCCCTGACAGCCTCTACGCTGGCAAGAGATGCGGATTTTTTCAGTATCGGCACAAATGACCTTACGCAATACACGCTTGCGGTTGACAGGGGCAACGAACTGGTCTCGACCATATACTCATCGTCGGACCCCGCGGTGTTGCGCCTTATCAGGACGGTGATTCAGGATGCACACAAGGCGCAGATAGACCTGCACGTATGCGGTGAAATGGCTTCTGAGCCGGAGCACATTATGCTGCTGCTGGGAATGGGGGTCAGGACAATTTCGCTGACTCCGCCGATGATACCGGAAATAAAGCAGATTATTCGCTCTGTCACGCTGGAGGATTGTAACAACCTGGCGAGAAAGATACTCGGTATGAACTCCGAGAGGCAGATTTCCAATTACCTGCGCGATGCCACCAGGCGGATTTTACCCGAAGCGTTTTAATGAATTTGTTCCAAGAGTTCGAGGGAATACTCTGTCGAACTTTCTGGCTTTTGCGTAAATTGGGTTTGATTGGGTTTGATTTTTTCGCGTGCGCGGAGGTGGGCATTTTCATAATGCTTTGTTAGACCGGAGGTTACGTTCATTTGGGCGTCCGGGAAAATTGGGTTTGTATTGGCTTTGTATTGGGTTTGATTGGGTTTGTTTTCACCAAGTTTCGAATTGGATTTATTTTCATAAGCCATTGTTTAAATTGGAGTTACGTTCGTTTGGGAGAGCCAGTAAATTGGGTTTGTTTTGCATAATTGACTCAAACTGATTGATCAGTTTGGAAAGTAAAAAGTTAAAAGGAAAAAGGCAAACTACATTGCGGATTCGACCTGCTAACGAGATGTATAATTGGCCATT
>CP070715.1:353844-365733 GCA_020350405.1 Planctomycetota bacterium
CCGACACGAGCACGATCCCGACGGCGGCTTCGTTGTCCCCGTAAGCAGAATGATTCAGGACATCAAGCTCATCAAACAAGCCAACATGAATATAATCCGCACGTCACACTATCCCAACGCGCCCGTCTGGTATGACCTGTGCGACAAGTACGGTATATACCTGATGGACGAAGCCAACATGGAATCACATAAAGTCTCATACGGCCTAAATCGCCTTCCCGGCAGCGACCCAAAATGGACCGCCGCTTCCGTCGACCGTATGGCAAGTGTTGTCCAAAGGGACAAAAACCACGCTTCCGTAATCTTCTGGTCGCTCGGCAATGAGGCCGGCTTCGGAGATAACATAAAAGCAATGGCCGACTACGCTCGAGAGGCCGACCCCACCCGCCTGCTCCAGTACCGCCAGATGAACAGCGTCGTTGACACCGACAACCTCTCCTACCAGACCGTCGAATGGTGTATTGACTGGGCCAACGAACACCCTGACCGCCCCTATCTTATGGAAGAATACGCCTACGCGAGGGGCAATGCCGTCGGAAACCTGCAGGAATACCAGGATGCTTTCGAAACACATAAAAATCTGGTCGGCGCACTAATCTGGGACTGGGCCGACAAGGCCCTCAGGGAATTCTCAGAAGACGGCAAAATGTTCTGGGCCTACGGTGGTGACTACGGCCCGCCCGGAACACCCTCCGATGGAACTATGATTGCCAATGGTGTTGTCGGCCCAGACCGTGACCCCGAGCCCGAATACTACGAGGTAAAGAAGGTCTACCAGTATGTAAAAGCCGAGCCTGTCGACCTAGCCAATGGCAAAATCCGAATCCGAAACAAGTACGATTTCCTCAGCCTCGACTTCGTCGATATCTCTTGGGAACTGACCGAAGATGGAAAAGTTGTGCAAAGTGGCTCGCTGCCGAAAATGAATCTGCCCGCCAAAAAAGAAGAAGTTGTCACCGTGCCCTTTGAAAAACCGAAATTAAAACCGGGTGCCGAATACCATCTCAAAATAACCTTCGCTCTGGCCGACGACACGCTCTGGGCAGGCCGCGGCCACATCGTCGCGTGGGACCAGTTCGAACTGCCCTTCGACGCTCCGCCGGCCCGCGAAGAGAACGTAAAAAAAATGCCAAAGTTGAAACTGCAGGACACGGCTGACGCATTCACAGTTACGGGCAGGAATTTCACCGTCGCCATCGGCAAAAAAACCGGCGCCATTGAGTCCTTCATTTTCAACGGCACCGAGCTTGTAACCTCTCCGCTTATCCCCAACTTCTGGCGAAAACCCACCGATAACGACATTGAAGAGAAATGGGACCATACCACCGAAACTCCAATCGGCGGAATGCCGATAAGATTGGGTGTCTGGAGAACTGCCGCACAGGATCGAACCGTCAAATCTGTAAACGCTGAGCAGCTAAAATCTCAGGTCGTCCGAATCGTAGCCCACGTAACGCTGCCGGAAGCTGTCGGTGACAACGACTATTATCATACCTACACCGTCTACGGCAGCGGCGACGTCGTCGTCCAAAACGACCTAAAGCCCGAGAGCCTGAAAATCCCGGAAATGCCGCGCCTCGGCATGCAGATGGCCATACCCGGCCGGTTCAACAAGATGACATGGCTCGGCAGAGGACCCCAAGAAACCTACTGGGACAGAAACACAGGCGCCGCAGTCGGACTTTACTCCGGCCAGGTTGAGGACCTCATCCACGACTACGTCCGCCCGCAGGAGAACGCCAACAGAACCGACGTCCGCTGGGTTGCTTTTACAGACGAAGACGGCTTCGGCCTGCTCGCTGTAGGTATGCCGCTTTTATACGCAAGCGCATGGCCATATACAATGGGGGACCTCGAAAAAGCGAAGCACATCCACGAACTACCGCGACGCGACACCATTACCGTCAACCTCGATTACAAACAGATGGGCGTAGGCGGCGACGATGGCTGGACCGAAAGAGCCCGCCCTCACCCTGAGTACCGCCTGCCATTGAAGACCTACAGCTACAGCTTCCGCCTCCGGGCTGTTACCCCAGCTATGGGCGACATCGGCACGCTTGCTCGGCGGGCCTTGCCGACTATAGGTCAGTAAAGATTCCACTCGTGCTTAAAAGGAGAATAAAATGCAACTGTTAAATCTCGATGCCACTAAGGTCTCGGCTCTAATTTTAATCTCGGCTTCCCTCACAACACCGTTGCTGGCCAACTTGGCACCTGACTGGGAAGACCCCATGATGATTGGCAAAAACAAAGAGCCCGCCCATTGTACCCTTATGCCCTACCCCGACACCAAGACCGCGCTGATAGGTACGCGCGAAGCCTCACCGTTCCACAAATCGCTGAATGGTGATTGGAAGTTCCACTGGGTAAAAAAGCCAGCCGACAGACCAAAGGACTTTTACAAGCCCGATTATGACGTTAGCCGCTGGGATGATATCCCCGTCCCGGGCAACTGGCAGTTGTATGGCTACGGCATCCCCATCTACACCAATGTAACGTTCCCCTTCAGCCCCAGGAATCCCAACCCGCCGTACATTCCTCACGACAACAATCCCGTCGGCTCGTACCGCACCGAATTCACTATCCCCAACAGCTGGGA
This sequence comes from Planctomycetota bacterium, assembly GCA_020350405.1. Classification (GTDB taxonomy): domain Bacteria; phylum Planctomycetota; class Phycisphaerae; order Sedimentisphaerales; family Anaerobacaceae. Next base: position 356,444 of record CP070715.1, read on the forward strand.
CAACAGAGAAGTTTTCATCCACTTTGACGGCGTCAAGAGCGCATTTTACCTCTGGCTCAATGGCGAGAAGGTCGGCTACAGCCAGGGCTCGATGACACCGGCCGAATTCAACATCACAAAATATTTAAGGCCCGGCAAAAACGTCCTTGCAGCAGAGGTCTACCGTTGGTGCGACGGCAGCTATCTCGAAGACCAGGACACCTGGCGACTAAGCGGCATTTACCGGGATGTTTACTTGTTCTCAACGCCACCTGTACACATCTCCGATTTCTTCGTCCGCACTGAACTTGACGACCAATACAAAGACGCAACGCTCGTGATTCGGCCCAGGCTCAGCAATTTCAAAAACCAGAATCTCGCCGGCTGGACCGTCCAGGCCCAGCTTTACGACTCACAAAATAAGCCTGTCTTCTCAGCACCGCTCAAGACTGACGCCAAGACAATCATAAAAGAATGGTACGCAACACAAAGAAGTACTGTCAATTTCCCCCTCCTGCAGGGTGACGTAACCAACCCGAAGAAATGGTCTGCCGAAACACCAAACCTCTACACACTTGTCCTAACCCTCGTCGACGACCAGGAAGGTACCATTGAGGCCGAAAGCTGCAAGGTAGGTTTCCGCAAAGTCGAACTCAAAAACGAACGACTCCTCGTCAACGGTCGGGAGGTTCTGCTCTATGGCGTCAACCGCCACGAAGCACACCCCGACCTCGGTGACTACATCCCGCTTGAACATATGATACTCGATATCAAACTAATGAAGCAAAACAACATCAACGCCGTCCGAACTTGTCACTATCCCGACGACCCGAAGTGGTACGACCTCTGCGACAAATACGGAATCTACTTGATTGACGAGACAAACCTCGAAACCCACGGCCTCGCCGGCTTATTGTCAAATGACCCAAAATGGCACGCCGCCTTCGTCGAACGCGCAATCCGCGTCGTCGAGCGCGACAAGAACCACCCCTCAGTTATCTTCTGGTCGCTCGGCAACGAATCAGGCTGCGGCCCAAACCACGCCGCAATGGCCGGCTGGATTCACGACTACGACCCCACGCGCTACATCCACTACGAAGGTGCCCAGGGCCATCCTGCCGACCCACCCTACGTCGATATGAGAAGCCGTATGTACGACACCATCTGGCTGCTTTCCGAAAAGCTCAACAACAAAATCGACCGCCGCCCCATCATCCTCTGCGAATATTGCTACGCAAGAGGAAACGCCCTCGGAAGCATCCAGAAATACTGGGACCTCATCGAAAAACCCAATCGCCTCATCGGAGGATTCATCTGGGACTGGGCCGACAAGGCCCTCCGCGCCCACGACTCGCAAGGAAAAATGTACTATGCTTATGGCGGCGACTACGGTCCACCGGACATACCCTCCGACGGTTCCATGGTTTGCAACGGCATCGTCGGTCCCGACCGCCAGCCTGAACCCGAACTTTACGAAGCAAAAAAAGTCTATCAGCAAATAAAGGCTGAACCCGTAGACCTCGCCAGAGGAATAATCAAAATCCGAAACAAATATGACTTCTTGAGCCTCGACTTCGTTGATATTTCCTGGGAGCTGACCGTAGACGACCAGGTCCTGCAGACCGGAAGACTACCCAGAATGTCGCTCGCACCAAACTCCGAACAGCAGGTCACAGTTCCATTTGAGAAACCACAGCTAAAGCCCGGCGCCGAATACTGGCTTAAAATCACCTCCACGCTCGCCGATGACACCTCCTGGGCCGACCGAGGCCATGTCTTGGCATGGGACCAGTACAAATTACCCTTCAATGTCCCGCCGGTCGCCGAGGCCAACACCGAAGACATGCCGAGCCTTAAACTTAAAGAATCGTCCAGAGCAGTCAAAGTCAGCGGAAAGAATTTCACGCTCACCATCGGTAAACAAACCGGTGCCATTCAGTCATTTAAATTCAAAGGTAAAGAGCTAATCGCCACACCCTTGATTCCAAACTTCTGGCGCGTGCCGACCGACAACGACATCGAATGCAAATGGGACCCTACTTTCAGATTCCCTGCCGGCGGAATGCCCATCCGCTCCGCAATCTGGAAAAACGCCGGTCAAAACCGCACCGTCAACTCGGTTATTGCCGAACAGCCGAAACCGCACTTTATCCGAATCACCGCCGAAGCTGTGCTGCCTGCTGGAGGTTCCGACTATAAGTGCATCTACACCATTTATGGAAGTGGCGACGTGATTGTCGAAAGTCGCATGCAGCCGAAAGGCGAGCTTGCTAACTTGCCCCGCTTCGGTATGCAGATGGCAATCCCCGGCCGGTTCGAAACTATGACCTGGTACGGCCGCGGACCGCACGAAACATACTCTGACCGAAAGACCGGTGCCGCCGTAGGCATCTATTCCGCCTCGGTAGAAGACCAGATTCACGACTACGTCCGCCCGCAGGAAAACGGCAACAAAGTCGACGCACGCTGGCTTACCCTGACAGACAAAGACGGCCTCGGCCTGCTCGCCGTAGGTATGCCCCTTTTGAGCGTCAGTGCCTGGCCATATACAATGCAGGACCTCGAAGACGCCAAGCACATAAATGAGCTGCCGCGACGTGACACCATCACGGTCAATCTGGACTACAAGCAGATGGGCGTCGGCGGAGACGATGGCGGCTGGACAAAAGACCGCTCCCGGCCGCACAAGGAATTCAGATTGCCCCCCAGGCCATACAGCTACAAGTTCCGCCTCCGACCATACAGCACAAAGATGGGCAAAATGCACCACCTCGCTCGACAGCGGTTGCCGGAAGAGCTCTGTGAATAAAAACTATTGTGGCCATTCGCAGCCTTATGCGGTAAAATAACCGCCGTCCGTTATTTTAGGCAGATTCCGATTTATCGAACCTAAAGAAGGAGAATAATTATGGTTCCACTAATTATTGTCGTCGTCGTCCTTGTCGTGCTGATTATCTTCGTCGTCGGCATCTACAATGCTTTGGTTCGGCTTCGTAACCAGGTGGACAATGCCTGGTCGCAGATCGACGTCCAGCTGAAACGCCGCCACGACCTCATTCCTAACCTCGTCGAAACGGCAAAAGGCTATATGAAGCACGAGAGAGGGACTTTTGAGGCCATTACCGAGGCAAGAAGCAAGGCCATGGGTGCAAGGAACGTCTCCGAGGCCTCAAAGGCTGAAGGAGCACTCGGAGAAGCTCTAAGCAAGTTTATGCTGGTAGTAGAAAACTACCCCGACCTGAAGGCCAATCAGAATTTCCTTTCCGTCCAGGAGGAGCTGACTAGCACCGAAAACAAAATCTCGTTCGCTCGCCAGAGCTACAATGACCAGGTACTGTTCTTTAACAACAAGATTCAGATGTTCCCCTCGAACATCGTTGCGAACTCATTCAACTTCGACAAGCGCGACTTCTTCGAGCTTGAAGCACCCGCCGAAAGAGAAGTGCCAAAAGTAAGCTTCACCTAATGCCGAAAAATCGTCATCTTGAGTGAAGCGGAGTCGAAGGCTTTGGCTGCCGAAAACAGTAACAACTAAATGGTAAGAATTAACCATGTGGGAACTCATACGAGCCAACAAGCGAAACTCCATCATACTGATGGTGCTGATGGCAGGTGTTCTGCTGCTATTGGGCTACATAATCGGCTCAATTTTTGACCCGGCTGGCGGCTTTTTCGGCCTGGCCATCGCGCCGCAACACCAGTTGCAATCGCCACAGATGATTAAAACCAACCACGCCGGCCTTTGGGGCATAGCTTTCGCTGCTACACTCTGGTTTATCCTGATGCTCATAAGCTTCTCATCCGGCGACCAAATCCTCCTCGCCACCAGCAGGGCAAAACCCGTCACCCATGACAACTACCCACAGTTGTTCAACATCGTCGAAGAGATGAAAATCGCCGCCGCCCTGCCCGCAATGCCCAAAGTCTATGTCATACCCGACCCAGCCCCAAACGCATTTGCAACCGGACGAAACCCGAAATCCGCCTCCGTCGCCGTAACCGCGGGCCTGCTCGGCCGACTGAACCGCGATGAGCTACAGGGAGTCATCGCACACGAAATAAGCCACATCCTCCACCGTGACATCCTATACGTCACACTCGCCGGCATAATGCTCGGCTCTATCGTCCTGCTCTCGCAGGTCTTTCTAAGAAGCATGTTCTATAGCTCAATGATGGGAAGCCGGCGCAGATACTCCGGTGGCAGAGGCGGCAGCCAGGCACAATTCGCTATGCTTGTAATTGCTATAATCGCCGCCATAATCGCGCCCATAATGGCATATCTATTGTATTTCGCGCTTTCGCGAAGACGCGAATACCTTGCCGACGCCGGCGCCGCCCGCCTGACACGCTACCCCGAAGGACTGGCCGGCGCCCTGGAAAAAATCGCCAATGACAAATCGCCCCAGTTGGCCACCGTCACCAAAGTCACCGCCCCGATGTACATCATCAACCCCTTCAAAAAGAAAAAACAAATGAAACTCTCCGACCTGACCAGCACCCATCCCCCAATATCAGAAAGAATAAAAATCCTCCGCAATATGACCCACGGCGCCTCTATCAAGGATTATTCGGATTCCTTCACCAGCGTGACAAACACCAAAACTCCCGTCCCCCCTGCCGCGCTGACTAAAGAAGCCGTAGCCCTGCGCGAGGCATCTGCCGAAGCCAGAAAGAAAGAGCGCGTCGAAAAACAGATGCGCCAGGTCGGCGACATCATGCGAAGAATCAACGAATTCGTATTCCTGACCTGCCTCTGCGGCATCAAACTGAAAGTCCCGCCAAACTACAAAGGTAACAAAGTCAGATGCCCCCGCTGCAAAAGAATCCACGACCTGCCAAAAAAATAACCCGAAACCAAAAGCGTGCCTGTCTGCCCGCCGACATACGAAATGTGATTCTTTGCTTAATCTATGGGAATCTTCAGCTTCGCCGAGCACTTAGGGCAGCGAGCGTCCTTCCCCGCGTGTTCCTTCCGGACCTTCATCTTGCGCCCGCACAGACAGCTAAAATGAATATATCCATCATCAGGCCTTGCCTGCTGCTTCGCCTTCTCTGCCCCTGGCTTAGCTGGCTCCACTAATTCAAATCGCTTCGGCCCTTTCTCCCCTTCCTTCTTTTTCTCTTTTTTTTCTCCCTCCTCTTCCTTCACCAATTCCTCCTGCTTCTCCAGCCCCAGGACATGCAACAGTGACCTTTCGTCCCTCTCAATCACCACCCACTTTTTCTTCACCATCAAAAACGCCAATGCACCCCCCGCTACGAGACCGCCGATATGCGCGTAATAAACGCCGCTTTGACCGCCCATTACCGCCTCGAATATGTCAAAAATAAACCACAGCAAAACAATCCAAAGACCCGAGATACTTGCCGCCATAGGCCGCGGCAGAAAAAAATAGCAGTTCATCAGGTTCTCCGGAAAAATCACGATGTACATCCCTACAACACCGTTCACCACACCGCAGGCCCCCACCATCGCCTTATCGGTAAACAGCAGATGAATAACACCCGTTAGCAGACCAAGCGCAAGATAAATCGGCAGATACGCCTTATTGCCTATCTTCGAGCACACAGCATTGCCGAATGCCCAAAGAAAAAACAAGTTACCTATCAGCCGAATAACATTCGGGTGCAGCCACATGTGCCCGGCCAGCCCCCCTATCCCCCAGTCCTTCAGAACAAACCGCTTCATTGGCCCGGTGACAGCTTGACGCTTTGCCGTTTGCGCCGCAATATCCACTCGTTTTTTGCCCAATTGCAGTCTGCCCAGTTCATCGTCAACAATTGGCTCTTCGGTTATCGCCTCGGCCCTTTGCTCCTCCGAAGTTACCACCTGAAGCAAAAACGCCAGCGCCACCACCCCCAGAACTACCCAGTTTACCACCGGCCGCCGCTCAAGCAGAGCATCTACTGAATAAGGTACAAACACCCTTCAAACTCTCCTCAAAAACCTGCGCCTGCAAACTAACCGTCAGACTCATTTTACACCCTAATCCCGATAATGAAAGCCTTTCCGCTAAATAATTTTGTCTTACCGCACGTACAAAAAAAGACCGCAAGTCCTGAACTCACAGCCCCCCCGTACCGCTGCCTATCTCATCACCCAGCGCTTGCCCCTATAACTCAAATCGGCCTCCGACCGCAGGGCCGGGTCCCCGCTCACCGCGTAACCTAACTCGAGCGTTTTTCGCAGGTAAATCTTCACTGGCTCCCCTCCCTCATCTTTTGCCACCGGGTGGTCAATCACGACCGTCTCATTGCTCAGACCCGCTACGTACAGCCTTATATTCTTCGCCTTCGGCGCAAAATCAGGCCAGATAATTGCGACGTCTTTCGTATTGTCCTGGCCCTGAAGAATCTTATTGCTTGTCTCATCCACAGATTCCAGAAATGGGTGACTGCCTTGATGACGCCGCTTTATATTTTCGAAAACCGCCTCAGGGACCCCCTTGCCGGCCGGCGTAATCTCGAACGTGTCCGTCATCAACTCACACTTCGGATAAAAATCAACATCCTGGCCTGTCTGATTTGTCAGCGTTAGTATCGTATACCAGAAGCGCCTCGGCTCCTTATCGCCGGCCAGCAGAAGCATAATCTCATGTGGATGCTCAAATACCACATCGACCGTCCACTGTCCGGGACCCTGAACAACCGCTGGCTCAGGAGCACCCACAGACAAACACGAGCTCAACGCAACAATAACGAGGCTCACAAAAGCAATCTTCTTCACAATGTCCCACTCAGCACCAAATCGCATACCTCTGTCCTTCATAAAGCCCAAACCAGCATCTCAATCCCATATTTTACACTAAAACCGCCCAATAGACAAGCATATTTTATCGCTTACCCGACTTACGCCTTACTGACCTGCCTTCTTTTCATACACACTATTCGCCAAAAAACCTTTGCCTGCTGCAGAAAATTGCATTATTTTATCCCGCAAGCGGCTAAATTATATTTTTAATTGGCTCACGGATGCTCCTATGCGGCAAGAACAAAAACAGCTCGCACGCCAGATACTATTGCAGCAGATTGAGATTCTGCTTGACGCTGACGACTCACAGGCCCTCGCACAACTGCTAAATAAACAAAGAAGCAGTTACATCGCCGAGGTTGTCGAGCTGCTCGATAATGAGCAAAGACGGGCCGTCTTCGACGTCCTCCAAAAGCCAATCTCCGCCGAAGTACTCGAAAAGGTCGACCAGGCGACCCGCAGGGAATTCTTTGCCCTGCTCGAAGACCACGAGCTCAAAACCATCATCCTTGAGCTCGACCTCGACGACGCCGCCGACCTGCTCGCCGAGCTCCCCACCGACGAAAGCCGCGATCTCCTCGAAAGCATCGCCCCGGAAAAAGCCACCCGAATAAAGAGCCTGATGCGCTACTCCGAGGACTCTGCTGGCGGTATTATGGACCCCGTCGTAATTAGCGTCCCCGAAAATGCCACCGTCGCCGAAGCCGTCAGCAAAATCCGCGCGGCCGAAATCGACGAGGATTTCTACTGCGTCTACGTCGTCGACGATTCCGGCCGATTCCTCGGCGACGTCCGTATCAGACTGCTCCTGACAGGCCCCGAGGATACAAAGATAAGTACCCTTATCGACCCGGATACCATTTACGTTACCGCCCACGCCGACCAGGAGGAAGTGAAGAACATATTTCACAAAAATGACCTCATCGTCGCCCCCGTCCTCGACAGGGACCACAAGCTCATCGGTCGAATCACCGCTGACCGCGTCATCGAAGTCGCTGGCGAAGAAGCCGCAGAGGACTTCTACGCAATGGCCGGTACCGACCCGGATGAGCTCGACAACGTCTCCGTCCTCCACGCCGCCCGAGTCAGAATGACATGGCTGCTGCCGGCCCTTTTGGGTACCGCAGTCACCGCGCTTGTCCTTATGTTCTTCCACAGAAAATTCGACTTCGAGAACCTCGCTATCGTCTACACCGCCGCTATCGCCTTCGTTCCAATGATTGCCGCCATCAGCGGAAACGCCGGCCTGCAGACGTCCGCTATCGTCGTCTGCGGCCTCGCCACCGGTCACCTCGCCGCACAGAGACTAAGTCAGGTCTTTATGCGCGAATTTCGCATAGCTTTGCTTGTCGCCCTTACCTGTGGGATTATGGGCGCCGTCATCTGCGCATTTTTACCCCAGCTGCTCGGAAACCCCGAGACCGTTGCCCGGCATTTCCGCATCGTTCTCGCCTTCGCGACCGGAATGTTCTCCGCGATTATGGTCGCCACCACCCTCGGCCTGTTTTTGCCGTTTCTCTTCCGCCGTATCGGCATCGACCCTGCAATCAGCTCAGGTCCGCTCGTAACCACCGCAAACGACTCCATCAGCGTCGCTATATATATGACCCTGACCCTCCTCTTGGCAGGATAAGGAGATCAAGTTATGCAGCAGCTAAATTACACCTGTCCCAAATGCAAAAACACCCAGTGCGAAGTCGATGAATTCCGCGCCACCGGCGGCTTCCTCAGCAAAATCTTCGATATCCAGTCGAAACGCTTCACCACCGTGACCTGCACCCAATGCAGCTACACCGAAATCTACAGAACAAAATCCTCTATGCTCGGTAACGTCTTCGACTTCTTCACAAACTAATAATCGTGATAAACCAGCAAACCGGCAAGCTACTCAGTATCCCCGTAGTGTGGCACCTATATCCACCTCTTTGCCACAAAGTCAAAATTATATTTCTGCCGAATCTTAAACACCGCCACATCCTCCGGCAAATCCTTGAAGTACTCGTCAACGTCATCAAACAGCACCTCAATCCCCTCCTCCAGTATGTACCGACTTTTCTCTGCCGTTATCTTTATCTCATCATAAGTCACCCCGTATCCTTCCAACTGCTCCGCCACCACATCTTCCGTCCCCTCCGGCCGGTCCGTAACAACATATATCCTGCACCCCGCCTCCCGAATCGCCCTGCAGAACACCCTGAACAATTCCGGATACTCAGAAATCGTCCCATCCAAATCAACCGCTATCTTCATTTCCCTTCTCTCCTGTCCTTTAATCCCCTACTTCCGCCAGAACGTTTCACTCAAATTCTCCTCCACCCTCCTGCTCGCTAGGCTCTGCCACAACTCCAGAATTAGGTTCCCCGACCGCCCCCTCCGTAAGCCGCCCCTCTGGTCCCCCAAGCTGAGATTGGAGCTGCTCAATTGCCGCCTTCTGCTCGGCCACCGTTGCCTCTAACTGCTCAATCGTCCCGTTGAATTCCTCCATTTGCCCCTCAAGTTCGTTCACCCTCCTTCTCTCCGCAGCTAACTTCTCTGCCAGTTCATCAATCTTGCCAAAGGC
>CP070715.1:365833-369166 GCA_020350405.1 Planctomycetota bacterium
TAACGCTCCCATGTTCCAGTAGCACTGGGCCGAGCGAATTTCACCGACATCGCCATTGTGGATTCTCTTCATTATTTCAAGGTAGTGGTCCTGGTGCCTACGCTGGGTGCCGGTAACGATTGCCAGTCCCTTTTGTTCAGCCAATTCCGACGACGCTATGACCGAGCGAATGCCCACTGGGTCCACCGCCACCGGCTTTTCCATAAATACGTGTTTGCCGGCTTCTACGGCTGCCTTTAAATGCTCGGGTCGAAAGTGCGGCGCCGTCCCCAGGATGACCATACCGATATCGCACGCAATGACTTTCTTGTACGCGTCGAAGCCGACAAAGCTGGTTTCTTCCGTGACTGATACCTTCTCATCAACTTCTCTGCTAAGCTTGGCGAGCGACCAGTCCAGTTGGTCTTGAAACAAATCACCCATCGCCACAACTTCCACGTTGTCTGCCGCAGTAACGCAGTCCGTTGCTGCTTCTGTACCGCGCCACCCACAGCCTATAACGCCGACGCGCAGCTTGTCCGAGCCTGCGGCAAACAAACGTTCCCTGCCCGGCAGAACTGCCGCCATACCAACTGCTGCCGACGCCTTTATGAAATTTCTTCGCGAAACTTTATCTGCCTTTTCAACCGTCTTCTTTTTCATAGTCGTTCCTTTTTTCGATTTTCTGCTTAAATCAACTGTGTCTTGCCCGGTACAGCCACCGGCCTTGCCGGAAAATCAGTGCCGAAGTCATAGCTTGGCGGAGTATAGTCGAGTTTCGAAGCGTTCATTGCCCAGTCCCATTTCAGTGCCCGCCCGGTATATGCGCTCATCCGCCCCATAATCGCACTCATTGTACTTTCTGCAACGTTGCGTCCTTCATTGATGGGCTTGCCTTGGCGAATGCTGCCGATTAAATCTGCCATTTCCTGTTCGTATGGGTCGGGAGACTCACCGGGATATTCGTAGGCGTTCTGCCCCTCAATCTTGCCTCGTCCGTCCGCAACGCCCTTGGTCCCGACAAATCTTTCTCCTACGCGGGTGTGGCAGCCGTTTATCTGCCTGCACATACCTAAAATCCGCACACCGTTGGCGAATTCATACTCAATGGCGAAATGGTCGAAAATGTTGCCTTCCTTTCGGACCTCCCGGCCACCCATACCCATCACCTGTACCGGATGCGAGCCCATTGCCCAGTGCATAACGTCCAAGTTGTGAACGTGCTGCTCGACGATATGGTCGCCGCCAAGCCACGTGAACCACGGCCAGTTACGGCACTGCCATTCCATGTCGCTCATCCCGCCCTTCTCATAGTATGTCCAGTACCCCACCATATCACCGCCGTTCCAGTAGACCTGTCCGCCTATGATTTCGCCTATGTCCCCGCGCCGAATTCGCTTCATAATCTCGATATAGTGTGCCTCGTGCCGACGCTGCGTGCCCGCCACAATCGACAGACCCTTCTGCTCCGCCAATTCTGATGTGGCGATGAGTGAACGAACACCCGCCGGGTCCACCGCGCCGGGCTTTTCCATAAATACGTGCTTGCCCGCCTCGATGGCCGCTTTCACCTGCTGCGGGTGAAAGTGCGGCGGCGTTACTATCAGTACCATGTCCACGTCGCTCGCAATCACCTTATTGTAAGCGTCAAAGCCGACAAAACACTTGTCCCGCGTCACTTTTACCTTGCCGGATATCTCTTCGCCTTTGAGCTTTTCCAGCGACTCGTTTAAGCGGTCCCTGAAAAGGTCACCCATTGCCACAAGCTCAACACCCGTTGCCGACTGCAAACAGCTTATTGTATCTCGCGTACCCTGCCCCCCGCAGCCTATAAGGCCCACCCGAATCTTGCCCGAACCTGCGGCAAAGAGCCGTTCCTGACCGCCTAATACCGCTGCCATACCAACCGCCGCTGATGCCTTGATAAAATCCCGGCGCGAAACCCCTTCTGTCTTTTTAACCGTCTTATATTTCATGGTCGTTCCCTTCTATCAGTTTCGTGTTTAAATCAATTGTGTCTTGCCCGGTACCGCTGGCGGACTTGCCGGAAAGTCAATATCGAAGTCGTATGCCGGCGGTGAGAGGTCCAGCTTTGAGGCGTTCATTGCCCAGTCCCATTTAAGGGCCCGGCCGGTATATGCGCTCATCCGGCCTATTATCGCGGTCATAGTACTTTCTGCGAGTCGACGCCCGTGGTTGAGAGGTTTGCCCTGCCGAATACTTGCAATCAGATCGATCTGTTCCTGTTCATATGGGTCGGTGAATTCACCTTCAAATTTGTAGGGATTTTGCCCCTCGATGACTCCGTTGCCGTGCGCTATGCCTTTTGTCCCGACAAATCTTTCCCCTTCACGAATACTGCAACCTTCTATTTGCCGGCACATACTTAATACCCGCACGCCATTGGGATACTCGTACTCGACCGCAAAGTGGTCGAAGATATTGCCGAGCTTTCGCACTTCTCGGCCGCCCATACCCATTGCCTGCACAGGGTGTGACTGAAGAGCCCAGTTAATAATGTCGAGGTTGTGAACATGCTGCTCTACGATATGGTCGCCGCTTAGCCAGGTAAACCAGGGCCAGTTACGGCACTGCCATTCCATATCACTCAGCCCGCCCTTCTCGTAGTATGTCCAATATCCCACCATTTGACCGATGTTGTAATAGCACTGCGCCGCTACGATTTCGCCGATATCCCCGCGGTGGATTCGCTTCATAACCTCAAGATGGGGTGCGTTATGTCGACGCTGTGTGCCGGCCACAATCGACAAGCCCTTCTGCTCGGCCAATTCTGATGTCGCGATAAGTGAACGAATACCAACGGGGTCGACCGCCGCCGGTTTTTCCGCGAACACGTGCTTGCCCGCCTCGATGGCCGCTTTCGCATGCTGCGGGTGAAAGTGAGGCGGCGTTACTATCAGCACCAAGTCCACGTCGCTTGCAATTACCTTTTTATAAGCGTCGAAGCCAATAAAGCATCTCTCCGGCGTTACGTTTACCTTGTCGGATATTTCTTCGCCCTTGAGCTTTTCCAGCGACTCGTTTAAGCGGTCCCCGAAAAGGTCGCCCATCGCGACCAGTTCAATACCCCTCGACGACTTCAGGCAGCTTATTGTATCTCGCGTGCCCTGCCCGCCGGAGCCTATAAGGCCCACTCGAATCTTGTCGGACCCTGCCGCAAAGAGCCGTTCCTGACCGCCTAATACTGCCGCCATACTCACCGCCGCCGATGCCTTAATAAAATCTCGCCGGGAAACTTCATTTGTCTTTCTACTTGCTCTCTTTTTCATCAATACTTCCTTTCCGCTACTATACACATTTGAGAAATTATTTATAAAAGCACTCAGACTAAAA
>CP070715.1:369266-379255 GCA_020350405.1 Planctomycetota bacterium
CGTTAGGCGAGTGCAAGGGGAGCTGAGCCAAAGAACGCTCGCGAGGCAAATGTCAAGAAAATACTATAACGGCTTGTCTTAACGACAACTCTCTCGCACTAACTTGCGTCCAAGTGAGCTAACCGAAAGGGTGCCGGCGAGGCACGGCAACTCTACCGCGTTAGGCGCGTCGGAGGGCAGGTGAGCCAAAGGACGCTCGCGAGGCAGCGTTGCAGGTGATATTTGGATATGTAGTATAGTCAAAAGACAGGAGTAAGAAGTAAGGAGTAAGATGGGCGAGTCGGATAAAGAGCAGGAGAAGGGCCGGCGTTGCCGGCGGTATTTTTTTCTGGGTCCCGGATCGGAGTCTGGGGTGTTCGCTGCGCTTCGAAGGTTTAGAGGAGGTTGGCGAGCGTGACGGCCTTTAGAGTGCTTCTGGCGTTGTTGAAGGCTTTTTTTGAGGCCTTTTCAGCGTTGGCGGCGAACTTTTCCCTTGGTGCGTGTTCTCTGAGAAGCATGTCACTTGTTAGCGGGCCCTGTACGGCTTCGATAATCTCGAGCATAGTAATTTTGTTTGGCTTTCTTGCGAGAGAGAATCCGCCGCGGGGGCCCCTTTTGCTTCGCAATATGTTTGCCTTGACCAACAGCTGCATTACCTTCAAGAGATACTCGAGGGCGATTTTGTAGCGGCTTGCAATATCGTCACTGACGACGAGGCCTTTGTGCTGATTTTTGGCGACGTAGGCCGTAGCTAAAAGGCTGTAGGCGGCAGTAGAACTGAGTTTCATATCGGTCTCCTTGACGAACAAGAACTTTGGTCGGTGCAAGAGTAACAGAGTTGGGGGCCAGTTGCAAGCGCAATTCGAGATAAAAGTGCATCTGAACAAAAAAACGGGGGATTGAGCAAAAAGGCGATAATAACAGGAAATCGGCCATTTATGGGTGACTGATTCAGGGGCGCGACAGGAAAATAAAAAATAAAAATGCAAAAATGGATTGGCGCGTTCGGGGGGACGAGAGCCTTCGGCGGGAGGGGTGGGTTGGTTGGGTTAAATTGTGAAAAAATGTTGCAATTTCGGTTCCTGGCGGTTAGAATGCAGGTGGAACGTGCCCGTGTTGGGAAAATCTGCAACAGGGCGAGGTTTTCGCAAAATGGCTGAGCCGGCTGGAAATAGCGATAAAGGCAGCAATGCGGCTGTGAGCAAGGTTGTGGGTGATTATGTGAAAGGGCTGAGCGAAGAGCACCGGGTTTTGGTTGTCCTGAAGTCGCAGTTGTATGATGGTTCTTGGGAGCCGATGCTGGATGATTTGCGAAATCGCCTTTCGGGTAAGCCATATATATTTAAGTTAGTGAATCGGGTACAAAGTGATATTGAACGGATTGAGGAGATGCAGCGGTTTGAGGCCGAGCACGGCGTAGATTTGGCCGAGTATGTAGATTTGTCGTAGTTGGCGGGCGGGCAGGATAGTCGAGTGGTGATGAAGAAGTGCAGTTTTGTTTTACGTGAGGGTCGATAAAGATGCTGAAGGAGTTGCGAATAGAAAAGGTTTTGGCGGCGGGCTTTTTTGTTATGTGTGCAGCGCTGAGCGGGGCGGCTTTTGGGGAAGTTTACCGGCCGCTTGTATCGCCGGAGCTGCTTGAGCACGCGAAGCTTGAGCTGGTGTGGGAGACCAAGCTGCCAATGAAGGGGGCGGAGAGCCTGGAGCAGTTACATATTCTGGGTAATCGTATCTATGGTCTTTCAAGCCGGAACTATATGGTTTCGCTGAATCGGGAGAAGGGTAACGTGATATTCAGCCGGACTGTGGCGCCGGTGGGTCTGCCGGTGGTCGGTCTGGGGCTTTACGAGGGCGAGCTTTTTTCGATAATCGGGAATGAGTTGGTGCAGATGAACCCCGAGTTCGGTACGGAGCGCAGCAGCAAGCGTCTTGCGTTCGGTATAGCGTGTCCTGCGGTTCGCAACAGCGAATATTTTTATATTACGGGGACGGACAGGCGCATTCGGGGCTTGCGTTCGGATGATAAGGTGAAGGTTTTCGAGGGCGGGGCGCGGAACGATTCGCGTGTTACATCGGTTGTCGCTGATGAGGATTTTATAGTTTTTGGGACTGATGCGGGCAACGTGGTGAGTGTCGAGGCGGGCAGGCCTGTGTATCTGTGGCAGTTTGACGCTGAAGATGGTATAGCGGGGTCGATTGCAAGGGATGGAGGGTCTTTGTTTGTTGCCAGCAAGGACACGAACGTTTACAGGCTTGGCGTTTACACGGGCAAGCTTGAGTGGAAGTATCAGGCGGGTGCGGTGCTTGATAAGGGCCCGGTGGTGACGGGAGGGGTGGTTTATCAGTGTGTTGGCGAGAAGGGTATGGCGGCAATAGCGAAGGCAAGCGGTAAATTCATGTGGCAATTAGAGGGCGGTGCGAGTTTGTTAACTGAGTCGGGGGGCAAGGCGTATGTGATTACGGATATTGGTGAATTAGTGGTGATGGACAACAGGAAGGCGAAGCGATTGTATTCGGTCAATTTTTCGGGGGTTTCGAGATACGTGACGAATTTGAGCGATTCGAAGATTTATATTGCGGATGAAGGCGGGCGGCTTGCCTGTATAAGACCGATTGGACAGGAGCAGTGATTGGCTTTGTCCCGGCTGGGCCGGGCATTGCAGGACGTAGTGGTAATAACAAATCAAATGAGGGTTCATAATTTTTTAAAAGGAAGAAGTTCAAATGGATGTAAAGATTAAAACTGCATTAGTGAGTGTTTCAGACAAGAAGGGTGTTGTTGAATTTGCAAAGAAGCTGGCCGGGATGGGGGTGAAGATAATCAGCACGGGGGGCACGGCGAAGAAGCTGAGCGAGGCGGGGGTGGAGGTGGCCGGTATTGAGTCGGTCACGGGCTTTCCGGAGATGATGAACGGGCGGGTGAAGACGCTGCATCCGAAGATTCACGGTGGACTATTAGGGCTTCGTGACAAGGCTGAGCATACGGCGGCGATGGATGAGCATGGGATTGAGCCGATTGATTTGGTGTGCGTGAATCTTTATCCGTTTGAGGCGACGATTGCGAAGGAAGGCTGCACGTTGGAGGACGCGATTGAGAATATAGATATTGGCGGGCCAAGTATGCTTCGGTCGGCGGCGAAGAACAACAAATTTGTTACGGTAGTAACAAACCCGGACCAGTACGATAAAGTCATCGGGGAGATGGAGGGAAATGGCGGGGCGGTGAGCGAGGAACTTCGGAGCGATTTTGCGCGGGCGGCGTTCGGGCTGACGGCGTCGTATGATGCGGCTATTTCGAAGTATCTTACGGGCAGGGCGAAGGTTGAATATCCGGAGAAGGTTTCTATTGCGCTGACGAAGGAGAAAGAGCTTCGTTACGGTGAGAACCCACATCAGGATGCGGCGTGGTATAAGTTAGCCGCGAGCGATGAGATGTCGGTATCGAGCGCGAAGCTGATGGAGGCCGATACTCAAATCAGCTTTAATAATCTTCTGGATACGAACGCGGCGTTTGAGTTAGTGAAGGAATTTTCGGAGCCTGCAGCGGTGGTGGTGAAGCACCTTAATCCGTGCGGCTGCGCGGTCGATGAGGATATTTGTGAGGCTTATCGGAAGGCGTATGAAGGAGACGTTATCAGCGCATTCGGGAGTATTGTGGCTTTGAACAGGAAGGTGGACTCGGAGCTTGCTCGGACGATTATGGAATCATACAGCCGATTTGGCAAGGCGAGAGGGGCGGGGGGATTTTTTGCGGAGGTTATTATCGCGCCTGAGTTTGACAAGGACGCGGTCGAGATAATCCGGACGCTGAAGCGGTGGGGCAGCAGGGTGCGGCTGATGGAGACGGGGCCGATTGACAGGTCGAGGATAGACTGTGGTGAGTATGATGTTCGTTGTGTTGTGGGTGGATTTTTGCTGCAGCGTCGTGATTTAGTGGGGTGGGAGCCGGATGTGCTGAAGTTCCCAACAAAGGCGAGGCCAACAGATGAGCAATTAGAGGATTTGCGTATTGGGTGGATAACGGCGAAGCATGTCAAGAGTAATACGATTGTACTGGTTAAGGGCAGGAAGGTCCTTGGCGTAGGGGCGGGGCAGATGAATCGTGTTGAATCGGGGCTGATTGCGTTTAAGCGCGCCGGGGATGATGCGAAAGGATGTGCGATGGCGTCCGATGCGTTCTTCCCGTTCCCGGACAATGTGGAGAATGCCGCGAAAGCAGGAGTTGCAGCGATAGTACAGCCAGGCGGCTCGAACAAGGATGATGAAGTGATTGCGTGTGCTGACAAGCACGGAATCGCGATGGTGTTTACGGGAAAGAGGCACTTTAAGCATTAAGAAAACGATTAGTTAAAAGAATTAAAAAAGCCCGACGAGATGTCGGGCTTTTTTGTTTTGCGAGGATTTGTTTCTATTACGGTTTTAGTCCTGCGGCCTTTCGGAGTTTGGCAGCCATATCAGTTTTTTCCCAGGTGAAGTTCGGGAGGTTTCTTCCGAAGTGCCCGCCGTAAGATGTTTGGGCGTAGATTGGTCGGGCGAGCTTCAAATGTTCAATCATTGCCCTTGGGGTAAGTGGGAAGAGCTTTCTTACGATACGGCTGATTTTCTTCTCGCTGATTTTTGCGGTTGCCTTTGTGTTAATCAGGACAGAGATGGGCCTGGCAACGCCGATGGCATACGACAGCTGGACTTCGCAGGCGTCGGCGAGGCGGGCTGCGACGATGTTCTTGGCTATGTATCGGGCCATATATGATGCGGTGCGGTCGACTTTAGTAGGGTCTTTGCCGCTGAAGCAGCCGCCACCGTGGCTTCCTCTTCCGCCGTAGGTATCGACGATGATTTTTCTTCCGGTGACACCGCAGTCGCCTTTTGGTCCGCCTGTAACGAACCGGCCGGTAGGGTTGATGTGGCATATGATGTTTTTGTCAACGAGGCGCTTCGGTAGGACGGGAAGTATGACTTTATCGATGATTTGTTTTCTCAATTTCTTATAGGGGACAGACGGTGCGTGCTGTGTGGAGACAACGACCGTATGGATTCGGCTGGGTTTGGAGTTTTCGTATTCCACAGTCACCTGACTTTTGCCGTCGGGGCGTAGCCAAGGGAGAGTTTTGTTTTGCCTTAGTTTAGCGAGGCGGTTGGTAATAGCGTGAGCGAGCTGAATGGGCATAGGCATGAGCTGAGGGGTTTCCCTACAGGCGAAACCGAACATCAGTCCCTGGTCACCGGCCCCTTGTTCTTTGTGTAGTCCCTGCCCGGCGGTTACACCCTGTGAGATGTCCGGGCTCTGCTTGTCGAGTGTTACCATAACGGCGCAGTTTTCGTGGTCGAAGCCCATTTGCGGGTCTGTGTAGCCGATTTTTTTGATAGTATCGCGGACGACGGTCGGGACATCGACGATCGCCTTTGTTGTGATTTCGCCGGCGACAACGACGAGACCCGTTGTTACCATTGTTTCACAGGCGACCCTGCTTTTTGGGTCCTGTTCGAGCATTGCGTCGAGGACGGCATCTGAGATGTGGTCGGCCACCTTGTCGGGATGGCCCATAGTTACGGATTCTGAGGTGAAGAGGTACCTGTCGCTGTCACAATGGGGATTGGTGAAGATAGTTTTTTTTGCCATTTGCGGTTTTTCCTTTTAGCAGTTGGTTGTGTTTTGTTCGAAGCCGGAAGGCATATAATAGCGGTTTTAACTGATAGAGTCAAGTTAAAAATGATTGGCGGCACAGGGAGAGAGGGAGGATTTTAGAATGTTATGGAGAGTTATTCGTTGAGCGTCCAATCGTACTTGATATATTCGATGGTGTAGTTTTCTGTTTCGAGGAAGCGCACATCCTGCTTGGAGATGTAGTTAGTGATGAGGTTTAAGACGGCCCTTACGGCCGGGGGGTGGTCTTTGAACTTCTTATCTATTCCGTATTTACTTATGAATTCGCTGCCAAACCAGGTCGGCTGGAGTACGGCGGACAGACGGACGACTTTGGCATTTTGGTCTATTTCGAGTGCCGAGGGGCTTGAGAGGAACCTTTTGACCTGGTCGTCTAACTGCTGGTTTAGCTTGTGGCCGTAATAGGGCTGGTTACGCAAAGGTGGGCTGGAGAGGCTGGCATTGCAGAGGGCGAAGAATACTCTGGGTTCGTCAAATTCTTTACGGAAGAAGCGGTGTTCGAGCCGTATAAGGGTGAATTCCTCATCCATGACAATGAATTTGTGGTTGCTCCATATGCCTTTGATGTGCCTGATACTGTTAGGCGGCCAGAAAAGACGCAAGATACGTGAGGACTCGATAGGATAATTTTCAACGATAATGTTGAGCATTTGTGTGTTGTAGGCGTTAATCCAGAAGGCAATTTTGTCCTCTCGGGGCCAGGCGTTGTACCGGTTCGGGTCGAGGTTGTCAAATTCGTCGAGGAGTTTTTTTAGTTTTACCTTTTTGTACTTAAGGTTTTTGTAGTCGACCATTCCGCTGTCATTGACATAGCTGGTCAGGATGTCGGCACACTTGTCGTGGAAGGCGACGGCGGGGTCGGGCTTCGGCTCTATTGGTTGAGGTTTCGGCGGTTCAACCGTTGTTTGTTCAACTGTTTGAGTTTCGGCAGGTTTAGGCTTTGCGGGGTGACAGCCGACGACGAGAAACAGGATGATCAGCGAAGCAGTAAAAACGATGACGCTTTTGGCCATTTTGTCCGGCTTCCCAAAAGTACAAATATGTGTTTTGCGAAAGGGCCTTATTTTCCCCTGTATTCTAAAGAATTAAGCAACATGTGCAAGAATTTGCTAAGTGGTTTTATCTTATTTTCTTATGAAACGAGTTGAGTTTGTGAAAATCTTCTGCATGGCAGGGATTTAGCCCTTTAAGACGGCCAGCGGCACCATTCTGGCGACGGGTTTTGCCCAGCCGCATTCAACTACAATCCGGACGACCTCTTCGATGTCTTTGTAGGCGCCAGGCGCTTCTTCCTTTATTTTGCCTTTATTGCCCGCGATTAGCTTTATGCCTTGCATGCTGCGTCTGAACTGCTCGTCCGTAATCAATCCGGGTGTAATTGTTCTTCCTCTACGTGATTTTCCGAGGGCGGCGGTGCGGCTCATAACTCTTCCGGCACCGTGGTTGACTGAGCATAAAGACTCCTGGGAGTTGCCGGTCCCGACGAGTAGAAAGCTTGCGGTGCCCATAGAACCCGGCGTTATTATGGGCTGACCGGCTTTGGCGAAGGCGGTGGCAATCATCCGTTCAGGGCCGAAGGCACGGGTTGCACCTTTTCGGTGTACCCAAAGCCGGCGGCCTTGGTGGTCTTCAAGCTTTGCCATATTGTGAGCGACGTCATAAACCAATTTGAGGGGCGTCGGGCCGAACATTCTGTTGAAGCAGCGTCTTACAAGCAGCGCCATGATGTGGCGATTGGTGAAGGCGAAGTTAGCAGCGGCGCCCATTGCGGTGATATATTTCTTGCCGTCGTTTGCTTCAGTTGAGAGGAAGCTGAGCATTTTTCTTCGCTCGGCCATATCAGGCCTTTGCGCGGCGATATTCATATATTGGTCCGCGACCTCATATCCGAATCGTCGGGAGCCGGAGTGTATCATCACGACGATTTGGTCTTTGGCAAGTTCGAATGTTTTTGCGGAATTTTCGTCAAAGATTTTCTGGACGTATTGAATTTCGATGAAGTGGTTTCCGCCGCCGAGCGTGCCGAGCTGGGCGGAGGCTTTTTGCATTGCGGCGTTTGGAACCGTGGCGGGGTCGCCGGGCATTTGGCCGTTTTCTTCGATTCTTTTTAGGTCATCAGCGAATTCATCGGGATCGAAGGCCTCCCATGCTCGATGGTTGGTTCTTTTCGCAAGTGTGGGTATGGCGGCGACACCATTATTGACGACGGCCTCTAAAGAGGTTTTGTCCGTGACTAAATTGGTTTTGCCTTCTCCGAGGGGGATGTCGCGGGCGATGGAAGCGGCGATTTGGTCGGTGTCGATGTCACCTTTTGAAAAAGGAGTGCGCAGGAGGCGCATTCCACAATTTATATCGTATCCAACGGCGGCGGGCATTATTGCCTTGTCCATGCCTAATACGGCACCGATCGGAATGCCGAAACCGACGTGGATATCGGCAGTAGCGAGGACTCTCTTGGCGGGCGGCAAGGATGCGGCATCGTAGAGCTGGCTTACGGCGTCTGGTTCGAGTTTAACGGCCTCGGAGGCGAAAATGGTTGCATCTGTAACCATTGTGCCTTGGCGTTTCATATGCAGGCGAAGCGGGTCAATTCGAACGAGTTTTGGTGTCTGTTCGACCATTAATAAACCTTCAATTAGTCACAGACTCTTAAATATTATACGAGCTATCCTGGTTTATGGACAGGAGCTCATAGGAATATAGTGAAGAAAAGGCATTTGTTTGACGAGTGTAAAGTGAAGGGCCAAGTCTGAATTGGCTTGACAAAGGCGGTTCTGAACGTTAATCTGGGTAATACGAATAATTATAGAGATGCATAGGAAGTTGTTTTTTTGAAGGCTTTTGCAAGATGAAGTTCAAAAGGCCGTTTTTTGCGGTTTTGATGGTATTTTTGGTTCTTTTGACGAGTTCAGGCAGCAAAGCTGTAGATACGGCTGATATTGACGCGGTGCGGAGCAAGGGGGTGCTTGATGCGAAGGACTTGCGGGTCATCGACCGTTTTGTTGGTGACGCGGTGGCTGAACTGATACAGACGCGGGATTTTACCTCTATAGCAAAGGTTCGTACGGTTATTTTGTCTCGCAACAGTTCGGGCACAGACAGCGCTGAGGCTCAGTATGCGGCACAGTTTTCTGAATCGGCCCATAAGTATATTTCCGAGGCTTTGGAGCGGGCATCAGTATTGAGGGGCGAAGACCACAGATTCAAAGCAATTCTGAATCTTTTGATTTTGGTGGATGGTCTGGAGGACCTGGGGTTGGCAGATTTAGCGATGAGGTGGCTAAATGATGAAAGTCCGGTTATTCGTTACTGGGCGGTTCATTGCATAACAAGTAGTGGTTTTGTAGAGAAGCTAAACGCTTCCACAGGCGGCAATCCAGGATTGGCATCTGAGATTGCGGGTCAACTAAAAGGTTTGGTTGATAGCAGCAGTCCTGAGATATTGGTGTTGATGACTGAGTTTTCGGGTGGCGTTGAAATTCCGGAGGCGGAGGAGTTGCTACTGCAGATAGCGGACGTGCGAATAGGCAGGTACGCAGACTGGACGGTGGAATATGAGCTTCTGGATGGTGCTGTTTTGAAGGTCTTGGACGCCAAGATAGGTCCTTCGGGCGAAGGCAAGGCTGCAATGGGGCGGCGGTTTGGGCAATTATATTCGTACGTGGCTCAAAGATATGTTAGGGGGCAGGATTTCCTGAGTGCCGAAAAGAAGCACCAACTGGGTTCGGTGCTGGTGGAGACGGAGATATTGTGCATTAGTAAGAGGACGCGGATTGCGCAATCGGTGATCAAGACGGCTGTGGAACAAGAGGATTATGCAGCCCTTATGGAAGAGCATAACAGGCTGCTTGGCGACGAGACGAGGGCAGGTCAACTGGCGTCAATGTTAAAGTTTGACTATGGTAAGAACCCGGACGGCAGCAGCCGAATCGCGCCGCTTGCTTTATCGGAACCGCCAAAAGAGCAAGTATCTCAGTAGAGGGTACCTCTAATTAACCACGAGCAGAGAACATTGGATGTTTGCTTTTATAGCTGGTTGATGAAGATAGGAGTCGGATGAACCCAGCTGAATCCTGCAAGCCTGAAAACGAATTCGAGTGAATAAACGTTCAGCATTTGAGAGGTATAACGAGTCATGAAGTTTTTATCAAGCGCAGTTTTGATGTTAGCATTGGCCGTCGGTGTTATTGGTTGTGAGCGTCGGACAAAAGAAGAGCGGCTTGAAGATTTCATTACGGCGCACGTGGCGAAAATCAAGCCCATGTCAAAGGAGTTAGGTCTTGCATACTGGCGGGCGGCAAGAACGGGTGAGTCCGCAGATTATGATGAAGTGAGCAGGCTGGAG
>CP070715.1:379355-388165 GCA_020350405.1 Planctomycetota bacterium
CACAGCCTTAACCGCCTTGCGAAGCTCCTTCGGACGCTCACGCTTGGAAAGCTTGCCGCCACTCTCACTGACCGTTACCGACATATGAGCATATTTCGGAAGTTCCCCAAAGCCTAGTGCCTGCCACAGCAACTGCTGCCCCGGCGTATTCATCAGATGCTCCTGACCGCGAATCACATGAGTCACCTTCATCAAATAATCGTCAACCACGCACGCAAAATTATACGTAGGGAATCCATCGCTCTTTTGTATTATAAAATCGCCGATCTCATCCGCTGCAAACGTAACCTCCCCGCGCACCACATCGCAAACCACAACCGCCTCCCTCTTGGGCACCGCAAAACGCACCGTAACAGGCTTGCCCCCGCCCCTGGCCTTCTCCACGTCTTTTTCGTCAGGAAATCTCTCCGGCCGCCTATACACAAAACCCTTCTTTTGCGCCTCCGCCTCCTCCCGCATTGCCTGCAATTCCTCAGCCGTATCAAAACAATAATATGCCTTCCGCTCATCCACGAGCTTTTTCACATACCCCTCATAAATCCCCCTCTCTTTCCGCTCGGATTGCAGATAAGGCCCGTTCGCCCCCCCAACCTCAGGACCCTCCTCCCACTCAATACCAAGCCACCGCAAATCATCCATCACCTGCTGACACGCCGTTGGCGTATTGCGCTTCTGGTCCGTATCCTCAATCCGCAGGATAAACTTTCCTTTCTTCCGTTTCGCAAAGAGCCAGTTAAATACCGCCGTCCGCGCACCACCCACATGCAGATAACCCGTCGGTGATGGTGCAAAACGTGTTACTACCATTAAAAGCCTCGCAAATTATGGAAAATACGCGAAAACAACCAAAAACTAAGCTATATCCGCCCCATTGTCAAGAACTGCATAACCGCATCTCTCGCCCGACCGACAACTACGGCGGACACTTCGCGCACGCCGACCGAAACAGCATCGTGCTCAGATACCGGTCGCCCCGGTCCGCTATGATGGTAACAACAGTACCCGAATCCATCTTCTCTGCGACAACCAAAGCGCCCGCAACCGCCGCACCGCTGGAGATACCCGCAAATATCCCTTCCTCGGATGCAAGACGACGCGCCACCTCAAACGCCTCCTGGTCCTGAATCATAATTACATCGTCTAATCGAGACCTGTCAAAAATATCCGGAACAATGGACTCCGTCATGTTCTTAAGACCTTGGATGGCATGACCCAGTGTCGGCTCAACCCCCACAACCCTGATATCTTTCGATTTCTCCTTAAAATAGCGAGATGTACCCATCAGCGTCCCGCTTGTACCCATCCCCGTGATGAAAACATCAATCTCGCCCTTGGTCTGTTCATAGATTTCCGGAGCAGTCGTTTCATAGTGAGCCAGCGGATTGTTCTGGTTCACATACTGATTCGGCATGAAATACTCATCAGGATTCCCCTCCAACAGCTTATGCGCCATCATTATTGCCCCGTCCACCCCTTCCTTGGCCGGCGTAAGAACCACCTCCGCACCAAAGGCCTCAAGAACATGACGCCTCTCCGTGCTCACACATTCGGGCAGAGTCAGCTTCACACGATAGCCCTTCGATGCGCCAATCATCGCAAGCGCAATGCCCGTATTGCCTGAAGTCGGTTCGAGTATGGTCTTGCCCTTGGCCAGTTCGCCCGATTCCTCTGCCTTGCTAATCATGTAAAGCGCAGCCCGGTCCTTCACAGAACCGCTCGGATTATTCCCTTCAAGTTTGGCCAGGATTCTAACCTTCCCGTTCGGACTCAGCCGCTTCAACTCCACCAAAGGAGTATTGCCAATCGAAGCCAGTATGCTCATTTATGCTTTCTCCTGTAAACCAAAGCACCAAAAAACCGGCTACCATAATACCAGAAAAATCCCCATTAGCCAAGAACCGCCTAAAACTTTTACTCTTTGTTTAATTAAGCCCTGCAGGCCCCGCCCGCGCCACCGCAAAGACCAACACCGGCTAAATTACGCTTGTAGGCCCTCCTAATCACAAACTGGACAGCATAACTACAATCTGCTAAATTCCTGCTTGATGATAGATAGAAAGCCATTAAAGCTCAATCAACGTGATTTAATCGAGGTCGTCAAAAAAACACCCCTCGTATCCATCGACCTTATCATTGAAAACACCCAAAACCAAATTCTCCTCGGCCTGCGAAAAAACGCGCCCGCAAAGGACTTCTGGTTCGTGCCCGGCGGCCGAATCCTAAAAGACGAATCTATCCCCCACGCCTTCAAACGAATCGCCAAAGACGAACTCGGCATCAACCTCATCTACGAAGAGGCTAAGTTCCTCGGCGTCTTCGAGCACTGGTACCCGGATAACTTCACCCAAAAACAAAAGGCCAGCACGCACTACATAGTATTGGCCCACCATATCAAAATAGCTGATGCACCGCCCGAGTTCACAGACGACCAACACGCTCAGCTTAAATGGTTCGACAAAAGCTCCCTGCTGAAAAACGAAAAAGTCCACCACAACACAAAGGCATATTTTGAAAAACCGCAACTTATCCCATAAACTGTTATCTGCTAAAATATCACGATTGAACCTCTCGACGAATACATAGCCGTTATGCCAGGATAAAACCAAGTGACTAAATCAGACACCGGACAAGACAACAAAAGCCAAAAGTTAGACTTCATCCGGCAGATTGTCGCCGACGACCTGAAAACCAATAAATGGTCCGGCCGCGTACACACCCGCTTTCCCCCCGAGCCAAACGGCTACCTCCACATCGGACACGCAAAGAGCATCTGCCTAAATTTCGGCATCGCAGACCAGTTCTCCGGCCTGTGCAACCTCCGATTCGACGACACCAACCCCATTAAAGAAGAGGCCGAATACATCGAAGCCATCGAAGAGGACCTCCGCTGGCTCGGCTTCGATTGGGCCGACCGCCTCTACTATGCCTCCGACTACTTCCGGCAGATGTACGAATACGCCCTCCAGCTAATAAAGGCCGGCAAGGCCTACGTCTGCGACCTGACACCAGACCAAACCAGACAGTACCGCGGTACCCTCACCGAACCCGGCACCGACAGCCCATACCGCTCCCGCTCAATAGAAGAAAACCTCGACCTCTTTGAGCAAATGAAAGCCGGCAAATTCCCCGATGGCTCACGCACCCTCCGCGCCAAAATCGACATGGCACACCCCAACCTCAACATGCGCGACCCCGTAATGTACCGCATCCTCCACGCCGCCCACCCCCGCACAGCCGACGCCTGGTGCATCTACCCGATGTACGACTGGGCACACGGCCTCGAAGACTCCATCGAAAAAATCACCCACTCAATCTGCACCCTCGAATTCGAAAACCACCGCCCACTCTACGACTGGTTCCTCGACCAGCTCGGCGTCTTCCACCCCCAGCAAATCGAGTTCGCCCGACTTAATCTCTCCTATACCGTAATGAGCAAGCGAAAGCTCCTTCAGTTAGTCGCCGATGGCCTCGTCACCGGCTGGGACGACCCGCGAATGCCCACCATCTGTGGCCTCCGCCGAAGAGGTTACTCACCCGCCGCCATCAGAAACTTCTGCAAAGTAATCGGCGTAAACAAATTCAACAGCACCGTCGACATCGCCTTCCTTGAGCACTGCCTCCGCGAAGACCTCAACAAAACCTCTCCTCGCGTAATGGCCGTCCTCAAACCGCTGAAAGTCATCATCGACAACTACCCCGCCGACAAAGTCGAGCACCTCGACGCCGTCAACAACCCCGAAGACCCCTCCGCCGGCACGCGCAAAGTCCCCTTCTCCAGAGAGCTTTACATCGAGCAGGATGACTTTATGGAATCACCGCCTAAGAAGTTCTACCGCCTCGCCCCCGGCCGCGAAGTCCGACTCCGCTACGCCTACTTCATCACCTGCACCGACATAACCAAGGACGCTAACGGCAATATCACCGAGCTGCACTGCTCCTACGACCCCGCGACCCGCGGCGGCGACGCACCCGACGGTCGAAAGGTAAAATCCACCCTCCACTGGCTCTCCGCCCCACACGCACTAAAAGCCGAAGTAAGACTCTACGACCACCTGTTCAAAAATGAAAACCCGGACGATGCACCCGAAGATAAGGACTTCAAATCCAACCTCAACCCCGACTCTCTCCAGGTCCTCACCGACTGCCGCCTCGAGCCGTCCCTCGCGGATGCAAAACCTCTCAGCCGCTACCAGTTCGAACGACTCGGCTATT
Organism: Planctomycetota bacterium; assembly: GCA_020350405.1. GTDB lineage: Bacteria > Planctomycetota > Phycisphaerae > Sedimentisphaerales > Anaerobacaceae. The sequence continues at coordinate 383,568 of CP070715.1, forward strand.
TCTGCACCGACCCCGACTCCTCAAAAGACAATCTCATCTTCAACCGAACTGTAACACTCCGCGACACCTGGGCTAAAATACAGAAAAAACAAAAATCTTAAATCCCTCACTATGAAAGGGACACACGATGGAGAAAATTATTGCAAAATGTGGTATTCGCTGTGATTTATGCCCCGCCCATGAAGACAACCTAACCACCGACCAAGACAAAGAAAAAATGAGCCAGGCCTTTGCCGAATATTATGACTACAAACTATCGCCTGAAGATATCAAACCCTGTAAAGGCTGTAACCTTCTGGATATGCCCCCTGACGGTAATTGCTCGGTGTTCTTCTGCGTAAGAGATAAGCAAATCCCAAACTGCGCCCACTGCAATGACTTCCCCTGCAAAAACATCTCCGACCAGATGAATGCCTTTGACGAAACCATGAAAAAACACCCTGATATCCCACAAGCCGAGTACGAAAAATTCTGCAAACCTTACGAAAACAGAAAAACTCTGCAAAAAATCCGCGACTCGTTAAACACCTGATAAAAACCACCAACTCCTGGAACATCTGGAATAAAATACTAAAATCTACGCCCCCGGCGCCACCGTAAGCAGCTTATAGCACGCAAGCCCCATAAGCACGATAAAAACCACCCGCACCACCTTGCTCGGCAGCTTATGCACCCCCTTTCCTCCCAAAAATGCCCCGATAATCGCCCCCGGAATCACAACCGCCGCTATCTTCACCGCCTCTATCGGCGCAATACCGTGTTGCGTCAAAGTTGCCGTCTTATAAATAGCTGCCACAATTGTCAGAAGTGCAACAGCCGCCGCCGAATTGCTTATCGCCCGCTTCAAAGGCAGCCGCAGAAAAACCTGCTGCGTAGGAACCAAAAGCACCCCGCCCCCGAGCCCCAAAAGACCCGCCGGTATCCCGCTCAACAAACCGCACACAATACTCAAACCCGCTGACCGCCTTCCACCCGTAATATCAAAACCACCCGCCCCTCCGTCAGAATGCCTGAATTTCAACAAATTGTAAACCACAACATAAACCATAAAACCGCCCAGTATCCGCGCCAGAAGATAACTGTTCTCCCCCGCAAAAACCGAGCTGTTACTAATCGCCACCCCAATGACGCTTCCCACCGCGGCCGCAGGCACCAGCCATTTAAGAACATCCACCATCAATACCTTCTCGCGACGATGCACAATCGTAGCGGACGCCCCGACAAAAAAACTACATATCATCGCCGACGCCTGATAAAGATGCTGGTTCTCGCCGAACGCAAACACCAGTGCCGGTATCATAACCACCGCCCCACCAATCCCCAGCAAGCCCCCGAAAAAACCCATCACAATCCCAATCACCGCTAAAATCAAATAATCCATCAGCTATCAGCCAAATAGCTCCCCGAATTTACCCTCTATATCATCGCTCTCGCAAAGCACCTGCCCCACTAGCACCGCCTTCACCCCGACGGATTTCAGCTTCTCAACATCCTCTCGCGTCTGTATCCCGCTCTCCGCAACTAATTCGTCCCTGTTATCCAGAAGCCCCGCCAATCGACCCGTCGTATTCAAATCCACCTCCATCGTCGCAAGGTCGCGATTATTAATCCCAAGGACGCTGTAGCCCTTCTTCGGAAACCCTATAACACTGCGCACCTGCATCAGCGTATCTGCCCCGTGAACCTCCAACAAAACCGTCAGCGTCAATTCCGCCGCCGCTATCATCAAGTCCATCAGTGCCCCCGCCGGCAAAGCCTCCGCTATCAGCAGTATTGCATCCGCGCCGGCCGCCCGCGATTCATATACCTGCCACTTATCGATAATAAAATCCTTCCGCAAAACCGGTAAATCCACCACCTCCTTAATCTGACTTATATATTCGAGCCTCCCCTGAAAATACTTCTCATCCGTAAGAACGCTGATTGCGTCCGCCCCGCACTTTTGGTACGTCCGCGCAATCGCCACCGCGTCGAAATCCTCGCGAATGACCCCCGCCGAGGGTGACGCCTTCTTGACCTCCGCTATAACATTCAGCCCCCGCCTGTTACGCCTCGTGACCGCCTTGTAAAAATTCCGGCACTTCCGCATCGACCCAACTTCTTCCTTTAGCTCCTCCAGACTCCGCTGATTCCGCCGCCCATTCACCTCCGCCCTCTTGTCCGAAATTATCTGCTCTAATATATTCGCCAAAACACTCTCGCCTCAACACGCCAAACTAAAATGCAAAACAATCCAGACTCTTACTTCTTTCTATCCGATGCCTGTACATACGCCATACGCACCTGCCCGAGCATATTGGCAAGCGCCTTTTCCTCCTGCTCATTCAGGTTACCCTTCGTCCTCTCCTCCAGCGTCTCCAACATATCGATATTGTATTTCGCCAGCTCCAAATCCGGCTCCCTCTTTCCCTCTTGACCCTCCACCGCCAGCGCCCCCAGAGAAAACAACGCCTGCGTAACAAGCATACTCACTAGCGCCGCAAAATCACCCTTCGGCAGCGGCCCCCTTCGCTCCGGCCCCTTCGACTTCTCCTTCTCCGCCTTCTCCTGCGCCGCTAATATCTCCTTTTCCCGCTTCGCCTGCTCCTTCCAGTCCTCATCAGCTATAATCTTCTTCTCGTCTTTCTTTTCTTCTTCAGCCATCTCTTATACTCCTGTCTACCGACTACTTACCCCTTAATTCTGACTACTGTCTCCTTACTCCTGACTCCTTACTACTTACTCCTGTCTCCTCTCCTTCTGTATTTCTTCATATCCCTGTCCACCTCTCGCTTCTGCGCCCTCTCTGTGATTTTCTTTCGCTTATCATACTGCCTCTTTCCCCTCGCCAGGGCCAATTCTATCTTCGCTATCCCCCTGCCGTTAAAATAAATCCGCAACGGCACTAACGTAAACCCCCGCTGCTCCAGTTTCACCCTTATCCTGTGAATCTCACCCTTGTGCAGCAGCAGCTTCCTCTTTCTCGCCGGCTCATGCCTGGCCGCTCCGGCCTGCTTATACTCCGCTATACTCGCACCTACAAGCCAGCACTCGTCTTTCTCTATCCTCGCGTACGACCCGCTAAGGTCCGCCTGCCCCTCCCGAAGGCTCTTCACCTCCGTCCCCAGCAGAGACATCCCCGCCTCGTAACGCTCCAGCAATTCGAAGTTGCGATACGCCTTCTTATTGACCGCCACCTGGTCTTCTTTCGCCTTGCCTTTACCAGTTCTCGCCGACATCTAAATCATAATAACACCACCATCCCATTTTGCAACCAATCACCCCGAATCCCCGAGGACCCGCTACTCCGACCCAACAGCACCGGACCCACACCTTTCCCCCCAATTTACTTATTGTCTTGCTCGTCTTTCGCCGGCTCTTTTTGATTAGCTGCAAGGTAGTCCTTGACAAACTGGTCAACATCGGCTTTTACTGTCTGACGTACGGTCGGGAGGTCTGTAGGACTCAACAGACCGTGTTGTCCCCAAGTCCTCCATGTTACTGCAGTAGACGATACATTAGGGTCTCTTGCCAAAACTACCTTCTCTGAAAGCTCCACTACGACGTAACTGATGAATAAATCTTCGTCTGGTATCTTAATAACGGACGCCACAACCGATAGAACAGGATATTCTCGGAGCTGACATGTTTGGGCTTCGGAAAGCACTTTTATACCAAGCCGTCGCAGGGCCAGCTCAGTATCGGTTCTTATATGGGTCTCGGTGAGCCCATATTGTTCGAATGTGTCATCTAACACGGACAGAGCTACACCTTCTAAACCCCGTAACGTTGAACGTCGCACATGAGCATACTGCTCTAACGCCTTTTCAACGGAACTTACATTAGCCCGATTGCGAACCTCATTAGAACCGTCGCTGCTTACTCCTCTTAGAGTGTTATCCCAAATCATAGAAAATGCCAGAACAGCAATTAGCAATACCCAATACTCTTTCGCCTTCATAATACGGCCTCCTAAATAAGTCCCCTTCACCGCCCCATTCTACCGATTACCTGTCCTGATACAACGAAAAAATTTTCCCCCCAACACCATCTACCTCACCCTAATCCCCAAAATAAAGTGGTAAATTCAGCACGATTTAGCTACTATAAGCCCCAAGGAGTCTCCACTATGAGCGAACTAAACGTTGTTTCCCTGAATGTCCGCCGCAAGGCCGACCAAAGCACAGTCGGCCCGAAGGCCGCAAGCCTCTCCCACATGATGCGAATCGGCCTTCCCGTCCCGCCTGCATTCTGCATCACCGAAGCCGCATTCCGCCAGCACCTGCAGGCCAACAATCTCACCGCCCAAATTCAATCGACCCTCGACAAACTTACGAAGGCCAAACCACAGACCGCCGCCTCTCTGCTCTCAGACCTCCGACAGGCCATCATCAACGCGCCTATGGCTGATGCCCTTCGGGACGATATAGCCAATCATTACCGCGCCCTTGCCGCCCATCGTCTTGCAGTCCGCTCATCAGCCACCGCCGAGGACCTGCCCGCCCACTCTTTCGCCGGCCAATATGACACTTGCCTCGGCGTCGCCGACCTTGCTGCCTGCATCGATGCCGTCAAAAAATGCTGGGCCTCCCTCTGGACCGACCGCGCCTACAGCTACC
>CP070715.1:388265-392262 GCA_020350405.1 Planctomycetota bacterium
CTCAAGCTTCTCGCAAGCAGTCGCTCAGCCGGCAAAGAAATCCGCTTCAAAGCCAAACAGTACATCGTCGAGGAACTGACTAAAAACAGCTTCGAACGTGTCAACATCGCCCTGTTCAGCGCCGGAGGCGACCGAAGCAAAGAATTCGCGCCTGCCGCGGTAAAGGCCGGCGCCGTCGTCGTCGACAACTCCTCCGCCTTTCGAATGGACCCCGATGTCCCCCTTGTAATCCCGGAAATAAACCCGCAAAAAATCGCCGACAACAAGGGCATCATCGCAAATCCCAACTGCTCGACCATCATAGGCATCGTACCCGTCTGGCCGCTGCATAGGGCAAACCCCGTCAAAAGAATGGTCGTCAGTACCTACCAGGCCGCGAGTGGCGCAGGTATGAAAGCTATGGTCGAACTGCAAAATCAGAGCCGCCAAATACTCAACGGCAAAGAGCCGACCTGTGAGGCTTTTCCATATCAGATTGCCTTCAACTGCTTCAGCCACAATTCCTCGCTCGATGCGGACGGCTACAACCTCGAAGAGGTCAAAATGGTCAAGGAAACCAGAAAGATTTTTGATTGCCCCGACATTGCAATTACCTGCACCTGCATTCGAATCCCCGTCCTGCGGGCGCACTGCGAGAGCATCAACCTCGAGTTCACCGGCCCCATCACGCCCGAGCAGGTACGCGACCTTCTGAGCACCGCCCCCGGTGTCTCGGTGCTTGACGACCGCGAAAACAATCGCTTCCCAATGCCCATCGACGCCTCCGGCAAAGACGACATCCTCGTCGGTCGAATTCGACAGGACCACTCCATACCGGATAATCGCGGCATCAACATCTGGGTTGCCGGCGACCAGCTCCGAAAGGGTGCTGCGCTGAACGCTGTCCAAATCGCAGAAAAGCTGCTATAATCGCCGTTTATGGCGACCCGCAACATAAAATTGACGATTGCCTACGACGGCAGCGGTTACCACGGCTGGCAGATGCAACGAGGACTCAAAACCATCCAGGGCGCCGTCGCCAGCGCACTGTATCACCTCATCGGCTCCAAGGTCATGGTCTATGGTGCGAGCAGGACGGACGCGGGTGTCAGTGCCCTCGGCCAGGTCGCCGTCATACAAATCGACTCGCCGATACCAACGGAAAAACTCGCCATAGCGACTACTAACAGACTCCCCTCCGATATCGTAGTCACCGAGGCCGTGGAGGTCGACGAGGCTTTCGACGTCTCTGCCGATGTCAAAAGCAAATTATACCGTTACACAATCTTCACAGGGCCCGTCCGCCCCGTCATGCAAATAAGACACTGCTGGCACCTCCCCGAAAAGCTAAACACAGAAGCGATGGCCGAAGCCGCCAAGATGCTAATCGGAAAAAAAGACTTTAAGTCCTTCGCAGCGGCGGCCGACAACCGCGAAACCTCCATCCGAACAATCTTTCGCTGTGATGTAACTAACGATAACGACTGGATATATATCGATGTAGAAGGAGATGGCTTCCTCTATAATATGGTCAGAAATATCGTCGGCACACTCGTCGAAGTCGGCCGTGAAAAAATAGAACCGCAAAAGATAGAGCAAATTCTCGAAGCTAAGGACCGCACCGCAGCAGGACCTATCGCACCCGCTTCAGGCCTGTGCCTTATGTGGATAAAATATTGAAGATATAAGAGGAAAACAAAAGTATGGTCTACCAGAAAATTCTGGTCATCATGACGACGTCATTCACCCTCATTTTTGTAGGTTGTCATTTCCCCCAGATTGTCCCGGCAAAGCATTCCTATGAGATTTTGGAAAACAAGATGATCGTTGAAGATGCTAACAATATTACGGATGGGCCAATGAATGTTTTTGTATATTCTTATGAGAGGGCCCATGATGCACGTATTTACGACGACGAATACCGCGAGATCGTTTTTTTTCAAATCAGCCCAAATCTGGAAACATTTCATTTTGAGGATGAAACCATTCACGAAGCAAAATGCCGTTGGGTAATTAGCTACTTTGGTCCTGATACAGGGAACTATAAGGTCGATAAAGGCAGAATTGACGGCAAGCGAATAGGGCCGGATGAATATGAAGTTGATGCACATATTTCGATTCGAACTAAAAACCGAACTTACAAAAAGGGTTTTAAAAAAACATTCAAGGCAAAAAATTAAATTGATTTGGACAAGATATTGAAAATAGTTCACATCATTACGAGGTTGATTCTCGGCGGTGCTCAGGAAAATACCCTTATTACCTGCAAACTCCTTGCCCAGCGAGGCCACGATGTCACCCTCATCACCGGCCCCGCTATAGGCCCGGAGGGCGAATTGTTCAATCAGACGAGGGACCAAAAATACCATGTAATCCTCTTCCACAAAATGATTCGCGCAATCTGCCCCCTGTATGACACCATAAGCTACTATCAAATCAAAAGACTCCTAAAGCAGCTCCGGCCGGATATCGTCCACACCCACTCCGCCAAAGCAGGCATCCTCGGCCGATTCGCCGCCCACAGCTTACGCAGTAAGCACGACGCACTGCGCAATACGAGAATAGTTCACACCATCCACGGCCTCGCGTTCCATCCGTACCAAAACCATTTGCTAAATAAGTTCTATATCGCCGTCGAAAAGGCCGCTGCGAAGCGCACCGACTTTTTTATAAGCGTCGCCGATGCGATGACCGACCAGGCAACCGCTGTCGGCATAGGCAGACCAGAACAGTTTACCACTGCCTACTCCGCTATCGAAGAAGATGATTTCCTCCAGCCAATATCCAAAGAGCTCAAAAGGACCTTCCGCCAAAAATATGGAATCGCCGAAGATGCCGTTGTCCTCGTTACTATCGCGCGGCTCTTTATGCTCAAAGGTCACGACTACATCATCGAATCAGCCAAAACGCTCTCGCAGCGATACAAAAACGCGGTTTGGCTCTTCGTCGGAGATGGTAATCTGTCGCAACATTACAAAGAGCAGGTTCACCAATTGGGACTTTCCGAAAAAATCAAATTCACCGGCCTTCTTCCGCCCCGCCAAATCCCCGTCGCCATCAATTCCTCGGATATACTTGTCCACTGCTCACTAAGAGAAGGCCTTGCAAGAACGCTGCCGCAGGCAATGCTCTGCGCCAAGCCGGCCGTATCCTTTGATGTCGACGGCGCAAGAGAAGTCGTAAATGAAAACACCGGCCGACTCATCCAGCCTCAGAACATCGAACAACTAACTGCCGCCTGCGAAGAGTTGATAGCAGATAAGGACCTCAGAGACAAACTCGGCAGGGCCGGCCGCGACTCCGTAAAACAAAAATTTGCACCTGAAACTATGGTCGACACCATCGAAGCCGTCTACAAAAAACTCACCGCAAACTAAGGACCAAAATCATGAAAAGTTACAGAAAAGAACTCTGGTTCAGCACTAAAGCCAGGCGCGAACTTGTCAATATCACGCCGCAGGTTCAGCAGTGCCTCGAAGAAAGCGGCATCACCGATGGCCTCGTCCTCTGCAACGCAATGCACATCACAGCCAGTGTCTTTATCAACGATGACGAGTCCGGCCTGCACCACGACTTTGAAGTCTGGCTCGAAAAACTCGCCCCTGAAAAGCCGTACTCCCAGTACCGCCACAACGGCTTCGAGGACAACGCCGATGCGCACCTCAAACGCACCGTAATGGGCCGCGAAGTCGTCGTGGCCGTAACAAATGGCCAGCTCGACTTCGGCCCGTGGGAGCAAATATTCTACGGCGAGTTCGACGGAAAAAGAAAAAAACGTGTCCTCGTAAAAATCATCGGCGAATAACCAACTGCTGCCGGCAGCCTTATGACCCTACTGCTCTTCCTAATCCAGGTCTTCATCATATCCTTCTCCGGAGCGGCCCAGCCCGGGCCCGTTACCGCCACCGCAATCGCAACAGGCTCTCGAAACCGCTACGCCGGCCTCGCACTGGCAATCGGTCACGGCATCATTGAATTTCCTCTCATGGTTCTCATTATGCTTGGCCTCGACGTCATC
>CP070715.1:392362-413173 GCA_020350405.1 Planctomycetota bacterium
GTCTTGAAGTAGTTTCTTTAGGTCTCTCAGTGCTTTATCCATTTTAAGCAGTCTATCGATATCAACCGCAAATCCTTTGTCTTTGCAGGCACGTTTAAACTTCTGTGGGTTTTTTCGTATTTCTTTAATGTCAATCATATTTATTCCTGGTATCGCCTGATTATCACAACATTATTTTGTCCGCCAAACCCAAAAGACTCATTCATCGCAACGTCAATCTGCATCTTTCTCGGTTCGTTCGGCACATAATCAAGGTCAAGAGCTGGATCCGGGTCATTCAAATTCATCGTCGGCGGAGCTATGTTATCCCGTATCGCCAGAACGCAGGTAATCAATTCCGCTGCCCCGGCCGCACCAATTAGATGTCCTAACATACTCTTGACACTGCTTGCGGGCGTGTTTTTTGCCTCCTCCTTGAAAACCACCTTTATCGCCTTCGTCTCTATCGAGTCGTTTTCCGTTGTACCTGTGCCGTGGGTATTTATATAGTCCACATCTTGGTAACCGATACCCGCATCAGCCAATGCCCAACTCATCGCCTGTATCGGCCCTCGCCCTTCCTCGTGCATATCAGTGACCCGGAAGGCGTCGCTACTGCTGCCGTACCCTATCACCTCAGCCAAAATTTCCGCTCCTCTTCTCTTGGCGGAGGTTAGCGATTCGAGAATAAGCATTGCCGAGCCTTCACCAAGCACAAAGCCGTCCCTGCTGGCTGTGAACGGCCTCGATGCCATCTGCGGACTATCATTCCTCGTCGATAGCGCCGTTAGCCGGTTAAACCCCATAACACCCAATGGATGTATCATAGAATGTGCGCCGCCTGCAATCACCACATCCGCATCGCCTCTGCGAATCATCATCATCGCCTCGCCCACCGCCTGAGTGCTCGCCGCACAGGCCGTAAGGCAACTCCTCGTCGGCCCACGTGCACCCGTCAGCAGCGCAATATGAGCGGCAGGCATATTCGACTCCTGCTCAAGTTCGCGCATCGGGTCCATCCGGCCAAACGCAACCTCGGCCCACTTGCCCCAGTCCATCTCATTCCTGGCACTGTCCCACCCCTCCACTAAAGCGGCAAAGAATATTTCATTATCAACAGAGCCTTCACCCGCTCCCAAATAAATCCCCAACCGGCTGCGGTCTATTCCGTCACCCGGCTCATTTGTCTCAATATCAATCCCTGCCTGCTTGCACGCCTGCGCCGCTGCGCCAACAGCAAAGCCGCTGCCCCTGTTGCCGTGCTTGTGAAGCTGCGGCTTCTTTGCATATTGGGCTGGGTCGTAATCTTTGACCTCGGCACCGAACGTCGACGGAAACGTCGAAGCGTCAAAAATGGTGGTCTTGGCCATTCCGCTCTTGCCCGCCAATAGCGCCCGCCAGACGGTCTCCACATCGTGCCCCAAAGGACAGACAATACCCATCCCTGTTATCACCACCCGTTCGGTTGCATCTTTCTCAATCATCTAATCCGCCGTCTCACCATCAAACCTCTTTAGCACAACCGCTGCTGTTTGTCCGCCGTAAGTATAGCTACTGCAAAGAGCATAACGAATATCCATCTCCTGTGCCTGTTTTATAATATTCAAATTGCAGTCGTCAGCTTTTCTATCACAATTTTTCGCGGCTGGCACCTTGCCCTCAGCCATCGCACAAACCGCCGCGACAACATCAAGGGCTCCGCTCGCTGCGCCGGTGTTACTTAGCATACTTTTGGTCGGCCAGACAGCAATTCCCTTCACTGCCTCGCCCAGAACAGCCTCAAGCCCTCTCGCCTCCGCTATGTCATCCGCGGGTATCCCTGTCCCGTGTGGGACTATCAAATCCAAATCATCCGGCTGTATCTGCGCGTCTGCCAGTGCCTTTTCTACCGCTATCTGAACACCTCGGCCGTCCGCCTCCAGATGTTCATACGCCGGATTGATACTATTGCTGCTGCCGACTCCAACTACCTCCGCATAAATTTTCACACGTCGCTCCCGGGCCCTTTCCAAGTTTTCCAATACAACCACGCCGGCACCCTCACCAAAGACCGACCCCCTTGCGTCGGCGTCAAAGGGCCTGCAAGCTGATGCCGGTTCGTCATTATTTTCGCCTGTCGCTCTTTTAAGCAGGCACTGACGAATCATAACTATCGGATTTACCTTCGCTTCAGCCCCGCCGGCCAAAGCAACATCACTATCGCCCCTGCTGATAATCTGCGCCGCCTCACCTATCGCCAAATGCCCACTCGCTTCCGCGCAAGTGATACTGTTACTCGGCCCCTGAATATCGTGAATAATACCTACATGACACGCCAACATATTAGGCAGATACTTCAGAAGCCACAGTGGCGTTACCTGCTCAAGACCCTCCTTGCCCCATTTCTGAATGTCGAACCTGCCATCGGTGACACTTACCGCAACCGCTGGCCCCAGCTCAACCAAATCACAACTGATAAGACCCGCCCCCAAATTAATGGCCACACGTGCCGGGTCAACATTGATTTTGTCCGCATCGATTCCTTTTGTAATAAGCCCGCTGCTTCTCAGGGCCTCATCTGATGCTACCACCGCCAGTTCAATATCTCTGGACATCAGCTTAGCGGCCTTGCGATAACTCTTTGGCAAATATGATTGTATCTTATAATCCGGCACCTCGCCGGCCAATTTGCAGCTAAAACCCACAGGGTCAAATGCCGTAATTCCCCCTATACCGCGCCGGCCGGCACACAGACCCTCCCACATATCGCTGGCGGTTAATCCGAGCGGACTTATCGCACCAAGACCGGTTATCACTACGCGAGCCGAAGCCACTACTTCCCCTCCGATTTCGGCTCACGCCACCCGCCGTCAGAAACCAGCCCTCGCAGAAGCGATTTGAACGTGTCGGTGAAAACGAAGTTCTCCTCCGGGAATTCCTTACCGGCCAGATTCTGGTCTAAATGGCTGAACATCAAATCTATCTCGGCAATTAACCGCTCTCCCAGCGTAATCCTGCCGCTTGTGCTCGCCGCCTCAGATGTGATGGATTCGATTCGCGCATCCAGTTCTATCGTATCGCCCGGTTTTACATAGTCAAAAAAGACAGCCTTCTTGACCTTCGCAAGAATGACCTTTTCCTCAAACTTCTTCGCCTCGCCGACAAGTATACCCGACGTCTGTGCCATGGCCTCAATCATCAGACTCTCCGGCATAACAGGAAAGCCCGGAAAATGGTCATGCAAATGTTCTTCGGCAAGCGTTACATTCTTTACCCCCACCGCACGCTCACCGCTGTGAAACTCAACGAATTTATCTATCCAAATCCAGCGCATTTCCCGCTCACATTAAAATTATCGGCAGGCTTACTCAAAGTCAACCTGCCGATAACATCTAAAAGCACATTCTCTCTATTATGCTGCATTCAGCTTGGTCTCGACGTAATTTATAATCGCATTGACAGTAAACAAATCACCCAGCTTATTAATATCGGGGTCGTCCTCAAATCCGGATAAGTCCGTATGCGGCACTTTATCTCGCAGTTCAGCTAATCCCTTCTCCGTCATTTTCCCATTACTGACAAACTCGGGATTGTTCATCAGGCTCTCCGCCGGAAACAGCTCTTCCCGTGGAATCTTTATATCAAACGCCTTCTCCAACCGAAACACTATATCCAGAAAGTCAATGCTCTCCGCCCCCAAATCCCCCATCAACGTCGCCTCAGCCTTGACCTCATTGTCATCGACCCCCAAAGCATCCACCAAAACCTCCTGAACTTCCTGGAATATTTCATCCCGACTCTTTGCCATAACTTCTTACCTCCTGTCGTCGCAGCAATCTTTCTTATATGTCCCTAATTGTCATACGCTTGTCTATAAACAACCAACTAAAAACTACCTCAGCAACTTCCATCGCTGTTTCATTCCTTCGATTAACTCGGCATCGACCGCCGCCATCGCCGGATTCTCATCGGCAAGGTTAAAGTGCCTCAATCCCAATCTGGCTTCCACAATCAACTCGCCGCCTGATTCGCCAAGGCCGCTAAAACTGCTGACATTCTCCTCGATTGTCTTTGCCTCGACCGTATATTCTATTCTTGAACCAGGTGCCAGAAAACTCTTGTATTTTACATTCCTCGCCTGCTCAAGCAATATCATACTGTGGGCAAAATTCTCCGCCTCTCGCACCAGCCACGATGCTGATTCGATCAGCCCCTGTAGCAGAAAAACGCCCGGCAGCACCGGAAACGTCGGAAAATGGTCCGCTAAATACTCCTCGGCCAAAGAAACGCTCTTGACCGCCTTTATTTTCTTGCCCGTTTCCAGCGAAACAATCCTGTCAATCAGTATAAATCTCATAGCCCCGGTCATTGTAGTAACACACAACAGCTTTTCCAGCCTTTTTTCGCTTTTTTGATACTTCGTCTACTGCATCCCGATTGATACTGGAAACCTGCACACAATCAGCTATAATACATAGTCCATGAAAGTACGAAACGCAAAAATCGCCGATGCCAAGGCCATCTGTTCTCTTATAAGTAACTATGCCGAACGCGACAGGATGCTGCCTCGGTCAATGGCCGATATCTACGAGAACCTCCAGGCCTTCACTGTTGTCGAACTAAACGGCAATGTAGTGGGCTGCTGCGCGCTGGCGATTATCTGGGCAGACCTGGCGGAAATAAAGTCCCTCGCCGTAGACGAAGCCAAAAAAGGCTCCGGCGTCGGCAAACTGCTCGTAAACACCGCCCTCGGACGGGCCCGTCAACTCGGCCTCGCGAGAGTCTTCGCACTCACACTAAACCCCGACTTTTTTGAGAAGATAGGCTTCCAAATTATTGAAAAAGATTCCCTCCCCATGAAAGTCTGGAAGGACTGCGCAAAGTGCCCAAAACAGCAAAATTGCGACGAAATAGCCGTAATTAACCGGCTGTCCCCTCAGGCGTGACGCCCGTCCAGTAAACAATACCCCCGCGTACGACGAACTAGCCTACCTGCCGTCTCTGGAACAAGGCGATGGCCACCAGAAGTATCGCCGTTGTATAGCAAACGGCGTAGAAGGCGCTTATCACGATATATTTTAGCGGAACAACGCTGCCTTCGTAAATAGCATCGCTTATCCAGAAAACTTGCAAATTCGGCACCAAAAACCTGCCTATCTTGGCCCAAATCTTGGTTTCCGCATATCGCCCGAATACGTAATCACTTACAAGACCTAACAGAAACACCCCTATACAGGCTGAAAGCGTCACCACTATGTTAAATCTCGCCGAAAATGCCACCGCCAGCGCCGCAATTACAATTGCTGCCAACAGCAACAGTATCGAACCATAAACATCGAGGGCGTTTATACCATTCTCCTGTGGGGCAAACTGCCACTCCCGGTTTATCAAACACAAGAACACCATGCCAAATGTGCCGAATACACCCATCAGCACCATCGCCGTCGATGAAAATTTCCAGTCGTAAACATAGTTGAAAAAAGCACTTAGCGAAAATGCCAAAAACAAAACAGCCAATCCCGTGCTAATAACTGTCCAGTCGGGCTCATCCGATGCTGTCTCCATCACTCCATGTCTTATCGCCATTAATAGGGCGATAGTGCATACATAATGGGCCAGAGCCACCGCAGCGGCCACTCCGAAAAATTTCGCGATTATGAATATCGGACGTTGTACCGGCTTGCTCAAAACAGTCGTTATGGTTTTATTCTCAATCTCCTCCGCCACAGCCCCCGAAGCAGAGAATATTGCGATGAACAAGCTGGCCAAGAATAACGTAGATAAGCCTATCTCGCGCAAGAGTTTACTGTCATCGCTCATTGTGTACATAGTCATGGGCGGACTTACAATAAACATAAACAGAGCGGTGAAAATTATTATGGCATAGACTGGTTGTCTTAGTGTCTCTATGAAAGTATTTTTCGTTATAGTAAATAGTTTATTCATTATTCGTTACTCATTTAGCCGCTCGCCGGCCTGCCGACTCGCCGGGACTGTAGCATAATTTTTTCGTAATCGTCACTATACTGAAATGACGCTTACTGTTATACTACACAACTTCTAACTCGTAAAGGGCTTATACATCATAAATAATACAACGTTTGTGAGTTATTTGTTCGAATTGCAAAAAGCAGGATAATAGATGACATTATCATCCAAACGTGCTGAATACGTGGCTCTGGCGTCTCTGACTTTGAGCGTCCTGTTTTTCGGCATCGCTTTTTTCGTAGGCCGATGGAGCGGGTTCTTCCCCGTCTCCGCTGCAAGTTGGCTAATCCTCTCCGCAGCTCTGATTTGGCTTCTTCTCGTCATTCAGTTTCATCAACGCGCCCTGGCCGAACAGGAAAAGCTCGACATGAGCCAATTAGCAGGGGACGAGCGAGCATCCACAATTTTTCAGGCCAAAGGTGAACGAGCAACTATGTTTGCAATTGCCCAGCGCCGCCTCGAAATACTCGAAAAGTGGTTCATTCCCATATTTTCAGCGGCAATAGCCGTTTACCAAATAGCTGTCGGACTGCACCTCTTAAATGCCATTCTGGCCGCCGCCGAGCAACAGACTAAACAACCTCTAATCTGCGCGATTTGCATGACGGCCATCGCCTTTGTCAGCTTCCTCATCTCACGATACGCCACAGGCATGTCGGCGCAGCCCCAGTGGAAACCGCTAAGGGCGGGCGGCAGCATTCTTCTCGCCGTAGCTATCCTGTGTTTCACACTTGCTGTCAGCCTGGCGCTCGTACAATTCAAGATTCTCGCCGTGGTAAATGTAATCGGTTTTCTTATTCCAATCCTACTGCTCGTCCTCGGCTTGGAAACCGCCCTCAATATCGTCCTCGACATATACCGGCCAAGGCTAAAAGACCAGTACAGCCGGACCGCTTTCGACAGCAGATTGCTTGGGATTATAAACGAGCCCGGCGGAATATTCCGCACGCTCGCAAGTACCATCGACTATCAGTTCGGTTTTGAAGTCTCTCAAACATGGTTTTACAAGCTCCTCGAAAAAGCAATTGCTCCCCTGGTTCTCTTCGCTGCCGTTACGCTGTACCTGTTGAGTTGTATCGTTGTCGTAGCACCCAATGAACAGGCAATAATAGAACATTTCGGCAATCCTATGAAAGATGCTGACAGCGTGAGAATCGTCGGGCCCGGACTGGCATTCAAAAAACCCTGGCCCATTGATATTGCCTATAAATATCCTACGAAAAAGATTATGGAAATCAGCATTGGTTTCGTCCCCAAGCTCGACCCAAGAACCGGAGAACCGGAACCAGAGCCGCTCCTGTGGGGCAAGGCTCATCATGAGCATGAACACATGCTCCTTGTCGCCGGTGAACAAACAATTGAAAAACTGACCGCCGGAGGCGTACCCATAAACCTCCTAATTGCTGCCGTCCCCGTTCAGTATAGAATAAAGGACTTGTATTCTTTTATCTATAATCACAGCGAGCCGGAGAAACTACTTGAGTCTATCTGTTATAGTGAACTCACAAGGTTTGCAGCCAGCGCAAAGATTGAAGTCGATGAGAGCTCAACTACGAATGAGAGTCTGCTTGGAGCCGGCCGGGCTGAGGCTAAACGCATCTTAACTGAAAATATTCAGGCCGCCGCTGACAAGGCCGGTCTCGGTGTCGAAATTGTGTTTCTGGGTATGCAAGGTATCCACCCGCCCGCCGAAGTCGCGCCAGATTACCAAAAGCTCGTCGGGGCAGTCCAGAAAAAACAGGCCCTTATCCTAAACGCTCACGCCAAGCGCAACAGAGACCTCACTGCTCTTGCAGGTTCTGTTGCAGCCGTTGACAGGCTTTACACCCTTGCAACTGAATACCAAGCCGCTAAAAAACAAAACAATTCCCAGAAAATAACAGAGCTCGGCAATGAGCTGGACCTTGCCTTCACACAGTCAAAGGGTGACATCTTCAAGACACTGAGGCAGGCACAGAGTCACGCCTTTGAAAAGGCCACGCTCGCTCAAGCTACGGGACAGCGCTTCGCCGACCAGCTCAAAGCCTACAACGCCGCAAAAGAAGTTTACAAGCGCCAGCAGAGATTGGTTGTCCTCGAAGAGGCTCTGGAGAATATAAGAAAGTACGTCATCGTCGGAGACCCGAACGACTACCAGATTTTTGAAATCGACCTCCAGGAAAAACTAACGCCCACTTTATATGACTTGACAGGCTATGAGGAGACTAAAGAGAAATGAAAAATATAGCCATTACAATCTTCATCGTGCTGATAGTTGCTATCATGGGTCTGTATCTCGTCTCGTTCCAGGTAAGAGAAATTGAATCGGTACTTGTAACGACCTTCGGAAAACCAACACGTCAGAAGACAGAGCCGGGATGGTACTTCAAATGGCCGACACCCATCGAACGTGCCTACAAATTTGACTCCCGAGTCAGGGTCTTTGAGGGCGACCTCGGCGAAACAACAACAAAGGCAGCCGTGCCCATTATAGTAAACACTTACGTCGTCTGGAAGATCGCAGAGCCGCTCCAGTTCTTCAATGCCGTTGGAACCGTATCCGAAGCAAAAAGCAAATTGCGCAGCCAGCTCGCTGACACCCAAAATAAGGTCATTGGCAGGCATTACTTCGCCGAGTTCATAAACAGTGACCCGGAAAAAATAAAATTTGAAGAAATATCAGACGAAATGCTCGCCGACCTCAAACAGGCCGTCAGGACCGACTACGGTATAGAAATCAAAGACCTCGGCATCAAGCAGCTCAAGGTCAATGAGGAGGTCACCAAAGACATCTTCGAA
Source organism: Planctomycetota bacterium (assembly GCA_020350405.1). Lineage (GTDB taxonomy): Bacteria > Planctomycetota > Phycisphaerae > Sedimentisphaerales > Anaerobacaceae. The sequence goes on from CP070715.1 coordinate 401,087, forward strand.
CGAATGAAAGCCGAGAGAAACCGCAGAACGCAGGCCACTATCGCCGAGGGAAATGCCGAAGCAATAAAGATAGGAACCGACGCCGATTCAAAAAAGACCGAGCTGCTTGCCGCCGCCGAGGCAAGAGCAAAGGCAATCAGGGGCGAAGGCGATGCCGAAGCTGCAAAATTCTATAAAATGCTCGAAGCCGACCCCGACCTCGCAATGTTTCTCAGAGACATCGAAGCCCTTAAGAAAATACTGGAAAAAAGGTCGACCGTTGTCCTAAGCGCCGACTCAGAACCATTCAACCTGCTAAAGAAAATGCCTGACATCAAACCCAAGAAATAATAACACTAAACAGATAGCGCCTTAAACACTACTAAATAACAAAAAATAAAAACTGAAGACCGATTATGGCAGAACAATACGACCAGGATGATAGAAAGTTAATCCCTAAAGCGCCTGAGATACGCCCGCGCGACGAGCTTGATGCCGCCGGTAAATCTCTCTCCGAAGCATTAAGATTCAGCTTTATTGTCCTTAAGGTAATAATGATCGCGCTGGTTATTTTCTTTCTGGCTTCGGGTCTTAGAACCGTTGGCTCTGACGAACAGGCGCTTGTCTTACGCTTCGGAAAGATTCGTGGTATCGGCGAAAACAGAGTCCTCGGGCCCGGTCTTAAATTGTTGTTCCCATACCCAATACACGAAATTGTCAAAATCCCTACGGCCAAAAAGCAAACCCTGCCAGTCAACTCGTTCTGGTACGCTCAGAAAAACCTGGACGTACTCCCAAAGGGCCCAAAATCCAGAGAACGAGTCCCCGAAACCTTAAAGCCCGCGGAGGACGGATATTGTATCACCCGCGGCGAACAACCAAGCCGGATTGTACCCGGCGCTGCTGGCAGCGATTATAACATCGTACATTCCAACTGGCAGCTGACTTATAATGTCGACGACCCCGAACGCTTTTTCAAAAACGTCTACGTCGAGGATGTAAAACCGGGTCAAACTTATGCTGACGTCATGGAAAAAAGCTTAACGCCGTTATTGAAACCAATCATAGAGCACTCCGTTGTTACCGCAATGGTCAACTATACGATTGATGATGTCATTCAAAGCCCCGGCAGAATCTCAAAGCACGTCGAAAGACTCGTCCGCCGCAAGCTCGACAAAATTGAAACCGGAATAAAAGTCATATCGGTCCAGCTCACCGACAGAACCTGGCCAAGAAAGGTCGATGACGCCTTCCAGGCATCTATTAAGGCAAGGCAGACAAGTCAAAGGTCTATTAGCGAAGCAAAAGGCTACGCCGAAAACGCACTCAACGAAGCAGGAGGACCCATCGCCGAGCAGCTCCTTGAGGCCCTCAAAGGTCAAAATCCCGGCGAACAGGAAACAGAACTTCTCTGGGCGCAATTGGCCGGCCAGGCCCAAGTAAAAATCGCCCAAGCTCGGGCATACCGAACAAAAATCGTCGAAACCGCCAGAGCAAATGCCGAATATCTGAAACAATTACTCCCCGAATATAGAAAAAGCCCCGAACTGGTTATCCAAAAAATCTGTGAGGAAGCCATAGAAGACGTCCTGAATAATGCGGAAGAGAAAATGATTATTCAGCCTACCGAAGGTACAAAGGGCGCGCAGATTAGAGTCCGGCTAAACAGGGACCCAACAATTAAATCAAAATCTGAGCAGGAAAAACAAGAGGAAAAGTAAAATACATTCAAACTGATAATTAGAATGACCTACCTGTAGGTTGTCAGTAGCTGATTTAAGTTAGAGAACCGAATATGGCTCACGAGCATTTACATTTTAAACAGGACGTTTCCGTTGAACATACCCACGGAAAGCAGATTCGCGTGAGCATGGCCCTGCTGGGTACGCTGGCCGGAGGCGTGCTGTTGATAAACAGCGGCATTGCCAGATTCTTTTACGGCACCGGCAGCTTCAATACCGAACTACTGGCAATGGCCGGCGCAATACTCCTCGGTGCCCCCATCGTCCTGCACGCCGTAAAGAGTCTTATAAAAGGCCAGATGCACATGGACGAACTGGTGGCTCTTGCAATAATCGCCGCATTTGCCACACAAAAATACGCCACCGCTGGTATCGTCGCCTTCTTTATGCTGCTCAGCGAACTCATCGAAACACGAACCGCGCTCGGGGCCAGGGCCTCGATTGAATCATTGATAAGGCTGACGCCCACAAAGGCAAATCTACTCAGGGACGATGGCTCCGAAAAGGAAGTAAAAGTCAGCGCCCTTAAAACCGGTGACCGTATCCGCGTCCGGCCCGGCGATAACATACCAGCCGATGGAGAAGTGGCAAAAGGACTTAGCTCCGTCAACGAGGCAACCATAACCGGCGAGTCCCTGCCCGTCGATAAAGTCCCCGGTATGCAGGTCTTCGCTGGCACCACTAATCTTACCGGCGCACTGGATATTACCGTAACAAAAGCCGGCAAAGATACAACTCTTGGAAAAGTGCAGTCCTTGATTATGGAAGCCGAACAAACAAAGATTCCCATTATGAGGATAATCGACCAACATGTTACGTGGTACACTCCCACTATCCTGATGATTGCCGGGATAGTCTTGTTCTTCACCGGAGATATCAACAGGGCTATTACTATACTCGTTATCTCCTGTCCATGCGCATTGATTTTAGCAACCCCAACGGCAATGGTGGCCGCAATTTCGGCTTCCGCAAGACTTGGTATCCTGATAAAGAATGTGGCCGACCTCGAGATTGCAGGCAAGATGACGGCGATGGTGTTCGACAAGACTGGCACGGTAACGACCGGCCGGCTGTACGTCACCAAACTCACACCCGCAGAAGGTACCGAACCGGCTGATTTGTTGGCCGTCGCCGCTTCCGCCGAGCAGATGAGCAAGCACCCGGCTGCAAGGGCATTGAAGGACGTGGCCAAAGAGGCCAACCTCTCATTACCGCCAACGGATGATTTTAAAGAAACACCTGGAAAAGGCGTAACAGCCACGGTAGATTCGGCGAAAATTCTGGTCGGCAGAGACTCCTTCCTGAAGGAAAACAACGTCGATATTAGCAATATCTCTGACCCCGCCCTCCACGAGGAGCAGGGCTTTAGCACACTTTATGTGGCAAAGGATTCCAAGTGCATAGGCTGGGTCGGCCTTCAGGACAAAACCAGACCCGAAGCCAGACACGCAATCGATCAACTGCTTGATATCGGCATCAGAAGGGTAACTATGCTCACTGGAGACCGCGACGAGGTCGCCAACCGCGTCGCCGCAGAATTGGCCTGTACCGATTTCAAAGCCCATTGCCTGCCTCAGGACAAGCTCGCCATCGTAGACCAAATCAGAAAGGATGGACACACCGTAGCCGTAGTCGGTGACGGCATTAACGATGCACCCGCGCTGGCGGCAGGCGACCTCGGAATCGCTATGGGTGCAGCCGGTAGTGATGTCGCCATAAATTCCGCCTCCATCGCGCTTATGAGTGACGACTTGAAACGCCTGCCCTTCCTCGTCAGGCTTTCACGAAAAACAAGAGGAATCATCAACGGAAATCTCTGCTTCGGAGCTCTCTTTATTATTCTCGGCGTTCTCGCAGCCGCGTTTGGGTGGCTCCCAGCCGTCTACGCGGCTGTCCTGCATTTTGTCGGCTCATTGATCGTTGTCTTTAATAGCGCTCGACTTGTCCGCTATGGCGAAGAACTCGACCATCGGCCAACCTAAAAAGAAAGGAAAAACGAAATAACTTGTACTTCTAACCATGGAATACGCAGTTGAAACTTTTTCTCTTACCAAAATTTTTCCCGACTGGTGGGGACGGGAAAAAGTCTATGCCGTCGACGACCTGAACTTGCAGGTTCAGTACAATGAGGTGTTCGGCCTCTTGGGCCCAAACGGCTCAGGTAAAACAACTACCCTGAAGTTACTGCTCAACTTACTTTATCCCACAAACGGAAAGGCTCTTGTCCTTGGTGGCGACAGTACCGACCCGCAAATCAGTGCTCGCATCGGCTTTATGCCTGAAGAATCCTATCTTTACAGATATCTCAATGCACGGGAAACGTTGGATTTTTACGGCAGAATATTCGGCTTGCCCGCCAAAGTTCGAAAAATGCGCACCGAAGCCCTGCTTGACATGGTCGGGCTAAAGGCCGTAGCTAATAGACCCGTCGGAACATTCTCAAAAGGTATGGCACGTAGAATCGGCCTCGCGCAGGCCCTGATTAATGACCCCGACCTCCTGATTTTGGATGAGCCCACAACTGGTCTCGACCCTATCGGAACAAGGCAGATAAAGGACTTGATCCTCGAACTGGCAAAACGCGGCAAGACGGTACTGCTTTGCAGCCATCTGCTTGCCGACGTCGAAGACGTCTGCGACAGAATCGCAATCCTCTATGGCGGCAAAATCCAGTCTGAAGGTAAAGTAAAAGAGCTCCTCCAGCAGACTCACAAAACCCAAATTACTACCGGCCCTATTAGCGACACCGCCATTGAAAAGATAAAGCAGATAGTCCGGAACGAACAGGATGACTGTGTCATTACCTCCCCGATGGACAAGCTAGAGACCTTTTTCATCAAAACCGTCGCCTCAGCGCGCGAGCAGGCCCAGCCGACAAGCGGCGTCGTTTCAGACGGCACTTATATCAGTGATTTTCTCACTGCAGAGCCCATCGAAAAAGCCCGGCGGGCCGAAATACTTGACAAGCTCGTCTCCCCTCCCGTCTCGCCGGAGCCTTCATCGGAGCCTCCGACAACAGAACATCCCACCCCTGTCGAAACTCACGAGCCAAAACCGGATGAGAAGTTGCTCGAAAAACTTACGCGAAAGCCCGAGCCGCCCAAACCAAAACCCGTTGTAAAACCACAGCCGGTCGAATCAGAGGTCACCCAAAAGCAGCAAGACAAAGATAGTATCTTGGACCAGCTCACGGACCGGGCAACACCGCAAAACCAGCAGACAGACAAAACCAACAAATTCAGCACAGGAGGCGACACCGATGCGTAGTATCTGGGCCGTTGCCACGAACACTATAAGGCAGGCTCTGCGTATGAAAGTCGCCCTTATCTTTACCATCCTGCTGCTTGTCCTGCTGCCGGTCATGGCCCTCTCAATGCCCGGTGATGGCACCATCAAAGGCAGACTGCAAGCCTTCGTAAGTTATGGACTGTCGCTCACCAGTCTGCTGCTCTGCCTGCTCACGATTGTCGTATCAATCTATACGCTCACAAACGACATAAAGCAAAAACAAATATTCACCGTTCTCACCAAGCCTGTCCGCCGCTTTCAGTTGCTCCTCGGCAAACTGCTCGGCGTTATATTGTTGGATGTGGTTCTGTTGGCCCTCTTCTCAGCCATAATATATACCATCACTATTTACACACCAAAACTTTTGAACGCCGGCGAAGAGGAACTTATCTCGCTCAACAACGAGTTCTTCACCGCCAGGGCTAGTTTGACCCCCCCTAAAATTGACGTCACACAGGAGGTGCTCGAAACCTACAATAAACTCAAAGAAACCAATCAACTGCTGCCGGGCTCCTCAAAAGAGGATGACATCTACGTGCTTACACTACGCAAAGAGCTTGAAAAAAGAGCTGTTCCGGTGGGTCGTGAGTTAGTTTGGCAGTTCCAGGACGTTAAACCTCTGGACCCGAACCAGAGCTTGTTCATAAGATTCAAATACGACGTCTCCGTAAGTCCGCCCGACTTGAACATCTACGGCAGGTGGGTCGTCGGCGATGACCGCCAGATTAAATACGGCACTGAAATGAAAACGCCAATCTATACGTTCGACCGCAAGGACTTCATTCGCACTTTCCACGAGATAGAAGTGCCCGCCGACGCCGTCGCCGAAGATAACTATTTGGCTGTCGGGTTCTTCAATCCGCCACTAAACGATACCGTCGTAATCTTTCCGACCGACGGCGGCCTCGAGATGCTTTACAAAGCTGATTCATTCACCGCTAACTTTCTAAGGGCAGCGCTCTTAATCCTTCTCAGGCTGATTTTCCTCGCTTGTTTGGGCATATTGGCTGCGTCTTTCCTGTCTTTCCCTGTGGCCGTACTGTTTTGCCTTATGATTTTTCTTACCGGAACTATTAGCAGTTTCGTCCTCGAATCCTTTGATATTATGAGCAAAGGCCTTACCAGCTTCTATTCCTACACCATCAGACCAGTCGTTCAACTCCTGCCGCAGTTTGACAAATTTAATCCGACAAAGTTCCTGGTCCCTGCAAGACTATTGAGCTGGCTCTTTCTGGCCAAAGTCGCCGGCCTTATGGTCTGCGTCAAGGCGACTGTGCTGCTGCTCCTCGCCTTGTTGATTTTTACTTACAGAGAAATGGCAAAAGTCATAATCTAAAGAAAGCAAAAAACTTAAACCGCAATGCAAAATTAAAACAATTTGAATAATAGCCGTTGGCTCTCAGCGTCTTACTCTGTCTATGCGTTTGCGTGACACAACAATCTGGCTCGTCTGTATCGTCCTCGCCGTCGCTCTACTTATCATCGCCGGCGATGAACTTGACTTCATAAATTCCCAGCGCCTACAAATGAGACTTATAAGCAACGAGCCTCTTGAAAACGCGCCACCTTCGCTTGCATTTGCGACCGTCGCGATGGGCGCCTTTCGAGGACTCGTCGTCGACGTCCTGTGGCTAAGGGCGGACAGACTAAAAGAGCAGGGACAGTTTTTCGACGCAAAGCAGCTCGCAGAATGGATAACCACCCTGCAGCCTCGATTCGCCTCCGTCTGGCAGTTCCACGCCTGGAATATGGCTTATAACATCTCCGTCGCCATACCTGCAAATCAGGCGGATGAGCGATACCGATGGGTAAAAAACGGCTATGAACTGCTCCGGGACCAGGGCATCCCTCTAAACCCCAAGAGCATTGGCCTTTATCATGAGCTCGCCAGAATATTCCAGCATAAAATGGGCTCCGTATCAGATGATGTGCATAAATATTACAAGCTCCAGCTGGCTTTGGCGATGGAGCCCCTGCTCGGTCAGGCAGATAATCAATATTTCGACGCGCTTGCTAAGGCACCGATAGACTTCCAGCAAATTACAATAGACCCTAACATCGCCCAGATAATCACCGCTCTAAAGGCCGCCGACAAAACCTTTGCTGACGACAACCGGTTTGTGAGCAATTACTTGTCCCTAAGACAAAGCCCCAGTAGATTCGACCCCCAGGCCATTAACACAATAGACAATTTCAGAGGTACAGCCGCACTACAAAAGTTTGATATATTCGCCAAGGCCTACTATCTGCGTAAAACATGGAAACTCGACCCTGTCCTTATGCAGCGATTGAACCAGGCCTACGGCCCCGTCGACCTCAGCGACCCCAACAAGCACCTGCCTCTCGACTGGCGCCACCCCAACACACACGCAATTTACTGGGCTGTCAGAGGCCTAGAAGTGGCCGGCAAAGAGGAATTCTCAGTAGACGAAATCAATACCGACCGTATCGTAAACCACAGCCTGCAGAACCTCTTCCGCAACGGAAAAATATTCGTCTATGACCTGCCTCCCGAGAAGCTTTCCACAGAACCCATCTACATCCCGTATAGAGCCGGAATGTTCGTCAAGGACGATCCAAGTAAGCGACCAACAAAGGAAGTCTTCCTGCGGTCGGACCTGAGAATGTTTGAATCTGTCAACAAGGGCTGGTTGGCAAGAATAGAAAAATACGAGAACATCGACAAACATGACAGCTACGAATCACTCAAAATCGGACACAGAAACTTCCTAAGAAATGCCTTGTTCTCCTTCTATCAGGCAGGACATATCCAGCAGGCCGAAAAAATCTATAACCAGTTAAGAAAGTCATATCCCTCCGACGATGTCAATGTTCCCTTCATTATCTTTGTAAAAAAGCGATATCGTGAGGAACTGAAGAATATAGGCCTGAATAATGCAAAAGAAATCGTACAGATGATGCTGCGAGAAGCCTACTTCAGATATGCCCTACACGATGACGACGAGGCATTCGGCAGAGAAAAAATGGCAGAAGAAGTTTACAACTATTACCAGGGAGCATACCTGGATGAAAACAGAATCGACCTGCCTGACCTTAAGTTGCTAAGATACCTTGCACTTATCGATTTCCTTAATGACGAGCGGTACCCGCTTAACCTAAGATTGAGCCTCCGAGGACGCATAAAAGTCGAAAGGCCCGAGCTCGCCAAACAATTAGAGCAGCAGGAACAAAAGCTGCAGAAACAGTTAGAAGAACAAGCCCAGTGACACACGACGTGCTCCGGCTATGCAAAATGCGCTCTCCAGACAACTAACACCTTCGCAAAAAAAAGCCGTCTTCCACGTCGAAGGCCCCTTGCTCATCCTCGCCGGACCGGGTAGCGGCAAGACCCGCGTCATCACACACCGAATTGCAGCACTCATCGACTCAGGCATCAAGCCCTCCAACATCTGCGCCATAACCTTCACCAATAAAGCAGCAGATGAAATGCGACAAAGGGCAGGCACCCTCGGTGCCTCCGCCGGTGCACATATCAGTACCTTTCACTCTCTGTGCGTCAGAATCCTTCGTCGCTATGCGCTCAAGGCCGGTATAAACCCCAACTTTAGCGTCTATGATGACGCCGACCAGAAAAAATGTATCAAGCAGGCAGTCAAAGCCTGCGAGCTTGATACCACAAATTTCCCGCCCGCACGAATGCTCGAAGCCCTGTCGACCTTGAAAAACAACCTCACAGACATTGACTCCTTTAAAACGCAGGCAGATGATTTCTTCTCTAAAACATTGGCCAAAGTTTACGCCAGTTATCAGACCATACTGACCGACGCAAACGCCCTCGATTTCGACGACCTGCTCTTCAAAACCGCTTTCCTGCTCTATAACCACCCCGATGTATGCGCCGAACTTGGAAATCGCTTCAAATTCCTCCTAATCGACGAATATCAGGACACCAACCACGCCCAGTATAAAATGGCCAAAAACCTCGTCTCCACTCACAACAACATCTGCGTAACCGGAGACCCCGACCAGTCCATCTATGGATGGCGCGGAGCCGATATCAGAAACATACTTGCATTTGAAAAGGATTGGCCCGATGCCACCGTCGTCAAACTTGAGGAAAACTTCCGAAGCACACCCAACATTCTTGAGGTAGCCGACAACCTGATTGCGGCCAACCAAAAAAGAAAACCAAAAAAGCTCATCCCTACAAGGCCCACCGGCAAAGACATCGTCATAAGTCCCTTCGACGATGAAATCGAGGAGGCACAGGGACTCGCCGAGCAGGTCAAAGAGCTGACCCAACAAGGTGCCTCCACAAAAGATATGGCCGTGTTCTACCGTGTTAATTCCATGAGCAGGGTGCTCGAAGAGGCGTTTATCAAAAACAAAATTCCTTACCAGATTGTACGCGGCGTCGAATTCTACAGCAGAAAGGAAATAAGAGACCTCCTTGCCTACTTAAAAATCCTCGTCAACCCAAACGACGAAATCGCACTCTTGCGTATCATCAACACTCCAGCCCGCGGCATCGGAAAGACAACAATCGACAAAGTCCGCAGCTACGCCACCCGCCAAAATATTACCTTTTACGATGCCCTTAAAAAAGCGCACCAAATTGACTCCCTCTCCAAAGCTCCAAAAAGCAAAATCGCCTCGTTCGTCAAAATGATTGACCAGTTCAAGAAAGATACCGCCGGCCACATCGCCCCGCTCGCCGAGCACATCTTCAACGAATCCGGATTGGAAAAATCCCTCAAGGACGCTGGCAAAGATGGCGAAAACGCCATCGAAAACGTCAACGAACTGATAAGTGCCGCCGCTCAATATGACGAGCAGGCCGAAGACCCTTCACTGCTCGACTACCTCCAACAAATATCGCTCTTCAGCGACGTCGACGTCTACGACACCTCCACAGAACGCGTCGCTTTGATGACCCTCCACTGCGCAAAAGGCCTCGAATTTGAAAACGTCTTCATCGTCGGCGCAGAAGACGGCCTGCTGCCACACGAAAGAACCAGCTCTGACGACGACAATGACCAGATGGAAGAAGAACGAAGGCTCCTCTTCGTCGGCATAACCCGCGCCAAATCCGGCCTGAATATAAGCTATGCTAAGTACCGCACCATACGCGGCCAGGTTCTTCGAACAATACCCTCGCCGTTCCTCTTCGAGCTTGGAATCGACTTCACCGAAACCCCCGCCGAAAACCATTACCACTATGACGACAGCACCAGCCAAGACATCCCCCAATTCGCCCCCAACCAGATGGTTAGACACAAAAAATTCGGACTCGGAACCGTAAAGGAATTCATCGACATGGGCCAAAACAGTGTTATCGTCGTCCAGTTCACCTCAGGACAAACAAAATCACTCATGCTAAGATACGCCAAACTTGAAATAATTGAAAACTCCTGACAAACCGCTAAAATATACCTCCCGTAGTACAAAAAATCGGCCAGAAACGTAAAGCTGACAAAATATTTCTAAACTTCCGTAAAGGACAATGCCGTGAACCGTCGTGACTTCCTGAAACTATCTGCGGGTGCCGGCGCCATGACCCTCATGCCCGGCTGCCTGCTCGCTGCCCCCGAACCAAAAAGGAAAAAACTTAATTTCGTCTTCATTCTCATCGACGACATGGGCTGGACCGACCCCGGCTGCTACGGCAGCACCTTCTACGAAACCCCCAACATCGACAAGCTCGCCGCCGAAGGCATGCGATTCACAAACGCTTACGCCGCCTCGCCAGTCTGCTCACCAACGAGAGCCAGTATTATGACCGGCAAATACCCCGCAAGGCTGGGAATAACCCAATGGATCGGCGCCCCCGACAAACCTGTCAAGTACGTCCACAACATGCCCACCGAAGAGCCAACAATAGCAGAAGCCCTAAGACAGGCAGGCTACACCACCGCCTTCATCGGCAAGTGGCACCTCGGTAACAAACCCTATTATCCGGAACATCAAGGCTTTGATATCAACATCGCAGGAAACCGCAAGGGCCATCCCCACGATGGATACTTCAGCCCGTACAATCTTGAGAACCTCGACGACGGCCCAAAAGGAGAATATCTCACCGACCGACTCACCGACGAGTGTTTGGAATTCCTCGATGAAAACTCCGACAAACCGTTTCTCCTCTACCTCTCGTACTATGCCGTACACACACCCATGCAGGCCAAGAAAGACCTCATCGATAAATACACAAGCAAGGCCGAAAAACTCCCCCCATCCGACGGCCCACATTACCTCGCCGAAGGTGACAATATAATGACCAATCAAGTCCAGGACCATCCCGTCTATGCTGCTATGGTCCAAAGCACCGACGAAAGCATCGGTCGTTTGATGAATAAGCTCGAGGCCCTCGGCTTGGCCGGCAATACTGCTGTGATTTTCATGTCTGACAACGGCGGCCTGTCCACGAGAAAATCCAAAAACATCCCTACATCCAATCTGCCGCTGAGGGCGGGCAAGGGCTGGCTCTACGAAGGCGGCATACGCGTGCCAATGACTATCAAATGGCCGGGTAGAGTCAAACCGCCCAGCGTCTGTAACGAGCCCGTAACCAGCACAGACTTTTATCCGACCATGCTTCAAATGGCTAATCTGCCGCTCAGGCCCAACCAGCACATAGACGGCCTCAGCCTCGTGCCTCTCCTGACCGGCACCGGAAAGTTCGACCGAGACGCCATCTACTGGCACTACCCGCATTACCACGGAAGCGGCAGCAGACCCGGCGGGGCGGTACGGGCGGGAAATTACAAGCTCATCGAATTCTATGAAGACAACCGCGTAGAACTCTATAACCTCAAAAACGACATCAGCGAAAAACGTAACCTTGCCGAAAAAATGCCGCAAAAAACCGCTCAACTTAAAAAAATGCTCCGCAGCTGGAGAGAATCCGTCCGCGCTCGCATGCCAAAGCCAAAACCCGGGTAACGCCCAAGGCCAAAAACTACACCAAACAACAGAACACCCGGAACATAGAATGCACGTAGACAGACACGCGATACCAATGTAAACTCAGTCCAATGAAAATCGTACCCAAAATTCGTATCTCGTCAATAGTTTTATTGCTGATGATGCTTTTGCTCAATTGTCCAACAGCTAAAGCCAA
>CP070715.1:413273-418487 GCA_020350405.1 Planctomycetota bacterium
AAGTTTCCGCCGCTTGGCGCTCTCGACCCACTGCTTCACTTCATCCGTCAGATGGATCGGGTTGGACAATCCGTGAAAGCTGAAGTACATATCGATGTAATTGGTGTTAAGCCTTTTCAAGGATGCCTGCAGACACTTCTCTACGTCCGCCGGCGTTGGCTTGTGCTCATCGTAGCTGCCTTTTGACCCTGATGACTTGGTGACAATAAAAATCTTTTTTCTAAGGTCGGGATTCTCCCGCAGGAATTTCCCGACCCCGAGAGCGGCGTTTCCGCCGGCATAGGTCTCAGCCGTGTCCCAGTAATTGACTCCGTAATCGAGGGACTTCTGCAGGACCACCTGCTTCTCAAGGGCATTGAACTCCACACCGAGAGAAAGAGCCGGAACCTCAATACCGGTCCTGCCCAGCTGGCGTCTGGGCACCTGAATACTCTTAGACTCTCGTTGCTTCGCTGAGCCCTTTTCCTTGCTTGCCATAGCCTTCGCCTGCGCTGCAACAAAAACAGAGCCAAGCCCCGCCGCCCCGACCGTCTTCAGAAAATCCCTTCTGTCGATTTTGTTATTTCTTGCTTTCATCACATCGCACTCCAAAGGATAGTTTCAAACCTTTTCGCGTTCTATAATTTTACCTTCAAAAATCCTGCAGTCAACGTTCAAAAAGCCAGTTTCCTACGACATTTTAAGCCTCAGCCTCTGGACGAGATACGCAAGGCCGTAGACCGCCATCCCGGCGAAGTACATGTAATATCTAAAGCCGTAATCCAGATTAAAGGCCTTCGTGATAACGGCGGGGTAAAACAGTATAAGCGATGCGACAAGAAACAAAGGTATCTCATACCATTTATTCTTTATGATAAACCATCCCTGAACGGCGTTCGCAAATGCGAACGCCCCAAATATTGCCATTACAAAAATCAACAGCGCCTGAGGAACGCTGCTGATTCCGTAAAGAATAAGCTCCGCGTTGAAGACAAACATAAAGGGAATAACGGCCGTCCGCAGGTCATACAAAAATCCTTGTATCCCCGTTCGTATAGGGTCGGATTTTGCGATAGCGGCTGCGGTATATGCCGCCAGTCCCACGGGCGGCGTATCATCGGCGAGAATGCCGAAGTAGAAGCAGAACAAATGAGCGGCTATTGCGGGAATAACACTAATGCCGCCTGTCGAACTTAGTTTTATTATTACAGGAACTGTTATGGACGCCATAACGATATAGGTTGCCGTCGTCGGCAGCCCCATACCGAGCACTAAACTTGCAATTGCCGTTATAAAAAGCAGCAGAAAGATATTGCCGGCCGAAAGCATCTCTACAATTTGAACGACCATGCTGCCTATACCCATAGCAACGATGCCCACAACAATCCCCGCTGCGGCGGTGGCCACCGCAACAGAAAGCATGTTCTTAGAGCCTGCAATCAGTCCTTCGCCGATGATTTTGGTGCTGTTGATGATTGCTTTATAGACACCCGTTTCATCTCTGATTGCCCTGATGAGTTCTTTTGCAAAGACAATCAACATCAAGACGACTATGGCGTTGAAGGCCGCCAGCTTCGGGCTGTGGCGTAAGACTATCAGCTCGTATATTAAAACAACCAACGGAACCAGATAATAGAACCCGCCTTTCAGAACCATAACAAAGGCGGGAATATCAGGTTTGGGCAAACCCCTCATTCCGAGTCTTGAGGCCTCAAGATGGGCAATATAGAATAAAGCAAAATACGATACGAAGGCGGGAATGGCGGCCGCCTTTATGACATCGAGATAGGATACGCCTAAGTATTCTGCGATAATAAACGCCGCCGCCCCCATTATCGGCGGCATTAGCTGCCCGTTTGTACTCGCTGCAACCTCGGTGGCCGCAGCAATCTTGCCGGGATAACCCACCTTCTTCATCAGTGGAATCGTAAACGTCCCTGTTGTAACCACGTTGGCTATGCTCGAACCTGAGACGAGTCCCGTCAGCCCACTTGAGACAATGGCGGCCTTGGCGGCACCTCCTTTAAATCGACCGAGTAATGAAATAGCAAGGTCATTAAAAAAACGCCCCGCGCCGACCTTATCAAGCATCGACCCCAATAGAACAAACAGAAAAACCGTATTGGCGGAAACATCAAGGGGTATGCCGTAAATCCCCTCAGTGGACAGGGCAATCTGGCTTAGATACTTGCGCAGCGACACTCCCCGGAGCGCAAAAACTGATGGCATATACGGACCAAAAAAGGCATAGAGCGTAAAGACAATGGCAATAATACCGAGCGCAGGGCCAATGACACGTCTCGATGCCTCCAGTAAAAGGACAATCAATGTCACACTTATGACAATGTCCCGCGCGATAGGCATCCCTGCCCGTATTGATATTCCCGTCCAGTCGAAGACAATATAAAGTGCAGAAAGACATCCCAGCCCGGCCAGAATATAGTTGATAAGGCCGGCACGGCTCGTTGTGGTAAGCAACTGCTGCCTTTGCCTGCGTCTGCTGGCCGGAAGCGTCAGAAATATAAGTGTCACGGCGAAAGCTAAGTGAACCGCTCTTATAGTGATACTATCCAGTATTATAAATCGCGGAAGCGCCAGTTGAAACAAAGCCCACGCTGCCGAAATAATACCAATGATGATTTTATTGGCGTCTGGGTTACTTTTTAAACATGCCATAAATGGTTTGCGTAAAGCCCCCACATCTAATCGGTTGTCAGTTTTGATTCTATATGTTTATCAAGCCCCGCCTCTTTGTAGTACCTCAAAGCGCCTCTATGAACCGGTGCAGATAGTCCCCTGAGCATTTCTTGCTTTTTCAGGACCTGGTAAGCCGGATGAAGCAATTTAAAGTCCTCAAAATTCTCAAACACCTCCCTTGTTATAGCGTAAACAATGTCCCCATCCACTTTCTCCGACGTGACAAGGGTGGCCTTTACGCCGATTGTATCGATATCTTCTGTATTCAATGCGTAAGGATAAAATGACTGTGGTATCACCGACTTTGTGTAATAAGGATACTCCTGAAGCATCTTATTTACATCTTCTCCTGTGATAGATACGATGAAAACCTTAATCCTTCCTGATGTTGCCTCTTTAATATTACCGTTCGGATGTCCCACTGTATAGAAGAAGCCATCTAGCCTTTCGTCCTGCAATAATCCCGGCGCCTCTACGGCCTTGACGTATTCCGCGGACAGGTCTTGTTCAGTAAGTCCTGTTGCCCCTAAGACGTCCCTTGAGTTCTGCAATTGTCCCGAGCCGGGATTTCCCAGATTTATCCTTTTGCCCCTCAAATCCTTGACCTGCCTGATGCCGCTGCCCTTCGCCGCAATCAGGGTAATCGATTCCGGATGAATTGAAAATACCGACCTCAACTCTGTCTGTTTGCCGGCTTCAGACCACTCCGCAAGTCCGTTGTATGCCTGGAACTGCCTGTCTGACTGAACAACACCGAAATCCAAATCGCCGCTTAGTACTGCATTGATGTTGAATACCGAACCGCTTGTTGATTCGACGGTTGCCTTAATCCCATACTGGTCAAATCTGTCATTGACCATTTTGCTTATGGCGCCGCCCGTGGGATAATACAGCCCTGTTACCCCTCCCGTGCCTATCGTTACGAACCGCACATTCCTCGCTTTGCACCCACCAAGGACAAGGCTGGCAGCAACAAAAATTGTAAACAGACGTATTTTCTTCATTGTCCCTCGCTGTACTAATTCTCGTTTATCTTCATCAGTGCCATTATAAGAGATAAATTAACCTGACGAATCCATAAATTACTCATTCGCTAAACATATTCATCGGACAGTTAACTACGTGCAAATAAGCTCTTCTCGCAGGTGCAGACCCATTTTTAGTCCGAAGTTTACAAATTGCTTGCGCTTTGCACGAAACGTCAATCGCGAGACAGGAACGTATCACCGCATCACAGACAATCACCAAAACCAGACCGACCAATTGTTTTTGCAAGCGTAAAAAAAGTGCCGTCCAAGATTTCGTGGCGGAAGAGAATCATTTCATCACCTTCCCATTCAATACAAGGACGGCACACAAGGCTTCCTTCTTTTTCGGGAAAGCCTTTACTTCTTTTTTTCATCACCGCTGTGTTCGTAAGACTTTGGATGGCGACCGATTTATCGCCACGGATTCCGTTCTGGTCTCAGCGATTTTATAGGTCGGCTTCGCAAACGCCCGCTCCACCGCATACCGATGGCAGGGGCCGCTGTTCCAAGTACAGAACGGATACAATCTGCCATTAGGGGCTGCGTACAGTATCACGCAATGACGCGAGCGGTCGAGTTCATAGTTATAGCTGTCCTGAAAGTGCATGGCTGCCAAAAGCAGTATCCCGAACCGGTCGGTCTTCAAATGCGAAAAGTAATGCTTCTTGTCCCTGGTTATCTCGTTAAACTCCACAAAGTACCTTATAAATTCGAGGAAATTGTCAAACCCCCAGCCTTGGGGCGCTCGGTCCTCATGGAAATGCTTTTTCACTGATTTCATCGCGCGCAATACCGATATGTTCTTTAACCACGGATGGTTTTCAATGCGCGCCGCCACTTTGTCCAGAGTCTCCATTGTGCGTTCAATATCGACGAAGGCAGGCAGTGGCGTAGCTTTATTAGACTGCTTATCGACAATAAGATATGTCGCACAGCCACAATGTGGATGGCAGCTGACTCTCAACTGTGGTTCATCCTTGACCACTTCTGTTAACCGAACGAACGGCGCAACGACCGAAAAGGGATACCAGTCGCGGTGCATATCAAGGAGGCCGGACTGCTCTTCTAGGCATCGTGCCAAATCCGCCATCGTAAACCGCATCTGACGTCGTTTCGATTCGTCTATTCGTCCCGTAATAGCCACCGGTTGCCAGCTGATTGTCGTGATGACTTCAACATTGTCAATCGCAAACCGCACGATGTCTCCAAGGTGATGGTCGTTAACACCTTTTACAATCGTTGGTACGAGGGCAACTCTTATTCCGGCCTTGCCGATGTTCTCAATGGCTTTCAGCTTCGTCTCCAACAGTCTCCGCCCGCGCGTTTGCATGTATATCTCGTCACTCAAACCGTCAAACTGTAGGTACACAACATCGAGGCCTGCTTCAGCAGCGGCTTGAGCAAACTCAAGGCTTTGGGCGAAACGGACGCCGTTACTTGCCACTTGTATCTGCGCAAAACCCATCGGCTTGGCCATTCGCACTGCTTCAAGAAAATCCGGATGAATCGT
>CP070715.1:418587-421895 GCA_020350405.1 Planctomycetota bacterium
CCGTTGCTCTTGCTAACAAGCGGCAATTCCGGCGTCGCGCCGCCGCTCCAGCCCGGCCCTACCCAGGCCAATACCCCCAGCAACACGATACAAACCGCCGTCATGATTTTTCCTCTTGCCTTCATTTCCCTGTCCTTTCAAACACATTCTGTAAGCTTATTACGACGCCACAGTCTCCGCACTGCGCCGAGACATATGGCTTTTTGGCACATATAACAGGCGAAAATAAACTTTGGTTTTCCGCTAACCTTTTCTTTTCCAGCCGCTAACGCCGGTGCAAATCCGCAAATGCGGGGGCATTATAACACAAACTCCTCCTCCAAGCAACTATTTTTTTCCTCCCCGCCGTTGCACCCCTCTGCGATATACCTGTTTGCCCGGCTGGCGGACCAATCCCCTGCCGAGTCTCCAGACTTTCCTGCTGTGGGGAACCGTAACGCTCGTACTCGCCTCCGTTGCATTACCCGAATCATCCACCGCCTCATAAGTGAGCGTATAAATCCTGCTGCCGCCCCTCTTACTCTTTACCGCCCTAAGATAAATCGAGCCGTCACCACCTATCGCAACGTAATCGCTAATATCCCCCGCCCCACTCATAGTAATATCAACCAGCGAAACCTCCACCTCCTCATCGCAGTTATCACTCACCTCCCACTCTGGCCCGACCAAAACCATCTTACCATTCGGCGGCCAAAGTACATTCGGCTCAACCGCCACACTAAGCTCCGGCGGCGTCGTATCCTCCACAACCACCGTCCGTACAACCTGCTCCGCCTCGTTGCCCCATGAATCAGTCGCATCATATGTTACAACGTACGTCCCGCATTCCAACGTATCAACCGCATCCCCTCCAATTACAACAGGCACTTCTTCGTCACAATTGTCAGTGGCTGTTGCCCCTTCTTCCACATAACTGCCAACTCCGCACTCCAATATAACCGTATCCCCCCCATTTAGCATTATCACAGGCGCGGCCGTATCTTCAACCGTAATCACCACCTCATCTGGCTCAGAATCCTCAAAACCATCGTTTACGATTAGCTCAATCGTGTGCTCGCCTAACGGCAGTTCAATAGTAACACCAGCGCCCGTCGCAATCTCCTCGCCGTCCATAAACCACGCATACGTCAATTCATCACCGTCGGCATCATTTGAATCTGAACCATCCAGCGTAATCCCCGCAACGCACCCTAGCCCCGCGGATACTATCTGGTCCGGCCCGGAATTGGCAATAGGCTGTGTGCAAAGCCCTATCGGTGCATCCGAATCTGCCCAGTTCGGGTCACTGTCATCCGGCCCGCATGGGTCGCTGCCCAGATAACCATCGTTCCCGTTGCCCGACATATCGTATACAACCTGACCTTCACCTTCGTCGAAATCCCAGTACGCAACCAGATTCGCCTCACTGCCGTTGAGCTTTGTATGCATATTTGCCTGGATTTGTTCAGGAGACAGGACAGTATTAAAGATTGCGACCTCGTCGATGGTGCCGGGGAAGTATTGTCCGTTGTAATCCATACTTCTGGCAATAGCCAAGGGAATGTTGATATTTATATTGCTAACCGAAGCCAATATGTTAGCATCGTGAAGGTCCCCATTATAATATACTTGAAGGTCTCCGTCTCTGTCCGCAACGGCGGCAATGAATTGCCAGCACCCGTCAGTCAGAGAGCTATTAGTTTTGACATCTACTCTGTCACCTTCATTGTCTCTCATCCCCATCATAACATACCCATATTGGGTACGAAGTTCGAATCCGATACAAGGAGTATGTCCTGACCGCATTTTGTCTACTATCCTCACCGCACCGCTAACGGGCCTACTGGGTTTTACCCACACACAGATACTAAAATCAGTATCAGACCCGAAGTTAAACTCCGGCTCGTCCCCGACGTACACGTAATCATCAATACCATCAAACTCCAATGCGCTGCCTCGTCGGCATATTTCAAAGACCCAAACCGGCTTATTTGCATCGATGGTAATATCACCTTCACTATATTGAGCATAAATGATAATTTCTTCAGAATCATCTAATTCCTGCGTCTGCAAAAGGCCGGCATCTATACTTGCAATATCGTTAGGTTCGACTTCCCAAATAGCCAAATCCGTAACATCCTCGAAGCTGCCATCATCATAGTAAGCAGTCGCTTTGTATTGAGCCTGGAAATCCTCCGACACCTCATCAGGCCCGATTATTTCAAGGTCAACGAGCGTTTTCAATTGGGTAACGGTCTCGATGTCCAAATAACAGTCGTATAAAAAATAAGGATGGCCCAAGAGCGAACCATAATCTCCGTCAGTAATGGGGTCAACTCTAACACCAAGAAACGATGGCTGGTTGCCCAAAAGACTTTGAACCTCATCACGGACATCGAGATAGACAAACTTGAAAGGTACGTCGATGTTAACCGTATAGTTTATTGTGGCAATAAGTGCGCCGGGTATGGAGTAATCACTTAAATCCCGCTGGCCATTACCGGAATAAAGATATACGTCATATTCACGGAAACTTTCGCCGTATGCATTATTGCCTGACAAGCTTAACATTAAGGTTGCCTGTCCTATGGTGCTGCCGGAGAATTGGTTTAAATCAAACTCCAAGATAGCTCTATCTTCCATGGAGGGAGTTTGTGAAAGAAAGCGATGATGTCCCCCAACCTCAGTATTAAAACTGTCAGGAATGCCATCGGGTGGTGCATCATGGATACTTGCAACAACAGAAGCCCGCTGTGACTCCGCTAGGCACGGGTAAACAGCTACACTGCAAAAAACTCCAAATATCATCGCCAACACAAGAGTTGATTTGTTTTTCATTTTAGTATCCTTTCCTGCACGTTTCCCTGGACTTTTAATACCGCATTTCTTTTCACAAACTCCTGAACTGTGGTAGTATTATAACCAAAATTGCTCCTATAATCAACTGCAAATCCGCCGCAGTCCATATCTGGTACGGGTCCCCCTCCACACCACTCCCGTCCCACGGTTACCCAACGACCGTACTACCGGAAACGCATACAATCACCGCCAAAACCGCTGTTATGACAAAAATACCGCTCTTACCGCCCGATTTAGCTCCTTTTATTAGCCTCCATTCTCCCTTTCCTTTAGGGTGTTAACAATATTTTCACCACCCATCCCTGAGCCTCATTTCCATCTTTCGCACCATTATAACCCAAATCCCTATCCACTACAACAATTTTTCCTTTTTTCCTTATCCATATTTCTTTTTGAGTGAGCAACCTTGCCGTACATGTAAGGCTTGCCTCCGCTTCTCCGCTACTGTCTTGAGTCTTGTGTCTGGTGTC
>CP070715.1:421995-425025 GCA_020350405.1 Planctomycetota bacterium
AGTAAAAAGTTAAAAGGGAAAAGGCAAAATTGTGGTTCGGCAGCCATGATTAGCATTTAGTATTTGGTATTTAGTTTTATTCAGGGGGTTGAAATCCGCCTTCGCCAAGGCTTCGGCGGACAAGAAACACGCTCCCCTAATCAGGTGAACTTGCGCATTTGATTGCAATTTCGCGGAGGGGATGAAGGGAAATAGTTGGTAAGTATCTGGGAGATAAGGAGTAAAAATTTTTTCGATAAATAGGCGAGAGCGGGCAAAACGCCTGCGGATTTGATTGAAAATTTGCGAGTTAAGCGTCAGGTGGGAGGGTTATTGCCAGCAGTCGCGGGGTGGTTTGAGGCTGCAATCAAGACAGGATTGGCAGAATACCGCCAAGAGACAAGTATCGATAGTGCAATTTTTGTGGTTTTATGAGGTGTTTGGGCTTTTGGCTGTACAACGGCAAGAAGTTGTGCAAAAAGATGGCGGCATTGTCGTTAGCGAGTTAAGTTGAAGGAGAAAACTCGTTAGAATGTTACTGTCATTCTGTTAAGGTATACAATCTGGATCAAGGGGGTTGCCGCATTCGAGCCACTGATTACAAAATATCGCCAAATCTTTAAGGTTCACATAGCAATCGCCCGTATGGTCCGCAGTCAAACTGGATTTACAGGTATAAACTGCCAAGCTGTGCTGGCCGCCGGCAGAAATATGTAAAAAGTTATCGCCAGAAGGCACATTGATTTGTCCACTTGCGTTAAGCCCCCAACCGACAACCGAGCCGTCTGTGGTTAATGCCAAGCCATGATAATAGCCGGCAGATATCGCAACAAAGTTGTTGTCAGCGGGTATATCAAGTTGGTCTTCGGTATCTCGACCCCATCCTACGATTGCTCCATTGGCATCAAGGGCCAGCCCATGGTACTCGCCGGCGGATATGGCAACATAGCTGTCACTTGCCGGTAGATTACTAACCTGATTGTAACTGTCATCTCCCCAGGCCACCAGATTACCATCGGCCTTCAGGGCCAAAGACCAGCTGTGTCCGCCATCCATAGCCACGTAATCATTGGCGTCAGGGGGCGTAGCCTGACCGTAGTTGTTCCTACCCCAGCCAATCATTGCACCATCAGACGTCAAAGCAAGATTATGAAAACCACCAACAGCTAATGCTGTTATATCATTGTAGCCCGGGACATTAAGCTGGCCGTAGGAATTGTCCCCCCAAGCCGACACAGTCCCGTCTGCCGTTAGAGCAGCACTATGCAACCAACCTGCGCCGACAGTGACAAAGTCACTACCTTGCGGAACAGTAACCTGATTGTAATCGTTCTGTCCCCAACCTACAATGGAACCATCCTCCTTCAACGCCAAGCTATGATATCTTCCTCCGGATATTGCCACAAAATCACTTCCTTGCGACCTGGCACTGACTTGATTGTCATCGTCAAGGCCCCAGGCGCCAAGGAGGCCAGGCTCGATTATGGGTACAATCAGACCATAAACCGAGAAGTGGTCCACCTCTATCGAACAGGTTTTACTGCATATTTTGTTAACAGCATCATATGTGCTTTCACAGTTGGCATCCGGAACGGGCGTCCAAGTATTGTCGCCCTGATGCAGATAGACCTTCAGATTCAGACACTGCTGATTACTCTTAATATCGTGAGCTTCCATTGTAAAAGTAATAGTCACGGGATTGGCAAAGACCAGACCATCCGGCTTGAACTCGTAAAATGCGACTGCTTTGCCGGACTGGGACACGCAGGAGCCCGGACTGCCGGCCAGGCAGATATCGACATCCTGTGAGCTTGTATTAAGCGTGGTAACCGATATCACGGTGCTTTCGAACAAATCGCAGGGGTCTATGTCGATTCTTACTCCGTTAGATTCAATTACTCCACCCTCGTTGGAATCAATCCAATTGGAATTCCCGTCGGGACACAGATTAGATGAAACAGATGGACACGGGTCGCATAAATCATTCAGGCCATCACCGTCCACGTCCGAAGGAACTGGCGAGTCGCATGGCACGGCCAGAAGTATATCGCCGCAGGTGGCTGGGTATTTACATTTCAGACACCCATATTGCTCCGCCCAAACTATTAAGCTCTCACGAGAAAGCAAGGGCAGAACGTCACAGTCACAGCTATCGGTTAGCTGTATGCTCGCACTACCATCCCAAAAGAAGATTTCAGACCCTTGAGAACCAGGAGAGCCGGCCCAGACGATATTTGTGCCGGATATGTCGGGACCGTAATCAAGGGGGTATCCACGATCATCGTAGTCGTTGTTTGTAATATTGAAGGGTGCAGGTGGGAAACTCCCATCCCAGAAAAATATCTCGTAGTCGTTGCCGTCATCACCCCGCCAGGCCACGTTTGAGCCTGATATTGTGGGGTACCAGTCTGCGTAGATGTTATCCGTGATTTGATTGGGCTCAGACGGAGAGTTTGCGTCCCAGAAGAATATCTCGTAGTCGCTGCCGTCGTCACCTCGCCACACCACTTTTGAGCCTGATATTTTCGGGGACAGGTCATCATAACTGTTATCCGTTACTTGGTTTGGCTCAGAGGGAAAGGTTGCGTCCCAGAAGAATATCTCGTAGTCGCTGCCGTCGTAACCTTGCCACACCACTTTTGAGCCTGATATTTCGGGGTATCTGTCTTCGTAGATGTTATTTGTGACTTGATTGGGCTCAGACGGAGAGTTTGCGTCCCAGAAGAATATCTCGTCGTCGCTGCCGTCGTAACCTTGCCAGACCACTTTTGAGCCTGATATTTTCGGGGTAGAGTCATCGTAGCTGTTATCGGTAACTTGCGTGGTAGTGCCCGTCGCGACATCCCAGAAGAATATCTCCTGGTCATTGCCGTCGTCACCTTGCCACACCACTTTTGAGCCTGATATTCGGGGGTGCTGGTTCTCGTAGCCGTTGTTGATAATTTGCGTGGTAGTGCCCGTCATGCCATCCCAGAAGAATATCTGGTGGTCATTGCCATTGGCATCGTTACATTGCCAGACAAGATTTGTGCCGGAGGTATCGGCATTGCC
>CP070715.1:425125-437353 GCA_020350405.1 Planctomycetota bacterium
CCCTTATGACTAAGCTGATGCTCGAAGCCGTCGAGACCGGCGACGAGGAAATCATCATCGGAAAAAACGAAAAAAACATCGACCAAAAATTCGTAAAGCAAATCAACCGCGAGCTCGGCCCCGGCTTCAAAGGTAATCTAAGACTCGCAAACGAACGCAATAACCTCACCGGAGGCTTCATCCTGAGACGCAGCAAAATAAAAAACAACGTCTCGTTAGACATACTGTTGGCCCGCGCCCGAAAAGAACTCGAAATCCAATTGGCAAAAGAACTTTTCGCCTGACGGCAGATAATTACCCGTGAACGCACAAACTGAAGAAATTACCGAAATCGCCGAACAAAGCATCTTGGATTTTTACACCTATCCGCCGGTCGGCGCCGACGACTGGCGATATACCTTCCAGACCGCTCAGGTACGCGTGCTTGAGACCCAGATGCTGAGCCTCGCCGCTCTCTCGGACATGGCCAACGCGGAAAGTTACGAGGAGGCCGTCACGCTGCTCTCGGCCACCGAATACGCCGTACCCCGCGCAAGCCGTAACTTCGCAGAACTCGAAGGCGTCCTCCAGCTCAGAAGAACCGAGCTGCGGGAGCTCTTTGCTGAGTTAATCCTGGATGAGCCGATTGTAGAGCTGTTCAGGACCCGAGACGACTTCGCAAACCTCCGACTGGCAGTCAGGCGGTCACTAACCGAAAAACCCATTGGCGCCGATTACAACAATGAAGGCAATGTCCCCGCTGATATGTTTGGAAAAGTCTTTGAAGAAGAAAACTACGATGCCCTGCCCGACTACATGCAGCACGCAATCGAGCAGGCAGTCCTGGCCTACTACCAAAACAAGGATATAAGACAGATTGACCACGCAATCGACCGTGTCCAGGCACAATATAACCTTCGAAAAGCCCGCCAGCTAAAAAGCATCTTCCTGCTCAACCTCTTCAAAATACAAATTGACTTAACGAACATTCGCACAATGCTCCGCCTCAAATTCACTGAAGCCGAGCAGCGAAATGTGTTCCTTGAAGGAGGATTCGTCACGCTCGAACGGCTCGAAAAAGCGCTCGACCTCGGCTACGAGTCGCAGGGACAATTGTTTTTCGTCTTGCCCTACCACGGACTCGTCGAAACAGCAGCCAGCTACCTCGCCTCCGACAAATCTTTCCTAAAGGCCGAACAGCAGTGCCGGGAATTCCTAACCGGTTATCTTCGAAGGACTATCCAGATTACCGCCGGCCCTCAACCCATTATCGCTTACTTGCTGAACAAGGAAAATGAAATCAGAACAGTCCGCTTGATATTGACAGCCAAAAAGAACTCGCTCGACACAAAACTGATCCTCGACCGAATTTCATAACAAGATACGAATTATGGTAGGTAAAGTCGCAGTTTTAGGTGATGCAGATTTCGTGATGCCCTTCTCGGCACTCGGAGTAGATACATACTCAGTGGGGCATACGACCGACCAAATAATCGAAAACGCCAACAAAATAATCACCGAAAGATACGCACTCGTGGTAATCGCCGAGAATATTGCCCCCGTCGTAGAAGAGGCCTTCGCCGCCCTTACCAACGCCCCGACACCGGCCGTTCTCGTCGTCCCGTTTACTACCGAATCCAAAGGCTTCGCAACAAGAGTTCTCGGAGAGGTCCTCAAGACCGCCACCGGGATAAACATTTTACAAAGCAGCTTAGCATAAGGTTCTTACAATGACTGAGGCAAGACAAGGAACAATAGTCAAAGTCGCGGGCCCCGTCGTCGTCGCAAAAGGCATGGCAGGCGCCCGGATGTACGACGTCGTCCGCGTCGGAAAACTAAACCTCATCGGCGAAATAGTCGAACTGCACGGTGACCTCACCTCAATCCAGGTATACGAAGAAACCACCGGCATCGGTCCGGGCGAGCCCGTCGTCGACACCGAAGCGCCTTTGAGTGTCGAATTAGGACCCGGACTAATCGAGAGTATCTACGACGGCATCCAAAGACCCCTCAACCTGCTCGTAGAGGCCGAGGGCGAATTTATGAGCAGGGGAAGCGCAATGCCCGGCCTCGACAGAGATAAGAAATGGCGCTTCATACCCACCGTTAGCGACGACACTCAGGTCGGCCCCGGTGACATCATCGGCGAGGTCCAGGAGACCACCCTGCTAAAGCACAGGATTATGGTCCCGTCCGGCGTTTCCGGCAAAATACAAAAAATCGCCGAAGGCGATTACACCGTCACCGAAACCATCGCCGTTTGCACAGCCGAGGACGGTACGGAAACCGAGCTAAAGCTCATGCAGGAATGTCCCGTCCGCAGCGCAAGACCCGTAACAAAAAGGCTACCCCCGAACAAAATCCTCGCCACCGGCCAGCGGGTCATCGACGCCTTCTTCCCCGTCGCAAAGGGAGGAACCGCCTGTGTCCCCGGACCCTTCGGAACAGGCAAAACTGTCGTCCAGCACCAGCTCGCAAAATGGGTTGACGCCGAAATAGTTGTCTACGTCGGCTGCGGCGAACGCGGAAACGAAATGACCGACGTCCTCACAGAGTTCCCCGAGCTAAAAGACCCCCACACCGGTGAACCCCTGATGAAACGCTCGGTCCTCATCGCAAATACTTCTAATATGCCCGTCGCCGCCAGAGAAGCCTCCGTCTACACCGGCATCACCATCGCCGAGTACTTCCGCGATATGGGCTACACCGTCGCACTTATGGCCGACAGCACCAGCCGATGGGCCGAAGCAATGCGCGAAATCTCCACACGACTCGAAGAGATGCCCGCCGAAGAAGGCTACCCCGCTTACCTCGCCGCCCGCATCGCAGCATTCTATGAAAGGGCCGGCCGAGTCCAGTGCATCGGTTCGCCCCAGCGAGAGGCTGCCCTCTCTATCATCGGCGCCGTAAGCCCCCCCGGCGGTGACCTTTCCGACTCCGTCGTCCAAGCAACACTGCACGTCGTAAAGGTTTTCTGGTCACTCCTCGGACGACTGGCGTACCAGCGCCACTTCCCCGCAATCGACTGGCTCACCAGCTACTCTTTCTACAAAGAGTATCTCAGAGCCTGCTTCGATGACAAAGACACCGGCGACGAGATGGAACAGATGACCATCCGCGCAATGGGCCTGCTTGAGCAGGAAGCCGAGCTATTGGAAATAGTCCGCCTCGTCGGTGCTGAGGCCCTCTCGCCAAGAGACAGACTCACCCTCGAGACGTCACGCTCAATCCGTGAGGACTTCCTCCACCAAAACGCATTCCACAAGGTCGATACTTTTACCTCAATGGAAAAGCAGTATGAAATGTTAAAAACCATCCTCCACTTCGAAACCCGCGCCCTTGTCGCCATTGACGCAGGCGTCGAAACCGCTGACATATTCAAACTGCCCGTCCGCGAGGAAATCGCGAGAGCGAAATACATCCTCCAGGAAGAAACCGACAAAATACCGAAAATAAGAGACACAATCGACGAGCAGACAAAACAATTACAGGCCCCGGCAGTAACATAATGCCCCAAGCGAAACAGGAGTTCTCTAAATGTTGTCTTTAAAGGAATATCAAACAGTAACAAACATCTCCGGCCCGCTTATGCTGGTCGAAATGGTCGACGAAGCAAAGTACGGCCACATCGTCGAAATCGAGCTCGGCGACGGCTCAATCCGCCACGGCCAAATCCTCCAGGTCGAAAACGACAAAGCACTCGTCCAGGTCTTCGAGGGCACCCGCGGTATCGACGTCAACAAAAGCACCGTCCGGTTCCTCACCAGACCACTCGAGCTCGGCCTCTCCGCAGACATCCTGGGCCGCGTCTTCAGCGGACTCGGCGAGCCGAAAGACGATGGCCCCGCCATCATCCCCGACAAGCTCCGCGACATAAACGGAAACCCAATCAACCCTCACGCCCGCAACTACCCCAACGAATTCATCCAGACGGGCATATCCACAATCGACGGCCTCAACCCACTCGTCCGCGGCCAAAAACTCCCTGTCTTCTCAGGTTCCGGCCTGCCGCATGACCAGATTACCGCACAGCTCGCAAGACAGGCCACCGTCCTCGGCAAGGGCGAGGAGTTCGCCGTAGTCTTCGCCGCAATGGGCATCACATTCGAATCCGCCCAGTTCTTCATCGATGACCTCCAGCAGACAGGCGCCATCGAGCGGGCCGTTATGTTCGTCAACCTCGCGAACGACCCTGCAATCGAAAGAATAGCAACACCCCGCTTCGCCCTCACCGCCGCGGAATACCTCGCCTATGACCTCGACATGCACGTCCTCGTCATCCTCAACGACATGACCAACTACTGCGAAGCCCTCCGCGAAATAAGCGCAGCCCGAAAAGAAGTCCCCGGCCGACGCGGCTACCCAGGCTATCTCTACACCGACCTCGCCACCGTCTACGAAAGGGCCGGAAGAATAAAAGAAAAGAAAGGCTCCATCACTATGGTCCCCGTCCTTACCATGCCCGAAGACGATAAGACCCACCCCGTCCCCGACCTCACCGGCTACATCACCGAAGGCCAGATTATTCTCTCCCGCCCGCTCCACCGAAAGGCCATCGCCCCGCCTGTTGACGTACTGCCCAGCCTCTCTCGATTAAAAGACAAGGGCATCGGCGAAGGAAAAACACGAGAAGACCACGCCGACCTCTACAACCAGCTCTACGCCGCATACGCCCACGGCAAAGAGGCCCAGGAACTCGCAACGATTATGGGTGAGGCCGCCCTGTCTGAGGAAGACAAAAAATATATGGACTTCGCCAACAAATTCGAGGCCCAATACGTTTCCCAGGACTACTACGAAAATCGCACCGTCGAGGAAACCCTCAACCTCGGCTGGGAGTTGCTCAGCATGTTCGAAAACGTCGAACTAAAACGGATCGACATAAAACTAATCGAAAAATATATGCCAAAGTTCAGAAAAACTGAAAAGGAATCGTAACCTCGTCATGCTGGAAAATATCAACGCAACTCGGATGGAACTTTTGCATTTGCGCAAGCGCGTCGCCCTTGCCACCCGCGGCCACCGCCTCCTCAGCGAAAAGCGGGACGAGATCTCTCGGCAGCTAATCAAAATCGCCCGCCAAATCCAACCGCTGCGAAGACAAGTCGAAAAAGAATTGCTAGAAACCTGCCGCCGCTTCATGCTCGCCCGAGCCTCAATGGAGCCCGCAGACGTAAAGGCCGCCCTCGAAGTCCCCACCAAAAAATTCTCCCTCGCCGTCGAATTCGCCCGCGTAATGAACGTAAAAGTGCCCCACTTGATCAAGGAGATCTCCGGCCAAATCATCTGTTACGGCTACGCAACTACCTCCGGCGAGCTTGACGTCGCCCTTCTCGCCCTCGAACGCGCACTCGACCACCTCATCGAACTCGCCGAAAAGGAAAAACAGGCAAGACTCCTCGCCACGGAACTGCTTATGACCCGCCGAAGGGTAAACGCCCTCGAGCACGTCGTCATACCCGAGCTTCACGAAACCATCCGCTTCATCTTCGACAAGCTCGCTGAAGCCGAACGCGACAACACGACGCGACTAATGAAAATCGCCGACATCATCCGCGCCTAAACAGCATCACCCCCACACCTTAAAAACTCTTGCCATCAGCCCTCTAATTAAACGTAACAAACACTCCCGCATCTGTTTCTTTTATCCTTGTCCCGAACTCCCTCGACAGCCTCCGCATCTTGCCAATTATTCCTTTGTAGTCCCTCCCCTTCGCCTTATTGACCTGCATCTCAGAAATCAACACCGGCACCAGTTCAGCCTTCCTTACTCCACCCTTGTCAACCTCCACCAAATACAAAAAAGACTCATCATTCCGCAAACTCCTGTCCACAGCGTAATCATCCACAAAATCCCCCGTGTCATAAAGTATCAGATTTCCCTTATAAACCTCTATCCCTTGAAATATATGAGCGCTGTGCCCGTGAAAAATATCCACCCCGGCATCAATCACCTTTCTCGCAAAATCCCGAAACTGCCTGCTCGGCCGCTGCCGCATATTCGGCCCCCAGTGTATCGTCAATACGAGAACGTCAACCTTCCCCCTCAACTTCTCTACTTGCTTCTTTACCTTCTCAATATCCCCCACCTTCACATAATTTGTCCCACATTTTTCTTCCTTCGCCTCCCACCCGGCCTCATTATCAGTAAAACCTATTACACCGACCCTGACACCCTCCTTCTCTATAACTACCGCCTCGCTCGCCTCCCGCTCATTCTTCCCCGCACCAACGTGCCTGATCCCCGCCCCGTCCAGAGTCGCAATCGTCTCAACCAGCCCTTCTTTCGAAAAATCAAGTATATGATTATTCGCCAGATTGCAAACGTCTACCCTTGCCTCCACCAGACATTGAACCCTGTCCGGCTGCGCCCTGAAGTTAAAAACCTTCGGCACCTTCTTCGTGCTCCGCGTCAGTGTCGTCTCCAAATTGATGATATTGATATCCGTCTCCCGCAGCCTGCCTAACATATCCCCCCACACATAACCATATCCCTTCTTCCCTACCTCCCTGTCAACCAGCCTCCCCAACATAACGTCCCCCATCAACCCTATGACCACCCGCCCTTCATCATCCGCCTTTTCCCTTACTTCAGTTGCCCCTGCAGCCGCCAAAACTGCTGCCGCACCCAATATCACCCCAAGCAAAACCGTACCGAATATTCGTCGCATAAAGTACATTATAAAAAACCAATCCTCCAAATCAGCCAAAAACTATTGGAACAATTCCAGCATAGCCGAAGTATCTATTATAGAAGAACTTATTGCAACCAGGTGAATTATGTATAGCTTAAGGCTCAAAAAATGGCTTCGTAATATCCGCCTGCCCGACCGGCACAGCCTTGCCTACCGCCTCCGCAGAATTACCTACGACCAGCGGTTCTGGCCCGTTATCATTGGCGCGCTGCTGACCGCCCTCCTTGTTTCCTTTCTGTTATCCCTCGGTTGATTAGCTCAACCATCCTGACAGCGCCGCCTCTCGGCGATAAAACTCCCCACCGTTACGCTCAATCCTTTCAGCCATTCGCAAAAGCTCAGACGCACTGTATAGCGTCTCAGCCACCTTCATTTCCCGCCGTCAAAACCCTCGTCTCCTCCTGTCACCCCATAATAACCGCAAGCTCCCCCCGCCAAAACAAAAACCTGGCCCCCCCGAAATACACAATACCGGACGAAACCTCAATCCTCTCGATGCCTACGGCTACTTCCCCAGCTTCTTGGCAACATACACCCGAAGAGGACACCCGCAAAGCATGCCACTGCCGAAAGACAGAGAAAAGCTGCAATCACGGGCCTTTCCTTCTTCCTCCAGACACCAAACGTAATTGTCCAATCCCCCGTCCTTCACTCTGCCCAGCTTCTCGAATCCCGACTTGTAGCATTCAAAGTCTTTGGCGCATTTCATCCCCGCCATTATCTGTTCAATTTGTCCCTTGTCCTCTTGCTCCATCTCGCCGCTACCTCTCTATCACGCCAGATAGCGCCACCACGACCACTGCCAAACTACACCCAATGAAAAAAATCGCTGCTGATACCCCATTGTCAAACGCTTTTATTAAACAAATATTAAACGCCCTTCTCCGGTAAAGTCAAGACCTTTTTCGACTATCCACCAATTTTTTTACACCTCCCCCGCTTTTTCCGCCCAAATCCCCTTTCTTGCCCAAATTACACATATTGCAACCTCTCAGAGCCTTTTTCTACAAAAAACCTCTCCATGACACAAAAGTACCGCGTACCAAGCCCGCCCATCACAACTCACAATCTTCCCCGCAAAGAGCATTTCCATTCACTCAACCTCAATGCGACGATCACTTCCTCAGCTTCTTGGCCAAATACACACGAAGCGGACACTTACAAAGCATCCCCTTCCCAAAAGAAAGCGAGTAATCGCAGCTACGTGACACCTCCGCTTCTTCCATGCACCAAAGGTGCTCTTTTAATCCATCGTCCCTCGCCTCGCAAAGCCGCTTAAACCCGGACCTGTAGCACTCAAAATGCTTCGCGCATTCCATCCCCGCCATGATTTGCTCAATCTCTCTCTTGACCTCTTGCTCCATGCCGCCACTCACTTCTGCCACACCATTCATCCTCCAGCACCCGTGTATATCAAAACTCAATACCCCACACCATTCACGCTCGTAGCAGCTACGACATCGTATGTGTAACAATACATCCATTTACTCCGTTTGTCAAGACTTTTTGGCTACTTAGCAACTTTTTTTTAGCCCTAACCTCGCTTTTTGGCCCAAATCACATCCACTCCGAACTTTTCTCTCTAAAAAAATTCTCCACGATATGCAAGTAGCATCTAACGAGCGACAAGCCCGATGCTACTCGTGGCGAAGTGCAACTATCGGGTCGACGTTGGCCGCTCGCACGGCTGGATATAACCCAAAGATGATTCCAACACCAAAGCTGATTACAAGAGGCAGCACAATACTGCCCACAGTAATCACCGTCGCCATCCCCGCAAAATAAGTTATCATAAACGGCACAAGCACCCCGAGCCCGATACCGATAAGCCCCCCGATTATCGAAAGAACAACCGTCTCTATCAAAAACTGCCCGATTATTTGGCGCCTCTTGGCCCCAATCGCCCGCCGTATCCCTATCTCCTGCGTACGCTCCGTTACCGAAGCCAGCATGATATTCATAATCCCTATCCCGCCTACCAGCAGGCTGATACCGGCAATCGACCCCAATACAATATTAAACGTCCGCTTCGTCGCCTCAGCTTGACGCAGCAAAGCCAACGGCACACTCACAAGGTAATCCTTCTTCTTGTGGAAATTTCCTAACATATTCTCAATCCCCGCCGCAGTAGGCTCCACATCATCAATCGAGCCCACCTGTACAATGATCTGGTGCAGGTCCACCATCTCGCGTTCTCTTGTCCCGGCTGTCCTTCGAGTCGTTATGTCCCCAAAATATTTACGGGCAACACCAATGGGTATGTATGCGTCAATTTGCTCATCCGGTATCTGAATGTTACCTGCCTGACCGCTCTCGCTCTTGACAATACCGACCACTTCAAAATAATCGCTGCCCAACCGCAGAGACTGCCCGATTGTGCTTTCAGCCGCCAAAAGCCGCCTCGCGCCGAATTCCGTAAGAACCGCCACCGCTAACTGGTCTTCTTCATCAGATTCCAGCAGCACCCGCCCGGCAAGGACTGGCCGACGCACCAGTTCGAACCATTCCGGCGTAGTCCCCACTATACGCAACTCCAGCGCACGTTCTCTTAGACGACCTTCCTTGCGCACAAGTTTGACAGGAGCGGTCTGCCTTATCGTATCAAAACTCTCCGCAACCCTCACATGGTCTTCATACGTCAGACCATAGATGCTCATATGAGAATGGGTCGTGCTGGCGGCTTCATCATCAATCGACTTTATGGCGCTGACAATTATATTGTTGCTGCCAAGTTTGCGAATCTGGTCCATCGCCTCTTTACTCGCGCCTTCACCCACCGATAGCATCGCTACCACG
Organism: Planctomycetota bacterium; assembly: GCA_020350405.1. GTDB lineage: Bacteria > Planctomycetota > Phycisphaerae > Sedimentisphaerales > Anaerobacaceae. Next base: position 434,596 of record CP070715.1, read on the forward strand.
CTGCCCACCCCGAAAACAATACCCAACGTTGTAAGCAACGACCGTAACTTATGAAGAAGCAGGTTCTCAATCCCTAACAAAATGTTCCGCACAATCTTAATCTGATGCATCAGCCGTCTCCTTCAATCCGCTCAACCAGACCATCCAGCATGTGCAGACGACGACCCGCGTGTGCTGCTATATAAGACTCGTGTGTCACCATTATTATCGTCTTGCCCTGCTCATTAAGCTCAACCAGTAACCGAAGGATCTGCTCTCCCGTCGCCGTGTCCAGGTTCCCGGTAGGTTCATCCGCAAAAATAATCTCAGGCTCGTTTGCTAATGCCCGCGCAATTGCTACACGCTGCATCTGTCCCCCCGACAGCTCCGTCGGATGATGATTCAGGCGCTCTTCCAGACCAACTTTTTCCGCAAGTTCTTTCGCACGCGCGGCGCTGTGGTGAGCGTCCCAGCCTAAATAGTAAAGCGGCAGTTCAATATTCCGCTGAACGGTTAGCTGTGGAATCAGGTTAAAGCTTTGAAAAATAAAACCGAAGAGTCGCAGACGAAGCTCGCTCAGAGAATCATCATCCAGTGTGCTCACGTCCTGCCCTTCGAGAACATATCGGCCGCTCGTCAAATGGTCCAGACACCCCAGAACGTTCATCATAGTACTTTTGCCGGACCCGCTCGGCCCCATAATCGCCCAAAAGCTACCACGGGCAAAAGACAAAGTTATTCCTGCAAGAGCATTTACCGCCTGATTACCCATCTGGTAAATCTTCCGCGCATCTTCCAGCTGCACTATCTTGCCGTCGCAACCAGACTCTGCCTCCGCACTCATTCACCTGCCCCTCTACGCTGCCCCTCTTTTTTCATCCATTCTTGACGCATCTTCTCCTTCTCCTCATCGCTCATATTCTCGAACCGCTCTCGCATCTTCTGCTTCTGCTCGTCACTAAGGTCCTTCATATCCGGCCTTTGCCGCTTCTTCTTCTCCGCTGGCTTCTGGCCCCGAGTTTTCAAACCTTCACCTGCGCCCGGCGCTCTCGTAACCGCCTCTCTCCCCTGTTCAATTGTACCCGAACCTAACGGCGGCGAAAGCAAAACAACCTCACCCTCCTTCAAACCTCCGAGGATCCGCATCATCCTGTTATTGTCAAGACCAACTTCTACTACCCGCGGCTCAAATCCCCTCCCGTCCCACACATAAACTGTAGGCTCGCCACCTACGCGAATGACCGCCTGAACGGGTATATATACTGCGTCCTCATACTCCTCTATAATAATCTCCGCCCTGCAGCTCATTCCCGTACGAAGATTATTCCCCTCGCCATCAAGATAAATCTCAGTGTTGTAAACCTTCAAATCAGGGTTCAGCCAGACCATCTGTGCATCCGGCAGCGGCGCTATCTTCGCAACCTCGCCCGTAAACATCTTGCCCGGTAGCGCGTCCACCGTCACCTTCACCCCTAATCCTGCCCTTATCTTCTCGAGGCTCGCCTCGTGTATCTTCACCTCCGCCTTCACCGCGTCCGCCGTCGGAAGGTATATAAGCTCCTCTCGCTCACGCACCTCTCGCCCTTCATCAAGTGGCTCATCACTGCTATGCCAATGCCTGCTCTGAGCGCTCGTAGCGTAGATTACTAATCCGTCCGCCGGGGCGTAAATCTTCGTCTTCTCTATCTGCTCGGCATTTTTCTCCAGCTTGTCATTTTGACGCTTAAATTCAGACTCTCTCGCTCTAAGGTCCGCCTCCGCCTGGACAACATCTGCCTTGGCCTTGCGATTCGTACGCTCCAACGCCATCTCCGCCTGCCTCACGTCACTTTCCAGTTCCGCTAAGTTCCGAGGGTGCGTAAAATCCTCCAGCAGATTTAAGTTGTTCTCCGCCAGTTCAAGGTCTAGTTGCTTCTGGTGCGCACTCAGCTCGTCAACTTGCAGCTCCCGCTGCGAAATATACTCCTTCTCAAAAAGAACTCGCGACCACTTCAATTTCTCCTCTGCCGCCTCCAATTCCTCCTTCGCTAACGTAATACGCGACTCCACTTCCTTACGCTGATTTAGATACTCACCTTCAAGGTATTTCTTCAAGTCCAGCTTCGCAAATTCGAGGTCCAGCTCCGCCCTGTCGATATCGCTTTGCGCCTGGTTCGCCGTTACCGCCAGATCTTCACGAGCACCAATGAATGCCGCCTCCGCACTTTGCACCACAATCTCCTGGTCAATCTTTGCATCCAGCAGCTTGCTCGAATCCAGCTCAACCAAAAGCTCCCCCTTCTTGACCCGCGTCCCCTCTTCTACCAGAAAAAGTATCGTCGTTCGCCCTTCCACCTCGCTCTTGAGAATTATCTGCTCGCGCGCCTGAATCGTCCCCGACTCGCTCACACTAATCGTCAGCGGCCCGCGCCGCACCGTAAACCCCGGCGCATTGCCCACCGACACGGCCTCCGAACCCGAATCGTTAAAAGCGACAACCGCGATACCTATCAGCACCACGACAATGATTGCCGCCAAAACCGAAAGCTTGCTCCGCAAAAAATTAAATTTCGATTTATTAATCTGCACTGTAAATCACCTTCGGCTGACACCCCACCCTAACACCTTTTCATCAACCTTAAATAAGCCATCTTGCTCCCCAGCCGGTTAACAGACTCTTATGCCAGCTCTCGTCTCACCCGCACAAAAACAAATCTATATTGCTTTATTTTACCAAAAAAACAATCCCTAAATCAAGCTTTTTCGCCTCACCAACGCCCATCTTGGCGCAAATCGGGCC
>CP070715.1:437453-440927 GCA_020350405.1 Planctomycetota bacterium
GACTAGCAGCGGTGCGAGGGCGCTGGTGCTTTACTTCTACGGTGATCCGTGTAACAGCGCTACCGCTGATGACCAGTTGTGGGTGCAGCTGGAAGATACAAACAGCAATTCAGGGCTGGCGCTGTACGACGACGTGAATGACCTAGCGCTGCCATCGTGGGCCGAGTGGAACATCGACTTAGACATCTTCGACGCGTGCGGCGTGAGCTTAGCGAACGTCGATAAAATCAGCATCGGCTTCGCCGGCGAGACTGTAGGAGGAGATTGCAAAGGCGGGGGCATAGGTACGGTATGGTTCGACGATATCAGGCTCTATCCGCCAAGATGCGTTCCTGAGTACGGACCTGAAGCCGACTTGACCGGCGATTGCGGTGTTGATTTTAAGGATTTTGGGGTAGTGGGCGAAGACTGGCTGAAATGTAATAAGCTGCCTGACCCAAATGGGTTTGTAGAGGAATGGGTGGCCAGATACGACGGGCCGGGAAATAGCGACGATGGCGCCACTGCCATAGCTGTAGATGATTCGAACAATGTCTACGTTACCGGCTACAGTATTGGCGACGGCACGGGAGGAGACTACGCTACGATCAGGTACGGCCCGGATAGCAACGAAACAATCTGGGTCGCCAGATACAATGGGCCGACAAATGATGGGGATGTCGCCTCTGCCATAGCCGTAGATGATTCGAACAATGTCTACGTTACCGGTCAGAGTGACGGAGGCGCCACCGGCTACGACTACGCCACAATCAAGTACGACCCAGCGGATGGCAATGAACTTTGGTCGGCCAGATACAATGGACCGGGAAATGGCAGCGATGAGGGCTGGGACATAGCCGTAGATGATTCGAACAATGTCTACGTTACCGGCGGCAGTTATGGCGACGGCACAGGTGATGACTACGCCACAATCAAGTACGACCCAGTGGATGGCAATGAACTTTGGGTCGCCAGATACAACGGCCCGGGAAATGGAGGGGATGTTGCCCTTGCCATAGCCGTAGATGATTCGAACAATGTCTACGTTACCGGCCGCAGTTGGGGCAATGGCACAGACCATGACTACGCCACAATCAAGTATGACCCAGCGGATGGCAATGAACTTTGGGTCGCCAGATACAACGGACCGGGAAATAGCTCCGATGAGGGCTGGGACATAGCCGTAGATGATTCGGGCTTTGTCTACGTTACCGGCAGAAGCAACGGCACAGGCGATGACTACGCCACAATCAAGTACGACCCAGCGGATGGTAATGAACTTTGGGTCGCCAGGTACAACGGCCCGGGAAATGGTCAGGACGAGGCCCAGGCCATAGCGGTAGATGATTCGAACAATGTCTACGTTACCGGCGGGAGTTACGGCAGCGGCACAGACCATGACTACGCCACAATCAAGTATGACCTAGCGGATGGCAATGAACTCTGGGTGGCCAGATACAACGGGCCGGGAAATGACATCGACGTGGCCCATGCCATAGCCGTAGATGATTCCAACAATGTCTACGTTACCGGCGTAAGTTACGGCGATAGCACAGACGAGGACTACGCCACAATCAAGTATGACCCGAACGGCAACCAACTTTGGCTGGACAGATACAACGGCCCGGTAAATGGCATCGATTACGCCACGGGCATAGCTATAGATGATATGGGCAATGTCTATGTTACCGGTGAAAGCGGCTACATGAGTCCAGAGAGCCACTACGCAACAATCAAGTATTCCCAGGTCAGTTGCACTCCACCCTTGGATGGCGACTTGAATAACGACTGCAAAGTTGATTTTCAGGACCTTGCGATTGTGGTGGATAATTGGCTTGAGGAGTTTCTGTGGCCGGAGCCGTAGTTGAGGCCGTGCGGTGTTAAGCTGCGTGTAGAAAATGGGTAAGCCGAGGGGCTAAGTGATAGTGTGTAGGAATTCGGGGCCTATACCGATTAAGTCTGGTATAGGCCCCGATTGTTTTTGGCGATAGCATTTGCCAGTCGCAAGGCTGCTGAGTGTGTTGTTAGTTTGCTTGAGCTTGCAGAACTATTATCGCGTTTCATAAATATGTGCATCGCGTTGTAGAGGGGGTAATGGTATAGGTGATTTTTTTCTGGGTCCCGGGCTTGTGGTTTCGTGGTAGCTCACCCTCGGGATCTTCGCTTCGCTACGAGATGCGGTGGTAAGTCGGTTTGCGGTATTGTTTACTGCTGGCGGCCGGCGGGGCGGCGTAATTAGGGGTTAGGGGCCCAGGTAGATAGACTGCGTCATCTCACGGGGTAAAGTTGGGATTGGGCGGTTGAGATTGCCACGTCGTTTCGCTCCTCGCAATGACAATTTTTTCTGGGCCCCAGATCGGCGTCCGGGGGCTTCGAGGGGCGGCGATGGGAGAAGTCGAGTGAGAAATTTTTTTATTTTTTTGTTGACGAAGGGGTAGAAATCGGATATTTGGTTAATTTGGTAACTGGGTTGTTTACGATGGGGGCAACCGGGGTATAGGCAACCACATTAAACGGGGCCGTAGTTAAATGGACGGTTGTTGGTGTGAAGGAGCGGGCGGCGACGGGCACGTAGATAGATTGAAGGTAGAAGATAGAGGGTCAGGCAGATGTTGAAGAGGTATTCTGTAATCAATACTTCGGGAGGCGGCGCGGCCGGTACAGGCGGAGGTTGTGCGTAGCCCGCCGGGCAATGCGGAGGGCTGATTTAGGATAAGTCATCACCCTCCTCCGAAGCCGGGTTCCGAAACACAAAGGAGCCCGGCTTTTTTTGTTGGAAAAAACACGAGTTTTATGGAAGCGGAGACCTATTACCTAAGGGACAGGGGCACAAGTTTACGCGGATTTTTTTACCACGAAGGGGACAGAGGGGCTGGCGCCAAGGCGAAGGTTAAAAGTAAAAGGAAATCCTTGATAGTTCAAAGTGATCTTCGTAAAATTATCGAGGCCCTATGGAGAAAATTATTGTGCAGCCGTTTAAATGGGAACTGTCGGATAATGGAAATCTCTGGTTCTGACGTACTTTTGAGCAAACAGCGGAGCCAAGAAGTTAAGCGGCAAACCAGAAGAATATATTGCATTATGTATTCATAGGGGAAAAATGGACAATAAATCATCATCCAAGCATCAATTCACCCGCCGGGAATTCATAGAACTATCCGGTTTGTCATCCATAGCATTGTTGTTAACGCCCAAGTGTCTGTCCGCAAAAGATACGGATAAGAGTAAGCGCTCATTTTCAGAAGTCGCCTTTCAGAGGGCACACCTGCCGGTCATCAACAAATGCGATGTGTTGATTGTCGGCGGCGGTTTTGCCGGCGTGTCGGCGGCCCTGGAATTTGCCAGAGCAGGAAAAAAAGTGGTTCTTGTCGAACGCAGGATATACCTTGGCAGAGAAATGACCTCAACATACCGTCCGTGGATAAAACTCGATGAGAATACCAGCGGCGACAATCTGCCCGAAGCTCTGCGGTTGTGCGTTGATAAGGAAATCAA
>CP070715.1:441027-443621 GCA_020350405.1 Planctomycetota bacterium
AGGTAGGTTATCAGCAGAGGGGGCAGAAAGCAATGATAAATGGTGCAGGAGCGATTTTAGGGGGCGGGAGAATTTTTGGAGATGGGTGATTGACAGGGTGGATTTTTGTGGATAAAAGTAATTTCGTGTGAGAATTTTGCAGTTGGTTTTTGGCAGGTTTTGGGAGAATTGAAATGGGTGTTATGGAATTTTTGAAGAAGTCGAAGGTGAAGTACAAGGTCACGAAGCACAAGCCGGCGTTTACGGCGCAGCACATGGCGGCGGAGGTTCATGAGCGGGGGAAATATGTGGCGAAGCCGGTGGTAGTGAAGGCCGACGGCGAGTATGTGATGTGCGTACTGCCGGCGTGTTACAATATCGACCTGAAGGCGCTGAAGAAACAACTGAAGGCGAAGAAGGTGTCGCTGGCGAAGGAGAAGGAGCTTGGGAAGATATTCGGGGACTGTGAGTTAGGAGCGGAGCCTCCGTTTGGGAACCTGTATGATTTGCCGACGGTGATGGACAAGACACTGGAAGCGGACGACCATATTACTTTCCAGGGGGGCAGCCATGAGAAGGCGGTTCGGATGAGTATGGCGGACTACGTTAAGCTGGTCGGGCCGGAGGTGCTTGAATTCAGCAAGCACGTGGCGTCGTGATGTTGACAGGTCAGTGGCTTTTGGGGGGCTGGAGGAGGGAAAGTACAGGTTAGTATTTGGCTTTGGTTTTTACGCGCTGAAGATAGGTTTGTAATTCAGTGAGGGCGTGGCGGCCCGGGGCGGCTGCTATCGCCTTGTTCAGTGCTGTTATAGCTTCGTCGTAACGTTTCTGGGCTACAAGTATCCTTGCAAAGGTTAACTGGCTTTGAAAATCGGATGGGTTTTTATTTACGGCTTGTTGCAGGTAGTCGGTTGCATCGCTGAGCCAGCCGAGCTCGGCGAGGGCGACGCCGAGCCTGACGAGCGTCTCGGGGGAGTCGGGGTCGTGGATTAAATTCTTCTTAAGGGCCTCTACGGCTTTTTGGAAATGTGGCTTTGCTTTCGCAGATTTTCCCATATTCTTCAGAGTCAAGGCCAAATCGAGGTGTACGCCCGCCATATTGGCTTTGGTTTGGGTTTTTTGGTTGTAGTCGATTGCGTTTTGAAAGGCCCTGGCGGCCTCGTTTAACCTGCCCTGTTGTATCTTTATGTTGGCTATTTCAGTATAAGCGGTAATCGAAGTTGTCGGGTCGAGTTCGATGAGGTCCTGGTATATTGTGATGCTTTGCTCGAATTTGCCGCTGCGTTTTAGCTGCTGGGCGAACTCCTGATATTTTCCTGCGAGTAAATCGACGCCGCTTTTGCGTACTACGGGCGCGAGCATATTTTCAACGGGGGCAAAGTCGTCTGTTAATACAATTCGGTGGGCTTTTTTTTTAAGCGTTTCTACTTCCGTATCGCTTAGTATCCACAGGTCCAGAGCTTTTACGTGCTTTTGGGCCGGGAGGTTTTCAAGATTGATCAGGTTCTTGGCGGCGATAATCACGAAAGTATTGCGTGCCGAGAGAGATTTGCGCTTAGTAACGACGTAAATATGAGGGAATGTTTGCTCCAATGTATTAATGAATGAGCCGACGAACAGGCCGCTGTCGAAAATGTCTATTAACTCAATCATATATACGCCGGTGTCGGTTAGTATCCGGAAGATTTTGTCATTGAATTCTTTGGTGGTGAGCTGGTACGGTATCGAATAATCATCGAGGGCGTCTTCGTATATGAAGTCATATTGTATTTTCCGGTCTTCGGTCTGCTGCAAGAGTTGACTGACGTAATTGCGCGCATCCATCGAGAAGGTGTTGATGGTGGTATCCGGCTCGAGGCCGAAGGCCCGGGTTGCGGCTTTGGTTACACGGGGGTCGATTTCGGCCACATCGACGCGACTTCCGGGCCAAACTTTCTCGACGTATCGAGGAAAGACATAGCCTCCGCCGCCGATTACCAAGACTGAAAGGGTCTCTTGTTCGTGACTTAACAGGTGTGTTACGGCGGCATAAATCTGCTCGTAAGCGTATTGCAGGTTGAGTGTGTCGTCCATTATGATTTGACTGTGCATTAATTTATCCTGCATGAAGGCGCGTGTGTCGGGTTTTTCCGAGGTTTGCTTGACAGCGATATAGGAGTACTGGCTTTCATCCTCATAAATGATGTCCGGGTTTGGAGTTTGTCTCAATGCAAGCTTAGTGGCGGTATCTTCGGCCCAGTCAGCAGGCGCGATTGCCATGGTCATTAGTGCGATGAAGATTATGGCCCATACATAGAGCGCCCAGAGTCTGGCCCAGTAGAGTATGGCCATCGCCAGCAGGGCGGCGGCGACCGTCCAGATGATAGCGACAGTCCCCATTGTAGCTATGAGGTAGTATCCTGCGAGGAATGTTCCCGCGATACTTCCGGCGGCCCCCCAGGCGTATATGTCACCGACGGTCCTTCCCGTGGGCAGTCCCTGGTCGAGTGCCATCTTTGCGACTACGGGACTTATGGTTCCGAGCAGCGTGGAGGGGACGATGAAGACCAACAGGACGTGGGTGAAAACGCGGAGCGGCCAGCGGAAATACCACAACAACATCCACTGGCCGATGA
>CP070715.1:443721-472436 GCA_020350405.1 Planctomycetota bacterium
CCCGTTTACGGCCACGGGACAGGACACGGCCTCGGCATAGAAATACATGAAAATCCATTTCTAAACGCCGAAAACAAAGGCAAACTAAAGGCCGGCCAGATTATTACAATCGAACCGGGCGTATACCTCCCCCGAAAACTCGGCGTCAGGATAGAAGATGATATCCTCGTAACAGAAAGCGGCTCTACACTATTGACCCGCAGCTGCCCACACACGTCTTTGCACTCTCGTTAAATATTTGTTTGACTGGCGGGCCGAGTGGCCTATAATAAGAGCAGTTCACTAGGGGTGGCCTATAGACAAGCGGGCCTGAGATAAAACCCTTTGAACCTGATCAGGACAAACGCCTGAAAGCGTGATGCCTGCGTAGGAAAGTGATTAGAATAAATTAGACGGCCTGAGATTAAATCGCTTCCTGCGAAGCGATTTTTGTTTTTGCAGGGAAGTGAGACATGGCAACTCAATTACAGATCGCTCGCACCGGCACAATTAGTGATGAGGTCAGATTCGTAGCTAAAAAAGAAAGCGTTGATGCCGACCTTTTGCGTGCTGAAATCGCCGCAGGGCGCTTAGTTATACCTGCAAATAAACTGCACCTGAAAAGCAATTTGAAGGCGGCCGGTATAGGTCGACTGCTCGCTACAAAGGTAAATGCAAACATCGGCACAAGCAGTGTCAGCTCGTCGATAGAAGCTGAAATCGAAAAGCTGCAGGCCGCTCTCGATGCCGGTGCCGATACGGTTATGGATTTAAGCACAGGCGGCGACCTTGACGGTATCCGCAAGCAACTGCTTTCGCGATGCCCGGTGCCGTTCGGGACGGTGCCAATCTACCAGGTAATAGAAGGCAGGGATGTTGAAGAGATAGACTGGCAAATCATCCTTGAGGTTATAGAGAAACAGGCCAAGCACGGTGTCGATTTTTTCACCATTCACGCAGGCGTATTAAAGGAGCATCTACCGCTGCTTGAAAGCCGGGTCGCTGGAATTGTAAGCCGGGGCGGGGCGCTGTTAGCCAAGTGGATGCTGTACCACAACAAGCAGAATCCCCTGTATGAGATGTTCGAAGATTTATGCAGCATAATGGTAGAATACGACGTCTGCCTTTCGCTCGGTGACGGTCTTCGTCCGGGCTGTCTGGCGGACGCCACCGACCAGGCACAAATCGCAGAACTAAATACCATTGGCGAGCTGACCGAGCGGGCACAGGAAGCGGGCTGTCAGGTTATGGTCGAGGGTCCCGGCCACGTGCCGTTTGACCAGATACAATACAATATGGAGATAGCACAGGAAATCTGTCACGGGGCCCCGTTTTACGTTCTCGGCCCGGTTGTAACCGATATTGCCCCCGGCTACGACCACATAACATCTGCAATCGGCGGGACTGCAGCGGCCTTTTACGGGGCCTCTTTCTTGTGCTACGTCACCCCCAGAGAGCATCTTGGTCTGCCGAAGGCTACCGATGTGCGGGCCGGTGTAATAGCCACTAAGATTGCGGCACATGCGGCCGATGTCGCCCGAGGGTTAAAAGGTGCCGCAGAAAGGGACAGGAAACTGAGCGTTGCGCGGACGAATCTGGACTGGAGGACGCATCTGGCTGAGTCACTCGACCCGGAAACCGCCGAGGCAATGCACACCGAGGCCTGTAATGAAATCAGGCAGGGTGAATCGCCCGCTGACGATTACTGCACGATGTGCGGGCGCAAGTGGTGCAGCGTCAGGATAAACAAGGAAATCCGCCAGGCAATAAAACCCAAGAAAGGAACGCAGGTTTAGTTTGTATGCGTGAAGGGCAAATCGTACTTCATAAAGCCGAGACATACAACTTATAAGCCCTCCCGGCAGAGGTGCAGGGGTATGAGTAAGTCATTGAAAATCAGAGTTTGTTTGGTGGCAGCCTTGATATGCGGAGGACTTTTGGCCAAGCCGGCTCTTGGAGTCGACAAGAGCGGTTTTCAGTACTGGAGCGCGGCCGGGTTTAATTTCGACCTTGACAAAGAATGGACCGTGACATTTGAGGAACAATTTCGGCTTGGCGATGAAGGTGGTAATCTCTACTACCACCACTCTGACATAAGTTTAGTATACAAAGGCTTTGCCGACTGGCTCGATGTGGGAGCCGGCTTTAGGAAGGCATATGAAGACAGGGATGGGACGTGGCGGCAGGAAAATCGACCGCATATAAGCGTCACCCTCAAAGGAAAGCTCGGTGACATCGCCGTCAGTACAAGGTCAAGATTCGAATATCGCCACAGAGAACAAAAGGAGGATGTCTGGAGATATAGAAATAAGGTCACCTTTAAACTGCCCTGCGAGCTTACCGAACTTAAGTTAAAACCTTATCTGGCAGATGAGGTCTTTATTAATTTCAATGATGAGGAGTATGCCGGCAACAGGTTCTATTCGGGGGTGGCATTCAACATCACAAAGAATGTGAAGGCCGACATCTATTACCTCTGGCAGTCAAGCCGAGCCACCCCCGGCCGGGACGACATCCACGCTCTCGGAACAAAGCTGACTTTCCGCTTTTAGCTCCGCCCCTTTTGGCTTGTGGTGCTAAGTTTTCATCGAGTCCAGTTCGATGAAAGCTATCGGGGTGAAGATAAAGACCGGCAGCCACGCCCATAACTCAGGCATCACCCTGTCAAAGACTACCTCCGTGGCGAACATTTTACATATGAAGGTTGTTACAAAGCACGCCACCGTCGTGCTGAAGCTTATCATAATCGCCGATTTCATTGACTTCGGGTCACGACAAACCAAAATCGGCAGACACACCATAAGCATCACCAGATTGATAATAGGGTCGGTAAGGCGGAAGTGTTTCTGGCTGTAAAGTTGGGCCAGGTCTTTGATTTTTGTCCTTTGGCCGGCGAGAACGGCTAACTGTTGTGAACTCAGAAGAGTTTTATTTCTGGCCTTGCGTCTGATAGGGATATCTTTGGGACCGATGTCGCTGGCGTAAAAGTGTATCGGCCGGCGACCTTCAGTGGAACCTTTTTCGGTGAAGAACCCGTTTGCCAAAAGCCACTTGCCGGTCCGAAAATCGTAAATTGCTTTATCGGCCTCTATCCTGCCGGTTACCTCCCAAATGACCGAGTTGGGTATTTCTCTCCTCGTGATGATGGTCGGCTTGTACAGCGTTGAAGTCTTCACGTCAAATTTCTGAGAGCATATCAACGAGCCTTTGCCGTCAACAATAAAGTGCACATCATAAAACTCCTGGCCCGGAACAGCATCCTGCCTGCGCACAAGCTTGTCGCCAAGCGGCGGTATCAATAGTTCTTGGTCAACTACCAGAAGACCCGTCATCAGCAGCGCGAGAAAGACAATCGGAACAATTACGCGTTTTAAACTGACTCCAGAGGCCATCACCGCCACAAGCTCATTGTACCTGACCATCTTGCCTAACGAAAACGCAGCCGCAACTACGGTTATCATGCCCGCAAAGTCCCGAAAGTAAAGCGTGCTGTGCAGGCCGTAAAAAGTCAATATGTTCTTGATAACCGCAAACGCGCCGAGGTCGGCATGCTCGGCAAATTCGTCCAGGTTGACGAACAAATCAATAATTATCCGCAGGCCTATCAGCACACAAAAGGCTATTAAGTAGCCAATCATAAAGTTCTTCGCCACGTATCTGTCCAGTATCTTCATATTAACTTCATACAGTGCTAATTAGTTAGTTTTTAAGCAATTTGCGGTACATAGCCGCCGCCAAAACAGATAGAAGGACCAGCCCCGTCCACATCAATACTATGCCCGAGCCTGCCCGGGCACTTGGGTTTTTGGTAAGGTTTTTTCCCGTCATTATGCAGACAATCAAGGCCGCCGCGGGCAGCGAGCTTGCGCCAAAGGCGCTTAGCAGGTGCCCCCCTTTCAGAATAATACCCAGGCCGACACCAATCATTGTAAGAGTAACACAGCCTATTCCGAATACCAGCCTGGTATGTAATTCGGCCTTTATTTCAGCGAAGGTCCGCTTTATTCTCTTGTGCAGCTTATTCTGCAGCGCCTTGAGTTTTGTGCTGGATGAGTTTTGCAGCGCGATGTCGGTCGAATCGGGATGGATAACCTTTAAAACATCGGTGGTTTCAAATCTTTCTGTTATAGCCCTCGGCACTATCAAGCCGCGAATAATCTCTCGGCCCGACAAGCCTTGCGAGCCATCTGCCCGCTGCCACATCGGGTTGAACATTTCCATAGTCAAGGTCGGTGCCAGTTCGTCCCCCTCGATATGCAGAAAAGCCCTTGTAGTGCGCAGGGTTCGTAACAGCCGTCTGCTGGCCGCATCGTATTCAAGCACCGCCACTTCACCTGATAACTCGACCTTCTTCTCATCCCTGACGGTACACTCATCCGCAGTCAGTTCTATAAGTTTTTGGCCGCTGTGCAGTTTGTAAAAGCTGTTGCGGTTGTTGGGGTCGCCGTCTTTTTTGGTGGTGATATCCTGTGCCAATAGCTCGACGGTAAATTGTGCATAAGCTTCGCGCGCCAGTTTCGCGACCGGATAGAAACGCATAGGGTCGATGCCGATTCTTTTCATCTCATCAATCTTCTTGAACTTTATGTTATCGCCCAGTAGTGAACCGAATTCAGCTGTTATAGGCACCCATTCAGCAGACGCCATATCCCCGTCAGGGTCCATTTGGTAGGCTTTGTAGGCGGTTATTTGGACGTCGTTGAACCGCTCGTGCGGAATGAATCGTATCTTGGCCTTCTCGGCCGTGACAATCCTTTTTATCTCCAGGTTCTTCACTTCAGTTACAACGACGCCTGAAAGCATATTATCCTGCGGATTGGCATAGTCGGCGTAGATAAAGTAACGTTCGTCCGGCGGCACCTTATAGTAGCCTCTTCGCTGGATGTTGCGAAAAAGGATCTGTTTGGCGTCGGCCTTAAGGGATTTTTCGGCGCGGTGAACGAAAGCCGGCACAACGTGGAAGCTCAAAATAAGATTTGCAGTCGCCACCATAATCGCAAGTGCCAGACCGGGGTAAACCAGCGTCAGCAGGGAGATTCCGCTTGCCCTGCACGCATCGAGTTCATTGTCGCTGGCGAACCGGCCGTAAACCAGCGACGTCGCGAACAAAGCCGCCATAGGCAGCACGAAAGTAAGCGTTATTGGCAGGGAATAGCCCATAAGATGAACCACCTGCCGCGGCCCTGCACCGTATTCCTGCACCGGCCGCAGTATGCTGCCTAGACTCAGTACCAGTGTCAATGCCACGGCAGCAAGAACGAAAACCTTGAAGGTCTCGCGAAATATGTATCTTTGCAGTGTGAAAACCATATTTTAGTCGCTACGTCCTGCTGTAAGTATTTGTCATCCGGCTTTTCATTTTCACTAATGATGTATATTTTGCAACAAAATTTCGCTTCCGGGACTATCGGTCTTTGCTGCCACAAGAGGCCTAACCGAGCAGCTTCTGAGTGCGGTTGGGCTGATTTTACGGCAACAAGAGTCTAAGATTTGCTAAGCCTGCGTGCGCCAGCAGGTCTTCAGAGTGTGAGGTTGCGGTTTAAAAAAGCAACTTGGGCATAAATAGCATAAGAAAGCTCAGGAAAAAGGCCAACAGCTTGAAATGCTCTGAGCCTTTTCCTTGTTTTCGTTAAATCCATTACTCGAAAATGCCGATTTTTAGCCCAGTTGCGAGGTTTTGATTTGCTTAATAAGTGTAAAGTCCTTATAATGTTTATGTTGCGTTTTACGCAGCACACACAATGAAATACTTAAATCCGGACCGCTTATGCTCAAGAGTAGAATTAGTAGGTGTCTTTGTGTTGCTTTGCTGTTGTGCGGTTGCGTGCTTTGCTGGGCTGATACAATTGTCCTCGAAGAGGGCCAGTCTCTAACCGGCGATATACTTGCAGAGAAGGACAAGTTTATTTATATGGATATCGGTGTGGAGGTTCTGAAAATCCCCAGGGAAAAGATACTCGATTACGAATACGCTTTCGGTGAGTCATCACTGCAAATCGAGGATGTCGATGCCAATATGTTCGGCCCGGAAACCAATGAGCCGTGGCAATCGCCCGGTCAGTTGTATCGAACAGCCGGCCTCCAGAAAACAACCATTGAAAAATGCGTCGATGCATTTTCCGAGGCCGTCGTAAAAGTATCAAGTCCGGCCGGCATGGGCTCCGGCTTCTTTATCAATGAGCAGGGCTACCTGATAACGAATTATCACGTCATAGAAAGAGAAACAAGGATTGAAGTTACTGTCTTTCAAAAAGCCAAGGACGGCTTTGAGAAAAAGAAATTTAAAAAAGTCAAAATCGAGGCCATCAATCCTTTCATCGACTTGGCATTATTGAAAGTCGAAGACCTGGGCGACACTGCGGTCACATATGCTTACCTGGGCGACATTGAGAGCATAAGGGTGGGTGAAGAGGTCTTTGCCATCGGTAATCCGCTTGGCCTGGAGCGGACCGTCACCAACGGTGTCATAAGCACAAAAAACAGGGCCTTTGAGGGACTTGTCTATATCCAGACCAATGCGGATATCAATCCGGGTAACTCCGGCGGCCCGTTGTTTAATCTGGCCGGTGAGGTAATCGGCGTGACAAACATGGGATATATATTCTTCGGCGGGCTCGGGTTTGCAATACCAATCGATTATGTAAAGCATTTTATTGAAAACCGCGATGCCTTTGTATACGACAAGGACAATCCGAACACCGGCTATCGATACCTGCAGCCCGACCAAAGGCGCAATAAGGCCGAGCCTGAATTCCTCAAAGAACAAGCTAAGCAGAGATAGTCTGGCACAAAGTATGTGGACTTCATAAAAGGCTGTTAAGATGGAATCCCCTTCAAAAGTAACTTTTGTTGTAGTCGTCATATTCGTTATTTGTGTATCTGGTCTTGCTGAGGCTGTGGTTTTACCCAGAACAGCCGAGCTGCTGCCGCCTAGGACCATTTGGCTGGTGGATATTGACAATTTCAACAAGCTCAAAACACAATTTGAGAAGACCGATTTCTACAGATTCTATAAAGACCCGGCGATGGCCGCATTTGTCGAAGATGCCAAAGAAAAATGGCGAAAAAAAATAGGGCAGCTCGACGAGAACGATATGTTCAGAGCAATTTTCAATGCGGACGTATTGCCCCAGGGCAGAGCTGCCCTTGCTTTCGTACTTGGTGAACAAGCGAAGGACGCGAACGAGCCGCCGGTCGTGATAATAACCCAGTGGGGCGATAAAATCGACAAGGTCAAAGAAGCAATAAACAAAATGCTCCAAAAGAATATCGAAATGGGGGGCCATCAAAAAAGAAGCGAAGACTACCGGGGCATAACTATCGAAATATCAGTCGACGAAGCTTCCCAAGTGCTGAATTACTGCTTTATTGACGATTGTTTTATAGCCTCGACCGACCTCGACCTTATTAAGTTCATCATCGCGCACCTCAAAGGCGCCACAAGCCCGGCTCTGGCTGCTGACACCGACTATAACGCCACTATCGCAGCTACAGGCCCGTATCATGACATCGATTTCTACGTCAACATAAAGCAACTCATCAAGACAACGCTCGCTAAAGACTCGGCAGGCCAGGCACAGAGATGGATAAATAATCTCGGCTTTGACAATGTCGCTGCCTTAGGCGGTTCGATCGGCCTTGCCAGGCGCCCCGGCAGTTCATTTTGTGGCAAGGTATTTCTGAAAATCAACGGCTCAAAAAAGGGTGTTTGCAGAATGCTTGAGTTTGAGTCCGCCGTGCTTAGACCCCCGACCTTTATTCCCGAATCGACCTGTTCAACCACATTTGTGAATTTGAATATCGGACAGGGCTATGGTGAACTTGCCAATATACTTAACAGCTTTTCGCCTCAGGCTGCTGCTTGGATGTATATGCCGCTTCCAACGTCCGAATCGCCCGATGAGCCGGGCCTGAAAATAAAAGATGATATTATCGACCACCTTGGCTCGCAAATTCTAATCACCCAGAGCTTCAATAAGCCGTTCCCCGAGAATTCAATGCCGGCAGAGACCCTTTTTGCCGTGGCAACAAGTAACACCAAAGCCCTTGAAAAATCCCTCTCGACACTTCACAGTAGGTTTATAGCCGCGAATAATCCCGATGCAAAACGCGAACTCCTCGGTCACACAATTTATTTGGTCAGCCTTTCGGCTATGCCGTTTTGGACGGCACCGGTCACACCGATGCAGACACCGACTGACTCAGGTGCTGCCAAAATGCCCAACATGGCTTTTACCGTAACCGACACTCATTTGATATTCGGAGTTGAGTCAACCGTTGACCTCGCCATTCGGACACTGAGTAGCACCGGCGCGCTTTCAGTTAGTTCAGCAAAGTGGTTCACGTCCGCCAAATCGGCCATCGAACCTTCGCTTGTGGGTCTCGCCTCCCTGGAAGACACCGCAGCCTCGAGCGAATTCTTCTGGTGGATGATGAAGCAAACCGCCAAGAGTCAGGATAAGGGCTCAAGTGTCTCGGCGGGTATCTCTGCCAGTTCCAAGTCGCCGCTGCCGCATTTCGTATTTTCGCAGACAGCATTTGATTTGTTTAATTTTGCCCTTTTGCCTGAGTTTGATGTTGTGCGTAAATATTTCGGCCTCTCCGTTCTGTATGGCGTTACCAGGGCAGATGGTTTTTTCTTCGAAATTAACTACCTTAACCCACCCACGACCGACTAATCAGCACCGGCCGTTTACGGTCAGTGGATGACCTTGTTGAGCGGATATGTGATTATTCCTGATGCTCCTGCGCGTTTCAACGCCGGAACCAGAGAACGTTCGACCTTACCCTCGACAATCACTTCTATTGCTACATAATCAGAGTCAGCCAAATCCGAGATAGTCGGGCTCTTCTCGGCTGGCAGTATCTTCAGTATCGACTCGAGGTCCTTCCTCTTTATGTTCATCTTCAAACCGACTCTGCTACGCGCATCGATTGCGGCGTTAAGCAAAATCGCAATGTTTTCGATCTTCTCACGTTTAAATTTATCTTCCCAGGCCTTTTTGTTTGCAATAAATCTCGTCGTAGAAGTTATCACCGTATCTATTACTCGCAGATTGTTTGCGAGCAGTGACGTGCCCGTTTCCGAGAGCTCCACTATTGCATCAACAAGCCGAGCCTTTACCTCGGTAGCGCCCCAGCTGAATTCGACTTTCACATCAACTTTTTTGTCCGCGAAATATTTCTTTGTGACGTTGGCCAATTCAGTGGCGACTATGCCACCCCGAAGGTCCTCTGGTTTGGCTATTTTGGATTCTTCAGGCACAGCTAATACCCATCTGGCTGGTTTGCTCGTGGCTTTGCTATACGCGAGTTCGGCGACTTCGACTACGTCTGATTCGTTCTCTATTATCCAGTCATAGCCGGTGATGCCGGCATCGAGAACACCATCTGCTACGTATTTGCTCATCTCTTGAGCGCGAAGACAGGTCGGCTGAATCTCCTCGTCATCTATACGCGGCAGAAAATCTCTTTCAGAGTCGGCGATATTGAACCCCGCCCTGTTGAAAAGTTCAATAGTTGCCTTCTGCAGACTGCCTGCGGGGATACCTAATTTTAGTAGCTTCTCTGACATCAAAAAACATTCCTCCCTTTCTACTTTTTCCTTTTTACTTTCTTTGTTTTCTTTTCGGTTTTGGGTTTGGCTTTTGTCTTTCGAGTGGTCTTTTTCTTTACTCTGCCTTTGCGCGCTTCACTGCGGCGCCGCAAAAGGGCATAAAACTCGTATGCGTTTTCAGCCGAAATCTGTCTGGCCAAAAAACCTTCTATCTCCTGCTCATCCGATTCGGGATGGACCAGCTCATTGCTTCTCAGATACTCTATCATCTTTTTTGTAAGAGGTATGGCGTGACCGCGAAGAGACGTCAGCGTGCAATAATTGACCGCAAAGTGGCTGCTACCGTCCATCTTCTCAAGAATTCGTCTGGCGGGGCGCTTGCTCATTTCTTTCAATGGCTCCAGCGTGACCGTGTTATATTTATTGAATATGGCCCACAAGACACGGTTTAGTGTAGAAGCTATGTTTCTCGTTACGGGCGTATCTGTCCGCAGTGCTTCCACAATTTCCTCTACACGTGAAACACGCAGGTCATTCAAATCAACGAAGTAATCACCAAATCGATTAATCGCAGCCTGCGCCACCACCTCATACATGTCCTCGCTGACAAGCGCGTAAACAAGGGCTTCTGTCGGCTCATCGTATCCAACCTGTTCAACCTTCGGATATTTACGTTTTAATGAACGGTAAAGCTTGTGCACCTTCTTCGCATATTCTCTGCTGTTTTTCATAAAAGACTCTCTTGCTCCTTGCAGCTCGCAATCGTCTTGTAAATTGAACAGCCATTGGCCAGTTTACAGTCAACCTTACTGCTGGTCAACAGAATCCTTCTGTTTCCACTCACTGGCAGCCTGGTCTATCAAACGCATCGTCTCCAGTGTCTTCTTGAATTTCTCATCTCTGTGAAAATGCAAAGTAGGACAGAACTTGCATTGCAATTTGCCTGCCAGCAGCGATTGTAGCCGCCTCCTTGCGTGCTCTATTGCCGCAAAAGTTTTGTTCTGGGCAGCCTCATCCTTGCCGAATATGCTAAGATACACGTACGCACTCCGCAAATCGGCTGCCATCTCCACTCGTGTGACGCTCACTAATCCTTCGATACGGGGGTCGTTAAGATGGTTGGCAATCGCGTCACTGATTGCTTCTTTGACCACACGAGCCACTTTTTCCTGCCTTCTCGTCGGCATGGTTGGTTCGTATCTTGCTGTTCGCGCTCGAGCAAGATACATTTATCCCTAAAGGGTTGTCCTCGCAATTTTTACGATTTCATAAAAGTCAAAGACGTCGTCGATCTTAATATCGTCAAATTTTGCTATCTTGATGCCGCACTCCAGACCGGCCTTGACTTCCCGAACATCATCTTTGAAATGCCTTAAAGACTCTATGCTTAAGTTGTCCCTGATTACAACATTGTCGCGCACCAGACGCATCTTCGCATTTTTGTTTACAACACCGTCGCTTACATAGCAGCCCGCGACCGTCCCGACTCTCGAAATCTTAAAGAGCGTCCTTACCACGGCCCTGCCAACGGACCTCTCCTGCTCTTCCGGCTCAAGCAAACCAGCCATAGATTTTTCCAAATCTTCGGTTATGCGGTATATTACATTGTAGAGCCTTATCTCAACCCCTTCTGCTTCTGCAATTTTTGCCGCGCGCTCCTCACTTACCACGTTGAAGCCGATAATAACCGCGTTAGAAGCCTCCGCAAGCACGACGTCACCTTCCGTAATCCCGCCCGCAGCCGCATGCAAAATATTAATCTTTACTTCCTCGGTGCTCAGCTCAGACAAGTATTCCGTCAGAACGTCCACCGAGCCCTGAACATCGGCACGGATGATAACACTTAGTTCCTTGACATTGCCCGCCTCTATTTGGCTGAATAGATTATCCAATGTCACTTGGGTTCGTTTCGCCAGTGAGGATTCCCTCGAGCGCACTTTGGTTTCCTCAGCGGCAGCCTTGGCCTCGTTGATATCATCCAGACAGTAGAACCTGTCCCCCGCACGCGGGACATCGTTCAGTCCGCTTATCTCTACAGGCATAGAGCTTGTTGCCTTTTTTATGCTCTTACCGTAGCTGTTTCGCAAAGTCTTCACTCGGCCGAAGGCGCCGCCCGATAGAACAATATCACCCTTGTTTAATCGGCCTTCCTTGATTAGAAGCGTTGCCACCGGCCCGCGCTTGGCCGACATCTTTGCCTCGACTACCCATCCCGTTGCAGGGATTGTATCATCGGCCTTTAGGTCAAGCAATTCGGCTATATAATCGAGGTGTTCAAGCAAATCGCTGATGCCTTCACCGGTGATTGCGCTGGTTTTCACGACTTCGGTCTGACCGCTCCATTCGACCGGAGTCAGTTCATGCTCAGCTAACTGCGAGTAAACACGATTTACATCGATACCCGGCAAGTCTATTTTGTTCAATGCTACAATAACCGGAACAGCCGCCGCCTTGGCGTGATGTATAGCCTCTATGGTTTGTGGCATCACGCCGTCGTCCGCCGCCACGGTCAGAACCACTACATCTGTCATATTAGCACCCCTGGCCCGCATCGCTGTAAAGGCCTCGTGGCCCGGAGTATCGAGAAAGGTCACCATCTTCTCGTCCCAGCTGACTTGAGACGCGCCTATGTGCTGGGTTATGCCGCCTGCTTCGCCGGCCGCTATCTGAGTTGACCTGATCTTGTCCAGCAGACTGGTCTTGCCGTGGTCAACGTGGCCCAACATTGTAGCTACCACCGACCGCTTTTTTAGATTCTTCCTCTCCCGTTGCTCGAACTTAGCCTGTATGGTCTCTTGAAGTGTGCTTTTGCGTTCTACAGCTAATTCAGTGCCGAATTCCAGGGCAATCAATTCCGCGACGTCGGAGCTTATAGATTGATTGGCTGTGGCTATCACACTTTGTTGCATCAACTTGCTGATAATGTCTGCTGATTTAACCGCCAAAACCGCGGACAAATCCTTCACCGTGATCGGCTCACTTATACTAGCTTTTGTCGGCCTGCTCACTATGGCTGCTGCGCGTTCTAACTTGGTAGCGATTTTGCGGGCCGGCCTTAAACGCAGACGCTCACCACCGGCAGCTTCGAGTCGGGCTTGCCTTTCTTCAATGTCCCTCTGTCGCCATTTACTTGATTTAAACCTACGTTTGGCTTCCACATCCAGCTCGTCCTGCCGCCGACCGTGAGTTCGTTCTTTGTGTCGCCTTGGCCCTCGTTTCTTGTCCCGCGTCCCAACTGAAAGTCGTCGCTCAGGCCCCTCGTCTTCGCTATACATTAACGGCTCAGTGATAGGTTCATAGTATTTGGTTCTCGGCCTCGGCTTTGGCGGAGGCAGTGGCTCCGGTTCTTCGACTCGAATGACTTGTGGGCCGCTCAGCTTGGCCGGCTCCGGCTTTTCCAAAATCGGCCCCGCAGGCAATATAGGTTCCGGCTCTGCGGGTTCCTCAATAGCTACTGCTTCTTGCTCAGGTTCTGCGGCTTCCACTTCAGGTTCAGCGGCCTTGGCGTCCGCGCCTTTCTGAGCTTTTGCTTTCTTCGCAGGCCGTTTGACCTTTGCCTTCTTTTTGAGCCGGACCCTCCCCAAATCTACTTTCTTGGCCATCTCGACTGTCGTGATGTTCTCGCCCTCGCTAAACCATTCGCGAATAGTCGCTGCCAAGCCCGCTGAAATCGAGGACATGTGGTTCTTCACATCCAGATTCTCATCCTGGCACTTTTGCACTATAGCGGAGCTCTTTACCCCAAGCTCTTTCGCCAAAATGTAAACTCTTGTAGCAGCCAAAAAATTCTCCTATGCTTGCGGATTGCCATTTGCACTGTTTGGTAAATGCGGTTCCCCCGCCCGGTCTTTGTCTGTTGCTTCTACCTCTTGCTGCAAAAGACCTTCCGCCTGCTTCTTTTTGGGCTCGGCCGCCAGCCGTTTCGCTTCTTCGCTCGCTGCTGCAATCAATTTCTCGGCTACAGCAGCGTCAATATTCAGCTCGTCAATTAAAGGTTCCGTCCCTACGTCTTCCAAATCCAAAACTGATATAACGCCCAGTGCTATAAGCTTGTCAACCACCGTATCGTCAGCCTTCTTGACACCCTTAATGCAGCTCGCCAGTTGCTCAACGCCTTGGTTATACTCCTCCGGCGTCAGTATATCGATATCCCAGCCGGTTAGCCTCGCAGCCAGCCGAACATTTTGCCCGTGCTTGCCTATGGCCAAGCTAAGTTGGTCCTCATCCACGACCACTGTCGCCCTGCCCAGCTCAAAACACAACGCAATTACACTCACCTTTGCTGGCATCAAGCCATTGGCGATGAGCACTTGGGACGACTCGTTCCAACGGACAATATCTATTTTCTCCCCCCCAAGTTCCTCAACTATATTTTTTATCCGGCTGCCGCGAACCCCCACACACGCACCAACTGGGTCAACCTTCTCATCCAGCGATGCAACCGCAACCTTGGTTCGATACCCCGCCTCCCGCACCAGCGCACGTATCTCGATAATATTTTCCGCCATCTCAGGTACCTCCAGCTCAAATAACCTGCGAATAAAATCAGGGTGCGTCCGAGAGAGAATAATCTTGACCTGATTGGCAACTTCTTTCACGTCCAGAATCAGGCACCGAATCCTCTCGCCCGACCGATGCGTCTGGCCCATTATTTGCTCGCCTTTCGGCATAAAGCCCTCCGCACGATGGTCCAGGCTGATGACAAGTGTTCCGCTTTCGTATCGCACTACTGAGCCGCTTACAATCGTCCCTTTTCGCTGCACGAACTCAGCGTAGATGCTGTCTCTTTCATCGGCTCTTATTTTTTGAATCATCACCTGCTTGGCGGTCTGTGCTGGAATCCGCCCGAGTTGCTTTATGTCGATTTCAGCCCCCTCCTTGAACGCCGTGATCTCTCCGGTGGCACGGTCAATGCTTACGACTATTTCACTCTCCGGCTCACCAAAATGCTTCCGTGCCGCCGAGACCATGGCCTCTTCCAGATCGGCAAATACAGATTCCTTGTTGATATTTTTATCACGTGCAATGTTGTCGACAATTCTTAGTAATTCCTGACTCATCTCTCTTTTTTCTTCCTGACTAAAACAACCTAAAAAAAAGTGGAAACTTCAATAGTTTCCACTTCAACAATACGCCGAAAAACGAACAAAGGTTGTTGCACACCTTACACTACATCAGCCGCCTCCACCTAAAACAATCCTTGTTCGTTTCCCGGCAATGAAGCAGAAACATCGGTTCCAGGGCTACCATTTGCGCAATAGCGCAGCCGTACAGGTTGTTTATCCCGCTACGCTGCACTGTTCACTTATCCTGTCAAAACCATTTTAAATACCTCGTTGCTTGGCTTTGGCAGCCGTTAATCCTTACAACCAAACTATGTATAATAATCGTCAAACATCTCAATGACAATAATTTTTTTGCGCAATTCCCACAATTTTTACCCCAATTCTTACGCAAAAAATGCCTTTACCGCCAAAAACACCCAAAAATCAGGCTCTTCTACAGTAATCTCTACCATTAAATTATCCTTTCCTGCCAATTTTGTTCAACCCGAGCCATCATGGATTCCACCCCCCAAATCCGCCAAAACCCCTCTCATCTCTGAAAGCGCGTCCTTTGTCAAGTACAAGTTATCTTCTCGACGGTCTTTCCCACCGCAGACCCCAGACTCCGACTTGGCGCCCAGACTCACCAGGGCCGTCATCCCTCCACCGCCTTGTGTCTTGAGTCCTCCTCGGTCCCTTCCCTGTGCAGACGCCCATCCAGTCGTCTTTTCAAACTAAAAAGCATGGCGGCCATATCGGCCGCCACGCTCAAAAATCAGCCAAACCGGCCTCCATAGCACTACAGTGTGCCGGTAATCTCAACCTCGTCGACCTTGGCAGAATGATTGTTCTTGGTGCCGTCCGTACGGTATCTCAACTTGAAGTTCGGGTTGTTGTCGGCACCGGAGCCACAGGTCATATCCTTGTAAGTCCAGTCGGTGTTTCCACTTGCCGTCTCCAGCAAGTTCCAGTTGCTTCCGTCGTACCATTCCACGTACAGGTTTGTACTGGCCGTCCAGCGGTAGTACTTAATGTGTATGTCGGTGTAGCCGGAAGTGCTGACAGCCTTCT
Organism: Planctomycetota bacterium; assembly: GCA_020350405.1. GTDB lineage: Bacteria > Planctomycetota > Phycisphaerae > Sedimentisphaerales > Anaerobacaceae. Next base: position 459,373 of record CP070715.1, read on the forward strand.
CTATCCAGGATGTTTTCTGAAGACTTGCGTAGTTGCCTGCAATGCCGCCAGTGCTTTTGACCGAAGTAGTACCGCTTGTAGTCCAGCCGCCCGCGACAAAGTCGCCGCTGTCAAAGCCGTCATAGAAGATAGTCGGCCCCGGCGTTCCTGTAGGAGTAGGTGTTGGAGTCGGAGTCGGTGTAGGTGTTGGAGTCGGTGTAGGTGTTGGCGTTGGTGTCGGTGTCGGTGTTGGCGTAGGTGTTGGCGTTGGAGTCGGTGTGGGCGTCGGCGTTGGAGTCGGTGTGGGCGTCGGTGTTGGAGTCGGTGTAGGCGTAGGTGTTGGCGTTGGCGTAGGTGTTGGCGTTGGTGTAGGTGTTGGCGTCGGTCCGCCTTCCGCCATTATTTCGACATCATCAATATGAGCCTGCAGATTCTTGTGTACACTGCTGTACGAGAATTGAAGCTCGAAGTCCGGATTACCCTCGGCTTCTGCCGGTAAAATCACGTCGGTCACACCCCATGGCAGGTCCGGCTGCTCCGGTGGTGCCTCCAGCCTTTCAATGAGATGCGTGCTCGAGCCGTCCCACCAGCTTACATCGAGTACTCCACCGCCGCTGACTGATAGCAGCCTGCGCGCATACTTAATCCGGATGTTTTGTAAGCCCACAGTGCTTATCGGCTTCTGTAACCACGCCGCCCGGCTCATGTGCGCACCATAGGTTCCTGTGTACGCTGCTTTGGTGGTGACATAGGTGTAGTCCGGAGGATTCGAGCCGTACACCCAGCCGCCCGCATCGAAGCTGCCGCTCTCGAAACCATCAGAGAACACGGTAGTTCCGTAATAGGGCAGGGTCGAGCCGGTCTCTGCTGTCGACCACGCCGTCTCATTCTGGTTCGAGCTCTTATCGCGGGCCTTAACCTGATACGTGTAGTCAGTGTTTATTACCAGACCCGTATCCTCATATGATGTACTGTCCTGCCAGCCGCTGTCATGCCCACCGGAAGTTAAACACTCAAAGTAGTACTCTACGCCTGTTTCCGAATCATCCGTGGCGGTCGTCGCCTCCATTGCTATCGACTGATAGCCGCTGCCGTATGGAGCCGTCGCAAAGGTCATCGGGTCGGGGCTTGGTGGGCTCGTATCGGGCGGATTGGTTGTCACTGACTCCGCTGTGGACGGGCTCGTCTCGTTCTGATTGTAGCTCTTGTCCCGGGCCTTGACCGTGTAGGTGTACTGAGTGCTCGGAGTAAGACCGCTGTCGATATAGGCGGTGCTCGACTGCCAGTAACTGTCGTGACCGCCCCCCGCCGTGCATTGGAAGAGGTACTCCACACCGCTCGTGTCGGAAGCCGTCGTAGCTACCATCTTGACCGCGTTGTCTCCGAGAGCATAAGGCGCTGTCGCCCACGTCATCGGGTCCGGTGACGGCGCCGTCGTATCAGGCGTACCGCCGCCGGGATACGAATGTGCTCCAACGTCAAAAACGCTGCCCTGCGGAATGGAATTGCCGTAAAAGTCCTGCGTTCCGACGTTCATTCCAAAAAGCGTGCCTAAGTCAAGCCCATAATCGATACACGCCGAGTTCGACTGTACCTTGTAGCCCGTCAAGCTCGACCAGTTGCCGGCCCCGACAATCGGGTGGTCGGTAACGTCAACAAGCTGGGGGTCGACTTCCAGTCCCACCGGCTGACCGTCAAGCATCTCCTGTCCCGTGGCTGCTCGAAAATCGGCCATATTGGTATATGTCGTGTCCAACCATTCGAGAACAAGAGGCTCGCCCATCTGCCAGTAGAAATTATTCTGAAAAGTAATACCATCACCATCCGATATCCACAGATTCTTCTTGCCGGGCTCGGTTATAAAGATGTTGTTGCGAAGATTTATGTTGCTGAAACTGCCGCGCCACGTGTGACTGCTGACGCCCCCCATCGTTGAGTCCGGGCCGCCGTAGAAAGTATTATTGTACACCTCCACGTTGTTTAGCGTCGCAGACGCATAAAAAGCAACTCCGCCGGCACGCGGTTGATATTGCGAATCATTCGCGCTGATGTTATACCGGAATATGTGGTCCCCGCCGTAACGGGACTGCGTGTACTGCATAATCAGCACGCCGCAGCCGTAGTTATCGTGCGAGTAATTATACTGCATCGTGCAGTAGCTCGAACCCATATCCAGGTCGAAGCCGCCACCGTCGCCGCCTTTTGTCTTCTGCCCGTACGCTTCGTTGAACTGAAATAAAACGTTCTTAGATTCCCAGACCCATATGGCTATGGGACCGCCGCCGCCGGCATCATTGAGCTGACCGCAGTTCCAAACCTCGCAGAACTCAATTACCGCGCCGTCGACACCGCCTAAGACAATCCCATTGCCGCTGTGTGGTTCATGACCTGGAACGCCTGTAACGTCGTGTACCTTGCAGTTGGCAATGTAAATATCATGATGCGTATCACCGCGCACCTGCCAGTCGGTGGCGCTGTTAATCCCCTCGCAGCCGATATCATAAACCTCACAGTTGGTAACCTCGACATCTCTAAAGCCCTTGAAGTTGTCGCCGTCGAAAACTATACCCCAGCCTCGAACTCCCGATACCTCCACGTTGTCAATCCGAATGTACTCAAGCTCAACACCTGAGGTATTATAAAACTTTATCCCGCAGAAATTCAAGTTGTCCTGGTTGCCGGTATTGCCCGACCCGCGGAAAATCATGTCGCTTATTTCATACCCGGCACAGTTCAGGGCGTAAAAAACTATCTCTTCAAAGTCTCCCTGTATCGTTGCTCGGCCACTGCCGTATGAGCTTACTACAATCGGGCTTGTGGCAGTACCGCTGGAGCCAAAGACCAGTCCGCCGCTGAACGTCTCGCCGCCCTCGAACAATATGCTGTCGCCGGGCGAAAACGTCATGCTGTTCACCTTGTCTGTCGTCGCCCAAGCATCGCCTGTGCTCGTCCCTGAATTATTGTCGTTGCCGGATGGGCTGACATAGTAAGTAGTACCTAATGCCGTGCCGGCCAAAAACAGTGCCAAAACAAAACTTACTAAACAAATTAATCTCCTAAACATAAAATTCACCTCCTTAAAAAATCCTTAATTAAAGCCTCCGTTACTCCTGCCGCCTCCAGTCTTTCTTCACCTCCTTTCTTCAAGCGGCTCCTTGACTTTCTCCCAAAATCCATAATTCTCCATTACCTTTTATACGCATCACGCATAAAACGTGCCAATCCTGTACCCGCGTCCGGCCGGTTTCCCCCGGCACAGACACCGCTCAATTAGCACCATCCTTGTTTATAAGAGGAAAGCCCCGTATGAAAGGTTGCTTCCACACTCTCACTGCCGCCGAATAACTTACCGGCCCCTTATCTCCCCGTCAACAAAAAAATGGCACTTTTCCACTGCAAAAACCAAACCCTTCAACGCACGAAGCGTGGCGGCCCCAATGACCGCCACGCTTGAATTATAAACTCCAACTGACCTGCCCTGAAATTATTTTATTGACTGCCAGTAACCTCAACAACGTCAACAAACGCAAATTCGGTGTTCTTGTCGGCATTGGTGCTGTACCGAATCTTAAATTCAGGGTTGTTCTCCGCTCCTGAAGGAAGCGTCCAATCCTTAAAAGTCCATGGATCCTCGTTGCTTATCTGTTCAAGAATATTCCAATCGGTTCCATCGAACCACTCGGCCGTTAGATACTCTCCGGCATCCAGATTGTGTGTCCTGCGTGCATACTTGAAGTGGATGTCAGTGCAGCCGCTGGTACTCACGGCCTTCTCTATAGAAGCGATCTTCTTAAGTTTTGCCGAGTAGATCCCCGTGTAGGAATCTTCGTTAGAAACGCTGGCACTTCCACTCGTAGTCCATCCGCCTGTCGTGAAGTCGCCGCTCTCGAAACCGTCACTGAAGAGAATCGGACCCGGCGTTCCCGTAGGTGTCGGTGTTGGCGTGGGTGTCGGTGTGGGTGTCGGAGTAGGCGTCGGCGTCGGAGTGGGTGTCGGCGTCGGAGTGGGTGTCGGCGTTGGCGTTGGTGTCGGCGTAGGTGTCGGAGTCGGTGTTGGCGTACCACTGGTGGATTCGTGTGCGCCTATATCAAACGCGCCGGCCTGCGGAATGCTTGTCCCAAAGTAATCCTGCGTCCCCGGGTCTATCCCGAACTCCGTCAGAAGGTCCAGACCTTGGTTGATACACGGTGATACGTCTTTCAGTCTGAAGGCTGTATCCCCGCTGCCGCCCATCAGGCACGGGTCCGCCTCCAATCCAACCGGCTGGCCACCGAGCATCTCCTGTCCTGTCCCCGCCTGAAAAGCGGCTAAACTCGTATATGTACTGTTACCCCACTCAATCGTCAGAGGTCCTCCGTCTTGCCAGTAGCAGTTATTCTGAAAGGTCGTACCCGTAGTTTTGTCTATATCGAGAATTTTCCTGCCGGGGGCGGCGTAAAATATGTTGTTACGCAGGGTATTGCCGCTGATAGTACCGGCCCAAATGGTAACACATCCGGCCGTTGGATGTTGCGACATATACGCTGTATTATTGTATACCGTGTTGTTCGTCAGCTTGCCGCCGCCCCAGTAAGTAAATGTTCCATAGCCCTGAAGACCATCATTCTCGAATATGTTATACCGAACTGTGTTGTATTCGACCGGGTTGGCACGTCGAAACATGCATATCAGCCATCCGGCACCGACATTATCGTGCGAATAATTATATTGCCCGATGCTATAAGACGTGCCTCCGTCAAAATCAAATCCCCCACCGTCTGCGTAGACCGATTTGTTGTGGTGCGATTCGTTGTACTGGAAGATAAGATTTGTCGACTCCCATGGCCAGATACCAACAGGACCGCCACCCGTGGAATCACAAAGCCAGCCGTTATTATAAGCCTCGCAGAACTCAATCACTCCATTCGCGACGTTCATTACCTCAATGCCGTTTCCACTGTGTTTGCCCAAACCGGCAACGCCCGGAATGTCGTGCGCAACGCAATCAGCAATATATAGGTCCTCATGTGCCCAGCTGTCCGATGGCCGAGGCCAATAGCCGTAGGTGAAAATCCCTCTGTGCAAACTATCGTGGACATCTACGTTGGTAATCTCAATATCCCTGAATCCTATGTTGTTTTTCTCCCATACGCCTATCGTAAGTCCGGTGTAATATCCGGCGATTTCACAATTGTCGACGTGAATATACTCCAGTCTGGGGTCGCTGGTGTCCTTGTAGGCTCTAATTGCGGCATGGTCTTTTCCAAGGCTCTCGTCGATTGAGCCGACGAAAACCAAATCCGCAATCTGAAACCCTGCAAGATTTATAATGTCGATGCCTCTTAAATCGCCTGAATTGATTGTTGCCCGCCCCGTGCCGTATGAGCCTACAGTAATCGGCGCTGCTGGCGTACCTCCTCCGGACGTAAAAACTAATCCGCCGCTGAAAGTCTGCCCACCTTCAAACAAAATACTATCACCGACGCTGAACGTCACGGTGTTCACCTTGTCAATCGTCTGCCAGGCCTCCGACGGGCTCGTCCCCGAGCTGTTGTCATTGCCCGAGGGACTCACATAGTAAGTCGTACCTCCGGCCGTGCTGACCAGACCCACCAACAAAGCAAGGCTCATCAAACAAATTATTCTCCTAAACATTATATGTACCTCCTTCAAAAATTTTTAATCGAAACCGCCATTATTCAGCCCGCCTGTTAATCTTTCCTCACCTCCTTTCCTTCGGCGGGGGCAAATCTTTACCAAAATAATAATATCAGTTCACAAACAGCGTGGCGGCGACAAAGGCCGCCACGCTTTGTCGCGCAAATCAGTTGGCTACGCCGGTAATCTCCACATCGTCAACCTCAGCAAACTCAGGAGTCTTGTCAGCGTTGGTCCGCCATCTGACCTTGAAGTTCGCGTTGTCATTAGCACCTGAGCCACAGGCATAATCCACGCCGCTCATGCTGGCGCTGCTGCGGTACCGCTCAAGCTCATTCCAATTGCTGCCGTCCCACCACTCGACAAACAGCCACTCGTCCGGAGCGTCAAAGGCCACGGTCCGGCGCTCATATATAACATGTATATTGCTGTAACCGACGGTGCTAAGCGCCTTTTCCATCGAGGCGACCTTCTTGAGCCTCGCCACATAACCATGGCCAATCCCAGAATCTAAAACGCTTGCATTGCCCGACGTGGTCCAGCCGCCTTGGCTAAAGCCGCCGCTCTCAAAATCATCGGTAAACAGACTCGTCGGCGTAGTTGTTGGAGTCGGCGTAGGCGTTGGTGTCGGTGTAGGTGTCGGTGTTGGCGTAGGTGTCGGTGTCGGCGTAGGTGTCGGTGTTGGTGTAGGCGTCGGTGTTGGCGTAGGTGTCGGTGTTGGCGTCGGCGTCGGTGTCGGTGTAGGCGTCGCTGTTGGTGTTGGCGTCGGCGTCGGTGTAGGAGTCGGTGTTGGTGTTGGCGTAGGTGTTGGTGTCGGCGTTGGTGTTGGCGTCGGTCCACCGCCGGCAGTAAATGCATACACCTCAACATCGTCAATGAGAGAATACTGCTGCGTCTTGTGCTCAGAACCGTTCGTGTACCTTATCTTAAAGTCGGCATTATCATCAGCGTCTGGCCCACACGCTATGTCCTTAACGCCCCACGAGCCGGCCCGCGTGGTCTCAAGCTCAATCCATTCGTTGCCGTCCCACCATTTCGCAGCCATAATGGCAGTCTTCGTCTTGCGCGCAAACGTTACGTGCACAGCCGTATAGCCGGTTGTATCAACGGCCTTCTCTATCCACGAATGCTTGAAGAATTGCGCGCTGTAGTTGCCGGTGTACGGGTCCTTGTTTGAGGCGTCCACGTTACCGTATGACGACCACCCGCCTGCCACCAAGTCGCCGCTTTCGAAGCCGTCACTGAATAGACTGTCCGCCGGGCCTTCAGGTGTCGTTACCGATTCCGTCGAGGACCAGCCTGTCTCGTTCTGGTTGCTGCTCTTGTCTCTGTACTTGATTCTGTACGTGTAGGTGTAGCCACCGCTAAGACCCGTATCCTCATAAGTTGAGCCGTTCTGCCAGCCGCTGTCCGAACCGCCGGGATTGCCCGATGTCTCCTCGAAGTAGTACTGAACACTGGTGTAGTCCATCGCCCTCGTTGCCTTCATTATAACCGTGCTGTCACTGGTCGCGTACGGCACATTCTCGAATGTCGGCGGGTCGGGAGTCGGGGGGTCCGTGTCCGGCGGTCCGAAAACATACTCGTGCACCCCAACATCGTAGTTGCTGTCAACTGGAATCGTTGTGCCGTAGTAATCCTCCACCCCCACGTCAATCCCGAACAGCGAATTAACGTCTAACCCCTCATTGATAAGCGGCGAATCGCTACCCAGCTTGTAGGCGCTGACCGTATAAAGAAGACACGGGTCACCAACAGTCTCGCCGTAACCCGGACTCAGCAAACACGGGTCAGCCTCAAAGCCGACATCGTTACCGTTAAGCGTTTCTTGGCCCGTAGCGTTCCGCCACGCCGCAAGACTCGTATAGGTCTGGTTGCCCCAGACAATCTCAAGAGCATCGCCCCTTGACCAGTAGCAGTTCCCCTTAAAGTAGTAGCTGCCTGTACTGTCCACATTAATAACGCGTTTGCCGGGGTCGGTCAGAAAGATATTGTTGTAGACTTCCGTATTGTTAATACCGCCGCTGGCAACCTTGAACGCCCCGCCGCGCGTTGCGGACGTTGCATAAAACGTGTTATTATATATCTTCGTGCCTTCTATCGTCTTTCCGGCCCAGAAATGAATCGACCCCATGCTTGTTCTTGATGCTATCCCATCATTCTCACTGATGCAGTACCGTACCGTGTTGTTAAAGAACGCCGGCACCGAGCCTGTGAATGTACATATCAGATACCCTGTTCCGTGGTTGTCATGTGAGTAGCAATACTGCATCACGTTGTCCTGACAGGCGCCGTCCCAGTCAAAGCCGCCACCGTCCCCTCCGGCCGTCTTGTTGTGATGTGACTCGCAGAACTGAATTAAAATATTCTTCGCGTCCCACGCCCAGATGCCGAATGGACCTCCACCAGGGGCGTCACACAGCTCGCCGTTGTTCCATGCCTCACAATACTCGATCGTTGCTGTATCGACATTGCAAAGCTCTATCCCGTTGCCGGAGTGCGGCTCGACGCCGGGAATCCCGCGATTGTTGTAGAATGTGCAGTCGCCGAAGTACATGTTGGTAAGGGCATACCCCGATGGCGGCCACTCGCCGGACGTCGTCATCCCGTACAGTCCGTTATCGTGAAAGTCTGAGTTCGTTACTTGGATATCATCGTATTTGCCACCCTCTTTTGCTCTCATATACATCCCGCGCTTATATCCGCTCACATCAACGTTGTCGATGTAGACGTACTGCAGTGTGCCGCTGGCTTGGTTGTTCTTGAAGGAAAGACCGACTCCAACGTCATTGCCCGAGCCGACAATTATCAGGTCCTTTACAAGATACCCGCCGCAGTCAATCGCTGAAATTCCATCTGCCCCAGGTGAGCTGATTGTCGCCCTTCCTGTACCGTATGAACCAACCGTTACAGGATTGGCGGACGTCCCGCTGTCAGCCGAATCAAAAGACAGTGTACCTGTTGTTGTTGTACCGCCTTCGAAGAAAACACCATCGCCCGCATCAAAATCCACGGTGTTTACCTTGCTGATGCTCTGCCACGCCTCCGACGGGCTCGTCCCCGAGTTGTTGTCGTTCCCGTCAGGACTGACATAATACGTCGTCCCTTGCACCGCGCTGCTGACACACAGCGCCAGAGCAAGGCACAACACAAAAACCAATCTCTTACACATAATACACCTCTCTCAAAAATGGTTAACAAATCCTTTTGACGGACACACCTTTACCGATACTTTTCCTGATGTGTCCCCTGCTTCGTTCCGCCCCTGTTTTTACTCACCTCCTTTCTTCAAGCGGGCCTTACATTCTCCCAAAATCCATAATTCTCCATTACCTCTTATATGCATCACGCTCAAAGCGTGCCGATCCTGCACTCGCGTCCGGCCGCTTTCACCCGGCGCAGACACCCCTCACGCAGCAACATCCTTGTCTAAAAGAGGAAAGCCCCGTCTACGAAAGGTTGCTTCCATACTCTCACTGCCGGCAATAAATTACACGCCTCTTATCTCCCCGTCAACAAAAAAATGTCACTTTTACACTGCAAAAACCACACCCTTCAACACACGAAGCGTGGCGGCCCCAATGACCGCCACGCTTAAATGCTGCCCAAAACCAGCTTCAGTAGTACTCACGGAGTGCCGCTGACTTCCACATCATCAAGGTAGGAATATTCCTGTGTAGGATGCCCGCCATTGCTGTTGAACCTTATCTTGAAGTCAGGATTGTTGTTGGCACTTGAACCTAACGTCCAGTCCTTCTCGACCCAGTTTTCATCCAGAGTCGACTCAAGAATATGCCACTCAGTGCCGTCATGCCACCTGGCAATAAATTCTTCACCAGGATCTAAGCCGTTTGTCCTACGAGCATACTTGAGATGTATGTCGGTATAACCAACTGTGCTAACCGCCTTTTCTATCCAGCTTAGCTTGCCAAGTTTTGCACCGTAAGTCCCTGTATAAGCTGCTGAGGTCGCGACAGTGGCGGTACTGCCTGATATTGTCCAGCCGCCTGCCGTGAAGTCACCGCTCTCGAAACCGTCGCTGAAGATAGTCGGACCCGGTGTTCCTGTAGGCGTCGGCGTAGGTGTCGGCGTCGGAGTTGGTGTAGGAGTAGGTGTCGGCGTCGGTGTCGCAGTCGGTGTCGGTGTCGCAGTCGGTGTCGGCGTCGCCTCATGGGTCAAAGTAAATGAGTCAATTACTATCCCGTCCACGTCTACAGCCGTAAAGTCAAGCTGATTACCGGCTATATCAACGTCGCAGAAATGGTAAGCTTTTGCGGCGGCCTCAACCTTTTTCTTATTAGGGTTGTAAAGTGGCGCTCCGCCGCCGCCGGTCGTGATGTGCTTAACTCCTTCGACCGTAGTGCGCGCATAGTAGTGGTTGTGCCCCGCAAACACAATATCTACCCCGTAGGCCACACACATCGGCTGAATATAGTCCTGAACATCCGCGTCATTTGTGTGCCTTCCCGCTGAATACCCCGGCTTGTGAAGTAAGATAAACACCCATTCTCTGTCCGTACTTGCAAGGTCGTTATCCAGCCAGTTGTACTGCGCCGAGCCCGTACTGTAATCGACGCTTTGGTCCACAACCGACACGTGCACCGGACCGTAGTCAAACGACCAGTACTGCTCATTAACATATAGATAGGGGTAGTACTTTTCATAGACAACTCCGGCACCCTCATGATTGCCCCAGCAGCCGTTGAACGGCACCTCCGTCTGTATCTGGTGACTGTTTAACTGACACGGGTCGAACCATTCTATGCTCCAGTCCTCTTCGTCGTCGCTGCCGACCCAGTCGCCCGAATGCAGTACTATCGTCTGGTAATTCGGGTCCGTCTCATACGTGTAAACCATCCCCGCGTCAACAGCATCATGAATATCCGGCTGGCTGCGGGTGTCCCCATACGCGAAAAGCTTCACATCTGTCGCATCTGTCGCCGGCGCCGCTAAAAAGGAGCCCGTGGCACTGTTGCTATCCACCGTAACCCGGTAGTAATACTTGCTGCCTGGCGTAAGGGTCAGGATAGTATACTTATGCTGATGGTCCGAGCCGTACTCGGTAGTAACCGCGTTTCCATCCGAATACGATGTGTCCAGCCCCCATTCAAGAGTGCAGCTCGTCGTGCCGTCAACCTGCCAAAGGACCGTCATCTTCGTGTTGGTACCTGGATATATCAGGTAAGGGCCCTTTTTAAGACTGGCGGCTTCTGCTGATTCAACCGCAAGGCTCAGGCCAAGCAGCAAAACAACAGTTGTTAAACATACTAATTTTCTACTACACATAGTGCACCCCCTTTCAAAAGGTGTTACCAAAACCTATACAAAACACACAACTTCAACAATACTTCTCACAAACCTTCACTCCTTCCTCTTCCCAACCTGCTGCTCATTCACCTCCTTTCCTTCGGCTGAGAAATAAGTTTCCCCAATATCCTCGTTCCCGATTAGCTGTTGTATTAATTACGTACAAGACGTGCAGACTTCGTACATCTATTGGTCTCCGTACTCGACTCAAAATCCAACTGCCCTTGTTGTGTGAAAGACCTGGCGCGCCGCTCCTCCCTGAGCGGAAAATTTCACCCAATCTAATTAGCGCTCAAAACGCTCTGGCCCCGGCCTTGGCCCCCATACGCCCCACAAAAAAGGCATGCTGCGCAGGTGTATGGTATCAAAGATTAAACGCGGAACACGCTGCTGGCCTTTGAACTTTAAGCCTTGGGCAGCCTACTAACACAAAATCAAAAAGCGCCGCCCAATACAAAAACCCGACCTGGTTGGCTTTTTGGTTTTCAATAGTTCTGCCGACTACTACTTATAAACTTCGCTTTCTAACCGTCAACAACAATTTGCAAAAAATTTTAAGCCCGGCCCCAGCAAAACCCGCAAATACTGTATTTCCAGACTCTTACAGAAACAGCGCGCGGCAAAAAATTTATTGCAATCCCCCTCCCTTCAAAATAACCTTCTTGGACCTTAACACCATATCCTCGTCCCTTTTCTCACCTCCTTTCAGGAGCGGGGCCTTGAATTTTTTCAAAGTCATAATGTTAACCTGCAAAGCGTGGCGGCCTTTATGGCCGCCACGCTTAAAGAGAAACGTTTAATACGATCACATTACTGTCCTGTAATCTCGACCTCGTCAATCCTGGCAGACTCATTGCTCTTATCAGCGTTGGTGCGGAATCTAACCTTGAAATTAGCGTTGTTGCTGGCACCGGAACCACAGGTCATATCCTTTAAGAGCCAGCCGGTATGGTTCACAGCTTCGAGCTGATTCCAGCTGCTGCCGTCCCACCATTCTATATATAGGTACTCGCCAGCTTCATAGCCAGCCGTCCAGCAGGCATACTTGACATGGATGTTGGTGTAGCCAACGGTACTAATGGCCTTTTCTATCCAGGTTGTAGCCTGAAGATTCGCGTAATAGCTGCCATAAACAGGCGTCGTGCCTTTAACACTGGCATCGCTATTCTGTGTTGTCCAGCCGCCTGTAGCAAAATCTCCGCTCTCGAAACCGTCACTGAATATGGTCGGACCCGGCGTCCCGGTGGGTGTCGGTGTCGGAGTTGGTGTAGGTGTTGGCGTTGGCGTAGGTGTTGGCGTCGGTGTCGGCGTTGGTGTCGGTGTCGGCGTTGGAGTCGGTGTCGGCGTTGGTGTAGGTGTTGGTGTCGGCGTTGGTGTCGGAGTTGGTGTTGGAGTCGGTGTCGGCGTTGGAGTCGGAGTCGGAGTTGGCGTCGGAGTCGGAGTTGGCGTCGGTGTAGGTGTCGGCGTAGGTGTTGGTGTCGGTGTCGGTGTGGCTCCGCCTGAGACAACCTCGACATCATCGAGACAGGCATATTCCTGTGAAGGATGCATGCCGTTGCTGCTAAACCTTATCTTGAAGTCGGGATTGTCATTGGCACTGATACCACAGAGCCAGGTCTTCTCGGCCCACGATTCGTCCAGCGTCGATTCAAGTGTGTGCCAGTTGCTGCCGTCATACCAACTTGCCATAAATTCTTCTCCAGAATCTAGGCCGTTTGCCCTACGAGCATACTTAAGATGTATGTCCGTATAACCAACTGTGCTAACCGCCTTCTCTATCCAGCTCTCCTTGCCAAGTTTGGCCCCATAAGTGCCCGTATAAGCAAATGAGCTTCCAACGCTCGTGTTCTCACTTATCGTCCAGCCGCCTGTGGCAAAGTCGCCGCTTTCGAAACCGTCACTGAAAATGGTCGGACCCGGCGTTCCCGTCGGGGTTGGTGTCGGTGTCGGCGTAGGTGTAGGTGTAGGCGTCGGCGTAGGTGTAGGTGTCGGCGTAGGTGTAGGCGTCGGCGTAGGTGTAGGCGTTGAGGTCGGTGTTGGCTCCGTCGTCGCACACTCAGTCGTAGAATCTGCAGTTGTGTTCTGGTTAGGACTCTTATCACGGGCCTTGACACTATAGCAGTACTGAGTAGCTGCTGAAA
>CP070715.1:472536-477224 GCA_020350405.1 Planctomycetota bacterium
CCGCCCCGATTTACTTATTTTTCTTGCTCGTCTCTTGCTGTTTGGCGTCAATATCCTGCTTAGGCACGACGTTCTATAACAGCTTTTTTATGTCTCAACAGCATTTCTGCTGCGTAATCACACTGCTTCTTGTTAGGCGACATGCCCATACGAGAGCTAACAATCTTGGCGAGATGTTTCGATATCGCCCGAATGTCATCATTCGCTTCCACTAATTTGACTACTTGCGGAACATAACTTTCGTATTCTCCCCGTGCTAAGGGTTCGCCGTTCACACCAATAGGGTCCCAGACATAGAACAGGACTTCATCCACACGCCTGTGAAGTTCTTTATTGTACGACACTTTCATTCTATCCCCTTTCAAAACGGCTACTCCCACACCATTCCAACAATTACCTGCCCATTTATTTATTCGTTTCCTCGTCTTCGTGTACGCATTCACTCCTCTGTCTCCTCAGCGGCAGAGTTACATTTCCGTCAGACCATCCGAAACAACTGCATACACGATTTTCTCATTTGTGGCTTCATAAACCATAATCTTTGTGTCTCTGAAACCAATTTCTTTAGACCCGGATTCATATACGAGGTCTTGATAAAAGGCAGGTCGTGCTAAATCCTCGCTCGTATATTCCCGATATGTCATACGGATACTCTTTCCATCCGTGCCGTTGTACACAAGTTCATAATTCAAATATCCCGCCTTAACGTTGACCTCCTCTTTGCTTAATGCAAAGAAGCGTAGGCCCGACGGGGTGGCGCGAAAATCATAAATCATCATAACGCTGCCGGAGTGCGTGTAGTGCAAGTCTAAAACGCGGCGATAAACCCTCCCGCTCTCATCAATCAAAAGACCATATCCTGTTCCGGTTACCCTTCCCGGAATAAAAACAACGGTGAATTCGTTACCGTCAACCGTCGTTTGGCCCCTCATTTCATAGTCAGTGTCTTTGTCTCCGGCAATAGTCACTAACCCGCCTTTTATTACAAAATCTTCCGTGGCACGCATATATCCGGCTTGGTAACGGTCAACCGTACAATCCTTGACCTTCACAACCGGCTGGCCGACAAATGCAACCTGTTTCTCGCCAAGCTCATAATTTCTCTCGAAAACTCGCTGCGAACCTAGATATTCACCAGTACCCGGCCGAATTGCCTGCCCACAGCCGACCAATAAAACAATTATGCCCGCCTGTAACACCTTTCCCATTTTATCCCCTTTCAAAAATTCTGCTGCCGCACCATTCTACCGATTACCTGTCCTTATACAACGGAAAAATTCCCACCCAACCCTAAACCTTAGCTCCCCCACCTCTCGCTTCTTTGCCTCTCCTACACTACCGCAACGGGCACGGACTACTTACCGAGTTTTGCCCCAGTATCCCCCGCCATATCGCATTCGCTATCGACCTGTCCGCCACGTTTACAACACCATCGCAGTTCACATCGCAGTCTCGCAGCGTATAAGCCCCCGCAGAACCCGTCCGCCAGAATGCATTCGCTATCGAGCGGTCCGCAACATTCACCACGCCGTCATTATTAATATCACCAAGAAGTGCTATCCCGAACTCCGCCTCCGCTTGACCCGTATTGCCGTAATCATCTCCCGTAACCGTTACCCTGACCGTAAACACCTGCCCCGAGTCAGATAACCCTCCCGGCTCATCACAGCCCCGCGCTGCAAATAGCAGGTAGGGAACATTGCCCCCACAGCCCTCTGCGGGCATCGGTGCCAGGTTGACATCCCCCGGTAGTAAAATCTCCCATTCATAGCTGTAGCTGCTGTTACCATTCGGGTCATACGTTATTGAGGCACTTGCTGTTAAATTCGAACTCGCTTGCACCGGCAGATTCTGATACATCCACAAACTGTCCATACTCAAATCTACGCTCAAAACCGCTACCTCGTCAGCTCCCATATCCACCCTAAGACCCATAACCCTCGGCTCCCCATCAATGTCTGTCTCGGTTGGCCCGCCCATATAATTCGGGTCCCCCGCATCAATACACGGTGACCCCTCTAACAAATGATAATCCCCCTCCACCCACAAATCATCATTCACGTCCCCCGCCGTGCCATTCGTATCCCAATATCCAACCTCCACAAAACACGGGTCTAAATCAATATTGCCCTCGTTCCAGTTAAGGGTAACACCTGCTTCAAGATATATGTCGTTCGGGCCACCGAGGATATCAGAGTAACTTACCGAAGTATTGCCGTATCCTGCCAAATACATTTCATGGCCTTGTGGCGACTCATTGTCCCGGATGATACAATTGTGTATAGTCACATTTTCTGAATCACTGCAGCAGATGCCACCCCCGAAACTCTCCTGGCCTATGTTTGAAGTGATAGTGCAATTGGCGACGGTAAAGTTGCCGTCGTAGCAACGGCAGTATATTGCGCCAATCCCTTTTGCTGAGTTGCCGCTGATAAGGCAGTTACTGATTGTTGCATTCCAAAAGCAGGAGATTGCTCCGACGTATTCGGCTGAATTTCCGTTGATAACACAGTTAGTAATCGTTGCATCCAAAAGACAGCAGATACCGCCGGCAAACCATCCTGCTGAATTTCCACTGATATTGCAGTTTTCAATAGTCGCGTTTCCCCAGCAGTATATTCCGCCGCCGTCTCCACCAGTTGAGTTTCCGGTTATAGTACAGCCGGTAATTGTTGCTGAGTCTGCGTAGATTCCCCCAGTCCCCGAGCCCGAGTTGCCGCTGATGCTCGAGTTAGAAATTGTCAGGCTGCCATTTACGCAGTAGATTCCACCCCGGTTGGAATTATTGTTGATGACGCAGTTTGTAATTGTGGCGTTATCAGCGCTGATTCCACCCCTGTTATTGCTGATATTACAGTTTGAAGCAGTAACTCTTTTCGCCGCGATTCCAAGCCCTGAATTATCTGTAATTGTACTGTTTGTCAACGTGCAGCCGGAGCGTTGACCGTATATGCCCATTCCTGAATTGTTACTGATGGTACAGGCGGAGATATTAGCTCCGCTACAATGGTACAGGTGAATCCCGCCATTATCATTGGCGGTAAAAATGCACTTAGTAATCGTTGGGCTGGAACAATAACTGTAGCAAATTGCACCACGGTCGCCGGCGGCACGGTTTCCGATTATGCGGCAGTGGGTAATTGTTGGACTGGACAATTTGCAGAAGATTGCACCACCGGCATATGCATAAAAAGGAGATCCATACATAACGGGTTTCATATCCTCGTAAGCTGCGAAGCCGTTAGTTATGGTTAAACCGGAGACGACAGAATTTGGACCTTCCTCGGAGTGAAATTTGAACCCACGACGGCGCTTGTTGTACGTACCGTTGCAATCAATTATTGTTGCAGCCACGATATTCGGGTCGTTTGGGTCGCTGCTTCTGACGGTGATGGCTTTTCCGAGGAAGTCGATGTTACGGTTACCGACGCCCTTGTAGGTGCCGGGCAGAACCACAACAAAATCCCCGTCATCGGAATCATCTATTGCCGCCTGGATGTTATTAAAATCCGCAGGCCCGTCATCATTGACTATGATTATCCGCGCCTCACAGACAGTAGCCAAAAACAGCCACACCACTACCACCCCAAAAACCAGCATTACCACGCCCGTTCTTGGATTTCTCTTCGTATCCATATCTACCTCCGTTTCTCGGCCTCACCGCCAATTGACGTACACTTTACGCTGTCCTCCTGACAAAGATAAACCCTGCTCCAACATATTTAACCTTATCTCGCAGGGAAAACGCACCGCAATAGACCATAAATACCACAAAAACGCCCAAATGTCAAGACTTATGTCACCTCTTCTTTCCACACGCACCGGCTGCGGCTTCTATCATATAAGTGCCTCCAAACCCGCAAAACGTAACGCTTTTTTTGCCGTTTCCCCCCATTTTTTAATCAATTCCCACGAATTTCGCTAAATCTTCACTTCTTCCCCAACGTTTCCATACTTTCCCACACTCGCGCCCCCATTTTTAGCACAAAAACCGTCCATCTTTCTCCCCTATTTCCCCAAAAATTTTTACTCCACCCCTGCCCCGTGGGATGACCCTTTAAGCCCTTCCACTACTTCGGATTTCGCATTCCTGCTTCGTATTTCCCTTTAGGGTTCTATCTCTCCGGGGCCGCCCTTCAACGTTCGACGTTCAAACTTCGATGTTGGACGTTCGACCTTCCGCCTTGCCCCACGCCCCTCGTACCTCGCCCCTAACTATTACGCTCGCGCCCAGCCGCTTCCCCTCTCTTCGGTCTTGTGTCTTATGTAATTCCGCCTAGCCGCCTACCCTTCAACGTTCGACGTCGGACGTTCGATGTTCGAAGTTCAATGCGTCTTGCGTCTTACTTAATTCCGCTTTAGCGGCTTGCCTCCCTACCGCCTCAATTCTTTAAGCATCACCAATTTCCCCGCCTTGTCCTTATACTTCCAGAACCGCCACCCACTAACCGTTCTCCTGTCCACTATTGCCTTCGCCGCCCCGCTAGGACTCGCATAAAATCTCCCTCGAAACTTTATCCCGCGCTGTGTGTAAAACACTGCCCTATACGTCTCACCCTTGTAATTCGCATAAATCGCTTGCCCATTCCGCAGCAGTCCCCTTAGACCTCCCTCACCTTCTTTTCCTCTCTTTTTCCTTTTCCTCTTCCTTCGTCCGGCCGTCCCCTTGCCATCCCCGAATATTATCC
>CP070715.1:477324-483694 GCA_020350405.1 Planctomycetota bacterium
GGCAGGGTTCCTCAAATGACGGTCACGACTGCTCCTACCTTCTCCCTCTTGACCGTTTGGGGGTGCGCGGCTTTTTGGATTTTCTTGTAGCTGTCTTTCCCCTCTTTCTTACAGAAACTTCGACCAGTGGCTTAGTGGGGCACAGATTTAGCTGCCGGGCAGCTACGTTTACTGAAACTATACGCGCTTTTATCGCCCTGCCCAAATGAACACTCGCTCCGGAATTCAGCCCCACAATACTTTGGGTCTTCGAATTGAACTTCCATTTATCCGGCCCTAAGTTGTCCATCGCTATCAGACCTTCAATCCCGAATTTCAGCGACTGCGCAAATACCCCAAAACCCGCAAGGCCCGTGATAACACAGTCAAGCTCCTCCCCGATTCTATTGCTTAACATCTGCAGTATCAAAACAGTCTGCAGCTCTCTTTCGGCATCTTCGGCCCGTTGCTCGGTAAAGGTAATGTGCTTGCCAATCTCAGCCAATTCCTGCTCGGCTAATATCTCATTCGACGACGCCGACCCCAGTTTGTTTTGCAGGTAACACTCCAAAACACGATGGACAAGCAAATCCGCATACCTGCGTATCGGGCTGGTAAAATGACAATACCAGTTCGAAGCCAGTGCAAAATGGCCAATATGCAGCGGCGCGTATTGCGCCTTTTCAAAACTGCGCAAAACCACCAGATTCACCGCCAAGGCACTGTCTGTCCCCCTAACAGCGGCCAACAGCTCTTGTATAGAAGTACGGTCCGGCGTCCGGGGCAGACTGTACCCCAGCGCCCTTACAAGCTTAGAGAGATTTTGCATACTAAAACTATCCGGCTCCGGATGAATCCGCCGCATTAAGGCAATATTGTGCCTGTCCAGAATTGACGCGACCGCCTCGTTCGCCTCTACCATAAACATCTCGATTATTGTGTGCGGATAGCTGTCATCAGCCAGATGAACATCCGCAACGCGTCCCGACTTATCCATCACCAGTTCCGTCTCCGACAAATCCAGATGTATCATACCGTTCTTCAGCCTTCGTTTCTCAATTATCCTGCTAAGGCTCTCCATATTTTGTAGCAACTCAACAACTTCAGGCTTAATACCTTTAGTGCGGCCTCTCAAAGCCTTATCGGCCTGCTTATAGGCCAAACGCTGCCTCGAACATATAACAGAGTTGGCGAATCTGCGTGACAATACCTTACCATTGTTGTCGTAAGTTAAATACACACTCTTAACAAACCGCGTCTGGTCGGGCTGAAGACTGCATATCCCGTTACTTAAAATCTCCGGCAGCATAGGAATGGTTTTTTCGGGCAGATACACACTATTGCCGCGAATTCTTGCCTCGGCATCCAACGGCGAATCAGGCGGCACAAAACAGCTTACGTCAGCAATGTGAACCCCCAGAACCCAGTTGCCGTCAGAATCTTTCTCCAGGCTTATCGCATCATCAAAATCTTTTGCATCCGCCGGGTCAATTGTAATTATTACTCTCTCGGTAATGTCATCTCTGCTGCCAATGTCCTCGGGGTCAAATTCGTCAGCGGCCCTGCGTGCTTGGTCAATACAATCATCCTCAAATTCATCAGGCAAATGATACTGGCGGATTATCGACCTTATTTCGCTTTCGTACCGCCCTGCTCTGCCAAGCACCTCGACAATCACGCCACGTGCCAGATACCTCTCCGTCGGGTAGGAAAGTATCTCGACAACCACCTTATCCTTCTGCCTGGCACCCTTTGCACTAACATCGTCAACACTAATCGGCTCCACGAATCCTGTCCCATCCGGCTGAACAATCCATCCAACGGTCTCTTTCAATAAGGTCCCGACAAATTTGTTCTGCGCTCGCTCAAGAATCTCCACCACTTTGCCGCCGTATCTCATCTGCCCGCCGCGCCTGCCTTTTTTTACCACCTTGGCGGCAACAATATCACCGGTCATTGCTTCGGCTGTCGAGTCCGGGGGTACAAACAAATCTCCGTGAGAATTCGGTTCCAGAGGCGTTACAAATCCGAACCCTCTTGGGTTCCCCCTAAACGTCCCTATTATTCGCCCCGATATCGTAGGCAGGCTGATCAAATTCCTGGCCCCCATAACCACGTGCCCGGCCTGACGCAGTTGGTCAAAAGCCACCTTGAACTGTGGATAATCTTCCGAACTTACACCTAATGCCTTTGCCAATTGTGCCAGTTTCAGCGGCGTATAATCGGTGTGTTTCAATAATTTAACTATTCTTTTTTTGTAAATCTCGGCCATTCAACCCAATTCTTATGAAGACAAAAAATCGCCCAACCGATTCTTATATCGACTGGGCGCAATATTCAGCTAAAATCTAACCAAAGGCTCGTCAGAGCCTAAACATCCTTCACAACGTTTTCCGTCAGCAATGGTCGAGTTATCCCTTTTTTGACTTAAGACTTTTGAGCTGCCTGGCAAGGCGTGACTTCTTGCGTGCCGCGGTTCTTTTATGCATCGTGCTGGTAGCGGCGGCCTTGTCCAGCTTTTTAACAACGAGCCGGTACTGTTCGCCCGCGGCCTCCGCGTCGCCGCTGCTCAACGCCGCCTCAAAACGCTTAATTTGCGTCTTTGTCTGGCTCTTGCGCGCGCGATTAAGCGCCCTTCTTTTGACATTCTGCCTGACTCTTTTCTTGGCCGATAACGAATGTGCCACTGTAATCTCCTGAAATAACTAACATCTTGTTTACAAATACTGATAGCAAATATATCGCCGCCCATCACAGCATATGGTTCAGCTTTCCTATTCCTGAGTTCCTAAAAGGCATTAAGATGCGTTCAGGGTCCCCCTCAGCTTATCTATCCTCTGGTGGACGTCCTTGTATGCAAAATCAAGCTGAGCAATCTTGCGATATAGCTCCAGCGCCTTTTCACCATCGCCCTGCACCTCGTAAGCTCGGGCGAGATTATACCGCAATTCCTTAGCGACGCCATCATCTTTTATCTCGTAGGAATCTATCGCCCTGGTAAAAACATCAATTGCATCCGCATACCAGCCCTTCATAAAAAAGCTCAGTCCTGTTTTATCCATTGATGAAATCTTGCGTCGTGGGTCCCGCTGCGCCTCCTGGAACAATGGTATCGCCTCATCGTACCGTCCGTCACGGAGCAGTCGAACACCATACTCATATTTGGCCCGCAAATCAGTCGGGTAGTTCTCCACACACAGACGGTAATGCTCCAGTTCGGTGCTGTTCAGCCTCGCCGACAACTCAGATAAGAGCGACTTCGCTTGCTCATCTTCAGGGTTGGCCTCAGCAGCAGCACGCGATTCTTTTATCATACGCTTAAGCTGTCTTATTCTTAACTTGCCGGCCTCTTCTTTGAAACTAAAATCGTTTTTAGCTTCATAAGTATCTTCCAGCAGCTCTACTGCCTCATTCTCGGCTTCCTCGTTTCGCAAATCCGACAATGCCTCCGCCAGATTAAATATGTTCTGAGGAACATTCGGCTCCCGCGCCATAGCCTTTCTGGCTTCTTCAGCCGCCGAAAGCCGGTAATCCTCAGTCTTGACGACGCTCTGCTGGGCCTGAAGCTTTTCCTGGACTTCGCGGTCCTTTATGGATTGTCTGAAATCGCCCTCCTGGTCATACCTGCCTCTGGCAACAGTTAGCTCGGCCGACAGCTCCTTGAACTCGTCCGCTAATTCTCCATCCTCAGGCTTAAGCTTAATGGCACACTGACACGCAACAAGTGCCTTGTCGAACTCGCCAACGGCTGCATAGCAATCTTTTAGCAGCACATACGTTTGAAAAGATGGTTTGGCCGCCGCATTATTCGTCTGGAACACCAGATTGGCAAGCCACACGGCTGTCTTCTTATAACCCCCGGCCGCCGCAGCCTTCAGCATAGCCTCAGCATATGGCAAATGTTCGGGGTCCTTTGCGAAAAGGTACTCGGCGTTCAGCATCTGCTCAAGCGGCGTTTTTCCTCGCAGCCGCTTTACTCTTTCCACCATTGAAGGCTTCTTGCCCCCTTTTCCCTGCCGCCGCAGCCCCAACTCACAAAGTGGAATATGACCTTCCTGCAGAGCATCCGGGGCGCAATGCAGACCCTCAAGGTACATATCGATGGCGTAATCGAAATTATCCGTTTCCGCCACCTTTCGGGCCCTTTCAAAAAAGACCCTCGCCTTGGCCAACATTTGCTCTTCTGTTTCTGACATAAATGTCTAACCGTTCCCTTTCTCTGACGCGTTTTCGACCCGATTATCCTAAGCTTTGGTCAATATTTGTCAACAAATAAAATTGCTTGTATAAAAAGTAAGACTGTGCTATAAGGGACCCCAACGCCAAGAGCGCGTTCGCCAAGGACCCATTTGCCAGGCCCCGCAAGTGGGAATATGAACAATAGAGGAGTATAGGATACCTGCAATTTATACACTGTGGTTTAGGGAGAAACTGATATGATACCGGCCCTCGAACATTATGACCCCCAGATTTACGAACTTATAAGACAGGAAAGGGCACGCCAGAGCGGCTCGATTCGCCTCATCCCTTCGGAAAACTACGTATCCAGAGCCGTGATGGAGGCCAGCGGAAGCTGCCTCACCAACAAATACTCGGAGGGTTACCCCGGCAGACGATACTACGAAGGCCAGCAGGTAACCGACCTTATCGAAAAAATGGCTCAGGAGCGGGCAAAAAAGTTATTTAAGGCCGACTACGCAAACGTCCAGCCCTATTCCGGCTCCGTAGCCAATTGGGCCGCATATCTGGCCCTGGCCAAACCGGGCGATACGATTATGGGTCTGTCACTTCCCTACGGTGGACACCTCACCCACGGCTGGAAAGTCAGTGTAACAAGCAAGATATTCAACTCCGCCCAATATGCCGTCAACACGGAAACCGGCAGACTTGACTACAATCAGATTGAAGAACTCGCCAAAAAACACAGGCCGAAAATCATCATCTCCGGGGCCACCGCATACCCCAGAGAGATTGACTTTGAGATATTCGGCCAAATAGCAAGAAGTGTAGGGGCATATCACGTCAGCGATATAGCGCACATTGCAGGCTTGGTTGTAGCCGGCATACACAAAAGCCCTGTCCCCTACGCCGACATCGTATCAACTACAACCCACAAGACATTGAGAGGCCCTCGCGGCGGTATGTTACTTTGCAAAGCCCAACACGCCAAAAATGTAGACAAGGCCGTTTTCCCGGGCCTGCAGGGTGGCCCACATATGCACACAATGACCGCCGTTGCCGTCGCATTAGCCGAGGCCGACACGCCCGAGTTTATCGCCTATGCCGGCCAGATAGTCAAAAACGCCAAAGCCCTCGCCGAAAAGCTCCTTGAATACGGCTTCAACCTCTCCTCAGGTGGGACCGACAATCATCTAATATTAATCGATTTACGAAATAAGAACGTGCCTGGCAAGAAACTGGCTAAGGCACTGGATAGAGCAAGAATTGTTACTAATTACAACACCACACCTTTAGACCCGGCTCATCCGTCCAATCCCACCGGATTGCGCATAGGTACGCCCGCAATTACCACTCGGGGTATGAAAGAACCGCAGGCCGAGCAAATCGCGACCTTCATAAACAAAGTGGTAGAGAACATAGATAATGAATCGGCAATCGAGGAGGTTGCAAAAGAAGTCTTGCTTTTAAGCTCGCAATTTCCCGTGCCGGAGCACTTTATCATACCGAATAAAAACAATCGTCCGCTTTAGTTCTTCGACCTGTATCGCGGACGTACTTATTATCAAACAAACATCAATAACGAATATGACAAATGCTCAAAGAGCTATCCAAAAAGCAGGCTGTTTGGTAATTCAGCCATAGCCGGTGTGCCAGTTGCTATGACACGCATTTTTTAATGATACGTGCGCAAAATGCAAAATTAAGCAAAAAGAAACCAGGTTTTGCGCATCTTACAACCAGAAAGGGAAAAGCTTCTATAACTTAGAGTATGACCGAAAAAAAATTAAAAACTGCCCTACTTGGTCTTAAAGACAGAGGCCAGCTTCTGCTTGAAGCCGCATCTAAAGTCGATTATTTCCACATTCACGCCGTTGCCGACAAGGACACCAAGCTCGCCGAAAGGCTGGCTGAAGAATACAACTGCACCGCCTACGATGATTACCGCCAACTGATAATTCAAAATCAGTTCGATTGTCTGTTGGTCGCAGCCGGTATGTACAGTTGCGATGAATACATTCGAATGGCAATAAAAAAGAAATTCAACATACTCAAGCTGGCCCCCCCCGCGAGAAACTTCGAAGAAGCCTCCGAATTTGTCCGTCTTGCCGAGGATGAAAACATAAAGTTTGCAATTGCCAATCCCAGCCGGTTTGCCCAGAGTTTTCTTGCTCTGCAAGAGTTCTTACAAGAAGGCAGAATCGAGCAGGCC
>CP070715.1:483794-486793 GCA_020350405.1 Planctomycetota bacterium
GGGTTCATCATACCAGATGTACGTGCCGGTGTCATAATACGAGCGGCCGTTACTCAACCAGCCGACCATCGTTGAAGCTACGCCCGTATCCTGCTGAACGGCATAGCCAAGCCAGTTAGAGGTATCACTCGAATAAACCTGAATCGTGATTACTTCGTTTGTCTGGATTTCAAGTGGAGTAACAGCGGGGGCGTCGTCCAAGTAGTATGTCAGCGCCGCGTTCGCCGCCGACGTCACGGCGAACACAATAACTAATACTAATAACCTTTTCATCAATCTCTCCTCTATTATCAGTCAACATTCGCGCAAGAACCGGTCCGGAGAATAAGGCTCTCCGCCACCGGATTAAATTCCGTTACGTTCTGCGTTTTCTTACTAGCACCAGCGCGCCGCCAAGGGCCAGCAGGCTCATTGTCATCGGCTCGGGCACGACGGTGACGTCTATGCGGGCGACCTCGTCGCCATCCCAGGAATAGTTCGGCGGCAGGAAAAGTCCAAGGGTAGCGGTTCCCACGTCTGCAGAGGAATAATCCAATCTGTGCTGTATACCGGCGACGACCTGGTCCGAACTGGACCCTGTCAGGGCCTCAAAAGAGTCAGCATAGACTACGATGCTTCCCAATTCTCCGGCATTGCCGCCATCGGGGCCGGAGTCAGTGCCCTTGTACGTATGGCCATTGCCGAAGTCGCCCACCATTGTTGAGGGCACGCCGGTATCGCGCAGAGCTCCGTAGGCGAGCCAATTGGAGGCGTCACTCGAGTGAAGCTGGATTGTAATGACCTCCTCAGTCTGTATTGTCATTGCAGAAGGTGCGGACGAACCATTGATGTAGAAAGACAGGTCAGCATTCGCCGGCAAAACCAATGCACAAACTAAAATTAGACCCACTGCTCTCATTTTCTCATCCTCCTCCAAAACGCGTGGTGTACGCATCCGCTTTTTGGAGTTAAATAAATACTATCATTTTATCGGACTTGCCGTCAACCTTTTTTTTTATGTTTTTTACAAAAAAAGTGTTACAAATTATATAACTCCTTTAAGATAAGCAACTTACAGCAGGTTTTTTTTGTCTGGCGGTGGGTTTTCAGCCCCTCGCGACAAAAAAGACCCTCCTGTCTACGCCCAAAACGCAGCTCACAGCCCCTCGGTCAATGATAATTACCTTGCGCCCTGTGTTATCGCATAAGTACAGGGCCGCGCAGGTCTGCTACCATCATCGCTGCGTCACTGCAGCCGCCGCCGTGTAACGCCAGCGCTCCTTTGCCTTGTATTTGCCCGGACGCACGCGTTCGAACCAGGTGATGGTGACATCGAGACCGTTGACCACAACCAGACAATAGCCAAATTCCGAGGCATGATAGATGTTTTCTACGGTGTAGTCGCTATTAACGCCGTCGTACTGCCCCGACCAGTTGCGAAGCGGCGCCCCCGCTGTCCCGACGACGTACTGGTGAATGTCATTGCTCGGCTCGCCGTCGTCATCTACGCGGGCGTGGTTATACAAGTGGTCATGCCCGCAAAAGTACGTCCTCCCGCCAGCCTTTTCAATACTCGCCCAAAACGCATCTCTCTCGTCGGGGTAATCGTCGAGACAGGCCGTATGTTGCGTTTTGAAAGCCGGTTCGTGCCCGAACAAAAAGATATGCGGCTGCGTATTTGCTGCAAGTTGCATATCAAGCCAGGCCTGGTTTACCTGACGCACCCGAATATACTGGTCCAGACCGATGACGAAGACATTTTTATGCGTGAACGAATACGTAAGGAGATTCTCGTCAGTCGGGCCGTTGTCAGGCAGCGCAAACGCGCCTCTGAACGTATTGTTCCAGGCGGTAACGCCCGCAGGCTCGCCGACGTCGTGATTGCCGCGAACAGGATAGACCCCAATACCCGCATCATAAACCGGCTGCATTGTCTTTATCCAGGTATTTAGCTGACTCTGCAGGGCTGCCTGCTCATTATAGCCGTTGACCAAATCACCACTGATTAAGACAAAGTCCACCTGCCTGTCTACAATCTCATCGGCAAGTTCGCCAAGAATAACGGTGTTGACGCCGTTATCCCCGTCGCGGCTGTCGCCTGTAACGATGAATCTCCATCCCGGCTCCCTACAACCGGTAAGATAAAATACTGCACAAAGGCCCACTACCCCAATAAGCTTTGACAAACTTTTCTGCTTCATTGCTCAGCCCCTTAACTGGTACCCGATCGTTATCAATTTGCTGTTGAGCCCCCGTAGATAAAACGCATCTGCCCCACGTTCGGTATGACGGCAAACCGCGAGTTGGCCGTCGGTCTAAAGCCGCTGGGCCAATAGACAAACAATGCCTTGCCCACCAGATAGTCACGCGGAACAATTCCCTCGCGATAGAAAACACCGTTGTTACCCCTTCCCGGCCTGTTCCACCACCTGCCATCCTCGCTGTTCGGGCTGTTGTCACCCAGCACAAAGAACTCGTCCGGACCCAGCACAAAGGGATTGCCTTGTGTGGCTCGTTCCCCGCGGGGGCCGCGAGGTGATTTTCTTGCGATGTAGTGGATGTCCCGGAATATTGCTATGTGCGATAGGGTTAGTTTCCCGGAGCCGAAGATTTTGACTCGCGGCTGTATGTCCTCCCTTATTTCTCCGGCATCGTTCGGGTCCCGTCCAAGGTCGTGAGTTAACTTTTGGTCCCCGAATTGAAAAATCAGCTGATGGTCGACATTTGCAAATTTAACCTCAGTTGCTTTGTTCACAGCCGGAGGCTCAACTACCGTTCGAACTAATTCTGCGGTGCCTTCCTCACTGGAGGTTCTTGCTATGACCATGTCGCCGGTGAAGTCCACCCACGCGCTGTATTCATTTTGATATTTGCTTAGCGCTATCCCGACGCGTCCGTCCGGGCTGCTTAAAGAACTGTGGAAACGCACCATCAGGTCACTGCAATACGGCATATACTCGTATGCTCCAATATTGTCGTATGCGTACGTGGCTCTTAATTCGTTGCCGACCGACGTGTCA
>CP070715.1:486893-497563 GCA_020350405.1 Planctomycetota bacterium
CGGGTATTACGCAATTCCAAGAGACCCTGATACCGGCACGATAGGCAAGGGCAATGTAATGATACTCGGCGACGCTGCCGGCTTTGTTAACATGCTCAAAATCAAAGGGCTGCATAATGCAATCGATTCAGGCATACAGGCGGCAAAGGCCATCGCCGCAAACATTGACGAGCCGTACAAGGCGGCGGTGACATACACCGAGCTGATTGAAAAGTCGAATGTGGCGAAAGAAATGCTGTCGGCGAGGAACTTTAGGCAGACGGTTGCGAAGTTCGGGCCTTTGCAGGGGATGCCGCTGTCGGTTCTGGGCGGACTGCTGCCGAAATACAGGGTCGAAACGGATTACGAGGCGATGACGTACGCTCGGTACAGGTTCAGGCCGAACCGCGAGTTTGACAAAGATACATTCACGGCAGTTGCGGCGACCGAGCACCGCGAGGAACAGCCGTCGCACTTGACGATTGTGGATTCTAATATCTGCGAGACTGAATGCACACCCAGATTCACCAGTCCGTGCATTACATTCTGTCCGGCCGGAGTATACGAGACGGTGCACGATGAGGTAAAGCCGGCCAATCCATCCAATTGCCTGCACTGCAAGACCTGCCAGAGAAAATGTCCTTTTGACAATATCAGATGGACAGTTCCAGAGGGCGGCGGCGGACCACGCTATAAGCGGATGTAAAAACTCACATGCTCTATGAAAGCGGCTTTTTTGCGCTAGAAGTGGGCTTTTTCAGAAGGTAAAAAAATAAATTTTTTTATTGACTATATGGTCAAACAACCATATAATATAATAAGGTTATCCGAGAGAGTCGTCATGGAGCCATTAACAGAAAAACAGCAGAAAGTACTCAGGTTCATCGAGGGGAGGCTGCGAAACGGCAGCCCGCCGAGCCAGCGGGAAATCGCTAAGCACTTCGGCCTGGCCCAGAACGCCGTATATCAACTGGTCGGATACCTGAGGAAAAAAGGGTACTTAGTGGATTCGGGCGGTCACCGAGGACTCAGGCTGAGCAAGGAATACCTCAGCAAAAAAGGAGGGCCTGCAGGTATTCCGGTTGTGGGCAGAGTAGCAGCAGGCGAGCCGATACTGGCAGAAGAAAATATAGAAGGATATATGAACTTCGAAGAGTTATTCGGCCGGTCCAAAGATACCTTTATCCTAAAAGTCATCGGTGACAGTATGGTCGATGAAGGCATTATGGACGGCGACTTCGTAGTAGTTAAGCCAACTGCGACGATTGAGAACGGCCAAATCGGTGTTGCCCTGCTGGATGATGAGGCAACCGTCAAGAGAATATATATCCATCGCGGGCGAATAGCACTTAAATCCGCAAATAAGGCGGCAGGCTATAAAACCAGGTACGTCAAGCGCGGCGACAAAACCGTTCGTATAATAGGCAAGGTGATGGGGTGCTTCAAACTGTTATAGGTGAGAAAAATGGCGGGCGAAATTTACATAGGAATAGCAGGCTGGTCGTATCCGGACTGGCAGGGGATTGTGTATACAAGCTCGAAGATGGACCAACTCGAATATGTGAGCGGGTTCGTGGATGTGATTGAAATCAACAGCACCTTCTATCGGCCGCCCGCCGAGAAAAACAGCAAATCGTGGCTGACAAGAACGGCGGCAAACCCGGAGTTTTTCTTCACGGCCAAACTGCACCGCGATTTTACCCACGAAGGCAAGATTGAAACAGAGACGGTGAAGCAGTTTCACACAGGGTTTGAGCCGCTACTCGAAGCGGGCAAGTTGAAACATCTGCTCGTTCAATTCAGGTACGACTTTGCCGACTACAAGGCGAATCGGAAGCACCTGGCCAGGATAGCAGAGAGCTTCTCCGATGTGTTTAATTTAGTGGTGGAGGTAAGACATAAATCGTGGCAAAGCCCGGATGCACTGGACTTCCTCAAGCAACTCGGCGTTACCGTGTGCAATCTGGACTACCCCACGGGGTCAAAATCCTTCGATATGCAGCTCTGCACCGTAGGTGAATACGGCTATTTCAGGATGCACGGCAGAAACGAGGAAAAGTGGTTCAGCAAGGCGGGCAGGGACGAGACCTATGATTACTACTATAATGACGCCGAACTCGCCCAGATAAAAGGACGAGTCGACAAATTGGCCGAGGCATTTAAAACACTTACCATTATCGCCAACAATCATTACCGGGGTGCCGAACTTGCCAATGCCCTTGAACTAAAGGCGCTGGTCAGCGGCCAAAAACAGCTTGTTCCCGAAGGGCTTTTGAGGACTTATCCGAATCTGGCAAGGATTGCCTTAGATGCGTAACTTTCGCTCATATTATGTTGAGGAGTATCCGTATGCGCGCCGCAGTTCTTACATGCAGAAGTTATTACAGCCTTCTACGGGGTGCGGTATCTGTCCAGCAACTGGTCGAGAGAGCGAAGGAATACGGCTATGATGCTATTGCGCTGGCCGACGTTAACTGTATGTATGGGGCGGTGGATTTCTACAGGGCAGCCGGGCAGCTAAATATAAAACCAATTATCGGAGCGGAAATCCTTACCAATACCCAGAGAGCGGTGTTACTTGCGGAGAGCAGGACCGGCTATAAAAATATTTGCAGAATAATCACCGCAAGAAATCTGGACGAAAACTTCTGTCTTACAGAGCAGCTAAAAAAACACAACAAGGGACTGATCTGTATCAGCACTCAACCACAACTGTTGAAGGAATTAAGAAACCTAGTTGGCAAAGACTGTTTGTTTGCAGGCTGCTGGGAAACGCGGCAGGCTGAATGGGCAAAGGCCAATGGAATAAGACCCGTTGCCTACAACAATTTCAACTGTCTGGAAGATGATAATATAGTCACGGCCAAGCTGTTGGCCGGAATAATACAATTAAGCACAGCCGGGCCGGGGCCGGAAGATAACGTCGGCTTTAACAAGCTCATACCGGAGGAGCAATTCAAGCGAAGGTTCCGAGACTGCCCTGAAGCAATCATAAATGTCGAGCAAATAGCACATCGTTGTAATTTCAAGCTATTAGACGGGAAGTATCTGCTGCCAAAGGTCAAACTGGCCAGAGGCAGGGATGGCGACGGTGAGCTGGCCAGGGTCTGCCACGTCGGCCTCGCAAAAAGATATAACCCTGTAAACGAAAGAGTAGTCAAGAGGCTAGAATACGAACTGGCCGCCATACGCAAAAATGGATTCAGTGATTATTTCCTCGTGGTTCACAGAATAGTCGGCTTTGCAAAGCAGAATAATATTCCCGTGGAGGTGCGTGGCTCAGCCGCGGGCTCACTTGTAGGATACGTGCTGGGCTTTACAAGGGTCTGCCCGATAGAGAACAACCTTTATTTTGAGCGCTTTATGAATCCCGGCAGAAGGGACTGTCCCGACATTGATATTGATTTATGCTGGAGAAGACGCGATGAAGTAATAGGGTTCTGCTATGAAAACTGGGGTGCCGATTATGTTGCGATGATTTGCAATATAAACAGATACCGCCGCCGAAGCGCTGTCCGCGATGCAGGCAGGTCCCTAGGCATAGAACCCGACCAAATAAATGAGCTTGTCAGTAAAAGAAATGCGAACACCAATTCTGTCGTCTACAGGTTAGCCGAAAGAATAAAAGGCTTTCCCAGACACCTCGGCGTTCACTGCGGAGGCATAGTGATTACCCCATCACGGGTAAGAGATATAGCACCGCTGGAACGGGCCACCAAGGGGGTGATTGTAACTCAATACGACAAAGATGCCGCCGAAGCGGTGGGCTTAATCAAAATCGACCTTCTGGGCAACAGGGCGCTTTCGACGGTAAACGGAGCGGTGAATATTGTCAGCAGAGAGCAAAAAAGTCTGGACATTGATACTGTTGACCCTGAAGACGAGAAAACAGCCAACATGTTAAGCGCCGGCGATAGTCTCGGTGTATTTCAATGCGAATCTCCGGGGATGAGGCAGCTTCTGCGCGGACTGAAGGTCAAAACCAAAAAAGATGTGGCCATTGCGTTGTCTCTGATTAGGCCCGGCCCGGCTTCGGGAGGAATGAAAACAGAATTTATTGAGCGGCACGTAAACGGCAAACCATTCCATTACCTGCATCCGAAAATGAAAGAGGTGCTCGGCGATACCTACGGAGTTATGCTGTATCAGGAAGATGTGATGCGGATAGCCGTTGAGATTGCAGGCTACAGCGTCGCCGACGCCGACAGGTTCCGGTCGGAAGTCTCTAAAAAGGTCTCAGCCTCGCGCCTGCAGGAGCAATATAAGGATTTCGTTTATTCACGGGCCGAGCAAATGGGAATTGACCGCCGGACCGCCGATACTATCTGGGACGAAATACTCAGGTTCGCCGCCTATTCATACTGCAAGGCTCATGCTACCGTCTATGCCAATATCGCCTGGCAGACAGCCTTCCTGAAGGCCCATTACCCGCAGCAGTTTTATACCTCACTATTTAACAATCACCAGGGAATGTACCCGTTGAGGGTGTATGTGTGGGAAGCTATAAGACACGGCATAAGAATACTCCCCACCCACGTAAACAAAAGCGAAATAGAATGGTCGCCGCAGGCAAAGGCAATCAGAGCGGGGCTCGATATAGTAAAAGGCCTGAGCTACAGCACTATGGATGCCATTATCCAGCAAAGAAAGATAAAACCCTTTGCCGACATAGATGAGCTGCGCAGGCGGGTAAAGTTTCGCAGGCCGGAGCTGCAGAATCTCGTTCACGTCGGGGCCTGCGATGGACTGGGCAAAAGCCGGCCGGAAATGCTCATGCGGTTGAATTTCGAGCCTTTGGATCCCAATCAGCCGCTGCTGTTTGATATATACAATGAAATTTCGCGAAGGAGATTGCCCGAATATGACCGCGTGGGCAGGCTAAAAGCCGAGCTTGACGTTACCGGCATTCCATTCAGTATGCACCCGGTACTGCTTTTGCGAACAACACACACACCGGCAGCCAGATTGCCGAAATTTATCAATAGAAAGGTCACTATCGCAGGCTATATGGCGACGGCCCGAAGTGCAAGAACCGGCGACGGGCGGGTAATGGGTTTTGTAACGCTGGAAGATTCCTCCGGCCTGGCTGAAGTGACTTTTTTCCCCGACCAGATTAATAGATATCGCAGCCTTTGTTCGGCCTCCGGACCGGTCTGGGTTAACGGCAGAGTTACCGAGCATCTATCCTCAATTACAGTCGAATGCCAAAATTGCGGCCGGGCCGCTTAAACACGAAGGGGTATACTACCAAAAAGACACAGCCGCCATTCCCAAGGAAATACGCATTACAAAAAAGGGCACCTGTTATTTTAATAGCAGAGGGAACAGGCGCCCATTAGGAGGGGAGAAATGCAAAAACATAATTCAGTTGCATTATAACCACCAGTGGCGTTGGCGGTCAAGGAAAAAACTCTTTTGCTCTACCAAGAATCCCTGTGCCTTAACCTGTGCCACTTTTGCTGACGGAAAACAACTGACAATTTTAACGTTTATAGCCAAAAACAAAAGCACAGAAGGAAATTTGAGAATGTCAACGCACTATTCTTGCCTCAGCAGTGTGACTTGACTCATGCTTTAATTATCTCTAAAATTTGGGCCGTCCGGACAACATGAAATGGCAAGCATATGGACTCAGTAACAACAATCTGTGCGCTCGGCGACAATTATATCTATCTATACAAGTGCGGCCAAAACAACACATTCGTGGTCGATCCTGGTGATAGCTCTGCTGTGCTTAGTGTTCTTGAAGAGCGAGACCTTGTTCTCGCCGCAGTGCTAGCCACACACCATCACTTCGACCATACCGGCGGCATTAGAGAGCTGAAAAAGAAAACCGGATGCGAGGTAATCGGCCTGGATAGAAACACAATCCCCGTTACAAACCGCTTCGTTAAAGGTAAGGACGCCCTCGAAGTTTGTGCTACTAGAATTCAGGTAATTACCACACCTGGACACACTCGGGACTCAGTCTGTTATTACCTGCAACCTTCCAGGGACAATCAGAGCGGCATGCTGTTTACAGGTGACACATTGTTCATAGGCGGCTGCGGCAGGCCTATCGAGTGCGATGCCCAAACGATGTGGAATTCGCTCCGGAAAATTGCCGGTCTGCCGGATGATACACTCGTGTATCCGGGCCATGATTACACAGAGGAGAACTACGAATTTGCTCTGACTATCGAGCCCAACAATACGACTACGAAGAAACGCTTACAAGAAATCAAGGAACGACAAAACCAAGGCCGGCTAACAGTCCCATCAACAGTGGCTCAGGAAAAAACAACAAATATATTCCTGAGGGCGGATACCCCTGCAATAAAGATAGCCATTAACGCGCCGAACGCCGTAGGCGCTGAGGTTTTTGCCGAACTTCGCCGACGGAAAAACGTGTTCGGGTAACAAGGGAGCGTTCGCCACGCTTGTCTATTCTCCGCGTTTTAGCTTCAGATTTGCCTGCCACTTAGCACTGGATTAGCACTGATTTAGTACTCACCAGTAACGTTAGAATGGCACCGGAACTAGGAAAATGGATGAGTATGGTGAGCGAAAGACAGAAAAATTCTTGTTCGTGAGTCAAAACCTGAGATTTTTTAATCGGGGTGATAGGATTCGAACCTACGGCCTCCTGCTCCCAAAGCAGGCGCTCTAGCCAAGCTGAGCTACACCCCGGCAATGCATATACTGGGCGCCATAGGGCATTGTACAGGTTAGAGCCTATTATTTCAATAAAATCGTATTTCGTGGGCCGGGAAGGCATTACGTCTGAAAATGGCGTGTCAGAAGCAGGGTGTGCTCTTTTAGCTAAAAATGGCTTGCATGTCTGCGGGTTCTGAGGTATAATTACAAAATAAAGATTGTTTCTCGGGGCGTAGAGAATGTGAAGGCTGTGGTATCCGGAACTAAAAAGCGGTGGTTCTTGCGGGCGTTTATTGTTCTGGGCGTGCTGTGCCTGCTTTTGATAGGCAGTAAGTTAGGCCCCTCAGCGGATGCTCAAGCCCAGCTGCAAACCGGCGTGGAGGATGGGATTATGGTGATTCCCGTCCAAATCGGCCGTGACAGCTACGGGCTTGCGATGGTTGACACGGCAGAGCAAACGCTCTGGATATATGAGATAAACAACCGTGGCCCCGCTTACAATCGGTTGAGACTATTGGCGGCGAGAAGCTGGCGATACGACAGGCTGCTGCAGCAGTTCAACACCGCTGAGCCAAAGCCGGAGCAGGTAAGAATACTGCTGGAAAGCCTGGGCGGACAGATTGAAGCGCCGAGCAAGGAGAAACGTCGGGACTCGGACATAAATTTTTTGGAACTCGCAGAGCCCAACAAATAGTAAGTTTTTGACATATAGTGTAGTTGGTAGAGATTTTTAAAGTTAAGTTTTCTGGTAAATCCAACGAAAAAGTAAGAAGGCAAAAAGTTAATTCGCAGGAGAACAAATAATCATGCCAGGTATGTTCTATTCATTACAAGAAGTGGCCGCGAAACTTAATACCACGGAAGAAGAGGTAAAAGCGCTGGTAAAGCAAGGCAAACTGCGCGAGTTTCGTGACGGTCCGAATTTGTTGTTTAAGGTCGACGAGGTAGAGGCCTTGATGTCTGACACCAGCATTATGGCACCAACAGAAGCTCCCGCCGAAGCAGAGCCGGTAATAGAAATAGAAGAGGAAGAGGTTTCAATTGCGCCGGAGCCGAGTGAGCCGGCGGCTGGAGAAGAACCGAGCGGTGAGGAAGGCGATGAAACTGTTATGTCCGGCGAAGGCGTTACTGTTTTAGGTGAGACGGACATGGACTACCAACTGGCAGAGGACACGATGGCCGAGACCAAAGCCGCGTCGACCGGCGGGATGCTTGGGGACGACATGCTGAGCGAGACCAAAGCTGCCTCGGGTGAAGCGTCATTGGAAGACATCGACGAGGACGTAAATCTGGATACATTCGGCAGCGGCTCAGGCCTGTTAGACCTTTCGCTGCAGGCTGATGACACTTCATTAGGCGGCATCCTTGACGAAATTTACACGGCCGAGGGCGAAGAGGGCAAAGCAGCTGCAGAGCCCAGGGAAGCGAGCGCGATGGAGGTAGCCGCCGAGGCGGAAGAGATGCTTTCAGAGGAAGGCGTTGCTGAGCCGGCACCCGCAATAGAGGGCCCGGCGGTAGTTCAAGCGTATGTTGAGCTGAAGCCGGACACCGTAAGTAACGCTTTTGGAATCATGCTGTTTTTGCCGCTGCTGGTTACCATTTACACCGCCATAGTGGCGATAGCAGGCTTCAGAAACGTGATGCCCTCAATTCTGACAAGCATTCAGGGGATGATTTGGTACATCGTGGGCGGACTTGCCGCGGCGGCGGGCCTGATAGTTGGTGTGGCCTTCATGATGAGCAGCTCAGGCGCCAAGGCCGGCAAACCCAAAGCAGAAAAAGCAAAGAAGGCCAAGAAAGAAAAGCCGCCGAAGGCAAAAAAAGAGAAGAAGCCCAAAAAAGAGAAAAAACCGAAGAAAGCCAAGAAACCCAAAGGCTGATTAAAGCTGCCCTCAGGCCCGGAAACGACAAAGTTGAAAGTTTCTCTGCGGCCCTTTCGTTAGTCTGAAAGGGCCGCTTTGCTGCGCAGGAAAACAAGATGGTGCGCCCCGGATAGAGTACGTAATATTTTGAAAGTTTATTCTTGACGAGCAAATCCAAATAGGTTTTACTTGTGAGCGTGCCCGCAAGACGGAAGATCGGCCGGCTCTAAGAGCTTATAAGTAAACAGCTTGTGTATTTTAATAGGGAAGTTAAAAAAAATATCTGTCTCGATTTTCTTGGAAAGGATGGAACCATGCGAAGCGTCAAATTCTGGGGATTTTTTATTGTATGTGCCTGCGTTGTGGTGATAAACGGCTGCAGTCCAAGCTATGAGGACCTTAAAATGCGAAACGATGCGCAGCGCAGGCGGATAGCGGCGCTTGAGAGCGAAGCCCAAGCTGCGAAGCTGCAACTCGACCAGCTAAAACGAAAACTTGACACCGCAGAAGGTCGGGAAGGTATCGAGGTAGACGCACTTCGCCAAAAGATCGCAGCCCTTGAGGAAGACCTGGGCAAGAAGAAGGCGCTAATTGCCTCGATGCAGCAGCAGCTGGTTTTCGGCGGCGCGCAGCTTCCGGTCGAGCTCAGCACTATGTTGGAGGAATTCGCCGACAAGGAGGAGATGGTTACGTACGATTCGAGCCGGGGGGTAGTGAAGTTCAAGAGCGACCTGCTTTTCAAGAGCGGCAGCGATGAGGTTCTGGCGGCGGCCCAAAAGTCGGTTACGTCGCTGTGCGGGATTCTGAACTCGGAGGAGGCCAAAGGATTCGACATCATAATCGCCGGCCACACCGACGACCAGCCGATAAGATACTCGCGTCCGAAACACCCGACCAACTGGCACCTTTCCGCTCACAGGGCGATAGCCGTTCTGAACATAATGGAAAAAAACAAGATTGCCTCGCAGCGGTTGAGTGCGCGCGGCTTTGGTGAATTTCGCCCGGCCGTCCCAAATGAGCCCAACAAGAAAGGCCATGCACAAAACAGAAGAGTCGAGATTTACATTGTGGCGAAGGGAGTGTAGACGCGCCTGATTGGTCAGTTGCAAAAGGGGCCATCCAGGCACAAGAGGGGCCAGCCCCAGTTAGATAGGCTTGCGCCATCTCACGGGGCAGGGGCGGGCGGGTCTTCGATATTGGGTTTTCAAAGAGCGGGCAAGATTGGTTTCGTTTTGGCCGCGTACGCCAGGCTCGTCATTTTCATATTTCTTTGTTATAGCTGAATTTATGTTCATTTTTGCTGTTGGAAAATTGGTTTCGTTTGACATTTTTTGGCTGGTGGTTCGGAGTTATCTGGCGGACATTAAGAGATGTTCAGTCTGTTCATCGACGGAGTTGGGATTTTCCTCTTTACGTTTAGATTGGCGCCTGCCAAACTCGAAGAGCGTTTTGTAGAAGCTGCTCTCAATTCTGCGTTCGTACATAATAAGACCGTCAAGGGCCCTTGTATTTGCAAAATCCTTTACTGCGATGTGACCGAGAGTGAGGTCGGGCTGCCCAGGGTGCAGCTGGTTCTTCTTACCTAGAAGGCGCTGGATTTCGCAGTGGTCTTCCTGTAATGCATCAATGGTCAGGTTATGGATAGAGCACGCCCGTTTAAGGCGCCAGGCGAGGCTGATAATGCGCTCTGCAAGCGCATATTCAATAGCGCTTGAGGGGGCCAGTTCCGCGAAGAAGCGGCGTCTGTGGTGGTCGAATTCTTCCTGGCTTTCAGACTTGATAACGTCGCGTGTGGCCCTGAGACCGTGCTTGATGGAGTTCTGTGAAGCAATTGCCTTGCCCTGCGGGGTTCGGGGGCCGGTGCATTTTTTGGCGTTACGCCTGTTTGCCTTGATTTGTGCTTCTGTGGCCATGATAAGTTCCTTTATTTAGGGGTTAGCCTTTCTGGGCTCCAGATCGGAGTCGGGGGTCTTCGCACGTAAGGCATGCACGCACTACGGTACGAGGGTTAGGGGATTTATTTAGTTTTTAAAGAGCGGACGGATGGCGGGTCCGCTCACTGTTGGAGGAGGGCGCGCGGATGTTGCGAAAAGACTATCGGTTCTCGATGCCCGATACTCGTAAGTCGTTTTTAGATAAGGAGTAAGAATTTTTAAGAAAATCGGCGGGAGGGATGAAGGTACATGCAGAATT
>CP070715.1:497663-503778 GCA_020350405.1 Planctomycetota bacterium
CCACTGGCAAAATTACTATAATCCAAGTCCATACGCGGCGTATATCAACGGTGGTGATTTTCATATCGTAAGCACTTCGCCGGAGATGTTTATAACAGTCGCCGACGGCGTTATCAGTACCAAGCCGATTAAGGGGACCCGGCCAAGGGTGAATGAATCGGAAAATTCGCAGGCCAGGCAAATCAACGCGAGGAACTTCGAGCAGTTAGTCAACAGTGAGAAAGAGCAGGCGGAACTGAATATGATAATTGATTTGGAGCGAAACGATGTTGCGAGAATCTGCACGGCCGGGACACGGCATGTCGCTCAGCCGCGAACAATAGAGAAATACCCGACGGTCTTTCACGCGGTGGCAACCGTGACGGGAGAGCTTCGAGATGAAACTACGTTTTGCGACGTTTTAAAAGCGGTCTTTCCGGGCGGGTCGATCACAGGTGCTCCCAAGATACGCTCGATGGAGATTATTGATGAGACTGAGCCGACGGCCCGAGGTGTTTACACGGGCAGTATCGGTTTTGTCGGTATCGACGGAAGCGTGTGCTTGAATATCGCCATCCGAACGATTATTATCAAGAACGAAAAGGCCTATGCACAGACAGGCGGCGGGATAGTCGCGGATTCGGAACCGGAAGCCGAATGGGCTGAAACGATTACAAAGGCAAGAGCACTACTGGGGGGAATAAACGCTGTACAAAAAGCAAAGAAACTATGAGCGAAACAGAGAATAGTACAGAAGGCCATTAGGGATTGTGTTGTGTCAGAGAAGGTTTTTCTAAATGATAAGTTAGTCGATATTGACGAGGCCGGGGTGTCGGTTACGGACAGCGGGTTCTTGTATGGGGCGGGTCTGTTTGAGACGATGCGAAGCTGCAACGGCGTTGTTTTTTCGCTAAAAGACCATTTAGACAGGCTGTTTTTCAGCGCGAGGGTATTGTCGATACAGACTTATGACAAAAAATATATCACCGACGCGATTTACAAGGTTCTAAAGGCCAATAAATTAGTCGACGCACGTCTGCGGCTGACACTGACCAATGGCCCAATGTCCGTATCGGAAGAAGAGCGGAAACCTACACTACTTATCACTGCGACGAAACTGCAGCCATATCCGAAGGAATATTATGAGAAAGGCGTGCTGGTGGTACTATCGCCATTTAGGCAGAATACGACTGAGCCGACCTATGGGCACAAGACGACAAGTTATTTTCCGCGGATGATCGCACTTGCCGACGCACATCGAAAAAGGGCTGCGGAGGCGTTGTGGTTTACGGTGGATAATCGCTTAGCCGAGGGGTGCATAAGTAATGTGTTTCTGGTGAAGGACTCGATTCTCTACACGCCGCCGATTGAGACGCCGGTACTCGCAGGAGTTGCGAGAAAGACGGTCTGTCAAATAGCGTTGAAGAATTCCATCAAATTGGCAGAAAAATCGCTCTACATAGACGATGTGCTGGATGCAGATGAAATTTTCCTGACGAATGTAATTATGCAGATTCTGCCGATAAGCAGTGTAGAGAAACACACGGTAGGTGAAGGCAGACCCGGTGTGATGACCAAGAAACTGCAAAAAATGTTCTACGAAGCTATCAAGGCAGAGTGTAAGCAAACAAAATGAAGATAAAAGATATAGCCGCAAAAATTGAGAAAATAGCTCCGCTTGAGCTGGCTCAGGACTGGGACAACGTGGGGCTGCTGATAGGGGACGGGAGGCGCAACGTGAGAAATATTCTGCTGACCATCGACATTAGCGGTGAAGTTGCTGCCGAGGCAAAAAGACTAAAGACCGATTTGATTATAAGTTATCATCCTGTTATCTGGGATGGCTTGAAGCAGGTAACCGGCGAGGAGCCAAGCGGCGTTGTGTACGATTTGATTCGGTCGGGGATATCGGTTTACTCAATACACACGGCTTTGGATTCCGCCATAGGAGGAATAAATGACGGTCTGGCAGAGATGGTAGGCATTGTCAATGGTGAGCCAATCGGTGATTACGTCGAGAGCCCAGCCGGTGACAACTACAAACTCGTTGTATTTGTCCCGGTCAAAGCCGTGGCCAAGGTGTCAAATGCAGTCTTTGCGGCCGGTGCAGGGATTATAGGCAACTACAGTCATTGCGGTTTTACCGCCGAAGGACAGGGAAGCTTTCTGCCTTTGGAAGGTGCCAAGCCAGCCATCGGGAAACGAGGCAAAATAGAAAATGTACCGGAGACAAGATTTGAGACGGTTGTACCCGCGGAGAAGCTATCAGAAGTGATAGCGGCGATGAAAAAAACGCATCCGTATGAGACGCCGGCCTTTGACTGCTACAAACTTTATGAGAGCCAAAATAAATTCGGGTTGGGCAGAATCGGTAAGCTGGCCAAGCCGATGCAGTTAGATAAAATCATCGCCAGAATCAAGAAACAGACCGGCGCAAAGGCCATCGGGATTATCGGCAGGGAAAAACGGGTGGTAAGAAAAGCGGCTGTCTGCGCAGGCTCGTGCGGAAAAATCATAAACTCGGTCATCGCAGCAAGGTGCGATTTATACGTTACCGGCGAACTAAAACACCACCACGCGTTGGCAGCACAAGAGGCAGGATTGACCTGCGTTTGTCTGAGCCATAGCGTCTCGGAACGATTCATACTGAAGAAATTTGCAAAACAGTTGCAAGGCAAGCTCAAGCAGGTAAATATCAAGATAAGCAAGAAAGATGCAGACCCATTTAGATGGAAGGAACTATGACGGAAGAACACGTTGAAGAACAAAGCAACTTGTCAGAGACGAAATCCGGCGCCGAGCCAACGGTTGAATCAGTTGTGGAGGCGGTCTTATTTGCCAGCGATGAGCCGCTGAGGGAGGCGCGATTAGCCGACATCGTCGGAACGAGGGCAAAGCAGATTCGCCAGCACATCAAAAACCTGAACGAGAAATACGAGGCAAATAAAAACGCCTTCAGAATAGAGCAGGTGGCAGGTGGTTATCAAATGATGACGTTAAGCTCCTACAACCACTGGCTAAAAAAACTTCTCCGGGTGCGGGACGAAAGCAAGCTCAGTCCCGCAGCCCTGGAGACGCTTGCGCTAATCGCGTACAAACAGCCGGTCATCCGGGCCGATATCGAATCAGTCAGGGGCGTTGCCGCCAGCGAGATGATTCGCAGCCTGATGTATAAAGGATTAGTCAAGATTGTGGGGCGGGCCGAAGTTCTGGGAAGGCCCATGCTGTACGGAACGACGAAAAAATTCCTAGAAGTGTTCGGCCTGAATTCGCTCAAAGACCTGCCGAAAATCGAGGAACTCAAAAAGCCACCGGCTTAGCAAGCTATTGCCAAGGGAGTCTGTCTGTGTTGGGGTCGACGGCGTGAGCAGGTCGAGGATGGTCAGGGCCGAAGACGAGTAAGTCCTGTTGCTGCTCTATGACGACGAGGCTCTCGTCGATTGAACCATCGGGTGCGGTTACCTTGTCGAGTGAAAGGTTTAGGTGCTTAGCGAGAAACCTGTAGGCGCGATCGCGTTTCGAAAAACCGTAATCGTGGTCTTCTTCGGGAAGGTGCAGATTTTCGATTAGGGCCTCAGTGCCGTAGAGACGATAGACACTGCGGACGTAGGGAAACTCAACACGGGGAGTGTTCTTAGTCCAGTCTTTGCCGCAGGAGATAAGCAGCTGGGGACGCGGAGCAGCCAAAGCGGCTATCTCGGCGTTATTTGTACGGTGGGTACTGCTGATGTGGATGGGCATACCACTTTCGCAATCGCAGCCACCAAAGAAGTGAGCCGAAACCATAACAACAGGAATTGAGACGGCGATGCGCGGGTCCACGGCGGCGAGCAGAAAGGTCTGCGTGCCTCCGCCGGAGGCTCCGGTTACGGCAATTCTTTCAGGGTCTACATCTTTAAGCGAGAGGATAAAATCAACGGCGCG
Organism: Planctomycetota bacterium; assembly: GCA_020350405.1. Taxonomy (GTDB): domain Bacteria; phylum Planctomycetota; class Phycisphaerae; order Sedimentisphaerales; family Anaerobacaceae. The sequence goes on from CP070715.1 coordinate 501,567, forward strand.
AATGCTGTTGTAGAGTTGCAGTTTCAGGACTCCGGATCTTTTGTGCTGCCATCCGGCATTCTTCCAGTCTCCCCAGCCAACCATATCGTAGGCAAAGACAATCGCCCCCATCCGAGCCAGTGTCGCAGAGCGTTTCTGCATATCAGGTCTAAATCGCCCGTAGCCATCAGCGTGAGATTGTCCCCAATGCCCATGTGTGCACAGAACACCAGCGAAAGGTCCCTTGACGTCTTTGGGACGGTACAAGCTTCCCGTGACAAAAACTCCCGGCAAGCTCTCAAACGCAACATTCTCGACTGTGTAGCCGTCATAACTGCGCTTGTTCACACTTATAGGATTGAGGGGACATTTTTCAGGCAAAGGGTCAAGTTCAGCACCCCGAAGGATACCCTCGCGAATGCCCTTAGCCCGGGCCTGCCACTGGTGGAGGTTGCAATAGGTTTTGGCAAACTCTTCAAGCTGCTTTTCTGCATCCTGCTCGGTTTGATAGTGTCCCTGGCAAAGGTGGACTTCCGCGCTCTGGCAGGTTTGTACGCATCCACCTTGGACTACAGGTAATAACAGTACCGCAAAGCTAATTAGTCTCGTAAAGGCATGGAGAGGCGGGTTTAGCCTGCGTAAAGTCATATTAAGCACCTGCTGGTTATTTGTTATCTACCCCGATGTTGGGGTTTTTGCCTTTGGGCAACATATTACCCCAGAAGTCCCGGCCGCCTCAGGCATCGCGGAAAAAACCGGCACTACGGCAATCATCAGAAAAGTGAAGAAACTATCAGTATTCCCTTTCATTTGGTTAACTCCAAAGACTCACCTGCTCACGAAAAGCTACCATTTCATCAGGGGCTTTAGCGGCGCTTCCTTAACAAAGTCATCAGCCTCCCAGACCGGCGAGAGCAAGACAGCGACCTGAATGTCACCTTTAGCCTGCGGTAATCGTACGACCAGTCGCCTGACACCGGTATTTGGTTTTTCGGGAGGCTTCTGCTCGGCTGATTCGATTATAAATTCAGCCCCGGCTGGGCTAAGCAGTCGTGCAACGAGCTGTTTATTGCGGAGAGCAAGCCTTGCAACTGTTCTTTCTTGGATGGTGATTTCAGCATCGGTGGTCATTCCCCAAGCCAGCTCGCAGGTTTTTCTCAGCTTGAACTCATCCTGTACGAGCACCGCCCGCCGGTCATCAACCATTGCAACACCTCTTGTTACCCTGCTCGCAAAATCCTTGTAGGCGCCGGTCAGGTCAACCAACACAAAGGCATAAGAGTCAACAGTCTCGTACTTCATAAATCTCGCTTCGGCAAGCTCATCCTGGTCTTTGCCGCCAAGGATTGGGACGTTATGGCTGGCGGAGCGCAGGCGGTAATACGACCATCGCCTGCCACCTTTTTCCTTATTCCAGTAGCCGGGTAAATTGTAATTCTCGGAACCGAGGTCGCGCGCCCAGCGAACACCCAACGCATCCAACTCGAAATTACCCAAATCAAGATGGGCATGATTGACCTGATTGTATCCCGCCTTGACACCAACAAACAAGGCATTGGGGTCATCCCAAGCGCTTCGAAACAAAGCCACTTCGACCGGGCCTCGGAAGTAATGGTCAAGCTGCTGAGGATAGGGTCTGTCTCGTGAGCTTGGCTGATACCATATGATGTGTTCGGGGCTGGCGGCGTACTGTGCAAGGACGGCGTGCTCAGCTTCCGCGAACAACGGATTATTGTATCTACGTGCCAGCCAGAACATACACGGCATAGGCTTCCTTGAGTTTCTTTCTTTGCTGTCAGCGAAGTTGAGAAACAATCCCGTAGGGCCGGTTGTATATATTGGGAAAAGTCCTGTCTTTAAAAGGCCCTGGGTGTTCGAGAGGCCAAAGTCCCTACCCAGAGCCGTGTCGAGCGCCGTCAAGGCGTAAGCAGTATACGATGTCGCGTAGTTCCAATAAGCAGGCCCCTCACCCCATGCACCGTCAGGCTCATAACTCTTAAGGGCCAGCGGCAACGACTGTAGGGCTAAAGGGATGATCTCCTCAGCATACTTCGGGTCGGAATCGGCAATAGCGAGGGCACCAATTATCATACCTCCGTTGCAGACCTGGTTCCAGTTGTGGTCGGATTCCGGCCACCAGTGCTTCCCGTACGCGCGCAGGCCCGGCTTCAGACCATTCTTGATTAATGCGTTTCTGATAGCCTGCCGCATCTGGGTATCTAAATAAGAGTAC
>CP070715.1:503878-511032 GCA_020350405.1 Planctomycetota bacterium
AAGACTACTCCCGCGACCAGCAGGACTTGTTGCAATCGCCTCACGACTAACTCCTTACGCCTTCAACTCCTTCAGAAAATCTACTTCGAACTTCTCACCTCTCTGCATCATCTCGCCCCACTTCATCTCGCGTCCCTCGTAGGCTGCGCTGCGACCCAAAATACTCGTCAGCGTACTCCGAACGCTCTCGCCAACCGTCGTATTCGCATACCTGCCCTTCGTGATGTTGTCATAAAAGTCCGCGATGTTCTTCTTCACTCCTCCCCAGTAAATCTCGCTCGTCATTCCGCCCTTGTAAGGTGTCTGACCCCGAATCGCCACCTCCGCACCGTAATGTGTATCAATCGCCCCCTTCGTACCCCACATCGTGCACACAATTCCGCCAAAGTCATCCGTTCCCCCCTGCTTGCAGTGAAATGTTAGTAAAACACCCTTCGAAAACTCATACACCACCGTAAAGTAGTCCCAGCAGTTCCCTATCTTCCGGCTCTTCAATCCCCCGCCCCCGTATGCCTTGATAGCGTCCTCTTCAAGTATCCACGATGCAACATCAAGCGAATGAATCGCCTGCTCCGTAATAATATCACCCGAAAGCTCCCGGTTCAGTCCCCACGCCCGCAGCCGTGCCTCCGGGTCGTTGCGCTTCTCTAAAACCTTCCCTATCGGGTTCCACTTCAGCCACGTCGGCCCCGTCACAAAGTTCGCCTCACCATACATAATATTACCGATGTCACCGTAATGAACACGCTTGACCGCCTCGCGATAGAACTCATTCGCCCTCGTTTGAAAGTCCACTAACATTACCCTCTTGTTCGCGGTCGCCTTCCTGCCGGTCTCAGCAATCAGATTGCAGCCCCAAACGTCTATCGCGCACGGCTTCGCTAAGTAAACGTGCACGCCCGCCTCAATCGCCGCCGCCGCCTGTTCCGGATGAAAATACGGCGTGCTCTCTATCGCCACCGCGTCAACACCCGCCTCTAAAACCTTCTTATAACCCGACAGCCCCGTAAACCGCTTGCCGGAATCCAGGCCGAACTTCTCACCGAATGCATCCACCCTGTCCTGAAAGTAATCCGCCGCCGCCGCTATCTCATACCCCCCGTGCTCGACGAATCGGTCTCCTATGTCCTTGCCGCGCATACCGCAGCCAATCATCCCTAATCTTATCTTCGAGTTCGCCTCCGTACCGAAAGCCAACCTTGGCTTCATCGCCGCAAAAGAAAACGCTGCCGCTCCCGCACCCGCGATAAATCCCCTCCGGCTGATTTTCTCCCCGCCCTCACCCACGACCGAATTATCTCTTTTCACCGACATCTCACTGTTCTCCTTACATCACTAAGCCCATTGATAACACCGCCCGACGTTCACCGCAGGCGGCAAACCACCCATCATACCCCCAAACAAACCCCAAATCAAGCTAATTACCAACCCCGCCCTCGCCCTACCACATCAGACCAGGAGCGTGGAACTACTCGCCCCATGATATTTCACAGTAATCAGCCCCTAAAGAGATGGGTGGAAAAAGAAGGGAAATCAGAAAACTGCTCACGCTGGCAACAGCACCAACAGCCCAATCGCTACCCCGCAATCCTAAGCACCGCCAAAACAACCAGCAGACACACCAGCAGTAGTGCCGCCCGCAATATGCGCAGTTTTTGCGTCCTCGGCTCCACAACCTTCCATACGAAAGCCCACACTGCAATGATTATCCATAATCGCAAAGCAACTAACAGAATCCTACTCAACACAAACCCATATTACCTATTTTAACATACGCTGTCAAGCCCAAAATTCCCCAAATTAACAAGCTGGCGGGCCTTGGCCCCCTCATATACGCCGCTCAGCGGCACTTGGCCGTGACATTTATCAAAAAATATCCCCTTATCCGCCCCGAATACCCTTTTCCCATAAATGTTAAAGTAATTGAAGCAAATCTACCGAATAAAATTTTCAGACGTTAATATGTCTCCAACTCTTTATTACTCTCTTTTAGGAGTCTGTATGATGCGCGCTCTCGAAGAAATCAAAAGATGGCTTGGTGAGATTACCGAAATCTTCCTGCTGTTGATTGCTGTGGGCATTGCCGCCGACATCCTCTTCGGTGGAAACGTCCCCTTCTTTGGTGCCGTCGTCGCAAATCTCATCTCGCTGATTAACAGCCTCGGAGAAAACGGCCTCGTCGGCCTGATTGCTCTCGGCATCATCGTCTACCTCTTCCAGAAGAAAAGAGCCGTCGCCTAAAGCACTACTCCTCTGCTATAAACACAACTAAAAACACCCTCTCGCGTCCGGCTGTCATAGCGGCGCCGACATACTTCCGGCGCCGCTTAACGACTAATCCCGACAAACCACCCCCCGTGTCACTCCTGCGCACCTTATTCCCTGGGCAGCGCGGAATCCAACCTCTCGTCCCTCGCCCCACACCCCTAAAGGGTGCACCAACTGCGAAAATCTGAAATTTGAGATGCGTAATTTGAAATCAGCGTAATGGGCATGGCTCGCTTACCGAGTTCTGCCCAAGTGTCCCTCGCCATATCGCGTTCGCAATCGACCTGTCCGCCACATTCACCACGCCATCGCAGCTCAAATCACAGTCCCTCAGCGTATAAGGCCCCGCCGAACCCGTCCGCCAGAATGCATTCGCTATCGAACGGTCCGCGACATTCACCACCCCATCATTATTTATATCACCTAAAAGGGCAATCCCGAACTCCGCCTCCGCTTGACCCGTATTGCCGTAATCATCTCCTGTAACGGTTACCCTGACCGTAAATGCCTGACCCGAGTCAGATAAACCTCCCGCCTCATCACAGCCCCGCGCTGCAAACGTCCAGTACCCGTCCCCGGCCCCACCTCCATCCACCGTCGTCGGCGCTAAGCTGACATCCCCCGGCATGATAATCTCCCACTCATAGCTGTAACTGCTGTTAACGTTTGGATCATACGTTATTGAGGCACCTACTGTTAAATTTGAGCCGCTCGCGCCTGGCAGATTCTGATACATCCATAAGTTGTTTATGGTAAAATCAAGGTACAAACCTGCCTCATCAGCTCCTATATCTACCCTGCCACCCATCACTCTCGGCTCACCGTCAATATCTTTCACATCCGGACCCGGGTTGTAATTCGAATCGCCGGCATTAATACAGGGTGAACCTGACTGCAAATGATAATCTCCCCCGACCCACAGGCCATTGGCGTCCCAATAGCCTGCCTCAACAAAACACGGGTCGTCGCCTATGTTGCCAACTCCTCCTAAAGCTCCTGTCCAACCTTGAATACAGCTGTAGTTGACCATCGCGGTAGAGTCGCTGGAGTTGTTTATCTGAGAAGACTCAGTGAGGCCGCTAGTGTCGCTGTTATTCCAAAGGATACAGTTTTTCACTGTAGAACCTGAGGTGGCTACGTTTTTGATTCCGCCTCCATTTCTAATGGCCGCATTATCACTGAAAGTGCAGTTAACCACTAACGGATTGCTCTCGAAAGCGTTGAACATAGCTCCTCCGTTACCTGCTGCCGAGTTACCGATGAAAATACAATTGACTACAAAAGCATTGCTCGAAACTACGTTGCTGAGACCTCCTGCATCATCCTTTGAGCGGTTATCTTTGAATGTGCAGTTACTTATCGTCGCTATGCTTTGATAATTCTCCAGACCGCCACCACGGCTTTCTGTCCAGTTGCCGATGAATGTACAACGGCTGACTGTCGAATCGCCAAAAACGTTTCGTATTCCACCGCCGCCGCTGCCCACACCCTCAGCAGAATTACCAATAAAAGTACAATCAGTCACCGAAGGATTACTATAGTAGTTCCACATTGCTCCCCCGCTATAAGAAAAATTGCCGCAAAACGTGCAGTTACTTATCGTCGGACCACCGTAGTCGTTGTGCATTCCGCCGCCCGTATGGTCTGGTGCGACGTTGGCATTACCGCCTGCAACCGTAAAACCATCCAGAACGCCCGTCGCTCCGGTCCAGTCGCCCGTGACGACATGGTAGCTGTTATCAGCCCGTGTAGGTTCGCTCCCAAGCCCGCAGGGGTCAACCTCCACATCATTTCCATTAAGGTCTCCGCTGAGAACTGTTTCATATACTTCAAAGTGCCTGGCATTCGGCTCCGGTTCACCGAAGCCTGCGTAACCACCTCTAAGAGCAACGCCATTCATCAGCTGGAAAGTGGCGCTTCGATTACCGCTGCCAGCGGGGTTACTTGTCTTCGTATCTGGTGTATAAATTCCCTCAGCCACCCGTACCTCGTTGACTTCACCATTGGCATTTGCATAAGCCAGGGCGTCCTGAAGGTAGTTGTATGCATCAGCCCAGGATGAGCCGTTATTGCTGCCGCCGGCACCCCCGTCAACATAGATTATTCCTGCTTGACAGGAAATAGCCAAAAACAGCCAAACCAAAACCACCCAACCCATTTTTTTCGAACGTTTTTTCATGCGCCTCATCTCTTTCTCCGAAAACTAGCGCAGTGGGCACGGACTACTGACTGAGTTTTGACCAAGTATCCCCCGCCATATAGCGTTTGCAATCGACCTGTCCGCCACATTCACAACACCGTCGCAGTTCACATCACAGTCCCGCAGCGTATAAGGCCCTGCAGAACCCGTCCGCCAGAATGCATTCGCTATCGAACGGTCCGCGACATTCACCACCCCGTCATTATTTATATCGCCTAAGAGTGCTATCCCGAACTCCGCCTCTGCTTGCCCCGTATTGCCGTAATCATCTCCCGTAATCGTTACCCTGACCGTAAACGTCTGCCCCGAGTCGGATAAACCTCCCGGCTCATCACAGCCCCGCGCTGCAAACGTCCAGTATGCATCCCCGGCCCCGCCGCCTGCCACTGTCACCGGCGCTAAGCTAACATCCCCCGGCAGTATAATCTCCCACGCATAACTGTAGCTGCTGTTACCATTTGGGTCATACGTTATTGAGGCACTTGCTGCTATATTCGAACTTACTTGCCCCGGCAGGTTCTGATACATCCACAGCTCATCCATACTCAAATCAATACTCAAACCTACTACTTCATCAGCCCCCATATCCACCCTCAGACCCATCACCCTCGGCTCGCCATCAATGTCCGTCACTTCGGGCCCGGGGTAGTAATTCGGGTCACCTGCATCAATGCAAGGTGAACTTGTAAGCAAGTGATAATCATTGCTGTTTGCATCAACAAAGCACGGATCTGCATCAATATTGCCCTGACCCCAATCAACCGTGCTGTTTGGCTCAATGTACAAAGCGTCCAATCCACCCTGGACCACCGTGTAACTTACCGACGTACTCGGCTCTTGCTCCAAATACATTTCGGGCCCAACCGGCGCATCGTTGCCCCACAATATGCAGTTTGTAAAACTGGAAATATTTCCAGAGCACCATATCCCACCGGCAAATTCGTCGGCGGAATTATCCGTTATAGTACAGTTAATCACTTCCGCGCCGCAGTAGCTAAGCGCCCCCGCGGAAATCAACGCATGGTTCCCGCTTATGATGCAGTTGCTGATTGGGCCGTCACAGTCGCCCAACGCCCCACCGTACTCCGCTGAGTTGTCCGCTATGATACAGTTGACAATTGGCCCGTCACAGCTGCAAAGCCCCCCACCCCAGTCAGCTCGGTTGTTCCTGATTATACAGTTGCTGATTGCCCCGTCACAGTCGTACAGCCCGCCGCCAGAACAATTATTAACGGTCGCTTCAGGGTCGGCTATATTCCCGCTGATTACGCAGTCACTTATCGAACCCCCGGTACGGCATATCCCTGCGCCGAAGCCATACCTTGTTATGTTGCCGCTGATGGTGCAGCCACGTATATTCGGATTTGAATTATCACAGCAGATGCCTCCGCCGCCCTCCATTACCATGCCCCGCGACCAGTTGTTTCTTATCACACTGTCAACGATGTTTGGGTCCTTCGAAGAGTTAAAATAAATCCCTCCGCCTCTGCCTTCCTCGCTTATGTTGCTGCTGATGTTACAATCAGTTACAGTTAGATTACAACCCTTACAATAGATTCCGCCCCCATCGTTCTTGGCCGTGTTAGCCGTAATATAACACCCCGTCATCGTAAGACTGTTCGGGTCCCAGTCGCGCCCACCGGGGGCATAGTAGATGCCCCCACCTTCACGTCCGTACCCGAAGGAGTCATAGACTTCGTTGTCACTTATTGTGCAATTTATAAGTTTCGGCTTGCTTTCTTTCGAATAGATGCCGCCGCCGGCCTTTGAAACCTTGTTATTACTGATAGTACAGTTGATTATCGTAGGATTGCTGAGCCTTTCGCAATAGATTCCGCCCCCCCATGTTACATCCCAGATGACGCTCAGGTCGTTGTAGCCTATATAACAGTTTTCGATTACCGGGCTGCTTAAGTAGCAGTATATTCCGGCTCCTCTCTCTGCCATGTTACCCATAATCCAGCAGTTCTTTATTCTTGGACTGCTGTACCGGCAGTATATTCCACCCCCCTCACCGCTTAACGAATATGGTCCCCCGATATAACCTCCATGTATATAAAAACCGTCAACCACCGAGTTTGAATCTTCCCCACTATGAAAAAAAAAGCCTCGCCCCATCCCCTGGCAATTTATCTCGCAGTTGCCCCGTCCGTTCATGCTGCGCACCGTGATAGCCTTACCCAGAAAATCGATATCATGATTCCCCTCCCCCGAGTAATTGCCATCGGCCACAACGACTTCATCTCCGTCATTCGCGTCATTTATCGCCGCCTGAATATTATCGAAATCCGCAGGCCCATCGTCATCAACCGTGATTGTCCGCCCACAACAGGGAACCACCAAAAACACAAATACAACGACCACCCCAAGAACCACGGCCCGGCCGAAAATCGATTTACCCTTCACTCTGTCCTCCAACGTCTTTCTCCCTACATTTTCGGGTGTTAACACTATTTGCCACCCCTCCATGAGCCTCATTCTAACTTTCCCATTATAACCCAAATCTCCCCTTCAGTCAACGACTTTAAATTTTGCGCTGTGGCTCTGAACTTCAAACTTTAACTTTCAACCTCCCCCAACCCGCAATTTGAAATCTGAAATGTGAAATCCCCAATCCCCCTTACAACGGCGTGGAAATCCTCTCCCGCCGCTGGTTTCTAATCCTGAACTGCCGCGGCGTCATCCC
>CP070715.1:511132-515715 GCA_020350405.1 Planctomycetota bacterium
CGCCGTCGCAATTCACATCACAGTCGCGCTGCGTATAAGGCCCTGCCGAACCCGTCCGCCAGAATGCATTCGCTATCGAACGGTCCGCAACATTCACCACCCCATCATTATTAGTATCGCCTAAGAGAGCTATCCCGAACTCCGCCTCCGCTTGCCCCGTATTGCCGTAATCATCTCCCGTAACCGTTACCCTGACCGTAAATGTCTGCCCCGAGTCGGACAACCCTCCCGGCTCGTCACAGCCACGCGCTGCAAACGTCCAGTACGCATCCCCGGCCCCGCCGCCATCCACCGTTATCGGCGCTAATGTAACATCCCCCGGCAGCAAAATCTCCCACGCATAGCTGTAGCTGCTGTTACCCATCGGGTCGTCGGTAATCCAAACATCTGCCGTCAATTCCGAGTTACCCTGCGCGGGCAAACTCTGATACACCCATATCTCATCAATACTCAAATCAATGCTCAAAGCCGGTGCTTCGTCAACTTCCTTTATAGCAAGACTATGATCCCGTCCTGCGGAGATAGCCACAAAGTCATTCCCCGAAGGCGGCGTTGCATTACGGCCCCATCCCACGATGCTGCCGTCGGCCCTCAGGGCAAGACTATAATCACTGCCTGCGGCAATGGCGACGTAGTCTGTCCCAGAAGGAGGCGTCGGGCTGCTTCCCCAGCCTACTATCGAGCCGTCGGACCTCAGGGCAATACTGTGCCCCTCGCCTGCGGCAATCGCCGTAAAGTCATTGCCATCTGGAGGTGTCGCCTGACCAGCGCCGTTGGCCCCCCATCCGACGATACTGCCGTCTGACTTCAGGGCAAGACTATGTTTATAGCCTCCGGCAATAGCGACGTAGTCTTCTCCCCCGGGAGGTGTCGCCTGACCCTCATAATTACGCCCCCATCCTGCGATACTGCCCTCGGACTTCAGGGCAAGACTGTGATAGCCGCCTGCGGCAATAGCGACATAGTCTTCTCCCCCGGGAGGTCTCGCCTGACCATAAGTGTTGTACCCCCAGCCTGCGATACTGCCGTCGGACTTCAGGGCAAGACTATGCCGCTCCCCTGTGGAAAGGGCGACAGGATCATTAACATCTGGAGGCGTCGCCTGACCATCGTCGTTCAATCCCCAGCCGACGATGCTGCCGTCTGCCTTCAGGGCGAGACTATGGTAAAGGCGTGCAGCAACGGCGACAAAATCATTGCCTGAAGGAGGCGCCGCCTGACCTTCGTCGCTCAATCCCCAGCCTACGATACTGCCGTCGGACTTGAGGGCAAGACTATACCAAACGCCTGCGGCAATGGCGACGTAGTCTTCTCCCCCAGGAGGTGTCGCCTGACCATAATCATTTTTCCCCCAGCCGACAATGCTCCCGTCAGACTTCAGGGCAAGACTGTGATAGCCGCCTGCCGCGATGGCGATAAAGCCGCTATTAGGCAAAGGGATATCGCACTGGCCATCGCTGTTGTACCCCCAGCCGACGATACTGCCGTCGGACTTCAGGGCAAGACTGTGATAAACGCCTGCGGCAATGGCGACGTAGTCTTCTCCCCCAGGAGGTGTCGCCTGACCAAGATTGTTGGCCCCCCAGCCTGCGATACTGCCGTCGGACTTCAGGGCAAGACTATAATCACTGCCTCCGGCAATAGCGACATAGTTTGTCCCAGAAGGAGGCGTCGCCTGACCCGAGTAGTCATTCCCCCAGCCGACGATACTGCCGTCGGACTTCAGGGCAAGACTATGCCAACTGCCCGAGGCAACGGCGACAAAGTCTGTCCCCGAAGGAGGCGTAGCCTGACCAGAGCCGTTGCCCCCCCAGCCGACGATACTGCCGTCGGACTTCAGGGCGAGGCTATTTGCATAGCCCGCGCCAATTTGCGTTAAGTTTGTTAATGGTGCGTTTGGTGTCTTTTGACTCCCCCAACCTACAATTTCTCCCCCAGAACATATCGTCAGGGGCAAAACAAGCCCCGAAAGCAAAAAACACACCAAAACCACCCCAAAAACCACGACCCGGCCGAAAATCGATTTACCCTTCACTCTGTCCTCCATAGCCCTTCTTCCCTCTATTTCGGGTGTTAACAATATCTTCCAACCCTCCATGAGCCTCATTTCCAGCTTTCGCACCATTATACCCCAAATCCCCCACTTGCACAACATTTTTTCCCTCGTCCCTAACGAGTCGGCCAACACATTAGCTCGTCTACGCATTTACTAATTTGCCGCACATTTTCAATCAAATCCGCAGCTACCTACCGTCAAAAATCTGAAAAACCTAAACGCAAAAACCTCACCTTCGTGCCCGAAAACAACTCGCATAACCCCCCTCAAAACAGCCTTATCGCCCCTAAAACCCCGTTATCACGTTTTTTTGTTGACTTTGAACCCCTTTCCGGCGATAATATATGCTCTGTACGCCCTTTATAATTCGTTTTATTGAACTAAAAGTACCCTAAGGAGCTCTAATATGCCACCAGGCAAAAGACCCCAAACAAACACAATCCTTTATACAACCATTACCTTCGTCGGCCTTTTTATCGTCGCAACTGTTGTTGCCGTTGTCTTCTACCTCAAAGCTGAGGATTACCGCACCCAAGCCGCCCGTCTGCAAAGCGAAAGAGACGAGCTCGCCTCCAGCGCCGAAATTCGAAAGATAGGTGCGCTGGTTGGCGAAAAGCAGCCCAGAAAAAGTAGGCTCGGTACAATGCTTGAATATCTCAACGAAACAGTAACGCTCATCCTCGGCGGACTGCCGGAAGAGGACGCATCCGCCCAGGTCAAAGTCGATACCGCAAACAGAAAGGTAAAAGACATTTTAGAGCTCGTCTCCCGGGCGCGAACCGACACCACAACCCCCGCCCCCGAGGCACCTGACAATGAATTCGTCGAACTGCTGGCCAGCGGACAGTTCCCGGCCGCCACAGAAACCTTCGATGAAACGATGAAAAATGCCCTCCCCGCCGAAAAACTCCGGGAATTGTGGGAATCCACCATCAGCCAGATAGGCCCGTTCAAAAAACAATTAGGCTCCCGTACAGAGAAACAGGCCGACTTCGATATCGTCCTCGTCACTTGTGAATTCGAGAACGGCACTCTCGATATAAAAGTCGTTTACAACGCAGAAAAACAGGTCGCCGGTTTGTTCTTCACTCCTGCCCCGCCGGATGTCCTCCAAAGTTACCAGCCCGCGGAAGAGCCATCGGGCGAGCAACTACCGTACATCGTAATCGATGACCCCAACACCATCGGACTTGTAAGAACAGCCGAAAAATTGAAAACAAAGCTCAATAACGTCGCAGCCACGGCAAACGCAACCGCCCAGCAGCTTAAAGAACTCCAGGACCGCTTCGACGACGCAATGGCTGTTAGCTTCCAAAAAGAGCAGACTCTCCTCGCCGAAAAAGAAAAATATCAGCAGCAGGTCAATGACATCAAGCAGGACTACACTGAACTCCAGGCCCTTATGAGGCAAACCACTGAGCAGCAGGTCCGGACCCTTATGACCCAACTGGAAGAAGAAAGAGACAACCGCAAGCAGGTATACCAGGGACTGCTCAAAACTCAGGCCGAATTGAAAATGGCCCAGGATAAAATGAAACGCACCCAGCAAATGCTCCAGGCCATTGTCCCGCCGCCGGATGCCGAGGCCCCCGCCTATAAACCCGATGGAAGAATAATCCTCATCGACGACCCCACAAAGATAGTACACCTCAATATCGGGAGTGACGACCGTGTTTATCGCGGCCTGACCTTCTCCGTTTATGACAGGAATATGCCCATCCCAAAAGACGGCAGGGGAAAAGCCGAAATCGAGGTATTCAGCGTCGCGAAAACCTTCTCCGCTGCTCGAATTATACGCTCAGAAATAAAAAGACCGATTATCGTAGACGATATTATCGCAAATCTTATCTGGGACAGCCAAAAGACAAACGTATTTGTCGTGGCCGGTGACTTCGACCTCGACGGCGACGGCGATAACGACCGCAACGCTGACGATAAGCTAATAGCCCTCATCCAGAAATGGGGGGGAAGGGTCAATGACAATGTATCCATCGAGACCGACTTCGTCGTACTTGGCACCTCCCCACAGGTCCTCAGAAAGCCGACTTTCGAGCAAATGGAAGTCGACCCCATGGCAATGCAAAGATACGAAACCTCACTAAGCAGACTCGCTGATTATCAGGGAGTTCAGGATCGAGCCGAGGCCCTGCTCGTTCCCATATTCAACCTTGAAAGGTTCCTCTACTTTATCGGCTATAGAGAACAGTCAGCCAGACCCGGCGCATTTTAATTCGACAATCTACTTCGATGGCTCGACACCTATCGACGCAACGAAGACTTCCCCTGTATACTGAGTCGCCGCCGCATCCCCAACTGTAAAACCCCTCTTGACCGCCACAAAAGTCACCGTATAGCTTGCCCTGATTGCCGCACCAAGCGGCCTGCCGCTGTCGCAGTCAAGACCGGACGGAATATCAATCGCCAGTATGGGGCTCTCCTGTGCGTTTATGACCTCTATCAATTCTTTATATCCCGCGCTTAGCGGCCCCTTCAGTCCCGTCCCAAAAAGACCGTCAACAACCATATC
>CP070715.1:515815-519159 GCA_020350405.1 Planctomycetota bacterium
GATTTTCTCGACCGGCTGTTCGGTGGCGACCCCGCCCCGCTTATGCAGTACCTGGCCGAGCACGGCAAAATCGACGACCGGGATATCGAAAATCTAAAGAAGCTGATTAGGAAAAACAAACAATAACTTTCGCGGAGATGAAAAAATGGAAAACACCCTCACCCAAATCACAAACTATCTGGCCACGCAAAGCTGGCAGATAGCGGTCTTGGCCGCGGCGATAGCAGTCGTGTCGCTGCTATTGAAAAACAAAAGCGCACACGTCCGCTACCTTCTCTGGCTGATTGTGCTGGCGAAGTGCCTGACACCCCCTTTGCTCACCATACCGTTGGCGGTCCTGCCGCAGCAGCAAGTCCCACAGCCGGCCGCGATGGCGCCTGCTGAAATTGCTCCTCTGAGCATCGAGCCTGTCCGTCCCGTCATTTACGAGCGGCCTGGTGCATTAGCACCCGCACCGCCAGTAATTGAGCGGGTGTCCTTCGGTCAAAGATTATCAGGATTTGCCGTGCGACAGTGGTTGCCACTGACCTGGATTGGTGGTTTTGCTCTGTTTCTTTCCATCACCTTAATAAAGGCGTTGCGGACCAATAGCTGGCTGCGGCGGGCGCGGAGGCCGCTGCCAGCCGGTTTAAAAACTGCCATCGACAACCTATTCGGCGACCTAGGCATTCGAACCTTTCCGAAGGTCTGGCTGGTCAAAGACATCGGCCAGCCCTTCGTCTGGGGTCTGCTGCGGGGCGGTATCTATTTGCCTGCTAACTTTGCAAAGCTCGACAGCGACAGGCACCGCAGGGGCATCCTGGGCCACGAGCTGAGCCACGTCCTTCGCTTCGACGCAGCGGTGAATCTGCTGCAGATAATCGTCCAGGCGGTCTTCTGGTTCCACCCGTTCGTGTGGTGGGCCAATAAGAAAATCCGCGCTGAGCGAGAGAAATGCTGCGATGAAATGGCGATCGCCCGATTAAACGCCAAAGCAAAAGACTACAGCACCGCAATCGTAAACACCCTCATTGCCGAGCACAAATCCGCAAAGCCAATCCCATCATTGGCCGTCGCCGGCCCGGTCAAAAACATCGAAGACCGTATAAAAACCATCCTGAACCCAAACAAAAAATTCTACAAACAACCTACCTTCCTCGTCATAGCTGCCGTGGCGCTCGCAGCCGCCACAACCGTACCAACCACTCTCGCTCTGACTTCACGACCACCAGACAAAGCCGATGCCCGGAACGAAGAGCAGCAAAAACACTTTATAGCGAAGCTGCCCAATGGGGTAACCGTCGAGCTGGTCGGCGTATGCGATCACCCCAGCGAAGGTAAACAATGGTGGAGACCTGATGGAAGTCACTTGGATATGAGTATACTCACTGAGGACAAAAGCCTCTATACATCGGATCATCCTGGCTATGACATAGCTTTTAAGTTTAGCGGTCAGGATTTTAGTGTTAGGTTTAAAGATATTAAAGGCTGTGAACAACAAAGCGCTTTAGATGTTCTTGAACCTGAGGGGATTCATGTAATGCGAGCTCATATCAAGCCCCAGATAAGCAAGACAAGGATGAAGGTCGGTGTGGCAGCGGGAAAATGGGAAACGGTTGGCAGTCATACGGGGCACGGCACAGCAGTGAAGATGATAAAAAGGTTCCTCAGTAGAAAAAAGATTATTTTCTCTGCTGCCAATGAGACTAAGGATGGGCTGGTGATGACTGTTTCGGATGACTTGGATTGGCACTGGAATAAAGATACAGCTCTTTTTGCAGTTGAAAAAAATGGAGTAGAGCATAAAGGCAAAATTCTGACGTCACTTTTTGCAGTTAACATGCAGCAGCAGACATTTAAGTTCTCTGATGTTCTTTTAAAAGATATTAAAGAATTTCAGCTCAGAACACGACCTTACGAGTGGACCGAATTAAAGAATATCTCTCTCAAACCGAATTTCAATACCGATTTGCAGGTCGAGAGTGATGAAGGGCAGCATAGTAAACGGATAAGTGACCACACGAAAGAACAGCAAAAGCAGTTTATAGCGAAGCTGCCAAATGGCGTAACCGTTGAGCTGGTGGGGGTATGTGAGCATCCGAGCGGCGGCAAGCAATGGTGGCGACCGGATGGTGTGTCGCTTGGAGAAGAAGTATATGTGGAGAAGAAAGGAAGTGAGACAGATGATGGACGCTATGGGTTTGTGGTCAAAGTAGATGGGCCTGAGGATTTGAGTTTTAGCTGGGCCGGATTTGGAGGCTCAGGCGGCTGGTGGGGCAGTTGTGATGTATTCGAAGCCAGAGTTGGTAAGCTCGAAGGTTTTGAAGCTTCCATTGCGAGGATGGCTCAAGACAAGACCACAACAACAATCCGAATCGGGATAGCTGCCAGTCCCTGGAAAACGGTTGTTACCCATCATGGTAAAGGAATGTCCATGAAAGAAGGTATCGCTTTCGCCAGTGCTTATCAGTCAAACGGTGCCACACGAATTGTTGTCACAGACAGTTTAGGAAATGAACTAGTCCAACGAGTGGTTGCGATTGATAACAGTGGTAATACTCATCCTAGTAGGGGTTCTTCCGGCTCAGTTTCAAATCAGAACTTACGACAGACAACAGCTAATTTCCCAGATTTGAAACTTAACAGGGTTAAGGAATTTCAGTTTCAGACCCGGCCGTACGAATGCGTCGAGTTCAAAAACGTCTCACTTCGCCCCGGACTCAAAACCCATGTCCAGGTTGAGCATAATGGCAAGCGCGTTCAAGAGATAGAAGGTCTCGTAGGATACTGGAAACTTGATGGAAACGCAAATGACAGCACAGGGAAAAACCACGGTATTGTTAATGGAGCTACCCTAACGGATGGCATCTCCGGCCAAGCTTATTACTTTGACGGTAAGGATGACTATATTCAAACTCCTTTAAGTGTAGAGCAAAGCGGCTCCCAAAGCATCACTATGAGCGCTTGGGTTTATCCAACTACTATAGGCGGTATTAGGCACCAAGTGATAAGCACAGATGATGGCGGGCATGATTGGTCGATTTTCAGCCAAGGAGGGAAATGGCAGGTCTTTACGGGAGAGTATTCCTGGAATTCCGGCTTTGATGTAGAGGTTAACAAATGGCAGCACATTGCAGCGGTTTTTGAGCCAAGTGCAAATCTTATCTTTTATAAAAATGGCCTAAGCAAATCAAGGGGCGCAGCTCCAGCAACAGACATCGATACGCACAATGCTTGTATCGGGGCTAATCCTGGTCCGTGGGAAGAATATTTCCAAGGCAAAATAGACGAAGTTGCAATTTACCAAAGGGCCTTATCTGCTGATGAGATTTACCAAATTTATGACCGCTTTCAACAATTAGCAC
>CP070715.1:519259-523183 GCA_020350405.1 Planctomycetota bacterium
AATTACAGGCCGAAACCGCCCTCTTGGAGCAGTTTAACGCACAGTTTCAGCATTTCCAGGATGATGCCCCCGCCTGTGATATCTGCGGCTCAATCACCGTCCGTAACGGCACCTGCTACAAGTGCTTCAACTGCGGTAACTCCATGGGGTGTTCGTAAAAACTTATTACAAATTAATAGACTCGCAGCTGAGCTTTCTCGTTCTGCGAAGCAAGGGTAACCAGATATGGGTGACAAGGGAAAAAAAGATAAAGGCAAAAGAGAAAAACAGAAAAAGGCCCTGCTTACTCTGAAGGAAAAACGAAAATTAAAAAGAGAAAAGAAAAATAGATAATTGCCCCGTCGTGCCCGCAGCCCTCTGCGGCTCTATCACCGTCAGAAACGGCACCTGCTACAAGTGCTACAACTGTGGTAACTCCATGGGCGGCTCGTTACCCCTCACACCCTGGGACGCTATAATCAATTATTATCCCCTACTTACCGCTGCTGTGGGCGTATTCGAAGAATCTCTCTCTCAGCCGTTTTGTAATCGGCCCCGGCTTCCCGTCGCCGACTGTCCTTCCGTCTATCTCGACTACCCCGATAACCTCAGCGGCCGTACCGGTCAGGAAAAACTCATTGCAAATATACAAATCGTATCTTGTCAGATTCTTTTCGACCACTTCCAGATTCTCTTCCTTTGCAAGTCTGATGACCAGGTTGCGAGTGATCCCCTCCAGCGCTCCGGCCGCGACCGGCGGCGTATATATCACCCCGTCCCTGACAATAAAGACATTCTCCACCGTCGCCTCGGCAACGTACCCCTCGTGGTTATACATAATAGCCTCCGCGGCGCCGCTGTCCAGCGCCTCCAGCCTGGCTATGATATTGTTCAGATAGTTCAGGCTCTTGAGCTGGGCGCCAAGCGCCAGAGGGTGATTACGGACCGTCGTCGCACTGATTACCTTGATTCCTGTTTCGTAAAGCTCTTCCGCGTAAGGTTGAATCTGGTCCGCTATGATTATCAATCCGCTCTTCTCGCAGACAAGAGGATTCAGCCCCAAAGTCCCCACACCTCGCGTAACCACTAACCGAATATACCCGTCTGTAATGCCGTTCGCTTCGACGGTCTTCTTCATCGCCCCGCCAAGCTCGCCCTTATCCAGTGGGATTTCCAGTCGAATCATTCTCGCTGACTCGTAAAGCCGCCGAATATGGGCTTCGAGCTCGAATACTCTGCCCTCATAGACCCGGATACCCTCGAAGACTCCGTCTCCGTAGAGAAGACCGTGGTCGAAAACCGATACCTTCGCATCCGCCTCATCTACAAGCTTGCCGTCCAGCCAGATTTTAAGACCCATTACAAATCCTCATATATCTTTCCCACATTTCCCATTTAAACGCCTTATATGGTCTCTATAACCTCTATACTATCAAAATCCACTTCCCTTGTCACGCTTTACATCCCTTTCCTCCTTTCCCCTTCGACGTTCTACGTTGCATGTTCAATGTTCGACGTTCGAACTTTCTCCCTGATCCCTGACCCCCAATTATTTGCTTTTCCCCTTGCCTTTTCCCTTCTTTCCTCATATCCTACGGCCTGAAAACTTAGACAGGCGGCGCTGGCAATTTTGAAAATAACTAAGAAGGATGAATTATATGAAAACTCCACTTAGAATAGCCATTCTGCTTGTAACTATGATTCTTGCATCATGTGAAAGTCCTGATGGTTCCAAATTATTTGATGGTAAATCACTTAAGGGTTGGGAAGGTCCGGCCGGTGTCTTCCGGGCCGAAGATGGCTGTATAGTTGGGGGAAGTCTCGATAAACCTCTCGATGACAGCTATTATTTATGTACCGAAAACAAGTACGATAATTTTGTCTTAACATTCAAGGCAAAGTTTGAGAACACAGGTAAATATGAAAATGCAGGCCTTAGTTTTAGGGCCGAACGCGCACCGAACTCGACACAGGTAGCGGGATACCAGGCCGATATGGGCCATATTGAACCGAATATAATACCATTGTTCTCTGATATTACTCCTTCTGACATGAGTAGCCCGTATCCCTTATGGGGAATTTTAGTCGATGAGTTCAGGTCAAATACCTCAAGATACCCAAATAATGATTTTGCCCCGGTTGTATTTCTGGTTATCCCGGACAGAACACTCATTGAGAGCGTTATAAGAAAAGATGGTTGGAATGAATATCGCATTATAGCTGATGGCCCTGAAATCGAAATCCTTCTCAATGGAGTTTCAACGGCAAAATTTTTGGAAACCGAAAAGTGGGTCCCACCAACAGGACATATTTGCCTGCAGGCCCATTCCGGCGGACCGTACGAAATACTCTATAAAGACCTACGCTTAAAAAAATTATAAAACAAATACCCCCGCTCACATAACCATCCGTGGCATGGCCATCCTGGCCATGCTCCCTCGTCCTTCCCCGTGGCACGGCCATCCTGGCCATGCTTTCTCGTCCCTTCACCCTTCACTCTTCACTCTTCGAAAACCTTTATAAGAGCTCCATTAGTTTTTCCCCGTCGGCACTAAGCGCTTCAGCTCCTCAAACCAATTCAGCACGACGTGAATACAGGGAGGCTTCAATTCTTCCGATTCCTGTATCATAAGAAACCGCCCATCTGGTGCCACGTCATAATCGTGATATAGGCCAACCACTCGATACTGTCCTTCGAATAGAACCTCAGAGCCGGTTACCTTGAACTCTGGCTCAGTCTCAATCTTCGCCGCCGTCACTCTATGACCATCGGCACTACGATAGAATAACTCCTTCCCGTCCAGTGACCACATCGGTTGGTAACCGCCTTCAGTTGAAATCATAATCTTTGGGCCGGGCCCAGGATACGGCTCCACATAGACCTCCCACCACCGTGTCTCGTCCGAGGCATAGGCAACCCACCGTCCGTCGGGAGACCACACACCCTGTCTCTGCAAATTATTCCTCCGGATGAAGGACCTCAGTTGACCCTCTCCGCTCTCCTCCAGGGTGAGCACCCAGATGTCAGACGCTCCCATGAGCAGTTTCTTCCCGTCATGTGACAAGGACGACGGACCCCGCCAGTTTGCAGTTGTGAGCAGCTCCGCTTCGCCGCTGCCGTCCGCACTTTGCCTAAATAGTTGAAACTTTCCAGCTCCTTCGGACGTGAATACCACTTGCTTGCCGTCCGGTGCCCAAAATGGAACAAAGCTGTGTCCATCGGATGTAAGAGGATTCAGCGTATGGCGCGCCACGTCGTATATCCAAATGTCAAGGTTGTCACCATCCGCCATACTAAAGGCCAGCTGCATTCCATCTGGGGAAATTGCAACGGTCCAATAGTGGCCCGGATTCACCCCCGGCAAGGGTTCGACCCGCCCACCCCTGTCCACCCAGACCGGCCTCAGCTCAAAACGACGCGCTTGGACCGGGACATAGACCAGCGTCCCATCTCGGGAAATGGCAAACTGTGCCGAGAAGCTGCCGCGGGGAGTCATGACATCAGGGACGACCGGAATGCTAGAACCGCTCACCTTGAGATGCTCGATATCAAACGGCACCGCATACAGCGTCTCATCACGACCATAAATAATGTGCCCGGTCGACACATATCGCGCATAAGTTCCGCCTTTGAACAGCATATATTGCTTGCCCGTCTCCAGCGAGTATATCTCTATCTGAAACTCATCAACTCTGTACTTTCGCGCATTAGTAAACAGCACCGCCTTTCCGCCCGGCAGGATTTGCGGCCACCGATGCGACAGCTCCTCGTGATTCGGGTCTGGGATGGTTAATCGCTCCAGTCCCTCTCCAGACGCCGAAACCCGCCACAGGCCCGCACGTACGTGGGGCGAAAAAATGATGATGTCATCAGTCCCCCAGCTGCCACCGCGGAACCCCCGACACTCACCTGGGAAGATAAAGGGTGCCCCACCCTTCACCGAT
>CP070715.1:523283-529716 GCA_020350405.1 Planctomycetota bacterium
AGAAACGGCACGTCTATTTCGCCGTCGTAGGGGCTGGGATTGGTCGCGTATCCGGTAGCCCTGAAACTCCACACTTCCCCTTTCCACGGGCTGCCGCCCTCCAGGCTATTGACCTCATCGATTCGCCAGTAGTAAGTCCTGCCAAGTTCAAGACTAGGCGAAACGCTCCAGCTGTTAGCGTCTTGGGTGCCCTTGTACTCAGACGAGCTGGTGGTCGCATTATCCACTGCGGTATCATCGGTACCGAAGTAAACCATGTGGCTTCCTGTGGGTTGGATCTTAACGCCCGGCTTCCAGCCGAGAGTCACGTTTTTCGCCACGTCTCTGGCCTCATCATCCGGGAATGGGTCATAGGCCTGAACTGCCTCTACCCAATCCACACGGACGTTGTCAAGCATAACTTGATATCCACCGAGCCACGGCTCTTGCACAGGAGCACTCAGTTTGACGCCCAGCCTCTCTCCGAGACTGCTTGCTCCGGGAAGAGCCACGTAATACAGCGAGATTTCCTCCCAGCCCGCATAGCCGGCATCCCACAACGGCGGTGCCGTCAGAACTACCTCCTTTTCGGCCAGTATAACGTCATTGGCTGCTGATACATTTACTCCACCCACCGAGTAGAATAACGCCCCATAAGCAGTCGGGTTGTCCTCTGTACCCATGCGAATGGCGTTAAACCTCAGGGTATACCGCCTGTTCTCAACAATGGTCGAGTCGGCGTCCAGGTTCGGGTCGAGAACTTGATAAATTTGACAGCTCCAGTTCGGGTCGTCCGGCTCGTCCGCGGTAACATTGAAGCTGCTGACATTACCGTCGGCCGCCTCATAGCCCTCAGCCCATTCCCATTCATCGTCGACGAACTGCCAGCCCTTGTACCAGCCATCTCCACCGCCGCTCGTATCACGGATGTCCCAGCCTTTCACAGCACTCCAACCTGTCAGCTCTGTGATTGCCACGCCGTTGATGTCATGCTCAAAGCTCGGGTTGTTCACCTCGATTGCATCGGCCAAGGCGGTCCCGTTGAGGCCCAGCACCAAAACAAAAGAGATTAGAAAAAACAGTCTTCTCGACATGGTACTCCTCCTTAAAAATAAAGAGAAACATTATAATAATTCTTTGGCCACACAGCCAAAACGATTTAATTTTCAACAGGCGCGAACCTTCGCACAACACGCACGAATAACCTTCGCATATTTTTCATAAATAATTCGCACCTGCCTCCAACACCTTCGTGAGACTTTACATCTACCCTGTTTCCAACAAAATTTTAGCAGGCTTATCCAATTTGTCGTATTATACCCATTCTCAACTTCGGAGTAAACGCCATTTCGCGCGAAATTATTGATTTTTTGCGCAACCCCCCCCCGTATATACTCCCCCTTGCAGCTTACTCGTAGTCTCTGAACCTTCTCATCCAGTCGGGCCATTCCTGCTTCGTGGGGCCGCCGTATAAGTCGAATTCTTTATGCCACTGCAGCTTCCACAATTCTTTTAGCCCGATTTGCCGGGCCGAAAAATCGAGAAAAACCCCGTTTACGTGTCCATCGTGGCGGTTGAGGCAGAAACGCTTCATATTATTGACAAACAGTGCCTCGTCCGGCGCGCCCTCGAACGGGGGCGGTTCATCGGAGTGGTCCGGTGCGCCCCCGGCCCAGGAGGCACCGACCATCAGCGGTATATTGCCTGCACCTTTATAATTGATGTGCCGCCAGTTAAGAGAGACCGGATGTCCCCAGATTGTGCTCATCGTCTGCGGCGGGTCAAAGCAGAACTCATTTATGCCGTAGCTGCCGACGAAACGTTCACCGGAGGGATACCTCCACGCCCAAACGGAGGTTGTTATACCCCGCGGCCCCCTCCAGAGATAGATAGGGTTGGCGGCTTCCGGGCAGAAGTACAGGTCCTTGTCCTTCGCGTACGGATGAATGGTTTCCATCCACTCGAAGCTGGTACCTTCATCGCCCGCGTTGAAATACCCGTCATAGTCCGTCGTATACATCTGCCAGATAATACCCCACTGTCTGAGGTTCGACAGGTCGAGTACCACCTTCGCCTGGCTTCTTGCTCGTGACAGTGCCGGCATCAATATAGACATCAATAGCGCGATAATGGCGATTACGACCAAAAGTTCAACTAATGTGAACGCGCCCGCCTTAGGGAAAAATCTTTCGTCGGAGCGTTTTGGAAGTCTTTCTTTGGGTATTAAGATGCTCATTGTTTTTGGGCGGTTACTTCTAATCGTAATCCTTAAACCGCTTCATCCAATCCGGCCACACTGGCGGGTTCTGGCGCACCTCGTCTATTGGGTACTGTTTGTACCAAATCAAATACCACAATTCCTTAAGGCCGACCGGCCGGGCCCCGTAATCGCAGAAAACCCAGTTCACATAACCGTTGTGTCGGTTCATGCATATTCGGCTCATTTGACTCTCATAGTGCAGACCCTCAGCAGACGGCGGCGCATCAGTATAATCCGGCCAGCAGTCAACCCATTTGCTGTCACCGAGCAGCGGTATGGAGGCTGCACCCTTCATATTGCCCTTCCGCCAGTATATGTCATCCGGTCCCAACCAAAGGTTCCAGCCTTCTTCTATATTACTGACCCAGGCATTTATGCCGTAACTGCCGTAATCACATGCTGTGGCCCAGGGCCACCAGGAGGAGGCTTCGCCGCATTGGTCTGGAGAGGGAAAGATACCCCAGGCCGAAAACGTGCCGGTGGCGGAACCGGGACCCCGCGTGCCGTCAGCGTTAGTATATGTTTTTGTTGCGGCGGGGCACAAACGCACGTCCCCCTGGTTGCCATAGTACGGCCTCAGGGCGTCCATCCAGTAACGCTTATGCCTTAGCCCCTTAACCGGATTGCCGTCTTCTGTCCAGTTCTTCATAAAAGTATTATCGTTATCATCCAGATACATCGCAAAGGCATTGCCCATCTGTTTTAGGTTCGACAGACAAAGAACCGCCTTTGCCTGGCTTCTTACCCGCGCCAAGGCCGGCATCAATATCGACATAAGTAAGGCGATAATCGCTATCACCACCAAAAGTTCTACTAATGTAAATCCCTTGCGCCTATGCACAATGACACGCCTTGTACTGTATGAAGCGACAAACACCACCGTTAACCTCGCCGCCTGCCTAAAACAACCTTCAAAAAACGCAGCAACACATTAAAACCAACTATCTTAACTATCATAATTTCTGCCCTTTGTCAATGATGATTGCTACGCCAACTATATCTTGCACCGTCACCAACCCAACAGGCTGTTCTAATTCCATTTTCAAACGCCACAGGCAAAAACTAAAAGCCCTTACCTCAAAATCCGTAGTCGCACATCACTTCCCTCCTGCAAGCCTCACCCGCACTGACTCTACGCATCACGAAAAACTGCCGGGGCCTGTACCGAACTAATCGGTACAGACCCCGAATTCGGTGCAAACTCACACCCTTACATCCCGATTACGGCCAGAGAAACTGCTCAAGCCAGTTACCCGCCAGGACCTCGTAATCAACGAAGTTCACAATATCAGGGTCGTTGGGGTCGGGATTCGTTGGCGGAGGCGTCTTTGGTGCGATATTAGCTTTCGACTGGTTGGGCACATAAACCTCACCTGATATGCCGGCAATTCCCATAATCTCACAGATTGTCAGGGTCTTGTTGTAAAGACGCACGTCGTCTATTGTCCCATCAAACCTGTAGTCTCTGGCGTCCGAAGCAATCACGGTAAGGTCGTCGGTGCCGAACTCCTCCAGTGGACCGTGAGTTGTTACGTTTGTGTTCTTATTCAGAGTTGTTCCATTATAGACATAAGCAGTTGCCTGCGTCGGCTCTACGGCAACGGCCGTAAAGGTCCACTGGTTGTCGGTTATCGTCAATCCAGAGTCCCACCACCACTCGTTCTCGTTCCAGAAGTAGCCGAACTCGTTAGCACCCATCGTGCCGATACCAGTGGCGTGCCTGTCGCCTGAGCCTCTTGCGCTGCACACCCAGGCATCCCATGCTGCTGTCGTTGTCTTTATCCAGACTGTTATTGTCATGTTCTCCGTCCCGGCAAAGTTAGTGGCCGGCGAGTTGGGAATCTCAAGCACATCGTCCGTGCCGTCAAAGTCCAGCGCATAGTTCGGGTCACAAACGTCCACAGCCGGTGCTACGTCAGTCGTCCAGGCCGGCTCGTCTGATGCAGGAGGATAGTCGATAGAGATATCATACTGGCTGCCCCAGCTGCCGGAATTCGTGAGAATCGTCAAACACGGATCGTCATCAAACCTGTACCAGACCTCCGGCGGGTCAGCCGGCGGTGCGGCCAGAGTGTTGTAATCGCTAACGAGCCATTCAGCGCCCATTACTTCGAGGTCATACTCGTCGACGGTGCAATCAATCGTCCCGTCTGGGCCGCTGAAGTCACCCTTGGAATTGAAGTAGGGTTCACCTGCTACATCAGTCCTGCATCTCGGCGGATACAGCCTGATATCGTCAACCCAGATATAACCTGCGTCAGCCATCGCGGTCTTTTGTCCTGCCTTTGCAGCGCCGCCGATACCGATGGTGAATCTGTCAATCGCCGACAGCGTCACGCCGCTGAAATTGGCATCACCAAGGTCGATGTTCCACTCACGCCACCATTCATCGCCCATCTGGCCCGGATTCGGGTGCAGGACATAACCGGTGTTGTTGCTGGTATCTTCCAGCTCAATCCATGGTTGCGCCCCTTCCCACAGCGGGTTACCCTTTCCGTCGTCTACCGCCTGAACATTGCATGGGTCGCCTCGCACGTACAGAAACAGCGACTTGACCCCACCGATTGTCCAGTCGGTGCCGATCTCCAGCTCCGTCAGGTCCTGAACGTCGAACATACTGCCTTTTTGTGCGCCCTTATCCGCCGTCACATTGGTGAATTTCAGCTCCGCCGCCTGGCTGAGCCGCTCGCGAGTAATCAGTGGATCAGTCTCGAGGAACATTTCTCCGTCGTAGCCGTTCGCCCAGTAGTCGTCCCACACAGTGTAAAGCTCGGAGTTGTTAGCGTACGACTCGAAGTTGTCCGCGATAAGGAAGTTACCTACTGTGAACTTCCAGATGTCGCCTTTCAGCCCGGAGGGGTATACCGCACTTCGCTCATCAATCCGCCAGTAATAAGTCTCGCCGGCCATAAGCCCCGTGAGCGGGTAGTCGGTATCGCCGACGACCTGGTTCTGCTTGAACTCCGCCGAGTTGGTATTGGCGTCGGCCACGGCATCAACGTCAGTGCCTAAATACACATCGTGTGACGTCGCATCGGTTCCGGCCGTCCACATAAGCGATTGATTTAAAAACGGCACGTCTATTTCGCCGTCGTAGGGGCTGGGATTGGTCGCGTATCCGGTAGCCCTGAAACTCCACACTTCCCCTTTCCACGGGCTGCCGCCCTCCAAGCTATTGACCTCATCGACTCGCCAGTAGTAAGTCTCGCCTAACACAAGAGTGCTCGGCACTGTATAGTTGTTGACGTCTCTCGTGGCGTGGTACAATATGCCCGTCGTATCGGACGTATTGGCATCTTCCACTGCGGTTTCATCGGTGCCGAAGTAAACCTCGTGGCCTGCTGTGGGTTGGACCTTAACGCCAGGCTTCCAGCCAAGAGTCACATTTTTCGCCACGTCTCTGGCCTCATCATCCGGGAATGGGTCATAGGCCTGAACTGCCAATACCCAGTCCACACGGACGTTGTCCAGCATAACTTGATACCCATAGAGCCACGGCTCATGCACAGGAACGCTCAGCTTGACGCCCAGCCTCTCTCCGAGACTGCTTGCTGAGGGAAGAGCCACGTAATACAGCGAGATTTCCTCCCAGCCCGCATAGCCGGCATCCCACAACGGCGGTGCCGTCAGAACTACCTCCTTTTCGGACAGTATAACGTCATTGGCTGCTGATACATTTACTCCACCCACCGAGTAGAATAACGCACCATAAACAGTGGGTGTGTCTTCTGTACCCATGCGAATGGCGTTAAACCTGAGCGTATACCGCCTGTTTGCGACAATTGTCGAGTCGGCGTCTAGGTTCGGGTCGAGAACTTGATAAATTTGACAGCTCCAGTTCGGGTCATCCGGCTCGTCCGCGGTAACATTGAAGCTGCTGACATTACCGTCGGCTGCCTCATAGCCCTCAGCATGCTCCCATTCATCGTCGACGAACTGCCAGCCCTTGTACCAGCCGTCTCCCTCGCCGCTCGTATCACGAATGTCCCAGCCTTTCACGCCGTCCCAACCTGTCAGCTCCGTAATTGCCACGCCGTTGATGTCATGCTCAAAGCTCGGGTTGTTCACCTCGATTGCATCGGCCAAGGCGGTCCCGTTGAGGCCCAGCACCAAAACAAAAGAGATTAGAAAATACAGTTTTTTACTCATCACACTACCTCCTCAAAAAAGAGAAACATTAAAATATTTTTTGGC
>CP070715.1:529816-541777 GCA_020350405.1 Planctomycetota bacterium
CTGCCGCCCTTATCGAGTTCCAAGCCCATTGAGGCCAGGTAATCACTATCCGGGCGTTCACCGATAGCTACTATCATGGTGTCCAATGGAATCGTGAACTCGGTACCAGGAATAGGAACCGGTCTGCGTCGTCCGCTTGAGTCAACATCGCCCAGCTTGTTTCTAATGCATTCGATGTCAGCCAAACGTCCATTTTTGGAGTCTATTCTCACGGGCTCGACGAATGTCTCGACTTTTACTCCCTCAGCCTCAGCAGCTTTGATGTAACGTATACTGGTCGGAGAGACGAGTGTTTCAAGCCTTATACCTTCCTCGATAGCCGCTTCGACTTCTTCAGCGTAAGCAGGCATCTCCTGGGAGGTACGGCGGTAGAGCAGCGTTACACTTTTGACTTTTTTCTGACGAATAGCCACTCTTGCGGCGTCCACAGCGGAATTGCCCCCACCAATGATACCTACGTGTCCTTTGGCCAACTCATGCCCTCTTAAATTGAAGGTTTTGAGGAATTCCATTGATGGATAGACCCCTCCGGTGTCTTCTCCCTCAAGGCCCAATCGCCAGCTCTTGTCGGCTCCTATTGCCAGGAAAATTGCCTTGAATCCATCTTTAAATAACTCATCGATAGTTACATCGTGACCCAACCTTGTTCCGCATCTGAGAGTGATGTTTTCGTCAAGAAGTGATTCTATCTCTTTGCGTGCCACATCCCCAGGCAGACGATAAGCTGGTATACAACTAATAAGCATCCCACCAGGCTCATGCTCGGCTTCAATTAGCGTTACTTTATGGCCAAGTAAGGAAAGGTAATGGGCGGCCGAGAGACCGGCGGGGCCTGAGCCTACGACCGCTATCCTGCGAACATCCTTGCCCCGTCGGGAAATTCTAACAGGTTTATAAACCGAGGGGTCAACACGGTCTGTGATAAATCTCTTCAATGCTCGGAGAGCAATGGCCTGGCCACCACTGGTAGCAAGGTTGCATCTGGTTTCGCACTTGCGACCACAAACCCGGGCGCAGATCGATGGGAAGGGGTTGGCTTCCCTGATAACTTTGTAGGCTTCTTCGTACCTGCCTTTTTCAATTAAGGAAACATAACGCCAGGCCTCAGTGTCCACAGGACAAGCCGCCTGACATGAAGCACCAACCAATTCTTTGCAAACAAAAGCATCACATCTTTTGTCAACCACATGCCTGCGGTATTCATCTCTAAAGTAACCAAGAGTACTCAGAACAGGATTGGAGGCAGTCTGCCCAAGACCACACATCGTTGTGTCCTTCACCACGTCTGCCAATTCCTTGAGAAGGTCCAAATGTTCAAGTGTTCCCTTGCCTTTTGAGATGTCGTCGAGGATTTCGTACATCCGCTGTGTGCCCTTTCGGCAGGTGAAACATTTACCGCAGGATTCGTCTTTCAGGAAATTCATGAAGTACTTGGCGATATCAACCATACAGGTGTTTTCATCCATAACAATCATGCCGCCGGAGCCCATAATCGAGCCGGCATCGGCCAGGCTTTCGTAATCAACGGGCAAATCGAACATTTGGGCAGGAATGCAACCCCCGGATGGTCCACCAGTCTGAACCGCTTTTATCTTAGCCTTCCCTACCGGGCCGCCGCCGATGTCGTAGACAATCTCCTTGATAGTCATTCCCGTTGGTACCTCGACAAGACCGGTATTCCTGATTTTGCCAACCAGACTGAATATTTTCGTGCCGCTATTGCCCTCGGTACCTATACTCGCAAACTTCTTAGCTCCAAGTTTGAAGATAAGCGGAATGTTCGCCCAGGTCTCAACGTTGTTAATTGCTGTGGGTTTGCCGTCAATACCTTTTTGTACGGGAAATGGTGGGCGCTGGCGCGGCTCACCCATCTTTCCTTCCACCGACCGGATTAATGCCGTTTCTTCCCCGCACACAAATGCTCCGGCCCCCTTGACCATTTTGATGCCGAATGAAAAACCGGTCCCGAGAATATTCTCACCCAAAAGGCCGAGCTGCCGCGCTTGATTGAGCGCAATACTTAAATGCTTAACCGCAACCGGGTATTCATTGCGAACATAGACTATACCTTCTGTCGCCGCGGTTCCATAAGCCCCTATGACCATTCCCTCAATAATGCTGTGTGGGTTGCCCTCGAGCACGCTGCGGTCCATGTAAGCACCGGGATCACCTTCGTCGGCGTTGCAAACGAGGAACTTGCCACGCTCGCTCGGTTGTTTTGCCAGCAATTCCCATTTCAAGCCGGTTGCAAAACCGGCGCCGCCCCGACCACGCAATCCCGAACACCTGACCTGTTGCACTACCCACCCGGCGTTTTGTTTCGACAATACCTGTTCGAGAGCAATGTACCCCTTTTGGGCGATGTAGTCATATATCCGAATCGGGTCTATCTTCTGGTTCATGCCCAAGATGCTACGTTGCTGATTCTTGAAGAATGGGATATCATCGCGATTGTGGTACCTTTGGCCCGTATCGGGGTCTTGATACAACAAGTCTTCGACATATTTATCCAAAAGCAATGCTTCAATAATCCTCCGCACATCATCAAGCTTTACCTGCGCGTAAAATGCCTGCTGCGGTTCGGTGAGAATGAAAGGCCCCATCTCGCAGAACCCGTGGCATCCTGTGATCCGAAGCGCAACCTTGCCAACCAAGCCTTTTTCAATAATGCACCTTTTAACGACTCTAATAATGTCGTTTGAGCCACTTGCCTGACAGGCTGTTCCTGCGCAAATAACTAAGCGCGGCCTGCTTTCGTCACTGGCGTCAAAAAGCACTCTCCGTAATTCTTTCAGCTCATGTATCGAAGATAATCTCAACATCCTGCCACCAGATAGAAATCCTTGCGTCAAACAACTTTTTCTCCTTCGAGCTTGGTTAAGCCAAATCCAACATATGGTTTTTACATCCATGGCGCGAACAAATTTGCACTATACCTCCGCCATCCACGAGCATTGGCACCATTGGTGCCTCGCACACTGAACAGCCCGAGGTGCTGTGAAGCTCTCGACAACAATGGGGGCAAATAAAACTTACAATCGCACCAGAAGGAATTTCAAACTCGGTCGAGGTATTGTAGCTGCCGTATAATGAAGACAGCCTAAGCCAACCTTCCTTGTGCCCGGAGGATATGGTCACGCGGATTGATGGGTAGCCGTCAATGGCAAAGGTCTCGTCCATCAAACTACGGTTGCAATGGGGACAGGTAACATCGATGGGGAAGATTCGTTTATCCTTTCCTATCTCGATTTTGCCAAATCCGTTCAAGGCATCATCTAATAGTTGACCGACCCTTGATTTTCTGACCTTCGAGAAGTAATGCCCGTCGATAACGACAACGGGCCCAAGCGCACAGGCACCTAAGCAGTTCACCGTCTCCAGTGTAAATTGCTTGTCGGGAGTTGTCTGACCGGCTTTGATTCCGAGCTGCTGCTTTAACTCTTCAACAACTCTTGGCGCGCCTCGGACGTGGCAGGCTGTCCCAAGGCACGCGCAGATAAGATGCTTACCTCGAGGCTTCAAACTGAATGAACGATAGAACGTAGCAACACTGTATACATCGACCAAAGGGCGGCCTGTCTTGTCGCTTACTATTCTAAGCGCCCCTTCGGGAAGATAGCCATATTCAGCCTGGATTTCTTCGAGAATGGCTATAAGTCCGCCCTTGTCCCCGTTATGCTTCTCAAGAATTCCTAAGACATCTTTCAAATCTACTTCTTCTTTCGCACAGGTATTGTCTTTGTTCGAGATAGCAGTGTCTTGTTTCATTCTACCGGTAGTCCTCGCAACGCCAGACACCCCCTTCGGGTTTTGGAAAGACACAGGGTTGGTGGTTTTCACAGTCGCTACATAGCCCAATTAACATAGATGAACCTTTAAGCTCCGTGACGGAAGAATCCGTCAATCGCAATTTCTCGTCTCCGGCAGTCTTCCCGGAAGGTGGAGTCTCAATTTCGAATTCTTCGCAATAAAACGCCGGTCTTTGAGGATCCCTTGGGAACGTGCAAGTCGAAGCATGTTTACATGTTGAGCATAAGCCGCGATATATAGTATTGCCTGACATAACTCATTCCTTAAATTTCTTTTTTGCCGCCCCACAGAGTTGCAAAAACCGTGCCAGTCGTCGCACAATGCCAACAAACAGAGATTTACGGGCAGCCAAGTTGCCAGATACTAAAAGAGAATTGCAAGCTTAGTTGGGAAAAAGGTGGATGAATCTGACGAAACAGCTTTTTTTTACGTTACGCTCGCGACGATGCTGTGTTTAAGCAGGATGGAAGGAGCCGGCGGGGTATTTTGAACCGGCGGGGAGAATTCGGCCGACATTCAAAGCTTCAGGAAGAAGGTTTGCCTGTTTTCCTGAGCTTCTCCCTAAGCGTCTTGCGATCTATACCGAGAATCGCTGCCGCACGGGTCTTGTTGCCGTCCACGCTTGCCAGGACGTTGCCGACGTATTCGCCCTCCACTTCCGCCAGAGTTCGCGTAAGGCCAGTTGTTCGCAGGGCTGAGAAACGCATAAGAGACGGCAAGTCAGGAACCTCGATAACTTCCCCATCGGTCATTACAACCAGGCGCTGGATTACGTTCATGAGTTCTCTGACATTGCCGGGCCAATTGTAACTGGTCAGACTCTGCAAAGCCTCATCGGAAAAGCGGGGAGGTGACTGCCCCAATTCGGCGGCAAACTGACCTGCAAAGTGGCGGGCCAGTAACAATATATCGTCACCCCTTTCTCTAAGCGGCGGTATAAATATGGTGATGACATTGAGACGGTAGAACAGATCCTCGCGGAAAAGCCCTTTTTTTACCAAGCCATGCAAGTCTTTGTTGGTCGCGGCCAGAATCCTTACGTCTACCTTTCGCGGCCGGCTTGAACCGACCATACAGACTTCCTTGTCTTCCAGCACCCGCAGGAGTTTGACCTGCATGGCCAGACTCATATCGCTGACCTCGTCGAGAAATACAGTGCCGCCGTCGGCGGCATGAAAAAAACCCGCCCGGGACTCCAATGCCCCCGTAAACGCTCCCTTCACGTGTCCGAACAATTCGCTCTCCAGCAGCGCCTCCGGGATACCGCCGCAGTTTACCGGCACGAAAGGCGCTGAAGAACAAGCACCGCCGTAATGTATCGCCCTCGCGGCAAGCTCTTTGCCCGTACCACTTTCACCAGTTATCAGCACGGTGGCCGAAGTGGATGCCGCCTTGCCTATGGCGACAAAGACCTTGCGCATCACTTCTGAGTTGCCGATAAAACCCCTGTGCACAGCAACCACCTGGTCGAGAGCCCTCCGTCCCGACTTGCGAATCTTCAGTTTATCGAGCACCCTCTGAACTGCTGAAAGAAGCTCCTCGTCGGTGAAAGGTTTGGGCAGAAACTCTTCGGCGCCGGTCTTGACCGCATTTACGGCGCCCTCGATAGACGGATAGCCTGTTATCATCATCACTTCGGTGTCTTTGAAGTTCTCGCGGACATGCCGCACCATGTCTAGACCGCTGACCTTCGGCAGCTTAAGATCTGTGATGACCAGATCCAATGTCGTGCCTTCGAGGATTTCAAGTGCCTCGGCAACGCTCAGCGCGGTGAAGACCTGATATCCGGCCGCGGCTAAATTTCGTTGGAGCACTTCCAGGGTTGTAGGGCAGTCGTCCACAACAAGAATACGTTCTTTTGCCGGCGAAGATGACATACTAAGTGTCTTTCTCCATGTCTTGTGGCGCCCCCACGGGCAACCGGACTTCAAAACGAGCACCACAGCCCACTTTACTCTCAACTTCAATTGAGCCACCATGTGCGGTGACAATGCCGTGGACCACGGGCAGACCCAAACCCGTGCCCTGACCAACATCTTTGGTCGTAAAGAAAGGAACAAATATTTTCTCAAGAACGTCCTTGCTCATCCCGGCGCCTGTATCTTGCACGACCAGACGGACATTAGAGTCGCAGAATCCTGTGCTGACCGTGATTCTACCCGCTCCGGACATAGATTGCAGGGCATTGACAACCAAATTGACCAGAACCTGATTCAACTGAGCAGGGTCGGCTGTGATTTCCGGCAGGTTCGGTGAGAGTTCTCGAACGAGCTCTATCCCCTCTTTGGCACAGCGAGCCTCAACGAAGTAGAGGCCGTCCTGCACTACTTGATTCAGATTCACCCGGGCTTTCTCCGGAGGCCTTTGCCGGGCAAAGACCAGAAGCTTCTGTATAATCTCCCGTGCCTGCAAAGAGGCCGCTTCGATCTTCTCAATATCCTTTGCTGCCGAAGCTGGAACTCCGGAGCACCTTTTTGCCAACTGGGCAAAGCCCAGAATACTTGCCAGCGGTTCGTTCAATTCGTGGGCCACGCCCGCAGCAAGCATTCCAAGCGTGGCGAGCCGATCCGCGTGCCTGAGCTGAACATGCAGCTTCAATTTGTCTTTCTCTGCCTGTCTGCGCTCGACAATGTTTGCCACCTGTCGGGCCACCTCGTCAATCAGGTTCCGCTCCTCCTTAAGAAAGGGACCCTCGTCAAGTTCGGGCTTCTGCTCTACGTAGACAATCTCAATTGCACCTCTTGGACTGCCCCTGACCACGATATCTGCCGTTTGTTTCTGAGGCCCCTCACGGAACGCCGGTGTCTCGTACGCAGTGTTGTCGAGTGTAATTCGGGCAGACGCTATATCAGGGTATTGCCACGCGGCAGGCAGCTGTTCGACAACGCTCTGCAGAACTTCATCAAGGGACATGCCTGGCTGTCCAGCGATCTGAGCAATGCCATAGAGACACGTTAGCTCCTTGACTCGCTCGGTCAAAGCCGCTCTCGCGGAATATGATAACTGGTCATCTACCATCAGCATCCTTAACTGTTAAGAAGAACTACAAAGTACAGATTCTCTTTTGATGCTCCTTAATTAGGCTATTATACATGTACCTGTGAAGGTCTGTCAAGATTCGCGGCAGCTCATCGGTGTCAACTTGTCATTACAACCAATCGCCAACCGGTATTTGCTCTACCGCATGGCGCAGGACAGGGTCAACATTTGTATATATCTTATTTGTCAGATTTGGCGAAGAATGCTCCAACAGCTTCTGTGTCACAGCGGTGGATATGCCATTCTGAGCAAGCAGAGAACCAAACGTTTTTCGCAGATCATGAAACTTTAATTCGATCAATCCCGCATCCTCACAGATTTTGCGCCATTTCCTATGACTGAAGTTGGCATTAAACAACTTTTCTTGCCCAACATCAAATGCTAAAACCTATTTTGAAAGCTCTGCCATTACTGAAGCTAACACAGGACGTGAGCCCATAGATTTTCTAGTTTTTTTACTATTTGTCGTTATACAGTTATTTGCAAAATTGATGTCGCTAATTTTTAATGACTCAATATCACCTCGCCTGAGACCCGTAGTCTATTGTTTTTCGTGTCCATTGTAATCATTCCCCACAGGTTTTCATGGTACTTTTGGGAGGTTTATGAAACTGCCTTTCAAACTGTTTGCGTGGCTAAAAACGAGCACATACTCAATGATGATACAGGTTGGGCGATGTGAAATCAAGCTTGAACCGATGAGGAGCTTCCATGTTGCCCCGAACTTCACTTCTTACTGTCTTGGATGTCGCGCCGATTTGGCGATTATAGATGAGCTGACAAAGGCTGGTTCTTCGTTTGATTGTTCAATTACGGGCAGTTATAATAGAAGAACCGCCTCAGGTGTTGGTAAGGTTATATGAAAGAAGTTTTTTTTGTTCTTGATACAATCCCCCTTCAGGTCAGCCCAGAAGACGTCTTGAAACAGTTAGGCTATCCAGACAAGATGTCGGTTCCGCCAGGTACACACAAAAAGGTCGATGATGAGATTGGCGAAACACAGTCATTGATAGAGCCTAAAGGCGCATATTGCAGGCTGGACGGCGTGCCAGAGAAGGGCTTTGAGCTATTCTCGGCAGCAGAGGGTATCGTTTTGGCCTTGGCGACTATAGGTCCGAAGGTCGAGCGTCGAGCAGGGAAATTTGTAAGGACCGACCGAGCCGCAACTGGAGTAATTGCTGACGCGATTGGGACAGTGGCTGTAGAACAGACCGCCGATTTTTTGGAGCGTAAGATACACGAGGACTGTGCCAATTTCGGGTGGAAGGTCAGCCGCCGATATGCACCGGGGTATTGCGGGTGGGCAATGGAGGCCCAGAAGGAAATATTCAGTCACTTTTCTGATACTCTCGGAATTAAACTGACAAACAGCTGCCTGATGATACCGGAAAAATCCCTTTCTTTTGTTTGTCTGCTAAGCAGAGAGGGAGATTTCAGCAAGGTAAAAGTAGGCAACTGCAAAAGATGCAGGCAGAAGGACTGCCCGTACAGGT
Organism: Planctomycetota bacterium; assembly: GCA_020350405.1. Lineage (GTDB taxonomy): Bacteria > Planctomycetota > Phycisphaerae > Sedimentisphaerales > Anaerobacaceae. Next base: position 538,159 of record CP070715.1, read on the forward strand.
CAGAGCCGTACAAACCAAGGAATTAGGAACATTTGACGGTTGACTGTGTTGGGCCCGACAATATATAGTGGCCGGGCGTTAATTAACAGCATTATAAAGTACGGGAGAAATTCTCATATGGAAAACAAAGAAGTTTTTGCGAAACTGACCAAGGCCATCGTCGCTGGCGAGAGCGAGCAGCTCGTAGGCTTGGTTAAGCAGGCCATCGATAAGGTAGACCCTCCTGAAATGGTCGAGAAGGGTATGGCACCTGGAATGACAGAGATTGGTGGCAAGTTTGGGGAAGGCCAAGTGTATCTGCCGGAGTTGCTGATGGCTGCTGAGGCATGGGAAGAGGCGATGAAAATCATAAAACCCAAGCTTATTGAGGCCGGCGCTAGCATGAAAAAACAGGGAACTGTCGTAATTGGAACGGTGCAGGTCAGCGTACAGAATGATTTCGGATTGATAGCCTTGGAGGTCATCCGGCGCATCAAGCAGCAGTTCTCTGAGGTCAACACCATCTGCGGCCTGAGTAATGTCTCCTTCGGCCTGCCGGGGCGTGCCAAACTGAACCGGTATTTTCTGACAATGGCGATGGCCGCCGGGCTGGACTCCGCCATTCTTGACCCCCTGGATTCAGAACTGATGGACTCAATCAAGACAGCAGAAGCTTTATTGGGTAAGGACCGTTTCTGTCAGAACTACATCAAAGCATTTCGTGAAGGTAAGCTCGAGTAAGCAAGACATCATAGCGTAACGGAGAGAATATGCGCCAGAGAGAAAACCGACAGGTTGTAAAGGGTACTCGGTGGTTGCATGTACTGTGCGGACTGTTCCTGGTGATAATCATGAGCATTGTATTTTTTGCACTGCGACCAGATTTCTCTGGACCCCAAGTGCGAAACGTAGTCCTTATCAGCATCGACACATGCCGTGCCGATTATCTCGGCTGCTATGGGTACCCGCACCAAACCACTCCAAATGTAGACAAAATTGCTGCCCAAGGAGTCACTTTCAAAAATGTTATCACTGCTGTGCCGATGACCTTCCCGGCACATTGCTCCATGTTAACCGGTACCATTCCCCCGTATCACGAGGTACACGATAATCTTGACTATAAGCTGGACGAGTCCAACATTACGCTCGCCGAAATACTGAAAGAACACGGATTTGTAACTGGTGGAATCATTAGTGCATCCGTCCTTGATTCGCAATTTGGCATCAACCAGGGATTTGATACATACAACGACCGCCTTGAACAGGGGCGTACGACAGGTCTTATGGTTGAACGCAGAGCCGGACAGACGAGTAACGCTGCGCTGGCGTGGCTGGCCGAACACAAAAATGAGAGGTTCTTTTTGTTTCTGCATTACTTTGACCCCCATGTTGATTATACTCCGCCGGAGCCATTTGCTTCGAGATTTGCAAAAAACCTATACGCAGGGGAAATTGCCTATACCGATTATTGCATCGGCCCGGTTACCAAGACACTGAAGGACCTGGGCTTGTTCGATTCGGCCCTTATCATCATCACCAGCGACCACGGGGAGATGCTCGGAGAACACGGGGAGGTGACACACGGCTATTTCATCTATCAAAGTGCCGTCCGAGTTCCGCTGATTTTCAAGCTGCCCGGCCAAACCAAAGCAAAAGAGGTAGAAGATTTGGTTGGCCTGGTTGATATCGTACCAACAGTCTGCAGCTTATTGAACATTGACGCCCCGCAGGTCCAGGGACAAGACTTGAGCCCATATCTGCTTGACAAATCTATTTCAGGGAAAGAAAGGCACATTTATACTGAATCGCTGATTCCCACTAAGTACGGCGCGAATTCCTTGCTGGGTGTCGTTGGCGAGAAGCTAAAGTACATACAAACCACGCGGCCGGAACTGTATGACCTTGTTAACGATCCGAAGGAATCACGAAACCTGATAAACCAACAGCCGCAGCAGGTCAGAATCTTGCAAAGCCGTTTAGGAGAGATGTTGCAAGAGTCGGTCCCGGCACCCGGCGGGGGCGGCAAGATAGTATTGGACGAACAGGCCCGAAAGCGGCTCGAATCACTCGGTTATGTCTCGGGCGAGGTGGCCGAGGAATTTGAATTCGACCAAAGCAAGGATGATCCCAAAGACCTGATAGATTTACATGTTTCAGTTGAAAAAGTACACCTTCTTATCGCACGAAAAAATCTTGCCGAAGCCAGGAAGATATGTCAGGAGTTACTTTTGCGGCACGAGGACTATTACGGTCTTTATCGTCACTTAGGCAGAATCTGCTTTGAAGAAGGCGATAAGCAAAAGGCCCAGGTCTATATGCGCAAAAGCTTAAGGCTCAACCCGGACCAGTTCGGCCTGCATTTTAATTTAGGCATGCTGCTGGCCGAAGCAGGCAAATACGATGAAGCAGTCCACCACCTAAAGGAAGTTCTCCGGCTAAATCCTAACCAGATTCTGGCACACAACAAGCTTGCTTTGGTTCTGGAAACACAGGGCGAGCTTGACCTCGCGATTTACCACATCAGCGAGTCACTTCGGCTAAAGGCTGACCAGTACGATGCGCACAACCAGGTTGCGAGGCTCTTGTATAAGAGGGGCAGATTTGACGAGGCTGTAAGACATTGGCGTTTGTCTCTTAGGATCAGACCTAACCAGCCTGAGGTCGAACGCAGTATTGCCGCAGCACTCGCCCAAAAGCAAAAATAACGTCTCGATTAAATATGGGAACACAGACCGAGATATGCACCGAACAGTTCTTTGTTACAGGTTATATAAGCGTAAGCCCCAAGTCGGCTACTCCCTGACTGAGTCTAATCCGGTTGGTACACCTTTTATATAAGATAGCTGTTGATTCGCACTTATAATTTGGGAATTCCCAGCCACAATCCTACCTTTTCGAAAAACCGCTGTAATTTCAACGGCAGAGTCGTTTAAGAGGCCCGGATGGCTTAAACGCCGGCTTTTTCCATCCCATATGAAGGGCTGGCAGTTTGATTTTAGCGATGACTTTTTATGGCGAACCTGCGACCTCCGGGCTATGGGCCGGTGCCGCGGAAATGCGGTAAATCCTTATCTTAATTGTAGTTATGAAGTTAGAGCGTTTTTCCAAAGTGGCAAAATGAGGCAAATTGCTGCAAACTGAGACATACCGGCACGCCTAGACACGCCCCAGGCAAGCGTAGAAAACAAAAAGCCGGCAAAAACCGGCTTTTTTAATAGCGGGGGCAGGATTCGAACCTGCGACCTCCGGGTTATGGGCCCGGGGGTCATCTTGAGCCGCGTGTTACTTAAGGATATCACTCTTGCCTGATTGGATTCGGTCGAAGGTAAAAGAATACCACCTCACCAAGGACACCAGTTTATTTATCACTTTGCACATACTTCTGTAAGCAAATCCTCAGCAACATCGCGCATAGTGGTATGAGATGCCATATCCCGACCGCAACAAACAACATATTCACATTGGTCAACCAGATCAGAAGGTTCTAGATCCCACGCAGGAGCCACAGTTTCTGCAGTCTCAGCCAACTCATCATATTCAATTTGATCAATGGGTGTAGTGTTGAAAGTAGTAAGCATTTACATATTAAAGTTTGTAAACAATAATGTGTCATTTTTACACGTGCGTATATTTCTTACCC
>CP070715.1:541877-548897 GCA_020350405.1 Planctomycetota bacterium
CGGCCTTTTTTTCGCAAGAGAAATGTCAGTAAAAATATCAGCAAAACAACAACAATTCCAAAGTTCGGTGAGAGCCAAAACAAATACAATCGCATCGCTGGTGTGAAAAAAAAACGCGGAATGAAAAATATTAAAAGCAGCCCTGCCATAGTCAGGCCAAACCATGCTCCCTTCTGTGCCCTGTTCATGATTTATCTCCTTTACCTCCCCACCAGTACTGAATCAGAACCGCAACCGAGTGAACGAAGAACACAACGAGAGCAGCGCCTATGAATATCTCAGGCAGCCAGCTCACCGATATTGAGGCCTTCGGGCCAAGAATAAAAAATGGCAGCATACATGCCAGGCCGACAAACAAGTGCGACGTGCCGAACGCCGCAAGGGCGGCCCTTCTTTTAATCAGCCGGTCACGTTCGTCAAGAGCAACCCTTCCTTTGTCCTTCTTTATCAACAGCGGCGCAAAGCCCCCAAGCCCGGCTATACCTACAAACCCGAAACCCGCAGCCGCCCTCGGCATCCCAACCGTGAAATACAACACTCCAAATGCGACACACCCGGCGATCACCCCCACCGATATTGCAATTACTAAACACCACGCTATCTTCTGTGCCCTGTTCATGATTTCTCTCCTTTACCTCCCCAGCCATACTCCCTCAGTGTTACAATAGATTGCACCAGCATCCCGACAATAAATCCACTAACTACCATTATAGGTAGCATCCTGGCTGAAACTGTCCCGCTGGTTCCAACAATAACAGATGTCGCAATGCAAACACCAGCAAGAAAGATATAAGAACAGATGAAACAACTAAAAACCGCTTTTCTTATAATAACCTCGTCGCGTTCATCAAAAGCAACCTGTCCCTTCTTTTTTCGAAAAAAGAGCGGCGAAAATCCCATTAACCCACTAATTCCCAAAAAACTCAAGCCACAAAGGGCTTTTGGGAAACCGGCCACCAAAGCCGCTATGACAACTGCTCCGCCACTGAAAGCTATGCTTACTGCTATCACAGCCAAATTAAAACACGCTATTTTCTGGAACCTATTCATAATGTTCTCCTTTTCGCGCTCACATTCCAAACCAGTCCACATAGACAAGGAGCAATGTAAAGCTTACTTTACATTTTGTCAAGCTGATTTTACATATTTTTAAAAAATTTTTTAGAAATGCCCAGCACGGCCTGTTTTTAGGCTCCAGCCCCTATTCAGCATACTATTGTATAATCCGGCGTAAAGCCGCCAGCAGCATATTGACGTGGTTTTCCGTACAGTTGCAGCCCATCAACCCTATCCGCCAGACCTTCCCCGCAAACTGCCCCAGCCCCGCTCCTATCTCACATTGCCCTCAATCCATCGCTGCCAGGCCCTCTTATTCTTACGGTAGGCCTTGCCGGTCAGCATCTTCAATTGCTCTTCCGCAGCATCGCCGAGCGTCCTAAGCACGCTCTCTGTGGTCCGGTGCTTGTCCATAATATCCGCTTGGAATCCAAGGTATGGATGACCATAGAGTGGATGCGACTTTTCCAAAAAGTGTTCAGGCACTTCTTCCGGTATCACCACAACATCGTCAAGTGCCTCCGTCACCGCGAGCATGACTTCTCTACCCGACCGTCTCGTTACTAAGCGTATCGCCGCTGCGCGAATGCCAACTGCAACAGTCTCGTCAAGTATGATTTCTCTTATAATCGCCTCGCCTCTTGAACCGCCAACCTCTTGGGCTCTGATTCCAGCCGGACCTATCAGCTTAGGATGACCGCTTCGCATCAGTCTCAGAACCCATTCGCTCTCATCCTCCCACGGCCCCTGGCTAAGTCGCCACTCCAGCCACTCCTCGTAATCATTCCCATAGTCTGCGCCCGCAACTTCCAGCAGAATCTTTCGCCATACCTTGCCGTAAGACTCATCCGTTAAGTCTCTTACCCATTCCAAAAGACAGTAATCTATAATGTCATCTTTGGCTCCTTTGCAATTTATTACACGCCAAAAAACTGAAGCGTTAAGCGTCCCTCCCGAAAGAGGCCATCTTCTCGGCTCTATCCTAATCTCAAATCGTGACGGAAGCACCACCAGCCGGTATGCCCCCTCCTCTTCCCTTGTAACACTGATTTCACCATTAGCCAAGCAATATGCCCTATATTTAAACGCTGGCATTCGTCGAAATAAACCGCGCCGGTGCGTTATTACGTGACTTGCGCTTGACCGTATCCCCTCCAAAAAGACCTCCCTGTGGTTATAGTAAGCCAACGCCAAAAGCCCCGTTACATACCTTGCCGCATCGTCATCTGACTTTTTATCAAAGCCAGCCGGCCCCGCCAGCAGTGGGCTCAACACTTCAACGGTCTTAAGGCCATACTTATACCTGTCTTGGCTGCTGTAATCGCCGTCCCCGACTAATCTATCCGCCTCGTGAACTAACCCTAATACCTGGTTTGCATCCTCCACCACAAGCTTCGCCTTCTCGGGATTTGCGATTATCTGCTCAGCCAGAAACTTTATCGCCTCTAACTCTTCAACGTAAACATGTTCTGGCGAGCTACTTGTTTCTATTTTGTCCACATTTGCCAAAACCTCAAGCGCCGCCATTATCAGGGTCGCCGAGCGTGTCATTCTCTCATAGTTCAATTTGTCGGCAATGTCCGTAGTTTTGTGATAGTCGCCATATGGCCCGCACGAGAAAAATATGCACGGCACATCCATCGACTCAAAAGCCACATGGTCCCCGCACGGCCCCACTATGTCCGTCCCGACCGGCAGAAGCTTTATTTGAGCCCGTGAGCCGGCATCAAAAATACCCCTGCGCAAGTCCGCGTAACCCTCGGTACCCACCACGAACAGCGAGTCTGAGAGTACATCGAAACCATCACGCCCCAGCAGGTCAATGTTTACGACAGCTGCAATTTTGGCCCGCTCAAAATCACTCCTGCATCTAAATGCAAACGACCCAAGAAGCATACGCTCCTCGCAGTCAAAAGCTGCAAAACACACCGACCGTCTTGGTTTTCGCTTCGCCAGACTCAGCCGCTCAGCTATCTCCAAAAGAACGGAAACCCCGCTAGCGTTGTCGCAGGCCCCGTGACACACACCGTTCTTACACCTGCCCAGATGGTCGTAATGCGCTGAAACTATCACTACTTCGTCCAACAGATTTGGGTCCGAACCAGGCAATACTCCTATGACGTTGGTGCCGAGACCGAACGCCTGCTCATACCCCTTTGCATCCCTCCAAGGCACGAGACCATATGCATCAAATCTCGTGACTATATATCTCCGCACTGTTGCCGACTCCCACCTCATCGGCTTGCGTCCCTTAAGTGCTGGTTGAGCCAGAAATCCAACATGTTCCGAAAGTTCCCGCACCTCTATCGCCCTGCTTAACCGCTCAGCCGGTATCGAAACACATCCTCCAATCGCCCCCAAGCAAAAACCTAGATGCAATAAAAATAATTTCCTCTCCATCGAAAATGCTCCCTTAACGTATACTTGCCTACCTACTGCTACTTCATAATCTGTCGTAGAGCCGCCAAAAGCATATTGATGTGGTTTTCCGTGCAGCTGTAGCCCATCAGCCCTATCCGCCAGACCTTCCCTGCAAACTCACCCAATCCCGCACCGATTTCAATGTTGTATCTGTCCAGCAGTAGCTGCCGCACCGCCGCATCTTCAACTCCATCAGGTATCTTGACTGCGTTTAACATAGGCAGGCGATACTCCGGCCGGACCAAAAACTCGAATCCCATCTCCTCCAAGCCGTCCCGAAGCAATTCGTGATTCCGCCGATGCCGGCTGAACCGCTCCTCCAGGCCCTCCTCGAATATCAGTCTAAGCCCCTCATACAAACCATATATCATCGAAACAGGTGCCGTATGATGATAGACCCTCTTGTTTCCCTCCCAGTATTTCCTGACCATACTCAAATCCAGATACCAGCTCTGCACCTTCGTCTTCCTCTGCTCCATTACGTTCACTGCCCTGTCGCTAAAAGATACCGGACTCAATCCCGGCGGACAGCTCAGGCACTTCTGCGTCCCGCTATAAACCGCATCTATCCCCCAGTCATCCACCCGCACGTCCGTCCCCCCCAGCGACGTTACCGTATCCACCAGAAATAGCGCACCTGAATCGTGCGTCATCTCGCTTATTTCCTCCAGCGGCTGAAGAACACCCGTCGATGTCTCCGCATGAACTATCGCCACTAATTTCGGCTTGCATTTGCCCAGTGCCTCTTTTACCTGCCCGGGTTCTATCGGTTGGCCCCACGCAGCATCTACCCGCACCAATTTGCCGCCGCACCGCTCGACATTATCGCACATCCTGTTGCCAAAGACGCCGTTGACGCACACCAGCGCCTCATTCCCCGGCTCCAGCAGATTCACAAAGCACGTCTCCATCCCCGCGCTGCCACTCGCCGAAACGGCAAATGTCAAGTCGTTCTTCGTCCTGAATAGTCCCCGCAGCATCTCCTTGACCCCGTCCATTATCTCAATAAACTTCGGGTCCATATGCCCAACCAGCGGCGTCGCCATCGCCTTCAAAACCCGGGGATGAACATCGCTCGGCCCCGGCCCCATCAAATACCTGCCCCCCAAACTCAGCTCACTCGCTGCAAACATATCATACTCCAATAACTAATCACGGCTAATTAACCACAGACCCCGCATTATACCAGCACCCAACCCATTTTGAAGCCCAAAGCGGCTCCTCCTGACACACCAAATCCGCCAAAACACCGCTAAAAAGGGCCGAATTTCCCGTTTTTGCCGATTTGGCTTAGAATTGCTGAAAAACGCCTATTTTTGCACCTGCCGATTTTATTTCTTATATTTTATTTGGTGGAGTCTGTATTGCGTGAATAAAGGAACTAATATGGGGACACGAAATTCGTTAAAAAATGCCGTTTTGGTCGACCTGCCCCCCGAGCCGAAAATGCGGGACAAAATCAGGGCCGTGGCCGAGAGCTTCCACAGCAGGGCCGACCGCGACGTTGTAATGGATTTTTCCGACGTAGGCATAATGGCCACGCCGAGCATCTCCGGCCTGCTGGGCCTGCGCAAGCTGTTGGCCGATTCCGGCCATCGCCTTATCCTCCGCAATGTCGCTTCCGCCACTAGGGGCATATTTACTGTAACCGGCCTTGATGCAATCTTCGAGCTTGTCGAGGATAAGTTAGTTGACTCCGCAGTTCTCAAGTCTTGACCTTGACAACGTGTACAAAGCTCAGACATACCAATTCTCTTTATCGAAACACCCTCCCTGTCATTCCTGCGCAATTCATCTCCTATGGATTTATCCCCCAGGGAGCAGGAATCCAAAAAATTCCCACCTCCAAAATGCAAAATCTGAAATCAGCGTAATGGACACGGGCTGCTTGCCGAGTTCTGCCGAAGTGTCCCCCGCTGTATCGCGTTCGCGACCGACCTGTCCGCCACATTCTCAACACCGTCACTATTAGTATCACCTAAGAGGGCTAGCCCGAACTCCGCCTCCGCTAACCCGCATTGTCGTAATCATTCCGTGTAACGGCCGCTCTAACCTTAAATGCCTGCCCCGACAGATTCGCCGGCTCCAAAGACAACGGGGCCTATGCCGAACTAATCGGCATAGGCCCCGAATTGATGCAAACTCGATCGGTTGTGCTCAACTGCAGCAGGCCGGTTACGGCCACAGTGTTGGACCCTCAAGCCACTTATTGGCGAAAGCGTCATAGTCACCGAAGTTGATAATATCAGGGTTGCTCGGGTAGTAGTTGGGGTCAACCGCCGGGTCAGGAACCCTCACAACAAGATTAGTGGGTTCTTCCAGCGGGTCATAAAAACTGGTCGACACGCCGGCTAGGCCCAGGACCTCGCCGACTTTCAGGCTCCTGTCGTAGATACGGACATCATCAACCTTGCCTATCATCATCCTGCCTCCCTGCGGGTCCTCACCAACATATGTATTAGCGTCAAACTCATCCGGCGTATGGTAGTCCACGTTTGTCGCCGAGTCCCAGTCAGTTCCATCGCTCATATACAGCGTCGCCTGCTCAGGCTCGACCACCAGAGACGTAAACGTCCATTGGCCGTCTGGAACTTCCAGTCCGGCATCGTACCACCAAAACCAGCCATCCCAATGGTAGCTCAAATTGTGACTGGTCTTAAGGCCATCTCGAAAACCGATCCCGCTGGTCGTATTGGGCCCTCGGCAGAATACTATGCCGGCCCAGTTGGGCTGGTCGCCAGCCCGCTTCACCCACGCCGATATCGTGGCAGTATTCGTATTGAGATTTAGAACTGGAATCTCAACATAATCGCTTCCATCGAAGTTCATCGAATAATTTGGATCGCAGGAGTCGATTGCCGGTGCACCGTCACTGTCCCATGTCGGCGTATTCGGCGCGCCGGGGATGATGCCGTTGTAGCTGCTGCCTAAGTCGCCGTCATTCCTTACGGTGCTGCCTGCGCCCTCGTCAAACCTGTACCACACCGCTGGGGCGTCAGCCGGGGGTCCCGACACGACTAAACCGTCGCTCAACAGCCAGTCTGCCGCCATCACAGCTAAGTCCAGACCGTCAGTAACGCAGTCGCCGGTAAAGTCGGTTGCAATCAGTTCAGTCCGGCAGTAAGGCGGCCAAAGCTCGATATCGTCGAACCATACCGTACCTGAACCACCTGTCTTCGCGCCTGTCTGGTAATATCCGCCAAATCCAATATGGACCCTGTCCACACTCGTAAGGACAACTCCGGCACTGTTGAAGTCTGCAAGGTCAATATGCCACTCTTGCCATTCTTCCTCGGCTACGTCGCACGGGTCGCCGTTGTATATCACAATACCGCTGTTGCTGCTCGTATCTTCTAATTGCACCCACATCTTGTCATCAGTGCTGACAGCGTTGCCTGCTTGACCGCGGAACGCCAGCCGAAGGGCCTTAATGCCGCTGAGAGTCCAGTCCGGGCCGATGTCCAAATCAGCTATATCGGCGTCTGCAACCGAACCTAATGCTTTGCCGCTTTTCGTGTACGTATTGAGGTAGTCAAACCTCAA
>CP070715.1:548997-573363 GCA_020350405.1 Planctomycetota bacterium
AAACTAAACACTAAAAACTAATCATGCCCCTACACTATCAAAATCCACCCCCCTTGTCACCCCTTACATCCCAATTCCAGTACACAATTCCCTTACTGTCATCCTGAGCGAAGCGAAGACCCCGGACTCCGATCCGGGACCCAGAAAATCGCCCCCGACCTGGCATCCGAATAAAATTAACCTTACGCTATCCGCTCCACACCCTTCAACGTTCTACGTTCGACGTTCAATGTCCCCCTCCCCCTCCGCCCTTCGACGCTCTCCGCTATCCGCTATTTTTTATTTTCCCTTTAAATTTTGGCGTCCTTTCTTTCTTGGGGACACACTTATGTCTAATATTTTCCAACTTTCCAAAGGATATTAGCTCATCACCCGACAAGATTTCTGTATTAGCTGGTGGATTAGGAATTGTCTCTTCTGCCCTTACTATGGCCAACACCATGATATCACTCTTTCGAAGATCAGACTGTGTGAGTGTTTTGCCGACAAGAGGGTTATCCAATGAAACATCTATTTTTGAAACACCATATCCCCCGGCCAGCATAAGCAATTCTTCAAACGTCACGGCTTTGAATATCTTTTTTTTGATGATTTTGGTTCGAAGTGCACTTGTAATCCTTTTAACAAACCTCTTATTTGTAGCGAGCCTGTAGCCTACATATAATACCACCACGATGAATAGTAAATTTATCCACGGTATAAGAAACCGCGGCACAGAAAAAGGCAGGAAAGACTCCGATAGCCGGGACCATAGTGTCTGCTGGGGAGTTAAAGCACTGGCAACGGTGGCAATCATAGTCACTAAGCCAGCGTTGCCCAGGATGATTAGAACTGTAGCTATACGTCTTCTCTGTGGATGTCCTGTTACAAGTTCTGCTTCCCTGGTTGTAAAGCCGGTACCGCTAAAACAGGATAGTGCTTGGAATTTTGCAAGCGACCACTCAAGGCCGGAAAGTTGAAATGCAATAGCCCCGATTCTCACGATGACAAATGAAGCAACAAGTACAATCACAAAAAGCATTACACTCATAATTAACTCCTCGGAATTTTCTCTATAACGGTGGTTCGATGTTTGTCAAAAACAAGCACTTTTACAACCACTTCTTCCGTCTAAAATAGATTAACATCAGGATAGCAACGACAACCATAACTGCCAAAGCTACCGCGTATCCCCATCTCAACTCGAGTTCCGGCATATACTTGAAGTTCATCCCGTATATGCCCGCTATGAACGTCAGTGGTATAAATATCGTGGCGATTATCGTCAGTACCTTCATCACAGCATTCATCCTGTTGCTTATGCTTGAAAGGTAAATATCCAGCATCCCCGATACCGCATCACGAAAGCTCTCTATGGTATCTATAATCTGAATCGTGTGGTCGTAAACGTCCCTCAGATATATGTTCGTAGCGTCGGTCACAAGAGCGGACTCTGTTCTCTGCAAGCCGTTAATAAGCTCTCTCAACGGCCAGATAGACTTGCGTAAAAATATCATTTCTCTCTTAAGACTGTGGATTTGCTGCAGCGTTTTCTCGCTAGGGTCAGCCACCAGCTGCTCCTGCATGGATTCGATTTTCTCTCCGAATTTCTCCAGGATTACAAAGTAGTTATCAACAACAGCATCTATCAGAGCGTATGCAAGATAGTCCGCACCCATCCTGCGGATACGCCCCTTTGACTTTCTCAGTCTGTCTCTTATCTGCTCAAAAACATCGCCTACCTCTTCTTGAAATGAAATCACGAAATTGCGGTTCAGAACCATGCTCACCTGCTCGGCCTTTAAACCGCCCTCAACCTCATCATGGCTTAGCATCTTCAACACTATAAATATGTATTTGTCGAAGTCCTCACACTTTGGACGCTGAGTGGTGTTGAGAATATCCTCGAGGATAAGGGGGTGCAGCTCAAATTCCTTGCCCAGTTTCTCTATTGTCTCAACATGATGAAGGCCATCAATATTTATCCAAGTGACTGTAGGTGTCGCCTTAAATGGAAAACACTCTTCGATATTATCAACTGTCTTTTCCTGAAAGTCTTGTTCGGTATAATCAATTAATGTTATTCTTACTTTCTCTGTCTTCTTCTCGCCGACATGAACAAGCGTGCCCGGCGGTAGCCCGGCTTTTTTTGAGTGTTTTTTAGTCTTTCTGTTTATCTTCATTGGATATCATCCTTCCTGTAACATTTCTAATAATCGATATCGGAAAGCTCACCATTTGCTTAACACCTTCAACGGAAGAAAGCGTCCTTACTTGAGTTCCAACTTCGGCAAACAATTCCTTGGCAACTATCTTTTCTTCCACTTCACCGGCTTCTTTAACCATGGCCAGCCGGTGTAGAGCATATAAACCGATTATAAAGGCAAACGCAAAAAAGAAATCCCACTGCTGAAGATTTAATGTCGGAAGAGTAAATTCACCGCCGGGTGCGGTATATTTCAATGTCCACGCCAATTCCCTGCCCGCGAAAAAGTCCGCAAACTTTCCACCCAAAATCGGAGCAGCTCCTGCGGCGACAGAGTTGACTATTGTATTTGTTGCCAAATAGGCTGTCGCCTCTCCCTTTGGAGCCAATTTAAGGCTGATGTTGCCGGAAGCCAAAGATACGCCCGCCGAGGCCAATCCCATAACTATATGAATCGCAACCAGCAGAGGAATCGTAAGAAAGTATTTCTCCGGCATCGTCGTGAAAGTCCATGCAAGAATCGAAAGAATAAATAACGGCCCGCTTATCGCCAGCACAGACTTATTGCTGAAACGGTCCGTATATTTGCCCCATATCCTAAGAAACAGAAAATTCATAATCTGACTGACAATGGAAAGGCCTATGATAAAAGACATGCTCAGACCCAGTCTTTTCAGCATATAAACCATAAAAAATGGCCCAGCCAGATTGACCGCAAAGTTCCACGAACACATAAAGGCTATCAGTTTTCTGAAATTTTCATTTTTGAATGGCTGGGCCAGTAATTTGAAAATCTGGGGCCGTTCCTCACTCCGCGGCATTCTTGGCTCCGGCGTCTTGGATAGAAATATAAGCCCAACCATGCCCGCCAGGAAACCTGCTAAAAACAAAATTGAATACCCCATGACCTCCTGTGCGGGTAACAATTTCTTCCAGTAATCAAGATAAACTGCAGCAAGCAAACTTAAGACGATTCCCACTCCAACCGCGATTCTCATTCTCTTTGAGAAATATGAGCCCATGATATTCTCTGGGATAAGGTCTCTCACCCACGAGTTCCAGCTGCATCCGGAAACCGCTCCAAATGCTGAAACGGCTGCCAGCAGAACCAACAGAACTGCTATGGCAATCTTGGGCGGGAACAAAAAGGGACTGACTGCTATAATCAGCCAGCACATTCGACTCATAGCTGCCGAAACCACTGTTATCAATCGTCTGTTGCGTATTTTTTCAACGATGAAAATAGACGGCAGTTGAAGCAGTTGGGCGAGAGGCCCTACTGCAGCCAACAGGCCGATGACAAGATTAGAAGCTCCGAGTTTTACCGCAAATGCCACAAGAAAAGCCCCGCCTGTTAAAATCCCCATCGATTGAGATGCAACACCGTCTTTGATTAAATAACTAAGGCCGGACTGAACTTCTTCTTCTGTCAGGGTGTCTTTAGGTTTCATTTTAATCAGTTCCTTTCGATTACACCCCAAAGTCTCGTTTCCAACAGAGTATCAGCTAAATACCCAAAATCAACCTTTCTTATTAACACAGCATAGTGGCATTGTGACCGCAATTTGTAAGTGAAAATCTGTAAAACCACCCTTAGGCCCGGTGCCCGCTCGAAAGACACCAAATTCCACCAGCTAAACACTCCCCAAAGGCCTGCTCCGTTGCCCTCAGCAAGTAGCCGCGATTGCGCTTAGTATGTTAAGTCCTCAAACATCAATTTCATCGGTAACCTCCTCTTCCACCTGTTCGTTGGGCTCTTCATACGATTCCTCCACCTGCTCGTCATACATTTGCTCCAACTGACTTTGAAGTTGTTCGACAGCCAATTGCAGGTCCTTGTTCCATTCCTCAAGATCTCGGATTTCCCTGTCCTTTTCTATCGATTGACTCCTAAGCCTCTCAACCATCGCCTGTGTGTCTCTTGCCATGGCCTTAGCTTCGTCTCGCCCTTTTGTAAGTTCTTCGGCTTGATCTTCCAGGTCTTGCTGGGCCTTTATTGCAGCCTCCAGCTCTGACTTCGTGCCCTCCAGTTCAGCCGAGATTTCAGCTATGCCTTCTCTTAGCTCGTCTCTTTCGACCTGAGTTTTTTCTAAAATAGCCTTAACTTCTGCCAATTCTGCCCTGGCCTCTTCTGCTTCTGCTACAGCTTTGTCTCTTTCTTCCGCACTGTGGTCACAGCCGTTCACAACCAGTAAGCAAATCAACAAAGTGGACAGATTGAAGATTAGCTTTGCCTTTGTCATTTTCTTGTTCCTTACAAATAATTCTTGATAAAGTGCCTCCTTCATCCAGGCCTCATCCGTGCTAATTAGTCCCAAGAACATAATATTTTTTGGCGAAAAGTCAATATTTTTCTTGACTTTTCGGTCAAAACTGACGAAATGGTCAATTATGATTGCAAGGTCCTCTAAAACCGTTCAGAACCGCATGCAAAAAAGAGCTAAGAGAACGCGAAAGAAGCTGAAAAAAGCCGCCCTTGACGTTTTCAGTGAAAAAAGCGTCGATGCCGCAACGGTTGAAGATATTACAGAAAAGGCCGACTTGGGCAAGGGTACACTCTACCAGCATTTTGCCGACAAAGAAGAGATTGTCGTAACGCTGGTCGATGAGGCCGTGGAACACCTCATTGAGTGTCTTCGGGCCTATGACGATCCGCCGGAGGCGCTGGAAGATATGCTGGAGCACTTGTTGGATGCACACTATAAGTTCTCCATCGACTCCAGGGAAGAATTCCTTCTGCTTTTCCAGGGTAAATTGTTGCTAAGGCTTGAATCTGAAACTATGGATGAACTTGAAGAACCATACCTGCGATACCTGCAACAAATCGAGCTCCAGCTCTCACCCTATCTTTCACCGAGGATAGACCCTCTGAAAATCCGTCGTTTGGCCTGTGCTGTAGCAGGTTTCGTTTTCGGGTTCTTTTCGTTTGCCATGATAGGCATGAATGAAGATGAAGTTGACACAAGCGTCAAACCGCTGAGGCGGGTGTTTGTACAAAGTTTATGTACTTTTCTTGGGCGATGAGGAAAGGTACGAGAATTATGCTACAAGAACTTTATTTATGAAAATACACCCAATTTGACCGTAGATATTGTTATGGTAATGAAACATCCAAACAGGGCTTATTTCACACCCGCCGAAATCCGAAAATTCAAAGCCATTTTGCTGGTTAAAAGAAACGAGATTTTGGGTGATATAACTTCCATGGAGGCTGAAAGCCTTCTAAGGCAAATAAGTGACTTATCGAGGCTGCCGATCCATTTAGCTGACCTCGGTACAGATAACTGCGAGATAGAAAACATCATAGGCCTGATGGACAGCGAAAGAAAGCTCCTTGGTGAAATCGATGATGCTCTGGAACGCATAGAAGACGGCACATATGGAATCTGTCAGGGAAGTGGAAAGCCAATACCGAAGGAACGCTTGAAAGCAATCCCATGGGCGAAATATTGTGTCGATTATGCCAGACTGCTGGAGACAGGACTGGTCCGCAAAAAAGATTCCTCCATCACCACACAGCCTGACTATGATACTGAGGAAGACCAGGACGAAGAACCCCCAAGGTCCTATCGGAAAGCTCAATAACTATGAATAAAATCGCCAAAGGATTTATACTTCCAAGTGCTGCATTCACCATCAGGCGCAGCCACATTAGGTTCTACGAACATTCAGACAAGCAGCCTGAGCCGGGTGACCTCGTCTACGGCGAAGTTAGTCGCATTGGACGCCACTCATCACTGGAGAATGCCTCCGGCCGAATACACATGATACACGATGGCACAAGGGCCGTCTTTACCTTTGGAAACAGATACGCTCCTGATTTTTACGAAGGCCTCGTTCCCGACGAAATGACCGACCAGGTCGACCTCCTTGCTCGCTCAGGTATGGTTGGCACCGTTGTAACCAAAAACTCTCTAATAAAAGACCCCACCAAGGTCAAAATCCTCGGATACGTTTCCGACCGCGCGGGCAAATTCTTGAATACCCGAAACTTTCCACTTATAGAGCCTCGCAAAAAAGACAAAAAATACCCGAGGGCCAGGATGATACTCATCTGCGGCACTTCCATGAACTCCGGCAAGAGCATGGCCGCCGCCGCCTGTTGCTGGGCCTTGACCTCACTCGGACACAAGGTCAGGGCTGCAAAGGTAACTGGAACTGCCAGTCTCAAAGATATCTTGCTTATGAACGATTCCGGCGCAAGGCCGTATGCCGATTTCACACACCTCGGCTATCCATCTACATACCTGCTTGAGAAAGACCAGCTTCTCACAATCTTTAACCAGCTCGACTTAAAGTACGCAAATAATCCCAAAAATTTCTGGGTCGTCGAGTTTGCTGATGGAATCATCCAGCGAGAAACCGCAATACTGCTAAGCTCAGCTGACATAACCTCAAGAATACATAAACTCATCTTTTGTGCCAATGATGCTTTCGGCGCCATCGGCGGGCTAAACATACTCAACCAGAGATTCGGCTTGGTCCCCGACATGATTTCAGGCGTCTGCTCCTGCTCGCCTTTGCATATAAGAGAGCTAACGGAATTTACCGACATTCCCGTCTTTAACAGCGCCGAGCCTGAAATAAGCAAATTGGCCGATGTCTTGCTTGCCCCGAAAAAACACCCTCTGCATAAAACACCGGCCGCTGAAATCTTCCCGAGCAATTTGACCGTGACGGATAACGTAATTTAGTGGGCGGGCGGCTCTGGATGCCTGCCCGCCTTGTACAAAAATATTTAATTGCATGGAGGTAAAAAAATGGCCAAGAGAAAAGCAAAAAAGAAAACAGCTAAGAAGAAGAAAGCCAAGAAGAAAAAATAACTCCTTGAGCAATTTTAGCTGTCGCAACGAGCCATCATTGCTTCGGCATTGGTGGCTTTTTATTTTCCTTTATAGATGGCTTTTTTCTTTTTGGAGTACCATCCCTGTTTTTCGTGGCAACGACTTCTTATCTGGGAGTACAGATTTCCGCCTCTCGATACACGGTTCTCTACCCCGCCAACCCCTCCCCATTTTAACCCTTAATCATCCCCGCCGGCCGATGATTTTCATAAATTTTCGAACGTTTTCTCAAGTTTTCTAACTTTGTAACGCGCCGTTTCACAACTGTTTTTACTTTTTCCAAAAGTTTTATCACGTTCAAACACCTTTCCAATACCCCCCCCCACCCTCATTTCTTAGCTAAAAACTGGCATGCAATTCTTTTTCCTTTTTACTTTTTCAGTCTTAATCCGCATCACCCGCAGTTAAAAATCAATCAAATCCGCATGTACATGAAATCAACAATCCCCAAAAATATAATTTTTTAACTGCCTTTCTAAAAACGAGTTACGAGCATCACCCATCGAGAATCGAGAACTTTTTCGCAACATCCGCGCGGGCCCCTCCAACAGTGAGCGGACTTGCTGTTCGTCCGCGCGAAGATGCAAGATACGAGCCACGAATAAGAAAGGAGTTTCCTATGGCTACAAAAGCACAAATCCTCGCAAACCGTCGTAACGCAAAGAAATCCACCGGCCCCCGCACCCCCCAGGGCAAGGCCACTGCCTCCCAGAACGCCCTCAAGCACGCCCTGTTCGCCCAGCGCGATGTCATCACCTCAGAAGACCCGGCCGACTTCGACCGCCTCCACCACCAGCTCACCGCCGAGCTGGCCCCCGTCACCCCCCTGGAATCTATCTTGGCCCACCGCATCGTTACCCTCTCCTGGCGCCTCAGACGCGCTGCCCGCATCCAGAACCAGGCCATAGATGCCCTGCACGCACAAGAAACCTCCTCCCCCTTTGCAAAGCTCACCCAGTCCCTCTTTCCCAAAAACCACCGCCAGACGCCGCCTGCCCCCTCCAACTCGCCCCCCGATCTCGTTCTCGGTCGTACGGCCGTAAAGGATTTCTCAGACGCAAGGGCCCTCGACCGCCTCCTTATGTACGAAAGACGAATTGAGCACAGCCTCTTCAAGACCCTCCTCGAGCTCCAAAGACTCCGCCTCATCAAAAAACTCCACCCCGACACCGCAGAGTCCCCCCATCAATCCCTTCTCCCCGCCCGCAACCAACCACTAACCACGAACCACTAACAACGACCCAAGAATTATGCTAAACAAACCCAATTTGCTGACCGCCCAAATGAACGTAACCTTAAACTTAACAAAGCCTTATGCAAACTGATCTCCCTTCCGACTCCCCCGAAACAAACCCAATCAAACCCAATCTCCCAAAACCCCAAACGTAATTAGACGTTTATTAAACAAAGAGTGTCAGAGAAAATCAGGATAGAAATTTCAAAATGATGTCTTTGTAATATTCAACCGCCTTCTGTACGTCGGCGATGTCGATATATTCATCCGGCTTATGGCAGACCTCCGGCTTGCCAGGCCCAAAAATCACCACTGGAGCGCCCAACGAAACCAAATGAGGCCCATCCGTCGTAAAGCCAACTGCCTTGCTCTCTGTAACGCCCACTGCAGAGCAAAACTCCTTCACAAAATCACACGCCGGCTCGGTCTCCAATGCCCCAACCTCTCGCACGATAGAAACCGAAGCCTGAAATTCAGCCTTCTTTTGCTTTAATCTCGCAAAGATTCTTTGGAAATCATCAACAATAGCTTGCTGATTTTGTCCCGGCAGTGTGCGAATATCTATCCCGATTTCACACTTATCCGGAATAACATTAATCTCTTTGCCGCCGACAATTGTATTGACGCTCATCGAACACTCGCCTAACAGCTTATGTGGCTCCACCCTGATTTTATAACTCTCCAGTTCGCCCAATAAATCCCTCATCGAACCTATCGCATTTACCCCTAACTCCGGCGTCGAGCCATGGGCCGCCTTGCCGAATGTCTTAACATCAAGCCACAACATCCCGCGATGGCCCGTAACAACTTCAAAATCCGTCGGCTCAGGCAAAACCACGCCGGCAATATCAGGTAAATCTCCGCCTACGGCACTGACAAACCGCTTGGCACCACAACTATCAGTCTCTTCCCCCGCAGCACCTAAAAGAACAATATCACCCACCAACTTAATGCCCGAATCGACAACTTGCCTAATGGCCGTAACAACTGCAGCAATACCACCCTTCATATCCGCCGAACCACGACCATAAATCCTGCCGTCCCTTTCCGCCGCTGAAAATGGCGGATGTCCCCACTTCGCCTCACCAGGGCCCACAACATCAAGGTGGCACGCAAATAAAAGGGCCCCTTTGTGTCCGGCCGTCTTTATCCGAGCGACGAGATTCGCCCTGTCTTGGCCCCAGCTATCTACTCGAGATTCTATTTGCGACCGACCAAGCTCGGCCGAAATTATCTCCGCCGCCGCCAATTCACCCCTCGCAGCGGTCGTTTCAGTTCCAACCAGTTTCCGCAACAGCTCTTTCATAGAACCGCGATTATACATGCCGACACCACAAAAGAAAAAACAGAAATTTTTGTTGCGGACCCAATTAGAAATTTACATAATATATCGTTCAAAAATCTCAGAGGCAACACGAAGGAGCATAAATGGGACCTGTATTGAATGGGTTGATAAAACTTCAAAGTGTTGAAACCCGACTCCGAGCCGCCAAGGCAAAACTTGCAAGATGTAGAAGAAACGTAATCATTCAGGAAAATCAAGTCAGAACCCTCCAAAACGCCCTCGAAGCCAAACAGGAAGAAATTCAGCTAACCAAGGTCCAGTCCGACCGCTTGGAATTGGAGCTTAAGGCCAAAGATGAAGAAATAGCCAAGTTAAGGGCTTACCTCAACACTGCAAAGACAAACAAAGAATATGCTGCCGTCCTCACACAACTCAATACGACCAAGGCCGATAATTCCAAAGTCGAAACCCAAATCTTGGAGTTGTTGAAAGATATTGACGCCGACCAAGCCGAGTGCCAAAACCTCCAGCAGCAGATAGACGAGCAAAAACAAAAGCTTGAACGGATTAGAAAAGAAGCCGACGCCCTGGCGACAAAATACGAGGCTGAAATTGAAGAAATCCAGGCTGAATGGGACAAACAGGCAAAGACTATACCGGCCGAACCGTTGGAAGTGTTCAAACGCGTCGCAGAAACCTATGACGGGGAAGCGCTGGCAGTGGTCGAAAAGCAGGAGGGCAAAACAGAGGCCTATAGCTGTGGCGGCTGCTTCATGGGCGTAATCGCTGAGTCCGTCAATATGCTCCTCAGTAAGGATGATATAATTCGCTGCCCGACTTGCACGCGCATACTTGTCCTCGGTGATTCAAGAAACTAACCGACTCAAAAGTGCACAAACGCGAAAAAGCTCCGGAACACAAGGATATTTGGGCCTTATTTTTCTATGGCTTTTAAGGAGTTGGCACGCTGTCAAAACAAATAGAGCAAATCATCGCTTATACTGACGGCGCCAGCAGAGGAAACCCGGGACCCGCAGCCGCAGGATTCATCTTAGCCGAACCCGGTGGAACTCAACTACACGCCAAAGCGCTGTTTCTCGGCCGAACCACCAACAACATAGCCGAATACACCGCAGTCGTAAAGGCTCTCGAAGCCGCCAAACATATTGGTGCTAAACAAATCAGGCTTTTCAGTGACAGCGAACTGCTCGTCAAGCAAATCAACGGACAGTACAAAGTAAAAAGCGAGCAAATAAAACCCCTCTTCCGCCAAACATTTCACCTGCTCGACGAGTTCCAAAGCTGGAAGGTTCAGCACGTCAGCAGAGAAAAAAACCTGCAAGCCGACAGGCTCGTAAACAAGGCACTGAACCTTGGAAAGGACGTCCAGATGAATTCAGTGGCCCAAACCAACAAACAAGCGGTCCGCCTCGGAGTATTGATTAGCGGCGGCGGCACAACTCTCACGAACATCCTCGAATACATCAATCAGGGCCGCCTTAACGCCAAAGTCGCTGTAACAATAAGCTCCCGTTCGACCGTCGCCGGCGTAGAAAAGGCGAAAAAGGCTGGGCTCAACGTAAAAATCATCCGCAAAAAAGACTACCCCGACATCGACGATTTCAGCAAACGCATTGAGGAAGAGTTCGTCGCCGCCAACGTTGACCTCGTCGTCCAGGGGGGCTGGCTCTGCCTCTGGAAAATACCTCCTCGATACGAAAACCGCGTGATGAATATACACCCCGCCCTGTTGCCAAGCTTCGGCGGCAAAGGCATGTGGGGACACCACGTCCACGAGGCCGTCCTCGCCGCAGGCTGCAAACTAAGCGGCTGTACCGTCCACTTCTGCACCAATGAGTATGATAAAGGACCGATTATTGTTCAAAGAGCCTGCGAAGTCAAAGATGACGATACCCCGGATACCCTCGCCGCCAGAGTCTTTGAGCAGGAATGTATAGCGTATCCACAAGCCATAAAGCTCTTCGCTGAAGGAAGAATAATCGTCCAGGACAACAACGTAAAAATAAAATCGTGAATCGAAAGACGAACTGCAAACAAAAAGATACAGCACATGAATAAACGGCAAAAAGCCATACTAATAGACTTTACCATCGTAATAGTTGCCACGGCCATAGCAGTGGTCGCAATGATTAACTTCAAGGACTGGATTAACCACTCCGAGGCGACCAGAGCAATGCGGCAGCTCGGAGAAATCGTTTTGAGCTACCGAAAAGAACATGGCTCGGTCCCGCCCGAGTCCTATGTCGACCGAATCAGGGAGAACTTGGAAGGGCACGTCCGCCTCGGCAACCTCCAATATCGGGCTAGATGGATCGATTTTGAATCCCCTCCAGATGAGATCTTAGCTTACACCGAGAAAGACTACCATTCCCTGCTCTTCGGGAAAGGATTCATCGTATTAAGGTTTAATGGCACGGTAGAGTGGATGGGAAAGCAACAGTTCGAGACGCTCTTGGCACAACAACAAAGCCCGATCGAAAAAGAACTGACCCAAAAATAACTCCGCCCCTGCACTTAGAACGCTCTAAATTTATAGCGACGCGCAACAAGCGGGGCTAATCTTCCTGCTCTTTCGACTGGGCCACCGCCTCAGCCTTTTCGCTACTCGGTTCGGCTACCTTCGAACCCTCAAACTTCAAGTGCTCTTCATCCTGCACATCAATCTTTATCAGGTTCTTATCCTTGAATTCCCCACGCAGCATAGTCTCCGAAATCGGGTCCTCTATATAGTGCTCAATTGCTCTTCGTAAAGGCCTGGCACCGAACTCCGGATTGTAACCCTTGTCGATAAGAAATTCCTTGGCTTGGTCTGTCAGCTCGAGCTTCAGCCCGTGCTCGGTCAGTCGCTTGAATACCTTTGCAAGCTCGTAATCAACGATAGTCTGCAAATCTTCTCTTGTCAACGACTTGAAAACTATAGTATCATCAACCCGGTTCAAAAACTCCGGCCTAAAGTGGTGCTCAACCTCCTTCTGAAGCATCTCCTTCATCTTCTCATAGCTGGCCTCGGGGCTCTTCTTGCCGAAACCAAAACCGGATTGATTCTTTATCAACTCCGCACCGATATTGCTTGTCATAATAAGAACAACATTCTTAAAGTCTACGTTTCGACCGAAACTGTCTGTCAAGCGACCCTCCTCCATAATCTGAAGCAGCATATTATAAACGTCTGGATGGGCCTTTTCTATCTCATCCAAAAGAAGCACGGCGTAAGGCCGCCGCCTAATTCTTTCCGTAAGCTGTCCGCCCTCCTCATACCCCACATAGCCTGGAGGGGCACCAACCAACCGGCTCACATTATGCTTCTCCATGAATTCGCTCATATCTATCTGTACCAGGGAGTTCTCATCACCGAACATAAACTCCGCCAACGCCCTTGCAAGCAGCGTCTTTCCCACACCGCTGGGACCTAAGAGAATAAAGCTGCCCATTGGACGATTCGGGTCCTTCAGACCGCTCCTGCTGCGCCTCACGGCTTTGGCTACAGCCGTTATCGCTTCATCCTGTGAAACAACCCGCTTGTGCAGCTCGGATTCCAGTTCCAGAAGCCGCTGGGTCTCTTTCTTCTCCAGCCTCGTCAGCGGCACACCGGTCATCTTGCTGACCACCTCCGCGATAATCTCGGCATCCACCACCCCCGTTGCCTCCTTACTCTCCTCATACCATTCTTTATGCAGTTGATTCTTCCTGTCCAAAAGCTGTTGGGCCTCGTCTCTCAACGCCGCAGCCCGCTCATAGTCGGCGCTTCTAACCGCCTCGTCTTTCTCCCTCTGCAACTTCTCAATCTTCTCTTCTATTTTCGTCAAGTCCGGCGGCGGAGTCATATTCTTAAGCCGCACTCTCGCACCGGCCTCATCAACCACATCAATAGCCTTGTCCGGCAAACATCTGCCGGTGATATACCTGCTGGACAGCTCCACCGCCTGGTAAAGCGCCTCGTCCGTAAAGCGGACCCTGTGGTGAGCCTCATAGCGATCCTGTAGTCCTCTAAGAATCGCGAGGGTCTCGTCTTTTGAAGGCGGCTCGACGATTATAGTTTGAAACCGCCTTTCCAGTGCGCCGTCTTTCTCAATATGCTTTCGATATTCATCCAATGTCGTGGCCCCGATGCACTGCACTTCGCCCCTGGCAAGTGCCGGCTTAAGCACATTAGAAGCGTCTATCGCTCCCTCGGCCCCCCCGGCTCCCACCAGCGTGTGGAGCTCATCCACAAACAACACCACGTTCTTCGCCCTTCTGACCTCGTTGATGACCGCCTTTATTCGCTCCTCAAATTGTCCCCGGTATTTCGTGCCCGCCACCATCATCGCCAAATCAAGCACAACTATTCGCTTGTCTTTGAGCAACTCAGGCACTTCCTTGTTTACTATCTGCTGGCTCAGCCCCTCTACAATAGCGGTTTTTCCAACTCCCGCTTCTCCCAACAGAACCGGATTGTTTTTCGTGCGTCTGCACAGTATCTGTACCAGTCTTTCAATCTCGGTCTTTCTGCCAATTACCGGGTCGAGTTCACCGTCGGTAGCCAATTCGGTAAGGTCTCTGCCGAAACTATCCAGCGCGGGTGTCTTGCTCTTGGGCTTTCGACCAACCGCCGGCCCCATCTTCACCCCAAGACCCACGGGACCGCCGTCCACACCCGCTCCAAGCAGATTCAAAACCTCTTGACGAACCTCTTCGAGCTTCAATCCAAGATTCATGAGAACCTGAGCCGCTATCCCCTCGCTCTCCCGCAGAAGACCCAACAAAATATGTTCTGTGCCAACGTAATTATGGTTGAGCGCCCTAGCTTCTTCGATGGCATATTCAATGACCTTCTTGGCCCGCGGCGTCTGCGGCAGCTTGCCCATCGTAACCATATCAGGGCCGCTCTTGACCAGTTTCTCCACTTCGAGCCGAAGCTTTTTTATGTCCACTTCCAGGTTCTTTAGAACCGTAGCACCTACGCCGCTGCCTTCCTTGACCAAACCCAGCAGGATATGCTCGGTGCCTATATATTCGTGGTTAAACCGCTGGGCCTCCTGGTTCGCCAGTGCCATAACCTTCCGCGCTCGGTCTGTAAAACGCTCAAACATATTTTACCCCAGAACTACTCACAGAAAAAATTATGCTCACACCTGCCCCTCGCTCATGACCATTATACCACAACCAACTGTCCTGTCAAGCTATCATAATTCATCTAAATCCTGCTGTTTGGGCGTCACGTCTCTACACATATATGCTCGATACGCACTTTCTGTTCATTTACCGGACGTTGACTTTGCCCGAGCTTACGTTTTATCGACAGAAATCGGTGCAGACTTTTCACTCGCCCGCTTAAAACCGCCATTTTTATGCCGAAAAGACCACACCCCTGCTAAATCATGAACAGGTCAACTGAAGAGCGAAAACTGATGCAACAGCAGCTTGACTCCGCGCATCTTGCAATTGTACAACAAAACACAAAAACGCACGAAAATCTGAAAAAAATGAACGAAAAAGCGGATAAAATTCTTGACAAATTCTAAATAGGCTGGGATAATTCTGAGAGCCGCGGGTTGTCTACCACGAACTGTTTCTTAGGAGGTGAAACGATGCGGAAGCTAAGAAGGGCACATCAAAAACAGACCAGAGAACGTAAAAAGTTCAGAAGACGTGCTGTTGCTGCTGGTACCGCAGCGGCGATTACGCTGGGGGCGGGTGTAAGCCTGCATAAAGCTCTTGCTGCTTATACGCCTGACCTGCATGAACTGTCTGTCAGTCAGGATGCGGACGCGGACTTGCTTGCCAACACCGAAGAAGTCACGATTGGCTACCACGCATTCAAGGACGACCAGAATCGCAACGAAACACCCGATGGAGTCGAGTTAGCCAAACGCTGCGCTGCCGATATTAATGAACTGCCAGAATGGGAGCATCCATACGAGGATCCAGAACCGAATGAAACTTATAAATTAATTGAGCCCTATCTGGGTTGGGAGACCTGTGATATATGCGGCGAGGGTTGGGGTATGTATGGGATTAAAATCGTCGACCCGCAACTGGGCGTGAGCTATCCGAATGAGCCCTATGATTATATGCCCTCAATGGCACTGCATTATATGGAGCATGGGTCTTTTAGTTATTTGGTAGATGGCAGCGGAAACAGGGTAGATGATGTTGGACAATTATTTGCAGCGCTCGCGTTGGAATTCGGGTATCTTTATGACCCCAATGAACATCAACTTTCGGTAGCCGGCGACAGTGACGATGACCTTTTGACTGACAGTGAGGAAGCGGCGGCCGGTTATGACGTAAATGAACCCGACCAGGACGACGACCTCCTACCCGACGGTATTGTACTCACCAGGCAATGTGCCGAGATAATCGATGGTTTGCCTGTCTACGAGCCAAGTCCACCCAAAGTAACCGAACCGTATAAAACAAGTTACTTCGCAAAGGGTCTTGAGTCCTGCGATATATGCGGTGAACTGGTGAATATGGGCTTCTGGCGGATTGAAAATCCACAGCTGAGTCTTTCTATCGATGTCTATGAAATTACCCGCCATTATATGTCGCACGGCTCGTTCAGCTACGCAGGCAGTGTACATAGTGGCAGATTGGACGTGCCTGGGTTGGTACAGGTGCTTGAGATGCCAAGCCAGTGTGGCGACTTAGGCACTGAGTTTCTGGCGGGTGACCTGAATAACGATTGCGAAGTAAATCTCGCTGACCTCGGCAAGCTAACTGAGCGCTGGCTCAAAGACTGTAGTTATTTTGGGACGCCATATATCCTTGGCGACCTGACTGGAGACTGCGAGATTAGCCTGGCGGATTTCGCCAAACTTGCTGACCAATGGCAGCAAAGCACCGACCCAAACGAGTAGGAGCGGACTGATCAGCAGGGACGGCAAAGAGGAATCACAACTTGGATTTTGATTCGAAAGAGATTAAGACAACGGTTCGAGAGCTGAAGGCCATCGACAGCGAACTTGCGTACCTTGCTTTGCTAACCTGCGAGGGGGTCAAGCCGTTAAGCAGATGGGAAAAGCCTTTAGACAGCCAGGGGCTCGGATTATTGCAGAGGCTTGGTTTGCTTATGAAACAAATCCGGCGAACGGTCAAGACAGGCAGGGTGGTCACCGAAACCGTCTTCGGTTTATCGCCCGCTTACATTCAACTCTATGAAAGGCGATTTAACGACACACCTATAGATAAATCTCCGCCGACTCAACGCTTCGAAGGTTTCCTGTTCGGCTTTCCTCCCTGCTGTGTGGACGAATATATTCGACACCCTTATACAAAAAACAACCTCCCACCGGAACAACAGAAGATTTTATTTCACTGGGCGTGCAAGGATTGCAAAATCACGCCCGCTCTTCTACCCCAGTATGTATGCATACACGAGTATGTAGAAAAATGCTAAATTGGTGCCTTTGATGGCTTGTGAATTTTATGCTTTGGCTCTTAGCTGCTGTTCCCCTCGAGCAGTTTCTTGAGGTATTTGTTTTCCCGCCGGGTCGCCTCTAAGTCAAAAAGCTGATACTTGATGCATATCCGCAGGTAATCGAGGGATTCCTGCAGATTATCTACGCTTTTTTGAAGCTTCTTCTGGTTTTTTTGGGTTTGTTTGGCTAGCATGGCCAGCTTTCTATACTGCGGGTCGACCATCCCCCCAAACTCTTCAACCAACTCCCTTAGTTTGTCTTCCAGCTTTGCTTCGTCCATCACACTACGCTCCTGGCGAGCGCACTTGCCTTTCAATCACTCTCGTGCGGAGTCTCCGAAGCCGCTCGATTATCGAGCTTATTGTGCAAAATTCGTACCTGAACGCCCAAAAACCAGTTTCCCGCTTCGCGCGAACACTTACCTCTCTGCAGAGGCTTTCAAAGCAACTCCAAATGCCACCGTTGAGCTTTATCCGGATGCACCGGAACGCAGCCCCTATATGGGTTAAATCTGCACGTCGCAAAAAAACAACATTGCTGGCTTGCCCCCATTTTCCCAGCGGCCATAACGCTTTTAATAAGAACCAGTTAACCCCGACGTTGATTATTGTAAACACAACGCTTGATTTTGTGCTGAAAATCGTACTTATCAGTCACAAAAAAAGAAATTTTGGGCGTACACAGCTCTCTCAATGTTTTTGGAGCAGTTATGCTGGCCTAATTTTCCCTTACGCTTTTGGGTTCATCACCCGGCCGATGAACAATATGCTACCCGATTGGTTATCTCGAATCACAAAGACAAATGGATGGTCTGCGCGAAAAACCGGTGTTGGTTCAGGCCGAACAGCCGTTACGTTTATAATCACTGCCGTCGCCGCGGCTGCTTCTGTACCCTCTTCATTAACATCGACATAGGCCTTGTGAATGACCAACGAGATAAAAAGGTCTCTTTTGCCGTTCATCCCTGAAAAATCCGCGCTTCCTGAAAAGGCGTCGGTCATTCCCATCGACATTAGAACCTCAGCCAATTCGAATTCTGAGGTCATCTTGAACTTCGGGATAGAGACAATAACCTTCTGCTTGCGCAGTTTGGCCATCCACTCCGAAAGGTTCTCACAGGTAAGCGTTTTTTCGAGCTCTCCGAGACCGTCAAATTTCTTCGGAAGAAAGATAATCATAGAGAGCTCTTCATCAATATAGGGTAGTTCAAGCCCCTGGAAATCCTCCGTCTCCATATATTTGAACTCGCCGGTCTGATTCATCATAGGAGCGTCTATCTTTTCTCCGTCCAACAAAGTAAATGGCGCGTTCCTTGTTTCTTCTTCTTGGAACTGGCTGGCCCAGTTGCCCTTAAAGTAAATGGCATTGGTCAAAACCAGCCGAGTCATCCTGCTCAACAACCCCTTGACTATAAGGTCTTTAATCTTACCTTTGGTTTTCTTTTCGACCCAAGCGTTAATCCTCTGTCGGGCAGACTCGACGGCGCTTCTGAAATCAACCTCATTTAGTTTGCCCCCGTAGCTGGCCTCGATAAGTTCCAGAAATTCTCTGAGAAATCCATAGCCCTTCTGGCCCCACAAAGCGTTGGCAACCGTAAGCTCGTAGGCACCTTTGTTGCCCCTGGCATTAAGGGCCTTTACGATAGTGCCGAACGTCGAATGAAATTGCTTCTGGTCGCCAGTCGACCCCGATGGAGGTTTTGCGCTCACCGTTGTCGGAAAGTGCAACACGTCTGCCATCTGTGTTTCGGTTCTGCCACGCGCTCCGGCATAAGTCATTGCCAGCGCCGTCGAGATGCTGTACGGCGAAAGAAACATATTCCCTTCCTGCCGGTCAGCAAGCTTCGAATACACCTCGAAGGCAAAATCGTTATTGCCTTTAACAACGATTTCAGTGTATGACTTTTCGTGGGGCTCCTCCGGTGCGAAACTACTCCCCACCGGTACCAGTACAATCAACAATATAAGTAAGTATTTGGTGGT
The DNA here is from genome assembly GCA_020350405.1 of Planctomycetota bacterium. Taxonomy (GTDB): domain Bacteria; phylum Planctomycetota; class Phycisphaerae; order Sedimentisphaerales; family Anaerobacaceae. Next base: position 567,952 of record CP070715.1, read on the forward strand.
TCTCATGTCAACGTCCCTTTTCATTGCCGAATGCGCGAATTTAAGCCTGCCGAACGGGCTTTTCAATCATTGACAAAACCGGGCCCCGGCCATTATAATATATTCAAGATACGTTCGAATTACTCGTGAAAAATTCCTTTCGAAAAAGGGTAGCTATGGACCTGGGAAAAGATGGCTTCGTATGGCGGTATAAGTTGCACATCACAATTGTTGTCGTGGTAGTATTGGCCGTATTGCTACTTTCAGTTTTTATGGATAATCGCCGTCCCTCCGCGGGCGTATCGACCGGAGTATCAACGGGCGCGTCCACGGGTGGTTTTATATGGTCGTTCGCCGTCGCCGGTTTTATGATTGTACTGGCAATTGCATTAACACTGCCAAAAGTATCAAAAATCCTCGACACACTCCAGGAAAGTGACACAAAACTTGACAAGATAGCTGAGACGCTGGAAAAGAACCGTTCCGCCTTGACCCAGGTCAATCAAAGCGCCAGACTCAGCGAGACAGCCAAGGCGATTGCGTTCCGCGACGCCGACAGAGAATCGCTCAGGGAGGCCGTTTTTGAGAAACTCCAACAGAAGGATTTTGATATCGCCTATGAGATGATTGATGAAATTGCTCACGCAACCATATATCAGGAACTGGTCAAGCAGCTCCGGGACGAGGCGGACAAATATAGGGATGCGAGCGATCAGGAGCGAATCAATCAGGTAATAGCACATGTCGAAAGGCTCTTCGACAGCTATCAATGGGCAAAGGCAAGTAATCTGATTGAAAAGCTAATCAAAGCCGAGCCGGAGTCGGAAAAAGCGAAGGCGATGCGCCAAAAGCTCCTTGATAGAAAGCAAGAACGCAAGAAGACACTTCTGGCGGTTTGGGACGACGCTGTAAAGCGAGAGGATACCGACCGCAGCTTGGAACTGCTCAGGGAACTGGATTTGTATCTTACTCCGAATGAGGGACTGGCTTTGCAGCAGGCCGCAAGGGGGGTTTTCAGGAATAAGCTGCACAGTCTCGGCGTTCAGTTCTCGCTGGCTGTCTCGGAAAGGGAATGGGCAACGGCTCTCGAAACCGGTCAGCAGATTATGCGCGGTTTCCCCAACAGCAGAATGGCTGAGGAAATCCGCGAAAAGTGGGCCATATTAAAGCAGAAAGCCAAACAGCAAAGAACTTAAAAGACTTGTCCGTTTCGCGCCGCGCCTCCCGCAACTATCCTTGTCCTACTGAAAATCAAACAGAGACTGCGTCTTAATCATCGTCACCTGGTCCGGATAAGCTGCGAACGTGTGGATGTGCAACTCGGTCCTTCTCGCCTCAAAATCAATATAACAGAACGGCTGCAGGCCTCCAATTTCCAACTCAGGAAATTTCACAAACATGCCCCGATTTCGAGCGAACCGCTCGAGATCCACATGACTCTGCCGATACAAGTTAGCACTCATCTTCTCAATTTGAAAATCGGTCATATAGCTTACACCACGGCTCAAAGTACACTTGTGAGAACGCGGGCCCCGGAAACGAAAACGCTCAATCAAACCTCGCTGTGGAAGCATCTGCCCGGGCGTGCTTACGACCTCGCTAAGGCATAGACCGCCGCTATGTACGCTAACAACGTGTGTGCAGCCCGTGACCCAGATATCCGCCTCGTATTTGCCCGTTTTTAGCTGCCGCTTGGCGTATATCTGGAAAAGCTCCGGGTGCAACGGCCTTTGAAAAAGGCTGAACGTCAGTTCTTCAATAGCTACGTTGATTTGTGGCAATTCCATATAAAAATTCCCAAACGAAAGCATTAGCTGCCAATCGTGCTATCATTATACAAAAAACGCCCCGTTTATTCAAGCGCAATATCAGTGTTGGTAAGGTCGATTTCCGCGCTTATCGGACCATTATTCCGCAAGTTCTGCGGCCTAAAAGACTAACGGCGGGAAAGATTTCTGAAAAAATTTAAGAAACCTTTACCCCTAATCTTCACTGCTGGAAAAAGACACTGTTGATAACAGTCGCAATAATGTCGTAGAAAGCATGAGTTCCGGCTGTAACGCCAAAACCGCGAATTGAAAAAAGAACCGCAAAATAAACACCCGCAACCGCTCGAAAACAAAACTCCATCCAACTAAACGGACCACTTTGGCCAAATCGACCGTCCAGATATACTATATGATGATGCACACTGAATAACGCCGCGGAAATAACCACCGCAAGTATTATAGAATTCTTTCGACTCAGCCGCAGGACATCCTGGAACAACAGCATCAAAAGGCATATCAAAATCAGCCGAAAAACAAGCTCCTCATAAATCCCCGCCCCTATGCCGGTAACAATATTGGCAAGCAGAGAACCGCTCCCCGCCGCACCAGGGCCGCCCCCCACAGTCGCCGACAAACCAGCCGCCGTATTCAGCCCCGGCGCCAAATTTTTGTCAAACCAGCCAACATCCGCCTCGGGCACAACGGACGTATTCAAAAATAAACTCAGCACAATCAGAGGTACCGCAAGCAAAACGCACTCAATTGCCATCGGCCACATATCGCCGATCCCGAAGTTCCACCGCTTGCGAGACGCCACTTGCAACGCCGCCAGAATAATCACCACCGTCAAAGGAGGCATCATCCACGCCAACCTGCTGCCAAAACCAAGATACTCGAGAAAATTCTGAAGCCATACAAACGCCACCACTCGCACCTGAGATTGGTTTAGCACGTCTGTATTGATGAAAATCGTGCCGAGCTCGTAGAACACAATAAATGGCAGCAGAAAAGCTATGGCGTAAACCGGACGGGACGTCCGTTCAAAATAAGAATCCCGCGCAAAGTTAAGCAATTGGCCCGTGCTGTACTTGTCATTGCCTTTCATAACAACCGCCCTGTTGCTCTACATAACATCCCTGTTTTTGATGCTGCACACCAAAAATTGGTTGACCGCATCACTTAAATTTCGCAGAGTTTAATCAAAACAAGCGAAAATTACAATAGCTAAATACAGTTGCCTGCTTGGAACGACAATTAAGACCATGACTGAACAATTAACCGAAATCTACCAGCTGCTCCTTGACCGCTTCGGCCCTCAGCACTGGTGGCCCGGCGAGACGCAGTTCGAAATAATCACCGGCGCCATCCTCACACAGAACACAAACTGGACCAACGTCGAAAAGGCAATAGATAATCTAAAATCCGCCGACCTCTTGACCCCCGAAAAGCTCTACAATCTCGATGTCTCTAACCTCGCCAAAATCATAAAGCCGGCCGGCTATTACAACATAAAAGCAAAACGCCTCAAAAACTTTATAAACTGGCTTTTTCAAAACTACGACGGCGGGCTGGCGAATCTCGAAAACCTCGACACCGACCGGTTAAGGGCCGAGCTGTTGACCGTAACAGGCATAGGCCGCGAAACCGCCGATTCTATATTGCTTTATGCCTTCAACAGGGAAATCTTTGTCATTGATGCCTACACCGCCCGCGTGGCCGTTCGTCACGGCCTAATCGAACCGCAGGCAGAATACGAACAGCTAAGAGACCTGTTCCAGTCAAATCTGCCACAGGATTCACAGCTCTTCAATGAATACCACGCCTTGTTGGTAAAGCTCGGAAAGGAATTCTGCAAGCCAAAGGCAAAATGCCCCGGCTGCCCGCTCGAAAATCTCCCGCATACCACCGATATCAGTTCTTTTTAGCAATTATACTGCCAACCGCACACCAATCTATTCCACAAGGCTAAGCAAGGCGCCCTCTTTATAGAATCCGTAATGATACCTTGACAAACGGCTTTTTTTATGCACACTGGGAGTTTTCCTTTTTTTGACATAAGAGAAACTGAAAAGTGCTTTGGGAAATTGTGCTCAAAAGGCAAATTCCATCGGGCAAATTCGCCCAGATAACAAACGCCTGCTTGTCGCCGCCACCCAAAACAATCGCAGGCAAATTACATTGAGCATTCTTTATCGTGACAGAAAAACAAAGACAAAAAACCCTCGAACAGCTTCTGGCAAAGCAAAAAACCGGCCGGCTTAAGCCCTCCGACAGATATGATATACCGCCTCAGGATATGCCCGCCCAGGACCCAGTCGAAAGAACACGCAACATCAGTGAGGTCGCCACCGGCTACACCCAGACACAGGCCCGACTGGAAGCGATGCGATGCCTGCAGTGCAAAAAGGCCCCCTGTATCAAAGGCTGCCCCGTACAAATAAGAATACAGGACTTCATAGCCGCCATAGCCGAAGGAGACTTCAAAAAGTCCCTCGACATAATCAAAGAAAACTCGCTGCTGCCCGCCGTCTGTGGCCGGGTCTGTCCACAGGAAGTCCAGTGCCAGCTCGAATGCACCGTAGGCAAAAAGTTCAAGGACGTCGACAAGGCCGTCTCAATAGGCCGCCTCGAAAGGTTTGTCGCCGACTGCGACCAGAACCAAAATTCTGTCCCCGCCGTGGCGCCACCGACCGGAATGAAGGTGGCCGTAATCGGCTCAGGCCCGGGCGGCATCGTCGCCGCCGCCGACACCAGAAGAGCGGGCCACGACGTTACCGTATTCGAGGCGTTCCACAAGCCCGGCGGCGTGATGGTCTATGGAATCCCCGAATTCAGACTCCCCAAAGCAATTGTTCAGGAGGAAATCGACACCCTCACCAAAATGGGCGTCAAAGTCGTCTGCAACTTCATCGTTGGCAGAACAAGAACCCTCAAGCAACTGATGACCGAGGATGGTTTCGATGCCGTCTATATCGGCGTGGGGGCCGGCCTGCCGAGATTTATGGGCATCGAAGGCGAGTCTCTTATCGGCGTCTACAGCGCAAACGAGTACCTTACTCGCGCAAACCTTATGAAGGCCTACCAGTTCGGCTCCGGCGCCGACACCCCAATCGCACGCTCGAAGAAAGTCGCCGTCATCGGCGGCGGCAACGTCGCAATGGATTCAGCCCGAACAGCCGTAAGGCTCGGAGCAGAAAAAGTATATTTGGTTTATCGGAGAAGTGAAAAGGAAATGCCCGCCCGAATTGAGGAAGTCCACCACGCTAAGGAAGAAGGTGTCGAGTTTCACATACTGCAGAGCCCAAAGCGAATCATTGGTGACGAAAACAGCCGCGTGACTGCTATCGAATGTCTCAAGTACCGGCTTGGCGAACCGGACGACTCCGGCCGGCGAAGACCTGTACCAATTGATAGCTCGGAGTTTAAAATTGACCTCGACACCGTAATTATCGCCATCGGAAACCAGGCAAACCCCTTGATTCGCCAGACCACCCCCGGCCTCCAGTTCAACAAGTGGGGAAATATCATCGTCGATGAAAACTGCAAAACCTCTCTGGCGGGCGTCTATGCCGGCGGAGATATTGTCTTGGGGGCCGCAACTGTAATACTGGCTATGGGCCAGGGCAGAATCGCTGCCAATGCCATAAACAAATACCTCGCAAAA
>CP070715.1:573463-578918 GCA_020350405.1 Planctomycetota bacterium
AGTTTCTCGATTTTCGCGGTGACAGTGCCCGGCCAAACTGTAGAAGGTCAGCCAACACAAAATGTCTTCACAGCAGGTCTGTTACCTATCACTAATTTTCAACAGTTTGTCAGTGGTAATCCCAATTGCAGCCCGCCGGATGCGAACGGCATCTCGAAGATCACGGTCAGTGATATGACCGGCAAGACCAAAACAACGCTGATTACCAAGGTCGGCGGTTATGCGCTGATCAGCTCGAAGAACAACTATGACAGGCTGGTTGCGACTGCAAAATCCATCTCAGGTTCCACGGCTACCGGATTGGCCCGCACTCTCGATGCAGACGAAATCGATAAGGCCGCAAAGGAACCACTGTGGGTATATGGGAATGTCCAGCTGGTGTCCAAGACCTTCGGACCTATGGTTTTTGCCCAGCTTGAGAATATCAAGACCATGATGGAAAAGACCAATGCAAGCGGGCAAGCGCCGTTTGGAGACCCGGCAGCCATAATGAATATGTACGTCAGCATTCTTAAGACCCTGATGAAGGAAACACAGTTCTTTGGCCTGACCTTCAGGCCAAAACCGGATGTATGCAATCTGACCATGAGCATCGTGGCCGTGCCGGGCACGGATATGGCAAACATGTTCGTCGCCGACACCTCAACCGACCGAGAGAATAAACTCTTAGCCTACCTCGAAGACGGCGCCACAATGAATTTCGGATTCAATCTGAACAAAACCTTCGCAAATCAGCTCAATAGTAAGAGCATTGATATGCTCGCCACTATTGCCGGTGAGAGTACGACCGCCGAGGAGACAGCGAAAGTGAAGACGTGGTTGGCAGATGTGACCAACGCCCTCGGCGAGTCTTTGGCCTTTTCGCTTTCGACCTATGCTAAACAAAAGCCGCCGCTTGCAGTTGAATATGTAGCTGCGGTAAAGGATGAGAAAACATTCAACCGGGTCCTGGCAGAAGCAACCCAGATGGTGAACGCCGGTCCCATTGCGAATTTCTACAAAAGCATGGGTGTGGAAATCACCTATACAATGAGCCGGGATGTTGACCGCTACAAAGGTGTTTCAATAGATTCGGCGAAGCTGGTAATGAAACCTACCGAGCCGAATTCGCCCCAAGCGCAGCTAATCGATGCAGTCTACGGCCCCGGGCTACAGTATAGATGGGGGATAATGAGAGCTGACAGATTGTGTGTCTGTGTCATAGGCGGCGATGATGTGGACTCGTCAATACGCAAGCTGATTGACAAGGTCAAGGCCGGCCGCCGACAGCAGGAACAACAAATGGCCGCTGAAATAAACGCCGCGATGGGACTACTGCCGGAGGCAGACAAAGCTGATTTTGTGGGAACATATAATTACATCCGCCTGTTAAAAATGGCCACAGCCATAGCACCTGTGCCAATGCCGGAGATGGACATTCCGACAAAGAGCAATATCGCCTTTGCAGGCAAAATTGGCGGCGGCAAGATGGCCCTCGAGGTCGCTGTTCCTAAAGAGCATCTGACCGAACTCACCGCGGCGTTTCAAATGTTGCAGCAACAAAAACTTGAGGAACTGAAGAAGCAACAGCAAAAGACGGCAACGCAACCGCCCCCTGACGATAAGAAACCTACCAAGGACCTCGGCGATGACCGACCTACCGACGACCAAGATGCAATGTGGGTCAAGTGCAAGATCAAAGACTGCACAGCCGCGTATCAGATAAGCAAGAAATATTACTATGGGTATCTAAGAAAGAACCAGGACCCCATGTCAATGAAACCAGCGAATCTGGTTTGCAAAAAGTGCGGAAAGGAAAGTATTTACAGGGCGGAAAAGTGCGATAAGTGCGGACTCGTCTTTAAGCGGGGCTCGGTTCCCCACGATTTCGCGGATAGATGTCCCACATGTAAATATAGCGAAACAGAAGAAAAGAGAAGACGGGCTCGCGAGGCTAAACGGCAGACAGAGTAACCACCTGAAATCAGGCACGTATGGGTATCCGGCCCAGTCAAGCAGCTATTGTTCAATCCGACTTGCTTGAAGAAACCACTTTAACTGATTTTATTACTACAGGTTCGACAGGAACATCGGAATAAGACCCTGTACGCGTCGTCTTGACCGTTGCTATATTATCAACCACATCCATACCTTCGACCACCCTGCCGAACACAGCGTAGCCCGGCTTGGTCGGCCCGGTATAATTTAAAAAGTCATTGCCCTTGTGGTTGATAAAAAACTGAGACGTAGCACTATCAGGGTCATTTGTCCGTGCCATCGCAACGGTGCCCCTGTCATTTTTCAGCCCGTTGGCAGCTTCGTTTACAATAGGCGGATGCGTTGCTTTTTTCTGCATATCCGAAGTGAATCCGCCGCCCTGAATCATAAAGTTCGGTATGACCCTGTGAAATATCGCCCCATCAAAGAAACCTTCCTCCACATACTGAAGAAAATTCTTCACCGTAACCGGCGCCTTCTCCCCGTTCAGCTCAATAACGATATCCCCCATACTCGTCTCCAACTTTACCGTCTTAGGTTCCACGTCAATCTCCTTCGGCTCTTTTCTAAGCACCTCTTGCTCGCTACTCTCTTCCTTCTTACAGCCAAAAATCAACATAGTCGCCGTTACTGTAACCGCCACTAACACCACCGTAAACAAAAATCTTCGATTCATACAACTTGTTCCAAAAACACGGTGCTTATATATATTCTGCCTAATCCCATTTGTGTTTCTTCACAGAGGCCAGAATCGTCTCGGCACATTCCATCGCCGCCAGCCCCTCCTCGGCGCTGACCTCAGGCGCCAACGTCCTGTCCGCGACAGCGTTCAGAAAAACCTCCTGCTCAAGACGCAGAGGCTCTTTATCGTCCACGTCCAACTGCTCAATGTGTAACAAATCAGGCCAATTGACAGCCAAAGGGTTAAAATCTTTTGTCCCCCTATACCCTCTTATCCACTTGACAACATCGATATTCGGGTCGCTTTTGATGACAATACCACTCTTCTTGAGATAATCCACGCTCAGATAGGCCTGCCGACTGAATACCCTTACCTTCCTTTCAGTCTTCAGAGCCAGCCTTGAGGCGGTAATATTTGCAATGCAGCCGCTCTCAAAAACAATTCTTGCATTACAGATATCTTCCTTCTCATCAATGACACTAACACCCACAGCATCTACCTTCTTAACTTTGCTGGCCGCCAATGACAGAATTATGTCTATATCGTGAATCATTACATCCAGCACAACCCCAATATCGGTCGAGCGGAACGGATAGGGGCTGATGCGACTGGCCTCGATAAACTTCGGCTCGATATTCAGCCGCTTTATCGCCTGGACAACCGGATTGCAACGCTCGGAATGCCCCACCGCAACGACGGTCCTATTCTTCTTCGCAAGTTCTACAATCCTTCTACCCTGCTTAACATCTGTCGCCAACGGCTTCTCAATCATTGCCGCAACATTGTTCGCGATGAACGCCTCTGCCAGCTTTAGGTGTGTCACTGTCGGAGTCGCTATCGTCACTGCATCAACCTTGCCCAACACGTCCGCACAATCAGCGTAGGCTTCGGCGCCATATCGCTCGGCCAAGCGATCTGCTTTTTTGCCGTCTATATCGACTACGGCAACAAAATCGCTCTGGGGCAACTGGTCGTAGACCTTTGCATGAATCTCCCCCATCTTGCCCGCCCCCACCACAGCAGTACGTATTCTGGTATTTACCACCTCGCATCCGGCCTTACAGGCACCCTTTTTGGCGCCTGCAAGAGCAGCTCCTTTCATATCCCGCTTTGCGCCCGATACGCCCTCGGGATACGACTCTTTAATGTCTAAACTTCTCTAAGTATCTGCCAAATCGCTGCTCGCCGCTTCTGATTACCGCCTCAACCATAGCCCGAACATTCTCATCAATGCCGTCCTCGGCAGCCAGAACCCTTGCATTCTCCTCGAGTGTACCGCCCTGACGATACAGCTTCTTGTAAGCTTGAACTATTGCCTGCTGCTGCTGTTCACTGAAACCTGCTCGCATCAATCCTCGCTTATTAACGCCGCGAACTCTGGGCGGATAATGGCCGCTGACAATCAGAAACGGTGGAACATCGTGATTTATACCGGCCATACCCGCAGCATAGCACCAGTGGCCTACAGTTACAAACTGATGCAGCAAAACCATCCCGCTAAACCAAACCCCCGTCCCAATCTTGCAATGTCCGCTTATCTGAACATAGTTGCTCAGTACAACTTTATCTTCGATTACACAGTCATGCCCGATGTGCACGCCAATCATAAACAGATTGTCACTGCCAACCTTCGTACACTCGCCCGGATGTATGCTCGGATGAACCGTTACCTGTTCGCGAATTATGTTATTATCACCTATCACAAGTCCCCCAATCTCACAATCCAGGCTCAGGCCGAGTATCTGAGGCGTCCCTCCTATCACGCAATTAGCAAAAAAACGGTTGCCGCGGCCAATCATCACGTCCTTGCCGACTACAACATTGGCATCAAGCATCGTACCGGCACCTATCGAGACTCTCGTGTCAATAACACAATTGGGCCCAATTACAACTCCCTCAGCCAACCGGGCGTCCTTGTCAATTACCGCGCTGGGATGAACCTGAACCACCTCTTACACCTTCTCGTTATCCACAAGCATAAATTTGATTTGAGCTTCAGCGACTACCGCGCTGCCTACCGTCGCCCTGCACCGGCACTGCGCCGTTCTTTTCCTCATCCTGACCGTCTCGGCCGTAAGCACCAGCTGGTCCCCAGGAATAACCGCTTTGCGCAGCTTTACACCATCCATACTCAAAAGCACCGCCAGCTTGCCGGCGTGCTCCAGCTTCTGCGCGAACAATAAGCCTGAGACCTGCGCCATCGCCTCTACCACAAGGACCCCCGGCATAATAGGCGTGCCGGGAAAATGCCCCTGGAAAAATTGCTCATTGAAGCTCACGTTCTTTATTCCTTTTATTCGTGTCTCGCCCTCGACTTCAACCACCTTGTCCACCAGCAAAAATGGGTATCTGTGCGGTAGAATCTTGGCAATCTGCCGAATATCCAAAAGCGCGTCAGTTCCTAACTTCTGCATCCGCTCCTGTTGCTCGGCCAACTCATAGAGCCTTCTTACAAGCTGCTGGTTTAACGAATGCCCGCTCTTGTAGGCCACCACTCTTCCTCTGACAGCACGACCCACCAGCGCAATATCGCCAATCAAATCAGCGATTTTATGCCGAGCACACTCATTAGTGAATCTGAAACTGTTTTTAATCGGACCATCCGAGCCGATAACCAAAATATCACGGGGACCAAGGTGCGTCCCCAATCCGCGAGCTTGAAATTGCCTTGCCTCAGCTTCAAGTAAAAATGTTCGAGCCGACGCCAGGTTCTTTTCAAAAGCCTCAGGCGTAACACGACACGCAAAAATCTGTCTGCTTATACCGGTATGACCCCCATAATCCAAGTCATAGGTA
>CP070715.1:579018-586028 GCA_020350405.1 Planctomycetota bacterium
AATAAACAAAAAAAAGAGGCAGGTCAAAAGACCTGCCTCTTTCACTACTAATTTTCTGGTTCTTTAGTTGGCCTGACCTTATTTGCGACGACGCAGCAGGAACAGTCCGCCAAGACCCAGCAGACCAATCGTCATCGGCTCCGGAACGTTGATGGTCAGCACATCAAGCTCATCCGCATCCCACGAATAGTTCGGGGGACGGAACATTCCGACCCTCGTCGAACCGTCCGCCATAGGCGCCGTAAAACTAACGGTGTGCTGGATACCGGCCACGACCTGCCCTGCAGTACTCTGCGTTCTGACTTCATAGCCATCCAGCCAGCCCGACTCAAAATAGGCAGTGATCGCGCCGGTCTCTCCGGCGTTGCCGCCGTCAGGACCGTTGTCACTCCCCTTGTAAGTGTGACTGCCACTAGGGCTGCCGAACGCGCTCATCGTCGAAATGTCCATGCCCACGTAGACCATATAGTTCTCCGTAGTCGTCGAGTAGATCTGGATGGTCACCGTGGCACCCTGAGCGACGCTTATGCTGCTGGGCGCATCTGAGCCCTCAATTTTAAACGAAATTGCTGCATTGGCCGCCGAGGTCACTCCAAGAACCAACATTAAAACTAACAACTTCTTCATAATACTCCTCCTTCTCATACTTTTCACCACCTTCTCGATCACCCTCCCCACGAGGATGTCTCAGGCGGCATCAAGGTTTCTCTTAATCTTCTTAATTAACCTAAAACTAATTTAAACAAACACTTCTTTTTACTTAACTCTACCCACATTATAGGCAGTTCGCGTCTGGCCCATCAGCTATGCTCTGATACAGGTTGAAGACGTCCGCATCAGGAATCGAAACACGGTAGTCGTTCTTACCGTAGGGCAGATGGTCAAAATCGGCACAAATCCAAGGTACGCCATTCAGTGTGTAATAATCTCCATTAGGGTCAATCATGTCTGAGTATGGCTTACTCTGGGCTGCGTTGAATATGTCGGCGTCGGGGATCGATACATAGTAGTTGTTCTTACCGTAAGGCATGCCATCTGCGTCGCCGTGGCACTGTCTGCCGCCCTTGTACCTGCACCAGCACTTCGGCCTGCCGACCCTACGCCACTCCTGAGGCTGCGGTCCTGTGTAGATACTCGAATTGCCAGGATTGAAATTTACTGGATCCTTCGCGGGCACACCTTCCATAACGATCCCGCCGCGGCTGACGTTCTCACTCATCGTGATCTTGCAATTGTCGTCTATAACAATCTTTAGCAGAACGCCGGAGCTCGCCGGAGGGGTCTCGCCGACATACAGTGAGCCCATCTCGATGGTAATGCCGTTCGAGTCAAGCCCGGGCTGCGTGTCAGAGGGAAGCTGACATGGGTCGCCCACCGGTGTGCCGAAGTCGTTGACTTCGCCTGCCTCATTGATGTCTATCGAGCCCGGATACACCCAGTAGCACGGATCAAGCGCCGCCTCGTTGACGGCCACAATCAAGGGCGCACAATTCCCGTCCGTCTCGCCGTCCTGAGGAACAACGACGATGTCGACCGCAAACGCACGCACAACATTCGCATCGGTCGAGTACGTGATGGCCACCTCGTCCGTGTCAGCGGGCGTGCCATCCACATCAACCTGCACCGGAAGGGCCGAAATAGTGACGACCGCCCAAGCCGGAACTACCAGCACGGCGACTGCCAGAACCATAAACAAAATCTTTTTCATAATAAAACCTTCCTTTCTTTTCTTCTTCGCAGAGCCACGCACTCTGCCCTCTTGGTTTCTCCTGCCAAAAAATTTTACTTCACCTCACGCTCGTTCACTAAGTTAACGCCTTATCTTCGAACACAGCGCACCGGCTGGCAGGTATGACCGGTGGAGAAGTCACGATTTCCTTCTACCCTGTCTCCTCCTTTCTCGCCCATTGGCGAATTCGTGTGCTAAAAGGCTATAGCACACAGTTATTAAACTATGCGAAGGTTGAATTCAAAATATCATAACCCCATAAGCAAATCAAGAAAAAAATGTTAAAAACCGAAAAAATTTCAAAAAATTTCAAAAAAACCCCGAAATGCCCCTGATAACGCCCTTCCACCCCCTGAACCGCCCAATAAAGCATCTTTTCCACCACCAGGCGTGGTTTTCCACAGCACAAGGACTTATTTTGCAAAAAAAAACAAATTCTTTTTGTCATTCTGCCTGTTCTTTTGCATTTTAGGCTTACTTTTGTTATTTTCCACTTATGTACAGGCTTTTAAAAGGTCGGCTCCAGATTGTGAGGCTCGTACTGCTGGCGGCCGCTTTGGCCCTTATCGCCATCGGCATAGCCGCTATCTACTCCGTTGGCTGCCCCGCAGAGTCCGGCCCGCCCACCCAAACCCACCAATTCTCAAGTCTCTGGAAAAAACAGATGATTTTCGCCGCAATTGGTGCAATAGGCTTCGTAGCGGCCAATTTGCTCAATTATCGCCGCTTTGGTGCTGCGAGCTACTGGATTTATGCTGCCGTTCTGCTGCTGTTGGCCCTATTGCTGCTTGACAAGCTTATAGATATCCCATTCGTACCCGTTATCAACAACGCCCGCCGATGGCTCAGAATCGGTACCGCCTCCACGTTCGTGCAGGTACAGCCATCGGAGCTTTGCAAGCTCGCCTATATCCTGGCCCTCGCTTGGTATCTACGCTACCGCAGCAATTACAACAGCTTCCGGGCATTAATTGGGCCTTTCGCCCTGACAGTCCTGCCGATGTTGCTGATTCTGCTCGAACCGGACCTCGGCACAGTGCTCTTGATGATGCCTATCCTCTTTACAATGCTGTTCGTCGCTGGAGCTAAGGTTAAACACCTCGTTACTATCATACTTATGGCCCTGCTGGTCAGTCCCCTGCTGTGGGGCCAGATGAGGCCTTACCAAAGAACCAGAATAAGCAGTGTCCTGCTGCAAAACGACTGGGTCCGCCAAAAAGCTGGAAAATACCCTACACTCGCCGGGATTATGGTCGGAAGGGACAGGAAATTCACCACCTGGGAAAAGCAGTGGGAAAGCGACTGGGGCTACCACCTGATTCGCTCCAAATTCGCTGTCGCCTCCGGCGGCCTCGGAGGATACGGCTTTCGCAAAGGTCCATTCGTCAAATACGACTTCCTGCCCTCAAGACACAACGACTTTATCTTCGCTATGATTGCCCATCAGTGGGGCTTCTGGGGTTCTCTGGCCGTTATCGGCCTTTATGTCATTCTCATCGGATGCGGACTGGAAATCGCAGTTCGTAATACCGACCCGTTCGCGAGGCTGCTCGCTATCGGCATCGTGGCAATGTTTGCCGTTGAGTTTATCGTCAATGTAGGTATGACAATGGGACTGATGCCAATCACCGGCCTGACTTTGCCTCTGGTAAGCTACGGCGGCTCGAGCCTGCTTGTCAGTATGGTTTCGATCGGATTACTAAATAACCTCGGCCGACAGTGGCCCTTCACCGTAGCTCCAAAATCATTCCAGTAGCCACTCCTAACACCCCATTCCCCCCAAGATACCCTTGCAAAAAAAGACCTACAGCATTATAAATGGTCGCTAATGATAAAAGGCTTCAGACAGATTGCGTCTCTTACGGCAACCAGCAGGGTGTTCGGGTTTGTCCGGGACATCGCATACAGCCACTTCTTCGGTGCCAACGCCCTGCTTGACGCCTGGACCATAGCATTCAAAATCCCTAACCTCGCCAGAAGATTATTTGGTGAAGGGGCGGCCGCGGCCTCATTGATCCCCGTTTACAGCGAGGCATTCCACAAAGACAAACAACAGGCAAAACAATTGGTCGACACCGTAGTGACCGTCTTGTTTGTCCTGCTGGCGGCAATAATCTTGATCGGAGAGGCTCTGATTTGGGGTTATTATAAATTCTTCAGCGCTACCAGTGAGACCAGACTGGTCCTGTCACTGACATCTATAATGCTGCCCTATATGCTGCTCGTCTGTACGGTCGCGATATTGGCCGGCATTCTCCATGTACACAGACACTTCGCTGCACCGGCCGCCGCGCCGATAGTGCTCAATCTCTTCATTATCGGCAGCATCCTCTTGACCGGCTGGGTCTTCAGACTCCAAGCTCGAAACCAGGTTTTCTTCGTAGCCGTCGCCGTTCTCATCGCCGGCCTGACGCAGATAGCGATTCAGATTCCCCCTTTGCGCGCCGCCGGAGTATCAATAAGACCCGCCTGGAATACCCATTCCGATGCATTCAAAAAAATCATCATCCTGATGGTTCCAATGATACTCGGCCTGACAGTAACACAGATAAATACTTTGGCGGACGACCTTATCGCTTGGTGGTTCTCCGCTTCGCCGGAGAAAGGAACCTCTTTCATCCTGCTGGGCAGTACCATTGCCTACCCATTAAAGCGCGGCTCGGTCTCACACCTTTACTATTCTCAAAGGTTATACCAGCTACCCCTGGGGGTATTTGGCATATCATTGGCGACCGCAGTCTTTCCTGTGATGAGTACTTTCGCAGCAAAGAAGGACTTCGCCGGCTTGGCCGCAACCGTTTCCAAAGGCCTTCGCTGCTGCCTCTTTATCGCAGTTCCCGCCACCGTAGGACTTATAGCTATAGCCACGCCCTTAATCTCGCTGGCATTTCAGCACGGCCAATTCACCGCAAAAGACACCAATATGGTTGCCTGGACCCTCCTTTTCTACGCCCTGGGATTGTGCGGCTACTTTGCCCAGCAGGTCCTGACACGCGCCTTCTACTCTATGCAGGACCCTAAAACGCCCGTCAAAAGTGCGCTCATCGCGGTCTTCACCAACATTGCCCTCAACCTGACACTTATATGGTCTCTTGGAACAGGCGGTCTGGCCGCCGCAACAGCACTCTGCTCGTATTTACAGGTAGCTGTCCTCGCCATAGCCCTTCGACGAAGATTGGGAGACTCCATACTTGACGAGCTGGCACAAGCATTCCTCAAGACCATCATGGCGACCTTGTGTATGTCCGCGGCAATTGCACTTACACTCTGGCTGTCGAAAAACCACGCCGATATCCTAAAGCTGCTCCTGGTTGTCCCTACGTCAGCGGCAGTGTACCTGCTCGCCGCAAAGTTCCTGCACATCGAAATGCTCTCCCTGCTGACTGCAAGCAAGCGACCCGACGAGCAACAACCGTGATACGGGCTGCGAAACACGCCAAAAACGCCTTTTATCACATAAGTACTTGAACCATACAGAGTTAGATGGCAATCCAACATCCCGCACATACGAAGAAAACTTTCGTATAAACAAAGCCAACCGATAATATACCCCTAAACCGGGGAAAGTCGAAGTCTCCTGCGGCACACAACGTCGGCATTATACCTAAAGCAGGCCGCTTAATTGCCCGAAATACGGTTTGATGGACGTTTTTGTAGAACGCAGGAGACACCTTTGCAGGTTCACAAACGCCGTCTTTGGCGTTTGCAGCATCCGCAACAGGTCGTAAGGATAGGAACGCCGGTTACTGGAGATATAAATGCTCAACAGATGGGCTTTTTCAATCTCTTTAATTCTTTCATTCTGCTGCTTGCCAGCCCGGGCCCGGGGCCCTCTGGATGCAGAACCACTGTTCTCGCCGTCCGTCGGCCAAACACTCTATGAAGTAGCTCACGAACTGGCCAACTCGAAAGACCTTACCGAACGTCAGGTCGACCAGGCAATCATCCTCTTAGGAGCCACGACTAACCTGGATCGCAGAGCCAACTATGTCCTTCCTGATATGATTAAGCTCGCCTCTCGAAACCCAGCCTGGGATTACTCTGAGTTGGTCTATAACCTGCTTGCAAGCTATGTAAATAAGTCCGCTGACATGGAAGTGGTCGCGGCCGCGGTTGGCTACCTGCTGGAAAGGCTCAACTCTCGTGAAGAGCGAGAGAGGCTTCTTGAAGATTTGTTAGCGAATCTCGGCGGCAAAAACGCCGCTCTTGACTCTGAACTGGCTACATTGCTCGGTCTGCTGATGGCCGAGAAGACCGACCTGCAATCCGCCCAATCGTACCTTATGCGAGCCCTCAACAGCAACAGCTACAATAAGTTGGCGTTTGCAAAGCTGGCTGAACTTGCGCCCGAACAGCTCCAGCCGCCGGCGTACCTTCTACATCTAAGATTGGCAATAAGTGAAAATCCTTTTGACATCGAGGCCGCTTTCAGCTTCGCACAATATGCCCAGCGCCTGCAGCTTTACGAAACAGCTGCCGATGCTTACCAGTACTGCGCGGAGTTGTTCCGCCATCTTTATCCGGCCGAGGAACTGCCCCCCTCATTGTACCTGCCGTGGGCCATTTGCAACTACAACACAAAGCGAAATCAACACAGATGCCTGCAAATTGCCAACGACGTCCGCCAAAGTGGACGATTTGACCTGTTCCTGGAAGCCATTGCCGCCAAGGCTGCAGCGAAAATTGGAGATACCGAACAAGCAGCACAGATACTCTGGGCTGTAGAGGAAAAAACGCAGCAACTAATTTTCCCCGATATAGCTCCCCGGATGCAAGATAGTGCAGATAGTTCTTTCAAGCAAATCAGTCCCGACCAGCTCGCCTGGTTTTACTGTTTTGCCCTGCCGGACGCGGACAAAGCAATCGACTGGGCTAACAAAGCCTATTCAGTTGACCCCAACTCCGCTACAGCCGCTGCTGTTTTGGCCTATTCGCTCACGATGAACGGCCAAACCGACTGGGCACAGCTAATCATCGACAATTACCAGGAAAGCCAAATCGCCGATTTAACACTCGCCCGGATTCAACTGGCCCAGGGACAAAAAGATTCGGCAATTAAGACTCTAAAGTCAGCAATCACCAAAGACCCGGGCTCACTGGAGGCCGAGCAGGCCAAAGAGGTGCTGGCCCAGCACGGCAGCGAATATATCTCTCCGATTGACCCTGATGTCACACTCACAGTATTAAGAAATAGTTTCGGAGCCGCCGTTGTCCCCACATTTGCCGGCCCCGAGAAAATCCTCTCAGCCCAGTTGAGTGTCCGCGGCAGCAAGTTCTCTTA
>CP070715.1:586128-590347 GCA_020350405.1 Planctomycetota bacterium
AATGCAAACACTGACCCGGATTTGGTCGTAGGGCCTGCCCGCGGCAAAGACCGCAAAGGAGTTGGCGAAGGCAATCTTGCCGCTCAGCGCCAGACCGACCGCGGTGGAAATCATGTTCTGCTCGCCGATACCCATCTCGAATAAACGCTCCGTAAACTCGTGCTCTAAATGGGGGGTCTTGGTGGTTTTGATAAGGTGGGCTTCAAGGGCCACAATACGCTGGTTTTCCCTGCCTAACTCAACACGCGTCTCGCCGTAAACGACTCTACAGTTCTGCTTTGCCATTCTATTATTTCTCCTCAGTCTTCAAAGAGTTTGCGGGCCGTCTGATATTGTTCCTCCGTCATTATTCCGTGATGGAAGTCCGCTTTACCTTCGGCAAAGGGCACGCCTTTTCCCTTAACGGTATTGGCAATAATCATCACGGGCTTACCCTTGACCTCGTCGGCCTTATCCAGAGCACCCACGACTTGTCTGATGTCGTGTCCGTCGATTTCTATTACGTGCCAGCCGAATGCCGTCCACTTTTCCGGATGAGGATTTGTGTCGTAACGCTCAGCGATGAGGCCGGTCGCCTGGACCTCGTTTTTATCGAGGGTGGCCGTGAGGTTGTCCAGCTTATAGTAAGCGGCCGCCATTGAGGCCTCCCATATCTGTCCTTCGGCAATCTCGCCGTCCCCTACTACGCAGTAAACGTGGTAGTCTTTCTTGTCAAGTTTGCCTGCCAGTGCGATTCCACAGGAGATGCTCAATCCCTGGCCGAGTGAGCCGGTGTTCGCCTCAATGCCCGGCATCCTTAACATTTCGGGATGTCCCTGCAGTATTGTTCCCAGCTCCTTTAGCGTTTCTAATTCTTTTTTAGGAAAGTACCCGCATTCGGCCAGGGCCGCATACTGCGTAAGCGCCGCGTGTCCCTTGCTCAAAAGCAGCCTGTCCCTGTCGGGCCACGTCGGATTTTTCGGGTCATGGCGCATCTTATAGAAGTACAATGCCGCAACGATTTCGGCAATCGAACATGAGCCTCCGAGATGGCCGGGCTTGCCCGCCCCAATCATCATCACAATGTCATAACGGAGTTTTTTGGCTATTTTTTCAAGTTCCGCCAATTTTTCATCGGAAATCGACATAACTACTTATCCTCACAGACTTTGCACACAGTTTTTGACTCTCAAGTGCTATAAAGGTTGATAATGATAGCGTCTCGTGTGGAAATGTGCAATCTTTTTTTGGTGTGGTCTTGTCAAGATAGCCGTATGCACCTATTTGCGCACTAGAACTACATGGCGAGGTATTCTCTTGCGAGGTGCTGTGCAGCCGAGCGGAGAAGCTTGCAGGAATTTGCAAGTGCGTAATCAAGGGACATATCTTTTGTTCTGCAGCCGACGGCGGTTGCGATTCCGAGTTTTTGATATTCCTGCTTCAGTACCAAGACCTCGCCTGCTATGACGGCAATACGGGTATGTGATTTTGCAGCTAAGTTTGCGATTCCGGATACGACCTTTCCGTAGAGGGACTGGTTGTCGAAACAGCCTTCTCCGGTAATTATCCAGTCGGCAGATGGCAGCTCTGCGCGGAGGTTGCTTCGGGCCATTACCGTCTCAATGCCGGATACGAGGGCAGCGTTCACAAAGGCCAAAGCCCCCGCGGCCAAACCGCCGGCTGCCCCTGCCCCGGGGACGTTATTGATGTCACGAGCCAGTTGTTCCTGAGCGAGGACAGAGAGGTGCCAAAGACCTTTTTCGAGTTGTTCAACCATCTTAGGTGTTGCACCCTTTTGAGGGCCATAAATTCTGGCGGCACCGTGCTCACCGCATAGAGGATTGTCGACGTCACAGAGGACCTCTACGGGGACAAGTTCGAGCTTCTCGGGTTCGATTATTTTAGCAACTTTTTCGAGGGCTTCTCCGCCAAGCGGGACCATGTTACCCTGGCTGTCGAGGAATTCCCAGCCGAGCGCCATTGCAGCGCCGAGGCCGCAATCAACGGTTGCGCTGCCGCCCACGGCGAGAAGGATTTTGTGTGCACCGTATTCTAAAGCGGCTTTTATGAGCTGGCCGGTGCCATAAGTGGTGGTCCTGAGCGGGTTCATCTGGTCTTTGGAAAGCAGCTCAAGCCCGCTGGCTGAGGCCATCTCGACAAGGGCTGTTTTGTCGGAATTGAACCATGCGAAGCCGGCCTCGACCTGCATATCTGGAAGCGGCCCCATTACTCTCTGCGGAATCCATTGGCCGGCGGCTGCTTTAATCATTGCCTGCGCGGTGCCTTCGCCGCCGTCGGCCATTGGTTTTATTACCACCTCGGCACTTGGCACGCATTCAGCTATTGACTCTGCGACGATTTCACACGCCTGGTTGGCACTGAGAGTGCCTTTGAACGAGTCCATTGCGATAATTATCTTCATAGTTGTTCAGAAAGCTGTCATTGCCCAGTGTATTCATACTCCTGCAAGGCCGAAAATTATAATAATTTTGCAGATTGTTCAACTAAAAGGCTAAAATATTCGTTATGAGCAAGGCAGATTGTGATATTCGAGTAGGGACCTCAGGGTGGCATTACAATCACTGGACGCGAGTGTTTTATCCTGCTGACCTGCCGAAGAGCAAATGGTTTGGGCACTATGCGGCGCATTTCGACACAGTGGAAATCAACAACACCTTCTATCAGCTTCCAAAACAGCAGACCTTTGAGTTATGGCGCAGACAGGCGCCTGAGAATTTTGTCTATACGGTAAAGGCCAATCGCTATATCACTCATATTAAGAGGTTAAAAGAGCCTGCAGAGCCACTTGAGCGGTTTTTCGCAGGAGCTCTTTTGCTGAAAGAAAAGCTTGGGCCTATTCTATACCAACTGCCGCCAAGTTTTCATAAAGACCTTGACCGGCTGAGAACTTTTTTGGAGGCTTTGCCCAGAGAGCGCTTAGCAATCTTTGAATTCAGGCACAAAAGCTGGTTTTCGGAAGATACTTACGAACTTCTCGACAAATTTAAGGCGGGATTTTGCATACACGATATGCCGGGGATGAAAGTGCCTCGCGTTGTCACAGGCGGCGTCATCTACCTTCGTTTCCACGGCACGACCGGCCGATACTCAGGAAACTACGCCAAAGCCGCCCTGAAGAAATGGGCAGATTGGGTGAAAGAACAC
Organism: Planctomycetota bacterium; assembly: GCA_020350405.1. Taxonomy (GTDB): domain Bacteria; phylum Planctomycetota; class Phycisphaerae; order Sedimentisphaerales; family Anaerobacaceae. The sequence goes on from CP070715.1 coordinate 589,273, forward strand.
ACCCGGGAAGCCCGCAGCATCTATGCTTATTTCAATAATGACTTTGGCGGGTACGCCGTTGTCAATGCAAAGCTACTAAAGGAGCTTCTGCTCAAGTGAGTACGTTCAGGCCTTTTTCTATGGCATATTGGCGGACGGCGTCATACTCCTGTAGTATTGGTCGGCGGTTTATTTTGGGGTTTGATGACGCTTTGAAACAGGGGCGGTATTGGTCCATTATGTTGATTGCAGCATTGAGGGAGATTTGCTCTGCTAAGAAGTCTATAGTCTCGAAGCTGCCTGCCAGGTTGTTCGGCAGGACCAAATGTCTCACAAGCAAGCCGCGTGTGGCAAGGCCTTTTTCTGTTTGAAGGTCTCCTACCTGACGGTGCATTTCTTTGACAGCTTCACGGTTTAGCTGCGGGTAATCTGATGCGCGGGAGAGTTCCTTTGCAACCTCGGAGTCCGAATACTTCATATCGGGCATGTAAATATCCACAAGGCCGGCGAGCAGCTTTAGGGTTTCGACCGAGTCGTAGCCACCGGTATTGTAGACTATCGGCAGGGTCAGGCCGTCCTGTCTTGCCAGTTTAACAGCCGCCATAGCCGGCGCAACAACATGAGTGGGAGTAACAAGATTAATATTGCTGCAGCCGTGACTTTGCAGTTCGAGCATAAACTGCGCCAATTGCTCAACTGTTACCGCCCGGCCGTGTCGATGGTGACTGATATCGAAATTTTGACAGAATATACAGCCTAAATTACACCCGGCGAAAAATATAGTCCCTGATCCCCCGTAGCCGACGAGCTCTCTTTCTTCACCGAAATGAGGGCCAACGGAGCTGACCACCGGTTTATCGCCAATGCCGCAAAAGCCTATTTGGCCTTCGCTGCGGTTGACCTCGCAATTTCGCGGGCAAAGCGTGCAGGGGTTCATCTGTTCAGCCAATTGCTTAACGGATTTACTGAAAGGCCCTGAATTGCTTGGTAAAGGAGTCATAATTTGGCTTTGTTTTTTAATATCACACCAATTACGTAACAGCTAAAAGCTCTGGTATTACCACCCAATTGAGCTGCCACCGGTTCTCCTCCGAGC
>CP070715.1:590447-600008 GCA_020350405.1 Planctomycetota bacterium
AAACGGTGCCGTCGAACCTATCTCCAAAGTCTTGGGCTCATAACCCGCTGAACAAACACGCACTATCGAAACCATCACCGCAACCGCCAAAACACCCTTACCATACTTGCTCATTCTTAAGTCTCCTTCTAACTTATTCAGTACTCTCGCCTTTGTTTTCATCTGCCTTCCATTTTAGTTTTGTCATTTCTTCTGGCGCGACAAATTCTACGTCTCCACCATTATACAATACATTGCAACCTTTGCCCTCGTGGTTTTCAAAAGTTAGTATCTCAGCCCCGCCAAATTGATTCCAGCCCCCCTCCGTCTCAAACAAAAGAGCCACATCCGCTGCCGAGTTGGGCCCACAATTTGGATTAACAGCATAATGAGACCAGTAAGCTGAATACACATAACTGTATCCCTCATTTGCATCATCGTACTTACCCAGAAACTCCACACGTACTCCTATGTTAGGCTCCTCATTTGGGTCACTTGTCTTATATATGGTGGGGGGTTCTGCCGTTCTGCATAAAAATGTCCGTTTTCCCACATTGGCATGTTCAAGGAGCAAATCGCACCACCTGTCTGCTGTCGGGTACCGTCGATTATAATCGTTCGCATACTGTTGCATTGCCTTGCCTAGGTCCCTTAGATTAGTACCACATATGACTCGGTACGGTATTCCGTGCTTATATAGAAAACTCTTTATATACGGGGTGCTCAAGCCCAAGAAGAAGCCAAACGCGACCAAGCCCGCTGATATCAGGCAGCCTGTCCTTGCAAATACCTGCCCCTTTAGCCCTCCGCCGCTTTTGCGGATTCGCGAACTACTAACGAGCCCGAAAATCAACGATAGAAGCAGGCTGGCAAAAACCAGCGGAGCGTGTGCACACATTTTGTCAGGAACAACGCAAAAACCGATGATACCCGCCACGCTTATCAGGGCAAGTATAAAGGACAGAATCCCCAGTATACATGGTTTTGTCTTGTTGCCCTCCGGAATCATATCTGTTTCACTCATGTGTCCCTTTTCCGATTGCGCTTCCACCAGTGTATTATATGCGATCGGCTTAAGTAGTGTTAAGAATCTTTCGCAACACGCTTATCAGCGTCGCCGGCTCAAAATAACTCTTCCCCAAGTGCAGATATACCGTCTTCGGGCCCGCGACCCTTACTTTCCCCACCGTTTTAGCAAAGAGCTTGTCAGTTTCGGCGCTCCGCTCTTCACCGAACGAAAACACCAAGTCCCGCCCGCTCGTTACAATAGTCCTTATGCCTCGTTTACTCGCCGCAATTCTTAGCTCGGCCAACTCCAGCAGCAATTCGACCTCTTCTGGCACCGGCCCGTACACGTCCGCTAATTCGCCCTTTGTCTGCTCCAGGTCCTCCTTGTTTTTCGCCACCGCAATCTTGCGATACGCGTCCATCCGGTGCCTGTCCGTTGGTATGTAGTTCCTCGGTATATACGTCGTAAATCCCAAATCAATTGTCGCCGTCGGTATCAGCTCCACCGGCTCGTTCTTCAACCTCTTCACCGCATCAGCCAACAGCTCGCAGTACATCTGATACCCCACCAACTGGATATGCCCCGACTGCTCCGGCCCCAATATGTTCCCCGCCCCCCGAATCTCCAGGTCCCGAAGCGCAATCCTGAAACCCGCACCCAAGTGCGAGTACTCCTCAATCGCCTTCAGCCTCCTCGCCGCCACCGGTGTTATCGACCGCGTTTTTGGAAGCAGCATATACGCGTACGCCCGGTGCTTGTACCTGCCGACCCTCCCGCGAAGTTGATGCAGCTCCGCCAGCCCGAACCGGTCCGCATCGTTTATAAATATCGTGTTCGCGTTCGGTATATCCAGTCCCGACTCGATTATCGTCGTGCATACCAGTACGTCTATTTTCCCTAACACGAAATCTATCATCGCCTTCTCGAGCTCGCTCTTCGTCATCTGCCCGTGCGCGACCCTGACCCTTGCGTCGCCGACCAGCTTTTGAATCTCCCACGCCTTCTTCTCAATTGTCCGCACCCTGTTGTGCACAAAGAATACCTGCCCCTGACGGTTCATCTCACGAATTATCGCCTTCCTTATAAGCTCCGGATTGTAACCGGCCACCGCCGTAACTATGCTTCGCCTGTCCAGCGGCGGTGTCGCCAGCGAACTTATATCCCGCAGCCCCAGCAGCGACATGTGCAGCGTCCGCGGAATCGGCGTCGCCGTCATTGTAAGTACGTCAACATTCACCTTCATCTTTTTCAGTTTCTCTTTGTGCTCCACCCCGAACCGCTGCTCCTCGTCAATTATCAACAGCCCCAAATCCTTAAATCCCACGTCACCACTTAACAGCCGGTGCGTCCCTATCAGAATATCCGTCCTTCCCTTCTTTGTCCGTGCGATAATGTCCTTCGCCTGCCTCGGCGTCCTGAACCGGTTCAATACCTCTATCGAAATTGGAAAATCCGCAAACCGCTCCGTAAACGTCCTGCCGTGCTGCACACACAGCACCGTCGTCGGCACTAACATCGCCACCTGCTTACCGCCCTCCACAGCCTTGAATGTCGCCCGCATCGCAAGCTCCGTCTTGCCGTACCCCACGTCCCCGCACAGTAATCTATCCATCGCCACTGCCTCTTTCATATCGCCCTTGATTTGCTCCACCGCCGTTGTCTGGTCCGGCGTCTCCTGATACGCAAACGATTCTTCAAACTCCATCTGCCAGTTCGAATCATCCCCGAACGATATCCCGCCCATCGCCTGCCGGCTCGCCTGCACCTCCAACAGCTCGCTGGCAAGGCTCTCCACCGACTTGGTGACCTTCTCCTTCTGCCTCTGCCACCTCTTCGAACCTATCTTGCTAAGATTCGGCCTCTTCGGACTCGTCCCGATATACTTCTGCACCAGCGCAATATTCCGCACCGAAACCTGAACCTTCCCCCCGCTCGCGTATTCAATCGTAAGGTACTCGCTCTTGCCACCCTTCTCCTCTATCGTCTTTATCCCCAGAAATTTCCCGATGCCGTGTGACACATGCACCACGTAATCACCCAACTGCAAATCGCTCAGCGTATCCACCGGCGCGCTCACCCTCGCTGCACGCGGCCGCCGCCTAAGCGCATACTGCCCAAATAGTTCGTGATGGCTTATAACTATCGTATCCAGCGAATCTATCACAAACCCCTGATGAATGAATCCTTGCACCAGCTTAAAATTCCCCGGCACCTTCTTACTGCTTTGCTCTATAATCTCCGTCACCCGTTTGATTTCAGCCAGCGCTTCGCAATATAAGAGTACCTTCTTCCCCTCCTTCGCCTCCTTGACCAGTCCCTCCAAAGCCTCCTTGTGCCCCGCCCATAGCGAAGTCGCCTTATGTTGATACTGCTGCACACTCTTCACATCCAGCTTCAGCCAGTCTCCTTCCGCTGAAGTCGCAAACCTGCATACGTGCAGCTGCGTAAATCTCGCGATTGCCTCGTAAACGGCGCCCCATTTATAAAGCCGCCCCCCATCTTCCACCCGCTCTAAGAAAACCTTCGCCACTTCCTCAATGTCCGTCGGCTCATCAAGGATAACTATCGTATCTTCCGGCAGAATATTTACGAATAGCTCCCGCTCTTCCTCCGCCCCCCCGCACACCGCCGAAACAATATTGACCCTCTTCAATTGCCCGCTCGACCGTTGCGTATCTAAGTCTATCTCCCGAATGCTCTCTATCGTATCACCGAAAAATTCCACCCGCAGCGCCTCACCGTCCTTCGCCGACAAACTCTCCGCGTCCTTACCCAACAAGACCTTCCCCGTACTCAGCGGCGCATATATATCGACAATCCCGCCCCGCCGCGCAAACTGCCCCGGCAAATCAACCCTGTCAACACGTTCGAAGCCGTTATCAACCAGCCAGCTCACCACCTCCTCAGGCGAAACCGCCTTCTCGCTCTCCAAGCCAAGACAGCTTCCTTCCAGTGCCTCCGGCTTCGGTATCGGCTGACACAGCGCCTGCACCGACGCGGGTATAATAACCTTACTCTCATTTGAACGAGCTGCGAGTTCCGAGATTCGAGATACGAGCTTCAATCTCTCCCCTCGTATCTCATCGGTCGCGTCCGCGATGTCCTCCGCCCCCTCCCACGCCGCTAATGCCTCCACCCTTTCCGCCCCGAACGTCTGCAAATCGTCAACCGCCTTGTCCGCATCGTCAATGTGTGGACATACATACAGAATCGGCCGAACCGTTTGCTCAGAAATGTACGTCGCCAATAAATGCGCAAACGACCCCCACGTCCCCTCGACCCTGACCACCCCCCTGACATCAGCCCCGAGCCGAGTGACTACCTCCGCGACCGTCTTGTCCCGGCCAAGCTCCATAAGAATGGGCCGTCAAATTCCCAGAGATTTCTTGGCCTCTTCTATAACCCTCTCCGCGGTGATTCCGAATTTCTCGAAGCAAACCTTCGCCGGCGCCGATGCCCCGAACGATGACATCCCGACAAAGACACCCTCTCGCCCCAGGTACTTCCGCCACCCTGCCTCCACGCCGGCCTCGATAGCGATTCTCACCTTCACATTCGGCGGCAGCACCGACTCATTATACTCCTGACTCTGTTTCTCGAACAGCTCCCAGCACGGCATACTCACCACCTGCACTTTAATCCCTTGCGCCGCTAACCCTTCTGCCGCACACAGCGCAACACCAACCTCCGACCCCGTCGCCAACAGCAGCACGTCCGGCTCCTCCGCCCCCACAAGAACATAAGCGCCCTTGCTCAAGTTCGTCGCCGAACCGTACTTTTCCTGGTCCAGATTCGGCAATCCCTGCCGCGTAAGACACAACGCCACCGGCGCCTCTTGCTGCTCCAGCGCGAACTTCCACGCCTGCGCCGTCTCGTTTGCGTCAGCCGGCCGCATCACCAGCAAATTTGGTATCGCCCGCAGCGCCGCAACCTGCTCAACCGGCTGGTGCGTCGGCCCGTCCTCCCCGACCCCTATACTGTCATGCGTAAACACGTATATAACCGGATAACCCGATAGCGCCGCCATCCGTATCGCTGGTCGCATATAATCACTGAAAACCAAAAACGTCCCCCCGTACGCCCGCGTCAGCCCGCTCACCGATATCCCGTTCATTATCGCCCCCATCGCGTGCTCCCGCACACCGAACCGTATGTACCTGCCGTCTCGTGCATCCTTCTGAAAGTCCTTCGCCCCCGCGAACTTCGTCAGGTTCGACGGCGTCAAATCCGCCGACCCTCCTAGGACCATCGGCAGCTTCGGCATCAATACATCCAATACCTTCCCTGACGCCTTCCGCGTCGCCATCGAGCCGCCCGCCTCGAACACCGGCAGCAGCTCGTCGATATTAACGCCCAGCTTCCCGTTTGCGGCGTTATGAAACTGCACCGCAAGCTCCGGATATTCCTCCGCATACTTCTTCAGCATCTTCTCCCATTTCCTCTCCGCCCTCTTCCCCCTCCCCACCGCCTTACCCATATGCGCCGACACCTCATCCGGCCCAACAAACGTCTTCTCGCCGTTCCAACCAAACCTTTCTTTTGTTAGTTTCACCTCATCCTCGCCCAAGGGTGAGCCGTGTGCCCCGGCCGTGTCCTGCTTGTTTGGACTGCCGTACGCGATGTGCGTCCGCAGCTTTATAATGTTCGGCCGGTTCTTCTCCCTCTTCGCCCGCTTCAAGGCCCTCTCGAACGACTTCATATCATTGCCGTCCCCACCCACCTCTATCACGTTCCACCCGTACGCCTTGTACCGCCTCGCCGCGTCCTCCGTAAACGCAAGGTTCGTATCCCCATCAATCGTGATATGGTTGTCATCATAAATCACAATCAGATTATCCAGCCCTAAGTGTCCCGCCAATGAGCTCGCCTCCGCCGACACTCCCTCCTCTAAATCGCCGTCCCCGGCTATCACGTAAATCGAATAATCCATAATGGCAAAACCATCCCGATTGAAATACTTCGCCAGATACTTCTGCGCAATCGCCATCCCAACCGCGTTGGAAATCCCCTGCCCCAGCGGCCCCGTCGTAACCTCGATCCCGACCTCCGGCTCGCGCTCCGGATGCCCCGGCGTCTTGCTCCCCCACTGCCGGAAGTTCTTCAGTTCCTCTAAGCTCAAATCATAACCCGTCAGATGCAAAAGCGAATACAGCAGCATACTGCCGTGTCCCGCCGACAGCACGAATCTGTCCCTGTTCGCCCACTGCGGGTTCGCCGGATTATGCTTAAGGTGCTTCGTCCACAGAACGTACGCCGCCGGTGCCATCCCCATCGGCATCCCCGGATGACCCGAATTCGCCTTCTGCACCCCGTCCACCGACAAAAATCGTATCGTCTGAACACATAATTCATCCAGCTCTGATAAACCCGGATTCTTCACTGTTCCTTCCATCGCTGCCTTCCTAAATAACCGTTCGTATTGCCTTTCTCACACCAAAACAAACCCAATACAATAACCCCGCCCCCCCATTCTCGCAAGCATTTTATCCCCTTCACGCCCGCAGTTCCCCGCCTGTAATGACTCTCAACAAAATTTATCCAAATTTTTGCAGATTTTTCTTGACAAACCGCCGGGCACCGTAGTAATATTAACATAGGTAAAAAGCAGAAAGGCTGGTCAAAAAGCCGTAATATCATAACTTTTTGCAAGCTATCATATTCTAAGACCCCTTTCATACCGACCCGCCTTCTAAAATAAGCTGCTTTTCCACTGTTTTTTGGTTGCGCCTGCTAAAATAGGCCGCTCGAGGGAGCAAAAATGTGGAAAAAAGCGCAATATTCTGACTCGTTTCGCAGCATTCGAGAAAAAATTACAAAATTTACAGAACAGCTTGCCCCTTCCGCGCATCTTATTAAACGAAAGCTGAGGAGCTCCGCACAACTTGCGGCCAATATGCCCACTAAAGAGCCATTTTCGGCTAGGGGCTGGGCTACAACAATGCGCAAAAATGAAATAATCATAAATCGCTCATTGAAGCCCAGCCCTCGTCATTATCCATCATTCATAAAACCAAAAAGGCAGGAAAAATGACCAGACAAAATCTAAAAAACTCACTCGCAGTCTTGCTGCTTCTCTTGCTATTCCAATTCGCCATCGCCAAATCTACTTGGGCTGGTTCGATTGTCGGGTGGGGGTCGCAGAAGATTATCCCGGACATTTCCGACTCCGTCATGATTGCAGCAGGAGAATCGTTCAGTCTTGCCCTGAAGGCCGACGGCACCATCGTGGGATGGGGGTCTAACGGTTATGGTGAGGCAACGCCGCCTTCGGGAAATGACCTTGTGGCTGTCTCCGCGGGAGGGTTTCACAGTCTTGCCCTGAAGGCCGACGGCAGCGTCATGGCATGGGGGTATAATGATGATGGTCAGGCAACGCCACCTTCGGGAAACGACTTTGTGGCTGTCTCCGCAGGGCGGGAACACAGTCTTGCCCTGAAGGCCGACGGCAGCGTCACAGGATGGGGGAATAACGGTTACGGTCAGGCAGCACCGCCTTCAGGAAATGACTTTGTTGCTGTCTCAGCTGGGTCGTGTCATGGTCTTGCCCTGAAGGCCGACGGAAGTATCATTGGATGGGGGCGTAATGGTGGTGGTCAGGCAACGCCGCCATCGGGAAACGATTTTGTGGCCGTCTCCGCAGGGGGCTATCACAGTCTTGCCCTGAAGGCCGACGGCAGCATCGTGGGATGGGGCTCTAACCATTCTGGTCAGGCAACACCGCCTTCTGGAAACGACTTTGTGGCTGTCTCCGCAGGGCTGAAACACAGTCTTGCCCTGAGGGCTGATGGCACCATCGTAGGATGGGGCTATGATAGTTTTGGTCAGTCAACGCCGCCTTCGGGGAATGACTTTGTGGCTATCTCCGCAGGGGGGTGGCACGGTCTTGCCCTGGAGGCCGACGGCAGTATTACAGGATGGGGGCGCAACGGTTATGGTCAAGCGACACCGCCTTCCGGAAATGACTTTGTGGCTGTCTCCGCAGGTTTGGAACACAGTCTTGCCGTGAAGGCCGACCGCAGCGTCACAGGATGGGGGAATAACGGTTACGGTCAGGCAGCGCCGCCTTCGGGAAATGACTTTGTGGCCATCTCCGCAGGGTCGTGGCACAGTCTTGCCCTGAAGGCCGAGGGCGGCATTGTGGGATGGGGGCGTGACGATGATGGTCAGGCAACGCCACCTTGGGGGAATGACTTTGTGGCTGTCTCCGCAGGGGTGTATCACAGTCTTGCCCTGAAGGCCGACGGCACTATCGTAGGATGGGGGTCTAATGGTGCCGGTCAGGTAACGCCGCCTTCGGGAAATGATTTTGTGGCTATCGCCGCAGGGGGAGTTCACAGTCTTGCCCTCAAGGCCGACGGCAGTATAGTAGGGTGGGGGTCCGACTATTATGGTCAGGCAGTGCCGCCTTCGGGAAATGACTTTGTGGCCATCTCCGCAGGGTCGTGGCACAGTCTTGCCCTTAAGGCCGATGGCGGCATCGTAGGATGGGGGTGTAATGATGATGGTCAGGCAGCGCCACCTTCAAGAAATGACTATGTGGCCATCTCCGCAGGGCCATTGCACAGTCTCGCCCTGAAGGCCGACGGCAGCATCGTAGGGTGGGGGCGGAACGATTATGGTCAGGCAACACCACCTGAAGGGAATGACTTTGTTGCTATCTCCGCAGGATACTTGCACGGTCTTGCCATAAAGGAAACTGCTCCACCGCCAATCGAAGCCCGCATGAAACTTACGCCGCATACGCTAAATTGCGCGGCTCTGAGTAAATACATCAAGGCCCATATAGTGCTGCCGGAAGAGATATTCCCCGAAGATATCGACGTTAATGAGCCGGCCGTAGCCGATCCGCCCGACATCGATTCCGAATACATAAGAATCCTCGGTGGCGACCCCGGCCCCGTAAAACTCGAAATCGCATTCGAACGCCAGGCCTTCTGCGCTGAGCTAACTGAACCCGGCCAAATCGAAATAACCGTCACCGGTCTCCTCACCACCGGCCAATCCTTCTACGCCACCGACACAATCACAATCAAAAAAACCGAAGCCAAACCAAAACCAATTAACCAGGCGCAGACCGCGCGGCCACTGCGCCCCTATAATAAATCCTTACTAAAACTCGAAAGGATACAAAAATGAAAACACCCCCAAGAGTTATGACAGCCTTTCTAACAGCACTCGCCCTTTTAGCCCTGTGCCCCTCTTCTCGCGCCGCCGAACCCACCGAAGGTCTTATCTCCCACTGGGCCTTTGACGAGGGCCAGGGATACACCGCATCCGATTCAGCCGGTGACTACCACGGAACCGTCTATGGTGCACAGTGGACAGCCGGCCTGATTGACGGTGCTTTGAAGTTTGGCGGCTATGAGGCCTATGTCCGCATCGGAGATAAAGACCGACTCGATTTCGGCGCATCCGGGGACTTCACAATAACCACCTGGTTTAAAACATCTTTTACTGGCCGCCAGATGCTCGTCAACAAAAGGGAAAAGGGCAATACCCCCGGCTATGACTTTTACATGGACTCCAGACGCATATTTGCCAGAATCACCAGTACCAGCTCGTATGTTTTGGCG
>CP070715.1:600108-602729 GCA_020350405.1 Planctomycetota bacterium
CAGCGTCTCCAGCGCCCGCTGACTGATATCGGATAAATTCCCAATCGGTGTCGCCACCAAGTAAAGCATAACTATCCCTCAAGCTCCCCCATCTCATACAAAATAACCGAGCTCGCCACTACCGCCGCCGTCTCCGTCCGCAGTATCCGCTTGCCTAAACTAAATGCCATAGCCCCATTCCCACAAGCCTGCCCGACCTCATCCTCAGTAAAGCCTCCCTCCGGCCCAATAAATAGCGCGATACGGCCCACTCCCTTGCCGCCCCCAAGACAGGCTCCGAGACTCCTATTACCTGCCCCTGGTGCAGCTATAAGCGACATATCAAAGCCCTCCAGCCCCCTCACCGCATCCTCGAACTTCACCGGCGCCGCCAGCTCCGGCAGCCTCCCGCGATGCGACTGCTCTCCCGCCTCTTGTATAATCCGACGCCAGCGCCCTAACCTGCTCGCCTTAATGCCGCTGTCCCGAACCACGCTCCTCTCGGTAACAACCGGCACGAACCTCGCCGCTCCAACCTCCGTGCACTTCTGCAGGACCCACTCGAACTTCTCCCTCGCTAATAAGCTCTGGTATAGCGTAATCCGCACCCCCGGCTCACCGGTCGCCTCCCGTTCCTCTACCACCTGTCCCCTTGCCTCATCCTTCCTTACCTCCGTCAACTCCACCTCATATTCCCGGCCCTTATTGTCCAGCACAATAATCCGCTCACCGGCCTTCAACCGCAGTACATCCCGTATCTGATGTGCCTGCTCCGCCAAAACGACCTCTTCACCCCGTATCCTCTCAGGCAAGACAAAAAATCGGTGCAGCACCCCCGCACGACCTGCCGAACCGTACCGACTTCTTGTTCGTTTGTTTTTCATCGTTGCTGATACCTCTATTCTACAGATGCTAACAGCCTCTTCTGCCCGCCAATCATATACCTGACTCCGCACTCCATCAAGCCATAAACCACCAATGACCCATCCAGCTCCCAAATTACCAATTACGAGCGTCAGAATTTCGCTTTTTACCTCGCTGGGTATCTACCTTATAATACCGCTGCCAATAAGAAGATAAGGACTCTTAAAAAAATGGGATTGCACGTAGTGGACATTTGTGTCTTGGGCCTCTACTTTCTTGGCATGATTGCCATTGGTGTCTGGTCTGCCAGGAAAATACAAACCAGCGCCGATTTCTTCATGCCCCGCAGGTTCGGCAAGGCGATGATGATAATGTTCTCCTTCGGTGCCGGCACCCACTCCGACCAGGCCGTCTCCGTCGCCTCCAAGAGCTTCACCAACGGCCTCTCCGGCATATGGTATCAGTGGCTCTGGCTGCCCGTCACCCCGTTCTACTGGCTCATCGCCCCCGTATTTCGCCGCTTCCGCGCAATAACCACCGCCGACGTCTTCCAGGCCCGTTTCAATCCCTCTGTCGCAATGTTATACGCCCTCGTCGGAACCCTTAGCCTTATGGTCAGTATGGGTGTAATGCTCAAGGGCTCCTCCGAAGTCATCTCCGCCAGCACGCAGGGCCTTCTCTCCGCAAACCTCGCCATAGCTATTATGACAGTAATATTTGTAATATATGGCGTCGCTGGCGGCCTCGGTGCCGCCATCATAACCGACTTCATCCAGGGAATCCTCACGATTATTTTTTCCTTCCTACTCCTGCCCCTCATTTTAAACGCGGTAGGGGGGCTGCATGGGATAAAAGAGGCCCTCCAGGACCCTCAGATGCTCTCCCTCGTCGCCCCGGCTGAAATAGGCCTCTTCTACATCATCGTCATCGCCTTCAACGGCCTCGTCGGCATTGTCACCCAGCCACACACAATGGGCAACTGCGCCGCAGGAAAGACCGAAACCGAAGGCCGCGTCGGCTGGATGTGCGGCAATATAATCAAACGCATTTGCACCGTCGCTTGGTGCCTCACTGGCGTCGCCGCAATCGTCTATTTTACCGGCAGGGACGTTGAACCTGATAAGATCTTCGGCGCCGTTGCTAGCGACTTTCTACCCAAAATCTTACCCGGCATCCTTGGCGTCTTTCTCGCTGCCATCCTCGCCTCCGTAATGAGCTCCTGCGATGCCTTCATGCTCTCCACCTCGGCCCTCGTTACCGAGAACGTATACAAGTTTTTCATACCCGACAAAACACAAAAACATTACATCCTCATCGGCCGCATCGTCTCGGTCGTGGTCGTGGCCGGCGGCGTCGCCTTCGCGTACTGGCTGCCGAACGTCGTCAAAGGACTCGAAATCTTCTGGATGATAAGCCCAATGATGGGAATTGTATTTTGGCTGGGACTCTTCTGGCGAAGAACCACTGTCGCCGGCGCCTGGGCCGCTACACTTACCGGCTTTACAGTCTGGTGGCTCACTACCCAATCCTTCTTCATCTCATTTGTAGCTGGCTGCCCCACCGCACAATCGCTCAGATGCATAATGCAAAAGCCCACCGGCCCTGAAATCTACCTGCCTTGGCAGATGGTCTTCTACCTCACCGCAGGAACGTTAGCTGGCATTCTCGTAAGCCTCCTTACAAAACCTGTTGCCGCCGATAAACTCGACAACTTCTACGCCCTCGTACGAACTCCGATTACCCCCGGCGAAAAGGTCCCTGCCCCCTGCACTTTGCCC
>CP070715.1:602829-606755 GCA_020350405.1 Planctomycetota bacterium
ACTGCCCCTCCGCGTTTGCCAGCTGAGTTTTCTGCGATGGTGCAGTTGCTGACGACTGCACTCGCATCCGACAACCGGATTCCACCTGCCTCACGTTCGGCGATGTTACCGGTTATCAGGCAATTGGCAATCACTAGACGCCCTCCATGCATAGACACTCCGCCCCCACTGTAGCGACCTTTATTGGCACTGATAGTGCAGCCTGTCAGGGTTGGTCTGCCACCTATACACGATACTCCCCCGCCGCGCGCGGCAGATGAATTCGCAATTACACAGTTCCTGATTGTGGGGCTGCTGCCGTAGCAACAGATTGCCCCGCCAGAACCGTACCACACATACGTTGCCGCATATCCGTTAGTAATAGTAAACCCGTCTAATATGGAATTTCCATCCTCAACATTGAGGAAATAAAATCCTCGGTGTGGTTCGGCTTCGCTTCCGTTACAGTCGATAATGCAGTTGTCCGGGCCGGACTCTGACTGTACTGTAATGGCCTTGCCCAAGAAGTCGATGTCGCGGTTGCCCTCACCGGTGTATGTCCCATCGGCTACGATAACCAAATCACCATTAACCGAGTCATCGATAGCCGCCTGTATTGTTCCGTATTGCTCCGGCACGAGTTGAGTCCTGTTGACGTGCAAAGTTACAGCTACCTGCCGTGGGCTATACAATGCTTGTCTGTCTACGACTTCAGCCATACACGTATAATCGCCGTGTTCCAGTCTGGTGCCACTGGCCCTGAAGGCAACTTCGTCTATTTCTCCCAGATTGGATCCCATCTTCGGCCGAACACTCAGCCATCGGCAGTCCTCTACAATTTTCCACCTCAACTCTGCGCCCCCGCAGTTGCGGATTCCGATAATCTCCTCGCTGGAATGTGCTTGGCCTTCGCGGACAAACAGCTCCACAACCTTTTTAGAAACTGCGATAAGAGCCCCCTCGTGCCCGAATTCATAAGCACCCATATCAATTGTGCTGCCGCTGATGCGCACTTTTCCGTCAAGGTCAGCCTCATTCGGCTCGGGTACGTAATTGGTATCACCTGTGTCGATGCACGGCGAGTCGGGTGCAAGGTGGTAATCGCCCGCAAAAGCAAAACACGGGTCTACGTCAATGTTGCCTTGCCCGGGGTAACCACCCTCTATATCACTATATGTCACCGTGACATAGGTACCTTGCCCGACGTTTTCAATAGAACCGGACCACAGGACCGAATTAGTGACCGTCAGACTGCCGCCGTCGGAGCAACGTATTCCGGCGTCTCGAATAACACCCGCCCTATGAGCTTTGTTGTCGGCTATAGTGCAGTTCCTAATCATAATTTCGCTCTCATAAAGACAGTTGACCACACCGTAATCCCAACGGACCCGATTGCCGGTCAGTTCACAGTTGCTGATTATGCAGCCTGAGCGAGCACATGATACGCTCCCAATATTGCCGCTTATCATGCAGTTGGCAATTGTCACGTCTCCGTCCGTGCATGTTACTCCGCCCAGCAGATTTTCCGTGATCGTGCAGTTGCTTATCTGCACGCTGCTATTTATACACAAAATTCCGCCTCCTTCGTTATTGCTTATAATGCTGTTCGAGATCGTCGTTCTACCTCCAGATCTACAAACAATCCCTCCTATGCCTCCGTGCCCGCCTGTATTGTCGCTCACTATGCAGTTCACAATCGTAGCGCTGCTGTATTCGGTGCAGATGCCGCCGTCCTCATATTCCGCAGTGTTATCCGTGACCGTGCAGTTTATAATTAACGGCCCCGTGTCTTCAAACCCCTCGTTGTTGCAGTAGATGCCTCCGCCGCGAGGCGCAGCATTCTTACTTATCGTGCAGTTTTCAATCACCGGACTGCTTTGCCCTCGGCAGTGGATTCCCCCTCCGCTCCTTTCCTTGGCTCTGTTCCCCCTGATAGTGCAGTTGATAATTAATGGGCTGCTGTCATAGCAGTTAATACCACCCCCATACTCCGTTGTCTTGCCGGTTATGACGCAATTTTGAATGGTTGGATTGCTGTTGTCCGCACAGTTTACTGCCCCGTAGCCGCCCCTTAATGTCAGACCATCCAATACAGAGTCCCGACCTTCCTGCCTATAAAACATAAAGCCACAGTCTAATATAGCACTTGTAAAATCGATTACACAATTTTCAGGGCCGTTCTGGGACTTGACGGTAATTGCCTTTCCGCGAAAATCAATAAAGTGAATACCGTTATTGCTAACGCCTTGCCCTGTGTACGTTCCATCGGCAACGATAACCTCATCGCCATCTACGGCCGCGTCAATCGCCGCCTGAATCGTCGCGTACTGCCCCGGCACATATAGCTCATCTGCTAAGCCAACGCCACACAAGGCCAAAACGCTTACTAATGTCAGGATTGTAGCTTTCGTATTCATTTTTCCTTCACTCCCCAGAAATCCATAAGCGCATCATCCCGCCGCAGGCCTCGTACCTGTAGCCGCTTTGCCGGTTATCGCCCCAGGCTGCTTTCTGCTAATCGCATAAGCCACAGCACGCCCATTTCTTCCTGCTGGGGCTTTCCATAACCTTTTTTCCGCGGCTCGACAAATTCATCTCCAACCACCTCTACCTCTTCCAGATAGCTAAATAGTAACTCCCCTTCCGCGTCCCGGCCCTGGTTATCACGTACTGAAAATGTTATCCCTTTAACAACATCGTTTTCCATATCAATCGTATAGATTAGTCTGCTTTGCTCCTTGGTAAGAATAACTTCTGCTTCACTGCTGCCTCGTCTGCGCCTTGTCTCAAACCAGATTCTCTGCTCCGCGGCATCCCTCCGTACCCTATCAATCGTATGCAGTCCCATCCACGGCCGGGTCAGTCCTTTGAAGAAACTGCCGGCCGGGTAGCTTTTTACCGCTCGTCCGTCCACATCATGGATATACGCCCCCCCAACACTATCCGCAATCTCCAACCGCTCCGCCACCTGCAATCTCAGCCAGGGAGTATGGCGCTTACTGGCGGCGTAGACAAACGGCATACGGCCGGCTCCTCTCACTTCTTCCCCCTCTATCCGGCCCGTAACCCTAAAATACGTCCAGCCCCTTTTGTGCATAGCATCCCGATTATCAACCACTTCTACTCCACCGGGCCAATCGTATCGGAAATACTCCTCATCCAACACGTTGTACTGATGAATTACCTCCACCAGACTGATAGCCTCGCTGCCGTTCTCCCGGGTGATTACCAGTAGGCCGCTGCCCCCGCTGGAAACGTATGTCATCTCATCTTCCTGCCCCTCGACCGTCGAGAGAAACTCCCGCAAGTCCGACCCGTCGGTAGGAAGTCGCCGCACCGCTAAGTCCTTCCGCCACATCCGATAGTTGTTTATGTATATGGCGTTCTCCACCCTGTCGAAAAAGTAGTTCGCCTCGTCGTCTTCCAGCCGCTGACAGTAGGAATATCTTCCCTGCGAACCATATTTCACCAGCCTTGTCATCACCGGCCCGCCTGCTCGCGAAGGATAGTAATACCAGCACTCATCACTGAGACCGCCCACCGCTGTAACACGGGAATCGGCTGCTAACTTTTCCTTGACCTCAACCACCGACTTTTCAACCCATGTAAACGCCTTATCAACGTAAGCCGGCGACATCATAACGCCAGCCGCCAATAAGCCCGCCGTCGCCAGGGTTATAACCGTTTCCTTGCTCACCACCGTCCCCACCAGACTCGCTGCCAAACCAACATTCGCGGTGGCGGCCGTAACCGAGATATTCGCCGCGGCCGCCTCGCTTGGGGCCGTCATCTTCCCAAACAAAGCCAGAATCGTCAGCAGCGCCCCTTTGCCAAATCCCCGACGGGAAAGCTGCCGCGACATTGCCTTCTTCGCCCGACAGAATAACACTCGCACGCTGAGTTCACTGCATCCCATCAACTCCGCGATCTCTGCATACTGCATGTCC
>CP070715.1:606855-657124 GCA_020350405.1 Planctomycetota bacterium
AGTGAAGATCAGTATTACGGCCGCGAACTTGATGGTTGCAGAACGTAAGATTCTCATTTTTAGTTTCCTTTCCTTGCTAAGCGAAAGTTTTCAGAACGAGATGTCTGAAGAAAATAGCTTTTCAAGCATTGTTTGTCGGGTCATTTTGATAAGCTGTATTTCGAATCACCCTATTTTTCCAATGTATTTGGGTTGTTTTGCCAGAGGTTGCTTATATACCCAAAGAGGGCGGGGATTTCAAGGATTGTTTCAGGCTCGCATATAGAGGCCGCCGTTTACTGCTATATATTCGCCGGTGATGAAGGACGCGGCATTGGAGGCAAGGAAGAGGATTGCATTTGCGACGTCCTCAGCGGTGCCGTTTCTTTTGAGCGGGGTTTGCTGGGCGATTTTTTTCTTTTTTTCCGGCGTGGTGAAGCGTTCATGGAATCGGGTTTCGATAAGGCCTGGGAAAACGGAGTTGGCGCGGATGCTGTATGGCGCGAATTCCTTTGCCATGGCGATGGTTGTTGTGGCGACGGCAGCTTTTGCGGCAGCGTATATTCCTGCGCCGGGTCCTCCGCCGTGATGGCCGGCGACAGAGCCAATGTTAACGATGTTGCCTTTGCTCTTTCTTAGATGTGGTAGGGCTGCTCTTGTTGCGAGGAATATGCTGCGGACGTTGGTGGCGTAAATATTTTCGTGATATTCGAGCGTTGCGGACTCAAAAGTCCGGCGGTCGATGAGGTCGCCGGCGTTGTTTACAAGGACATCGATGCCGCCGGCGGCCTTTGTGAACTCGTCGACCATTTGGCTGACTTGTTTCTCGTCGCGGATGTCTGCAGCGAGCAGTATGCCCTCGCTGTGTTGTTTAACCTGTTCGAGGGTCTTTTGGCCGCCGGTTTTTGTCCTGAAGTAGTGGACGCCGACAAAGCAACCCTGCTCGGCGAACATAATTGCGCTTGCGGCGCCGATGCCGCTGCTGGAGCCGGTGACCAAGACTCTTTTGCCTCTTAGGTCTTCGTAAATCATTCTGATTGCCCTTGTGTCTTTGTTTTTTCTGCAGGAGAGGTTGTATCGGTGTCGGCGGTCTTTTCGGTTAGCTGAGTGAGCCGCTGTCGGGCTGTATTTGCTGTTTTGGTGTCTTTGTGTCTATTGCAGATATTGGTAAGTATTCTTTCTACCCTGGCTAAAGTCATATTGTTAAGCCGCTTGCAGTTTTTACATTCGGGGTTGAAATTGGTGCAGGTTTGACAGGCGGAGCATTGGGTGAGGAGCTTTTCGGCCTTTCCCATATCTTTGATTGCGGCGAACTCCTTCTGGACTTTTTCATCTTTTCGTAACTGGTCCTGGGCGATTACGGCTGACCTTGCCGTCTCTACACCTCTGAAGTTTTTTACTATGCGGCGGTAGAGCGTAAACGCCTCGGCGGGGTCGGTTTCGCGGAGCTTGTCGGCCTGCTTAACCTGCTCCTGGATTTTGGCGTCGATGGTTTCTATTATTTTGGTGGCGATTTTGCTATCCGGTGAATTTTGCTTTCTGGCGCGGATTTTTAGTCGGCGATAGGCCCTGAGGAAGTCTCTGCCGCCGGAGAGCCGCAGTCTGAGGTCCTCGAAGGGGCCGAGCTCGACGCCATCCAGGAAGGGCGGCGGGGCCGCTTCCAAGGCGGCGACGATAGCGGTTTCGAAATTCCAGTTCATAGGGTGGCCCTGCCATGTCAGGTTGCCGGTGCTGCCTATGACGAAGGCGGTGGGGATGCCGCGGAAGGAGAAGTTGTCGCTTATGCCGGTGTCCATGGCGATGTGGTAGTTGATATCGCTTTGCTTAAGGAAGGTGCGGACGTCGCCGGCGGATTTGTCGCGGGAGATGCCGATGAAGAGGACGCCTTTGTCGGCGTACTTATTTGTCAACTCAACCATGTGAGGAATGGACTTGACGCACGGGGTGCACCAGGTGGCCCAGAACTCGACGACGAGCACCCGGCCCTGGAGGCTTGCGCTCGAGGGCGGGTCGGGCGTGAGCCAGTTGGTTATATGCAGCCTAGGGGCCTTTTGTCCGACCGCGCCTGCGGCGTCGGCGTCTCCGCAGGTAAACAGAATTATAAACGTCACAAGAGTTATTATCGGCTTAATCTTTAGATTTTCCATTTCTATTGTAAGTTGCTATTTAGGTTTATTCACGCAGGTCGGTGCTCGAGAGAGCTTGTGGCCCATTTTCGGCTTCTTGTTTTCTTTCTTGTTGTATTTGGTTTAGCTGGATGCCGAAGCGGTCGAGTTTTTTCTGTCCTTCGTCGTACTGGCTGTATGCATTTCTGAGGTGTCGGCCGAGGACTTCCCAGGTTGCGCCGAAGTCGGCGAAGGAGGCGTTAAGTTTTTTTAGGTTTTGTCTTATTTCGGCGGCCTGTTTTTCTATCTGCAGGCCGTGCAGGCCCATTACCACGGTCATAAGGTAGGCGTACAGCAGATTGGGGGAGACGGGGATGACCTTTTTGTCGAGTGCATACTGGAGGATGTCCTTTGTATCGGATTCGTATTTGACGATTGTTTCGTAATAGATGTTCTCGGCGGGGATGTACATTATCGCGAAATCGAGTGTGCCCTCGGCGGGTCTTATGTAGTCAGAGGCGATTTTATCTATATGGTTGGTTACGTCTTTTAAGAACTGTTTTCTAAGTCTGACCTTCTCCTCATCGGTATCGGCCTTTACGACCGCCTCGAAGGCGGGCAGGGGGAACTTGGCGTCGATGGAGACGGCGTAGTCGGGCATTTTTACAAGGGCATCGACCATTTTGCCTTCCTTGAATGTATACTGCAATTCGTAGCTGTCTTTGGGAAGGATATTTTCCAGCAGGTTTTTGAGCGACCACTCTCCCATCTGGCCGCGAAGCTTGGGGGAGCTGAGGATATCCTGCAGTCTTCTTACTTCGGTACCGACCTGGAGCATTTGTTTGTTGGTGCCCTGGAGCTCACCGATTTGAGTGTTGAGGCGGCTGAGGACCTGCTGGCTGGACTGGATGCTCTGGCTTATGGTCTGCTGGCCTGTCTGGAGGGACTTCTGGAGGGTGTCTTTTGTGTTGTCCTGGGCGGCCTTTATCGCCTCGAGCTGCTGAGCGAGCAGGCCGATATTGGCGGCGTGGGCGGCGGTATCTTTCCTGGCGGCGAAATTAGTGGTGATTAGCCAGACGAGAAGGACGAGGACAACCGCAATCAGAACGAGTCCGGCGACAATTAAGGTCAATTCCATATCATTATCCAGAAAAAAGGCGATTCGATTATAGTATTTTTCGGGGCGTTCGTCAAAGCGGTTGCGATTGAGCGATGTTTTTTTGCTTGGTGGGGCTGCAAAAAGCTATATAATAGTTGTGATGTGCAGGTAAGAATGTGGATCAGTCGTTAAAGGAGAAGTAAGTGATGTCGGAGAAATTTAATCGTCGGAATTTCATAAAAGGATCGGTTGCCGCGGCGGGGTTTATCAGCTTAGAGGAGAAGATTCTGCTGGCGGCGATGGAGAAGGGGATTGACGTTAAAAAGGAAAAGGGCAGGGACAAATGCGGCCAGAAGATGCCGACCGGCAAGATTGGCAGTCTTACGATAAGCCGGCTTATTTTAGGCGGGAATTTGATTGGCGGCTGGGCGCACTCGAGGGACTTAATCTACGTTTCAGAATTGTTCAAGGCCTACAACACCGATGAGAAGATTTTTGAGACGCTTGCGCTGGCTGAGGAGCGCGGCATCAATACTATCATTATAGACTGTACGCAGATAGATGTTATCAATAAATACAAGAAGGCAACGGGAGGGAAGATTCAGACGATTGCATCGGTTAAGCCGCTGGAGGAAAATCCGAAGGCGGACATCGACAAGACGGTGGACAAAGGGGCTACGACGATATATCTGCAGGGAGCGGTTTGCGACTTTACCGTGCAGAAGGGTCGGATAGACGTATTGGCCAAGGCGCTTGAGCACATAAGGAAGCACAAGATATTGGCGGGGGTCGGCGCTCACTCGCTGTTTGTACCGATGGAGTTCGAGGAGGCGGGGATAAAGGCGGACTACTATGTCAAAACACTGCACCACGACAAATACTGGTCGGCGCACCCGAAGGAAAACCGCAGGCCCTTTAGCGTTGACGGGCAGCGGTACGATGACCACAACGAATTTCACGACAATATATATTGCCTTAACCCGGAGGAGACGGTTGAGTATATGAAGAAGGTGAAGGCACCGTGGATAGCATTCAAGACACTGGCGGCGGGTGCAATTGAGCCAAGGTCCGGCTTCAAGTATGCCTTCGAGAAGGGGGCTGATTTTATTGCTGTCGGGATGTTTGATTTCCAGATTGCGGAAGATACGCTTATCGCCAAAGATGTTTTAGCGGGTATCAAAGATAGAGGGCGTCCCTGGCGTGCCTGAGAATTCTCAGCAGGGCCGGCGCACAGAAATGCAGCACACTATGGGCCGGTACTTCTGGAGAAGCTACGAATTGGGATGACCAAACGAGTGTATTTTTCAAAAATGCAATAAATTCGCGTCTGAGTTCGTCTATATCTTTTCAAAGCACGATTGATCGAGAAAAAACGGCTTATACTTTGAAAGGGGGCCCAAAGTGTCACGAAAAGTTATTTTAGCCACGGCGTTTTTTGCATTATCGCTGGTGTTTTTACAAGGTTGCGGTGCTGCGCAAAGAGGCGGGCGCCCGCAGAACATTGTCCTGATAGGATGGGACGGCGCCCAGAGGAACCACGTTAAAGAGTGTTTAGGGCGCGGCGAACTTGGCAATTTGAAGAAGCTGGCCAGCGAAGGAACGCTTGTGGCAATTGATGTTCTGAGGGTAACGGATACGAAGGCCGGATGGGCGCAAATCCTGACCGGATATGAACCGGAAGTAACGGGGGTATTCAGTAATCGGAAATATCAACCAATACCAAAGGGATACACTGTCTTCGAGCATCTGGAGGAATTTTTCGGGCCGGACAAGTTTGTGACTGTAGCAGTGATTGGCAAGAAAGGAAACGTTGGGGCCGCCGCACCCCGGCGAGTGCGCGTTAACAATGGGAAGAAAAAGCAAAAGAAGCCAGTAGGAAAAATCGTAGTTGAGGACAGTGTGAAGTACCGGCTTGTTCCGGCGGAGCCGTACTTTTACGCCAAGGAGAGTATGGATGTCTTTGTCAACGGTCTGAAGGAGGATGAAAAGGTGGGCGTCAAGACGCTGGAGCTATTGGAAAAATACAAGGACAAGCCGTTTTTCTTCTTTGTGCATTTCGCGGAGGTGGACCATAAGGGCCACAAGCACGGCGAGAATTCGAAGGAATACAGCGATGCGCTCGTCTCGGCAGACAACTGGACGGGCAAGATTATGGAGAAACTGAAAGAGCTGGGCTTATATGATAAGAGCCTGATTTATATTACGGCGGACCACGGGTTCGATGAGGGTATGAAGGGGCATTCCGACGCGCCTTATGTATTTTTAGGCACGAACGATCCTAAGGTCAGGCGCCGCGGGGAACGGGCGGACATTGCCCCCACGATACTTGAGAGGTTTGGGTTGGATCTTAGTAAGATTGAGCCGCCGCCTGACGGGCGTTCTTTGACACGAGATTGCGCGGAACTGGTGTGGTAGGGGAAAAAAGGGGGAGCTTTGCCTATGTGTCGTAATTACTGCCAGTCGCCGGGGTAGTAGATGCAGTCTCGCTGAATATCGAACTTTCTGCAGAGGCCTTCCACGAGGGCCTCGGTTCTTTTTCTCTGGAAGTCGGTTGGGTGGGCGGCTTTTGCATCGGCTATAACGCAGATTCGGACGGTCTGGCCGGTGCCGTACCAGGTTCGGCCGGGTATGACTGACCATTGCCGCTGCCATTTTTCAGTGGATTGTATCTGTCCGTCGCCGCCGCCGAGCCCGTTGCAGACAACGAAATGGCAGTTGATATCCTCTGGAGCGGCCAAGCCGCTGAGCGAGGCCAACTGCAGTATGTTACCGGCCCGAGTGGAACTATAGTAGATTTCGATGCAGTTCCATCGGCTGGGCGCTTGGGCGGCCAGAGAGCGGATAGCTCTGTCGACGGGGTTGAGCCGATAATAACTTGAAAGACAGAAGGGACCGGCTGAAGGAGGGTCATTGGCGAGTGCCATCAAGACTATTGCGCCGGTGGTCATCGAAACCAGCAGAGCCGCTAATACTTTTGCCACCCTTGGCTGATTCGACATATTTTCGTCCCTGAAAAAGTTTTTATGAGCTTAACGGAAAAGTTTCCACACCAAGCTGGAATCATTATACACAGTGAACATCGGCAGCTGACAAGAGATTACTACAAAATTTGCGAAAATTTTTTGTATTGTGCCGCTCGCTGCAAAGGTCAAAAAAGCTTGACTAAAAGGCACTGTTCTGTGATAACACTTAGCGTCAAATATCCAAGGAAAGGGAATTTATGTTTAAGCTTGACGCTATAAGAGAGCCAGCCAAACAAGCCGTAACGTTACAGGCACCGGCAGGGGGCGTGGATAATTCACTTTGGGACCGTGCCCAACGTCTGGTCCGTACGGTCGATTATATCTGTGGGTTGCCAGAGCTGGCTCAGAGCAGTGTGCAAATAGACCGCTTCTGTTTGATAGCGGCGGCATATTTTAATGAATCCGGTCTGGCCAGGTATATTAAAACGAAAGAGCAGAGAGGGGCGTTTGGGCTTAACGAAGCTAATGGTGAGGAGTTGCTGGATTTGTCCGCAAAGGTAGTTGAGGAGACGCTGGCAGATGCTGTTGAAAGGGCTAAAATCGAGAAGATAAACAGGATTATCGTGGAGAGCGGCAGCCGTTCGGCCGGGATGATGGAGGCAATGATACTTTCCGATGCCCGCAATTTGGAAGATATGGGAGTTGCGGGGGTCCTTAATGAGTTCAGGCGGTTTGTTTGCTGCGGCAGATGTATTTGTGATGTCGTGCAGAGCTGGCGTAAGAAGAAAGATTATCGGTACTGGCAGGCCCGTTTGAAGGAAGGTTTCCGGTTTGAGCCGGTGCGCAGGCTTGCTGAGCAGCGACTTTTTGCGGCCGAGCAGTTTATGAAGCAGCTTGAGGTCGAGGCGGAGGCTCAGGACCTGAAAGCATTGTCAGCTAAACCAAGTTTTAGTTGAGCAATTCGGTTGTTTAACCAGCGGGTGGGTAAGAGGAGGAACGGCTAATTACTGTCTAATCGGCAATAAGAATTTTTACGTTGCACTTTGCAGCTTATCGCTGTCATTCAGCGCCAGACTTTTCGTCAGGCGGAGCGGTCGGTCGGGGCTTGGTCGGCGCAATAAGAACGCTGTCAGCTGGGGGCTCTTTGCCGGGGGGGTAGAGGATGCTCGCATCTGCCTTAAGTGATTCGATATAGGTCTTGGCGAATTCGCCCTGCTTGGTCTGTGTCAGTGTATTCATTATGTCGTCTTTGGCCTGTTCAAACGTTTTGGTGGCCGCCTGTTTTTTATCGGTTACTTTGATTATGTGGTATCCGAATCGGGTCTCGACGACTTCGCTTGTTTGTCCGATGTCCAATTTGAAGGCTGCTTTTTCGAATGGCGGAACCATTCGGCCTCTTGTGAAGAAGTCCAGGTCTCCGCCTTTTGCCGCTGAGGGGCAGGTAGAGTTAACCTTGGCCAATTCGGCGAAGTCGGCGCCTTCTTTTATTTGCTTAAGCAGGCCTTCGGCCTTTTCTTTGGCCTTAGCTTTTGCCTGGTTTGGGTCGGAGTCAGGGGCGGTGGTGTCAGATTTTATAAGGATATGGCTTGCTCTAACCTGTTCGGGTGTTTCGAATTCTCTTTTATTTTCGGAATAATATTTTTGGGCATCTTCTTCTGTGACATTTATCTTGTCGGTCCACTGGGTCTCCAGCAGTTTTTGATAGCCCAGCCCTCTTTTGATTCGCTGTTTTACCTCGTCGAAGCTTTTGCCGTAGGCCTCTATCATGGCTTTGAAATTTTCCATTGACAACGGAGGCCGCTGTTGCAAGGCCATCTGCTTTAGCTGGCTAGTCACCTCTTCTTCGGTGACCGTCACGTCGGCCTTTTTTATTTGCTCATCGAGCAGCTGCTCGACGACCATTCTCTCCAGGATTTGCGTTCTAAGCCGTTTTTTGTTTTGCTCAACAACCGCCGGCGGCATTTGTCTGGACATTTTCTGAAGCTGTGGTTTGAGCTCTTCTTCAATCCGACTTTCATAGATTTCGACACCGTTAACGGTAACTGCCACGCTGTCGGAGGTGGTTTGGCCGGGGGCATTAGGTTCGGCCGAGCGGGCCAGGCTGCTGGCGGCAGTAAATATTGCAAAGCAAGCTAAAGACATCAGATAGGTTCTCATGAGTTTTTCCTTTCATAGATTTGGCCCCCCTTTTGCGGAAAAGCAGCGAGGTGCAGCAAAACGGCGACCCTTCTAAATAAGTTCTGTATCTTCCAATGTGAATTCTCATAAGTATTATCGTTTTAAAAGCCGCTTAAGTCAACGCTTTATTTCTCATTGTCAATTGAGTGGGCAGCAAATGCTAGTTTTGGGTTATTTTTGGCATTATTTCGGGTCACGTGGTATAATACCGACTCTGTAAAATTTCGAAAGATAGGAAAAGGTGTAGGGTTTTAGGAATATGGATTCAGGCGTTGAGAGCAGTGGAAAGTGGGGATCGATAGTGACGGGCAGGGAGCGAGTTCTCAGGGTGCTTGAGCACAAAGAGGTGGACCGTGCTGCTGTTGATTTGGGCGGCACTCCTTTTTCCGGGGCGCAGGTCAGTGTAATCGCGAAGCTGCGAGAGGCAATTGGTCTGGATAAGGCCGGGGAGCCGGTCAAGGTCATCGAGCCTTATCAAATGCTTGGAGAGGTTGGGGCAGATTTGCGTGAAGCGCTTGGGATAGACGTTGTGAATCTGTGGGGGCCAAAGAGTTTTTTGGGCTTTGTGAACGCGGACTGGAAGCGTTGGAGAACTTTTGACGGGACAGATGTTCTGGTGGCGGGCAGGTTCAACACTGAGGCGGATGCTGAGGGGGCCATTTTACAATATCCGGAAGGCGATAAGTCTGTGCCCGCATCGGCCAAGATGCCCAAGGGGGGATTCTACTTCGACGCGATTATACGTCAGGAGCCAATAGACGAGGCGAAATTGAACCCGGCGGATAATCTCGAAGAGTTCGGGCCGGTCAGCGATGAAGATTTGAGGGTTTATGAGCAGCAGGCAGATGATCTTTATAACAATACGGACCTTGCTATTGCAGCGGGTTTTTCAGGGACGGCTTTTGGCGATATAGCACTTGTTCCGGCCCCGTTCCTAAAGCATCCAAAAGGTATTCGCGACATTGAAGAATGGTATATCAGTACGGTAACGCGAAAGGAGTACATAAAGGAGGTTTTCGCCGGTCAAGCTGAAATTGCCATTGAGAACCTTGGGCGGCTATACCAAGCCGTGGGCAACAAAGTTCACGTTGTTTACCTGGATGGGACGGACCTAGCCGCGCAGAACACGCTGTTTTGCAGTCCGGAAGGATACAAGGAGCTTTATCTGCCGTTCAGCAAAAAACTTAATGACTGGATACACGCCAACACCAAATGGAAGACGATGAAGCACTGCTGCGGCGGGTGCGAACCATTAATCGAGGGGTTCATCGAAGCCGGTTTCGATATTCTGAATCCTGTTCAGACTTCAGCGAAAGGTATGGACCCGCAACGTCTGTCTGAGAAATATGGTGACAGGATAGTTTTCTGGGGCGGGGGTGTTGACACACAAGGGAGGCTGCCGTTTGGCACGGCCGATGAGGTGCGCGAGCAGGTTGCTGAGCGTGTTAAGGTATTCGGCGGGAAGAGCGGATTTGTTTTTGCTGCGATTCATAATATTCAGAGCAATACGCCGGTCGAAAATGTGGTGGCGATGTTTGAGGCGCTCGGCAGGCAATTATGAGATTTGTTTGTGGCACACCACATTGTGCTTCGAAGCCTGATGGAGCGTTTATGCTTTTACGTACTAGAAATTAAGATATGGATTTTCCAAAGCGAATAAGTATTCAGGACCACACGATAACAATCACCCCCCGCTATGCGGAAACCGACCAGGGCGGCATGGTTCACCACAGCGTCTATCCGGTCTGGTTTGAGATGGGTCGGACGGAACTGCTGCGAGCGAATGGTCTGGCTTACAAAGACCTTGAAAGGGCTGGTATATTTTTTGTTGTCGCCGAGCTCGCGATGAAATACCGCCAGCCCGCAAAATATGACGAAAAGCTCGAACTGCATACAAGCTGCTCAAGCATTATCGCCAGCAAGGTTGAGCATAGTTATAAACTCACCCGCTGCAGCGACGGAGTACTTCTGGCTGAGGGCTCCAGCATCCTTGTCTGTGTAGATAAGGGAGGGAAAATTCGACGGATGCCTGATTTTATGTACCCAGCGTCAGACAAGACAAGTGTTTGACTTGCTTCGGCCAATTCGCTAAACTACTGTTTACGCTGACTGTTGCTTTGATCCCCAATCTTCGTGTAGGGCGTATGATTTCAGAGAAAAGAGAGAATTGTGGTCTTTTCGGTATTTTTGGAGACCCCGAAGCGGCGCAGAAGGCCTATTTTGGTTTATTTAGCCTGCAGCACCGCGGACAGGAGTCAGCAGGGATAGCATCTAGTAACGGTGAGTTTATCGAGTGTTACACCGGGACGGGCACGGTGGCGAGGGTCTTTCGGAGCGGGACGGGCCTTTTGGAGAAACTGACCAATCCGATGGCCATAGGCCATGTGCGGTATTCGACGACCGGTTCGAGTAATCCGATGAACAGCCAGCCGCTGTTAAGTGAATACTCGCGGGGACAGGTGGCGGTGGCACATAACGGCAATCTTATAAATGCCGCGCTACTACGGGATGAGTATGAGGCATATGGGAGTATTTTCAAGACTACCTCCGATACCGAAGTAATTATTCACTTGCTTGCCAAGCCGACCCACGTTGCCAATCCCGACCCACTGGCCCATGTATTAAATCATTTGCAGGGCGCATACAGTCTGCTGTTTCTGTACGCTGACAGGATTGAGGCGGCCCGTGACCCTTGGGGCATTCGGCCTTTGTGTGTCGGCCGGACCGAAGAAGGAGCTTATGTTGTTGCCAGCGAGAGTTGTGCGTTGGATACTATAGACGCCAAGTTCGTTCGCGAGGTCGAACCCGGTGAAATCGTTCGGCTGGACAAAGACGGATTGAGCAGCAGATTTTTCGTCACGCCGGGGGCGGTGACACCAGCACACTGTATTTTTGAGCATGTTTACTTCGCCAAGCAAAACAGCACTATTTTCGGTGAGAACGTGCACGAGTTTAGAAAAAAGCTCGGCAGACAACTGGCCACAGAACATCCCGTTGATGCTGACGTTGTAATGCCTGTGCCTGATTCGGGGACATCGGCGGCAATAGGATACTCGGAGCAAAGCAAAATACCGTTCGATATGGGACTGGTCAGGAGCCACTATGTAGGCAGGACATTCATCTCGCCAGGCCAGCAATTGCGAGAGCTGCAGGTCAAACTCAAGCTGGCGGTGATAAAGGAGGTAGTGGGCGGCAATAGCGTTGTAGTGGTGGACGATTCCATAGTTCGCGGCACGACGACGCGAGGCAAAATCAGGACACTGCGTCAGGCAGGTGCGAAGGAAATCCACATGAGGGTAAGCTGTCCGCCGCTGAGGTATCCGTGTTTTTATGGTGTGGACTTTCCCACGAAAGAAGAGCTGCTGGCAAATGGCCGCAGTCTGGAACAAATTAAAGAGTTTCTCGAAGTGGACAGTGTCGGTTATATCTCGCTGGAGGGGCTGTTGTCTTGTGCAAATCTGCCGGCGGACCACTACTGCACGGCGTGCTGGAGTGGTAACTACAGAATACCGGTGGATACTGTGGTTAATAAATTCTCCCTTGAGCATTACCAGATGCGCATGTTCGATGATCGGCAAGAGGTATGAGTAAATACGTTACCTACGAGCAATCCGGAGTAAATATAGAGGCCGGCGATGAGAGCGCCGGGCAGATCTATTCATCGGTGGCCAGTACATTCGGGCCCCGTGTTATGGAACTGAGGGGCGGCTTTGCAGGGCTGTTTCGGCTGGATTACGATGAAAGGCTCTTCAAGAGAAATTATAAGAGACCTGTTCTGGTGGCGTGTACGGATGGTGTTGGCAGCAAGGTTCAACTGGCTGGCAAGATGAAGAAGTTCGATACGGTAGGGATAGATTTGGTGGCGATGAGTGTCAATGACATGCTCGTTCTTGGGGCGGAGCCATTGTTTTTTCTGGATTATCTGGCGGTGAACAAACTCGAGCCGAAGGTAGTGGCTGAGCTGGTAAAAGGCGTTGCTGCCGGTTGTCGGTCGGCTGATTGTGCTTTGATAGGGGGTGAGACGGCTGAGATGCCGGACACGTACCGCGCGGGTGATTTCGACATGGCCGGCTTTGCCGTGGGAGTCGTGGAGCGAAGAAAAATCATCGACGGAAGGAATGTGCGGAAAGGCGATGTAATTCTTGGGCTTGGCTCGAACGGACTTCACAGCAACGGCTATACACTTGTTCGCAAGATATGTTTTGAGAAGTCCGGTCTGAAGATGACCGACGCGCCGGATGGTCTTGACGGTACCGTATTAGGTAACGTTTTGCTTGAGCCAACGCGAATTTACGTTCGGCCGATAGTGAAATTGCTGTCACAATACAAAGTCAAAAAAATAGTGCACGGGATGGCACATATTACCGGTGGTGGTTTGCCGGGAAATATTCCGCGGGTCCTGCCGAAAGACTGTGATGCCGTGATAAAGAAGTCGAGCTGGCCGAGACACAAGATATTCGAGTTTTTGCAGGAAGCCGGGCCTGTCGAAGAGGAGGAGATGTTCAGAGTTTTTAATGTGGGGATAGGGTTCGTGCTGGTAGTGGCGGAGGACTTTGCCGCGTCGATAAAAAAGAAATTGACCAGATACGGTGAGAAGGTTTACAGGATAGGCAGGATCACTACGGGCACAGGCAAGGTAGTTTTGAAATAGGAGGAACTATTTATTTTGGCCTTTACTGTTTTAGCGTGCGCTTCCAATGGTGTGAATTGCATTTAAATGAGCGATTTGGATTTAGACATATAATAAAAGAAGGCGAATATTGATGAACGACTCGGTGAAGGAGAAAAGATGCGGATTAATTAATAGGTTATTTCCAAAAGGGATACCGAAGCTTTTGTGTCCGCCCCTAACGCACTATACAGAGCAAGGAGGCATTGATTTTGCACGGATGGAGGCTCATCTTGCACATTTGTCGCAGTGGGTCAAAGCATATCTGGTTCCCGGCTCGACCGGCGATGGCTGGGAAATGAGCGAGGAGGAAATTCGTCAGGTCCTGGTGTTCGACCATGGTTTGGCGGAGAAGCTCGATGTACAGATACTTATAGGAGTATTGAGAACTGATGCACAAGCAGCACATCAGAGCATCGTTGATACGCTAGTGTGGTTGAAAGAGCGGATGGGCATTGAAAGTGATGATGACGTTATGGAAAAGACAAAGGTGTGCGGGTTCACAGTTTGTCCGCCGAAAGGTAAAGATGTCTCACAGGCACAAATATATAGCGCTCTCGTACCTATCCTGGAGCTGGGGATGCCCATTGCTCTTTACCAGCTGCCGCAGGTAACCGAAAATGAGATGTCCAGCGAGATAGTAGCGAAGCTGGCGGCTGAATTCAGCAATTTTTATCTACTCAAGGACACAAGCGGAGGGGACAAGGTGGCGCTATCAGGTCTTGATTTGGGCGGTGTGTATCTTGTCAGAGGTGCGGAAGGCAACTATTCCAAGTGGTTGCGGACTGGCAGCGGAAGCTATGATGGTTTCCTGTTGGGCTCAGCTAATTGTTTCGCAAAAGAACTTAATTCAATTATCGAAAGTGTTTGCACTGGTAATCTGAGTGTGGCTGAGGAATTATCAGCGAGAATCACAGGCGTAGTGGACGAGGTTTTCAAGTGTGCTACCGGTCTGGGGGCCAGCAATCTATTTAGTTATGCGTACAAGGCTGTTGACCATTTTTTCGCATACGGCCCAGACGCAGCAGAAATTGCACCGCCTCGGATTTATTCAGGTGAAAGGCTTGAAGCGGGGATTATAAAAACAGCCGGCGAGGCCCTTATTCGTTTTAGACTCATGCCATCAGAAGGCTACTTATCAACCGAAAAAGCGTAAAATACATCGAAACGGGGAGGGCGGCAGGCTGGCGGCTCTGCGACCGCTATTTTGAATCTTAGGGATTCAGGCTGCATATCTTTTGGGGATTTTGCCGATTTGATAGATACAGAAGGTTGCCAAGCACGACAAAAACGTCCCTAAGCAAAGTATTGTTACTATCAGGCACAGCGAGGCAGTTTGCAGCGGGTTGTGTGGCCTAGTTCACGGGTGATACACGATGACAGCACACAAGATGCTAAATAAGAAATATAGTAGGTTCGCTGCCGCTGCTATTCTTTACGCTGCCTTTGCGGGCTACCTTTATCAGCCGTATTTCAAACAGTTCCACAAACTGCAATACCTTCTCGTAGTAAATATTTGCCTGGGTTCTCTTGGCTGCTTCGTGTTGAGTCGGCGATGGGTGGTATCATTCTGTGGTTCGTTTTTTGCCGGGGCTGTTTATGGCTTCGGGCCATCTTCACTTGGGCTTGCGTGTTACCATCCGGCGGCTGGTCTGCTAACAGCGAGTATCCCATGGTTGTTTTTGCCTGCGGTGTTCGGGCCTAAGGGGAGGTGGCGATGGCTGAGGTTGCCTCTTTGTGCACTGCCTTTTTTGACGATAGTGTTATTTTTCCAGGTGGCTATCTACTTTAGGTTATTCATAATTCCAGTGCAGGTCAAACTGGGCTTAGCTGACTTGACGGGGTTTTTGGCTCCACTAGTTGCGGCCGAACGCAATATGACTTTAATCGGCTTCTACCATGTTCCGATAGCAGCTCTTATTATGGGTTTTTCGATGCTACTGGCGGCGCGGCGACTCGCGGTGTTGGCAATTTTGTGTGTTGGTGCCGCATTGGCCTTCTGCCCGGCGTTTCTCAACGTTAGCCCAATTGTATGGCCGGCCCTTGCGGTCTTGTGCTGCTCGGTGATTATAGGAGAAGGGATGCATGGACTTATCCTCGCTGGCCATGCTGACAGAAAGTGGGTGCTGGTGAGCGCAGTGATTATGGGTGTATGTTCGACAGCAACGTTGCTACTGGCGACCAAGTACTCCGGAATGTTTGGAGGCCTAGGGACAAAGTATGCGAAACTGCTTGTGGAAGCCGCGACAATGTACATACTCGGTACGGTTGCGGTTGTTATCCTTTATGTTATGGCACGTACGAGATTGCGTATTAACTGGCTACGGCTGGTTATCCTGTGTTCGGCAATGGCGCTCGATGTATTTCTGGGAGCAAGGTTTATCGTCGATAAGGTATTCTGACTCGTATAAAGCTAAAAGGTTTCTCTTTCGATTTGGCCGAGGTAGAAGCGGCCATCCTTTCGCATAAAGGAAATCACGGCATCAAATTGCTGGTCTATGAAGCGGGTATCGTTTGAGACTATTGCAACTGCAACAACAGCAAAGGTTTTGTTGTCCTGATGGTCGACCTCGGCGATGGAGATATTGAACCTGCTTTTGAGCCGGCCGATCAGACCTTTTACGATACTTCGCTTCTGCTTGAGCGAGGTTATCCCCTGCATATGTAGTTGAGCTGTAAGCACACCGACAATCATCAGGGCGGCACCCTTTGGCCTATTGGTTCCAGCCATTAGTATAGGACGACCATTGTAGGCTTTTTCGGTGGAACTTCAACCCTACGGATTGTCGAGCATCCGCAAAGCGGTCCCAGATCGTTGCTAAGGCTTCATTTGTGCAACTAATTGGCGTGTTTCGGGTGATTGCTTGTGGTGGGCTTGTTTGAATGCGCCGGCCTGGTCCGTATGCTGGCTCTTAAAAAGCTCGTTGCCGGCGATAACCTCCTGCAGGGCCTTAGACTTTACTCTGGCCTCTTTCAAGAACCGAACGGCCCTTGTTCCGTACACACCGCCCAGCAGAGCCGATATACCGATGGCTAATTCAAAGATATTATCAGCCACCTGAAACGTATCGGGCCTTTCAGCCGACTGGGCCACAGCTGTCTGCGCAAGCTGGAAGCTCGATTCGGCAAGTATGTCCTCGGCGGTGTCGGCTTGCGGGAGCTCTCTCGGCAGACCACAGTAGGATACGAAAGCCCCACTCTGCAATTTTGATAATCTGGTCAGGGCCTGCAGCTTCCCGGAGGCATTTTCCGTGTGTGCGGTATCAGCCGCCACTGCGGCGGTTCGGTTGTGTAGCCAAGCGTTTTGCTTTTGCGCCTCGGTCGGCGCAAAACGCAGACTCTCGCATCCAGCTAACACAAGGCATAACAGAATTAATGTTCCAACAATCTTTCTCATAATTTCTCTCCTTAATTTTAGATGCATTTCACGTTTTTCAGCTATAATAGTGTTAATTTGATTGGGAAAACTACGGGATTCGACCCGAGACTTGCCTATGGACACAGCGAAGCGATTCAAACCCAAGACTATATTGTTGTGGAAGAAAGTGGCGGACCATCCTGAGGCCCAGCGAATTTTAGAGTTGTTTCCATCGGCCGAGATTCATGTAATAGAGCAACAGCGCGGCGGGCCTTTTCCAAATATGTCACTATCTCAGGCACTGCTAAGCGGAAAAAGGACCTTAATGATAGGGGAAACATCATCTTTTGTAGGGTATTTCGATGGGCAACCTGGAAGATTTTCACATTGTGATAAAGCGCGAAATGGGGTCGGCTCAAATGTTTGTTGCCAGCCCTACTACAAACTCGTTCCCATCTCGAACGGTTGTCCCTATTACTGCACATATTGCTACTTAGCGTTTGTTTATCGCAAGTTTGCTCCATTTATTAAGATTAATATCAATTACGAAACCATGTTTAAGCAAATACGAAAAACTTTGGCCTCATATCGAGGCAAAGTCAGCTTTAACATGGGCGAAATGCTCGACAGTCTCGCGCTCGACCACATAGCCGGTCTTACAAAGATTTTAGTTCCTTTTTTTGCAGGTTTTTCTAACGCTTATTTGATGTTGTTAACTAAGAGCAGCAACATTGATAACCTTTTAGCCATTGAACCTAACGAGCATACTGTTGTTTCGTGGAGCCTGAACAGCCAAGATGCAATCGAAACATATGAGTTGGGTACAGCCAGTCTTGACGAGCGTATCCACGCGGCCAAACAGTGCCAGGATCACGGCTATCGGATACGGTTTCGCATCGACCCAGGCATCCTGCACCAAGACTGGCAGGCTGGTTATGCCGATTTAATTCAAAGAACATTAACTGTCATCCGGCCGGAAAACATAACACTTGGAACGCTGAGGCTTCTGCCCGGCCATTTTCGCTTTGCTGCTGATGCGTATGGCAGTCGCGCTCGGAAGCTCTGCCAATGCAATTTCTTTAAAGGCGCTTCAGATGGCAAGCTCCGTTATCCTCGCGAGCAACGTATAAAATTTTACAATTTCTTAATCGATAGCATTTGCAGCTTTGACAAGAATGTGTCTGTCAGCCTCTGCCGAGAGACACCTGAGGTTTGGAGTATTTTTAAGAACCAATGTGCGACCAAGAAATGTAACTGTGTGGTTTGGTAATAATAGCACTATGAGACCTTGTCGTGCCGTCATTTGTCGGTAGGTGTGTACAAACAGTGGCAATATGTGTACGTTTGGGTTTCATTCGTGTTTCTACTCGGATAAACATGTTGTGTTAACTCTTCATGGTGGCTTGATGTGCCTATCGCCCTGCTAAGTCGTCGCATAAGCGGTGCCTTAAACTTGTCCTGCAAAACCAGGATTCTTCCGTTGGGAGTACAGAGTTTCTCTATGTTTAACACACCGTTAGCAAGGTCAATTAATCCATTGTCTTCATCTAAAGGGACTATAGCATAAGAAAACGTTATTATGTCATATGTGCCCAAATTGCGTTTTACTCTTCGGAGTTGGTTTATGTTGCTGGGAAAGGCCTTTTGTACGCTAATCGTTTGGCTGTGAACAATCCCTCTATTATGCTTTTTGCTGAAGGCGAAGTAGTCGCTTAACATACGTTGGGCGCTACCCAGACAGTAACCGGAGGTGTCATTCAGTATATAGGTTATCTTCACTGTCTCGGCCGTTGGCCAATTGTCTACGTCCTTATGATGTTCGAAGATGCAGGCAAGCAAGTCAGTAATCGCTAAAGAAGCGACAGCTGGGCCACAGCCGATATCAAGGATTCGCAACCTTCCAGACGTTAAGAGATTTAGGAAGTCGTTTGAAGTCATATAATCAAACAAACTGTTTTGTGCTTGGAAGTAGTGTCTGGTAAAAAACTTGACGAGAAAGGCCCTCATTTCTGCTGGATTTTTGGGGTAACGTGTAGCATCTTCCGAAACTTTTCTCTTAGGCAGGCGGGCTATATGATATTTTAGCAGCGTTTTCACCGTAGCGCCGAGTTGCCATATTCCATCAGGGCATAATTCTTTTCGCATGCGATTCTGCAATGTTCTGTTCATGGGCAGTGGCACCTTTTACTTTTGCTGGAGAGACAAGAAGTGTAGTTTTGCCTCATTGGTCAGGGTCTAAAACTTCCTTGTGTGATATCACCCTTAGAAATGTTTTTTTCGATTACTTGGAGCCGGTATTCGCAAGAGAGGCTTTTTGTCTGAAGCGATTCAAGTTTTTGCTCAAAACTCTTCTGGCACTGAAGCAGCATCGTTACATCGCGCTGCAAAAGGTCAAGTTGGCGCTGTAAATTGACCCAGCTGCCCACAATCAGGAAAGCCAGAAATATCAGCTGTATCAAGATAGAAAGGTTTGCCGGTTTATTAAGACGCCATGATTTGCAATTAGTCTGAGCCATCATTCAGTCCTAGCCGAGAATCCAGAATCGAATTTTTTTAGACTGGCGCGTAGAAGACGTTCTTTTTACCCACTCTGCACATTACCACATAAGTTCCAGCCGTAAGTTGGCCTGTTTGTAGAAATGATTCCGCCAAGTTGGTCGCCTGCATCTCGCTGCCAATTTCAGTGGGAAGCGAGCCCGGCTGGCCTATCTCTACAGCCCGGACGTTGTAGACGTTATATGAAGAATTACTTTTGACCTTAATGGCCCAGATGGTTGCACGAGCGCCAGGTGAAGCCACGATCGATGTCTCCGTATTTAGTTCTGAACTCTTTCGGGCAAGTCTTTCCAGTGCCTGCTGAGTATTTTCGGTATTTGTCTCTTCTCTCATAGCCCTTAGGTCCTTCGGCGGACGATTTTCAAGTTAGTACACTGTTTTTCAAAATCCATATGTACCCGCGCTATCCAGTGGAGACTGCGATTATCACTCCTGCAGCTAAGCAGGTCCCGGCTCTCAGGGCTTGTAGTTACCCTGTCGCCGACTCTGTAATCAAATGCCAGGCAAGGCGTCTGGATATCAACCGTCTCGATTACTGCAGATGCAGCCCCGGCCTTTTCACGGATGAACTCATACAAGGCGGTAGAATCATCGACCTCGTCCGGCACACCCAGGGATTCATCCGGTGTGTTTTTGAAAATACTGCAATGCGAAACTTGGCGGAACTTGAACCAGCGAGGCAGCGTAATGATCTGGTCAACCACGGGCACAGTCGAATTAACAGGTCCATCGGCAACTACGCAAGTGAGTCTTTCGTCGCTGACTACGGATGCTGTTATTCTAAACTTAAGTACCCCCTTTAAGGCTGCCACCCATGTATCAGCATCAAGATAGTCGCTGCTCAGCCACACTCCACATTCGTTGAGCAGGTTGTTAAAAGCATAGAGATACTGCCACCAATGCAGGCCATCATCGAATGATACCTGCAGAAAATAGCCTAATGATTTACCCTGTTTGTCGGTGGTAAGGGTCGGCCAGAAGCGCCTGCGCCGACGGCCGAAATTGCCGCTCTGGAAGATTTTTGAAAAGTCAAATGCATCGCCTTGATTGTATGGTGAGCCGCTGTAGTCGCCTGCCTCATTAAGACACCATTTGCGAAATACATCCTTTACCTTGTAGAAATCAGCATTTGTCGAGGGTGAAAATTTGTCGTAGTCGGTGTCCTCGCCGGCAGGGTCCCATGCCTTGACCAGATCAAACGTTGCTTCGTAGGTTTTGAAGTCACCTTGGCCGACATATCTGTGTGTTATCGGCCAGAAATTTTCCCTGCTGTGCAAACGTGCAATATTTGTCTTTGAAATGCTGAATTGTTCGCCCTGATGCTGGCAGTTTAACTCAACTACCCTGCCTTTGCCCGGTCGGTAGAACACAATCGCTTGTTCAGCCCCGGTTGGCAAAGGCCGAGGGACAAACTTGAATTTCAGCCCTATTCTATCGCAGCACCGCTGCAACGCCTCTATCAGGTCTAATCCGGTGACATCGAGGTCGCGAACTACTTGACTTTCGGTTAGCGTCAGCAGTTGCTCAATGCTTGGCGTATGCAATTGGCCGCATGGCAGATACTCACAGAGCAAATAGTGAATTACTTCGGCATAGCTCCAAAGTTTGCCCGCCGACGGCTCGGCACAGAACACCGTGTAACTGCAGCCGTTGTGTTCTATTGGCTCGGCCGAAGCATTGGCCTTTCCGTCTTCGTTAAAAGCGGTGTCCACACCAGACAAGAACAAAGTCGAACCATCAAAGTTGCTGACTCGCTGGCCATATGCAGTGATGCGCTTTAAGTTAGCACTAAAATCCTTGGCTATGATTTCCACGCTCTCACCGTTAGGGCCTAACTGTGTCTCGACACTTTCTATTTGGCCTGCAAAAAGAGGAAAGCTAAAAGCTGATGCGCCAGGCGGGGTGCCATTGTAGACCTGACGAATACAAACGCGTTTGCCAATTGCGACTTTCGGCTCTATTTCTTCGATAGATAGCAGCTCCGCTTGTGGGTACGCGGCAGGGTTATAAGCCAGTCTGGCCCAGCTAAACTCTGTCCAGCGTCCATCCACAATTTCTATAGGCTCAAGCCAGGGACACAGTTCACCGTCAAGCAAAATCAAAAATGCGGGTGCAGGCAACGTCAGTTTCGTTTGAGCTGATTGGAAAAAGTCGATTCTGTTGGACATTAGAATCCCTAGAGCTGCTATACAGCTTCAGCGCCTACAATATCAATTGTGTCGGAACTCCCAGTACCGAATTGAAATTGTATCTTAGCTGATGAAGCATCCTCTGTGCCGGCTGCATCCTCAACCTTTATGGCAAATAAATATGTATCTTTGTCAAGCATGTTACTCACGTAACTGTAGAACAACCGGCCCGCGTAGCTTGTTGAGACAATTGCATTTGAGTAATCGATCTGGCCGGTTCCGCTATCATAGTAAAGCTTTAAAGACTCCGGCC
Source organism: Planctomycetota bacterium (assembly GCA_020350405.1). Lineage (GTDB taxonomy): Bacteria > Planctomycetota > Phycisphaerae > Sedimentisphaerales > Anaerobacaceae. The sequence goes on from CP070715.1 coordinate 628,205, forward strand.
GTGACTTTTGTTCGATGGGGCAATAGAACCATAGCAATTGAATCTTATTACCACCTACCTGTTCGGCCCTTGCGGCAAGAATGCTATTCGGCCTCGGCTTGGCCATATCTCCATTGGCATCTAGGGAAAGCTTAACTGAGGCGGCTAAGGTATACTCTTGAGCACCGCAATTGTTGGCCCGGCGAATTACATAAAAATATGTCGACTTGCTACTATGCTGAAGATAGTTGGGTGGTTGAATTTGGGAAGCATCTGCTTTGGCTACAGCCAGTATATTAGTAAAATCAATAGTCTCAATACTGCCGCCCCGATAAAGTATAGAACAGCTGGCAATCCGAGACCAGAACCAGCCCAGAGTCAACACCGTGCCCAGCTTAAACGCGTTGCTTGTCTGCCCGGCAAACAACGCTTCTCTCAACCAGTATATCTCCATTAGCTTGGCGTCCTAGTCAATGTAGATTCCTCATCCGTAGGAGTATGGGTCAGGATAACTGTTTCGCCATCATCATCATAGTAGTCAATTGTGCCCGTAACCTTGTTCTGTATGGCTTTGTTTAAAAGCAATTTGGCCGCCTTCTCGAAAAGCGAACTGCCTGCGAACCTGTTCTCGATTGAAAATGTTGCAAGTACCGCGTTGACCGTCTCGCCGTCAATAGTAGCCCCAACCAGGACCACAGAATAGTCATGCCCTTTCGCATAGAAAGCATCGGCACTTAAATCTATCTCGCAATTGTGAACACCAGTCAAGCCATCAAAGTCCTCGGTATCCGTTACACCCGACGTGCTTTCACTGTCGTCATCATCTTTGTAAACTTTAATAGTCCCGTTGGTAGCACGCGTAATGCTTGCTCCGTTCTTATCATTTGTGTCCCAACAGAAATACACTGTCGAGCCTTCTTTGAAATCACCTAAATAAAATCCCATTACGCTAATCCCCGCTTTCCTTGTGCCAGAGAACACCTAACTAACAACCGGCATACTGTTTTTAATCCCTCTGTCCCATAGCCATTGTTATACAAATAAGCCCACTCATCCGATGATAACAATCTATCAAATACAATCATGCAGTCCATAGCACCGTCAAAATATGCATGCTGGCTGAGTCTGCTGCCGATACATAAATCCTCATTGTTTGATATGTCATTGATTTGCATGATTGGGGCAGATATTGCGACCTGGCTTGCATTTATGTATATCTTAAAAGTCCCGTCGCGGTCAAATTCAACTGTGCAAAAATACCAAGCGTCATCATTGTACGTCGAAGATGTGCTTTTGCTGACACTATTGCTTCCTTTGCTGATTCTAGCCCACACCTTGCCGCTTTGCATCCAAATATCCCAACCGCTGTAGTTACCCTTTTTACGATGGTTTATAAAAAATCCTGTTCCGGTCATAGTTGTTCTGAACCAAAAAGCTACAGTAAAATCCTTGCCGACAAAGTCCCAAGCGTCATGGTCCGAAACGGTGATGTGGTCACTCGTACCATTAAAGTCAAAAGCACCGTTCAAATAGGGTGGTTGCCCGCTGCCGATGTGCATAAGTGCTGTGTTTCGCTGTGAGCTACCATCGTGTGAATTGTCCGAGCTATCCTCGACATTGGTATCTGCTGCATTTTCATTTAGTCTCCAACGAGATATACAGTTTGCGGATAAATCAATCGCCATTATGCTAACCTTTTCCGCGTCACCAGCTGTTTAATTCTATTCCTGTGGACCTGACGCTTCACTTACGCCTCCTCTGTCCAAGTCCCATTTTTCGCTATAGTCACCCAGTCACCATTTGAGTCGGCCGCAACAGCAATGCTCTCACCGATCGCGTTTGCTGCCTTGTACTTACCAGCGGTTTGACCGCTGTTGTCTCGGATTGCGGCCGTGCCGGGATCGATGCGTAGTTCTTGTCCTGCTTGGACAGCAAATGTAAATACCGTTCCTTCCAGTGCTGATGCAGGTAGTGTAAGCGTAACCAGCCCTGTCGCACCGAGATTGCTGTGAATACTGCCCGACTCGGCCACCGCGAGCGTGTCATCACTGGTGTGCGCTTCAATTTTCTTCGTAACCCCGCCAGCCTCATACGGTATAACAAAATTATGACCCACACGAGAATCCGTTATCGATGTGACATCGCCGTTTGACGTACTCGCTACCGCCAGCCGAATATGCGGCGTCGTTGCCATATCAGGAAAGCCGTTGTACTCGTTTGTTACAAGATTGCCGCTTGAGTCCAGATAAACATAGATATTGGTTTTGTCATCTTCTAAAGTATTACCCGACGAGCCGTCGTAGCTGACCAGTTCTGTACCTATCCAGAACTTGCCCTTTTTGACGCCAATATCCAGCCCACCCTCGCCATAGACTCTTAAGTCATTTGCTCGCCTTGTACCAAGCAGTAGCCGATAAAGTAATTTCCTGAATTGCAGATAATAAGGCGATGTGCCGGTTGGTATATATTCGACGCCGGTCTCGCTGTCAGACTGGATATTTAACAATTCATTGTCGGACGGGTATACTTCAGCCATAATATTCTCCTTGTAATTATTTACAAGACACTCAATACCAATTGATTTTCTTGTTTGTCGAATGAAAAAATGCTCATCCGTTCGGCGGGCCGCGCGGCCGGTATCACTGTTAATTGCCCTGTCTCGCTAACCCCACTTTCACTGCCCCCTTCATCAGTGACTTTGACAGCAAATTTATATATACCTGTTTCTAAAAGTGGGCTTGTCCATTCAAGTACATCGGCATCAAAGCCGAATTCTCCCCTGCCGAAGACGCCTTTGCCAAAACCAACCGCTGCCGAACCGTCAAAGCCAAAGTCACTCGTGCCAAATCTGGCCATTCCGAACCCTGTCTTATCCTGCCAGGCAGGCCAGACTCTTACGGGTGAATCATTAAGCGGACTGTTATAATCTATTTCCCCGCTGCCACCATCGGAGTAAAGTTGAACTGTCGCGCCAATGGGTACTTTCTGGCTGCGCAGCATGTCTATCTTCGCGCGGCCACATTGGCCCATCGATGACTCAATCTCGCTGCTAAAATCAGTATTTGCCTGTTCAGCTTCGACCGCGAAGACCTCAATTCGCACCGCTGTCTCCAAAGAAGTGGGTATCTGAACCATCATTTGTCGCTGCTGACCATCAAGCGTTGACCCCGCATACCAACCGTTGACGTAAACCTGGTAGAACATGTTGGACAGGTGCGAATGCCATTTTACCAAAGCAATTCGCGGGCACCCGGCATAACTTCCGTCTGGCCAGATACCACCAGGCAGTTCGAACGCCCGTACCTTTTCTATGCCGCTACTGACAAGTGCCATGCCCGCTAAACCACCAATTGCGTATAAACGATTTCATAATCAATAACCACCCCGTTGCCACTTGTCCTGTCGTCCATTACCCTGAAGGTATCCATCCGAAGATTATCAAACTCCCCGTCACCGCTAATCACCAACTTGTGTGTATTACCATTTATGAAAGCTGATATTGCCGCGATCCTGTTATTCATTTGCGATTGGCTTTTCGCGCGCAGCACACCGCTCTGCTTCACCTTCCTGCTGCGCTTACCCAGATCAATACTGAGTACGCCGTCCAGACCCGGGACCGCTCTCTCTACTGAGTCCTGGCGAACACTGCCCAGCTCAATCTCAAGCTCTTCTTCGTCGAATATTTTTTGTCCATCCAAAGTGACGCTCATCTCTGTTCCTGTCCCAAACTAATCCCGTGCGAGCCTTACAGATGACCCGACCTTAGCGATCTCAGCCACTCCATCGCTATCAACGTCAATACTAAGATGACACCGTTCTCTTGCTCGCTGAAAGAGTTTCTTGTAGTACAGGCTCTTCTTCCAGAAATTCTCATCTTCGGCCTTACTGGCTAACATTGCATAAACGCTTGAAACAACCGCAAAGACCGATGCTCTCTTCAAAACCTCTGTATTCAAAACATCCTCTACATCAATCTCGCTTGCGGGGTCACCGGGCCTGATACTAAAGTACTCGGTCAGCGTGAGCCCGGCTTCATTGGCCTGGGGCTCAAACGTGCTGATCCGGTAGGATATATCAGTAGCAGCTGGCGGCGCTACGGGATCGTCATCCGAATCTGCCCTGATTACCGAAACGGTAAGCTGGGTGGTCGAGTCTACCGAGACTATCTCGTACGCACCGTCCAATAAGGCGCTTGAAGATTGTAGATTTATAACTTGCCCCGCCGAAACCTGCGCACTTACAAAATCTGCATCGTTCGCGGTGAATGTCGTCCCGCTCAGCGTACCACCTGTCCCTGACACAAGTACTTGCCACGGCAGATGCAACTCGCCGAACAACACCGGCTCGTATTTCAGAATATCGACATCTTTTGAAAAACAAACCATTTTCTTTTAAACCCTTCTTTCTATGAGTTGCCGGGACAGGCGCCCAAAGACTATACCAAACAGAGTGCCTCCGGGCGCCTTACGTCAAGACGCATTAGTTGCGTCTTGGGCAGTTCCCCTACTACTTATTAGCTGGTAGTCAAGCCGCGAATGAGTCCATGGGCTCCTTCGTTCTTGATCTCCAAAGTATATTCGCCAATCACCTCGCCGCATTCATAGTCACCGCCACTTGCCAGCGGCTTGAAGTGGAAGCTCCGTCCCCCTAACGGCAATACGCTAATACGGGATGAGTCCAACAGCAGAGCCGCGTCCTGAGGTATCCATCGCGTCGTAACAATTCTGCACACACCGAAATCACTTTCGTAGATGTTGATCATATCGGTGAAGGTGGTATCGCCGGCCGCATAGCTGCGGCTGTTGGCCGTGAAGGCATTTATCTTTCTCTTCTGGAATCCCCCGACGACAATCAGGTCCACATTGCCGTTGCTGTTGCCCCAAACCTGCCTGAGGACGTAGTTAATCTTGGCTTCGTCAAGGTCATTGCCCGTCGGAAAACCACTGTCGCCGGTATGAAAGGCATTCGTCGTCATGTGCTGAATAATCCCCTTCATCGACCTTCTCGCGGATCCGCTCCCTTCTGGGTTGCTCGTCGGTTGGCCGCCGTTAATTACCGTATTTTCCAAGTCCCGGATCAGTTCACGCAACCGCTCTTGTTTTTGATAGTCCATCTCATCAGCTAGACCCAGTTGGTTTGCCGCCATATCTGTCCCACTGACTTCCACCGTCGCGCTGAATATCTGCGTGTAGTTACCCAACCTGCTGCGATTGGTGAATCTTGCATCCGGTTTGTCTGCCCCTTCGAGAGCCGCATTTCCGAGAATGTTTATCACCTGGTTGTCTGCTAAGTCCTCCGCTGTGGTGCCGGCATAACCACGAACTACCGTCAACGTGTCATCGTTGATTCCGGTTACGAGCATCAGTTCTTCTGACCCCTCTACCTGAATCTGATCGCCTATGCGGAACCTGCTGCCGTTATCAACTACAAAATCAGTGTCAGCTGCAGGGTCGGTATAGGTACTATCGTTGATGGCGTCCTTGTTTGGTAGCAGTTCGTCTTCAAGCCATTCGTGGTGTGTGCTTCTGGCTTCTCTCATCGGGTCACCCAAAGCATCCAGCAACGGAGTCTCATAAGGTGAAATTATCCCAATTAAATCCGATACATCCTCAGCCAATTCCGGTAGAGTTATACCCGCTGAATAAGTTGCTTTTCCAGTAAAAGCCATTTGTTCTTCTCCTTGTATTTATGTATTGTCTCTGTCAGTTCTTCATTAAAATCAAACAAAATTTCTTCGCAGCTTCAGATACTCTTGTAAATCTGTTCGGTTGCCCGTTGCTGCCGCTCTCTTTGCTGCTCTTTCAAGGATTGCCTGGTCGCCTGTAACGCGGTCCTTGGCACCTGCTGTCCTTTTGACCGTGGCAGCCGTCTCTTTGTCGTTACCGAACAGATATTGCTTTTCTTTTTTCAACTGTTCAATCACACTGTCTAAATCTGTCTCGGTTTCATCTTTTACTCTGGCCTTGGCGATTAACACAGCTGCTTCTAGGTCAACTGTCCCCGCAGCGACTAATTTTCGCATTAGCTTTTGCTCAACCTGAATACTGCTCAATTTCTCAACCATTCCGCCAATCTGAGATTTCGCCTGGGCTAATTGCTCAGACAAGGTTTCAACTTTTTTCTCGGCACTCTGTGCCCTTTTGCGATAACGGATCGATTCGGCTACCGGAACAAGTTTCGAGTCGTCAACATCGCCCTGTCCCGCTTTTGTCTCTGATAAAACATTTCCCTCTATGTCAATCTGACTCATAAAATCTTTTAATTAGACTAAAGCCTTAACTTTCTTTCACAACCTCATAGCCTAATTCTCTGAGCACCTGCTCAGCAGGGACGCCCAGTTCTTTCTTGATTTGGGCTTCCTTTAGCTTCTCGAGCACATTTTCAGGCAATGGGCTCGGGAAAATAACATCGATCATTCTGTCTGCACTGCTGGTTTTATAAATGCCGGCTGTGTTAAGTATCTCAAGAACCTTCCCGCAAATCTTTTTCAGCCCCTCACCGTAAGTAAATATCTTTCGGTCATTCTTTGAGAGCATCCCTATAAGTGTCAATCTGAGAGCCACCCCACTCGTAAGATGACCTAATCTGGTTTTGATTACCCCAGCTACCACCGGCGTTACACCGCTGGCCTTGTCCATCGCCTCTCTGATTTCTCTGATATGTGAATCCTCGCTCGGTGTATCTGCGTCACCGCCAAATTCTTTAATTGTTGCCTCCGGATTGTCGGTGTGCCACATTCTCCCTGGTGCCACTGGCTTGTCTTCAAAACCCTCTATCCCCTTACCCAAATACATCTTAAACGATTGAAAGGTAATCCTGCTCGCCCTGTCACTTAACCTCGTATTGAGCTCATCCTGTAGGGGTATCAGGGGTTCTACATCACTTGCCCCTTCGTAGTAGTATGGCTGAGCTATATTCTGTATATGTACCACCGGCAAAATTCCCCACGGCAATTCACCTTCCGCCACAAGCTGCTTGTTCTCATATCTCTGCCACGCCGTTGCCGACGTTATCTCAGTCACCTCAACCACTTCTTGCTCACAACCGCTTCTTTTACCTTGCCAGAGCAGTCTACCCAAAAAGGAGCCTTTCTTGTCGAGGGAATTCTTCCTCTGGTGGAAGTGCTGAATATAATATCTGATCTTTGTGTAGTCGTTCTCATCAAGGATAGGCAGTGCTCTCGGTGCTTCAATCAGTTCCAAGCCGATTGTTTGTGTCAATTGCAGCACATCTTCGAGCGGGAGAGTTTGAGAGGAGGAGGAAATGGATTGTTCTAAGATCTCATTGCCAGGCCTGACGAGACAATCGACAAAACCGTAAACACCTCCAAGCACTGCCATATCGTGAAAAAAACCAATAGCACCGTTAGCCGAGAACACCGCCTTTAATATAGACTCTATTTCTGCTCGTTTCCGGCTATCCGGTGCCCTGGAAACAAAACTTATCGGTTTTCCAAACAAAAAATCCACTGCAGCATTTATGCGCCACCCGATATCATTCTCGATAACGACTTCTTTTCGTTGCACCTCCCCCGCGCACCTTCCGCCAAAGACACCTCCCTCTGCCGAGTGAACAAGCCCTGTTATTCGTGTAGGTAGTCCGTGTTCCTGCGCCTGAAGATAGCATCGACCCACCTCATTTACTTTCCTGTACAGGGAACTATGTCCGCTCACCTCACGCATTGGGTTTGTATAATAGTCCCACAGCTTCGCAAAGTGCCTCTGGGTATCTACCGACCGTTCATCAACAAGCCACTCAATGTAATCCGCCTCGAGTTGCGGGTCCTTAAAAATACCAACGTCAAATCCCATACTAGGCTCCCATTTCTCGGGGTTCCCATCTTGCTATCTTTTCGCAAAATGAAGGCTCTGGAGCAAAGCTCTGACCACCTCAGGGCAACTATCATCGCTGCCACCATTTGTGCAACCCGCGCAATTGTTGCGAAAAAAAGAACGGTTTCATCATCGCGTTTTGAGCTAAGTCCTTAGGGTACAAGAAGTAAAATTTTCTCAAATTTTTCGATGATACCACCCAACCCACGCGCACTTTTGATTGAAACGCCGTTTCCCCTCCGGCGCTGCAAACGTTGAAAACGAATACCAAATAATTTTGCTCTGTCGGTAAGGACAGGATGCGTAGCTCTTCTCAGCAGATGCGGGGCAAGAGTTCCAAGAGGTGCTATGTGATGAGGATAATGAGAAATTGCACGCCGGCCGCAGCCTTAAAACTCGCATTCTTGCCTATGACAGACCGCGACAAAACCGAACAAGTGAAAGTCTAGGCAAAATAAGCTAACTCTAATGCTTCTTTAATTTCTCTCCCAATGGGCCTGCTGACACATCGCTGCTTGGATTAAAATGTAATTTTGAAGTTTGTGCACTGTGGGTCTATGGGGATTTCTTCAATTTTAGAATCTGTGACGTAACCGCTAAAGAATTCACTAATGTCACGGATACAGTCAGATACGTCGTCAGCATTGCCCTGGATGACCATCTCGACGGTACCGTCGGATAAATTGCGGACCCATCCCACCAGTTGATAACGGCTCGCTATATTGTGAGCCGTGAAGCGAAAGCCGACTCCCTGCACCCGCCCGCTAAAAATTATGTGTTTGGTGGTCTCGCCCATTATAGTCTTTATACTAACCTAAAATAATTTGCACCTCAAGGTCACGGTCCCGGAATAAATTAAAGTTCAGATAAGGCTCCAAATCGAGTATAATCCTTCAAATTTCTAAAAGTATTTAATTATGGCAAAGAAAACAACCAGACAAACTGAAAGGGCCGAGCAGATTTACCAGCTCATTACGCTTGTAGCAGGCAATTTCTCGCTTCAGGAGGTCCTTGATAAGCTCGCCGAAGCGGCCGTGAGGATAACGGCTGTCAAAGCTTGTTCTATTAGACTTCTGGACGAGGATGCTGGTGACCTGAAGATGCGAAGCACCTACGGCCTGAGTGAACAGTACCGCAATAAAGGCGTCGTCTCAAAAGAAGACCCCGTAGTGAAAGCAGCATTTGCAGACCAAGCGGTCGTGCTGGACGATATGCGCGTTGATAGCCGAGTGAAATATCACCGGGCAACTATCGAAGAGGGGCTTGTCAGCCAGCTTACCGTTGCCATGAAATTCAGAGACAAACCAATCGGCGTGCTTCGGCTCTATAGCCCGAAGCCAAAATGCTTTGAAGAAGACGACATTAATCTTGCAAGAGCCGTCGCCTCGCAGTGCGCCGTGGCCATTACAAACGCAAAACTATATTCAGAAGCCATTGAGGGGCAGCGCATTGCTGAACAAATGCGGCTGGCAGGAACCATTCAGCGAAGAATGATTCCCCGGGAATCACCGGTGATACCTGGGCTGGATATAGCAGCCGATTATATACCATGTTTTGATGTCGGCGGTGACTTCTACGATTTCCTTCGGATAAGTCACGCTTGCATTGGACTGGCAATCGCTGATGTCATAGGAAAAGGAATTCCAGCTGCAATAATGACAAGTTCGTTTCGAGGAGCTTTACGGGCCTACGCTGACAGCAAAAGCGGAGAAAATACTGTTGAAGGAATTATCAAGAAACTCAACAAAACGGCGTGTAGCGAGTGCGAAGACGGCGAGTTTGTTTCTTTGTTCTATGCAATCATCGATGTTAAAGCTATGACTATAACCTACTGCAACTGCGGACATGACCCCACGGTATTGATAAGAGGCGCGGAAATTATGGAATTGGAAAAAGGTGGACTTGTGCTCGGTCTCAAACCACAGGCCGAATATGAGACTGCAACATTGCATCTTAAAGACGGGGACTGTTTGCTTTTCTATACTGACGGCTTGACTGATGCAGTTAACTTTGATGGCCAGTTTTGGGGCAGAAAGAATCTGCTCGAAATCGCAAAAAAGTTCATTAACGACCCGGCCGAACATATGGTCAAAAGTATCCTTGGTTACAGAAGGCGTTTTGTGGGACTTGCTCATCAAAGTGATGATACAAGTATCCTTGTTGTAAAGGTACATAAGGCAACAACACCGGAGCTTGAGGCTTAGATCGTTTTTAGAGTGGCGAGTTTGATTGTTACAATTGATGGCCCTGCGGCAAGCGGCAAAAGCACAGTCGCTCGACTGCTGGCTGAAAAGCTCCGAGCCAGCTTTCTCGATACCGGTGCGATGTACCGGGCCGTTACACTGGCAGCATTGAAGGCTGGAGCAGACATTACCGACCAGGACCAATTGCTTAGCATTTTGACAAACAGCGATTTTAAATTTGCCGTAAAAGAAGGAAAAATGATCGTCTCTATTGATGGTGTCGATGTTACCGAGCAGATACGCGACGCCAAGGTTACTGCTAACGCTCGAAATATTGCCTCAGCGGAAAAACTACGCGAAAGATTGGTACACATGCAGAGACAATTTGCAGCCAAAGAGAAAAAAATCATTACCGAGGGCAGAGATCAGGGCACAGTGGCATTCCCCAACGCCAATATTAAATTCTATCTCATAGCTGACCCACTCGAAAGAGCAAGGAGAAGACAGGCTGAATTAAAGACTAAGGGCAGCAGCGAAAATCTCGAGAAAATAAAAATGGCCATCGAAGAAAGAGACAAAAGCGACCAAGCCAGAGCTGCAGGCCCGTTAAAACCAGCAACCGACGCCATTGTTGTTGATACTACCCATTTGACTATAGAAGAAGTTGTAGAAAAACTTCTGGATCGTGTAGAAGAATGTCTAAAAAAAGACCAAAGATGATATGGTTCCGGTTTGCACGAATGCTCTGCAGAATCTTTTGCAGACTGTTCTTCCATTTACGCGTTTACGCCGTGGAAAATGTCCCCGGCCAAGGCGCTCTTGTTCTGGTCAGTAACCACCAGAGCTTTCTTGACCCGATATTTTGTGGAGTGCCTTTGAAGAGACCTTTGTATTTTCTTGCACGTGATACACTTTTTACTAATCAGTTCTTCGGACGGCTGCTCTCCTCGGTCAATACTATTCCGGTCAGAAGAGGCCAAGCCGATCTGGCGGCCATCAAGACAGTTGTCGCCAAACTTAAGGAAGGTAACGGAGTCTGTCTCTTCCCGGAAGCTACGCGCACCAGCGATGGGAAAATAACGCCCTTCAAGCCCGGCTTCGGACTTTTGTGCAGACGTGGAGAGGCTGCAGTTGTACCGGTGGTGATTGATGGAGCCTTTGAATGCTGGCCCAGACACAAGAAGGTGTTCTCACCGGGAAAAGAAATCACTGTCTGCTACGGAGAATGCATAACAGCCAAACAAGTAAAAAATATGAACGACAGAGAACTCGCAGAGAACTTAACTAATACGCTGCGGCAAATGCAGAACGACTGCCGCATCAGGCACGGTAAGGAACCGCTTAAATATTGATTGAGTGCCCATTTTTGGGACCTTTTGCTAAAATGTCGACTCTTGTTTCTTGCCTATTTGACGTGATCAATCTTAGGCGGCGAGTACGACGTAATCTGATAAGGTAATCTTGTTGGAGGAAAGGAAAGGAGAATGGCAAAAGATATGGAACGATTATATACTGAGCGACTCAGGCGATACATCACAGCAATGAGGAATGAAAAACCGGATAAAATTCCGATCCGTCCGTTTGTCGCCGAATTTACGGCCAAATACGCTGGCTATACCTGCCAAGAAGTGACCCACGATTTCGAAAAGGCCTTTGATGCCGCTCGTAAGTGCGCAGCTGATTTCGACTGGGACGCCGTCGTCGCAAATATGGTCTATGTTTGGACCGGGCTAACACAGGCCATCGGAATAAAGTACTATGCCATTCCCGGAATCGACCTCTCGCAGGACACCCCATTTCAGTACCGTGAACCGCCTGAGGACACTGCATTTATGAAACCGGACGAATACGACCAGCTCATTGAAGACCCGACCGGATTCTTGTTCAATGTCTGGCTCCCACGTGTCTCGGCAGACGTAAGCCCGATAGATGAACCGACTTCCTTTCGCAGCAATCTGTCATTTTTGAAGGGCGGTATGGCAATGATGAAGTACTTCGCTGCGTTTGGAACACAGAATGCATTGTTGCGGTCCGAGTCTGGAACCGTTTCGGCCATCTCAGGCATTCTAAAGGCACCCTTTGATATTCTTGCCGATAAGTTGCGCGGCTACATCGGCCTGACTATGGACCTGTTCCAGTGCCCGGACAAAGTGCTCGCCGCCTGTGAGGCCCTGATGCCACATCTAACACACGTCGCCCTTTCCAGTGCTGACCCAGATAAGAACGTCCCTATTGGTTTCTGGATGCATCGCGGATGCGTGCCCTTCATCTCACATGAGCATTTCAATAAGCTCTATTGGCCGACACTCAAGCCGATCATCGAGGAAATCTGGTCCCATGGCCATCAGGTTCTGTTTTACGCCGAGGGTGACTGGAACGCTCATCTCAAATCCTTCACCGAGTTGCCGGATCAGGCAATCGTTTATCACGTCGATAAGGCCGATATCTTCGAGGCTCACAAGACGATTGGACATAAATTTTGTATCAGCGGCGGAATCCCCAACTTTCTGTTGGGCTTCGGCACGCCGAACGAAGTACGTGACTATTGCAGGAAAGTGATTGACGGCGTTGCCAAAGAGGGTGGCTATATAATGGACGCCAGCGCTATCATACAGGATGATGCCAACGTCGAAAATATAAAGGCCATGACCGACTTCACCCGCGAATACGGAGTATACTAATTAATGATTTAAGTGATTGAACACAATTATCGATAATTGATTATTTAGGGAGCTATTCACGTGACCAAAAAACAAAAGATTGAAGTAAAACCGGGTACTTGTATCCCATGGGAGCAGAAGCTCAAGGAGATACCTGAGATTTCGGGAGATAAGACACTCACCCGGGAAGTGTGGGAAGATATTGATGCACTTGGCTATATGTACATCTGGCAGTGTCTGCTCTCGTTCTGAGATGGAAATGTCGGTGACGCTGAGAAAGAGCCAGGCCGTCATCAAAGCCGCTGAGGTTCGGTCCTGAATATATGATAATGATGGAAGACGCATAAAGGGTGGCTGAGTAGCGGCTCCGGCTTTCTGGGCTTCTTGAAAGTAAAAAAATCCGGTTGTAGAGAAAGGCGTAGTTCCCAAAAAGAATCGCAATATGAGTCCAAGACCTAAACACAACAAAAGCATTTGGGTCTGTGTCATCAATTGAATAGCTATGAAAGTCATAGTTGCAGAAAAGTCTGGTTTTTGTCAGGGCGTTAAAAACGCCATCAGTACAGCCGAGACGATACTGGCGTCCGAGCCAGGCCCCATCTATAGCCTCGGGCCTATCATCCATAATAAAGACGTGGTCCGACGATTGAAAAAAGCTGGACTAATTATGGCTAATAGCGTGAAACAGATTCAGGCAGGGACCGTTATCATCCGTTCTCACGGGGCTGTCCCTGAGCATATGGCCGAGCTTAAACAAAGAGGGCTCAAAATCGTTGATGCCACCTGCATATTGGTTAAAAGATTACAAACAATAGCCAAAGAACTCGAAAAGGCAGATTATAAAGTAGTGATTATTGGGGACGAGAATCATCCGGAGATTCAAGCTGTTATGGGCTGTGCAACGGATGTTGTCGTCGTTGCTGACGAGAAGGATCTACACAAGTTGCCCAAGAATGCTAAATTAGGGGTCGTCTGTCAGACCACCGAAAGCCCCGAGCACCTAAGCGCGATGCTTGGCGCCGTAGCTAAGGTGGGCTTTCGGGAATTGAAAGTAATCAATACTTTGTGCAAAGAAGCTGTAAAGAGGCAGAAGTCCGCCGTGAAATTGTGCAAACAGGTGGATATAATGTTCGTACTCGGAGACTTGGAAAGTGCTAATACGCGGAGGTTGGCCGAGCTTTGCAAAAAATATAATAAACAAACATTTCACTTGCAAAATTGGAATGAACTTGATAAAAATATACTTTCCGGCAAAAATATAGCGGGCGTTACAGCAGGAGCCTCGACGCCTGAATGGATAATAGCCAGATTTGTCGAAAATTTAGCGGCTTTTGGCAATAGCGCCGCCTGAGGCAGCGTTGCCGCAAAAACTCTGATCGTCAGGATGCACTGTGCATTGGCTGCGTAGGCCAATGCGTTTTTATAAATGATTAACCAGAAATTTTGGATTTGTGCAGTGTAGCACAGGGACCTCTTGGCGTAAATGTGGGGCGCCAAAAGGCCTGAAGCTGACCCATTTGCTATCCTTAACAAAGTGGGAAGTCGGGAACAGACTGCACAGAGGAATTTGAGTTTATGGTAGATAGAAATATAGTTAGTAAATTAGGCTTGTCAAAAGAGGCTATCGACAAACAGGTCACAGAGATGTTCAGTGATAAAGAAAGCGAACTTTTGGAGGAAGTACTGCAGAAAAAAGTGGATTCGCGCCTGCCAGGAACTATCCTCAAAGGAACAATCGTTTCCCAGATAGGAAATGATGTTATTGTTGAAGTGGGTTTGAAAAGCGAAGGAGTTGTTGACGCAAGTGAATTTGATAGTCCCGATGAGATATCGCCGGGCAAGGACATTGAAGTGCTGCTTGAGGATACAGACTCCGAGGGCGGCTTCATACTGTTGAACAAACGCAAAGCCGATCGAATCAGAGGCTGGGAGGTGATTGTTAACACGAAGAAGGAGGGGGATGTTGCAAGCGGAAAGGTTATAAGACGCATCAAGGGCGGTTTGCTTGTTGACATTGGCGTGCCCGTGTTTTTGCCCGCCTCGCAGGTTGATATCAGAAAACCTGGCGATATTAGTAGGTTTATCGGCAAGGAGGTGGAATGTAAGATACTTAAAATTGACGTTGAAGGCCGGAACATCGTCGTCTCCCGGCGCAAGCTCATCGAAGAAGAACGCCAGAGCAGTAAAGAAAAGATTCTTGCAGAGATCGAGGCAGGCCAATTGCGAAAAGGTGTGGTCAAGAACATTGCTGACTTTGGCGTGTTTGTAGATTTGGGAGGCTTGGACGGGCTGTTGCATATTTCAGATTTGAGTTGGGGCAGAATCTCACATCCCTCGGAAGTGGTTCAACTCGACCAGGAAATCGAATGTGTTGTTATTGGTGTCGATAAGGAAGGGGAGAAGATTTCCCTTGGTTTGAAGCAGAAAACCTCCAGCCCTTGGGAGGATGTTGAGCATCGCTATCCTATTGCAGCAAGGGTAAAGGGTAAGGTGGTCAATGTTATGAATTATGGCGTTTTCGTCCGGCTTGAAGACGGGATTGAAGGGCTCGTGCATATTAGTGAGATGAGCTGGACCAGGCGCCTCTCACACCCCAGCGAGATGCTCAGTCTCGGCGATGAAATCGACGTGGTTGTACTGAGTGTTAACAAGGAGAGACAGGAAATCTCGCTGGGCCTGAAGCAGACTGAAATAAATCCCTGGGCGGTTGCTTCTCAGAAGTATCCGGCGGGAACGATTGTTCCCGCTACGGTCAGAAGCATGACCAATTTCGGCGTCTTCGTCGAGATCGAGCAGGGCATTGACGGTATGATACACATCTCGGATCTAAGTTGGACTAAGAAATACGGACATCCCAGTGAGGCCCTGCAGAAAGGTCAAGAAATAAAATGTGTTGTCTTGGAAGTTAATGAGGAAAAACGTCGGATATCTCTCGGGATGAAGCAAATGACTGAGGACCCCTGGCTTCGTGCTATTCCAGAAAAATATATTCCCGGTCAAATTATTAAAGGTAAGGTGACGAAAATTACCAATTTTGGTGCTTTCGTTGAACTTGAACCAGAGTTGGAAGGGTTGTTGCACATTTCTGAACTCGCAGACCATAAGATCGAGAAACCACAGGATATTGTTAAATTGGACGAAGAGATCGAAGTTAAGATTCTAAGGGTTGATACTGAGTCCCGCAAAATCGGTTTGAGCTTACGAAGAGTGCGGTGGGCTGCCGAAGAGCAGGCGGCTGAACATGCCCCGAAGCCGGCCCCGGTAGGTGTTCAGACGGTTCTTTCTGACAGTGATATCGACCGGTTAGAAAAACCGAAAGACGAGCAAACAAGTGAGCCAGAGCAGGATATCTCTGAACCGAGCCCGCCAAGTGAGCAGAAGGCCGAAACGGTTGGACCTGAAAAAATCAGCGACAGCGAGCAGGTGCAAGAGGCAAAAGAATCTGAACCGGCACACGTTGAGCCGACTCAGGAAGCTACCGACTCTGAGAGTCAGGCCGGCGACGATAGTAGTAAAAAGGAGGAGGATAAAACCAGTGATGATAGTAATGCAGAGGAGGAAAGCAAGGCCGATAATTAAAGCCTGATGGCAGATATTGACCAGCTGCATCTAACCAGTTAAACTTGCGCGTATATCTGACCGATACCTCAAATAGATTTGTTCTTTGGCGAAGGACCAAATATGGCCTTATGGCTGGAGCCGGAAGGCTTTTCCGGTTGGGCAGGAGTGAGCTATAGCATTTGACATAACCATAAAAGAGTACCTGAAGGAGATTGACGAAGCCTCGCTGCTGACAGTAGAACAGGAGCGCTCATTAGGCAAATTGGTTGTTGAAGAGAATGACCCGGGTGCCAGAGACCAGTTGGTGCGAAGCAATCTGAGACTGGTCGTTAATATTGCAAAGAAATATGGTGGCCGCGGAATGAGTCTTGGCGACCTGATTGAGGAGGGCAATCTCGGCCTTATAAAGGCTGTTGACTATTTTGACCCCGACCATGGGACACGATTCAGCACCTATGCCGCATGGTGGATAAAGCAGAGTATCAAGCGCGCGTTGCTGGCCAATGTCCAGCCCGTCCATATACCAACCTATATGGTTGCATTAATGAATCAGTGGCGACATACCACCGCAGATCTCGAAAGCAGGCTTGGCAGAACACTCGATGTCGAAGAAATGGCAGAGATAATGCACCTGCCGCTGCGGAAAGCGAAAATCATACATCAAATTGTCAAAATACTTAGCTCTGTGAGGGACACTTCCGGCACGGATGGCACGCCCGACGATAAAATGCTCGAGGAGACTCTGCCAGACCAGAACGCGCCTACACCCGAGGATGAATTGGTCGCCGACGAAGAAAAGACAAAGGTTTTAAAATTGCTCGACGAAATCAACCCGCGAGAAGCCAATGTCTTGAGATTGCATTACGGGCTGGATGGACGCAAACCAATGACGCTAAGACAAATAGGCGAAAAATTGGGCCTGACCCGCGAGAGAATTCGACAAATTCAACGTGCCGCACTTACTAAGCTTTATGAGTATATGAACGAATAGCGGCGGTGGACAGCAAGTCAATGGAGCTCGCATTTCCCCTGTGATATACTATCAATGGTAGATAGCGGCAATCGAATAACCTGCTGGCTCTAAGCAATGCCTTGATAAATGCCGAGGAATGCAGAATAAATGGTGCCCCAAAAAATTGACCTGGAAAGATACATTCGCAGCATACCTCACTGGCCAAAGAAAGGAATCTTATTTCGCGATATTACACCGCTGTTAGCCGACCGGGATGCGTTTGCAGCAGCGATAGACGCCTTATGCGCCGACTTCACGAACACAGATATTAACTATGTTGCCGCTATTGAGGCCAGAGGGTTTATATTTGGTGCGGCCGTCGCAAAAAAACTCCAGGCTGGCTTTGTACCCATAAGAAAAAAGGGCAAACTGCCCTTCAAAACCGAAAGTGTTACTTATGACTTGGAATACGGCACTGATACTTTAGAGGTGCATATTGATGCTATAAAAAAGGGCCCGCGCATCCTGATGGTCGACGATTTACTGGCAACTGGTGGGACAATGGCCGCCTCGTGCAAACTCATCGAGAAACTGGGCGGACGAATTGTGGGAATATCCTTCCTTATAGAGCTCAGCGAATTGGCCGGCCGAGATAAACTGACCGGCTACGAAATCAGAACCGTTATTTCTTATTGACCCTCTGCCCGTAACTGCACCACCGAAATATTAAGGCATGCAAAGTAGAGAGTCGTTGCCTTGATAAAAAATTAAGGCTTCACAAACAACGTGAACCCTTTACCTTGTTTAAATGATACAATAAAGCCTCCGAGTGTTGGCCAGCTTATTTTCTTCCCCTTCTCCGCAACATCAGGATACCCAGACCAAGTAGCCCGATTGTTGCCGGTTCCGGGACCGGATTCTGGGTCAAAGTAAGCTCAAAGGTTCCGGCGGTAGGCAACAGGATGTCAAACTGAAGCTGAAGTAACTGGTGGTCCTGAACTGCATCGTCCCCTGAGAACTCGATTGTTGTAGCATCCGGATATACCACCGTTTGAAAGTTTGTGCCAACAGCACTCGCGCTGCCGTTAACAAAGCTGGCCTCGCCCGACGGGTCATATAGTGTCAGCGTGTACTCGCTCCACGTAATAGCAGTGCTATTTGTGATCTTTTTAAGAACAGTAAAACTTGTCGAATCCGCGTCGGTCTCGCCGCTCAATTCACCTACATCCGGGCCGAGGTCTTCAAGCGTCTCGATGATTGTTAGTTCGGCCAGCCCATAATTAAAGCTCCACTCGTGCCTGTACATATGAGGATCGCCCGGAAAGTTGCAGTCAAAACTGCCGTCGACAATACCCCCTAGCGTGACTTTACAACAAATTACTAGCACCACCCCCAAAATAGCGACACACCTTCTCACCCGTCTTCTCCTCCTTAAAACCTCTTCTCGCCCGAACTTCGCCTGACGAGAGTATTCCAGAAACAAGCGGTGCTCTAACCCTGACAACGTTACTATATAATAGCCGCTCTTATTTTGTCAAGCGTATTTTTTTGAAAATTCCGTCAAAAATCAAGGCTTACGTCACCGTTACACTGTTAGCGCCATGTAAGCCCTTAAAGAACAACCACTTAAGGCAGGTAAAAAATCTTGCTTTTTTTCAAAAAATGTGGCAAATATTTAATGTTGCCCTTGGGCCTCCACTTTTTGTTTTTTCCCAATTGCAATCCGGTCATTATCCTGAAAATCCTTTTCAATTGCAATCTGAGCAAAACAGCCCTCCTCATCAAGCAATGCCTTTACTGTCGGCCCTTGGCTGTAGCCGACCTCAAGCATCAGGGCCGCGTCGGCCTTCAGAAAGCTGTCCGCCTTTTCGATGACCCTTCGACAGATGTCCAGACCATCATCTCCTCCAAACAGCGCCGATTTTGGTTCGTAATCTCTTACGTTTTTACCAAGCCCTTCAAACTCAGCGGTACCTACGTAGGGTGGATTGCAGATAATCAAGTCGAATTTCCCCATGTCCAGCTGTGGTACAATTGGTTCGAATAGATCGCCGCATAATAGCTTGATTCGCTCCTGTAGTTGGTGCCCTTCGATATTTCTAGCGGCTATCTTCAGAGCGCCATCTGAGATATCCGTTGCGATTATCTCAGCATCGGCGTAGTTTTTGGCTACTGCCACGGCGATGCAGCCGCTGCCGGTGCAAAGGTCGCAAACGAATTGCTTGCCATTGCGCGTTCGAAGAAACTCAATGGCTCTCTCAACGAGCAACTCGGTCTCCGGCCGGGGAATCATACAGTCAGGCGTAATTTCCAATTCTAATGAATAAAATTCAGTCTTCCCCACTATGTATGCGATGGGCTCATTTTGGCTGGCCCGTTCTACCAGCTTGTGCAGCTCGTCCAATTGCTCTTTGGTGACCACTTTATCGAATTGTGTGTATAATTCAATCCGCTTTAATCCTAAGACGTGAGAAAGTAGAAGCTCTGCGCTCAGCCGTGGTGCATCAATCCCCTTCTCGGTGAAGTGCTTGACGGCCCAATTTAATAGTCGCTGTATCGTCCAGACTTCCATAAAGTTATAATGTAACAAAAATCTTCCGTCCGGGATACGTAGCGAGGGCCGCCCGCTTAACCGGCCCTCCTCGTTCGCTCAATATTAGACCCTCCCAAAATCAATTCGCGGAAAAACCAAAAAGCTTTTTCAGCTCACCCTTGGAAGGCCGCCGACCGTACTCACATACCTCGAACGCCTCGGCGTATCGTACCTTCCTGCCCTTCTCGCCGCCGTAAAGCTCGGTTAGCTTCTCGCGATACTTATCTGCAACCCGCTCGTCCCTCGAGCCTAACCGCCTGCTAACCTGTTGCCGGCGCTGCTCGCGCGCCGCTGGCTCTTTAGGCACCGGCACCACCTTCTCAAAGTTACCCGTAGCCCACAGAGATTCAATCTGAGACTCAAAAGACCAGATAGCCTCGAATTTCCGCTTGAATACCTCATCTACCGCAACAACGATATCAGGTTCAAAAGGATTAGGCTTTTGAAAGTTGTCGGAAAGATACAGAAAAACAGGGTTTCTCGCCAACTGAGGAACATCAGTGCAGAAGAACTTAACGGTAACCATAAACGCCGCGTCCTGAACCAATATGCCGGTGTACCGATGGTCAGGATGGTAGTCGTTCGGCCGGTGCGACATTACAATATCGGCCTTCCACTCGCGTATCAGCCGCACTATTGTCCTGCGGTTTTCCAGCGTCGGCATCAACTCTCCATCATGGATATCCAGCACCTCCGACTCATCAATGCCAAGTGTCTTCGCCGCCTTCTTTACCTCAGCAGCGCGGCGTTTTGCGAGCGTGCCTCCAGCCATCTCCGCGTGCCCAATATCACCGTTGGTCGTCGAGACAAACTTCACATGGTGACCCTGCGCCGCCCACACCGCCGCAACACCCCCGGCCTTCTGCTCACAGTCATCCGGATGCGCACCAAACACGATAATCCGCAGCTTCCCATCACCCTCTGCCCCAACCACAACAACCGCCGTTACCGCAACAACCAAAACCGCCACACACAACCTGACACTATTTCTTCGCTTCTTCATAACGTACCTCCACATAAGAAACCTTCTGACCTTATGACTTTATTGCCTATATATAAACCTTATCCATCAGTCTCGGAAATGCGATACACTGGCGGATGTGTTTTTCGCTCGTCAGCCAGGCAACGGTCCGCTCAACACCAAGGCCGAAGCCGCCGTGCGGTACCGAGCCGTATTTCCGCAAGTCCAGATACCAACTATAATTTTCAACATCCAGCCCTTGCCCGCTAATCCGCTTAAGCAGCTTCTCGTAATCATCTTCTCTGACCGAGCCGCCGATGATTTCTCCAAACCCCGCAGGGGCAAGCAAATCAAAGTTCAAAACGACCTTTTCATTGCCCCTGTCGGTCTTCATATAAAATGCCTTGGCGTCTTTCGGATAGTGCGTGACAAAGATGGGCTTATCGTGCATCTGCGAGATTATCGTCTCATCCGAGCCGCCTAGGTCCTTGCCCCACTGAAACCCGGCCGCCAATTTCGCATGCTTCGGATTGTTTTCAATCCTGGCATCGGTCTCGCCGAGCTCCGCACGCAATTCAATCAGTTCAGCGGCGATCTTGTCCTTCTGCCACTGCTTTCTCTGCCCTGCCTGCTTCTTTTCAAGCTCGCCGATCCTGCTCTCTATTTGCTGCTTTTGGCGTTGCAGCTGTTCTAATTGCTCCGAGAGGAATTTTTGTGTCTTTTCGCCGGTTAGTATCTCTACCGCCTCAGTGTACGTCAGCCGGTAAAAAGGCGGCTTCATCTTCTCCAGCGCCGCGATGTCCGCCCCTAAATATTCCAGTTCGCTCCTGTTATTCGTAAGCGCCTGCTCGGTAATGAAATAAACGAAGTTCTCCGCCAGTTCGAGAAGCCCATCCAAATCAATAAAGGCCACTTCCGGCTCGACCATCCAGAACTCCGTCAGGTGCCTGCGGGTCTTGCTCTTTTCCGCCCTGAACGTCGGCCCGAAGCAATACACCTTGCCGAAGCTCATCGCCGCCGACTCCAGATGCAGCTGGCCCGTCTGCGTCAGGTGAAGCGGCTCGCCGAAATAATCCACCTCAAACAGCGTCTGCTCATCCTCTCCCGCCATCGACATAAATATAGGCGTATCAATCAGCACAAAACCTTTATCGTTAAAGAACCTGCGAATCGCGTCGATTACCGTGTGCCGGACCTTCCCGATGCACCACTGCCGGCGCGAGCGAAGGTGCAGGTGCCTGTTCTTCAGCAGAAAGTCAATCCCATGTGACTTCGGCGTTATCGGATAATCGGTAGCGGCGCCAATAACCTCCGCGTCCGTTACAGCCAATTCGTACCCGCCAACACTCCTCTCATCTGCCCGAACAGTCCCGCTTACGCGGATGCTCGACTCCTGCCCTAAGTGCCTCAACTCATCAAATAGCTCGTCCGACACACTGCCCTTCTCGACAATACACTGACAAAGCCCCGTACCGTCCCGAATAATCAAAAATTGTATCTTGCCGCTGCTCCGGCTGTTATACAACCACCCCGACAGCGTAACCTCTTTGCCGACATAATCTTTCAATTCAGATATGTAAGTCTTATTATTGTTCGTCATCTGCACTTTCCTCTTCAGTATCGCAATCCCTTGTTCTTTGTGGCCAAATTAGTCGGTCATCGGGTTGTGCTTCATTCGGCCAGTGGGACTCATAAAGTCCACCTTCATCAATTCTATTCGCCCCTCTGCTGTATAGAATAAAACCATCATCAGTAAGCCTATACACAAACAAGCCACCATTAATTGGGTCTATAAAGATTTCCTCCGAGGCGAATTGGCGGACCTCATCAAGGTTGTCCGGCCATCGGCCATTTGCGTTCTTATAGCGTCTTAAAGCAACCATTATCCGGCTGCCTCGCTTATCCGACTTCACCCGAAGATATACCTCGTGAATCCTTTGGTAAGCTGGTGCTAACACTTCAGTTAAATGCTCAACCAAGTACGTGTAATTAAGCCGAAATATTTTAGCGGGCTTTTGAGGTTCCTTTTGCCAATCAAAATCCGGCTCCGCCATCGCATCGTATCTGGCAAAGCTGGCGTCAATTATCTCCGCCGCCTTCTGTGGCGTAGACGGCATATAAAACCAAGCCAATATCGTGTGTGCCTTCATAAGTTTTCTTCGCCAGTACCTAAGTCGAGCCTTATCCCCGATTTCCTCTTTCGCATCCTCTGGCAATTGGGCAATCATTGCCCTCATTGCCACACCGGGATTTAATCTTATCCTCCCTTCAGGATTTACCACATAAAACATCCCCAAAAAATTCTTATGCAGTAGCTTTTCGTATTCGATAAATCTGGGGAAATCCGTGCTCCAGTCGTATTTAATCGCCTCCAAAGTCTTTTCTATAGCAGCCAGGTCTTCCTCAGTAGCATCACCGGTAACTATGAATCTTTTAAACTGGTCTATCGCAAGCGCCTCTATGGCAACCCCGACCAGAAACTCGACCAGCGATGCTTGCTGGCGTTGGTGCTTTCCCATTTGAAGGAGGGTCACAAGTTTTTTAAGACCCTCCCCACTCCGCACTTCAGCCATGTCGTTACTTACCGCCGAAATAAGCAAATACGCCCACTTTCTCATCAATGGCAGTCGGTCCATAGTATCGTCAAGACTAAAAGGGTCGGCGTTAATCGGAAATCGGCACTCTTCCATCGCAGCGGCACTCAACAGCTTGCTTATTGTCGTTTTATGCCCTTCCACCCACGCTGCGATTTGTGGATGCTCCTCACCCAACCAGGGCTCCCGCATAGGTATTTTATCAGCTTCACCCTCTTCCAGTCCGGCGTAATATGAGTTTGAGTCGTAACTTTCCAATAATTCGTTGTAGATTCTTGCGGCGTTTTCTTCGTCGGGTATTGCGTACTTTGCCTCTAACGCGGCTAATTCCTCATCGAATGTGTACGGCCGCCAGCCCGTATCGTCTTCAGGCAGAAAGACCCAGATAATCAGCGCTATAACGACAACACCAACGCCGGCCCAAAACCATTTTAGCCCGCCTCTTGGAAGGACAGTGTGGGCTAATAAAAACACAACCAGAAGTGCAATAACCTTCCACGGCGCCTGGAAGATAAGCCCCAGGATTATCAGAAGTCCCAACACCCCCACCCCAATCCACTTAAGGATTTTCTTAACAACGCCGCGTTTTTTCTTAGGTTCTTCCTCGGCCATGGTTTACATGTCCAGTCTTTCCTGCAAATGGCTGCGCAGCTGGTCTGTGGCGACCCTTACTTGTTCCATTGAGTCACGGTCGCGGACGGTAACGGTATTATCCTCTTTTGTCTGGCCGTCGACGGTAATACAGAACGGCGTACCCGCCTCATCCTGCCTGCGGTACCGCCTGCCGACCGCCCCCTTCTCATCATAAAAGCAGTTAAAGTGACGCTTTAGGTCATTGTAGATGTTCTTCGCAATCTCCGGCATGCCCTCTCTTTTGACCAACGGAAATACGCCCACCTTGATCGGCGCAAGGGCGTGGTGAAATCTCAAGAGGTTCCTCTTCTCGCCCCGGACTTCTTCCTCGTCGTACGCATCGACCAGAAAGGCCAGAGCGCTTCTATCGATGCCGGCACTCGGCTCAATCACATAGGGGATATAGCGTTTCTTCTGCTCATCATCGAAGTATGACAGCGGCCCGGACTCGTAATCCTCCGCTTCAGCAGCCAATTCGATTTTGTCCATCAGCCGGTTGTTCTCGAACCATTTATTGAGCGTTCTTATCCCCCGCTGGTGCTGCCGCAGGTCAAAATCCGTCCGGTTTGCAATCCCTTCGAGCTCCTGCCAGTCGCCGCTGCCCAATGGGAATTTATATTCGACATCCACGCAGGACTTCGCATAGTGCGCCAGCTCATCGCCGGCGTGGTCACGCATCCGCAGGTTCTCTTTCTTGATTCCCAGCTCGACATACCAGTCAAAACGCGTTTTTTTCCAGTGCTCGAACCACTTCTCATCCGTTCCCGGCTCACAGAAAAACTCCAACTCCGCCTGCTCGAATTCGCGTGTCCGGAAGATAAAGGCCTTGGTAGTTACCTCGTTGCGGAAGCTTTTGCCTATCTGTGCGATGCCGAAGGGGATTTTGACCCTCGTGGTATCGAGCACGTTTCTGAAATTGGCGAAAATTCCCTGAGCTGTTTCCGGCCGAAGGTGCATCGTCATCGAATCGTCAACATTCGCACCCATCTGCGTTTCGAACATCAATTTAAAGGGCATCGGCTCGGTGAACCCACCTACCGCACCGCAGTTAGGACAGACCTTGTTGCTCAAATCGTGCTCTTTGGCCATTGCCGCATCGATTGAGATGTGCTCGGTGTGCTCTTCGGCGTGTTCGGCCAAATGGTCGACGCGGGTTCTGGCGTTGCATTTCTTGCATTCTGCAATCAGATCCGCGAATTTATCGACGTGGCCGGAGGCCTTCCAGACCAACGGGTGCATCAGGATGCTGCAATCAAGGCCTACGACGTCGTCGCGCATCTGCACGACGGAGTTCCACCAGGCTTTTTTGACGTTATTTTTCAGTTCGACGCCGAGCGGGCCGTAGTCGTAGCAGCTTGCCAAGCCGCCATAGATTTCACTGGACTGAAAGATGAAACCCCTGCGTTTACAAAGAGATACGATATCTTCGAGCTTGGTGATTCTGGCCATAGCGCTGTTCCTTGATAATTTTGAATTAACCGGCTCATTATATAGCGGAAAACGCTGATTACAAGCAATGAAAAAGGCAGGTGGGGTCCTTCCACCGGGCTCAGGATGGGGACTTTGCGTGCTCAATTTTTGCGGGAAAAATGGGGGCGGGCAAACTTGGGCGTTGAGGCTCACCCTTACTTTTGGGCGAAAAATGGAGGTGGGCTGTCTGGAAACGTTCTACAAAGTTGGAAAGATTACGAAAAGTTTGTATGAAACTTGCAAAAGGTGGGGGTATTGCGCTCGAAGAAGTTTGCGAGATGTGTAAAACGTTTGAAAATTTACAAAAGTTTTGACGGTAAAACGGGGTGTTTAGGGCGAACGGGTGGTTTCGGTGTGGGAGAGTGGAGAGATTGTATTATGTATAGCAGTACAAAGGCAGGAGGGAAAAAGCGGGGCGGTGGGAGGGGAATAATTGGGGGTTGGGGGCGAGGGATTAGAAAATCAAAGATTAAAGTGCAAAGATACAGGGCAAAGATCAAAGACAGGTTGAGATTGCCGCGTCGGCAACGTTGTTGCCTCCTCGCAATGACAAGGGGCTGAGAGGGAGGAGTGCTCTCAGCCCGGAGGTGAGGAGGTGCGTGTGTGTGTTTTGTATTTATTTAATCAGGCGCAGTCTCCGCGCGGCTGCGCCTGATTATATTGTATCGATTTTGTATCGGCGTTTTTTCGGCCGGGTTGTGTCATTCGATTAATTCCTTATCAGGTGTCTGGTTGGGTTCGGGTTCGGCGCCGAGGGAGGTCAGGGAGTCTTCGAGCTTGTTGATGCCTTTCTCGAAGGCGTCGGCGGACTGCTCGTGGTGCTGTATGGCGGAGGAAATTCTCTGCTTAGCCGAGACGATGTCGGCTTTGGATGCATCGGTGTAGTCACGGGTATCGAGCAATTCGTCGAGGGCATCGTAGGCCTCCCACTGGAGAGCCAAGAATTCGTCGATTAGGGCGAGGAGCTCATGGTGTCTATCGAGGACGGTGCCGAGGCGGTCGACGGCGCGGTCGTATGGCGGGAGGATGAAGGCCTCGTAGGCACCCATGTCGAAATCGGGCAGGCCGGCGTTGTTGTCGATGTCGGGGTAGTCGTAGGGGCGCGGGGTGCCCTCGATGTCGGTGTAGACGCCGGCGTCTTTGGCCGCGTCGATGCAGGGCGAGGTCGGCAGCAGGCGATAATCGCCTTCGACCCAGCAGGGGCCGGATTGGCCGGGCTGGACGAAGCAGGGGTCGGCGTCGATGTTGCCCTCGCCTTCCCAGCCGCCCTGGACATCGCTATATGTGACCGTGGGTGCATAATCACCATCGTAGTAGATTTGTTCGGGCGAATTGGCCCAGAGTATGCAGTTTGTAATTTGAGTGGGGGCAAGGCAGTAGAGCCCTCCGCCTTCGTAGCCGGAGGTGTTGTTTGCGATGGTAGTGTGTGTGATTTCGGCGGGGCCTCTGCAGTAGATTCCACCGCCACCGCTGCCATGTCGAGATGCTGCGGAGTTTCCAGCAATTACGCAGTTCGTGATTGTTAAGCTGTCTTCCTGGTCGCCGCTTGAATCGTGGTAGATTCCACCGCCTGCGTAGCCTACTGAATTTCCTAATATGGAGCAGTTGGCAATCGTGACAGTGCTGCCGGAGGCGTATATTCCGCCACCGGCGCCGTAGTCAGGGTTCTCCGGCTTGTTTTCTCTGATAGTGGAGTTTGTAATGGTCAGGTTGGAGCGGGCGCAGTGTATTGCGCTGGCGTAGCGTCCGAGGGAGTTCTCCGCGATAACACAGTCGTCAATGATGGCGCTAGCATTGTAGAGGTAGATCGCAGCGCCGCTATCGGCGTAATTATCGGTGAAGGTACAATTGGTGATTTTGGGGCTGCCTACGTCACAGTAGATCGCACCGCCGCGGGTCTTGAGGCCTGAGTTGTGCGTGAATATGCAGTTGTTGACAGTGAAGTCAGTGTGATGGGCATAGATGGCCCCGCCGTCACCACCGTGGGGATAAGCGTTAGTTATTGTGAGGCCATCGATGGCAGGTGTTACATCTGCCGTTGTGTGGAAGTTGAAAGCACGGTGTCGGTCTTCTCGCGAGCCGTTGCAGTCGATGATGGTGTTTTCTGGGCCGGATTCGGAGCGGACTGTTACTGTTTTGGCGAGGTAGATGTCCCGGTTGCCCTCTCCGGTGTAGGTGCCGGGGGCGACGAGGACAATATCACCCTCGAGAGCGTCGTCGATGGCTGCCTGGATAGTCGGGTACTCGGAGGGTACGTGCAGGAAGCGAGGGGGCACGACCTGGACTGATACCTGTGTCTCGATGGTAATGGCGGCGGCGGTGTACCAGGTGGAGATGGTAATATCCTGGGGCTGGTTGACCTCGGCGGTAGTAACTTTGCCGTTTTCATCGATGGTGGCATAGGTCTGGGGCTCTACGGACCAGACGGCGGAGGTGGTGACATCAGCAGTGGAATCATCCTCGTAAGTGACTTCTGCGTAATACTGGGCGTGGAAGCTGCCGGGGAGCTTGTCGCGGCCCGTGATTTGGAGGGCGACGGGCTGAGCTACCTGGACGGCGGCCTGTGCCTGAAGGGTGGCGCCGGCGACGGTGTAATCGGCATAAACGGTGAGAGCTGTGTCCGTCTCGATGCGGTCAGTATTCAGGCGACCATCGTCACTTATGCTCGCGACGTCCTGCGGCTCAACAGACCATGTTGCGGAGGTGGTTACATCCGCGGCAGAACCGTCTTGGTAGTAAGCCGCTGCCTCGTATTGGGCGTAGCTGTTCTCGGTGACTTGCTGCGGGCCTGATATCTGGAGGTCAGTGAGGGCAGAGACCTGGACAGAGACCTGTGTATCGACGGTGACAGTGCCTTTAGTATACTCGGCGGAGATTGTAATCTGGTCGGCTGTCTCTATGCGGTCGGTGGTGAGGAGACCGCTATCATCGATTGTTGCAATGTTCGGCTCGGCGGACCAGGTTGCCTGGGTGGTGACATTCTGTGTAGAGCCATCCTCATAAGTAGCGATTGCGGTGAACTGTGCTGAGGAATTCTCGCGGACGTGGTCGGGGCCGGTGATGTCGAGGGCGACGACGGGAATCAAGGCGGCCTGATAGAGCTGCTGGATTTCTTCGGCGGAGAGTGTCCGGCTGTAGACGCGGACGTCGTCGAGTGCACCTTTGAAGTAGGCAACTATGCTTGCGTAGAGTCTGGCGCCGATTGCGAAGGGCTGGGTATTGTCGATGTCGCCCACTTCTGAAATGGGCGGCGATGTTGCGACAACCTCGCCATCCACGTAGACGGTAATTACGTCGGTTCTGTCGAAGACGGCAGCGGCGTGGTGCCACTGGTTGTCGTGAAATGATTGCTCGGGAGACTGCGCCAAAACATACGAGCTGGTACTGGTGATTCTGGCAAATATGCGTCTGGAGTCCATGTAAAAGTCATAGCCGGGGGTATTGCCCTTTTCCCTTTTGTTGACGAGCATCTGGCGGCCAGTAAAAGATGTTTTAAACCAGG
>CP070715.1:657224-660618 GCA_020350405.1 Planctomycetota bacterium
CGGAGGAGTTGGGGATGGACAAGAAAAACGTGCGGGTAATCACACCGTTCGTTGGGGGAGGGTTCGGGGGAAAGACGCGGAACGGACAGGCCATAGAGGCGGCGAAGTTAGCAAAACTGGCGAAGGCACCGGTTCAGGTGGGCTGGACTCGTGCAGAGGAATTTTTCTACGATTCATTTCGGCCGGCGTCGGTGATTAAGGTGAAATCGGGGGTTACGAAGGAAGGTAAGGTTGTCCTGTGGGATTTCGATATTTATTTTGCAGGTGGGAGGGGGTCGAAACTATTTTATAATGTGCCGAACCATCGGACGACCACGTACGGAAACAGGGGGGGAGGGGCACCGAGCGCGCATCCCTTTGCGACGGGCGCGTGGCGGGCGCCGGCAAACCATAACAATACGTTCGCGAGGGAATGCCAGATGGATATTATGGCGGAGAAGGTGGGGATGGACCCGGTGGAATTTCGGCTGAAGAACCTGAAAAATGAGAAAATGATAGGGGTGCTTAAGGCGGGGGCGGAGAAGTTCGGATGGACGACGGCGAAGGCGCCGAGCGGCCGGGGCGTCGGCGTTGCGCTCGGGATTGATTCGGGGACGTACGTAGCGACGGTAGCAAAGGTTGGGGTGGATAAGAGAAAAGGCAGCGTTAAGGTCAAGCGGGTAGTATGCGTGCAGAATATGGGCTTGGTGATTAATCCGCAAGGGGCCAAGCTGCAGATGGAAGGATGTATCACGATGGGGTTGGGCTATGTGTTGTCGGAAGAGCTACGGTTCAAGGGTGGCGAGGTGCTGGATGTAAACTTCAATACGTATGAGCTGCCCAAATTCTCGTGGGTGCCGAAGATAGAGACGGTGACGATAGAGGCGAATGACCAGCCGGCGCAGGGGGGCGGTGAGCCGGCGATTATCTGCTTGGGCGGGGCTGTTGGGAACGCCATTTATGATGCGGTGGGGGCGAGGGTGTTGCAACTTCCCCTTACTAGGGAAAGAGTAAAAGCAGCGATTGGAGAGGGTGCCTGAGAGGCAGGTCTAACAATATAAAGCACGGGAAAACAGACAATTTTCCCAGCTTTTATAGGGTGACATTGCGTGGCGTGGGATAGACATTTTTTTGATAATTTTGTTGTGGTTTGGGGGAGTGGAGGGGTATGATTATTTGTGAAGATATCGGAAGAGGGCCCCGCTACAGGCCTGTTTGTGAGGTTTTTTGGAGTCAGGGCCGTCTATTGGCAGAAGGTTCGGTCACGAAAAAGGTTTAAGGAGGGCACGAAGATGGCAAGCAAGCGCTTCTTGGTTACCTTACTGTTGGGTGTTGTATTTACTGCGGGGGGCGCATCGGGAGAAATCATCGACGAATTCACGGAGGCTCCGACCAGCTCGCTTATTGTGTCGACGACGTGGACACATGCTCAGGCTTTCAGCGTTACAGG
This sequence comes from Planctomycetota bacterium, assembly GCA_020350405.1. Taxonomy (GTDB): domain Bacteria; phylum Planctomycetota; class Phycisphaerae; order Sedimentisphaerales; family Anaerobacaceae. Next base: position 658,654 of record CP070715.1, read on the forward strand.
CAATCCGACGATGACGGAGGTGGTGTTGAATCTGGAGCGGGACGAGGGGAGCACAGGCAGCGTGATTGTGCAGATTCGCTCATCGGACGCGGACGGGGACCCATCGGGCAGCGTGATAGTTCAGATGTCGCGCGCGGTGAGTGAACTGGAGGCGGAGGAGGTAGAGTGGGTGTCATTTGAGCCGGCTGTGCCGCAGGCACTTTCGGCGGGTAAGTACTGGATAGTGTGCAAGGTCAGCGGGGGCTCGAATGCAAAGATAAACTGGCAAATTAAGGCCGGCAATCCGAACGGGGTCGGGCACGACACGATGACGAGCCTTGACGGGGGGAGCACGTGGACAGTGCTGCAGGCTTCGGATGCGAATTTCAGGGTGTTCGGTACGCGGACGCCGAAGAGCACGACTACGACGGTGGTTGCGAAACCGAGTACGGTCGCGGTAAACGGGGTGTGTACGATAGAGGTTACGGTTGTTGACTCAGACACGAACCCAGTACAGGGGCAAGGGACTGTAACACTGACCAAGGACGGGGGGACATTCGGCGATGACGAAGTGACATTAGAGGACGGGACGGCGTCGACGACGTGGACAGCGCCGGGGTCATTAGGCAGCTATACTGTAACGGCTGATTTCAACGACTACTCCTTCGCGGGAATAGATTATCAGGACAGCAACGACGATACAAGCATAACGGTTGTTGCGGAGACGCGCTCGACGACGACGGTTTTGACGCCTTCACCTAATTCGACGACGACACGGAGCACGATAAATATTTCGGTGACTGTTGTGGACGGCAACGGCCTTGCGGTTCCCGATGGGAATGTAACATTTACGTGCGGTACTGGCAGCTTTGCGGATAATCCGGCGGACGTGTCGGCAGGGTCTGCATCGACGACGTGGACGGCGGGCGGCAGTACGGGGCAGTTTACCATCACTGCGAATTATTCGGGGTATGACAGCGGAACAATCATATACGGATCGAGCAGTGGTCCGAACGATGTTACGGTGGATTATACGGACGTGAACACGACGACGTATGTGGGAGTATCGCCGCAGTATCCTTATAAGGACGGGAGTACGTACGTGTTAGTGGAGGTGAAGGATGGGGGCAGTGTTTATGTGCCGGGGGGGACGGTTGAGCTATCCGGTACGTCGGGGACGTTCGATAATAACAGTATAACGCTGCAGGGGGGCAAGGGGTACACGAAGTGGAACGCGCCTTCCACGGCGGGCGGAAGGACGATATATGCTACGTATCAGCAGTATACGGGAAGGGGGAATCGATATCTTACGAGCAGCAATAATTGTGTGGCGCAGGTTATGAGGGACACCGACACCACAAAAGGGAAGCTATCGTGGTTCAGTCAGTGGATATCGGATTATTCGTGTTGTTTCTGGACGTCGTCGCTTCCTCTGTCAGAACCGCAGAGCAGGGGCTTTACGAATAAGCTGAATTCGGTTTCGGGCTGGTCGGGGGACGAGAAGCACAACAGCGGGGCACGGGCGGACTATATGAAGAGTGCGTGGCCGGGTGATGAGGACGGTTACATGGACAAGCACGACATTGTCTGGTACAACGGACACGGGCTTCCGTGGAGTTTTACATTTACGGACCCGTGGTATGAGCAAGACGTTACGTATTCGGAGGCGTTCGATGCGTGGGGTGACAAGGATACGGAATGGGTTGCGCTTAAGACGTGTCAGGTTATGTCGTGGCACGGCTTCTGGGCGGACACGATGGACGGGGTACATTTAGAGTGCGGGTTTCATACGAACGCGGAAAGCAGCAGTACATATGGACGAGAATTTGCGAAGTTTATGATAAAGGACAGCGTGTATCATCAGGCGCACCGGGTGCACCAGGCGTGGTTTCTTGCGGCGGACGAAACGCACGGGACCGATAAGAAGCAGCGGGTAATTGGCGAGAATAAGGCTATGTTCGACGACCATTTGTGGGGGCAGGGGTA
>CP070715.1:660718-663996 GCA_020350405.1 Planctomycetota bacterium
GAATCTTATCAGCATGTAGGTCCGTCCAGTACATCTTGCCCCCGGCTACATCCAGAGCTATACCTATTGGATAATTTAATCCTGTTGTCACCAAATCCTCCACTTCAGTCCCGTCAAGATTCGCCCGTTGAATCTTATCAGCATCTGGATCCGCCCAGTAAATCTTACCTGCGGCTAAATCCACAGCAATACCCCTGGGAGAACCCAGCCCCGTTACTAAATCTTCTACCCCCGTCCCGTCAAGATTCGCCCGCTGTATCTTACCATAGCCACCATCCGACCAGTACATTTTCCCGTCCATAATATCCAAAGCTATACCAAACGGCCACATTAGTCCCGTTGTTATCAGGTCTTCTGCCCCCGTCCCGTCAAGATTCGCCCGTTGTATCTTTTCAGTGCCGGCATCCGTCCAGTACATCTTACCTGATGCTATATCAAGAGCGATACCGCTTGTAGAACTCAAACCTGTTGTTACCAAATCTTCTGCCCCCGACCCATCGAGGTTCGCTCGCTGTATCTTATCAGTACCAAGATCCGCCCAGTACATTTTCCCGCCGGCTATATCCAAAGCTATCCCGGTTGGATCATCCGCATCCGTCACCAAGTCTTCCAGCCCCGCCCCATCTAAATTTGCACGCTGGATTTTACCCGCACCGTAATCCGTCCAGTACATCCTTCCAGCAGTTGTATCCAAGGCGATACCGAAAGGAGTGCTTAGCAACCTTCTTCCGATTATATTAAAACTTGTTCCCGTATAAGCCCCCAGGTCAATATCTGCCATCAGCAGGTATTGTGCATTCCAATAACGATGGTCTGCCCCTATTGCCTGCATATCCGCCGCCGTCCATACCTGGTACGCGTCCCCCTCCACTCCATTCCCATCCCACGGCTGCCCAAACGCCCCCGAGCAAAACACGCACACCAAAACTACCCAGCTCATTTGTTTCGAATGTCTTTTCTTAGACCTCATTTTTTCTCCGATAACTAGCGCAGCGGACACGGAGTACCTACCGAATTCTGCCCTAGTATGCCCCGCCATATCGCGTTCGCAATCGACCTGTCCGCCACATTCACGACACCATCGCAGTTAACATCACAGTCCCGCAGCGTATAAGCCCCTGCCGAACCCGTCCGCCAGAATGCATTCGTTATCGAACGGTCCGCAACGTTCACCACCCCGTCATTATTAGTATCACCTAAGAGTGCTATCCCGAACTCCGCCTCCGCTTGCCCCGTATTGCCGTAATCATCTCCTGTAACCGTTACCCTGACAGTAAATGTCTGCCCCGAGTCAGATAAACCTCCCGGCTCATCACAGCCCCGCGCTGCAAACGTCCAGTACGCATCACTCGCCCCACCACCAGTCACCGTAACCGGCGCCAGATTGACATCCCCCGGCAGCAAAATCTCCCACGCATAGCTATATGTAGTATTACCCATCGGGTCATCCGTAACCGAAACACCCGCCGTCAAAGCAGAGTTACTCTGCCCCGGAAGACTCTGATACATCCACATCTCATCCATTTCAATACTCGCCGACAATACAGCCACGTCGAACAAGTAGGCCGCTCCGGAATCGGTCCAGTTGCCGTCGCCATAATATGCCCCGACGACTGCATAATCACTGCCAACAACACAAACACTGCCTCCAAAATAATCTCTGTCGTATCCGTCTGAGGCGGTCAACTTGGCCTCCTCGCTCCAGGTTTTTCCGTCGCGCTTGAATATATACGCCGAACCGGAATGATATCCGTTATCGCCATCCCTTTGAGCCCCGATAATGACATAATCACCGCTGATTGAAACAGAACCGCCAAACCGGTCGTCGGCAGTGCCATCCGAGGCGGTCAATTTGTCCTGCTCAATCCAGACTTCTCCCTCTCGCTTAAATATATACGCCGACCCGGAACTGCTTCCATTGTCGTCGTCATAGTTAGCCCCGATGATGGCGTAATCGCCGCTGATAGAAACACAGGTGCCAAACCAATCGATCTCATTACCGTCCGAGGCAGTCAACTTGTCCTGCTCACTCCAGAACATCCCATCACGCTTGAATATATACGACGACCCGGAGTCATATCCGTTGTCGTCATCGCGACAAACCCCGACGATGGCGTAATCACCGCTGATGGAAACAGACCAGCCAAACCAGTCGTCGGCAGCATCGTCAGAGGCGGTCAGTTTGTCCTGTTCGCTCCAGACCGTACCGTCACGCTTGAATATGTACGCCGAGCCGGAGTTATTTCCGTTGTCGTTGTCGCCGTAAGCCCCGACAATCGCGTAATCCTCGCTGATAGAAACGGCACAGCCAAACAGGTCGCTCTCAGCACCGTCCGAGGCGGTCAATTTGCCCTGCTGGCTCCAGACTTGTCCCTCTCGCTTGAATATGTACGCCGACCCGGACCAGTTACCGTTATCATCATCGAGGCCGGCCCCCACAATGGCGTAATCACCGCTGATTGAAACAGAACCGCCAAAGTAATCGCTGTAAGCACCGTCCGAGGCGGTCAGGTTGGCCTGCTCAATCCAGACTTCTCCCTCTCTCTTGAATATGTAAGCCGAGCCAGAGTAGCCGCCATAACCATAAGCCCCGATGATTGCATAATCTCCGCTGACAGAAACAGAAGCGCCAAAGTAGTCGTGGCGAGAGCCGTCAGAGGCCGTCAGCTTAGCCAACTCGCTATAGTCGGCCCGGGCGGGCCCGCTGGCCGCCAAACACACCAAAACCAACCCAAAAACCACGACCCGGCCGAAAATCGATTTACCCTTGACTCTGTCCTCCATTGTCCTTCTACCCTCTACTTCGGGTGTTAACAGTGTTTCCCGCCCCTCCATGAGCCTAATTCTAACTTTCGCACCATTATACCCCAAATCCCCATCCACTTCAACAGCGATTTCCCCCGCTTGTCCCGGTGAACGCTGGGATCCACTCTCAATTGCTATCTAACTCGGGCCATTTTCAATCAAATCCGCATGTACCTTAAGCAATGACGCGGATTTTCTAAAAAATTCTTACTCCTTATCTCCCAACCACTTACTGTCTCTCTCCCTTCCTCCCCTCCCCGAAATTTCACCACAAACGCGCAGCCCCGTCCCTAATTGGGTGCGGGCTGCCCCCCAAGGGCTGCCTTAGCTTGCACCATAGGTGGTACCCCCTCCAATATTGGAGGCGAATGGTCGTCAGTGAATCCTCGTTAGAGAATAGTTGATGGTGAATAATCAATTATACATCCCGGCTGCCGAACCACAATTTTGCCTTTTTCCTTTTAACTTTTTAC
>CP070715.1:664096-697243 GCA_020350405.1 Planctomycetota bacterium
GCGCCGCTTGAAGGGGTAGAGCCGAGCGATTTGACTGTAGAGCAGCTTGTGACAAGGGTGCGCGACGGCGGTGTTAAAGAAGTCATTATGGCGACCAATCCCAATATGGCCGGCGACGGAACAGCGCTTTATATAAGCTCACTGCTGAAAGATACCGGCGTAAAAATCACCCGCCTAGCGAGGGGCCTTCCCACCGGCAGCACTATCGAATACGCGAGCGGCAAGATACTTACCGACGCTATCAGAGGCCGACAAAAGCTGGAGTGAGGTAGGGCTTAGCTGCTGGCGGGTATAACTTAAACCTTGTTGAGTCAGTTCCATAGACCGAGTTATGACCTCCAAAGAACGAATCTATGCGATTTTAAACGGCGGTTCTTATGACCGACCGGCTGTTACCCCTGTCTTTATGGCGTGGGCCGCGAATTACATAGGCCGTAGCTACAGCGATTATTACCTGGATGGAGACGTGCTGGCCGAGGCACAACTTGCAGTCACAAGGGACTTTAATCTGGACCAGATAAGCGCAATCAGCGACCCATGGCGGGAGGCGGCCGCTTACGGGATGGAATTTGAGTACCCTGAAGATGGTGTGGGAAAACCCAAAGATTATCTTATAAAAAGCCCTCAAGATATATCGAAGCTAAAACGCTTCGACATTGAGAAGTGTGAACGGACCAGACAGCGCATCGAAAGCGTTAGAAAGATGGTCGCCGAAGTAGGACAGACGCACAGTGTATTAGGTTGGGTGGAAGGCCCGTTTGCCGAATACGCCGACCTGTGCGGCGTTGAGAAGGCCCTGTTGAGCCTTGTCGACGGGCCTGAGATGTTTGTCGAGGCGGCTAAGGTAATCACAGCGAATGCGATTGCCTTTGCGCTCGCTCAGGCCCAGGCCGGCGCGGACATGATTGGAATCGGCGATGCGGCGTCAGGTTTGATAAGCCCTGACATGTACGTCAAATACGTCTTACCTGCCGAGCAGCAGCTCATCTCGGCTATTCACGAAGCCGGGGCCGCGGTAAAACTGCATATCTGCGGCAACATAAAACACGTTATCCAATACATGGCCAAAAGCGGCGCGGACATTATCGACGTCGACTGGATGGTCCCTCTCCGCGAAGCGAGGAAGCTCGTGGGACCGCAGATTACCTTGTGCGGCAACTTCGACCCTTCCGCCGTTCTGCTCCAGGCCGGCCCCGAAGATGTCGCCGAAGCGGCAAAACAGTGTATTGAAACCGGCGGGGAAAAATTCATTTTGATGCCGGGCTGCGAGGTGCCACCCGCAACACCCCAGGAAAATATCCGCGCGTTTTGCCCTTGCGACGGCTGTCTGATTCGGAAAGAATTGGGGTGTTGAAATTTGACCTGAAGTCTCATTTAAAGTTCAATTTTTGCGATATCCGCCAGGAGTGCTTCCGGCCGGGGGTATCTTAAGAATACTCAGCCCGTAAAATGCCTACCGACGCTATAATCGGCATACGGCAACCGCAGTAATTTTGACCTTTGCGGCAATATTGCCAACATATCTCAGCGCAGGTATGATATAATAGAAGGGGCAAGGATGCAGCCGAGGGGAGACTGAGTAAAGAGGTTTTGGGTGAAGTTATGAAGTTGGAAATGCGACCAGATATGCGGCTGGAACAGAGGATGAAGCTCGCGCCGCGCATGATTCAGTCAATGGAGATTCTCCAGCTTCCAATCCTCGCCCTTCAGGAAAGAATCGAACAGGAGCTCAACAGCAATCCTGTCCTGGAAATGGAAGAGCCCTCAGGTTCCGAAGAGGGCGGTTCCGTTGAGCAGGAGCCCGCCGACGATATCGGAGAAAGGGACTTCGTGGTCACCACGGACGCCAACAAAGGCGAAGACTTCCAGCGGATAGACAGTCTCGATGACGACTACCGGGACTATATGACCCAGGCCGCGTCGTTCCGCCGTCGCCTCGACACCGGTGAGCCCGACCAAAAACTTGAGGCCATAAAAAATACCGCTGCGCCACCCCAGTCGCTCCACGAGCACCTCACCGAGCAGTGGCGAATGGTAGAGGCCGAGACACCGGTGAAAAAGGCCGGCAGCGCAATCATAGACTATATTGATGACAGAGGATATCTGACCGTAAGACTTGAGCAGTTGCACAACAAAGACCACGCTGCTTTTACGCTGGACGATTTGAAAAAGGCCCTGCAGCTTGTGCAAAAGTTGGAACCCGCCGGCGTAGGGGCGCGCGATTTAAAGGAATGCTTGCTCATCCAGATGGCGCAATGCGCGGACGACATGAGCTTTGAGGCCCGCCTGATTTCCAAGCATATGGACGAGTTGCTTCAGAATCGGCTGCCCGATATTGCCAAGAAAATGAACTGCGACATCGAAACGGTGAATCGCGCCATCGAGAGAATAGCGAAGCTCGACACCTCCCCGGGCCTGCAAGTCGGCAGGGACAGAAACCACGCCGTTACCGCCGACGTTATAGTCGAACCGGCGGATGATTCCGACGACTATTTGGTGCGCTTGGCCGACTCGAGCCTTCCGGGTCTGAGAGTAAACAATTACTACGCGAAAATGGCAAGGAACACCGCCACCAACGAAAAAACAAAAAAGTTCCTGCAAAATAATATCCGTTCGGCCCAGTGGATTATAGATGCGATAGAGCAGCGAAAGAACACACTGCTCAAAGTCGCACGCTCGGTCGTCAGACATCAGCGGGAGTTCTTTGACAAGGGTCAGCTCTATCTCAAACCCTTGCCGATGTCCAGGGTCGCGGACGACGTCGGTGTCCACCTCGCCACCGTCTCCAGGGCCGTCGCCGGTAAATACATCCAGTGCTCCCGGGGAATACTGCCGCTTAGAAAATTCTTCAGCGGCGGCACCGAGGCTGATAACGGTGAGCAAAGAAGCTGGGAAGCCATAAGGGGCGAACTGCAGCGAATTATAGACGCCGAAGATAAGGCCAAGCCGCTCAGTGACGACCAGATACGTGAGAAATTAGCCGAGGCCGGCATCAAAAATCTCGCCAGGCGGACCGTCGCCAAATACCGAAAGCTCATGAGCATCCCCGCCGCAAGATTCAGAAAGAAGTATTGACTCCGGCGCCGCCCTTATCCTCACAAACCTATTCCGCAACAACAATCTGGCCTTTTATCGGTGAATAATTCATCTTCGCCTGTTTCTTGCCGTCTTCTATCACGTTCATTTTCTGAAAATAGCACTTGATGCCCGTCCCATCCTGAATTACGGGTGTATTCTGCAGGTGGTAGTGCAAATGTGGCTGCGAGGAGTTTCCCGAATTCCCGCAAAGGCCGATGACTTGTCCCGCCTTGACCTTATCGCCAACCTTTACCTTTATACTGCCGAGTTTCAGATGGGCCAGAACAGATATTTCGTGCTCGCGATGCTGAATAAATACCGCGTTGCCCAGTCCCGAATATGGATTCATTGAGCCGGGTACATTATCTCTGACCCCCTCAATCACATCGGTTACAGTCCCATCCGCCGGCACCAGCACCTCCCTGCCGAAACTAAAGTAATCTTCGTTGGCTTTGCCCTCGCCTGAGTGCATCGCACCGTCTTCGTTGACACCAATGAAGTCAAAGGCAAACTGCTGATTAGGGACGTCGTGATGCATGTTTAGTTCCTTAGTGTCGCCGCCCCAAAAGACCAGCCACCTGTCTTTGAAAGGCAGCGACAGCTCGGTCTCGTGTTTCTCGGGGACAGGTATATCTGTAACGACGTGCGGCAGGAACCACAACCCAATGATTTTGTCCTGCATGTCGAGCACCACCTTGATGTCCAGGACACCACGTTCAAAATATGCCGGGAAAATTGCCTGGTTGGGTGGGATATAACGCGGTTGGCCAAGCTTCTGGATTTTCCCGTATTGGGCAGATACACTCTGGAAAAAAGGCGTTAATTTTTCAAGTGGAAATGCATCCAGCATTATTTGGCTGAAGTCGGCCTGTATTCCCGGGTAATTAGCTTCATTGATAGCTTCGACCATCCGGCCGACCACCTTCTCAAACCGCTCCGTCGCTGCCTGCTCAGCAAACGCCGAGCCAACAACAAACAACAAGACCAAACTGATAAGTGACTTTCTCATTTTTTATTCTCCTCAAACAATACACTATGGAGCCTCGCCAACCGTCTGGCTTCCTCCCCTGGCTTCGCTGGCCGTCCTTGGTTACGCTGTATCACATCCGTACAATCTTGGCCAAGTAGGATGTTCACTATGCTATCTGAAAGAGCAAAGCACCACTTCCTTTTCAACTCTTCACTCATTTCTTCGGGAAACCACTCACACCAAAGGCACAAGGCGACAGCACTATTCTCATTTCTAATGAGTAGTCCCCAGCCTGTCATATTGTATGGAGGACGGCCGGGGCGAATCCAGGCACAGCTGCCGCCTTTGCCCCCGCTTTTGAAACCTTTTGGTGTGGCGCCAGGAGCAAAGTTCTTCGGATTCCTGTCAAACACATCGAGCACGCGTCTGCTGATGCTTTCACTCAGCAATCTACCGGAGCCCAACAGCTCAAAATACTGGACTATGCCGCGAGCGGCTCCATGCTGCGGCAGCAGATTATCGAGAGAACAAAGCTTGTTTTTGCTATACACTCTCTTATCGAGTGCCTTTCCCAGAACACCCGCTTCCGGCAGGATTTTGTCGCTAAGGCCGCTGATACCCAGTTCGCTGGGCAGTGCATTAACACAGTCCCAGCCTACCCGAGTTGCCAAAGCACTTGTGGCCTCGTTGTCACTGACTCCAATCATTTTGTCCAAGGCCTCCGAGATAGTGCAAATCTCTTTTTCGTCTTCCCGCTCGATGGTTATGGACCCGGATAGCTCAAGCGTACCTTCATCAGCTTGTCGCATAACTTCAAGCAGCACGAATATCTTCACAATGCTGGCAAGACACGCGGGCTGGTCCGCTCGATACTCAACGGTCTCGCCGCTCCAAAGATTCTTGCCGAAGAACCCAACTTCCCCCGGGCACTGCTTGACTAAGGCAACCAGCTGTTCTTTTGTCTGGACAGCCTGCACTTCAGGATGCCGTTCGACATCAGAAGGAATGTGAAGCCATCGCCCTTCCTGCACCTCGGCTGTCTTGAGCCCCCCGTCCAGCACATACTCCACCTTTAGAATTTTGACTTTGCCAGAAAGGGGGTCGCCTGCAATCTCGTTGGATGCTTTTATCGAGAGGGCATTTTCCCGGACTTTCTCTCTTATCTTTTTGGAAACATCTAACCACGTGTTACCGGCCCCATATCCTGCGCGAATGATATGGAGACCCTTCGCCGCACCAGAATCCGGCGAGACAGATGGCAGCTGCTCGAAGTTTGCCATCTTAGCTGCGCCGCCCAAGGCAAGCGTAAAACTCTTATCGCTGCCAAGCTGCAACGACAGCTTAATGGGTAAATAATAGATCGCCGCTATGCCGAAAATTAAAAGCAGGCAGCCTAACAAGCGTTCTAAAATAAATTTCCCCCCTTTGACCGGTCTGGTCAGTTTGCTTTCAGAGATAAGTCCCAGTCTCCCGCAAAGTCTCTGTTCCCACACTGTCAGCTTCTTGGGCAGCAGCGCAGCCAACGCTCCTAACAACATCGAGAACAACCCCACAATAAGAAATGTCAAGTAAATCGTGTCCATTGTTTAGTCTCCATTTTTCGAGCTATTTAGCAATATCACATTTGTCTTCTGTATTCAGCTTGCTTATTCCGGAGCAAGCTCCTTCAGGTTTTCCCAATATTTTTGAAACTGGTGCCGGCCTGTTCGTGTAATCTTGTAGGATGTGCGTGGAATCTTGCCCCGAAATTCTTTCTTGACCTCAATCAAACCTGCAGCCTCAAGCGTATTGATATGAGTCGCCAGATTGCCTTTCGTTACACCCAGCGTTGTCAGCAAAAAATTGAAGTCAACCTCCTTTGCCGCACTCAGGATTTTCAAAATCGCCAATCTTACCGGCTCGTGAACAACCCTGTTAATGTTGTTATGGATCTGATGTATTTGTCTCACGCTCACTCACAAGCCTCAATTCTTTTATCTTGCGCAACATTATGCGGTTATATATATGAACTACCACCGCTGTAATCACACCGTTACCAACTATATATGCCATTAGCGTTACAAAATATGCGTGCACCCAATCCTCGTCCGCAAATGGAATGCGAACGCCTATGGCTGTCAAACCTGCCTCGGCTATGCACAGCCCACCGAGGACCACCCCCAGCACTTTCTCCTTATGCTTTTTGCCTACGTATAGCATAAATAGACCGAAAGATGTCAGCGCCAATGCCAAAGCCCAGCGAACCGGCATAATGCCGAACGCACTGAGGAATGTAGGTCCCAAGACTGTTACGACATATGCTGTCCATACCCATATTGGGACTCTTTCTTCTTGCAGTTCTATAACCCCTTCTTTTTTATAAAACGAACTACCGTATCTCTTTACTAACTTACCTGTCAGCCAAGTGGATGAAACAAGTACCCATACGATGACCGCCCATCTAATGACCGTGAACCAATACATCTCCAACTGAAAGGTATATACCAGAAGACCGGCCAGTTCGCCCGCCGACAGCAGTAGAACCGCATTAAGAACCAGTATCGCCAGCGGAATCAAAAGCGGCAGAACTCTGCTCTGCGCATACTTGTCCACCAGCTCGCTCAATCGCTCCAGTTCCGCCTTTTGCTCTTTTTCGATGTCCGCCTCCATATTACAATCTCCTCAACCGTGTTAACGCTACTAAAAATCCGCCATGTTTTATTCCTGCTTACCAAACGGCCCTGCCTTTTTTATCTTGTGTAATATCACTCGATTATATATATGCACCAGCAACGCCGTAATCAAACTGGCCCCGCCTATGTATATCATCAAGGCAGCGAAACATGAATAGAGCCAGTCTTTACCGGAAAATGGAGTTTGTACACCCGCTGCAATTACTACAGCCTCCAGCAGCAGCACCGTGCAAAATACCACACCCAAAGCTCTATTTCTTTCCTTACCACTTGCATAAAATACAAAGACTCCTAAACTGGTTAATGCTACTGGTAAAGCCCAGCGAGTCGGCATAATCTCCTGCGCGTTTAGTGCTACCGGACCTAAGAATGTCACCACGTAGAGAACACAAGCCAGAATTGGGACCTTCTTCCGCCTTAGGTCTATTTGACCCTCTTTTTCGTAGAAACGGCACTCGTATTTAGGTAGCACCTTAACTGCCAGCCATAGCCCCGCGCCCCCTACCCCGGCCATTAAAAGCGTCACCATGCCAACCAACCACCACAAGGGTTTGCGATACATTAATTCCATCAGCACAAGTGTTAAAAGCGTCCCTGCGACTATTAGTACTACGAAGAGCAAAAGCCCTAATGACCGGCTCTGGGCGTAACGGTCTATCAGCTCACTTAAATTCTCCAGCTTAGCTTTTGTTTTTTCTTTCTCAATATCATCTGACATTCTGTTATCTCCCAAAAACCAGTTTTTGCCACAAACCCATTATACCTTGTCTTTCCCCACTTCAAAATAAAAAATGAAAAATTTTTCAAAAAAATATTCGACTCTAACCGAACTATATATCATTATGTGAGTACATAATCACATAGTCATTTAGTTGGAAATTTGCGATGTTAACGAAGAAAAAACAGCTTTTATTCCAGAAACAGGCGGAAATCGCAAAGGCAATAGCCCATCCATTGAGAATCGCAATCGTGGATTTTCTTAAAGATGGTGAGCAGTGTGTCTGTGATATTGCCGAATACGTCGGTTCCGAAAGGTCAAATGTCTCACGCCACCTCGCAGTTATGGTCAAAGCCGGCGTCCTTGAATGTCGCAAAGAGGGCCTGAAGGTCATTTACAAACTCAAGACGCCCTGCATTCTCGACTTCTTTTCGTGCACAGCTGAGTGTTTAAAGCAGCAGCTCAAAGACACCGAAAAGCTGCTCAGCGCCCTATAGTTTGCCGGTTCGCCTTAAAGCGGGAATAATTATGAACCGTGAATGGAAGATTTTTGCTGCACTCGTTGCGATTTTCGTTGTTGCTTACGCTCTGCCGTTGGGCAACCCCAGGATTCAGGCAGCCATTCAAGAGGCCTTTCGACTGCTTCAATGGTACGCGCGGAATCATACGCTCGCGTGCGTTGTCCCGGCACTTTTCATTGCGGGAGCCATTATTACCTTCCTTTCCCAGAGTTCCGTGATGCGCTATCTGGGACCGGAGGCTAATCCGGTGCTCGCATACGCGGTGGCATCGGTCGCCGGTTGTGTTCTGGCGGTCTGCTCATGCAGCGTTCTGCCTATGTTTGCGGGTATCTATCAACTTGGGGCGGGTCTTGGGCCTGCCTCGGCCTTTTTATACTCCGGCCCAGCTATAAACGTCCTTGCCATCTTCTTAAGTGCTCGTGTTCTGGGTTTATCAATCGGTGCCGGCCGGGTTGTAGGTGCCGTCGCTTTCTCAGTTGTAATTGGCCTTCTTATGGCGGTTGTGTTCCGCAAGGCCGAGCGCGCAAAGGCCGCGGCAGTGCTTCAAATGCCTGAGCCCGAAAAACCCCGCCGTCACATTGGCAAGACGGCTCTGTACCTTGCGTCTATGATTGGGTTTTTGGTCTTCAGCGATTGGTTTAACCCCGGCAATGTCGTTGTCAAGACCAGCGACGGCCGGCAGTTCAAGGCGGTTGTCATTCATGAAACGAAAGATAACGTGCGATTCCAGCTTGAAGAAAATTTAGGCTCAGAAGAAACCGGAGATAAGATAACGCTGCCCAAAACAGAAATTGCCGAAATAACCGAGCAGCAGACGTGGGTAATCGCCGTCTATCATATTCGCTGGTACCTCGCGGGGCTATGTGGTTTGGCGGTTCTGATTATGGCGTGGCGATGGTACGAACGCGAGGAGATTCGCCAGTGGATGCAGAACACGTGGGAGTTTACCAAGCTGCTTGTGCCGCTGTTATATGGTGGCGTATTTGTCGTTGGCTTTGTAAGCGTTTTGCTGCCGGAGAAGCACGTTGCGCAGTGGGTAGGCGACAACAGCTTAAGGGCCAACCTTGTGGCAAGTGTCATCGGCACATTTTGGTATTTCGCAACACTGACCGAGATTCCCATCACGCAGGCATTGATGAAGCTCGGCATGCACAATGGACCCGTACTCGCGCTGCTTCTGGCCGGCCCCGCTCTATCACTGCCCAATATCCTTGTCATTCGAAAGGTCATGGGCAACAGTAAAACAGTTATTTTCATACTGCTGGTAGTTATGATGTCCACAATTGTCGGTATGTTCTTCGGAACGTTTTTCTAACGGGAGATTATGAAGTTGACATACGCTATTGATAACAACTCAGGCACAAAGCATCCTACTAAGGACAAGGGACTTAGTATTTTTGAGAAGTACCTTACGTTATGGGTGGCCGTGTGTATCGTCGGCGGTATCGTTTTAGGCAAGGTCGCCCCTGAACTGTCCAGGTACCTGGATAGTCTGGCTATATACGTGGGCAACGCTCCCATTGTATCTATTCCTATAGCCGTGTGTCTGTTCTTCATGATGTATCCCATCATGGTCAAAATTGACTTTGCTGAGGTCCTGAAAGCCGGCCGAAACGCCAAACCTGTGGGCCTGACCCTCTTTGTTAACTGGGCCATAAAGCCGTTTACCATGTACGCCATCTCGCTGTTTTTTCTGGGAACGCTGTTTTACACCTTTATTGGGCCCGATGCAATCGACCGCCTCAAGATGCCTTTTGGGCTTGATTTGCCCGTCGGCGCTACCTACGGGGTTGGGACTGTTATTGAAGTTGAAGGTATAAAGATGCTGCAGGTTCCACTTTGGAGAAGCTATCTGGCCGGCTGTATCCTGCTCGGCATAGCTCCGTGTACGGCCATGGTCTTGGTGTGGGGGTATCTCGCCAAAGGAAATGATGGGCATACGTTGATGATGGTCGCTATCAATTCTCTGACTATGCTGCTCCTTTACGGTCCGCTGGGCGGATTCCTGCTTGGTGTCGGCAGGCTGCCTGTCCCCTGGCAGGCGCTGCTTTTGTCAATCGCTATCTACGTCGCATTACCCCTTGCTGCCGGCTACCTCTCCCGAAAATGGATAATTGCCGCCAAAGGACAAATCTGGTTCACCGAGAAATTCCTGCACTTTCTAACGCCTGTCACGATAGTCGCCCTGCTTATCACCTTGGTCTTGTTGTTCTCATTCAAAGGAGACATCATTCTTTCCAATCCACTGACAATTCTCTGGATTGCGATTCCCTTGTTTATTCAGACAAATCTTATATTTTGGTTGGCTTATGTGCTGGCGAGGCTTTTGAAACTTCGATACTGCGATGCGGCCCCGTCAGCGATGATAGGAGCGTCGAATCATTTTGAAGTTGCCATTGCCACCGCGACAATGCTGTTTGGCCTGTCGTCCGGAGCTGCCCTGGCAACGGTCGTTGGCGTGCTTATTGAGGTCCCTGTGATGTTGATGCTTGTCAAGATTTGCCTCAAAACGCAGAAATGGTTCGCGGCAGATATGAACGCAGGTGTATAATGAAAAAGATACAAATTCTCGGAACAGGCTGTCCTAAGTGCAGAAAGCTCGCGTCAAATGCAGAAGCCGCCGCCACAGGACTCCGAATCGAATACGAAATAGAAAAGGTAACGGACATCAATGATATCATCAGCTTCGGCGTAGCAATGACACCCGCACTCGTCGTGGACGGTGATGTTAAATCGGTCGGCAAAGTACCGTCTGTAGAAGACATAAAAAAAATCCTCGCTTAGATGACGTCTTTTTGCAACGGCCATTGAGCCAAAGGAGACGGAATATGAAGGCCAAGACGATTGTTACGATAGTACTATTACTGTTTGCTGGCACAAGCGTTGCTTATTTGATAACGACCGAGGTGCGCTCCGGCTTAATGTCGCCTGCCACAGACTCGGACGCGTCCGAAGTTGAAAAACCAGCCGCCGAAGTCTTAGAGCCGACAAAATCAGCTGCCTCAAAGGTCGTGGTATATTACTTTCATGGAACGGCCCGCTGTATGACCTGCAGGAAGTTCGAGGAATATACCCTCGAAGCCCTTCGGGGCGCGTTTGCCGAGCAGCTTAACGATGGGCGCCTCCAGTGGCAGATGGTCAATGTTGAGCAGCCCGGCAACGAACACTTTGTGAAAGATTATCAACTGTACACAAAGTCCATCGTTATTGTTAAAACCGAAGACGGCAAACAGGCCGGGTGGAAGAATCTAAAGGAAATATGGGAGCTGGTCCGCATTAAACCAGCCTTCGTAGAATACATTCAGGACGAGGTTAGAAACTGCCTGGAGTCAGACTGATGCAGGAACTTATCATAGGGGCATTGTCAGCGCTGTGGTTAGGCATCCTGACTTCTATCAGCCCGTGTCCTTTGGCGACGAATATTGCCGCCATATCCTTTATTGACAGACGTATCGGTCGGACCCGTCTAGTCTTGCTCACAGGCCTTGTCTATACACTCGGTCGGATGTTGACCTACGCGGCTCTTGGGATTCTTCTTGTTGCCGGCACTATGTCTATACCGCAGGTATCACATGTTCTCCAAAAATATATCAACAAGATACTCGGCCCAATATTGATTCTTGTGGGTATGATTCTGCTGGAGCTGATACAGATAAATATCTCCGGCTCCGGCTTGAGTGCAAAAATGCAAAAGCGGGCCGAATCATTGGGAATCTGGGGAGCAGGGCTGTTAGGTGTCGTCTTCGCACTTTCTTTCTGTCCCATCTCTGCTGCACTTTTCTTCGGAAGCCTCATCCCGGTGTCGGTAAAATGCAACTCAACCGTGGTGCTACCCGCACTTTACGGCATTGGAACCGCGCTTCCGGTGCTTGTGTTCGCACTTCTGCTTGCCTTGGGGGCTCAATCTCTCGGCAGGGCATTCAACAAACTGACCCAAATCGAACTATGGGTTCGACGTATAACAGGCGGTATCTTCATTATAATCGGGATTTATTACTGTCTCGTATACGTTTTTAACGTTTTTCAATAGAAGTACGGCACCAGAAAAATCGTCTCTCTCCCGGTTCACCACGTCATATAAATTTTGACCACTTTGGCTGTTTGGCATTCACTGTTGACATTTCGGACTGCACAGATGTATAGTAGTGGCACGGTTGTTTTCAGTTGGCTCAGAAAGCTTTTCGCTCCGCAAGTATGGGAATCTGAGAAATGGACCCTACAATTTTCAAGGCATACGATATAAGAGGTGTTTATCCCGATCAGGTCAACGAAGAGGACGCTTGGAAAATCGGCTATGCGTCCGCACAATTTTTGCGGTCCCTGCTTCGCGGCTACGAGCGAGGGCAGACTCGTTCACAATCCATCTGCGTCGCCCGGGATATGAGGACACACAGCGAGTCGCTGGCCGGCGCCCTCATACGAGGCATAAGCGCTTGTGGCGCGAATGTAGTCGACATTGGGATGATTGATACACCCCAGATGTACTTTGCAATCAATCATCTCGGCACCTGCGGCGGCGTCCAGGTAACCGCTTCACATAACCCGGCAAAGTACAACGGCTTTAAAATATCCGGGGCCAAGGCCAGGCCGGTCGGAGTCGATACCGGACTAAAAGATATAGAGCATATCGCGATGGCTCTGCTGCACACGAAGGGCAGGGCAACCGGCGCAGTGAGAAAACATGATTTAACTGAGGAATACAAAAATCATGTCCTGAAATTTCTCAAGCCCGGCATAAGAAGACTGAGAATCGCTATCGACGCCTCTAACGGAATGGCCGGAAAGATGGTGCCGGCGGTCTTCGGTGATCTGCCAATGGAAATAATCCAGATTAACTTCAGACACACCGGTACATTCAAGCACGAGCCTAATCCCCTCATTGAAGAAAATCTGGCGGAGGTCAAGCACGCCGCAAAAAAGCAAAATTGCCATTTCGGAGTCTGCTTCGACGGCGACGCCGACAGATTAATGATGGTCGATGAAAAGGGCCAAAATATCGGATGCGATTTGATAACGGCACTTATAGCACAGTACTTCTTGAACAAAGAGCCTAAATCCACCATCGTATACGATTTGCGAAGCAGCCTGGTTGTCGCCGAAGAGGTTCTCAAGAATGGCGGCACACCGCGAAGAGAACGCGTCGGACACGCCTTTATGAAAAAGGCCCTGCGGGATTCGCACGGCGTCTTCGGCGGAGAACTCTCCGGACACTTCTATTACCGCGATAACTATTACGCCGACTCAGGGCTAATCACTCTGGTACATGTATTGAACATTGTAAGTGACGCGAAGGTCCCCGTAAGCGAGCTTATCAGACCGCTTCGCAGATACTACACCAGCGGCGAGATAAACTTCCAGGTCGAGGACAAGCAGGCCAAGATGGATGAGCTTGCAAGAGTATATAACGACGGCAAAATCGACCGGCTCGACGGTGTTACCATCTGGTATAAGGACTGGTGGCTTAATTGTCGGCCGAGCAATACTGAACCTTTGCTGAGACTGAATGTCGAGGCAAAAAGCAAAAATCTGCTCGATGAGAAACTCGAAGAAATCGGGCAGCGACTCGGTAAGCCCTTCATGGAGAAAAAGCAGACAAAGAAACAAAAGCCAATCAAAGAACCAAAAGCCGCTAAAGCCAAGAAAGTAACTAAAAAGAAAAAGACAGCCAAAAGAAAAACGGTAGCTAAAAAGAAAAAGGCCACCAAGAAGAAAAAAACAGCGAAAAAGAGCAAGGCAACTAAGAAGAAAACAGTAGCTAAAAAGAAAAAAACGCCAAGAAAGAAAAGAACAACCCGAAAGAAGAAATAATCCAAAGCCCGCTCGTCTTGCTGCAAAAAGACGTTTTCCAAAGGTATGATAATGGAAACGCACACGAAAAAATATCAGACGCCAAACGGCCCGGTAGAGGGCGTGCAGGCCAAATGGCCCGGATTTAATATCCTCCTGGTGACGGGCTCAAAGGGATTCCTCGCTTGTCCTGCCATTGACGTCAACGCCTGCCAGCGTTATGGGGTTGCCGCGGCGCTGGTCGAAAGCTCGCCGGATAATCCCATCGGAACACTCGAGCGTTTTCCCGACCGTAAGATTACGAAGACAAACGCGAAGGCCGAAGAACTTGGTATAACAGAAGGTATGAACGTCACCGACGCCTTTGCGCTTATAGCGTAAATCACATTAACCACGTAAAGTATAGCAAGAGAAGGGAGAAGATATGAAAACACAAAAATATTGCCATATCTGGGGTGTTGTTGTAGTAGTTTTAGTTCTTACAGCTTTGGCCCGGCCGCAGCCGACCATACCCCACGAGGAACACACGTTGCTCGGCAATGCAAATCCGTTCCTGACCGGCATAGGTAAATTGTATGCCGTCATCCTGCCGCTCGATGCCGAGTCTAATAATCAAAGCGCGCTCTGGCAGCAACTCCAGGTAAAGCTCGAGCAAAAACTCAATAAAGCCGGCATTAAAATAATCTCTGTGCCAGTTTTCGATTCGGGATTAAGGGCCTACGACATCCCCGAGCTCAGAGTATATATTGATATGCTCAAATCCGCCCAACACCAGCAGTATGTTTTCCGTATCCAAACGTCGTTGGCCAGAGCGGTCTGCTTGACGGAGAAAGACAGTCTGCTGTTCAAGGCCGATGTCTGGCGGGTGGCCCCTGCAATGCAGGCGGTATCGGACGAAAGCATGCCCGCAACGGTTGCAGGCGTCGTCCTCGAACAGCTTGAAGAGTTTATTCACGCCTATCTCGTGGCCAATCAGCAGCCGGCCCAGCCTGCCGATGAGCCCAAGAGAAAAGCTCCTGTACCGCCGGTAACACGAAGAGAAGCGACCAGGTCGCCCCTAAGATCGTCCGCAGCCGAATACAAATATGTCGCATCCAAGAATAGTAAGGTGTTCCACAATTCCGAATGCCAGTGGGCAGAGAAAATCAGGCCCGAAAACCTTGTGGGCTATAACAGCAGAGACCAGGCGACAAGGGCCGGCAGAAGACCCTGCAAAACCTGCAATCCGTAGCGGCTTCCGGGAATCCGTTTTCGAGCGCGAGGTAAGTTTGGTGTTAACAGCTTTACCGGAAAGGCAATGGAAACAGACAAAGCCTCTAAGGATGAACGACAGGGCGTAATTAAAGGTCGATTGGCATCGATTGATGCACTGCGGGGATTTGACATGTTCTGGATTATCGGGGGTGGTACGGTATTTGCGAGCCTGGACGGCATATTCAAAAGCCCGGTAACCCGTTTCACAGCGCGACAGCTCCAGCACGTCAAATGGGAAGGATTTCGCTTCGAGGACCTGATATTTCCTCTTTTTCTCTTTATAGTGGGAACGGTTTTGCCGTTCTCTATCTCGCGCCGAATTGAGGGGGGGCAAAGCCGTCGCGCCCTTTACTTGCACATCTTCAAGCGCGCCAGTGTGCTTATTTTGCTCGGGTTAATCCTCAGCGGTCTTTTGCGGTTTAACTGGCCCGAGATGCGATGGTCCGGTGTGTTGCAGCGGATAGGACTGTGTTACTTTTTTGCGGCCCTCTTGGTAATGAACACAAAGTGGCGCACCCAATTGGCAGTTGCAGCAGCCATTCTGCTTCTGTACTGGGCTGCGATGACATTGATTCCCGTACCCGGCTACGGACCGGGCGTCATCACGCCCGAGGGTTGCCTGTCATCGTACATCGACCAGAACCTGCTCCCCGGCAAAATCCCTGAGCAAAATTATGGCTACGGTGCCAACGAGGGAATAATTTCTACCTTACCCGCCATTTGCACCACCCTCTTGGGCGTCTTGGCGGGTCACTGGCTCCGCTCAAAACACGCGGGCAGCCGAAAGCCCCTTGCTCTGGCGATAGCGGGCCTAACGTGCTTGGCCATTGGATATATTTGGGGAATGTATTTTCCTATTATAAAAAGTATCTGGACCAGTTCATACGTCCTCTATTCAGGCGGCTGGAGTTTACTGCTGCTGGCATTATTCTATTGGGTCATTGATGTCAAAGGATATAAAAAGTGGGCGTTCTTCTTTATCGTAATTGGAATGAACGCGATTACAATATACTGTATTCAGTGGGTCGTTGGCTTTGAGGCAGTTGCCGGTTATTTCCTTGACGGTATCGCCCAGCAGGCCGGTTTGGCCAAGCCTCTGGTATTGGCGTGTGGTGCGCTGGCGGTCAAATGGCTGCTGTTGTTGTTTCTGTACCGACACAGGATATTCCTTAAGGTTTAAAGCAAGAAACGAAAATGATAGACAATGAAACTGACGTAATCTTTCGCGAAGTACAGAGATTCAGTTTATGGCTTCGCTGGATGATTACTATCTCGATGGTTTTAGCGATAGTAATCGACTGTGTTGCGCTGCAAAAAAAGTCTTCACAGCAGGCCCCGCCTGATATACTACCGACCATTTTGCTCATAGCCGTTGGAATACTTCTGCCGATAGCCGTTTCGGTCCTTTTTTGGCTCTTGAAACTGGAAACAGAGGTTCGCACAGACGGCTTATATATTCGTTTCTTCCCGTTTCATATCCAATACAAGAAATTCACCGCAGAGGATTTGAGCGAATATTACGCCAGAACGTACAGACCCATACTCGAATACGGCGGCTGGGGAATTCGGTGCGGCTGGCGCGGGGGAAGAGCCTACAATGTAAGCGGTAACAAGGGCGTCCAGCTCGTCTTAAAAAACGGAAAACGCCTGCTCATCGGTTCTCAAAAGGCCGAAGAACTGGCCGATGCGCTTGGCTCACTAACTCAAACCGGTTAGCTGCCGAAAACCGCAGCTTCTTGTTGCATTTTACTTGTCCGCCAGCTACCATTACTGTATTGAATTTGTGTTGATTTTTTTCAGTCTCAGTGAAAAAATTCCAGTTTATAATTTGCAAGGTGATGCAGAAAGAGGCCTACTTCTGTGCCGCTCGCTCAAAGAACACCATCGACATAGTACTGATGCAGCAGGGTCTGCACAACGAGCCCGACAGGCTTCGCAGCGAGGTACAAAAGGCACTCGACCGCACTTCTGATATCCAGGGTCGAAGTTACGACGCCTCTCTGCTTGGCTACGGTCTTTGCAGCAATGGCATTGTTGGCCTCTCTGCCGAAATCCCCATCGTCGTACCACGGGGCCATGACTGTATTACACTTCTGCTCGGCTCCAAGGACAGGTACCAGCAGTACTTTGATTCGCACCGCGGCGTCTACTGGTTCAGTCCCGGCTGGATAGAAACGGGCATCCAACCCGGCAAGGAACGCTATGAACACACCCTAAAAGAGTACATCGAAAAGTACGGCGACGACAACGCCAAGTACCTTATGGAACTCGAACAGGGCTGGATGAAGGAATACAACTGGGCAACATATATCGACTGGGGCTTTCCCAATTCCGACCAGGAAAAAGAATATACCAAGCGCTGTGCCGAATTTCTCCACTGGAGCTACGACGAAGTGAAAGGGGACCCGTCACTAACGCAAAGACTCCTCGACGGCGACTGGAACAAAGATGAGTTCCTAATCGTCCGGCCCGGACAAAAAATTGACGAAGACCTCACAAGCCAGGGTATAATAAACGCCGAATAGAAAAATCTTTGCCATTGCTTTCGCAAACTGACGACCTTAAGTCAAACTGTTCTATGGAGCAGGTAAATAGGAAACAACACATCCTCTTAATCTACATCGCTCTGGCTGCCGGTACGTTTGCCGCCTTTGAACCGGCGCTCCATAATGATTTCGTTGGTTACGATGACCCCTATTACGTGACCGACAATCCCAATGTTAATGTCGGCCTAACCCGCAAATCCATCGCCTATGCCCTAACCGCCGCGCACGGCGCCATCTGGAACCCCGTCACCACCCTCTCCCACATGCTTGACTGTCAGTTGTTCGGTCTAAATCCCTTCTGGCATCACCTGACAAGTTTATTGTTTCACGTCGCCAGCACTTTGCTGCTCTTTGGGATTCTCAAAAGGATGACCGGCTCACTTTGGCCCAGTGCCTTTGTGGCCGCCGCATTCGCGCTGCACCCTCTGCGTCTCGAGTCGGTCGCATGGGTGTCATCGAGAAAAGACGTCCTGAGCGTCTTTTTCTGGATGTTGACAATGTGGGCTTACATCCGATACACAGAGCATGCCGGCATAAGGAGGTACCTGCTCGTATTCTTGTTCCTCTGGCTGGGACTTCTGGCCAAACCTATGCTCCTGACCTTGCCGTTCGCGCTGCTTCTGCTGGACTATTGGCCCCTCAGGCGGTTTCAACCGCCCATTAAAAAAACGACCTTGCGACTAATTGCCGAAAAGCTCCCTTTATTTGCCCTTGTAGGAGTCGTCGGTCTAATCGCATATATCGTCCCCCAAAGCCAAGGAGCATTGAAACTGACTCAGTCCTTGTCGCTAAGTACCAGATTTGCAAATGCTCTGGTTGGCTATATTGCCTACATAGGCAAGATTTTTTACCCGGCCGATTTGGTGGTCCTGTACCCACACCCCCGTGACACCTTACCGGCGTTCCAGCCGATAGCGTCACTTTTGCTGCTCGCACTCATATCGGCCGCAGTATTCTATAAGACTTCAAATCGCCGTTACCTGAGGATGGGCTGGCTGTGGTATCTCGGAACCCTGCTGCCCGTTATCGGTCTGGTCCAGTTGGGACATCAGGCCATCGCCGACCGATATACCTATCTGCCTTCCATCGGTATCTTCATTATCGTTGCCTGGGGCGCTGCTGAGTTACTCACCAAAAGCCGGCTGCCGAAAGCTGTGCCGGCAATATCCGCAGCCGCAATACTTATCGCTCTGTCGGTATCTACCCGGGTCCAGGCACGCTACTGGCAAAACAGTCTTACCCTCTATGAACGCGCCGTTACGGTTACAAAAAATAATCACATAATGCACTACAATTATGCGAATGCCCTTCTTAGGGCCGGCCGATTCGACGACGCCCTCACGAACTTCAAGCAGGCCCTTAAAATCAATCCACAATACTTCGACGCCCGTAACGGCATCGGCAGGGCGCTCCTGAAGCAGGGAAAAACCGATGATGCCATTGCATATTTCAGCGAGATGCTCCGCCTCAAACCCGGTTATTACAAGGCACACTACAATATCGCACTGGCCATGACCGAAAAGGGCGACTACGACAACGCCATCGAACATTTCCACAAAGCTCTGCGCGTAAAGCCCGATTGGCCTGACGCGTACTACAACATGGGCAGGGCCTTTTACCTTCAGGGCGACCGTGACGCCGCCGCCAAACAGTTTATCCGGGCCCTGCGATTAAAACCCGATTATCTCACCGCGCGCGTTAAACTCGCCCAAACCTTGACCGAAATGGGCGAAACCCCGTACGCCGTTGACCACTATCGCAAGGCGCTTGAACTTCGACCCAACAATATCGAAATACTGACAGGCCTCGCATGGCTCCTGGCCGCTTCTGAAGATACCAAGGTCCATGCCCCCCCTGCCGCTGTTAAATTGGCCCAAAAGGCCTGCGAACTTACCAACTATGAACATATCAGGGCTCTGGACACCCTCGCTGTTGCCTATGCCGCAGCAGGCAAACTCCCTCAGGCAATTGAAACCGCCAAAAAAGCTCTTCAGCTTGCCATCACCGCCGGCAAAAAAGACCTCGTCCGAGAAATAGACAAACGGCTCCGCTTGTATAGCGATGGACAGCCTTGTCGCAGCTTGAAGCCGGACTACGCAACTGACGAAGACACGATTGACCCGGACACGCCAGGAACGCGGTAAAAACACATGCTGGCCGCTGAAAATTTATTTATTGGATTATTTTACCATTTGCGTTATTCTTTTTTAGCCAAAACCTAAAATCGAGGGACATAAAATGAAGATTACTGCCTTTAACGGAAGTCCCTGGGGTCCCACAAGCAATACTCAGATTATAGTCGATGAGTTCCTGGCTGGGGCCACAGACGCCGGCGCAAAGACCGAAACCATCCTCCTGCAGCAGCGCGACATCAGGCCCTGTAAAGGCTGTTTCGACTGTCTGGTCAATACACCCGGAAAATGTTCGGTAAAGGACGAGATGCCCAAACTCTTAAAGAAGTTCATGGCCTCCGACATCGTGGTCTTTGCCACGCCGCTTTATATTGACAATGTCTCCGGCCCTATGAAAATCTTTATGGACAGACTCATCCAGCTCGTCGAGCCCCATTTTGAAAAGGCACCGGACGGCCGGTATCGACACCGAAAACGGTTCCCCGAGTATCCCAAGTTTGCTGTCATCGCAAACGGTCACCTGCCGGAACAGGCCATCTTTGATGTCTTAAGATTGCTCTTCAGACGCCTCGCCCGCAACATGCACACCGAGCTGGTCGCGGAAGTCTATCGTCCGACCGGCGGACTTTTAAGAAGCCAGGATATTACGTTCAAGAAGGTCATAAAAGAGTATAAGCTGCTCTTGCGCAAGGCCGGTTCCGAACTGGCCAAAGAGGGCAAATTCACCGAGCAGACCGTTGAGCTGCTCGAAAAACAACTGATGGACCCTGACCAGTACGCCGAATACGCCAACGAACAATGGGACAACATGCTCTTAAACGCCTGACACCACCGCGCCGACTTTACAGAGGTTCTACAAAGTGTAGACGCACATCTGCATTCAGCCGGCCCCAAAGCAGACCGCGCAGGTTCTTCAACAGATAGAATTTTTCACAATTATTGCCGTCGGCCTGGTGATGAGTCCTTAAGAAAAAATTCTTTATGACCGGACAAGAACAAAATCGATTTGATGACATTTATAAAGATATGTCGCTCGATGACATCCCCTGGAATCTCGAAACTCCCCCGGAGCTCCTGGTCGAATTGGTTGACACCAGTAAAGTCCGGCCCTGCAAAGCCGTTGACTTGGGCTGCGGAGCGGGCAATTATGCCGTCTATCTCGCCGGCCGGGGATTCGAGGTTACGGGCGTCGATATTTCGCCCACAGCTATAAAAATTGCAAAAGAAAACGCCCAGAGAAAAAGCGTGAACTGTAACTTTATCGTTGCTGATGTTGTTCAGGGCCTTGATGAACTCTGCCAAACCTGGCAGTTCGCTTACGGCTGGGGCTTGTTGCACCACATCTCACCTGAGCAAAGGCAAAAGTACGTTGAGAATGTCTCTCGAATACTTGACCCCGCCAGCAAATACCTCTCCGTATCTTTTAGTCAAAAGGATACCGGTTTCGCGGGCTCACAAAGCCGCAGACAATCCCAGTTGGGCACCGTTTTATATCTTTCCTCTCAAGACCAGTTAAGAAAGCTGTTTGAAACGCACTTTCAGATAATCAACTTGCGGACAATCGAAATCGCCGGTAAATTCGAGTCTCACATTTTCAATTACGCCTTCATGCAAAGAAAGTGAGCACAACAAAAACCGACAAATAACGGAGCGTTGGCAGACGGTCATGTACCTTCTCACAATTGCAATTATAGCGGTAGGCCTGGCGATGGACGCCTTCGCCGTCTCCGTCGTGAGCGGCACGGCCTACAGGCGGCTAAAGATAAGCCACGCCCTGCGAATGGCCTTCTTCTTCGGCGCGTTCCAGGCCTTTATGCCCTTAATCGGCTCGCTGGCAGGACTCAGCCTCAAGGACCACATAGCGGATTATGACCATTGGGTCGCCTTTGCCCTTCTGACTGCCGTCGGCGTCAAAATGATTTATGAAGCATTCAAAATCGCCCCCGCCGAGAAAGACCTCAATCCGGCCAATGTTTTTGTCTTGCTGATCCTCTCAGTCGCAACCAGTATCGACGCCCTCGCCGTCGGAATAACGCTTCCACTCCTGCGCGTTCCGCTTGCAACAGCCGTGATAATAATCGGCCTCGTTACCTTCGCCCTTTCCTATATCGGCACGCTACTTGGCAAAAGCATCGGTCACTTCTTCGAAAGCAAAATCGAAGCTGCCGGCGGACTTATTTTGGTCGCGCTCGGCGTCAAAATATTGCTCCAGCACCTGCTATTCTAAGTCACCATCGCAAACAGCAGCTTGGGCTGCAAATGGCCGGATGCTTTCGCGCAGCCACTCCGGGGTATCACCATGTTGCGGCCTTCGCAAAGTCCCAAAATCCGGACCGGCGGACTCTTGCCAAAAAGCCCTCCGTTTGTTATAAGATGAAGCTGAGTCAGGTTTCGATGCGATGTGTCTCTATGCCGACTTGAAGATTTGCATCTTGTAGCTCGCATCAGGTATGCAAGGCAGGAAAGTCACTCGTATGGCAAAGACACAAAAAACAAAAGATTGGCAGGAGCTGCCCGACGATGAAATTCTGCAGATGCGGGTTCGAGACCTGCATGTGCAGGTTTCCGGCTCTGCTGTCGAACCGCTCGTAAATAGGCTCTACACAGAACTCGATGCGAAGGGCATAGGCTTTCACCCTCCTTGCTACCTCGCGGACGAGTGGCTTTGTCCTGACAAGGTGCCGATTATTGGTATACCTTTTTGTCTGGCGCATCCCCGCCTGAAGAACATCGAACAGAAAATGATGCTTGAAGTTGAGGGGGGTACCGAGCAATCTTGCATGAGATTGCTCCGTCACGAATGCGGTCACGCCCTGAACTACGCATACAAGCTGTACGAGAGGACGCGATGGCGCGAATTATTCGGTCGTTTCTCCGCAAGGTATTCGGATTACTACCACTTTCAGCCCTATTCCCGACGATTTGTGATACACCTGCAAGACTATTATGCACAGGCCCATCCGGATGAAGACTTTGCCGAAACCTTCGCCGTCTGGCTTACAGCCGACAGTTCCTGGCAGCTAAAGTACCGTCACTGGCCGGTCATCAAAAAACTGCGCTATGTCGACTACCTGATGAGCAGGGTTTGCAATCAGCCCCCCCTGATCACGGCTCGCCAGAAGCCTCCGTGGTCGGCGTCGCGAATGACCTCCACACTTGCAGCTTATTACCAGCGCAAACGCGCGGCTCTCGGCGCCGAGTTTCAGGGTTTTTACGATGACAGTCTCAGAACACTGTTCACCACAAAACATAGCGACTCAAAAATCAGGGCCTCAAAGCTTTTGCGTCGCCATCGACGCCGGGTCATAGACAGCGTCGCAGGGTGGACCGGACACCGCAAGTATGACATACACCAGTTGGTTAATAAATTTATTGCTCGCTGCGAAGCGCTTGAGCTGTATGCGGCAAGTAATGAGACGGACAATGTCATAGGGCTGACCGCTTTGCTTACTGCTATCGCAAATAGTACCCTCACGCTTACGAAGAGTAAACGCAAATGAGCCGAAGATTAAATATCACTGTTTTGGTCGATGTGGCCAGTGTACCTGACAATGACCCCCACTTCGAGAATACACCCGAAGTTCCGACGACTGAATACCATGCAGTCGATGCGCTGCGGACCTTGCGGTACAAGGTGTCCGTTTTACCGGCGGTTGATGAGATTGAAAAGATTATCAGCGGCCTGGCAGAACAGCAGCCTGACCTTATCTTCAATCTTACAGAGCAGTTCGCAGGCGACCGTCGCCTCGACAAGAACATCACCGCACTTCTTGAAATGCTGGGCACCCCTTTTACTGGAAGCGGGCCTACAGGCCTTATGCTCTGCCGCGACAAACGCCTGGCCAAGCAGCTTCTCAGTCTGCATAAGGTACGTGTTCCCGGCTTTGTCTCTCTGCCGCACAAAGGAGCAGTCTCTGTGCCAAAAAGCTTGCGATATCCCTTGGTCGTCAAACCCGCGTTCGAAGACAGCTCCGAAGGTATCTCTAATGCCTCACTGGTTGCGAACGAAAGCGCGCTTAAGGAACGGGCCCAATTCGTTCACGAACGATGGGACCAGGCTGCGATTGCCGAAGAATATATCGAAGGCAGAGAACTTTACGTCAGCATCCTTGGCAACAAAAGGTTGACCGTCTTTCCCATCCGGGAATGCCTTTTCAACTCCAGCGCCGGCGACGGCCCCCATCTTGCAACCTACCGCGTAAAGTGGAATGAGCAGTTCCGTAAAAAATGGAATATAAAATTCGGATTCGCAAAGCTTGACCCTTCGGCGGTCAAAAGAATCACCCGTGTTTGCAAGAGGGTCTATCGCGTCCTGCAAATCAGAGACTACGGCAGAATAGACCTCAGGCTGACGCCTGACAATAAACTTGTCATTCTTGAGGCCAATCCCAACCCCGACATTGCCTACGGCGAGGAATTTGCCGAAGCGGCCGAAAAAGGTGGAATCTCCTATGACGACCTTATTGACCGCATTATCCATCTTGCCCTGCGAAGATACAAATAAGGCTCGCAGGCCAAGCCCATCCTTCGCCCGCTGCCACAGTAACTGTTGCCATATTTATTACTCAGGTAAATATTGCGCTGGCTTGCTGGCCTCCAACCAGTGCGGGTTGCCGGTGACTATCCGGTCGACATGACACTCTCGATTGCACGCAATATTATGTATTGGCCTTGCGGCGATTTGGAAAAACAATATAATGGCCGCGTTGATTTCACTGGCTCGGATTATTGTAAAAAGGTCGTAAATTTCTGCAACGCAATTGCTGGTTTTATGGCTTCAAAGGTTTATTTTATTAAAGGCTCGTGCAGCGACGGTGAAAAGCTAATTTCTAAAAAGGCCCGAACACTGTTCAAGGCGGGCGGCTTCGCGAACTGCTTCAGGGAAAATGACTTTACCGCCGTAAAGGTCCACGTCGGAGAAGCGGGCAACACCACGTACATAACCCCCCCCTGCATCAGAGGCCTCATAGACGAACTGCTCAAACTGAAAACAAAACCGTTTCTCACTGATACCAGTGCCTTATACGTCGGCCGAAGGCACAATGCCATCGAGCATGCTGTTCTCGCCGCCGAGCACGGTTTCTGCGAGGCTGTCCTGGGCATTCCGTTCATCGTACCGGATGGACTGTTCGGAACATCCGAGACGCCGGTCAAAATCAACGGCGAGCTCAACAAGGAAGTCTTCATCGCCTCAGACATTGCCAGGTCCCAATCCATCCTTTCAGTCGCCCACTTCACCGGCCACTGCGCTGCCTGCATGGGAGCTACACTAAAGACACTGGGAATGGGCTGCGCAAGCAGGAAGGGAAAGATGAGACAACATGCCGCCCTTACGCTCAGCATCGGCGATGACTGCACGCGCTGCGGCCAGTGCTACGACCACTGCCCCGCCGATGCCATTACATTAAACGATGTCAAGGCACACATCGACCAGGACAAATGTATCGGCTGCGCAGAATGTCTCGTCGCCTGCGGATTCAACGCCGTCGAATGCGACTGGGGCGAGGAGGACGAGGTCCTCCAAAAAAATATCGCCGAACACGCACTCGGCACGCTCGAGGGAAAACAAAACAAGTCCGTGTTTTTTAATTACCTCATCTCCGTCACAAAGGACTGCGATTGTTTCAGTGTGCCGGATATGCCCGGAATAGTCGATGACATCGGCATTCTCGCCTCTACCGACCCCGTTGCCGTCGATAAAGCGGCACTGGATATGGTGGAGGCCAAAGGCGGTAAAAAACTCGCAAAATTAATCGGATATGACAAGCTAAATCCACATTACCAGCTTGAGCACGCCCAGCGAATCGGCCTCGGAACCGCAGATTATGACCTCGTAAACGTCGATTAGCGATTAAAATAGCAAATTTTGTTAAATATGTATCTAACTTTAGCTTGCATTTACCAGAAATGCTGATACAATTTACATCATGTCTTTGGGCCAGATAATAAGGAAAAAACGCGAGCAGATGAATCTCACGCTCGATGAAGTCGGCAGCAGCGTCGGCTTCTCAAAGCCATATCTGTCAACCATCGAAACCGGCAAGGTAAAAAACCCTCCCAGCGATGAACTGCTCACAAAGCTCGAAAGAATCCTCGAGTTCGAGCCGGGCCTGCTCCTGCACATCGCGCATATGCAGCGCATTCCACCTGATATTCGTCAGCAATATGAATCCGCTGAGGCCGAAAATCAGAAATTACGAAGCTTTATCAAAAATCTCATAGACGCAAAGCCAAATACGAAGCAGTTCGGTTCACTCCTGGCCAAAAGCAGGCTGGATACCGAAAAAGCCGAAGCTCCGCTGGCCGCTGGCCGGCTCGTGCCCGTCATAAACAAAGTCTCGGCAGGTTACCCCAGTGACTTCAACGACCTCGACTATCCCGTAGGAGTCGCCGATGATTACGTCCGATGTCCCGATTTGCACGACCCAAGCTCCTTTGCCGTCCGTGTTGTCGGTGATTCAATGGAGCCGAAGTTCCGCGAGGGCGACATAGTGGTCTTCTCGCCCGCCGCAGAGGTCCACAACGGCGACGACTGCTTCATTCGCTTTGCAATGCCTCACGAAACTACCTTTAAAAGAGTGTTTTTCGAACCGGATGATAGAGTCCGTCTGCAGCCGCGAAACGAGAAATATTCACCCATAATGGTCGATGGAAAACGCATTGACGGCCTGTACCGCGCCATAATAAAATATGAAAAACTCTAACCCTTTAAGCGCAGAGCAGATAAAATATGCAACACGCTTAGCGTAGTTCTTGGTGGTATATTGAAACGCAGGGGTCTCATTAGCTTTTTGCTTCTGTAAGAGGCTGAAAAATGCAAAGGACGTTTCAGCATCAGTTGTACGCTTGCGGCGAAAGGCCGCTGCCCGCCCAAATCACGGTCGGCGAAAATTCTTACCGACTGTCTCAGGTATTTAAGAACGATTTCTTCGCCGCGACCGCTCTTTATGAGTACTTCAACAAGTCGCAGGAACCCCTGGTACCTACGCCGCAACAAATCATCTTAAAGCTCAATCGCCAGGAGCCTTTCCTGGGCCTGCCTCTGGCATGGTTGGGCGAGATGCTATGCTCACACCAAATCTCTATCCTCCGCCACCTCAATCACTTGAACGCAACACCACGCTTTATCTCACGCTACGGCCCGACAGGACTCGTATATCAGTACATCCCGGGCCGAACGCTCGAAGAGAACACCGAAAAACTCCCCGATGATTTCTTCGACCAGTTGCTGCAACTGCTCCGGCAGATACACCAGGCAGGCGTCGTGTACCTCGATACGAACAAGACCGACAATATTATCCTCGGCCCTGACGGCCGCCCGCATCTCGTCGACTTTCAAATATCCCTGCATATCGGAAAACGCTTTCTGTTTTCCCGCCGGCTTGCCGAGTTCCTCCGCATTACCTTGCAAAATGCCGACCTCTACCATTTTTACAAACACAAGAGAAAACTCGCTCCTGAATTGCTGACGCCCGAAGAGTACCCCTTATCACGCCCCACAAGCAAAGCGATTCGGCTACATCGCCTCGCCGCTACACCCCTTAGAAAACTACGCCGCAAACTCCTAAGGCACCTCCAGCCAAAAGACCCCCTCACCTCACAAAACAACCCGTCTCAGCCCACAAAATAACCGCTACCTTTCCCTTCGAATTTATCGTAGCAAACAGTTTACCTGCCGCCCGCATTAGCTGATGTCCTGGCCCGCCACCGCCAAAACAAGCGCAAAGACCTTTGCTGCTCCCGCCTCTTTTAACGTCTTTGCGCACTCATTTAAAGTTGCGCCGGTCGTCTTAATATCATCCACAAGACAGATGCTCCGCCCCGCAAATCTATGTCCCCGCCGAACGGCAAACGCCCCGGCCACATTCCTCGCCCGCGCAGCGGGCGTCGCCATCAGCGGCTGCGATTTCGTCCGCCGGACTCTGACAAGCTCTGTATTAATCTTCGCTCTTGGATGTTTCAGCCTCTTGGCCAAAATCATCGACTGATTGTACCCGCGGGCAAATCGCCTCGACCAGTGCAAGGGAACAGGAACAAAAAATTCAATCTCGTCAATAAAGCCGCTTCCACCCAACGCGGAATTGACCAAAAAACCTAATGTCGAATCTAATTCCGTCCGGCCGTAGTACTTAAAAGTAAGTATCATTCTCTGCAGGCTCCCTGAGTAGAATCCAGACCTTGCTATCCCGTCGAAGTGTATCTTCCTGTCCTGGCAGTCAGCACACATGCCCTCCACCAGTGCGTACCTGCTCACGTCCCGCCCGCAGCTGGGGCAGTAATCGGCGCCCGTACACGCCAGAAGCTGCCCCCAGCACTCCTTGCACAGGCTCCGGTCGCGCTCGCAAATGCTCCGCTTGCAGTTGATACACACCGCCGGCCAGAGAAGATGATTCAATCCTCCTAACGCAAGCTCCCCTGCCTTTTTTAACCTGCCGGAAACCCCTTTTGCTCTTACCGTACCCACCCCGCCAATTATACTATCCCTGAGCTTTAAAAACCATTTTATTCCAAATCGTATGCGCTGTTATCAGCCGACAGAAAACCCGTCCCCTCCGCAATATTTGCCTTCTCGGATGCATGAGCCTCGGTAAAACACTCCTCCACCGACACAACAGACCCGTCACACCACGCAACGTTTGTCTTGCCTAAGTGCCGATACCCCTGTGTCCCCGCATACCGACCGGAGAAATTCTCATCGAGCTTGCCCCCAAACGGCGAACGCATAAACTTGTTCGCCCCCTCGCCCCACTGCCCGTCCCCGAAAAGCGCACACTTCTCCGGCCTGCGCACCTCACCGACCTTCGACGACATAACGACCGTCCCGCTCACCACCTCGCCGTCCTTCACCGCCGCCCTGCCCGCGATGTAACTCGTATTGTAATTGTAACCCGTATACTTATCTTCCCCCCAGTTCGCCGCGCCTTTAAATGCCGCGCACTGCTGAACCCTCTCCGTCGTCTCGCCCTGCCACATAAGACCCGGCTCAACGTATCTGTTCCCCGAATCATAAACCGTCGTAAAATCCCACGCGCACAATTTATACACCGATCCATCCATCTCTGTTACCATCGCCATCGGAAAATAATCACCGTTCCCGTTCGCATACATCTGCGCCGCCATGGCTAACTGCCGCAGATTGCTCATACACAGAACACTTTTACCCTGCTGCCGCGCCCTCGCCAGAGCAGGCATCAACACCGCCATCAGCAGAGACACCACTGCTATCACCACGAGCACCTCTGTTAATGTAAACCCTTTTCTTCGCATACAGCGTCCCATCTGTCACTCACACTCCCAGCTGCACCCTAACCAGTTATCAGTAACTTCGGCAACATCCGACATGTCGTTCCAGTCCGCCGCCACAATCGCAAAGTCCAGCAGGTTCACTCTGCAGTCCGCGTTAAGGTCGCCCGCAGGATACTCATGCCTGTAGTCCCCGCAGCAGCTCACATCCGAAACCGCATCCACCTCCGGCGTCCCCAAACTGCACGGGTCCTCCTCTATCCTCACGTACTGAATCCACTTCTGCCCCGTATTCGAATCAACCGCCAGCGCAGCATAATCGTTCGCGTCAAGTCCCTTTATATCAAAACCCACACCACCCGCCGAACCATCGTAAATCTCGATTATCTCAGCAACACTGTTGCCGTCAAAATCCGCCAACGTCAAATTCGGGTCCACCGGCCTCGTCGGGTCCAGCTCCTGCCCCCACTCGTCGTTAACATCGTCCCACCGGTAGCTCGCCGTCGCCGCAAAATCATCCGCATAAGGCCCGTCCGCAAACGTATACCAGCTCGCACCGTCCTGACTTACCGAAACTACGCCCAGCTCTTTATAAAACACAGTCCCGACCGTTACCGTCTCCGGGTCCGAACCCGGCCCCCACGACCCGCCGGACGCTATCCGCCACCTCGCATTGCCGAACATAATAAAATCAATACCATACGGATTGTTCTCATCGTCCCCCACCCGATGATTAAAACGCAGCACAAGCTCCCCGCCGCTGCCTACCGTCACCACCTCGAACGACCGCCACGCCGGGTACACCGGCACCACCGCCATCGGCACATTCGGGCCGATATCCATATCACCGGTCGTCTCCACCGTCGGCCGGCCGAGCGCGGTACTCGCCTGATTGTATGGTTCCAGATTAATCACGTCGTACTCCACACCAGTCCCCTCAACATAGCTCACCACCTCACACGCAAAATCATTCGCATCATATCCTGTCACCGCCAACACCAGCAACATACTTACAGCTTCTAACAAAATTGACATCCAACACGTCCTCTCATTTCTGCCCAAGCTGCAACATATATAGGCCCCACGTTCCCGTGGGGCCCGTTCTGTCCATCAACCGCCTACCCATACCGTCTCCTTCGAAGCAAAATTACCCCGCCGGCCAATAGCACTACCGTCGCCGGCTCCGGCACCGGAGCTCCGCCCCGACCGTAAATCCAGCCGTCCATGTCACCATCGCCGACCACCCGGCTCGACACACCATAAAGCGGCGACGTCCAGCCCGTATCACCCCAGTCTCTAATCCAGTAGTGCCACCAATCCTCGCCCCCGCCGTACCCGCCGCTGTAATGACCCAGATACTGTATGCTGTCAACAAACAAGTCCGGCTCTTCCACAGTTCCCCAGTTCGTATACGCCAAAGTAAAATCCGTAAGCTCACTGTCCAAAGTCAGCAGCAAATCCGCCCCCGTCACCGTGTCGGATGAGCTCTGACCGAAGCATACCTCAAATTCCCCTATGAACCCGTCCGACCACTCAATATACACCTCCGCCCAATTCACACCCGTCCCCACAGAAACCGGCGCCGCCACGCTCGAACTGCCCGCCAGCGCCAAAACAATGGTTAAATTCATTATTCTTCCTGAGGACATTTTTTTCTCCTGTACCAATTCAAAAATTTCACAATCTTCTGTTAACTTTTCACTTCTCCTTTTTAACTTTCCCCTTTTTATGCTCTCCTTTCATTCTCACTTGCCCCTTATCGCGAGGGGCCTGTTAATGAAAAAAACCGCCGTTCCCGCGAAAGGAACGACGGCTTTAATACCAACACAGCCCGGCCGTAAATCAAGAATATCAACACCCGGCCGATGCCTACTTGCGCTCCAATACGCGAGAACACGCAAATAATCTAACTAACTGCAGGCAGGTTTTCTGACTTGCGCCTTACCGAGAAACGCCTTCCCATCCGCTCAGCCTCCGTCTCGCGAACTTCGCAAAACCGACACCCTCTATGCGAACAGTGGAAAGGGCCGCCAAACGCCAGATTCCGCGCTTGGCAAACCTCACTTATGTCTCTCGGACTTCCGACCTTAATCGGAGCAGACGCGCACAGCGGCGCGACCGTCTCGGATTCTAACCGAGTTCCCGTTTGACTATCCGAAAGCACACGCTTTCGGACCTGCAGTCAGACTCTATTACCTTGTAAAAGACCAATCTCCCTTCTTCTACCAAACCGCTTGCTGCCCTTCAACAAGAAAATAATAAATTTTTTCGCCGCCCATCCACGCAATACGCATCACGCGCGGCGCACCACAAATACTACCTCAACGGGCACGGACTACTTACCGAATTCTGCCCCAGTATCCCCCGCCGCATCGCGTTCGCGATTGACCTGTCCGCCACGTTCACAACACCATCGCAGTTCACAGCACAGTCACGCAGCGTATAAGGCGCTGCCGAACCCGTCCGCCAGAATACATTCGCTATCGAACCGTCCGCGGCGTTCACCGCCCCGTAATTATTAATATCACCTAACAGTGCTATCGCGAACCAGTTTGCCTTGTACGTTACATCCTCAGCGGCAAAATGTCCCGAAGTTGTTTCATATCATTGGCTTATGCTTTCAAACCCTTTATGACATCCGATTCCAGCTTCTCGTTTGCTTTGAGCATCTCATCGTAGGTGAGTAGGCCACCCTTGTAAGCGGCGTCACGAGCAAGAATTGATGCCAGATTGCTTCGTACGCTTGGAGCGACAGTTGTATTGGTGAACTGGCCCTTGGTTACATGGTCGTAAAATGTGGCAATGTTGGCCGAGGTACCTTCCGGATAGAGGTTGCCCGTCTCGCCTCCCTTGTAAGGATTGCTGCCAAGGATAGACACCTTACCGCCGTAACGCGTATCAATCGCGCCGTCAAGACCATACATCGTACAGCCAATATTGCCGAAATGACCTCCATCGCATTGTTTGGCTATAAGGTTGACAAGAACGTTATTCGGGAAATGGTATATTGCGGAAAAATAATCCCAAATATCTCCGTACTCATAGTGTTTCCGTCCGCCTGAACCATACGCACTAACAGGGTCGGCATCCAATATCCAGGTAGCAACATCTATGGCGTGAATGGTTTGTTCGACAAGAATGTCACCGGAGAGCACTTTATCCATTCCCCAGGCCTTAAGGCGAGTTTCAGGGTCAGTGGGATTTTCCTTAAGAAAAGGCTCAACTGGGTTCCAACCATGCTTCCAAACGTCGCCGCACTTAAAGGAAGCCTCACCACAGACCAAACGGCCTATATCTCCGTACTGGGCCCGCTTGACTGCCTCGCGATAGAACTCATTTGCGCGCGTCTGGAAATCAACATAAAAGACGAGCTTCTTGGCCGTGGCCTTCTTGCCGCTCAAGCCTATGAGCTTGCAGCCGGGAACATCGACCGCGGCAGGCTTGGCCACCATAACATCAACGCCGGCGTCCACCGCCGCCGCAGCCTGCTCAGGATGAAAATATGGCGGACTCTCAATCGCCACCGCATCCACGCCCGAATCCAGAAGCTTCTTGTAACCTGACAGTGTGGCATAGCGGCGGGATTTGTCCACGCCAAACTGCTCGCCGAGTTCGTCAACTCTGTCCTGGAAGTAATCGGCGGCGGCGAATATCTCGTATTTGCCGTGCTTTTGGAACAGGTCCGTTATCCATTTTCCGCGCATGCCGCACCCGATGATTCCGAGTTTTATCTTCGAGTTGGCTTCTGTGCCCCGGACAAGGGACGGTTTCATCAGTACAAAAGATGTAGCAGCCGCACCGGCAATAAAGTCGCGCCTCGAAATCTTCCCATCACCACCCTCGGTAGTTTTTTTCTTATCCTTCATAATCGGTACTCCTCAGATAGATAAGTTAACATAATACTTTTTTATTCTCACAATCGGCTCACAAGCCGATAAGCAATTACAAGGTCCATCCCTGACGGTATTGACGGTGTATGTATTCATTTGCCTCGGGCAGGTTTGTGACTTTCATATCTGGGCCGTCGTAGTAGAGCTTTTTGTGCATCATGCGCAGGGCAATGTTTCCAAGCAGGACGAGCTCGGTCAATGGACCTGCGTAGTCGAAGTTCGAGCCGGCAGGCCGGCCTCCCTTGCAGGCGTTGACCCATTCGGTGTGGTGTCCCGCCGAGCGAGGAATCGTCTTCGCCGGTCTATTTTATTCTTTCATTTTCGATTCCCGTATGA
>CP070715.1:697343-716175 GCA_020350405.1 Planctomycetota bacterium
CAGCGCCGCCGATACCGATGGTGAACCTGTCAATCGCCGAAAGCTCCACGCCGCAGGCGTCGAAGACGTTCAAATCAATGTTCCACTCCTCCCAGATGCCCCAGCCCATCTGTTCCGGATTCGGGTGCACGACATAGCCGGTGTTGCTGCTGGTGTCTTCCAGCTCAACCCACGGTGTCGCCGCTTCCCACAGCGGCACCCACGGCGCCTTTCCGTCGGCGTCTGTCGCCTGAACATTGCACGGGTCGCCCCGCAGGTACATAAATAGCGCCTTGACACCGCCGGTCGTCCA
Organism: Planctomycetota bacterium; assembly: GCA_020350405.1. Classification (GTDB taxonomy): domain Bacteria; phylum Planctomycetota; class Phycisphaerae; order Sedimentisphaerales; family Anaerobacaceae. The sequence continues at coordinate 697,636 of CP070715.1, forward strand.
GTCTGACCCGACTTGTAACTCACTCATATCCTGAACGTCGAACTGACTGCCTATCTGCTGGGCGCCCACCGCGGTCACATTGTAGAATGCCAGCTCCGCTGCCTCGCTGTCCGGCTGGCGAATAATATTCGGGTCGGTCTCAAGGGACATTTCCCCGTCGTAGCCGTTCACCCAGTAGTCGTCCCACACGGCCAGGAGGTTAGCGTCGGTCTCATATGACTCAAAATCATCCACGACAATATACGAACCGCCCGCTTCACCAACTATCCCCATCAGCAAAACAGCACAGATTAAAAGAACACTCTCCTTACCCATCATATTTCCTCCTAAATCGCATCTGTTAATTTGCAGAAAAACCGCATTATCTGCGAGAAGAAAGCTAAAAAGTACGGCCAGCGCGTTCTCCTTACTCCTGCCATCATATATCCATTAAACCACATCTTATCCGATAAAGGGCAAATGTCAAGGAAAATTATCCAGCTTTTTGACCACAGCAAGTGCCGCCTTAGTGCAAGATTAACCAGTTCACCAATATTTAGCCCTGGTATCAGCATCGATTACGGCCCCGGCCAGAAGTCCTGGGCCATCCAGTTGTCCGCAAATATCGCGTAGTCTGCGAAGTTCACAAACCTGCTGTTCTTCGGCTCCGGGTCCGTCAGATTGGCAACTGATTGCACCGGCCCGTAAACACCTGTAGGAGTGCCTGAATCAGCCGCAGTATAGCCCGTTGTCTCATCAAACTTGTAGTGATAAACCGGCGCAGGATTGGGGTCTGTTGTCTGATAAGCCAGGCCGTTAACGTCATTGAAATCCAGAGCATATGTATAGATGCGGACATCGTCTATCGCGCCTACGAAATAGCCATCATCCTCACGACTACGACCAATCATAAAGCTGTGAGCAAAATTCTGCTGTATTGGATGCGCGCCCCAGTTCCTTAGCCCCGTCTGTAGTGCGCTGCCGTCGGGTCTCATATACGCGCTGGCTCCGGTTGGGTCCACTACCAGAGCGCAGAAAGTCCAGGTCCCGTCTGGCACATCAAGGCCGAAATCGTGCTGCCAGCAACCGGGGAGACAGGCCCAGTCGTAGCCTAAGCCAGGAATAGGGCAGCAGTACTCCCCACCGTATACAGCAAACTCCGTAACCTCACTACCCTCGCAATCCGGGAATTCTCGGCTGGTCACTATGCCTGCCCACACATTCTCAATGGGTTGCTTTATCCAGGCTGTTATTGACATAGAGGCAATGCCGTAAAGGCGCGGGTCATTGACATCGATGTTATAACCCTCGTTAACTTCTATCGCGCCACCCATATACCCGCTAACCCAGTGGGAAGTTGCATCCGGAAAGCCCGTCAATGTAGCCGGGCGGTTCTCGGTCAGGATGTTGCCGTCCTGCATGAGCCAGTCGGTCGCCATTACCTTGACGTCAAAATAATCAACGTTGCAATCGGAGGTAAAATCCCCCACAAGTTCGGACAGCTCAGGTCTGCATCGTGGCGGATAGAGCCTGATGTCGTCAACCCAGATATTACCTGTGCCCGTCATCGCCTTAATCTGTCCGGTCTTTTCAGTGCCGCCGATACCGATGGTGAACCTGTCAATCGCCGAAAGCTCCACGCCGCAGGCGTCGAAGACGTTCAAATCAATGTTCCACTCCTCCCAGATGCCCCAGCCCATCTGTTCCGGATTCGGGTGCACAACATAGCCGGTGTTGCTGCTGGTGTCTTCCAGCTCAACCCACGGTGTCGCCGCTTCCCACAGCGGCACCCACGGCGCCTTTCCGTCGGCGTCTGTCGCCTGAACATTGCACGGGTCGCCCCGAATATACAAAAACAGCGCCTTGACGCCGCCGACCGTCCAGTCCGAGCCGACTTCTAACTCACTCAGGTCCTGAACGTCGAACCATGAGCCCGGAAGCTTCTTGCTAATATTGGTGAATTCCAACTTCGCTGCCCGGCTACCCGGCTCCCGAATAATATTCGGGTCGGTCTCCAGGAAGATTTCTCCATCGTAGCCGTTCACCCAGTAGTCATCCCAGACAGCCAGGAGGTTAGCATCGCTGCCATACGACTCAAAATCATCCACGACAAGAAATGCTCCTACCGCAAAGCTCCAAATGTCGCCCTTCACGGTGTGGGCGCCGCCGTCACTCTTCTCGTCTATCCGCCAGTAATACCTCCTGTTTACGATAAGCTGACCAGGAGACCAACTCTCAGTACCAACGGTCAAAGTCGTCTTGTATTCTGGTGAGCTTGTCGTCGCGTCGGCCACCGCCTGTGCGTCGGTGCCGAAGTAAACCACGTGGTTCTCTGCCTCGGCTCCCGCTGACCACGCAAGCTCTAGACCGAGAAAGATTACATCCCTCTCGCCGTCGAACGGCACCGGGTCGTGAGCGGGACCTTCTACCCCGAAGCTCCAGACATTGCCTTTCCACCGTCCATTTGGAGGAGCAGGCACCGGGCCCGGAATATAGCTCTCATTGACCTCGTCAATCCGCCAGTAGCAAGTCTCACCCAACATAAGTGGGTTCTCCGTCGGTGTGTAGCTGTTGGGACTTTGAATTCCTCGATATACACCTGTTGTATCGGAACTATTTGCGTCGTTGACCTCGGCCCAGCTGGTACCGAAATATACTTCGTGGCCGCTCACATCTTCCGCCAAAAATCCCGGCGACCAGCCTAAAATCGGAACCTTCGAAACAAGCTCCGCGCCGTCCGCAGGGCTCGGCCCATAAGCTTCTGTTGCCAACTTTCGTTGAAGTCGAATATCGTCGACGAATATGTAATTACCGGAATATACACCAGTGTTCTCGAACTTAATGCCCAGCTTCTTTCCAAGGTAGGCCTGTGCTGGCTCGGCGACAAACTTCAATTTCACGTCGTATTGCCAGTCCATCAGACCCGAGCACGGGTCGTAAACCAAAGGTAGGTCTATTGTCTTGCCGGTCAGTGCGATATGATTTACATCAGGAGTACAGGAATCCCACGGGCAGAAAAGCTGCACCCTGCCCTGGCCATCATCTGACGTGTAGGTACCAGTAAGGGTATAAGCATGGCCGCCGACAATGTCTTCGTCCGTAACCTGGTAGACCGACGCGCCCGTGTCCACCCAGCAGATCGCGTTGCCATCAGGAAACACAAGCCAGTCACAGCAATGCTCGCCAGCCAATCCCCACCCGCAATTGACGTCGACGCCGGCCCAGCCGATGCCACCTTGAGTCCAGCCCAACACATCACCCATTTCCCCACGACACGTCACTAAGTTCCCGTCTGCAGCCCACTCGAAACTCGGATTGACGACGTTAATATCCGTCTGGGCTTGGGCCACACCGTTTAAAGCAGCTAACAAAACTGTTATTACGGCCCATTTCCTGAGATTTGTTTTCGCATCCATCGCTACCTCCATTGCTCAAACGCTCTCTGCACGGCGCAAACTAAATACCGGTTTTTGGTGGGGGAGACGGGTGTAACTCAATGATACGCCTTTGCTCAACTCCTCCTTAAGGCTCCATTTAGTATAACCGCTTCACCAAGCATGTCAATGAAATTATCGGATGTTTTGAATTTTCAATACTTTATGTCTCGACATGTATCGTCCGAACTAACTCGGCGCAGTCTCCTCAACTGCTCATTATAGGCTACCTCTAAGTGCCACTAACCGCACAAAACGTAACGCTTTTTTTGACCATTTTAACATTTTTTTGCTTGTTTTCCGTCGAATTCGCGTGCCATTCACCCCAAAATCCGCCCCGGCCACCCATTTTTCAGGCACTTTCTGGCCGGCGCAGACCAAATGCTTGGTTGTGCTCAAAATTCACAGTGCATCAAGCACAGAGCCCTTGCAGCTGGCTTATGGTCAATTCGGTAAGGATATCAACGGTTTTTTCAGCGGAAGCCAACCGTTCGGCATCGTAGGAATTGGTTATTGCGATAGTATGCATTCCCGCTCGTTTCGCAGCTTCAAGTCCCCAGTGTGAATCTTCAATCGCAATACACTCGCCCGCCGAGATCGGACTGAGGCCTTTTTCGTTGAGTTTTCGCAAAGCCAGCAGGAAGCCCTCGGGGTCAGGTTTGAATTTTTTTACCTCTTCGGCCGAAACTATCGCCTCAAAAAAATGACGCAGCCCGGCCTCGTCCAGCAGCAGCTCAATTTCTGTAAGCAGCGAGCCCGAACATATCGCCATTCGCACATTATTGTCCCTGAGCATCTCTAAGAAGCCGCGCACTCCTTCGATTATCTTGCCCTCCGTTTTTGCCAGTTCCTCGTATATTTCGTTTTTTTGCCTTACAAGATTTTCGATTCCCTGCTTGTCAAGTCCGAGCCCGTGCTTGTCGGAAAGTACCTTAAAGCAGTCGAAGTCCGTTGAACCAAGATATTCTGTGTAGTAATCCCTTGTTGTTATCTCGATACCGTACTGGGCCAAGACCTCATTAAAAGTGCGAAGGTGTAAAATCTCCGAGTCTGTTATTACACCGTCGAAATCAAATACAACTGCCTTGAGCATTAAATTTTACCTATTCGGTCGGCACCGGGCCGATTAGACTTTCGTAATCCGTGAATGTCGACCTTTCGCCTGCGCAAATCAGCTCCGCAAGAGCCGAAATCTTAGGCGCATTCTTTGTAACGTACCTGCGCGCGACACTTGCCTTGCGCTGCCTCATGGAAACCATCTCGCTGTTATCGCCGGGACCTTTGGCTGCAACAGCAACATCCATATCAACCTTCGTACTCGCCTGGCCGCAGAACAGATACCCCGTAATTAAACCTATGGCCATATCGACAAGCGCCCGGCCGTAGAGGTCCATATATTCGTTGCCCTGCTCTTTTACAAACGCAACCGCCTTGTTTAATTGCTCCGCTCCCTCGGCAAGCTTTGCAAGCAAATCATCCATTTCAGATGCAAACTGTTGGCCGCTAAGCTCGCCGAGTAACTTTTCGGCCGTGCCGCTGCACACGCCACGAACCGCGGCAACAACCTGAAGCTGGCTCGTTCCTTCGTAAATCGTTGTGATTCTGGCGTCGCGAGCGTGACGCTCACACGCATAGTCCCGCATGTACCCGCTGCCGCCAAGTACCTGAATCGAATCATAAGCGACCCTGTTGCACATCTCACTGCAGTAATACTTACTCATCGGCGTCAGCATCGACGCATATCTTCTGTATTTTCGCTGGTCGTTCTTGAGCTGCCTGGCCTGGGCCTTATCTTCAGGCGGACTGGATTCAAGACGCCTGGCATATCCAACCTCCATATCCACCACCCGCGACGTCTCGTACAGAAGCGCCCGACCTGCCTCGATAGAGACCTTCATATCAATCAGCATATCCCGCACAGCCGGCAGCTTTTCAATCGCAACACCAAATTGCTTGCGGCTCGCGGCGTAATCACGTGCAACCCGATAGGCCGCTTCTGCTATGCCCATCGACTGCGCCGCGATACCCACGCGCGCACCGTTCATCAGGCTCATAACATACGTAATGAGCCCGCGCTGCCGCTCACCGATAATCTGACACGGTGTGTTGTCGAAGAATATCTCACACGTCGGTGAGCCGTGAATGCCTAATTTGTCTTCCAGACGCCGGATGTGAACCGTCGGTCCTCTGTCGCAGACAAACAGGCTCAGCCCCCGCCCGTCACTTATATGAGGCTCACTCCGCGCCAGGACCAGCAGCACATCGCCGCAGCCGTTCGTGATGAAGCGCTTCACACCGTGCAGGTACCACTTGCCGTCATCATCGGTAAATGCACGCAGCTTTACCGACTGCAGGTCCGAACCGGCGTCAGGCTCGGTCAGAACCATCGCCCCTGTAATCTTGCCGGCTGAAAAATCATACAGGTATTTCCGTTTGATTCCTTCCGATGCAAAGGCATTGATTGTCTCGGCTATACCCTGAAGACCAAATATGTTCATAAGTGCTGCGTCCGCTCGGGAGACAATCTCAATCGCCATGGAGTAAACAACATTCGGAAAATTAAGACCGCCAAATCTATGAGGCAGTGTAAAACCCATCACCTCCGCTTGTGCAAGCTTCTCAAGGGACTCCTGTATCCCTTTCGCATAGCTCACCGTTCCATCTTCGTTAAGCGTGTTACCCTCGCGGTCAACATCTTCGGCGCGCGGTGCAATAAAATCCGCACTCAACTGGCCGAGCGAACTAAGTACCATATCATAGTTCTGCACGGCTTCCTTGGCGTCGGCCGGCGCATGGTCAAATTCACCCGCAAACTTGAAACCATCTTCACATAGCGCCGCCACCTCACGCAGGTTCACGTGCCTGAATAAAAATTGCATGTCTTCGTTGTCGCTGTAAAAATTCCCCACGACCGCTTCCGTTATTTGGTCACCTCCGCGCGCTCTTCTTTTACACTCTTCTCCCTAACCGCCTTAATCATCTTAGGCACAACGACGTTCAAATCGCCAACGATTTTGTAATGCGCAATCTGAAAAATAGGCGCGTCCGTGTCACTGTTAATTGCGACTATCTTCCGGCTCTGGCTCATCCCCGCCTGATGTTGAATCGCACCACTTATTCCCACAGCTACGTAAAGATTCGGCCGAACCGTCGTCCCCGTCTGTCCCACCTGATGGTCGTGGTCTATAAAGCCTAAATCCACGGCCGCTCTGCTCGCCGCCGGCGCCGCACCGAGACAGTTCGCCAAGTCCCATATCAATTTGAAATTCTCTTTGCTGCCCACGCCCGCTCCGCCGGCAACAATTATTCTCGCGGCCTTCAGGTCCACCTTCCTCGGCCGTTTGTGTTCAGCTAAAATCTCTAACGGCAGCTCATCCTCAGAGAGCTCCGCCTTCTCTTCGATAATCTTACCTTTACGATTGACGTCCGGTTCCGGCATCCGCATCACACCTTCACGGACAGTCGCCATCTGCGGCCAGCGATTATAATTTATAATCGTCGCGATTATATTGCCGCCGAATGCAGGGCGTATCTGAAACAGCAGATTCTTGTGCAGCTGCTTGTCTTTCGCCGACTCATGGTCCCCAATTTGAAGGTCGGTGCAGTCCGCCGTAAGGCCCGCCTTGGCGGCACTGGCGATTCGAGGGGCCAAATCCCGGCCGGTCACCGTCGCCCCGTAAAGAACTATCTGCGGCTCATACTTATGAATCAAATCGTACATCACCCTCGCGTAGCTGTTCGTCTGGTAACTGGCGAGCAGCGGATGCTCAACCACATACACCTTGTCCGCTCCGTACTGTATCAGCTTCTTCGCAAGCTTGCTGACCCCGTTTCCCAGAGCGGCCGCAGCCAATTTAACACCAAGAATATCAGCCAGGCTGCGGGCCTTGCTCATCAGCTCGATCGGCGTATCCTCCAGCCGACCATCGTGCTGCTCCGCAAATACCCAAACCTCGCCTTGCCTGTTCACATCAATCATAACTTACCCGCTCAGTTACTCATCCACGGAGTCACGCAATGGTCTTGTCCTCAATCAGCTCACCTATCATCTCGGTTATTCCATTCTCGCTCGGCTCAACGTTCTTACTTTCCTTCGCTGCAAGGACAACACTTTGAATCCGGTGCACCTTGGTCGGCGAGCCACCTCGCCCGCACCATGTCAAATCGGCTTCCACAAAATCCAGGTCCCACTGTTTTATCAGCAGGCCTTTTTCTTTTAAGATGCTGCACTTGCGTTCAACCAACTCTTTGATTGTCGCCTCGTCGACCTCGGGGTTCTCTGCCCTGACCTGCTGTTCAATCTCAACCGGTGCCCATGCGTTCTTATACTTCATCATCTTTTTCGCCGCCGCGACCCTTGGCTCATTCGCCTCGCCCGTTACCGTCAGCAGAACCGGCAGCTTCGTCCTGACCTGCTGCCACCCCGTCCCGATGTTCCTCCGGGCCGTTATACTGTCACCGTCAAGCTCGGCAAGCTCCTCAAGATAGGTAATCTGCGGAACACCCAGCTTCTCCGCCAATTGAGGCCCGACCTGTGCGGTGTCGCCGTCTATCGCCTGCCTGCCGCAAAGAACAATATCAAAGTCGCCTGTCTTCTGGACCGCACATTTCAAAATGTAACTCGTCGCTAACGTATCGCTCGCCGCACATCGAACGTCCGTTATCAAAACCGCATCGTCCGCCCCGCGATAAAGTGAGTCCCGAAGAACCGCTGCCGCAGCCGGTGGCCCCATCGTGATTGCCGTTATCGTGCCGCCGAACTGCTCTTTTATCTGAAGCGCCACTTCCAGCGCATTAAGGTCTTCCGGATTAAATATCGCCGGCAGCGCCCCCCGATTGACCGTACCGTCATCGTTCATCGCCTGGCCTGTAATCCTTTTCGTATCAGGAACTTGCTTTATCAAAACAATGCAGTTGTACGGCACTTCTTACTCCGTAAATGCCCTTATCTCGATTCCGTTAACTTCCGAAAACAAACAAGTTTACCGCCATACACCCCCAAGTCAACCTTAAAACAACATCGAAGCACTGCCCTGGCCTGAACAATGTCGAAGTGCAACCGACCGCAACCGCCCCCAAGGGCCGCTCCATTGACTGTTATTGCCCAGTATGTTACGGTAACTGTACTTATGAAAAAGCAATCAATCAAACCCCGTCTTATAGCTTTCGAAGTTACGCGCCGCTGCCGGTACAACTGCCGACACTGTCGCGCCTGTGCCGGCTACACAGGGGATGAAAAAGAACCTAACCTCAGACAGTGCAAGAAGATACTGTCAGCTATATCGAAGTATAAAAAGTGTGTTATTATCCTGACCGGCGGCGAGCCGATGGAGCGAGAAGACATTTACGAAATCATCCAGTACGGGCGCGGACTGCGATTACAGATGGTTATGGCCACGTGCGGTTACTTGGTCAATGAGCAGTCCATTCGCAAGTTGAAGAAGGCCGGCATTAGGGCTTTGTCCTTTTCGCTCGACGGCGCAAATGCAGAAACGCATGATGCATTCAGACAGACCAAAGGCGCCTTTGACGCAGTCATCAACGCAGCACGAATAGCGCGCGAGGCGCGTGTTCGCTTCCAAATCAACACGACAATCAGCAAAGCCAACTTAGATGAGTCTGTCGGTATAGCCCACCTGGCCAAAAGGCTTGGAGCGTACTGTTTCAATCCGTTTATACTGGTTCCGACCGGCCGGGGAAAGGAAATGGCCGATGAGATTATTGAGCCGGTAGAGTATGAAGCGCTGCTCAACGAGTTACTCAGGATCAAGCTGGAATCAGACATCGAAATTCGCGTCACATGCGGCCCCCAGTTCGCAAGAGTGTGTCAGCAGGCAAAGGCAAAGCACCTGACAGACGAAGTCAAAGGATGTATGGGCGGCAGGGGATTCGGATTTATAAGCTGCACCGGCGATGTTCAGATTTGTGGATTTCTCGACGTATCGGCAGGAAATCTGATTGAGAACAATTTTAATTTCAGAAGGATTTGGGAGAAGTCGCAACTTTTGTCAGAGATTCGCAATATCTCAAACTACAAAGGGGCCTGCACCGTTTGCGAGTACGTCGGCGTATGCGGCGGCTGCAGAGCAAGGGCTTATGCGATGACCGGAGATTATATGGCTGAGGACGCGGTTTGCAGTTACAAAGCAGGAACTAAAAGTTGATCTTGCACTTGACCAAATTACAAAGACAATTGTGCAACGAGCTTCAGAAGGGGCTGTTGGTATGTTCAAGACCTTTCGCCGGTTTAGCAAAGTCTTTAGGCAGCGATGAGGACGCTGTCTTGCAGCAAATCGCTCAATTAAAAAGGGACGGGGCTATTCGGCGGATAAGTGCGCTAATAAACTATCGCGCGCTGGGCAAGACCAGCACGCTCGCCGCTGCCCATGTTCCGCAGGAAAGCCTGCAGGAGGTTGTAGAAGCAGTTAACGCCTTGGAGAGCGTCTCCCATAATTATCTGAGAGAGCACCACTATAATTTATGGTTTACCTTACAGGGCCGGTCATCCGAAGGAATCAGGCTAACGTTATCAAATCTTTCGGGGCGTGTCGGTATTGATTTCCACAGTCTGCCCGTCAGGCATGTTTTTAAGCTTGATGTTCGTTTCGATGCCGAGGACCAGAGCCAGTTGGCTGAAGACATTGCAGAGGTTCTAACGAGTGAGACGGTGGAGCTGGGTGAAAGTGAAAAGCGAATACTTTCGAAACTGCAAGACGACTTGGAAGTGACTGCCAAGCCCTTTGAGTTCTTATGCGGTGAAGGATTTGGGGCCGAAGAGGTTTTGCGGATTATACAAGAGTTGGTTGATAAAGGGGTCATCCGGCGGATAGCGGCCGTGGTTAATTACCGTACGCTTGGGTTCGTTCATAACGTAATGTTTGCCAGCGAGGTCCCGGAGAGCAGGGTCGTCGAAGCGGGTGAAAGATTGGCCCGTTTCAGGATAGTCAGCCATTGCTATGAAAGAAAGACCTTTGAAGGCTGGCCTTATAATCTGTTCGCGATGATGCACGCTAAGAGTATGGGCGATATTCAGCGAGTGATAGATAAGTTCATTGAAGCTGAAAATATAGATGCGTTTGAATTGCTGCCGACTGTAGACGAACTCAAAAAGCGACCTGTAAAACATAGGTTCGCACAGTAGCGGTTCCGGACAGGATAAAAGGCTTAGATGAGCTTTTGGATTTGAAGAGGGGTTGATTCGATTGATTAGTGATTATACCTTGCTGAAAAGATTGTGCGGCTAAATTGACTTGACGATGGCCAAGGTGTAGACTTTGAGTTATGCAGCGAGGAATCGCTACATTTACATTAGATAGCGGCAAGTGCCCGAAGTGGCTGTTTTCAAGAATGGTCAAGCTGGGCAGCGAGATGGCGAGGGTTCTTGTCGCTGAGTTCGGTCCGGACGAATTTATCCGCAGGATGGCAGACCCTGTCTGGTTTCAGTCTTTGGGCACGGTGCTGGCATTCGACTGGAATGCGTCCGGCCTTACTACTATACTGACCGCAGCGTTAAAAGAGGCCATTCGGGGCGGGGAAAAAGACCTGGGTATTTTCATCTGCGGCGGAAAGGGAAAAACCTCGCGCAAGACGCCCGAGCAAATCAATGTCTGGGGCGATAAACTGAGTCTGCCGCCCGGCTGCGTCGAGCACCTTGTTTATAACTCCCGGATGAGTGCGAAGGTCGATAGCTCATTAGTGCAGGACGGCTACCAGATTTATCACCACAGCTTTCTGTTCTCGCGGGGCGGCAGTTGGGCGGTAATTCAGCAGGGAATGAATCCGGCGAACGTTTCGGCCCGCCGCTATCACTGGTTTTCCGAAAATGTTGACGACCTCGTCTGCGAGCCGCATACTGGCATTGTAACCGCCGCAAAACGTCGGCAGACACTTAATCTCACTGCGCGGGACAGCGAGGACACCAGAAGCCTGAGTGTGGAATTTGTCTCGTCAGGGTATCGTTCGCTGGCCAAAGACATCGAAATCCTGCGCAAGCACTCATCGCACCTCAGCAGGATGGTCAGTCTCAAATCCGAAGGCGAGCAGCTGACCTTCCTGCAGCTGGAAGATACGGAATTCAAGGCTCATCCGGTAGTCTGCGAGGATTTTTCCAAGAGTCGCTATCTGGAGAAAATCCTCAGTAAACTATGCGACTATCAGCCGGAGAGTTATGAAAGGCTGCTTGCCGTCAGGGGAGTGGGGCCGAAGACGATTCGCGCTTTGGCCTTGGTGGCCGAGGTGATTTACGGTGCAAAGCCCTCCTACGAAGACCCGGCGAGGTATTCGTTTGCACATGGCGGCAAGGACGCTACCCCCTATCCGGTTGACCGCGAAACCTATGACAGGACTATAGCGACTTTAGCACAAGCTGTTGCGCGAAGTAACATAAGTCCATATGAGAAGGACAGAGCAATTAAGAGAATCACCTCCGTTGAGTTAGATACGCAAGTGGTCAGGTGCGATGCTGTCGACAAGATAGCGGCAGTAAAATGATTTGTTAGTTCGCATTTGCAGTTTTTCAGGGAGCCAGCGTATGGAATTTTACGACGTGATACAGACAAGACGAAGCGTTAGAAGGTTTCTCAAAAGAGCCGTTGACGAAGAGACCATCGAGCGAGTTCTCGATGCAGCGAGGATAGCACCTTCCGGCGGCGACCGACAGCCCTGGCGATTCGTGGTAGTCAAAGAAGAGCAAAAGAAAAAAAGGATTGCCCGCGCCTGCTACGGGCAGGACTTCGTTGCGGAGGCTCCCGTCGTACTGGTATGCTGCGCAATCAAGTGCAGCAGCGGTTATGAGCCGTGGCACGACGAGGCTGGCCGGCGTGATGCCGTTATTGCAATTGACCATCTTATATTGGCCGCGAGAAATGAGGGGCTCGGGACCTGCTGGGTGGGGGCAGTGCACGACAAGCAGGTGAAAAAGATTGTGAACGTACCGGATGATGTCGATGTGGTGATGGTCGTGCCGATTGGATATCCGGCATCGAAAACGGCCTTCCGAAAGGCCTCAGGCCGAAAGAAACTGAGAGAGATTTGCTTTCTTGAGCAATATGGCCGTAAACAATAGCCTATCGACGAGCCAAAAGATACGCTGAAAGATAAGAGAACAAGCCGACGTCAAGATTTCAGGAAATGCCAATTCAAAAGTAGCTTAGCAGAGGCTTTTGAGGCTGCAGGTTAGACGTTAAACCTGAAGTTGATGATGTCGCCGTCCTGGACGATGTAGTCTTTTCCTTCGAGTCGGATTTTCCCGGCGGCCTTTATTGCTTTTTCGCTGCCGAACTGTTTTAAGTCTTCAAAACCGAAAGTCTCGGCTTTAATAAAGCCGCGTTTGATGTCGGTATGGACTTTGCCGGCAGCGTCAAGGGCGACGGTTCCCTTTTTTATCGGCCAGGCGCGCAGCTCATCCGAGACAACGGTCAAAAAGCTAATCAGGCCCAGGGCCGAGTAGCAGCTTTTCGCGAATTTGCCTGCGGCCGATTCGGCGATACCCAAATCGGCCATAAACTCTCGCCTGCTGCCGGTATCTAACTGAGCCAGCTCATATTCGAGCTCGGCGCAGAGTGTAATGACCGGCACGGAGCTATCAATACAGGCGGAAAAATCAAACTCAGTACCCATCTGGTTCTCGCCGACGTTTACGGCACCGGCCATCGGCTTCAGGGTCAGGAAGCCGAGGGACTTGATCATTTCAAACTCGGCTTCGGTTTCGACTGCTGAGCTAATGGGCTTTTCTGATTCGATGGTCTGCTGCAATTTTTTTTGCAGGGCGAGTTCCGCCTTGTCGTGTGCCTGGGTTTTGGTGGGTTTGGTGACCTGCTTTTCAAGCCTTTCTATGCGGGTAGTAACAAGCTCTAAATCTGCAAGCAATAGTTCGGTCCGCAGCTCGGTCAAATCTCCGGCCGGGTCTATTTTATTGCGGTAGGGGGGTACAGCAGGATTTTCAAAGGCCCGTATCACGAGAACAAGTAAATCAACAGTCCTTACTTTGTTAATCAGCCGTCTCGCGGCTGCTCGGCCGTGTTCGTCAATAAAGTTAAGTCCCGGCAGGTCAAGGCAGTCGATTGTGGCATAGGTTGTCTTCTTGGGCTTGTAGTATTCGGCGAGCCAATCGAGTCTTTCATCAGGGACCGGCATGATGGCCTCTTCAATTGCAATCGAGCCGGCCGGAGGAACTGCTTTGCCCGTTAAGCTCGCCAAGATAGTGCTCTTTCCAGACTGCAACAGGCCAAGTAGAGCGACTTTCAACTATTTAGCTCCTTACTTATAGATAGTATTTCCATGAGCGTCGTACGCAACAATGGCCGGGAAATCAACCACATGCAGCTTTCTTATGGCCTCGGTCTTCAGGTCTTCGTAGGCGATCACTTCTGCGGAAATGATATATTTACTCAACAAGGCTCCCGCGCCCCCGACAGTGGACAGATGGACAGCACCGTGTCTTTTCAGGGCACCTCTGACTTTATCGGCTCGATATCCCTTCCCAATCATAGCACGCAGGCCATGCGAAATCAGCTTAGGGGTAAAATCATCCATCCTTTCAGAGGTAGTGGGGCCTGCCGCACCGATGATTCGTCCCGGCCTGGCGGGAGAGGGGCCAACGAAATAGATAATCGCTCCTTGGAGTGGAAATGGCAGTTTTTCGCCTGCATCTATTGCTTGGCATAATCTTTTGTGCGCCATATCGCGGGCGGTATAGATAACGCCCGTGATAAAAACCTCGTCGCCTGCTCTTACCGAACGGATGTCAGCTTCGCTAAGAGGGGGCTGCAATTTCTTTGCTTTGCTCATATCCCCTTAAGCACCTACCAGACGGATTTAATTGATTTACACCTATGTGAAGACTTGTAAAGTTTACACCAGACCCTTGTTATTTGCGAGTTGAAAAACGCGGAATTTTCGTGAAAAGCGGCAGAATGGAATTTGTGGCCGGCAGATGGCACTTAGACTATTGTGCATTAGCGTAGATTTGTCTCAAATTTGACATTGCGACAGAAAGCACATTACTGGTATAATAATCAGGTCATGGGGAAATATCCGATATTTCTGGAACTGGCGGGCCGCCGCGCGGTTGTGATAGGGGGCGGAGTAGTAGCAGTACGAAAGGCTGAGGCACTTCTGAGTGCGGGTGCGCGATTAGTTGTGGTAGCGGAGCATATCAATGAGATGTTGACCAGCCTTTGTGCAGGCAGCAATGCCGAATTAATAAAATCCAAGTATTCGAAAGATTACCTTGTCGGTGCGGTGCTCGCTATAGCTGCGACGAACAAGCCTGAAGTGAACAGGCAAATTTACAAGGACTGTGAGGAACTGGAGATTTTGTGCAACGTGGTGGACCAACCGGAACTCTGCGACTTTTTCGTGCCAGGTGTTGTGCGGCGTGGCGACCTGCAAGTAGCTGTCGGTACCGAAGGCGATTGTCCTGCGTATGCCGGTCATCTACGAAAGAAATTAGAGACGTTTTTCACCGATCAGCACGGGCAGTTTTTAGCCGAACTGGAGCAGCTTCGACAGCGCATAATCAAAGACGTGCGGGAGCCGGCAGAACGCAAAACCCTATTGGGTAAGCTGGTCGACGACGAATCATTCGACTATTTTGTGCAAAACGGTCCGGCTCAGTGGCGCGAATATGCCAACCGCGTCATATCAGGCGCAGACTGATTTTGCCGCTTTTGCCAAACGAGTGAATCTTTTCTATGCCTCGATCTTGTCAATTGTTAGCTGGAGGTACTTTTGCCGATGGCCGATGCGTCTCTTGCTGTTTTTCCGTCTTCGAAAGTGCATTGGATAAAGCTTTTTGGCCTTAACCACTGCGTTTTCGGCCGTGGTTTTAAACGAGGCGAGAACCCTCGCACCTTTTAGATAAGGCGTGCCGATTTTGATGTCTTTGCCGTCGCTTACAAACAAAACTTTGTCCAATTCGAGCGTCTCGGCATCGGGCGATACGTCGGTCAGTTCAATATTTAAAGTATCACCCTGGGCGACCCTATATTGTTTTCCGCCCTGTTCAATTACTGCATACATTCTCTAAACTCCCTGATTTTATATTCAAGAATCCAGGTAGGTACGGTATTTTAAGCGCTCGCTCTTTTTTGTAAAGCAAATAATCAGTTATTTTAGTATCCTATAATTTGCCCAGAGAAAAATGGTGTTTTTGGGAGCGATTCTATGCAGGTAGCCATGATACAAGACAAAATCGTGCCGATGGCTGAACTGGAACCAATTTATTTTGACCGTGCTATTTACTTTGGCGACGGGGTGTACGAAGTCGTGCGAAGCTATGACGGCAAAATCTTTGCACTTGAAGAGCATATGGCCAGATTCGCCAGGAGCTTATCCGCTATTGGAATACTCGGAGTGGACACTGCTCAAATTCGCAGCCGTGTGCAGAAAGCTTTTGACAATGCAGGTATTTCCAATGCAAAGATATATTTTCACATTACCAGAGGCTCAGCCCCACGCAACCATAGCTGGGACTCAAATTTGGGACCGAATTTCTTCCTAACCGTTACGGAACTGGATGATGACACAAAAGAAAAGACTGAAGGTATCGCAGTGTCGACCCATCCGGATTTGCGGTGGAAAAGGTGCGATATAAAATCGCTGAATCTCTTGCCCAATGTCCTTGCTCGGCAGGACGCTATCAAAAAAGGAAATTCCGAGGCGATACTGGTTGATGATTCAGGATTGATAACCGAAGGGGCCGCTTCGGCGTTCTTCGCAATCTTCGACCAGGCGCTACAAACCGCTCCCCTTACTAGTAACATTCTGCCCTCGATTACGCGCAAATTTGTGATCGAGGCAGGCAAAATCATCGGATTAGAAATAGTTGAAGAATCATTAACGCCTCAGCAGGCCGGGGGTGCAGACGAGCTTTTTACTGCTGTGACCACTAATGATATTGTTCCCGTGGTGAGATTCGACGACGGTATAATAGGGGATGGTAAACCGGGCAAATATACAAAATTGCTCACGCAGGAATTCCGCTCGTTTACCTCGTAGATTGTCTGTAGTAATCACCGGCTGCTTTTGCAGACCTGACACTGCTCATCTGGGCCTTTTCTGGAGCATTCGAGCCTGGAGTTTTACCAGTTCTTCCGCAGTGACTGTCCGTTCGCGCAAGTCACCGAAGATTACCCTGTACCTACCATCGGGAAGCTTCCACTGCATCAAAACCGCGTTAGGGTCCTTAGGGTCAACGGTATCCCCATAATAGGCAGTCTCTTTGCCCTTTCCGAGCAAATACTCATATCTGGACCTGGCCAGCGATTTTTCGTTTTTGCCGAATACCTCCCCGCTGAGAAGATGCTTTACGAGCATTTTGCTGTCTTGATATAGGCCGGCGCCTGGGATGTCTCTGCCGTCAAGTAAGCTCACACATAAAATCATAGTTATGATTATCGCCGCCGCCGCGGTTAATTTGTTTATTCTCAAATCTATAATAATGCTGAAGGTATCAAGCCCGGTTCTGTGCGGCGTAAGCCTGTGAGGTATCTGGTCTTTTATATCCTCGGCCAGACCAGGGCGGACGGGCTCTGCGGTTGCTTTTGACAGTTCATTCAGCAGTTCTTGCAACTTTCCCTGTTTCATGGCAATTCTCCATCTTCAGAGCTAATCTTATTTCTCAATACTTTCAGTGCTCTATTGAGTCTGCTTTTGAAGGTTCCTTCGGTAACTTCGGCAGCTTCGGCGGCCTCGGAAATCGTCAAGTGCTGCAAATAATGCAAAACAACCGCCTGCCTCAACTTAACCGGCAGTTTTGCCACGGCAATTTTTAGCCGGCCAACCTGCTCCAAATGCCTCACCTTGTCATATCCGTCTTCGGTGTCGTCCGGCAGGTCAGCGGCTTCCATGCTGAACAGCCTTCGGCGCCTGTACTTTCGTATGTGTTTCTTTGAGACATTTGCAGCAATTCGATAGAGCCAGCTATTTAATGCTCTGCCGCTTCTCAACTGGCCTATATGTTGCCAGGCCTGAATGAAGCTTTCCTGCGTCAAATCTTCACTTACCTGGCAGCTATGCCCGAGTCTTCGCATAAACAAATATAACTGCTCGTGGTATTTATCAACAAGCTCAGCTGCAGCCGCATGGTTTCCAGCCCTCAAGCGAACTGCAAGCAAGTCTCGTCCTTCCTGCAAATACTTCTTCTCCTTTCCGGTCCCGAGGTCCTTATGTCTGCTTATAAGATGCGCTAAATGCGGTTTCTGTTCCATATATTTTGTATTTTTTTGCAAATTTTGGGCTATTCCGGCAGGATATATTATACCAAAAGCGTGTTTTTTCACAATATTAAACTCTGGAGCGTAAAATATCGGTATTATGCAGATGCGTGCTTTTGCCGGTTGAGTAGGTTTTGCTGGTTAAGAGAGTTGACAGGATGTGTGGGAAGTTATTATATTACAGGGACTTAGGATTTTTGCGCCCGTAGCTCAAATGGATAGAGTCGCGGACTTCGAATCCGAAGGTTGCAGGTTCGAGTCCTGCCGGGCGCGTTGGGTTTTCGGTGGAAAATCAATCAGAAGCGCAGTTTTTTGGGGGGTAGGTGTGTCAATCAAAAGTGCGGGGGGTGAAAAGGTAAAATGGGGATTTTGAAATTGGGTTTGATTGGGTTTGACTACCCTGCGGGGGCGGGGCGGGAGGACTTCATAGGGCCTTGTTATACAAGCAGTTACGTTCATTTTTGGCTTTTCGGGAATTGGGTTTGTATTGGGTTTGATTGGCTTCGTATTGGGTTTGTTTTCAGCAAGTTTCCAATTGGATTTATTTTCATAATCCACTGTATAGAAAGAGGTTACGTTCATTCGAGCGTCCGGGAAATTGGGTTCGTTTTGCATATTTTGGTCAGGGGTCGGGGGGATGATTAGTTTTGAGTTTTGAGTGTTGAGTTTTGAGTTAGAGGAATCGCTTCGCAGAGGCATTTTCTTCTGTTCGGTACGCTGCGAGGGCGGGCAAGATTGGTTTTGTTTTGGCCGGGTCTGGCGGGCTGTCATTTTCGTAATTCTTTGTTAAGCCTAAGTTTATGTTGATTTTTTGCCTTTTGGAAATTGGTTTTGTTTGACATTTTTTGGTTAGCCACAAAGCTTTTTTTGCCACAGAGGCAAACTTTAGTTTGCATCGGATCAAAAATGAG
>CP070715.1:716275-726890 GCA_020350405.1 Planctomycetota bacterium
AACCCAATTTACTGGCTCTCCCAAACGAACGTAACCTCTTTCTATACAGTGGATTATGAAAATACATCCAATTGGAAACTTGGTGAAAACAAACCCAATCAAACCCAATTCCCAATGCCGCACCTGTCCTGCTCTGCGTACTGCAGACGCTGCATAGCACAAGCCCATTTTCGAGATTTTTCGAAAAAATTTGGAAAAAAATGTAACAAATCACGCACTTTTTGGACAATACATACAAAATCATTGGATTGCATGGAAAACGACGTCAATTACCTTGAGCTGGTCAAAAAGGCCCGGCTCGGTGACCAGGAAAGTATGAACAAACTGGCTGAGCTGGCAGAGGGCAGGCTCTTTGCCTATATTTATCGACTCACACTAAATTATCATTTAACAGACGACCTTTTGCAGGAGACTTTGCTGAGTATGGTTAAGTCACTAAAAGAGTTAAGGCAGCCCGAGCGGTTCTGGGTCTGGCTGTTCCGTACGGCACTGGGCAAGGTCCAGCACCATTTTAGAGAGCAGCAGCAAGAAAGGATAATAAAAATCTCGGCACTTGAGAGAGCCCGCCTGCTGGAGCGTATCCCTCAGGACTGCAACGACGGACTGAACAACCTTATACGCAGGGATCTCTCGGACTCGGTATTTGGCACGATGAAGGAACTCACACTGAGGCATCGCAGTGTTTTGGCCCTGCGGTGTTTCGAGCAGATGCCGTATTCCGAGATCGCCATGCTTATGAAATGCAGCGAACTTCAGGCCCGGGTGTTGTTCTTTCGGGCAAAATACTCGCTTAGACGACACTTGGCACGGAAGGGCCTGGGCAAGGGCATGCTGCTAACAGCGCTGGGGCTGCTCGGCCTGATGACAGCCAGCGCCAAGGCCGCATCGGCAACCACGTCCGTAAGCGCAGCTTCGCTTGAGGTGGGTTTCACCGCAACAGTCATCGGTGCGGCAACTACCAAGGCAGGTGCCATAGTCATCGCCGCAATAACAACCGCAATTCTCAGCTTGACTGCCAAAAATCCCATATGCCTGGTCGCCTTGTTCCTTTATGTCTTGTTCTGGTTCCTCTTATTGGTCCCGGCCGGTATATACAGAAAATAACACGACATCTATTTCACGCTCTGTAGGCCTTCTTGGGGCTAAGGAACCATTTTGCAAGCGCAGCCCGATCTTTTTTCAGTCAGCAGCAAAATTTGCGGTGCTGTTATTCGGCTGCGTGAACAAACGGGCCATTTCTAAACCAGAACCGGCCGGGAGACCGGTCGAAATAGACCAGTTGTTCGTACCGACCGTCTTTGTAGGTACGGTCAGGCTCACCCAAACTCGCTATAAGTTCGGCCTTGGTCATATCCCCCGGGTAAATGCCTTTTAGGATAGAATTGAGTCTGGTTTGGTCTTGTACTTTAGCTTTTGTCCGGCCGGCGTCGGTCTGAGGCTTGGCAAGCTCACTTGGTTCGTACACGAGGCGGCGCGGTTCGAACCCATCAGCAGGTCCCAGAGACTCGAGCTTATCAGAAAGCAGCTCGTTTTGCCTCCTAAGCTCGGCATTATCAGCAGCAAGCCGGTCAGCGCGGTTCTGCAACGGATTTAGCCTGCTGCCAACTTCAGTGACTCTTACATCGGCCAGTTGAAGCTGCTCTGTCAGGGTGTGCTTGTCCATGCGCAGCCTGTCCTGGTCCCACGCAAGTGCGCGAACGTCGATGTACAGCAAAATAACAATTAACAGAGCACCAATAAACAGCAAAAGTGATATAAACGAAACCAACTGCCATCTTTTCTGCGCGACGTAACTTTTCTGAGCCGACGCTTCCGCCTGCACCAAAAGTCTCTGCAGCAGGACCTCAGGTGACGCTACCTGGTTCTCATCAACGGTGGCTTCCCTTCGTTGTTTGTCTTCTTCCGACGCGTCAACATCAATAACTGTTTTTCCATTATGTCTAAGGGCCGTTACACGATTTCGCTTTACCCACCCCTTGACCTTATCAACACTAACACCCTTTAGGGCCGCATACTGCGGGATAGTTGCCACTCTGGTCTTTCTGCCGTTGTTAATTGTAGTTTCCAAAATGTCTCCTTTACCACTTGCTCCACCGTTATTAATATTTTCGGCCTTTCAGGCCAATTTGCTTTAACATGAGTCCGAACAGCGGGTTTCCGCTGTTTGGCTCAGGGATTAGTATTTCGAGCAAATGCAACATGCAGAAAACGCCAAAGGCAAAACCGGTTTGAACAGCGCGATAAATTTCGTGTAAAGAAACTACTTACTACGCAGCAGTCTTGGATTCTCTCTTTGAAGCCACCGCGGCAACTGCTCGCGCGTCACCTGTTCCCACAATCCTTTCTTGCGGCTCCGGGCGGCGGCTTGCAATTGCTCGTACTTATGGTAGAAGCTGTGGTCAAAACGCAGGTCCGCATAGGCCAGCCCCTCGGTCAGCAGGACTTCATTCAAAATAGAGCCGTCGGGCAACTGGACATAGGCCAGGAGTCTGCCGTAATAGCCTCTGGTCCGGGCGGCTTCCAGGTAAACGGTAATCTGTTTTCCGAGAGCTAATTCCGCTGCGAAATCGGCGGCTTCCTGGCCAAAGTACATAGGGCCGGTCTCGGGATGTTTGGTCTCCGGCGTATCCACCCCCAAGAGCCTCACTCTTGTGGTGTTAAATTTACCATCAGGTATATTTATATCAAGGGTGTCACCATCAACGACATTTACAACAGTGAAGGTTCTTTCGTGATATTTTTCGAAATCGTGCGCGCGTACCTGGTGCTCGGATTTGGGTTGCCGCTGGCTGCGCCTGACATGGTTGCGGTCGAGCCAGACAACAAATGCTGCGACCCCCACGCACAGGACTAATATCGTAGTTCGCCTGCGCCTGCTCATCGCGAGAGTGGTTTTCTTCTTTGCAGCCAATAGTAGTGTATCAGCCCCTTTTCGCTCGGTCCTGAGCTACCTTATCCAACTCAAAGGCGGCAGAAACGGCCCTCAGGGCGTCCTTAGCCTGCTCTTTATTGACAACGCAACTGATGCGAATCTCACTTGTAGTAATCGCGTCGATATTTATCTGGGCCTTCGCCAACGCCCCGAACAGTTTCTCAGCCACACCATAATGAGTCCGCATACCGACACCCACCACAGAGACCTCTGCAATGTCGTCGCGAACAAAGACGCTTTGGCAGCTAACATCGTCCTTGATTTGTTCCACCGCCTCTTTTGCAGCACGCAAGTCCGAGGTGCTGATTATAAATGACAGGTTCGCCTTTTCCGCACTGACTTCGGTCTGAACAATGTCACTGACGACCACCTTTGCGGCCGCCAGAGCAGCAAATACTTTGGCGGCGTTGCCCGGTTTGTTGTCCACGCCGATAAGGTCTATTTTGGCCATGTCTTTTTGAATAGTCGCTCCTGAAACCACTACATCTTCCATCTGCGGCACCTCGTGAGTAATTATTGTCCCCTCTTTTTCCTCGATACTGCTTCTGACATGAATCTTGACATCGTATTTCTTACCGAACTCGACGGCCCTGGTGTGCATAACCCCCGCCCCAAGGCTGGACAGTTCAAGCATCTCATCGTAACTAATCAAATCCATTCTTGCGGCGCCTTTGAATATCCGCGGGTCGGTCGTATGTATTCCGTCGACATCGGTATAGATTTCACATTCCCTAGCACCCAGTGCGGCGGCAAGGGCCACCGCGCTGGTATCGGAGCCGCCCCTGCCGAGTGTTGTTATGTTGCCATTCTCATCTATGCCCTGAAAGCCTGCAACGAGGACAATCTTGCCTTTGCCCAGTTGTTCGCGGATTTTCTCGGCATCGATGCTTTTTATCCGCGCCTTCGTATGAACGCTGTCGGTAATCATCCGTATCTGCGCCCCTGTGAAACTGATAGCCTCGTAGCCGGCAGCGTCAAGAGCCATGGCGAAAAGCGAGACCGACTGTATTTCACCGGTACTAAGCAATTGGTCCAGTTCGCGTTCAGGCGGATTGGGATTAAGCTCGAGAGCATCGGCGATGAGCCGGTCGGTCTGTTTGCCGCGAGCCGATGCGACGACGACCACCTCAAAGCCGTTGTTCACCGCCTCGATTACCCGCTTGGCAGCCCGACGGATTTTCCCGGCATCCGCAACGGAAGTCCCACCGAACTTCTGCACAATAATTGCCATAACTAACCTTATTAGATTTTTAGAAAGTATTCCATTAACTCAAAGCCATTATCCACTCTAAAGCCCGACTTGGCGGCATTGGCCTCACTGAAACTCGCTCGCAGGATACCGCTAATGCCGGTGCCCGCCATAGCAAACGGGACCGGCTCAGGCGAATGGGCCTTGCTCGAGACAGGGGTGGGATGGTCCGGCATAACAAGTATTCGCCAGCTCTCGTAGCAATGCAACGCTTCAAGCACTGGTCCAACGATACATTTGTCGATTTGCTCGACGGCTTTTCTCTTCATCTCGGCGCTTCCATTATGGGATGCTTCATCGGGCGCTTCTATGTGGACAAAAACAAGGTCATATTTGTCGAGAGCTTCTATTGCCGCTGACGCCTTGCCCTTATAATTCGTATCGACAAAGCCGGTAGCGCCCGGGACGTCTATCAAGTCAAAACCAATAAGTTTGGACAGACCTCTTACAAGGTCGACGGCCGTGATAGCGGCGCCTTTAATACCAAACCGCTTTTTGAAACTTTCCATCAGAGCTTTTTTGCCTTGTCCCCATAGCCAGATTGAGCTTACCTGATTTTCACCGAGGTCTTTCCTGACTCTGTTAACGTCGTGGTTGGTAAAAAGCTGCTGTGAACGGGCCATCAAATCCAGCAGAGTTTCGGCACCTTTGCCGCGAGGAAGAATCTTTTCTACCGCTGTACCTATATAATCGTGCGGCGGATATGTCCGAACATCAAAATCGCGCCCTCTAAAAACCACCAAGTGCCGGTAGCTTACGCCTGGATAAAAGCGAGTTTGCTCATTACCAAACTGGTCGTTTAACTCTTTTACCAATGCGCTTGCTTCTTCGGTGGATATATGTCCGGCGCTGTGGTCTTCCATTTTGCCGTCAACGATGGTAACGAGATTGCATCTGAAGACCCAGTCGTCTTCGGATAACTTAATATTCTGTGCCACGGCCTCTATTGGCGCTCGCCCGGAGTAATATCGCTGCGGGTCGTAGCCTAACAGACTCATTTGTGCAACATCGCTGCCCGGTTCCATGCCATCCGGAACCGTCCGGACGACGCCCTGTCTGCCCTGTTTGCTGACCGTGTCCATGTTGGGTGTTTCGGCCGCCTCGAGCACAGTCTTATTGCCGAACTGCTCCAGCGGTTCATCCGCCGCACCGTCAGGGATTATGACGACGTACTTAGTCAAGCTTCCTTGTCCTCCGGTATGTCGACTATCCTTATGCAGACCGGCCTTCCGCCGATGACCTCCAGTTTTTCAACTTCTTTTAATGCGGCGGTGACGTTTTTCTGCTGCGCCGGATGTGTAGCGATTACGACCGGCACAGTGTTATCCGGACCAGTACCTTCATGCTGCAATACACCAGATAAACTTATCTGCTGGTCGCCAAGTACTTTGCTAAACTTGGCCACACCACCAGGCTGATCCTTGACCATCAGCCTGATATAAAACCTGCTCACAGTGTCTCCGATTTTCTCAATCAGCGATTCTGTTTCGCTGCGGGGCCTGACATGCAGGTGGCGAAAGGTCGTAGCGGAATTACCCAGAGCAACATCTATGATATCGGTAACAACCGCGCTCGCCGTAGGCATCATACCGGCACCCCGGCCGTAGTACATCACCTGGCCGACGGAGCTGCCGAATATGCTGACCGCGTTAAACGGTCCGTCTACACGCGCAAGTGAGTTATCCTTGGCTATAAAAGAAGGATGCACGCGGAGCGAAATCCTGTTGTTGCGGTCTTTTTGCCCTATCGCCAACAGCTTAAGTACATAGCCCATCTCACCGCCGTAACGGATGTCGTCTTTCGAAATCGCTTCAATGCCCTCGACAAAGATGTCATCGAGCGTGATTTCATACCCGAATGCGATAGAAGCAAGTATGGCAAGCTTGTGAGCGCTGTCATTGCCGTTGATATCCAGCGTCGGATCGGCTTCGGCATAGCCTTTGCTTTGCGCCTCGGCCAGAGCCTCGGAGAAATCTACGTCTTTGGCGGTCATATTCGAGAGTATGCAGTTACACGTCCCATTGACGATTCCGTACATCGCGCTGATATTATTCGCCGTTAGTCCGCTCCGGATTCCTGAGACAATTGGTATACCGCCGGCGCAGCTTGCCTCAAACGCAATGCAGCGGTCGTTTTCGCGAGCCGCTTTGTAAAGCTCGTTACCGTGCTCGGCCAAAAGGGCCTTGTTCGCGGTAACCACGTCTTTGCCGGCCTGCAGCATTTTAAGCTGGATGTCCCTCGCAGCACCAGTCCCGCCGACTAATTCGACACCTATCGAAATAGTGTCGTTATCCAGCAGCCTACTTAAGTCATCGGTGAGAATGCCGTCGGGCAGCTTTACCGGCCGGGGCGATTGCGTATCAACATCAACAACACACGCAAGCTGCAGCCGCAGACCGGTTTTGACCGCTATTGAATCGGCCTCTTCGAGTATCAGCTTCGCAACACCACAGCCGACGGTGCCGAAGCCCGCAAGACCAACTTTTACATTTTTCTCAGCCATTTGCACCTCGTATCTCGCAATTTACGATTCGTAGTCTACAAATCCATTAGCAAATAGTCAATAGACAATTAATCCGTATCGACTAAAAGCGGCCAAGCTCTTAGATTATAAGTAAAGCAAATAGCCAATATAATCTTCTGGTCTCTATGATACTGGAGGACTCATTCGGGTTTCAGAAGGCATCGAGGCCGTTGGGATTGTGTTTGGTAAGCATCTTTATCCTTTCGGCGAATTTTCTGCGAGGCCAGCGACGAAGCAGCCCGGATTATCAGCCTGTGGCTCCGGCAGTCCGGTCAGATAAGCGTGATGGTTGCTTGAACCTGATACCCTTAAAAACGGTAAGCCACATTTTTGCATTTCTTGACTGAGGGCAGCCGATAGCTTATAGTGTCTGGCGTTCGTCGCAGAATATTTGCCATATTTGGAGTTCGTCGTAATGGCCAACAAGGTTTTGTGTGACAACTGTACAGCCCTGTGCTGCAGGTACTTCGCTTTCCCTATCGAGACGCCCAAGGACAAAGGGGATTACGATGATATAAGATGGTATCTGTGTCATAAAGACATAACCGTATACGTAGATGACGGCGACTGGTACATAAATATAAGGAACAGGTGCAAATACGTCTCCGAGAAGGACCAGAGATGCAAAATTTACAACATAAGGCCGAGGATTTGCAGGGGTTACAGCCACAAAAACTGCGACATTACCGAGGGCACATACGGCTACGACCTGCACTTTACCACTGATAAACAAATGCAAGAGTACATTGAGATAAAATTCGGCAAAGGCGCCGCAAAAAAAGTTAAAGGCAGAAAGAAAAAACGAAAGATAAGGAAATGAAGAGACCGCCTGTAAAAGGTACGAGGGATTTCTATCCGCCGGATATGGCCCGCCGGAACTGGATAATTGACGGCTGGAAGAAGGTATCTTTGCGCAACGGCTTCGAAGAATACGATGGGCCGATATTCGAATACCTGAAGATGTTCCAACTAAAAAGTGGCGACGAAATCGCCGAGCAGCTTTTCTCACTCACCGACAGGGGCGGCCGAGAACTCGCCCTCCGACCTGAAATCACCCCCACAATGGCCAGAATGATAAACCAGCAAATAAATGCACTGCCCAAGCCTATAAAGTGGTTCTCCGTTCCGAGATTGTTCCGCGCCGAACGCCCACAGAAAGGCCGCCTGCGCGAATTCTTCCAGTGGAACGTCGACATAATCGGCGTGGACGACGTGCTTGCAGACGCTGAAATAATTTTCACTACCATCGACTACCTTAGCTCCGTCGGACTCACACCAAGAGATATTCGAGTAAAGATTTCAAGTAGAAAACTTCTGGCCTGTGCGCTCACGAATATCGGCATTCGCGAAAAACAACTGGACCCGTTATATGGTCTGCTGGATAAATACAACAAGATACCCGCCGATACATTTGAAAAGATGCTCCCTGACCAGGTTCCTGATTCAGCAGCAGCCAAAAAAATCATGGATCTAATGAGTGCCACAACCCTTTCCGAAGTGCCCGAAATAGCTGGCACGAACGCCGAAGTCGATGCAGCTATACAAAAGCTTGCACGCTTAAAGGACCTCTTGGAACAGATGGGTGTGTGGCAATTTTGTGATTTCTATCCGAGTATTGTCCGCGGCTTGGCCTACTATACCGGTGTTGTATTCGAAGTTTATGAGTTTGCGCAAGAGCTCCGTGCTATCGGTGGCGGTGGCAGGTATGATAATTTGCTACAGGATTTTGGTGGCCCTTCGGTAGCTGCCACGGGTATGGGAATGGGTGATTGCGTGCTGGGTATATTGCTTGAGGAGAAGGGATTACTTGAAAAGCAGCTGCAGAAATGTCAGTTGGATTATTTCATTGCCTGCGCCGACAAACAATATTTCCAAAAAGTGATTGAGATAACGGCGAAGCTAAGACGCACAGGCAAAGCTGCTAATTTCGCTTACAAACCAATTGGTCTTAGCAAACAACTCAAGCAGGCTTCCGCTCAAGGTGCCAAAGAATGTATAATCATCGGCTCCGAGATTGAAAGCGGCCGGCTCGTCGTTAAAGATATGGCAACCGGCGAGCAAAAGACGACGGAATTAGACAATCTTCTCAAATAGTACCACTGGGGGCAAAATGGAAGATTTCACGCCCAACCACTACGAACGGGCCTTTGAGAACTGGCTCATCGACAACCGCATCCGGTACGTTCTGGTTGACGAGCAAAAGTGCGCGGCGTTCGGACGTTCAGAGTTCAAGAGCTTCGATTTTCTATTATATCCTAAGAACCAGCAGGTATTAATTGCCGAGGTAAAGGGAAGATTATTCAAAGGAACAAGCTTTGAGAGATTAACCGGCTTCGAGTGCTGGGTCACGACCGAGGATATCGAGGGCCTGACAGGATGGGAGGAAGTCTTCGGCCCCGGACATCTGGCCGTTTTTGTCTTTGCCTACAAGATGGAGAACGTCGACATCGATTTTGATGGCAGGGATGTCTATAACTTCGGCTTAGACAAATATGTGTTCTTTGCCGTCAAATTGGATGATTACCGCAAGTTTATGAAACGCCGCAGCCCGAAATGGCGCACCGTAACGCTGCCAGCCGAAAAATTCCGCGAATCCGCAGTCCAAATGCAAAACCTCCTGTTTTGACCCGGTGTAGTGCCTTTAAAGAACTGCCATAAAGCATCCGGCCAGATTTAATTTTCGATTCTACTTATCTCAAAGGTCACCGTACCGCCATCCGTGTAGTCCACCGGGTCGACACACTGTATGTAGGCCTTGTCTTTGTCCTCTTTGCCCGCCAGTCCCCACTCTTCGGGTGGCGATATCAGCAGCGCATTATAGTACGGCATCAGCGACACAAGCCCGTGCATGCAAACCGGAATATCGCTCACAAGCTGGTAGCCGTTCTCCAGCTTAAAGTGGTCTCCGAGTTTGTACATAGGGCACTTACCTTTAATCTCCTTGACTTTGACTACTAAGTCCATAGTTTCACCTCCGGCAATCTGCATCTAAATATTCACGCACCACTTTAACTATCTTTCTCGGCGGGTGCAAGGATTTTGTTGTCTTTTAAATGGACAAGCCAGCTGGATAAAACCTCTCGCTCTGAAACCCTTATTTTAGTATATTATCGCCGATGCGAATCATAGCCGGTACAAAACGAGGAATGAAACTGCTAAGCCCCAAAACAGACGTATCCCGGCCCATTATCGACAGGGTAAAGGAATCGCTTTTCAGCGTACTCTACAAGTACGACCTGCCGGACGGCAAAATCGTTGCCGACCTGTTCTGCGGCGTCGGCTCACTGGGTCTCGAGGCACTGAGCAGGGGGGCTAAGTTGGTCACGTTCGTCGAAAAAGACCCGAATATTGTAGCGACCTTGGAGACCAACATCGAAAAGGCCGGCTTCCTCAAAGAATCAAAAGTCATCCTAGCTGATGCCTTCAAGATTGGCGCACCGGTCAACGAGCAACCCTACGACCTTGTTTTCGTCGACCCGCCCTATGCAGACACCTCTGAAATCGGCGACGGCTCACCATTGAGCGATTTGATGGCTATACTAACCAACCGGCTCGCCCCGCACGGCACCGTCGTAGTCAGGACAAGAAAAAATATTCAACTGCCAGAGCAATACGGCCAATTCCACGTAATAGAGAGGCGCCAGTGGGGAACAATGGCAGTAACCATATTACAGAAGACCAACAAATGACAAACAGACAGGCGGCTATAAAAATAATCAAGCGTCTTAGGCGCAATAGGTTTGAGGCCCTGCTGGCGGGTGGCTGTGTTCGCGATATGTTGTTACGCAAACCCGCCACTGATTACGATATCGCCACCGACGCTGTCCCCGCCGAGGTGATAAAGTTATTCAGACGCACATTAAAGGTCGGAGCCAAATTCGGAGTGGTGATAGTCTTGCTCGAGGGCAAA
>CP070715.1:726990-736402 GCA_020350405.1 Planctomycetota bacterium
AAGCGACCGTCGGGAGTGCAGGAATGAAGCAGATTGAACGCATAGGGGTGTCACTGGACAAAGAGTTGCTTTCGATGTTCGATAAGCTGATTGCCGGTCGGGGGTATCAGAGCCGCTCTGAAGCCATACGCGATTTAATACGCCGGCAGCTAAGCACCGAGCGTCTAGAAAATCCCCAGGCCGGGGCCGTCGCTGCCGTGTGCCTGGTCTACGACCATCATTCGACAAAACTGATGGAAAGGATAACTCACCTGCAGCATTCACACATTCTAAAAACAATCTCTTCCATTCACATTCATCTCGATGAGCTTGACTGCCTTGAGGTAATCGTGCTCCGGGGTCAGGTGGGTGAAATCAATAACGTGGCGGAAAAAATACTCAGTCTGAAGGGTGTTAAACTCGGGCGGATTAACCTTGTTGCCACCGAGTCGGTTTAAGAAGGCCCAACACCGCCTTCTGATTCGCTACAAGGCCGAGACAATCCTTGCTATGACTTTGTAACGATAAAACTTGACAGGTGGCACCACCAGACGTTCTAATATATAGAACTTGGGGCGATTAGCTCAGTTGGCTAGAGCGCACGGATCACACCCGTGAGGTCACAGGTTCGAGCCCTGTATCGCCCATTGTGATAAAGTGCACTGTCCCTCATCTGCGGATTGTCAGAGATTTGAAATTATTCTCGCCCCCATTGATAAGGTGCACGAGTGGCTGGGGCCTGTCAACGCCCTCGATGAACTTCGGTCGAACTGCCCAGGGAGCGACACTCAACACACCCGTCAAATCCATCCAGTGCTGGAGGCGCGCTACCGGCAGGTTCCAAGTCATATGGAAGTGGTTGGCCGGCTGATACTGTTTGTACTCAGTCATACTTGCGTATTTCGGCACGACAAAGGTGTGCGGCCAGGTGGGTGTAGTCAGTTCGCACATTGCCTGACCGAGTTTGTTCGGGACTTCGGTCGTACGAGCTTGGTCCCATACCATACTAAACATCCCCGTAAGGCTGCTGTAGGCCAGTCGAGCGGCAATACCCTCGATGCCGGGAGGCGTCATAAAGGTGACTGAATTGCCGCCGCCGGGGAAGTAGAGCTCATCCGCCAGAGGTATTGCGACGCCCTTCATAATTTCTTTGATGGATGCCCCGGCCCTGGCTGCCCAGTCAAATGCGGCGCT
Organism: Planctomycetota bacterium; assembly: GCA_020350405.1. Lineage (GTDB taxonomy): Bacteria > Planctomycetota > Phycisphaerae > Sedimentisphaerales > Anaerobacaceae. The sequence continues at coordinate 728,164 of CP070715.1, forward strand.
GCCGGAGTTGTCACCGTCAACCAAACCCTTGTTGTACCAGTCCGCTTTTTTGTTCAGTCCTTTAACGCCGATTTTTTTGGCCAGTTCCTTGATTTCCCATCCTTCCCATACCTTTCTGAAATCCATAAACAGCGGTGGATTTCCGCCGCTCAGGTAGGTCATAAAGAGCATCGTCAAAAGTCCTTGGACATCTGCTTCGGTGGCATAAGGCAGGGCAGCCTTGCGACCGTTATGGTCGAATGTGCTGTTGAAGAGCGACTCGGCAACATCGGCCACCGGCAGCGGAATACCTCTGGGGTCACTGCCCCATTCCAACTGGCTCATAAAGCCGCCGCCAACTGCATTTAGCTCCGCCATCAGGTCGAGGACGATTAAGTACATTGCCAGACTCATGTTAAATCGTTCACTGTCCGCTTCGTTCCTGAGCTCAAGGCGCTTTCCCACATATCTGTCAATGCAGGCTCGCAGCGATTTGAGTTCTTTTTGGTTGTAGGCTTTTTTATTCAGCATATCGGCCAAAAGCTTCATATCCAGACGCGTGATTTCGAGGCCGAAGGTGTTCCTTGTAGGTAGTATGTGAGCGAGGGCTGTTTCCATTCCCATCGAATCGTGCCCGAAAATCACAACTCTTCGGCCGCGCAAAGCCACGGCTGTCACCGCAGCATAACACCAGTCAATAAGGCTGTTCGCGGTTTGGCCGGTCATCTTCGGCTTCATGCCGGTATCCGGCCAGCTGCCGACATTTAAAGCAACCATCCGCCCGTACTGGCTGATGGCGCCATTGACGGCGTGTGCATAAACCACACCCGGCTTAGGACCACTGTTGCCGCAGGTAATGTTTATAGGCGTGTTTGGTGGGAATTGCTGCAGCAGTGAAATTGTTGTAAGCTGCGGGAAGGCCCAGGTATCCGGCACACACACCAAAATATCCACACCGGCTTTCCGGAACTGCTGAGCAACAGTGTCAGCTTGTGCCTCGCCATCTACCAACGCCGCGGAATATACCACTGGAACCGGTGTTTTATCAGGCATGACCACCGCTCCGCTTATCGTGTCGGCGGCCATTTGAGCGATGTTTTGACATCGAATTCGACTCGCCTGGTCAATACGAGGGTCGCTGGTTGCAAATACACCAATAATGGGAATCTTCGGCGTCGCCTTCCTTATATTCGGCAAGCGCACCGCTTCATCTCTCTTCGCCATCACAAGTACTCCGTCATTCTAACCTTTAGCCTTACTAATAAGCACCTAATTGTTCGTGGTGCCAATATGCCATAACCACAACTGATTACACAAATGTGGCGGTATCTTCGAGCTGTTTCCGCACGAAGTCCAGGAACTGACCTGCATACGCCCCATTGGCAACTTTATGGTCCACTGAAAGCGTCAGGCTGATTAATTTGCGAACAGCAATGTTGCTGTTGTCCGGTACGCACGTGTCTGTAATCCTGCCGATACCTAAGATGCTGCACTGGCCGGGAATCACTATCGGAATAAAAGACCCTACGCCGAAGCCGCCAAGGTTGCTGACTGTAATGCACGCACCTTCCAAATCGCTGAGTTGTAATTTTTCATTCCGGGCCTTCTCGATAAGGGCCTGCGTTTCTGCAGCGATTTGTTTTACGTCCTTTTTGTTGGCGTCTTTTACCACCGGGACGATAAGTCCCTTTGGAGCCGAGACCGCAAGACCGACATTAATAGCATCGGCCAGTTTTATCGCGTCACCGGCCAGTTGGCCGCTCATAATTGGAAACTTCTCCACTCCCGTAGCAACCGCACGGATAATAAAATCGTTGTAAGATACTTTCACCTCGCCCGTCTCGTTCATTTTGGCTCGCAGCTCCACCAGGGTCGTGACATCGGCTCTTACATTCAGATAGTAGCATGGTATCTCGCGTTTCGACTGCAGCATCTTTTGGGCGGTTATCTTCTGCGGTTTGTTTAATCGTATCGTCGCTCCCAATCTTGCATCTTCTGCTGCTATAAACTCTTCAGATGGTTTCGCAGCAGCTTCCTTGACATCCTGCTCGGTGATTTTGCCCGCGGGACCTGTGCCAGTTACCGTCGCCAGGTCCACGCCTAAATCTTTGGCTAACTTCTTTGCTCTCGGTGAGACCTTTACCTTAGTCGCCGCTCCGGCCGGTTCCGTCACGGCCGCGGCGGTTTCAGCCGGCGCTTCGGTAGCTGCCGGGGCTGCCGCTACAGGCGCGACACCGGCCTGGCCTTTGAGTGAATCGATAAAGCTCTGCGCGACCTCTTCATCCTTGTCGCCGAGGACCAGGATCGGCTCACCGACAGGTAAAGTCTGGCCGACCTCAACAAGAATGCGTTTCACAAAACCCTCAGTCGGTGATTCAAACTCAAGCGTGGCCTTGTCGGTCTCGACCTCAAAAATCACGTCGCCTTTTTTGACCTCATCGTCGAGCTTGACAGTAAGGCCGACGATAGTGCCCTCTTCCATTGTCTGGCCAAGCTGTGGCAACCTTACTTCTTTCGCCACTATAAAATCCTCGTATGGCAATATTTACTTATTGTCATTCGCTATTTCGACTTCATCGCCCTAACATTTTTCAAAACAAGAACCGGCAGTATACCAAAAAAAGACAAAAATGAAACCGGTTTTCTTTAGGAAACCGGCAACGACATGCCATAGAAGGCCTCTACAAACGGAAAACGCGCCGCTGCACACTTGCAAACGCACAACAGCGACACTATTATATTAGCCCGTCAGTTGAAACCGGTTTTCAGGCTTGATATTAGAGAAGAAATGGTAGAGGTGCCCTTGGACAACCCTTTGAAACATCTTGTCCCGCGGACCAGAATCCAGAAGCTCATTGGCGAGAGGATGTTAAAAGCCAAGCAGAGCAAGCCCTGTTTCTACATCGAGTTAAAAGCGGATGTAACTGAACTGATGGGCATGCGTCCAAAGCTCAAGAAACAAGAGGGTATCAAAATAACTACAAACGCTTTTTATATCCGTGCCCTGGCAACGGCTGTTAAAGAATATCCTCTTATGGTAGGCAGGCTTAGTGGGGACAGCATAAGGCTTGCCGACTGCATCAATGTCGGTTTTGCAGTCAATGCCCCTCAGGGGCTTGTCGTGCCTGTGCTAAAGGAGGCAGATAAAAAGACGCTCGCTGAAATTGCTCGGCTGGAAAAATTACTGACTGAAAAGGCACGCAGTAACAAATTGACACTTGAAGACTTGGAAGGAGAAACGATAGCGTTAAGCAATCTCGGTTCTTATGGCGTTGATTCCTTTGTCGGCATTGTACCGCCGCCTGCCAGCACAATCTTGGCTGTCGGCAATGTAATTAATGAGGTTGTCCCAAAAGACGGGAAGCCAGCCGTACGAAAAATGGTAAGTTTAACCCTGGCCGTCGACCGGACGGTAGCAGACGGGGTCTATGCAGCACAGTTTCTAAACTTAATCAAGGAACAGCTCCAGAACCCGCAGCAGTTGGTTTGATAGAAAGAAACCTGTGTCCAGCCACTCATTTTAAATAAGATTTTAGGTTATCGTGGTCAGGGACCATCATGCAACTTAGTTATCTGTTCTACCTCGGGCGCCGAACTTTGTGAATGGGGTTGCGCTGCCGGTCTAATCTCTATGGGAGGCCGCTGCGAATCTTCGTCAGCTTCGACATCAGAGGTATCGGGCTGAGCAGCGTATTGGTGTTGGGCGTGCAGAAATTCAGCGACTTTCTTGTAATCTTCGGCACCGTGGCAGTTTGGTTCATATTCAAAGATTGTCTTGCCATAGCTGGGAGCTTCTGCGAGCTTGATGTTTCTTCGAATATAAACTGGCAGAATCTGCGCATCCGACCAGGCGCAGTTGGTCCCATGCGCGTTTTTGAGGAATTGTTCAATATCGGCCCTTACCTCATTCGGCAGTGAGGCCCTGCTGTCGAACATACAGAGCAAAATCCCCTTAACTTTCAGGTCCGGGTTGATCCTTTTGTTGACAAGCTCGATGGTTTGCAGCAGCTTTCCGAATCCCTGCAGGGCCAGAAAATGGGGCTGCAGCGGTATCAAGGCCTCTCCAGTGGCCGCGAGTGCATTTAGGGTTAGCAACCCAAGTGAAGGCGGACAGTCAATAAGGCAATAATCGAACTTGTCCTCAGCTGCCTGGAACGCTTCCCGCAGAATCGTTTCCCTGCCGACCACACTGACCAGTTCGCTTTCGGCGCCGACCAGATTGATATTTGCCGGTAGCAGCCAGAGATTTGGACGCACAAGCAAAAGCTCTTCTTCAAGTCTGGCTTCCTTGGTCAGCACCTTATATGAACCGGACTCGATGGTTTCTGGTTCTGCGCCGAGATGTATTGTCAGGTGTGCCTGCGGATCCAGGTCGAGAACAATAACCTTCAAGCCCATAGCGGCAAGAGCAGCAGCGGTGTTGACAACCGTCGTTGTTTTGCCCACTCCTCCTTTTTGGTTTAATACCGCTATTTTTCTCAATCCGTTACCCTCAAAGCCATAAAATTTTTGCTTTAGGTTCTTAGTTTCTTTAGAACAGCGTCAAGCACGCCATTAATGAACGCCGGAGATTTATCTGTGCTGAACTTTTTGGCAAGCTCTATTGCTTCATTTATCACGACTTTGGCCGGGATGTCTGGAGAGAATTTTAACTGATATACCGCTAATCTCAGAATGCTTTTGTCGACAGGTGAAAGCCGGGACAATTGCCATTTTATTGCTGAATCGGCTATCAGCTCATCACACTGTACCAGGTTATCCCATGTTCCTCTTGTCCAGTCAGTAGCGAGTCTCCGGACTGAATCATCGCTGGAATTTTCTATGAAGAACCCATCTAAACGCCCAAGTAGGTCCGAGCCTTGTACGTCGAGCTGATATAATCCCTGCATGGCCAGTTCTCTGGCCCTTGTTCTCTTGTCCACTTTCTGGCCTCTTGCCAATTGACTACCGATTACTGTTGAATTGTCAATGATCAGTTTATATCTGTTCTATTACGTTGACGGTTTCCATAGCGGTCAGGGCCGCATCCGCGCCGGCATTGCCCATTTTGGTACCCGCCCTCTCGACAGCCTGTTCGAGCGTTTCACATGTTAAGACCCCGAATGTTGCCGGCACTGCACAATCATAGTTGATTTGGCTGATACCTCGGGCTACCTGCTGACATACGTAGTCGTAATGAGGGGTTTGACCACGTATGACCGCACCAAGGCAGATGACCGCAATGTATCTGCCGCTTTGTGCGAGCTTTTTTGCAGCTATGGTAATTTCACACGCGCCCGGCACCCAGACTACGGTTATCTGTTCATCGCTGGCACCATGGCGCTTCAGGCAATCGATTGCACCGGCAAGCAGCTTGGCGGTTACAAATTCGTTGAATCTGCTAACTACAACGGCGTAATTGCCCTTACCGGCTGTTACTTGACCTTTTATTTCTTTAATCATACTTTAGCTTCTCCAAATAATATCCTTATCTGGCAAGTTTAGTGTTCCCACGGATGTGGGTAGCAGTACATTATAAGACCAACGCAGCCGGGTTTCCAGAAAAACACCACGTATGACTCTCTCAAGTGCCTGAATCCGTCCATCACCATTTAGCTAACCCGTGCAATTGTAAGAGCTTATATGCCGGATTGCAAGCGAAATTTTGATGCGGACGAAAAGCCGTAAAGGCGACAAAAAAGCCCTAACCCGGCGGTTACTTATTGCCGAAGCATCTTGGGTGAACTCGTCACTCTTTCACCTGTAAGCTGGGCAATGGAGCGATTATGCTTTTCGATGATATGGAATTTGGCTTGTACGACAAGGCCGAGCACAAGGCCAGAAAAGCTTTTGAGCTTTATGAAGAGGGCAAAATACCACAGGCTCTTACAGAACTGGAGGCGGCTCTCGATATCAATCCTGCCAACAGCTCCTGGCATTTTGACAAGGCGCTGGCCTTGGACACTATGAATCGCTTTGACGACGCAATCGGGGAATATGAGGCTGCCCTGCAGTTGAACCCCGGTGATTTGGAAATATTAAATTCGTTGGCGGTCGATTATACCCGGACCGGCCAATACGATCTGGCCATCGATACCTTCGAGCATATCGAGCAATTGGACCCGTCATTTGAGCCCTGCTATTGCAATCGCATAATCACTTATACTGAGATGGGACAGCACGATTTGGCAGAGCAGATGTTTTATCTTGCCCAGCAGATAAATACGGACTGTGCTTTGTGCTATTATAACGTCGGCAACAGCCTTTTTGTTAGGGGCCAGTACAAGAAAGCGATGTGCTGCTGGCAGAGAACCGCTGAACTTGAGCCGAGCCACCCGCAGATAAATTATCGGATTGCACAGGCGTGCTGGGCGGAGGGCGATTGTGAGCGCGCACGCGAGCATTTTCTGGCTGAACTTCGTGCTAATCCGGGTGACGTTGATGTTATCCTCGATTTTGGTTTGTTTTTGCTTGAGGTCGGAGATATCGAAGCGGCGAAGGAAAAGTTTAACAGAGCACTTGAACTCCGAGACGATTTTGCAGCCGCTTTGTTCTGTCTGGGAGAGATTGCTTTTAACAGTGGTGACTACAAACAGGCGGTCCCGCTGTTTAATCGGGCCATAAAAAATGATAATACACTTACAGGGCCACGATACCGGCTGGCTCAGTGTGCCTTTATGAGAGGGGAAATGCAAGAGGCGAGGAAGCATCTGGTTTCGGAGGTGGAACTGGAGCCGGAAGACACGGACGCATTGGTTTCTATGGCGTCGATGCTTCTGGAAATTGGCGATATTGATTTGGCGACGCATTGTCTGCTCAGGGTAGTTGATCTTGATTGTGCCAATGCAGATGCCTACTACTACCTTGGTCTTATAACCGCTATGAAGGGTCAATTCACCGATGCCGCGGAGTTTTTCGCCCATACACTTGATATGAGGCCGGAGGACGTTTGTGCCCTGCGAGATTCTGCCGTTGTTTATCTGGCAACGGGTAGATTGGGCGACGCTGCGGAGAGAATTAAAAAGGCACTTTCGTTAGCAAACGGGGATTTGCAGTTAAAGACGCTCGACCACAGGGTTCGAGCCGGTCAGGCGATGGAGCGTATCAGGGATTTTCTTTGTCGTTTGCGGCCCCGATTTGCCTACAGAAAATCGCCGCGCTAATCTTCTCGTGCTCATAATTACGAACCTCGCTTGCCAAAAGCCACCTCAATTTGCGGTAATTCCTTCTTCATCAGGACCTTGGCAATCCGCAGCGAATATCACAGATTAAGAAACAATTTGCAAAATTTCACAAAATCCGTTAGCTTATTTGGCCTGGCCGAGTGGCGGAATGGCAGACGCTGGGGACTTAAAATCCCCTGCCCACAATCGGGCGTGTGGGTTCGAATCCCACCTCGGCTACTGTTTGTAAACGCCGACATTTGATGTTTGCCTCGTTCGAGGTATGAAATAGTTGACTGGCTGCCAAGAACATATGGGAGATAAATATGGCGAAAAGAAAACCTAAGCTTGTGGATGCCAAAGAACCCAACTTGTATCGGGAGACGTTTCCATATACCGAATTTCCCAAGGTAATATTTGATAACCAGCCCGTCGGGTATGATATTCCTAATGAAATTTGGATAACAGATACGACCTTTCGCGACGGTCAGCAGGCCCGGCCTCCTTATAAACCGGAGCAAGTCCTGAAGATTTACGATTTACTGCACAAGATAAACGGCGAGACGCGCCTGATTCGACAGAGTGAGTTCTTTTTATACTCGGAGCGAGATAGAAAGGCCGTCCAATTGTGCAGGGAACGGGGTTACAAGTTTCCTGAGGTTACCGGCTGGATAAGAGCTGTAGCGGCTGATTTTAAGTTGGTCTCGCAAATGGGGCTTAGCGAAACCGGAATCTTGACCTCAGCAAGTGACTATCACATATTCCTTAAGCTGCGAAAGACACGCACACAGGCCGTGGATGCCTATTGTGATATTGTCAGAGCTGCACTGGATAATGGTGTCATTCCCCGCTGTCACTTTGAGGATGCAACACGTGCTGACTACGACGGTTTTGTACTGCCTTTCGCCGCTGAGTTGATGAAGCTGGCCGAGGAATATGACAAGCCGGTTAAGATTCGCCTCTGTGATACTCTTGGGTTTGGCCTGCCGTGGGCTAACGTGGCGCTGCCCCGGAGTGTCCCTAAGCTCATTCATGGGCTTCGACAAATTGGCGTGCCGTCTGAATGGATGGAATGGCACGGCCATAACGACCTGCACAAGGTCCAGGTCAATGCCTCT
>CP070715.1:736502-740753 GCA_020350405.1 Planctomycetota bacterium
CGAGATATGGGAGGCGCAGATGGCGAGTTTGTCGATACCGAATACGGGGATGGCGGTTACGGTTGATATAAGCGATTTGGAGGACATTCATCCGAAGAACAAGCAGGAGGTCGGCAGGCGACTCGCATTGTGGGCGTTGGCGAAGACTTACGGGCGGGGTGATTTGGTCTATTCGGGTCCGCTGTATAAGTCGATGGCTGTGGAAGGCGAGAAGGTGCGTATTAGTTTCGAGCATGTGGGCGGCGGGCTGCGGACGAGTGACGGGCGTGAGCCTGACTGGTTCGAGATTGCCGGAGTGGACGGGAAGTTCATCAAGGGTGAGGCGGAGATTGAAGGAGAGACGGTCGTGGTACGTAGTGATGAGGCGAAGGAGCCGAAGGCGGTGAGGTTCGGCTGGCATGAGGAGGCGGAACCGAGTCTGATGAACAAGGAGGGTTTGCCTGCTTCGCCTTTCCGTACAAATGGCGAGGCGGGCATTAGTGTGGACAGAAAATAGAGTTTTCGAAATTCTATTTGGTGATATTTAGTAGATTACGAAAGATGAGGGCAGTTGAGCCGGCAGCAAAAAGCCGATAGTATACATAGGGACTCTGTTTTGCAGGACGGCCAAGATGCTAAGGACGTTTGTGAGGCCCGCAAACGGTAAGATGATATTTTGTGCAGCCAGATGTGTTTAGTTTGCATATGATTACTATGGTTAATACGGTTATTATCGCGAGCACCGAGGCCTTCGGCCGTCTCAATCTCGTCTTGTTATTTGGGTTTGTTATTTTGGGGGGGGCGTTTGTCTCCAGGATTTTTCAGAAGCTGAATATCCCTCAGATTGTGGGTTGTGTCATTGTGGGGATACTTTTGGGTGATATCTCTGGATTGATTAGTGCTGAGATGATCGAGTCGCTGGAGCCCTTTACGATGTTTGCGCTGGGGCTGATAGGGTTTATGATCGGGGCTGAGCTGAGGGGCGATGTATTTAAAAAATACGGGAGGCAGTTTTTCATTATCCTTTTCTCCCAGGGTATAGGTGCATTTGTGTTGGTGGGGCTCGGCGCTTCAGTGGTGGCATGGCTGGTGACGCGCAGCTTGTGCGGTTCGATTGCAATGGGTCTTGTGCTTGGCGCTATTGCGTCAGCTACGGCGCCGGCAGCAACGGTAAATGTTTTATGGGAGTACAAGACAAGGGGGCCACTGACGGCGGCGGTTCTGGCGATAGTAGCACTTGATGACGCCCTGGCCCTGGTGCTATACCGGAGCGCAGCTACTGGGGCGAAGGCGCTTATGGGCACAGTCGATGGCTCTGTGCTGAGTACTGTGCTTTTGCTTGTAGGGGAAATCGTCGGCGCGGTGATACTGGGTTTTTTGGCGGGCGTGCTGCTGTATTATCTGTTGAGACTTGTCCGGGCGGAGGACAAGATTCTGGAGTTTGCGATTAGCTGTCTTTTGCTTGTTGTTGGTATCTCGATGATACCGGGGATTGACCCGATTTTACCTGCTATGACTCTTGGGATAACGATTGCCAATTTGATGCCTCGGCAGAGCAAAGGGATGTTCAGGCTTGTGGAGAAGTTTTCTCCGCCGATTTATATTTCATTTTTCGTGCTGGCAGGCGCCCATATGGAATTTGGCAGGATAGCTCCTTGGGTTGCCGGGATGATAGTGGTATATACGGTGTGCAGGGCATCGGGCAAGGTGCTCGGCTCGTGGCTTGGAGCGACGTATTCTGGCGCTCGGAGCGTGGTCCGCAAATACCTTGGAATTTGTTTGCTTCCTCAGGCGGGTGTGGCCATTGGTCTTGCTATTTTGGCGGGTCAGCAATTTGGCGCGGATTTGGGCAAGACCATCATTATTGTAGTAATGATGGCCACTTTTTTGATGGAGATATTTGGTCCGATGCTTGTGAAGGTAGGTATTAAGCGGGCCGGGGAGGTCGGAATGAATGTTACCGAGGAGGACCTGATAAAGTCGTATACGGTTGGAGATGTTATGGATGCCCGGCCGACCAACATCGCGCAGGATTTGCCGCTGCACCGGATTCTTGAAATTTTCAGCACAACAGAAAGTATGTATTATCCAGTTGTTGACAGTCAATCACGGATTATAGGTATAATCACAATCGCAGATATCAAAGAGATGTTTGCCAACCAGGATGTTGCGGGGTGGCTTTTGGCGTGTGATGTCGCCGAGCCCGTGCTGGACAAGACGACGCCAAAGAAACCCCTTGAAGAGGCGATAGAGCAGATGCACCAGTATGATTTGGAAAGTATGCCGGTTGTGGCAAGTGAAGACAGCAATAAGCTTGTTGGTGTCTTAGACTATCGCAAGACGCTGCGGAAGATAAGCGCGGAGGTTTTACACAGGCGGAAGCAGGCTGATGAGATGGCATTGGCGAGGGGTTAGCGGCAAGCGTTTTACAGTTAAGAATTTATGGTGGAAAGTTGAAGCGGTTTGGTTTTGCGAAAAGAAAGAGGTTGGTGAGGGGTGAGCAGTTCAAAGCTGTTTTGGCCCGCAATCTTTGTGTCAGTAACGGGCTTCTAAGGCTGTATGTGGCGAAGAATGACTGCGGCTATCCGCGGTTAGGTGTTTCTGTCGGCAGAGAGTGGGGCAGCGCAGTAGTTCGCAGTCGTTTGAAGCGGGTATTGAGAGAGGTGTTTCGTCAGAGCCAAGAGGAGATTCCCGCCGGCTTTGACTATTTGGTTATGCTTAGCCGCAGTGGGTCAAATAAATCGGATAAGGCCGAGAAGGCCAGAGAAGCTGTGGGGCGGCTGGGATTTAAGCACGCGAGGGACTCGTTTCTGGCCCTTGTAAGAGTTGCGGCAAGTAAAGCCGCTCGGGGGGGGTAAGAAGTGTTTGGGCGGGATAAAGGAATTAACGACGTGCGGTTTTTTAAGCGGTTTTGCTGTTATAAACGTATGCGAGGTGAGTTTTGAGTGAGAAAGGTCAATTGATGCCGATAGGGGCCGCCGCAAAAAAAGCTGGTATTTCGCGGCAATCTCTGCAATATTACGTAATGGTCGGTCTGGTTGAGCCAACGAAGGTTACGGCGGGCGGGCGGCGCCTGTTTGACAACAAGAGCATCGAGCGAATCAGGCTGATAAAGAAGCTAAATGGCAGTGGTTATCCACTGCGGGCCATAAGAGAATTGTTTCTGGAAGGCCGGACCAATTTGAAAGGAAACAAAAAGTGAGCGACTATGAAACCAGGCAGAGAAGGCGCAGTATTATAGTGGGGATTTTCGTGGTGGCAGCTTTAGGCGCGCTTGCATGGCTTATATTTATGTTTGAAGACCTGCCAGGTTTTGTGACCGCATGGAAGTCGTTTGAGGTGCGAGTTCAATTTCCGATGGCTCCCGGCGTGCAGAAGGATACGCCTGTGCGTTTTTGCGGCTATCAAATCGGAAACGTGGCAAAAGTTATAGCTCCGCAGATACGCGAGGAGATACGTGACGGCGAAAAGACGGGCCTGGAATATCATCAAACATTGGTTGTTCTTAGTATCAACAACGAGTATGTCAATATTCCCTATAATTCTGAGGTCAAATTGATGACACGTGGTCTGGGCAGCAGCTATATAGAAATCAAGCCTCCTTTTCCAGACCCTAACAGGCCGGTAATGAAATTTCTGGAGCATGGTAGTTTATTGCAGGGTTCGACTGGTATGACGAGTGAGTTTTTCCCGGAAGAGAGCCGGGAGAAACTGGACGAATTAGCCACCAAGCTTGACAGGCTTTTGACTAACGTCAATGACATCATAGGCGACGTGGAGAACAAGGAGAATATTAAAAAGACCCTGGCCAATTTGTCTGAGGCATCGAAGCAGGCCACGCAAGCACTGGAGGAATTTGAGGAATTTTTTGTGGGGGCGCTTGACACGAGTGAGGAGTTAAGCAAGACGGCGGCCGAGCTGCGTTTGATTTTGGAGAAGGTAAACTCAGGGGAGGGCAGCGTTGCGATGCTTGTGAATGATGGCAGATTGTACGAAAATCTGCTTGAGAATAGTCAGCAGATACAGGTACTTCTGGAAGAGCTGCGGAAATTCACTGCCAAGTCCAGGGACAAAGGCCTGCCAATAAAGTTAAAGTAAGTTTTCTGTTACTTGGTCTGACGCTGTGCAGCAGCGGTGGGGGCTTTTTGAGAATTTTCAAATTCCTCTTATTACCACGTCGAATCTCTAAGTGTGGAGCCGATGAGTTATCCGTTATTAGGGACTGGCGCACCCGATTTCTAACCAGTGTCGAGCCAGGACGGCGAGGTCTGC
>CP070715.1:740853-744651 GCA_020350405.1 Planctomycetota bacterium
CAAGTTGTTTTCAGTTACTAAATTTCTGAGATAGGACAGTGAAAATTCGAGGGCTTTGCGTTCCTGCTTGACCAGGGAGGAAAACAAGAACATCAGGGGGTTGTTTCTATTTGGTTCGAGGATTATGACATATTTTTTTGAGACTCGTCTCATTTCCCGTATTACTTTTGCCATGTTCTCAACGTGGTGCAGTAAGGCGTGGCAGAAGGCGACGTCGAAGGAGTTGTCGTCGAACTTCAGGTCATCGGCGCTCATTAAGGATGTTTTCTTGACGGGGTTGATTTCCAGCATTTTTTCTGAGTAGTCTATGCCGTGGACGTCACAAATCCTGTCAAAGTAGTATGTGAAGAAGCCGTTCCCGCAGCCGACGTCTAAGAGTCGGGTCTGGGGCGTCAGGTCGACGTAGCGACCCAGGACGTTGATTTTGGGGAGGACATACGCGGCTATGACGGGATGTTGGGGGCGTCTTCTCTTCGTCAGCTGCTTTCTTTCCCAATAGTCTTTCTGGTGCATTTCAGGAACGTTGTTCGTATCAGTACTCATTTTCTCTTGTGCGGACATTACTTTTTGAATCAGCGGGCCATTGCGCAATCATAATGGTTAAGATATCGGCTGTAAAGGCGTATCGGAGCAGTCAAAATCTCAGGAAAGGCTATTCGAGGTTCGGCGGATGGCCTTGGGTTTGGCTGAAATCTTCTTGACAATCAGGTGGGGGAGTATATAATTGTTTTTAACTTTGGCAGGCGTGGGTCAGGAGGCCAAATGCGGTTTATCGGCTTAGTTTAGTAGGATTTTATGAGCGTGCATAAGCGCGCAGAGGCTTTTGGGAGGTAGGAGCAAAGTTTTTTGGCGGATTAGCGCAGAATAGCACAGATTTTGGAAAATTTTTTCAGAAAAAGCGTTACGATTCTGGATGTTACGTGCACTTAGTAGTAGCAAGCTTGTTCTGCAATGAAAATCGCGTTGTAGGCGTGTTGCCTGTGGCGGAGTAATTTAAATGTTAATTTTTTTTGAAAGGATAGAAAGATGATGCGTGGAGTGATAAAAATGGCGGTTTTTTTTGTGGGGGCGTTGGGCGTTTTGGTCCTATGCAGCCTGGCTGCGGCCATGGACGGCAGCGGCACAGAGGCGGACCCTTACGTTATCACAGATGTGACGGAACTTCAGGCGATGAGGGACGATTTGGGTGCGTGCTACGTGTTGGGTAATGATATAGATGCGTGTGATACACGGACGTGGAACGGCGGGGTGGGGTTTGAGCCGGTCGGCAGTGACCCCAATGGCTTTACGGGTAAATTTGACGGGCAGGGGAATACAGTAACGGGTCTGTATATTAACCGACCTTCAGAGGGGCGTGTTGGTTTGTTCGGTTTTCTTACCGGAGGCGCTGAGGTCAAGAACGTAGGTTTGGCAGACGTTGATATAACAGCTCTTGGAGGCAGCGGCTCTCTGGTAGGCGCCAGCAACGGTTCGAGTATCTTTCGCTGCTGGGTATCGGGGACGGTCAGAGGGACAAGTACGATCCAGGCCCCATTGGGAGGTCTGGTCGGCGGCAACATAAATGGTTCATTTATGTCTCAGTGCTTTTCGCTGGCGGATGTTTATGCCACAAGTGCGGGTTCTCCGGCAAACCGGACAGGTGGGCTGGTGGGGCTGAGTAACAAAGGGAGTATCATTTTGGACTGCTACGCACGAGGGAACGTGACGGCGAAGAACAAGGTTGGCGGTTTGGTCGGCGACAACACGTGGGGTTCTTACGGTGGCTACATAAAGAACTGCTATTCGACGGGGCATGTTACGGGCGACGGAGGTGGTCTGGTCGGGTACAACTGGATGAGCGGGGTCACGTATGATAGTTACTGGGACATAGAGACTTCTGGCAAGACATCGAGTCACGGCGGGGCAGGAAGGACGACTGCAGAGATGATGCAGGAGGGGACATTTGCGGGCTGGGATTTTGACGAGGTGTGGGGGATTGTTGAGGGCGAGACGTATCCGTTCCTGTTGTGGGAGCTGAGCGGCGTTCGGCTTGCTATTGCGCGTCTCGAAGGTGCGATTGGCAGGAAAGTGGCGGCGCTTGAGGTACTTGACGGGGCTTTGGAGCAGGAAGACGAGGCTTACGCGGTTCTTGAGGAGGTGCTTGCAGGTGGAGATTACGAGGGTCTGAGCAAGCGCGATATAGCGGCGTCGCAGCGGAAGATAGAATCTGCGGTTAGGCGTCAGAAGCGGTCGAAGCGAGTGGTTCTGGGCAGCATTGAGGAGCTGGAAGATGCGCTGCTGTCATTAGGCTGGGAGCTAGAGCCGGAGCCTAACGAGCCGGCACCGGAGCCTAATGTGCCTGAGCCGAATGTGCCGGAGCCTAATGTGCCGGTTCCGGGGAAGCGGTTAAACGTATTCCGTGTGCAGCGCTAGGATAGGCAAGAGGTTGCATCGAATTGTTTTGTTTGGTGCGAGGCCGCGTTGAGCGTGCGGTCTTGCGCGAGGCAGAACAATTTAGATAAATCGGCATAGGTGTGTTACCTATGCTGGTGGATAAAAGGTTAGATTTTTCGGAAAGGGTAGAATAATGGTGCGGAAAATGAAGATGGATTTGGTGATTGCGGTATTATTGGGGCTTTTGACCTTGTGCGGGTCGGCGGAAGCTAATGATGTGAATCTTGTCGCCCACTGGACGTTTGACGAAGGCAGCGGGACGGTAGCGTACGATTCGGCAGGGAGCAATCACGGGACTCTGGTCAACGCCCCAGTGTGGTCAAGCGGGCAAGTTGATGGAGCATTGAGCTTCGATGGCATAAATGACTACGTTGTGGTTGCTGATGATAGTAGCTTGGATATTGCTGGTGCGATTAGTTTTGGCGCGTGGATTAAATTGAACGACAATGTGTCTTGGCAAATCATTGTATCAAAAAGAGGCCCAGGTGGAGGTTACCCTTATGGTGGATATACTTTTCATTTTCAAAGCAGGGATTGGAATACAGGTGGGGCTTATAGGCTTCTTTTTACAAAGACGAATGGCGTTGCCGGTTCAGGTGGCGGAAACTATGGAACCAATACCAATTGGGATAGGGTAGCGTCAAATAAAGATGATTGGGAGAAGGATGTTTGGTATCATGTTGCTTCCACGTGGGATGGAAGTACAAACCCGGACAGTATGAAGCTTTATATAAACGGGGAGGCGGAGGCGACGCATACTGCGAGCCAGTCATTCATAAAGACCAATAGCTACAATTTAACGATAGGCGATATATTGCCTCAGCTGACAGACCCGTTCAATGGCATAATCGACGAGGTAATGATTTTCAACAGGGCCCTGTCTGCGGAGGAGATCGAGGAACTTTACTGGGAGGGTTTTAGCTGGTCTGGCGCTGCAATTGGGCGTATCGAGGATGCGATTGCGGAGAAGCTCGAAGCATTGGAAACTATAGATGCTGCTTTGGAGGAAGAATTAGCGGCGTATGATGCTCTTGATGAGCTGCTTGACAGCAGAGATTATGGCGATTTGAGGAAGAGCGACATAATCAAAGCGAGGCAACGGATTCATTCAGCGATGCGGCATCAGGAGCAGTCGGCTAGCGCCCTGCAAAAAAGTATTGAGAAGCTGGAGGACGCGCTTTTGTCTTTAGGCTGGGAGCCCGAGCCGGAGCCTAACGAGCCGGTACCGGAGCCTAATGTGCCTGAGCCGAATGTGCCGGAGCCTAATGTGCCGGTTCCGGGGAAGCGGTTAAAAGTGTTCCGTGGGCAGCGTTAGGATAGTCAAGAGGCTGCATCGGAATTTGTTTTGTTCGGTGCGAGGCAGGA
>CP070715.1:744751-757906 GCA_020350405.1 Planctomycetota bacterium
CCGCCTTCAGCAGGGGGTGGAGATGGGAAATTTTTGGAAGGTCTGTGGGAACCTTCGGGCTCCATATTCCACAACCCAGGCACAGGTGTCGTATGTGCTGGAGGGACAATTAATAAATGTGCCGCTTCATTCCCCTATAAAGATTGGGAGGTGGGTTATAACGAGTGTTTCTTAACGAGTTTGACGATGAGCGCGATCAACTCTGGTGAAGAGAATGTGCCGTGTCCGGAGTATTCGAGTCCTGGTCGCAAAAGGGTGGCAAGAGGGTTAATGGCTGGACTTTTGCCAGGAGGTGGTTGGGAGCAGAGTTATACCAGGTCTCCGAGCACTAATGAGCATTTGGAGCCTTCGGAGCCTTCGTCGGAGTCTATAGAGATTTCGATTCCACCGGTTGAATTGAACCCAGATGCTTATAGCGCATATGGCGGTCCCTCAGGAGACTGGGAGGTGGGAGGTGGAGGGGATGAGAGTGGTCGCCTCTACTATAATACTCTCGACATGCCCGATCTCTGTGTAAACGACCCGTTGCCCGGTGCATCATTATCGACGTTGGAGGTTTCGCTTCCACCCGTTGAATTGCACCCAGATGCTTGTAGCGCACATGGCGGTCCGTCAGGAGATTTGCCGGCAGGGCACATCCGGATCGCGCGGTTGAGGTCAAAGCCTCCAGGCCCAGGCCAGGGTTGGGATGGGCGCCACCACGAATATGTATGTTTTCAACCAGGTGCGCCGGCATGGGCCGATTTTAAGATTTCGATTCTTGAAATAGGCTCAGCAAGCAAGGTTCATCTGTTTTCGGGCGAGGTGTGTGAATCCGCTTTGGATTTGCATATTGCCAGCCGGGGGCCTGATTTTGTGTGGCAGCGGACATATCGCTCGCGAACAGGCCCGAATACGGTTATGGGTAACGGCTGGGACCATTCTTACAATATCTTCCTCAAAGCACACGGCGGCAAGCTCGTAGTAAATAACGGCTATGGACGCAGGGACCTCTATCATCCTGAGCCGAATGGCATCTGGGCCGCTGATGGATTCTTCAGGGAATTGGCTCAGGAAGCTGATGGCTCTTTTACCTTGACCTTTTTCGACAAAGGCACATGGGCCTTTCTGGCGGCTGATGATCCTAACGCCCCACTCAAGATTAGCGCCATAACCGACCGGAACGGTAATTCGCTGACATTCGACTACGATTCTCTCGGTCGGCTGACTACAGTCCATGATACGCTGGATACCGCAGAAAACAGCCGTGATATTACGATTGCCTACAATGCTAACGGCCTTATCGAATCTGTAACTGACTGGACAGGCCGACAGGTCACATACGAGTATTACGGTACCGGTGAACCAAACGGCTGTGCCGGGGACCTCAAGTCCGCCACCTTACCTGAGGTTAGAGGTACACCGACCGGCAATGACTTTCCCGCCGGCAAAACCACTACGTATACTTACACCAAGGGCTTCAGCGACGAACGTCTGAATCACAACCTTTTGACTATCACGGACCCCAACGGCCAGACCTACCTGCAAAACACGTACGGAACTGACGCCGATGACCCGAACTTCGACCACGTTGTACGGCAGATTTTGGGTGAGGCCAACGATATAATTGATTTTACTTATATGCAGGAGGTGCCGGAGGCAAATAACAATTACGCTGTCACAAGAAGTGTGGCGAACGACTGCGTGGGCAACATTACAGAGCGTCTTTATGACAACGAGAATCGACTCGTGATATTTCGGCAATATACCGGCCGGGCCGACCCCAATCTGCCTACCAGCATCGACCCGAACGTAAATATGCCGACTGACCCTCTGCGGCCCGATGACCCGCCATTCTTCGAAACACGTTTTCAGTACAACAAAGATTTTTTACCAACACGCATCGATTATCCCAACGGCAACTACGTGACGTATGTTTACGAGGGGGATTTGAACCCTGATGCTTCTGTGCGTTCGCGGGGCAATCTACGGGAAAGACACCGCTTCGCCGGAAGTCTGGAGGCTGTCAGCGACCAGAACGAGATTACGGTGCTATTTGAGTATGACCCCAACGTCAATAACGGGACAAACCGGGTGACTCGTTATGTCAGCCATCGCGGATTTGAGACGCTTTACGATTACGACCCAAACGGAAACTGCGTCCACGCTGAACATGTCAGGCCAACTGATTCTAATATTATCCAGCAGTGGCAGTACAATGAACACGGACAGTTGACTGCTTCTATTCTGCCTGATAACGGGAGCGGCCGGAAGCGGCGGGATGGATATACATACTACGCCGACCCGTGTGACCCGAACTATGGCTACTTGAAGGACGCAATCGTCGATGTGAACAATCTGGCCCTGACCACTACTTTTGAATACGATGGAGTGGGAAACCTCAGGCGAATAACCGACCCGCGCGGCCATGATACGCAATTTATTGTCAATCAGCTCGACCAAGTCGTGCGCATTACCTCACGTGAGGTAACTGACGGCAATAATGTGCGCTACCAAAGAGACATTTACTACGATGAAAAAGACAATATTGTACAGATAGACGTTCAGAACAAAGATGAGGCAGGTATCTTACAGGCCAACACGCACTTCACCACCACCTTTGAGTATGACATTCTCAATCGCCTGACTCGTACGAGCGCGGAAGTTAACTCAGTTCACTTAATTGTAAACGAATTTGAATATGATGATAATGGCAGCCTAAGTCTGATTCGCTTCGGCGAGGCCACCAACGGTAATCAGCCCAAAAATGTCATCCGGTGCCTCTATGATGAGCGAGGTCTTCTCTTCCAGACCGTTCGGGCCGAGACTGATCCCAACCAGTCGAGCACTCAATTTGACTATGATGGCAACGGCAACCTCAAGAAGGTGAGCCAGGGCCTGGAAGCGACGCCGCGCGTCAGCTCCTTTGTGCATGATGGCTTTGGGCGTCTGGTTGAAGTCAGTAGTCTTATGGGCAATGTTTTCGAATATGACTACGACCCCGCCGGTAACGTGGCGGCCAATCGCATCGAGGGTGAGTTGGTCGACGACCCCACCGATAGCAATAATGTGCGCTTATACGAGTCAAGCTTTGAGTACGACAGCCTGAATAGACTTATCCACGCTGAAGTTTTGCACTTTGACCCCAATACCCAGTCACCGATAGGCGATGGCAATTCGGTCGCACAGATTTTCTACAGCGATAATTCTCAGGTGACCAAGGTTATCGATGACAGAGGTAATGAAACGCGCTGTGAATACGACACGGCCAACCGCAGAAGCGTTGTCACTGACGCCAAGGGCAATAAGGTCACCTTAACATACGATGAGAACTCAAATATAACGGCTCTTACTGAGGTAGAAAAGTCGGACCTTGGCGACCCCAATGAGGTATTCGTTACAGCTTTAAAATACGATAATCTCGACCGCCTGACGAAGGTAACCGATAACAACGACAACAGCACTTGGTTCGCCTATGACTCCCGGGGAAATTGCACGCAGATAACGGACGCGCTGAACAACGAAACAAGGTGTGAGTATGATGGCCTTAGCAGGCTTACCCAAACAGTGCGAGATATGGATGGTGACGGGGCAGACGCCGGTGATGCAAATGACATTGTCACCAGCCAAAGCTGGGATGACAGTTCACGGCTGGTTTCACAAGCCGATGACAACGGCAACACCACCACTTATGAGTACGATGCTTTGAATCGCGGAAATAAGATAATTTATGCCGATGGAACAGACAAGCAGGTGGTTTATGATGTTCATGATAATGTCACTCATGGTACCGATGGCGCGGGGAGTGCTGTTAACTGTACGTACGACCTGCTTGGGCGGCTTACCGCCAAGGCCATCACACCCGGGCTGGGGGTGTCAGATGACACCACCTTTGAAAACTATGAATATGACGGACTGTCGCGGCTTGTATTCGCTCAGGACGACGACTCGAATCTAACATTTAGCTATGACTCGCTGTCAAACGTTACAACGGAAACACTTAACGGCAAGAGTACAACTTCTGTCTATGACGGTATGGGCAACAGGCTGTCCTGTACTTATCCAAGTGGGCGTGTAATTACCTGCACTTTCGACGAAC
This sequence comes from Planctomycetota bacterium, assembly GCA_020350405.1. Classification (GTDB taxonomy): domain Bacteria; phylum Planctomycetota; class Phycisphaerae; order Sedimentisphaerales; family Anaerobacaceae. The sequence continues at coordinate 748,830 of CP070715.1, forward strand.
TGAACCGAAAAAAGACGATTTCAGATGTAAATGGGCTGATAGCAAGCTACGACTACATCGGCCCGGGACGTGTCGAGCGGCGGTCGTTCAGCAACAATACCGTGTGCGATTACAGCTATGACGACGTCAAGCGTATCACCGCCACCACGCATGTTTTCGACCCGTGCGGAGCAGATACCATCATCGACAGTCGGACGTACACCTGGGACGAGATGTATAACAAGACCCAGCGCAAGGACATCCGCGCAAGCGGGGCGGAACTGACCCATGATTACACCTATGATTCTGCTAACCGCCTGGTTCAAACCACAGTCACGGATAGCAATTCCGCAGTTGTTCGCAATACCGTCTATACTCTCGATGGTGTCGGCAATCGCACGGAAGTTACCGGCTCTCCCGACGCCGGCACTTATACCATGGACCCGAATACTCCGGAACCAGCCGATGCGAATATGAACCAGTACACGACAACTCCTTTCGACAGTAGGCAGTATGACAAGAACGGCAACCTGATAACTATCGACAACGCTACGCAAAAGGATATTATTTATGACTACCGCAACCAGATGGTCGAGGTCAATGATGTAAATACAGGCCAAGTTCATACCTATGCTTACGACGCCCTTGGACGTCGAATTGAGAAAGTTGTTGATTCGGATGGGAGCCCGCAGATAACGCGTTTCTTCTATGACGAGTGGCAGGTCATCAAAGAGCAGGATGGGGACGGCAATACACTGGCAACATACGTCTATGGCAACTATATTGATGAGGTCGTGAACATGCAGCGGGACAGTAATGATTACTACTATCACACCGACGACCTTTTTGATGTAATGGCGGTTACCGATGCCTGCGGCCTCGTCGTCGAACGCTACGAATACCAAGACTACGGCGAGCCAAATCTCTTTGATGGCTCAGGAGCGCCTATTTCGAGCACTGCCATCGGTAACAGCTATCTTTTCACCGGCCGGCGCTACGACCCCGAAACCGGCTGGTACAATTACGGCAGCCGCTATCTCGACCCGAGGGCTGGCCGGTTTATCTGCCGCGATGCAATTGGTATATGGGATTACGCGGGCAACCTTGGCAACGGGTGCTCATACTTTGGGAACAACCCGGCATCTCAAACTGACCGGACGGGCAACGGTATGGGTTCTCGCATATTCAGGAGTAATTCTAATATGTCATATAATTTGCAGTATTTGCAATTGCAGAACAAAATGCAGCGTGACAACAGGCAGTTTACCCTGATTAGTAATATCATGAAAATGAAACACGATACTGCAAAAAATTTAATTAATAACATAAGGTAACCATGACGCTCGAGCGAAAATAAAGAGTGTAGGGCTGTACACGTTCAAGGTGACGGCCGAGGACAATGGCGAGCCGGGGACGGCAGACTGGTTTAAGATTGAGATATGGCTTGGGCCGGATGTTGATACGGAGAATGGTCCTGCGGTGCCGAAGCATAAGGCGCAGGGTTATCTTGGCGGCGGGAATGTCCAGATTCACCACAAATAAGATTGGTGATGGTTCCTACTTATAATCCAGGGCTTATGTCCGGCCGGCCCTTTTTATTTGGAGAGCGACTTCTGCAAACCGATTAGGTCGCGACCTTTATAAAAGCATCCTTTTGCCAGAAACCCAGAAAATACTTGTTTTTCAATGGCAGAGTGGCATAATACTACAAAATCCCGGGTAACGGGGAAATCAACAGTAAGTTCTGAATTTTACGGAAGGCGTCAGCCGAAAAATCAGGAGATACGTACATAACCGATTCGAATGAGACTATTCTATTACTGATTAAATTCAAGGTCCGGGGCAATCTAAGATTTCTCTCACATGCTGAAATGCTCAGGTTTTTCCAGCGTGCCTGTGTCCGTGCAGGTATGAAAATCCAATATAGTCAGGGTTTCAATCCACGTCCAAAAATGTCGCTGCCTCTGCCTAAACCGGTTGGAGTTGAAGTCGAGGGCGATTTGCTTTGCCTCGGGGTGCATCGTGACCCCACAATCACAGATTACCGGTCACAGGTCGCAGACAGGCTCGCCGCGCAACTGCCTGAGGGCTGCGAGCTGCTTTCGGTTAGTATCGCGGGAGCAAAAGCATCGTTTCAGCCTCGGGCAGCCACATACATCCTGACTGTGCGGGAGGAATGTGTCGATGAGAGGTTAAGGACAAAGATTGCAGAACTGCTTGCCAGTGAAAGTCTTATTTTACAGCGCAGGATTGACGGAAGAGGCAATATTCGCGATGTCGATGTCAGGCCTTTTGTGAAATCTGCCGAATTAGCCGATAGAGATATAGTGATTGAGTGTGTGGTTACCTCGGCTGGTTCGATACGCGTTGAGGAGATTGTTAAGCTGCTGGGACTTGACGCTACCGAGTTAGCGGCACCGATTAGACGAACAAAAGTACAATGGCAGTAAGGATTGGATAATGGCACGAGAGATGCTTATAAACGTAGCTGAGAGAGAAGAGTGCCGCGTAGCGGTGGTCGAAGACGGTGTGCTTGAAGAGCTGTACATAGAAAGGGCGGGCCTCGGCAGTCGCGTCGGAAATATTTACAAAGGAACGGTTGTAAACATCGAGTCCGGCATACAGGCGGCGTTCATAGACTGGGGAAGCGGCAAGAATGGCTTTCTCCATATCAGTGACCTGCACCCTCGGTATTTTTCCGGCGGCGGGGGCGACTATACCGAATCGGTCGGCCGAAGAAAAGCCCTTAAGGACCGCACGCCTATTCAGAGCTGCCTTCATAAGGGCCAGACACTTGTTGTCCAGGTGACAAAGGAAGGCTTAAAAAGCAAGGGACCTACCCTCACGACGTATCTTGCCCTGCCAGGAAAGTTCCTCGTTATGATGCCCTGGATGCGAAAGCACGGCGTATCTCACAAAATTGAAGATGATGAAGAGCGCAAGAGACTGCGCCAAATTCTCGAAGATTGCGGGCCGCCGAAGGGACAGGGATTCATCATTCGAACGGCCGGGCAAGGATGCTCAAAAAAGGACATACAAAATGACCTGCGATATCTGAGGCGACTATGGACCGCGATTGAAAAGCGCATGGAAGCCGAAAAAACGCCCGCTGAGCTTTACCAAGAGTCAGATTTGGTGATAAGAACACTGAGAGATGTCTTTGGCAGCAGGATAAGCAAGATAATATGTGACTCCGAAAGCGTCGCCCGGAGAATCAGGGAGTTTTTGCTGATAGCAACACCGCGTTTGAAACGGCGGGTAACATGTTATAAGAGCAAGGTGCCGCTGTTTCACAAATACAAGATTGAGGATGAAATCGCGAAAGTACAGTCCCGCACGGTGGAACTCAAGGGCGGCGGCTCCATCGTAGTCGAGCAAACAGAAGCCTTGGTCTCAATAGATGTCAACAGCGGGCGATACCGAAGGCAGCAAAGCGCAGAGCAGACGGCGTACAAAATCAATATGGCTGCGGCAACCGAAATCGCCCGCCAGCTCAGACTTCGGGACCTTGGAGGCTTGATAGTGTGCGATTTTATTGATATGCGCAGTATAAAAAACCGCAGAGAGGTAGAAAAAGCTTTTCGCTCGGCTGTGAGAACCGACCGTGCCCGCTCAAAGATACTGAGAATCAGCAAGTTCGGCGTCGTGGAGATGACACGGCAGAGAATGCGACCCTCGCTGCAATCGGCCACTTATCTGGCTTGTCCCCATTGCGCCGGCACCGGCTTTGTTAAGAGCCACGAATCGGTAGCTATAGAGATTATTCGCCTGTTGAACCTCTCAGCCGCCAAAGACCAGATAAGAAGAATTGAACTGTTTGTCTCACCCGAGGTCGCCGACTACCTGCAAAACGAAAAAAGAGCTGCCATCACACACGTTGAGCAACTGAGCGACAAACGCGTGGTCATTCACTCGCAGCCGAGCTACGCCGGAGAACAACACAACCTTGTATGTTACAACGAGAAGGGAAATGTAGTTAAACTATAGGCTGGCACTTCTCAGGCTGCAAATTATGGACACTCAGTAGTCAATTATATCTTTGCGCTTGACGACGTTTTGCGGTTTTATAATACTGGTACGGACAATTAAAGTGGCTGCGTAATGCGGCCTATGGTCGGATGAGGTGCGATTTTGTTGCAGCATATTGAGGAGCTGACGACAAATGGAATTCGATCTTGACTACGCGCGAAAAGTGATCGAGGCGGAAGCTGAGGCTATAAGGGCTGTTGCCCCTATAGTGGATGACTCATTTGGCAAAGCGGTTGAGATGATTTATAACTGCAAAGGCGCCTGTATAGTAACCGGAATCGGAAAAGCAGGCATCATCGGACGCAAGATAAGCGCGACCTTGGCGTCAACCGGCACGCCGAGTCATTTCCTTCATCCCGCCGAGGCGGTCCACGGCGACCTCGGCAGACTGCGCAAAGACGACATCGTGATTGTGCTAAGCTACGGCGGCGAAACAGACGAGGTAACTCGCCTGATAAATCTCGTCAAGCAATTAGAGATTAAACTGATAGCAATAACCGGCGACAGTGACTCAACCCTCAGCAAGCACAGCAACGTGGTGCTGTGCATGGGCGAAGTCTCTGAAGCCTGTCCGCTCGGCGTCGCTCCCAGTGTCTCTACCACTTGCATGCTCGCCATCGGGGATGCGCTCGCCTTTACCGTTATGAAGGAACGTAAGTTCAGCGTCGAGGACTACGTCAGATTTCATCCCGGAGGCTCGCTCGGCGCAAAATTGATGACGGTTGAGCAATCAATGATATTCAAAGAGGGTGAAAAATTACCCATTGCACAGTTCAGCGATACCATAAAACAGCTTCTCGAAAAGACCAAAGATGTAAAGCGGCACGGCGCTGTAATGGTCGTCGACAAAGACGGCAAACTGGCAGGGATAGTAACCGACGCCGACCTGCGGCGTTTAATCACAAAGCAGGGACAGAATGCATTTGAGCTTAAAGCCGGCGATATTATGACAGCGGACTGCAAAAGAATAAGGGCCGACGCGCTCGCTGCAGAGGCAACAGCTATTTTCCATAAATACAGAATCGATGAGCTGCCCGTCGTTGACGCCGATAACAGGCCCGTCGGCCTAATCGATGTACAAGATATCCTGACAATAAAAGTCGTGGGCTGAATCAGCCATGACGGTTAGCAACACTGGATTAATTGGATTTTGAAGAAATGCCCGAGCAACACCAAACAAAGCTTGCGGATATCCAACTACTGGTTTTGGACGTCGATGGCGTCTTGACGGATGGAACTGTAGTAATTAATGGAGATGGCAGTGAGAGCAAAGCTTTCAACGTCCTCGATGGTCACGGAATTAGGATGTGGCAAAGAGCCGGACTAAAGGTCGCTTTTCTAAGTGGCAGGCTCTCGGAGCCGACAAGACATCGTGCAGAGCAACTCCAGATAGACCACTGTCTTCAGGACAGTCATGACAAACTGCCGGCGCTTGAAAAACTTCTCCAGCGGCTCGGCCTCGCAGCTCAGCAGGCCGCCTATATCGGCGATGACCTGATGGACCTGCCGGCAATAAGACACGTTGGATTTGGGGCGGCTGTTGCCAATGCCATAGATGAAGTAAAACAAAGCGCTGATTATGTGACTAAACGCCCCGGCGGCAGCGGTGCCGTGCGCGAAGTGATAGAATACATACTGAAAGAAACCGGCAGGTGGCCGGAGCTTATGAAAAGGTATGTGCCGTAAGACTGGAACCAGAAGGCAGTAGCGTACGTTTGGCAGATAAACTCTTTGGATTTGTTATGGGCACAAACTCACGCAAGCTTATTATTGGCTTGGTTTCACTCGCCGTTGTGCTCGCGGTATTTCTGCTCTATAATTTGATGAGCGAAACTCCTCCGATTGATATTGATAAGGGCGCAGAGCTTGCCAAGCAAATCGCCGACAGCAATGCCGCCGAGTTTGATAGAGAAGTCGGCAAAATTGCTGACGTCGGAGTTGGTACCGTCCGAAAGGCAAAATATACACACCTCAACGCCCAGAAGCAACTCGACAGAGAATTTGGCTTCGAAAAACTTCTGCACGAAGAGGCGGACCAGTGGGAAATCGAAAAACCCTATATGAATATCTTTCGGCGCAATTTTAAGTGCTACATTACTGCCGACAAAGGCACGGTCCAAATCGAGGATGCTCTGGGCAGGGCTACGCCCAAAGATGCGACGCTTACCGGAAACGTTGTTATCCACATCCTGCCTGAAGCGGCAACCGGCGTCAAAGAAAGCTTTGTCTATCTTGACGATGTCGTTTATATCAGCGAGAGGTCACAGTTCTCGACCGGCGGGCCCGTCAAATTTGTTTCCGCGGACGCCCAAATGCTCGGCACAGGTATGGAATTCGTCTATAACGACGAGCTCAATCGCCTCGAATTCCTTAGAATAATTCAACTGGAGGACCTGCGCATAAGGACCTCGTCGCAAGCGTCCCTGCTTGGCTCGCAGCAGACAGAACCGCCAGCCAAGTCTGTCGCGGGCGACGTCACTCAAGAACAAGCTGCGGAGGGAAATGCAAAAGTGGCTGAGCGCGAAAGCCGTGTGCACTATAGGTGTCTGTTTGATAAGAACGTTGTTGTAAACGCGCCTCAGCAGACAGTTCTCACTGACCGGCTTTCCATCAACAATATTTTATTGTCAAAAGCCTCCAGCGGCAAATCCGCCAAAGCTGACGAGACCCCTCCAGAGACCTCCGGAACACTTACAAGGGCCGCTGATGAATCAACCGAAGAATTCGTCGACATTACGGTAACCTGCGACGGAGGTATCCTCGTTACACCGATGGACTCGCCCGCAGCGCCTGAAAGTTCTGTCAAGGTAGAGACGCGACCTGCCTTGACCGACAACCAGGTTACAGAAAGTCCGAACGACACGACAGACCGGACGAAGTTTGTCGCTCAGCGAATTGACTATTGCGCAGCTGTCGGGGACACCATCGCCAGCGGCCCATCCGAGCTTACGTTTTATGTAAATGACCTGATTGACCGCCGGGCCCCACAAGCCCCCGTGCCGGTAAAGGTAACCGCCCAAAAACAAGCACAGTTTCAACCGGCGGCAAATCAAGTTGTCTTCGAAGGCGACTGTGTGTGTACCATGACGCGAACGGACCCGAACATTCGCCAGGAATACTCGCTTGCGGCGCCAAAGATTATGGTAAACCTGGCCGAAGACAAGACCCGCCAATCTGGTGGGCCGGCAGCAGCTATTGAACATGTGACCGCAGACGGCGGCGTAGTCCAACTTGCAGTCGTCAAAGAGACAGAAGAAGAAGAGTTACTTGGCTTTACTAAGCTGAAATGCCGCAGATTCGACTACGATAGTTCTGAGCAGATGTGTGTGGCTACGGGGCCTGACGGCCTGATAGCTGCGGACAATTCGAAAATCCAGGAGCCCAGAGAGAAGGTGAGCAAGTTTGGTTTGCGCCGGCAGTGTTATGCTGTAGTCCGCGGCTTCGACACTATGAAGTACCATCTCGAAACGAATCAAATTATCGCCGATGCAGAAAAACAGGGAATTATTATTGACTACTTTCCTATCGTTAAAGGCCAACAGGGCCCCCAAACCACGGTCACCACGAGTCACATCGAAGCTCCCCTCTACGAAACTGACACCGGTCGAATCGAGCTGGCCTCGCTTAGCGCAACAGGCGGCTTCACCTACGAAGAAAAAGATATTGAATTTCAGGGAAGTCGAGCGTTTTACGATGCGGGCAAGTCTTTAATCACTGCTCAGGGCGACAATGTCCAACCCTGCTACCTTAATGGTGCTCTCGCTGACGCCATTGAGTACAACTTGAGAACCGGCAAGGTCAAAACCAAAATCACCGGCCCCGGCATACTGCGGTGGTAAAGATCAGTTCACACCCCTTTTATATGAAATTAGGGCCACTTCTGCGGGTGCCTAAGAACGTGCCGGGTGTTTCACGACGAATCTTGCTGATTACGGCCATAGGTCCTGGGCCATCCAGTTGTCCGCAAATATCGCGTAGTCCGCGAAGTTCACAAACCTGCTGCGCTTCGGCTCCGGGTCCGTCAGATTGGCAACTGATTGCACCGCACCGTAAACATGAATAGGAGTGCCTGAATCAGCCGCTGTATAACCCGTTGTCTCATCAAACTTGTAGTGGTACACAGGCGCAGGATTGGGCTCTGCTGTCTGGTAAGCCAGGTTGTTAACGTCATTATAATCCAGAGCGTACGTATAGATGCGGACATCGTCTATCGCGCCTATAAAATAATTGCCGCGCCTGTCGGAACGACCAATCACAAAGCTCTGAGCAAAATTCTGCTGTATTGGATGCGCTACCTCGTTCCTCAGCCCCGTCTGCAGCGCGCTGCCGTCGGGTCTCATATACAAAGTGCATCCGCAGGGGTCCACTACCATAGCACAGAAAGTCCAGGTCCCGTCTGGCACGTGAAGGCCGGCATCCCACCGCCACTCTTCCGTACCGCAGGACCAGTCGTAGCCTAAGCCTGCCGGGCCACAGCAGTACGCACCACGGTAATAACCCATCTCAGTCGCATCATCTTGACAGGTGTATTCTAGACTGCTCACTATGCCTGCCCACATAAACTCAATGTATTTCTTTATCCAGGCCGTTATTGACATAGAGGCAATGCCATAAAGACGCGGGTCATTGACGTGAATGTTATAACCCTCGTCAACTTCTATCGCGCCACCTATATAGCCGGTAACCCAGTGAGAAGTTGCATCCGGAAAGCCCGTCAATGTAGCCGGCCGGTTCTCGGTGAGGATGTTGCCATCCTGCATGAGCCAGTCGGTCGCCATTACGTTGACGTCAAAATAATCAACGTTGCAATCTGCGGTAAAATCACCCACAAGTTCGGACACCTCAGGCCTGCATCTGGGCGGATAAAGCCTGATATCGTCAACCCATATATAACCATAGTCCAGCATCGCCTTGCCTTGTCCGGTCTTCTCAGCGCCGCCGATACCGATGGTGAACCTGTCGATGGCCGTCAAGTCCACGCCGCACGCGTCGAAGATTGCCAAATCGATGTTCCACTCATGCCAGTAGGGACTAAGTACGTGCATAATGTCGTCCGCCGGGTACAGGAC
>CP070715.1:758006-762679 GCA_020350405.1 Planctomycetota bacterium
CGCAGACAGGTCTGATTGAGCGCTTTGAGCAGCCAATGTTCAGCTACGAATTGTGCAATCTTGAAACCGTTGATGCACGTTCTTGTGCAAAACCCAAGTTAAGGCTGGTTAGGCTCGTTAGGTTCATTCTGCTTTGTAAGGGCAAGTACGGCATTTAGGTTTGCCCGTACATCTTCGGCATCGGGGTCGAGCCGCAGTGCCTCCTTAAAGTGCGCGATGGCCTGGTCAATTTTGCCTTGTTTTGTAAGTGCAACAGCTAAATCATTGTGCAGGCCCGCGGAGTCCGGGCCGATTCGCAGGGCCTCGTTATAGTGCCTGGCGGCTTCATTGAACCTGCCCTGCCGGGCAAGTACATAGCCGAGGTTATTGTGGGCATCGACAAAATCGGGTTTGATTTGCAGGGCCTGCAGGTAGTGTTTGACGGCGTCATCGAACTTCCCCAAGCGAACCAGAGCATATCCAAGGCTGTTATGGCCATCGGCGAAATCAGGCTTGATTCGCACGGCCTCGGTATAGTGCTCGATGGCCTTTTCAATTTCGCCCTGTTGTGTAAAAACAGTGGCGAGGTTGATGTGTGCCCCGAAACTGTTCGTTTTGAGCTGCAACGCCTTGTAAAAATGCTGGGTGGCCTTTTCCAAATCACCCTGCTTGACAAGCGCGGCCCCGAGATTGACATGTGCCGCGGGAAAGTCAGGCTTAAGCCGCAGCGCCCTTCTCAGGTGTGCGATAGCTTTATCAAGCTCGCCTGAGTCAATTAAGACAGCTCCTAGGCTATTATGGGTGCTCGGATAATTTGGGTTAATCTTAAGCGCCTTGTAGCCATGCTCGATGGCCTCAGCGGTCCTGCCCTGTTGTCGCAGAGGTTTTATCATAGAAAAATGCGCCTGATAGTTATCCTCAGTGACCTCTATAGTGTGTTGGAAAAGGGCAATACTGCTGCGCCAATGACGCAGTTGGAGGGCTGTGCAGACTGACAAAGCCAGGAGAACGATCAGCGCTGCCATCCCAAGTACGACATTTCGATGCCGCAACTTGGCCAGGAGGTCGGGGACACCCCATGCAATGATGGTAAAAAGGCCTACCAGCGGGACATACGCCCATCGGTCAGCCATTGCCGGCCAAAGACCCGCCTGCACCAGGCCGCTAACCGGTATTAAAGCTCCGAGATACCAAAGCCATCCGACCGCCGGATAGCGTCTGTTCCTGAACACCCAAATCATCAAAACAGAGATGCATATCAGGGCCAATAAAGCCCCTATGGCTTGCCACAGGGGCACATTGTCAGGGTATGGATAAAAAACCGCAAGTTTGCGAGGCCAGAGCATCTTGCCAATATAACTCATGTAGGAGGTCAGAGCATTTGCAATACGTAGCCTGACAGGCACCAATGCCGTCGAAATATTGATTCCGAGCCGGCGAACCGATAAAGAAGACAAATACGCCGAAATCAACGAAAGAGCAAAGAAGGGAACTTTTTCCAAAATCAGACGAGCGAGAACCGGCCGGCGATATTCGGATACAGAGGATTCGCCACCTTTGTCATTATCTTTACCAATCTCATCAAAATCTCGTTCGGGCCGAAACCTTTCGAAGGGCCAATAATCCAAAAGTAAGAGTACAAACGGTAAAGTCACGAGCATCGGCTTGGCCAACAGGCCGAGAGCAAACAGCAGAAGCGCAACCGAATATCGCAGCAACCCGCCACGGCGAACGTAGTCCGTATATACCCACATAGTCAAAAGCCAGAATAAAGTGCTAAGGACATTCTTTCGTTCGGTCACCCACGCCACAGATTCGACGTTAAGGGGATGCAGGGCAAAGACCGCAGCGACAAAGGCACTGCTGAAGACAGCTCCCGTCATCCGCTTAAAGACCAAAAACAGCAGCAGACTGTTTGCTATATGAATAAGTAAATTGACCAGATGATGCATCAGTGGGCTTGCACCGAAAAGATGGCAATCGAGCATATGGGACAGCCAGGTTAAAGGATGCCAATAGCCGAATACGGCGGGGGTGAAAGCCCATTTGATGTTACTGAGCGTAAACCCCGTCCTGATATACTGGTTGTCCGTAACATAATGCGGGTCATCGAAAGTGATAAACTCGCAAGAAAGAACCTGCCAGTAAACCGCAAGAGTTACACACGCCAAGGCGAGACAAATAAAAGGGACCCGATATTTATCTGAAGCTTGATTCATCTACCTAAGAACAATCCTAATTCACCGACATCTATTCTGTCAAGACAACAAGCCGTTTTGCTTTAGGTAACCCGTAAGTGCATTAGTACCGAAAGCATCGCTATGTGCGGCGAGTTAGAATCAGGGTGGAGTTCACTCCGGACTTTTCAGGTTCGCACCCGGCTCATCAACTTTGCCCCGGCGCTGCAGAGCACGTTTGAGGTTGCGGCGGGCATCGGCGTAGTCAGGGTCGATCCGCAGTGCTTGGGTAAAATAGGCGATAGCTTCATCGAACTTGCCCTGCATGGCAAGTGCAACTCCGAGGTCGTTGTGGGTCTTGGCGACATTCGGCTCTATCCGCACAGCCTCTCTTAAGTGTGCGACGGCCCCTTCCAGCTTGCCCTGTTGCAAAAGGGCATACCCGAGATTGCGGTGCGCATCCGCAAAGTCCGGATTTATCTGCAGGGCTTCTTCATAGTTTTCGACTGCCTCATCGAGCTTGCCCTGGCCGATGAGTGCAAAAGCCAGGTTGCTGTGCGCGGTTGCGAAGTCGGGTTTTATTCGCAGTGCCTCTGTACAGTGCCTTACAGCCTGGTCGAACCTGCCCTGCAGGGCCAGCGCATAACCAAGGTTATTGTGTGCATCAGCGAAATTGGGGTCTACCCGCAGAGCTTCGACAAAGTGCAGAATGGCTTCGTCGAACCTGCCCTGTTTGGCAAGCACGCCGCCGAGGTTGCTGCGCAGCTCGGCATCATCAGGTTTGATATGCAGGGCCTTTGTAAAGTGCTTGGCAGCCTGCTCAATCCTGCCCTGCCGGGCGAGAGCATATGCTAAATGGCTGTGCGCCATCGCGAAGCTGGGTTTTATTCGCAGCGCCTCATCGTAGTGCCCGATGGCCTCTTCGAATTTGCCCTGTCGCTCAAGTGCAAACCCCAACTGGTAGTGGGCCTCAGCAAAGTCGGGCCTGACCTGCAGCGATTTGTAATAGTTAACCACAGCCTCATCCAGCATATCTTCTGCATAGTAAAGGTCGCCCAGATAAAAGTAGGAAAGGTCTTTGTAAGGCATAAGGTCCATTTTGTTCTGTAAAGTTTCTATTTGAGCTGAACGACACCTCTTCTCCAACTGTTTGTCTTTCAAGACAGAATAATTTATTGAGTTGCTCGCACAATATGTATCAAGAAGTTCAAAGAAGCGTTTTTCCTGTGAAGGCGTGGCTTTAGTCAGGTCAACCATCTTAGGGAACGGCGCGTAGACCGAAAGAGCATAGGCAGCAAAATCAATTTGCGCATCTACATCGTCTATGAGCTGTTGAACGATATTTATGGTTGTGGGTCTAAGTATCTTCTCGGATTGGAGATTTCTATTGACATTCGGATCCGTGTGATGCATCCTCCTCGGTGCGGCGAACTCAAGCATAGGCCAATTATCGGTATTAATGGGACCGCGTCCAAAGAGGCTCCGCAAATCTTCAGAGACGATGAGCCGGTACAAGAGTCTGGGTTCGGAGAGCGTTATATTCTTTGACTGCTGGGCATGTTTTAACTTTCGACTCACATTTTCCAAGACCAGTTCGCTGCTACCCTTAAAGCCAACCAACATGTAATCATCACCGAGCCCGGCAGGTTCGGTCGCGAACATAAGGCTGTTGGGGAAAACATGGGCAAATGTCCGGCCGACCAGAGCAAAACTGGGCCAGTCCATCTCATAGGAGTGAATGAACTGAACAAATATGCCATCTTGGTTTAATCTATCCTTACCGTGAGCAAAGAAATCATGAGTAAAGAGGGTAGCAAGGCCGGCCATCCAGGGATTGGACGGCTCGGAGATAATCACGTCGTATTTTTGTTTTGTCAACTGGAGATGCGCCCTTGCATCCTGAAGAATGAGGTTCGTCCGGGGATTGGAAAGCACTTCATTGTTCCACGGCCGAAAGAAATCACTGGCCTCGACAACCTGCTGGCTAATCTCAAGCACATCAAGCTGTTCAATTGGATAATATAGCGCCTCACCGGCAGTTACACCGCTGGCCACACCCAAAACCATTACCGTTTTAGGGTTTGGATGAAAGAGCATGGGGAAATGCGTACAGACCGTTTGTGTCTTCATATCTCCCCGCGAAGAAGCATCCGGTTTTGCACTAATGGCCAGTGTGCGCTCAGTGTCCCCAAACGGCCCCGGATATTCAAGCACGGTGACAAAACCACCGATGCCATCACTATAGTATATGACTTCGCCTCGTTCGGTCGTTGCGAGTACATCCGGCCCCTGGAAAAGAGCCTCGAACCAGCCGGACCCTATTATATCCTCCTTTATCCTTTCAAAACGATGGTATCTGCCCCTTGAAAGCAGTTCACGGTTCCACACAGGAAAATAAAAGCACAACACTAATCCAGCCAAGGCAGGCGCCGCCAAAAAAGCCAACTTCAATATGTCCCGCCTCCTGCGGCCAAGAATGACACCCGAAATGACCACTGAGGTAACGAGCTGGGCACC
>CP070715.1:762779-767241 GCA_020350405.1 Planctomycetota bacterium
CCTCACCGGCGAGGTGGATTTAACTGAAAGAAGCGCTGTCCTTAACAATCTCTGCGGCTACCACAATGACGTCGAACTTTTCTTCAACGGTTTCACCCGGGACTTCGGCCCCGACCGCAAATACGATGTCCGCATCACAAGTAACAATATGGCCCTTGACAACGACCTGTATCAGGCGCTGAACGAAAGGCACAAGAAATTCTGGTCGCTCTTTTCCCCGACCGGCCGGGCCGCCATAGATTACCGGCTCAGCCGATACCCACCCGCCGATAAAGACAGAAGCCTCGCCGTCCAGCTACTCGGTGCCGGTGCCGCATACAGCAATTTTCCATATCCTCTGAAGAGTCTTACCGGTACCCTCTTCTTCGAGTACGACACCGTTACTGCCTCGGACCTGGTCTCTGAGGCAAACGACTGCAAAATTACCATAAACGGCAGGGCAACAGCCTGCCGGACCGACCGGCCGATTTCCGACTTCTACGTCAACGCCGAAAATGTCCCCCTGGATTCGACCCTGGCAGCCGCCTTGCCCCCCGCACATCAGCCGCTTTATGACAGCGTCTCTATGGCCGGCACGGCCGATGCCGACATCAAAATCTATACACCGCAAGATGACTTAAGTCCGACTACCTTTGTCGCCGACGTCTCTTTCAAAAAAACTTCACTGAAAACCCCCTTCCTCGAGTTCGCAGAGCCCGCAGAGACCTCTGCGGACTCTCCCTCAAAAGAGCAATTGCCGCTGACCTTTTCTGATGTATCCGCAGAAGCCGTTTTTACGCCTGATTTGATACGCATCGAAGACTTCGCGGGCCAATGTAAATTCGGCCCCGCTTTGGTTACAGGTCAGATTCGACCGGGCACCCAGCCCCGGCACACACAATATGACCTCGTACTGCACACCGACAAGGTACAGATAAACGACGAGATGGTTGATATGCTGCCGGTGTCACTGAGCAAAGTCGCTTCCGAACTCCGCCCCGATGGCAACGTAAATATCGGCGTCGCGGTGAGCAAAGCCCCCACGGATGACCGAGCGGATTATAAAATAACTCTGGACTTTCTGAATAACAGTGTTGACTCCCGCAAGCTTCCCTATCCGCTAAGAGACATCACCGGCTCTTTAACCATAACAGACAACACCGTCTTTTTGGATGACATTGTTGCGACGCCTGCCGACGGTAACCACGTAATAGCCGGCGCACCGGCCGTAAAAATAGACGGTCAGGTAATGTTCGCCGATAAGGCCTCCGACACCTCCCAGTGTGAGATTTCAAACGGTGATATTGACTTTGTGGCAGAGAGTCTGAAGATTAAGGGTACATCCTTAACAAACCTAAGGACCGCTATATGTTACGACCCCAACCAGCACAATTGGGTGGCCAAAAAATTACTTGCCGACTGCTACGGCGGCAGACTGGCCGGAAAATTAGAGCTCATACCCGCCACCGGGGACGCCTACGAGTACCTCCTGCAGACAGGTTTTAACAATCTTGACTTAAAGCAATTTCTTGAGGACATCAAGCCAAAGGAAAATTCAAACGCCGACAACTCCAACCATACGACCGGCAGAATGTCCGGCTCATTGAGCGTGGCCGGCCGGACCCGCGAGTCTCTGCCGCGTATGGGCCGATGCAGCCTCGAAATAACCGACATGCAGGTTGGCAAACTCTCGCCCCTCGCAAAGCTGCTGTATGTGCTGAACCTCACAGGGCCCAAAGATTTCGCCTTCGAGAGGATGCTTGTGGATGCCTATATCAACAACAACAAAGTATTTATCCAGTCGTTCGATTTGTCCGGCGACGCCATCGCCTTTTGCGGCTCAGGTTCCTTGGACATGCAAAACTGGATTGTCGATTTGACCCTTACCGCCCGCGGAAAGCGGCTTGCTACCGCCGAACCCTCAGTCCTGCAGTCCCTGCCTGATGCGCTCGGCGGCGCGGTCGTGCGAATGGAGGTAACCGGAAACGTCTATGACCCACACGTAGAAACCAGAACTCTGCCGGTGATAGCGGACTCTCTGCATATTCTCGGCACAAAGCCGACAGAAGAAGATTAGCAGAACAGCATCTTTTACGAAAAATACTCTTTTGAGTCCCAGAAGTCTGACTGTCTTATATCTTGATGAACGTCTTCTTGCGGTACATCCAGTAAAGAGTCAGCCACACTACCGCAAGAGCCGCCACCTCCCGCACAAATACATACCAGTTACCACACCAACTCTCGAGCCCCCCAACAAATACATCCCCGACCAGCTTAAAGTTAAAAACATGGACCGCCATATAAACCGCTATCGCGTTCATCCCTATCACAACAAAGAAAAACGCCCACTTCTTAAACCCCCACACATCAATAACCAAATAGAACAGTCCCAACAACAGAAAGCTCCACCCCGCTGCGTATAGTACCATCGAGCTCGTCCAGATATGCTTGATAATCAGAAATAGCAATCCCCACAACTCCCCGACAACAAGACAGCCTACCCCCGCGGCCAAAAGCCCTAAGACCTTGACCGCCTCTCGCTTCTTAGAACGCAGCAGATGTCCCCCCATCGCACCTAACATAACCGAGCCGCCGAATCCCAAACTGCTCAATACCCAGGTGTAGGTATATCCATCGCTGAACCGCCCCAGTATTATGTTATCGATATAAATCGCCAGGTTCCCCTCCTCTGTCATCATCCCCGCGCCGTGACCGGGCACCGGCACTATCGTCATCAACACCCAAAAACCCAACAGAAGCACCGCCGTCGCCACCATCTGCCAGCTAATATTCAAATACAGTATGAACACCGACGCAATCAAGTATCCCGCCGCAATCGACTGTAAGGTATTGCTGTAAAGCTGCAGCGTATCCAGATTGTACTCAAGCAAATTGCCCTGTGCTATCATCCCCAAAACCCATAAAATCAACACCCGCTTGACAATGTGCAGCCAAATCTCGCCCCTGCTCTGCCCGCGCTCAATACGGCTGTTGAACGAAAACGGCATCACCACACCGACAATAAACAGAAATAGCGGCATGACCAAATCCCACGCCCGAAATCCAACCCACCGAACATGCTCAAACTGTATAAGCAGGTCGTTTAAAAACTTATTCTCCGTCGCCTTCGCCAGCGCAAATACCAATGGAGCGTCTCCGTTGATAATCCAGAACATATCGAACCCCCGAAGTGCATCCACTGACATCAAACGACGACTACTTCTCCTACCACCGCTGCTATTATCGTCCATCACTAAAATCTCCTTCTCGATATCGGATCCATTCAATCAGCCATCTCACCACAAAAATCCGCCGCCAATCTTACACGCCAGACAGCAATCCGTAAACAATAAATTTAGTTACGCGCCCTCTTCCTTTAATTTATGGTAACACTCCTTGCACACGATGAGTCGCTTTTTTATCACCCACGGCGATTCCGTCTTCGGTATTACCCTCTCGCAGAACGCACATTTCTCCACGCTGCTGCCCTCTTTGATTTTTACCTCCTTCCCCGTACTTTCTGCCGCCAATGGCTCGGCCCGGCCGAACACCGCACCCAGCGCGTCACTAAAGCTCGTCGCGTACACAACACAAATCGAAAACGTCAACGCCCAGTAAAGTTCAAACACAAACCGGCACACCACAAATATCCCCAATATAATTACAAAGCCGAATATTACTTCACCTGACCGCGCATTCTCATCCGATATGCTGCTTGTATCAATCTCACCAGCGCGAAGTAACAATATTAGAAGTATCCCGTTGATAATATTCCACAATGGAAACAGCATCAGGATACACGGAGCATCATTCCAGTTACTCAGAATGTGAGTACCCGCAAGTATTCCGCCTGCCGCGTTCGCCAGCACCGCGAAGAACAACATCACAAACTTCTCAGCCTCCGTCTTCCTCCGCTCCGTAAATACGTGATACAAACTCAGCACAATACCCACCGAAAAAATAAGTACCGCAACCGGCATCCCGAACTTGCCCCGCAAGTCCGCCTCCCTCCAAAACTTATATAGCAAGCTCCGCAGTCCACCTGTCGAAAAAAATAAAAGCAGAAACGCCACGCTCATCATAAAAAGCGTCAGCTCATCATACTTCGGAATAAACCATCGCCGTTTTTTCTGCCTCCACAAGCCCATAAATCTAATTATACCGCCGCCCCCACAAACCGCAACTCGCAACCCTTGGGCCGCGCCTCGCGAGACCATACACAACCGGGGCCTATACCAGACTTAATTGGTATAGGCCCCGAATTCGTACACACTATCAGTTAGCCCCTCGTCTTACGAGGTGCTAACCCATTTCCTGCAGGCAGCTTAACACCGCACGGCCTCAACTACGGCTGCGGCCACAATATCTCCACAAGCCAGTCATCCGCCAGCACACCGTAGTCGTAGAAATTGACGTCGCCGTCAAGATACAGGTCAACCGCCGGCCTCGGCAGTGGTATAGGCAAATCATCCATCTCACCCGC
>CP070715.1:767341-772352 GCA_020350405.1 Planctomycetota bacterium
ACACCGCCGGGATACCCGAACATCGTATCCACACCCTGCCCGATAAGTGTATCGACGATTATCTGCGCGCCTGCTTTAAGTCCGGATTTGTCTTGAGTGCCGGCCGATTTGGCCGAAGAACGTGACTTGCCCATTGTCCTGTACCTTTCCTGATAAACGTTATATTCGTTATTCCGGCCGATTACGACTCCTACGGGCCGCCCCGAAAGGCCGGCCGCTTCCACACAGAAACAACCGAACCTAACGAAGGTTCATGGCCCCGCCGTAATCCCGTAACCACCCCGATAATCCGGGGTGTCTCAGGCCTGTATTTGCATGTTTTCACGCAAATACAACTACAACTTACAAAACTTGTAAGCCGCTGTCAACCCTTTTCGACATTTTTACCTCCCCCCAACAATATTTTTTTAGCAACCGCCTCGCCTGTCCCCGAGAAGCCACATCCTGGACCATTAACTGCAAAACACTCCAGTTTTCTTGTTATCCTGCCGAAAAATATGATATAATTAACTGTGTCGTCTCTTTGCTTTCAGGCTTAGCATTATGCCCCGGAATTTATTCACAGTTGGATACGAAGGTACTAACATTAATGGCTTTATTGCTAACTTACTAACCAACAGTGTCGACTGCGTCCTCGATGTAAGGCAACGTCCCCTCTCCAGAAAACCCGGCTTTTCAAAAAACGAACTCGCCCAAAGACTAAACAGCTCCAAGATTCAGTATGTTCATCTCCCCGACCTCGGAACTCCTAAGCCTATAAGACAAAAACTCAAATCAACTCGTGATTACTCAACTTTCTTCAAAAAATGAACGCCTACCTCGCCACCAGGAAAGACGCCATGGAGACTGCCTACAAATATGCTATGAATAATACGTCTTGTCTAATGTGCTTCGAGCGCCTTGCGGACCAATGCCACCGTAAGCTCGTCGCCAAAAAGATCAAACAACGAAATGGCAACGGCCTCCAAATAATTCATCTCTAACCTAATACGGGGGCAATATGGTCACACCCAAAACCAAACGCGTCCTAATCACCATCAAAGCCCCACCGAATCCTTCCAGGAAATATCAAGAAACCAACTGTTGCGCTGGCATTGATTTGGAATCAGGTGAATGGATAAGACTCTACCCTATACCATTTAGGCTTCTTGACTACAACAGACAGTTCCCGAAATATAGTATCATTTCCGTCAAGTGCCAGAGACCTGCAAGAGATAAACGCATCGAGAGCTATAAAGTCGACCAAGACACCATCAAAATACTCGGCCGGCTGGACACCAGGAACAACTGGTCCGAACGGAAGAAAATCGTTTTAAAGACTCTATCTCCATCCTTTTGTAAAATATTGCAAGACGTCCCTGCCCGTAAATCCCTGGGTATCTTCAAACCCACTGATATTCGATTCGAGATTAGCAAAACTACTCCAAAGGATGAAAAGAAGCGCCGAGCCGCCTACAATCAATATCACCTCTTCGATAGAAAATTGGATCCCATTGAACAGATACCATTTAGTTTCTACTATAAGTTTAAATGTCTTGACTCTCCTGATTGCCCCGACCATAAACTTATGATACATGATTGGGAACTAATGCAGTCACACCGAACCTGGCGTCGTAGGTATAAAGACACGACCGTTTTGCTGTCTAAAATAACACAGAAATGGTTCGACGAGCTTTGCGGCCCGAAGAAAGACACTTATTTCTACGTCGGTAACATGTGGCAGCACCCAAAACAGTTCATTGTTCTTGGTGTCTTCTACCCACCAAAATCCCACCCAACTTTGTTTCCACAATAACCCCCAGACCAGCTTTCCCCGTCAATCCAATTTCTCACCCACCTACTCTCCGTCATTGTTTTTCTCTCCTCTTTGAAATTTCCCATCCCTGACTGAACCACCAAAATACCAAAACGCCCTCCGCAGTCAACGCAATCTTTCCGCAAAACCCCGCCCCGCCGCTAAACGCTATACGCTGCCTTTCCTCTACTTCAACGGCCAGTCATAAGGGCACCAGTACAGCCATTCCTGAACGAACAGCCCCAGGTCGACCCCGTCAACATCGCCCATCTGGTCGAGGTCCGCCCCCCCCGCACCACTCATTGCCCGCATCGCACCCGCAATAAAGCTATTTACCAGCAAGCCAGTTCTCGCAAAGGATATCCAAATCTCTCTCATCGATAATACCGTCGCCCGCAGGTTGCGGCGCAATATCCACCGAAGGCTCGTCCATCAGCCAGTAATCACTAAGGATTGCATAGTCTACAAAGTCCACCGCACAGTCATCATCGAAGTCGCCAATGTCAGCAGTGCTAAACTCGTAAGCCCCCATATCCACGATATCGCTGCCGTTGCAATCGCCGTCACCAAATCTCGCCCGCCCGTCAAGGTCCCAGGGTAGCGGTTCCGTTGTATTCGAATCATTGTCCAGGTCGCCAATATCATTTGGTACGGACACGTTGTCGCCCGCATCAATACAGGGCGACATGGATTGAAGCCGCAAATTGCCACCTGCAGCGTGAACGAAGTACGGGTACGCATAGATGTTCCCCGTCCCGTCATATCCGCCCTGCACGTCGCTGTAGTTGACCACCGACGTGCTGCAGGGGTCATCAACGATCTCATCTGGCGCGTCACCCCACAGGATGCAGTTGGTTACCGTCGGGCTGCTGTTGCTATCGTAGATCCCCGCTCCAGCGCCCCGCGTCCCCGACGCGCCCGGCGGAGAGCCAGACCCACCGGCACCGCCTGCGCCTGTCCAATTAGCCGTGAAGCTGCAGTTGGTCACATCCGGATAGCTGCCGCTGTTGTATAGCCCCGCCCCGTCGCCGCCGTCGCCGCCCTCGCTGCCCCTGGGATAATCACAAGGAATGTCGCACACGCACGGCATGGAGTCGCCGCCGTCGCCGCCGTCGCCGCTTTTATTGTCTTCGAACTTGCAGCCGGTAACCTTAGGGCTGCTCACAATGTTGTACATCGCTGCCCCATCGCCGCCGTCACCGGCGATGCCACCGGTGACGGGAGAAGGCCAGAGCCCACAACCCCCCATACCGGCAACGCCCCCGTCGCCGCCGTCGCCGCCCACATTAGCCTTGAACGTGCAGTTGGTCACCGCCGGGCTGCTCACAATGTTGTACATCGCTGCCCCATCGCCGCCAGCACCGCCGCGGCCGCCGCAGCCCTGCTGCACGTACGCGCACGATAAGACATCCTTAATGTCACCGCCATATCCTCCATTTGCGCCGTTGCCGGATTTGTTTTCGCTGAATTCGCAGTAACTGATGATGGGTGAGGAGTCATAGTTACAAATCCCTGCCCCGTGACCGCCGTTGCCGCCGTCACCGCCGTTGCCGGGCCTCGTGCAGTCAAACAAACAGTCTCCCGCATCGGCAGCGTGGCCTGGGGTCCCGCCGGCACCGGTCTCATTCAGCCTGAACAGACAGTTGGTAATAGTTGGACCGCTTAAGTAGTTGTACATGCCCGCCCCCCAGCCGGCATCGCCCCCGTCGCCGCCCCACCCGCCGTTTCTACACCACTCAGAATCCCCGTTTTCGCCGTTGCCGCCACTGCCGGTCCTGTTCTCGATAAACTCGCAGCTACTGACGATTGGTGACGAGTAATCGTTGTACATCCCCCCGCCATGCCCGGCGTGGCCGCCGTGTCTGCCGTGAAGCTCGCTTTCGCCTTGCGGGTATTTGTAATCCTGGCCATCGCTGGTTGAATTCCTGTAGAATACGCAGCCCGTTACCGTAGGGCTGCTGTTTTCGCAGTACATCCCGCCGCCATTGCAGTCCGCTATATTGTAGCTGAAGTTGCAGTTGCTAACCGTCGGGCTGCTGTTTTCGCAGTACATCCCGCCGCCATTGCAGTCCGCTACATTGTAGCTGAACCTGCAGTTAACCACCGTCGGGTCGCTGTTTTCGCAGTACATCCCGCCCCCATTGGTGGCATGGCCCCCAATGATGGTAAAACCGGCGAGGATGGTATTCGGTCCTTCGCCGTCGGCACAGATGACAGCCGACGAGCCCAGGCCGGTGGCATCAATGATGGTCACGCCCACCACGTTCGGGTCGTTGGGGTCTGTGCTCCGCAGCGTGATGGCAAGGCCGTTGAAATCGACCCCTTCGCTGAGGGTTTCCGGCCCTACCTCGATTACGTCGCCAGCGACAGCCTCGTCCATCGCCTCGCTTATCGTCCAGTACCACGTACCGGCGTTGTTAACGCCCGGCGCCGAGTCCGTTTGCCGCTCGTACGCCCCCATGTCCACGATCGGAGCTGTCCCTGCACCTGTATCACCTACATTCGCGTCGTCCACAAACCGCGGATTACCGTCAAGATCCATGTTCGCATCCGCCGGTACGTCGGCGTTGTTACCGGCGTCAACGCATGGAGAGCGGACGCCAAGACGCAGGTTGCCGTCGTACATGTTGAGAAATATCGGGGCGGCGTCGATGTTGCCCGTTCCGCTATGACCGCCCTCGACGTCGCTGTATTCCACGACCGCGCTTCCATAAATCTGTGGCCCGGTTGCTGCCGTATTGCCCCAGAGGATGCAGTTGGTCACTGTGGGGCTGCATGAAAGGTTGTACAACCCGCCGCCTTTGGCGCTCGTCGTGTTGTCTGTGAAGGTGCAGTTTGTCACCGTGGGGTTGGATGAGTAGTTCAACATCCCACCACCCCCGTAGTCGCCCCCTGCTGCGTTGCCCGTGAACGTGCAGTTGGTAACGCTCGGGTTGCTGTTGCTACGGTTATACATCCCACCGCCGGCATATACCGAGGAATTGCCGGCGAAGCTACAATTGGCTACCGTCGGGCTGCATGAACGGTTGCACATCCCGCCGCCATTGGCGGTCGTCGTGTTGTCTGAGAAGGTGCAGTTTGTCACCGTGGCGTTGGATGAGTAGTTCAACATCCCACCACCCCCGAAGTCGCCCCCTGCTGCGTTGCCCATGAACGTGCAGTTGGTCACGCTCGGGTTGCTGTTGTTACGGTTATGCATCCCGCCGCCGGCATATA
>CP070715.1:772452-789931 GCA_020350405.1 Planctomycetota bacterium
CCCGCCGAGCCCAAACAGCAAAATCGTAGCCGGTTCAGGAACAATAGTAACAACGCCGCTTGAGCACGGTGGCCTTACACCCCAGATGCGTAAAGGAATCGAGTTCCCCCATTCCAAAGAGACGATAACTGTTCCACTTCCGTAAGTAACTTCCACAAAGCCGATATCACCGGCAGGATGTCCCGGTTCCGGGATGCTTTCAGCCCCTATTTCAACACTGTTCTCACGATAAATAGGAGTAATGAAATTGTCGGCAACAACGAACCAGCCGTAATCGACCGCACTGGCACTGTCCATTGCGTCAGTAATCGTGGCGTCGCCGGCAATACTAATAATGGCGTCGAACATGAAGAGGGAATCGTCAGCCACAAGTTCGAGGACGAGGGCCTGGCCGGGTGTTGCCGTTATAGTACTGCCTTCGTCTTTCAGTGAGACGACCGTCGCCTTTGCCGTGCCGCAAAGGCCTAATACGATAAATGCTGCTAAGAGTCTTTTCATTTGCTTTGTCCTAATGTTACTAACCAATAAGTAGTGTGCAGCCTAACGCGGACACAGCATTAGTAGGTGAGTTTCCTTCACCCCCAGAATTCACCCTTATTATAGCATCTTCGATATTGTATGTCAAGCAAAAAAGGCTTTTAGAGGCCGGTTTATAGCCAATGCCACGCCGTACTCAGCTGAATAAATAGGGGAATCTTGACATCGCTGTCAACAACTGAGACAATCGCCATGTCGATGAACACGGGCACAAATTTTACGCTCTTTGCTTTTGCGGAAATTGATTTATGAAACGGCAGATTGATTTTGACATCGTCGTGGTAGGTGGCGGCATCATTGGTTTGGCCTCTGCCTATAAGATTGCCTGTAGTCATCCCGGAATTAGCATCGCCGTTCTGGAAAAAGAAACACACTTGGCGGCCCATCAGACCGGGCATAATTCCGGCGTAATTCATTCCGGGCTGTACTATAAGCCGGGCTCGACGAAGGCGAAGACCTGTGCTGCCGGACGAAGCCAGCTCGTAGCTTTTGCCAAAGAGCACAATATCCCACACCGCATCTGCGGCAAGGTCATTGTAGCCACTCGGGTAGAGGAACTGCCTTATCTTGAACAGGTTTTTAACAACGCTGTGGAGAACGAAATAGAAGGAGTCGAAAAGATTGGCCCTGACGAAATTAAGCAAGTCGAACCATTTTGCAGCGGCATAGCGGGCATACGTGTGCCCCGTACGGGGGTAATTGATTTTGTTGAGGTTGCAAAGAAACTGGGTGAATTGATGGAGGCAAAATCTTCGGGTAGTAAAGTTTTGACTTCGCATCAGGTTTTGGGTTTTGACAAGCACGATTTCTTTACCAACGTGGTCACTAACCAGGCTACTTTTGCAGCTAAATATATTATCAACTGCGCCGGACTTCAGAGCGACCGCGTCGCGAAAATGGATGCCGTTGATGCGAAGCTTAAGATTATTCCCTTTCGTGGGGACTATTACCAGTTGATGGAACAGGCGGAGGAAAAAGTCAAGGCGCTTGTATATCCTGTCCCGGACCCTGCCTTTCCGTTCCTCGGCGTTCATTTCACCCGCAAAATCGATGGTAATGTCGAATGTGGCCCTAACGCGGTCTTCTCATTCAAGAGAGAGGGCTATCGCAAAACCGACTTCAGTCTTAGAGATAGCTGGGATGCGCTCTCTTACCCCGGCCTGTGGAAAATGTTTCTTAAGAATTTCACATATGGCGTCGGCGAATATATGAGGGCATTTTCCAAGAAGTTGTTCCTTCGGCGCTTGCAGAGGCTCATCCCGACATTGGGCCCCGACGATATAAAACCCTGCGATGCGGGTGTCCGTGCCCAGGCGGTCGGGATACGCGGCGAGTTGATTGATGATTTTAAGATAGAGCGGCGCGCAAATGCTATTCACGTTTTGAACGCGCCGTCGCCCGCTGCGACGGCATCACTGGCCATCGGTGATTACATAAATCGAATAGCCACCGAATACTTCCAGCTAAAAGATTAGATTTGATTTTAACCAACCCCGCTGATAAATGAGCAAATACCAGACTGACAGTTTGTTCACATCGGACGAGGCCGAAAAGCAGAGCTGCAATCACATCATTCGTGTCGCCTTCGAGGCAGGGGCAGATACCGAGTTCGATTACCTTGTGCCGGACCAGTTCTGGCCCATTGCAGTAGGTCAAAGAGTAGAAGCTCCATTTGGCAGGAAAGATAAGGTGCAGACCGGCTTTTGCGTCGTGACTGATATTCCTGTTGAAGAGTCTTTCCTTGCAGGTGGTAAGGGACGTAGGCTAAAGAGTGTTTCAAAGGTTGTTGATGAAGAGCCGCTGCTGGATTCCAGTCTTATGGAATTGGCTGGCTGGATTAGTAGTTACTATGTCTGTCCGCTCGGTCAGGTCTTGGCGGCGATGCTGCCGGGAGGCGTTAAAAGAGGGGCCGGCGTAAAAACCAAAAGGCAGCTTTTTCTTGCTCAGGACGCCGACGAGGCCATCGAGCAATTAAGAGGTAGAAAGCAAAGGCAGATCATCACCTTCCTTCGAGAGCGAGGGGCCCTTGACCCGGATTCCGGTTTAGAGTTACAGGGTTTGTTAAAAGCAGTGGGCTGCACGGAGGCGCCCATAAAAAAATTGGCTGATAAGCTGATTATAAAAATGGTGCGCAGGACTACATTAAAATCCCTGCCCGTCATTCCGGAGGGAATGTCGATAAAAAGCGAGAAGGTTGTCTTAAACGAGGACCAGAAGGGGGCCTTGGCCCATATCAGCGGCCAGATTGATTCCGCCGAATTCTCAGTTACGGTTCTGTATGGCGTTACTGATAGCGGCAAGACCGAGCTTTATATAAAAGCCATCGAGGCCTGTTTGCAGAAAGGCAAAAGCGCTGTCGTATTGCTTCCTGAGATTGCACTTACTGCTCAAACCGTCCAGCGCTTCAGTGACCGGTTTGACAAGATTGCCGTCATGCATTCGGCCCTGACTTCCGCCCAGCGCAATGTACAGTGGCAGAAAATAAAATCAGGCGAAGCTGACGTGGTTGTAGGCGCTCGCTCGGCTGTTTTTGCGCCTCTGCCCAAGCTCGGCCTTATCGTTGTTGACGAAGAACACGAGCCGGGCTACAAGCAGGATACCGCCCCAAGGTATAACGCGCGGGACGTGGCGATAAAGCGAGCACAGTTGACCAATGCGCATTGTATTTTGGGAAGCGCCACCCCATCGCTCGAAACACTCTTCAATGTCCGCACCAAAGAGCATTTCAGTCTTGTCCGTTTGCCTAAGCGGGTCATGGATTTGCCGATGCCAAGTATGAAGCTCGTCGACTTACGCCAGGGATTCTTGACCCACAAGGGCCTTAGTCTGATTTCTGAGCCTTTAGCTGAGCATCTCAGGCAGACCTTGGCTAAGAAGGAACAGGCGATTTTACTCTTGAACAGGCGCGGGTACAGTAATTTTATATTCTGCCCATCATGCAGGCATACACTTCACTGCAGGAATTGTGACGTGACGCTCACTTTTCACAAATCTCGAATTCCCGGCGGCGCTCACCTGCGAACTGTTATGGGAAAGCATATGGATTATGGTTACGCGTCGTGTCACTATTGTTTGGCCCAGACACTCGTTCCCGAAAATTGTCCCCTGTGTGGAAAAGGCATGGCAATGATTGGACTTGGCTCGCAGCGGCTCGAGGAACAGCTTCGCAGAGAATTCCCTGATGCCCGCATATCGAGAATTGACAGCGATTCAATGGCCTGCAGGGACTATTACCGGCTTTTGAAGGATTTCGCTGAAGGTCGAATAGATATATTGGCCGGCACACAGATGCTGGCCAAGGGTCTGCACTTTCCGAACGTAACCTTGGTCGGTGTTATTAGTGCTGACACCTGCCTTTATTTGCCGGATTTCAGGGCGAACGAGCGGACCTTCCAATTGCTCTCTCACGTCGCCGGTCGGGCGGGACGCTCCGTGAAAAAAGGTGTCGTATTCGTTCAGACATTCTTGCCGGATCAGCCGGCCATACAGTTTGCAATGGGCGGTGACTACAACAGCTTTGTCCAAGAGGAATTGAAGCATCGACAGGCCTGCAATTTGCCGCCTTTTTGGCGATTGGCTACTGTCGTCATGCGGGACGGAAATTTCGAAAAGCTCGAGGTGGCCTCTGCAGCAATGCGTGAGAAAATAGACCTCATTATCGGACGAGATGGTCTGAAGGTGAACATTAGGGGGCCTATGCCGGCAGTGATAAGTCGGATACAGCGTTTCCACAGAATGCAGATAATTATCCAGGCGCCGCAGGCCTTGACAATACAGAAGTTATTTGCCGGATTGCGTGCCGCCGGCCCTGTTCGACCTAAGGTTTTGGCCGCCATAGATGTGGACCCTGTCAATTTATTATAGCTTGCAAACCAACAGGTTATGTGCTATCCTGATTACTCCAAAATTTTTCGGGGAGTAGCTCAGTTTGGCTAGAGCGCTGCGTTCGGGACGCAGAGGTCGCAGGTTCAAATCCTGTCTCCCCGATTTTTTTCGATTAGAAGGTAAAATGCCGATTTTTGAATATAAATGTGTTGACTGTGGCAGGATAACCGAGTTCCTTGAGGCCTTCGGTGCCCGGCGGTCAAGACGCTGTGTGCATTGTGGTGGCAAAAAGTTACAAAAGAGGTTCTCCTCCTTCGCCCCGGGCATCAAGCAGGGCGAATCGAAGCAGTGCGATACGTGCAGCGACAATACCTGCCCCCATGCAGGACGTTAGATCCGGCAGCTCGGAGCAAGTGCAAGTGAAAAAAGGCGCTTACAGTTTCAATAAGATAGAAAAGAAATGGCAGCAGTTCTGGCAGCAGAATAGCACCTTCAAAGCCCAGGACTGCAATGCTTCAAAGCCCAAATATTACGTGCTGGACATGTTTCCCTACCCAAGCGCCCAGGGCCTGCACGTAGGCCACCCGGAAGGTTATACGGCAAGCGACATATTCGCCCGCTACAAACGAATGAAGGGCTTTAATGTTTTGCACCCGATGGGCTGGGATGCGTTTGGCCTGCCTGCCGAGCAATATGCCGTCGAAAGCGGTACCCATCCGGCTGAAACCACCCGCAAAAACGTCGACAGCATGCGCCGCCAAATAATGTCCCTCGGATTCAGCTACGATTGGGACCGGGAGGTCAATACGACGGACCCCGGTTACTACAAGTGGACGCAGTGGGTCTTCCTGAAGATGTTCAATAGCTACTTCGACGAGACCGAACAAAAGGCCAGACCTATCGAGCAGTTGCCAATCCCCGATGGTTTAACCGAAGCCGCCAGGCAGCAGTACATCGACGACCACCGCCTCGCCTATGAAGCAGAAGTACCCGTCAATTGGTGTCCCGCCCTAGGGACCGTTCTCGCAAATGAAGAAGTGGTAGGTGGCCTTAGCGAGCGCGGCGGCCATCCCGTAATCAGAAAGCCTATGCGCCAGTGGATGCTGCGGATAACCAAGTATGCCGAAAGACTCCTCGAAGATTTGGCCGAGGTCGACTGGCCCGAGTCGATAAAAAAATTGCAAATCGACTGGATAGGAAAGAGTGTTGGTGCTGATGTTAAATTCGAAGTTCCCGGTTGTGATTGGGATATTTGGATATTCACAACGCGCCCTGATACACTCTTTGGTGCGACATATATGGTACTTGCGCCTGAACTTGACTTGGTTGATATGATTACAACCGCTGAGCATAAAGAAGCTGTAGACAAGTATCGCGAAGAAGCTGCGCGCAAAAGCGACCTAGACCGAACGGATTTGGCAAAGGAAAAGACCGGTGTTTTTACTGGTGGTTATGCAATAAATCCCGTCAATGGGGCGAAGATCCCCATCTGGATAAGCGACTACGTTTTGATAAGCTATGGCTTCGGCGCCATTATGGCCGTCCCCGCCCACGATACAAGAGATTTTGAATTCGCTAACGAGTTGAACCTCCCCATCATCCCCGTCGTTGAGCCCGAAGACAAGGAACAGGCTGATCTGGTCAAGAAAGGCGAGCTGTGTTTTGTAGGCGATGGCAGGGCGATTAATAGCGGCCAATTTGATGGTTTATCGACCCCAGAGTTTAAGGAGCAGATTACGAACTGGCTCGCCGAAAGAGACCTTGGCAGAAAGGCCGTAAACTATAAGCTCCGCGACTGGCTCTTTAGCAGACAGCGTTACTGGGGCGAACCC
Source organism: Planctomycetota bacterium (assembly GCA_020350405.1). Taxonomy (GTDB): domain Bacteria; phylum Planctomycetota; class Phycisphaerae; order Sedimentisphaerales; family Anaerobacaceae. The sequence goes on from CP070715.1 coordinate 778,647, forward strand.
TTCCCTATTTTGCATGCTGAGGATGGTCGTGTATTGGGGCTCTCAGAAGAAGACTTGCCATTAGTGCTCCCGGAGGTCCAGAGCTATAAGCCCTCAGGGACGGGAGAGCCGCCGTTGGCAAATATTGACGACTGGGTAAACGTGACGTTGCCCGATGGCTCAAGAGTAAAACGCGAAACCAATACCATGCCTCAGTGGGCCGGAAGTTGCTGGTATTATCTGCGATACCTCGACCCAAATAATGTTGACCGTGGATGGGACTCCGAGAAAGAAAACTACTGGATGCCTGTCGATTTGTATATCGGCGGCGCCGAACACGCCGTGCTGCATCTTTTATATTCGCGCTTCTGGCACAAGTTCCTCTATGACCTCGGTTATGTCAGCACCAAAGAGCCATTCAAGAAGCTTGTCAATCAGGGGATGATTCTCGGTGAGGACGGCCAGAAGATGAGCAAGTCCCGCGGGAATGTAATCAATCCTGACAAGGTTGTTGCCGATTACGGCGCCGATTCGATGCGCCTTTACGAAATGTTTATGGGGCCGTTGGAGGCGACCAAACCTTGGAATATGCAGGGCGTCGAAGGCGTCCATCGTTTTCTCCAGAGACTCTGGCGAATGATTATTGACGAGGATACCGGCGAGCTTGACGGAGCGATACAAGAGGCCGATACCGATGAGGCGACGCTTAGGTTACTGCACCAGACCATAAAAAAAGTTGGAGATGATAACGAAAGCTTTGGGTTCAATACCGCTATCAGTCAGATGATGATTTTTGTAAATCACCTTACCAAACAAACTGTCCGGCCGAAGTCGGTCATTGAAAAGTTCATTCTGATTCTCTCGCCTTTTGCACCTCACATAGCTGAAGAACTATGGGAAAAGTTGGGTCATACCGAAACCCTGGCTTACGAGTCTTGGCCTCAATATGACAAGGAACTTATCAAGGAAAAAGAAATCGAATTGGTGGTACAGGTAAACGGCAGGATAAAAGACAGAATAGTCGTTTCTGCCGAAGCCGACGAAGATCAGATTAAACAGCAGGCCCTTGCTAGCGAAAAAGTAACCGCCGCCTTGGCTGGCAAGCAACCAAAGAAAATCATCGTTATTAAATCCCGATTGGTGAACATAGTCATTTAGTTATGCGGAATTGTTCGTTGATGTGTGTCGAGATTGAAGCAAAGCTAAAAGTTGAGTCGCTGCAGGAAATAGCAGAGAAGCTAACTGCACTCGGTGCCGAATTCCTCCATGAACAGACGCAGACGGATTACTATTTTGATGACGAGAGTGCGACCTTGGCAAGAACCGATAAGTGCCTTCGGCTGCGCCGGCAGCTAACCGGCCGGGACGAGAGAACATTTTTAACTTATAAAGGCGCAAAAGAAGAAGACGAGTTCAAAAAAAGGCGAGAAGTAGAGATTGAAGTTACCAATGCCGATTCGGCTGAGAAACTCCTATCAGAAATTGGGTACGAAAGGGCGCTGGTTGTTGAAAAGAAGCGTCAGCTTTGGCGGTTTCGTCGGTGCAGCGTTGCACTTGATGAATTGCCGTCCCTGGGTAATTTCGTGGAGATAGAAGGCCCCGACAGCCAGAGAATCACCGATGTCCAAAGAGAGTTGGGCCTGACTGATCTGCCGCACATCCCAAGAAGTTACGCGTCTTTGATGGCGGAAAAACTCGGCCGGTAGAGCTGAAGAGCAAATTATGAAACGCGACGACGGTTATATCTCCTATATTATAAATCCAAAGTCTGGTGCTAGGAGCAGCAGACTGGTTGGCCGGCGGTTTAAAGAACACCTCGTCAAAAAGGGCTTCCATGTCAGGGTCGCCCTGACTACTTCCTTGGACGATGCGTGCGAATTTGCCACCGATGCTGCGGTCGATTATGACTGCGCAATGGTTGTTGTTGTCGGTGGCGACGGCACGGTCAGAGAGGTTGCACACGGCCTGGAAGGTTCTGATAAGCCCTTGTTGATAGTGCCTGGCGGCACCGAGAACTTGCTGGCAAATGAACTCGGTCTTGACGAAAGATTAAAAACCATAATAAGGACATTTGAGGCGGGCTTAATTCGGCCTTTGGACCTGGGAAGCGCAAACGGAAAATGTTTTACTTCAATAGCTGGCTTCGGTTTTGACGGCAAGATAGTCAGACGTGTCAGCCAGCAGCGCGCCGGGCATATAGATTACTTTGATTACTTCTGGCCAATCTGGCGGACATTCTGGGATTATAAATTCAACGCGCTAAAGGTAGAGGTCGATGGCCAGGAGATTTTCGATGGTCGTGGCTTGGTCTTTGTTGGCAATATTTCACGGTACGCAGTGGGCCTTCAGATATTACATTACGCCGATTTCGGTGATGGCTTGCTGGATGTATGTATTTACAAATGTGCCTCTCGAGTGCATTTACTAAAGCATTCGCTGATGACAGTTCTCAAACAGCACGCCTCTAGCGGGGACGTTGTTTATCGTCAGGGTAAGGATATCTCGGTGACCTCTGAAGCGCCAGATATGGCTACTGAAATTGACGGCGACCCGGGTCCCGGTTTGCCGGTGCAAATTAAGGTGATACCGCAGGCGGTTAATTGCCTCGTGCCTCAAGGCGCCAAGCCGGCCGGGATAAGGACAAGAATTATCAGAGCAATCGGATAACAAATTGATTATTGGTAATTGAAACGAGATACAAGGTATGAGTAAAGTTAATTTCAAAGTTGGTCAGGCAGGCCCCAAAGCGGCTCAATCACCTCTGCCACATCCTCTGGAAATTGGCACCGATGCGCCTCTGTTCGTAATAGCAGGACCCTGCGTTATTGAAACCAAAGATATCTGTCTCCATATTGCAAAAAGACTTGTTGAAATTAGCAAGAACACCGACGTGGGAATGATTTTCAAGGCCAGTTTCGACAAGGCCAATCGGTCCAGTTTGCACAGCTTTCGTGGCCCCGGTCTGGACGAGGGGCTGCAGACCCTTGCTGCGGTCCGCGGAGAGACCGGCTTGCCCGTCATAACTGATGTCCATGAAGCCGCTCAAGCGGCTGTTGCCGCCAAAGTCGTGGATTGTCTTCAGGTGCCCGCTTTTCTGTGCAGGCAGACCGACTTACTTTGTGCCTGCGCGAAAACTGGCAAACCTGTAAATATAAAAAAAGGTCAGTTTCTCTCGCCGGCCGAGATGGAAAATGCGGTCGAGAAGATTCGTGCCTGCGGCAACGAAAAGATCATGCTTACCGAGCGGGGCACATTCTTCGGCTACAATCGCCTCGTAAATGATATGACCGCCATAGAGGCTATGAAGCAGCTTGGCTGTCCGGTTCTCTTCGATGCTACCCACAGCACCCAACAGCCCGGCGGGCTCGGCGATGCTAGTGCAGGCCGCCGCGAAATGGCCCCCATACTGGCAAAGGCGGCGGTTGCCGCCGGTGCAAACGGGCTTTTTATTGAAGTACATCCCGAGCCTGACAAGGCCAAATCGGATGCCGCCTGCATTATGCCCATAGACTGGCTCGAGGATTTACTCAAAGTCTGTAAACAGATATTCGAAATTGTACGCGGATAAAGCAGAGTGGTTCAAGAAGACAAGTACTTGTATGGGCCGGTGCCTTCGCGCAGATTAGGGCGAAGTCTCGGCGTTGATATCGTGCCGTCTAAGGTCTGCACACTTGACTGTATCTATTGCCAGCTCGGCAAAACGACCTATACAACCATCGAAAGGAAGGATTTTGTCCCAGTCGGTGAGGTTTTGGCCGAGTTGAAGGAGAAATTGGCCCGGGGACTGGATGCGGATTTTATCACTATCAGCGGATCCGGCGAGCCGACACTGAATTCCCGGCTCGGCGAGCTTATAGACGGCATAAAGAAGATTACTGATATCCCTGTGGCCGTAGTAACCAATGGCACACTGCTGTATAGACAGGACGTGCGGGCGGACTGTGCAAGGGCCGATGTGGTCTTGCCTTCCTTAGACGCTGGCGACGAACAGACTTTCCAGAGAATAAATCGTCCGCATCCTGGCTTAAGCGTTGAGAAGCTGGTCAACGGCTTGTGCGCATTCAGAGACGAGTTTTCCGGCCAGCTTTGGCTTGAGGTATTTCTTATCGAGGGTTTCAATACTGATACTGCCCAAATCGACAGAATCGAGGATGCAATAAACCGTATCCGTCCTGACAAGATTCAGCTCAACACGGCCGTTCGGCCTGCGGCGGAACCCGAAGTCAAAACATTCGCCCCCGCAAGCATGCAGGCTATAGCCAAACAATTCGGCGACAAATGCAAGGTTGTGCCCTGTTATTCACCCCCTAGCTGTGCCAGCCTCAACGAAAGTACGACTGAAGATGTATTAGCAGATCAGGCAGCAAGGCGCAGGGCCGAAACCCTGCTATCAATGCTGAAACGCAGACCTTGCTCGTTAAGCGACATCTGCTCGGCGCTGGGTATACGACGTGATGAAGCTTTAAAATATATCAATCACTTCCAACAGCAGGGAGTTATCGGTTTCGAACAGAGGGAGGGAACTGTCTTCTTCAAGGCCAATTAAAAGCAAAATATACCACGACTTGATAAATTTGTGTAAATTTGCTTATAATTTATCAACATTCGCATTCAATTTGTAAAGGCACCCGTCTTATTGGCCGATAAAACCTCTGTGATAACTTCCAAAGTGTCGATTTTATCGCAATTTCCGGAGAAAATTTGGAATTTTGCGCTTTAGTCACCGTCTGTTAGACCGATAAATAAGACAGGTGTTTAATCGAATCCGGATAAATCAGGACCTGATTACTATCTTGCATGCCGTTCTCAGATAGATAAAGGTTGTCTGAAACGATGAAAAAAAACAAGCGACAGTTGGTTCTAAACAAGGGCTCGGAGAAGTTTATATTTCGTTACGACTGCGGTTGTGAAGACCAGCTTCTGGATGCCCTGATTGAACAGGCGAAGGACAGGCAGACCGATTTCGACTGGTTCGATGCAGCAGTACTGAGTTTCAAACTGACTCAGTCACTTATTGGCCAGGCAGACCAGCTCTTGAGCGAAGGCGCTTCCAAGCGAAGCCCAAATACAAATGCCGAAATTCACACGAATTAGTATCTTAAAATAGGTAGGTATATTATGGAAGACAGTGTGATTGTCCAAGAGTTTCTAAGTTATTTGAAATTTGAAAAGAGGTTCTCAGAACATACGGCCAAGTGCTATGGTGCGGACCTGAGTCAGTTTGCTCAGTTCTTGACTGATGGCTCCGGTGGTGCCCTATCCGATGCTGCGGTCTCATTGGGTGGCCAGCAAACGGGACAAGCTACGGCTGTGGCGACGCAGACAAGCCCCAAAGTTGACCAGTTATTTCTTTTAGCTGATGTAAATTCCGTAAGGGCATATCTGGCCTTTCTCAATGAGCAGCAATATTCCAAGGCAACCATAGCTCGCAAACTCGCCACCTTACGCAGCTTTTATAAGTTTCTTGTTAAGAGGAACAGACTAACCGCGAATCCTGTTATGGCGGTCAGAACTCCAAAGCAGGACAAAAAGCTGCCTCACTTCCTCGAATATGAAGAGGTTAAGAAGCTGCTCGAGACACCCCCTACGGATAACTGGCTTGGCGCGCGGGACAGGGCCATTCTTGAGACACTGTATAGCACCGGCATAAGAGTTAGTGAGCTTGTGGGCTTGAATATGGACGATATAGACTTCCTGGGTGAGGTCGTCCATGTAAGAGGCAAGGGTAAAAAAGAAAGGATTGCCCCCATTAGCTCCTCCGCTTTGCAGGTTATTCAGCACTATATGGAGTTTAGAAATAAAAGGGCGCAGAGCAGTAACTTTGACTCGAAGGTCCTATTCGTAAATAAGCACGGCAAGCGTCTAAGTACCCGTAGCGTCCGCCGCAAGATGGACAAGTACCTCAAAATAGCCGGACTGGACCCCTCAATCAGCCCGCATACCCTGCGTCACAGTTTTGCGACGCATATGTTGAACAATGGGGCAGACCTGCGGAGCGTCCAGGAGTTGCTCGGCCATCAGTCGCTCTCAACCACTCAGGTTTACACCCATCTTACAACGAGAAAACTCAAGGAGGTCTATCAGAATGCCCATCCGAGGGAGACTGAGCGGGACGATAGTCAGTGGTAGGTGCCCCTTTAGGAGCGGCAATTAGACTAAAAAGCGGGACTGATGTCCCGCTTTTTTTATATGACTTGAACGAGGGTTTGCGCTTCTGCTAAGTATCCGTGTGCTGATTATTTCCGCCGATATATTCCGGTACGAGCTCCTTGATTTTCCGAACTATCTCGCCGTAATTTTGTGTATTCGCTATATCCACTAGTTCTTGTATGCTGCCACGAAGCCTGTCGCGGTCCATCGGGATATTCTTCCATATGGCGATTTTTGGATGCCTTGTCAGCTGCATGTCTTCACCTTTTATGGAAAGTTCTTCAAAGAGCTTTTCCCCGGGTCTGGCTCCTGTAAAGACCATTTCAATATCCTCTCCCGGCCGGAAGCCGCTGAGCGTGATAAGTTCTCTGGCTAGGTCCACAATTTTTACCGGCTCGCCCATGTCAAGAACAAAAATCTCTCCCCCTCTGCCCATTGTTGCGGCCTGCAGGACAAGCTGGCTCGCTTCCGGTATAGTCATAAAATACCGCTTCATCTCCGGGTGAGTAACGGTGACAGGTCCGCCTTCGGCTATCTGCTTATTGAAGATAGGGACGACTGAACCGTCGGAGCCAAGTACGTTGCCGAAGCGCACAGTGACAAAATGCGTCTTGCTGGTTCTGTTCAAGTCTTGAATGTGCATCTCAGCTATTCGCTTGGATGAGCCCATCAGTGACGTTGGATTAACAGCCTTGTCCGTGCTTATCATGACAAAATTTCCAGTACCATATTTATCCGCTGCACCGGCAACCGCCTGTGTGCCTATAACGTTGTTTTTGATGGCTTCTCCAGGGTTCAGCTCCATCAAAGGTACATGCTTGTGGGCGGCAGCGTGAATTACAACTTCCGGTTTAAACTCTTCGAAGATCCCCTCAACGCGCCGCTTGTCCGTAATATTGCAGATAATCGCCTTTATGGTGACGTGGGGAAATTTCTGGTGTAATTCCCGCTCTACGTAAAACAGCGGATTTTCCGCCTGCTCAATAAGTAAAAGCAGCTTCGGCTTAAAGTTGCATAGCTGTCTGCACATCTCCGAACCAATAGACCCGCCCGCTCCTGTTACAAGGATTGTTTTGTCTCTGGCGAAAGCCTCTATTAAGTTGAGGTCAAGCTCAACTGCTTCTCGCCCCAACAGGTCATTTATATCAACGTCTCGAATCTGCGAAACTTTAAATTTGCCCGATGCAATATCTGTGATCGACGGTACCGTGCGGAACCGGATTTTTGTGCCTTCGCATAAGCGAATAACTCGCCTTACCTGGCTGTGAGTCGCCGAGGGCATTGCGATGGCGATTTCCTCGATGTTATGTGCTTCGCATATCTTTGGTAGCTCGTCAACTGTTCCGAGCACAGCAAGGCCGTGGATGAGCGTACCTTGTTTGGCGGGGTCGTCGTCGATAAACCCAATAACGTCGTATTGTGCAACCCGCTGATGGTGAATTGCTCGCAGCAGTTCTTCACCGGCGTCGCCGGCGCCGACTATGAGAAATCGCTTCAATCGGCCTGTTTCGACCGCGCGGTACTCCTCGTGGTATAGCCGGATTACCATCCGCAGCCCCGCCAGCAGCAAAAACGTGCCGAACATATCGAGCAGAAATATGCTCTGGGCTACGTCGGCTATATTTTGAAGGTACCTGCGAATGGAATCTATTTGCAGTACAACGGTATACCACAGAGCCACGATAATTAGCGTGCTTACAAGACAGGCCCGAAGAATCCCTATGAGGTCTGATATGCCCACGTAACGCCACCAGCCGCGATATTGCTTGAAAAGCCCAAACACTACCAGCTTGATGATGACAAAAAACAACAGCAAAAGAGGGTACTGCTCGATAAGCCAGTCGCGTTGCAACTGCAGATTCCTTGCCAGCAGGAAAGAAAGCATCAAAGACGCGGCAAACACACCTATGTGGGAAAGTAAAATCAGAGGTCTGCGAAATTTAAGCAGCGCGGCAGGGGGTGTCGAAGGTTCTGAAAGGTACGGCTTGGTCTCTTTTGGCTGTGTATTTGTCTCTGAGTCAGGCATATCTTACCAACACGACAGCTTCTGCACGCAATTGCTCACAACCTGAAGTCTAACAACGACTTAAGAGTCTGTCAAGAGATTGTCACCACACTGCTGGGACAGCAACTGCGCAGGGCATACGTTCTTATTCTGTTAGTCTGCTGAAGTCGATGGCTATTCCTGCTGTCCTGCCTCTGGCTGCGGTTCTTCAGATTCTGATTCGCTGGTGGTCGGCTCGGTTTTGACCTCGTCGAGCTCGGTATAAATATCCTCGAGGGCTGTGTTGTCCACTTTATTTCGCATGAGTGAGTAGATTATAGTGTTGGCGGAAAAATAAAAACTCAGTATAAAAGAAACCAATAAACCCACTATCACCAGCAGAAATAGCTGTACTAGGAAAGCGGCGAATAATTCCGACCAATTACCAGCGGCTAAATCTGTTGAAGCACTCAAGTTTATAAAGCTTGGCTCTGCCCAAATTGCCGCAAGTTTGTTAGTTTCCTTGCCACTGCTCTTGACCCAGACCCCGAGTAGCAGAAACCAGCGGGTAGACCAAAGCAGCAAGAACGCAAAGAACCGGACGAATATGTAACAGATTGCACCATAGACCATAGCGACTGCTGTATAAAAACCCATCCGCCACGGTTTTGAATATACGTAACTGAAAGAACGGCTGATTGCGTCAAAACAGTCTGAACCATCATAGGCCACAGCGGGAAACATCAAGTTAAATCCTGCAACCGTCCCTATCAAAACGATGGCTATCAGTCCCCCAGCGATTAAAGCTAGGGGCATAAAGATGCCCATTATCAACTCGCCGGCCCTCGGAATATTGCCTATCAATCCCAAAAGAAACACAAACAGCCCGATAAAGACGATCATGCCAACCGGTGCCAGAGGAGCGGTGAAAAAGCTCAAAAACTTCTTTGTGCTGAACCGTAAGGCCTCTGTAAGCCCTGGCTTTTCGCCCTGCGCAAACTGCAGTGCTGCGATTCGGCACAGACTGCCGCCCGCGACGGATATCACAGCAAGTTTTATTACAAACAGTATGATGCAGTAAACAAAATGGTACCTCAGTGCCCATCCAACTGCTTTAAAGTACTGCGCAATATTTGCTGCTACCCCCGGAAGGTTAAATGCAAATAGTGAATTTAGTGCTCCGTGGAATCTCGCAGCCGCAAAATGCCAGAGTGTGGAATACACCCCTCTGCGCTCCCCGACTTCCTTGTGATTTTCAATGTGTGATTCCACTCCATCAGGGCTTGTCATATAGACCTGCAGCTCTGTAATTCCACCTTCGGGCCCCGGTGCGGCAACAACTGTTTTGCTAAAGTCCATAACCCACCCCGTCAGGCAGATAACGACAACCGCCAAAAAGCCGATTATCAGACTGTTGTAGTGAATGGACATTCGGAAGGCTCGGAATATTTTTGGAAACAGAAGCTTATCTAAAACCTCCGGCGGCTCTTTTTCGTTGCCCATTTTCCGTCCTTTCAAAAAGCCTGCAATTCTTTATACCATAGTGGAAAGATATATGCGCTTATATATAATCGATTATCGACCGGTTGCAATAGATTTTATAAGATTTTATTTTTGAATATTGCAACCTAATTCTCGCTGGAAGAGCTATCCGGAGGAGTATCAGGTACCTTGGATGTTATCTTGTATTCGGCGTCCAGCCAGGCACCCAAATCTATTAACTTACAGCGCTGCGAACAAAATGGAAAAAGTTTTGTCTCCTCAGCTTGCTTGTTAGGCGATGCTCTGACTATTTTTTTACAAATCGGACACCTGTGTTTCATAGTAAAATGTTAGTTTACTCTTCTTGGAACTAAGATAAAGTGCATTTTTTTCAATTGTCTTTCAAGACTAATTGCGGGGCTGATTAGGTAGATCTCAGAAGGTGTTCTGTCACGGACGAGAAACCTTGACTTTCTTTGGTATGAGGGCTATTTGGTCAATCCGGCCAACGCCGGCCTTTGCCCTTACGAAGATTTTTCCTCTAATTCGTCTTCGCTTTCGTAGTCTTGAAGCTCTGGCAGCGACCGTTCCCGCCCATTTACGAGGCCCTGCTCAAGCATTCGCGCGTATTCAACACAATATCTGGCCCAGGGCTGGGCTTCAAGGCGGGCCTTTGGTATCGGTTTGCCGGTCCCTTCACAAATACCGTAAGTATGATTCTCGATGCGATCCAGTGCATCGTCGATTTCTTTCAGCAGCTTCCTTTCGCTGTCCATCAACCCCAGCGCAAATTCCTGCTCATAGTTATCGGTGCCGAGGTCGGCCATATGTATTGGCATACTTGACAAGTCTCCGCTTGCGTCCAGCCGAGACTTCTTGAGAGCTTCGTCCTCCATCTCACCCACGTTTACCAGGATTTCCTGGCGTTTCTCCAGCAGCATTTGCTTGAAGTGTTTAATGTCGGCGGCGGTCAAGCGGCCTTGCTTTGTCCGCGCGGAGCTTGTTGTTTTCTTTTTCGATGCTTTTTTGCGTTTCTGTGCCACTTCTATACTGCCTTCGTTAGTGCTAAACCTTTCTCTGAGTATCTCAAAAACTTCTATTATAACATATGCAAGCACGTCACGTATACAACTTTTTTTGTCCAGAAACGCAACGCCAAAGTGCCAAAGTATAGTGACCTGTGTTAAATTATTCAAGTAAATTTAGCGCAAACCGGCTAAGTTCTTGATAAACAAGCAGTTACGACTGCCTGCTGCAGCGCCTCCCGTGCTCACTTGCCCCCAATGACTTGACTGTCTTTTGCAAATCTGCCCAAAGGAAGAAAAAACTTTTTCTCTCCCACCCTGCCCACAAAGGTCCTGACGCCGAAGACCTTTTCAATTTGGCACGCGGAGAAAACATCTTTGGCATTGCCGTGCTGGTAGCTCCCGTCGGCTCCGATAAGCAGTGCCTCGTCGCAATACTGGATTGTAAGGTTAATATCATGTGTTACTGCCACGATTGTTTTGCCTTTTTCGAGTTGCATTTGCTTTAGCAGGTCATATATGCCCACCTGATGCTTCAAATCGAGAAAGCTTGTCGGTTCGTCCAGAAGCAGAATGCCGGTGTTTTGTGCAAGTGCCCTTGCGATAAATACCCGCTGTCGCTCACCGCCGCTCAGACTCGCAAGCGGCCGCGAGGCAAACTCCGC
>CP070715.1:790031-802708 GCA_020350405.1 Planctomycetota bacterium
CAGTTTGTCTGTAGCTACCCTGATTACGGCGTCGGCCGTAGTATCTCTTTGAGTTAGTGTTGAGCCATAACATCGTGGTTTAATACCGGCGGATAAATCCCGGCTGAGAGAGATGGATTTGGCATCATTTTGGGTCTCTTGCTGATGTGTTTGTAAGTAAACCTGTAAGTAATATGCTCACGGTATTATAAGGCATTGTCACCTTGAGGATTATCGTTAGAACGTCGGACTGCCAACCCAGCGATCGCCTTGTCCATAAGGCATCCCGTCGACCATTTGTAACTACGTGAATTATCGCCTGTGTGGAAAACTGTCACCGAAAGTTACACAAATGAGCGATTAAGCGCGAGAAAATGGTTTGACAATGTTTCAGTAGTTCTTGTAAAATGGAACGTGGACACAGTTTGTTGCGGGCGTAATTCAGTGGTAGAATGTCAGCTTCCCAAGCTGGACGTCGTGGGTTCGAATCCCATCGCCCGCTTTTTCCATTTCAGAGCCAGCAGCGAGGCCCTCCTCTCTCAAACCTCGGGTTGATCGCCAGCCTGTTGGGAAAAAACGCAGGAATTCCGGGTTGCTCTTGAGAGAAGATTGGTTACAATACCAGATGGCGTATGTTTGAGTTTAAGAAAGTCACTTGAAACCTAATGGAGATAGGAAGATGTCTGAGGAGATAATTGGAACGGTATCAGATTTCTTTGCGCGACCTGTGGTAGCTGCTATCGAGTTAACGGCGGCCTTAAAACTCGGGGATAAAATCCATATTAAGGGTCACACCACCGACCTTGAACTGGATGTTGAGTCAATGCAGATTGACAATGCGCCCGTTGAAGAGGCTAAGGCCGGAGACTCTGTTGGAGTGAAGATACCCGAGCGGGCAAGAAAGGGTGATACGGTCTATAAGATTGTCGACTGAGTTCAAACTCTTCTGGTGGTTAACAGGCAGAAACTCACGGCCAGAGCAGTCGTGAACAAGAGATTGACGCTGGGAAGCTTCAATCAGACCGGTTCGTGTAATAATATTGGATTCGGGGACGGCGGGTAACATGAAGAATAAGAATTTGGTTTCAAGAAGATCTACGCTCAAAGGGATGGGTGCGATTGCTGCTGCTGCATTTGTCAGTTCAAAGATGGTTTACGGCGGACAAGAAACACTCATTAGACCTGATTTAACTTCTCAATCCAGTGATATAAGAAAGAAGGTATTTGAGAAGGTTTTCCAGACACCGTTTATCGACACTCACGAACACCTGCCCGATGAGAGCGAACGCCTCAACGGGAACTACTGCAGGTACAGGAATAAAGGCGATGATTGGTCAATAATCTTTGCGAACTACCTGGACTCAGACATGCGTTCCGTAGGTATGCCACAAGGCGATTTCAACAAGTTTTTCTCCCCGAAAGTTGACCCTCTCAAGAAATGGACTTTGCTTGAACCATTTTGGCCGTTTATTAAGAATACTGGCTACGGTCAGGCGGTCCGTGTTGCAATCAAAGAACTTTACGGCGTTGATGAGCTTTCCGCAAAAACGGTAGCAAAGGTCCAGACTGGATATGAGAAGGTCCGTCAGGCAGGATTTTACAGACGCATTTTATGTGATTTGGCCAATATTGAATCCTGTCAGGTTAACAGCGGAGACGGTTTTACAGAATCGAATATGCCAACGCTGCTCATGCAGGATATCGGCATTGTTGGTATGCTGGCAGGCCCTAATCTTGAACTTGCCAAACCCGCCGGCGTCAAAGTAGGCTCACTGTCTGACTGGCATAAGGTGATAGATTGGTGGTTCGATAAATATGCCAAATACGCAGTTGCCGTTAAGTCACAAAATGCATACAGCCGTAATATAGATTACGAGAAAGTCCCGGCCGAACAGGCCGATGCTATCTTCAAGAAAAATTTAAACGCTCAATCCTTAACTGCTAAAGAGCAGAAAACACTTGAAGACCACTTGTTCTGGTACGCTGTTAATAAAGCTACCGCTTGCAATCTTCCCATTAAACTGCACACGGGCTATTATGCGATATGGGATGACAAAAAACCCCGAATGCCTTTGTCGCGGCTTGTTCAAAATCCGGGAGCGGCAACCGATTTATGTCGAACCTCACCAGAAACAAGATTTGTTTTCATGCACATATGCTACCCATACTACGAAGAACTTATTTCAATCGCCAAGCACTACCCAAATGCCTATGTGGACATGTGTTGGTCATGGATTATCAATCCGGTTGCGGCCAAAGACCTTTTGAAAAAATACCTCGTTACTGCTCCGGCCAACAAGATTCTGACGTTTGGCGGCGACTACGGCCCGGTGGAACCTGTTCTCGGCCATGCAGTCATAGCCAGACAAGGCACAGCCCTGGCTTTGTCGGAGTTGGTAGAGGAAGGTTGGCTGAGCTTGGATAATGCCTTAGAGTTGACTGACCCGATAATGCATCAGAACGCCCGAGATATCTTCAATCTTGCTGAAAAAACAAAGGCTCTGAAGCACGTAACGTGGGCATAATCGGTTCGTTAGACCAGGCCTCTTTGCAAAAGCATTTGACAGCTCCTACCTGACAGCATACCTTTGCCTGTAACCATTTATATGTTTGGAGCAGTGTTATGTATATTAGACGGGCTGTAGCCTTATCTTTGGCCTTGGCGGCGTACGGGTTGGGAAACGTAGTCTCGGGCGAGTCGGAGGTCGGACAATGGCAGGTATTTGAGGTTGAGATGACTGCTCAGAATCAGTACGAAAATCCATATGTTGATGGTCTGCCAGATGGTGGAGAGAGTCTTGTTAAGGTGACATTTACGGGTATCAGCGGCGAAGCACAGGGCATGAGGTATGCTGTCAAGGGTTTCTGGGACGGGGAAAACACTTGGAGGGTGAGGTTTGCGTCGACGGCGCCAGGCGTTTGGTCATATATCACTACCTCTAAAGACCCGGGTTTGGATGGCATTAAAGGGGTCTTTACATGTACGCAGTGGAACGATGCTGAGAAACAGGCGAATCCGGTACGGAGAGGATTTATACGGGTATGCAAGACCGGGAAGCGGCCGGGAAGATATTTTGAGTATTCTGATGAGACGCCTTTTCTGTGGATTGGAGATACCTGGTGGAACTGGACGAAAAGGGAGATAAGTTTTTCAAGCTTTAAAAAGTTAGTGGATGACCGGGTGCAGAAAGGATTCACTGTCGGCCAAATGTTCATTGCCGGTAAGGGGTGGACAAAAAGCAGTTGCTTACTCGACGAGACTTACAGTGCTGTCGACCTAGCGCACATGCGCAGAGTTGAGCGGATGATTGCGTACGCTAATGCAAAGGGTATTACTGTGTGGGTACACGGCTGGTGGGGTGGCAAAGATATTAGCGAAGCTATCGGCCCGGATAAAATGAGAAGATGGTGGCGGTATCTAATTCATCGTCTGGGTGCTTATAACGTCATTTGGGTTCTTGCAGGCGAATATAACATGCACAACTACGGAGGGCTGGGACTGGAGTTTTGGAAAGAGTTGGGACAATTGATAGATAGCGAGGACCCTTATGAGCGAATTATCAGCGTTCACCCGACGCCGCCGGCTTGGGACGGCGGTGCAGATGCTCCCCAGTGGTCCACAGGGGAGGTGATTCATAAAGAGGATTGGCTGGATTACAACCAGAGTCAGGTGGGTCACGGCAGATGGCGCAATGAGCTGATACCTTTGGTTGTAGCTGGAGACTATGCTCGTGTGCCTTCCAAGCCGGTGGTTGTTACAGAACCTTGGTATGAGTTTATCAATGGTAGTGCTACTGCGGAGGAAATTCGGTTTGGGGCCTGGGCAGCGATTCTCTCCGGAGCTGCAGGCCATAGCTACGGTGGCGGACATATATGGAGGGCCCATGTCCCGGAAGCAACTGAAAGTGCGGGTATCTGGCCTCTGCAAGCAGGTTTCGAGCCTGATACGCTTGACTATTCAGGAGCGGTTTCGATTGGCCATATGGCCAAATTCCTTTCGAGACTTCGCTGGTGGGAACTTGAGCCTCATCCGGAATTAGTGCTGGATTACCCGCAGAAATTTTGTGTTGCGGTTCCCGGCAAAGAATTTGTGGTGTATCTTAGGTGGGGCGATGCGGTGAGGGTCAATCTGAATCCTTCATTAGAAAACGATACATTTGAGTACACGTGGTTTGACCCGTCTACAGGCGAAAACCGCAAAAATGGCACGGTATCCGGGGGTCGGATTGCGTATTTTTACGCGCCGACGAGATATCCACACCATCCGCAGCACAGGGATTGGGTATTGCATCTGCGAAAAAAGCATTAGTCTCAGGCCAAAAATGGGTCAATGAGTGGTAATTTAGCCGCGATTTGGCCAACTTGTCTTTCCTGGTCCTTGGTTGGTTTCATTCATTGGTTTCCGTGTGTCAGCAAGCCGTCAAAACCCTCGGCTCTTAATTCAGCTAAGCTGTCGACGATTAAATCCGCCTGTTTTAGGTCGTCTCGGCTTCTTGTTGTGGTTACGGCGACTACCGCCATTCCTGCTGCTTTGCCGGCTTCGACGCCTTGAACGGCATCTTCCACTACTACGCAGCGATTAGGGGCCAGGGAGAGTTTCTCGGCGGCTATTAGAAATGTGTCCGGATGGGGCTTGCCTTTACTTACCTCTTCACCGGTGACAAAGGCGTCAAAACAGTTCAGCGCCGGTATTTGTTCTAGTATGAAGGTAACGTTTACTTGTGGTGTCGAAGTGCCTATGGCCAACATAAAGCCTTTGTCTTTGAGATCATCAATTAAGTTCCTTGCTCCGGCCAGCAAGGTCAATTTCTCTGCTGCAAGCTCACGATATCGCCCCTCTTTCCATTCAGAGAGCCGTTCGATGTCTTCCGCGGGCAAGCTGCGCCCTGCAAGAATTGGGATTATCTGATAATTCTGCATGCCAAAGGTGCTGTAGAAAATCTCATCTGATGCGTCGAAGCCCTCTTTTTGCGCCAAATCATACCAGGATTGCTTATGGAACTCGCCGGTATTAATAAGCACACCATCTAAGTCAAATATCACGCCTTTGTCTTTATCAGCATCTGTCATTTTCTACCACTTATCAGCGATTAAATGCACAGGTTCTTTTTTGGTCTGGTTCTGCTGTAGACTTTATGGGGTGCAAAATGCTCAGAATCCCCCTAAATAAGTGCATGGGCCACACCGAAAAATGCGTTTTTCACACTTAAGTTGCGTTTTATTCTCATAAGGCAACGAGGAATGGAGGCTCATCTCTTAGTCTAATCTGATTCCCTGCTGGTGGAGCCACTTCTTAAGCTCACCCATTTCGCTGTCGAAAATCTCATTGTCGTAGTCCTCCTCCAGCTTGGTGATGTTGCTGGCCAATTCAGGCTGGTCCTGCACGACATCGGTCAGTTTCTTTTCGAACTCGTCGCTGATACCCCTCAGGTCGTCGAGTTGGATTTCCAGCCCTAAAATACCTGCCAGCCGCCTTGTTACCGCTTCTACGCACTTTGGGTTATTGCCTTGTACGTAGGCGGGAATGGTAGCGACGAGACTTGCCATACTCAAACTGTGCTTAGCGGCATTAGAAGTGAGGTAAGTAACGATGCTGGCGGGGCCTTCGTAATTCGTGAAGTTTACACCGTAATGGCGGAGGGTTTCCTTGAGTTTTTCGTCTGAAACCGAACAAAAGAGCCTCGGTTCCCTTGTATGGGGTACAAGGCCGGCGACGCTGCCTATGAAATATATTGTGGTGACAGCGAATTGTGAGGACAGCGAGAAGATACATTCTGCGAACTGCTGCCAGTTGAGATTTGGTTCTTTGCCCGAAAAGAGTATAAGATTGTGCTGTTCGCAGGCGTAAAAGGTATTCGCGGGGGCTTCATAAGCCTTTATGAGACCGTCCTTTATCTTCGTGTGCGGTCTGAAAAGGGCAGTTATTTCCATTGCGGCGGGGAAGCTGTATAGATAGAAACCTTCGGGGTCGATTTGGGCGAATTTTTGGGCGTTGAGTTTTTCAATAAGGCACTTGATTGTTCCAGTGGAGACTTGGCCGCCGTCCATCCATCCGGAGAGGCCGAGCAACATGCGAGGTGCGTTAAGTGTCGGTGTTTTATAGACTTGCAGTTTGCTTGGCGGCATTGATTAGTCCTTAATTTATTTGATTCGGTACAGTTTTAACAATTGCGGCTGGTATAATCCAGAGAAATTCCGCGATATTTGGGGGTGGAAAATCAATCAGAAGTGCAAGGGGAGGGAAGAGAAAATGGGGATTTTGAAATTGGGTTTGATTGGGTTTGAATCCCCTGCGGGGGCGGGGCGGGAGGACTTCATAGGGCCTTGTTATACAAGCAGTTACGTTCTTTTTTGGCTTTTCGGGAATTGGGTTTGATTGGGTTTGTATTGGGTTTGTTTTCACCAAGTTTCCAATTGGATTTATTTTCATAATCCACTGTATAGAAAGAGGTTGCGTTCATTTGGGCGGCCGGGAAATTGGGTTTGTTTTGCATAATTGACTCAAATTGATTGACCAGTTTGGAAAGTAAAAAGTTAAAAGGGAAAGGGAAAAATTGTGAATTCGACCTGCTAACGAGATGTATAATTGGTCATTCACCATCAACCATTCACTGATGACCACCCCCCCCAATATTAGAGGGGGCTGCGCGGTTGTGCTGAAAAAAGTCTTCGATTCTCGATTCCCGATACTCGTAACTCGTTTTAAACAAAGGAGTAAAAATTTTTGAGAAAATTGGCGAGAGCGAGCAAAACGCCTGCGGATTTGATTGGTTTTTAGGCAGAGGTTGCGCGGTGCTGCCGGAGGCGGCATTATTAGTTTTTGGTTTTTAGTTTTGAGTTTTGAGTTAGGGGAGGGAGTACGATTAGTTTTTAGTGTTGAGTTTTGGGTTTTGAGTTAGAGGAGATTCCGTGTCCCCCGACTACGACATTCGAGGGCAGGCGGTGAGATCGAACGTCGAACATTGAACGTACAACGTCGAACGTCGAAGAGCGGCTGGGGGGCTATGCTGCGTTTCTTTTTTTTGTTGACGGGTGTGTGGGGCGACAGGTAAATTATCGGCGGCAGCGAGCGTGTGGAAGCAACCTTTGGTACACGGGGCTTTCCTCCTGAAAACAAGGATTTTGCTGCGTAGACGGCGTCTTTAATGCGCAGACCCCTCGCAGGCAGGCAGAGGATTAGGACGCTTTTTGCGTGAGAGGCATAAAAGGTAATTGAGAATTACGGATTTTGGGAGCAAATCAGGGGCCGCTTGAAGAAAGGAGGTGAAAGATTAACAGTAATATAAAAGGGGTCAAAATTCGGTGTCGAAAATTAGTGTTTTAGGAGAGATTTATTTAACGAAATTTTTTTAAGGAAGATTACTATGAACAGGTTATGTGTATGTTTTACGATTTTGACATTAGTAATCAGCATGAGCGGCGTTGCGGATGCAAGCGAGACGTGCGTGGTGACCGGCAAGGTTAGAGATGCAGACGTCGGCAAAGGTGTCATTAGCCCATCGGGACAGTTAAGCGTACCGGTGGGCGGGAATGTCGTTTTCGGCAGTCTGGCCGAGGACGGCTACGAACCAGCAGGGTACGATATTTACGTGAACGACGTTTTTCAAGAGTATCTGCCTTACAATGGGATAAGGCTCGAGGTTACGAGCAGCGACCCTGTCAGGGTCGAGGCATGGTTTGATGATATTCGGGATGCGGTGGCCCCTTACGTGGAGATTACGGAGCCGGCATCGAGCAGTATCACGAAGAGTGGAGCTGACAAGAAGGTGACAATAACTTTTGAGACGGATGATTCATCGGGAACGATGTCGGTTTACCGTAACGAGGTTCTTCTATCGGCTTCGGCCGTGTCAGCGGGCCCCAATACGTGGAGTTTTGAGAATCTGGCCCTGCGTAACGGTGATAATGTGTTTTTGGTGACGGTCAACGATAACTCCGGCCTGCCATCGGACTGGGGTGTCGGGATAGACATGCTATTGGTTCACTATTCTCCGCAAACTGTTGACAATGTGCGTGCCGCGGTTGTTATCGACGAGCGGCTGTATAACGAGCCGAACGTCGCGCAGAAGCTCAACGAATACATAACAGATTCTGATGACCAGCTTGGCACCGGCTATGACATTGTTCTTGATGTTGTTAACGGCGTTGACGATTACACTACAGACGAGGTTCGGTCGTACGTGGTCGATTTGAAGGGCACGCATGAATTTCTGGAGGGCGTGCTTTTCGTCGGCAACATTAAGCTGCCCTCGTTCTATAAACCTCGTGATGATATGCCTCACAGCCGGCTGATAGCGCACAAATACGAGGACCATGACATAGTATTGCGCAATAATGGCGGAGCCGACGCAGATTACGATTACATGTCAAAGGGGAGGAAACCGTATCCAGAGATATGGACGTCGTATGTTCCTGTAGGATTTGCAGGCGGTGCGCCGGAGAACGAGTACAGTGACTTCGCGGTACAGGTTCTGTCGTTTCTTGACAAGGCGCTAGCCGAGCGAGACGGTCTGGTGTCACACAACGGCAAATTTTACAAGGTATCGCCTCAGCTATGGGACCTCGGAGGCGTAAGTAGGACGCTTGGTGTCAATAATATTGACTTTTACGGTGTTAATGACAGCTGTTATGGACCATACCATTATTACGACGGGAACACAGTGCCGCAGCCGGACCCTCCGCTGACTCCGGAAGACTATTACGTGAATGCGATGATAGGCAGCTTTGGTACGTACGAGGCGTTTGCTCGTTATTATTGGCGGTGGCCGTGGACGGGCGACTACTGGCAGAAAGACACGATTCTGATTGACCACTTTAATAACAACACGTACGCTATGGCATGGCTTAATGCTCATTCCCGTGCGAGCTTGAGTATCGTCACCACGTCGCAGGCGAAATCGATAAGCAACGGAGGTTTTGTTCTTTTAGCAGGCGGCTGCGACGTTGCCGCTATTGAGCAGTACGGGAGCACATCGTATGTAGATGGGTCCTGCATCAACGTTGATGATAACGTTTTGTGCGGCTTTCTTTACGGTGACTCCAAGTTTTTGGCGGCTTTCGGCTGTCCTTTCCGGCGTGGCCATGAATCGGAATTCAACCGGATGTCGACACTGAGTGGACAGGGTGACCATGCGGGATTGGCGCATTTTTTCCGAAAATGCTGGCAATATCAGCGGTCTACTAACGACTATGATTTCAAGATGTATACTCAGGAGCTGATGTTGGGTGACCCATTCCTGGTTTTAACGGAGAGTACACCTACACCGACACCGACAGCAACGCCCACGCCTACACCGACGCCGACGCCTACACCGACACCGACAGCAACGCCGACGCCGACGGCAACGCCGGGGCCGGATATGTATGTCAATGACGTCGCTATGTCCTGGTATGAGGCTAAGAACGGGTATGTTGCAACGGCGACCATCTGGATTAAGGATGAGTACACCAGTGATGTAGACGGTGCGACAGTTACCGGCGAATGGAGCGGCGCTACGACGAGCGGCGATGAGAGCGGCCAGACCGGCCAGGACGGCAAGGTTACCTTAGAGTCGAAGGCGGTCAAAGGCGGCGGTACGTTTACATTTACCGTGACGGATGTTTCGGCGACCGGCTATACGTACAACCCGGCGATGAATGTAATGGACAGCAATTCGATTAGCGCACCATAGTGCGCAAGCGGTAAAAGCAGTGATTTTTAGTGTGTAGGAAGACCGTTGAAGGCGTGTCGGTCTCTATGGCCGCCACGCTTTTTTATTTTGAGAAGGTGGGTGGGATGGAAGTGCACGCACGTTTGATTGAAGAAATGTTTTGAGCGGCCCTCTTGTGCATCTGCTGCGTTACGGGCAGCGCATCCGGTCCTCGAAGTACTACAGTACACCTGCGGCGGGGCGCGGACGCAAGCCTTGCATCTGCACCAAGATTTCGCGCTCAAAACGTAATAGGGATATAGAGCGACTAAAAATTTAAAAATGTTGACGGGAAGGGGAGATTGGGGTAATTTACTGGCGTGAAGATTTGGCAGTGGGATAAACACCCGGGGCGGTAATCAACAGGCTGCGGCGAAGTTGGATTCAGTCGGGATCAAGAGGCATAAAGAGAGAATGCTTATTAATCCAAAGTACGTGGATAATGCTCCTTCTAAAATCAGGAAAGGAGATAAGGCTGTGGTTCTTGCGTGGAAACAAGCGGAAGAACTATAAATGAAAAAACTGATAGCTTCTTAGGAGGTATGTTATGAATAATGATTGGAAATGGTATCACAGCTTTGGTTTGCTAGCCCTTATAGTGGTTACTTGTTTGGTCGGATGGCTGATACCTGCTAGCCAAATTCAGTTAACGTGGCTGTTAAGCTTGGTAGCTTTAACAATGTTTACGATGTTGACCTCGCATGGCATTACTGGGCGTTTTTGGCTCGGTTGGTTAATCAACGAACAGTATAGGATGAGCCTTTCGCGATTGCAGATGTTTCTTTGGACTGTCGTAGTGGTATCAGCGTTTTTTACTTCAGTATTAACCAACATCAAGGCAGGTCACCTTGAAAACGCTCTTGACATCACTATTCAAAAAGAACTGTGGATTGCTATGGGCATCAGCACAATTTCACTCGTGGGCTCACCGCTCATCAACAGCCAAAAGAAGCGAAAGAAAACCAACAAAAAGGAAGCGGAAAAAACGTTGACCCGCCTTGGATTGTTGGCTGAGGGTGCCAACGAAGTAGAAAAGGAAGTAGTGACGGCCAAACATTACAGCGGCCAGCTACATCGCAATGAAAATCCGCAAGATGCGCGCTTGTTTGATATGGTCCGTGGCGAGGAAACTAGCAACGCTGATGTGCTCGATCTCACCAGACTCCAGAACCTCTTTTTCACCCTGATCTTGATAGGCACATACGCGGTGAACCTTGGTAGCAAACTGGTTGCCGATGCAGGCGAGATCTGTAAAAGCCCGATTGACAAATTTCCGGAACTCGGCGTCTCCAGCATTGCATTGCTGGCAATCAGCCACGCTGGTTACCTAGTTGGTAAAGCTGTTGACCACCAGCCAGAGGGTTAGGGAATTTATTGAGTTTTCAAATGGCGGACGGACAGAGTGTCCGTTCGCTATTAAGGGAGGTTGCGCAGTTGTGCTGAAATTTTGGGCGGGTGAGGAATGGAGATACGGGCTAAGTGCTTGATAGATAAGGGGTAAAAAGTTTTTTGGAAAATTGGTGGCCGGGGTGAAAGGTATATGCAAATTTGATTGAGAATGTGTTTTGAGCGGCGCTTGGTAAGACTCAAGACACCAGACACAAGACTCAAGACAGTAGCGGAGAAGCGGAGGCAAGTCTTGCATCTGCATCAAGATTGCACGCTCAAAATCGATTTAGAAGAGACTGGGTCCCGGCCTGCGCTGGGACGAGGGGGGAGGGGGATATAAGAAATTTTTTTGGGGGGCGGGTTTTTCATAAGGGTCTGGAAATACAGGAGCTACGTTTTCGGCCGGAGCAGGCATTAAGATTTTTTTAAGATTGTTGTTGAAAGTCGGAGGGACATGTCTATAAGTAGTAGTCGGCAGAAGCACTGAAAACCATAATGCCAGTAAAGCCGGGCTTAGGCTTTGGGCGACGCGCTTTTGGTTTTGCGTCAGCGGGTTGTCCGGGGCTCTGAGTTTTCGACGGCGGCAGTGTGTTCTGCATTGGACTTTCGATAGAGTGCACACCCGCATGTCCGGTCGTTTGTGGGGCGTACGGGGGCCAAGGTTTCGGCCAGAGTAGTATTTTAGTCCAAATTAGCGTGTGTCTGATAAGTTCTGCTCAAGGAGGAGCGGCAAGCCGAGTCTTTCACACAGCAAGGGGCAGTTGGATTTTGAGTCAGGTACGGAGACTAGCACATGTACGAAGTCTGCACGTCTTGTAGTCAATTGATACAGGAGTTACCTGGGAATAATGAGGATGTTTGGGAAATTTATGTCTCAGCCGAAGGAAAGGAGGTGAAGCATTATTATATCGGCGGGAAGAATGAAAGGAGGAGTTGTGAGAAGTATTTTTGAGATTGTGTGTTTTAGACGAATTTTAACATTTTTTTAATGGAGGTGAATTATGTGCAGGAAAAGAATAAGTTTGTTCTGTCTTGTCTTAGTGCTGGGTCTGGTTAGTGCAGTACAAGGGACGACTTACTACGTGAGTCCTTCGGGCAATGACAACAACAGCGGCACGTCACCGGGGGATGCTTGGCAAACGATTAATAAGGTAAACAGCATAAGCTTCGGTGACGGCGACACGATATTGTTCGAAGGCGGCCAGACGTTCAGCGGGTCACTATTGTTTGATACAGGCGACGGTGGCACAGTGGCCAGTCCCCTGACGGTCAGTTCGTACGGGACGGGACGGGCAACAATAAGCTCAGGAAGTAACGACGGGCTTTACGTGTTAAACCGTGCGGCGTTTGTCGTAGAGGATTTGAACTTTGTCGGCTCCGGCCTCGAGGATCCCGATGGCGGCAATGGCATCACGTTTGCGGTGGAGCAAAAAGGCGGCCTTAAGCTGGAATATGTTAGTGTCGACGACGTTGAAGTAAGCGGATACCGCTGGATAGGAATCTCTATAAACGGCTGGAACGGGGGAGGCGGCATGAGCGGATTCAAAGATGTCCAGATTACCAATTCAGAAGTTCATGACAACGGTGA
Organism: Planctomycetota bacterium; assembly: GCA_020350405.1. GTDB lineage: Bacteria > Planctomycetota > Phycisphaerae > Sedimentisphaerales > Anaerobacaceae. Next base: position 802,677 of record CP070715.1, read on the forward strand.
TAAGGGCATAACTTCCGACAGTGTGTTCGCGG
>CP070715.1:802808-831991 GCA_020350405.1 Planctomycetota bacterium
GAATGGAGCGACAAGCGCGTAAATATAAGATGGGGGTGCAGGAGAATAGCAATTGTTCTAACGGTAGCTATCGCCACGAGCTGCGCACTTTTTGGCGGGTCAATTCCTTACGAGCAATATCGTACGGCGCAGAGGAACCTGCAAATTCTTGAGGGGCGGGGCGAAGAGTACAAGGGCAAGGCCTATCACGATTATACGGGACAATTGAGGGCGGAGGACAATTACTGGTTAAATCTGCCCAAGGGGCAGTTAGTGGCACTGTGCTTATTGGGGGGGGTGTGGGGCGGAGCGATTGGGTGCGGTGTTGTCTGGCTCGGGTACCGGTTTATCGAGCAGTTTATCGCGAACCTATACAGAGATAAAGCAGGCCGAAAAGGAAGGCAGAAAGTGATAAACTTCAAAGGCAGGTCGGGGAGGTACGGTGGCTCTCAAGGGGGCTAAAGGGAAGTTCGGCCGGCTTTCAAAGGACCTAAATAGGGATAAGCTTATTTCTGTATACAGCCAAGGAGAGTGCAGAAAAGTTAGAACAACTTCGTTGACGACTCAGAGAGCCGTAAGAAATCAACAGACTATCAAGGTTGGGGGCGATTATTCCTGCTTGGGTTCGCAGGTGCACTCGGCCGCCGGCTGGCTGCAGCCGGCACAAACGCCATCCTCGATGGGTCCGCCGCATGTTTCACATGGCGTGCATCCACAGGACTCGCACATTTTTTGACACCTTTAAAAAGACATTACCGATTGCGGATTCACCAACAGAATAAAGAACGCTGAAATCCGCATGGATTACAGCGCTATAGTAGAACGTGACTGGGAAAAATCAATAAAATTAAAAATTTCTTTGCGTGCAAGAAAGGAGTCACAGCCCTTGCAGCCAGCTATCGGCGAGGGTGGCGTAGTCGAACAGATTGACTATACCATCGCCTCCATCTGGAGCCGTGTCGGCATAGGAGGCGCCGAACTGCAGCCATTGCTGGAGGAAAACGACCAAGTCATCGATATCGACTATATTATTGCCGCCTTCGGGGGCGATATCACAGTCGGGGTTCCAGTTGGATGAGGCAGGTGTGGTTTGCCAGGCGGCGGCGAAGGCCGCATAATCCAGAAAGTTCACAATGCCATCATTTTCATCAGGAAGGATATCCGCGGACAATCTCAGGAAGAGCCACTGCCGGACAAACGCAGCGAGGTCGTTTATCTCAACACCATAGGGACAGACGAAATCCGCCAGCAAGCGCGGCTGCCAGGCCAATCTCGGGTAATTCATCCGGTCACAGATGTCCCAGATTGTCAGGAAATTCCAGCCGGCACCGGTAAAAGTGGTTTTTCTCTGCATTGCGACAGTGGACATACCTGTTCCGCCGTCACTTCCAGTCTGGCCGCTCGTGTGAATGTCCCAGAAAGACGATGCGACGACAGCACCCGTAAGCTGAAAATTATATCCGACAAGGCCACCAACATTAGAATCTCCCGAAACAAGCCCTATGGAATAGGACGCAGAGATGTAGTCGGCATTATATCCCGCCAGTCCGCCGACATAAGCATGTCCCGAGACTTCGGAGGTTGAGTAGCAGTCGTATATTCGGCCATAATCGCTCCTTCCGACGAGCCCTCCGATATAATCATTACCGGAAGCCTCGCCCACTGAATAGCACCGCGATACGTTGCCGCGACTGGCACCGGTCAGACCGCCGACGTAATTATAATAGCCCCAGACGTAGCACGACGCAGAGCAGTTTGCAATGTGCCCATAGAAATTTTCGCCGAGGAGGCCACCGACAGCGGCATCGGCCGAGACGTAGCCGTCCTCTATATGGCAGCCAGAGATGGTACCAAAGGATAGACAGCCAACCAAAGCACCCACGTACCACCCGGTTCCTGCATCAATGTCCGGGGCCGTTAGATGCAGGTTCTTAATCTCCGCATTTGGGTCATCGACGTATCTGAAAAGTCCTATGTAATCTGTAGCAGTGGTGGCGTAGGTGAAGTTTAGAATCCGGTGGTCATTGCCGTCGAAGATGCCTGTGAAGGGACTAATCGGGGTTCCGATGAGATTGAAAGCCGTTGCGGTATAGGCCGCCAAGTCGATATCGTCAATCAACTTGAAGTGCTTGTCCCAGTCATCGGGGTCGGCGCCAATCGAATTCATATCCTCAGCAGTAGAAATAAGGTAGGGGTCACCGGGGGTTCCTGTACCTCCGCTATACTTGGCCTGAGCAGGCAGCGACAAAAGGCAGACAGCAAGCACGAGCAAGAGCACTCGGCTAAATCTGCGCCTTTGCTTACACGCAAAACGGTTTCGGCCGATTGTCAAAAACGTAGTACCTGAGGCTCCCATTTTCTTACCATACTGAAACGGAAGGCGGCGCCTCCTCGAACGTAACATTATACCACTTATCGCAGGGAAAATCAAGATTATAGGCCGATAGCGACGGCGGTGAATACCCTAAGTACTTGGTTATGCTTGTGTTATCGCAGTTTGCAGGCTTTTATGGGACGCGTAACAGACCAGCGGAGATAATGAGAAAACATATTGAGTTCATTAAGGTAAGGATTTTAGCAGCAGCAAACATACACAGGGCAGATTTATGGTCTGGTGGGAGGTCTGCTTGCGCGAGAGTTGTCCAAGTAATGATTGAACAGGGTCGTCAGTTATGATAAAATCGCTCGAAATTATAGGTGGACAGTACAGTATTACGTGGTTTTAGACAAGTTCACAGAAAGGAGTTACATTGGTATGGAAGAACTGAGACTTGGTTTTATCGGGGCAGGATTCATCGCGAATTTCCACGCGACGGCACTTAAGATGGTGCGCGGCATCGAACTTGCAGGGGTGTACGGCTCGAAACGGGCGAAGGAGTTTTCCGCAAGGGCAAGGGCGGAAGGGATTGGTGAATGTAACGTGTACCAGAACGTGGCGGAGTTGTGCAAAAGCTGTGATACAGTGGCAATTCTGGCTCCGAACCCGGTACGGCTTGAGATTGTCGAGGAGATTGTCGAAGCCGTAAAGGCAGGGGCAGAGCTAAAAGGCATTATTTGCGAAAAGCCGTTAGGCCGGACGGTAGCCGAGGCAAAACGACTTGTGGCTCTGGCGAAAGAGGCGAAGCTCGCTACGGCGTATTTTGAAAATCAGTTACATATGAAGGCCATCAGAAGAGCATTGGCTCAGCTTGAGCCCGTGCAAAAGACCATGGGACCTATTGCACTTGCCCGCAGCTCGGAGGAGCACGGCGGACCTCACGAAGGTTGGTTCTGGGACCCAACGCAACAAGGCGGCGGAGTACTCAGCGACATGGGCTGCCACAGCATAGCGGTGTCGTGGTTTGTGCTTACACCTTTCGGCAAGCCGGTGACCTTCCTCGAACCAGTTTCGATTAATGCGGAGACGGCCCTACTAAAGTGGGGCCAGCCGAAGTATCGTCAGAAGCTGCTCGAAAGAATGGGTGTGGATTACGGAAAGACTCCGGCTGAAGATTTTTGCACCGGGACGGTAACATTTCGCAATCCTGAGAGCGGGCAGCTTGTAAAGGCCCAGTTTACCAATTCCTGGATGTACGATAAGCAGGGTCTTCGTCTTTTGATGGATGGGCTTGGGCCGGGCTACGCTTTTGAGGTCAATTCTTTGAAGTCGCCGCTGGAGGTTTTCGTTGGGGATGTCGCGGCGGAGGCGGTGGCCGATGCCGAGAAGGCCGTCGAGAAGGCGACGGCGTCGCGCGGTCTGCTTGCGGTCCATCCCAATGAGGCGGACCTGTATGGCTATGTTGACGAGTTTGAGGACGTCCGCGATGCGTTTTTAGGCGGCAGAGACGGTTTTCTAAACTGGGAGTACGGCCTTGAGATAACAAGGCTCTGCCAAGCGGGATATATGTCGGCTGAGCGGCAGAAGACAATTAACCTTACTGAGGCAGCGACTCAGAAGGAACTGGATTCGTATACGTCACTGATAGCGCAGGGTAAAGGCGCTGAGGTGCTGTGCAGACAGGGCTAAGCCGGTTGAGTACCCAAGGACGAATTGCGAATTGTGGATACTCACAATAGTGCCCTTACGGGGCTTGCAGTGAATTCTCAGCGAGAGCGGCAAAGTCCAGCAGAATAACCATGCCGCAACCACTATCCGGTGCAACATCAGCACAATTAGCGCTCTGCCGAAGCCACTGGTGGAGTAATAGGCTGAGGTGTGAAGTTTGGGCTTTCGGCTTTGCATTCTTTGTTTATAATATGGCAGTTTAGTCGGTCAGCAATTTTAAGGGTTTCTGTTATGGGAAATCGCAATCTATTGGCAGTTATAGTCGTTAGTTTAGTTGTGGGCCTGTTGGCCGGCGGGTGCGTGGAACGATGGCTGACAATCAATACAGAGCCACCGGGGGCGCTGGTTACGCTAAATGACGAGGAGATAGGCGTCTCGCCGGTTACTGTCTCGTTCGAATGGTATGGCGATTATGACGTCAGGATAAGCAAGGAGGGGTATGAGACTCTTAAGACGCATCGCAAGTTGGAGGGACCGTGGTATGATGGCTTTCCGTTTGATTTCTTCGCCGGCATACTGAATCCGAACAGAATTGTGGACTCGTATGAATGGACATTCGAGCTTGCACCGAAAGAGTATCCAGCGAGGGAGGAGCTAATCCGGAATGCCCAAGAACTGAAAGAGCGGCTAAAGTGAGCTATAGCGGCCAACCAACATGGCTGAGACCGGCAACAAATAGGGTAAAAGCTTGAAAAAATGGTCTCGCTGGGGGGAAATGGGGCCTTTTGAGGGGAACAGTAATCTAAAATCCCGGAGGAATGACTAAACCAATGCGGTTAAAACGCCGATTTTTAGTTGTATCCAAGCGGAAACTAAAACAGAACGTACGGTAAAGGCAGAAAGCGTGAATTTGCAGGAAGGCTTCAAACGAGTTACGTTTATCGTATCGGCCATTGCGTTTGCGGTTAGCATCCTTATGGTCAAGCCGTATGATTTACGTTGGGCGGGCGTGAGCTTTGCGGTGCCGTTGCTAATCTTCGCGACAATAACTTATATAAGCAACAATATCACAAAATACTGCGGTCGGTATAAGAAATTTATTTTCGCCCTCATATGGATTTTATGTATCCCGGCAAGCATAGCGGCTTGGCACTTTCACACGGAATTCACCGACTTGGACCTCTCCGTAGAAACCTGGTATGATTTGCTTTGGGTACTGCCGCTGCTGACTCTTTGTGGTGTTGGCATTGTGTGGGGTTCGCTTGCGGCGGTGTGCATAGTCATCGGCGGAACTTCGGTCTGGGTGATTCAGGGTTTCACATCCAACAACAAGCCAACGAAAAGGGAAAGCTATATCGAATTCAGCTCACCAATTAGGAGCCGAGTCCCTTCGGAGCATCTTAAGGATAGAGTGCGTGAGCCACTTAATTCCACAGCGCAGCCCTGCGACGGCCCGCAACATATCCATCTCACATAAAGCCCATTATCTGCGTATGCATAAGAGGTCGTCACGGCATCAGTATAAGGCAAGTTGGGTGACCGAGGCAGGTGATCAGAGTCTGGCGGTAAAGAAGTAATTTTTGAAGCGTTCTCTGAACCGGAGCAATCGGTACTTTTTGAATAAAAGGGCTACCGCACCGGCGCAGACGGCAAATGAGATGACGAATGTAAGGCGGACGCGCCAAGTTTCAAGTCTGTAACTAAGCTGGTCCTCGCGATAAATTTGCAAAAGCTCCCGGGTCTCGGGGTATGTCATCTGGCCGGCTTCAGAAGCCTGTCTCAGGGCCTCAACAAAACTCTGTTCGGCGGAATAATCATATATTTTGGGACTGATGACATTCAAACCCTGTCCAAGGACGAAGGCGAAAGATGCGGCCAGAGAGAGGGCTATCGCGTACTCGACGCAAGCGAAAGCACGCGTTGCAAGAGATTTTCCAATATTTTTTACCACTTCGAAGAGTTCCAGAAAGCAAACACAGAAGCATTATAAGCTGCTCCTACAAAAATTCAAAGTAACAAAGAGACAGTTACTGGCAAGTGAAAACCTGGGAATATTAGCTTGAGCTGGAACTACGATTCCGTTACCGCTCGGTCGTGAGAGGTGATACGACTGGTCACAGCAGATTGTCGCGATACCAGTCTATGGACAATTGTAGGCCTTCTTTGAACGTGACAGCGGGTTCGTAGCCGAGTGCTTTGCGCGCAAGGGTGATATCGGCAAGAGAATGCTTTACATCTCCGGGGCGAGGGTCCGTATAGACCGGCTTTATACTTTTGCCGAGAAGGTCGTTAATAATATCAATCGTCTCGTTGACGGTCACTGCCTGGCCGGAGGCTATATTCAGGACCTGGCCGGTGGTGTGCTGTGCGTTAGCAGCAAGGAGGTTTGCATCGACGACATTTTCCACATAGGTGAAATCGCGGCTCTGCAGGCCATCTCCAAAGACGGTGGGAGGTTTGTCCTTCAATATGGCAGTTACGAAGGCAGGTATCGCCGCAGCATATTGGCTGGTGGGGTCCTGGTGTGGGCCGAAGACGTTAAAATAGCGTAGCGAGATAGTCTCAAGGCCGAAGACCTTATAAAAAACAGAGCAATAGTGCTCGCCGACGAGCTTGCCGACAGCGTAAGGCGAAAGGGGCTTTTCCGGCATTGTTTCGACCTTCGGCAACGTTGGTGTGTCACCATAAGCTGAGGAACTCGACGCATAGACAAAGCGTTTTATGGCAGCATCACGTGCAACTAAAAGAAGCTTGAAAGTGGCATTGACACAATGTCTGTGTGTGGCGGCGGGGTCATCAACGCTGCGCGGCACGGAGGGCAAGGCGCCCTGGTGCAAAACGACATCGATATCTTTCATGGCGCTTCGGGCGATTTCTTCGTCGCCCATGTCGGCTTCTATAAACTCGATTTTGCCTAAGATGCCAGCGAGATTGGCTCTTTTGCCAGTCAGCAAATTGTCAATTACTCGTACGAAGCAGCCGAGTGAGACGAGTTTTTTGCAGATATTTGAACCTATAAAACCGGCTCCGCCGGTGACCAAGAATTTGTCCATCAACCGAAGCCCTTTACAAAGAGGTTCTTCATCCAGAAATAATTAGAGGCGTCCTTAGCTAAATAGAATGAGCAAGCTGCAACTTTTGATATTCCTGATAAGACCTGAACTCCGCGGTGAAATAGCCGCCCTTCATAGCCTTTACGGCAAAGAGCACACAGCCAGCTATTTCGGCGTTCACGTCCCTGAGATCTCGGATAGTCCTGACGGCGGCGCCTCTGCGTGTGGAGCCAGCATTGAAAACCAGAACGGTGCCGTCAACAAGCTTGGCGAGAATTTTAGCGGCACTTACGAGTAAAAGGGGCGGGCCATCAATAACAACATAATCGTATATTTCCCGTTGATGTTTAACCAGTTGTTTCATTTGAGGGCCACCGAGCAACTCTGCCGGATTAGGAGGTAACGGTCCTGAATCGATTACATCAAAGCCTTCAATACCGGAGGGCCTTATGATTTCCCGGTAACCACAAAGCCCTGTAAGCAGCGTACTGAGTCCAAACTCAGACCCCTCGTCAGCCTCTTGTTCAACCTGCGGCCTTGAGAAGATTGAGTGCAACCTCGGGCGCCAGAAATTGGTATCAATGAGCAGTACTCTTTTATCCTCAGCAACAAAAGTTGTGGCAAGATTGACCGCAACGGAGGTCTTTCCGTCGCCGCCCGAGCCGCTACTAACAAGCAAAGTCTTGAGAGATTCGCCGGAGTCGGACAGTTTCAAATTAGTCCGAAGTCGCCTGTACGATTCGCTTATAACGGAATAAGGAGCCTTGCGAACAATCCAGCAGTGGTCAATGCCCCTAACCTGTGCGTCCTCAGCCGCATCAGGGACAACAGCTAACAACCGAATGCGGAGGAATCTGGCCACGTCCCCCGGAGTGCGCACGAGGTCGTTCAGCAGCTCAATAAGAAACGCAAGCCCTATGCCAGATAACAAGCCTAATACCGTTCCGCCGGGGAAATAAAACTCCCACCTCGGCGAACTTACCCCCAGCGGTTCAGGGGCATATCCAACAAACTGCACCTTAGGTGTTTCCGGGTCATCGTGCATTATCTTCAACTTTTCTATCTGCCCCTTGACCTCATCAAGCATCTCTTTTCGCTCGTCTCTTATGGCCGTGCGCTGCTCATATTGCACGCGAGCCAAATCAAGGTCTCTTTTTTTTGCCTCTACCTCCTGCCGCAACTTCTCGAGTTCCACATACCTTTCCTGCAACACGACCAGTCTATTTTGCCCATCTTTAAGATTTGATTGTCGGGTTTGCTCGGCAATTTCGGCCTTTCTTAACGCCCTTTCTTGCCTGATTTCTTCAACAAGTTCCTGCGTTTGGCGCACCACCCTGTGATTTTCACCGAACTTTGTAAGCACACCTGCCAGCTCCGATTCGAGAAAGGCAAGCCGCTGCGCAAGGACGACCATAACAGGGTCAGTCTCTATCTGGTGTGCGATCTGCTCGTTGATTGGCCCTGTTGCCAGCTCTTCGAGATTTTTTATATCTGCTTCAACCTGTCTCAATTCCAGCGTCATGGTGTTTTGCTCAAGTTCCAAGTCATCCAATCTTAATTCGATTGTATGCCGTAAATAGCGGCCTGTGGGTCTCTCAAGGTCGGTAAGACCCGTTGCCGCACGAACATCAGCCAGTGCCGCCTCGGCACGGTCCAAGTCTCTTTGCAGACTATCCTGCTGTTCAATGAGCCCGGCCAGTTTCCTAGCTATCTCCTCTTTCTTTGTGGCGCCCTGCGAAGCCAGAAACAAATCCACCATTTCGTTTACTATAAGTGCGGCTTCGATTCTGTCACTACAAGTCATCGATAGAACAATAAACTCGCCATCTCTTTGGGCACTGGCACCAAATTTTCTTCTCAATGTCTTAAAGGCTTTCTGAATACGTTTATCCCTAATCTTACCGAAACCTTTGAACCACTCGGTCTGCTGAATTTTGTCCCTGTCAATCAATCTTTGCAGAGTACTCTGCTGCGTTATAAGGTTCGCCATCGACACACGGTAACCATATTGAATATCCTTCTGCACCTGGGCAGAAGGTATGGTCATAGGGTCTTTTTCTACGGGCGGCAGAACCCTAATAAATGTCCGGGCGTTATATTGTGGGAAATACATCAATAAAAGATACCACGCCGCGCCACCAGCTACAAAGCCTAGTACGGTCATTGAGATTGTCAGCCACACATGGCGGCGCAACATTGCAAAGACTTCTTTCGGACTCAGCGGTGCTGCAGCGACTGCCGGCCCGGCGCCAGACGGCCGCGGTATCCTGCTCGGAGAAATTTGTCTTTCTTCTGCCATGCGAAATTCTTAATTAAACAGATAACATACAATTCTTAGTTTTGCTTAAGTGCTATAGGTCCTTTTCACCGCCGCCTTGCTGTGTCAGTCGTTCAACAGCAGATTCTATTCGCTCAACTGCCGGCGGCGGCAATTCGTCAGTTCCTGTTTCCAGGGCCCGCTCATAAGCCGCGAGGGCCTCAGCCGTCGCACCAAGTTCCTCGTTTATCATTCCCAAATGCTCAAATACCTCTGGTGGCATAGATATTCTGTTCTGCTCGTATTGTTGCAGTGCCGCTTGCAAGAACTCGGCCGCCTCGGCGTATCGACCATTTTTATATAATACGTAGGCATAAGTATCCAAGAAGCCGGCGCTATTGGGCATTGCTTCGTAAGCTCGCCTGGCATATTCGAGCGCATCGGTTAATCTTTCGTCATTCTCGGCCAGCAAATAAGCTAAATTATTCAAGACATTTGCATTATTCGGCAGTTCAGCCAACAAACTTTCGTGCACGGCAATAGCCCTGTCAAGATAACTTTTATCGGAAGTTTTGGCATAAGCTAACGTCAACGTCTCTGCTTTCGTTATTGTATAATTGACCTTATCCGGACTATCAGGCCCGATTATCTGGAGGCATTTGTCAATATAACCTATAGCCTTATTGTACTCACGATTAAGATTCGTCAAATTAAACATAGCCAAATTGTTCGCAAGTGAATCAGGGTCAAGCTGGAGTTTTTCTTCACAGTACGCCAATGTCTCCCGGGGTCCGAGCAACGAGTTCATTTTCTGCACAATATCGGACATAAAAAGTGCATTTGTCCCGGCCTTATCGACGGCCTTGTGGCAATATTCGACCGCGCTCGCTCTATCGCCGAGCTTCAACTTCGCATCAGCCATCCTGAAAAAAGCCACCGGTGCAAATTCGCCGTCAACATGTTTGCCAGCCTCTTCAAAGACCTTGTCCAGCTCTCCGCTCAGCACGAGTGCCTGCAAATATCCATCGAGCGCGGCAACGTCACCTTTGCCACCTCCTGTGCTTATTTGCCAAGCATGTTGATACAGACGTACCGCACTATCAAAATTCCCTTCTGCTATCTCAAATGCAGCCGCCCGATTACACCAAAGCACGCTGCCTGCCCGACTACTCACGATACCATCATAAAATCTTCTCAAGTCTTCTTTTCTGCCGCGCTGTAACAGGACTTCTTCAAGCAATCGCATAGCTTCCGCAGGGGCCTGTGGCTGTCCAATTGTACTTCTAAGTTCCGTTATAGCGTCCTCATATCGACCTGCCCGACGATAAGCCTTTGCCAATATGACTCTGGTGGCCGGCTCGGCTAACAATGACTTGCTTCTTTTAAGGTCGATAATTGCCTGACCATAATCCGCCCTTAATAGATTTATTTCACCCCTTATGCGCCATGCCATGGCGTCATCCTGATTATTCTCAAGATTTCGATTTGTTAGCTGCAACGCCTCTTTAAGCCGGCCTTGTCGCATTGCCAACCACGCCTCAAGCAGCAGTGCTCTGGCCTCATCCGGATATCTCTCTTTAAGGCTTTGCAGTTGGTACTCAGCTTCTTTGACAAGACCGATTCTGAGGAAGGTCTGAACCACAAGGAGATGATTTTGCACGTTGCTTTGAAGGGACAGAAGTTCTTCGGAGTATTTCTTAGCGGCCTGCTGATCGGCAGTTTTCTCTGCGACAAGCAGAAGGCCCCGAACCACGCCGGCGTCGTTCGCGTCGGCCTGATATATCCGCTCTAAAACGTCTCTGGCATCCCCCAAGCGACCGCTCCTAAAATGATGTTGCCAGAGCAAACTTTGATCCTGGGCCTCAACCAGCAATTGCTCAGCTTTCTCATCCTCACCTCTAACACGATAGTATTCTGCACAGTTAAAAAGCATCGTTTTGTCGTATGGGTCGATTGCCCTTGCCTGTTCAAAAGCCGCGCCCGCGATAGCAAACAATGCCTCTTTACGTTCCGCATTTGCCAACCGAAGTGCCGTTCTTGTAGCCAGCCTGCCCAGCAGTATGGCGTTTTCCATACTCGGAGCGGTTCTTTGCAGCTCCTGGCGAATTGCCAATGCTCTCATCGGCTGCCTCGGGGCTATATATTCAGCGTAGAAGCTGCGTAACTCCAAGTCATCCTGGTTCAGCACCATGGCCCTGTCCAATGCAGCCCGGGTTTCAATAAGCTGGTCAGACAATACGTTATCTCCAAGCTTTTGATCACGCTGATACAGCCGAAGCGCCTGTCCTTTTGCAATAGTAGCATCCAGAGGATTCAAAGATGCCGCTTTCTGGGCGTCCTCAATAGATGCAAGCTCATTTGCAAGGGCAGAATTGATATTGCTTCTGAGCATAAAGGCATTGGAAAAGATGGGCCGTTGCCTCAAGCATTCCTCAACCCTAGCTAACGCATCTTTATAGTGCTCTTCGGCTACGGCGAGGCGGGATGCAAAAAAATTGCCCTCGCAACCATCAATATTTCTGCTTCGTGCGACATTCACCACCTGCCTGGCGAGTTCCCAGTCGCTTTTATCAAGAGCTATTTCGAGAAGATAGTCTGCCGCAAGACGCTGAGCGTCTGTAATCTCCTCAGCCTGATCAAAAGTCACCACCTCAACACCGGCCTCTTGCAAGGCTTGCATATTAAGGACTTTTCTAAATTCTTCGGCTGCTTTATTCGGCTCATTATGCGTCTGATATAATACACCCAGTTTCACAGACCTTTCTTCCGGGTTGGCAATATCTGATAAAACTTGCTCCTCTATTTCCTTACGCTTTTGTTTCGAAATTTCTACGGGCTCGGTCTCAGAAAGCATCTTTTTGTAAAGCAGGACAGTCGTGCTTTGGGGAAAATATTTTAAAAATCGATTAACCATTGCCTTGGCCTGTTCTATCTTCTCTTCCGCAAGGTAATTTTCACAAACAGCAGCCACAGCGCCTTCTTCAACGGAATTAGGCTCTATTGATAGTAGTTTCCCCACCAACTCAGCGAAAGCATCCTGGTAGCTTTCCAACTCAGTGAGCTGGGACTCAACACCCTCTTTTTCTATACCCAGCACCTCATAGAAAGCCGGTCCCAAACTTTCTGCCCTTTGCTTTCGCGTTATAGCTCTTTGAACCTGCGCGATTTTGGCACTAACCAATGCCAGCTTAAGTTTAATCGTATTCGGGTCATCGGGCCGAGCATCCGCCAATTCGTTTTCAGCCTCGTCAAACTGATTTGCCTCACAGTAAATGCTAATGCGAAGTGCTTGACTTCTTTCATTGGTCCAGTACTGGTTCTCAAAAAAGTTTACGGCACTCAAGGCCCCATCGGAGTCCCCCAGTGTTAACAAAACATCCGCATAATCTAAAAGAGTTTCTGGTTTATCCTGGGAAATACCTGTCCTGAGCGCAGCGGCCAAGAAATTCCTCACCGCGCCAATCTCAGAAGTACCTTCAAAAATCTTTGCAAGAACACGAGACAGTCGCGCATAAGAACGCTGCGCAAGAGAAGGCTGCACCTCTTCCATCCCGCCAGCTTTAAGCTGCTCATAAGCTGCATACATCTTCCTGACGGCGACGTTCTTATTGCCTTTTGCAAGCTCAAGAAGTCCCTGCCACATAATAACCCGAGGGTCGTCACCGCTGCCCACAAGCTGCTCAATTTCGCGCACCACTTGCTGGGCATTTTCCAGCCACTCTTTGTTTTGCAGCTCGGTTCTTGTCTCACAAGGCTCAAGTATCTGCTCAATATAGCAATTTGCAAGAAAGAAATGTAATGAGACCCTGTTCATTCTGTTTGCCAGCCGTCGAGGGCCGGTTATCTCCTTCGCATCCGGCAATTTAAGTGCGTTCTTAGCCAGTTCTACTGCCCTATAGAGACTGGGACTCTCGCCATACACAGAAAAGCGGCGATAATGTAAATTGGCCGCTTCAATTGCACAAGCCGCGTCTTCCTGATCCAATTCTATTGCTTTTTCAGCCGCCTTAATGGCCTCGTCAATTCCTTTCGGACCCAACGCATGGTAGAATCGAGCTAATTCCAAATGCGCCTGCGCACTCGAAGCAAACTTCTCCACAAGCGCCAAGTATTCAGGTTCGAGCGACTGAATCTGTTCTCTGTCACCTTGAGCAATTACAAGGTCCCGCTTGATGGTCAAACGATTAACGTGCGCTCCCACATCATCAGGTGCAACCTCAACCGCTTGTTCCAAAAGTTCCTTTGCTTGCTCTCTTGTTTTATCCCTTTCTTCAAGATTGCCTCTTGAAGCGAGCAAATTTCCCTTCGTGATAACTGCCTGCGCCAGATGCGAATATACTTCGACACTGCCCTGCTCAAGTTCTCGCACCCTCTCTAGGTCACCGATTGCACGCTCAAGTGATTCCTCCCTGTCAGTTACTGCCCCCAGTCTTGCCATTTCGAGTATAGCTCGGCCCCTCAGCAAATACAGATACGGGCCCAGAGGCTGTATGCCGGCTTTCTCCTCTCGCACTTCAAAAGATTCCCACTGAGCCGTATCCTCAGCGAGCAGGTCAGCATTCTCCGCTAGTTCTATCAACTCCGTTGACTGTGACTCCACCTCCTGCCAAAGCTGGCGCGCACCGGTATCAGCCAGTATGTAAAAATACTTCAACCGGGCATATCGGGCTTTAACGTTCTCCGGGTCTATCCTTGCTATATTATTCCAGCACCCGAGGGCATTGCGCCACCGGTCGGTTTCGATATATAACTGGACAAGTTTAAAAAGCATCTCTATCCGGAGCGAATCGGTTTTTGCCAGCGAACGCGCCTTACTATAACTGCGCTCAGCCGTCTCGTACTTTTCTTTCTTTACATCTTCATTTGTCGCCTGGCGTGCTGCTTTCAGCGCCGCCTCAGCGTCTTTGATAAACTCTTGGGGGTCCTGGCTTAAACGCAGAACTACCCCGATAGCGGCCAGCGACAGAAGCACAAAGACCGCTGAGCCAATGAGGGCCACTTTTTTATTCAACCTCTTTTTCGCCATAAGCCTTTCCCTTCATTCCATCGGGCCCGATAAATGCAGAGACTATCCTTTTCAGGTTCTTTTACTGAATTTTACATAATATCTTTCAATTTGTGCGACACAAATCGTACTCGAAAAATCACGACTCAATGCTTTCCGCAAAACCGACCAATGTTAACTTTTTAAAATCGGCAAGGTTAGACTTTGCCCGTTCGCCACAGTTACTGACCGCGCCGGGTACCGAGCTGCTGCATAATTGGCCAGTGCTCCTGCTCTAAAATAGGCAAGATTACACTTAAGAGCTTTTGGCTCGCTGTCACTGCTTGTTCTTTGCCCGGGTAAGACTTTGCACCACTAGGTTTTCCTGCTGCATTAAATCTCGTATTAAAAAAGCTCCATTCAACCTTGCAAAAATATGAGTACTTGCCGAAAATGTTTTTATTAAGAATCATTCGGGTATCTTCTCTGCTGTCGGCATAATCACCATTGACGTTAAAAAGGTATAAAACCGGGAATTTTGTGGAACTGCGCCAGTGATTCGAATCTGTGTCAGAAAAAATAAGGTACTTGGCCGGGACGGAGAACTTACGATTACCAACGACGGATTGACAATCTAAGGTCAGACTCTCCGATGCCAATCTCTGATAGCCACTACCCATATAACACTCTTCCGGCACATGCACGACAACATCGGGAAGGTCGTAATAAGTAACAAACAAGGAACAATAGCGGGTGCTGCTGTCGGCAGCTTCACGGGTGTCTTCCATAATCCACTGGATATAGTTTTCCGTACCCAGGCCTTTAACAACCTCTTCGTAGGGGATCTGCTCTTTAGATACTACTTTGTAAAAAGCCAAACCTCTTTCATCCAAGAGGTTCAAGGATTCTCTCAGCGGTAAGGGTTCTTTCTTCAAGTACATCCCGAAGCTTCTCACGGCGACCGACATACCGGTTCCCGCTATGGCAAGTATAGCCACACACATCAAGAAGGCCGGTTGCAAATAGACTCGCATACCGCGCTTTGGCGCGAGATTACCGCAGGTTCGGACCCCCTCTTTCTTTTGACACTTCACTCTATCCAGCACGCCTTAAAGTCCCTTAAAGTCCCCTTAATTTTCTTTGCACTGCCGACGAACAACAATATCCTTAGCGAGCTCTGTTTCTTCAACAAACAAACTGGACATAAACCACGCAAGAAAACCATACAGGCCAAACGCCAACGGCAACATGGTCAGCCCGAGAATATCATGATAAATCCCGTGAGCGTACTTTGGATGTATCAGAATATAAATAAATCCGGTAACTGTAACCCTTATGATATTGCAGAAGACGGCTATTGGGATTGTGCCGGCCAGCAATACGAGCCGCTGCCATATAGGCCTGTAGTGCAAATACGCCATGGCAACGCCCAAGGCCAAAAAGGCCATTAGCAATCGCATGCCACTGCAGGCTTCAGCCACATTAAGCGGAGGGTCCAGTCTTTGGCCCTTATAAATCACATCTATCACTACACCACTGGCTGTGGCCTCCATCTCGCTGACCAAATTCAACAATACAGCTGCCACCTTGGCCGCCAGTTGCCGCATCGGCATAGTCAGACTAACGTAATATCTGTTCGGCAAAGGCACGGCAAAGACCAAAAATGCAATGGGAAGCCAGGTATACTTAATTAAAGCCCAGCCGCCCAAAAGTAAAACGACCGCACCAAGTGTCCCTACCACGGAAATTAGGCGGAAATAAGTGTATCCGGCGGGGCTGACTATGTTAAAAATGTAAAACACAATCCCGCAAATCAAAAAAAACGAACCGAGGTAACTCGGCTTTGTTTGAAGATTCAAAATCTCGCTCTTTGCCTGGTGGACGAAATACAAACTGAAAAGCGGGATGAGAAAACCATGCGACCAACTGGGCTCTTTCCATCTAACTACGATTGAATAAATCTCATTGCGAAATAGGTAGATGAACAACCCCCCAATTATCAACATTTTGACATAGTTATGAACTCCAAGTTCAAGCCAGCTTGCGCTAACTATATTGGGATTTTGCGGGTTGTTGCCAAAGGAGGGCTCAGAACCTGAGCCCCGTGTTGCGCCACGTGATTTGCTGCAGCAGCGGTCGGGGCGGATTTTTGAATGTTCACGAACCTGGCTGTAGTCTGCTTGTATTTTTGCACCAGAGGAAACGATATTGTCTGACATAACTAAACGATTCTGTTAAAACCAGTCCGGTATAGGCCTGTGGGTTCCGAAATCTCTATCCGCAAAATTACGGTCATAAATAAAGCCGAACCCGTAAGTGGCCCTGAAGGCATTACGTAAAACGGCGCGCCACCTCGAAGTGGAGTGTGTGCCGACGTTAATCAAATCATTCGGTTTGATAAAGAAGTCAGGCTGCTCACCACTGGCAATTTTATCCAAATCCACCATCACGATTTCTTCTTTGTCCTTACCGATCCTCCTTATCACTTCGCAACGTTTTGGCCACGCCAAGGGCCCCAAGCCACCCGCCGCAGCTACAGCCATTTTCAAGGTCATGGGTCGACCCGTAAGGTCAATAAACCCTTGCGCATTGACATTACCCATTATACAAAATTCTCCGATAATATCAACCGGCACCTGAATACTATCGCCCGCCCTTACCACAATATTATACCGGGGGTCACCCGCGGCGAGTTTGTCAGCAGGGATTTTTATTACCCGCGCTTGGGCCGCTGCCGGTGCTATCTGGTCCCAGTCGAAATCCGCCGGGACCCTCTCTTCAAGCGGTCTGGCAACTTTTTCGGGTATACCTTTAACCACCGGCTCTGTCGGCGTCGGCCGGCCGACCTGAATCGGGACCCACTTGCCATTCTGGAAAATCCATTCAATCCGACCGACCTGGTTTTGATTTATTGGCTCATCTATGGTTTCGCGACCGGCAGGCTCAGCGGATGTCTCCAGCATTTGTTCTATATCTTCGGTGTCCATTCTTTCCTGCCTGCCGGCGACCGACGCTATACTTTGCGGCAGAGCCGCCTCGGCAAGCTCCTTGTCCGTTATCATCTCGGTGGAAGCTATAATCAAGCTATTGTCAGGCCACTGCCGCCCTGCGCGTGGGGCTATTATCTCGAGCATCTCCTGTTCGGGCGTGATTAGTTTCCGCGGCTCGGCTGGCTCTTCAAGGGCTTCTGCAGTCACCTCTCTGCCGGTAACAGGACGAGAGACATAGACATAGCTTATATTAAACTGGCTTATGCCGCCGCCAGTTGCAAGCGCGTCAAGGAGCCGGAAATCATATCGTGGAATCTCATACCTGCCGGGACGCGGCACTCCCTCACCCGATATCGAGAACGTACGTTTCTCTGACATTAGTAAAGTCACGGTAACTGACGGCTCTTTCAGTATGCTCGGCGAAAGGATTCGTACTATCTCGTCCTCAAGCTGCGATTCAGTCAAGCCTGCTGCCTCAACTATACCGACTTC
The DNA here is from genome assembly GCA_020350405.1 of Planctomycetota bacterium. Classification (GTDB taxonomy): domain Bacteria; phylum Planctomycetota; class Phycisphaerae; order Sedimentisphaerales; family Anaerobacaceae. Next base: position 820,549 of record CP070715.1, read on the forward strand.
CGGTATGGATACCTTACCGCTCTCGGTAACGATAAAATCACTTATATATGGCTGCCCCTCCTGAAGCAACTCAAAGATGGATATCCTGACGATGTCGCCGGGGCTAAACACGTAATCGGCCTCGTAGGCTACGACGTCAACCGGTCGCGGGTCCTCCGCTACCTCCCAAGCTGACGGCTCCTCATCTGCGACGCCTAAGGAATCCAGTATCACATTTACCGCCGGAACCGGACGAAATCTGCCCACCTGCGTCGGGTCAAAAAACTTATTACCGCAGCCCGTCAAGTGAATGTTTAGACAAACACACCAAAGAAGTATAATCGCTACAGTCCGTACACGTTTCATATCCCTGAAATTCCCAAAAACTCCGGGCTTTTACACCCCTCGAAGCTTTAAACTCTCACACCATCCTGCTACCCGATGAGATTTATCGGTTTAACACCTTATCAGCTTAACTTTTTTAACAGTTGTAAAGTCAACATTAGAAAGAAATTAAACGACATTCTTGGTACCAATGCAAAAACGTCTATGTCCTGTAATCACTCCCAGATGACAAAACAAATTGCGCACCGCAAAAACCGAGTTCTTCGGCTATAACTATAGGGATACAAAGCAGTTATGAAGGCCAAGGCTACGCTCATTTGGCCTGCCAGACCGCTCCTCATCTTCTACAGAACGATTCATAAAGTAATTATACTGTTGAAATGAGGGCTTTGTTCACCCTTGCGGGCTGTTGATTTGAGCCCGATAATGACTGCAACGCGAGCCGAATAAAAAGACAGCTCCGACGGGACAAAATTCAGCGAACCCCGATAAAAAAACGCCAACAGTGACCATCTGCGATGCGGTCAGGAACGAACTACCGAGTGCCCCCGTAAATGACAGGTCTACTTCAAATCGATTTTAACCAGTCGCCGCTGTAAAAGACCCTTAGCATCCGTCCTAAATACCTCTATTTTGGCGGGAACAAGTACCTGCTGCTCTCCGACTCGGCTATAGTCATAGCCGCGAACAGCCAAAAACTTTCGCCCACCAAGGTCAGCAAACCAAATCATATCCACCAACCCACTATCGATATCCTGATAGAAAACCGCCTTAGGCAAAGGCGGTTCGACCTCGCCACCAGCCCTTTCAATTGAATGATGCCACAGCCCTTCAACTTTAACCGGCTCAGATCCTTCGATCAGCCCGGCTGAGTCCAAGAGGCGCACCGGCGCCGTTGTTATATCAAGTACTGCGCGAAGCACGCTTTGCATCTCGTATCCGGGCTCATACATGCCGGCCCTACCTGCCTGCAATATTTTAAAGCCGTCTGCTGATAATTGCCAAACAAGCTCACCCTGTGGCTCCTGTGCCGAAATTCGAATTGCGTTTGACCAGGGGTAAATTTCATGATGCTGCTCAGTAAGATAAAAACTGCCATCCGGTTTATAGTAAGTAACCACGCAATCACGTTCAAGCTTTATTGTATCTATCCACGCCTGGTAGCCACCGGTAGCTCCGATTGTCCGAGGGGCATAATCACTTGTAATATTAATCGAATTAACATCCGGCCCATGGGCCAACACATCCTGCTCGTATCGGCGTTGACATCCGGCGACAACCAAGACCGACACAAGGATTAACCAAACCGTCCTTCGTTTGAACTGAGTAATCATATTCGCTCTCCTGCACGTCAATTACGTTAGTTCTGTGCTAACTGACTCTACTACGTTGTCGGCTTATTGTCGCTGCAACTGTAGGCTGATTCCGTAAGAGCTAATCTTGGGGCCTGCTTTCCAGGTCCAACGCTGCCAGTTTTTCCATCAAAGCGTACCTTTGTGCCGCATCGCTGCTGGCAAGTTCAAGCAGTTTAGCCGCCGCTTCCGGTTTCGACTGCCGCAACGCACGATAACGATTCTCGCCGTAGGCATACTCCTCAAAGTCAAGGGTAGGGGCTTTCGAATCGAGCTGCAGCGGGTTTTTTCCCTGGTCCTTAAGTCTGGGGTCAAACCTGTATAAAGGCCAATGACCACAGGCAACGGCCTTTTTTTGTTCGTCATATCCGGCGGTCATATTTATACCGTGAGCGATGCACTGTGCATATGCGATTATAAGCGCAGGTCCGACATATCCTTCAGCCTCAACAAATGCTTTCACCGTTTGGTTGGCATTTGCTCCCATCGCCACCTTTGCCACGTAGATACTTCCATAGGTCATAGCCAGAAGGCCGAGGTCCTTTTTGGGCATCGGCTTTCCACCGGCGGCAAACTTGGCCACCGCCGCTCTTGGTGTAGACTTCGACATTTGTCCCCCGGTGTTAGAATAGACTTCAGTATCTAAGACAAGCACATTGACATCGGCCCCACTGGCGAGGACATGGTCCAAGCCACCATATCCGATATCGTACGCCCATCCATCACCGCCAAGTGCCCATACCGACCTGCGTACAAGATAATCCGCGACACTCAATAGCTGCTGGCATTGCTGGCATTTGCTCTTTCGACATTGCTTTTTGAGTTCGTCCACACGAGCTCGTTGTTGTTCAATAGCCGCCTGCGCCGGGTCGTTGCCCAGAGTAGCGGTCCGGATTTCTCCGGCCAGCTTGGCATCGACGCAGCCTTTCTCTGCCACTTTACCGAGCAAATCCAGAGCGCGCTCCTTAAGTTTATCAACAGTCAGACGCATACCCATAGCGAACTCGGCGTTGTCCTCGAACAAGCTGTTACTCCAGATGGGCCCCCTGCCGTCCGCCCTTTTGGTATATGGTGTTGTGGGCAGATTGCCGCCGTAGATGGACGAGCAGCCCGTTGCATTTCCAATCATAGCCCTGTCGCCGAAAAGCTGGCTGAGCAGTTTCACATAGGCAGTTTCGCCACAGCCGGCACAAGCGCCGGAATACTCAAACAGAGGCTCAATGAATTGACTGCCCTTTACAGTATCGGCTTTGAACAGTGCGGGGTCGGTATCGGGAATCGACAAAAAGTGTTTATAGTTTTCACGCTCGGTGCCGCGAATCGGCTCCTGCAGGACCATATTTATTGCCTTTTTTCCGGTGGGCTTCTTGTCCTGGCCCTTCTCTTCGACAGGGCAGGTAAGGACACAGGCCCCACAGCCGGTGCAATCCTCGGGGGCAACCTGAACCGTGAACTTCATACCTGCAAAATCCTTGCCTTTGGCACCGGCGCTCTTGAACGTAGGCGGGGCACTTTCGAGGTACTTGGGGTCGTAAGCTTTTATTCTTATAGTCGCGTGGGGACACACCAAAGAGCATCGGCCACATTGAATGCAGATACCAGGCTCCCACTTAGGTATGTTGACGGCAATGTTGCGCTTCTCGTATTTCGTCGTGCCGGTCGGGAACTTGCCGTCCGCCGGCATTTTGCTTACGGGAAGTTTGTCGCCCCGTAGCGCAATCATCTCCGCAGTGACGTTCTGGACAAAATCAGGGGCATCTTCTGGGACTGGCGGCCGCATCTTCGTTTTGCTGGTTACTTCATCGGGGACTTTGACTTCGTAAATCCGCTCAAGGGCGCCATCGACGGCGGCATTATTCATCTGGACTACTTTTTCGCCCTTTTTGCCATAGGTCTTTTTGATGGCATCTTTGATAGCGCTGACGGCCGTATCAAGCGGAATAATGTTGCTGATTTTGAAGAAAGCCGTCTGCATAATAACATTGATTCTTGCGCCGAGGCCGAGTTCAGCGGCAAGTGAAATCGCGTCAATAACATAGAACCTCAGTTTCTTGTCGATTATTTGCTTTTGCACCTCCCGCGGCAAAGTGTCCCAGACTTCGCCAGGGCCGTGCATACTGGTGAGAAGAAACGTTGCGCCCTCGCGAGCAGCGGAAAGCATATCATACTTTTCAGGGAAACTGGGGTTGTGGCACGCGATAAAATCGGCCTTGGTTACGAGATACGGCCTTCGGATGAGCTGCTTTCCGAATCGCAGATGTGATACGGTTACGGCACCTGCCTTTTTGGAATCATAAACAAAATAGCCTTGCGCGTAATTGTCGGTCAGCTCCCCAATGATTTTTATGGAGTTTCTGTTTGCGCCTACCGTGCCATCAGCGCCGAGCCCCCAAAACATCCCGGAGAAAAGTCCCTCGCTGCTAATTTCAAAAGATTCATCAACATCAAGACTGGTATTTGCAACATCGTCGATGATGCCGGCAGTAAAGCGGTTTTTGGGTTCGGCGGCGTCGAGATTATCCAAAATAGCCTTGACCATCGCGGGTGTAAAGTCCTTTGAGCCGAGTCCGTAGCGGCCGCCAACAATAGCCGGGTATTTTTTAAAAGGCGCCTCACCCTTTGCCATGGCTTCGCCGATGGCGGTTCGCACATCCATGTACAAAGGCTCGCCGAGAGAGCCGGGCTCCTTGGTTCTGTCCAATACGGCGATTTTCTGTACAGTCCTCGGCAATGCCCCGACAAAACGTTCGCCGCTAAATGGCCTGAAAAGGCGCACCTTAACCATGCCGACCTTTTCGCCTTTTGAAGCCAGGAACTCTACAGTGTCGTGTGTAGTATCAGCCCCGGAGCCCATAATGACGATAATCTTCTCTGCGTCCGGCGACCCGACATAATCAAACAGATGATAAGTCCGGCCGGTCAGTTTTGCGAATTTGTCCATAGTTTGCTGGACAATCTGAGGCACGGCCGAATAATATTTGTTGACCGTTTCCCGGCCCTGGAAGTATACGTCGGGGTTCTGGGCGGTTCCGGAAATCATTGGCCTGTCGGGTGACAGAGCCCTTGCTTTATGCTGCGCTACAAGCTCATCATCAATTACAGCTCGCATATCATCGAAGGTCAGTTCCTCGACCTTCTGAACCTCATGGCTGGTCCTAAAACCATCGAAGAAATGCAAAAACGGGACTCGCGAGGCGAGTGTTGCCTGTTGGGCGATAAGGGCAAAATCCATAACCTCCTGGATGCTGCATGAGCAAATCATAGAAAAGCCGGTCTGACGACAGGCCATCACGTCTGAGTGGTCGCCAAATATTGAAAGTGCCTGGCAGGCCAATGAACGAGCCGATATGTGGAAGACCGTCGGCAGGAGCTCGCCCGCAATCTTGTACATATTGGGAATCATCAGCAACAGGCCCTGGGAGGCCGTAAAAGTCGTCGTCAAGGCACCGGTAGCCAATGCACCGTGCACAGCGCCCGCGGCCCCGCCTTCCGACTGCATTTCCGTAACAGAAGGAACGGTTCCCCAAATGTTAGTTTCGCCCTTGGCCGTCTTGGCATCGGCTATCTCACCCATTGGCGAACTCGGAGTGATGGGATAAATTGCAATTACTTCATTCGTGGCGTGGGCAACGTGGGCCGCTGCCGTGTTGCCGTCAATAGTAACCATCCTGCGATTCATAACTTCTCCCGTTTACACAAATAAGAACATCTAATAACTCACCGACACAGGCCCCCCTTGCCGTATCAGGTCCTGTGCATTACAAGACGCTCTTATACAACTTTTGACCCCGTTAGACAACGTAAATTTTATCAGAATCGAGAATTGCAATCATACAAGGCCAAAATTTGGCAGTGCCGCCCCCAACTGTAAAGGCCGCTAAAGCGACAGAAATCTTGTCACCGACGGTGCAGTTTGACGCTGGTGCAGGCCCTTATTTGCCGCACAAGCGCCCGCAACGGAACTCAAAAATGAAATAAAAGCGACTAACAAAACCAAAAGGCAGGTAAACAACAAAAATAAAGGAGTACCAGAGAGACCAGCCCAGAACACCCACACCCAAAGATGCTCACCGGGCGCCGCTCATCTGATACTCCTTTTTTCTAAGAAGGATCATCACCCTCTTCCGAAACCTAAAAAAAAGGCCGTATCCTTAGTTTATTGCTTATTAATGGCATTATACGGCCGGCAGAGAAATCGCCTTATAGGGGTGTTCCTGATTATAGGGGTCTAAATACCTGACTTTGGCCCTCTTTGGTAAAAAAGCTATAACATCCATCACGCAATTTTACCACCGGAAGGCTATTTTTCGAGGGATGTGAGGCCCTTGCGGATAGCGTATTTGGTAAGCTCGGCTATGGTGTAAATATCGAGCTTGTTCATTATCTGTCGGCGATGGGTTTCAACGGTTTTTACGCTGATGTGCAACTTTAAAGCTATTTGCTTGGTTGAGTTACCCTCCGCTATAAGCTGCAGCACCTCAATCTCCCTGTCGGTAAGGACATCCGATTCGGTGAGGTCAACTTTTGCCAAACGATGCAGATAGTCATTGACGACAACGCCGGATATTGAAGGGCTGAGGTAGGTATTTCCGGCGACGACTGCATGAATAGCCTGGGTGAGCTCTTCAAACGCGCAGTCTTTGAGCAAATAGCCTGAGGCGCCGCTCTTGAGCATCTCTGTCACAAAGAGGCTGTCAGAATGCATGGAAAGGCCGATTATCTTAACATTGGGTAATCTGCCGACAATCTGCCGAGTTGCCTGGACGCCATTTAAATCAGGCATACTAACGTCCATGATGACGACGTCAGGCATCAGTTCGTGCGCGAGGCTTACCGCAGTGCGGCCGTCTTTAGCCTCGGCCACGACTTCCACATTCTGCTGCTTCTCAAGTAGCGAACGAAGCCCCTCGCGGGTAATCTTGTGGTCATCCGCCAACAAAATCTTTATGCTACTCATCTCGTTTTCCTTTTGCTTTTTTTGCCTTTATGGTTTATTGGTGCAACCATACTGACGCGTGTTCCGTGTCCCGGCTCGGATTCCACTTTAAGATGCCCGCCAATATGACCTAATCGCTCGTGTATGCTGAACAGACCGAATCCAGTTGACCCGTAGCGCCTTGACGGGGCTGTGGATGAGTCGAAACCAACACCGTCATCCTCAACACTGACCTTTATCTTGTTACCGACTCTTTTGGTGGAGACCTCCACGTTCTGGGCCTTTGCATGCTTTGCGACATTGACCAACAACTCCCGGATGGCCTGAAACAGCACTACGCGAATATCATCATCCAGCGGCTTGGCCCGACCATCGTCTGTGAACTCGGCTGCAAGGCCGTGCTGCTGCCTTGTCTGTTTGGTGAGCCATTCCACGGCCGCCTCAAAGCCCAGCTCATACAGGACCGGCGGACTCAGTTCAAACGTTAAAGACCGGGTGCTCTTAATCACCTGCGCAATCAAATCGTTAGTTTCCCGCAAAGCCGTTGCGACTTCTGACGAGCGAACTGACTCAGTCAGCGATTCCAACTTCATTTTGGAGATTGCCAGTTTCTGACTGACGTGGTCGTGGATATCACTCGCCATTCGTCTTCTGGCCCGCTCCTCTGCGAGTGATAATTCTGAAGTGAGAGACCGCAACTCTTTGGCGACCTTCGCGAGTTCGGCTGTTCGCCGCTTGACTCGAATTTCCAACTGATCACGCGCCTTTTGCAACTCCTCCTGGACCCGCTTGTTCTCGGTTACGTCACGAGCGATACCACTGGTGCCTACGACCTGGCCGTGCTCATTATAAATCGGTGTCTTAATCGTCTCGACCCAAATTCTTTTACCTCCGCTATCCTCTAATGGTTCCACCATACGCTTCCGCTGACGGGATTTCATAACTTCCCTGTCATCATTTCTATATTTTTTAGCCAAGGTCTCCGGCCAAAGGTCGAAATCCGTTTTGCCAACCAAATCCTCCGGTTTGACGCCGCAGGACTCGCCAAACGGCTCATTTGCGGCAATATAGCGGCTTTCCTCGTCCTTTAACCAAGCGATATCAGGAATAGTATCAAGAATGGCGCTTTGTTGACGCCGAATTTCCTGAAGCGCCTGCTCAGCCTGCCTTCGTTCGGTTATATCCCTGAAGAGACCCATCAAATATGTTTTGCCACCCAGTTTGACGGGAGCAGAGTTAACGTCAGCGTAAAAAACACTGCCGTCCTTCCTCTTGACGGGTATATCTTTTGCAAGCGTGATTTCGCCTCTCGCCTGCCTCTCAAACTGTTCCAAGACATAGGCGAGGTGTTCTTCCGTATGGACATCCTCAACTCCCAGGTTTTTGAGCTCGTCCAAATTATAGCCCAGCATCTGACAGATCGTCTCGTTACAGGCGGTGAATTTTTTAGTTTCGGAGTCCGCCAAAAGTATCCCGTCTGTCGCATTATCAAAGATGGCTCGAAATCTTTCCTCAGATTCTTTTAACTCGTCCTCGCTTTTTCTGCGTTCGGTGACATCCACCATTACGCCCTGAAGAAACATCGGTTCGCCATTATCATTTTTGACGACCGCCGCCTCATCGCGAAAGCATACCACACGTCCGTCGCGGGTAAGCATGCGATATTCGCAGGACAAAGGTTCACCCGTCTGGTGGGTACGTTGAACTTCGGCTAACACACGCTGGCGGTCGTCGGGGTGGAGCTGTTTTCGCCAAATATCCGGGTCTGCTTTATACTCCTCAGGGGAAAAACCGATGATCGTTTCCATTTGGGGACTAACGTAGAGCGTGGTGCTGTTCCTGTCAAGCGCAGCGATGTAAGTAATAGCCGGCATTTGCTCCACGAGGGTGCGGTATTTCGCCTCGGCCTTATGCAATTTGTCCTCCGCCCGCTTGCGACGGAGAATGTTGATGGATAGCAACAGAATTATCAGCGTTAGCCCCCCGATAAGACCTGCAACAGCTCGAACCTGCTTTTTGTACCGGTAATAATACGACTGCGGCTCATGAATGACAATGCTCCCTTTAGGCAGGTCCGAGACGGAAATCCCGAAGCGTCTGAGCTGGGTGTAGTCAAACATATAGGCGTTGGGGCTCTCGGTGAGGACCGGGATGTTGTTGGGGTCCTCACCATTGAGGATTTTTATCGCCATTAGGGCAGCCGCCTGCCCCTGGTAACCACCGTCAATCACCTTGCCACCCAACGCCCCAAGCCCAAGCCAGCGGGAGTCGACTGCATATATCGGCACAGAGCAATGCCGCTGAATCGTTTCCGTGATTTGCTCTATTTCAAATATCTCTCCGCTGCTGTCCTTCAATGCGCTTTGAAGCAGCACTACAGATTCGTCGCCCAGCCCTGCGGTTTTTTCGTGAAGCTCCGCCATAGTCAGCTCCGCAAGTGAGAAATGACCAAGCTCAACCTGCCTGTTCAACTGGGCTGCATAAGCCGCAAACTCTTCCTGGTATGGGCGCACGTCCTCTGACGAGCGTTCACTTATGAGGACTATCTGACTTATTGAGGGGTGCAACTCAAGAGCAACGTCAACGGTGGATTTATAGTCATATGCCTCGACAACTCCCGTCACAGAATCCTTGCCCTGCAACATAGAATCATTGAAGTCCTGTATGCCACAGAACACCATAGGCGCCCCGGGAAAAACAAGGTCATGATCCTGAAGAAAAAAGTAGAAAGCAGCCTCGTCCGAGCAGATAACCACATCAAACTGAACATCGTGGTACTTCGCACTGCAAAGCTCTTTCGAGTAAGAGAAGGCCTCGTCGTAACTGTAACGCCTGGCATCCATATACTCGATATACAGGTCGATATGAAGGCCAGTCTTGTCGAACTCCGCCTGGATTGCATCCATAATGCGGTCGGACCAGTCGTAGCCTGGGTGGTAGGAATTAAGAACAAGGACCTTCAGGCCATCGTCTGTCTCGGCGTGAGCCACGCCAGTATTCAGCAAACAGGCAATTATAAAGGCTGCGGCAATACACCGCGCCCACACAGCGCTTCGACGGATACGGCTTCCGAGAGCGGTGCGTAGGGCCTTTATACATTTGAGGCTTGGATGCCGAAACCGCAAAACCTCCGACCATTTAACAAACGTGTTATTACTGTTATCGTAACCGCACATCGCTTTTACCTCAACCCTTCCACCAATTTAAGACACAGTCACTAAAGTCCGTTCAGCGCATTTACTCCCTGTATTGTTATTTTACCGCTCGAGTCCAAAAAACTCAAGCCATTTTTGGGTTTCGCCCGCAGTAAGCCCCAGGCGTTTTTCTGCCGGCTCTTTAGGCGTTTTTTTCCGGCTCAACTGCCTTTGGACATCATTCCAGAAGACGTCCGCCTTTACGGCCGTAGCTCGTCTTGCGCGGGCGGCGCTGCGCAATCGCCGGTCGCTGCTGACTACGGTTAACCGCTTAGGCGCCGTGTTTATCCTTATTTGGCCCTCGATTACGGTATCGGCATCAGCAGCCACGCCCGCGAAAAAGACCTCCAAATGACTTATATTGTCAAATTCGCTTTTGTCCGGGGGCCCTGTGCCGTCAAAGACAATCTCACCCTTCTCGCCGGTCAGCCGTAAGTACGTGCTTATAATTCTGCACAGCCGGCTGGCAGTAAGCGACTCAAAATCCTCGCCGCTTTTTTTAATTGACTGCAGCAGATTGTTGCCATCAATAATCAGTGGCATCTATGTGCCGTCCGCAGAAAATCTTATTTCGCCGCCGACGATTGTTTTTTCGACCCTGGCCTTTAATGTCCAGCCGTGATAGGGGCAGTTTCTGCTTTTGGAACGGAACTTATCTACATCAACCTTGTACTGGGCGGCCGGGTCGATAATAGTAACATCGCCCTGTCTGCCTTTGCCGAGAGTGCCCTTGTCGACGCCGATTATCTTCGCCGGCTTTGCCGTCATCAATTCGACAAGCCCCGGCCAGTCCAGAATCCCAGGCTCAATAAGGGCCTTGACATAAAGACCCAAAGCACATTCGAGGGAAGCTATCCCGAAAGGTGCAGTTAAAAATTCCAGTTCCTTTTCGCTCTGCAGATGAGGCCCGTGGTCTGTTGCCAGAGCGTCAACGAGTCCTTCGGCAATCGCCTCTTTCAGTGCCTCAATATCTTTGCTCGTTCGCAACGGTGGGTTGACCTTGTAGTTGGTGTCATACTCAGCACAACAGTCTTCAGTTAAAAGTAAATGATGTGGCGTCACCTCACAGGTAATCGGCAGTGAATCCTTTTTGGCGGCCCTTATCAGCTCGACCGAGCCGGCTGTTGATATATGCTGAGCGTGGTATCGAACATGCGTCTTTCTAATGAGCTGAATATCGCGCCAGAGCATTGACTCTTCGGCGAGTTTATCAATCCCCGGCAGGCCGAGTATGGTCGAATAATAGCCGGCATTCATCACACCATTGCTGGCAAAACCACTATCCTGGCAGTGCTGAGCTATCACCACATCAAACATAGCGGCGTATTTCAATGCCCGCAGCATGACCGCCGGGTCCTGCACACCGTTTCCGTCGTCGGTAAAACCGACGGCGCCGGCCTCGGCCATAAAGCCCATCTCCGCAAGCTCAGTTCCCTCTCTTTGCTTGGTAATTGCACCCATTGTATAGACATGGGTTTTTCTTGTCTTCCTTCCCTTGCGGTGGATGTACTCGACATCGGTCTCACTCTCGATGGGCGGGTTGGTATTGGGCATACACACGACCGAGGTAAACCCGGCCGCCACCGCAGCGGCCGAGCCACTCGCTATCGTCTCTTCCTCCTCATCACCGGGCTCAC
>CP070715.1:832091-844812 GCA_020350405.1 Planctomycetota bacterium
CCGTGTTGCCCGTCGCTTTGGGGCTGTGCTGCCTTGTCTTTCTGTGCGTAGCTGGTGGCTTTACTGCTTACGGTCGTCGGTTCTTTTTTTTTAACGGCAGCGGGTGGGCCGCCCTGCAATCGTGAAAGCAGCTCATCAACGTTTAAGAAATGCTCACTTAACGTAAGCCGCAGTAGCGACGCATCCAGAAGTGCCCTCGGTGTGTCACTGTTCTTGACCATCCATCGCAGTTTCTCCAGCGCAGTTATATTGTAAACCAGACCCGCCGTATCAAACTTCTCGGCCAATTCACCGGCCAGTTTTCGCTGTTCAGCGGTCAGGACAAGCAACTCGGTATCCGCGCCGGCGGATTTTATCACCAGCAGGTCCCGCATATAATCGATGAGCGCATCGGCAATCTGCGCCTCTGCCAGGCCGGTGCTGATTAAATCTTCCGTCGCCGCCAGCGTTCCGGCCGCGTCGCTGTCGCCGATTTTAGCTATGAGGCTGCAGATTTTTTCAGTGTTCGGGCAGCCGAGAAACTCTTCGAGCAGCGCAATGGTCAGCGGCTGAACGCCGGTACTTATAAGGCGGTCCAGAAGGCTCAGCCCGTCTCTCATTGAGCCGTTCGCCATCCGCGCCAGAGACAAAATCAAATCGTCCCCGTATTCTATTTTTTCCTGCTGGAGTATTTTCTTTAGCTGCTCAGCGATGAGCCTTGGGCTTATATTCGTGAAATCGAATCTCTGGCACCTTGACTGAATCGTCGGGATGACCTTGTTCGGCTCGGTCGTTGCGAAAATGAACTTAACATGCGAAGGGGGTTCTTCGAGCGTTTTAAGAAGTGCATTGAAGGCCTCGGTCGTCAGCATATGTACTTCGTCTATTACGTAGATTTTGAATCTGCAGCGAGCGGGTCTAAGAATCACGTTTTCTCGGAGCTCACGCACGCTATCAATCCCGCGATTAGACGCCCCGTCAATCTCGATAACGTCTATATCCTCGCCTAGGTTTATTGCGACGCAACTGTCACACTTGCAGCACGGCTGGGGCGTTGGGGCATCGACGGAAAGACAATTAAGGGCCTTCGCCAATATGCGTGCCATGGTGGTCTTGCCGATGCCGCGAGTTCCGGCAAACAGATAGGCATGCGCGACCTTGTCGGTCTTTATGGCGTTTGTGAGTGTCTGCGAGATGGGGTCTTGGCCGATGACTTCATCGAACGTCTGCGACCTGTATTTTCTCGCAAGTACGGTATACATCTTTAAAAAAAGCCGGCCGGGTTTATCCACGGCACAGCCAAGCAACACGCTTATGGCTGCTCGGTTCCCCGCCTGACCAGGTTCACGGGCTCGGCTTGCATGGGACCCGGCCGATAACAGCGATTCTCAAATCTACCAATTCCGGGTTTTTTAGGCACTTATCCGAGACGATAATATAACGCCGCAGCCCGTAATTTGCCATAAAAACATTTTAAATTGACAATTTCCACCTTCTGGACTACATTGCCGGCTGCAAATTCAGTAAAATAAACGGAACACATTGGATAACAAATTGCGAGGCGATTTATTATGAAAGTCAGAGTTGAAGATACCTGTACCGCCTGCGAATTATGCGTGGATACGTGCCCTGACGTTTTTGAGATGGGGTCGGAGCAAGCGCAGGTCCTCGTCGACGAGGTGCCCGCCGAATTCGAGGACGCCGTTCAGCAGGCCGCTGACGATTGCCCCGTCGAAGCAATTGTCATCGAGTAAATCAGCCTGAAAGCTGCTTGCTTCTGTCGCGGGCCGCCGTAAGAGCTTCATTTACCAGCCGGCTGAAATCCTTTGCGGCGAAAACCTTGAGCGCCGCCTCGGTTGTCCCGCCAGGCGAGGTGACCTTTCGGCGAAGTTCGGCAGCAGTCTCACCCTGTTTGTCCCTTTCGACCGCGAGCAGGGCGGCGCCCTTGGCGGTCTGTAGAACCAAATCCTTGGCCACATCTTCAGGCAGCCCCAATTCACCGGCCGCTCTTATCATTTCCTCGGTCAAAAGAAAGTAGTAGGCAGGCCCGCTCCCGCTTACCGCGGTAACAGCATCGATAAGGGATTCATCATCGACAGTCACAGCTTTTCCGACAGATGCGAAGATTTTCTCTGCTTTGCTTAGCGTCGGTTTTGCCTTTTCGTTGGCGAACAGTGCACTGGCACCTTCCCCAATCAGCGCAGGTGTATTTGGCATAACGCGAACGATTGGCACCTCACCCAGGACAGCGGAGATATTGGAGACCTTTATCCCCGCCGCGATGGAAATAATAAGGGTCTCAGCCCTGGCAGCGTCTCTTATACTCTCAAGGGCTTCGACCATGTTCTGGGGCTTTACGCTCAGGACAAGAATGTTGACCTTGCCCGCCAGCTCGCTGTTGGTCGCCACGGCCGTAACGCCGTACTCTTTCGTCAGAAAATCAAGTCGCTCGGCCCGAATATCACTTATAAAAATATCTTGTGGGTTGCATAGACCCGCACTTATTATCCCCTTTATCAGGGCTTCCGCCATATTACCGCTGCCAAGAAATCCAATCGTGTCCACTTGTTTCTCCTTGTTAAAACTGACCTGATAATTATAATTTTAGCGATAATTTCTCCTCGTAAATATAAAACTAATTGGAGCATATGGCAATGCAAAAACAAGTCGAATACCAAGAGGCCATCAAAACCAAGTACCCCGAGCAAGTGGTAATCGCCATCGCAAAGGACAAGGAAGGCAAGGCCAACCCGGTTACGCTGGGCTGGACGATGATTGTATCGGGCAAACCGCCGATGATGGCGATAGCGGCGGCAAAGACGCACTATTCAATCGAGACCATCAGGCACTCGAAGTGCTTTACCATTGCATTTCCGACCTCACAGATGGCTGAGGCGGCATTGTTTTTTGGGTCAAGGCATGGCAGGGAGGTCGATAAATTCGCCGAATTTGAATGTGCACATGAGCCAGCTAAAGTAATTGATTCACTTTTGTTGACCGACGCGGTGGCGAATTTCGAGTGTACGCTCGAATCGGAGGCCGAGGCTGGAGACCACATAATCTTCGTCGGCAAAATAGTCGCCTCACACATAAACACCGAGGCGAAGAAACGATTATACACCATCGGCCCCGGACATAAATTAGGTGGGGTGCAATAGCTTAAGATGAAGGCCTCTTAGCCGGTCAGCAGTTCGAATTCTTCGATGCTCAGGGAATGTCTTAATTTTTGCAGGGCGATAAGTTCCAGCTGTCGAACTCTTTCTTTCGTCAAATCAAGGTCCTGGCCAATTTGCTGCAGGGTCTTTTTCTTCTTTTTAACCGGCGGGCCGACTAGGCCGAAGTGGTTCAAGATTATATACTGTTCGCGCTCGTCAAGCTCGTCCTTGATGACCTGAACCAGACTTTGGCGTGCCCGTTCTATGGCTCCGAGATCCCCCGCGTCCAAAGTTTTCAGATATCGCTGGACATCTCCCACTGCACCCGCCTTTTCTCGAGTGAGTTCAGTTGTCTTTCCAGAGACTTTTGCGTACTCTTTGGCTATTCCTAAGGAAGCAAGTCTGCTGAACCGAACGCCCTTGGCGTAGTCGAATTCTTCGACGGTTTTGATCAGCGCGAAATTACCTTTGCTCACTAACTCCAAAAAACCTGGCTCACTTGTAGCATGTTTGCCGGCGATGCTGACGACGAGTCGCAGGTTTGCCTCAATTATCATTTTTTTGATTGCCTCGGCCTCCGCCAAACAGCGTTCTATTTTGGTCAGTCGAGCGCTGCGGACATAGCCCGGTTTTATCCCCGCTCTGTTTATACAGGCAAGGTACTTCAGGTAGTTGTATCTACGAAACAGCTCAACCTCGCGCTGCCTGTTGAGCACAGGGGCGTCTCTTAGTGCGTCCAGATACTGCGGGAGAAGGGAGACATTAGCTAAGTCGAAGGGCTCAATCGGTGTTCGGGAGACGGGCTTTTGGTCGCCGATTGGTTTTGCCAAGATCTTCTGTTCGGCATCTTCCTCGAGGAATTCATCGCTGTCGACGAATTCAACCTTTTTGGCCATTAGCGCCCTCGCCCTTCGCTGGTTTATAATCCGATATACCGAGCTTTTGCTGCGTCCGAACCGCTCCATCAATTCTTTAATGTCATGGCCTTGTTTATATAGTTTGTATAGCTCGGCAGCTGCCGTCTGGCTGATTACGCCGGGCGGCTCGTTGGAAATACGCTTATCCGGGTGAGTCTTTTCGTAGTTCAGCAGGGTGTATCTGATTGTCTCATGCGCCCTGCCGGTTTTAGCTGCCACTCGTTCGATAATCTGATAACGACTCAGCGGGGTCCTGGCCGCAAGGGCCTTCGCCCGCCTTATAATCTGCTGCTTTTCCTTTTTGGTCAGGGGTTTGAAATTTTTGGCCTTGGCTGCGAGAGAGGGGTTTTCATGGAGGAATTCATCAACGGCAGACTGCAAAAAACCAAATCGCTTCTTGCCGTCATCGAAAATAAATTTTCGTGCGAGCAGACCCCGTTTTCGCCAGCGCCCGATTGTTTTTGTCGAGATGCCGAGGACCTCTGCGAGCTCTTCTATGGTATAAACCTTCTGATTTTGCTCGGCGACGGACTGGGCAACCTGCCCGCTCAGCTTGGCGATGAATATGTGCAGGTCCTCTGCAAGCTCATCGCCCTTTATAGGCTCCAGTTCCGGCAGCCCCCGAGGGTGAAAGCCCGTGATTCGGAAACAGACGAACTCAAAGGGGTATTCCTTGTCCTTTTCGATGGTCGCAAAGAGCTCTTCAGCGGCCTCGAGCTCCTTGCGACGTTGTTGGGGGGGGGTAAAACGCAGCTGCATCAGCAACTGCGCTAGGTTTCGGTCTTTTATCTGCCGCATAGGGACGCGCCTCAATCCGTCCAGTTCACATAACACTGGGTTTAATCGCCATATTTTCCCACTTAACCAAGTGTCTATTCTACCAGAATCGGCCATAGAAAAACAGACCCGATTACAAAATCGGGTCTGTTTTTGATTTTTCTGGGGGTTTGAGATGTCCGGGGCTTTTAAGCGACGAGGCTTTTGGCCACGTCAACAGCAGAGGCCGCGTCGGCAGCGTAGCCGTCGGCGCCAATCTTGTCAGCGTAGCCCTGCGTTACGGGTGCGCCTCCTATCATCACCTTAGCTGAGACGCTGGCCTCCTTCAACGCCTTTATCGTCTTTTCCATAGCCGGCATAGTTGTAGTCAATAGCGCGCTGATTCCAATCAACTGGGTGTCCGTATCCTTGACCTGCTCAGCGAATTTTTCCGGGGCGACATCGACGCCGAGGTCGACAACCTCAAAACCAGCGCCTTTCAGCATCATCGCCACCAGGTTTTTGCCGATATCGTGCAGGTCGCCCTGGGCGGTCCCTATGACGAACTTACCTACGGGCTTGACGCCTGCCTTGACCAGCTCCGGCTCAAGTATTTCCATCGCCGATTTCATCGCTCGGGCCGCGATAAGCACCTCCGGTATGTAAACCTCGTTCTTCTTAAAACGCTCGCCGACAACGTCCATACCCGCAATCAGTCCTTCCTCAAGGATGCTCTTGGCCGCTGTGCCTTCGCCAAGGGCCGACTTGGTAACTTCCACTGCGGTATTTTGGTCACCCTTGATAATCGCATCCGCCAATGCCTTCAAATCTGCCATCTCTATTTACCTCTACAAAAATTATCTAACCTGCTCACTTTCGTTTCTTCGAAAACGAAAGCAGGTATTAAACATTATTCCAAAGCGGAAAACAAGCCTTAAATTAAAGTTTTTTAGCTGTCATGGCATTATCAAAGGTAAGGATACGTTTCGGTGCCTTCTTTATCCTTCTCTTTCTTCTCGTCTTTGGTAATCGAAGGTATAAAAGGCTCAGGTGTGCAAGGGGGCTCGGCTTCGATAACTACCTCCGCTGATTGCAGTCCCTGAGCTTCGGCTTTTAATTTAATCGGCCCCGCCTTGAAGCCGGACTGGATAAAGACCATTGCCAGGCCGTTGAAGGCCGGAAATGTCGTACAGCTCTCTGCCACCGGGCAGGCGGGGTCGCCGTTGCATAGGCCGATGATTTTGCCATTATCGCCAACGGTCAAGGTTATCTCATCATTCGCGGTCGCCACAAACCGCCCTTTCGCGTCAACAATCTTCACTGTAACCAGCGAAACATCTCGATTGTCCGCTTTTAGCTTGGTCCTGTCGGCTTTGAGGACAATTGCTGCCGCCTGGCCTGTTGTATCCTGCCTATCAGTGGCAACCAGCCAGTCTCCATTGTATCCTCGGGCCTCAATATGGCCGGGCTCATATTTCACTTTCCATTCAAGGTGCGAATTCCGAGGCATTTTCTTTCTGCCGAGGCTGCTGCCGTTCACAATCAACTCCACTTCGTCGCAGTTGCTGTAACACCATACCCGGATTTCCTGTCCCTCTTTGCCCTTCCAGTTCCAGTGCGGGAAGAGATGGAGGACAACCTCGTCCATCCACCAGCTCTTGAAGTAATAGAAGGGGTCTTTTTCGAATCCGCAGCGGTCAACAATTCCCCACTGGGTATGCTGTATTGGCCAGACCTCTTCGCTCGGTATACGGCCGCAGTCGTCCTCCCAGGTCAGGGGTTCACCCGCATAGTCAAACCCCGTCCAGATAAACGTGCCAGCCATCCAGGGCCGCTCTGCGCACCAGGTCCACATTTTCTCCGCTGTGTTGCCCCAACAGGCCGGGTTCTCATCGTAGCTGGTTAATCTGCCATCTTCGTCCGCCTCATAGACGCCGCGGGCTGTCGAATGGCAGCAGGCCTCCGTGAGTATATAAGGCCTGTCGGGGTATTTCTTGTGAAGGTCGTCTAAATAATCCTTCAGGTAGTTGCAGCCCTGCACATCCAGCACCCTGCTCGTCTCGGTGTCCAGGCCCTCACCGGTCAGTGCCATCGTTACCGGCCGGGTCGGGTCGAGTTTTCTCACGAGCCGCTTCATACTCTTTATAATTCGCGTGCCTATTTTGCTTTTCTGAATGTTTCTCTCTTCGTTGGCAAGCGACCACAGGATTATACTCGGGTGATTACGGTCGCGCTGAATCATAGTACCAAGTTGCTCCATCCGCTCCTTTGTGTTGCCCGGCGCGCGTGTCTCGTCTATCACCAGCATCCCTAATCGGTCGGCCGCGTCCAGGGCCTCCGGCGCCACCCAGTTGTGAGCACAGCGAAAGGCATTTGCGCCCATCTCTTTCATTTTTTTGATGCGAAAATCATGTATCCGGTCGCCGATTGCCACGCCAATCCCGCCATGGTC
Source organism: Planctomycetota bacterium (assembly GCA_020350405.1). Classification (GTDB taxonomy): domain Bacteria; phylum Planctomycetota; class Phycisphaerae; order Sedimentisphaerales; family Anaerobacaceae. Next base: position 839,351 of record CP070715.1, read on the forward strand.
CTGGTGGAGACATACACCATTTAGCCTCACATTCTTGCCGTTCAGGAAAAACCCCTTGTCCGGGTCAAATCGGAAACTCCGTACCCCAAAGCTCGTCTCGTACGTATCCGTAACCCTGCCCTTTGCCTTGACGGTAGTCAGCAGCCTGTACAGATATGGCGATTCGACCGACCATAGTTTCGCATTTTTGACCTTGATTTTTTGCGTAAATTCCTTTTTTACCCAGGTCTCGACTGTTTCTGTGGACTTGGCCTTAGCAACCGTTTTGCCGTCGGCATCAACTATCGTTGATATTAGTTCGCAGCGCTTGTCCTCGTCCTGCTCGTTGGCGACGGTAGTCCTGATAATAACACCGGCTTTGTTGGATTTACCTAATTTAACGTTCGAGCTTACATATGTCCCCCATTGTGCAACGTGCAGTGGCTGTGTCTTTACCAGCCAGACGTGTCGGTATATACCCGCACCTTCATAGGACCACAGCTCAACGCCGCTCGCGTTGACCCGAACCACGAGCACATTAGTGCCGCCGTAGTTGACATAATCGGTGATGTCAACGCCAAAGCTGCTATAACCACTGAGGTGCTGATGAAGTGAATGTCCGTTCAGCCATACTCTGCTGTCACGGTATATACCGTCGAACTCTAATGACAGTCTTTTACCCAAATCACTTTCAGGTAACTCAAAGGTCTTGCGATACCAGCCGATGGAATTTTGTGGATATTTGGGCCCTATCGGTCTATAAGCGTGCAGTTCGTCCGCATTTTTGTCCGGACCAAACCCTGCCAGCCAATCGTGCGGCAGGTCAACATTATGCCAGTTGTTGTCATCGAAGTCGGTCCCATACGGCCCGTTGGTTGCGCCAGACTTGGAGAGGTTCTCAAAGTAGCCGAAGTCTTTTTCCATATCGTAAAGGTGCCCCAGATGGAACTTCCAGCCGAAGTCCATCGATAACCTTTCCCTTACCGCCCCGCCGGCCGCAAGCGTTCCTTCCGGTATAACCGCACAACCCATCGTCAAAACAACAACCACCATTACCAGATTGACTATTTGCTTCATTTTGCTGTCCTTTCTGATGGCTAAGATACCTCTAAAGACCCAAACCAATTCAACTCAGTTTTCTTAAAATAAGGCATATTGTCCGTTCCACCGGGCGAACTTTACCGTGGGTATTGTACATGTTTGGTCCTGATATGTAAACAGATATGGCTTGGGCAAGTCACATATTCGCACGCCCAACCCTGGAGGGTCTGATGTAACCTTACAAACCTATTGATTATCGGAGGTGGCTGTCAAAGGGCAAATCTAATTTGGCTCTAATAAGTTTATTTCTTATATTTTCTATGCATAAGGTTATTAAAGCAGCCTGATTGAATCCCGTAATAAAGTTATGGTCTGATAAGACCGATAGTGAAGACACGGGACCGGGGCGTAGGGAAGAGATGTTGGGTTAAAGATATAGGTACATGGCGGCTGGATCAGTTATGAAAAGGACAGCAAAGGTTTTAGTGGCACTGCTGGTTTCAATGACGAGCGGGTCGATGGTTTTGCTTGCCATGGGAAACAATCGTCCTTCCGCTGGTCCTTTTTGTCTGGCGAGTTATTATCAGCTCGACCCCATAAAAAAAGCCATTTTCTCTAAATCCGTCCAATCTCGCAGCCGCTGGGACAACATCGAAATTTACAAAAGCGGCACCAAAGCCGGCAATATCGAGCAGTTAGCCTCGCTCAGCGGCCTTGCCAGCCCCGAGGATATTGACTGTCATTTCGTTATCTGCAACGGCCTCGGCGGCGACGACGGCCAAATACAAGCAACCGAGAAATGGCAAAGACAATGGTCAATCATACCCGGGCGAAACTGGTACGGCGGCAGTCACACTATTCGCATCTGTGTTATAGCTGACAATAAAAGCGCCCGCCCGACTGACTCCCAAATAAAAAGGACCGAAGCGCTTATAGAAACACTCTCCAGAAAGTTCGACATTCGGGCCGAATCGGCCCACTACCCGCAAGAGTGGCTGTAACGCTGCCATCCCCCGGGAACCAACAAAAACAACTCCTACAGACTTCCACATAATATAGGACTAACGAACGCGTCTGGTCCTATAAAAGCACGCCGGTACCCACCGCACTTTGCGCCTATATCAAATGGGGAATGTACGTAAAGTGCCAATTTGGTAAGACCGATACAGGCGATATAAAGCGGATGAACTGAAACAAAAGGTCGTGGCAGACAGTCAATGGGCTGTGAGCGTCACGACAGGCAAAATTGAGAAAGGACTCGATTATGGTCGTCGACACGGTCTTAGGCATGTTCAGCGAGGATATGGGCATTGACCTGGGCACCTGTACTACCCTGGTGTGTGCGCGTGATAAAGGAATTGTCCTCAATGAGCCCTCGGTAGTCGCTGTTCACAGAGGTACCAACAAGGTTATAAACGACGGAGAAGCCGTTGGTATGATCGCGCACGAGATGCTCGGCAAAACACCCGAGTCAATCGTTGCCATAAGACCATTAAAAGGCGGCGTAATCAGCGACTTTGAGGTCACCGAGGCGATGCTTAGTTACTTTATAAGAAAAGTTCAGGGTAAGGGCAGCCTTGTCCGGCCGCGCGTCGTAATTGCCGTGCCGAGTGGAATAACAGCGGTTGAGCGCCGGGCGGTGATTGACAGTGCCGAACGTGCAGGCGCCCGGAGGGTCTACCTGGTTGATGAGCCGGTGGCCGCAGGCATCGGAGCGGGCCTGCCCATAAGCGAACCGACCGCTTCGATGATTGTTGATATCGGCGGAGGTACAACCGAAGTGGCCATAATGAGCCTGGCTGATATCGCCATCTGCCAATCGATTCGCGTCGGCGGCGATGATATGGATGAAGCGATAATAAATCATCTCAAAAGAACCTACAACCTGCTCATCGGAGAGGCAAGGGCCGAGAAGGTAAAGATACAAATCGGCTCCGCCGTACCCCTTGAGCAGGAAATGACTATGGAGGTGGCGGGCAGAGATACCATCTCAGGCTTGCCGAGGAAAATTGTCGTCACAAGCGAGGAAATCCGCGAGGCACTGCGCGAGCCAATGTCGGCAATCGTAGATACAGTTTCCAGAACCCTCGAAAAAGCAAAGCCGGAGCTGGCCGCCGACTTAATTGACAACGGAATGTACATCTGCGGCGGGGGCGCACTTCTACGAGGGATGGACGAGCTGTTGGCAAATGCGACCGGCCTGAAGGTCGAAAGGACCCAAGACCCTCTCAGCTGCGTGGCGCGAGGTACCACCGTATATCTGGACACTCTCGAACTGTGGAAAGACACCATAGACTATAGCGAATATGGCTGGTAGTAACGCTGTAAAAAATAGCCAAAAGACAAATTAATCGTCGTGTCTCGTCGTAGACGGGATGCGGGCGAGGAATATGGCGAGCAGGCAAATCAAAATCCCAAGAAAGATATTAATTGCCTGGTTTACTCTGGGCGGGCTTATTTTACTTTTCGCCCCGCAGGAACTGACGAATAAATTCCAGTTCGCTTTCGCCCGGCTTTTTCACGGTCCTTTGAATATGAGCAAGAGCATTTCGCTTTCGGCACGCGCGCAGCAGCCGTTTCCCGACCTTGTCACCCGCAGAGAGTACAACAGACTGCAGAATTATCTGGCCAATATTATGGAGGAGCTGACCGAAGAACGTCAAAAGGTCAAAAAACTCTCGGGGATTCACGACAGGCGGCCTTTGGAAGGAGCTAACCTGGTATTCGCAGACGTCATCACCAGCTCGATTAACGGCTCACGCGACGAGCTTATTGTCAACCGGGGAGGATACGACGGGCTAAAAAAGGACCTGTTCGTCCTCGGCGACAATAGCATCATCGGGACTATATCAGACATCTCGCCCCGCACAGCAAAGGTCAGATTGACGACGGACCCCACATCCAAGATTCCGGTAAGAATTGCAGGAGTAGATACGGACAGGATGATGCAGGGCGCCGGCGGCAACTCCGCCAAAATCCTCATGCTCCCCATTAAGCACAAAGTTAAGGTCGGCGACGTCGTTTCCGCCCGCAAAAACCCCGGATTTCTCGCGGCTCCTATGATTGTGGGCACGGTCGCACAACGAAAAAAGGACGATGAAAATCCCCTGCTTTGGGACATAACGGTCACGCCCGCATGCGAGATAGAAAAACTCTCCGACGTGGCCGTCATCATAATGAATCCACAAAACTGACGTTCCCATTCACACTTCGGATGCTGTAAGACACGAGCACCCCCCCCTAAAAATCCACTGGCAATCGTCCCATAAAAACCGCTCTTTGCGTGCAATACACGTACAATTGTCTTTTCGCAAGCACGTCACTGGTAATTAGCTTGGCCCAAACACCCCTCCTGTGCTATAATGCTATCAACAATCCAGGGATGGGGGTATCAACTAAAGGACAGAGTATCAGCGACTGCTGCGGCTCTAAATAGTCTGAATGGAAAGGGGGTGCTGCTTGAAAGCAACGGCAGGTAAAAGTTTTCACGGTTTCTTTCCTGTCCGGATACGCACCCGTCTTATGATTTCCCTCACGACAGCTGTTTTTCTGCTAACCTGCATCGTAGGTGCGGTTTGCGCGGGCAGCGCCGCACCGGCCGCCCAACAGCCGGTCGAATGGCAAACCGTCCGAATGCGCGTGACCGCCTATTGCGCCTGCGAGCAATGCTGCGGCGAATATGCCGACGGCCAAACGGCATCCGGCCACAATATCCAACCCGGTGACGCATTCGTCGCCGCCGACGAACAATACCCCTTCGGCACCCAAATGGTCATCGAAGGATACAACAGCAACCAACCCGTCAAGGTCCTCGACAGGGGCGGCGCCATCAAGGCAAATCGTCTCGATGTCTTTTTTCATACGCATCAAGAAGCCCTCGAATGGGGAGTGCAATACATCGACGTTAAAGTCGGCCCTACTGCCTAAACGCAATAAAACACCACTCACGTTCACCTTGCAAATAACAGAGCCAACGTGACAAGCCGTATCAATAGGCACGCTCGTCCGGCGCAGTCCAAACGCAGGCGGAAAATGCCCCCCCCAAGCCGGTTGCAGGCAGTTACCAAACATGCTTCCCCCATCCCTCCTCGCACCACACTAAAAAAGAAACGCTAAGATTTAATTTAGAACTGTCAAACAGTGAGAAAATAGGCAGGATAGGAAGACGTGAGAATATTCCGCGGCGAGAGCGTCCGGGTCGCAAATTTGATTGTTATTAAGCCTGCTTTTGCGTTTTTTCCCGCTGAATTGCGTCGTATACTTCCCTGCGATGCACCGGTATACTTTTCGGGGCGGTTATACCCAGGCGAACCTTATCTCCGCGGACATCGACGATGGTGACCTCCACATCGTCGCCAATCATAATCGATTCATCTCTTTGTCTGCTTAGAACCAACATTTTCAACTCCTTTTGTCGGCTGGTCTCATTATATCTTACGAAG
>CP070715.1:844912-852901 GCA_020350405.1 Planctomycetota bacterium
ATGGTTATGAGAAACAGAATGAAGGCGGCAATCTTATTGGTTATGGCAGTAATCTCCACCAATGTTTGGGCGGTATGGGACCCTAATACGGACCCGTGCCTAGTCTTCAATATGAATTTCGAGAATAATCCAACATCCACTACAACTGTGGATGCGGTAGGCTCGCTTGTGGGGACTGCCTACGATTATAATGCGGTTTCACATGATTTCTGGGAAGAGTCCGGTAAAATCGGCACCAGTGCGGATTTTAATACATATAACGACAAGGGCACTGGCGAAGCAAATGACTGCAATATATCCGTGCCTGCCGACCCCAACTTTGACTGGGGTTACCCGGAGCACAAGTTCACCTATACCTTATGGTTCAATACAGACGACCTCGACAGCGTCACGTTTATCAGGCGGAGTCCCCCTGGTCCGGAAGTAGAGTACGAAAATAAGTGGTGGGAAATAAATATAGACGAGGGCAAGCTTCATCTTTTCCACAAAGACATGTTTTTGCGTATGAATACGATACAGAACCTGAGCGACCTGGGCGTTACGACAGGTACGTGGCATTTCGCCGCCCTCGCCGTTGACAGGACCGCCCAGGAAAACAGCAAGATATACGTAGACGGCCTTGAAGCACCGGTAACTTACACCGCCTACAAGGACTACGGGGATGCGTCGGTGGATACTACCGGCTACGACATATGTCCCTTGGAAATCGGCGGGGCCGGGGAATTCGAATTTGAGGGTCTGCTCGATGAGATACGTATTTATCAGCGAGTCTTGACTCCTTTGGAAGTCAGCATTCTTCATCAGACCGATGGTGTAGTAAAACCAATGGCCTTGCTTCCCATTCCGCGCTCTCATAACGTAAGTGTCAATACTGACTTGACGTGGGAGCCTGCTGCCGGCGCTACGGCGCAGCAGGTATATTTTGGTACAGACGTAAATAATATGTCCAGCGTGGCATCAGGCGACGGTGACATCAATAGTGTAGCCAATTCTCTGCTCAACAGTGGCAGTCCGCTGGATCTTAACACTACTTATTACTGGGATATTAACTCGACTGTCGGCGGCAGTCCCCTTGCCGGTCCGCTCTGGTCGTTCACTACCGAAACGGGCAAGCCATTTGACCCGTCCCCTGCGGATGGCGAGCAGGATGTACCTCCCGGGACTGTTAATCTGCAGTGGACCGGCTCTGCCAGCGCTACCAGCTTCGATGTTTATTTCTCCGCTGACAAGAGCCTGGTGGAGGCCAATGATGTGTCAGCGCGGGTCGCCGATGATATTGGAGCTTCCAGCCAGTCGGTTTCGGCTCCGGTCAAAGGCGAAACCTACTACTGGCGCGTAATCTGCAATTTTGGCGGCAGCTCTACCGCGGGGGATGTGTGGAGTTTCCGTACTATAGCGAAGTGGATTGTTGTTAATACTTCTGATGATACCGCTGATTATAACGGCGTAACTTACGACCCTCTTACCTTTACAGATGTCGACGCAGCCACTGTTACAGACGCTTGCCTGGGTGATGACGATGTCGCTGTCTTTAAATTTGCCGGCGATGTCAACATCAGCGAGTATTATGATATGGTCTTTATTCCGCTGTTTGATGATGTAGTGGAAGCCGATATGAACGCCCTCGGTTACAGACAGACGTCAAGGCCGATGGCGATAAGTGTTACCGGCAACGTGTACTTAAATTGCAAGATTGATGCTTCAGGTCTCGAGGCACCTGATACGGAGAGTAGCCCTTCATCGCAGGGTCGTTGCGGCGGCCATCGCGGCTCGTTCCGCGCTGAGAACCGCGACCTTTTGGACCCGGTCGAGATATTCGGCCCTGGATACGGCGCCACGTCTGATCCAGCGACACAGTATTTGAGCTGTGGTGCCGGCGGCGGCTACGGGGGTGCCGGCGGCGACCAAAAACGTGCTGGCGGAGGCTCAGGAGGTTCGACATACGGTTATGAGCAAATACCGGAGCCGCTGGGCGGCAGCGCCGGCGGCTGGAGTAACCGGGCAGCGGGCGGTCCCGGCGGCGGCGCCGTTGAGATAGCCGCAACAGGCAATATCAGCTTTGGCCCTGAATTCAAACTGCTTGTTACCGGCGGTGACGGTCCCTCTGGACCTACAGACTATGCTCCGGGCGGCGGAAGCGGCGGCTCTGTCAAGATTGTCGCCGGGGGCAGCTTTGCCAACGCAGGCACTATCAATGGTGACGGTGGTGATGGTGGCGATACCAATAAGAAAGACTGGAATTCAGGCGGCGGCGGCGGCGGCGGCCGAGTGGCAATATGGTATGTTACCGACTATAATAATACCGGCCAAATCACAGCTGGCGGGGGCAGTCCGGGCCTGTATATGGGCGGTCCCGCCCGGCCTGAAACTACGGCCGGTGCAGAGGGCACGGTGTTTGATTCCAATGCCAACCCGGCCAAGGCCGATTTTCCAACACCGGCTGAGGGCGCTGAAGGTGCAGTCAGCGGGCCAAATCAGATAGAACTGAGGTGGTATCCCGGTTTCGGCGCTACCAAGAACGAGGTTTACCTCGGTACAGACCCGTGTGACCTGGTGTTGGTTGCGACGATTAACGCCGTTGCCGCGAATGGCGGCACCCTGCGCGGTGAGCAGAGCCACGTTAACGACATAAATGTAGGTGAGACATACTACTGGTTTGTAAGGACTACGTACGGAAGCACTATAGACAGCAATATGTGGTCGTTCACTCCGGTTGAAGATTACAAGATTGTCTTTAATACCGACGATACCTACTCGGTGAGTTATGAGGGTGCGACTATCGGTCCTCTGGAGTGTAAGGTTCGTGACGCAGGCGGCTGGTCAGCTGCCATCGCGACCGGTTCTATCGCTACTGACGGCGTGGCTATCTTTAACTTCAACGGGTTCAATTATGACCGGCATTACAATATAGTCGTACTGCCTGAATACGGACCTGAAAGAGATGCTAATGTCACTCCGACGCCGCTGGATATTAATGTGGTCGGCAATTTCTACTTCGACGGCGACCTGGATATCTCCGGTGATGACACTTTTGGTTATGTGAGCGGTGACGGACCTAAAGCGCGCAGCGGCGGCCATCGTGGGCCGGTGGGGGGCACAGACCACATGGAACCAGACGAATGGATTGGCGGCAACTATAGTCGGTACGTTGAGACTGGCGATCGCTTTGGAGGTACCGGCAGTAAGTACGCCTTTGTCCCGACAACCAGTGGCTACGCTCTATTTGGCCCGGGTACTGGTGTAGTGCCCCCTTATACAGCTGGCGGCGGCGGTGGTTACGGCGGTATCGGAGGCGATTCCGGCCGTGGCTACATGCGCGGTGTATTTGCCGGCGGCGGCGATTATGGTGATGAGGAAGTACCCGTACCGTTCGGCGGCAGTGCCGGCGGATTTGGCAAGTATTCTGCAGGCGGCGCTGGCGGCGGCGGTGTTGAGATAGTCGCCAGCGGCAATGTGACCTTCGGCCCCAATGCGGATATATATGCTGAGGGTGGCAGTGTTTTGTTTGCTGACCAGTATCCGTCTGGCGGCGGTTCCGGCGGCTCCGTTAGAGTTATTGCCGGCGGCAGCTTCTCCAACGATGGTATTATCAGTGTATGCGGTGGTGATGGCTGCAACGGTAACGAGAAGCTCAATAATACGTCAGGCGGCGGCGCCGGCGGTCGTGTAGCGGTATTTTATGGCACCACTTACACTAATAACGGCCAAATCATTGCTGACGGTGGTGCTAAAGGTATCGTAGAGGGTAGCATCTCGTACCCAGAGCACAATGGTGGAAGCTACGGCGAAGACGGCCAGAGCGGGACTATCCTCGCTTCAAGTGGTTCGCCCAAGAAGGCTTCGGCCCCGACGCCGAGAAACGGCGATGAAATGTTTTATGTCGGAGGAGGGTCCGTCACCTTGAAATGGTACTCAGGTTACGGCGGCACCACCGACCAGGTTTACTTTGGCACTAATCCCAATCCGACCACTCCGCTTGGCTCTGGCGTGTCTGCGACACGCGGTGAGCATAGCAGCACCGTAGCTGCATCTATCAGTGCCGGCAACACTTACTACTGGAAGGTTGTGACCGATGGTACTGTCTCGAGCGGTGTGTGGATGTTTAGCGTGGTTGACTGGGAGTGCCCGTTGGCCAATAAGCCCGAATGGGATGCCTTCTACTACTACGACTGCCTGGTTACTATGGAGGATTTTGCATATTTTGCGGAATTCTGGCTTGAAGAAAGAGAAGGTATGGGGCTGGGCGCCGAAGCCGATGGCATAATTACCTTTACTGGTGAATGGCTGGATGACAGCGGAAGAATATAGTTGCAAACCATACATGATGCCGATATATTAATGTAAGACACCGCACTGCTTGGACTTGTGCGGGCCAGAGAATGGTAAGTCGGTTAGTATGAGTAAGCAAGGTATTGTTACATCTGCGTTTTGGGAAGAGGGCAAAGGGAGTAGTATTATGGAAACCAAAAAAGCAGGTTTTACGCTGGTCGAATTGCTGGTGGTAATCGCGGTTATCGCTGTTTTGATGTCAATTCTTGTGCCCGTACTGCGCAAGGCGAGAGAGGGTGCCAAGCGATCAGTGTGCGCCAATCAATGCAAACAGATTGGTGTGGCGATGAATGCTTACATTACGGATTATGAAGGCAAGCTGCCATGGTACGGCGATGAATTACATCCGTATGCCGTGTATCGCATGGATGGCATGAGCGAGGAGGGTATCTCTTACTGGAATACGGCAGCAAACAAGGGTGTTCCTATGAAACTTGCCTGTTTGTATGACGGGAAATATATAGGTGAGGGGGAAGTGCTTTATTGTCCGTCTAATAGAATGGCCCTTTACAAGTATAAATCTTATACCAAACCTAAGCCGTGGGGTTCGCTGCCGCAGGATTTCAACACCAAGGATGAAAAGGGCGTAGTCCATAATCAGTGGGTGCGCATAGGATATACTTATTATCCGACATGTCGGTGGAGCAAGAAGAATATTTTTACCGGGGCGCCTTTTGATACTACCAAGACCTGGGAGCTGCTGGACTCACGCATCCCATATATGACAGATATTATTAGAAAGAAAAAAGATTTAAGTCATCGGGACGATAAAAGGTACGCGGTTAATGCTTTGTTCAAGGACGGTCATGTGACTTACTGTAGTGATCAGACGGTCTTCAACGACCCAGTATGGTATGAGTTGGAGGCTGAGCAACTTGACGGCGAACTTAGATCAAAGTTTTATTATAGAATATTCAAGCTGATCCGGCCTTAATGATTTGACGAGAAGAGAGCAATTAAGTGCAGCAGCGCACCGGTAACGCTTATCAAAGGCAGGCTCCTGATAACACACCGGGCATATATGGAATGCCATTTATTATGTGAGATGATTATCGCCTGGGCATAGGAGAGGCGACCGTTTGAGATGAAAGGGTATAAGCGTTTTCCGAGTGAATGTTGTTAAGCAGACAATTAGAAAAAATATTGGTATTTGCATTCTTTGCTTGTTTGGAGTGTTTGCACCTAATAGAGTTTGGGGCGTGTCGGCTTTTCCCGGTGCTGAAGGTCACGGTGCTTTAAGCGTCGGTGGTCGCGGCGGGCAGGTCATCAAAGTTAGCAATCTCAATGACAGTGGTTCAGGCAGCTTACGGGAGGCAGTGGGGGTTGACGCACCAAGAATAATCGTTTTTGAGGTAAGCGGTAATATCTTTCTTCAATCCAGACTAAATGTAAAAAGGCCTTATGTAACTATTGCTGGCCAGACCGCTCCGGGCGACGGTATTGCTCTGGTCGGCCATCAGGTAACGATTGATACTCATGATGTGATTATTCGTTATTTGAGATTCCGAACTACCGATCTGAAATGCGGTACAACCGAATGGTTGAGCTGGTCACCTGATGTCCTAAATGACGATGATGGCGCGTATAATGTCATTATCGACCACTGTACGACCAGCTGGGGTATTGACGAGACACTTTCGTTCTATAGAGGCCACGATTTTACGGTCCAGTGGTGTATGGTCGCCGAGAGCCTCTACGATTCTTGCCACTACCAAGGCGCACCTCATGGATATGGCGGCATCTGGGGTGGGACGAACGCTTCGTTCCATCATAACCTCTTTGCGCACCACACAAGCCGCACCCCGCGTTTTGCGGCGGATAGTTATATAGATCACCGCAATAACGTTATCTACAACTGGGGCTTTAACAGTGCTTATGGCGGTGAAGCTGCCTCTATGAACATTGTCAATAATTACTATAAATACGGGCCGGCCACAAGCACAGGAAGTACAAGATGTCGTATCTATCTATGTGATAACACCGAATCTCAAGCCTATATCGAGGGCAATTATGTTTACGATTATCCCACTGCCACCACTTACAATTGGCTTGGCGGCGTCCAGTTTAGTGGCGATGCCACTGAGCTTACGCTGCGGGTTTACACACCCTTTGCTGCTGCTGAAGTTAACACTACGAGCGCCGAGCAGGCCTATACTGATGTTATGGCTGATGTTGGGGCCTCTTACCCCAGCCGGGATGCGATTGACTCCAGGATAATAAGCGAAGTTGACACCGGCACTGCCACATATGGCAGTTCGTACAACGGTGGGGGCAAAGGCATCATTGACTCGCAGTATGACCTCTGTCCTGACGGCGGCCTTGGAGTTTGCCCAGAGTGCAGCGATGGTGATAATGACTATTGTTGGCTGCCGATACTGAACTCGACCGCCCCCCCTATGGATAGTGATGATGACGGAATGCCGGACGAGTGGGAATCTGCATATTGTCTTGATCCCTACGACTCGAACGATCGTAACGACGACCGCACCGGCGACGGCTATACCAATATCGAGGAATATATCAACTGGCTGCCGCTGGGAGAGCCTATGCCACCCAACCCGGACCTTAATTGTGATGATATAGTTAATTTTTATGATTTTTCGGAGTTTGCCGAGCACTACCCCAGTTCTTCCGGTAGCCCGCTCTACGATGAAAAGTATGATTTTAATAATGATGATTCGATATCAATTGCAGATTTATATTATATCGTTCAGGACTGGCTGTAATTGGGGCAAGAGTAGTTGTTTCGGCGATGAAAAATATTGGTGTTTGCTTTCTTTTTTTGTTTGGGTTGTTTGGGTGTAATGATGTTCGGCCTGACTCGCCGGCTTTTTTAGCCTTTCCCGGTGCCGAAGGTTATGGTGCCTTAAGTGTCGGTGGTCGCGGCGGACGCGTAATCGAAGTTACCAATCTCAATGACAGTGGTCCGGGCAGCCTGCGGGAAGCTGTCGAGGCCTGCGGACCCAGAATTGTCGTCTTTCGTGTTTCAGGTGCTATTGAACTGCTGTCATTCTTGATTATCGAAAATCCACACATTACGATTGCCGGCCAGACCGCTCCGGGTGGGGGTATATGCCTTAAGAATTATCCGTTGGAAGTCAAAGCCGACCACGTGATTGTACGCTATATGCGGTTTCGACTCGGTGGTGGTAAGGAGGCAATAGAGGATAGTTTGTCGGTCAAGGCGGGGCGGAACATTATTATCGACCATTGTTCGGCGAGCTGGTCAGGAGATGAGACCCTTTCCGTCACGGCCTCGGAGAACATTTTGGGCAATGTTACAGTCCAGTGGTGTATGATTACCGAAAGTCTGAACTACCGTGGCCACGGTTATGGTTCCTTAGTGCGGGGATGCTTTGGCAACGGATACACCTTTCACCATAATCTTTATGCTCATCATCACGGCCGAAATCCGCGTCCGGGTAACAACAACGATTACATTTCCGACACTGATGGTTTGATTTTAGATTTTCGAAATAATGTAATATACAATTGGGGAGGCTCCCACGCAGGGTATATTGCTGATAAAACCAGCGTTACCAAAATGAACTTCGTGGGTAACTATTACAAACAAGGCCCCGATTCCTCTGGTGATGAGGCTTTCAGGGAGCAATGCACTTACAGCAGAGCGTATTTCAGCGATAACTGGATGAACGGCAG
>CP070715.1:853001-881248 GCA_020350405.1 Planctomycetota bacterium
AAGGGGGAGGATATGAGGGAGGCGGTCTTGAAGATGAGGGAGTATATCGTTCACACGACCGTGGCGGATTACGTGAAGCTGGACCGTTACGTGTACGAACATAAGCTGACGAACTTTCTGGAGCGCGACAGCGTGGTGCGGGCGGTCGCGGCCGGCGAGGGATTTATCGACTACGAGAGCTTCCTGGGGGCTCTTAAGGAGATTGGGTATCAGGGGTATATCGCATACGAGATGTGCGAGGTGCTGGAGGGCGGAGGGGAGGTGGAAAATCTGGACAAGACAGCCAAGAAGTTTCTGGAGTATGTGAAAAAGTTGTAGGGGAAACAACAGGCAGTGGGTCGTTGTTATCAGGTTTTGGCAGGTTTGTTTTTTGTATTTTGTGGGGTTTGGGAGTTGTCCTGGGTTTCGAGGGTATTTAGTTTTTGCTGGAGGAACCGAATAGACTGGCGTGATATTTTGTTGTAGGTGCGTTCGCGGTTTGGGCGTCGTTTGAAGATGTTTTTAGCTGTGCCTGAGAGCTTCTTCCAACTGGTAGAGATATGGTCGGTGTACTCATCTTGTATGTTGGCCATCATGACAAGTGTCCCCTTAGTTCAGTTCTCAAGGCTTATTTATTTCGGCAATTGGGAGCCGCGGCTGTAACGTTTTTATCCAGTTCGGACAGGGACTTTTGCCGTTCTTAGTGTCAGGAAATGCAATAGTTGTGCCAGGAGGCTGCTTCGGACAGTGGGGCAGAGAGTAAGTGCCTGACAGAGAAGGGGTTACGGTGAGTAGATTTTAAAGGGAGGTTCGGTGCAAGCGGGGGGGTTATTTTTTGTACGTGCTGTGCGCATATTTTTTGCGCTATTTATTGCGGTGCGGGGGCAGGGTCAAGGTTTGTGAGGAAGATACTATTCGGCGGCGACGGGTGTGTTCAAGGCGGCTATGGCGGCGTCGCGGTCTTCGACGAATTCAAAGAAACAATCGACACAGGTCAATTTGAAGATGTTTCTGGTTAGTTCGGAGGCGTTGAAGAAGATGAGTCTTCGGCCGGAGGCGGTCAAGAGCTTGTGGAGCTGGACAAAGCCGGAGATGCTCAGGGAAAGCAATATGTCGACCCTGGAGAGGTCGATGATTACATCGCTGTTGGTTTCTTGACGAACCATTTCCATGGCCTTGTCGAGTTCGGGTCTGATTTTGGGCTCGGACTGCAATTCAACGAGGATGATATTGTCAGTGTGGTTGATTATACCCATTTCCGCTTTCCTTCTTTAGGCCAATGCGGTTTCTGCCGCTTCGATTTAGCATCGGCACAAACTTAGGGCCGGTTAAGTAAAAACCAATAAATACACAGTTAAGCTGCGATTTTGAGCTGTAAAAGGGGTTAGGTTAAGGTTGTGTGCAGGACTTTTGGCCCTTTTTTTCGAGGTATTTTTGGTGGTATTCTTCTGCCTTATAGAAGGGCGGGGCGGGCGTGATTTCGGCTACGACCGGTTTGGTGAATCTGGATTGGGCTTTTTGTTTTGATTTTTCGGCGGCGAGCCGCTGGTCTTCGCTGTGGTAGAAAACGGCTGAGCGATACTGGTAGCCGACTTCCTGGGTCTGGCGGTCGGGAGTGGTCGGGTCGTGGATTTTCCACAAGAGATCCAGAAGCTCTTCGTAAGAGACGATTTTGGGGTCGTAGGTGATTTGTACGGCCTCAGCGTGGCCTGTTTTGCCCGAGCAGACCTGCTCGTAGGTGGGATTTTGGAGATGGCCGCCTGTGTAGCCGACGGTAGTGGATTTTACGCCGTTTATTTTACTAAAGGCGGCCTCGATGCCCCAGAAGCAGCCGGCGGCGAATGTGGCTTTCTGTAAGCGTAATTCTGCGCCGGTTTGTGATTTTTCTGCGGGATTCATATTGTACTTACCCTTGTTTTGGCGACATCCATCTACCAGAGCGGCAGCGGTAGAGAGCGCCAACAGAATAGCAATTATTTTGAAAGTTTTTGGGCGTTTCATTGAAATTCCAATTAGCTATAAGAAATACGCAGGGCGGGGGCATCTGTTCATCGGGTGATGGCTGAGGGACAATACGGGCCGGCGGGTAAATATAACTTGACGGGGCGCAGAGGCGATAATAGACTTTTCGTTCAAGATTTACGTTTGAGGATATACAGTTGGAAGAAGCAATTGCAAAAGCCGGCGCCCTGATAGAGGCGATGGAGTATATTCGGAAGTTTCGCGGCCGAATCGTGGTGGTTAAATTAGGCGGAAGCGTCCTTGAGGATACATGTCTGCAAAAGAAGATGCTGGCCGATATCGCGTTTATGGCGACGGTGGGGATACGGCCGATTATCGTTCACGGCGGGGGAAAGGCGATTACGAAGGCGATGAACAAGGCGGGTTTGGAGCCGGTGTGGGTGCAGGGGCTGCGGTACACGGATGAGCGGGTGCTGAATATAGTAGAGCACACGCTTGTGAATGAAATCAATATCCCAATCTGCGAGACGCTTAAAGAGCTGGGGTGTTACCCGACAGGACTGCACTCGCTGAGCAGCTGCGTATTGTTTGCGGAAACTCTGCGCTTAGATGGTGAGGACGGGCGGAAGGTAGACCTCGGCCTTGTCGGGCGGGTGACGGAGGTGAACGGGCACCTGCTGAAGACGCTGTGCACCGACGGGACTATACCCGTCATTGCATCGGTTGCACAGAACAAGAGCGGGGGCAAGCTAAATGTTAATGCCGATAGTGCGGCAGGTGTGGTCGCGGCAACACTACAGGCTGAGAAGCTCGTTGTAGTGAGCGACACGCACGGCGTACGAAGGGACATCAACGACCCGGAGAGCCGGATATCGAGTCTGGACGAAGTTCAAATCAAGGAGATGATTGACGGCGGGATAATCGGGGACGCGATGCTGCCCAAGGTCGAGGCGTGCATAACGGCGCTGGACGGCGGCGCGAATAAGGCGCATATTATCGACGGGCGAATTGGGCATTCGCTGCTTTTGGAGATTTACACCGACAAGGGCATCGGCACACAGATAATTAAGAATTTAGAAGGTGCAGGGACATGACGACAGAGGAGACGATGGGTTTGTTTGATAAATACGTTATAGGCAATTATCCGCGGCTGCCGCGGGTGATAGTGAAGGGAGAGGGCTGTTATATGTTCGATGCGGACGGTAACAAGGTACTGGATATGTTTCCCGGTTGGGCGGTCAGTGCGATAGGTCACTGCCATCCGAAGGTTGTTGAGGCAATCCGCAAGCAGGCGGGTGAGCTCCTGCATATCGACAATACGCTTTATTCGGAGCCGCAGGGCAAGTTGGCGAAGCTTTTGAGCGAGCGGGCGTTTGGGGGGAAGAGCTTTTTCTGCAACAGCGGGGCGGAGGCAAATGAGGCGGCGATGAAACTGGCGCGGCTGCATACTTCGGAGGAGAAATACAAGTTTATCACGGCCGAGGGCAGCTTCCATGGTCGGACCTTCGCGACGATGACGGCGACTGCGCAGCCGAAGCACCACGAGGGTCTGCTGCCACTGCTGCCGGGGTTTGCATACGTGCCGTTTAACGATGTTGCGGCGCTGGAGGAGGCGTTCAGTGACGAGGTGGCGGCGGTGATGTTGGAACCGATTCAGGGCGAAGGGGGGATAAATATTGGGACGGCGGAGTACCTGCAGGCGGCGCGGCGGCTGTGCGATGAGAACGGCGCTGTTTTGATTTTCGACGAGGTTACAACGGGGATGGGTCGAACGGGCAAGTGGTTCGGGTACCAGCATTTCGGCATTGAGCCGGACATTATGACGATGGCAAAGGCACTCGGTGGAGGTATGGCGATAGGAGCGATGATGGCCACAGAAGAGGTTGCGGCTTCGCTGGTGCCCGGCAAGCACGCTTCTACATTCGGTGGGAATGCTTTAGCGTGCGCGGCGGCGGTCGCGGTGATAGAGGCGATAGAGGAAGGGAACCTATTGGAAAATGCGGTCAAACTTGGTAAATATGCACAAGAGAGACTGGGCCAGTTGAAGGAGAAACATTCGGTTATAGACCATGTGCGGGGCGTTGGACTGATGATAGGCGTTCAGTTGACGGGGCCGGGGGCGGAGATAGTGGATAAGTGTATGGAGAAGGGGCTACGGATAAACTGTACGCAGGGTACGGTGATACGGTTTATGCCGCCGATGGTCGCGGGGCGTGAGGAGATTGATGAGGCGATTGATATTTTTGACGGTGTTTTGACCGAGAGCGCGAAATGAAGGATTTTCTTTCGATAAATGAATGTTCGACCAAGGAGCTGCGTGAGCTGCTGAACTTAAGCTCGCAACTGAAGAGGCTGTACATGACGGGCAACCAGGACACGTGCCTTAGCGGTAAGGTCTTGGCGATGCTTTTCGAGAAGCCGAGCCTGCGGACGCGTATCAGCTTTCAGGTCGCGATGGCGGATTTGGCCGGCACTGCGATTTACGTCAAGCCCGAAGATATCGGCGGGATAGGGAAGCGCGAGCCGGTCAAGGACATTGCGCGGGTGCTGAGCCGGTACGTGGACGGGATAATGGCGCGGACGTTCGAGCATAAGACGATTACCGAGTTAGCCGAGTTCGCGACGGTGCCGGTGATAAACGCTCTTACGGACCGGTCGCATCCATGCCAAGCAATGGCTGATGTGCTTACCATTCAGGAGCATTTAGGGAAACTGGAGGGGGTGAAGATTGCGTTTATCGGCGACGGCAATAATGTTGCGCGGTCATTAGCTTTCGCGTGTGCAAAACTTGAAATGAAAATGGTTATTGCAACTCCGGCGTGTTACGAGTTGGATGCCGAGACAACAGAAGAGGCGAATAAGATTTCAGCAGGAAGCGTCAGTCAGACAAGCGAGCCGGCGCAGGCGGTTGCAGGCGCTGATATTATATATACGGATACGTGGGTGAGTATGGGGCAGGAGCAGGAGAAGAAGAAACGGATTAAGGACTTCGAGGGCTTTCAGGTCAATGCGGAACTGCTGAAGTCGGCACCCGAGGGTGCGAAGATTATGCACTGTCTGCCGGCCTATCGGGGGCTTGAGATTACGGATGAGGTTGCCGAGTCGGCCAATTCGATTATATTTGACCAATCGGAGAACCGATTGACCTTCCAGCGGGCCTTGCTAAAGAGACTGATGGGCTGAGCGGGGGAAAGTGGTGGAACGTGAGATTCTGGTTGCGAGCAGGAATCCGGGGAAATTAGCTGAGCTGCGGGCGATGCTTGGCGGGGGAATTCGGTGGGTTGGTCTTAGTGATTTTCCGGATGTCGGTGAGATTGAGGAAGACGGGAAAACGTTCGCTGAAAATGCGCGAAAGAAGGCGACGGGGTATGCGAAGGCCTCTGGTTTGTGGACAATTGCGGATGATTCAGGGTTAGTGGTCGATGCGCTGGGAGGCGAGCCGGGGGTGAAGAGCGCGAGGTTCTCCGGTGCGAAGGATGCCGACAGGACGCTGATAGACCATAAGAATATTGCGAAGGTGTTAAAACTTCTCGAAGGAGCGCCGAGGGAAAAGAGGACGGCGAGATTCGTATGCTGTTTGTGTTTAGCCAGTCCGGAGAAGGTTTTGGCTGAGGCTGATGGGAGACTGGAGGGGCTTATAGGTCAAGAGGAGGTGGGGGAAAATGGTTTTGGCTACGACCCGGTATTCTTCGTGCCGGAGCTGAATAAAACGGTTGCGCAGCTTACGCGAGACGAAAAGAACGCAATCAGTCACCGCGGCAACGCCATTCGGCAATTAAAGCCACTCCTTGAGGGGCTTTTGCGAAGGGCTTAATCGATTGTAATTTTGGTTTTTCGCAATTGCCTAAGATTTATTTTCGGTTTCCGTGACCTGGCGCGTCTCCGGCCGCGGTTGTCTATCACTTTTATTGTATCTGACCCCATGAACTTTGTTCCGTCTGTGAGCTGGCCGGTGATTGTCAGCTCGACAGGGCCGGGGTCCAAGATATCTCGCAGGTCCCGGCGGCTAAAGAAGGCTACGGCACCAAGTGCCCTGCGATGGATGCGGAATGAGGCAGGTTCAATCTGGCCCTCGAGGAGGATGCTGTTGGGGTCGATGTCGGCGGCGCTGTAACCCTCGGGCAGTGATATGCGGCACGCAATCCATTTACCCTTGCTTCGCAGGTTAAGGGTTCTGGGTCTGATGTGGATTTCCGCGACGAGCGGCAGGGGGTATTCGTAAGCGCCCATATCGACTGCGTAGCCGGTGACGCGGGGGTTTCCGTCGAGGTCGGTTTCGTTCGGTTCTGGGACGTAGTTGGGGTCGCCGGCGTCGATGCAGGGTGAGATTTCGAGCAAGCGATAGTCGCCATAATCAGGGTCGGCGAAGCAGGGGTCGGCGTCAATATTTCCCGGGCCCCAGTTTACTGTTCCGTCACCACAAAGAGCTTCGAGGCCGCCGAGGACATCCGTGTAGCTTATGTTGACCGTTGAGCCATCAGGAACGCGCACTGCACATCTAACGTCATACTGGTAGATTATGGAATTTTCTATAGTGCATGTTCCGTTGGGGCCAATTGCTATATCCTCATAGGTGCACACTATTGTGCAGTTTTTGATAAGGCCGTGGCATCCGACGATTGCCGCCGGTATCATCGCGTCGCACATATGCGCAGCCGGTGTAATGAGGCAATTGCTGATTGTCCCATCACAGCCCATAATTGTCGCGTCACAACCGGTCATAACATCATCGAGTAAGCAATGACTTATAGTGGCACGCGTATGGTCGGTACCAGAGCCGGGTGGAGGCCAGTAAAAGCCGCGGATGCCGCCGTCAATGTTGAAGCCCGTAAGCGTGCAATTAGGGTCTTCGGTTCCGCGAAAAACAACGATGTCGTCAATGATAGTGTCGTTCACGACATTCGGGTCGGTAGGGTCGATGCTTGTAAGGGTGATATTTTTACCTAAGAAGTAGACGGTTTCTTCATACAGGCCCGGTGCGACGACTATTGTGTCGCGGCAACCGGCTGCGTGGATGGCTGCCTGAATAGTCTGATATTCAGACGGGACATGAAGTGTTTGGGGCAGAGTAACGGTAACTGCAATCTCCGCTGATGTGGTGGTATCATTTTCCGTATATTCGGCATAAATTACTATCTCCTCGGCGCCGTTGACATCGCCTGTTGTGATGAGGCCGTTCGAATCTATTGTCGCTACTGTATTAGGCTCAATAAACCACTGAGCAAGTTCAGTCACATCTTCTATGCTGTTGTTATCATAATGGGCAATGGCAGAGTATTGTGCCTGACAATTTTCCCTCACTTGTGCCGGGCCAACTATTTCAAGGCGAGTCAGGACGGGGGGGTTAAAGTGAACAACTGCGAGACCCCGAAATTCGCATTCACCACAACCGGAAAGATTAATAGGGTCTCCTATGACCGAACCATCTGTAGGGTCCAGTTGGGCGAAGACTTCCTCGCCTATTGCAAAAAGACGGCCATCAGGTGTAAAGGCAATGGATTGGTTAACGCTCGCTGTCGACGAGTAGCTTGCAATAAGGTGCACGGCAGCAGTGTTCACATCAATAGTAAAAAGCCGGTACGTACCAGGCCAGACTTTTGGACTTATTCCATAAAGTACACCGTCCGGAGAAAATGCGAGGCCCTGGGTGCTTTCACCAGCACCAAGAAGTCTCCCAATTTCTGTACGCTGACCGGTCACCAAGTCAATCGTGCGCAGATGGCCGCCGCCTGTTTCCTGGGCGACATACAGGACCCCAGACGGGGAGAAAGCCATCGCTCTGATGTCTCCCGGTGAAGACAGGAAATGGTTTACGTCCCCCGTCATTGGATCAAGAGTGTAAAGGTCGTCCTTCCTGCCTGCATATAGAGTGGCATCAGGAGACCAAGCAAGAGCCTGTAATTCGGAAGGTAAATCGTATCTTGTAGGGCTTACTACTCCCACGGTTGGGTCGATATGAGCAAATTCACCGAACCAACCTACTGCGCATAACAAGGTTGGTGATTCGTTGGTGGAGCCATCTGCCCAAACAATGCCGCATAAGGCCAGAAGCCATAGTACTGTCATGATGTTGGCTGTTGTTTTCATTTTTTCGCTCCTTTCATTATGAACAGTTCGTATGCGCTTATAAGATGCGCAAGGGCGGTTTTCTGTTCCGTCAATTTTTGATTTTTTCTCCGAATGACCAGTTGCACATCATTATACGAGAAAGAGGGTCGAAATGCAAGCAAGAAATCTTCATTAAATCGCGGCTCGGTCGCGGAAAATCGAATGTTGGTAGCCTTCTAAACAGAACAGGAAAGCTGTGCGGGGGGGATTAGCCGATTGAAATTTTGGTTCTGCGCGATGGCCTGCGATTTACTTTGGGTTTCTGTTGGCCGTCAGGTTTTGGAGGCGGGTTGTTCAGCACTTTGATTGTATCTGCTGCCATGAACTCTGTTCCGTCTGTGAGCTGGCCGGTGATTTTCAGCTCGACGCGGCCGGGGGACAAGATATCCTGAAGGTCCTGGCGGCTAAAGAAGGCTACGGCGCCGGGTGCCCCGCTATGGATGCGCAATGAGGCAGGTTCAATCTCATCCTCGAGAAGGATGGTGTCGTGGTCGATGTCGGTGGCGTTGTAACCAGCGGGCAGGGAGATGCGGCAGGTGAGCCATTTGCCCTGGCTTCGCAGATTGATGGTCCTGGGCTGGATGTGGATTTGTGCGACGAGCGGCAAGGGGTATTCATAAGCACCCATATCGACTGCGCAGCCAGTGACGCGGGGATTGCCGTCGAGGTCGGTTTCGTTCGGCCCGGGGCTATAGTTGGGATCGCCAGTATCAATGCAAGGTGAGCCTTCCAACAGGTGATAGTCACCCTCAATCCAAAAGTCGTCATTGGCATCCTGTGGGGTACCGTTGGCGTCCCAGAAGCCGGGGTCAATAAAGCATGGGTCAGCATCAATATTTGCCTCGCCCGAATTGCTCCAGCCCTGGATGCAACTATAATTGGGTTCCGTAGAATTATATAATTGTGGGCCGTTATCCGCAGAATTATCCCAAATGATGCAGTTGCTAATCGGCCCATAGCATCCATTTAGCCCTCCACCTTTGCTGGCCATGTTCCCTGCTATAGTGCAATTGATAATTGTCGGCTCGGACTCCCAACAAAAAATTCCGCCGCCCTCACCGTGAGGCCCAATGCCGGTCTTGTGGCTAATGTTGCCACTGATGATGCAGTTGGCAACGGTAGAGTTTCCACCGCGTATGTAGATTCCGCCGCCATTGTTAGCGGAACCGCCGCTTATCGTGCAGTTGGTTATCGTTAGGCTGATGGAGTAAAAGCTGTAGATTGCCCCGCCGTCTCTTGCTGAGTTATCGCTTATATTACAGTCGGTAATTGTTGGACTGCTGGTCTCGCAGTAGATTCCGCCACCAAGGGCTGCGGAGTTCCCGACTATAGTACATCTGGTAATTTTTGGGCTGCCATCTCTGCAATAGATTGCACCGCCCTCGAGCGTATCACCATTAATAATGGTAAAGCCCTGAAGAACGGCATCGTCCGGCTCGCCATTGTGGAAATAAAAGCCGCGATGTGGCTCTTGCCAGGTACCTTTACAATCAATTATGCAGTTTTCTGGGCCAGATTCTGAGCGCACCGTAATGGCCTTTCCCAAAAAGTCGATGTCTCGGTTTCCGGTGCCGGTGTAAGTGCCATCGGAGACGATTACGGTATCGCCGTCATTAGCGTCGTCAATAGCATCTTGTATTGTTTCGTGATAAGTGTCCTGAGTTATGTTATGGACGGGAGCACAGTCCTGCGGGCAATTGCATATGCTTTCCCAACTTTCACAAATACCATCTCCACAGTCGGAACAGATAAAGAGCCAACCAAGCCAGCCGAGCAGATTACACTGGTCGTCATAAGCCTCAATGCGTGGTATTTCCGCGAGTTGCGGACAGCATTCGCCAATCGATACAAATTGTCCGGCCTGTCTACAAGGAAGTTGCTGGCAGGGAAAAGCACAATTAAAATCTCCCTGCCAACATCCTATGCCGTTAGGCTCACATTTACAGTAATACTGCCATTCACCACATTCGCTGCCATCCGGGAAAATACATACACCGTATTGACCTCCGTCCGGACGAGTCCTTATTTCATAGTCATAACCTTGTTCTACGCAGTATACGGCGGCAGGATTAGGAATGGCAACAGCAACACTAGGAAGAATTAACAATATAGACAGGAACAAGCCTAATGGCTTCATGTTTTTCGCCCCTTTGGTCAAGATTGGCACTTGGTCCGCTGATAAGATGCGCAAAAGCGGCTTTCTGTTGCGTTAATTTTGTTCTTTTCTCCGGTGGTCAATTGTGAGGGTATTATACCAGAAAGAGGGCCGAAATGCAAGGAAAAAAACTCTGTAAAATCACGGGTCGGCGCTGAAAAATCGGACGTTGACGGCGTTCGAAACGCGAGGGCATGGCTGCACGGGAGGGGTTTGAAATTGATTTTACTTGACAATCCTTCGCGGCGGTTATATTTGTCCAATTCTAAATATTATTTTGGAAGTGACCGAAAAGGGGATAGATTCCTGCTTTCGCAGGAATGACAATAATAAAATTTCGGCGGCAAGAAATAGAAATGGCGAAGTCGAGTTCGAAAAAGTCGCTGGTTGTTGTTGAGTCGCCTGCGAAGGCCAAGACGATAAACAGGTACTTAGGGTCCGGGTATGAAGTGAAGGCGTCGATGGGTCATGTGCGGGACCTGCCATCGAAGGGTCTCAATGTAGATATAGAGAACGATTTTGCGCCGACGTATGAGATAACACCGGGCAAGAGGCGGACGGTAACAAGCCTTCGGGCGGCGGCGAAGAAATGCGACAAGCTCTTCTTAGCGACGGACCTCGACAGGGAAGGCGAGGCAATCGCGTGGCACCTGGCGCAGATTCTGGGCGTGCCGGAGGAGCAGACGTATCGGGTAATATTCAATGCCATAACGCATTCGGCCATAAAGCGCGCGTTTGGCGAGCCGGGCAGGATAGACACAGACAAGGTGATGGCCCAGCAGGCAAGGCGGATACTGGACAGGATAGTGGGCTACCAGATAAGCCCGCTATTGTGGAAGAAGGTGGCAAGGGGACTGTCGGCCGGGCGTGTGCAGTCGGTGGCGGTCAAGATAGTCGTCGAGAGGGAGCGGGAGATACGGGATTTCAAGGCGGATGAATACTGGCTTATTCCCGCGGTCTTTACCACCGATTTGCAGAGTGATTACCGTGACGAATGGCTCGAATTCGTCAGACCTAAAACTGAAGAGGAGAAACCGCCCACTGTAGCCGAGCAGAACAAGTGGCTGGCGGAACACAACGCGTTCAAGGCGGAATTAGCGAAGGTCGGGGCCGAGAAGTTCGAGTCATCCAACCAAAAGGAGGCGGAAAAGATATTTAATGCGCTGAAGGGCGTGGAGTTCAAGGTTGCCGACGTACAGACGAAAGAATCGGTTTCGCAGCCGTCGCCGCCATTTATCACTTCGACGCTGCAGCAGGCGGGCGCGAGTCAGTTGAGCTTTGCCACGAAAAGGACCATGCGGGTCGCGCAGCAATTATACGAAGGTATCGATGTAGGGTCGATGGGCTTTCTGGGCCTTATTACCTATATGAGAACGGACAGCACACACCTTTCGAGCGAGGCGACAGGGGAGGCACGCAATTATATCGGCAGGCACATCGGCGAAGATTATCTGCCGGAGAAAGCGCGGGTTTATGCGGCGAAGAAGGGCGCCCAGCAGGCACATGAGGCGATTCGGCCGACGGATGTTGACCTGACGCCGTCGGATATAAAATCATTCCTCAACGACGAGCAGTTCAAGCTATACGATTTGATATGGAGGCGATTCGTAGCGTGCCAGATGAATCCAGCCAGGTGGGACGTGACAAATCTGGAAATAGTTGGTGAGACTTCCGTAGGAGCGTGCTTGTATAAAGCAAGTGGACGGGTACTTATCTTTGACGGTTTTAGCAAAATCTGGGCGACGACGTCAGAGGGACAGCAGCTTCCAGCGATAAAGGCCGGGCAGAACGTGGCGGCGGTCGATATAAAGGCTGAGCAGCATTTTACAAAGCCGCCCGCACGATATAGCGAGGCGTCCTTGGTGAAGGCGCTGGAGAAAGAGGGCATCGGGCGGCCGAGTACTTACGCGAGTATTATCAGCACGATACAGGACCGCGGTTACGTAGAGCAGACGCAGAAGAGGTTCTTCGCAACGGATTTGGGCGAGGTGGTGACGGACAAACTCAATGAGTACTTCCCGAATATAATGGATATTGCGTTCACGCGGTATATGGAGGAACAATTAGACAAGATTGAGGAGCAGCACCTGGACTGGCTTGGCGTTTTGAGGGAGTTCTACGGGCCGTTTAAGAAGAGTCTCGATACCGCAACCAAGAAAATGAAGCACGCCAAGGCGGAGGTTACGCCGAGCGAATATATGTGTCCCAAGTGCGGTAAAGCGATGGTCTACAGGTTCGGGAAAAACGGCAGGTTCCTGAGTTGCTCGGCGTATCCTAAGTGCAAATTTGGTTGTCCGTGCGATAAAGAAGGCAAGATGGTCGAGGAAAAGGTAAGTGAGCACAAGTGCCCGAACTGCGGCAGTGCAATGGTGAATAAAAGCGGACGATTCGGGCCGTTCCTGGGCTGCTCAGACTATCCGAACTGCAAGACGACCCTTAAACTGGACAAGCAGGGCAACGCCCTTCCGCCGGCTCCGCCAGCCGAGCCGACAGGAGTTAAATGCTACAAGTGCAAAGACGGTGAGCTGGTAATCAGACAGAGCAAGCGCGGGCCGTTCTTAGGGTGTAATAAGTTTCCGAAGTGTCGGACGATTATCAGCCACAAAGAGCTCAACAAGCTAAAGAAACTGCAGCAGGCCGGCCAATGGCCGCCTGAGACCTGGGAACAAGCGGATTTGATACTCGGACGAAAGAGGGAAAAAGCTGCAAAGAAGGGGTGACCTTGCGATGACGAGGGGAGCTTTAATAACCAGTCTGTGTGTAGCTGCGGGGTGGTCGCTTGCTGTCGGACCGGCCGGACAGAACAGGGAGGAAATCACCTGGAAGCACCTGTCAAGCGACAAGGGCGACCTCGCGGCGCCAAATCCCGGGGACCAGCAGAGTTCTGCGTGCGTTTTTGACGTGGATGCCGACGGTGTCAATGACTTTATTATTGCCGAGCGTACGAAGGCGCCGTCGGTGGTCTGGTACCGGCGAAGGCCGGATGGGTGGAGCAGATACGTGCTGGATGATAAGGCGCTAACGATAGAAGCGGGGTCGGCTTATCATGATATCGACGGGGATGGCGACCTCGATGTAGTGTTCGGCGGGGACTATCAAAGCAACAAGGTCTGGTGGTGCGAGAATCCACGCCCGAATTACGAGCTCAGGACGCCATGGAAACGGTACGAAATCAAAAATTTCGGCGCAAAGAAACACCACGACCAGATATTTGGTGATTTCGACGGCGACGGCAAGGAGGAACTGGTTTTCTGGAACCAAGGCGGTCGGAAGCTTTATATCGCCGAGATTCCGGAAAATCCGAAGGAAACGAAAGACTGGCGTTGCACCGAGATATATTGTTATAGCGGGGACAGTCAAATGGAGCAGCGGGGCGAATATCCCTGGTGGAAGGCAGCCAACGAACACGAAGGGTTGGCCAAGGCGGATATAGACGGTGACGGGAAACTCGATATCATTGGAGGCGGTCGCTGGTTCAGGCACGATGTTGGCACAGATTATTCAGTGCATATTATCGACGCGAGCTATGCGTTTTCAAGGACCGCTGTGGGTCAGCTGATAAAAGGTGGGCGGCCGGAAGTTTTACTTGTGGTCGGCGACGGGCTTGGCCCGATGATGATGTACGAGTGGCAAAAAGGGACGTGGGTCGGGCGGGAGCTTCTCGGTAAGGTTCAAGATGGACACTCGCTGGAAATACTTGACTTTGACGGTGATGGGAGGCTTGATATATTTTGCGCGGAGATGCGGCTGGGCAACAACCCGGACGCTAAGACATGGATCCTGTTGGGTGATGGTGAGGGGAACTTCAAAGAGGTCGTCGTTGCAAGTGGCTATGGTCTGCACGAGTCGAAGATTGCAGACCTGGATGGTGACGGTGATTTTGACATTCTGGGAAAACCGTATAACTGGCAGGCGCCCCGACTGGATATCTGGCTAAATCAGGGCATAATGCAGGGCGAGTAAACTTAAATTCTCGCGCCGGCCTGCCTAAGAGACTGCAAAGAGCGAAAAGTTTCAAACAAAATCGGCTTGCCGGGGGTAGTAATATTGTTATAATAGGTATAGGTTGTGTTGCGGAGACCGGTGTAAGATGGATAAGAAAGAGCAAATCGAAACCAAGCCGCTTGAGACGGTCGAGCCGATAGGCAAGCGTATTCTCATCCGGAAGGATGAGGACAAGAAAGAGACCAAGGGGGGTATTAAGCTGCCGGACAATATAGAGATTCCGACGATAACCGGGCGAATAGTGGCAATCTCGGCTGAGGTCGACAGCACGCCGGAACTGCCGCTACAGCAATACGACAAAGTACTGTTCAATCCCAAAGGTGCCATACCGGTTGATTTCGAGGGTGACAATCGTCTGTTTGTCGTAGAGGTCGAAAACATCGTCGCGGTGTTTAGAAAGTCATGAGACACCTGTCGTGATGCAAATTTTACACGGTGACTGTCCTGGAGGACGGCTCAAGGCAAAGAATTATCAAATCAAGGCTTGACTTTTTCAGGTTTTCTGCTACACTTACTGAATCAATCTGTAATTACAACCAGTAGGTAAAATGGTTCAAGTTCAGAAAAATAAAACTGGTTCATCTAAAGGTGCTCTGAGGCGTATAAACGACAGATTGAAGTATACAAACCTGTTGGAGTATACTCTGAGGTTCGAGAACGGCAAGCTTCCAGGGCGCCAATTATTAAAAGCGGGCGAAATTACCACTAAAATCTACGGTGCGAAGTATGTTGTTGACCAATACAGGATATGGGGAGCGAATCCTACGAAATTCGGCTTTAAAGCGAATCCTACCATGTTCAAGCGATGGGTTGTTAAATTGTTTCATAGATTGTACTTAAAAACCAACGAGCTTGATTTTGTCGAATATATGATAGGCACAGTATTAGACCACGTTCCATTGGTTCAGCAAGATTTTTTTGACCGATTGGACCGGTTAAAAGAAGAAGGTAATCTGGACCAAGTGAGAAATTTGATGAGGGAATATAAGCGGATATACAGGTTTTAATTGGAAAAGCCGGAATCGGCAATTATAAAGCCTCTCACCAAACCTGATAATGATGGCTGAAGCCGTTAAAAAAGCCAGAAGGTGAAAACGCCTTCTGGCCTTTCTTTAGCATCGCCAAGGCACATGCTAAAGAGAGGGGGGGCATACTTTCGATGATTGCATTTTTCGTATCAGGGCCGGCGTTTCCTTAGCAGCGCGAGGCTGCCCAAGCCGAGCAGCAAGACTGTCGCGGGCTCCGGTATCGCGGGAACCGGAAAGTCTTCGCCCCCTTCCGGGACGGGAAAATCCTCTCCTTCCGGGACGGGAAAATCCTCTCCCTGGTCATCGTCATCGTCAGGCGGCTCTTCGGGCACCCTGATGCCTTGTCGCCTCTTGCCCCCGGGCCCACCGAATCCGGCCTGTGTAGCTTGGGAAATACTGCGAAATAAACCGCCCCCAGGTGCAATATGCGAAGCCGCTTCCACAACCAACGCCTCGAATTCGGCCCGCTCAAAGACGGCGATTATAATTTTCGGGCCATCGAGATATACGGTGGTGTTGCTTGCCGCCGGGTCGCTGACATCACCCATCCAGTAAACGAATTGATAGCCAGGCTTTGGAACCGCTGTCAAGGTAACCTCACTACCGAACTCGAGCTTATGAACCCCTACGGCGGGAGTGATTGTGCCGCCGTCAGCGGGTGATTGTTGAAGCAAAAGGGCAGGGTCGTTTATCTGGCCATAAGCGGGCTGGAGCGAGACACACAAAACAAGCGCCGCCAATATTATTGCCTGCTGCCCTCCGACCAAAATTGAGCTATGTTGCTTCAACATCCCCCATTCCCATGGTAAAGTGCAACAATTCGAACAAATCTGTTTTATTGAGCAGACCTTTTTCGTCTGCCAAGAGCGAGCAGCCCGCCGATACCGAGCAGTGTTACCGTAGCCGGCTCGGGAGTCTGAGGTCCCCCTGGCGGAATGGGAAGCCCCTCGGCGGGTTTAATCTCATAGTCACCCCTGTCCCAGTCGTTGTCGCTGCTCAAGATCAAGAACCATGAATGGTCACCAGCGAGTAAAATGGCGTCTTTATTTTCGTCTGTAAAATCCCACACCGCCTCTGAGTCCAGAATATACTGGTCGGTGGGCGCTATCCCATCACTGCCGTCATCGCGAGTATCGATATCGTCTATGGGGACTCCGCCTATGTCTAATAAGGAAAAATAGGCAAGTGATGGGTTAAAGAAGCCAGGCTGATGGAATATCTGATATGCGTAAATATATTGTCCCTCGCCGGGCGCTTCGTATCCGTCGTCGCCGACGAATTCGTTGGGGTAGGCGTCGGTATCATAGACGGCATAATCTATACGCCCACGAAGGCCGTCGTCTGTATTATAGTATGTACTGCCCTGGTAATATGAACTATCCGGCAGGTGAAGCGCGGCAGACGCGGTTTGTGCAAATAATATTGCAACGGCGAGCACACTAAGAAATCCGATTTTTCTCGTCATCAGTCTCATCTTTTACCTTTCTTGGTCAACTAAAACTTGCTTTGGGGTATTCGTTTTGCCACTGAGGGCGGTTAAGCGGAGCGTCTTTTGCGGACAGACTGCCTCTTGCGGGTAATAGTTATTAAGCTGCCCGCACCAAGCACAGTACCGGTGACCGGCTCCGGCGTCGGCACAGGTGCCTGCCTTCTCTGAGCAAAGTCCGGTGACAGAGAAGGTCTCGAGCTTTTATCGTCGGTGAGGTTTTCATTTAACGCCTTGCTGGTTTGGGCTTCATAGACATTACTGGTAATTCCATGATTATCGATTTGCCCGACGAGCTTGAACCCGCATTTGAGGTACAGCCTATTGGCGGGTTCATTATCTGCCGCGACGAGGACCTTGACCTTATCGAGTCCCATTCTTTGACAGTATTCAAAGCCTTTTTTAACTAATTGCGTCGCGAGTCCCCGGCGGCATGTCTCGGGATTGATGGCAATTGAAAGCAACTCCGCCGAGGGGACGTTCATCTTCTTTTTTATTCTGCTGGGATAGAAAAGCGTCTCGAAGACTTTTTTTATTTTATCAAGCGAGAACATCTTGCCGGCCAAGAGCAGGGCGAACCGCCAGCCTTTTTTCGCTATGATTGATTTGTAGAGTTTATTGAGATTGGTGGTAAACGTTACAAAGCCGAGTACTTTGTCGTTATCCTCTACGGCATAACCAAAGCTCGAGGTGCTTTTGGCGATTGCCTCGTACAAGGCCGTAACAAAATCAACCCCCAGTGAGCTGATAAATCCTGTATTAATACCTTGAATATGGAGGTTCGCAATATCGTGTGCGTGTTTAATTGTCAGAGGTATCGTTCTCATAGAGGCTCCTTCCGTAATTTTGGCCTTTTACGAGTTAAAACCGCTAACGCACCGGCACCGAGCAGCATTACCGTGGCCGGCTCGGGGATAACGGACGCCACCACGTTGTCTATCCAAAGCTCTTGGCCGCCAATCTTGAACGAGTCGATGTTGCCGACGACACCAATCACGAACATTGCACCCGTAGATTGGCCGGGTGTGCCGGTGTCGAGCACAAAGATACTGGTGCCACCGAGAGTGGCCGGGAGGTTGGCGAAGTTCTCGACGTTCGCCAGGCTGCCGTTGATTTCAAGGTTGATGTTGCCGCCATACTCGCCGTACTGCAGCGACAGGCCGTCGCAGGGCAGACCGAAATCGAAGCTGAGGTTGATGTTGTTGGTGTGGATTTCGTAGCCTGCGCCGCCTGCGTTAGTACTGCTCTGGATATGTGCAGAACCACCGGCGTACCAGGTACCGCCGGACCACTGGAACTGCTCAGCGGTAACAACCACGCCTGAGGTGGTGAAGCTGTTGCCGACGTTGTAGGTGGCCGGCGTCATGTCCTCAAAGTCGACAACGACCGCCTCGGCGTTTTGTGCAAGCAGTATCGCAACAAGCAGCAGAGCCAAGAACCTAAATTTTCCTATCGATATCATTCTTCGTTCCGTTATTTCTATCACGGCCGGGCCGTGCTTGGTTTCCTGCTGGGTTCGCAAAAACGAGCTTCAAACCCAGCGAGGAGGAGAGAAGATAGTTGTTAGCAAACGGAAGAAAATCAGTCCTTGTTGTTCACAACTCGAAGATTAACTTTTTAAAATATTGTTCTGCGCCGCTTTACGCGTGCAGTCTTTTTCGCCTAAAAACCACCAACGCACCAAGGCCGAGCAGGGCAACCGTGGCGGGCTCGGGTACCGCGGGGGAGAGCACATCCGCCGTTGCGTAATGGGACACTCCGCCGGACATACACTGCAACGCGCTGGTGCTGTAACCGGATGCGTAGTCACTGACAAACCACAATATCGCGGAGATATCGCCATTTTCAATCGTATCAGTGAAAATGGCGTCCACGCTCTGGACGGGATTATGGATCGTCGTCCAAAGCGCAGGATTGATAGCGCCTGCCAGCTCCTCGTAATCGGGGTCGTATGCGCTGGCGCCGTCGGCTATCACTATCGAGACGGAAAAGTGGCTAAGACCCAAGCCCGAGTTCACGTTGTTTATCTGGTAGGCGTATACATACTTGTCCTGATACGGTCCCGACGCATATCCGTAGTAGACATCACTCGCAACTGTAGCGGAACCGCTGCCGATGGTGAATGTTGCCGTATGGCTGTCGTGTGAACTCCAGCCAAGAGGTACCGGCGTTGCGCCTGCATTATGCGCAAAAAGTGCCACTGCAAAGAGCAGAGAAAGCACCCTGAATTTTGTTGCAAATCCGGTCATTTCACTTTTATTCAATTTTTTATATATTCATCACGGCCATGCCGTGGTTACTTTCGCGCTGGGTTCATTCCAAACCCAGCGAGAAGGAGAAGAGAAGATAGCTATAAGTCCGAAGTCATTCTTGAATCAGTTTTTTGTCCTACCTGATTAACGCTCAAAATCTTCAATTTTTATTTGCTCTGTATCGCTTTACACGTGCAGTCTTTTTCGCCTAAAAACCACCAACGCACCAAGTCCGAGCAGGGCAACCGTTGCGGGCTCGGGTACACATCGGGTATCGATTGCAAGATGGTCGACGATGATGTCACCTTTGATGGTAAACCACTCCTCAGACGGGTTGGGGTACAGGTTTATCTCGAACACTGAGAGGGTCCAGCCGGCTTCAGTGGTATCAGTGCGAGACATATCCATGAATGAGAAGGGTAGGACAGCGACCCACGGCTCGTCCGGCATAGTGCGGCTCGGGTCCAGGTCTTCTGTCTTCCATATCACCTGAAGCAAGATTTCTTTTTTGTCGTTCGGTTGTGGATTGTTGGGAATCCATACGTCAATCTGCCCTGACAGCGGCCAGGCTCCCGGGTTGGGACGCCAATCCGCGCCGGGCATTGGCTTTACGGTCAACTCAGGCATGCCGTAATCGTTGTCCCAAGGGTCGTCAGGGGGCGGGTTGAGCAAGCCGTTCGAGAAGCTCCATTCCTGGAAGGTGCTTCCGTCGGTTCCGCGCCATTCCGGCACCTCGAGCTGAAGGGCGGCGAAAGACGTCGAGCCCGCCGCCAGTATGACCGCCAGGCACAAAGTCAATAATTTTAATTTTTTTGTCATTTTTCCTCTTATTGTTAATCACGGCCGGGCCGTGGATATTTTCGTGCTGGGTTCGTTTTTAGATCCCTCAAACCCAGCAAAGGAGGAGAAGAGAAGCTATTAGTCCTGAATCATCTATCCTGTCGTAATCGAATTATTAACTTTTGAAGACTTTCAACTTTTATGTTTCTGCCCTGCGTCGCTCTATGCGCGCAGAGGATCTGCGCAATTAACCAGTGAGTTTTCTCTTCCCGCGGACAGTTCATCCGCAAAAAGTTTGTGCAGCTTGGCTTTCGGGTTAACTACCCTATTGCACTATCGCATAAAAATGCGGCTAAGCTCTAAATCAAGATACAAACTATCTTAACTTCTCTGAGCTTTCTCCACCCCATTTGGTGATGTGCAAAGATAAACTCTCACAAGGAGCAAAAACATCACTAAAAAGCAATAAGTAGATTGCCCATAGTGATGAGTCTTCTCAGCCCCCAAGCTGATAGAGGTATTAAACCAAATTTGCATTGAAAAGTCAAGACTTTTTTTTGATATTTTGCAGGTTTTTGCAAAAAAGTTGACGCCCCGCCGTGAGGCCGCTGAAATGACGGTAGCGGGCAATTTTATTGGCCGGATGCGAAAAATTTTTTATAAAAAGCGGCTTTGCGGAAAAAATTCTCTTGCCAGCTTTTTGTTGGCGGCCGGTATCTGACGAGAGTGGGCGGAGATTATTACTCAATCTGCCAAAAGAAGGTCTGATAATTTCGTTGACATTGTCCCGCAAGTTATATAAAATTGGACTAACGTGAATATGTCGCCTGGAGGGGAGCAAAAGCCTGTTTTTGGCCCGCACGGGGGCCTTTCCCCTCTAAAGACGCCGGTTTTTATAGGTAAACCGTGTGTGATCGCGTTGGGCGCAAATTTAACGAAGGTAGGAGGACAAAAAATGGATAACAGACGAAACCTAAAAAAGTGTATGGCATTGGCAGTTTTGCTTGTAGTTGGCTCGTGTGTATATGTAGGGGCAGCCTACGGCCAGCCGTGGGACGGAAACGGCGTAGAGGGCGACCCCTACCAGATATGGACTGCGGAGGATATGCAAGCTATTGGAGCGGATGCTAATTACTGGGATGCGCACTTTAAGCTGATGCAGGACATTGACCTGGGAGGCTATACAGGTACAGAGTTCAATATTATTGGGATTTATGCTGAATTCTCTTATAGCGCTGCTTTTACAGGTGTTTTCGACGGTAGTGGTAATAAAATATATAACTTCACTTACAGGGGTTCATCAAAGAGATATATCGGCATCTTTGGCTGGGTTGCGGGTGAGGACGCAGAGATAAGAGACCTGGTATTGGTTGACCCCAATGTTGACGCTGGGACAGGGGATGGTGTGGGGGCGCTTGTAGGAATTTCTGGAACTGATTTTGGTTATGGCGGAACTTTAAGGGATTGTTACGTGGAGGGAGGGCGGGTTTCGGGATATGACTATGTAGGCGGGCTGGTGGGAAGTCACCGGGGTAATATATACAACTGCAATACCTCAACGAGCGTCTTTGGGGATACATTTGTTGGGGGACTGGTTGGTTATTCCGGCTATACGTGTTATATTTACTCTTGCAGTTCAACAGGCGATGTTTCGGGCGATGAAGAGGTTGGTGGGCTGGTGGGCAAAAATCGTGGAAAAATCTTCAACAGCTATTCAAGTGCAGAAGTTTCGGGTTTTATTGAGGTAGGTGGACTCATGGGAGACTGCCACGGCTTCGGGGTGGTAATTTCGGATTGTTATGCGAGGGGGAGAGTTTCAGGATACGATACTGTTGGCGGTCTGTTAGGCAGAGCAGGGGAATTGATAAAGATATCCAACTGTTATGCGTCGGGCAGGGTTGAGGGGCGAACCGAGGTAGGTGGATTTCTTGGTTATCATGGTTATGACAGCAATTACAGCAGTTGTTTTTGGGATAATGAGGTTAATCCGGATTTGAACGGTATCGGAGATGCAATTGACCCTAACGTAACCAGCAAGTCAACGGCCGAAATGCAGGATGCGAATACGTTTATAGATGCCGGATGGGATTTTGTAACGCCTGTCTGGAAGATGTGCAATGGGCCGGATTATCCGAAGCTCGGGTGGGAAGAATGTCCAGAGTTATGGATTGAAGCTGAGATTAAAATAGTCCCTGGCACCCTTAATCTGAAAAGCAAAGGTAAATGGATTAGCTGCTATATTTCGCTTCCTGAAGGATATGATGTTGGTGATATTAGGCCCAGCAGCGTTTTTCTTGAGGGCGGAATTGAAGCTGAGTCGCTTCAGACTAGCGGCCAGGTTGCGACAGCCAGGTTCGAGCGGTCAGAAGTTGAGGGGATTCTCGAGGTTGGCGAGATAGAGGTGACCGTAAACGGCGCACTTGCCGATGGGACTATGTTCTCGGGGACGGATGTAATCAGGGTGATAGATAAAGGCGGACCCCAGAGGCACAAAAGGTTAGTCGGGCGCTAATTCTCCTTGGTTGGTTTTTGCTTTTTTAGGGGCTTTTCGCGGACGAACCGGCTGATATTGCGGACGGCCTGGCGGAGGCGCTGCTCGTTCTCGACGAGTGCGATTCGCATATAATTTTCGCCATTTTCGCCGAAAGCCCTGCCGGGGGCGATTGCGACCTCGGCATACTCCATGAGGTCCATTGCGTAATCAATAGTGCCCTTGCCTTTTAGGTGTTCGGCGGGCACTTTCGCCCAGACGAACATCGAAGCGCGGGGCCTTTCGACCTGCCAGCCGATTCTTGCGAGGCCGTCGCAGACCACATCCCGGCGGGACTGATATTTTTTATTTTGCTCGACTATGTCCTTGTCGCAGTGGCGCATAGCGATGATTCCGGCAATCTGGATGGCCTGGAATATGCCGTAATCGTAATAGCCCTTGATGGTGGCGAGATAATCAATCATATCCTTGTTGCCGGCCGCGAAGCCGATTCTAAAGCCGGCCATACTGTAGGGCTTGCTCATCGTGGTAAACTCTACACCGACATCCTTGGCTCCTTTGACGGAGAGAAAGCTCGGCGCTTTATAGCCGTCGAAGCAGGTCTCGCCGTAGGCAAAATCATGAATGACGGCTATGCCGAAGCGCCTGGCCAAATCGACGACGGGCTCAAAGAATCCCTCATCAACGGTCATCGCGGTCGGATTGTGCGGGTAATTGAGAATCAGCAACTTGGGCTTTGGATAGAGGTTCTCGCAGACCATCGCGATGTTGTCTATAAACTTCTTGTCAGAGCCGAGCGGGACCGATATCACATTTGCACCGGCCAACGCGATGGCGTAATTGTGGATTGGAAAGGCGGGGTCGGGAACAACCGCCGTATCGCCCGGGCCGAGCATCGCCAGGCACATATGGCTGAAGCCTTCCTTCGAGCCGATACAGGCCAGGACCTCGGTATCGGGGTCGAGCTCGACATTCCAGAGTTTGGCGTATTTATTTGCTATTTCTTTGCGCAGGCCCTTGATGCCCCTCGATGCGCTGTAGCGGTGGTTGCGCGGATCCCTGGCGGCCTCAGAAAGCTTGTCAATGACGACCTGGGGGGCGGCATCGGAGGGGTTGCCCATGCCCAAATCGATGATGTCAACGCCCGCTTGGCGTTTGGCAAGCTTGAGCGCATTTAGCCGCCCGAACAGATAGGGTGGCAGGCGCGTTATCCTCTGTGCCGGCTGAATCTTGAATTCCGCCATAATTTCTCTCGTAAACTCAAAAAACCCTGACCTTAATACAATCGGACAGTCTACAGGGGCAAAATGAATTTTCAAACCATTTTTTGGTTTGACAAAAGCCCACTGGACGTATAAGTGTGACGTTCGCATCAATACCGACCCAAAGCAGCGCATATAAAAAGCGGTATCAAGAAAGCAGGCGAAAAAATGAACGAACCGACAGACCAAGGCGGAAAGCTGGAGCGGATAACGCGGAGGTGGTGGTTCTTTTTGGTGTTTGTCTTGCTGCAGTTTACGGTTCCTCCATATGCTTCGAAGGGTTACGAATTCCCCGATGAGTGGTCGGACGTGGCAATGCAGGCAATTGGCAACTGCATCAACCTGTCATACTCTAAGGCATATCCAGGCATTAAGCCAGTCTTCAAGATAATCCCAATTGTACTAATCATTTCCGTAATCATTTTCCGCAACAAGGTTGCGCGTCTGTTTAGCATCTATGTCGCAATAAGCTATGTTATTTTTGCCTTTGGTCAGGGTATAGGGGTAACAGAGAAATACGGATTGGCAGTCTCCACCGTCACTTTAATAATGTTTCTTATCGTCGCCGCTTTCTGGGTGTGGGAAGTCGTAGCCTTGAAGAACGACTTCAATCCGAGAAAACAGCCAATCTGGAAATACTGGGTTTTTCCTCTTGCGTTGCTGGCATTTTGGTATCCCCTGAACCCGCAAACTGGTGGACCGGACTTTAAGCTGGCTTATATATTCGGAAACATTGCCGGCCTGGCCTTTTGCACGATGACACCTCTTTATATAGGATTGCTCACTTTATACTACCCGAAAATCAACATAGTAACTCTGAGGATAACCAGCCTTGTTGGGGTTTCTACGGGAATAGCCAACATGTTTATCAATTTTCTGGTCAACCCAAGCATACGCTGGTGGAATGGTGTGCTGCACATCCCCTTGCTGACGATATCCATATATGGCCTGATAATCTCGCTAAAACGGCCAATACTGGCCGGCGATAAAGCAGTTTTGCCTTGATTTTCTCTCTGAGATTCGGTAAACTAAATGCCTTAGGATGAGAAGTAGGTGAGGGCGAGAAGGCCCGCCTTTTGAGAGGGCTTTGCCCTTAATCGGTAAGTTGAGTGATTCAGCACCCATCTGGAGGAGTGGTACTATGTGTAGTCGCTTAGTAGGTTCGATGTGGCTTGTTTTGTTGGTTGTTTTGGCCGGGCAGGTATTCGCTACGGATTACTATGTCAGCCCGTTCGGCAATGACGCTAACTCGGGCACCTCGCCGGGCCAGGCGTGGCAGACGATAGGCAAAGTCAACAGCACGACCTTTTTGCCCGGTGACAATATATACTTTGAGGGCGGCCAAACGTTCAGCGGCTCGCTGTCTTTTAGTTCCGCGGACAGCGGCACAGCGCTCAATCCGGTGACCGTCGGCTCTTACGGCACCGGCCGGGCGACCATCAGCTCAGGCACAAGCAGGGGGTTTTACGCCAACAACTGCGAAGGTTTCGCTGTGCAGGATTTGATTTTTGTCGGCTCAGGCGGTGACGACACCAGCGGCAGCGATGGTGTCTTCTTCTACAGACAGGGGGGCGGCGACCATTTGGAGTACATTCGAATCGACAACCTGGACGTCAGCGGATATTACAAGACCGGAATAATAGTCGGCGGCAATGTCTCAACTGGATTTAGGGATGTCAGGATTACAAACTGCGTTGTCCATGACGGCGGCGACGTCGGAATATCCACTTACGGCAAATGGCCGCCCACGGGCTGGGCGCATGAGGACGTCTATGTCGGTGATTGCGTAGTCTACAACATCAGGGGTCAGCTTGCTAAAACAAGTAACCACACCGGCAACGGCATACTGCTGTGGAGTATAGACGGGGCGGTAATCGAGTACTGCGAGGCGTACAACAATGGCGAACTCAACAGCGGTTCTGCGGGAGGGCCAATCGGTATCTGGGCATGGGAGGCAAACGACACGGTCATCCAGTTCTGTGAATCTTACGATAACGATACCAACAATCTCAAAGATGGAGGTGGTTTCGACCTCGATGGCGGCGTGCTGAATTCAGTTATGCAATACAACTACTCTCACGGCAATACCGGCGCCGGCTACGGCGTTTATCAGTTCAACGGCGCACGAGAATTCAGAAACATCACAGTTCGTTATAACATCACTGAAAACGACGGACTCGTCGGGGGCTATGGCGGCGTTAGTTTATGGTCGACGAATTCGGCCGGTGGTATCCAGAACACAAATATCCATAACAACACAGTCTACGTCTCGGCAAATACACAGGGAGCAGGAATTGGAGATATTCCAAGCGGTGGCACCACCTACATTTATAACACAGAAATCTATAACAATATAATTGTAACTGTGCCCAATAAGAAGGTTGTTAATATACAGGATCCTTCCGGCGGCTGGTATTTTAAGGGCAATTGTTACTGGACATACGGAGACAATATCGAGATTGACTGGGACGGGACAACGTATACCAGTCTTGCCGCCTGGCGAAGCGGAACAGGTCAGGAGACGCATGACGGCAACGATGTGGGCTTCGAGTGCGACCCGTGCCTGGTCGATGTGGGCAACGGCGGAACCATAGGTGACCCCCACAGGCTGGTCGCGCTTACGGCCTACCAGTTAACCAGCAGTTCAGCGCTTATAAATGCCGGGCTTGACATCCAGACAGAGTTTGGAATTGCCCCCGGCCTGCACGATTATTACGAGAGTCCCATACCTGTTGGTGTAGAATATGACGTTGGCGCACAGGAATATCGGCGCCCGGCCGATTTCAACTGCGACACAAACGTAAACTTTATCGACTACGCCCCGTTGGCCGATGCGTTTATGACGCAGTTAGGCGAGGGCGGTTTCGACGACATCTATGATTTGAGGGCCGATGACAAGATTGATATGGCAGACGTAGGAGTTTTCGCAGAGCAGTGGCTCTGGCAAATGGGGCCTTAGCAGTAGTAAAACGTGTGGAAAAGAGGCAGGGATTATCAGCCACGGCGGGTTTTAGGGTTCTAATTTTTAAGGAGGGCGTATTATGGCTGAGAAGCTGGTACATTTAATTACGGTTGCCTTGCTGCTTACTCTAAGTACGGCGGCATATGGAACTAATTACTATGTCGATAGCGTCAGCGGCAACGATGCCAACTCGGGCACCTCACCCGAGCAGGCGTGGAAGAGTCTTACCAAGGTAAACAGCATCGTTTTTTCGGCGGGCGACAGGATTTCCTTTAAGGCGGATACCGAATATATCGGCCGGCTCTACCCCCAGGGCTCCGGCGCGGAGGGCAATCCTATCATCATCGATATGTACGGTGACGGCAACAAGCCCTGCATCGACGCCAATGGTTTGTTCGCAGAAGCGGTACTGCTGTACAACATTGAGTACTGGGAAGTAAACAATCTTGAGGTTACGAACTGGAGGACAGCAAGCCTACCTGATGGTAAAGGTGTCTATATCCATATCAACAACTTCGGCACAGCACATAACATCTGCTTGCGGAACCTTTATATTCATGACATAAGGGGCGATGATGACCCAAACACAGGCGGCCATGCCAGCGGTAGTGGGGACGGCATAAATTGGCTTAATGAGGGAAGCAGCGTTTATTCGCGGTTTGATGGCTTGGTGATTGAAAATTGCCATATTGCCCGGTGTGACCTCGATGGGATATGGGGCTGGAGCGAATACTGGGCACGCGATAACTGGTACCCGAGCTTGAATGTGGTTATCAGGGGCAATTTGGTTGAAGACGTGGGTCTTCATGGCATTGTGCCTATCGGCTGCGACGGAGCTTTGGTCGAGTACAACGTGCTCGACGGGGCTGTTCAACTGTACGGCAGTGGTTGCGGCATCTGGCCGTGGAGCTGTGATAATACCATCGTCCAGTTCAACGAAGCCCGCGACGTGGGGGGTAGCTGGGACGGCTGGGGATTTGATTCTGACTGGAACAGCCAGAACAATATCTTCCAGTACAACTATAGTCACGACAACGAAGTGGGGTTTATGCTGGTTTGCTCTCCTGCAAAAGAAACGTGGAACATCGGCACCATCGGAACTATAGTACGCTACAATATAAGCGAGAATGACGGGTGGGGAGCTTCGGACCATTACCCGGCGACATTTCGTATAATCGGGGCCTGCGAGGACACTTATGTGTATGGCAACACCATCTATCTGGGCGCGAGCCTCGATATTCCGCTACTTGATCTTGGCTACAGCTGGGGAGGAGCGTGGTCAAGCGGTAATTACGTCTACAATAACATCTTCTACGTTGATGGACAGGCGAGCTATACATTCGGCTCGAGCACCAATAATGTCTTCGCGAATAACGTGTGGTATGGCACTCACGTCAGCCCGCCGTCAGACCCGAACGCTATCACAGCCGACCCGATGCTGGTCAATCCCAACAGCGGCGGCGACGGAATCGATACGCTTAACGGCTATAGACTACTCGCCGGCTCGCCCTGTATAGGCGCCGGCGCCGGTGTCGCCGACAATGGTGGCAGGGACTTCTGGGGCTACCCTGTCCCGAGCGCCCGTGGGTTCGATGTGGGGGCGCACCAGTTCTATTGCGATTTCAATAATGACATAGCGGTAAACTTCCTTGACTATGGGGGGCTGGCCGGTTCCTGGCAGAGAAGTTCAGGTCATCCCGATTACAATGACATTTATGATGTGAATAACAACGACACTATCGATGGCATCGACCTTAAGCTTTTCTCAGATGATTGG
>CP070715.1:881348-886567 GCA_020350405.1 Planctomycetota bacterium
AGTGCCGACAGGCCGAGGATAAGCTACTATGACAGCACGAACGATGACCTTAAATATGCTTCCTGGAACGGCTCATCCTGGGATATCGAGACGGTCGACAGTGGCGGGGATGTGGGCGAATATACCTCTCTTGCCCTGGACAGTGCCGACAGGCCGAGGATAAGCTACTATGACTGGACGAACCGTGACCTTAAATACGCTTCCTGGAACGGCTCATCCTGGGATATCGAGACTGTCGACAGTGCAGGGGAGGTGGGCCAGTGTACCTCTCTTGCCCTGGATAGTGCGGAGAGGCCGAGGATAAGCTACCTTGACTGGGTGAACTTTGACCTTAAATACGCTTCCTGGAACGGCTCATCCTGGGATATCGGGACTGTCGAGAGTGGCGGGTATGTGGTCGGGTATACCTCTCTTGCCCTGGACAGTGCGGACAGGCCGAGGATAAGCTACTGTGACAGCACGAACTTTGACCTTAAATACGCGGCCTTCAACGGCTTATTTGATATCCAGACCGTAGACAGTGCCGGGTATGTGGACGAGTATACCTCTCTTGCCCTGGACAGTGCCGACAGGCCGAGGATAAGCTACTATGACAGCACGAACGATGACCTAAAGCTGGCTGTTACTTGTGTGAGGCTCCTGCCAGGTGATTTGAACGGTGATTGCTACGTTAACCTTCTGGACTTCGCTGAGCTTGCCGACCAATGGCTTGAGTGTAACGTTCCGTTTGACCCAAGTTGTATGCAGTAAACTCGCAAATAGACCAGGTCATTTCGGCTGGAAAGTGGCAAATCGCACGGGGCAAGCGATTTGCCACAGGCTATAAGCAATAAGATGGTAAAGAGAGCTATTGTCTGTATTGCGATGGCGGTTTTATTGGTGCGGGTAGAAAATGCGAACTGCGAAGCCGAGGCGGAGGAGATGTACCGTTGGGTGCGCTGGTAAGTCGGTTTGCGGTATTGTTTGGTGCGGGCGGTCCGGCGGGGCGGCGGAAGATTAGGGATTTGGGGTTAGGGGTTTGGGATTAGCAAGCGGACCTCGCGTGGGCACCCAACGTGAAACGTGGGGCTAAATACGACCACTGGCGGGGCCAGCGGTTGTAGGGTATGATGAGGGGCGGTTTTCGAAGAGTGAAGGGTGAAGAGAGAAGGGAGAAGAGTGAAGCGTGAATTGTAAAGGAGCAGAATTAGGGATTAGGTGGATAGAA
The DNA here is from genome assembly GCA_020350405.1 of Planctomycetota bacterium. Lineage (GTDB taxonomy): Bacteria > Planctomycetota > Phycisphaerae > Sedimentisphaerales > Anaerobacaceae. Next base: position 882,556 of record CP070715.1, read on the forward strand.
CGTCGAACATCGAACGTTGAACATGGAACGTCGAAAGGCGGGGAAGCGTTATTAGTTTTTAGTGTTGAGTGTTGAGGAAGGAGTAAAGATTAAAATGAAGGTGATTAGGCGAATTTGTTTTTTGGTGTTGTTATTGGGGGCGGGGAGCGTTGGATTGGGGGCGTGGGTAAGGCGGGAGGTGAAGATACCAGATGTGCTGGGGTATGAGACGGTCAAGTGCGATTTTCATATACATACGGTGTTTTCAGATGGGGCAGTGTGGCCTTATGTTCGCAGCGACGAGGCGTGGCGGGAAGGATTGGATGCATTCGCGATTACGGACCATATCAAGAACCGCAAGCACGAAGCAGATTTGCGATTAGATAAAAACCGGTCATACGAGATAGCGAGGCCTGGGGCAGAGGCGTTAGGATTGACGATTATCCGGGGAGGAGAGATAGCAAGTGGTACGGCGGCCGGGCATTTTAACGCGATTTTTCTGAAAGATGTAAGGGCATTAGATACGGAAGAATGGAGAGACGCGATAAAGGCGGCGGTTGAGCAGGGTGGATTCGTATCCTGGAACCATCCGGGATGGAAGAAACAATCGCCGGATGGCATACCGGTCTGGTACGCGGAGCATACGGAACTGTATGAGAAGGGGTGGATGCACGGGATTGAGGTTGTGAATGACGATGAATACTATCCGCTGGCACATAAGTGGGCGTTGGAGAAGAAACTGACTATGTTGGGCAACTCGGATGTTCATTATCCCGCTAATATGCTCTATGAATTCGGTGAGGGGGAACACAGGACGATGACACTTGTATTAGCGAAGGACAAGAGCAAGGAGTCGATAAAGGAAGCCCTTGTGAACAGGCGTACGGTTGTGTACGGTAAGAATATGCTTATCGGCGAGGAGAAATATCTAAGGGCCATTTTCGATGAGTCGGTCGATGTAATTAATCCGGAAGTTACGATTAGAGGGAAGGAGGAGGCGAGGATTCAAATGCGAAATAAATCGGAGGTAGATTTTGAATTAGTATTGAAGGGGGCGGAGGAGGTTTTGAAGGATATTTCGGCGCCGGAGAAGATAACGCTGTATGGGGAGGGGACGGTACAACTTAGCATCAAGGGAAAGTCGGAGGAGGTTTGGGGAAAGAAGAAGATGCGTTTGGGGTATGAGGTGAAGAACCTGTTAGTTCGGCCGGGGGAGGGGCTTCGAACGGAAGTGATTGTTGACGTTAATTTTGTTGCGGTGGAAAAAGGAGAAAGTAAGTAAGAAGAGTGAATGGAGAAAGAGTGAATTGTGAAGAGTGAAGAGGGAAGGGATAAATTAGGGGTGGGGGTGAGGTACGAGGGTAAAAAATGAGTGAAGCGGAAAAGAAGCAGCGGGAGACGGTGGGAAGAGAAGTTGAGTTGACGGATGGGCGGATACGTATCCGGCCCTGCCGGGAAAGTGACGCAGATGGCATTTACGCAGCGGTGCGCGAGTCGATAAATGAAGTGTCGAAGTGGGCTCCGTGGTGCCGGCCGGCCTACTCCATGTCAGACTGCAAAAGATGGCTCGAAGGTCGAGCGGAGGCGTGGTCAGATGGCCAAGAGTATGATTTCGTAATACTTGATGCGTGTGACGGGGCTCTGCTTGGCGGCTGCGGGCTGAACGAAATCAGCCGGACGCACAACTTCGCGAATGCGGGTTACTGGGTCCGGACGAGCCGCACAGGTCAAGGGGTCGCCACGGCTGCAATCCGTCTTGTTGCCAAGTTTGGGTTTGAGAAGCTGGGTTTGACGCGCATCGAAATCGTGCCTGCTGTGGGAAACAAGGCAAGCCAACGTGTCGCGGAAAAAGCGGGTGCGAGACGAGAGGGGATCGAGAGAAATCGGCACGTCGTCCGGGACAAGATATACGACGCCGTTATGTTCTCGCTGGTCCCTGAGGACTTGAAGGAATAGACGGCAAGCGTTGCAGGTGATATTAGGATACGTACTGTTGGGAGCGCTGGTAACTCGGTTTGCGGTATTGTTTACTGCTGGCGGGCCGGCGGGGCGGTTTTCGAAAGAAAAGTAAGAAGGGGGAAGGGCCCCAGAGAGATAGGCTGGCGTCATCTGACGGGGTCTGCGCTGCGCTTCGAGGGCAGGTGATATTGAGATATAGCTTTGCCTTTGCCTGCAGTATGGCCTAAAATATCGGCCATGGAGAAAGCCCAGATGAAAGTAATCGCAGCAGGCATACCCTATGTTGCGGTTTTGATTGGTCTGTACATTCTAAGAAGTGCGTGGGCCGCTATCGGCTTGTATCACTTTGGCATCGCACTGTTATTAATCGCCGATGACAAGGGCAGGTCGCTGAAGAAAATCCGGTCAGGATACAATTCAATAATAACTGTAGCTTCCTGCGGGGTTTGTGTCTTGATTGTCCCAACTATACTTGTTCTTTGGCAATACATGCAATCAGGGGAAGCCAGCCTCAAGGTGAAATTGACGGACTTGGGATTGCAGGGAACATCGTGGTACTTTTTTATGGTGTATTTTTCGACGGTGCAGCCCTTTTTAGAGGAGCTGTACTGGCGAGGTTATCTTGGCAGCAAGCAGAGATATTTGTGTTGGTCGGATTTAGCGTTTGGCGGATATCACATGCTTGTTTTAGTCTGGTTTATCAAGTTGCCCTGGTTAGCAGTATCATTCATCGTACTGAGTATAGCCGCGTGGGCCTGGAGATATGCTGCTGGTAAACTCGGGGGGCTGGCAGTTCCGTTATTATCTCATATAGTAGCTGACGCAAGTATTATTGGCGTGGCATATATTTTGTAATCCTTTAAAATGTCTCCCCCAGATTCTGACATATAAAAATTTGGTTGCTGCAAAAAAATAAGTGTATCAACAGCCGGGTGCTTTGGAAATACAAAAACAAAAAAGGCGAACTTGTAAAACTGAAAAAACTTAGAAAAGTAGACAACCACGGCGGCTGGCGGAGAGGCAGGCGGCGTTCCGCCGAAGGGAAAGGTGAAAAGGGAGACGGGGGCAGGGTGAAGAAAGACTCAAGACAGCAGACACAAGACTCAAGAGGGAGGGCGGAAGTGAGAAGGGAGAAAAATTTGGGGCGAGGGACGAGAGAGGGGAGAAAGAAGGTGGAATTGTGGGGTGGATTCGGTATACTGGATAGGTTCGAGTGTTTGAAGTGGTTTAAATTTGTTATGTTGAAAGGGTAATAGAGATGGGCAGGTTTTGGATTGTATCGATGGTTTTGGTGACGGTGTTTTGTGGAGAGGGGTTGTCGCAGAAGGTGCCGACGGGTAATGCGGAGGATTTTAAGGTAAAGACGTGCCTTCATTCGGTGAGCTATGCGGGTTTTTGGCGGGGGCAGGCGAGACTGAGCGTGGAGGATTTTCTGGTCAAGGCGAAGGAATTGGGATTTGAGGGGGTGATGCTGATGGCGAAGCGGCCGCACGTTTCGCCGCTTGATTACGATGCGAGCGCACGGAGGGCACTGCGCCGGAAGATTGAAGAGCTCGGGCTTGAACTGGTGTGTCTGGCGGGATATACGGATTTTACGGCCGGGTTTGATAAGGCGGGGATTCCGAACGTTGAGATTCAGGCGTGTTACGTCGGGGAGGTGGCGAAACTGGCGCGCGATTTGGGGACGGACATGGTGCGGATATTCACGGGTTACGAGCGCCCCGGCGTCGCGTACGACAAGCAGTACGGGATGGTGGTTGAGGGGTTGAAGCTGGCCGGGAAGAGAGCGGCGGAGTACGGGGTTACGCTGGCGGTGCAGAACCATCACGATATCGGGGTGGGGCATGATGAGATGTACTGGCTGCTGAAGGAGGTGAATCTGCCGAATGTGAAGGCGGCGTTCGATGCGTGGTCGCCGGCGCTGCAGGGACTGAAGGGGGAGGATATGAGGGAGGCGGTCTTGAAGATGAGGGAGTATATCGTTCACACGACCGTGGCGGATTACGTGAAGCTGGACCGTTACGTGTACGAACATAAGCTGACGAACTTTCTGGAGCGCGACAGCGTGGTGCGG
>CP070715.1:886667-911549 GCA_020350405.1 Planctomycetota bacterium
ACACGAACCTCGTGTACCACCAGCCTGCCGCTTGGTGAAAAAACAACTGAAAAGCTGGTGGTATCGCCAATGTAGTTGGGGTCGTCAAGATTCCCTGCTTGAAGCGCCTCATCATCAGGTTCATTTGGGTCAGACCGACTTTTCCTGACCTTCAAATCCATCACGCCAATTGAATCGGGCAGCTTTATCGGCTCAATACCCTCAACCGCCCGAAATCCTCTGGCCAGGTCCGTATTTGGCTGGTCGTGTATTATAAAAATCATGTATTGAGCCGCCTCCAGCGGACCTTTGGGTTCATAGGCCTTTTGGAATCTGATACCGACGGCGTGCGGCTCTCTTGCAGCGATTGCCCGAGCGGAGGCCAGCGCCGCGCTTATCATGGCCCTTGCGCCCGCCTCTGACTCGAATGAGTCAATAAACGCGCGGACGGCCGGCAGCCCGAAGACAACAAGAAGGGCCACCGCCGCGATGACAACCGTCATCTCGGTCAGCGTAACAGCGGATTGTCTCGACCTCGCTCTCATTTTTTTTCGCCACAGTTCTAAAACCGGCATCACCTTCTATCTATTAGTAATATCATCAGTATTGCCAAACTCCCCGTCCGGCCCGGCCGAAGTAACCAAAGGGAAACTCCTCTTGCTATCTCTTCTTCTTGCCCAGGACAGCGACTTTTCTTCTTCTGCGTTTTGGTAATAATCATAGCGCAGCGTCCTGCCCCACGGGTCCACAATCCTCAGCAGCGGATAATCCTTATCATCAACGCTAATCTGCAAATCGTCACCCGCCGCATCCTTGTTGGTTATCAGAGATTTGACTATTCTACCCTTATCCGGCCTGTAAATCTTATCAAGCGTCGCCCGGCACGATGGGACCTTACTGAGGAAAAAATATAACACCGTGCTTCCCGAATAATTCGGCTCGTGGTCGCCTTCGGTAACCGAAACAGAAGCATCCAACACATCGCCCAATGCTGTCTCAAGGTCTTCCCTTGAAAAACCATTGCAGTCTATCGGAAAATCAAGACCAGCATAAAAATCCCTTTCATCGCCGCTGAAACGCGAGAGCCCGTACTCATATCCGTAATCCGCAAATGCCTCAAGGGCGGCATCGAGCAGATCAAAAGTCTCTCCCATAAGCCGCTCTTTGCTTTGGCTGTCGATGCGGGCGGCAATACCTATCACCATCGTGGTCAAAATGGCAATTACGGCCACCACAATTATCATCTCCACAATGGTAAAGCCCGTTTTGTGTCCGTAAATCTTCATAGCCTTAGCTTGCTCAATTATGCAGGGGGGAAAGGCTCAGTCTCAAAAGTTGAAGATATCGTCGCTTGTCCCGTATTCACCGTCCGCCCCCGCTGAAATCAATATGTAAGAATCAGGCCTGTGCGGCCATCCTGTTTCTATCTTTACCTTTGGGTCTATGATTTTATAATCATCCGGGTCATAGAAAAGGTCACGATCCTCATAAAGCTCATGTTGGTCGCTGGGGTCAGGCTCAGGCAGTCTCCCCAGGCGAATTAACTCCATATTATCATTACTATTGTAAATCTGGTCCTGCGGCGGAAAAGGTCTCATTGTTTTACTGGAAGTGTTTGCCTTATAATAAAGAATGGGCGTACCTGCCTTGGCGGTTTCACCATCAGCCAAAGTTATTTTCTTTATGCCGAATACATCACAAAGCACATACGTATCCCTGCCCAGCACGCCGGTATCATCGAACAAACCGTCATGCTCTGCTGTCCGGCCCAGTCTAAATGCATTGGCCGTCGCAAGCTTCAGATAAGGTCCTCTTCTGGACTCCAGGTTTTCCTCATCATCGCTACCCGGCGTGGGATTCAAGCCCTCAGGATAAAGCTCATAATTGGACTGGCCCGGAAGGTCAACTCGAAGGTCGCTCCTGAAAACCGAGTCCTCATGAAATCCCATCAAATCCTGACCCATCATAGCCTCGGCGAGCTTTTGTGCACCACTGTAAAATCCCCTCGGCGGGCCTGGGTCTCGACCATCTGATGGCGGATAATCACCATAGTCACCCTTAAAGGCCGTCAGTGCCAGGTCAATGGTGGTAATCTGCGCCTTTTGCTGCGTCTCTTTTGCGATTTTGCGTACCATGGCAAGGGCCGGGATAAGTAGCGCAATCAACATTGCAATTATCGTAACGGCCGTCAATAACTCCACTATCGTAAAGCCCGTCTTTTTACAATTCACGGTCATTCCCTTTACAAATCTTCTGCCGTCGCCGGCAGCCTCAAAAACCAAAACATTTCTACTACAATCCATAAAACCAACCCCTCTCCAGCCATTCATCAACAAACAGACCCAAATCGAGCCCGTCAACTCTAAAGCACGTCCCTTCCGGCGCTTCTTCCATCCAGGCGTCAGTTAAAAGTGCATAGTCAATAAAATTGACAATCCCATCGCCATTAAGGTCGGTAGCCGGCAATTCCGCCTGGTAGCAATTATCGTCCCGCCAGTTGCTTGAATCGCTGTTGGCCATCCAGTAGTCAGTAAATAACGCATAATCATCGAAATTAATAATACCATCCCCGAATAAATCGTATTTCGCGTTTGGCCCTTCAACCAGCCACTGCTCCACCAGCATCGCCGAATCGACCCCGTCGATATAGCAATCGCCATCAAAGTCCTCCGGCAGATAGCCAAAACCACCGCAATGACTATCAAACCTTACCACGTCCCATTTTGCCAGATAGTTGATATATGTGTAGCCTGCTGCATTCACCCTTATGCCCAGAGACAACCTGTGTGAGCCTGCATCCTTGTATTCCTCTTCGACAATATAGACCTGGTCATAGTATTCACCTCTCACGTCAGACCCTACACTGTTCGACTCCCAGACCGGGTAACCATCAATCGACAAAACTGCAGTTCGCTCACTCGGGTCCCACGGGTCATCATACGTCGTGTCTAATTTCACATTAAAGATTATTTCATTTACATCCGTAAGGTAAACCTCTTGAGAAACTGTCGCCGTATCATTAATGCCGAACGTCGCATAAGGATACGAACTAAGAATCAAATAGTAGTCGCCGTGGGTCAACCAATCCGTGTCATCTGACACCCATCCGCTAAATTTACCCGAAGGCACACTGACATCACACCATCGATAAGGCGGCTCGGTCCTGATATCATTTATCCACCCATCGTTTTCAAAACTGCCGTTCATAACAACACCGGTGCCGGCCCGTCCCCGAGCGCACAATACCAAAACCACAATCAACACCGTAATATTTACTGTTTTTTTCATCACCGTCCCCTAATTAATCCCTAACCTGTAAATATTTCATCTGCGCTCCTCGCCGTCAATCACACAACAATATGACAAATCGCTTCCTAATCCTTGGCCGGCAAAACTGTTATTGCCTGTAAGCCTACTTTTCAAAATTAAATATGTCGTCCTCTGTGCCATACAGACCGTCAAATCCTGCCGAAATCAGGATATAAGAATCCGGCCTGTAAGGCCTGCCTCTTCTTATCTTAATATCCGTGTTCTTTGTAAGTTCATAAAACTTTCGGCCCTCAGGGTCGCTCGGAAACTGAAACAGCGGATGGTCGTCTGGAGATGCGGGGTCCCAAGGCTTGCCGAGTCTGAGCAACTCGTGATTGTCCTCATAATCGTAGAAATTGCGAGACCCTATAGGCAGGCTCGACTGGTACGACATATTGGGGTCATGCAGGTTACCTGCCGAGTCGGCCCTGTAATAAAGTACGGGCATACCAACCTTCTTGCCTGTGTCTTTGTGCGTTACACGCGCATACTCGTCACAGAGAACAAATAGCTCCTCGCTGTCACCGCCAAAGGCAGGCCCGGTATTCCCTCTGCCGTACAAATGCCACAGCCTGTACGCGTTAGCTCTTTCCAACTGCAGATACGGGCCTTTTCTGGCTGCTAAATTCTCCAAATCTGGGTCGTCAGCCGCACTAATCGGGTCCTTGTCATACAGCAGATTGTCCTGGCCGTCCTCCAGGTCACTTCTGAAATGCGAATCCGGGTGAAAGCCCATCAAGTCCTGGCCCACCATCGCCTCGCAAAGCTTCATCGCCCCGCAGTAATCAGCATTATCTTCGCCCAGTGCGCCGGAATCAGGATAACCATCCTCTACCCCATGGAAAAGCTCCATCGCGGCGTCGATGCTGTGGAACTGGGCCCTTTGTCTTACATCTCTGGCGTACCGCTTGACCATGGCAAGAGACGGCACAAGCAGGCTCATAAGGATTACAATGATACTCATAACAGTCAGCAGCTCTACAATCGTAAACGCCGCTCTCTTATTAAATTTTTCTATGATTGCCTTCATTTCCTTTACCCTCAAATAAATCTAACATTTAATTCGCACGTTTAGCTTTTACGCACTAGAGCTTAAACCTGTAATGATTTGAATCATTGGCAAAAATATCGCCAGCACAATGGTCATAACAACACAACCAAGAACCAAAATCATAATAGGCTCAAGCAGCGACATTAACGAGGCAACCAGCACGTCAACCTGCTCGTCATAATTGTCTGCTACTTTCATAAGCATCTTGTCCAAGTCGCCTGTTTCCTCGCCTACCGAAACCATGTTGGAGACAATCAGGTCAACGGTCTTTGACTGCTTCAACGGACTGGCAAAAGTGTCCCCCTGCCTGATGGAATTGTGAACGTTGCCGAGCATATTGGCAAAGACCTCGTTCCCCGCTGTCTCACGGCTGACATTAATAGCGTCCAGTATTGGCACACCTGCGCTAATCAATGTCCCCAACGTCCTGGTCCACCGTGTAACAGCTATTTTACTGCTGAGCTGGCCGATAATCGGTATCTTCAATTTAACGGTGTCCAAAACAAGTCTGCCGACGCGAAACTGTCTTACAATCCTGAGCAGAAAAATTATTCCGACCGGCAGGCCTAATAGAATTGCCCAGCCAAAGTCATATGCAATCCACCCACTTATATTTAGTACGGTACGCGTTATGGCGTTCATTTGTTGGCCCTCTAACATCTCAGTAAGAACAGTATCAAACTGGGGCACCACGAACGTCATCAATAGCAGCAGAATAACGAACGCCGCACTCAAAACCACAATCGGATAAACCATCGCGCTTACAACTCGTGATTTAAGTTTCTGGGCCTTCTCCATAAAATCAGCCACACGCGCTAAGATCAGGTCCAGCACGCCGCCGGTTTCACCGGCCGCCACCATATTGACCAGCAGACGGTCAAAACTCCGGGGGAATCTCCCCAACGCTTCCGAGAGCGTTGCTCCGCCCTCAATGTCATCGGCCACATAACCGACGACCCTCTTGAACGTTCCCGACTTTTGCTGCTCCTCAAGAATCCTAAGCGACCGCAAAATGGGCAAACCCGCATCCTGGAGCGTGGAAAGCTGCCTCGCAAACTGCGTGACAATCTTGACCTTGACCTTCCCGCCGGCGCCTCGCCTGGGCTTTGGCTTCGCTATGGCCCTTGCCGCGGCTTTTTTCCCAACACCACGTTCACGAACCTTGGTGGGAAAATAGCCCATATTGCGTATCTTGCTTATCGCCTCCTTCTGACTCAGGGCCTCCAGTTCATTCTTTATTGCTACGCCCTGTGAATCCATCGCCTCATATTGAAAAACAGGCATCGGAACACCTCCTTTGCATTAACAATTAGCTACCGAATATTCCACAACTGCAATCCTTACTTATGCTTCATAAGTTGTTTCTTTCACTACCTCATCCAATGTGGTAACGCCATCGTAAACAGCTGCCAAGCCGTTATCGCGCAAAAGCCTCATCCCGGCTTTTTGCCCGGCAGCACGCAAAACGGCTGTTGACGCTTGATTCATAACCAACTCACGTATCTCATCATTGAATACCATGAACTCAAAAACACCGGTTCGCCCCCTATAGCCCGTATTATTGCACCTGCTGCAGCCCCGCCCGTAGTAGAATTTCTTATCGCGGACGTCCTCCGGCGTAAGGCCCAATTCCGCTAATTGCAGTTCAGTCGGCTCGTATGGTGTCTTGCAATGCTCACATATCCTCCTGACTAATCGCTGGGCAACAATACCCTCGAGCGTAGCGGTAATGAGAAAAGGCTCCATACCCAAATCCAAAAGTCGTGCTATTGAGCTTGGGGCATCGTTTGTGTGTAATGTGGTAAATACTATATGGCCTGTCAGAGACGCTTGGGCCGAAATCTCCGCTGTTTCAATGTCACGAATCTCACCAACCAGTATAATATCAGGGTCCTGACGTAGAATATGCCTCAGGCACCTTGCGAATGTCAGCCCAATGTCCGGCTTCATCTGAACCTGAATCACACCGTCAAGGTCATATTCTATCGGGTCTTCAGTTGTGATTACCTTCGTCTCGATATCATTGAGCTCGGTTAAGGCCGAGTAAAGAGTAGTCGTCTTGCCGCACCCCGTGGGACCTGTAACAATGATAATACCGTTGGGTTTGTGAATAAGCTGATAGAGCATGTTAAGCTCGTATTGCCGCAGCCCTAATTTTTCCAAATTCAACTGAAGCTGACTTCTATCGAGAACACGCAGTACCACACTTTCCCCGAACATCGTCGGCAGAACACTGACGCGCAAATCAACCGGCTTGCCCTGAACGGTCAGCGATATACGCCCGTCTTGCGGCAACCGTCTCTCCGCGATATCCAGGTCCGCCATAACCTTTATACGAGAGCTAAGTGCCGCAGCGATGTACTTTGGCGGCGGAACCATCTCGTAAAGCACACCGTCAATACGGTAACGCATCTTGTATTCATTCTCAAAAGGCTCAAAATGAATGTCCGAGGACTTATCGCGAATCGCTTGCAGCAGAACCAGATTCAGCAGCTTCTTGACGGGATTTGACTCCGACAACTCTTTTAACTCATCCAAGTCAATACTTTGGTTCCTGCCTTCAAACTCCGCAAGGAAACTATCCTGCTGTATCTCATCTATCAACTCGTTTATCGCTTCCTTTTCCTCCTGTCCCTCATAGTACTTAGCCAAAGCACTTTCCAGTGCCTCAGAGTCAGTCATCTTCGCGGTTACTCTAAAACCCATAAGCGTGCTCAAGTCGTCGGTGGCTCTGAAATTATCAGGATTGTCAAGGGCAACAACCAACTCGTTTTGCTCTTTGTTGTACTCTATCGGGACAATACGATACGTCTTTACCATCTGCGCTGGGACCTTCTCGATGATGTCCGGAGGGACGTCAACGTCGCTCAACTTTACGTATTCCATCCCACGCTGGGCCGCAAGAGCAATCTGCAGCTGCTTCTCATCTATTAACCCAAGCTCAAGGAATATCTGGCCTATTTGGACGGTACCGTGTCGCTGTTTTTGGATTATTAGACATTCATGAACCTTCTCCCTCGTCAGAATACCCATCTTTATAAGTATCCTGCCAAGCGGCCTGCCCCGTAACTGCTCTATTGGGGGAAGTGTTTTTGCCGTTTTTACCTTTTCCATCTGGCCTTTACCTCAATTTCAGTTCTATTTTAATCTGCCCTCATTATATCACATTAAAACCTTTTTGGCAAATAAATTATGTATTGGACACTTAGTTAGTAGGACTAACAAAAATGCCCATTTTACCCCTCTAAAGCACCTGTCGTCCGAAAAATCACTCTCTTCATCAATTGCCCCCCGAAAAAAAATACCAGCCGACGCCACGTCTGCTGGTATTTGGCAAAACCTATCCGCTGCACTCACACTACTTAATCAGTCCTGAGAATCGGCCCCATATCCTCAAACTCTGCTCGTTTTCCTTTTACTTTTACACCTTTCAGCCTGGCCATAGCCTTGTCCTGCAATTGGCCCGGCTGACGGGCCTTGTCCAGCATCTCTTCCATCGTTATCTTGCCCGTCTCATACAGCTGCCAGAGGTGCTCATCCAGAAGCTGCATCCCCAGTTTCCTGCCTGTTTGGATACTCGAATCAATCCGGTAAGTCTTGTTTTCACGGATAAGATTAGAAATCGCAGGAGTGACAACCATAAATTCATAAGCCGCAATCCGCCCTCTGCCGGTAGCCAGAGGACAGAGAGCCTGACTGAGAACTGCCATCAGATTGGCACTTAACTGAGTGCGAATTTGCTCCTGCTGGTTTACAGGAAAAACATCGATAATTCTCGTAATCGTCCCTGCAGCGCTTATTGTATGGAGCGTGCTAAAGACCAGATGGCCGGTTTCGGCGGCCCTTATGGCTGACTCGATGGTTTCCAGGTCTCGCAACTCGCCTACCAGAATCACATCAGGGTCCATTCTTAAAACTCGTCTCAGGGCCTCGCTAAAGCTTGGAACATCAACACCAACTTCTCGTTGATTAATTATAGATTTTTTATGGGTGTGATAATATTCTATCGGCTCTTCAATGGTTATAATATGGCGGTCAAAGTGCTCATTAATGTAGTTCACCATACAGGCCAGAGTGGTCGTCTTGCCACATCCGGTGGGACCTGTAACCAAAAACATCCCTCTTGGCCTGCGGCACAAAGCAGCACAAATCTTAGGCAACCCTATTTCCTCAAAAGTCATAATTCTCGTTGGAATAAGACGCAAGACCACCGTGATATTACCTTTTTGACGAAAGATAGAGACGCGAAATCTTGCTTCCTCACCATAGGCAAAGCCAAAGTCGGTCCCGCCCTCCTCCTGGAGTTCCTGCTGGTTACGCTCGGGCGTGATGCTCTTCATTAAAGCCACCGTATCATCGGGTTCAAGTACTTTGGTCTCGAGGGACCTGAGCTGGCCGTCTATCCTCAGTACCGGCGCTCGCTCCACAACAAGGTGTATATCCGAGGCCCCTTGTGCAACACAGGCCTGTAACAAGCGATCCATATTGACTGTTGCCATTTGAGAATCCCTAAATAACTCAGTTCCTTTAATCCATTGCCGTAACTTCCGTATGCGATATCCTGATAACCTCTTCCGGCGTAGTTGTGCCCTTGAATACCTTAATCTTGCCGTCCTCCATCAAAGGTCTCATCCCACTTGCTTGGCAAGCCTTTCGCAATTCCGTAGTAGGTGCTTTTTCAAAGGCTAACTCTCTTATCTCGTTGTTCAGTTCCACCATTTCAAAAACAGCGATTCGGCCCTTGTAGCCAGTATTCTGACACTTGCTACACCCAGTCCCTTTGTAAATAGGATGCTTTCTAATATCCTCGGGGGCAATACTGAGCAACCGCAGAGAGTCAGTATTCGGATTTGCATCCACTGCTTTGCAGTTCTTGCAGATAACTCTTACAAGTCTTTGGGCCATAATAGCTTGTATTGAACTGGCCACGAGGAACGGCTTAACGCCCATATCTATTAGACGCGTAATCGCACTGGGAGCATCATTCGTGTGCAAAGTACTGAAAACCAGGTGTCCTGTAAGTGCTGCCTGAATCGCAATATCTGCAACGACGCCATCTCGAATTTCACCGACGAGTATAACATTAGGAGCTTGTCGCAGCATTGCCCTGAGAATCCTCTCGAACGTCAAATTGATTTCTTCTTTGACTTGGCACTGATTCATCCCGTCAAAGTTGTACTCGACAGGGTCCTCAGCCGTTATAATCTTCTTATCCGGCCGGTTAAGTTCCTGAAGTGCCGCATATAGCGTCGTAGTTTTACCGCTACCCGTCGGGCCAGTAACCAAAAAGATACCGGTGGGCCTCTTGATTATCCGTTGAAAACGCTCATAGTCGTCCTGCTCAAAGCCCAGCGCCTGGATGCCAATGTTGACCGCATCGGGACGCAAAATTCGCAACACCACACTCTCCCCATGGTTGCCTGGCAGCGCCGAAACACGAAAATCAATGTCTTGGCCTCCGATCACACGTTTAATACGACCGTCCTGTGGCAATCTCTTCTCGGCAATATCTATACCCGATAGAATCTTCAGCCGGGTGATCATTGGAGCCTGCATATTCTTGGGAATGTTATCCTTCTCCAAACAAACACCGTCAACACGATATCTTATGCGTACTCTATCGGCCATCGGCTCAACATGAATATCACTGGCTCGCATATAGTAGGCATTATCTATTATAAGATTCACCAGCCGGACAATAGGACCATCATCACCTCCTCCTGCAGCTTCGGCACGCATAGCTTCCGCCTGCAACTCCTGGCTGGCCTCTGCAAGCTCGGCGGCCGTTGCATCAATACTGTGCTTTAATCTGTCATCCTCCTCGCTCTTCACCTGCTCCAGTTCCTCCTGGATGTACGAACTGATTTTCGAAGGGCTCGCCAGACAGCACTCTAACTCCCTGTTCAAGGTGAACCGAATCATATCCATCGCATCCAAGTCCAATGGGTCGCTGATGATTAATTTCAACCGGCCGTCATCCATACCAAACGGCAGGACATTGTGCTTTCTCATGAGGTCTTCTGGGATGAGCTTCATTACCTCCGGTGGGATGGTAGCACGGTCCAGGTTCACGTATTCTAAACCGAATTGCTTGGCAATTGCCTTGGTAAGCGTATCTTCGTCCAACAGACCCTGTTTGAGCAATACCTGACCAAGCCGCTCGTTTTTGGTCTTGGAAATCTTGATGGCCTTTATAAGCGGTTCTTTCTGCACCAGCCCCGCTTTGAAAAGTATCTCACCTAAATGCCTACGCTTCTTCGCCATATTCACCTTCTATTCTGCTAATCCCAGCAACCAATATTATACCATTTTCGAAGCAATTAGTCAAACCTCCAGTTCCAATCGGAGCATATTCAGAGCCGTCTGGGCCGCACGAAGACGTATAAGCTCCCTATCGCCGGATATAACAAAGCGTCTGGTTTCGCACCCATTATCGGAACCTAAGCTAATATATACCAGTCCAACGGGTTTTTGTTCGCTGCCGCCGGTCGGTCCGGCTATGCCGGTTATGCCGACAGCAAAATCTGTTCCGGCATTTTTTTTAGCGCCTCGGGCCATTGACTCCGCCACCTGCTCGGTCACAGCACCATGCTTTTCAATTAAATCAACTGGTACCCCGAGCTCCTCGCTCTTAGAGCTATTGCTGTAAGTTACCCAACCCTGCTTGAAATATCTGCTCGCGCCGGGCACATTAGTCAGCAGCTTCGCCAGGCAGCCGCCGGTGCAGGATTCGGCCACCGCAATCGTCTTTCCCTGCTCAGCCAGTTTCTCGCCCACTACCTCCGCTAGCGTCTGCTCCCCCCTGCCGTAAACCAGCTCTCCCAATAGTTTATACAGTAATTTCTCATCTTTTTCGGCCATCGCCTCCGCCTTGGCTTGGTCCCCTGCCGTTGCAATAATATCCAACGTAATCACACCCGCTCGTACCGTGCAGTTAATCAATGGATTTCTGCCGCGCTGGCAAAGGTCACCGAGCAACTCGGCGATTTTAGATTCGCCCGTTCCAAAGCACTTTAGTTTCCGCACAACAACCACCTGTTCTCCGGCAAATTCACTGAGCTTCGCAAGAACAGACTGCTCGAACATCTGTTTCATCTCCACTGGCACGCCGGGCATCACAAAAAACAATTTCTCGTTCTTGCACGCCATAAAGCCCGGCGCAGTACCAATTTTGTTCTCAAGTGCTGTTGCACCAGCGGGTATACACGCCTGAACCCTGTTGGTCTCCGGCATTTGCATATCTCGCAGGGTAAAAAAATCGCGTATCTTCTGCAAAAGCTCATCCTGCAGCTGCAATTCAACACCGAGAAACTTTGCACACGCCTGGCGAGTCAGGTCATCGCCGGTAGGACCCAATCCACCGGTCACCAGAACCAAGCTAGCATCCCGGCTGGCCAAGTCCAGTCCGCGTACAATCAAATCGACTTCGTCCCCGACGGCATAACAACTGACAACCGGTATACCAATCGAATGTAGTCTCCTGCCCAGATACGCTACATTAGTATCCAACGTCTGGCCGCTTAAGACCTCATTGCCGATTGTTATGATACTTGCCTTTTTCATAAGCCTTAAGTTTCGATTAACGCCTTTATTACTCCGTTGCGATAGCCGGCAACCATATCAAAGGCCTCCTGAGTCTGCTCAAGTCTGAATCTGTGAGTTATCATAAAGTCAACACTGATTTTGCCGGAGGCTACCAAATCAATACAAGCCTCGGTGCATTTATTTTGTCTTCTAACGTTTATAAGAGTGATTTCTTTTCTGCGCATCTTATCAATAACCAAAGAAATTCTCTCCGTGCGCGGAATCCCTATGAGCATCAGCTTGCCGCCCGGCTTGAGTAGCTCGACGGCCTGGTCAACAGTCTCCTGTTGACCCGCACACTCAAAGACAACGTCCACTCCGGCAGATTCGCGATGAATAATTTCCTCGACTATATCGTCCCCGTTCGGATTGCCAACCCAGCTTGCGCCGTTCTCTTTCGCAACTTCCATGCGCTCACCAATCTTTTCAGTCACGTAACAGGCATTTGTGTTTTCGGCCTTAGCACTAATCAGACAGCTCAAACCGATTGGGCCCGCGCCGAGAATCGCTATGGCACCGTCTTTCCGCAACTTGGCCTCTTTGACAGCGTACAAACCTATGGCCAACGGCTCGCACAATACGCCCTGAGCTAAAGTGATTCTGCCCCCCATGGGAAAGCAACAATCTTCAGGCATAACTATGTACTCGCATAAACACCCTTCAACCTGACCGGGACAGCCGAGAAATTTTAGATTTCGACAGGTATTTCTTCTGCCCTGCTGGCATTGGTCACAAGCCCCGCAGGATATTGCCGGGTCAACGACAACACTATCCCCCACTCCAACGCGAGTAACTGCCCCACCGACGGCCTTAACCGTAGCAGTGCACTCATGGCCGACTATAAACGGATACTCAACAATTTGCGAACCAATCCTGCCGGTCTCGTGGTAGTGTACATCGGAGCCACAGACGCCGACCATTTCAATCTTCAGTAAGACATCGTTGTCTTCTTTTACGCTCGGCTCCGGAACATCTACCAGCTCCATTCGCCTGACACCGGTCAATACAACCGCCTTCACAAAATCTCTCCGAGAAAATGCTACCTTTGCACACTGTCAAAGTAAAAGTCATCACTTATGCCAATCAAGAAGACATAACTTTATAACAAAAAATCATGTCTTTTCCCATGATAATTATTTGTGCCCACAAGTCTTATTGTCGGGACTGACCACAGTAATTCAGTAACATCATTTTGCTGGATGTCGCAGTCCCATAAACAAACCTTTACTGCTCACGTAGATTTTTGTAATATTATTGATGTCGTACCGAGTAAATTATGCTTTTTAACCGCTTAAATGGGAAATGTCAGCTCATATTAATTTGATAGTATAGCACCATATGGAATTGAATGAGAAACAGCCTTTATCGCGTTGGCGCGGTATGTTGCTCGGACTTCTGCTGGTCGTTTTCGTCGCCGCTGTATGGTTTTTTCGCGCCTCCATCCTTCCATCCAGAAAGCCCCGCCGCGTGATCCTTATCAGCATCGATACCTGCCGGGCTGATTACCTTAGCGGCTACGGCTTTGCCCGCAAAACTACCCCAAACATCGATGTTGTCGCCAAAGAGGGTATCGTCTTCAAGAACGCCCTTGCGCCGATTCCCCTTACTCTTCCGGCCCACTGCTCTATGCTCACCGGTACCTACCCGCTATACCACGGCGTACACGACAATCTGGAATATGCACTTGCCGAATTCAATACGACCATTGCCGAGATTCTTCGCACACGCGGATATTCCACCGCCGCTGTTGTAAGCTCTTTTGTCCTCGACGAACAGTTTGGCACCGGCCAGGGTTTTGACAGCTACAACGACAAATTTGTCCAACCGATAGGGCCGGGCGATTCGTTGGAACGACGAGGCGAAGAGGCCTCTCGTTTCGCATGCAGCTACATCGACCAGCACCAAAATGACCCCTTCTTTCTCTTTCTGCACTATTTCGACCCACATAATGACTACATCCCGCCCGAACCCTTCGCCTCGGAATATGCAGACAATCTCTACGCCGGCGAAATCGCTTACACCGATTACTGTATAGCTCAGGTTATAGACAAACTAAAAAGCCTTGACTTGTATGACTCAAGCCTGATTATTATTGTCGGCGACCACGGTGAGGCGCTCGGAGACCACGGCGAAACCTACCACGGCTATTATATCTATCAGTCCGCCGTCAGGGTTCCGTTTATCATCAGGCCACCTAAATGCCGTAAACCCAAAGCGGTTGACAACATAGTAAGCCTCGTCGATGTCGTACCTACCATATTGGGCTATCTTGGCATTGAGGCCCCCGCGCATCTACAAGGCGAAGACCTCTCAGATTATTCCGCGGACAAAATGCCCTCCAAGGAGAAAAGATATGTCTACTGCGAATCCTTCGACGGCACGTATTATGGCTGCAATCCTCTCTTAGGCCTTGTTGGTGATCGATTTAAATATATCGAAACCACAAGGCCGGAACTATATGACCTGACTCAGGATGCGCTCGAAGAAAATAACCTGGTGAAAAAAGATGAAAAACGTGCGCGGTTCATGCGGAAGCAATTGCACGAAATGATAAGCCAATTAATTTCCGCGCACTCAGCCGACGCCAGGATTGAGCTGGACGACCAAACCAGAACGCGCCTCGAAAGTCTCGGTTACGTTGGTTCTGCCGTCGTAAGCACCACTCCTGATTTTGACCCGAATAGGCCGGACCCAAAAGACCTAATCGGCCTTCACGAGTATTCGAGCCAAATAGACCGCCTGATTCTTCACGAGCAATATGACCAGGCAAAGACAATCTGTGACAAAATGCTCCGGGACTGGCCACACATGCCGTATACATACCTCCAACTGAGCCGCGTCACCTTTAAAAAACGCGAATTCGAACAATCCGTTCTCCATTATTCCAGGTACTTAGCCATGGTAGCTCAGCCGGATGCTCAGCACTCAGAGGACTACTTCGCATTCTACCCTCACAAATCTGTCTTCGAAGCGCACATGAAGTTGGGTCTGGCATACTACCACTTAGCCCAGCACAATAAAGCCGTCGAACACTACACCGCTGCACTGCTTATAAGGCCCGACGTTCCTGATATACATAATAATCTCGCTTTGGCGTATTTCGACCTCAGGGATTTTGACCGGGCCATCAAGCACTGGACCGAAGCCCTGCGCTTAGCGCCGCACCGGCCCGATATGCATGACAACCTGGCCATCGTATTATACAAACAGGGTAGGATTGACCAGGCTATTGCCCATTGGAAGGAGGCACTGCGATTGGCACCCGAATGGACCGAAGTTCGCAACAAGCTAAACGAAGTGCTCCAGCAAAAAAACCGGTCCTTAAAAAAATGAAAACCTTACAAGCTCCTCCCCCTCCGAGTCAATCTTTTGTTTTCAACAGGCATGAATCTCCGCAAACCTACTGAGAATGCCCCTCACCTTCACAGCAACTCGTGCCCGCCCCAAAAGATCCTAAAAAATCGCAATGTTCCTTCAGTAATCTTTGAAGTTTAACATCCACGCAGCGCCGCTCAGCCAGAGTACCCGGTCGGAACCGCCAGCTAGAGTATATCTGTTCGTTAGGTCGAATTCCCGTTTAGTATTGTTGACTCCATCCACACTGCCGGGAACACCAGTCCCCTAGTCTAAAAGACAGCCCTCGAACGACGATTAGCAACAAGCAGAACCAACACAGATATATATGCCCGGAGCGCCATGGCCAGTACCTGATGTCGACGAGAGAAAAGTTCGGTGCATAGCTGAATTGATACAAAATAGAAATGTCGGTTAATTGGTTATTTATGCTTTACCTATACGGATTTTTTGTCTTGACACATAATCAATGTTAGGTTAGCGTGCACCGGTAAACTTTTGTTTTTTCACGGAGATATAGCCGTACAATGCAACGAACAGCGCACGAACACTTCCAGCGAAATATTCTTCTTGTCGCTCTCTTTTGTACTGCATTCAGCTCATTGGTGTATGAATTGGTGTGGTCCCGCGAACTCTCTTACGTTTTTGGAAGCACAGCTCTCGCTGTTAGCAGCGTGTTGGCTGTATTCATGGGGGGCTTAGCCTTAGGAAGCCTTTATGCAGGCAAAATACTTGAATCCAGGAACCGACCCTTTCGATTTCTCGCCAAGCTTCAGTGTGCCTTGGGGATTACCTGCATTCTAACTGTCCTTGTAATCAAAGGCATTGATAGATTGCAGCCTCATCTGCTCGGCCTCGCAAGTGAACAGGCAACTTTAGGGATTAATACTATACTTTTCCTGCTCACCTGCTGTGTACTTATTACACCGACCTTTCTGATCGGCGTCGCCTTCCCATGTATTGTTCAACTTTATCATGCCAAGGATGGTCTTGTGGGGTATAGCGTAAGCCGCTGTTACTGGATTGATACGCTCGGCGCCTCTTTAGGTATGTTGCTTGGGGCTTTTGCTCTCGTGCCCACACTTGGGTTCTTCCGCACTTCGCTGGCGGCTTCCATGCTCAATGTCTTTGCTGGAATCCTCGTTTTTTCTTCTTTCCACAAAGCTGACGTTGGTTTGGAAAGGCCAACAACAACCCCTCTCTTACCGACAAAAGAACCTGACAAACAACTCAGCATAAAAATAATTTCGTTTCTTTTCTTTCTGTCCGGCTTCGCTGCCTTGGTACTGGAGGTCACGTGGATCCGGCATTGGGGATTGATATACGGCAGTGGCTTGCATGCTTTTGCCATTGTCGTAATTACCTTCTTGTTGGGATTAAGCCTGGGTAGTCTACTTTACAATATATTCCTGAAAAAAATCCAAAATCAGGTTTTGCTTTTCAGCGCGATAGAACTTTGTCTTGGCGCCATGGCTGTTACCATCACTGCCCTGTTTCCCCATATGGAAAGTGTTTTCTTGAAAATCTATTACGGCATAGACATTTATTATGTCTTTATTACAATACTGGGCCTACTTTGCTTCGCACTTTTGCTCATCCCTACTACGCTTATGGGTATGACCTTACCAACATTATGCGCGATAAGCGTCTCTGACCATCATATTGGAAAAGACTTCGGCAAGCTCTATGCAGTTAACTCATTGGGAGCCCTTGTGGGTTCTTTCTGTGCAGGTTTTACTATAATCCCTGCATTGGGAATATACAATACTTCCTTCCTCGCAGGTGGGGTCTACATATTCATTGCTTTTGCATTCCTGTACTGTTTCTCTGAGTCCCGTCTATTGCTGCGCAGAACAGCTGCAGCCTTTATCGGCGTTGTCATACTTACTGCCACCGCCTTCGCCGGACTTCATGTGCCCAATCATCTCTACAACGGGGTATTCTACACGGGCACAGTGTTCAAAAAGCAGGATTACCATCTGTTCTTCGAGCGCCAAGAAAGAGCCTCGCGCTCCCTGCGGTTCCTCAGGAACGGTGTGTACGGTCAGGTAACTGTCACTGGAACACGCGGTGCTTTGCTTCTAAGGACTAACGGCAAGATTGATTCAGGAACCACTGCTGATCTCGCCTCGTACCAAACCATGTTAGGTCATATTCCTGTGATTATTCACGAAAAACCTTCCAATATACTCAACATTGGCTTAGGATGCGGCTGGACAATGGGTGCTATTGTCAGCCATCCCATTGTCCAATCCGCAGATTGCGTTGAAATCAACCCACTTATCGTTGAAGTCAATAGGAACGTATGCCATTCTTACAATGGTGATGTCCTTAATAACCCAAAGGTTCGTACTATAATCAACGACGGAAGAAACTATGTCGCTCATACAAAAAAAATATACGACGTGATTATTTCGGAACCCACCGATTTAAGTTCCAGCGGAATTTCGGCGCTCGTTACTAAGGAATTCTACACGTCCGCCCGAAACATTTTGAACAAAGACGGTATACTATGCCAATGGTTCCCCCGTTATGAAGTCACCGAAAGAGATTACAGAATTGCCCTTAATACGATTAAACACGTCTTCCCTTACGCATACGAATTCGACATGGTAAAAATTAATAACGATGAATACTACAATTCGTTCCTGATAATGGCGTCCCAAAAACCTATCGACATCAATAAAAGGCTCCAAGAGCGTAAATCCCAATGTGAGAGCGACCCAAACGAATATCATTCCTATCTTCAACCTATAATCAAAATTACGCAAGAATCATTCAACCGGGATAATGAAGCCCTGGAAGCCTTTATTGCGGATGTTCTTCAGCTCAACACCGATGATTTGCCTGTGCTTGAATTCCACGCATTAAGAGACCGCTTCAGAAAATTTAGGAAAGAATAAATGGAAGGGGACTCTCACAAAAAACGCGCGCAACGATGGGTAGGTTGGCTGACTTTAACGCTTGGTCTGCTCCTGCTGGCAACGGTGTTGCTGCTGCTCCGGCTGTCGGTTGTTACCGACTACTTTTATCATGCCTTGATTAAAGACCCACCGCGCCAAATCCCCCCTGGCAATAACATCGTAGCACCAGCTGATGGCATTGTTCTTTACATCAAAAAGATAGAAGATGGTGTCATACCCGAAATTGTCAAAAAAGGTGTCGCCATTCCTCTCAGGGAATTTATTAAAAACGACCTGGCTGGACCAATGAAAAGAGGCTATTTGATTGGCATTTACATGAATGTAGAGAGTGTGCACATTACCCGCGTGCCGGTTGATGGTACTTATACAAGACAAATAGTCTTCAACGGTCCTCATATGTCTATGTCAAAACAGGAGACAGCTGTCATCTTAACGGCGATGATCCCAGGTCTGGTAACCATTAAAAAATTGCTCGGCTTGGACCCCTTTTCGATTGAAAAATACGGTGATTATATTCTAAAAAGCGCCCGTGAAACGTCCGTATTCAAAGATGTCCGCGGAACGTTTATCTATGTAATCCGCATTGCCGATTTCTGGGTAGGCAATATATTGACATGGATTGAAGAAGGACAGGATGTCAAAAAAGGCCAGAAAATGGGTATGATCACCTGGGGATCACAGGTCGACATCTGTTTCGAGCACACCCCGGGGTTGAAACTTCATGATATAAAGGTAGGAGACTATATCTATGCAGGCAAGACAATTCTGGCCTCCTACTAAACACAAGTTACTTTACGGCAACCTTATCGTTTACGGCGTAACCGCCATTCTTTTGCTCTTGTTTTTTCACGAGCTGATATGGGCCCAGAAAACCTTTCGAGGTTTGTTATCTGGTAACATCCCGCCATCCGCCGATAAGTTCTTGATTCAAGATGCTAAAGAATATCTCAAAGAAGGTAAAAATGCCGAAAGTATCCAGCGTCTTCTTGAAAGGGCCTTGCAAATAGAGCCTTACAGCGAAGCGCTAATACTACTTGGCAACTGCCATCTGATGCAGGGCAATGAGGATGAGATGCTCGCCTGTTACGAGCAATACCGCTCAATAAATCCCTCCTCTATTGGGGTTTATATGAATATGATTGAGATTTTAGCAAGGAAACACGACGACAAGACAATCAACCAACTGCTTACAGAAGGAATCAAGCATTTCCAAAGACGCGCTGAGCTCTATCAACCCCACTATGATCCTAACGTGCCTAAGCCATTTAATATCAAGGCGTTAACCATTTATAATAGGTCACAAGAAGCCTTGGAGATTCTCAGAAACGTTCAAGAACAATTAAGAGACTCCAAATAATGGCTTTTCGTTTTTGTGAATTGGAAAAATTTATGTTCTATACTTCTGACCGATTGTGCAGAGAGGTCACTCATGGATAAGCAAGGATTTCGTAGCGGAGGCATCCGAACCGGCTTGCTAACAACTCTGGCGATGCTTTCCGGCTGCTGTGGCTTGGCATACGAGGTCCTCTATGTAAGGGCCCTTACCACAATCTTGGGTGATATGTTCTACGTACACGCCGCTCTGCTGAGCACATTCCTCATAGGAATCGGCCTTGGCGCCAAGCTGGCACACAAATACCTGCGCTGGCTTTGGGTGTTCGAGGTATTGACCGGTCTCTATGCAATGGTGCTGCCCATCGCCTCAAAGCAGCTTTCTCAGCAAACCGTTATGATTCCGATAACTTCGAGCCCATCCTTGACTATCTTAACAACGGTAGGTCTCATTTCACTACCAAGTCTTCTCATCGGGTTCAGTATCCCGCTATTCAGTGCATATATTAAAGCGTTCTCTCCCGAGCGCCTCTCATTCCAATGGATTTACAGGTTCTACAACCTTGGTGCGTTTCTTAGTATTCTCGCCGTCGAGTTTATCTTGATAAAGCAATTCGGAATTACTGTATCTCTCACCATCGTGGGAGCAATCAATCTGTTTAATGGTGTCGTTCTTCTGCTGATGAGGTTAGCACCAAAAACCAGGCCAATCGAGAATCCAAGAACATTCCCCAGACGCACTGTTGCCGCCCTTGCGCTGGCTAGTCTGGGAAGCGCAATCTTTCAAATGTTCTTCTTAAAGCTTTCTTATCTCGTATTCCACCCTCACCGCGAAAACTTTGCCATCGGCCTCTCGATCGTTATGCTCGGCATTTTCATCGGTGCATGGTGGGCGTCTAAGTCGCGCATCCGTTTCGAGACCTTTCTGTTGCTGGCCGCCGGTCTCATAGGCCTGATTTATGTGAACTATCTTCCGATCCTCAGGCTTTTCGAGGCGACGGTCCCCTGGGCAAGAAGCTTCGAACTTCTCATCCTCGCTCACAAGTTCCTCTTCGGATGCCTCTTTGCGCTCGGTCCCATGATTATTTTCGGCGCCCTCATTCCAGCTCTGATGCGCTCAGAGACCGAGGTCGCGGGTGAATCGGGTCACCTGCTGTTTGTTTCAAGCTTGGCCAACGCCACAGGGTATCTGGTATATGTCCTCGTTGGCCATCCCCTGCTGACCAACAACCTTCTCCTCGCTCTTATCGCAGCTCTCTTGGTCCTATCAAGCCTCGTCGCTACAGGACTTCGCTGGTCAAAAAGCCAGAGGATACTTGCGGCCGCGGGTATCATCCTCGTGGCCCTAATATCATTGCGGTGGCAGGAACGATATTTCTATCTGGCACACTGGGTTAATGAACTCAGGTCTGAGGATGTCGTAACAGTTTTCAAGAGCGGGGCAGAGAGTGCCGTCCTTGTCCGCGCCTCTAAAATAAGGTCGAAACATGGGGACACAGACCTCGAAAAACAAGAAGACATATGGGAAGATGTATGGATTTCATACAACGGACACCCCAGCATCACCGTTCAGCGCAACGGCATTGTTAACTATGCAGAACTCGCGGTTGGCATCACGCCTG
Source organism: Planctomycetota bacterium (assembly GCA_020350405.1). Classification (GTDB taxonomy): domain Bacteria; phylum Planctomycetota; class Phycisphaerae; order Sedimentisphaerales; family Anaerobacaceae. The sequence continues at coordinate 907,823 of CP070715.1, forward strand.
CACTTACCGCACCTAGTCTTGACCAAGCGCTGGTTATAGGGCTCGGCACCGGTGTAAGCGCCGGGGCAACCTCCTCGGTCTTTACGACCACCGACGTGGTGGAAATCAATAAGGCATTTTATAAAATGATGCCCTACCTTAGCTATGCCAATCTGGATATCGAACAAAACCCATCTGCCACGCTCCACCTGGCCGACGGACGGGCCTTCTTGGTTGGCAAAGACGAAACCTATGATGCAATCCTGAGCACAGTCTCCGCCCCAACCTACTTTTCTGCTTCGAAAATATACACTCTAAATTTCTACGACAGGGTAAAAAAATCACTCAAGCCGGACGGTGTATTCTCCACTTGGATCTCGGCGGCTGATATGTCGAGTGAAGGAATGGACACTATACTCTCGGCGCTAAGGCATAGCTTCCGCTACTGTGGACTGCACCTCTTAAGAGGAAACTACTACATGTTGACATGCTCCAACAACCCAATCCGCCCACGCCGGCAATTCAGTAAACTGCTGCCCGCTGCCGAACATCCTTTGGCCAGGCATCTGCAGTTCGCTCTGCCCGGCCTTGACCTCGACGAGTTCTTTGCGGACACTCTCCTGAGCGAGAACATCTTCGAACATTTTCGTCCACAAGTCTCACAAGAAAACACCGATGACCATCCCGTCCTCGAGTTCATGGTCGTTCGTGATTACCAGCTGGGAATAAAAAGGAGCGATCCCTTCTTCAAAAAACAGGACTTATTGAACATCAACCATGTCCGACGAGATGAGTTTAAGGACCCTGCCAGGTTTGCCCACAGGGCTGCGGCGTTCTACGCGACGGGAAAGGACTACTTCTCCAGCTTTTTTCCAATTATTATGGAAGATTCAAACGTCACGTACGAGTTTTTCTTACAGGCCGCAGAGTACAACGCAGGCCAGCGAGATCTCGAGGAAGCCATCAAGTTCCTTACCATGGCAATGGAAATCAGACCCCATTCCACCCGGGCGCACAATCACCTCGGCAGAATACTTCAGTCCCGGGGAACACTCGACGAAGCAATCAGCCACTTCCGTCAAGCCCTGCAGTCTAAACCAGGATTCGCCGAGGCCCACTACAATCTGGGCCATACCCTGGCCTTACAGGGTAAACTCGACCAAGCAATCAAAACCTTCCAAGAAGCCCTCGACTATAATGAAAAGTCTGACTTAAAGAGCAATATGGCAGATATTCATTTCGGCCTGGCCACAGCATTAAAGAAATCTAACCAAAGCCCGCAGGCGCTAAGGCAGTTTACCGAGGCAGTTGAAGCATACCGCAGGCAAGTAGCTGATAGCACCGTGTCAGTCGAAATATACATTCGGCTGGGTAATGCCCTGACGGAAATCGGCGATCTAAGTGAAGCAGCCAAATACTTTCGGAAAGCCGTGGATATATACCCATACGACGTGGAAAACCAGTTAACACTTGCACAGTCACTTGTCGCGCAAGAACGTCACGACCAAGCAATTGCGGTACTAAAGAAAGCCATAGATTTCATTTCACATATCAAGAATAAAGAGAATATAGTACAGCTGCAAAACTACCTCAAATTCGTCGAGTCAAAAAAATCAAAGACCGCCGCTTAAATTCAGTCATTCCCCAATTGTAGTAGCTGACAAAAGCTCGGTACAGGCTATCACAAGTCCCCGTGCGAATCGAGAGGGAGTTACAAACAAAATATGGGCGGCCTCAAACGTGAACTAAATACAATAAAAACACCCAACTAAAGCAAAAGTGAACACCCATACAAACTTTCATCGCTGAGCAGTGTCTTGTTTGGATGAAGACTCGATATAAGGCTGACCCACCTTATACAAATCCAGACGGTGTCGAATCTCTTCCATCAGTTCCTTATGTTCCAAAGACTCAGCCAGTTCCAAGGCCTTTTCAGCAGTCTTAACCGCTTCAGGGAAACTGCCGGAAGAAGCATACGCAACGCCCAAAGTATCCAGAAAATCAACCCGAATATACCCCGTCAGCTCACAAGCCCTTTTAGCAAATTTGATGGCTTCGTCCGGATTTCGAAGGTCGGCATCTTCGGTAACGGCCAAAATCCAACCAAGATTGTTAAGCGCATCTACAGAATCAGGTCTTAACTCAACCGCTTCAGTCCAGTTTTTGACCGCCGACGCATAGTCACCCAGTTGGGCATAAGCCAAACCCAAGTTGCTGTACACATCGGGCCAATCCGCCCTACTAATCAGCACCTCGCTAAAACATGTGATAGCCTCCTCAAACTTGCCCTGAGCGAGAAACACCCTGCCCAGACTGTTGCGAGCCTTTGAATCTTGTGGGTTGACTCGCAGGGCTTCATTGTAGCATTGAGCTGCTGCGTCGTGCTCGCCAAGCTGGGCGTAAGCAAAACCCAGATGGCCATACAATTCCGACTCATCCTTCCTAATGCGCAGCGCCTCAGTCAAATTTGCCACAGCCTCATCGAATCTACCCATATCACAAAGCGTTAAGCCCTTATTTTTACGGGCGTCATAATCTCGCGGATTGATTCGCAGGGCTTCGTTAAAGTGAATAAGGGCCTCGTCGAACCGCACCTGCTCCACCAGGACAACTCCATAATTGTTGTGCATAACGTAATTGTTCTCGGTCACTTCGAGGGCACGCCCAAACAGGGTGCCGTTATTTCGCCAGTACTGAACCTGAATCCGCGTGCATACCAGCATCCCTGCCAGCAGCAGTCCCGCTGCTACCGGCAGTACAAACCTCCGGTAGCGCCACCTCGCAGCCAGTTCCGCCACGCCCCAGGCAATCATAATAAATATGCCGACCGAAGGAAGATAGGTATAGCGATCAGCCATCGCCTGTAAGCCTACCTGTACTAAACCGATAACCGGAACGAGCGTTCCAACATACCACATCCACCCCACTGCCAAGTATCGCCGCTTTCTGCCCAAATAGAATACTGCCGCCGATACAACAGCCAGTACCAAAAGCGAGCCTATCGCCTGCCATACCGGGATCTCACTCTGCCGAAGAGGATAAAGAACCGACAGACGATGAGGGTAAACCATCTTCCATATATAGCTAACGTAAGAAACCAGAGCATTTGCTATGCGTGAGTTTAGGGGCACAGCTTCCATCGATGCAGCCACGCCGTGGCTTTTTGGAACTATATAAGTGACTACACACGAAACTGCTATGAGCACAAATAGAGGTATTTTTTCGCCGATTAAACGCCATGCCGTCGATTTTTGATAAACAGGTTTTATTGGTTCACCCTGTGGCGTGGAAAATCGCGCCAGTGGCCAGTAGTCCAGCACAAGCAGAACGAACGGCAGCGTAACTACCATGGGCTTGGCCATCAGGCCTGCACATAGGCCCAAAACCACGAGCAGATACCTCACCACACTTGGCCGTTCTGCATACCGCACGTAAGCAGCTATTGTTAACATCCAGAAAAGACCACTCAATACGTCCTTGCGCTCGGATATCCACGCCACAGACTCAACATGTAAAGGGTGTATGGCAAACGCCGCTGCCACAAAGCTACTGGCCCAAACCGCGCCTGTCATCCTCTCTAATATCCAAAATAACAGCAAAGTGTTTGCCACGTGAATGAACAAACTCGTCAAGTGATGCCAATAAGGATTTAACCCGAAAAGCTCACAGTCCAGCATGTGGCTTAGTAATGTCAACGGATGCCAATAGCCAACATCGGTGGTGCTCAATGCCCAGCGGACAGATTCGC
>CP070715.1:911649-936133 GCA_020350405.1 Planctomycetota bacterium
AATAAAAACAACAAATTACAACAAAAAATCAACAATGGACACTTGGCCAAAACAAACCCAATACAAACCCAATTTTCCCGGACGCCCAAATGAACGTAACCTCCAGTCTAACAAAGCCTTATGAAAGTGCTCCTCTCCGCGGACGCGAAAAAATCAAACCCAATCAAACCCAATCTCAAAATCCCCATTTTCTCTCTCTTGTCTTCTCATGCACTTGCGCACCAACCATCTCCCTCACCGCCGCAGCTATCCCCTCAGCGCTCACCCCGGCCTGCTCAAGCTGAACACTACGCAAGTCATGTCCTATAAACGACTTAGGCACACCAAGAGTCACTATCGACCCCCGTATTCTCCCCAAACGCGCCGCCGCCTCTAGCACCGCAGAACCAAAACCGCAGCATAACCTGTGGTCCTCCGCCGTCACTAAGCCCTTGCCTTCTAACAACTTAGCAACAATTCTCTCGTCGACAGGAGCCGCAAAACGCGCATTTATCACATCAACCATAATTCCTTCCCGCCCCAGAATCCCCGCCGCCGCAAGAGCCTCCGAAACCACGCTGCCGTAAGCTACAATCGCTATAAATGAGTCCTTACTCTTCTTGACAACTACGCTTTTACCCAGCTTAAACGGCTTGGCGCACGCCGACCGGACAAACTTTGCTGGGGGCACTAAGTCCTTTGGATACCGTATGATAACCGGCTTTTTCGCACCTAAAGCGAACTCCAAAGCTAATTTCACCTCAACCTCATTTGCCGGCGCCGTCAACACCATATTTGGCATCATTCGCAAATAGCCGATATCCATCAGCCCGTGATGTGTAGGCCCGTCCGAGCCAACCACCCCGGCACGGTCAACGCAAAAGACAACCGGCAGATTCTGCAACGCTACCTCCTGGAATATCTGGTCGAAAGCCCGCTGCAAAAAGGTAGAATAAATGGCAACCACCGGTTTTGCCCCTGTTTTGGCTAGTCCTGCGGCGATGTCGACCGCCACACTTTCAGCAATGCCCACATCGTAGAACCTATCAGCGAATTTGTTTCGAAACTCGACCAGGCCGGTGCCATCGCACATTGCCGAGGTTATGGCAACAATTTTTTCGTCTTTTGAGGCAAGCTCGACCAGATGCTCACCGAATACGCTTGTAAAGCTTCTTCTGTGCGGTGCTTTACGAGCTTCGACGGTACCTGCGTTCATTTTGAAAGGTCCTGTCGAATGGAATTTGGGTCGGTCCTGCTCAGCAGGACTAAACCCCATCCCTTTTTTGGTGTAAACGTGGAGAATAGCCGGGTGATTCAAATCGCTAAGGGCACGGAACAACTCTACAAGTGATTCAATATCGTGCCCGTCGACCGGGCCAAAGTAGGGAATGTGGAGGCTTTCAAACATCTGACTGGCCGGCAGAACCATTCGAATGCTTCTTTTGATTCTTTCAATCGCTTCCTCGACAGTTTTACCAATAATAGGCGTATGCTCGAGGATATTCCTGGTGGTGCTGCGCAGGTCCTCATAGGTCTGGCTCAGCCGAATTTTGGAGAAGTATTTCGCCACTGCCCCCTGTGTGGCGTCGATTGCCATTGAGTTATCGTTTAGTACGATAAGTAGCTGCCTCTTGACCAGTCCGAGATTATTCAGCGCCTCAAAAGAAAGGCCGTTGACGATACTTGCGTCTCCGACCAGCGCTACGATTTTATCATCTTTTTTGCTCTGGACCTGTCCCAGTGCCATGCCGATGGCGGTGGCTACGGCGGTTCCGGCGTGGCCGACAACGAACTGGTCGTACGGGCTTTCCGCAGGGTTGGGAAATCCGCTTATGCCATCGGCCTGCCGTAGGCGTCTGAAGGCATCTTTCCTTCCAGTGACGATTTTATGAGCATAGCACTGGTGGCCGACGTCCCAGAGGAGCCTATCGGTTTTGAAGTCGAAGACATAGTGCAGAGCCAGAGTTAGCTCCACCACACCGAGGTTGCTGGCCAGATGCCCGCCTGTCCTGCTGACGGAGCCGAGAATGACCTGTCGTATCTCGTCGGCCAAATCGGAAAGTTGACCAACGCGCAGCTTCCTCAAATCATCGGGGCTGTTTATCTTCTCTAACAGCTCGCTCATCTAACTCTCTTAATTACCCCACACCCACGATTTAAATCAAAAACGCATGCAGTCAGAAAGCAAATTAAGAATTCTTTGAAAAACTCTTACCGCTTATATAATAACAGCTTATCCCCCGTACTTCCATTAAAAAAGAGCCTTGCTCCGGAGCAAATGCGCATTTAGCGGCAGTCGCGACAGCCTCAAATTTGCTATTTATAGGGTGTTACGGGCTATCACCTTAAGATTACACAGAGGGATTTGGCAGTTGATGCCATAATCACATTTCCGCCGGAATTAAAAAAGGCCGTAAGCGCTGAGCCTGCGGCCTGTCAGTTATTAAGACACATGTTTCAATCGGCGACTATCGAGTCCCCGGCAGGCCAAAGGCGGGGGTCGAGCCCGAATAGATAAATGACGTTTCATCAAGGAAGGGGTCTGATTGGTCAATTCGTGTTCGGATTTGTCTTCTCCGTCCGCCGTGAGCCCGTAAACAGGCACAATCGCCAATATGACTGCCAAAGGAAACATCCTTGTCTCCATAGTTCAGCCCGAAAAATGGGCATCCTGTTGTATCGGCTCAAGTGGTAACTTCCCCTTAATAAAAAGAAAGCCTCGCTTGGTTTATCGCCAGTAATGCAAGAATTTGACTCCCCGCCCCAAAGGCTGATATTAGTGTCGAAATTGCAGCATAGGTCGACGGAATTACTTGACGAATCCGCTGCAAGCGATTTGTAAACCCGCCGTCACGATACTGATACGCTGGTTTTTATAAATAATGTTTTGGTTGACTGAGTAAATCGGCTCACGGAGAGCAAGAGAATGGTAATAGAGAGCCAAGCGTTGTTTGCCCCCCCCCGGGTTTTACCTCGTTCTCTGAAGCAGGGCAGTAGCAAGATTCTGCAGGGCCTGAGCCTTTCCGCCAAAGAGCTCGAGCAATTTGACGGCCTCGTTGGTGAGTTTTTGTTGCAATTGCCTTGATTTTTCGAGACCCAACACCGAAGGGTAAGTACACTTTGCGGCCCTGGCGTCTTTACCGGCGGTTTTTCCGAGGTGGTCGGCGGAAGCAGAGACATCGAGTATGTCGTCGGCAATCTGGAAGGCCAGTCCGATCTTGAGCCCATATTCACAGAGGCATTCCAATTCGGCCTCAGTTGCCTGGCCGCAGATAGCCCCCATTGCGGCGGCACAGCGGAATATCTTGGCGGTTTTGTTGGTGTGTATATATTCGAGAAGCTCTTGTGTGCCCTGGCCGTTTTCGGCTCTTAAGTCCGCCGCCTGGCCTGCAATCATCCCGGCCGCGCCGGCAGCCATCGCCAATTGGCTAATTAACCTCACCGCAATGGCAGGTTCGATTACCCGGTTAGCCAGGACTTCGAAGGCCAGTGTCAAGAGGGCGTCACCGGTTAGAATAGCAGTGGCCTCATCAAAGGCCTTATGGCACGTGGGCAGGCCGCGGCGCAGGTCATCGTCATCCATCGCTGGCAGGTCATCGTGCACAAGCGAATAGGTATGCACCATCTCGATGGCGGCTGCAGCGACTTCGGCGCCGTGATTTATCTTTCCACTGACGAGTTCGCAACACCACAGAAGCACCGCAGCACGAATGCGTTTTCCCTTTCCCTGCAGCGTGTACTCAATAGCTTTTTTAAGGTTGTTATCGATCTCCGTTTGCTGGGTCAAAAGCCGCTGAAGGGTACTATTTACCAACTGAGCCTTTTGGCGCAACTGATTATCAAAGGCGGTGTCAGTGATCCTTGCGGCTGACATATAAAACTGCCCTGTTGAAGCTATAATTTTGCGATTCTGCCTCAAAACTTGTATTATACTTATCTTTGCGCAGTTTCACAGGAAATTATGAAACCTGATATGTTATTGATTCTTGGTGTTACGGCCTCGGGGAAAGGGCGGTTGGCCTATAGTTTGGCAGAGCTAATCGATGCGGAAGTAATCAGCGTTGATAGTATGAAGGTGTACAGGCGAATGGACATCGGCACTTCGAAGCCGCCGAAGGAGATGCGGGAGAGGATTAAGCATCATTTGATTGATGTGGTTGAGCCGAGCGAGTCTTTTAGCGTAGGCACTTTTGTTGACCTGGCATATGAGGCGATAGCGCAGATAAGGCGCCGGAAGAGAAAAATAATCGCGGTAGGGGGGACCGCACTGTATATAAAGGCGCTGCTGTACGGTCTGTTCGAATGGCCTGGAGCCGATGAGCAGTTACGAGCCGAATTGTGGGCAAGGGCGAAAGATGACGGGCTTCAGGAGCTGTACCGTGAACTGGTGAAAGTAGACCCTGCCGCCGCTGAGCACATCAGCAGCAACGATGCCAGACGCATAATCCGGGCACTCGAGGTCTATAGAATCACCGGCAAAGCTATCTCGAGCCTGCAGCAGCAATTTGACGCTGAAAAACCTAAGCACGACTGGACAATAATAGGGCTTCGAAGAGAAAAAACAGCCGAAAGCAGCCGGATAAACCAGCGGGTAAAAAAGATGATTGCCGCTGGCCTTATAGAGGAGGTGAAATCGCTTCTGGCCGAGGAGAAGCCTTTAAGTGAGCAGGCGCGGTGCGCGATCAGCTATGCCGAGATAATTGATTACGTCGATGGCAAAACGAGTTTGGGGGACGCTACTGAGCTGATAAAGAAAAACACACGCCGTTTAGCGAAGAGCCAGCGGACGTGGTTTAAGAGATTCAAGAATGTACACTGGTTCGACATAAAGCCGGAGGAGTCAGACGAAGATATCCTCGGCAGGGCAAAAAAAATAGTACTTAGCGAGTAACTGTTGAGAGTTGTTAATAAGCTCGCAGTAAAAACATAAAATTCGGATGAACGCAAAATTGAATTCAATGACGGCTTCTTCATCAGTTTGCGGTGGGCCCGAAATGCGGAAAATCACGTGAGAGGTGGTTTTAGACGGTCTGCAGCTGTTCTTGAGCACGGAGGACGGCGGCAGCGTCGGCCATGACGAGCTGTTTTATCAAACTGAGGGGTACTACAGTCAGGCCCATATTGAATACTTTCTCCTCGACCATTGAAGCGATAGTCCTGGCGGCTTGCCGGCTGATTTTGTGCCCTGCCGTGAGGTGGTCGACTATCTTGGACTTATCCCATCTTGCCCTGTCAAGTGAGCGGTCATTTCTGTCAAGCAACCGGGCGTCAGCCAGCCGCTGGATATCGACGGAGACCACCTCGATTCGAGAGCGTTTTAGTCTGCGCTCGAACCGATGTTCGCTGAGCGCGGCAGCGGCATCTTCATAGTTTGTAGCAGTCAGGACCGCCTTAATTATTGAGAAGATTTCGTCACTGGTTACCTTTCGCCGCGTTTGTTTGTGGTAAAGAAAATATGTTACCACTTCCGCGAGGTGCTCGGCGATGTTTACATCGGACTGCTCAACGAGGGCCAAGGCGTTACTAATAGAGCCAATGACTTTGGTGTGCAAATATTGCTCTACGGTGCCATCAGTCTTTACGACCTTAAGCTGCAATTTCATCTGCGCCATATTACCTCCTTGCAAAAATCCAATGGCCCGCTCAATTTTCCGTTCCCGAGACCACAAGCATACTCAGCAGTTAGATGTCGAACAGCTTGGTCTGCTCAGTATATTCGGTCCGAGTGATAGCTTCACTTACTTCCTCAATCAGCTCGCCTGCATCTTCAAACTGACGGTATACGCTTGCAAATCGGATGTACGCAACCTTATCGACGGCCCGCAGGTGCTTCATCACACTCTCGCCAATAAAAGCTGATGAGACCTCCTTATCGAAATTTTTAAATATATCCTCTTCGGTCTTGTCAGTTACCTGCTGAATCTGTTCGGCCGATACGGGTCTTTTATAACAGGCCTTTTGCAAACCCGCAACGATTTTTTCTCTGTCGTAAGGGACGCGAGAGTTGTCCTTTTTAACCACATAGAGCTTAAAGCTTTCTCCTATTTTTTCATAGGTGGTAAAACGCTTCCTGCAAGCCAGGCACTGACGGCGTCGTCTTATTATCCTGCCGCTGTCGCTTGTGCGCGAATCAATAACTCTATCCTGGTCTTCCTTGCAAAAGGGGCATCTCACAGGTCGGCCCCACCTATTCACGTAAATCTGTTAACTCATTAAAATGACACTACATCTCGGTCGTTCTCATATTCTAAGTGCAATATATAGTGTGTCAAAACAAATCTTGCAGAAGCTTTTGGATGGTGTGTTCCAGAGGCTGTTGAATTTTACTCTGGCCGCTTGTAATTTACGGCCGGGCAAGAACTAACGAAGAAAGTATTAAAAAACTCACAGGTATTTTAGGCACCGTTTTTTTGCAAAAAAAAGGGCCCTTGCGCGTTGCGCACAAAGGCCCAACTCGGAAAGAAACTTATATGGCCCCCCCAAAGTTAGCTAGTTAGAAGCCTCGCATAGTGCAAAGGCATTATCTTTCTCTCTGTTGCTCAGATGCTGCTTCCCGCGTTATCCCCCAGGGATGGCTTTCAAGTCAGGCTAATGATATATCGATATCAATGGGCAGTCACGCTCAACGAAAAAAGCTGAGCTGACAACACCCGCTTTAATGCCCAACCCAAAATAAAGTATAATACAAAAATGCCTAAAGGACAAATTAAGTCCGCTGTTTTTCTGGTTTTTTGTAACGGCCGATAAACTGCTGCAGGAATATTCGATAAACGGGCGATGATAGCCAAAAGGCGGGCGTTTTGCTCAGGATTCTAAGCTCTCGGTTATATTATGATATGGCTGGAGGAGATAGCTTTTTTAGAAAGAGCTTCTCATATTTCTTCGATTTTGGCATCGGCTTTCAGCCGGTCTACAAAATCATCAATAGCTTTTTCCCGCATCTGCTTTTTGAGTTCCGCTGCGATACTGTCTTTGACCTGCTCAAGGGGACGTACAACTTGCGGCTTTCTGTCATACAGCTTGGCTATATGAAACCCGAATCGGGTCCGAAAGACGCCGCTTACCCGGTTGACAGCTAAATTAAAGGCCACATCCTCAAACTCCTCTACCATTTGCCCCTTCGCTATATAGCCGAGGTCGCCGCCATTTTGGGGGCAATCAGAATATTTTGCGACCAGAGTTTCGAAAATGGCACCGTTTTTCAATTCGTTTTGAGCCTTTTCTATCGCACTGCAAGCAGCCACCTCGCTGGTTTGGCCGTTTATGTGTTTTACTATGTGGGCGACTCTTATCTGCTCGGGGGATTTGAATTGTTCTTTGTTTTCATTATAGAACTTCAGGGTTTCATCTTCGGTAGGCTCCGGCAAATCCTCATAAAGCTTCTTGAGCATTCGCTCAACTTTCAAATGCAGTTCGATATGTTCTTTAATCTCTCTCTCATCGTTAGTTCCAAATTCCTTGTGGAACTGCTCATCGGTACCGCATTTTTTTCTGATTTGTTCCAAGGCCGACTGTATTTGGGCGGCGGGTATTGCGGGGCCGTGATTCTTTGCATGTTGATTTATCAAGACCCTCTCAATTACATTTTCCTTCGACCAATCCAGCAGTTGTGCCTCCCTCTCGACAGGGTCCTGGTGTGCAAACACACGCTCATAGTCGGGCCTTAAGCGATCGGCCTCCTGTTGAATGGCCGAATCATCAACTTTTTCGCCATTAACAACTAAAGTCACTGTTCGAGCCTCGTAACTGGTGATTCGTGACGGGGGGCAACTTTTCACTTACCTTCCGGCTTTGCGTACCAGTCGGGGTCTTTAGCGAGGTTTTCTCTGGCCTCATTTGTCATCATTTCAAAGGCGGGGTGGGTGCTTTCCCAGGCCCGCTCTGTAAAGGGGCTTTTTCGCATTTTCCGGACCTCTTTGGCGGCCTCGTCAAAATAGCTGCCGTAGATATGCAGTGAATCGCTTATATCGACATACCTGCCTACTTTCACAGGCTTGTTTATTTTTTTGGAGATTTGGTCAGTGATGATTCTCTGCAGGTCTGTGATGGCATAGACATTCATAAACCAGGCTTTATAGAGGTCGCGGCTTCGCCAATGGCTATTCATGTCAAGCGAAAGTTCTCCATCATTATCCGATACCAAACGACACCATATTCTCTGAAGGCAGGGTGGGTCATCCGTCCGCGGGTCGGCCGTCGGCATCCATGTTATCGCCTGCGCCCTTCGCGTGTGGGTGGCCTGTGTGAGTTTGTCGATGATATACTGAATCTGATTGACTTTTCTAAAAGGCTTCGGCGAGTCAGGATTTCGTATATCTTCCACCGGACAGTAGGCAAAGAGCCGTTCGTGATATGTATAAGTCCACTTGCCAGCGGCAGGGTCAATCCAGTGGTCGTGAATACCGTTGATCACCTCCTGCCGATATGCCTCAAGCTCGGCAGGGCCACCAGGGAAGTTCTTATGAATTCTCGGTTCTGCGAGAGGGTTGGCTATTGTAATCATAACGGTGGCATCTTTACTGGGTGGGTCCTGAGATTTATCGTACTGGGTTTTGATTTCAAGGCCGTGGTCCCAAACTGCCAGTACAGCTTTTTCCCACGCTGCCGGCAGACAGTCGGCTGTTATGAGAATCGCCGGTATGCCCGTACTTAATATGGAAGTGGTCATCTATTCCTCCACGAAATGTTTAAGGCTTCTACTTGAAAAATTGTGTAAGGTCAATCTCTTCTCTGGTTATATTATATCTTTGGCGGTATCTCTCGGGTATATCTGCAAGCATTCTCCTGGCCTTGTAGTCGAATTCGCTGCCGGGGAATTTTTGCATAATTTGGCGGCAGGCATCAACCATAGGTTTGTAACCTGGGCCGGGTAGTCTGCCTATTTTTCGCTGCTGGATTGCATATTCAAACAATCTTTCGGCCTCGACCTTTTCTACTGAGGAAAGCTCTTTAAATACTGGCTTAGGCGGCTCGAGAGGCTGTTTTGCCACCGGCTGCTGCTGGGCTGCTGTGGGGGTGGGTTGCTCTGTTTTTGTAGGCTCTGGCGGCTGCGGCTCAGCCCGCAGTCTCCTGTCATCATCCTCGATCACGTCATAAAAGGTCTTGGGCTTGGGTTTCGGCTCAGATTCGGAAGGCCAAAAAACATTGACGAGCACAATCAAAGCCACAACTACAACCACAAGCACTGCGATTTTGAGCCAAAATGTGTTCATGGGTGTCCGAACGTTCTACCAATTGGCAGTTGATTATTGGTAACTGATTATTTATAATCGATTTTAGTGGCAGGACCTTTTTATATCAAGTAAATAACCGCGTCCGGCGCTGAATTTTAGAACGGTTTTTATGTTCACAGGACTTATAGAGACAGTTTGCCCGGTGAAGTTGGTCCGGAGAAGCAACGGTGCGATGCATCTGGCGATAGACCTAGGCAAGCTGGCGGATGAAAGCAAAGTTGGCGACAGCATAGCAATAAACGGCGTTTGTCTGACGGTAGCAAAGCTTGAGGCAGAATTGGTAACGTTTGAGGTCAGCGCCGAGACATTAACAAGGTCGACGCTGGGTAGACTGCAACCGGCCTCCGGAGTCAACGTGGAACTATCTATGAAGGCCAGCGGCCGCTTTGGCGGCCATATTGTCCAAGGCCATATCGACGGAGTGGGAACGATTAAGGCGATTGAAAGACAGGGCGAATTTGTGAATATGAAGTTAGCCGCCGGCGCAGAATTGCTTGAGAATATGGTAGTTAAAGGTTCGGTTGCCGTTGACGGAATAAGTTTGACAATAGCGAGTATGGATGAAAGCAGTTTCCGTGTTGCGATAATACCTCAGACGCTTAAAAGAACAACTTTGGGGAAAGCAAAAGTGGGTGATATAGTAAACATTGAAACTGACATAATCGCCAAGATAATAAAAAAACAGCTTGATAAGATACTGCCGACAGAAGGAAAGCTGACGGTTGAAAGATTGAAGGAGCTTGGTTTTTAACTAACGGCCGGCGACACAAATATGGACAGGGCCAATACTAACAACTCGATAACCGAGCAGTTGGTTATAGGGGTGACGATGGGAGACCCGGCAGGTATAGGTCCGGAGGTCGTGGTGAAGGCGCTGGCCGAGCCAGCCATTCGTCGTGCTGCGAAATTCATTCTTTTCGGGATGAACGAACAGCTCTACTACGCGGCCGACAGGGCTGAGATCGAACCTTTCTGGGGACGGCACCAGCACGAGAAAATCAGCAGAGATTACCCTCACAAAGTTGTCGTGGCGGACTACGACGAGTATTCGGTCCCCTCATGGGTCCGAGGCCCAAGTGTAGTTGCCGGTGAGGCATCGGTGCGTTTCTGCCTCGATGCGATTGACGCCGCCCGTTCCGGCATAATCGACGCAGTAGTTACCGCACCAATCAGCAAAACCAGCTGGAAACTGGCAGGTGTTGACTGGCCGGGCCATACTGAGATGCTGGCGGCGAGGTGCAAATCGCACCGTGCGGTGATGATGTTCACGGCCGGGCCGCTAAAAGTGGCACTTGCGACCATTCACGAGGCGCTGTTTGAGGTCCGGCACAAGTTTACAATAGGCTGCGTCTTTGAACCCATAGATTTGTTAAATGATACTCTCAAGGATTACTTCGATATCCCAAACCCGAGGATTGGCGTAGCCGCACTCAACCCGCATGCGGGAGAAGACGGCCAATTCGGTGACGAAGAGCAGCGGATAATTTCACCTGCAATCTTGTTGGCCCAGGAACAGGGTATAAACTGCGCCGGCCCCTTTGCAGCCGACACGCTCTTCTTGCGGGCCGCGCAGGGTGAATTCGACGCCGTTGTTGCGATGTATCACGACCAGGGGATGATACCGGTAAAACTTCTCGCATTCGAGGAGGCAGTGAATATCACCATCGGGATACCCATAATTAGGACATCACCCGCCCACGGGACGGCTTTTGATATTGCAGGAAGAAACTCAGCCGATTCAAGTGGTATGAAATCAGCGATTAGTACCGCTATCGAGATGGCCAGAATGCGAAATTGCCGGCTTGCAGAACGGGCGGCTAAAGCAAATGCAGACTAAGCAGCAAATTCAGCAGTTGCTTGCCTCGGCACAGGTCCGGCCAAACAAGCGTCTCGGGCAGCACTTTCTGATTGACCTGAACCTGATGAAACTGCTTGTGGATTTGGCGAATATAGGCAGGCAGGACGTCGTACTGGAGGTCGGCTGCGGCACAGGTTCGCTGACGCAGGCGTTAGCTGAGAAGGCCGGGCGGGTTCTCGCGGTTGAGATGGGCAAGTCAATGGCAAAAATCGCTGAAAGAGAACTTGCAGAAGCCAAAAACATCGAGGTCATTTGTACTGATATATTACAGACCAAACACACACTCAATTCCACTGTGGCAGATGCGCTTGAATTGGCCTGTAAAAGACACGCCGGTCGGTTTTTGTTAGTTGCAAACCTGCCTTATAACGTTGCCTCGCCTGTGATACTGAATTTGGTTGCGGGGTCGGTAAGGGCGGACGGTATGTACGTTACGGTCCAGAGGGAGGTGGCTGACAGGATGACGGCAGCGTGCGGCAACACAGATTATGGCACATTGAGTATTCTGCTGGCCGCAACAGGCAACGTGAAGGTGGAGCGGCGATTGAAGCCGACAGTTTTTTGGCCTCAGCCGCAGGTAGACTCGGCAATGATAAGTTTTGTTCGCAGCGAAGAACGACAAAGGCGGGTTGCGAATATGGAGTTCTTCAGTGAGGTGGTAAGGTTGTTTATGGGTCACCGGCGCAAGATGCTCAAGGCCTGCACCAGATTTGCTTCAGGTAAACTTGCAGGGATTGAAAATTGGCAAGATGTTTTTGAACGCGCTTCTATCAACCCGCGCAGCCGCCCAGAGCAAGTATCACCAGAAGAATACGTGGCCATATCAAATGCCTGCTGCAAGGCTCTGGAATAATCAGGTTCCTCCTCCCTTGACTAAATTCGGCAAGAAACGACGAAGATCTAAATGACAGCAGATTTATGTCTGTGGCTGTGGCATTCGATGTTAACTGCAACCGGAAGCGAGGCGATGTGGCACGGGGCGGTTTCGATTAGGCAAGCCAGGGCGGTGGTGTCGCCGCCGAGCCCCTGAGGTCCTAGGCCGAGCGCGTTTATTCTGTTGACTAAATCAGTTTCAAGTTGAGCATAAAACTTCCCGCCGTTTTTCTCATCGACGCTGCGCAACAACGCTTTTTTACTGAGCAGGCAACTTAGTTCAAAATTGCCGCCGATTCCAACACCAACAATGAATGGGGGGCAGGCGTCAGCACCGGCCTGCTTTACAACATCCACAATCCAGTCAATCACTTTGCCCCTGTCGGCTGTAGGATTGAACATTTTGAACTGGCTTTTGTTTTCACAGCCTCCACCTTTGGTGATAAGGCTTATCTTCAACTTGTTGCCCGGGACGATTGAGTGGTGAATTACAGCGGGTGTATTTGAGCCGGTGTTCTTGCGTTCATTAAGAGGGTCAGCGACAACACTTCTTCGCAGGTAGCCCTTTTGGCAACCCGCCGCGACGCCCGCGTTGATTGCCTCAAACAAAGTCGCCGACTCCCGGCCGGCCGGGGGTCTGACAGCAACGCCTGAGCCCTGTTCAACGAAAACAACAACCATGCCTGTATCCTGACACAGCGGTATCGATTCGGTTTTTGCTATGTGAGCATTTTCGATTAGCTGATTTAATGTTTTTGCCGCCCGGGGATTGGACTCTTGTTTGGCCGCTTTTTCGAGGGCGGCCAAGACATCGTCCGGAAGTTCATGCGCGGCTGCTATGCAAAGAGATTCAACCGTCTCAGTGATTTTTTCGAACTCGATGTACCGCACCGTGATTAGCCACCTGCCATACTGACATCGAAAGTTTTATACATTGTATTGCCGACATTGTCACCGACCCTAACTGCGATTACGTGGTCGCCGGGGCCCAAATCCCCAATCATGATTGTAAAGCTCTCCTCGGTAGTATCAAATACCGAGTCATCCGGCAACGTACCCCTCCACTCGGCATTGCTGTCAACAGTGTATTCTACTTTTTCGAGAGCGCTTAATTTGTCTGCTACTTGTAGGGTCAGCGTCACCGTTTCGCCATCTTTTTCTATATAGTAGTTTTCGATAACCGGCGGCGTATTATCAACAACCACAGGGTCACTTATTCTGCTGCCGGTCAATTTAGTTACGGCCGTATTGCTTCTCTCATCGCTGGTGGTCACTCTGACTTCATAGCGTCCGTCTTCAACGGTGCCGCCGTTCCACTCGAAGGTATCTGCCTGAAGCTGGTCTTCGAGTTCAATCCAGTTTGTTCTTGGAATTTTTCTGAAGTCTATTTTGTAAATCAGCTTGTCGTTATTGTCGTCTTCGGCCTTGTAGCTGATTTTGAATGTACCCGTTTTACCGGCCGTTTCGACTCTACTGACGGCGACCGACTTAACAGTAGGCGCCAGATTGGGCACAGTATTGGCAACAGCGATTTCTCTTACAACGGGGCTTTTTTTGCGGTCAGTGCTCTGCAGAAGCAGTTTATACTGGCAGAACCTGCCAAGCGGACATCGCAGTTGTATTGGCTCTGTCACATCGGCCAACTCGCTCCAGTCGGAAAAAGTAGGGTCGTTTACATCTTTAACGTTTCCGCTCCGGGAAGCAACCATAACTTTACTGCCCCGTGGTATATCTGCTTCGATTTGAAGCTTTCCCCACAGTGATGGCTGCCCGGCATCGATAAGGTCCGAGCTGTAGCTCCCCTCGGCGGCAAAGGTTTTGGCCAGCTTTATCAATTTTGCGGGGTTTGCTGTGCCAAGATAGAGGTCATCCGCATCCACCGCTATGGCAGTTATTTGTGAAGCCTGTTCGTGCTCGTAGATGATTGCCTGCTGCTCAGAAGCAGGGTCGACAGCAAAGGTACGACCGCTGTTTCCCGTGCCAACAAGCAGTTTGTTGTCCTGCTGGGCCAGACAGAAGAAAACCGCAGTCTCGCTGAATATACTCGTGACGTAACCGTCTTTAGTTATCTTGTATATGTAACTGGCTTTGGATGGCTTGGGCAGCTTGCGCGGTGGAGGCTGTTCCTTTGCTGGTTCGCCGTTGGTGCTTTCTTTTGTATTTGCGATTTCCAGTTTTAAGCTGTCATCGTTATGGCCGGGACTTTCGGGGCTTTCTGTTTTTGTCTCAGGCCGGCCGGCCAAAGGCAGTTGTGGAGCAAACTCGGCTTTGGGCTGTGTAATCTCGGCCAAGGTTGCGGCTGCATATAGGTCGGGTACGCCGGCTTGCTTTAATGACCTTACAATTCGCCGGTCTTCCTCAGCAAATAACAGCGCAGTAATTTCCGGCTGCTCGCTATCATATAAGACCGTTGCTGTCTTGGTGCGAGGGTCTATCCTGTAGACAAGTCCTCTGGTGTCACTGCCGGCGTAAACGAATCCATCGGCACCAATGGCCAGCGAAAGTATGTTTTTGTCGGTACTGTCGTAAATAACCTGTGCTTCTTTGCCAAAAGAATCGAGTTTGTAGAGCTTACCTTCCGGTCCCGTACCCAAATAGATATCACCGCCATTATCGACGGCAATAGCGAAGATATATTTCGCATCGTTCGGCTCAAAAATTATTTCAGGTTCCTTTATTCTGTCGGCCTCAAGCCGCATCAGCAAGCACTTCTCGCCGCTTACAGCAGCGAGCAGCCTCCCGGCGACATCAGTTGCCATTGCGAAGATATGCTCGTTGGCTAAATACTTATCCGCTTTGACCGTATTCGCATCGGCAGGCGCGTTTGTATCACTTGGCCCGCTGTTCGCTTCTTTGGTGTTCTGGCTCTCAACCTCAGGTGGGTAAATCTTGGTTAGTTTCCCGAGGCTGTATTTGTAAATACCGCCGTTCGGGCTTGTGCCGACGAAAACGGCTCCCGCGCTTACGACAATGCTGTTGATAGACCACACATCGTCAAAACTCTCCACAAGCGTTTCGGCCGAGCGGCCGAGCTGAAGATTCCCACGTGAGTCAACCACCACATTTTCGGTACGGCCTTTCAATAAATCAGCACTGGTACTGTGACGTGTAACCTCACTGGTAACAGCCAGACATGCTGTAGACACAAAATAAATCAAGAACGAAAAGCCAAAAACACAAAACCACAGCATAAAGCTCAAAGTTTTAAAATCCTTAGTAAAAGCTTTTAGCTTCTTGTTCTTCATTGTTGCTTCCTGTCATTTTTCAACCGTTATATGCATAATCTTCTTGTCTATAATAACCGTGCCGGTCTTGAGGCTTTTTTCGAGCCAATGCTGGTACGGCCGCGTTGCAAGTGCTCTTTTGGCATCCTGCATGAGCAACGCCTTCGTGGCCGGCAAATCAGGCAACTCGGCGCGGGCCACGGTGACACCGCTCGGCGGCAGAACCAACAGACAATACAATTTGTCCCTGCCGATAGTAAGAATATTGTTCATTGCCTCAATAAGGGTCGCCAGACTTTGGGCAACAAATTTATAAGGTGCAGCTTTCCTGAGAAACTGATGGTAGCCCCGGCCCCCGCACACAATCACCTCATATTTGCCAGGAGTCAATTCTCTGGGAATACTTAAGTTAAACTGGTGTTTTCTCTTCTCGGCAAGCGGTGATTCGACAACCACGCTGACTTCTATTTGCTCGCCGGCCTTGACTTTCGAATCAGACAAATCGGTTGACCATATTCTTGAGGAGATATCTTTAGGCGCTATGCTAACATCAAAATCAATCGATTGTATATCAACTTTTTCATAAGGATTATTCATAAGTATGGCAACCGAACCGATACTTTCTGCGAGCACTTCGCCCAAGCCGATGCCTGTTGAGACATTTTCAAAAACAATGGGACTGGTGTTTTCCACGCCAATAGTCACCCTGTACTCGATTTTATGGTCCGGCGGCAAACTCCCTCGCATAAAGGCCGCCCCAGCTACAGCCGCACGAAGTATAAACGGAGTAAGCAGCCGATTGTTAGCGACTCGACAGTCGTATGCTCGCAGCTCAGCATCGTTGTAACGGTCAACTCTTATCATCAGTGGTATCATTTTCGCCTCTGCGCCGAGCTGGCCGCGAACCGCTGCCGACTCGTCAATCGTCAGGGCACCGACTATTTCAAGCGCACTTGCAAATTTGAAAGAACGATACCTGCTGGAGATTACAGTGTGGACCTGGCCGGTGGCGATTGGCAAATCTATCGGTCCAAAACCAAGCATGCTGTGTCCAAGGCCATAGACCTTGTCATCAACCACTTCGGTCACAGTCCCAATTGCCTCTATTTTCATATCACCGGTTATTAGCGGTATAGCAAGGCAAGCCCCTGGGGCTAATTTGGTCTGCGGCTTTACATTTACCTGTTCATCCTTTTCGCTTGTCCCTTTCGAGTTCTCGCCCCAGCCGACAGCAGCAACTGCCGTAAGCCCGAACGGCTCGACGGCGTTATTCAACTGCCCAACAACTCCGGCGGGCAAACCATAGGTAATCAACGGGCAGCGCAGGGCGGTCGCATCAGTGCTGTTTTCTGTCGTCAATGGGGTGCTTGCGACCTGCACGTAGACTTCGTCAAAATCAAGCGGCTTGGAAAAATCAAATCGGAAACCCGGCTCCCATGCCGCTTTTTCCGCTCCTGGAGTAACCTGGCCTACCGCAAGCATTTCCTCGATAGGTGTCACCCCGTAGACCGGCTCCTTGCTGAAAGTCCACGAGAAAGCCAATGCCCCCGCTAACCGACCTTCGATATAAACGGGCGAGCCGCTGCATCCCCACACGGGCCCGGTGTGAATGAAGCGCTCATCGGTACCCTGTACCAGAATCGCATCTCTGCCCGGTCTCACATCTCGTACGACGCTTAAGACTTCCAGACCAAACTTTTCGACCTCAGTGCCTTTGTACGCTGTGAGGCAATACGCATCCATTCCGGGTCGAATCTCATCGACGCAGATATATTTGCTCTTATCGAGCTGCTGGCCGGCCCAGGCAGAACAAGCCCCCAAAACCAGCAGACAAAGTAACATTTCTGTCCTTGGTTTTGCGAAAATTTCGAACATTCATAACCTTTTTCAAGTGATTACAAGTTAAAATTTTAGTCGGGCCGGGGACCTATTGCAAGATAAAACAATTTTTGCTATACTTCGCGTTTGGTTCCACAATTGATATTACGGCGGTAATTGATGCGTTCTTCAAAGAAAAGGAGAAACAGATGAAGGCTGAACATCGACACGAGTTGAAAACGAACGTTTTGGCCGAGTGGATAACAAACTTCCCTCAATGGGCTAAGAAAAATCTAAGAATGATTATTTACGTATCCGTGGTTGTCATTGCGGTTGGGGGCTCAGCAGCATTTTACTGGTATCGAAAGAACGTAGAGTCCGTCCGAGAACAGCTCCAACTTACAAGGCTTATTACCCAGTTATCCCAGGGCAAATTGCAGGTCCTTCAATCCCAGCTTCGTGGGATGGATGTCTCGTATATGCTGATTCAGATTGCTGATGGTCTGGAAGACTTCGGCCGCAATGCAAAAGACGACCAGATGGCTGCTCTGGCGCTTGTTAAAAGGGCAGAAGCGCTGCGAACGGAGCTACACTGCCGCCTTGGGACTATCAGTGAGCAGGATAAGCAAGCTGCGATAGGGCGGGCGAAGAGCAGTTATGCCGAAGCAATTGATAAACCCGTCGCTAACCGCTCGTTGGCGGCGACGGCCAAATTAGGCTTGGGACTTTGCGAAGAGGAGCTGGGCAACTTTGAGCAAGCAGAACAGATATACACCGAGATGGTGAGCAGTGGAGATTTTGAGGGCACTGCTGCCTTTGTAGCTGCGAAGCATCGTCTTGCAACGATGGCGGACTATCAACAGGAGGTGGTTTTTGCGCCGGCGCCGGAGCCAAAACCGGCTGAACTGGCAGAACCAGAGCTTACAATCAGTGCCGCTGATGTGAACGCCTGGCTGGGGGCTCCGGATGACGCGTTTGAGGATGAAACCGTTTGGCAAACAGGCGTAAATGATGTCCCGAACTCCTGGCCCGGTGAATAGTTCCCACACGTTTTATGGAGCAGTACAGAAATCAACACCAATTGCCGCCCAAAAGCAAGCCAGTTGAACGCGATTGCAGTAACCCGAGTGAGGAGCAAACCGAGCACAAACCGCTAAGACTTGAAGTGGGACGTTCAATCAAGGAGCGGCGGATTGACAAGTACCTGCACGGTCGTTTCAGCAGCTTCAGCCGGGTTATGATACAAAAGCAAATCGGGGCCGGCGCGGTAAAGGTCAACGGCAAGGTAGTCAAGTGCAGCTTTAAGCTCAGCCCCGGCGATAAAATTGAATTGACGCTGCCGGAGCTGACGAGCAGAGAGATTTTGGCTGAGGATATTCCGCTCGATATTATTTACGAAGACGATTGTCTGATTGTGCTTAACAAGCAGGCTGATATGATTGTTCACCCTGCCCGCGGAAACACGCACGGGACCTTGGTGAATGCTCTGGCGTATTACTGCGAGAACCTGTCGAGCGGTCTGGGTGAGTTCCGGCCCGGCATCGTTCACAGGCTCGACAGGAATACGACCGGCGTTATGGTGGCCACGAAAAACGACAGCGCCCAGTGGAAAATCGCCAGGCAGTTCGAGCATCGCCAGGCCAGGAAGAGCTACCTGGCTATAGTGCACGGGGTTCCGGAACTGATGTCGGACCGGATAAGCGTGCCTTTGGGTGTGCATCCGAGGGTCAGAGAGAAATACGCAATCCGGCCGGAAATCGGCAAGGAGGCAATTACGTTCTATGAAGTGATAGAGGCTTTTCGCGGGTTTTCCCTGTTGAAGCTGACGCCGAAGACGGGGCGAACCCATCAGATACGGGTCCACCTTTCATACATCAAGCATCCGATTGTAGCTGATGATATGTACGGCGGAAAACTGGTTTACGTGTGGCAGTTGAAGGATGCAAAACCGGCCGTGGAGGAGCCGATTATATCCCGGCCGGCACTTCACGCAAACGCGCTGGAATTCAAACATCCCACCAGCGGGAAAATGGTGAAGTTCGAGGCGCCACTGCCGGAAGATATGCAGAACCTCCTCGATATGTTGCGGGCGCACCGCAAAGTATAGGTATTTAGTCCTGCGGTAGTTTGGCGAGGTCGGCGTCTGAGCCTGCAACCATGAGGATATCATCCTGATAGATGACGGTGTTGGGCATAGGTACGTTGATGACCTGCTGTCTTTCGGCCTTTTTTGCCTTGCTGTGCTCGCCCCTTTTGATGGCAACGAGGTTGACGTTGTACTTCTGGCGGAGCTGCAAATCGAGGACGGTTTTTTCGTCGAAGCTGGCCGGGGCTTTTACGCGGGCAAGGCTGTAGCCGGGAGCGAAATCGATTTTTTCGCCGATTTGCGGCGCTATAAGCTTATACGCCCACCTCTGGGCCGACTCGATTTCCGGGTAAATCACGTCGGTGGCGCCGACCTTGGAAAAGACCTCGCCGGCGATTGGGTCTTCCGCCCTCGCGTATATCTGCTTTACGCCCATCTGCTTTAGATTAACGACCGTCAGGATGGCGGACTCGAAGCCGCGGCCGGTGCCCTGGCCTATGCCGATTATGGCCACATCGACCTTATCAATGCCCTGGGCCTTGAGGGCCTCTTCATCCGTGCTGTCGAGCCTGACGGCGTGACTTACTTGGTCACGAATCAACTCAATCTCGTCTCTATTTCTGTCGAGTGCGAGGACTTCGGCGCCGCTCATCGCCAGAGCGATGGCCAGTTTCTTGCCGAAGCGTCCCAATCCTATAACAGCGAACCGCTTCATAGCATAAGCTCCTATTTGGTGTCGCCAAACGGGCCGACGGAAATTTTAGCCGACAATTATCGCTTCCTCGGGATAATTGTACCGGGCCGGTTTCACATTAAAGGTCAATGCCGCCAACAGCGTCAGAGGCCCCAATCTGCCGATAAGCATCACAGCAATAATAATCAATTTGCCCGCAGTTGTCAAAGAAGGGGTTATGCCGGTCGTCAAGCCGACAGTGCCCAGGGCAGAGCCCGTCTCGAAGAAGATATCCGACATGCTGAAGCCGTTTGCATTTTCGGTAATGCTCAGGGCCAGCGTGGCGGTAAACAGGACCGCCGCAAAGAGCAGTGTGACAGTGATTGCCCTGCCAACCACAGCAATGCTGATGGAGCGTTTGAACATTTCGACTTCCTGACGTTTCATCAGGGCCGCCAGGGCCGTCATTATCACCACGGCCAAGGTTACGGTTTTGATTCCACCTGCGGTCGAACCGGGCGAGCCGCCGATAAACATAAGGAGAATCAAGATGAATTTGCTTGAGGTCGACATTGCCGAGACATTGATAGTATTGAATCCGGCGGTCCTGGCCGTGACCGACTGAAAAAATGCGCCGTGGACGCCGGGGCTTTGGCCGGGATTGCCGGCGGGGGCGTAACGCTCAAACACAAGGACGCCGAGCATTCCCAGGACTATGAGCAGGGCACTGACGCTGAGGACGATTTTGGTTTGCAGCTGCATTCTTATGGGCGCTTCCATTGAAAGTCTGTACTGCTTATAGAACCTTCTCTTGAAGAACCGTTTGGTCCTGTCAGAGGCAATGCTGACAAGGTCGTAAAGAACGCTGAAACCGACGCCGCCCAAAATTATCAGGGGGCAAATAACGACGTAGGCGGCCCAACTTTTATTGTAGCCGACAAAGCTGTCGCTGAACAAGCTAAAGCCCGCATTGCAAAAGGCGCTGATGGAGTGAAAGACGCTGCAAAAAATCTGCTGATGAAAGTTACCGATCCAGCCGGGCGAATCGTCCCACATTCCGAATAGGCTGATTGCGCCAACGGCCTCGATAAGCAGTGTTCCGAAAAAGATGAAGGCTATCATGCTGCTGATTCTGCCGAGCGTGCGGGCGCTGAGCAGGTCCTGCATTGCAACCCGTTCGCGCAGGCTGAGCGCCTGGCCCAACAGCAGGGCGAAAACGGCACCAAAGACGACTATACCCAGCCCGCCCAGCTGGATGAGCGAGAGTATAATTAGCTGCCCCATAAAGCTGAAATCGCTTCCGGTGTCTTTTACGATGAGCCCCGTAACGCAGGTGGCGCTGGTGGCGGTAAACAGGGCGTCGACGAAGCTTACATTTTCGGTGGCCGAGGCCCTTGGCAGCATCAGCAGACCCGCGCCCGAGATTATCAGAACGAGGAAACTCGCTATCAGCGTCCGCGTGGGGCTGCGGCCGGACGCTGCAAGGTTTACAGCGGTCCTGCAGACTTTAATAACCACCTGAAGAACGAGATAGATGCTGACTGCAAAGTGTCTAACCGCCATCGGGTCCACTTCGACAAACCAGCGGCCGGCCGCGAAAACGGCCAGTCCGAGAGCAAGCAATAGTGGAATTTCGAACCAGTTGGCCCGGAGGAATTCGGCCTTCGAGATTGCATTAAACAGACGGATTATCTTCTCCACGATGAAGACGCAAAGCAAAGCGACCTGAGTGTAATGCAGGATTAAGACCTCAATCAATGGGTCGTGGAAACCGAAGCGCATAACAAAAGTCGCGGTAACGGCTGCGGCGGTCAGGGCATTGATGCCGATTAAGGTTTTTTCCAGCCGGTTGTTTCTATAATATACCTGCATGGCAATAGCGTAAAAGGTTGAGGGAAAAATGTAAAATCAAATCTTGAAATCCGGCTAAACAACAGAAAAACGCCTGCACCGCCGATTTGAGCTTATTGCCTTCATTTTCAAACACTTAAGTCTCTAAGCAACATCGGCCAATCCCAGCGAGTCACCGAACTTGGCCAATAAGACCCGGCGGATATTGGCGTGCTCGGGGCCTGTTAGCATCGGGTCCTGGCGGACAAGCTCGGACGCGTGTTTCCTCGCGAGCGTCAGCAATTCGTAGTCGTCAATGATGTTCGCGATTTTCAAGTCCGGCAGGCCGTGCTGCCGCGTGCTGAACAACTCACCCGGCCCGCGCAATCGCAAATCATACTCGGCTATCTGGAAGCCATCGTTGCATCTGGTCATTATCTCGAGTCTTTCTTTTGCTGTTTCGCTTTCCGACTCAGCGAGCAAGAGACAATAGGATTTAGCCTGGCCCCTTCCAATCCGCCCCCTCAACTGATGGAGCTGAGCAAGGCCGAACCTGTCAGCCCCTTCCACAACCATTACGGTCGCGTTCGGCACGTCGACTCCCACCTCCACGACCACGGTAGATACGAGCACGTCGATTTTTCCCTTTCTGAACTCGGTCATAATGCGCTGTTTTTTCAGCGAGGGCATCCGGCCATGCAGAAGCCCGACGTTAAATTCCGGGAAGACTTCGGTAGCGAGATTTTTCCACTGCTCGGTCGCGGCCTTGAGCAAGTCGTTTTCCTCGACGCTGGTAATCCGCGGACAAACAAAATATGCCTGGCTCTTTGCCTTCAGGCGCTGGCGGATAAATTCGTACGCTTTCTGTCGGTCGTGCCGGGCCACCCATCGTGTAACAACAGTACCTCTGCCCGGTGGAGAATGCTTGATAATAGAGACCTCCAAGTCTCCGAAGGCAGTCATTGCCAGTGTCCGCGGGATGGGCGTAGCAGTCATTACGAGACAATGTGGTGTCAGTTGCTTGCGCAACTGCAGGCGTTGATGAACTCCAAATTTATGCTGCTCATCAATCACCACCAGGCCGAGACGGTGAAATTCCACATCCTTCTGCAACAATGCCACTGTACCGACAACAATGTCAATCTCGCCGTCTTTTATCTGGCGCAATAACTCATTTCTTTTCTTGCCGGTTAACCCGCCGGTCATCAAAACCCGCCCCACCTTACTGTTTTTCAAATACCTCTCGATGCTTATAAAGTGTTGAGAAGCCAGTATCTCCGTGGGCGCCATAATCGCCACCTGTGTTCTGTTTGCGACCGCAAGTAAGGCTGCATAAAGTGCCACCACCGTTTTGCCCGACCCCACATCGCCCTGAAGGAGGCGATTCATAGGTTTGTCTTCTTGCATATCTCGCACGATTTCTTCAATCACACTATTTTGGTCCTCGGTGAGCAAAAAGGGGAAACGCTTTCTTATCCGTTGGTCTGTTTTCTGGTTGTAACTACAGGGGGGTGCGGATAAAAAATGCTGCAATCGATAACGGCGCAACGCGAGCCCCAGCTGCATCAGAAACAACTCATCATACTTTAGCCGCCGCTTCGCACGGGTTAGTTTAGTCTCATCCGGCGGCAAATGTATCCAGCTAAAAGCATTGCTTCTGCTGACCAGATTCATTTTCTTTAAGCAGGCTGTGTCGTAAAACTCAGGCACAAGATCATTAAGATTATCAAGAACTGGGGCAATTATCCGCCTGATTTGTCTACTGGTTAACTTAGCTGAAGCCGGATAAACGCCACCGCTAAAATACTGCTCGGGCTGGTGTGTTTTCTCATCGACCACCAGAAATTTCGGATTCGTCATTTGCAACTGATGCTTGTATAGAGAGACTTTGCCCGAGGCAACTATCACCTGTCCGGGCTTTAATTGATTCTGAAGGAACCCGCCGTGAAACCACACAATTCTGCACAGACCTGTGTCGTCGGAAAGCATGGCCTCAAAAATCGGCGGTCGGCGATAACTTTGATAGTCTATTGACTCAACTAATCCGACGATTGTGACAGTTTTATCCGGCTCCATCTGGTTTATCTTTATAGCATCCGGTGCAAACGCCCAGTTTCTGGGAAAATATTCCAACAAGTCTCCCACCGTTTTTACGCCCAACTGGGCAAAGGTTTTGGCTCTGGCCGGCCCGACCCCTTTGAGGTACTGGACCGGCATCGATAAATTAAGATTGCTTGCTGATTTTTCGATTACGGAGGACATTTACAAACTTGAAAAACTAATCTTCGGTTTCGTCGAAAGCATGTTCGCCGATAAGCTTAACGAATCGACAGCCGCAAAGCATTTTTTCAATAAGTTTTTGGCCTTTCTTTTCAAAGGCCATCAGCTGCTGGACCCCGCCATATCCAAGAGGGGCGACAATGATGCCTCCTTCTGCAAGCTGCTCTGTCACAGGCTGCGGCAGATTGGGCACGCCGGCGGTAATCATAACACGGTCAAATGTACGGGGCTGCGGCCAGCCGCAACTGCCGTCACCTACATGGAATTCGACGTTCATAATACCCAGTCCCTTCAAAACCGTCTGAGCCGACTCGGACAACTGGGCCAATCTTTCTATCGTATAGACTTTCTTTGCCAGCCTGCTCAGGACAGCGGTCTGATAGCCGCTGCCGGTGCCGATCTCCAAAACCTCACAATCGTGGTTAAGGTGCAGCTCCTGCGTCATCAAGGCGACAATATACGGCTGAGAAATGGTTTGGCCGAGGCCGATAGGCAGCGGGCCATCATCATAGGCCTGCGCCTCATAAGCCGCGGGAACAAAATCTTGCCGTTGAATCTCTCCCATTACTCTTAGCACCGAAGGGTCAGTAATATCACGGCCCATTAGGTCGTAAGTGAGCATCCGCTCGC
>CP070715.1:936233-942492 GCA_020350405.1 Planctomycetota bacterium
AAGACGAGCTTCTTGGCCGTCGCCTTCTTGCCGCTCTCGGCTATGAGGTTGCAGCCGGGTACGTCAACCGTAGCGGGCTTCGCCACAATGGCGTGTACCCCGGCATCCACCGCAGCCGCAGCCTGCTCAGCGTGAAAATATGGCGGGCTCTCAACCGCCACCGCGTCTACGCCCGACTCAAGAAGTTTTTTATAACCTGATAGGGTCGCGTAGCGGCGGGATTCGTCCACGCCGAACTGCTCGCCAAGTTCGTCGACCCTGTCCTGGAAGTAGTCGGCGGCGGCGAATATCTCGTATTTGCCATGCTTTACAAACAGGTCGGTTATCCATTTTCCGCGCATGCCGCACCCGATGATTCCGAGCTTTATCTTTGAGTTGGCTTCTGTGCCGCGGACAAGGGACGGCTTCATCAGTACAAAAGACGTAGCCGCCGCACCGGCGCCGGCAATAAAGTCGCGCCTCGAAAGCTTCCCATCACCATACTCGGTAGTTTCTTTCTTATTCTTCATAATCAGTGCTCCTCAAATAAGTAAGTTGACATAACACTTTTCTGTTCTCACAATCGCCTCACGAAGTCAATGAACATCTACAACATCCATCCCTCGCGGTACTGCCGGTGTATGTATTCATTTGCCTCGGGCACATTGGTAAACTTCATATTCAGCCCATCCCAATTCAACTTCTTTCTTATCAGGGCCTGTCCCCAGGGTCTCTTGGTGCCCGTCCGGATGGCAATATTGCCCAGCAAACATGTTTCCGTCACTAAACTTGCGAACTCGAAATCCGAGCCTGTTGGTGTGCCGTCCTTGCATGCCTTGACCCACTCTTTGTAATGCCCGATTGACCTTGGAAGAGTCTTCGGTGGCTTCTGGTATTCTTTCATCTTTGTCTCGGGTATCAGGCGGACGCTTTGGGCGCCCCAGCCTTCGGCCACCAATTTGCCCTTGTCGCCCACAAAAACTATCCCATCCTCCCAGGGCAGCAGGCGGATATCCTCCAATTCTTCCGCCTTGAAAGGCATCAATCCACTATCGTACCAGGTTATCTTCACCGGCGGCATATCCCCACGAGCAGGAAACTCATAACGGACCATTGAGGCTAATGGATAAGTCTCAGGATACATCTCGGTCGACACGGCCTCTACACTCGTCGGGTACTTAAGCTTCAAGGCTTGGAAAATCGGAGCAAGATTATGGCTTCCCATATCTCCTAACGTCCCCGTTCCGAAATCATACCACCCACGCCATTTGAACGGTACATAATCAGGATGATAAGGCCTATATGGTGCTGTGCCCAGCCACAAGTCCCAGTCCAGCGTAGATGGCAGCGCCGGTGTATCCTTGGGCCGGTCGACGCCTTGAGGCCACATGCCTGCGGGCCTGTAGGTCCAGACGTGCACCTCGCGCACCGGACCAATTGCACCGTCCCAAATCCATTCACATAACAGGCGAGGCCCCTCAATTGCCTGGTGTTGATTTCCCATCTGGGTGGCAACCTTTGCTTCGCGAGCCGCCTTGGTGACTGCGCGGGCCTCGTAAATCGTATGTGTCAGGGGTTTTTCACAGTACACGTGCTTGCCTGCCTTTATCGCGCCCATCGAGATTATTGCGTGCGTATGGTCCGGCGTGGCGACAACCACCGCCTCGATGTCTTTCTGCTTCTCTAACATCCGACGAAAGTCGCGGTATTTCTTCGCTTTCGGATACTTGTTGAACGTCTCGGCCGCGTATTCCTCATCCACATCGCAGAGCGCGACAATGTTTTCACTCTCCATCTGGCTCAGGTCATCGGCGCCCTGACCGCCGATACCAATACCGGCGATGTTGAGTTTTTCACTCGGCGGCGTATTACCGGCGCCGCCGAGAACGTGCCGGGGTACAATCGTAAACGCCACCGCAGCCCCCGCTGCGCCTTGCATAAAATCACGGCGGGAAATCTTCCCATTCCTCTTATCTGTAGTTTTTTTGCGGCCTTTCATAACCAGTACTCCTCAAATAAATAAGTTAACATAATATATTTTTATTCTAACAATCGGCCCACAAGGCCGATGGGTAATTACAAGGTCCATCCCTGCCGGTACTGCCGGTGTATGTATCCATTTGCCTCGGGCAGGTTCGTGACTTTCATATTCGGGCCGTCGTAGTAGAGCTTTTTGTGCATCATCCGCAGGGCAATGTTTCCGAGCAGGACGACCTCGGTAAATGGACCTGCGTAGTCGAAGTTCGAGCCGGCGGGCTGGCCGTTCTTGCAGGCGCTGATCCATTCGGCGTGGTGGCCCGGCGAGCGGGCAATAGTCTTCGGCGGCCTGTTATATTCTTTCATTTTCGATTCCGGTATGATGCGTGCGCCGGTTCCGCCGTGGCTGCCGCCCATGATTTTACCTTTGTCACCGATGAAGATTATTCCGCCAAGCGCACTTCCCATTTGCCTGCCTTCTTCGAGTTCGGCAGGTCTGGGCGGCATCAGGCCGCCGTCGTACCAGGTAAGCGTGACAGCGGGCATATTGCCTCTGGCGCCGAACTCGTAACGCACGATTGAAGCCCGAGGGTAACTTTCGGTATTAAGGGTTTTATCCCAGGTTATTTCGGAAACATAGATTGAGGCACTTGCTTCAACACTGGTCGGATAGCCGAGCTTAAGAGCCCAAAACGCCGGGTCGAGGACGTGGCAGCCCATGTCACCAAGGGCTCCCGTTCCGAAATCCCACCAGCCACGCCACAGCCCCGGCAGATACGCCGGGTGATAGGGCCTGTACGGAGCGGGGCCGACCCATCTGTCCCAGTCAAGGTCCTCGGGGACAGGCGGAGTTTCCTTCGGTCGCTCGATGCCCTGGGGCCAGACCGCATGTGTAGTCCATGCGTGTACTTCGCGGACCGCCCCGATTGCCCCGTCGGCAATCCATTCGCAGACGTTGCGGATGTCTTCGCTGGCGTGTCCCTGATTACCCATCTGGGTTGCGACCTTCGCCTGACGGGCGGCTTCGGTTAGCTTGCGGGATTCATGAATAGAATAAGTCAGCGGTTTTTCGACGTACACATGTTTGCCGGCCCTTATGGCCGCCATTGCGATGCACGCGTGTGTGTGGTCGGGGGTGGCGACAACAACGGCTTCGATGTCCTTTTGCTTGTCGAGCATCCTGCGGTAGTCTTTGTAGACTTTCGCCCTGGGATAGGTCTTGAAGGTCTTTGCGGCGTAAGAGTCATGTACGTCGCAGAGCGCGACGACGTTTTCAGTGGCGCAATTTTGCACGTCTGAAGCGCCCATGCCGCCGACACCAACGCCGGCGATGTTGAGTTTTTCACTCGGCGGTGTATGACCGGGACCTCCCAGTACGTGTCGGGGAACAATAGTAAAGGCCATTGCAGCCCCGGCTGCACCCTGCATAAAATCGCGCCGGGAAATCTTTTTAGCATGTTTTTTGTTAACTGTTACTTTGCCTTTCATATCGAAGCTCCGACAGGCTGCGTTTACTTTTGATTATTGGCTTTTGGTCTGAAACCGTTCCATCGCCCTTGATATTGCCGAAAACGTATGTTCAAATCTCGCAAAATCGAACTCTTCGGTGCAGCCTATAGCAAATTTGCCATCGCTGCCCGCCTGCTCCATATATTCGCACGTATACTTCTCAATAACTTCAGCCGGCTCACCGAACAGGGTCCCGGGAAAGTTCATACTAAGGACCTTGTCGGGCCAGGCGGCTCTGGCCCGAGCTATTGTCATATCACACATCGGCGGCGGCGTAAAGGCCTCTATTATATCAATATCAACGCCGGCAATACAATCCTCCAGGGAGAGATTATCTCCATCGTAATGAGAAAATGTAAGCTTGCCAGCCTGCTTTAGGATTTTGCTGCCGTAATCGTAGATGGGTTTGCAATATTTATTAAACAATGAAGGAGAAACTATAGTTCCCGTAAGACTTTCAGCATACCAGACAACCTCTGCCGGGCTATCTGCTGCTATCTCAAGCCGTCTCTTGTAGACTCTGGTTAGTGATCCCTGAAGGGCGTCATACTCGTCGGTGTGAAGCATAACACCTTCGCACCAGGTCTCGGTTCCCATAATTTCCAGCATAAGCCATGCTACAGGTATTGGATGAATCCCTCCGATAATGATGCCTCGCTGGCCCATTTTTTCGTCAGCTTCGATAAATTTTTCATAGCTTGGTTCGGTTGTGGTGTGGTCATAGAAATACTGCATTACTTTGTAGTCTTCTGGCGACTTTATAAAATGTTTTGTTACCCACTTACTGTCGAAAGAAGGGTCAAACCCGGCACATTCCGTCACTTCCCCGACAGGCGTTTTTATCGTTGTTATAGTTTGTCTGTCCCTTCCGCTTCCGACTTCTTTCTGGTCGATTGTGATAGTATTATCAGGCTTGTCTTTGAACACGGACGCTACGCCAAGAAGCGTAAGTCCTTCTTTCTCGAAGGGGTTTCCCTTACCGGGGCAAGCTGCCTCCAATATCCAGTCGTAGATTGTTAATGGGACCCGGTCGGCTTTACCGCCCCTGTATACGGTCATAAGTCTTTCACGTAAAGTCATAGGTTATTTCCTTCGGTTGCTTCTTTCACTTTTTGATTTATATGTCTGCTCACTCTGCACCTGTAACTTGGGAATCATTTTTCTTGGAACGACTTCGTAAGGCGAATGCAGCAACTACCGCCACAATGAGCAACAGCCAACCGGTGAATCGGTAGACCTGCTGGAGCGGCATCTGGTCATATAGATAGCCCGCAAACGTATTTCCGGCCAGTGTCCCGGCTCCGAAACACGCCGCTGCATACAAGGATTGGCCTGTCGCTCGCCATGCCGGAGGTACAAGTTCATTGACATACTCCACCGCCGAGACGATAAACAGCGAAAATGTTAAGCCGTGCATCAATTCCACCGACGCTGCCAGTACGGGTGTGGAAATCACTGAATACAGAAACAAGCGAATAGCAAACATCAAAATGGAGAAGGTAAGAACCCTCCTTGCCCCGAAATGTTTGACAAAGACAATAGAGAAGAAGTAAAAAGGAAATTCAATTGCCGCATCCAGACCGAAGGCAAACCCTTTTAATCCGTGTGAAGCTCCTATATCATCCAGATAAACTCCGTAAAAAGTCCATACAGGGGAGGTTCCAACGCCGTAAAAGAAGGCTATGACCAGAAAGACGATAAGCCGCCAGTTGCGCAGAACACCGGAAAGGTTCTGCCAGGAAGCCTCACTCGTAGCCAGTACGGCTCTGGTCTTATCACGTCTTAGAAAGCCTGCGAGCCAGCCGAGCAGCATTACCGCCATACTGATGGGGAAAATCAAGATTATGTTTCGGCCCGTAATAATCCAGCCTACTACCGGAGAAGCTACCGCCCACCCAATGGCGCCCCACATACGGAAGCGTCCATAGCTCCTTACAGAGAACATTATATCCAGTATAATAAAGAATATAATCCACATACTGTAAAGGGACATGAAGGTCACGAATCGGCGTGTAAACAACCAACTAATCCCACAGCCTACTATTACAGAACAGACCAGCGAACAGACCGTCAAACCTATGGTTCCCCACATACGAAAGCGCCCGTAAGATGAATCCTGCTTTCTCTTAACGTAGTCCAGTATAATGCTGTCCATCAAAGTCCCTATCGGATTGGTCACAAATGAAACAACAACAGCCCAGAAGAAAAAGAACCAGAAACCGCCGTTCCATACGTAGCCCAGTATCGCGAAGGAAGCCAGGAACATCGTGAACAGCAAGGTACGATGGTGCCCCCAGCGGTCTGCAACGACGCCCCACATCGGCTGTACCAAAAAGACCATAATCGGCGCGATGCTCATTATGATGCCGATTTGCAGGCCCGAAATGCCAACCTTCTTGAAGTAAACAGCAAGCCAAGGCTGCCAGGCCGCAAGACTGGCGCAATACATAAAATACAAAATTCTCAGACAGCTCTTCCGGCTTGTTAACGCCTCATAAACTCTCACTGGCCCGCCGGAGTACTTCATCAATTTTCACCGATTTGATAACACCATGTCTCCGTGCAGTTATAGACGTCGTCCACATCATCCCAGAATCCTCCTGAAACATATATCTTACCATTTACCGCGGCGGCCGAGCCGCAACAACGTCCCCTCGGCATTGGGTCAACCTGTCCGAAAGTTTCCGTCTCCATATCGAAATAGGCGGCCAGATTAATTCTTTTGCCATCAGCCGGTCTGCCCCCCAGGATAACCAGTTTCGAGCCTACGGCCGGGTCGGTAGAAAGCTGTGTC
>CP070715.1:942592-950327 GCA_020350405.1 Planctomycetota bacterium
GGCGGGGACATGTTATAGTGATGGGAACCGCTTCTTAGTCTTGCGGCGGAAGTAATTCTACACCCGCTTTCGTATTGGCGGATGCAGGAGCGGGAGAAGACAGCAGCATTTGGCATTTCGTATCAGCAGCAAGAGGGTTTTTTCCCGCGAAAATGAGGTTTTTTTGCGTGTTCGGCGGTTTTGTATGCGCGGCCGGGTGCGTGGGAAAGGTGGAGCCTGTTTCGATGCACGGAGGATGCGAGGAGAATGCAAGGGGGACATTCGGGGGAAATGGAAGATTAAACGCTAAAGCGGAAAGTGTAAAGCCAGGGCGCAAAAGTAAAAATTGATGTGGCTTTTTATGAGAAATGTTAAGAGTACATTTGAGAGGGTAAAGAGATGAAGGCGGCAAGAATGTTGACAGTTATGGGGGCGGCTATAGGGCTGGCACTAGCGGGACTGGCGGGGACGGCAAAAGCGCGGATTGTGGTGGACGATTTCGACTCGTACGTGGACAACGCCGCGCTGTGGAGCGTGTGGGATGACTGGTATGTCAACGACAGCGATGGTGAAATCTTCCTTGAGAAGGACCCGTGTGGGCTGGGTTTGACTCGCGACGGTAATTCGGTTAAGTTTCGGTACTATAATTCGAGTAGGATGGGACCCATGTACGTCGGTTCGTGGATCGACGCCCAAGATATGACCGAGCTGGAGGTGGGCTCGGATTGGACGGCAGGGGGTGTGGAGACGTTGAATGTGTACTTCCGGGGTGACCCATGCAGCGAGGTATCTGTTGGTGTTGATAAGAGCGCTGCGCGAATGTGGGTGGAACTGGAAGATCTGAGCAGCAATATAGGGACTGTGTACTACGACGACGTGAACGACATGTTTGAGGCCGGCTGGCATAAGTGGAATATTGACCTGAATATCTACGATGCGTGCGGAGTGACACTGTCAGCTATCGACAGGTTCACTATTGGAATCGGCGGTGCAAAGGCAGGACAAACGAAGGCGATGGTCGATTCAGGCAGAATCTGGCTCGATGATATCTGCCTAACGGCGCCGACAGACTATACCTATGTCTACGTTGATGCCGATGCGACAGGTGTGAATGACGGCACGAACTGGGCAGATGCCTACAAGTACCTGCAGGATGCGTTGGCAGATGCGAATTCGAACCCTAATATTGATGAGATACGGGTGGCGGAGGGGACGTATTATCCGGATGCAACCTCAGCAAATCCGGCGGGCGGCAACAGGCGGGAAGCGACGTTTCGCCTGATAAATGGCGTGACGATTAAGGGAGGGTACGGCGGGCCTGTGGGCGGGCCGAAATTTCGTAATGTCCATTACTACCCGAGCGTCCTCAGCGGCGACATCAATGTACCTGACAGCAACTCGGACAATAGCTATCACGTGGTTACGGGCAGCGGGACGGAGCCGAATGCTGTGCTGGATGGTTTTATTATTACGGCCGGCAATGCCAATGGCAGTGGAGCAGACGCTAACGGGGGCGGGATGTACAACGATACCGGCAGCCCGACGGTGACGAACTGCATGTTCAGCAATAATTTGGCCTACTGTGGCGGGGGGATGTGCAACTATAGTAACAGCAGCCCAACGGTGACGAACTGCACGTTTAGCGGGAATAGCGCAACGAGTTCCGGGGGGGGGATAATGAACAATTTGAACAGCAAGCCGACGGTGACAAATTGTATTGTGTGGGGCAATTCGCCGGACCAGATCGACGATTACGATTATCCCAGCAGTTCGAGCGCGGTGACCTACAGCGACGTGCAGGGCGGCTGGTCGGGGACGGGCAATATCGACGCGGACCCGTGTTTTGTGAATGCTGTCGGAGGCGACTTTCGTCTGGGGACCTACTCACCGTGCGTGGACGCCGGTAACAACGCGGCGGTAGGTGTGAGCACGGACCTAGATGGTAATCCGCGTTTTGTGGACGACACGGGTGTGGCCGACACCGGCTCAGGTACAGCACCCATCGTGGATATGGGGGCCTATGAGCGTCAGGTTCAGCCTGTTGGACGCAGCCAGACGTGCCTGGACCACTTCTGGCGTTTTAAGAAGGGTAACTTAGCCTATGCCAACCAGGCCGGCTTTGACGATTCCGGCTGGCGAATTGTGAGTGTGCCCCACGACTGGACGATTGAAGACCTGACGCTTGAGAACGGTCCCTTTAACGTCTCAGCAATCGGGCATTGGGACACCGGATATACGGTTGGAGGAACTGCCTGGTACCGTAACACATTCAGCCTCGATGCCAATGACAGCAACAAAATCGTTCATTTACAGTTAGACGGCGTTTATATGAATTCGGATGTCTGGGTGAATGGCACGCATGTGGGGAACCGGCCTTACGGATATTCGACTTTCTGGTTTGATATTACGGGTGATGTTAATTTCGGAGGTGAGAACGTTGTTGCCGTGGAGGTGAAAAATGAGGGCAAGAACACCCGGTGGTACAGCGGGTCCGGGATTTTCCGGCCCGTAACGCTCACGATTATGGAGACGGTGCATATCGAACACTGGGGCCCGTATATCACTACACCAGTGGTGTCAACATCTTCGGCTGACGTCAGGGTCCGCACGGAGGTTAAAAACGAGTCCGACACTAATGAGACGGTGACTTTGCAAAGCACTATTCTGGATTCGAATGGCGTTGCAGTTGCCACGGACTCTGAGATTTTTTCAATCTCAAGTTCAGCGTCGCACGAGTTCGACCAGACCATCGCGGTCACTACCCCCAATCTTTGGTCGATTGATTCACCGATGCTTTATACTTTGTCCCAGCATATCCTCGTAAGTGGAGAGATAGTCGACCAAGTGGAGACGACCTTCGGCATACGCAGCATTTCCTTCGACGCAAACGATGGTTTTTTATTAAATGGTGAGTCGGTGCTTTTACGGGGCGGGTGTATGCACCATGACAATTATATGCTTGGCTCTGCCTGTTATGACCGAGCCGAGGAGCGTCGTGTCGAAATAATGAAGGCGGCTGGCTACAATGCGATTCGCACCGCTCACAATCCTCCATCGCAAGCATTTCTGCACGTGTGCGACCGTCTCGGTGTCCTTG
This sequence comes from Planctomycetota bacterium, assembly GCA_020350405.1. Lineage (GTDB taxonomy): Bacteria > Planctomycetota > Phycisphaerae > Sedimentisphaerales > Anaerobacaceae. The sequence goes on from CP070715.1 coordinate 945,669, forward strand.
TCATCGATGAGGCGTTTGATATGTGGAATTATCGTAAGTGGGACCACGATGACGACTACTCGAAGTATTTCCAGAGCTGGTGGCAGGTGGACATAAACAGCATGGTACTGCGGGACAGGAACCACGCGAGTATCATTATGTGGAGTATCGGCAATGAGATTCCGGAGCAGTGCGAACCAGATGGGAACAACACTTCCGATATGCTTGCCACATATGTGAGGAGTCTGGATCCCACCCGGCCCGTTACTCTGGGGGCGAACGCGTATGGGGAATCTTGCGATGACTATTTCGCCACGCTTGATGTGGTCGGATATAACTATCAATTAGGTCACTATATTGAAGAGCACAACTCCGCACCTGAGCGAGTTATGTTTGTGTCGGAAACTCACCCCAAGGATGCATTTGATTATTGGAAGGCCGTAGAGGATTTGTCTTACGTCATCGGTGACTTTGTGTGGACGGGATACGATTATCTCGGTGAGGCCGGCATCGGCTGGACCGGATATAATTATGGTGGTGTGGGGGGGGCATTAGCACCTTATCCGTGGCATCTGGCCTACTGCGGGGATATCGATGCGTGCGGTTACAAGCGTCCGGCCGCTTACTATCGTGATGTGCTCTGGAAGACAGGTCAGAATAAGGTGTGTGCGTTTGTAACAAGTCCAACGCTTTCTCTTCCCGATTACGACCCGAACTGGATCTCGGAGTGGATATACCCGGATATACACCCAAGCTGGACGTGGTCCGGATATGAAGGAACAGACCTGGAGGTAACGGTTTATTCGGAGTGTGACACAGTAGCGCTTTTTCTGAATGACGTCAATCTCGGGGCGCGGGCAACATCGAGCGACAGCAATTACACAGCCACGTGGGACGTTAATTATGCAGCCGGCGAACTGAAAGCTGTGGGGTACGATGGTAATGTTCCTCAGGCCGAGTGGATACTTGATACCGCAGGAGCACCGGCAAGTATTGAGCTGACAGCTGATACAAACACAATTGCAGCCGATGGAAGCGACCTCTGTTACGTTACGGCGGAATTGCTCGACGGCTCTGGAAACGTTGTGTACGACCCCAATGAGGATAAGCTGATTAGTTTTGATATCAACGGGCCAGGCAAGCTCGCCGGCGTCGGCAACGCCAATCCCTACGGCACGGAAAGTTTCCAGCAGCCGCAGCGTACGACCTTCAGGGGCCGATGTGTAGCGGTGGTTAAATCAACCTTGAGAACAGGCACTATAACGCTTACAGCTTCGTCGAGCGGATTGACGTCAGACTCGGTGGTTATACAGACGACCGGAGGCGTTACGAGCAATACCGCTCCTGTAGCCAATGATGACAGTTATTCGGTTTACAGAGGTGAAATTCTTGATGTTTGGCTGCATGGCGTTACTTCTAATGACATGGATGCTGAATTAGACCCCCTGTCTGTGGTATTGGTATCCGATGTTTCAAACGGCAGCTTGTCGCTGAATTCGGATGGGACATTTGAGTACACTTCCTCGGCGGGATTTGAAGGTATAGATTCATTTACATATAAGGCGAATGACGGGACCGACAACAGCAATGTTGCTACCGTGTCGATAAGCGTGGAGAGTAAGGTTCCTCCGGTCGGCTGGTGGAAGTTTGACGATGGCTCGGGCACAACTGCTGAGAACAGCGGCAGCTTCGGAAGCAGCCACGATGGAACACTCACCAATATGAACAACAGCGACTGGGTTAGCGGGAGAATAGGCGGTGCGCTGGAGTTCGATGGAATTGACGATTATGTGTCAATTCCTGCCCTTAACCTTGATTCGAACACTGCGACAATATCGGCCTGGATAAAGCGGTATGGTACTCAGGAGGCTCCTTATACAGGCATTATAATGAGCAGGGACACCAGCACTGTAGCCGGCATCAGTTTTGGAGAAGGTGCGAAAGGTGCTGTTAACCATGAGTTGGCGTACAACTGGAATGATGACCCGAATTGCTGGGACTGGCATTCGGGACTGATTGTGCCGGACAGTAACTGGGTTTTTGTCGCATTGGTGGTAGAGCCGACAAAGGCAACCATGTATATGAACGAAGAAGGGATACTGTCTTTATCGACAAACGTAAACGTATTGAACCACGACATAGAAGAGTTTGACGGAGTTACCCGTATTGGTCACGAGGTGCACAGTCCGGACAGGCATTTTAAAGGGAGGATAGATGATGTTCGAATTTATAACTATGCTTTGTCTCAGGAGAGGATAGAGGAGCTGGCCGGTCCGAGCAAGGCCGATTTCAACTGGGACGGTATGGTGAACCTGCTCGACTATGCAGAATTCGCCGATTTGTGGCTGACTAGTTTAGGTCAGCCCGCCTTCAACGATATGTATGACCTGGTGGACAACGATACCATTGATATGTCTGACCTTAGAATTCTCTTAGCAGATTGGCTCTGGGAACTGGGGCCTTAGAGATGAATTTGAAGAAGTTTACCAACAATACTATGTTTTCTTATAAAGAAACCGGCCTTCTGAATCCTGATAGCCTGCCTCGAGCAAAGTCGAGGGAAAGCACTATCCACGAACCGGCCATCGACGCATTACGCATACACTCATTCACTCATTCCCGCCACCAGCGCTGGTACAGGCAGTGGAGGATGCGGCGAGCGTATGACTGGCCGCTGAAGTAAGAAAAAAGAGTAACCCCTGCCTACGGCGTGGAGGGGCAGGCAAGGGGGGCGAGTAAATGTGGGAGGGTCATGGTTGAATTTTGTGTTGAAAATGTGGGTTGCGGATAGCAAGTCAGGTTTAAGGGGGAAAAAATAAGGGTTTGACAAATAATCGAGGGTATGTGATAATGGTGGGGTGCAGCTGGTATATCAACAAATTGTTATCTGATTAGGTTTGAGGGATTGAAATGACAGGCGAGAAGAAAAAACTGGTGATGTTAGGGGTTATAGTGGTTTGCTTCGGCCTGGCCGTGGCGATAACGGTCTATAGGAGGCATGTAGAAGGGTCGGGGCTCAAGGGAATCGAGAGCATTAACCCGGAAGATATGATTTGGGTGAAGTGCGACAATGCGGAGTGTGAAGCGGAGTATCAGACGGGTAAGCGAGATTACTTTGAGTATCTGGAGGCCAACCCCCCTACTGGGGAGCAGTTCGTAGCGATGATGACCGACCCGAACATAAAGACGGCAACTCCGCTGGTGTGCAAGGAGTGCAGGCAAAAGAGTGTTTACCGAGGTGAAAAATGCTATAAGTGCGGGCTGGTCTTCTTCAGGGGTACTATCCGGCATGATTTTGCAGATAGATGCCCCGGATGTGGTCACAGTGTCACGGAAGAGAAGAGAAGGGAAGCTCGCAGGGGCTCAACAGAGGTGGTTGAGTAAACCAAAGCCAGGGGTTGAGAGCCAGAAACAAGCGAGTTAGGAAACGGTTCTTCGGTGCGGGAGAAAGCAAACACGCAAGGGGCAGGAAGCGAGCATGAGCGTGGGGGCTAAGGCAATAACGGTGGTAGATTTGGGACGGACGCGGAGATGGAAGGATATTAGAAATTTAGGGGGTAAATCAGACTTTAGCGGGGACGCGTTTTGGTTTTTTGGGAATTGCTCTCAGGGCCGCCTTTATCCTTTCCTGACGTTCGGCGGTTTTTTTGCGGAGGAGGGCGGTAGTGTCAGAGCCTAATGAGCGGAGTTTTTTGTATCTGTTTTCGAGGAGGTTTTCGAGCTTTGTACGTTTGAGTGCGGCGAGGGTTTTTACAATGTACCTTTCGACATTGTAGACGGTATCGTGGACATTGCGGTGGGCACCGCCAAGCGGCTCGGGGATAATGGCATCAACGAGCTTTAAGTTGTATAAATCCCTACTTGTTAATTTAAGGGCCTCGGCGGCATCCGGGGCCTGTGAGCCGTCCCGCCAGAGGATTGCGGCACAGCCTTCGGGTGATATGACGGAATAATATGCGAACTCAAGCATAGCGAGTCTATCGCCGACACCTATTCCGAGTGCGCCGCCTGAGCCGCCCTCGCCGATGACGATGCAGATTATGGGCACCTTCAGCCGGGACATCTCTATCAGATTGACCGCTATCGCCTGGGCCTGTCCGCGCTCTTCGGCTCCGACGCCCGGATATGCACCGGGGGTGTCAATGAGAGTAACGACAGGGATATTGTACTTTTCGGCGAATTTCATTTTTGCTGCGGCTTTGCGGTAGCCTTCGGGATTGGCACAGCCGAAGTTGCAGGCGATCTTTTGCTTTGTGTTTTTGCCTTTGTTTTGGCCCACAACCAACACTTTTTCTCTGCCTATTTGCCCTAAACCGCTTATTATCGCGTGGTCATCGCCGAAACACCTGTCGCCATGTAATTCGCGGAAGTCCTTTACCATGAGGTCGAGATAGTCGGGCAGGAGGGGTCTTTTGGGATGGCGTGCGACCTGAACAGTCTGCCAGGCGGTGAGCTTTGTGTATATTCGTTTAAGTTCGGCGACCTGTGCCTGCTGCAAGCGACGGATTTCGGCAGAGTAGTCAATGCCCTTGAGGGAGCTTAGCCTGCGCAGCTCGTTCATCTGGCTGTCAAGGTCAGCGACTTTTTCTTCGAACGCGAGATAATCGCCATCGGTGATTTTGTTTTTGTTGTCCGGCATTTTAATTACCAAATACATGTATGAGCCGCGTAGGCAAAGCC
>CP070715.1:950427-953838 GCA_020350405.1 Planctomycetota bacterium
ACATCAATGCGCGTCTCAAGAGAGTCCTGCTTAACAATTTCAATAACCTGCTCGGTGGCAACTGCTTCAACCACTACCTGTTCACCAAACCGGTCGGTCTCGACTAATAACGTTGCCGAATCGAACCTCTTCCAGATATTGTCCAGGTCGGCCAACACCAAACGCAGGCCCTCTCTGCTGCAATTGAGGGCATATACTCTTTTGTTTCCCTCGCTTTTGGGGACTATCTTCTCTAAGAGCCGATTATCTTCAATAGCTCTATTGATAGATGCCTCAACAATCGCCAGCTCCTTTGTCTCCAGCTCAAGCCTGCCGGCAAATTCCATCTCAGTCAGGCCGGATTTGAGAATTGGCTTTTCAGTAACTGCCGCGAGTCCGGGCCCGGGTTTTATCGTCTTGAGCTCCCCGACCGGGCGATCCCAGTCCTCAACGGCAACCGGTCTTTTCGTGCTACTCTCAGGAGCGACAATCGTGTAAATGACCGCCGCTAAAACAGCTACCAATCCAACCATAGCGGCGACAGCGGCAACTTTGCGAACAAGCAAATGCCTCGCCCCCACATGCTCTATGCGCAGCGGCGGCTGAACTATGGGCGTGCTTTTCTCCAGCGAAGCTTTTATCTGCTTGACCATCCCGGCCGGTGCCTCCGCACAAGGCAGAGAGCTTACCAGAATCTTGCAGCTCTCAAGCTCCCGCAGCCGCTGAGCAACTCCCGCATCATGTGCAATAAGCCGCTGAGCCTCGGTATGCTCCCTCGCACTCAGTTCTCCATCAATGAAGCCATTCAGTAATTCGTCTATATCCATATTTTCTTTCATCGCAAAATGGCCTCCATAATCTCTCTCAGCTCGCCTCTGGCCCGGCTCAGTCTGCTTTTAACCGTGCCAAGCTCAATCTCAAGTACCTCTGCAATCTGAGAGTAATTCATACCTTCAATGTCCCTCAACACAACTACTGCCCTTTGCTCATCATCCAGTTTCCCGAGAGCTTTTACAACCGTTTCACACAACTCCTTGTTCTGGGCCACCGCAGCAGGGTCCGGAGATGCGTCATCGGTCAAATACCTTTTTAAGACCTGCTTTGCATGGTCGTCTTCTTCGGCATCCAGGCTCCTGAACCGCAGTTTTGCTTCTCTCTGACAGTAATTTAACGTCAAATTAACCGCTATCCTGAATGCCCACGTATAAAAGCTGCTCCTGCTCTCGAACTTATCAATGTTCTCTATTATTTTGACAAACGTGTCCTGCGTTAGTTCCGCAGCATCATCGGTGTTTGCACATATTTTCAATACGGCGTTATATATGCGATTCTGATACTTAACTATCAGCCTCTCGGTCGCCTCAGAATCGCCCTGCCGGCACTGCTCCACCAAAACCGAATCGTCAACGCTGATATTTGCCGTTTCCGGCTGCACGGCTTTCCTCTCTATTAGACCAACTTCAGCCCAAAAGGTTCCTGTCAAAAATACCCAAAAATACGCCTAAACGCCCGCATATATTCCCAAATCCGCCCCTCCCGGTCAATCTATTTTAACCAACCCCCAAATATAATACCCTCCCCCGCCTGTCCCACCGAAGACCCCGAGCGTGAGCTACCACGGACCCACAAGCCCGGGTTCCAGACTACGCGTGTCTATAGAGCAGCTAACGTATGTTCAAAACGTTCACCACTTTCTGCAATTTTTTAAGCCTTTGGTATCACAAACCTTATGGATATGCAATTCTTGTGGTTTTGTGAGCTATTTGGGCTTTTAGTTGTAGGGATTGGCGCTTGGATTGTTACTATCGGTAGGTTGACCTACTTAGCAGCAGTCATTTCCTTTGACGCAACCACTTGGACTGCGGACTTACCTTCCACGGGACACTTATATTCACAGATTCCGCAGCCTGTGCACAACCGTTCCTTTACATACGGCCGAAACTCGCCCGTCTCAACTTGCCGTAGTTCTATCGCATCGTACTCAGCCGGACAAGCATCTAAACATATCACGCATCTCTCACCACCAGCCCAAGGTATACACCGCGCACGGTCTATGACTGCAAGGCCAATCTGAATTGTCTTCTTCCTGTTCGCTGGAACTCTTGAGATCGCGCCTGTGGGACAAGCTTCACCACAGGCGGTACAGTCTGGCAAGCACGGGCCCACTCGCGGCACAAACACCGGGGTGAAGGCCGCATCGAGCCGATGGGCCGATATGAGAGGCAAGAGCCCACCGGTCGGGCAGGTAGCTAAGCATGTGCCGCAACCCACACAGCGCGCTAAAAACCGCTGCTCGCTGGGCGTACCGGGGGGCCTTAGTAACGTACGACTCGGCTTGGCACGCACAATGAACCTCGCCACACCGCCAACTGCGAGTGAACCTAAACCGAGAACAAACCTGCGTCGCCAAGGATTAATCGGCTGTTCCCCTTCGGAATGGTGGATCCCCCGGATCGAACTTATGTCAAGCGTGAATGCAATGGCCTGCTCAGGACAGGCCGCCTCACACCTCCGACACCCGATGCACTCGGCGGGCGAGTTCTTGATGCTGGATTGTCCCATCGGGCAGGCGTCAGAGCATGCGCCACAATTAGTGCACGACTCCCCGACTCGCCGACGACATGGAGCCAAGCACGCGACCAGCGATAGAGCCGCGCCTAAGGGACAGAGAGCTCGGCACCAGAAACGTGGCGCGAAGAACACAAGACCGATCACCACCGCCACAGCCGTCCACACGACCGCTGTGGCTGCCCAGTGCAACCTTGCACCGTACCCAAGGTGCAACGCACGCGAACTCATTACCAGAGGGTCAAGCCATCCAACTAAATTCACACCAACTAATGCTGCGCCGATGAGTACAATGAGTATCCAAAACCTAATGCTCGACAGCCGTTCCACGAGCGAACCGCTTGGCCTACGATCCTGTACAAAGTGCGCTGCGTCTATCGCGGTGCCTAGCGGACATACCCAGCCGCAGAACATCCGGCCAAACAACGCGGTCGCAACAACAAGTGCAAGGGCGAACGATCCATATAGTGCGGCCTCACGTGTGGCGGCGGAGACAATAAGCCAAACGACCGGATCAAAACGCAAAAACAGGTCATAAGGCAACGGCGCCTTCCACTTGAACCGGGCCGCAAGAGCAAGATATACGAACAAGCCGAGGCAGACTATCTGCACCGATACGCGTAGCCGGCGCAATCTGGCTTGTTTATGTTCACCTTGGTCCATCATAACACACTAATCAAAAAAGCACCAGACAGCCTCCTTTAGCCTGGCAGAATTCTATAGAGACCGATACCCCTGAATTTCGACATTTGTGAGGCCTGCCTCCCTTGCGGCTCGTATGGCTTCGTGATATTCTTCGCGCGTTTTTCGGCGAGCGATCGCTGGGTACTCGAATGCTTTGTACATCGGCGTGTACTGCGACAT
>CP070715.1:953938-956865 GCA_020350405.1 Planctomycetota bacterium
GGCATCAATATGACGGAACCCGTTGGAACATATGGTCAAACCGTTATGTCGCAGGAACCGGCTGGGGCACGGCAGAATTGATTGAGACGGAGAATGGATCTGCTGAGTACCCGCAGGTAGCGGTAGACAGTGCTGGAAACGCCGTTGCGGTGTGGCGTCAACATGACGGAAGCTGGGATAGCATCTGGTCAAACCGTTATGTCGCAGGAACCGGCTGGGGCACGGCAGAACTGATTGAGGAGAATGTGGGAACTGCTGATTACCCGCAGGTAGCGGTAGACAGTGCTGGAAATGCCGTTGCGGTCTGGAGTCAAATTTTCGGAACCTACCGGAGCATCTGGTCAAACCGTTATGTCGCAGGAAGCGGATGGGGCATGGCAGAACTGATTGAGGAGAATGTGGGGACTGCTGAGTACCCGCAGGTAGCGGTAGACAGTGCTGGAAACGCCGTTGCGGTGTGGTATCAAAGTAACGGATGGCTTTGGAACATCTGGTCAAGCCATTATGTCGAATGAAGAATGACCGGTGGCAAAGTTGAGTCACTGCGAGAATTGAAAAAAAAGGTACTTCAAAGTATCGGAATGTACGGTGGCTAAAGGAGATTCACAATGAAACGAAGAAATAATAAGTTGATAAGCGTTAAGGTTGGAAAAACCATCCCTTTGATATTGTTTATGCTGCTGTTTTCGCTGGAGGTATTTGGTGATTATGAGATAGTCTGGAGCACGATAGACGGCGGGGGCGGTGTGAGCAGCGGCGGAGAGTATATCGTGACGGGAACAATCGGGCAGGCGGACGCGGCATACTCGGCGGGCGGTCAATATGAGGTGCTTGGCGGTTTCTGGCCGGGCGGGCCGCTTTGTACGGTTGAATTTGGTCACTACGCGAGGTTCGCGGACTACTGGCTTTCCAGCGGGTGCGATGCGGACAATGAGTGGTGCGGGGGGGCGGACCTGGACCAGATGGGCGATGTTGACGGGCTTGACCTTGGGCTGTTCGTAGAGGAATGGCTGTACTGGTGTCCGTATGACTGGCCGTTGAAGTAAAATTATGGTTGCAGGTGATATTGGAATATGTGGGTCCCGGATCCGGCTTTCTGGGCCCCAGATCGGAGTCTGGGGTCTCCGCTACGCTGCGAGGGGGGGCGGGGCGGTAGCGGGCAGACGGGTGGGACAGGGCGGACAGGTCGGACCCTTATTTAATTGGGACAGGAGGGTTATTTGAAGTGGTATAGTCGGATTTTGCGGAGTGGGAGAAGTTGCCTCACCCGTGATTCGTCCGATGGTCTTTGATTCATCGATGGGGGGAGTTTTAAAAATGGGATGGCTCGTAATGTTCTTGGTCGGTGCAGGCCTGTTATTAGTTTTCAACTGGGTTTGGGGAGTTATGGGTATAATTGCGTATTGGCTTGTACTTCCACTGTTAACAGTGCGAATTATGAAGAAGTGGATCTTGCCACCTTGGGATAAGGTAAAAGATATTTTGGAGGAAAGGGGCTATAGTGAGGATGATTACTTGAGGGGCGACTGGTGGAAAGAAGGGAGAAAATTAGATGGGCGAAGCGGATAAGGAGGAGAAGGGCCGGCGTTGCCGGCGGTATTTTTTTCTGGGTCCCGGATCGGAGTCTGGGGTCTCCGCTACGCTCCGAGGTGCGGATAGAAAAATCGAAGAGCAGAGTTAGAGTACAAAAATTAGAAATGTTGAGTGGATGGCCGCAATTGAATTATTGGTGCTCTGCAGGTATGCGCTGGGGTCTGCGGGTTCGGAGCAGGACGAGTGCGGGGAGGGCGAGCAGGAAAATGGTTGCGGGTTCAGGGATGACCTGTAGACATACGGAGACGGGGACCCTGTCGCACTTTAAGAACGGCACGAGGTTTAGCTCACCGATTGCGGAGTATGTGCCGGGGCTTACCGGAAAATCATCATCGGGGTTCCAGGGCGTGCCGTTATTGTGCATGAGATTCCAGGCAGTCTGGAATGCCCTGGACTGATACGGGCCCAATGTGAATGGTTCAAAGGCAAGCACCGGAGTAATATAATTGTATCGCCAGATTTGGGCATTACCCTGCATAACCTTAAATGTGTAATGGGCGAGGGGGTCGGCGGCGACCCAGCCGATGGTGACATCGTCGGGGCCGAGGTTGGTAGCTGAATAGAACATGTCAACGATTTCGCCATGGTGATAGACGAATTTGTCCGTCTGCATGTAGTATTCTATGTTGTCTTCGATTATAGAATTCGAATTAAGGAGGGTGGCTGCGGCCCGGGTGGGGAGGGCCACCAAGAGTATCAGGACGAGAGCGGAGGTGATGATTGGGTGTTTCATTTTCGGCTTCCTTTATTAATCCGGCATCAGCCATATCAGCCGGGCCGGTCAAACGGTAACCATTTTCTGCCACGTCGCGACGCGCATATACGCCACGAGCATGAACAGCTGTACGAAAAGTTTCATCACCCCGCGAATTTTCGGAAGGGATATTAACATACAAGTCGTTAAACGTCAAGATTTATTTCTTGTTGACGGGTGGATTTGGGTAGGGTATGGTTAAGGCGACCGCTTCGTAGTCTGTCGTTTGAGAAATGGTCGACACCCGCCTTCGTACCGGCGGACGCAGGAGCGGGAGAAAAGGCATCATTTGGCAGGCCGTATCAGCAGCAAGAGGGTTTTTTCCCGCGAAAATGAGCTTTTTTGCAAAATCGGCGGTAGGTTTGCGCTGCCGGTTATTCGGGAAAGGAGGAGCTTGTTTCGATGCACGGAGGGCGCGAGGAGAAGGCCAGGGGGGAAATCGGGGGTGAGGGGAGCCCGATACATTTCCGGCGGAAAACTCGTCAAAAAAAATTGGATTTGGGCAGAAAAATTGCGCGTTTAAATGGGCGTTTTTCGCGAAATATTAAGGGTTTATTTTTTTGAAGGAGAAAAAGATGAA
>CP070715.1:956965-964048 GCA_020350405.1 Planctomycetota bacterium
ATCATCACCAGAACGATTGTAGAGCCCTTCCTTTTTGATTGTAGCAGCTTAAAGGTATTCATATTGAACCTCCCCTTCAAGATACATTATTTCGTTACTCATTGTGCATCACGCAGCTCGTCACGACGTTCGCGCTCTGCGAGCCGTTGTCGAGCGTAAGTATCATTTGGACCGACCGACCCGACGCCGTGAAAACACAGCTCGTTACGTTCCCGCAGACCGTCTCTACCGACGACGTCGCCTTGACACTCGCCGCATCCACCGTACCATTTTCGAGAAACAGGCTGCCATCGCCCTGGTAGAAGAAACGCGCGTACCGGTCCAGGTCGGTTGAACTGGCGCCTGCATAGTAATAAACCTCGACCCAGCTGCCGTATTCGTCTATAAAGAACTTCTGCCCGCTTGCCTTGCGAACCACACCGTCAAATCTCTTCCGGGCGACATAGCTGTCGGTCACCACATCGGAGTATATACGGTCGTACATCCTGTTCCATCCACGCTGGCTGTCGGCCAATATAAAGCCGATACCCGATACGACGATAATTGCAATCACCGTGGCTGCCATCAGCTCTATAAGCGTAAAGGCTCGTCGGTTTGTGCTTTTCTTTTTCGACATGGCAGTCAACCCCCTCTCTAAATTTATATAGGCGTATAGGTTGTCAGCTCGTATGTTTTCTGCCCGGGCGACTGTACATCAAGATTGCCGTTCTCCAGCGGCCAGGTTACCACCACACTCAGGGCCCGTAAGCCGGAATTGACGTCCTTCCACGACATGACCGCGCCGTACGTGGTATGGTTTGCAACGACCTGGTAGCACCCCAAAAGGGTAAAGTCCGCTTCTTTGTATCCGGACCCGTCAAAACCGGTCATTGCCGAGATTGTCATGTTTGTACCCAGATGTGCAACCGGGTCGTAGGTCCCGATGCCTCCGACACCGTGCCAGCTCTCGCAAAGAATCAGCCCAACTCTCGCAGCCGCTGCCTGCTGGGCGGCTTTGCGCGCATCCAGCGCGGCGTAATACCTGTATCCGGAGGACCCTAACACCGCCACTAACAGAATCACAGCGGTAATCATTACCTCAACAATGGTAAATCCGCCTTCGGACTTGAGCCGTTTAACAGTCATATTCGTCCTCCTCTTGAGACCGGTTTGAATATAGCGATGAAGATAATTGCGTCTCCCCCAAAATGTCTTTTTCATATTAATGGGCTTAAGGTGGCTATGGCCTCTCGGCCATAGCCACCCTTATCTAAGCTATCGAAAACCCAATGGCACCCGGATTCTCTCCGCGTTGTACCCCCTCATACATTACAGATGCTTCCAGGCTCCGGGTGCGTAATCCAGGGGCGTAACACAACTTACGTGCCTTGCCTTCACACGCTAAATTATGGAGGTGTGAAAGTTCCGGCCTGATCGAGTGTCACCACTGCAGGTGCCGCAGGTGCATCCGGCGAACCACCGGCCGTGACAGTAATCGTGTAAGTATCGTACGCAGTGCACGCAAAGGCGTAATCTGCATCTACGAAGTACTTACCGGTCAGGTCGCCCGGTTGAAAACCGAGATCGGTTAGGGTGACACCTATCCAGGCGCCGCCCCAGGCCGGCCCGTGCTCTGCCATGAATGCACGAGCTGCCGTGCGGATACTGCCGGCTCCAGCCTTGCCTTCCGACCACTTGGCCGAGTCTATCCGGCCTCGCATGATCGGAATCGCCACTGCAGCAAGAATGCCGACGATCAGAATCACGACCATCAGCTCTATCAGTGTGAAACCTTTCCTGCTTTCCATTTTTATGCTCTCCTAAAAAACGTTCCGAAATTACTTCCCTTCCGCCCTATTACACTCACCATCGACCAAATCCCTAGACGACTACATTAGTTCTTCTTTATTTTACTGCCTGTTATGCTGACATTGAGAAAATCGGCAGATACAGTGCCAGAACTACTACCAATACAACCCCGCCAACCGTTACAATCATTATCGGCTCAAGCAGGCTCATCACCGCTGTTATTGTGGCATCTACCTTGCGCTCGTAATAGTTGCTGGTTCTTTCTAACACCCTCGAAAGCGAGCCGCTCTCCTCGCCGACTTGTATCATTTTGATAACCATATTTGGGAAAAAACCGGATTCAGCCAGACTCAAAGAGATGTTTGAGCCTCCCACAACCGCCTCCCTGCTTCGCATTACCGCGTCCTTTATAATATCGTTGTTGGTCATCGTCGAAAGAATATCCAGCACCTCCAGCACTGAGACGCCCGCGCCAATCAATGTCGCCATCGTCCTGCAGAACATTACGATAAATGCGTGACTCAATACCTTGCCCATAAAAGGAATCAGCAGAGCGATTTTGCTAAACGCATAATGCCCTTTTTCGCTTTTCTTGTAGGTTAAAACTGCACCAACAATTACCAATACAATCAGGCCGATAATATAAACGCCGTTGTACCTCAGCACGTCATAAAAGCCCATGAATCCCCGGGTGAAAGCGGGCAGTTCACCGCTGAACTGCTTAAATATCATTTCGAATCGGGGGACAATAAACGTCATTATGAATATCACTATCAGGATGATGAATCCGATGACAAAAACGGGATAGGCCATCGCGCCCTTAACCTTTTTCGCCAGCTTGTCCCGATTATCAAAATACTCGGCCAGTTGGCGGAGCACTTCCGGCAGATTACCCCCCGCCTCGCCCGCTAATATCATGGCGCAGCTCAACCGGTTGAAAACCTTTGGATATGCCGAAATACTGTCCGAAAATGTCTCACCGTGACGCACCTTCTCGAGAACTCCCAGCAGAATCTGCTGAAGCGATAAATTGTCCAGGTCCTCACAGATAGTCTCCAAAGCCGTGGTGATAGGAATTCCGCCTTCTACCATTGTGGTCAGCTGCCAGCACAGCGCTGCCAAATCTGCTGATTTGATCCGCTTTCGGCACCCTTTTTGCGCGGTCTTTTGAGGGGCCGCGGGTATCTCATTGACTGAGACAGGCGTAAAGCCCTGGTCGCGAAGCCAGCCAAGCACGTCATTTGAAGAGGCCGCCTCTTTAAGACCTTCTCTTCGCTTACCTGAAGTGTCCCGCGCGATATACTTATAGTTTTTCATTTACCGGCTCTTCTCGTTTTGACTTTAGGTTTCCTATCCAGTGCCTGCCTCGCAGCCATATATTATCGGCGACCAAAAACCTCGAGTTTAGTAGAAACCTGCCTGCGTAAAGCCTGGTCCGAAAATCTGCTCTCTTATCTTCATCAAGAAACCACCCCCCCGATGCGATTTGGCCCTTAGAGGTACTACAAGGCCTCTTCTGAAAAAACTAACCCCCAAGCCGTTATACTTTTATATCCTCTGCGAATGTTACGCTAAGGATCTCTTCCGCGGTAGTTAAACCCTGCAGCATATTGCTTACGCCGCTTTCAAGCAGCCCCCCGTAGCCTTTTTCGCGTGCCATCCCTCTTATCTGCGACTCACTGCCGCCGTTAATCAGCGCTTCGCGCATGTCATTATCCAAAACCAGAAACTCAAATATCGGTAACCTTCCCGAATAACCCGCTCCATCGCACGCCTTACAGCCTTTGCCGTGATAAAAAGCAGCGCCTTTGGCCTTGCCGGGCTCAACCTTCAGGCGTTTTAAAACTTCCTCGCTGAGTTTCACGGGTTCTTTGCAATGCTCACATATCCTGCGCACCAGCCGTTGAGCTACAACTAAATTGAGGCTTGAAGCCAGCAGATACGGCTCAACACCCATGTAGACAAATCTGCTTATCGCGCTCGGGGCATCGTTGGTATGGAACGTGCTCAAAACCAAATGGCCCGTCAAGGACGCTTTTATGGCAATCTCGACCGTTTCCTTGTCCCTGATTTCACCTATTAAAATTATGTCAGGGTCCTGTCTCAAAATAGCCCGCAGACACAGTGCAAAATCGAGGTCAATCTCAGGTTTTATCTGAATCTGGTTTATTCCGGCAAGACGATACTCGACCGGGTCCTCAACGGTCGTTATATTTTTCCTTGGGTCTTTCACGTAGTTCAGCGCAGAGTATAGAGTGGTACTTTTGCCGCTGCCTGTGGGACCGGTCACCACTATGATGCCGTGTGGCTGTGACAGTACTGTCTTAAACTCATCCAGAAGCTCAGAGCCAAACCCGAGTTTGTCCAGGTCATGGCACGCTGCCGACGGGTCCAGTATTCGCATCACAACCTTTTCGCCGTATATCGTTGGGATTACCGACACTCGAACATCTATGGCTCTGCCGGAGGTCTTGACTTTGAATCGACCGTCCTGAGGCAGTCTGCGCTCGGCAATGTCCATCTCCGACAGTATCTTGATTCTGGCGATTACCGCAGCCTGCATTTTTCTTGCAGGTGGAACCATGTCACGAAGCACGCCGTCGATTCGCATGCGAATCGTCATCGATTTCTCCTGCGGCTCAATATGAATATCACTTGCCCTGCTCTTGACCGCCTGACTTAATAGCAAATCGACAAATCGAATCACAGGAGCTCTCGACGCATCTACTTCGCCCTCTACGTCCGGCTCCGGCTCGTCTCCTGTGACCGCCTCCACTATTTCGCCGTCTCCGCCGAGTTCAAGCTCTACAAGGTCCCTAAGTTGCTGCTCTTCGACATCGGAGCCGTGATATACCATCTCTATCGCCTGGCGAATTTCCGCTGGTGAGCTGATTACGACCTTTATCTGACGTTTTATCTTTAGTGTGATTGTATCAATTGCGACAACATCAAGCGGGTCCGCCATTGCGACAACCACCTTGCCGTCCATCTCACGGATAGCCACAAGACAGAATCGCTTGGCGATGCCCTCGGGCAGCATCCGGGCGATGTTCATGTCAATGCTGCTCATATCGTCGAGCCGAATGTATTCGATTGCCAGATGCTCGGCCAAAGCGTGAGTAACATCCTCCTCGCTCAGAACCTTCATCTGACGCAATACTTCACCAAGCCGTCCCCCTTTCTCACGTTGCACATTAAGCGCTTCTACTAATTCGCCGCGACTTATTAGTCCTCGCGATACTAACAACTCGCCGAAAAGAAGGTCCGTGCTTGTTGATGGGGATTTGGAGGTATCCTTTACGGGGTTCATTTGATTACCTCAATCTAAAGCCATTTAACAAGTTCTTTTCCGATAAATTGAAAATACACAGCAGCCGAAAGCCTCGCCATTAGGCCCTGCTAGATCGCTCGAATTCAGGTATGAAAGTCTTTCCGTTACCCGCCACTGCCGCGTATTTATTTAAAGTATACCACATAAAACGCCAACAGCCAAAACTACCCCCCCCTCTTTTGCAGAAAACGCGCAACCATATCCTAACATTTATCGCTCGTGTTGAGCTTTTTTATGGGACGATCCGTAATTAAATTTCAGACCGCTATTAATAGTTTTGATATTCTTGTTTTTAGCGTGAAATGCAGGCCCCCTTTTTAGCAGCTCATATAATCGATACCACGGTCAACATTAGACCCGGATGCAAAAACCTTACGATTCACACAAGCCAGTCCCCGTAATAATCAAAGCTGCTCTGCACCGATGTTCGACGTGATTTTTGCTTCTTTGCGAAGTCGATAAACTTCACCGGTCCCGACAACCCCATAAGTTACTTGCAGCCTTTGCTCGGTTGTGTTTCTTCTTTTTTTGAACTGATGTTATAAGCTGCCGTACGGTGTTTCTCTTATTGTGTTAACCATCGCCCAGAAATTTTCCAGAGGCGTATCGATTTGAATGTTGTGCGTAGGCCCGATTATCAGTCCCCCATCCTTGCCGATTGTCTTCAGTCGCTCTCTAACCTCCTCTTCAACGTCAGATGGACTGCCGAATGGCAGCGTATGCTGCTCATCCATCGTCCCCCAAAAGCAGAGTTTCTCGCCGAAGTCTTTTTTGACCTTCGCCGGATCCATACAGGCTGGCTGAATAGGATTGAGTACATCCACGCCAACCTCAATCAAATCCCCGATAATAGGATAGATATTCCCGTCCGAATGATACGCAATCTTAATCTCCGGATTTATCTCCCTCAGTGTTCCTATAAAAGTGCTCATCCTCGGCTTAAAAATCTCCCTCCAAAGCCCCGGCGATATTAGCATCGACTCCTGGCCGCCCACATCGTCGCCGACCCAGATCATATCGACGCCCATCTCCACCAGCCTTTTTGCCGCCGCTAAGTGGTACTGATTTGGAATATCAAGGATTCGCCCCACCAGATCCCGATTTACTACAAGGTCCATCAACATCCGCTCATAACCCCGCAGCGCCCACGCCGTCTCCCAAATCGTCGTTACCGTCACCCCGACAATCCAGTATTCATCCTTATATTCCTTTATCACCCGCTCCGCCTCGGCATATAGTTCAGGCCTGTTCGGGTCCGCCGCCTGATAACTGTCTATCGCCGAGTCTTCAGCCAGTGGGTGCCTGACAATCTCGGTGTATTTACCCTTGCCGAATTTCGTCTCGTACTCTGCCGCCGTCCATTCGATTCCCCACTCATCCGTGTACCCCTGGCCCGGCTCACAATCAATCATGTAATAAGAGTTCGCCCACCCCACGCTCGTCAGCAGCATGTCCTCTTCCAGCACGCGTTCCAGTTCGTATGTATTGCCTCCCCCATGTGGATTGTGTTGACTGACAGTCTGCTGTCCGAGGTCCTTCCGCAGTCTCAGCGCAAACTCGGGTGTAAAGCTTATCTGCATCGGACACCGGTCCGGCCGCTCGTGGTTCAGAGCTAACATCACCCTTTCTCTGTGTCTAAGCGTCATTTCTTAATCGCCTCTTCTTTTATAACCTGCCTGTCCGCAAAAACATTCTTACCCAAAAAAGAACAACAGAGCAATCTGCACAGCTAAAATTCCTGTCGCCCAGTACTTAAGATTCAGATACCACGGCGGCATAGTAATCGCGATATCGGGCATTGCTGTCACCTTGGTCCCGTTGGTCTCCGCGCGCTCCTCGACTATCGCACCGACTTTAGCGTGGAAATCGCTCTCCCACGTTATCCCTTCGACCTTCTCCTCCTCCGGTGGCTCCGTCAGCAGAGTAACGACAACCGTAGCCGCAAACGCAACCACAAAAGACCA
>CP070715.1:964148-985434 GCA_020350405.1 Planctomycetota bacterium
CCTGTCGCTGCGCCACCGTATATAATCGCGCAGCAAACCTCTTATTCGCGCCTCACATCTCGGGCATCTTATCTCAAGCATACCAATTTGACCCCTGTAAGGTCCTTCCTGCTCTGTTCCTTCGCCGTCTCGCAACGTAACACCCACACAAAGCGTGTGCCCAAATCTTCAATATCCCACCCCGCATCCACGTCTTATTCTACCTGCCAACTCAATCAATGAAAAGCCCAAAAACTGAAAGTCAAAGCCCCCCTCTTTCCCGCCGATTGGCACAATCAGGACCAATAAAAAACCCCGCGGCGAATCCGTTCGCCACAGGGTACAATACATACGCTAATCCACCGCTGCTTTTACCTCCCGGACTACTCCACAATCTTGTCCAGCTTCTTCGTGTTCTTCTTGACCCTGCGCGGTATTTCCACAGCAACACCAAGCCGGCCCAGCTCGCCGGCCACCTCCGGCTGCTTGCGGTCGAGCTCGAAGCTGCGCATCAGGTATTCTTTCGCTAAAACCTTATCGTTCTTGCTCAAATAGTAATACCCAATCTGCCTGTGAATCTTCGCCGAACTCGGCTCCAAACGCTGAGCCCGCCTGTAACAAGTCAATGCATATTCATCAAGGCGCTCCTTCTGAAAGGCCAGCCCAAGCCGATACGACCCCGCTGCTGAACTGCCAACCTGGTTCATATAGATATCGGCATAAAGCTCGCCCCTAGCCGTGTTGCCGCTGTCCAGTAGCACCTTCACCATCGCCGCCTGCGCGGCCCGGTGACCAGGGTCGAAACGCAAAGCCGTGTTATAACAAGTCTCCGCCTGAGTCCACAGCCCGTCAGCCTGATACATCCGGCCAAGTTCATAATGCGCTTCGGCATTGTCAAATCTGCGGTCGATTGACTTGAGCAACTTGGCCTTCTTTCCTTCCTCCGGCATCCTTCCTATCTCCTTGGCCCCCTTGTCCCCGCCCAACGAGCGGCAGCCGACAAATAATAACACGCAGACCAAAAAGGCAAACCCAACAAATCTAGGCCTCCAAGTGCCTTCTTTCACACTTGCGGTGCCGTGCCAACTAACGCTCATCTTCTCGCCTCCATTCCAGCCAATTCGCGCCCCCACTCTATCTCGACACTCAACATCCATCAACCCCACTAACTATTCCCAAATAGCGAACGATGCCATTTTGGCGCGCTGCGAAAACCTTTGCAAGCAAAAACTTTGGCTTTTTTTTAATAAAATTTTCAGCAAGGCGCAATGTCGCCTCGGCCATCATATCGACAACGCCTCCCAAGACTATAATATGTCTGCAAGTGTTTTATTAGCAGAAGATTGCAAAAAAACCGACCGCGCCTTTTTCAAAAACCGCATCCGCACTCTTAGGCAATTACAGTCATTACGACGCCGTATGCCCAAAACTCCAGCCCCCGTATGCCCGCTTCTCTTCCCACGCACTTTACACCGGAGGGCAGCAAAAACGAAATATCAATGACCCTTACCCCGCCAGTACGTAACATCCCCGCCACTTCGGCAGGCAAATAAAAACCGCCAACTCCACCACTTCAAGTTCACCGTGAAAATCACCTCCGCCGCGAACCCATTTTGACCTCTTGATAGTTCGCTTCGACCGTGTTCAACTCGTCCTCCAGAATCCGTATATTCAGCCCTAAGTCGGGATACTTCTTGGCCAATTTTATCAGGGTCCTAAACTCGGCCCTGGCACTGCGTAAAATTTTCAGCACCTTCGCCCTGGGCTGCCGATGGCGAGATTGCTTAATTTTCAAATCAATAGACTTCCTTATTCGGTTTAATTGTCCCCGTGCCCTCTTTAACTCCTCTCTGGCGTTCTGCACATCATTATTTATCACGATCTCGGCGGTGGCTGCATCCAGCTTATGCAGAAGCTCGGCCCGTGAGTTGATAATCCCATCGCCAATCCCGCACTTGACCGCCTCGGCTGCGGTCAGCGTCAAAAGCGAACCCTTCTTGCTCCACGTATGAACAAGACGCTGCTCCGGTCTTCGATTCACAGGTTCGATAAAGAGCTTCCTGTCGGCCTCCGACACTTCAATAACCTCAAGGTCCTTATCAATCATAGCCCTTGCCAGCAGCGCCGGTCTGCGATTGTGCTCAGCCAGAGATGCAAGATATGCCTGCCAAGCGGAGCTAAACTTCTCGCCTACCGCATCGCCGAGGGCTTTCTTAAGGTCCGTCGGCCCCTTCTCAGAGAGACCTACTACGGTAGCGGCTCCAATAGACGTACCATTGGCCATATAGATTTTATCACAGGCAAGGGCTGCCGCGGCACCAGCTGATATCGCGCCGCCGTATGAGCCGCCATTAACAAATCCAACTACCTCACAGCCCCCTGTATCCCCAATCGCCCCACAAATCCGCTGAACAAGATCCGTCCGTCCGCCGGGCGTATCGACCTCAAGCAAAATAAACAGAGGTCCCTGCCTAGCCGCCTCCCCCAGCGCCCTCTCCATCGCCTCCGTTTCAATATCGAACATCATCTCGTTATCGATGGTCAAGATGATTACCTTATCATTCCTGCCCAGCCGGTCAGCGATAACCTCCCACTCGGCCAGATTTAGCTCCAATACACCCCTCTCCTGGGTATGCACGATTGTCTTGATACCCTCGGCCTGACCGACTGCATACCCATGCAAAACGTCAGCCCCCGCGCGCTGCTTAAACGTATCCCCAAAACACACACGGCTAAGGCTCAACAATGCCAAAGACACCGTTAACGTGAGCAACGACAACTTCTTCATCTAATTCCTAGCCTCTTTTTCTCCCCCCCTCTGTAGCAAAAAACCCAGCTACCACATGCACTCTAAACATCAAGGTTTTGGACCTCAAGAGCGTGGTCACGGATAAAGTTCCGGCGTTTCTCCACATCATCGCCCATTAAGATGCTAAAGAGCCTGTCGGCCTCCCCGGCATCCTCCAGTTTCACGCTCAGCAACGTCCGACTGGCTGGATTCATCGTCGTCTCCCATAACTGCTCTGCATTCATCTCCCCCAGCCCCTTGAATCGCTTTATCTCAACGCCCTTACCGCCTATCTGCCTTACCCCAGAGCAAATATCCCCAAGCGAGGCGACATCATACTTGTCCGCGCCGTTGATTAACTGGAACTTCGTAGGTAGCCCTTCCCCCGAAACGGCCTTCGCCGGTTTTAGCAAAAAATCATTCAAGTCCAAACCAAATTCGTCCTTCAGCTTCTCATTTATCTGATTGAGTCTTGCCACCTCATGAAGCTCCTCTGCCGCAGCTGACTCTTCATCTTCGCTTTCTACATCTACGCCTGTACGCTCTTTTAGTTCGTCAACGCGGTTTTCGTACTCGCCCCTGTCACGGTAAATCTCCTCCTGGCCTTCGGCACGAATACGAAACTGTGGCAACGCCGCCCCGTCGTAATACGCCCGTACAAAATCTTCAAATCCGATTCCCCGCCGCCCCAAAACCCCTATGAGCCGCTCTGCATCAGCCAGCGCCTTTACAAGGCCCAACAATTCTTCGCCGGCGACCGTCTGCTCGCCATCAGGCCCCCTGATAACAAGTTTGGTGCCTTCCAGCCCGCGCGCAATCATCCGCTTACGCATCTGGTTTTCATTAAGGATATACTCAGACTTCTTCTTCCCCTTTACCCTTATCTCATACAACGGCGGCTGCGCGATATACACCATATCATGCAGCAACAACGGTGACATCTGCCGAAAGAAAAATGTCAGCAACAGCGTTCGAATGTGAGCGCCGTCCACGTCCGCGTCGGTCATCAAAACTATCTTCCCATATCTGCAACCGCTCAAGTCGAACTCGTCTACGCCGATACCGGTACCCAGAGCGCTTATAATAGTCCGGATTTCCTCGTGCGCAAGCATCTTTTCTATGCGCGCCTTCTCGACGTTCAGTATTTTCCCCTTCAACGGCAAAATCGCCTGAATACTCCTGTCCCGGCCGGCCTTCGCCGAGCCACCGGCAGAATCGCCTTCCACAATGAAAATCTCCGTACTCGCCTTCTCTTTGCTCGCACAGTCCCACAGCTTCCCCGGCAGGTTAGCGCCGCCCAAAGCACCCTTGCGCCTCGTCAACTCACGCGCTTTTCGCGCTGCCTCCCTCGCCGCAGCCGCTTGAATCGCCTTGTTCAAAATACGCTTCGCCTCCGCAGGATGCTCCTCAAGGAAATGACCAAGTTGCTCGTTCACCGTCGTCTCCACAAAGCTGCCGACTTCCGGATTAGTCAGCCGCACCTTCGTTTGCGCCTCAAAATGAGGGTCGGCGAGCTTCACCGCTACCACCGCCGTCAGTCCCTCACGCAGGTCGTCACCACTAGTAACTTGGCCGTTCTTTAAAAGTTTATTGCTCCTCGCATAATAATTCATCGTGCGAGTCAGTGCCGTCCGAAACCCCGAAAGGTGCGTGCCCCCGTCAATATTAAGAATGTTATTGGCAAAAACCAGAACGTTCTCAGTATAACCGTCGTTATACTGCATCGCTATCTCACAACTCAACCTCGCATCTAGGTCTTCCTTTGCAAAGTAAATGACCTGTTTATGCAGCGCTTCTTTCGCCTCATTGAGATGTTTCACAAACGCCTTAATACCATCATCGAACTTAAAAACCTCCTTCTTGTTTTCCCTGTCATCCCTGAAAGTTATAGTCAGTCCTGCGTTCAAATAGGCCATCTCCCGTATTCGTTTCAAAAGTGTGTCATAACTGAACTCTGCGTCACCAAATATCTCCTCGTCTGCCTTGAACGCCATCTTTGTCCCGCGCTTGTCGCTCGGGCCCACTTCTTCCACGCGCCCCTTCGCAGCGCCCCTGGTGCACTCAAAGTGATAGTGCTTTCCCTCACGATAGACATCAGCTTCCAGCCACTCACTCAGCGCGTTAACCACGCTGACACCAACCCCGTGCAGCCCGCCGGCCACTTTATAACTATCACTGTCAAACTTACCCCCGGCATGCAATGTCGTAAGCACAACCTCCAAAGCGCTTCTCTTGGCCTCTTTATGTTCTTCAACAGGTATGCCACGCCCGTTATCCTCGACTGCGCAGCTACCGTCAGCTTGGATGTGCACTACTATATTGTCGCAGAAACCGGCTAATGCCTCGTCGACGGAGTTGTCCAAAACCTCATAGACAAGGTGGTGCAGCCCCCCGCTACCCCGGTCACCGATATACATATCCGGCCGTTTGCGAACCGCGTCCACGCCTCCAAGTATCTTTATGTTACTGGCGTCGTATTTGTGGTCCTTCATGTCAGTTGCCTGGTCGCCCCACAGGCCTTTCAACCTACGGCAAACTTAATCCTTTTTATGCGAAATCGTGGACATTGCTGCTGCAGCCTTTCAATAAGTTCCGAACCACACAGGCGCAGTTCGTACACATACGATGGTGAATCAGCAAGCACCTTGATCTGCCCGCCGGAAACATCTGCTATCCTGCAGTGCCGACGCAGCTCCGCTGGCAACAGTCCACTCCACGCCTCAGCTAACTGCCCAAACCGAACCCGCCGTGGCAGAACCTCACGCTCTATGACCTGCTCTACAACCTCCCCTAGGCGCTCTGTTTCAGCCCCCTTCCGCTGAGTCTGACGCCCGTAAATACCTTTTGGTTGCCTGTTTTCTACTGCCATTCTCGACACCATTTCTCACGCTGCGCCGTTAACCCGAACCCCTGCTCCCAATAACGCTCGACGCGGTTCTACCCCAGGTTAATCGGCATCAGCACATACAGGAAGTTTGCTCCGCTTTTTATAAGGCCTGGCCTGTCCTGTTGGCCTAACTCTAAATCGAACTCCTCCGCTTTAATAACACGCAACACATCTATCAGAAACTGTGGGTTGAAACCTATCTCAACGGGCTCTGCCTTGTAATCAACCGGCATCTCAACGCGTGCATCGCCCGTTTCCGGCGCCCTGCCTGAAAATACCATTACGTCCCTTCCTATCGACAGTTTTATTCCCCTCGACTCCTCTGTTGTCAATAGTGCCGAGCGGCGAACCGCGCTTAGTACCGCCTCCGTTGGCAGCCTTAACTTCTTCTCATAATCTGTGGGTATTATGTCCTCGTACTTGGGAAAGTTGCCTTCCACGAGGGTCGAGCTTATAACGACATTGCCACAGCCAATCACTACCTGGTTATCTATAAGCTTAATCCCCACAACGTCCGTATCACTGCCCCCAAGCTTATCGAGCAGCGACATCGTCTTGGCTGGCACTATCATCTTCGCCGCCGCAGTTTCCTGCGCCGGCGCTGAAGCCAGATTAACCCTGCAACGTGCCAGCCGCCGCCCGTCCGTAGCAACTAACAACAACTTCTTGCCGCTAATCTCCCAGAGCACACCGTTAAGTGCATAACGGGTGCTCTCCTTAGCTGTAGCAAATAGACTTTGTGCGATGCCCGCCTGCAGGGTGCCCAACGCAACTTCTATATCCGCGCGCCCTTCAAAGCCTGGAACGGCTGGGTACTGCTCGGCTTCTTGACCATAGATCGTAAATTGACTGTCAGCCCCCTTTATCTGGCACGTGCCCTCTTCAGCCTCCAGCGAAAGCACATCGTCAGTGCTCTCTCGCACAATAGCCGCTAGCCGGTCAGCTGGAATGACTACATCGCCCACCTCCTTTACTTGGACCTCAGAAACTAAAATGTTGATGCCTACTTCTAAGTCTGTGGCAAAGACCCGGACCTCTTTCTCGCTGCCCATGACCCGCACACATCTCAGAATCGGTTTTGGCGTGCGACTCGGCACTACCGATGTTAGTAGACCCAAGGCGTCGCCAAGCGCCGCTCTACTGAATTCCACTTTCATAACAGGCCCCTACACAAAATATTGGACTCAGAAACGAAATAGCTGGTGTAAGTTTACACTAAAACGTGCCCTCCCACAACACTTTTTCGGAAAAAACCTTAGCAACTCACAAGCAAAAAGCCAGTCTGTCAGCGCACAGTCTACTTGCAACCGGCCACGTCGAATACGAGCACACGCCTCACGGGAGTACAGTGTGAACTTTGTAAGTCTACTGCCGCCCGTTGCTTTTGCTATTCTGGGCATACGGGCGGGGAGCCTCTCTGCAAAACTTACATTGGCTAATATATGAGTAAGGAGTAATTTGTATTATCAGTAGTCATATAGCCGGTGAAATTGTTGGACTCAAACCGCGATACATTACTAAACCTTCTTGTTGTTTGCTCTTACGAAGACAATGGCCCCGAAACTCATTGTGCATAACCTGTTGGGTCATCGACAGTCTTTGTTCGCTGTGCGGCCGCAGGTAACTATGACTTTCGTTTAAACGCGGTTATTTGTTACTACTTACTGCTTTACTAACACGTTATCCTACAGGCAGAGTTGCACCCCCGAAAGATTAAATGCTTGTCTTAAACTCGCGATAACATATATTAGTGTACTCTAAGAAGTAGCCCTCGTTAAGTTCTAAAGAGGCGAGCATGGATGATAAAGCACGACCGGACGTAATCACACCTGGGCCGGCAAAGCCCGCCCACCTAGAGCCGCTTCGCCCTAAACAGGGGCTGTGTGTGGGCGTTGATATCGGCTCCACCAGCAGTGATGTTGTTGTACTGGATAGGGCCGGGAAGATCCTCTTTTCTGATTACCAGCGCACTAAAGGCAGGCCGATAGAGACGGCCCACCAACAGCTGCGGCGCGCCCTCAGCAGGGTGAAGCCCTCGAAAATAGTGCTTGCTGCGGCAACCGGGTCTGCGGGCCGCCTGTTGGCTAAGGTCTTGGATATCCCTTTTGTAAACGAAGTGCCGGCCCAGACCACGGCCGTCGCTCACGCCTACCCGCACTTTAAGCAGGCTACAATAATTGAAATGGGCGGCCAGGACAGCAAGCTTATTTTCTTATCTTACGAGCAGGGGCGTGCGGGTGTTCAGCATTTCACACTAAACACCGCCTGTGCAGCTGGAACCGGCGCTTTCCTTGACCAGCAGGCACAGCGGCTGGGCATAGATATCGAAGATGAGTTTGGGCGCATGGCCCTGCTGAGCAGAAATGTCCCGCGCATGGCTGGTCGATGCTCCGTTTTTGCAAAGAGCGACATGATCCACCTCCAGCAGCAGGCAACACCTACCTGCGATATAATAGCCGGCCTGTGCCTTGCCTTGGCCCGCAACCTCAAAAGTAATTTGGGGCGTGGCACCGACTTTGTCAGACCAATCGTATTTACTGGCGGCGTGGCTGCTAACGTGGGCGTCGTTAGGGCTCTCGAGCAGACCTTTGAGTTACCACAAGGCCACCTTATCGTTCCGGAGGAGCACTTTTTTACCGGTGCGATTGGCGCCGTACTGGTAGCTAGAACTAGGGGCGCGCGCACAGGCGGCGCTGGGCTTGACCTTGCAAGGGTCGATAACTACTTACTAGAGTGCGCCTCTGTATTACAGACGGCCCCCCGACGCCAGGTTTTGAGTATGCCCGCCCTGCCGCTACCGCAGAGTAGGATCCACGACTGCTTGCTTTCCAGTGCCACCGAGCCGATAAACGCATATCTTGGAGTGGATGTTGGCTCGATAAGCACCAACGTTGCCGTTATTGACCGCCATCAGCGTGTTCTTGCCAAAGCGTATTTAATGACGGCTGGCCAGCCTCTCGAAGCCGTGCGCCAAGGCTTGGATATCGTCGGCAAAAAGGTGGGTGGAAAGGTAAAGATTCTTGGAGCCGCAACTACAGGCTCGGGTAGATACCTTACCGGAGATTTCATCGGGGCTGATTTGGTCATAAATGAAATCACCGCCCAGGCAGCCGGTGCCGCAATCGTCAATCCACAGGTGGACACAATATTTGAAATTGGCGGCCAGGACAGTAAATATATATCCTTGGAAAACGGTGTAGTCGTAGACTTTGAAATGAACCATGCTTGTGCCGCAGGAACCGGTTCATTCCTTGAGGAGCAGGCACAGCGGCTCAACATAAACATTGATGAGGAATTTGCGGAGTTGGCCCTGCGAAGCCACGCCCCTATAAAGCTTGGCGAGCGCTGCACTGTGTTTATGGAGTCGGACCTGCTGAGCTACCAGCAGCGGGGGGCAAAGACTGAAGACCTTGTAGCCGGCTTGAGCTATTCGATTGTCGCCAATTATTTGAACCGCGTGGTCGGCCGGCGCAAAATCGGCGATAACATCTGCTTCCAAGGCGGCACGGCCTTTAACAAGGCCGTCTGGTCGGCCTTCGAGAGAATCACACGCAAGCCCATTATGGTCCCGGATCATCATGAGGTAACAGGCGCAATAGGAGCCGCTGCTATCGTGGCCGAGCATATGGCAAAACGTGCTGCCGGGCAGCAACAGCCCGAACAAAGCTCCTTCAGGGGTTTTGAGAATCTTATCTCCGTCGAATACACCGTTGAGTCCTTTACCTGTGAGCACTGTCCGAATAATTGTGAAATCAAAAAGGTGCAGTTGGCCTCGGCGGAGCCGCTGTACTACGGCTCGCGGTGTGACAGATACAATTTGAAGAAGAAACGCGAGAAAATAGCAGGCCTTGATGCCTTCGAGTACCGCAAGCGAAAGCTCCTGGAATTCGCGGGGCTGACGGACAATGAATTACTTGGCGGTCAGGCCCCCCCGCTGTCAAACGGCAAAACAATAGGTATTCCGATGGCCCTGATTTACTGGCAGCTTCTACCGCTGTTTGTTCGGTTCTTCAAGGCCCTCGGATTTGATGTGGTCCTTTCCGGCCGGACCGACAAAAGGATGATTCGCATGGGTGTGGAATCGGTTACCGCCCAGCCGTGTTTTCCCGTAAAGGTCGCTTACGGCCATATTACTGAGTTAATTAATAAAAACGTTGACCACATCTTTCTGCCGAGCATCGTCTCGATGAAGGCCAGTTTCCCCGAGAACCAAAACAACCAGCTGTGCCCATATGTTCAGTCGCTCGCCTATCAGGTCCGAAGCGCCTTCGCCGACAGGCTTGGCCGTACTCAAATCCTTAATGTGCCGATTCGCATGGGCGAGGGACAGACCTTGCTGCAAAAGACCTTCGCCGAACTTGGTCGGAAACTAGGCGTTCCTGCTTCGGCGGCGCGCAAAGCGATTGAGCAGGGCTTTGATGCCCAGGCGGGTTTCGAACGGGCCCTCAACGACAAGGGTGCTGAGATTCTCGGTAGGGTCGGATCTAACCAAAAGCTGTTCGTACTCATCTCCCGACCGTATAATGGCTGCGATGACGGCCTGAACCTGCAATTGCCCAAAAAACTCGCCGATCTCGGCGTTGAAACCATCCCTATGGATATGCTGGATCTCAGCAAAGCTCGGCCGGGCGACGAGTTGTTGCATCGTCAGGTTTACTGGACATACGGCCAGAAGATTTTAAGGGCCGCCGAGATAATCAAAAACGACCCACGCCTGTTCGCAATATATCTCTCAAACTTCAGCTGTGGCCCCGATTCGTTCCTCCTGACGTTCTTCAAAGACATAATGGAAAAAAAGCCTTGTCTCCAGCTCGAAATTGATGAGCATTCCGCCGATGCCGGAGTTATTACCCGCCTTGAAGCCTTTCTTGAGAGCTTGAAAAACTATCGTCATGACAAGACTCACGTAAGGCCCGTGGTAACAAGGCCTCTAAGGGCACGGATGGTTAGCCCTAAGCGAACCTTGTACATTCCATATATGGGCGACCCTGCTTATGGTATGGCAGCTTGCTTCAGGTCGTACGGTCAGCCGGCAGAGGTTATGCCTATAGCCGATGAGGCCGCCCTCTTGAGAGGCAGGGCATTCACCAGCGGCAAAGAGTGTCTGCCATGCGCAATCACCACCGGCGAGATGCTCAGGATAGTTGAATCTGACCAGTTCAATCCCGACAGAGCAGCCTTCTTTATGCCCAGCGCCGCCGGACCCTGCAGGTTTGGAATGTATAGCTGCCTCCACCGGCTCATCCTGAAATACGCCGGTGCCGCAAGTGTCCCTGTCATCTCCCCAAACCAGGACAGCGGCTTTTATACCGAGCTACTGCACAGCTTCGACGGTTCCTCTCAGGCGGGTTTTATGAAACACGCTTGGACCGCCTTGGTGGGTATGGATTTGCTTCGAAAAGTCATTTTGCGTCTCCGGCCGTTTGCTGATGACCCCAAGCAAGCCCAGAAGGCCTATGACAGCGCCGTCAGCCGCTGGCTCCAGGCCGTCGAAAATCGCAGAAGCCTTCCCGAAAGTATTGACCTTATGCACTCCGTTGCCAAGCAGTTTGCAGAGGTGAGGCTTGACAACAAGGTGCAAAAACCGAGGGTGGGGATAGTCGGTGAAATTTACGTTCGCAGCCACCCTTTCGCCAATATGAACATAATCGCCCGATTGGAAGAGCTTGGTGCTGCCTGTGATTTGGCCTCGCTGGCGGAGTGGATTTACTACACGAACTTTACGCGCGGCCGCAAGGCCGCCCGCAGACGCCAGCTGCGCAACTTGTTTACCAACCTCATACAAGACCGCCTGCAGCACAGAATTGAAAAGGCTCTCGCCGAGCCCCTCGAACGAAGGTTCGGCGGTTTGGTCGAACAGCCTATAGAACACGCTATAAAGCTTGCCGAGCCTTACTTGCACCATTCCTTTGAGGGTGAGGCCGTACTAAGCGTCGGTAAGACTATCGAGTACCACCATCATGGATTCGGCGGCGTCTTAAATGTGATGCCCTTTACTTGCATGCCCTCTACGATTGTCTCCAGCCAGACTATGCGCATAAGTGCGGACTGCCACGGCATGCCGATTTTGAACGTCAGTTTCGACGGCCAGGAGGATTCGACGTTAACCACCCGCCTTGAGGCCTTCGTCGAGCAAATCCGTGCACGAAAAGGCGCAAACGTAAGTGCCGCGCAGGTCGTGGCTGTTTGAAATGAGCCCCTCGGAGATTAAAACTCAAACGGCGCTGAGGCGGTTTGTGCTTCGCTTCTTTGTGGCTTGGACAGTCTGCTTGGTTGCCATTTTCGGGAGCGTCGGCTGTGCTGAACGACGACGCTCGGTGGCATTGGCTGGCCGTTTCATAGATAGTCCAGTCTGCCGTTCCCCTCACATGCCAATGCCGATAGAACAGGAGAAAACCGCCATCAACCGATGGCTGAACAAGCCGGTTCTTGAGTCTCGTTTGCTGGATGATATGGACGACCCCTGTACTTGGTCGCATCGCGGATACGGCCGAATGACCTTTACGCAGGAGAGGCCGAAACGAGGCGCGTACTCTTTGCGCCTCACTGCGCCGACGTTTATAGGCAGGCCCGGCCAAAAGCCGGTAGGCGAAAGCGAGCTCATACATGGTTTCGAGCTAGGTCGCCCGCCGGGGGCGGCCATCATACGCCGGAACTTCGGTGCCGAGGACTGGTCTGATTATAATCGACTTTCCTTCTGGGTTTATCCGACCCTTCCTGGTTTCCGCGTTATCTCAATGTCCACAATCCTTTACAACGACGGCCAGCAGAAATCTCCAGGACCTTATCAGCGCAATGGGCGCAACTATTTTCTCCTGAAACCCGACTGCTGGAATAACATCATATGGGAAATCGCCCATCTGCCTCGCGATAGTGTTGTAGGCGTTGAATTCATTTACCGCCTTCAGGGCAATGAGCCCGGCGCTGTAGAGGACGTCTGCTATGATATCGATAACCTTGAGTTGCAACAGGTCAGCCCCGACCACTTTGAGGGCTGGGATGTCACCCCCGGCAAAATCGCATTCAGCCACACAGGGTATCTACCCTCCTTATCCAAGAGCGCCATCGCCAGCGGCATCAAGGCAGAGAGTTTCAGTCTGATTAACGCCGTAACAGGCTCTGTTGGCCTGACCAAATCAATCAGAACGCTCAAGGCCCAGATCGGCGAGTTCCAGGTTATTGATTTCTCGGAGATTTCCGAACCCGGCACGTACGTCATTCAGGCCGGTGGCATCAAAACCCAACCATTTCGCATACACGACAAAGTATGGTACGACACCATCTGGAAAACAATAAATTTCTTCTTTTGTGAGCGCTGCGGCACCCGAGTGCCCGGCATTCACGATGTCTGCCACCGCGACTGGCAGGCTGAATATAACAATAAAAGGATCGTACTGAATGGTGGTTGGCACGATGCGGGCGACCTTTCTCAAAGCGCAGTGAACACCGCCCAGGCGGTCTACGCCATGCTTAGCCTCGCTGAGACCCTCACCGAGGACGAGCCGGTTCTTGCGCAAAGATTAATAGAAGAGGCCCGCTGGGGACTGGATTGGCTCCTCAAAACACGCTTTGGCGATGGATACAGGAGCGTGTGGGCGACAATGGATTTTTGGACAGACGGAATCATAGGAACTATCGACGACGTTGCCTTTGAGGCGGAAAACGAACCTTATACAAACTATCGGACAGCATCAGCAGAGGCACTTGCCGCGCGAGTCATGAAGGAAATTGATCCTGTCCGCTCGTCATTCTGTTTAAAGGCTGCCGAACAGGATTGGCAGTTTGCGGCCCAAAAGGCGCAAGCGCCTGATTTACAGTTGGCGTCTGCTGCCGTTTCCACCTCTATGGATTTGTTCGAAGTTACAGGTAGAAAAATGTATTCTGACAAGGCCCTTGAACTGGCGCACGTGATTTTGGATAGTCAGCAGCGGACCCCTCAGCCTAGGCAAATCCCGCTTATTGGATTTTTCTATACCAATCCCCAAAAGACCCAGCTTCTCCATTACAACCATAAGAGTCACGAGCATATGCCCATCGTGGCCCTGACGCAGCTTTGCCGGTCCTTCCCCGACCACCCCGACAGGTCTAAGTGGTACTCCGCCGTGGTTCTGTATTCACAGTATCTCAAAACTATTTCCAAATTCACTGAGCCTTATGCAATGCTGCCGAATTCCATATATAGCCTTGATGAGTCCAGTGAGCCGACGTTTCGCCAACAGGTTTTAAACGGCATACGCCTCGGACGAAAACACTACCTGCGTCTTTTCCCCGTCTGGCATGCCTTCCGCGGCAATAACGGAACCATCCTAGCGCAGGCCAAGGCCCTTTCTGCGGCGGCGCGCCTGACCGCCGATTCCGAGCTTGCCGATTTATCGCAAAAGCAGTTGCAGTGGGCCGTCGGGCGAAATCCGTTTGTCCAGAGTACCATGTATGGCGAAGGTTACGACTACGCGCCCCAGTATACCGCGATGTCCGGCGACATGGTCGGCTCGTTGGCTGTCGGTATCCAGACCCGCGGCGACGAGGACAAACCCTATTGGCCGGCGGACAATTGCTACAATTTTAAGGAGGTCTGGGTCTATCCCTCTTCGCTTTGGCTTTGGATTTTGAGTGACCTGTACGCGACGCCGCGGTGAGCCGGCCCTTGTTACGTTCCCCGCTCGCGCCTCCTCCCTCGACCTATTAGTGGTATTTCCTCAGGTGTATTTGAATCACGGTGATATCGGCTGGCGTGACACCAGCGATTCGGCCTGCCTGACCAACAGTACCCGGCCTGAAAGCCGATAATTTCTCCCTTGCCTCTGCCCGAAGATGTGTGATCTTGTCATAATCCAAATCCGGTGGTATCCTTTTCTTCTCCAGCGCCTGCTGACCCGCAACTAATCGCTCCTGCTTGGCTAAGTAACCTTCGTATTTTGCGTCAACAATGACCGCCTCTATAGCCTCGCTGTTGTCGTTATTGCCGAATAGCCGTTCTTTAGCGACGCTCTTGACTAACTGCTCCGCGGCCGCATTGTCTGGTTGGCGCAGTTGCTCCCATAGGCGCACACCGTCCGAGGACTTATTTTTCAAATAAGTTTTGACCTTATCAATCTTTTCCAGTTTGTTTTCGAATTTCTCCCATCGTTTCTTGTCCACAAGCCCGACCGACTTGCCAAGTCCCGTTAGTCTCCTGTCCGCATTGTCGGCCCTGAGCGATAGTCGATACTCGGCGCGCGAAGTGAACATCCTGTAAGGCTCGTCGATCTCTTTGGTCAGAAGGTCGTCTATCAGTACTCCGATATATGCCCGGTCTCTGCCGAGAACAATCGGTTCTTTGGACAGGCACTTTAGCGCCGCGTTTATACCGGCCATAATGCCCTGCCCTGCTGCTTCTTCGTAACCGCTGGTTCCGTTGATCTGCCCCGCCAAAAACAGCCCCGATACCCTCTTGGTCTCAAGGTTGCTCTTTAGCTGAGCCGCGGGACAGTAGTCATATTCGACGGCGTATGCATACTGAACAATGCGGGCGTTCTCGGTCCCCGGCAGCAGCTTCAGCATTTGCTCCTGCACATCCTTCGGCATCGAAGTGAAGATACCGTTGCAGTAAATCGTCTTTATCTCTTCCTCTTCCGGCTCCAAGAATATTCGATGCTGCCTCTTGTCCGCGAACCGGACAACCTTGCTTTCGATGCTCGGACAATAGCGCGGGTCCCGTGCCTTTATCTGGCCTGAGGAAAGCGGCGCGCGGTCCAGATTGTCGCGTAGTAGCTTGTGTATCTTCTCATCCGTATATGTAATCCAGCACGGCACCTGCGCCCGCCCTATCTTTTCGGTCATGAATGAAAACGGCGCCGGCCGCTTGTCGCCCGCCTGTATCTCCAATTTGTCCAAATCACACGTCGCCGCGTCCAGCCTTGGCGTCGTATCTGTCGCCATCCGCCCCAGTTTCATCCCCAACCGCTTTAGACTTTCCGAAAGCTCCGCGCTCGGCGGCTCGTCAATCCTGCCGCCCGACCAGCACTCGCTCCCAATATATAGCTTTCCGCCGAGAAACGTCCCCGTCGTAACAACCACCGTCTGTGTGTTGTACACTGTCCCGTCCTTGCACGTCACCGCCCGCACCCTGTTCTTCTTGACAATTATCTCCGTCGCTATCGACTCGATAATCTTCAAATTGTTGGTTTCCTCGAGCGCCCGTTGCATAAACTTAGCGTACCTGTGCCTGTCTGCCTGCGCACGCGGCGACTGCACCGCTGGCCCCTTGGAACGATTCAGTATCCTGAATTGTATCCCCGTTGCGTCTGTCGCCAGCCCTATCAAACCTCCAAGCGCATCAACCTCACGCACAATTTGTCCCTTGGCTAATCCCCCTATCGCTGGGTTGCAGCTCATTTGTGCTATCGTGCGTTTGCTTATGGTAATAAGAGCGGTCTTGGCGCCGATTTTCGCCGCGGCATGTGCGGCCTCGACCCCGGCGTGACCCCCGCCTATTACGATGCAGTCAAAATCACTTGCCTTCATCTGACTGTGCCAGCGCGACTGCCGACGCAATCGCGAAGTTGGCCGTGTGTGTGATACTTATGCTTATATGTTTAATCCCGAGTTTTGCTGCGATTTTCTCAACCTCCCCGCTCAAAGTGACCTCTGGTTGACCCGCCGCGTTGTTCACTATCTCTATGTCTGTCCACGCAATCTTACCCCGCCATCCCGTCCCCATCAGCTTCAGTATCGCCTCCTTTGCCGCAAAACGGCCCGCCAGCTTCTCTGCTCCGTTCTTGTTGGCATCGGCATACGCCCGCTCGGACGCGGTGAAAACCCTGCTTAAAAAACGCTCTCCGTGTTGTTTTATCATCCCCTCTATTCGGGGAAAATCCACAAGGTCTATGCCATGTGCCACAATTTCCATCTCTAAATCTCGATGAGCGCTTAATTCACTTTCCTTACGTGTCTTTTTATCGATTGCTAATTCGATAAATTTCTTCCAGACAGTAATCTACAAACCTTTCTGGTTCGCTTGCTACCGCCTTTTGCACAAGTTTTCTGTTGAGCTCGTCGAGAGCTTTCTTTCGGCGCTCTATGTGTATCGTGGCTTCCACTTCTTTTTGAACCTCTTCAAAAGGCTCGAATGTCTTCGCTGTTTTCTCTTCAAGCTTCATTATGAAAATATGCCCGCCGGCATCAATCGGTCCGGCAGCTTCACCCACCTCCATTCTCTCCGCTTCTCTCGCAAGAACGTCATAAGGCTCAGCTAACGACTCCGGCTGTACTGGCTTCCACAAACCCCCGAATGAGGCCCTGTGGCCGTGTGAGTATCTTCTTGCCAATTCACCGAAATCCCGACCGCTGTCTATTTCTCTGACCAGTTCATTGGCAAGCTCTTTCGCCTGCTCAAGACGACTCGGATTCGCATCCCCTGCTTCCAGCTTTGAGACCTCAATGTCAATCAGCCGAAACGTTATCTCGGCTGGCCTGACGAATACTTGCTCTTTCATCTCGTTGTAGCTGTCTACCAGCTCACCGTAGGTTACAGCCGTCTGCTCCGGCAGTTGCGACGCTATATAAGATTGACTGAGAATCATCTTCCCTTGATGTTTTCTAAAGTCTTTCCAGTCCATGCCCCTCGCTTTCAGAGCCTCCTCCGCCTTGGCATAATCGTTCCCGAAGCGCGCCACAAACTTCCTCACTTCCCTGTCCACTATCTTTTCTAGGCGTTCATCAATGTTATCTCCCGCCTGTCGCTTCGCCCTTTGACGCAGTAGTGTGTCCGATACGTTGGCCAAAACAATTTGTTCAAGCTGAGGTCCTGCTTGCTCTTTGAATTGTTCAAGGCTGCTTCGTTGGGCAATTGGCCCGAAGTACTCTAATAACTGCTCCGTTATTATCTCCTCAGTGGTTATGGTTTCACCCCCCACCGCCAAAACAAATCCCCCTGAGGGCCCCGGCAGACCCTCTCTTTGTGCAAACGGCATCCCTGCCAGCTCTTCTTCGCTAAACTTGCCTTTATCGCCCCCACCACCGCACCCGTCAACCAGCAAAACCGCTAAAACTAATAAAAACCTAAACTTGTGCATCGCTCAACCTGCCTTCGCGAACTTAACAACGTCCAACCAGCAGCCTTAAATGTGCTGAGCATAAGATTCTACCCCAAAATTCTCATATAATCCACAAAAACGTTTTCAGCGGCGGGCCGAATATGTCGAATAGTACCATTACAGTTCAAATAATTTGGGAGGCCAAAAAAATGAATAAATTGCCGTGGTTTGTTGCGTTGCCGTTGGTAGGCGTACTCCTCGGCTGCAATTCCGACATCGTCTGCACCGACCGCTTGGCAATGCTCGATTACAAATGTGTCTATATCGAACCGCTCAAAAGCGAAGATCCCCAAATAGGAGAAGTCCTCAGAGACGTGCTGGAAAAGGAGTTCATAAGGCGAAATGTCCAAGTATGTGACCCCAATACCGCCACGGTTTTGGTCAGCGGAGCGACTTTCCTGACCGTAAGGTCCACGTCAAACAAAAACTTTCTTGGTGGCTCAAGTGCCTCCAGTCAGGCTATTGAAAGTATCTCTCTGGTGGCCAAAGACAGCACCGGACAAGTTTTGCTCTCGGCGTCCTACGACAACCACGAGCGGTATTCGGCCAGTAGGCTTGCAAAGGAGTTTGGCTCGGCACTGGCCGGGAAACTAAGGTAGACTCACAACTAAGAGCGATATCGTTTTGGCTTTAGTGTTTATTTGGTCTCTGATTTTTTAGTCTGTTTGTACATCGCCAGATCGAATATTAGGATGCCTCTTCCCACGCCCGCCTTATCGCCCTTCTTCGCGAATTGAAACGCCATATACCTGCCGTCGTCACTCACTACCGGATTTGAGCTCTTATAGCCGGGATAGTCCGCGAAAAATGTCAGCCTCTCCGTCTCCCCCGACCTGTCCAGCGCCAGCTTGTATATGTCGATATTACTTGTACCCTTCAGATTATGCTTGTCACACTCAACCAGCGTGTATTTGCCGTCCGGGAAAATCCCCTCCGGCTCATCGTACCGCCCCGGCGCCTTCGAATAATTCACCACCTTCCCTGTCCCTATCTCAACACCTGCAACCTCGCACACCTTGTACTCATCGCCGTACGCGCTGAAGATTATTTCCTTCTCGTCAGGCGGCCGAAAGTTCTGCGTCTCAATATCATACTTCATAATGTCTAAGTCCGGCTTGGCCACAATCTTCTTCTTGTTCGCTAATTTGGGCTTGCCGTTCTCGTAAACAATATCGCCCAAATAGAACGCCGCGTCCGGCGTCGTCCCCCCTGTCGTCCACGCAATCCGCATCTTCTTACGCGACACTGCGGGGCCTTCGTAACAGTACTCCCCTAATGCCGCCGGCGGCTCCGATAGGTCCTTCTTCAACACCCACAGCTCCGCATACTTCTTCCGACTGGGTACAGGGTCCTCGGCATCGAATTGCCGCGCACCGGAAATTAAAATATCACCGTTCGCTAAGTATAATGCCCGAACATACCCCTCGTGATAGTAATGATGCGTAACCGGCCGGATAATCTTCGTCGCAAGCTCCACCTCATACACGTCGCCGAATGTCTTCTCTATAAATAATATCCTCTTGCCGTCATGCGAGAAGTCCGCCCGCTGACCGAAATGCGTAACCTGCCTTATATACCCCGGCAGCTCATCTAACGGCGACTTGTCTTTCTTGCATTCAATTCCCCCGAGACAGACCGCCGACAGCATGCCTGCCCAAATCAAAACCAAAAGCGCACATCTTTTCTGTTGCATATAACACTCCCTTCTCTTAAGGCCCACTGCTGCTATTCACTCACCCACCACGGTAGGCTATCATCATAGTAACCCACAAGCGCCTTTTTTACTCTGAGCGGGTTTATTATTCCCATCTGACGATAAAGGACTTTGCCGCCCGGTGCCACTAACACCGTATATGGTATGCCGCCCGGCCACTTCTTATCTACAGCTTCAATCAACTCGTACACATTTTCCGAGCCATACAGATAGTTCTTACACGATGCATGGCTTTCCTTCAGAAATGCAAGTGCCCCGTCCTTATTTTTCATCGGGTCGGTGCTGATTGTAACCACCTCGAACTCCGTAGTCCTTCTGTTCCGGTATATCCAGAAAATCTTGACAAGTTCAGGTATTTCTACCTTGCATGGCCCGCACCACGTCGCCCAGACGTTTATCAAACGAAGCTTCTTTGTGTCGTTCTTGACAAGCGCCCTTACTCCCTCAACATCAATCGTCTCCAGCGCCACCTTCTCCTTCTCCAGCTCCTTGCGTTCTTTCTTCACGCCTTCTCGCTTGTCCGACCACTTTATCGAACACCCGAACGTCTTCGTCTTTTCAACCGGCACTTCTTTACCTGCTAACAGCGCATCAATCGCGTTCCGCGCATCCTGCACCGCGTCCGGCTTCTCCCTCCACTCCGAGCTGTCGATTCTCCCGACATATCGCAGCGTGCGGTATTCATCGAATATGAATGTATGCGGCGTTGTTACCGGCCCGTATGCCTTCGCCACCTCCTGCGTATCTCCGTCATAAAGATATGGAAACTTAAACCCCTTGTCCTTCGCCCGTATCTTCATATCCTCCAGAGTATCACCCACGTCCGTCCACGCTAACTCGTCTAACCGCAGCGCGCACGGGTCGTTCGACGATATTGCTACAACCGCAACACCCTTGTCCTTATAATCAGCCGTTAGCTTCTTCATACGCTCCTCGTATGCCCGTGCGGTCGGACAGTGATTGCTGGTAAATATCACGACAAGTACCTTCGCGCCTGCGAAGTCCACCAGGCTGTGTTTCTTCCCGTCCACGCCCGGCAGATGGAAAAACGGTGCCGTCGAACCTATCTCCAAAGTCTTGGGCTCATAACCCGCTGAACAAACACGCACTATCGAAACCATCACCGCAACCGCCAAAACACCCTTACCATACTTGCTCATTCTTAAGTCTCCTTCTTATATAAAATTCATCTGTCCCATTATACGCCATTCGCGGATTTATTGCTAAGAATCTTTCTCAGCACGCTTATCAGCGTCCCCGGCTCAAAATAATTCTTACCTAAATGCAGATACACTGTCTTTGGGCCTGCAATCCGTACTTTCCCCACCGTCTTCGCAAACAGCTTGTCAGCTTTTACGGGTTGTTCTCTCCCGAATGAAAACACCAAATCTCGCCCGCTCGTTACGATACTCTTTATCCCCTGTTTACTCGCTGCAATTCTTATCTCAGCCAGCTCCAGTAGTAATTTGACCTCCTCCGGCACCGTCCCGTACACGTCCGTCAATTCACCCCTTGTCTGCTCTAGGTCCTCCTTGTTTTTCGCCACCGCAATCTTTCGGTACGCATCCATCCTGTGCCTGTCAGTCGGTATGTAGTTCCTCGGTATATACGTCGTGAATCCCAAATCAATCGTCGCCGTCGGTATCGCCTCCACCGGCTCATTCTTCATTCTCTTCACTGCATCGGCCAACAGCTCGCAGTACATCTGATACCCCACCAACTGAATATGCCCCGACTGCTCCGGCCCCAATATGTTCCCCGCCCCCCGAATCTCCAGGTCCCGAAGCGCAATCCTGAAACCCGCACCCAAGTGCGAGTACTCCTCAATCGCCTTCAGCCTCCTC
>CP070715.1:985534-990955 GCA_020350405.1 Planctomycetota bacterium
ACCAATTATCGACCATCACAAACCAACAATCAACTAAATTCCCTGCCCGCCCCTCAACACTAAACCGCCCCGGCTGAACCGCATCTGCTTTGTATCGCCCTCCACTTGTTCCTCTTCCATAATCTCCACAACCCCAACACTCGTCAACTAAAAATCAGAAATTTTATAAGCCCGCCCAACACCCTCCTCAACTGCCACAAGAATCTAAAAAATTAACCACAACTCTATCGAATTAGACCACATCAAAGACGCCAACCACAAGCATGCTTCCCATGCACCCAACCCACAAAAAACCCAAATCTTCAATTACCAATCCCTCCCTCTACCGAGCGACGAGCCGCCAGTCCTCCTGTGTCCTTCGCTCTTAAAACAATCCCTTTATCTTCTTTCCTCTATACTTGCCAGTGTTTCTAACGGGGGCACGTCTCATGCCTGCTCCGGTTTATTCTCGCATCCGGACCGGTAATCCGGTTGGCTGTTTTGATCCTCTTCGCGTCGCTACAGTCAGGTGAAACATGATAAATGCGCGACCTGCGCGATGCAACGAATCTGCTGCTGTCTTCTTCTGGGGGAACGGGGGGCTGTACGCCCGCGGGTTCCAGCCAGATAGGGGCAGTCCACACACGGTCGCTATGACCATGCTCAGCAGGCTGCGTGACCTTGAAAAATATATACTGAAAGCCGCCGTTGTAGTGGATGTCCTCTATTGTATACTCTGAGTTGGCCTCAGTATTCCCTTCAACGGTATATGTCTCCGTGCTTTCAGCAATTGCTCCGCCTATCTCACCGGAATAAACCTCAATGTCATATATTGCCTCCGGCTCATCATCATCCATAATAGTAAATTCAATCGTAAGTTCAGTACCCGGTGGGGGGGCTTCAATCCTGTCACCGCAAAGGTGGTCGTTCACTCTGAAGATGACCCGCAGGTTTCTGTCC
Source organism: Planctomycetota bacterium (assembly GCA_020350405.1). Classification (GTDB taxonomy): domain Bacteria; phylum Planctomycetota; class Phycisphaerae; order Sedimentisphaerales; family Anaerobacaceae. Next base: position 986,474 of record CP070715.1, read on the forward strand.
TCAGAAGCGTATACATGGCGCGCGTTAAGGGCATCATAAATTCCAGACTTGGTAAGTTCCCTGGCTATGACGCCCGTACGTGCATTCGTAGCCGTTCCCCAGGTGAAATAATGATTATCCTGGTTTCCAGTTGGACCGACGTGAAAGCCGATTTGTAGGTATCGAAGGTATTCACGCTCGGCCATTTCCGCCGGTCTGACCCCGGAGCCTCTTGTCGTAGACGGTCCATTGAGAATTTCGATTAACTGGGCCTGCGCGTCCATCGCACCCAGCCAGTTGGCATCGGAGCCAAAGTCATCCGCGCCGTATTCTTGAGACGCGTCGCCGAACTGCGTAGGATGATTTAATTGAATAAGCGCCGGCTGACCCGTTGTACTCAAGTTTACCCCAAGCCACTCTATCAGCGCCTCGAACTCGCCGTTTGCAACGTCAATAACCCGGCCGATGTCATAGACGTTTATGTGGTTGCCCCTGCTTATTGAGGAGAACTCCTGACCATAGAGTGCCACAAAACTGCCGTCTTCGCTCCACTGCGCAGCCGCCGGAATCAGCCTGTCCGTATAAAGTGCATGATTTGTTGCAATCAAAACGCCGTCGCGCCGCTCTCCTGCGCCGTTCTCTGCACGTCTGTGATTGTGTTCGGTAATCGCAAGAAAATCCAGGTGGGCGGTGTGTCTTGCATACCGATAGGCGTCTTCAGGCGTGCCGGTCCCATCGCTGTATGATGTATGGCTGTGAAGGTTGCCAAAGAATACTCTATCGTGGTTGGACCCGCTGCACGAGTTAAGCAGGCCTGACAATACAATCGAAACCACACCAACCGCCAACAATCTAAATTTCGTCTCCATAATTGACCTCCTGATTTAACCGTTACTTTGTTATCGCCTTTACTTCCGTCATCTCTATTCGAGACACAATACACGCAGTACGACTTACAAACGACACAATACAAACATCTTCCCCAACAGGTGTATCCCCGGTTGAACACCCCAAATTATACCCACCCCCTCCTCCGACACAATAAGATTTCTACCCTTTTTTCACCCCTCCAAGCGCGCCGCAGACCACACACTTGACCCGGGACCCGGAAAACCTTATCCCGCCTTTTTTCCCCTTGTCCCTCTTTTCTTCCCACTTCACTCTTCTTGCGTCTTGTGTCTTACTTGTTTGCGCCGCTACGCCTCCTTAACGAGTGACGTTGAAAGTTCGATGTTGCACGTTCGATGTTCGACCCACTTGCCCCTGCCCCGTGAGACGACGTAGTCTATCTAACTGGGGCTCCCGTCCCGAACCTTCCGGCCCGCTCACCTCCTCGGCTGGCGCAATGTAATCACGCCCGCGGCATTCTTCTTGATCTCCTCCCAGTCTGAAACCATCGGTGCGAACTCCACGCGCTTCCACAGCTCATGCTGGTCACCGTAGTGCGGCGAGTGGGGCCAGCCGGAGCTGCCTGTATCGACCACCCACTTAGCGTGGTCCATGTCCGAGAAATCCACTATCAACCGAAGAACAGGTCCGTACAAGTACTGGAAAGGACGGTCGGAAACACTCATGTCAAAGTGCGTCTTCCACACAGAGGCGCTCGCTCCGCCTGCCTTCCACCTTGGCAGGTTGAACGAGTCAACCTTTGAGCCCAGCGGGTGCTCCAGGTCCAAAGTATGAACTTCGCCCCACTGCCAGCCTTCCGGACGATCACTGCCCAGCTCGTCCTTCAGCCAGCGAAGGCCGCGGGCAAAGGCCGAACACACCACATCGCCACGCGTCTCCCGTTTCACCGTTGAGCGGTCGTCCCAGACCGGATGGTCCGGGGCCTTGAACCACAGGTCTACGCAGTTAGTGAAATAGCGAAAGCCCAGCAGGTACTTGAGGCTCTCTTCATTCACCTCGTCCTCGAGCGCGCCCATAATAGCCTCCCGGTATACAGAGAAGAAGATAGCACAGGCCGCAGAGTCCGCCTCCGCCCGGTAGTCCCAGTTGGCCAGCAGCCCTATCGCCCGCTCCTCCATCGGCGTTTTGTTCCTCAGTCCCCGCAGGTCCTCCAACATGCGGGGGGCAACGCTTTTGGCCCGCAGAAGAAGCACATCACCTTGAATCTCCGCCATCGATTCAAACGTGTGCTTCTCGGTGGCTTCTATCATCTCCACCACCCGATCGCGACGGTAGCTGGGCGCGGAATCGACATGGAAGATAACAGGGCTGCGCGCGGGCTCGACCATCAAATTGTTCGTATTCACGAAGAAGCTGCGACCGCTGCCAGTGCCATGCGGTATGTCCTTAGGAGGCGCCATTTCTCTCCACTTGTACTTGTCAACCCACGCCGGGCAGGGGAAAGTACCACGGTGGTGCTCCCGCACTGGAACGCTCCCGGTTGCGAAAAGGGTAATCTCGCCGTTCGTATCCGCCGCAGAGACCGTGCTGGTCGGGCTAGCCAAACCTATAAGGGCACTGCGAAGCTCGTGGACATCTCTGGCGACACTTGCCTGCCGAAGGCTGCGCATGGTCCTTGCGGCCCCCATGGGCATCATGTGTACCGAAACCAGCGGCGCTCCCGCGGGCAAAAGGTCCGGGGACATGTCGTTGAACAGCGGTCCACGAGGCGTATGCCGAATCTGGGCGGTCCTCTCGCGGAACCGGGACCCCTCCCGGATGCGTACGACCACCTCCTCGCTCACAATCGGCTCTGGTCCCTCTGGTCCCAAAACCTGTCCGGGGTTCTTCAGGTCCGCACGCTCGATGTACAGGTCAACCACATCGGCCATCGCGGCCGTGATTGTCCACGCCACCCTCCGGTTGTGCCCCCAGAGCACGTAGGGAACGCCGGGTATGGTCATCCCTATGGCTTCCAATTCGGGGCAGAGAAGGTGTTGCTGGAAGACCAGGGAGGGCACCGTGTGGGGCAGGTGGGGATCTCCGGCAACAATGGGCATCCCTGAGCTCGTTCTCTCCCCGCCTAGCACCCAGCCGTTGCTCGCGCCTTCGAACTCAGGCAGAACCATGGTCGGTGGGGCCGCCGTGACCTGCGCCTGCGGCCGCGGGCCTATATAGGGTCGCTCGGGGAACATCGCTTCGAGTTCAGGAGGCACTGACGGTGGAAGCGCACGAGGTTCTCCTTCCGCCTTCAGGCTCGGCTCTCCGGGCCAGGGTTCAGGCGGGAATATCCGCTCCGCCCGCTCGTGGCCGACCTGCAGTGCCAACAACAACCGGCAGACTTCGTGCTGCCAGTTGTGACTGATACCCCACGCGACTATATAGCCAACCGCAAAGGAATCCGCGATGGCCCAGGGCTCTGGTTTGGCTTCCAGCAGGCGATACTCAACGGGTTCAAATTGCGCCAGCGCACTATTGACGCCTTCTACATACGCGGTGAAGACCTTTCTCAATTCGTCATCGAGCGCGTCAACTTCCGCCTCGGCGGCCTTCTCGAGACCCCAGCTGCGCATGTATGTGTCGAGCGTCACCGTGCAGCCGAACGCCACCTGCTGCTCGCCGACCAGCTCGGACAAACGCCCCCGGGCGTAACGCCGAACGATATCCATCTGGAAAAAACGCGACCTTCCGTGCAGCCACCCCACCGCCCGCAGCAAGTCCGCTTCGTTTTCGGCCTCGATGTGTGGCACGCCCAGTTCCTCCAGGTAGACACTAACCGGCGATCGAAGACCTGGCAGCTCAAGCGTCTCGCTCTTGTCCGCGGGATAGTCAGGGAAAACCCGATAGGAGATATACGACAAGGCCGGACATCCCGCCGCGAATAACAAGGCCAATGCGGCCATCCACAAAAACGAGCGCGATATCCGCCTCATCTTTAGAGTTATAGAAACCTCTGTCCACATCCGCCTGATTCTATCTCACGACTTCGGCCAAAGCAAACAAAGTCTCCCATCTAAAAAAACAAACAAAATTAGGCTCCACTCCCTAAAATAAAAATCCCAACGACAACTCTCTCGAATTACCTAACACCAAAGGAGATCACCCAATGCATTCCGCATAGGCACGCAACACAAGAATAAACAAATTTGACCCCAACTCTACCGCATTTATCCCGCTTTTACCCTGCCAACCCCTTTAAATTCTCCACTGTGGCTTTCCACTTTCCACTTTAACCTTGAAACTCCCGCGAGACACGAACCACGAACCACGAATGAATCAATCAAATCCGCATCTACCTACCAGCAACAATCCGAAAATTTAAAATTTTTTTAAGTACCTTGTTGTTAACGAGTTAATCCTGTCAATCCTGTCAAAAACACCCCAATTTTCGCACCAAACGTGCACCCCCATCTAACAGTGAGCGGACCCGCCATCCGTCCGCTATTTGAAAACTCAATATCGAAGACCCGGCCGCCCCAGCCGACCTGATTTTTGATCCGATGCAAACTAAAGTTTCCCTCTGTGGCAAAAAAATGCTTTGTGGCTAACCAAAAAATGTCAAACAAAACCAATTTTCGAATGGAAAATATGAACATAAACTTAGGCTTAACAAAG
>CP070715.1:991055-1006251 GCA_020350405.1 Planctomycetota bacterium
AATAGCGGGGGCAGGATTCGAACCTGCGACTTTCTGTCCAGGAACCCGATGCTCTATCCCGCTAAACTAAGGGCGCCTATATTTTTAAGTGCTTGTAATATAAGTACTTCCTGTTTCTCCTGTCAACTTATCAAACATTTAAAACAGGCAAAATCAACAGAAAGTGTCTAAGAAGTATTAATCACCAACAGTCTTAGTAAGATATTATTGGTCGTCCTTGTTGTCGCCTTGCTGCTTCAGCCGTTCAACAGCCGATTTTATTCGCTCAACCGCCGTTGGCGGCAATTTGTCAGTTCCTGTTTCCAAGGCCCGCTCATAAGCCGCGAGGGCCTCAGCCGTCGCACCAAGTTCTTCCTTTATCATTCCTAGGTGTTCAAATACCTCCGGTGGCATAGATATTCTGTTCTGCTCATATTGTTGCAGCGCCGCCTGTAAGAACTCGGCCGCTTCGGAGTATCTACCGTTTTTATATAATACGTACGCATAAGTGTCCAGGAAACCGGGATCATTAGGCCTTGTTTCGTAAGCTTGTCTGGCATATTCGAGCGCATCGGCTAATCTTTCGTCATTCTCGGCCAGCAGATAAGCTAAATTATTCAAGACACCTGCATTATTCGGCATTTCAGCCAAAACACTTTCTTGCGCGGCAATAGCCCTGTCAAGATAACTCTTATCAGAAGTTCTGGCATAAGCTAACATCAACGTCTCTGCCTTTCTCGCTGTATAATTAACCCTGTCGGGACTATCAGGCCCTATTATCTGGAGGCATTTGTCAATATAACCTACAGCTTTGTTGTACTCACCGCTAATGCTGGTCAAGTTAAACATAGTAAAATTGGCAGCAAGTGAATCAGGGTTGGCTTGGAGTTTTTCTTTGCAGTACGCCAGTGTCTCACCAGGTCCGAGCAGCAAGTGCATTTTCTGCAAAATATCGAACATAAGATGCGCGTTTGTGCCAGCCTTATCGACGGCCTTGTGACAATATTCGACTGCGCTCGTTCTATCGCCGAGCTTCAACTTCGCATCAGCCATCCTGAAAAAAGCCACCGGGGCAAATTCGCCGTCAACATGTTTGCCAGCCTCCTCGAAGACCTTGTCCGTCTCTCCGCTCAGCACGAGTGCCTGCAAATATCCATCGAGCGCGGCAACGTCAGCTTTGCCACCTTCTGTGCTTATTTGCCAAGCATGTTGATACAGACGTACCGCACTATCAAAATTCCCTTCCGCTACCGCAAATGCAGCTGCCCGGTTATACCAGAACACACTGCCTGCCGGACCTTTCAGGACATCGTCATAAAATCTTCTCAAGTCCTCCTTTCTGCCGCGCTGTAACAGAATTTCTTCAAGCAATTGCATGGCTTCCGCAGGGGCCTGCGGCTGTATAATGGTGCTTTTAAGTTCCGTTATGGCGTCCTCATATCGGCCTGCCCCACGATAAGCGTTTGCCAATGCGACTCTGGTGACCGGCTCGTCTAACAATGACTTGCTTCTCTTGAGGTCGATAATTGCCTGACCATAATCCGCCCTTAATAGATTTATTTCACCCCTTATGCGCCATGTTATGGCATCATCCTGATTATTCTCAAGATACCTATTCGTTAGCTGCATCGCCTCTTTAAGCCGTCCCTGTCGCATTGCCAACCAGGCCTCAAGTAGCAGTGCTCTGGCCTCGTCCGGGTATCTCTCTTTGAGGCTTTCCAGTTGGTGCTCAGCTTCTTTGACAAGCCCGATTCTGAGGAAGGTCTGAACCACAAGAAGGTGGTTTTCTGCGTTGCTTTGAAGGGATAGAAGTTCTTCGGAATATTTCTTAGCGGCCTGCTGGTCGACAGTTTTCTCTGCGACAAGCAGAAGGTTCCGAACCACGCTGGCGTCGTTCATATCGGTTTGATACATCTGCTCTAAAACGTCTCTGGCATCCTCCAAGCGACCGGCCCTAAAATGATGTTGCCAGAGCAAACTCTGGTCCCGGGCCTGAACGAGCAATTGCTCAGCTTTCTCCTGCTCACCTCTAACACGATAGTATTCCGAATAGAAATCAAGCATTTTTTTATTAGAAGGGTCTATTGCCCTCGCCTGCTCAAAAGCCGCCGCCGCGATAGCGAACAACGCCTCTTTACGTTCGGCATTCGGTGACTGAACCGCTGTTCTTGTCGCCAGCCTACCCAGCAATACGGCGTTCTCCATACTCGGAGCGGTCTTTTGCAGGTCCTGGCGAATCGCCAATGCTCTCAGCGGTTGCTTCGGGGCTATGTATTCAGCATAGAAGCTGCGCAGTGTCAAGTCGCCCTTGTTCAGCACCATTGCCCTGTCCAACGCCGCCTGAGTTTCAATAAGCTGGTCAGGCAGTGCGCTATCTCTAAGCTTTTGGTCACGCTGATATAGCAGAAGCGCCCGTCCTTTTGCAATAGTAGCGTCCAGAGGATTCAAAGATGCCGCTTTCTGGGCGTCCTCAATAGACGCAAGCTCATTTCCAAGGGCAGAATTGATATTGCTTCTGAGCATACGAGCCCTTGAGAAGACAGGCCTTTGCCGCAAACATTCCTCGACCATAGCCAACGCATCTTTATAGTTCCCTTGAGCTATGGCAAGGCGAGATGCAAAAAAGTCGCCCTTGCAATCATCAATATTTCTGCTTCGTGCGATATTCACCACCTGCCTAGCAAGTTCCAAGTCGCCTGCGCCAAAGGCTATGTTGATAAGTCTATCTGCGGCGAGACGCTGGGCGTCTGTAACCTCCTCAGACTGGTCAAAAGTCATCCCCTCAACACCACTTTCTTGCAAGGCTTCCATTTTAAGGACTCTTTTGAACTCTTCAGCTGCTTTGTCCGGCTCATTATTCACCTGGTATAATAAACCCAGCTTCACAGACCTTTCTTCCGGGTCAGCAATATCTGACAGAACCTGCTGTCTTATTTCGTAACGCCTCTGCTCCGAAATCGTCGCGGGCTCAGGCTCGGAGAGCATCTTTTTGTAAAACAGAGCCGTGGTGTTCGCAGGAGAACATTCGAAAAATCGATTAATCATTGCTCTGGCCTGTTCGAGCTTTCCCTCTGTTATGTAATATTCGCAAACGGCAGCAACGGTTGCTTCTTCAACGGAATTAGGGTCTATTGATAATAATTGTCCCACCAGCTCAGTGAAAGCATCCCGGTAGCTTTCCAACTCAATGACCTGAGACTCAACACCCTCTTCTTCTATGCCCAGAACCTCGTGAAAGGCTGGCCCCAAACCTTCTGCGCTCTGCTTTCGCCTTATGGCGGTTTGAATCTGCGCGATTTTGGCCCTCACTAATGCCAGCTTAAGTTTAATTGTATTTGGGTCATTGGGCTGGGCATCCGCCAACTCGTCTTCAGCCTTGTCAAACTGATTCAACTCACAGTAAATCCTAATGCGAAGTGCCTGGCTTCTTTCATTGGTCCAGTACTGGTTCTCAAAAAAGTTTACAGCACTTAAGGCCCCGTCGGAGTCCCTTAGTGTCAGCAAAACATCCGCATAATCTAAAAGAGCTTCTGGCTTATCCTGGGAAATACCTGTCCTGAGCGCGCTGGCCAAGAAGTTCATTACAGCGCCAACCTCAGAGGTATCCTCAAAAACATTCGCAAGAATACGAGACAGCTGCGAATAAGAACGTTGCACAAGAGAAGATCGCGCATTTTCTATTCCGGCAGCTTTAAACTGCTCATAAGCTGCATACATCTTCCTGACGCCGACATTTTCATTGCCCTTTGCAAGCTCAAGCATTCCCTGCCACATGATAACCTGAGGGTCGTCACCGCTGCCGATAAGCTGTTCAATTTCGCGCACCGATTGCCGGGCATTTTCCAGCCACTCTTTGTTTTGCAGCTCGGTTCTTGTCCCATAGGGCTCAAGCACCTGCTCAATATGGCAATTTGCAAGAAAGATATTTAATGAGAGCCTGTTCATTCTGTTTAAAAGCCCTCGTGGGCCGGTTTGCTTCTTCGGATCCAACAACGTAAGTGCATTTTTGGCTAGGCCTATTGCCCTAGAGAGGCTCGGCCTCTGGCCATAAACAGAAAAGCGGCGGTAATTTAAATTGGCCGCTTCAATCGCACAAGCGATGTCTTCGGTATCCAATTCTATTGCTTTTTCAGCCGCCTTAATGGCCTCGTCAATTCTTTTCGGACCCAGCCTGTCATAGAATCGAGCTAATTCTAAATGTGCCTGCGCGCTCGAATAAAACTTCGCCACGAGGGACAGGTATTCAGGTTCGAGCGACTGAACCTGTTCTCTGCCGCCTTGAGCAAGCATAATCACCCCCCTAATGGCCAAATGATGAAGGTGTGCTCTCACATCAGCAGGTGCAACTTCGACCGCCTGTTCCAAAAGTTCCTTTGCCTGCTCTCTTGTTTTATCTCTTTCTTCAAGATTGCCTCTTGAAGCGAGCAACTTGCCCTTTGTGATAACTGCCTGGGCTAGATGCCAATATACATCGACATTACCCGGCTCGAGTTCTCGTACTTTCTCCAGATCATCAACGGCCCCCTCAAGTGATTCTTCCCTTTCAGTTACTACCCCGAGTCTTGTCACCTCGAGTGTGGCTCTACCCCTGAGCAGATACAGGTATGGACCCAGACGCCGCCCAGCCATCTCTCCTTCTCGCACCTCAAAAGCTTCCCATTGAGCCGTATCCTCAGCGAGCAGGTCCGCATTCTCCGCCACTTCTATCAACTCCGATGCCTGCGACTCCACGTCCTGCCAAACCTGAGGCACACCGGTATCAGCCAGTATGTAGAGATACTTCAGCCGGGGATATCGAGCTTTCACGTTCCCCGGCTCTATCCTAATTATTTCATTCCAGCAACCGAGGGCTTTGCGCCATCGGTCGATTTCAATATTCAGCTGGGCAAGTTTAAAAAGCATCTCTATCCGGAGCGAATCGGTTTTTGCCAGCAAACGTGCTTTGTTATAATTGCGCTCGGCCAGTTCGTACTTTTCTTTCTTTACGTTTTCATCCCTCGCCTCTCGTGCCGCTTTAATCGCCGCATCGGCATCTTTGATAAACTCTTCAGGATCTTCGCTCAAACGCAGAACTACCCCGATAACGGCCAGCAACGCAAATATGAAGACCGCCGAGCCAATAAGCGCCACTTTTTTATTCAATCTCTTTCTTGCCATAAGCTTTTCACTTACTTTGGTTCAAGCTTCCAAACGCAAAAACTGTATTTTTCAGGTTTCTTTATTGAATTGTATCTGACAATTCCCACATAAAACGCTTGGATACGTAGCCTAGCCTTCGAATCGCAGACATCTGAAGTCTCTTTTTACAAATCTTGTCGCCAGAACCGCCCAAAGCCAAAATTATTGCCTTTAAAAAGGCTCTTGAGCTACGACATGCAGGTCCTCAGCAAAAAAGGAACAAATTTTGTTTTGGTTCACGAGAGAATTTCAGCTCCTGTTCACGTGATTTTACTGCTATATTTTTCTCCTTTCAACAATTGTTTTTCTTTTCAGTTCGGCACGCCCGTTCAACAGATACCTTACGGCTACAGTCATCCGAAACGCTGATCAAACAGAGCCAGCAGTAGCGGTCCGCCCAACACCAACTAATGGAGGTAAGCGGCCCTAATCTTGAGGTTGCAAGATGCCCTTAGGTGTGCTTTAGGCGAATTAAACAAACTTTTCCGGGTGCTCGAGATTTCCGCTCGAATGCCCAGTATATATATTGGGCAACGGTTATAGTTATTGGCAAGAACGTACTTTAAACTCTCTGTGCAAACCTTAAGAACCCTCTTTTTTATGCAAAAAAAGGGGAACTGCGTAAATTAGCGACAAATGGCTGGTCTGTTATTGCTCTTTGCCGAGATTTTTGGTATAATCGAATGTCTAGTAAGGAGACTATGAGTTAACTTGTTGTTTTTACTGGGCTTACTCTTTTTCGGAGGAGTAAAAGTGAGAAGGGTGTGTCTGTTCATGGGGGTCGCTGTAGTTTCGTTGTTCTGTCCCACACCTTTTGCCTTTGCCGTGGACGGCTGGGCCAGCATGAACGGTGGCACTACAGGCGGAGAAGGTGGAACTGTTGTTACGGTTACGAACGCCACTCAATTCCTGGATTATATTGGAAGAAGCGGAAAATATGTTATACAGGTAGACGGTAATATAAGTCTATCAGGGATGAATAATGTTGCCTCCGATAAAACCATTATTGGTGTGGGGACAAACGGACAGATATCAGGTGGTGGACTGAATCTTTCAAGTGTCTCTAATATTATTATTCGAAACTTGCGTTTCGAAGGTAGTAGTGATGACGCCATTAATGTTCAAAACAGTTCTACGAATATTTGGATTGTTCATTGTTCTTTTGGCAGTTGTTCTGATGGTCAAGTCGATATAAAACGTGGTTCCGATTATATTACCGTCTCATGGTGTCACTTTCAAAACCACGACCATGTCTGTCTTTTAGGGCATGATGATGATAACGGAGGTCAGGATATTGGACATTTGCGCGTGACATATCACCATAACTACTTTGACGGAACCAACGGCAGACACCCACGGGTCCGATTTTCTGCCTTATGCCATGTCTATAACAATTATTACGTAAATAACAGCAGTTATGGCGTGGCCTCTACATGTGATGCCGAGGTATTGGTTGAGGGTAATTACTTCAATGGTTGTGATGCTCCGACATTAGTTGGTTATGGAAGTTCCCCGGATGGGGATCTGGTTGAGAGAGATAATATATTTATCGATTATGATACCACTCCGGAAACGAGAGGAACGGTTCCAGAACCTCCGTATTCATACACAATGGATGATGGCGCGGATGTGCCGGATATTGTCCAAGCTTATGCAGGTGCCGGGACTTCTTACCCGCCACACTGGTATTACACCCTTTATGGCGATTTTGACATAGACGGCTTGGTCGATACGAATGACCTTAGGACGTTTGCTGATTACTGGGTGGACACGGCTGATATCAGCGATGCGGATTACTTCGACGATGGGATAGTCAATGCTCGTGAATTTGCCTTGTTTGCAGAAAACTGGATGACGCCTTAGTTTGGCCGTGAAGACGGAGTAGTATAAGTGATGAAAACAAATTTTCTTTCATTCGTATTTGCTGTAGCAGTTCTTTTTTTTCTTGCGGGCACGAATGTTTTCGCACAGCCAATAGCTTTTCCAGGTGCCGAAGGCTCAGGTCGTTTCGCAACGGGCGGGCGAGGTGGCGATGTCTATGAAGTAACACACCTCGGCAACAGCGGCCTTGGCTCAATCGTCGACGCTCTCAGTGCCGGCAACCGGACAGTTGTATTCAGGCTCTCTGGAACCATCGAGTTGGACGGTGTCATCCTCGAGCCCAAGTCCAACACGACAATTGCTGGTCAAACCGCTCCCGGCGACGGCATTTGCATTAAAGGACGGATACATCTAAAAAGTGGCGTCTCCGATGTGGTAATTCGCTATGTTCGCATCCGCGTAGATGAAGGCGCCGCCAATTCCAGCGGCGATGCCATAGATATCGACAACTGCAACAATGTCATTATTGATCATGTCAGCGCCTCCTATGCCAGAGATGAAGGTATCTCCTGCCAGGAGACTTCCAATAACGTTACTGTTCAGTGGTGTATCATAAGCGAGGGTCTCACCTACGAGAGTCATAGCTACGGTTCGCTTGTCCGGGGTGATTACGGAGATGATAAAACCTATCATCACAATCTTTACGCACACAACTGGGGCCGAAATCCCAGGCCGGGCAACTACACTGCGACCAGCAGCGACCCGGAAGGGCTGCACTTCGATTTCCGCAACAATGTAGTCTACAACTGGAAGGGAACCCACCCAGGTTACAACGCCGATAATGATTCGACCAGCCGATACAACTTCGTCGGCAACGTCTATATCGCCGGCCCGGAGTCTTCCGTCGGTTACAAAGCCTTCAAGGAAGACGCTGTCGATGCTTACGCCTACTGGTCCGGCAATGCGTACGGAGCCTCATACTCTACCGTCGCCGTACCGGGTGACCAGTGGAGTCTCGTTACGTTCAATGGGTTTAACTCGTCTGAAATTACTGCCTATAAGGCACGTTCTTATGAGATACCGATGGAACCTGTGACAACAACGTCGGCGGCCCTGGCCCTGACTGATGTGCTTGCTGATGCTGGCGCAAGCTTTCCTTCTCGCGACATAATAGATGCCCGAATAGTCAACGACGTGATAGATGATACAGGCCACTCCATTGCCACAACTGATGAACAGCCTGAAGGCGGCTGGCCGACACTTAACTCTCTGCCTGCTCCGACAGACACCGACCAGGATGGGATGCCGGATTCGTGGGAGACCTCGCACGGCCTGAATCCGAGCAATGCTGCCGACCGCAACTATTATGACCTCGACGCCGATTACACAAACCTGGAAGTCTATCTTAATGGCCTTGTCGGATCTACCACCACGCCTCCGGCGGCACCAACGGGTCTTATGGCAACCGCCGGTGATGGAATTGTCTGGCTTGACTGGAACGACAACAATGAAGCTGACCTGGATGGTTACGATGTATATCGTTCAACAACTTCAGGCGGCCCCTACGGCGGCCCGTTAAACGGCTCGCTGCTGAGCAGTTCCCATTACACTGACAGCGATGTTAACAACGGTACAACCTATTACTATGTAGTCACAGCGACAGATGCTTCCTTGGACGAATCCGACGACTCGAACGAAGTGTCAGCTTCACCCAGCATCGCTCCCGGTGCTATGGGCACTATCCTTCGCGAATGGTGGACAGGAATAGCAGGCTCCTCGGTCAGCGACCTGACCTCAGACCCCGATTTCCCTGACAATCCGACGGGAAGCAACCAGCTTACGTGCCTGGAAGCTCCAACAGATTGGGCAGACAGCTACGGGACCCGTATCAGTGGATATCTGCACCCGCCGGCAAGCGGTTCCTACACGTTCTGGATTGCCAGCGATGATAATAGCGAGTTGTGGCTGAGCACCAATGGCGACCCGGGAAATGCCACTATGATTGCAAACGTCACCAGTTATACAGACCCGCGCCAGTGGGATAAATACCCCTCTCAGCAGTCTTCGCCGATTTCTCTGTCCGCCGGGCAGAAGTATTACATCGAAATGGTGCACAAGGAAGATGCTAGCAACGACAATCTCGCCGTAGCCTGGGAAGGACCGGGTATTAGTCAGCAGGTAATCTACGGTATATACCTATCACCTTGGTTTGTCGGCTTATACGGCGATTCTACAGGTAATAGCATAGTAGATATGAACGACCTGCCTGACTTTACCGCAATGTGGCTGCAGGACAATTGTGCAGAAACGTCCGGCTGGGACCTCGATGGCGACTGTGCAGTCAATTTCTACGAGTATTCTATGCTGGCCGGCAACTGGATGCAGACACAGCCTGATACCAATGCTCCGGCGGCACCGACGGCCCTGTCGGCAACGCCTGGCGATGAAACGGTCTCGCTAGACTGGAATGACAACAATGAGGTTGATCTGGATGGTTACAACGTATATCGTTCGACAACTTCAGGCGGCCCCTACGGCAGCTCTTTAAACGGCTCGCTTCTACTTAGTTCCGATTACAACGATAGCAGCGTCACTAACGGCACGACCTATTACTATGTCGTTACAGCGGTAGATACTAACAGCAATGAGTCCGACTACTCAAACGAAGATTCAGCTACACCCAGCGGCGGAGCATCGAGTATTACCATACAGGAGAATGAAACCGGCTTCTGCGGCGTGGATGGTCTTATTGAATCCGAGCATACTGGATACACCGGTGACGGTTATGCAAATACGGACAATGTCGCCGGTAATGGCATTGACTATAGAATAAACATACTTACGGGCGGCACATATACCTTTACTTGGCAATATGCCAATGCTGGGAGCAACAGGCCTGCAGAGCTGATTGTAAACGGCAGCATCGAAGTGTCGAACATCGATTTTCCGGGCACCGGCAGCTGGACAAGTTGGAGCGCTACGTCATCGGTTGGTGTAACTTTGACCACAGGAATTAAGGATATACGCCTTGAAGCAACAGGCAGCAGCGGCCTGGCCAACATAGACTACATGATGGTAACCGGTTCTAGTCTCGAAGCAGCCAGTTGCCCGTAGCAGCGCTTCTTGTACCTGCCCTCCGCCGGCAGCATCAGTACCGAGAATACCGAACAGCGATCTGAGGCAATTTCTTGCTTTCCTCGTCTTCCAAAAGCAATGCATCATACCCAACTAGAATTTTAACGCAAAATAGTGTTGCTACACGGGTAGAAAGCGGCTATATCAAAGAAGACCAGTGGCACTAAAGCACCTGCAGGGAATCCTGATGAATCCGGATATATGTCAAATTACCAAACATTTTCGGACAAGCACTATCAAAAGAATGCGTCCATGCCGAGGATATAATGAAAGTACCTTTTAAAATGCCGAAAACTATGCGTCCTTCTTTCCCGGGTAGGACCGTTGATATACGCGATTACAAGGCTGTCGGGGATGGCGTAACGGCAAATACCAGGGCTTTCGCCGATGCCGTAGCTGCCTGTGCTAAGGCAGGTGGCGGGCGAGTGCTGGTGCCGCCAGGTATATGGCTTACCGGAGCAATCCATCTGAAAAGCAACATTGACCTTCATATCCGGGAAGGTGCAGAGTTGCGTTTTAGCGACAAATTCAGTGATTACCTACCTGTGGTTTTTACACGGTGGGAAGGCCTCGAGTGTTATAATTATTCGCCGCTGATTTATGCTAAAGATTGTACCAATATAGCCATTACCGGTACAGGCAGACTCAACGGCCAGGGGCAGCTATGGTGGAAGTGGAAAGCAATACAGAAGCACGGGGCCGTTAGATTGTACAACATGGCCTGCAAGGGTGTTGCGGTAACCAAACGCGTTCTTGGCACTGAAAAAGATGCTTTGCGACCCTCATTCATTGAGGCCGTCAATTGTAGAAATGTTTTGATTGAGGGTATAACTATCGGGAGCGGCCCCATGTGGACGATTCATCCCGTTTACTGTGATAATGTGCTTATACGCAGGGTAAAAGTGAATACAAGAGGGGTAAATAACGATGGACTTGTAATAGATTCCACCAGAAATGTTCTGGTTGAGCATTGTTACTTCGATACCGGCGACGACTGTATAGTCTTAAAATCGGGACTGAACGAAGATGGTTGGCGAGTTGGTCGACCTACCGAGAAGGTTATTATTCGTTATTGCACCACTAAAGAGGGCCACGGAGGCGTTACAGTGGGTAGCGAAATGTCAGGAGATATAAGAGACATTTTGGTTCATGACTGTGAATTCAACGGCACTAGTAATGGTATCAGAGTAAAGTCAATGCGTGGCCGCGGCGGAGTAGTTGAAAATTTATATGTTCAAGATATCAAGATGGGCCGTATAAGAAGGGCCGCATTGACGCTCAGCACGTTTTACGGGCAATCCACGCTTAAACCTTCTACAAAAACTCCTCCGGTACTTCGCAATATTCACATTAAAAACATCTCCTGCAAGTATGCCAGCAGGGCCGTGAAAGTCATCGGCCTGCCGGAGAAACCCATCGAGAACGTTACTTTAGAGAATGTTTCAATTGTTTCCAGGTGGGGCCTTGAGTGTATCAACGCAAAAGATACAAAATTAATTGGCATTAAAATTAGCCCGATTAAAGAACCCGTCATGTTTGTAAGGAACGGGCAAAATGTAACTATTCAGAAAGCCGCATGCCTAGAGAGAGTTGATGCTTTTTTAAGAATAGAAGGCAGAAGAACGAAAAATATACGCCTGAGTGGTAATAACTTTTCCAAGGCGAAGAGAGATATCGTATTAGGCAAAAGCGTACAGCCTGATACCATAAAAAAATGCTCTCGTAAGTAGTCAGAGCGTAACAGGCACGCGAACCGCTTGGCTGTAGCACAAAAAAAAGGCCCTCCAGCTTTAATAAAATGGCTACCATTAAATAGACAGCCCTTTGTAAGACCTTATTTTAAATTTGAAGGTTTATGGTGCTGGATTACAATTTTTAAAAGTAAGGCCGGACGTCGAACTGCCATCAATTATCCAGGCCCGCTTACTATTTTTAATATTAACCTTATCAAACGTACTGTTTGTACAATACCTAAGGTAAGCTCCTCCTTTTTTCGCACCATCTATAGTAATATTGCTCAGAGAAATATTATCATGCTCGGCACCGGGCGACCCGTTAATATAAATGCCATACCTTCTAATGTCGTTGCAGGTAACATTCTCCACAATGATATCCTTAAATTGTCCTGGTCCTCCTGAAGGGTAACTGCAGCCATAGGTACTGTCAAAAAATATTGCATCCTTTACAATATTCTTCATCTCAATATCCCTGCAAAGAATATTTTTAGCCCCGCCGCCTTGCTTTAGGCCGGTTTTAAAGCGAAGCCCCCTATCGGTTCCGTCAAAAATGCAGTCTTCTACTACGAAATCCTGAAACCATGCTGCTGTAAAACTTCCGAAAACTACGCCGCCGTGACCGTGCTTGGTCATACAATTAAAAACCCTTACATTCTTTGTCGAGTAGTTTTCCCTTACGCCGTCTGCGCCGACACCTGCATTAAAATTGATGCAGTCGTCACCGGTGTCAAAAGTAGAATTGAAAATATAAGCCGTATCAGTAGTGCAGACATTAATGCCGTCCGCGTTGTGTATATCATAAGTACTTACATTAATGCCGTTTACAGTAATATTTTTGGAATAACTGATAAATATTGTGTGCATCGCGGGATTTACAAACGTGAGTCCTCCAATATATAACCCATCGACGCCTTTTATAGTAACCATATCGGCCCTGTCACTGTCATCATTATGGCTTGCAGCAACCTGATTATTGCCAAGTATCGTATTGTGATGACCTTTCACAGAACCAACGACATCTGAAGAACCATTAACAATACCGCTGCCGCATATTCTAACATTTGTTATACTGCCATAGGTTACAGTATACGCATTGATCAGACCCATAAAATTGTTGCCGGACCTATAATATGTAAATCTCGTACTCGCCAATGGATAATCAGCAGCGTTGTCACTGCCTTGCAAGGTCCCGTCAATTTGAAGCGTCATATGGCTTTTTAAGAAAAGAGCACCGCTTAAAAATGTCCCTGAGGGGATTAAAACTTTTCCGCCTTTTGTGCATGCATTAATGGCAGTTTGAATTGCTCTGGTATTTAATGTTTTGCCGTCACCAACTGCGCCATACTCTGTAACATCAAATACCTTCATTGCTGGGGCTGCCGATTGTATAATTTTATTGCTGGGCGCTGACTCAGCTCCGGAAGCGCCTACAGCTGTTACATAAAATGAGTACGGCAGACCCGCTTCAATCAATTCTGAAGCATTGTAAAAAAGATTCTTTGTATTTCCGACCAAAGACCCTTCTTGATAAACATTATAGCTAACAAAATTTGAATAGTCAGAAGGTTTACTCCAGATCAATGTAATACTCGAATCGTCATAACCCATAGGCGGAACCATCAATTTCTGCGGTGAGCCAACGGGCGCATTTTTAACAACGTCCGTTTTGCATGATACATTAGAGTCAGATGAAGTTGAATTCTGAGCCTGCTTTTGGAAAGCAGTACAGCTGGACCAGACCAGCAAGGCAATAATAAAAGCAATAGACTTTCCCTTTTTCATATTTAGACCTCTTAAAAGCTTTACAATAATTTATTCTCTCAGCATTTTTAATAAAGCCAAAAACATACCTATGCCCCTATTGATGAGCATATAACCAAAGTTCACAAAAGTCAAATTTATATTTTCTTATCATCCACATCCATCGCCGAGCTACAAAACAGCCTGTTAATTTGAAAGGATACGTCCTGAAAAATTCTCAAAGTTTTTACTGCCTGACAAAGCTTGACAGGGAGCACCACATATATAATATAATGCCATTTCTGATATGTTCTTGCACTTAACATAGGTGTATTTGTGATTAGTGTGTGATAGTATTATAATTTTCTTGCCTTGTCTATATTATAACCTGAGACGAAAGGAACAAGATGGATCTTCTGGGCTTTCACCCGATTGATGTGTTATTACTTGTGTCTTATCTGGCACTTATTACCTACATTGGCAAAAGAAGCACACGTCAGGTACGTAATCAGGAAGATTTCTTTCTGGCCGGCCGCAAGGTAGGCAAACTCTTCCAGTACTTTCTAAATATGAGCACCATCGTCGATTCCGGCAATGCTGTAAACACCGCCAGTGCGGCTTTTAGCAGAGGACTCGGGGGCGTATGGATTTTGCTCGCTCCTATATTTTCAGGACCCTACTATTGGTTCATGTCTGGCTGGTTCAGACGGGTCCGTCTGGTCACAATGGCCGAGCTTTTCGACGAACGATTCAAAAGTAAATCATTAGCAAGTATCTATGCCTGTGTGGGAATCTGGCTGAGCGTTATTAATATCGGCATCGCCAACAAAATCTCGCTTCGAACTTTTCAGGCTATGACACTCAAACCTCCAGAAAAATACACCACCCAGGAACAGCAAAAAGTCGAGATGTTTCAGGAGTACCTTGAACTGGACAAGCTCTACAAGGCAAAAGAATTGCCGGCCGAGCAAAGCGAAAGATATAAAGCTCTCAGCAGCATGTACAAGAAAGGTGAAATCAGCTCTTGGATATCTTATACGAAAGCCCATTGGTTTTATGTAGTCTATATAGCCATCGTTGGTGGATACGTAATAATGGGAGGTCTCAAGGCAGCGGTCTGGAACGACCTGCTGCAGGGAATGCTGATACTCGTATTTTCAGTAATGATGATACCGATTGCGCTGTTTCATCTTGGGGGCTGGGGCGCATTTTCCGCAAGATTGCCTGACCATATGCTGTACCTTTTCGGCTCTGGTCTGAATGAATTCTGTCTGGCCTCAATTGCCGCATATCTGCTGGCTAACTATGTTATCGGTATTACCGGCCATCAGGGCAATATGTCCAATTACGGGGCGGCCAAAGATGAGCTGACCGCCAGAACCGGCTGTATCGGCGGCAACTACACCAAGAGAGTTCTGACAATTATGTGGGCATTTTGTGGCTTGCTCGCCTTTGCTCTTTTTTCCGGCAAGATATCAGACCCCGATACTGCATGGGGAGTGATGAGCAAAAATCTACTCGGCCCCGGTCTGCGTGGCCTTATGATATCAGGTATCCTTGCCGCAAATATGTCCACCCTGGCAGGGGTATCTATATATCTGTCGGCA
>CP070715.1:1006351-1009744 GCA_020350405.1 Planctomycetota bacterium
AAACACCAGGGCGACCAGAAGCACCGATGCGACCCAAATCTTCTTGTGTCTTATCTTATAAATCATAGCCATACTTCCTTTATTATTCTTTGTGTTAGAGTTCGATTGATACGAGGACGTCTCTGCAGGTGCAGTGATTTCCCAAGTGACATAGAGCAAGCGCCGAAACGGCGAAATCAATAGGCGAGGGGATGCTTTTGGTCTCGCCGTATCCGATTGTTATATGGGGAAAGAACTTTTCAAAGCTTGATTTTTCCGGATAGTCTTTAATCCACTGCAAGGTTGATTCGGCAGCTTGGCCGCCATGTATCATATCGCGCGTTACATCGCTGGTCAAATACGGGCCAACTTCTTTTAAGGCCCTCTCATGAAGCAACTGAAGCTCCTTTGTCTTTTGAACCTCAAAGACCGACGCTTCACCTGAGGTCCTTACGCCGATTACGTTTAACTTAGTTAACTGATTTGTCTTTGCGATTGTATCCAACACATCCGCGACGGTGGGAATGTCTGATTCATTAATGCAGCCCATAGCAAGCGAGATGTGCGGCAGGCAATTGTCTTTATTGAGGACTATTTCGGAACCGAATTTTTGTACCAGCTCGGCATTGGCGTCAATCGCCCTACGCGTCATCGCGTCGTCCGGCAATAAAACCACATCAATTGCTATTCTTGCCATTGGTTTATTTTCCCTGCTCAATTATCTTTCAGCACTTCATCGTCGTACTCGATTTCAAATCGCAACTTGTGCTTGGCTTCTTCCTGGGCCAGCCACAAGAACGTCTCGGTCAACTCCTCGGCCTCAGCGACCGCGGCCAGGTCGAGGTACAGTCTGTAGGCGGCCTTTTCCCTTTTCATCGCCACGACCAGCGCATCTTTGTAACTCATGTCGGCCCCAAGCTCAACGTCGACCAAGTAGTCCGCTATATTAAGGTTGGGGACATCCTCATCGGCCGTTATGGCCCACTTATTGGCTTTCATTTCCTGAAGCTTGGCCTTGTGGCCCAATTCTTCTTTGGCGAAATCTTCGAAGACCTTTTTCATCTCCTGCGTTTCTACGCGCTTGGCCAAACCCATATAGAACTGCACCGATGTGACCTCGCCGTCTATCGCAAAATCCAAAATCTCGTCGACGGACTTGAACCTGTCCATTGCCCGGTCTCCTTTCAGTTACTAAAGTTTCTTAATTCAGGGTTTTTTTCTGGCGGTGTTATTGCTTAGTTAGCAGCAGGTGTCGTTTTTGTCAGTTTATCGGCCAGGAGATTATACAGCCAGGCGAATATCAATCCGCCGACGAGGCCGTCTGCAAGGGCCCAAACCAAGCCGATAAAGCTGCCGGCGGGGCTGATAGAATAGCCGCGATAGAGCCGGCCTATCATCGTAACATCTCCGGTGGCTCCCTCAAAGGCGATAATCCACCACGTTAGGGCAAAAAGCCCGAATCCCCAGATCAAACCGAAAGCCAAAGCGAACGCCTTAATATTGAGCTTCATCTTATTCTCCTTAAAAAGTAATCAGTTGAGATGCACTGTGCTCATTTTATATCAGATATGTGCCGCTTCAAATAAATTTACCCCCCCCGCCCGGCATTTGAAGTACTGAATTGAATTCGGGCTGCAAAGGAATGGGTCAAGAGCTGTCGCGCTCGTCGTCGCGTTCGTAGGTTTTTCGCTTGTAGGTTTTCATTTTCTCGGCGTAGTCCTTCATGGACTGTCTGGCGTCCTGGAGGCGCTGTGAGCTTTCTCTGGGGCCGGTCTTCTCCGACTTAAAGGTCATATACCACCAGATGCCGTAAGCCGCCCATCCCAATGCTATGATTATCGCTGCGACAAGTAATATTATTTTAAACATGACATCCGTCCCTTTATTTAGCAGTTCTGCAAATCAGCAAATCTAAAAAGTGCCGCTAATCTTTTACACGTATACGCAATATCCGTCAAGGGTTGTCCGCAAGGCGTCAGGTGAAATTCTACACGTTAAGTGGTCCGATGCAAAGTTAAAAAAGGAAAATGCGCAGCGCCTCTACTTTCGCAGGAAGAGATTGCCGGGCAGTTGTTTAATAAGGCCTTTGAGGCGGAGCGATATCAGTGCGGCATTGATGCTGCCGGGCGCCAGGTCGGTTTCGGCGATTATCTGCTCTATATGCGTGGGCTCTTTGGCGAGATAATCGTAGATGGTTTTTTCATCCTCGGTCAGCTTTAACCGGCTGGCGTCGAACAAAGGCTTGTCAATCTTCTCGGTGGCTTTTTCTGCCGCCGCGGAGGTGTGGGTTTGTAACTGTTCGCCGATATAGCCGAGGGCCTCGGTTACATCCTCGACCGAGTCGATCAGTTTGGCCCCCTGCTTGAGCAACTGATGGGCGCCTTTGCTTAAGGGCGAATCAATCTTGCCCGGCACGGCCATTACCTCCCGATTGTTGTCGAGTGCCGCCTTTGCGGTAATCAATGCTCCGGAGTAGGAGCCTGCCTCGACGACTATCGTGCCGAGTGCGAGGCCCGCTATTACTCTGTTGCGGGGCGGGAAGTTCTCCGACAGCGGCTCGTATTGCAGGGGCAGCTCGCTGATGCAGGCGCCGGATTCGGTTATAAGCTGGAAGAGCTTTTCGTTCTCGGGCGGGAAGATATTCGCCAGGCCGCAGCCCTGGACGGCGATAGTTCTTCCGCCGGCGGACAGCGTGCCCTGGTGGGCGGCAGAATCGATGCCGCGTGCCATGCCGGAACAAATGGTAAAGCCGGCGGAACTTAAAAGATGGGCAAATCGCGAGGCCTGCTCGCGGCCGTAGAGACTGCAGCGGCGAGAGCCGACTATCGAGATGCAGAGATTGTCGGATGCTGTTAAGGTACCCTTGATGTAGAGGACGGGCGGTGGATCGTAAATTTTCTTAAGGACTGGCGGGTAGCGGTCGTCGGCGAAGGTGATGAGCCAGACACCGAGCTTGTCGGCCAGTTCCAGCTCGGTGGCAACATCGAACTTGTTGCGCGTCCTTACGATTTGCTCGGCAGTCTTAAAACCTATCCCATCGACCTTCGTTAGTTCAGAGACGGACGCGCCTAACGCGCGGTCCACCGAGCCGAAATGGCTCAGGAGCTTAGCGAAAGTAGTGGGACCGACGCCGTCGGCCCTGATTAACCTGAGCCATTTTTCGATATCAACAGAACTCTGCTCAGCCTCTGCCATTCGTTAACCCCCCGAAGGGGAAAAATCCGGCTAAAGTCTATCTGATAATCGCCGACAGTCAATAAAAATTACCAATAAAATGGGGGCAGGATAGCGGCGGTTTTTTTGGCGAACATATTTTGGGCGTTGAATGTATAAGTGGATGGAAGGATGTCCGGGGCTGGGTTTTGAACCTCATTCCTCTTCCTCCGCAGCCCAGCCCTGGTTTTTTTATGCGCA
>CP070715.1:1009844-1016197 GCA_020350405.1 Planctomycetota bacterium
AATAAATTAATGGTCCGTTCGACTTGCATGTCTTAGCCACGCCGCCAGCGTTCGTTCTGAGCCAGGATCAAACCCTTCAAATTTATTCGTCGAACCGTCCGAAGACGGAATTCGTCGATGAAGGCTCAACACTCTGGCAGGGCCCCAAAATGCAGTAAATGCACTCTGGGACACTGTTACGCACCGAAAGTGCTGAAAAAAAGTGATTTTTGGGCTCTCTGCGATAATGCGTATTTGACGCAGGAGCTGCACTTTCGCTGCTTTTTTGGCTTAACTGTTAACTTGTCAAAGAGCGCAATACACTAAATCAGCGGCCAAGCCACACCCTAACGGTCTTAACTTGTCCGCCTCTCAATATATTACTATAATACGGCCAAATTAGCCGTATAGTCAATAGTATAAGTGAAAAAATTTAAAAATTTTTTATTTTTTTCAACTGTTGACTGCCCCCCTATTATCCGGCCTACAATGCCGTTTCGTCCAAATTCAGACAGAGGAGAATTGAAAAAGCGGCAAAAGCATAAACATGGACTGCTTATCTAACGGTGTGGGTTGATAAAGATTACACTGCCGAAGGAAGTCTGTGGATACCTTATTTTGTTGACGGGAATTTAGGGAGGTTTGGCTGGAGCCCCGTGTAACCCAAAGCAAACGATTGAAATACAAACACTAAGACCTATCTGGGCTCAATAATAGTCTCGTGGCTCGGTCTTGGATGGCTTTTGCACTGGCGTATATTCGCTATCTTGTGCTGGAGTTTTTTCGAGAACTTCCATTAGGGTCGCGGCCGCATCTCTATTGACATAATCGTTTTGGGCCTGTTGCAAGGCCTCGCGTGCCTGATCGAGTCTGTCGGCACCCAAAAGCTGGTATCCGAGAAGAAGCTGCAGGTCTGCGTTGTCGGGCTCCGCCCGGACGGCATTTGTGAGAGCCTCTATCTGCTCGGTTAAGAGATTCTCATCGGGGTAGAGGCCGAGCGGGTAGTAGATTTCTCGGGTGTCGGGGTCAATATTGCTCAACGCCTCCCGCAGGACGGCAGCGGCCCTTGTGTACCTGCCGTGGGCAAAAAGGCTCTGTGTGTAAACAAAGGGCAAGACGGCAACGTCAGGCTCGCCCCTTACGGCGTCAAGAGCCCGTGAAGAGGCTTCAGCGTAATCACCGGCAGCGAATGCCTCAGTGACACTATCCAAATACGTGTTTACCCTCTCTTTCCGGGCGGCGTCTTCGGCCTGTTGAGCCTGGACCTTTTCTCTTACGTCGCTGAAGCGGTCATAATATGGTTCTTCCTCGGGCTGCTGCTGTGAAGAAATATAGTCGTCAGCGCGATATTCATCTTCGCGATAAACCTGACTGTCGTAATAGTAGGGGTAAGGGTAGTAATAGGGATAGTAATACCTTCGATAGGGCAAGCTGAAATAGTAGAAAAGGTGGTGACCACGGTGACCGTGGAATCCGTGGTGCGAGCCCTTACGGTGACCGACGCGCGAGCGATGATGTAAGCCCTTGTGATGGCCAATGCCAGAGCCGCGACGAAAGCCTTTGTGATGGCTGATGTTAGCCCTGTGACGGAAGCCTCCGTGATGGCCAACGCTCGACTGGCGATGAGTACCGCTTTGATGGCGGATGCCGGACCTTCCATGGAGGCCCTTGAGCTGGCCGCCGCGCGATCCATGATGTGAGCTTCTGTGGTGGGTAATGCTACTACGAGGATTGGAGCCCCATCGACGTCCAATCGCAGGGCCGCGATGAGATCCTCGGCGATAGCCCGTGCGTGAGCCGATATGGGAGCGGCCCCTAGAAGACCCCCATCCACGTGATCTACCAAAACTTGCGCCTGAACGCCCTCTTTGTGCCAGCGCAGGGCTGACGAGCAAGGCTACAGTAAATGCCAGCACCAGCGCCAGGATATTATTTCTTTTAGTAACCATTTCACACCTCCGGTTCTAAATTTTTAGAGAAAGTGTCTTAGTTAGCAACTACTACTAATTGCTACGCCAAAGCAGGCCGATTGTGCTATGTTAAAAGACCGGCGTCCGTAGCCGCAATATGGGGCGCCACAGGCTTGCAAGAGAAGAGCCGATTTAATATGCTGTCGGCCATGGTAAGAACAGAAATAATCAAGGTAAAAACCAAGGGCAGTTGTGATATCGTTAATATCACCGAGCAGACGGCAGAGGCTGTGGCAAAATCTCAGATACTGGCGGGAACGGTAACGCTATTTAATGTAGGCTCAACGGCAGGTATTACGACGACGGAATACGAGCCAGGATTGATAGACTACGATATAGCGGCGGCATTTGAGAGACTCGCACCAGTAAACGGGCCGTATGAGCATGAAAAGACGTGGCACGACGACAATGGCCATTCTCACGTACGGGCTGCGCTGTTAGGGCCGTCGTTGAGCGTACCAGTGGTTGACGGACGATTGACACTCGGCACATGGCAGCAAGTTATCCTGCTTGATTTCGACACGAGGCCAAGAACGAGAAAGGTTGTTTGTCAGATAGTTGGCGAGTAAGCAGAAAAAATCAACAGCTCAAAACCGCAACTGCCTGAAGGGCGTAATATAAATAGGGTTGACGGCAAACAATTTCGGTCGTACTATCTATGCATGGCGTCATTGGTTAATTGGTGCTCTTATTTATTTAGTCAACGATATGGCAATTTGCGATAAGAAATCGGCTCTGATAACAATTATACTGGCTATCTGGTTTTTCATTGCAGGCTGTGCAGGGACGGTCGAGCGCGACAGGAGGGAACTTGCGCCGGAGATAGAGTTGGGGACTACTATCGGGTCTTTGGCGGAGGTATTCTCGCCAGATTTAATCGCAGTCGAAGGGTATGGGCTGGTAGGCGGACTAAGGGCAACCGGCTCCGGAGAATGTCCGCCTCAGATTAGAGCATACCTGACACAATATATTCTCACTCAACTACCCAAACGCCAAGATGTTGAGCGACTCATTAACAGCCGGGACACGGCTGTAGTACTGCTAAACGGTTTAATGCCAACAGCAGTTTCAAAAAACCAGTACTTTGATATACGAGTGGCCGCCCTGCCCGGCACCCAAACCACTTCTCTGGAAGGCGGGTGGTTGTATGGAGCTGAGCTTGAGACCGCAAGAAGGTTCGGCATGACCATGAAAGCACTGGCTACGGCAGAAGGGCCGGTTTTCATCGACAGGATCGATGCCGGCAAAAGAGATGAAAAAACCGGATACATTCTTGGCGGTGGAAGGGTCCTGGACGAGTACAAGATAAGCCTAGCACTCAGACTGCCTAATTACAGAACGGCGAGCCTTATTCGCGACAAGTTAAACGAGCGTTTTGGGGAGGGTACAGCCAAGGCGGTATCACCCAGCAAGATTGACTTGAAAGTCCCCGCTAAATACAGAAGACAAAAACAAAGATTCATCTCAATAATCAAGGCAACGTACCTTTCCGAGACCCCGGAGATTACCCAAGAAAGAATAAGCACGTTCGTCAGGACGCTCGCCGTCGGGGAAGACAAGCAATCGAGCGAAATAGCACTCGAGGCTATAGGCAAGGAAAGTATTGACAAACTGTCGGCGCTTCTGAATTTATCCGATGAGCAGGCTCGTCTTCGGGCAGCCAGATGTATGCTCAATCTCGGCAGCGACACGGGTTTGGATACCTTAAGGCAAATAGCGGCGGACAAGAATTCGCCCTACCGAGTTGAGGCTTTGGAGGTAATTACTAGAGGGGCAAGTCGCAATGATGCGGCGGCGATATCGCGAAGACTGTTGCGTGACGATGATTTTGATATCCGATTAGCCGCATACGAACAATTGCGAAGATTAGATGATATCACAGTGGCGCAAACGTTCGTAGGGCGTAATTTCTATCTTGAGCAAATCACGCAAACAGAACATAAATCGATTTTTGCTTCGCGGAGCGGCCAGCCACGAGTTGTGTTATTCGGCGCGCCGATACGCTGCCGGAAGAATATTTTTGTCCAGTCGGACGACGGCAGTATTATAATAAATGCGCCTGCCGGTCAGGAATATGTCTCAATAATACGCAAACATCCCAGAAGGCCGAACATCCCCCCCATTCAACTGAAAAGCTCTTTCGAACTCGGCGATATTATCCGAACATTGTGCGAAGAGCCGTTCAAAAAACGCGATGAGGGTCAAATTGGCCTTGGCGTCTCGTATGCCGAAGCAATTGCACTTTTGAAAAAGATGAGTGACAAAGGTGCAGTACGAGCGGAGTTTCGCGCGGGGCCCCTGCCAGAAATCGACCTAATTATCAAGAAACAACAAACCATTGGCCGATAGTAAATGGTGCGTGCCGGCCCGAAGAGGGCGCATGGGCTGCGCAAATATCGGTGCACAGAAACCAACATCAGAAAGAAAAAAATGAGACTCGAAAAAATCACTCTGGATGGGTTCAAGAGTTTCGCCGACAAAATGGAATTCACTTTCGACTCGCCCATAACCGCTATTGTCGGACCGAACGGCTGCGGCAAGAGTAATATTGTCGATGCGGTAAAGTGGGTACTTGGCGAACAAAGCGCCAAGAGCCTTCGGAGCGGCCAGATGGCTGATGTGATATTCAGCGGCAGCAGCAGCAGAAAAGCCACCGGTACAGCCGAAGTGAACTTACTCATCTCGAATTTTAACGGAGACGGTATGAGAGTCCTGCCAATTGAAGCAGACGAGGTGCAAATTACACGGAAGGTATACAAAAGCGGCGAAAGCGAATACCGGATAAACAGCAAAATCTGCCGATTAAAGGATATTCGCGAATTGTTTATGGACACGGGCATAGGGGTTAGAGCTTACTCGATAATTGAGCAGGGACAAGTTGAGCAGCTACTGAACGCCTCAAGGACGGATAGAAGGGTCATATTTGAAGAAGCAGCGGGTATAAACAAGTATAAAGCACATAAAAAAGAGGCCCTTGGCAAGCTGGAGCGGACAGAACAAAATCTGCTGCGGCTGGCAGATATTTTAGGAGAGGTCCAGAAACAACTTCGAAGCGTGAAGCTGGCGGCGGGCAAGGCGAGAAACTACCTGCAATATCGTCAAAGGCTCAAGGAGCTCCAGGCTAATTATTCGCTGGCTGAGTACGCGAAGTATGCGACAAGGGGCGCCGAGAAAAAAACCGCTCTGGAGCAACTTGAGGAGCATTTTGCCGGCATTGTTGCTGATGTGGCAAAACAGGACGCTCTAATGAGCCAACTCGGTGAGAGAATAATAGAAACGGAGAACAAGTTAAACCGCACGGACAATTCGCTCGTTGCCATTCAGGGCAAAATCGAGCAGCAGCTTCAACAGATTGAATTTTTGAAGACCCGAATCAAAGAACTGCGACAAAGGAAAGAGAGCACAGAGCAAGGGGTCAATAAACTGCAAGAGCAGCAAGAGGTTTTTAAGGAAGACTTGAGCCGCTACAGAACCGAGCTGGCAGACCGCGAAAAGACTATCGAGGAGAAAGAGCAAAGTGCCGCGCAACTTCAAAAAGGAATCCAAGAGGCAAACGCTGAATGCGCTTCGCTCGAGGCGTATCTGGAAGATGAGAAGTCGGGGATTATCGATATAGTCAGACGGACCGCGCAACTTCATAACGAAATCCAGAGCATCTCGGTTTTTCGCGACAACTTATCCAGCCAGAAGGGCCGTCTTGCCGGCCGGGCAAAACAGGCCCGTGAAGAGCTTGAGAAACTGTTTACTGAAAAAGCACAACAGAAAGCCCGACATGATGACATCGAAGAGGTGCTTGTGCAATTACAGCAGACTTTAGAATCCAAACATGAAGAAGCAAATCAAATAGACGGGAAGACAAGGCAAGACGGCAAGCGATTAACGCAGAGCAGAGAGAGGCTAAGTGCACTGAACAGTGAATTGGCAGTACTGAGCGATATGGAGAAGAGGTGCGAGGGAGTTGGCGCGGATGTCAGAAGTATGCTGCAAAGCCGGTCAGCGGCAAACAACAACTTCGATTACGTCGAAGGGATGCTGGCAGATATTATTTCGACCGATGTCGAATATGCAAATGCCGTCGAAGCTGTGCTGGAAGGCGCAACTAATGCGGTGGTGGTCAACAATGCGAGCAAATTATTAGCCGATAAAACCAGGCTCAAGAAACTGGGGGGGAGAGTAAATTTCATATGCATGGATAAAATAGAACCATTTGTGGACAAAAGCGATTTTTCACGATTGCCCGACGTGAAGGGCAGACTTGCTGAATTCGTAAAACATCAGAGCAAATATGCGCCGTTAGCCTGGCAATTATTGGGCAAAACAATAGTCGTTGACTCGATTAATTCGGCAATTGAATTGGCGGGAAGAATCGGAAAGGAGTATGAATTTGTTACTAAAAGGGGTGAA
>CP070715.1:1016297-1022060 GCA_020350405.1 Planctomycetota bacterium
CGATGACGACTTTGGTCAGGTCTTTTAGGATTTGCTGTAGCGATGCAGATTTTTGCTCAAGATTCATAAAGCCGATGGTGGGAATCGAACCCACAACCCCAGCTTTACGAAAGCTGTGCTCTACCGTTGAGCTACATCGGCAATTCAGGCTTCATAATACCAATCGGCATCAGGATTGTAAAGATAAGGAAAAAACAGGAAAGACAGGAGTAAGAAGTAAGGAGCGAGAAGGTTGAGGCGTGGGTGGACGCGGAACGAGGGCTCAGGGAGGAATTTTCTTGCAAGAAAGGCGGGAAATTTGTAGGCTTTGTTTTTTGGTGCGGTTTAAGAAGGTTAAATTATAGTAAAGTTAAGGGTCGGTGCCCGAGAGGCTAAAGGGGACGGGCTGTAAACCCGTTGGCGTAAGCCTACGTTGGTTCGAATCCAACCCGGCCCAGTGGGGTTTGGGGCATTTGGTTTTTACAAGAGGCCGGTTAGCAGCGACAGGATAGATAGCGGTTTGAGGGGTGGGGTGTTCGGGCGGCGTGAGGGATTTTTTAGTTTGGCCGGGACAATCGGTAATTCTTGGACTTTCTTCGGAGAAGGTTGGTATAATTGCAGGCCGATAAAGGACCCTTGCAAGGTAAATACATGGTCGAGCCAAAACCTCGCGAGCAACTATGCGACTATAGAGACTGTGCGGTAATCGTAGCACATCCCGACGATGAGACGCTGTGGACGGGCGGCACGATACTTATGCACCCGGAAGCCCAGTGGACGGTGGTGACGATTTGCAGAAGAAGTGACGAGGAGAGGGCGGAGAAGTTCGAGCGGGCGCTCGAGCAGCTTAATGCAACGGGCGTGATGGGGGACCTGGACGACGGTCCGGAGCAGCGGCCGCTGGACGCGGATGAGGTGGAGGAGACGATACTCTCGCTGCTTTCGTCGGACAAATTCGACCTCATAGTAACGCACGGTCTTTGGGGCGAGTACACGCGACACCTGCGGCACGAGGAGACATCGCGGGCGGTTATGTCATTATTCAGGCACCGGAAACTGTCAGCGCGGCGGTTATGGGTATTCGCCTATGAGGACGGCGGGGGTCGCTATCTTCCGCGGCCGGTGCGCGACGCTGAAATACTATTGAGACTGTCGGACGAGGTGTGGCAAAGAAAATATGATATTATTACGAAGGTCTACGGCTTCGGGGCGGATAGCTTCGAAGCGAAAATTGCGGGGCGCGTTGAGGCGTTTAATACAATGAAGCCACGCTCATAATTTCGAGATACATTTTTATGACAGGAGAATGATGAAATGAAAGTGTTGGTTATATATGATTACCCGCCGTCGCCAGCGGGTCTAGCCACGCAGGGGTACCTTCTTCACCGAGGTCTTGAGGAGCTCGGCGTGGACGTACATTCGGCGCACTTTGAGTCGGCTCAGGAAAAGGAGTGGTATTACAGATGGTTTGAGCCGGACGTGGTTGTCGGCGTGGGGTACTGGGGTCACTCGGCCTATCTGGTGCTTCATCCACAGCGATACGGAATACGGCCGGTGCCATGGTTAGTAGCCGATGGTTACATGGGTGACTACCACGAGATTCTAAACTCTTTGCCCTTGATACTGGTGACTTCGAAGTGGGTGAAGAAGATTTATGTACGAGACGGGCTTAAGGGCGAGAACATAAAGGTGCTTGCGGTAGGCTGCGACACGGACTCTTTTATTCCTCGCGACAAAAATGACCCGAAGGTAGCCTCGGTGCGCGAGGCACTTGGCGTGGCGCCCGACCAGATAATGATTCTGACTGTAGGCGGGGACGCAACGAGCAAGGGTGCTCAGGAGGTGATGCAGGCCCTTTCGCTTATCGACACGAAGGCACCGGACTGGAAGTACGTATGCAAGGTCTGGCCGCAACCTCGAACGGAACAGCAGAACCTAACTGATTTGCAGTTAGCGACGCAATTAGGTATAGAGAAGAACGTTGTATACTCGACGAATGTGGTATCCCGGAACTTTATGCCGTACCTGCTGGCGGCGTGCGACATTTACGCGTCGCCATCGCGTCTGGAAGGTTTCGGGATGATTCAGGTGGAAGCTGCCGCGTGCGGCAAGCCCGTTATAGGAATTAAGGCGATGGGGATGCTGGATACTATGGTGCACGATCGGAATGCGTTTTTGGCGTCGGTGGCACAGGAGGTGCGGATGCGAGAGGCGACGCTTGACGCGGAATCCGGGCACGAGCCGGGTCACCGAGTAGTGTTTAAAGGAGCGCGGACGGTCGACTATCGAGCGAGTGTGCACGACATTGCGAATTACCTGATGGATTTGATGACAGACGCAGAGCTACGGAAGAAGATGGGTGAGGCGGGGCGGAAACGCGCTTTGGAGCACTACGACTACCGTGTAATAGCGAAGAGATTCGTAGGATTAGTTTCGGAGAAACTGGGGATTAGCTGATATGGACAGGCGTGACAGGAAGTTAATTGAGAAGGCGAAGGCGGCAGCTACGGAGGTATTACTTCACAACGCTCACGGGCCGTACCGCGGTCTTCCACGGGCGGCGGGGTGGGGGTATCCGGAGCCATATACGCGTGACATTATGATATCCTCGCTCGGGATTCTGCTCAGCGGGGAAAAAAAGCTGGTGAGGTCGCTGCGGCGCGCGATGGAGACAGTTGTGCAAAAGCAGAGCCGGCTCGGTCACATCCCATCGCTGGTCCACGATGCGGACGACCGCGGCGCGAGCGACTGCACGCCGCTATTTCTGATGGCGGTGGCGATTTTCCGGAAAGTAAGCGGGGAGGCGAATTTTCTGCAGGAGACGGTGGAGAAGGCGATGAGGTGGATGGAGTATCAAAGTCCATCGGACCGGGTGATTGTGATACAGGCCCCTACGAGCGACTGGCGTGACGAGCAGTGGGTTTTAGGCTACGGGCTCTACGTGAACACGGTGGTTTACATATATTTGAAACTTTTCGGCCAAGAGAGAAGAGCAGCGAAACTTCGGGAGGCAATGGGCCGATTTACGGTGAAAGGCGACACGCAGAACAGGCACGTTCACGAGGGTCTTGTGTTGAGGCATAAGCCATATTACGCCTTGTGGTCTTACAAGGTATATCGTAGTGAACGATTTGACCTATTGGGGAACAGTCTGGCGATACTTTCGGGGATTGCGAGTCCATCGAGGGCGAATTCTCTTATTTCGTGGATAGAGACGGAGTGTGATGCACTGCGCAGGAATGAAGACTTAAGCGTGGATTTGCCGCCGTGTCTTTTTCCTTACATCAGGCCCGAGGACCCGGACTGGATGCCTCGCTATGAGCGGTATAATCAGCCCGGGGAATACCACAACGGCGGGGTCTGGCCTTTTATCTGTGGTTTTTATGTTGCGGCACTGGTTGCCGCTGGGAGATTTCAGCTTGCGGAAAAGAAGCTTGTGGCTCTTACGCACCTTGTAAAGGGTGCGCGTGTGGCGGAGGTGGAGTTCGGCTTTAACGAATGGTGTAGGGCTCAGGACGGGACAGCACACGGTCAAGACTGGCAGAGCTGGTCGGCCGGGATGTATTTGTATGCTGCGGCGTGCGTGGAGCAGAGGCGGACACCTTTTCTCGACGAGATACGGAGCAGTGCGGAGAGTCCGAAGGAGTTAAAAGTTGGGAGCAAAGCAGAGAACTCGAAATTCGGGGGAGTCTGAAACACTTAGGCGAATGATACAGGCTTTAGGATGAGCGACGTGAGTTTTTTACAGATTAATCGTCGGGAGTTTTTGAGGGCGGGGGCCGCGATATCCGCGGGGATAGCCGTTGGTGGGTGTGCGGGTTGGCCTGGGGTCCAGAGGGACGGACGGCCGAATATTCTATATCTTATGAGCGACCAGCAGAGGGGAGACTGCCTTGGCTGCGCGGGCAATTCGATAATCCATACGCCTAATCTTGATGGTATAGCAAGAGACGGCGTAGTTTTCAGTAATGCCTACACCTCGACGCCGAGCTGCACACCGGCGAGGAGCGCGCTACTTACGGGGCTTAGCCCGTGGCATCACGGGATGTTGGGGTATGGGCGTGTTGCGCGGCGGTACGATTTTGAACTTCCGCGTGCGCTTCGGGAGGCAGGATATTATACGTTCGGGATAGGCAAGATGCACTGGTATCCGGAACGGAACCTTCACGGGCTGCACGGCGCTTTGCTTTATGAAGCGAGGCGGGCGGAAACGCCGGGATTTGTCAGCGATTACGATAAGTGGTTTAAGAAGCAGGCGCCGGGGCTCGATGTTCGCGCGACGGGGCTTGGTTCAAATGATTACAGGGCGAGGGTATACGCCCTTGCGGAGGAGTTACATCCGACATACTGGACGGGGCAAATGGCGGCTGATTTTATTGAGAGGTATGACAAGGGGAAGCCGTTTTTGCTTAAGGTATCTTTTCACCGTCCCCATAGTCCTTATGACCCGCCGGGGCGGTTTATGGAGATGTATGCCGAGGACGAGATGCCGGAGCCGTACATCGGGGCGTGGGCGAAGAGGTTCGCGACACATAAGGAGCCACCTGCGTTTAATTTGTGGCACGGTGATTTGGGACTGGAACAGGTGAAGCGGTCGCGGCGGGGTTACTACGGATCGGTGAGCTTCGTTGATGAACAGATAGGGCGTATCGTGGCGGCGCTGAAGAAGCGGAGGATGTATGATAATACGCTGATTGTTTTTCTGTCGGACCATGGTGATATGCTTGGAGACCATCACCACTGGCGGAAGACTTATGCATACGAGGGTTCGGCAAAGATCCCGATGGTGCTTCGCTGGCCGAGGGGTATGGGGCAGGAAGAGTCGCGAGGGACGACAATTTCAGAGCCGGTGGAGCTGCGCGACATACTGCCGACACTTCTGGATGCTGCGGGGGAAGAGATACCGGAGGGGCTGGATGGGACGAGCCTGCTGCGATTGGTCCGGGCAGGGACAAAGAGGTGGCGTGCGTATATAGATTTGGAGCACGACGTGTGCTACAGCGTGGAGAACCACTGGAATGCGCTTACGGACGGGGAGTATAAATATATTTACCATGCGTATGACGGGGGTGAGCAGTTATTCAATCTGAAGGAGGACCCCGGCGAAATCCGTGATTTGGCAGGGGAGGCGAAGTACCGGGCGGTATTGAAGGCGTGGCGGAATCAAATGGTCGAGCACTTTGGGGAGCGCGGGGAGGAATTTGTGCGCGAGGGCAGACTGGTTCGGCGGCCGGAGCGGATGCTCTACTCGCCGCTATATCCAGACATCAGCAGCGTCGCAATGAGGGACGCAGCGCGAGCGCCGCTGGGATGATAAAACAACATTAGGCCAAACCGTCACTTTTGTGGTGGCTTTTTAATTGCCGCAGGCGCAGGTTTACGAATGGTCTGCAATTGTCTTTTGGGCGCGGAGCTACCTTTGAGCGGACTATTCGGATGGGGCTGGATACCCAACTGGAGCAACGCGCCTTCGAGCGTTTCAACACTCTTGAGGAGTTCGCTTTGGGAGCGGCGCTGGCGCTGGGTGGCAAAATCAAGCAGGTTCTTTGCAGCACGCAGTGAGCGTCTATTGAGGTCACCGTAATCGCCGGTCGCAAGCATTTCTTCGAGCAGGTAGCTGGTGGCATCTTCTTTGAGGAAGGCCTCTGCGATCTGCTCGAGGAAGTTATATTTGATTTGCAGGACGGCGTAGAGATTTCGCTCAATAAGGGCCTGCGGCGTGCAGATACCGACAGGCGCACCGGAATCGACCCAGGCGGGGTCGCTGTCATCGGCGTTGGGGTC
>CP070715.1:1022160-1032431 GCA_020350405.1 Planctomycetota bacterium
TGCTACTATGAAATTTGCATGTTTTTCACTGACCGTCGCGCCGCCGATTTGCAGCCCCTTCAGGCCCGCTCTGTCAATCAGAGCCCCCGCCGAAACACCTCGCGGATTCTTGAATATACACCCGCAGTTCCGCGCATTCAAGGGCTGGTTGTTCTTTTTATAAATCCATATCTCCTTCACTGTCCGCATGATTTGCTCCGGCTCATCCGCCGAAAGATTCATCCGGGCGTTCAGGATAAATTTCGCCGCTATATTCGTCCGGCGATAGTCAAATATCAGTTCCGGCTTGCTCTTCTCAAAAATATTGCCGCCGCCGTCCATCAACGTCACCGTTTCTACCGCCGCCCCGATATCGCCGAAGTTGCCCCCCGCGTTCATCTTCACCGCCCCGCCCACCGACCCCGGTATACCCGTCAGAGCCTCCACGCCGGAAAGCCCCTTCTCAACGCAAGTCAAGACCAGCTTGCCAAGCTCCGCCCCCGCCCACGCCGTAACCTGCTCACCGTCGAATTCCGTCTCTGCGAACTCTTCTGCATCAAGCTTTATCACCGCCCCCCGCAGACCCTTGTCGCCTATCAGCAAATTCGAGCCGAAGCCTAGCACATAAATCCCGATTTTGTTGTCATTGCACCGCTGCACCACTTCCCTAAGCTGTTCAACCGTCTCCGGCCGAATAAAATAATCGGCAGGCCCTCCTAACCCGTACCAGCTCTGCTTCGCCAGCGGATAATCCGTTTCAACTATTCTTTCTAAGCCACTGAATATATTCATCTGCTACCTTCCGAATATCCCCCGCGCCCATCGTAACTACCAAATCCCCCTCCCTCACATTCTCCTTCAAATAATCGCAAATCGCCCCGAACCCGTCGATAAAAACCGCCTCGCTCGACCTCTCACGGATTCGCTCAACCAATATCTCCGAGTTGACTTCTTTCTTGGCCGCCTCGGAATCGCGCACGAAATATATCTCCGGCACAATTGTTACATCGGCAAACTGAAAGCTTTTTGCAAAGTCATCAAGCAAAAATCTTGTCCGGCTGTACTGATGCGGCTGAAAAATACACCAAATCCGCCCCGGCCGATAACGCTCACGCATCGCCTCCAATGACGCCCTTATCTCCGTCGGATGGTGGGCGTAGTCATCAAGCACCGTTATCCCCCCGACCTCGCCCTTCAGCATCAGCCTCCGGTCGGCCCCCGTAAAATCACCCAATAATTCCACCACCTGCTCCCCCTCCAGTCCCAGACTGACCCACATCGCGACAACCGCCAGCGCATTCATAACATTGTGCCTGCCCGGCAGCGAAAGTCCCGCCGAACCCAACTGCTTATCACCATAATAAACATCGAAGCTGTACAAGCCGTCCCGCGCCACAACATTCCCCGCGCGAACATCGCAACTCTCATCAAGCCCGAACATCCTGCGCCGCTTACCTTCTCCTAACCGCTCAATCACCTTCGCCACATTCGCATCCTGCCCGTTCGCAATCACCACCCCATCGGCCTTCACCCCCCGCGCAAACTCACCAAACGCCTCGACTATCTCATCCTCGTCCTTATAGTAATCCAGATGGTCCTGCTCAACATTCAGTACGCACGCGATTCTCGGCCGCAGATTCAAAAAACTCCTGTCGTACTCGCACGCCTCAGCAACGAAGTATTTACCGTCCCCAACGCCCGAAGAGCTGCCCAGCTGAGGTATATCACCCCCAATTACAAAACTCGGGTCATGCCCCGCCTGCTTTAGACAGTACGTCAGCCACCCGCTCGTTGTGCTCTTGCCGTGCGTGCCCGCCACCGCTATCCCCTCATAGCGATTGCACAGTATCCCCAACATCTCCGCGTACTTGTAAATCTTACACCCCCTTTTCCGCGCCGCCTTCAGCTCGCAATTGTCCTCCTCTATCGCGGCCGATATCACCACCGCCTCCGCATCCCCGCCGACGTTCTCCTCTCTATGCCCGATTTTTATATCCACCCCTAATTCGCAGAGCTTCTCCACCACCCCGCCGCCCATCTGGTCGGACCCGCGAACGACCGCCTTGTTCTTTATCAAAATCTTCGCTAGGCCGCTCATACCAATCCCCCCCGCGCCTATAAAGTGAAACCTCATCCCCTCCAGACTGCCGACTCCATTGGCATTCACCCGCGCCCCCAAACCAGCTGCCGTCGTATCACAACCTTCCATCCCTGAACCTAAATTGCAATCCTAAATCCAAAAAAGACTAAGCCTATAACCTCGAAAACTCCCTTGCCTTCAATCCCAAGTCTTAAGTTTTCGTTTTAGGCTTTTCGCTTTACACTTTAAGCTACTTCGCAGAAGTCTAACACACAAACCCCCCGAAAAAAAGAAAAAAACCCGACACGAATATGTCATTGCGGGTAGCGGACCGACGAAGCAATCTCAAGCACCTAAATACTATGTGCTAAATACTCGCCCCAGGCGCGCACGCTGCCCGGTATTACCTTAATGGGCACGGACTACTTACCGAATTCTGCCCCAGTATCCCCCGCCATATCGCGTTCGCAATCGACCTGTCCGCTACATTCACCACGCCGTCGCAGTTCACATCACAGTCACGCAGCGTATAAGGCCCTGCCGCCCCCGTCCGCCAGAATGCATTCACTATCGAGCGGTCCGCAACATTCACCACCCCGTCATTATTTATATCACCTAAAAGTGCTATCCCGAACTCCGCCTCCGCCACGCCGCTATTGCCGTAATCATCCCCCGTAACCGTTACCCTGACCGTGAACGTTTGCCCTGAGTCGGATAAACCTCCCGGCTCATCACATCCCCGCGCTGCAAACGTCCAGTATGCATCCCCGGCCCCACCACCTGCTACCGTCACCGGCGCCAGGCTGACATCCCCCGGCAAAACAATCTCCCACGCATAGCTGTAACTGCTGTTACAATTCGGGTCTCCAATTGACAAAGCACTCACAGTCAAAAAGGAACCCGTCTGTCCCGGCAGATTCTGATACATCCATAATTCATCAATATCTATATCTACCACCAAATCAACCTGCCATCCCAGCCGCGGATAATCTCTACCCTCACAGATCGTCCACACAGGCGTCACAAAATCCCATCCCGCGTCCGTAAACGTACTCTCCATCTGCATCTCAACCGTTGTTTTCCCAGTTCCACCATCACCACCTCCAACTCCGCTCGTCTCGTAATCCCAGAAGCAATTGAGCACGCTGCCATCATCATTAATTCCCACTAGACCTCCCACATTGCTACTTCCTGCAACGCTCCCTGCCGAATAGCAATGGATAAGTTCGCCGTAAAGATTCTTGCCGACCAGCCCGCCGACTCGATCGCCGCCCGAAACATTTCCTGTCGCATAGCTGTTAGACAACTCTCCACTGCCATTAAGAGCTTGATTTAGTCCCACCAGCCCACCAACCGACCTCCAGGATGCTGTAGCAGTGCCTGTCGCATAACACTTAGAAATCGCCCCATCGGATACGCCTACAAGCCCGCCGACCTTTTCACTTCCGGAAACGTCTCCCGTCGAATAGCTGTCGAGCACTATTCCTTCATGACTTCTTCCTACCAATCCACCCACATTCCTATCTCCATCAACCCTACCGCTCGCATAACAACCGGAAATCGTGCTCGATTCAGTTAGATAAGCCGCCAGTCCACCAAAGTCAAATTCCTCACCTGAAACATCACAGTCCGATGAGCAGTTTATTACCAACCCCCCGCCCATGTGCCTGCCCACTAATCCCCCAACCTGACTCCCATAAACCGAGCCGGTTGAGTAACTGGCGGATACTGTTCCTGTAACATTTGATCCCACCAGTCCACCAACTGTTTGAATACCTGAAATGCTGCCTGAAGAAGAGCAGTTTAAAATGCTTCCTCCATTTTTGCCCACGAGTCCGCCAGTTCCTCCAAGAAAATAACCTTCACCGCCTGAAACGAGTGCATTCTCAACATAGCAGCCAGATACAGTTCCACGCCATAACAACCCCACGAGCGCACCTACCCAATTCCCTGTTCCACAATCAACATTCGGGTCAATTAATCCCAAATCTTTTATCGCTGCATTTGGGTCATCCACGCGTCCAAATAGACCTACATAACCCGCATCGGGGCTAGCCCATGTAAAATTGAAAATGTTACGGTTGTTACCATCAAACACACCGGTAAAGGCATGACCATCATTTCCAATGATATTGAATTCTGTCCCGGTGGAAGCCCCCAAGTCAATATCCGCCATTAGTTTGAAATGCCTGTCCCAGTCATTAGGCTCGGCCCCAATCGCATTCATTTGACACGAAGTCCGAATCAGATACGGATTAGCTTCCGTCCCGTTGCCCCCGCCGTATTTCTCCCACGCCAACCTCGGATAATCCTCACCCTCACATATCGTCCAGACAGGCGTATTAAAATCCCACCCCGCATCAGTAAACGTACTCGCCGCCTGCATCTCCGCCGTAATCTTACCCGTACCTCCGGCACTGCTCGCTTGCCCGCTCGTGTTTACATCCCAAAAAGAATTGGTAGCTGAGCAGTCGATCTCATAGCCCAACAGTCCACCTAAATTGGCCGACCCTGACACTATCCCTGTTGAATAACAGTTCGATATTGTTCCACTAACACCAACTCCAACCAGACCACCGATGTTGCTGGTACCGGAGACGCTGGCTGATGAATAGCTATTTGATATACCGGCCTGACTTTGACCCACCAGTCCACCAACGTAGTAATGGCCGGAAACGGTACCAGTGGAAAAGCAGCTGCTTATGGTACCTACATTGTATCCAACTAGCGCACCTGTAGCGTAATCATCATTTGAAACGTTGCTGTCCGCATAGCAATCAATAACATTCGCGTCATTCCTTCCCACAAACCCACCTGTCAAACCATGGCCGGAGACACTGCCTGTAAAACAGCAATTAGAAATAGTTCCTCTTTCATTAAATCCCACCAATCCTCCGCAAGAAATATTCCCCGATATGTTGCCGTTTATGGCATAACAGTTGGATACCGTTCCATTGGACTTTCGATTGATTAACGAAGCGGCGCCATCACCGGTTCCCGTCTGGACACTTGGGTTGAACATACCGAGATTCTTGATCTCCGAATCTGCTCCATCCATCCAGCCGAAAAGTGATATGTAATGTATTCCCGTGGAATTATAGCTGAAGTTTGAGATTGTATGACCGCTACCATCAAAAACACCGGTGAACTTGGTGATGCTGTTCCCGATGATATTGAAACTCGTCCCCGGATAAACCGAAAGGTCAATATCAGCCATCAGCTTAAAGTGTGCGCCCCAGTCATTCGGCTCGGCTCCGATGGCGTTCATTTGCCTCGCCGTATAAATCAAATACGGGTCATTCGCATCTCCACTGCCCCCCCCATACTTCACCGGTTGGGTCTCTTCCCACCAAAGCCGTGGATAATCTATCCCCTCATCAATCGTCCACACAGGTGTCGTAAAATCCCAACCCGCACTCGTAAATGTACTCTCCGTCTGCATCTCCGCCGTAGTCTTACCCGTACCACCATCACTGCCTGTAGTTGGCAGGGCGGTTTCAGTATTCCAAAATGAATTGTCAACTGTTGAGTAATTCCTGCCTACCAGACCGCCGACATAGGTCATCCCAGATACACTGCCTACTGAATAACAATTGCTGATAACGCCGTTATTTCTGCCCACAAGTCCGCCGCCAATCCATGTACATGAGACGTTTGTTGATGAATAGCTGTTTAATACGGTTGAGGCGGTAATATTCAGACCCGCCAAGCCGCCGATATACTTTTCGCCTTCTACTGTAGTACCCACTGAATAACAGCTTGAGACGGCACCACGATTTTCTCCGATCAGGCCTCCAACACGTTCGTTGCCGTAAACGCTGCCGGCGGAATAACAATGTGTCAGAGTGCTTGCGTTATCTCCAACAAATCCTCCAACGCAATTCGCACCAGTCACATTACAATCGGCATAACAATTTAATATTGGATCGGAGGTCCGACCTATAAATCCGCCGACGTCATCAGAGCCGGCAGTGCCTCCAAGCACGTCTCCGGTCGCATAACAGTCGGATATAGACCCTGTATAACTGGCGCCGACAAGGCCGCCAACTTCGTGGTCTCCTGTAACGTTAGTTTGTGAGTGGCAGCGTGCAATAGACCCTCGATTGAATCCTACCAATCCACCAGTAGACCATGTTCCTGTAACGTTGCCGCTGGCGTTACTGTCGGAGATGCTGCCCCAATTTTCTCCTGTCAGACCACCGACATAATGCATCCCTTCAACAGAAGCAGTGGCATAGCAGTGTGATATTACGCCATTATCATTGTTTAAACCAACGAGTCCTCCGGCCCAGTAATCAT
The DNA here is from genome assembly GCA_020350405.1 of Planctomycetota bacterium. GTDB lineage: Bacteria > Planctomycetota > Phycisphaerae > Sedimentisphaerales > Anaerobacaceae. Next base: position 1,028,519 of record CP070715.1, read on the forward strand.
TTCCATCCACTACGCCTGCTACATAGCAATTTGTAATAATCCCGGCATTGAATCCAACCAGACCGCCCAATCCTACGGAACCACCGACGTTGCCGTATCCCGTCACAGTAACGTTGGCACTGCTATCGATTATGTTTCCAGAATTGAAACCGGCTAATCCGCCTATAGTACCATTTCCATTATTGGCTACAATTTGGCCGTTCTGAATATGACAGTTGGAAACTGTAGCTCCATTTCGTATTCTCCCTATGAGAATACCTGTGTCATCGGCTGTTCCCGCATTAGTATTAGGGTCAATAAGTGTCACGTTCCTTATTAAGGCGCTGCTCCCGGAAACATACCTGAAAAGGCCCATATTATATGGTCCGCTGAAAGTATAGTTGAAGTTTGAGATGCTGTGTCCATCGCCATCAAAAGTTCCGGAGAAGAAATCATTCCAGTCGATTCCAATAAGATTAAAATTGCTTTCCGAGTAGCCAACGAGATCGATGTCTGTCATTAATTTAAAATGTACATCCCAGTAATTCGAATCCGCTCCAATCGCCTGCATATCCTCCGCCGTCCATATCTGGTACGGGTCCCCCTCAACTCCATTCCCATCCCACGGCTGCCCAAACGCCCCCGTGCACAACGCGCACACCACAACCACTCCAAAAACCACAACCCGGCCGAAAATGGATTTACCCTGCACTCTGTCCTCCATACTCAGTGTTCCCTCTGTTTCGGGCGTTAACATCTCTTTTCCGCCCCTCCATGAGCCTCATTTCCAGCTTTCGCACCATTATACCCCAAATCCCCATCCGCTTCAACAGCAATTTCCCCCGTGTCCCCGAGAATCCGCCACTTTCCCCCTTTTTTCCTTATCTTAAAGCCCTTTTGCCCGCCCAATCTTGCCTGTCCCAGCGCAGGCTCCGGATCCAGTCGTCTTTCCCTAATCCCTAACCCCCTACCCCTATTTTCTCTCTGCCTTAGCACTTGCCTGTGCCATAGGTACTTGTGCTGCCTCTCGAAGCGTAGCGAAGATCCTCGCATGTTGTTGGCGGGGACCCGACTCCTTTTTCACCCTATGTTTCCTCGTCGCCGCCTCTGGCAGTTTACCCTGTGGGCACCGCGCAATCACCTTTCCAACCTCCGACAACGCATTAACGCATTTACCCGTCTACGCTTTCTGCCAGCGGTACTGGCCTGAATGAGCCGGTAATTGAGTTTGCATAGGCGGTCCACTCGCTTTTGTTTTTGCCGAAATCTTGATTTGTAATTCGTATTAACGTCGTATGGGCAAATTCAGCCAGGACGGCCCTCATATCGTCAAGGTATTCAATCAGGATATTCAGTCCGTCTATGTCCCCGCTGCGTGCAAGTGCTCTGCCGATATTCAGTTCAAGAAGGCCGCGACGTTCGAGTATAAATTCTGCCTCGATACCGCTTTTCAGCGATTGATTTCTCAGGAATTGGCAGTTATGTAACTGCTTCAATGCCGGTATGGCTTCTCTGCTTCCCAACAGTTCCGCACCATAACAAACGGCATCGACATAGTAAAACAAACCTAATTCCTTGTTGTAAAAATCTTTCGGTCCCTTTGGTTTGAAGAGCTTGCCCACCTTTTCGCCGACAGGAATGTTCAGCCCGCTGCGGGTCATTCCAAGTGCATAAATCAGGTTTGCACAAAGGGGCATCGCACCCTGTCCCGGAGGAGCCCTATCGCCGCCGGCATGACGAATGTCCTCATCTAATACGGGTAATTTGTTACCTGCCAATTGTCGGTTAATTTCATCAAAAAGTGTCTGGGCGGCGCTTTCCGCCCCCACCATTGCAAGGGCCTGGGCAATTCGCAGGGCCCGTTTGCCCGACGAGTTCTTAAGCGCTTTTTCCAGTACGGGTATGGCTTTTTCAGCCGGCGAAGTGCATACTTCAACAAAAGGTATCGGCCGGTCCCATATCTGATTCATTGCCGTATCAGAGTAAGAACGAAGCGACCTCTCCGGTTCGAAGCGCTCTATGAAATCTTCCAGCTCTTTCTCGGAATATTCGTGTGGTTTGATTTCTCGACTTAGGACCTCAGCGGGTATAAGTTGCAGCTTCACTAATTTTTTCTGGAGCCTTTTCAGGTTGATATCTCGCGGTAGGACACCTTCGTCCAAAGCCTGAACAGCCGCCAAAGCCGCGATGCCTCCGAGATTTTCAAGGTCGTGCTGCATCCGCACTGTCGCCAGAGATTCGTGATTGGCCGAAAGAGCCTTCCCTGCTACAAGTATGTTTTCGATTTTTTTCGGAACGATACAGCGATAAGGAATTTCGATGTCTAAGTTAGGTGGAATCAAGCCTATCCTGAACCAGTCGGAAGCATGATATCCCTTCATGTCGCAGTTACCGCTGCTGATATTGATGACATCTGCCCACTTTCTAAATGTCAAATGGTCGGTTAAGGTCAAAACTACATCACCGTAAACATGTCTTGTCTCGCGGGTGCCCAAATAAGAGTAATGGTCGTGTAACTTTCCGCCGCTGCGCATACCTACCATGACCGAGCGGGTATAGTCGTGAATATTTGTTATATCTACCGTGCTTTGAAACGATGTAATAGTAATGCCGGGGGTAGCTAATTTGCATAAGGCGTACCACATGGGTACATGGTCTCTTGCCGAGCCGTAAACAAAATCAGCGCCCGCAAATCCCGCAATGTCCCCATCGCCTGTGGCGTCTATAACTACTTTCGAAAGTATCCCGTAAACTCCCTGCGGTGTCGACACAACAACGCCCCGGACCTTCTTGCCGGCCATAATTGTACCGATGGCAACGCAGTTCCACATGACTTTCGCCCCCGCTTTTTTTACCTCCCTCAGCAGCATATACATCTTTGCCTGCACGTTCCAGGTCACATAAGGTTCCCACCAGCTGAGATAATCTTTCGTGTAATTGGGAATATATTTATGGACCTCGTCCATATTTTTAATGTGCCGCGCAACGAAACCTTTGTAAGTGCCCTTGCCCCAATAGTCCTGCACCCCGGAAAAGGTCCCCGTACCGCCGAATCCCGGATTCATGTCCACTACAATTGTCTTTTTTCCGCTTTCAGCTGCCGCGATAGCAGCTGTAGCGCCGCTTGAGCCGCCTCCTATCACCAGAATATCGGCCTGCTCGATAATCGGAAATGACCGCCTGTCCGTCTTGACCTGCTCATATACCCTGCCCCTTTGAGGACTTTCCTGCTCTCCTACTGTGAGCCTGCTTGTTGCGTTGGGACTGACTGCTTTTTTTACGGTTTCGCAGAATTCCTTATTCGCCAGGTGGTCCCACTCACTCATCAGCCATTTTGAACACGCCGTCCCCATCGCGCATGCGCCCTGTGGACTCATTAGAAATTCGACCGCTGATTTCTCAAGGCGGGCAGCCTCATTCACACACCAGAGGTTGGAGTAATTCGTTGCAAAAGACACATTCCTAACTTTCCGGCTGCCTGTAAGGGATATCTCTGCCTCTGGAATATTTGCAGGATTACCTCCGGTAAGCTCATTCATCTGGCCCGTATAGAAACCCCTCAACTGATATGAAGATGCGGTGAGAAAAGCGTTTTTAAATTCCGGAACCTGCTCGTACAGGTACTTCGCAACGCCAATGCTTCTTTCCCATGCCTCGACTTCACGCTTAACGGTCCCTTCTGTATCAAATGAAGGGTCAGGAAATTCCATCGGACAGTCCACGTAATAATGCTGGTCCCCGATATATCCCCGCTGTACCAGGACACGGTTACCCTTGATTTTTAAAGATTCGGGGACGTCTATATAGTCCGTCTTTAATGGGTCGATTTGCGTAAATTCCAGCGTCCTGCCGAAAGAAGACATTTCCGGCCGGGCCTTTTTAAATCCCATATCCGTTAGCCTGATGACCGAGGCACTTTCGGTGCAGTCCAGAA
>CP070715.1:1032531-1035550 GCA_020350405.1 Planctomycetota bacterium
CCGAGGGACTCAAGACTGAAAAGCACCTTTTCCGGGTCGATAATACGAATGACTACCTTTTCCCCGAAGTTGGCCGGCATAACTGAAACGCGCAAGTCAATCGGCCTGCCTTCCATCAGTACGTGAATACCTCCGTCCTGAGGCAGCCGGCGCTGGGCGATGTCCAGTTCCGCCATAATCTTGATACGCGAAACAATCGCAGAATGCATCTGGTGGGGCGGACACATCCTTTCGTACAGCTTGCCGTCGACTCTGTAGCGAACGCGCAGCTTTTTATCGTCCGCCTCAATGTGAATATCACTGGCATTCTCACGTACGGCGTTGTAAAGCAGGTAATTAACCAGCTTGACAACCGGTGACTGGCCCGCCACCTGCTCAAGGTTGCTTATATCCTCCGCGATATTTTCTATCAGCGTAAAATCGTCGAGTCCTTCATCGTCGATGATATCGTCGATGACGAAGACGTTTGCGGCCGGCAGATACGTCTGAAGAGTGGCCTTGATGTCCTTTGTCGTCGCGCAGACTATTTGGGCCTTGCAGCGGCTTATGCGCTCTATCTCATCTATCAGAAACACATTTGTCGGCTCGCTAACGGCCACGGTCAGAACGTCGTAAACTTTAAACAGCGGCAGAACGATATATTCTTCCAGAAATTCCCTGGGTAGAATTTCAAGGGCCTTGGCATCGCATATCTTCGGACTAACTTGAGCATAGGGTACCTCATAGCTTTCAGCCAGCGCTGAGGCTATCTGGTTTTCCGTGCAATAATTCATCTCAACAAGCAGCTCGCCGAGAAGCTTGCGATGGCCCTTTTCTTTCTGTTCAGCCAGGGCTTTTTTGACCTGTTCAGGCGTAACGACGCCGCGGGCTATCAGCAGTTGCCCGAGTTGTGTCTTATTTTCCACTGCTATCTTGCTCACTGTTTTTCCTTTCGCTTCGGCCTTTCTCAGGCAGGCTGAAGCAGCATCTGACTTCTACACTAAACTCTTCACCGCCTCCGCAACCTCCGCGTACCGCTCGAATTGGCTGTCGAGTTGCGTGACTTCCAGAATCTTTGCGCAATTCTCATCAAGTCCCGCCAACCGAAGCTGACAAGTGTTCTCGTTGCAGTAGTCCCGCGCCCATAGTAATTTCTCCAGACCTTGGCCATCAATGAAACCTACGTTACTCATATCGAGCACTATACCGACTCTCTTGGCCGAGACTATTTCGGTAATGTTATTTTCAAGAAGCTCGGTAAAGTCACTGTCCAGTTCACCCTGTAGCTCGACAACCGTAACATCCTTATAATCTTGTCTCTTGATTCTCATCTGATTATGCTCCCTACCGCAACAGTGCCATATTCTGCAAAGTCATCCTGACCATAAATTTCGGCAAATCCGTCCTGCATAATGTCCCAGAGCTGATAGACGTCGCTCTTGATGAAGGCGCTGCCCACTTTCTCGTCGAACTGCGTGCCAAGTCCCTTTTCTATCTCCGCCAGTGTTTCCGTTACCGTCATGGCGTTTCTATAAACCCGTTTCGACGTCATTGCATCAAAGCTGTCCGCCAGACCAATGATCTTGCCTATCAGCGGAATTTGGTCGCCGACCAGGCCGTTGGGATAGCCCTTGCCGTCAGCTCGCTCGTGGTGGGACAATACACCTGGCACGATGTCACGCATCTGTTTTATTTCACTTAAAATACTCGCTCCTATCGATGAATGGGCCCTTATATGGTCGAACTCCTGCTCAGTTAACTGGCCTTGTTTTCGCAGTATCGATTCGTCTATTCCCATCTTCCCTATGTCGTGCAGCAATCCGGCCAGATAAATCTTATGTATATCTTCCTCTTTTAGTGATTCTTCCTCGGCGAGTCTTTCTGCAATCCACCGCGAGATAAATGCAACCCTTTCAGAGTGGCCGCGTGTGTATTGGTCCTTCGCATCGATACTGCTTGTCAGCGCTCTTAAAGCACCTATAAATAATTCCTTCAGGTCTTTGAATAACCTGCCGTTCTCGACAAACACCGCGCATCCGTTTGCCACCGAGTTAAACAGTTTCACGTCAGTGCTGTCGAAATCCGGCTTGTCGATTCTGTTTATCGCAACCATCAGCCCTCTTATGCAGTTGCCGCTCGGATTTTGTTTGGGTCCTACGGTCTTTGTCTTCTTTTGAGAGAACGAAATGCCTGCGAAGTGGGTTTGCGTTTTGTCTTTGCCCCATAACGGTACCGCAATGATATTTTTTATGTGCTCCGGCCAGTCGTACTTCAGCGGCGAATCTACGTCGCTGTCCAGCAGCGCCTCGTGCCCGCTGTTTATTTCCTCCGCAAGACGGTTCTTTAAAATGGCCGCCATTTGTTCGTCAATGTCTATCAGACCTATCCCCGCCGCCAAAGCCAACCGCTTCTCGCCCTCAATTGTCTTTTCCAGTAGTACGGCGATACCCTCGACGTTGATAATCTCGGTCAGGTTGTCACAGGCCATCTGTAGAAAGTTGCCATGCTGCTCGGTAACTTTCATATTGGTACTGAGCTTGTGTAGCAGCACCAGCTCTTCGTAGGTTTGAGCCAGTTCAGTACTAACCACGTCGATTTGTTCTTCAGCTTTCGCCTGTCTCTGAAAATCCTTCGCTAAGAGCTGCAGCATTGAGCTTAGATAGTCAATCTTTGTCTGTACCGACGTCTCTAATAAGCTGCCAAGCTGCTCATACTTTATATGCTGCTCGCGGCAGAGTCGTCTTAGCCTTTTGCCTTCCGCGGCCGCCACGTTGCCTAAGTCAATCAAAGCGACCGCGACGGCCTCGTTGCCGGATTTCAGAATACCAGCGACGACCGGATTGGCCTCACCGAACCGCCAGACATCGCCCTCTTCTTGCTCCTGGTGGTGGTGGTGGTTTTGGTCAGCCGCCCGCTGCAGGGCTTGCTGGCCCAATTCTATCAGCTGCTTAGTGCTGCTTGTGGATTTGGCGCCGTCGCACTGCAAAACCAGTTTTTTGCCGGCGTCGTAGACTGCAAAATTGACACCGAATTTGCTTAC
>CP070715.1:1035650-1042335 GCA_020350405.1 Planctomycetota bacterium
GATTAGCGGCTAAATCGCTGCCTGCATCTACGCAGGGGCTCTGAATTTCCTGCCCGGCTGCAACCTGGCTCAGATAGTAATCACCCAACGGACCGCTCACAAAACAAGGATCAGAATGAATATTACCGCTACCTGCGATAACATCCTCCGTGCAACTATACGTTACTGAAACAGTTCCTCCGACGTCATCTCCATCATTGCCCCACACAATACAGTTCCTGATTTCAGTTGCTGCTGTGCCGTGAACCGCATAACTAGGCCCAGAACCAGACCAGTTGTTATATATAGTGCAGTTTACAATCTCGTCACCGCCGGTTATCCCGGTACTTCGCGCCCAGCCCACCATCCCCGTCGAATCAACCATATTATTGACAACTAAGCAGTTAATAATGGATGAACCGGACAAGGAGGCTATCCCACCGCCGTGGGCCGATAGATTCGGCGCGAATCCCGTACCGTGCAGCACCTGGTTGCCGTTGACTGTGCTGTCACTAATCGTTACCATTCCATATATTCCTCCACCTACCCCTGCTCCGCGCGAACCCGGCATATCTGCGGAACCCCCGTTGCCCCCGTGGGCCGTGTTCGTAAGTATGGCACAGCCTTCAATATCCACTCCGGAACCACAGTATATGCCCCCTCCTCTCGCGTCCCCCCCGTCCGCTCCCTCTACCGCCCCCCACCCTGTCTCAATGTATACACCACCTGACCCACCCGACGCTGCATTATTACTAATCATAGAGCCAATAATCGTCAAGACACTGCCCGAACTGCTATATATGCCCCCACCATACCCATCTCCGCCAGACCCCAAGGCACCCGTGCAGCCGCTCATAGGAGAGCACCACATGCTATTGCCAGCGCCACCTCCAGCTACATTATTGCTTATGCTACACCCAGCAATCATAGGACTACTGTCAGACTCACAGCAAATACCACCACCGTAGCCATCCCTAGCTTGAGGGGCCCCATTGGAACCACGGGCCTGGTTGTTCGTGATAACGCAGTTCTCTATAGTCGGAGAAGAACCTGTGCAGTAAATGCCGCCGCCCTTGCCCGGATTACCGACTATCTTACCTCGCTTTATTGTAAGACCGGAAACGACACTGTTCGGCCCCTCCCCGCTGTGGAAATAAAATCCCCGGTGACCATTCGCGTTCTGACTGTCAATCACCGTCGCCGCTACTACACATGGGTCTTCGGGGCCTGTGCTGCAAACTGTGATGGCCCGCCCGCCGAAATCTATGTCCCGGTTTCCGTCGCCCGTATAAGTACCCGGCAAAACTACAACAACGTCCCCGTCATTGGAATCGTCTATTGCCGCTTGGATGTTATCAAAATCTGCGGGCCCGTCATCATTGACAACGATTATCCTCGCCTCACAGATAGTAGCCAAAAACAACCATACCACAACCACCCCAAAAACCACCGTTACCATGCCTGTTCTTGCATTTATTTTCCTATCCATTTTAACCCCCGTTTCCCGGCCTCGCCGCCGCCAGGCACACAATAAATACAGCTTTTCCGTGGGGGAGATGGGTGTCATTCAAGGAAACGCCTCTTCTCAGCTCCTCCTTAAACCTATATCAGTATATCTTCCTGACTGAATATGTCAAGAAAAAATGCCCCAGCGCAATTTCGACTTTTCCACTGCGCCTTTACGCGTCAATCAGTCACTAAGAGTGCCGCTGGACGAATGAGAAGTAAGAATTGCTGCCGCCGAAACTTACGGCGCGAGAAATGCGTCCGTCTCGCAGGATGGCACCTCCGTGCCTTCGTAGATATCGGTGCCGTTGAGTGTGAATATATCGTCTTCTGCGATCCCTATACGGCGAATTTTTACGAATTTGGTACTACCGTCGCAAAACAGAACGTTTTGGCCGCGACGACTGTGATTAATACTGTTGAGAGCAAAGAGCTTGTCGTTTAACCGTATGTTTAACGGGCTGGAATAATTATCCGGCAGTCTCTCGAAAAGCGGATTTAAATCTGCAATCAATACCGTTGGAGTGAGGACTCTATTTGCAGATTTCTTACACCTTATTCGGAAGCTATAACTTACATATCTTCTGGCAGGAAAATCGTTGTAGCTTTTCACCTGCGACTGTTCCAGTTGTGTTACTCGGCCATGGCGTTTGCCGGCGCAGATAAAGTCGCTTACCTCAACATAGCCACCTTTCGGCAGGAGCCATATATGGCGGGTATTAGAGTGATTCTCCTCGCCTTGGTAGCCCACCTTCCACCAAGGTGAACCTCTTGTAGTTGCGACGGCCGGCATCTTGCCGTCATGGTCGGCACTGTAGTTATGTATACCCTGCCCAATCTGCCATAATTGCATCTGGCACAGCTGCTCCCAGGACTTTTGACGGGCGAAGTTCAGAGGCGCTATTATTACCCCCGCGACGAAGACAATTGCCGCCGCGGCCGTAGCCACTTCGCCTATTTTTCGCCACAGACGGCTCTTAGTGGTAGCACTTTTGGCTTGTTCGCTGGCAAGTAATTGCTGAAGCCGTAGCTGGCTTGAACGTGCGAAATTACTAAGTCGCCAAACTGTGCCATCCGCCAAATAATCCGGACAGGGCTCCGGCTCGAGGGTATCAAGCGGGGCAAGGGCGGCCTTGATTTTGGATTGAATTTCGCCGGCTTGCTTGTTTGAGGAAATCAGACGCTTGGCTTCGCTGGCTTCTTCCTCGGATGTCAGGCCAATGCAGTAATCTAATAAGAGTTGTTTTTGGCGATTTGTTAGAGCACTCATTTAGTTTTCTTGCTCCCGAATGCTGCCTTCCAGTCCTTGGCAAAACGTCCCACGGCTGTGTGCAGTCTGCTTTTCACCGTTCCGATAGGTATACTTAAAATCCGGGCCATTTGTTTGTAAGAAAATCTGTTAAAATAGGCTAAAATCAGTATTTCTCGGAGATTTTCCGGCATATCCGCTATAACTTGTCTAACCTGTGAAGCGGTTTCGCCCTTCTCCAGTTCTTCGGAAGGCCTTGTGGTGTCGGAGGTTAGGGCGTTCAGTACGTCATTGAATGACATTTCTTGAGGTTCTGCTATGGTTCCTATAGGTGTGGCGGCAGTTCGTTGCTGTTTTCTAAGTGCGTCCTTTGCCTTATTTGCAGCTATTGTGAACAGCCAGGGTCTCAATGGGCGGGTGGTGTCGAAGCTGTCTCGGCTGGTAAATAACTGGAGGAAGGTCTCCTGAAAGACGTCGTCGATGAGGTCCTGCTGATTTAGAAAGTGCTTTAAGAACACATAAAGGCCGTTTTTATAACGACTTACGATTTCACGGAATGCGGCTTCCTCGCCTGCCGCGTACTTGGCGAGCAGTTCTGCATCGGTATGTTTTCCTAAAACAGGCTTCATAATTTGAGTATTTAATAAATCGCCGGCAAACACTTTATTATAAGCGATTTAGAAGTAAATGAAATTTTTATTGCGGAAATTTATGCACGGCAGAGGGGCAGGAGAGGGGGGTATTATTGGGCTGGAAATGGGGGTGGGGAAATTTGAGCTTGGGGGAGGAGCGGCGTTTTTGGGGCAAAAAAGGGGGTTGGGGATGTGGAAACGTTCGACAAAGTTGTAAAACGTTTGAAAATTTACAAAAACTTACAAAAATTAGCGTGCTGTTTACAAAAAATGGGGTGAAACGTTTGAAGATTTTGGGAAAAAAAGGAGCCAGGAGCCAGAAGTAAGGAGTAAGGAGAGAACTGGATCCGGAGCCTTCGCTGGGACAAGGGGGGGCAAGATTGGTTTTGTTTTGGGCGGGTCTGCCAGGCTGTTCGTTTCGTAATCCTTTGTTAAGCCTAAGTTTATGTTCATTTTTGCCTTTTGAAAATTGGTTTTGTTTGACATTTTTTGGTTAGCCACAAAGCTTTTTTTTGCCACAGAGGGGCGGGCTCCAGTTAGATAGGCTCTCGCCATCTCACGGGGCAGGGGCGGCCGGGTCTTCGATATTGAGTTTTCAAATGGCGGACCCGTCTTCGCTGGAGCTACGCCGCGGCAGGCCCGTCTTCGCTGGAGCTGCGCCGCGGCAGGCGGATACGGAGGGTCCGCTCACTGTTAGAGGGGGGTGCGCGTTTGGTGCGAGAATTGCTTGTTTTTTGACAGGATTGACAGGATTAAGTTGTTGTCAATAAAGTAATTAAAAGAATTTTAAATTTTCGGATTTTTGCTGGTAGGTAGCTGCGGATTTGATTGGTTTTTAGACGCGGATACCTAGGGCACAGGTTGACACAGATTAACACTGGTTTTTTGCCACGAATTTGCACTAATGGACACGAATTGGGGCAGGGAAGGTTGCATGGTGCTGCTGTAGGCGGCAACGAGGAAACATAAAGTGGTACGCCGGAGGCGTGCAGAGAAAAGAGTATGAAAAAGAAGCTGGGTCCCCGCCAACGACATGCGAGGATCTTCGCTACGCTTCGAGAGGCAGCACGAGCAAATGCTAAGGCAGAGTAAAGTTGCGGGGAGGGATTTTTCAGGCGTGAAGGGGTAAAGAAAAGTGAAAAAGTCCGATAATTTTGCTTGACAGGCCCGGTCAGGGATATAAACTGCCGTTAATGTGATATATGGCAAGGGAGTGGCGAGAAAGCATCATTCGTATGCGGTAGGCTTTCCCCCCACGAAAACGGGAATATTTAGTATTTTGGAGGTGCAGAGGTGCCGGCGGATTGAGGCGAATTCAGGGCCGTGCGTCAAGGAGACTCGCGCGGAGGTTGCGCGTTTGTCGTAAAAGGACGTATAAATCTAATTATTAATAATAGATGATGAGCTGAAATGCTCGGGAGGTGTGAAATGTTAAGAGGTAATGATAAGAAAAGGTTGTTGGTAGTTATTGTGGTTTTTGCTCTGTGCGGGGCAATGATGGGCGTTCGGCAGCTAAATGCCGCTACGGTAATAATTCATGACGAGCCGGGCACGGCTGAACAAATACGAAAAGCTAAGGAGCAATGCACTGAGGATGTCAACGCGGCAGATGGTACTCTGGGGGGAAGCGTATCGGCGCGGCCCTCGGGGGATGTCTGGCTTTTGGACCCGACCGGTTACGTTACGGTTACCTCGTCTTCTGACTGTAATGTCATCTATATACAATATCGTTCGTCAGATGATAACGATGGTGTTTCCGACATATATGTGGACGACATGAACAATCCTCTCGTGAGGATAGACACTTACATGAGAGGCACCTGGTACGTTGAGATACGAGACCTGCCTAATACCAGTCATACTGTAAAGGTGCACGCATCGGGCAACAGCGACATGACGGGTGTGATTGTTAGTCCGGAACATGGCAGTGCAAGTTTGGGAGACAACGACGTGTGGTATTTCTGTTTTGGGGATGGAGCACTGACGGCGGCAGATTTAACAATCACCAGGACTTCCGGGGGAAACACTGACCCGTATCCTGCGAGATACCGTTATATATGTGGCTCGGCTGTTGAGGTTACGGCGATTCCACAGACTTGCTATGAGTTGGACCATTGGGAACTGGATGGAAACGATGTAGGCCCAAATAACCCCTATTCGGTAACGATGGATAGTAACCATACGCTGCATGCGGTATTTACCCAGGTCGGCACCTATGATTTAACAATAACGGCTACTGGTGGCGGGACAACGGACCCAAATGCTGGAACCCACACTTACGCATGCGAGGCTATTGTTGAAGTTAATGCGCTTCCAGATGAATGCAATGAGTTTGACTATTGGGAGCTGGATGGAAACAATGTAGGCCCAAATAACCCCTATTCGGTAACAATGGATAGCAACCATACGCTGCATGCGGTATTTACCCAGGTCGGCACCTATGATTTGACAATAACGGCTACTGGTGGTGGGACAACGGACCCAAACCCCGGAACCTACGGTTACATATGCGGCTCTGGTGTTGAAGCTAATGCGATTCCAGAGACATGCTATGAGTTTGACCATTGGGAACTGGACGGAGACAGTGTAGGCTCAGATAACCCTTATGCAGTTGTTATGGATAGCAACCATGCGTTGTATGCTTTCTTCACATGCAAAGCATCCATTCGTTCTCCGGCTGATGAAGCGGAAGATGTGGCCACGGAGGTGGTGCTTAGCTGGTTGCCGGCCTGCTGCGCGAATTCGCACGAAGTGTATTTCGGCACCAGCTTTGCCGAGGTCAACGACGCCAATACATCCGACTTGACGGGCATATATCGAGGCCCCCAGGATGTTAACAGCTATGATACTAACGACTATGATGCGAACGGCCTTGATTTAGACACCACTTATTACTGGCGAATCGATGAGGTTAATGACCCTCACCTCTGGAAAGGCGATGTCCGGAGGTTTACGGTAGGGCATATTGTTGTGGACGATTTTGAATCGTATGTGGACAACACCGAGCTGTGGGCCGTATGGGATGATTACTTTACCAACAGCACAGGGTCGGAAGTCTACCTTGAGACGGACGTGAATTTCACCCGCGATGGTAACTCGCTGAGGTACGTGTATGACAGCGGGTACCAAAAGGGACCTACATGTTACGGTTCGATAGCCGACACCAATACGAGTCGTCTGGGAATCGGGTCGGACTGGAGTAGCAGCGGTGCGAGGGCGCTGGTGCTTTACTTCTACGGTGATCCGTGTAACAGCGCTACCGCTGATGACCAGTTGTGGGTGCAGCTGGAAGATACAAACAGCAATTCAGGGCTGGCGC
>CP070715.1:1042435-1050071 GCA_020350405.1 Planctomycetota bacterium
CCCTTTTGAAGCGGGACCGGAATCACCCCAGCATTATCTTCTGGAGCACCGGCAACGAGATACCGGAGCTGGATACGGCTGAGGGCAAAAAGAATGCGAAGATGTTTACCGAGATATGTCGCGAAATGGACCCGACGAGGCTGGTGACATCAGGCATTCATCTTTCCAAAAAGCTGGACCGGGAATTAGTGGATTGTTTTGATGCGCTCGGATTAAATTATTGGCAGGACCGGTATGAGAAGATTCATCAGGAATTTCCCGATAAGCCGTTGTTGTCCACAGAATCAGCGGCGACAGTCAGCACCCGCGGCGAGTATCACTTCCCGGTGAAAAGAGTGCCTAAGGGTTATCATGATAAGTCACTGCAGATTTCATCTTATGATATTGCGAACTGCGGATTCGGAGACCTTCCGGATGTAGAGTTTAAGTTGCAGCAGGAGCATCGGTGGATGATGGGTGAGTTTGTGTGGTCGGGATTTGATTATCACGGCGAGCCCGACCCTTACGAAGATATGTGGCCGGCGCACAGCAGTTATTTCGGCATCGTAGATATGTGCGGCTTTAAGAAGGATCGCTTTTATCTGTACCAGAGCCAGTGGACCGGTGAGCCGATGATTCATCTGCTGCCGCACTGGAACTGGGAGGGCCGCGAGGGCCAGGTGACTCCGGTTTATTGTTATACGAATTGCGCTTGGGCGGAGCTTTTTGTTAACGGGCGGTCATTGGGGAAAAAAGAAAAAAGGACAGGCGATTTTCGTCTTAAATGGGACGAGGTGGTTTATCAGCCGGGCAGCATAAAGGCGGTGGGATATGATGATAAAGGAAAGGTATTGTGTGAGAAAGAAATACGGACGGCCGGCAAGCCTTATAAAATTGAGCTTGTTGCCGACAGAAAAACGATTAAGGCCGACGGTGAGGACCTCTGTTTTGTGACGGTCAGAATCGTTGATAAGCGAGGCGATTTGTGTCCGCTGGCGGATAATCTTGTTCGCTTTAAGATAGATGGTAACGGCGAGGTTGCCTGCGTCGGCAACGGCAATCCGATTAGCCATGAAAGTTATCAGGCAGAACAACGTAAAGCTTTTCATGGTTTGTGCCTGGTGGTGGTACGCTCAACGAAGAGGGAAGGCGACATTAAATTGACGGCAAATTCCGAAGGATTATTGGCGGGACGGATTTCATTGAAAACGAAGGGACATTTAATGTCTTCAGGGTCGGCCGGATGTGCCGGCGGCGCTCCTGAAATGGAGTGGCATAAAGGACACGGCACCGATAATGAAGAAAAACCCCAACATGTCATGCAGACCAGCGATGGCGGGTACCTGATGGTGGGGATGACAGGTGAAGCGGAGGACCGCGGGAGCGATATGCTTATTGTAAAGACCGATGCCGAGGGAGATTTGCAGTGGCAGAGAATCATTGGAAAAAGTAATCAATATGACTGGGCAAATATTTCGGCTGAAGTAGCGGATGGTTACATTGTTGGAGGGGCATTGTCTGAGTCGGGCGACCAAGAGAGGGCCCTGGTAAAACTTGACAGCAAAGGACAAATAGTATGGCGGAAGACCTATCATGCTGAGGGAACCGATGCTATTCGGGGGATTGATATAACTTCCGACGGGGGGATTGTCGGGACCGGCTATGTCGGCGGTACGAGGTTCGGCTATCTGTTTATATGTGATGACGGAAAAGGCTCGATTATGAAGACCGATTCGAGGGGAAACTTACAGTGGGACAAAATCCTGCCCTCTATGATACACGGTATGAGGGTGCAGGAAGTGGCGGGGGGATTTGCAATCGGGGGTAATCAATGGACATATTCGGATGACAAAACCCGTCAGGATGCAGCTCTGGTGCTGACAGACGGTGACGGCGAGGAGATTTATCATAACTATTACGGCGGGGAAGGCGACGAGCATATTTATGATTTTGCTGTTACGACTGACGGCGGCTATATTTTTGCCGGGCACTCGCGGTCACCTTCCTACGGAACGGTCAACTGGGACTATTATCTCTTGAAGGTGGGTCCTGACAAAAAAGAACAGTGGCACAGGACCTTCGGCCAGCCGAGAGGCTATGACGCCAAATATATTCACGACGAGGCCTATGGTGTTCAGCAGACTCCGGACGGAGGCTTCATTATCGCCGGCGGGTCCGGGGATGAATTTCCCTATTCAGCTTCTGGCCATCCGGCCGGACCGTCTGATGAGTGGAAGGCCTATCTGGTAAAAACAGACGCCGATGGAAATGTTCAATGGCAAGGCCTTTATCCGGCGATGAGTGCAGAGGGCAATAATGCTGCAGAGCATATCAATCTGACCCGTGATGGCGGATATATCGTCTGCAACGATTCAGATACTGCACCTGGCCCTGCACCCAATAACTTCGGCCTCATGAAGATAGCGCCAGACAAATAGCCAGGTCACCTCTGTTAGAAAAGACGATGCACCCTTTTTGAATATACGGAGTGGTGTAATCAACGTTTGTAGCTGGATTTAAGTATTTCACCAACATCTTCCAGCGAAGCGACCTTCGGATTGGATTTGTAATCAGGAAGAACCAAGCACTGTTCGGCCAATTGCGGCAGTTCATCTTCCGGTACCTTAAGACCGTCGAGCGTCAGCCACATGCCGATTTCTTTAAGGAACTTGTCCATCTCTTCGCAGGACTTTTCGGCCGACGCCTCGTCACTTTCAGATTCAAGGGCGCTGTTGAAAATGCGGCCCAAAGTGGCAAATTGTTTTATAGCTGAGGTGTGTGTGTAACGCATAAACTCTGGGTACGTTACCGCCAGAGCCTCGCCGTGCATCACGTGTGGGTACATGCCTCCGATGGCCATGCCCATCCCGTGCGGCAAAGTCACGCCCGCATTGGCGATGCACAAACCCGCCAGTGTATCAGCCCAGGCCATCGCTGTCCTGGCCTCTATGTTTGCTCCGTCCTTCACCACCACAGGCAGGTATTTTACCACTAACCGCATCGCTTCTTCGGCGATTATGTCGGTATATGGTGAAACATTGGGATGAATATATGTTTCAAACGCATGACAGAGCACATCGAAGCCGGTTGAAGCGGTAACGTGTTCCGGCACCGTCAGCATAAGCTCCGGGTCTACAATGCTCACGCGCGGGTAGACAATCGGGTTGTAGATTGCGGACTTGTCACGTTTTTCGGTGTTGGTGACTACTGCCACCTGTGTTACCTGCGAGCCTGTCCCTGAAGTGGTTGTAACAGCGATGATAGGCAGTGTCTTTGCCGTCGGCTGCGTTTCACTGAACCATAGGTAATCCCAGCATGTTCCCTTATGGCTGGCTTCGACGGCGATAGCTTTGGCCGAGTCCATACTGGATCCGCCGCCGAGTCCGAGCACTACGTCGGCCTTATGGGCCTTCGCGGCCTTGGCCCCTGCGGTGATGCTCTCCGTTGTGGGATTGGGAACCACCCCGTCGAAATGCGCCACCTCGACGCCGGCCTCCGCGAGTGAGGCCTTGACCTTGTCGAATACCGGCTCAAGGGCGGCAAAGGCCGGCACCGTCGCTAAGAGGCAGCGCTTGCCGAACTTGGCTACCACTTCCCCAACTTCACCTAAACGTCCACATCCAAATCTTATTTCCGTCGGTTGATAGTAATTGAAATTCTTCATTTTACATCCTTCTTTAGTACTTACTAATTTTAGACAGTCTATTCAAAATCTAATACAAGTTCAATGTTTCTATTTCTCTTGTATTAAATCCTCGGGCAGGGGGGGTGTCGCGCCGCTCTGTGAGCAGACAAAGCTGGCTACGCTGCTGGCCTTGGCATTAATCTTATCGAGCTCATCGCCTCGCAGCCATCCGATAGCGATAGAGGCGCTGAAAGCATCGCCCGCACCAACCGTGTCGGCGATTTTGTCAATCGCAGCAGCCTCGCATTCGCTGTCCCCGCTGCCTGTATATAGCCGGCTTCCCTTAGGCCCTTTGGTCAGCGCAATCAAAGAAAGCTCATACCGCTTAATCAGCTCCGAGAGAACATCGGTCTCCGAACCCTTGATGCCCAATAAGCCCGCCACTATCGAAAGCTCATCGTCGTTCAACTTCAAAACATTGGACAGCTCCAGCATTGTATTGACAACATCCTCGTTATAATACGATTGACGTATGTTTATATCGAACAGGCGAATACAGTCCGGCCGCGTTGCGGCAAGAAAGCTTCGTACTGTTTTCTGCGAGACCTCTGACCTCTGGCACAACGACCCGAAGCAGACCGCGTCGGTCTGGGCAGCCAGACTCAATAACCCAGAACTTGACGGAATAAAGTCCCACGCTACATTCTCGTGGATTATGTAATCGGGTTTGCCGTTTTTGTCCAGCCTGACTGTCACCGTGCCCGTCGGATGACCTCCATCTACTGCCACATACTTGTGGTCCAGTTTCATTTCGTCAAGGCAGCTCAATATCTCCTTGCCCAAATCATCGTCGCCGATACAGCTAACCACAACACCCCATCCGCCCAGCGCTTGGGCATGATATGCGAAATTGGCCGGCGCTCCGCCGAGCTGCTTGCCCTCCGGAAGCATGTCCCAGAGAATCTCACCTAATCCAACCATGATGAATTCTCGTTCACTTGTTCCCATCGTTTACTCAGATTATTGCAACCTCGTCCTTATCTTCAAGTTCCTTGCGGAGCCATATTAACTCGGCCTTCAGCTTCGCAGTAATGTCCGCATATTCCGGTTTACCGTACACGTCATGCATCTCCCTCGGGTCTTTCTCCAAATCGAACAGCTCCCACTCCGGCCGGGTAGGTCTTTCTCTGGCTCCTCTTGCATCGAGCGGCAGGCCGTAGTAATAAATCAGCTTGTACCGCTCGGTCCGCACCCCGAAATGCGCAGCTATATTGAAATGGGCACGATGCATCCAGTAGCGATAGTACATGCTCCTGCGCCAGTCCGCTGGTGCCCCGCCCTTTAGCAGCGGACGCAAACTCCGCCCCTGCATATCGCCCGGTACCAACAGTCCGGCATAATCAAGAAATGTCTCCGCGAAATCCACGTTAACTACAATATCACTATTCACACTCGCCGCCTTTACCTCGTGCGGATAGCGAATAAGCAGAGGCATCCGCAGCGATTCTTCATACATGAACCTTTTGTCAAAAAGACCATGCTCACCGAGGAAAAAGCCCTGGTCCGATGTATAAACAACAATCGTGTTCTCTGTCAGTCCTGTTTCATCAAGATAATCCAGCACACGCCCAATGTTGTCGTCTATAGAGGCGACGCAGCGGAGATAGCTCTTGATGTAAATCTGATATTGTTTCTTTTTGCGTCTGCGTCCTGATAAATGTTCGGTCTCATCCTCAAACAGCGTGTGGTTTCTTCCGATTTTTTGCGTGCAGCGTTTAATCGCCATACCTCGGTGTGAATGGCTATCAAAGAGATTCACAGGCTCCGGGATTTCAATATCCTTAAACAGTTCCGCATGCTTTTCATCGTATTCCCACATATCATGCGGAGCTTTATGCTGATACAGCAGGCAGAACGGTTTGTCCTTCGGCCGGTTTTTCAGGAAATCCAGGGCAACATCCGTAATTACATCCGTGACATAACCTGTGTATTGTTTGCCGCCTCTTTTTCCTTCTTCAACGGCCTCCAGATCTTCCCACCAAATCGTCCCTTCTTTTTTCCACCAGGGCATTGTCGACTCAAACATAATGGGATTAAAATACAGACCCTGGCCTGGCAGTACATTGTAATAATCGAATCCTGTTGGCTCGGTTTTCAGATGCCACTTGCCGACAACGCCTGTGTAATATCCCGCTCTTTGCAACAGCTTTGGAAAAGTCTGCTGAGTGCCGTCGAACTCGTCGTCCAGCGTTAGAACTCCGTTTCTGTGACTGTATTTTCCCGTCAGAATGACGGCCCGGCTGGGCGTACAGATGGAATTCGTGCAAAAGCAGTTATTAAACCGCATGCCCTCTTTTGCAAGCCGGTCGATATTGGGTGTCTTCGCAACCTCAGCAAGAAATCCGCCGTAGGCGCTTATCGCCGGTGCGGCGTGGTCATCCGACATGATAAACAAAATATTCGGCCGCTCATTGGATTCTTGTTGTGCGATAAGTATCTTGGGTGACATTAACGCCGCTGCACCTAAGCTGGCACTTTTTAGAAAATCACGACGCCTCGTCAACTTCGACTTATGGCTTATACGGTCAAACATCTTTTCTAACTCTTTAGTGGTCGGCTGCAGCCTTGTCTTTTGTATTTGTCCAGCAGCTTTGTCAGCCGCTTCACTATTTCAGGGCGTTTCGCCCATAAGTCGTTTTTTTCATACGGGTCATCAGCCAAATTGTATAGTTGTCCGGGCGAGCCGGGCTCTGGCGGGCCATCGTGGTATCCGGCGCCTTTGGATTCGACAATAAGTTTCCAATCTCCCTGTCGAATGGCGAACACACCTGCGCCGGAGTGGTGCACAGTTGCTTCACGAATGGGTTTGCCAGGCTTATTGCCCAGCAGAGCGGGTAGTATGTTATAGCTGTCCTGCCCTGCGTCTTTCGGCAGCTCCGTTCCCACAATTGCCGCACATGTCGCCATCAAATCCGACAGACAAACAATCTCATCGCTGGTCGTGCCCGCCTTTATCTTACCCGGCCACCGCGCTATAAACGGCACACGATGCCCGCCCTCCCATATACTGCCTTTAAAGCCGCGCAAATCGCCAGCCGATTTATGCCCGTTAACTCCCTCGCGCGGCCCGTTATCACTCGTAACAATCACCAGCGTATTATCACTTATCCCGAGTTTATCGAGCGTCTTTATTACCTCCCCCACACTCCAGTCGAAAAGCACAACCTGGTCACCCCGCGGCCCCGCCTTACTCTTGCCCTTAAGAAAATCCGGCGGAAGCCACGGTATATGAGGCACCGAGAGCGGCAGATATAAAAAGAATGGATTTTCAGGGTGACTGTTTGTGTGCTCTTTAATAAAAGCTGTCGCTTTGTTGATAAACTCGATATCGGCATCTTCATGCCTCCAGCCCGGCACCATCAGCAGCTCTCTATCTTCGTCTGCCGGGTCGACCGGACTGATTATATTTGGTATCCCGACAGTACGGTTGTTTTCGATAAAGCAAAATGGCGGGTCATCAGTCGTACAGGCCGCTGTGCCGAAGAAATAGTCAAATCCCAGCTCTGTCGGTCCGTCCTTTATAGGCTTGCTGAAATCAACTTCCATCTGTTCGTAGTCTTGCTCCGCATCCGGCGGGCGCCCCTCCTTCGTCCCCCAGTTAAGACCGAGATGCCACTTGCCTACACACGCCGTACCATACCCGTACTTTTTCAAAAGCGATGCAACCGTCATACGTTCTTTTTCAATCAACGGCCGGTCAAATCCCCCGAATACTCCCCGCTTAAGTCGCGAACGCCAGCAATACCTGCCCGTCAGCACACCGTAACGCGTCGGCGTACATACCGCCGATGGCGTATGAGCATCGGTAAACCGAATCCCCTCGCTCGCTAACTTGTCCATATTGAGTGTTGGTATCTTCGACTCCGGGTTGTAGCATCCCACGTCACCATAAGCCATATCGTCGGCCAAGATAAAGATGATATTCGGATATTTCTTCTGTCCGCCCACCAGCGCTCGTGGCATCGCCAGCGC
>CP070715.1:1050171-1053899 GCA_020350405.1 Planctomycetota bacterium
AACGGATCATAAAGTAAGTCAGTTTGACCTTAAATGGAGGTGCAAAATGGCTAAGAATTTGATGACAATCCCGATAGTGGTAGCTGTGAGTTTGAATTTAGCAATTGTTGCCGGCTGTGAAAGCGATGCTCAGACCGGCGCTGCTATCGGTGCTCTGGCCGGTGCTGGCATTGGCCAGCTCGCGGGCCGCAGTACCGAAGCCACATTGATAGGTGCCGCGGTAGGCGGCGGCGCAGGCTATATGCTCGGCAACGAGCAGGATAAGCAAAAGGCCGCTGCCGAGAGAGATAGAATCCGCGAGGATATGAACACCACCCTGGTCAAAGTCACCAACAGTAACGGCTCTATTATCCAGGTCCCCCTCAAAAAGCAGGGCGTCGGCTACACCGGACCGAGAGGCGAGTACTACGCAATGCTACCAAACGAAGACCAACTAAGACCCGTTTACGGATTCTAAAAACCGCAAGACCGAGCGGTGAAAGCGGCCAGCTCAAGGCTCGCGTATAGTTCAGGGGCGCTCCGAAACACCGTAGCGGCTTTATAACTTCCTGTCGAGTCTTCGATAGCTGATGGCTTCGGCGATATGTTCGGGGGCGATGTTCTCAGCACCGGCTAAGTCCGCTATAGTCCGCGCGACCTTACAAATCTTGTCGTGTGCCCTCGCGCTCAGCCCCAATTCCAGCATTGCCTGTTTGAGCATCTGCTCACACGCCGTATCCAGCTCACAGAACTTTCGAACTTGCTTGTGACTCATTCTCGAATTTGTCATGACCTTATTGTTGTCGAAGCGCCTCGCCTGAAATTCTCTCGCTTTCGTCACGTCCTCTCTTATCGTTGCCGAATCAAGTTGGCTTCGCTTCGACCGCAGCTTTGTAAAGCTTATCGCCGGCACATCGATATGAATGTCAATCCTGTCCACCAACGGCCCGGATATCCTCGACAGATACCGCTCTATCTGGCCTGGACTGCACCTGCACCTTCTCGCATCGCTCCCGTAATAACCGCAGGGACATGGGTTCATTGCCGCCACAAGCATAAATTGACAAGGAAATCGGATAGTCCCTTTGGCGCGTGACACAATGACAAAGCCGTCCTCCAATGGCTGGCGAATCATTTCGAGAATCCGCCTGGGGAATTCAGTGAATTCATCGAGAAACAGAATTCCGAAGTGAGCCAGTGACAATTCGCCCGGCCGCGGATTTGTCCCCCCGCCAACCAGAGCAGGACCCGTAGCCGTATGATGCGGCATCCGAACAGGACGTGTCGCCAACAATGCGTTGTTCCTGTCCAAAAGACCCACCGCCGAATATACGCACGTCGTTTCAATTGCCTCTTCCATACACAAGGCAGGCAGAATTGTTGCCAGCCTCTGTGCAAGCATCGTCTTGCCTGCCCCCGGAGGACCCATCATCATTATATTGTGACCGCCCGCGGCGGTAACCGTCAGCGCACGCTTGACGCTTTCCTGTCCCCTGACATCTCCAAAATCTGCTTCATAGTTTGATGCCCTGCTGAAAAGCTCATCGATATCAACGGTCGTTGTCTCCAGCGGCAGTTGCCCCGAGAGAAAGCCGACCGCCTGAGCCAGCGAGCCGACACCATACACCTCGATATCCTGAACAACCGCCGCCTCTTTGGCATTGTCCAGAGGCACAATCATTCGCCCAAAACCATTTGCCGACGCCGTCATCGCCATACTCAATATGCCATTAACAGCTCTTACCCTCCCGTCTAAGGCCAGCTCCCCAACAATAACAAAATCCTTGGGTGCAGAACCCACCAGAGCACCCTGACCGATGAGTATCCCTAAAGCGATAGGCAAATCAAAAACCGGCCCTACCTTTTTAACATCTGCCGGCGCAAGGTTTATCAAAGACTGGGTCTTGGGATACCTGTAGCCGGAGTTGGTAACAGCACTCTTGACCCTTTCAACACTTTCTTTCACGGCGGTGTCCGGCAGCCCAACAATAAGCGACTTCTCAAACCCACCCCTGGCAACATCAACTTCAACCTCACAGACTATACCGTCAATTCCTTCAATCGTGACGCTGTGCAATTTCGCTAACATGATTTTCCCCTGCTTTTAGATTTAGAATAATGTATTCTAAGTCCACCTTGGCCTGTCCGCAAGGTGATTTTGACCTTTTTTGGTTGTTTGATGTACTTTTTTGTTAATACCACTTAACATAAACTTGGAAAAAACGTGAAAAAACGCAAAAAATGCCAAAAAAACAAGCCCAAAACGAACTTTTATTGCACCCCACGACTAATAAACGATATAATATAGTATCGCTGTGGGCTCTGTTATTGCATTGAACCCGCGCTTGGGATTTTGAAAAGTGAATATGGGGGCGAATGGCTTCGACCGGATGGCGGAGAGGCAAGTCGCATGTCCAGGATGCCGGTTGGCCTGGCTAATCATCCGGCAATAAAATTTAATTGGCAACTACCAGTTGCGAATGGCTGCTTAATTAAGCAGCCCGTCCTGCAGGACTTTGCCTGTGGGTCCGGCAAGGGCGTCAGATAGCAGGCTGGCCGAGCCGGTTGTTCGGGCTGGCTTCGGTAAGAACCACCGAAATAGCCGAACCACGAGCCTGTCGTTTGGCGCTTGGCAAGGCGAAAAAATAATAAAACGACTAAGCATGTAGACACTTGTCTCAAAACATCTCGGGACGGGGGTTCGAATCCCCCCGCCTCCATTTGGTTAGCTCCCCTGGAGTGGGGATTCGAACCCTAAAAGGGTCTGGGAAAAGTATTTTCCCAGGTCGTCGGGGTGACAGGGAGCAACGCGACCGCCAGAGGGGCAGGGCCCCTATGGAAATTTGCGAAGAAAATTTGGGTTCAAGGGCGAAGCCCGGAATCCCCCCGCCTCCATTCTGAGCTGTCGAAGGGCTTTCATAATAAGCTGCTCTGCAGAATGTCCTCAGCCTGCTTGTGCCGGGCTTTGCGAACTGTTTAACAGCCCGCCCACATTATTGCCCTTTTCGAAGTTGGCGTAGGATATCCCAGTATGCCCCCCGTGCCCCTCTCTCGATCGCCTCTATTAGCGGCAGATTCTCATTGTAGTTATAATTACTGCCGTCCCCCCCTTCGGTTGCTTTGCCCTCAGCCTCAACGGCAGGCTCAAAAACCCTTTCGTCGCCGCCAATCAAATCCCGCACCAGTTCCGCTGGACGCTCGGCCAAAAACAATCGTCCGCATTTCGAAAAGAAAGCCCCACCAGTTCCGGCGGTTGACTCGAGAAGTATTTTCTAATTGCCTCGGTTGCCTCCTCAGCCAAAGCAAGGTCGAGAAGTTCTGCATCAATACCGTCCTCGCGGACTGAACCGGCGATGTAATCCAGACCTGTCGCCCCGATGACGGGAAACATTCTGTTTGTATTGATTAGCGTTAGCATTACGCCTGATGTTTTTAGCTACGTTAAATAGAAAAGGCTGGTTTATGCAACCAGCCTTTCAAGAATTCAAAACGATAAATCTAAAATCGTTTTAGAATTTGTACCTTACGCTCAGTGCGACCCAAGCTTCGTCTTCGGTGTTGACCGAATCTTCCATTGAGGCCTGATAGTAAACTCCGGGCACGAAGGCGACATCATTGCCGAGGTCAAACTCTGTTGAGATACCCAGGACGGCGTGCGATAACTCATGGTCTGCGCCCAGAACGCCGTCATTGTAAACGAAATCTGCTGACAGGTGGAGAGCCTGCTCTGGAGTATCCGGCATAAGACC
>CP070715.1:1053999-1056877 GCA_020350405.1 Planctomycetota bacterium
GCATCACTTACCCGGTGCGCTGCACATGCGGCGGATGACAAGCAGCTCTCTCTCAATAAATTTTACGCTCGAAAATGCGAAGTTTCACTTTGATGTGGTCAAGCGGTTTATGGATACTTTCAGATACGATGAATTGTTTCCGGATGTCGCGTGGGAGAGGATACCCGCCGAGCACAGGCAATCGCACGCAAAGTGCTTAGCTGCCGTAACTTTCCTTGGGATAGGGCAGACTTACGTAAAGACGAAATCACTCAACTATGCCAAAACGGCCTTTGAGCTGGCCCGCTCGGAATTAAATGATTGTCTCCAGACGGACCCGGGAAACCTACGGGTGCGGCAGTTGCTGGAGAAAAGTGAGTTAGCGCAGTCCAGGTGCTCGGAGTCAGCGCCGCAAGCTGCTTGCTAAAAATGTGGATATTCTATGCGAATACCAGATGAGTGGTTAAGTAACGAGTGCTGTTTAACGATAATAAACTCAATTGGAGCGCGCATTGGGCGTGCTTAGAGGCTCCAGTGGCTGAGACACGATGCAACACGGACGCCGTAAAGGCGGGAAAGTTTAAGCGAAAAGGCAAATAAAAATGGCAGCCTTACGTCTTCCAGGTCTTTTAACGGGCATTGACACAAACACGCTTATCAGCCAGTTAATGGCTGTCGAGCGCCGCACCCTGAACAGGTATGAAGACCGCATAAGCCTCTGGGCGCAGAGGCAAACCGCCCTTAGTACACTGGAGAGCAAGCTCAGCACGCTGCGAAGCTCGATTCGTGCTCTCTCCGACGCCGATGAACTCCGCGCCTTTAATGTTGCCTCCAGCGACAGCGACATATTAACCGCTGAGGCATCTTATAACGCATTCGAGGGAAATCATACGGTTGTGGTCAATCAGCTGGCCAGCGCGGAACGCTGGGTCCACACGGCCGGTTTGGAATATGCCGAGGATTACGTCGGAGCAGGGACTTTCATCTATTCCTACAACTACGAGGAAACTACTATAACAACCACCAGTGAGACAACTCTTGAAGACCTCGTGGGCTTAATCAATAACGATGCGAACAATCCGGGCGTTACGGCCAGTCTGCTGTATTATAACGGCGCCTACCATCTGGTCCTGAACGGCAATGAAGCGGGGACAGATTACGAGATTAAAATTAACTCAGGCAGTACCGAGGTTTGGACACAGGATGAAGGATTTACAAAAGACAATGATAACGCAACGCTGAATACAAAGATTACAGAACTCGACCAGTTCAGCGGGTCAATCTCCGGCGGCTCACCGTACATTAGAATAGAAGGTGCCGACCATTTCGGCGTCGCGATACCCTATAATGATCTTCCTGTAACGGCAAATACGACCGTTGGCCACCTTATCTCGGAAATCAATGATGCGTTCGACGGAACTGCCAAGGCGGTATTCGAGAACGGTAAAATCATATTGACCGACAGTCAGGACGACACAAGCAGTCTGTCAATTACGTTGACATATTACGATGATGGCACTGGTTCTGACTTGGACAAGCTTGCCATGAGCTTTTCAACCGAGGGGGGGGCAACCGCGGCCAACCTGTTAGGTTTTGCGCTGTCAGATTTTACCCTTAGCCAAGCCGCCCAGAACTCCAAAATCAAAGTCGACGGTTTCCCTTCAACTTCGCCTACTTCAGAAATCCAAACGGCATTATTAAGTGCTGCGCCTGCCAGTGGTACATTCACCCTCACTTACCGTGGTGAAACAACCGACGCCATCAATTGGGATTCAGATGCGGGTACCATTCAAAGCGAATTAGAAAAATTAAATACAGTCGATTCCGGTGATATAACAGTCTCAGGACCCATTGCCGATGGCACAACCTTTACATTCGCGAACTCATTAGGTAATGTAGATTTGCTCATGATTAACTCTTCTCTCAAAGACGGGGGAGGCGGAGATATAACCGCAAGCATCTCAGAAACAACTGAAGGAAGCGATGGTTATATCAGCAGGAGCTCCAACACCGTCGACGATGTTATTTACGGTGTGGCACTTCATCTTCATGATACAACTGACGCAAACGGAGAAGAACTTACGCTGACCAGAGATACCGAGTCGGTCCGCGAGAAACTGAGTTCCATGACTGATGCCTACAATCTCGTCGTCACCTATATTGAGGAGGTGGCCGGCTACGATGAGGCCTCGGAAACCAGAGGTGTGTTAACGGGCGATTACGTTGTTTCGACCATCAAGACGCTGCTTCGCGACCCTCTTATTGCACAGACGAGCGGGTTCTTAGAGGATATAGATACCTTTCTTATGCCCGGCCAGATCGGCCTTGAGCTTGATAGGGACGGGATATTGAGTCTAGACAGGAATGTCTTTGATGAGGCAATAGCCGAGGACTATATGGATGTCCTTGCCCTGATAGGAGCGGATAAAACGGGCAGCAGTGACAGCAATACAATTAAATTCTACGGAGCCAGCAGCAACTATACCACGGCGGGCAGCTACAGGGTCAAGGTCGAGTATGACGCCTCCGGAGACATCTACAAGGCCTGGATTAAGCTTTCAAGCGAAGATGATGCTGAATATCGCGAAGCAACAATTAATGGCAATGTCATTACTGGAAACAGCACATTTGACGACAACGGCGACCCCGTCTACCCGGAGAACGCTCTTCAGGTTACCGCGCCCACCACCGGCACGCCGAGCAGCACTATATATGCAACTGTCAGGGTAAAACAGGGCTTTGCCGGTGCGATGGAGGACGTTCTCGACAGAATCCTCAAGTCATCAACTGGTGCGATGGACATCGACCAGGAACACGTCGAGGACCAGATAGAATACCTCGAGGACAAGATTGAGCTTGAAGAATACCGCCTGGAACAAAGGGAAGCCAGACTGGTGAC
>CP070715.1:1056977-1062255 GCA_020350405.1 Planctomycetota bacterium
CGGTTCCTGGCAGAGAAGTTCAGGTCATCCCGATTACAATGACATTTATGATGTGAATAACAACGACACTATCGATGGCATCGACCTTAAGCTTTTCTCAGATGATTGGCTTTGGGGATTGTGATTTGTAGTCAAAAGCGTGGGGAACGAGAAGCTAAAATCGTTTTACCAGATTGACACCGATTACCGGGCCTTCATGGTTCGCCAAATATGGCAGGACTTTGAATCCCGCAACTTCAAGCTGTTTGTGCTTTCCCGCAATGGTATGTCCGACCACCCAGCCTAAGGCGGCGCCAAAGACAACGTCGCTTGCCCAGTGGTCGCCCGTATCCATCATTCTGAGCCCCACAAGGGTAGCAACGATGTATGCCGGGATTCCCACCTTCGGACCATAGAACTCATCGAGCACGGCGGCGACCGTAAACGAGCTTGAGGTATGGCCACTCGGCCAGGCCCAGCTCTTGCCGTTAGGGGTCTTGTTATGGACTATCGCCTTTAATCCTAGAGTGACCAGACCGTTCACACTCAGCGCGCTGAGCATCGTCCAGGCCCGGTCCTGATTGAACTGGTCCTGGGCGCCGACGCTCCACATATACCAAATACCTGCGGCAGCAAAGTGCGTTCCGGGATGGCCGATATAGTCCAGGGACTGTTCCGTAAAATCATTGAAAACGCGCCTGTCGAAGGAGTCCGCAATATTGTCGTCGGCGTCGGTGTTGTGCATTGCTATGCCGGCGCCGCCGGCCAGCAGCAGAGCAATCATGTTGTCTCTTCGCATAAATGTTGCGTTGGCGTCCGAGATGATTCTGTCAGGCATATCGTTCCAGAGGTTATGGTAGGTTATGTCAAAGACCTGCCCGGCGGACAATCTGTCCGGGTTCGTCGCACAGCCGGCGGCTAAAGTCAAAGCCGCACAAAGAAATACGGCCCAGTATTTTCTTTGAAAAAATGCTCTCATTTAGAAAAATCCACAAACGTATTCAGCTTCATGTCGAAAAACGAAAAGCAGATTCGTTTATCGCAGCACAAGGCCACTGTAAAAAGCCCAAAAAGTAATCTGTGTTACCGTATATTACGGCTATTACAGGGCGCCGACTAAAATAGATTGCGGTGATTTTGTCAAAAAATGCGTTTGGATGACAGTTGTGAATGTCACCCTTAAGGCAAAATGTGCGTTATTCCCATTCGATTGTTGCCGGCGGCTTGCTTGAGATATCATAGACAACGCGGTTTATCCCCCGGACCTCGTTTATAATCCGGTTGGATATAACGCCGAGCACCTCATACGGAATCTGCGAAAAATCAGCCGTCATAAAATCAGGGGTTTCGACCGCCCGGATAGCGATAACGTTCTCGTAGCTCCGTTCGTCCCCCATCACCCCCACCGTCGAGATCGGCATAAGCACCGCCAAGGCCTGCGAAATTTTCCTGTACAGCCCCGCCGACCTTATCTCATCTATCAAGATCTCATCGACCGCACGCAGCAGTTCCAGCCTTTCGCGCATCACTTCCCCGATTATCCTGACCGCAAGCCCGGGCCCGGGAAACGGATGCCGCCAGACAATATCCTCCGGCAGCCCTAAATACTCACCGACCACCCGCACCTCGTCCTTGAACAAATCCCGCAGCGGCTCAATCAACTCAAAGCCAAGTTCGGTCGGCAGCGCACCAACGTTGTGATGCAATTTTATGTTTGCCGCCGGGTTGCCGTCTTTTGCGCCCGACTCGATGACATCGGGATAAAGTGTCCCCTGCGCGAGAAACTTTGCATTGGAAATCTTCGACGCTCCGGATTTAAAGGCATCGATAAACTCCGCACCGATTATCCTGCGTTTCTGCTGAGGGTCTGTCACACCGGCCAGACCTCTCAGGAACTGCTCGGACCAGTCAACAACCCGCAAATCTATATGAAAATGGTCTCGGAAAGTTGACACCACATTCTCGCGCTCATTGCGCCGCAAGAGACCATTGTCCACGAAGATACAAACCAGCCTGTCACCGACCGCCTTATGCAGAAGTGCGGCCACCACCGATGAATCGACGCCGCCACTCAGACCGCATATTACCGAAGCTTCGCCTACTTTCGCGCGAACTTCTTCAACCGTCGCCGTCACAAAGTCGCTCATTTTCCAGTCGCCGCTGCAGCCGCAAATATCGTACAGAAAATTCCTTAAGATTACCGAGCCCCTCGGCGTGTGCGCAACCTCGGGGTGGAACTGAACGCCGAAGAAGTTCTTTTTCTTGTGCTTCACCGCGGCGTACGGGCATGTCTGCGTCTGTGCCAGCTTTAGAAAGTCTTTACCTAACTGGCCAACCTGGTCGCCATGGCTTGCCCAAACCGTGGTTGAATCAGGCAGGTTCGCAAACAAATCCTTCTTGTCGGCTATGGATAAATTCGTTCGGCCATACTCGCGCCTTTGCGCCGCAATAACCTCCGCACCCAAAATCTGACAGCCCAACTGCATCCCGTAGCAGATACCCAGAATCGGCACCCCCATCGCGAAGATTTTCTCGTCGCATCTCGGCGCACTTTCGTCATAGACGCTGGCAGGGCCGCCGGAGAGTATCAAGCCCTTAACACCCAACCGGGATAATTCCTCCGATGTGGTGTCGGCCCGAAAGATGGCCGAGTAAACATTATGCTCGCGGATGCGCCTTGCTATTAACTGGCAGTACTGACTGCCAAAGTCAAGAATCGCTATTGTCTCACGACCCATAAAGAAAGCTCAACAAGCCTGTTGAGAGAAAGCTCTTATCGTTTGCAAATCGCACTTTAATCTTCAAAAGGCATCGCCGCCGAATAATTCGGCGCCTCCTTGGTTATTTGTATGTCGTGCGGATGCGATTCGCTGACCGAGGCGGCGCTTACACGAACGAAGCGGCTGTTTTTCCTGAGTCCTGCAATATTTCGCGCCCCGCAGTAACCCATACCTGCCCGCAGTCCGCCGACGAGCTGATAGACAAAATCTCCCAGGGCCCCGCGGTATGGCACCCGCCCCTCCACGCCTTCGGGGACAAGCTTTTCCCGGCCCGCCGAGCTCCTCTGACTGTATCTTTCCGCCGAGCCTTTGACCATCGCCCCCAATGAGCCCATGCCCCTGTATTCCTTGAACTGCCTTCCCTTGTAGATGACCAGTTGGCCCGGACTTTCCTTCAGCCCCGCAAACAGCGAGCCCAGCATCACGCTTGCGGCGCCGGCCGCAATCGCCTTGGTTATGTCGCCCGAGTGCCTTATCCCCCCGTCCGCAATAACAGGAATATTGTGTTTCCCTGCCGCCTTGGCACAGTTGGTAATCGCGGATATTTGCGGCACGCCCACGCCGGAGATTACCCTCGTCGTGCAAATTGCGCCAGGACCGATACCCACCTTCACGGCATTCGCGCCGGCCGCTATCAAATCCTCCGCCGCCTCCGCTGTCGCGATATTGCCCGCAATCACGTCAATATCATAGTTGCTTTTGATTGTCTTTACCGTATCGATTACGTTCTGCGAGTGGCCGTGGGCTGTATCGACCACGATAACGTCAACCTCCGCTGATATCAAAGCCCCGATTCGCTCATAATCGCCGACGCCAACTGCCGCACCGACACGCAGTCTGCCCCGCTTGTCCCTCGCCGCTATTGGATACTGCTGAACACGGTCAATGTCCCTCATAGTAATCAAACCCGCCAGCTCACCTTCTTTGTTGACCAGCAGCAGTTTTTCGACCTTATGTTTCTGAAGGATTTCCTTCGCCTGCTCCAGTGTCGTCTGGGCCGGCGCGGTAATCAGATTCTCCTTTGTCATTACATCACTTATCTTGACATCGTAGTCCTTGAGAAATTTCAGGTCCCGGCGCGTCAAAATGCCGACCAGCTTTTTGCCGTCGACTATAGGAACCCCGGCCACATTCTGCTCACGCATCAGCTCTCTTGCTCTTTTGACCGGCTCTGTTGGCGACAGCGTTACCGGGTCCAGCACACGCTCGTTCTCCGAGCGCTTGACCTCCGCCACTTCCCGCGTCTGTGCCTCGACCGACAAATTCTTGTGGATTATCCCTATCCCCCCCTCCTGCGCCAGTGCTATTGCCAGCGCCGCTTCGGTAACGGTATCCATGGCGGCCGAGACAATCGGTATATTTATCGTGATATTGCTGGTCAATTGCGTGCGGGTATCCGCCTGACTCGGCACAAAATCACTCTTGGCCGGCACCAACAGCACATCGTCGAAGGTTATACCTTCAGCGGCAATCTTGCCCTTGTCCATCTTTCTCTCCTGTAAGTACACTGCCTCGTTTATAATAAACGCAGCAGTATAACAGCACCGCGAGTTGCCGTCAAACCTATTTTCTGTGCGCTGCCCTTGAGTAAATGAAAGCGTCCCATCTTTAGAAAAAGCGTGGCGGCCCTGGAGACTGCCACGCTCATCAAACTTCAAGCTACATCAGTTCGTGCCGGTTATCTCGACCTCATCAATGTAGCTGTAATCCTTGTGTTTATTACCGTTGCTGTAGAACCTCACCCTGAAACCGGCGTTGTTGTCGGCTCCCGAGCCGCATGTCTTATCTTGATATGCCCACGAAGTATCATTTGTAACCTCGAGGTCATACCAGTCGCTGCCGTTTGCCGACCAGCGGACATACAGATACTCACCCGAATCTAAACCATCGGTCTTGCGGGCATATTTGACGTGTATATCCGTGTAGCCGACAGTGCTGACGGCCTTTTCTATCCAGCAATCCTTGTTGTTACGCGCACAGTAGACGCCGCTGTAAGGATCCCAGTTACCGACACGTGCTGGGTCGGCAACAGTCCATCCGCCTGCAATAAAATCACCACTCTCAAAACCATCGTAGAAGATGGTCGGACCCGGCGTCCCGGTAGGCGTCGGAGTTGGAGTGGGTGTCGGTGTCGGAGTTGGCGTCGGCGTCGGCGTCGGTGTAGGTGTCGGCGTCGGAGTTGGCGTTGGAGTCACACCATCTGTCAACTCATGCATACCAACCTCGTAAGCGCCATCCCGTGGGACAGCTGTGCCAAAATAATCATGCGGACCGACGTCTATCCCAAAAAGCGTTGGTAAATCCAAACCGGCACTTCTCATCGGTGATGAGCCTTGGAGCCTGTAATCTGTATCACTCGCTCCGCCAGGATTTACTAATTTCGGGTCCATCTCAAAGCCCACAGGGTTTCCGCCGAGCATCTCCATCCCTGTCGCCGCACGCCACGCTGCTATGCTCGTATACTCCGTTCCGTTCCACCTGTATACAACGGTATCACCTGAGGCCCAGTAGCAGTTGCC
>CP070715.1:1062355-1066133 GCA_020350405.1 Planctomycetota bacterium
CTTACAATCTCGAAGGTATTACGTGGCCGAAAGCGATAACCGTCGTACACCAGAGCGCAGCTTTCACTATCTTTACCTGCCGGATAAGCCGGCAAGCGGTGCAGCCTGCCAAGTTGGCGGAGTCAGGGCCGTTTTTAGTGCCAAAATGTGCGTTTCACGCGGCTGGGAATAGGGTCCATTATGGAGCGTCTCAATTTCTGCACGGCATAACCTCTATGCAGTAAAGCACTTACAAGGAAAAACACCGGCGAGGGCAATCACAGGACGAAAGCTGGTATATTCTTTGCATAATAGTTATCATTTGGGCAAACTATTAAGGATATCTAACGATTTTTAACGCATAAATAAGGAGAAAAGCAATTATGGCAGTTAAAGAATTGGCATTCGAATCGGATGCGAGAGTGGCGCTTCTGGCTGGGGTGGAGAAACTGGCATCAGCGGTCAGGTCGACACTTGGGCCGAGAGGACGAAACGCCATCCTCGACAAAGGCTGGGGCGGCCCTACGGTAACCAAGGATGGGGTGACGGTAGCTGAGGAAATCGACCTCGTCGACAAAAATGAGAACCTTGGGGCGAAACTCGTCAAAGAGGCGGCAAGTAAAACCTCAAAACAGGCCGGCGATGGTACGACAACGGCGACAGTGCTGGCCGAAGCCATGTTCAAAGAGGCGTATCGGAACCTGGCGGCCGGGGCCGACGCAATGGCACTGGCCCGCGGCATGCACGTAGCAGCTAAGGCGGTAACCAACAAGCTCACCTCAATGGCAAAGCCCGTCGATATAACCAAGGCCGACGACATAATCAATATTGCCGCCATTTCAGCTAATAACGACGTTGAGGTCGGAAAGATTATGGCCGAAGCCTTCCAGCAGGTGGGCAAAGACGGCGTTATCACCGTCGAAGAGGGCAAGAGTCTTGAGACAACTGTCGAATTTGTGGAGGGGATGCAGTTTGACAGAGGCTACCTCTCACCGCATTTCGTAACCGACCCGGAGAACATGGTCTGTGAGCTGGAAAAGCCATACATACTGGTGTATGAGGACAAGATAAGTAACGTGGCCAAGCTCATACCAGTACTTGAGAAGGTTGCAAAAAGCAAAAGGCCGTTCCTGATTATCGCCGAAGATGTCGAAAGCGAGGCGCTTGCGACACTGGTCGTTAACAAACTAAAAGGCGTCCTGCAGGTTGCTGCCGTAAAGGCCCCCGGCTACGGTGACCGCAGGAAGGCCATGCTACAGGATATAGCAATTCTGACGGGCGCCGAGCCCATTTTCAAGGATTTAGGCATCGAGATGGAAAACATCAGTGTCAAGCAATTGGGCCAGGCCAAGAAGGTGACCATCGACAACGATAACACAATCATTATTGAAGGTGCCGGCAGTGAACAGGCAATCAGCGGTAGAATTAAGCAAATCCAGACCGAAATAGAAATTACAACCAGCGATTATGACCGCGAAAAGTTGCAGGAACGCCTGGCGAAGCTGACCGGCGGGGTCGCTCAAATCAATGTCGGTGCCGCAAGTGAGACGGAAATGAAACAAATAAAGGCCCGAATCGAGGATGCGCTGCACGCGACCCGGGCGGCAATTGAAGAAGGGATTGTCCCCGGCGGAGGCGTGGCACTTATTCGCTGTATTGACCCGGTCAAAAAGTTGAAGCTCTCTGGTGATGAACGAACCGGCGCCGATATTACCGCGAAGGCACTTACAATGCCTTGCTACTACATAGCGGATAACGCAGGGGCGACCGCAAACCTGGTAGTCAATAAAATCCTCGAAGGTAAGGGCGGCTTCGGCTATAACGCCGACACAGACAAGTACGAAGACCTGCTCGCCAGCGGAGTGATTGACCCGGCAAAGGTGGTACGCATCGCTCTGGAGACAGCCGTCAGTGTCGCGGGACTGCTGCTAACCACCGACTGCCTTGTCACCGAAAAGCCCAAAGAAAAGGGAGAGATGCCCGGCGGACCAGGCGGAATGCCACCAGGTGGTATGGGTGGCGGTATGGGTATGGGCGGCGGTATGGGAATGGGCGGCGGTATGGGCATGATGTAGAGGCAAAGCAAAATGGGCTCCAAAAGACATTGGCGAATATTCATAAATCTGGCGGTTGTAATCAGCCTGCTGTGCCCCTTAGTACTTCCAAGCTGCGCTGAGTCCACAAGCACTTCGCCTGAAATCGACACCAAACAGCAGCACGACAAACGCATGGCATGGTGGCGCGAGGCGCGATTCGGGATGTTTATCCACTGGGGTCTTTATGCCGTTCCCGCCGGCGAATGGAAGGGTACAACAAACCATGCTGAGTGGATCCTGACAACTGCCCAAATACCGGTTAAAGAATACGAAAAATTCTGTCCTCAATTTAACCCGGTTAAATTCAACGCAAACGAGTGGGTGAGAATCGCAAAAGAGGCGGGCATGAAATACATCGTTATTACAAGTAAGCACCATGACGGTTTCTGCCTTTGGGACAGCAAGCTGACAGACTACGATGTAATTGATGCTACGCCGTTTAAGCGGGACATTCTGCGGGAGCTGACCGGAGAATGTAAAAAGCAAGGTATCAGAATGTGTTTTTACCATTCCATAATGGACTGGCACCACCCTGATTACCTACCGAGACGTGATTGGGAAAAGCGATCGAGTGAAGGGGCGGATTTTAGTCGTTACGTAGCATACATGAAAGGTCAGGTAACTGAAATAATAGAGCAATACGACCCGGGAGTGCTGTGGTTCGATGGCGAATGGGAAAACACCTGGGATGCCGACCTCGGTGACGACCTGTATGCTTATGTTCGTTCGTTGAAGCCGGATATAATCGTAAATAATCGTGTGAGCAAAGGCAGGGCGGGAATGGCAGGAACTTACGACCCGAAAAAATTCTCGGGTGACTTCGGCACGCCGGAACAGGAGATACCGGCTACCGGTCTTGGGTACGACTGGGAAACATGTATGACGATAAACAACCATTGGGGTTACAACAAGCATGATGACAACTGGAAACCGACCGAAGACCTGATTCACAAGCTTGTTGATATAGCGAGTAAAGGCGGCAATTTCCTTCTAAATGTCGGCCCCACCGCCGAAGGCCTGATTCCCCGGCCAAGCGTTGAGCGGCTGCAGCAGATGGGCGACTGGCTTAAAGTAAACGGCGAGAGTATCTACGGCACAACCGCCAGTCCGTTTAGAAAACTCCAGTGGGGACGCTGCACACAAAAACAACTCGCCAACGGCGACACCCGGCTGTACCTGCACGTCTTAGATTGGCCGACCAACGGAAAGCTCGAACTATCCGGCCTCGACAACAAACTCTTAAAGGCCTTTTTGCTGGCTCGGGGCGAGCATTCTTCACTGCGGACAACCCGCAAGGGTAATGACCTTATCATTGATGTACCCTCACAGGCGCCTGACCCCATGGTCTCCGTCGTGGCGCTGGATATAAAAGGCAAACCAATCGTCATCGAAGCACCTGAAATCGTCGCCGATTCCGACACCTTTGTCGATAAAGTGCAGGTTGCCATAAAAAGCGATGTTTCATTCTGAAAAGTCAAAAGTAGATGAAAGATAAAACGTCAACCAGGATTAAGAAGGAGTAATAAGTTATGAAGCTCAGACCCTTGGATGAAAGAGTTGTAATAAAGCAGTCAGAAGCCGAGGAGAAAACATCCGGCGGAATCATCCTGCCAGACACCGCAAAAGAAAAACCCCAGATTGGCAAAATTATAGCCGTTGGTCCCGGCAAAATACTCGACAACGGAAAACGAAGTGAAATGACC
>CP070715.1:1066233-1074186 GCA_020350405.1 Planctomycetota bacterium
GGCTCGGCCCAATTGAAAGCCGAACCAGTAGACTCCAACAACTGTGCAAAACCAAAAAGGCCCGAGGTGCCAGAGCTGCCAAGGCGCAAGCTGGGCAAGACAGGCGTAGAGGTCCAGGTACTGGCCCTTGGAGGCGAATTTGACTTTCTCGACAACCAAATAATGTTAGAAAAAGCCCTCGAATGGGGTGTGTACTACTGGGACACGGCACACTTTTACGCACGTGGAAACAGTGAACGCGGCATAGGCAAATTCCTCACAAAGAACCCGCAAGTCCGGAAGAAACTGTTCATAGCCACAAAAGCGTCAGGGGCAAAAAACGCGGACGAAATAGAACAGCGCCTTCAGATGTCTCTGAAAAGGATGAATACCGATTACATTGATTTGTACTATGGCGTGCATATGCTATCTAACCCCGCAAGATTGACGGATGAGTTGAAGCAGTGGGCCGAGAACGCAAAGGAGCGCAAAGTTATAAGGCTCTTCGGTGTCAGCACACATACAAACATGGCTGAATGCCTTGCCGCCGCGGCGAAGCTTGACTGGATTGATGCGGTAATGACGAGCTACAACTTCCGGCTGATGCAGGATACGAAGCTGCAGGCTGCGATTGACGCGTGCCATAAAGCAGGTATCGGACTTATTGCGATGAAGGTCCAGGGGCATGGCCCGACAGCTCACTGGGTTGACCCAAGGTGCGACATAGAAACGGCAGAGGATAAGAAACTGGTCGAACACTTTCTCAAGCGAGGCTTCACCAAAGGACAAGCAAAGATAAAAGTCGTCTTGCAGGATGAAAGGTTCAGCTCGGCTTGTGTGGGGATGGAAGATGTCGGTCTTCTAACTTCGAACGTCGCAGCCGCGCTCGATA
Organism: Planctomycetota bacterium; assembly: GCA_020350405.1. Lineage (GTDB taxonomy): Bacteria > Planctomycetota > Phycisphaerae > Sedimentisphaerales > Anaerobacaceae. Next base: position 1,067,105 of record CP070715.1, read on the forward strand.
AAACCGAACTCTCACGGGCGGATTTTGAACGTTTCAAGGAATATGCCCAAGCAACATGTAGCGGCTATTGTGGGGGCTGTGCAAGTATCTGTGAATCAGCGGTGCCAGATGTGCCGTGCATCAGTGGGATTATGCGTTATCTGATGTACTACAACAGCTACGGCCGAAAGGCCGAGGCAAAAGAACTTTTCGCCCAAATTCCCGCTAATGTACGGAACAAACTGCTCAGGCTCGATTACAGCCGTGCCGAAGCCCGCTGTCCGCAACACCTGCCTATCGGCGAACTTATAGCCGAAGCGGTAAGTAGATTAGCCTGATGAGTGTCTGGACAGCCCCGCTTTACTAAAAATTCGTGTGCCCAAGGTCTTGCTGCTCGGCACGGGGGTAGCGATATTGCGAAAAAAAATAAATCCTTGTTGACACGGGTTGGTAATTTTTTGTAAAATGGGTGTGTTGCGATAGGCGATTAGGCCAAGATAGCTATAGGGCAGTATAGCCGATAAAGAGATATCGCAACGGGGAGACAAGGTGATGGGACGTAATTATAAAAGCCTAAGTCTCCCTTATTTTTTTGCGCACCATTTCTCACCTGCTTCGGATTAGTTGGTTGCTGTCATACCGGATTTGAGGGACATGAGTTTTGAGGTCGTTGATGAAACGCAGCCCGTCCTTCCAGTACCCCGCGGTGGGTTTCAACTCAGAATGAAAGTTTGAGAAATAGCGGTTTATGTTGTCAACCAGAAGTTCCCTTACGTATTTGCTAACCATCGATGCCAGTGAAACCGGTAAGAATTTATCATCAGCGCCGACCGTGAAATGCAGACGCATCTGCCTGCCGTCGGCCCGCAATTCATAGCTGCTGTTGGTCGGGCTTTCGCGCAGAATTTTCAATTCCATATCTTCAAACATCCGCTGCAGGATTCTTCGATAGCGAACGCGCCCGCCCTGTCTATCTATTATGACCTGCAAATCATCGCCAGCAAAATTATCGTAAGCCGCCTTTATAAGCTGCGCGGTAGCGGTAAAAAGAACACTGGCCTTATTTTTGACCGTGCCCACTAATTTGTTATATTGCGCGACGTCCAGACAACAGCTTTTAAGCTCGAGCAGTTCTATGCCATTTGAAGTCAGGTCCCCGGCCAGCACCGACGAGGCGATTTGCATATCGGCCCCATCGGCCGAGAGTTCATGACTACCAGCCTCTTTGTACCAAGGGTAATCAGCTATTCGCTCAAGGCAGTCCGGACACAGGACGGTCAGCAGCTCTGTCAAAGTCTTTGGCTGTTTACCAAGGCATCTTAGAAAGGCCTGGACAGTCCGCCTCAGGTGCTTGATTCCGGACGACCTGTTGAACGCCTTTTTGCTGTCTGCGATAAGCAGCCGGCCGGCGAGGTGTCGCTTTCTTTCGCCTACACTCTTAGCCAGAACCTGCCACAAATCGGCCGTCAAAAGGTGATGAGGAAGCAGAAAAGTGCTCGAAGAGATAACCAGCGGGCCCAGAATGGGCCCGAAACCAGCCTCGTCAATTCCTACCAGAACTACCATCCTTGTTACCCTTACTTCCTTGCTGTAACTATCCCCGGTGCGACTCGAACGCACAACCTCTGGCTCCGGAGGCCAGCGCTCTATCCAATTGAGCTACGGGGACCAAAATCACTATATTCTGTTATGCCAAAACGGTGAAAAAGTCAAGAACATAACCGTCGGAATTAGCCGGTACTTACGCTCATGCCGCAACTTTGCGCTTCAGGATTTTGCCCCAATATGTTATAATAACATAAGTTACAAAGGGTGCTCGTTAAATGTCAAAGAATAAACCACTTTTGCAGCGCAAAACAGAGGTAGGTGCGCTTGTGCTGTTAGTCGTCCTTTCCGAGGCGGCATTTGCAGGCCCGGCGGATTTCAATATCGACGGGGTATATGAAGCAGCGCTGGACCTGCCCCGGATATTGTTTTTGCTGAAGCGAGACCCTAATGAACCACCCCTGGAATACCAAGGCGAATTCTTGGTAAACTGGGCGTTTCTCGACACCGGCGCATCCGGCATTTTACTTTCACGTGAAACTGTCACTCAGCTGGAAATAGACATCGACCCCAATGCCCAGTACGTTGATGTCGGTGTCGGAGGCACTGAATTGTTTGACGTTTCGGAGCCTTTATACATAGGCACGGCCGACCACAACGACCCCGACCCAAATGATCCAAACCATTATCTGCCATTACTGGGACCTTGGGGCTTCCAGGTCAACAAAAGCTTTGCCGGAGACTTTCCGAACGAGCCCATAGACCTTCTCGGAACGCCGGTAATGGCCGGCAAAACTGTCGTCTTAAATGCCGGCGCTGTAAACCACCTTGAGTACTTCTCCGCTGATATCAGAGAACCGAACGACCCGACAATCCCCGAAGTTGATTTCACCGTGCCGTTGAGGCAGGACAAATATATTATGCCGAAAGACCCAAATAATATCCCACCTTTGCCCGTGCTTGCCTACAATCCGGTTATCGACAACGTCACTACCGAATACAACGGCAAAAGTTTCACTACAAGCTGGATACTCGATACGGGTGGTATGCTCAGTCTAATGTCAACGTCACAGGCGGCAGCATTAGGTCTTACCGACTCCGACGGTACGCCGCTTACTGTGCCGGACTTTAATGTTCCAATCGGAGGGATTGGCGAAGACGTTAATATACCAGGCTTTCAAATAGACAATCTCATAATACCAACCCTCAACGGTTACAGCCTCATATATAACAACGCCCGCATCGGCGTCCATGACATTGGGATTGTCGATGAGGAAACGGGCGAGTTCATCATCCTCGACGGCATTTTTGGAAGTAATTTCCTATGTGCTTCGGCCAAGCTCGAGGACGGCTGGCCCATTGACTTTGCTGAGGGCCCCTTTGAAAGCATAGTTATCGATATGCGCAACGGCCTTTTAGGCTTTGATGTCAACGATGTCTACCCGTTACCGAGCTGCGGTGACCCCCAGCACCCTCAGCCGACGGGCGATTTTACCGGCGACTGCAGAGTCAACTTTCTCGATTTACATGTCCTGACTGAAAACTGGCTTCGCGGGGATTGCTATGCCGGTAACAGTTACTGCCAGGGTGTAGACATAGACAAGACCGGCACAATCGATTTGGTTGATTACGCCCTTCTGGCCGAACAATGGTTCAGTTCGCCTTTCAGTTCAACCTGTGGCGACGCCGAGCACCCCTGGCGCAAGGCGGACTTGAACCGTGATTGCTCTGTCGATTTACATGACTTGTGGATTCTCACAGAAGAATGGGTCAACGACTGTGATTGGCTCAATTGGAACTGCCGCGGCGCTGACATAAACTACGATACAATCGTAAATTTCGCCGATTACTCCGAGCTTGTCCCCGTAATGCAGTAGTAATCCAAACGGCCCGGTCAGCCACCATTTCATATTTGTCAGTCCAAGCAACTGTTTGACACGGTCGCAGTTTAGAAATATCATTATGCCGTTGTCTATCCTGTAGATTGCCAATGAGAATTCTGATTGATTTTTTATATCTGCTGACCGCTATAGGCATAAGCCCCATTGTTCTGTATCGGATGGCGAGACACAAACGCTATCGGGCAGGCTGGGCCAACAGATTCGGCAAAATCGCCCGCAAAGACCCTCAGAAAAAATGTATCTGGATTCACGCCGTAAGTGTTGGTGAGGTCAACGCAACCAAAACCATAGTCAGGGAGCTGCAAAACAGGTTCGCCGACTTTGAAATCGTAATCAGCACCACTACCGATACCGGTTTTGCACGTGCGAGCAGCCTTTACGGAAACGACCTGGCGGTCTTCTACTTTCCACTGGACCTGTCATGGACAGTGCAACGTGCCTTCCGCAACATCGACCCGGCCATCTGCCTGCTCATCGAACAGGAAGTCTGGCCCAATTTTGTCCATATCGCAGACCAGCTCAAAATCCCCGTCGTTGTCGTAAACGGCAGAATAAGCGACAAGGGTTTCTCAAGGTACCGCAAGATAAAACCAATCGCAAAAAAGATATACTGTAAGGTAACTCTTGTCCTGGCCCAGACGGATGAATATGCCCAGCGTTTCAAGGAAATAGGCTGCGCCGAGGAAAAAGTGCTCGTCACCGGCTCACTGAAATACGATACGGCGCAGGTCACCGACAAAGTCGATGGCGCCGATGAACTTGCCGACCAGCTTAACACCAAAGACCAAAGGCTGTGGGTGGCTGGCGGCACCGGAAACGATGAAGAACGGATACTGCTCGACGTCTATCAGGGTCTAAAGCGAGATGACAAGTTCGGCGATTTGCGTTTTGCAGTTGTCCCGCGTAAGCCTGAAAGGTTTGACGAGGTGGCGCAGTTGATAAAACAAGCAGGTTTGCCGCTGGTTTGTTACAGCCGAATAAAGGAGGGCACCCCCCTGCCGGAGCAGGATGAACAGGCCGTAATACTTGGCGATACTATGGGTGATTTGCGGAAGTTTTATTCAATCGCTAATATTATTTTTGTCGGCCGGTCGCTTGTGCCGATGGGAGGCTCGGATATGATGGAGGCAGCAGCACTGGGCAAATGCACGCTCTTCGGGCCATATACTTTCAATTTCAACCAGACCGTTGACGCCCTGCTGAGCGGCCAAGGGGCTATTCAGGTCAAAGATAAAGACGACCTGCTGCAAACAATGCAAAAGTGCCTCAACGACCCGGCCTTCGCCAGCTCAATCGCCCAAAACGGCCAAAAGGTCATCAGGCAAAACCAGGGCGCAACACAAAAAACCATAGACCAAATCACAAAATTCCTGAATCCCGCCTCATAAAACAGCTTAAACTGCCCAGCCGCAGGCATTCATCCATATCTTTAAGTTTTTTTCCTCAAACATTGCAGATAAATCAGACGATAATTAGTTGTTGGGCTGTCCAATGCGGAAAATGACCTTATGCCTAAAAGCGATTCAAAATCGGACACCATTCAAAAAACGAGATATACAACTGTATTAGCCTTGGGTGCTGTTATAGTAGTCCTGGCAGCAACTTCAGCAGGGGCGCGAGTTCGCTATATTATCATCGATTTAGGTACGGTACCTGGCTATCCCACGGCAAGGGCTTGGTCAATTAACAACAATGGACAAGTCGTAGGACATTGTGAAGATGTTAATTATATCTCAAGAGCTGTCCTTTTCGACACATCAGGGGAAGTTAATAATATAGACTTGGGAACACTTGGGGGTGAAGGTGCCGAAGCCCTTTCAATCAACAATAATGGACAGATTGTAGGAGCAGCCTTAGATAATAATGATAACTATCAGGCAACAATATTTGACTTCAACGGAACAGGAAACAATATTAAAGTTAGTAAGGAAGGTTTCGCTTTATCGATAAATGACAACGACCAGATAGTCGGTGTCGAAGTGAACAGCTCTGGTTATGAGGTCGCAACAATATTTGACCGTCATGACGCAAATAACAATATCGAACTGGGAACATTAGATGGATTTATGAATTCACAAGCTTACTCAGTTAACAATAATGGCCGCATTGTGGGATTTGCATATAACGATCTATTCTCCGGTTTGCGGGCGGTACTCTTTGACCCTAATTACCAGGGCAACAACATCGACCTTGGCACGCTCGGAGGCCAGTACAGCGCAGCTATTTCAATCAATGACAACGGACAAATCGTTGGGCGCGCTGAGACTTCCGACGGTTCTACGCATGCAGTTCTGTTTGACCCTAATGGCACAGGTAACAACGTTGACTTGGGCACATTAAGTGGCTGCAACTTTTTCGTAGCTGCATCGATAAATAATCAAGGGCAAATTGTGGGACAGGCCTCGATTGACGCCTTTTCAACATTTCGTGCCGTGCTCTTCGACCCTACCGGTTGTGGTAACAACATCGACCTTAACGGATTGGTTGACCCTGCACTCGGGTGGACCCTGAAAACTGCAAGATGCGTAAACGATAATGGTTGGATTGCAGGCTGGGGTACTAATCCCGACGGCTATTCCCACTCATTTCTGCTCAGACCCTGCAAGCCCGGCGACGCTGAGCCGGACGCTGATGTGGATTTTGATGATTTTGCTGTTTTTGCGTCAGCCTGGAAAAGCAAAGACGGAGATATCAACTGGAACGCATGTTGTGATATATCCTGCCCGGAAGATGGCGTGGTTGACGAATGGGATTTATCCGTCTTTTGCACTAATTGGCTAACACGGCAATAGATAATCAAGTGTTGGGCTGTTCAATGTGGAAAATGAGCTTATGTCTAAAAACGATTCAAAATCGCAGAGCACTCAAAAAACGAGATGCGCAACTGTATTAGCCTTGGGTGCCGTTGTGCTGCTGCCGGCGGCTTGCGCGGTAGCAGCGCCGTGCCGGTATAATCTCACGGCCTTCGGCACTCTGGCGGGCTACGAAATCTCTCGCGCCTGGTCAATCAACAACAATGGACAGATCGTGGGAGAGGTTCTTAATCTCAGTCCTGTGTATGCATGCAGGGCAGTGTTGTTCGATGCCGCCGGCGACGATAATAATATCGACCTGGGTACGCCGGGTGAGGGGAACAGTTATGCCTGTTCGGTTAACATCAAAGGACAAATTGTAGGAGGGGACGATTCTAATGACGTTCCTTTTAATTGGTATGCGACAATCTTTGACGCAAACGGAGGGGGAAACAATATTAAACTTGCCAATGGGAGCGGCGCTTGGTCAATAAACGACAATGGTAAGATTGTGGGAGACATGGTGAATGGGTCTGGGTTCCGGCGAGCCGCAATTTTTGACGTGAATGACCTAAACAAGAACACCTTACTGGGGACAATTGATGGATTTGACTGTTCTGCTGCACAGTCAATCAACAACAGCGGGCAAATTGTAGGATGTGCCTATATTGGGCCCATAGCAGAACAAGTCCGTGCAGTGCGGTTTGACCCTTCCGGGCAAGGGAACAATATCGACCTCGGCACACTTGGCGGAGAGTATAGCGCGGCCTTCTCGATCAACGACCATGGTCAAATAGTAGGAAGTGCCTATACCACCACCGGCCAAAGACACGCAACACTTTTTGACCCTAACGGCACAGGTAAC
>CP070715.1:1074286-1095618 GCA_020350405.1 Planctomycetota bacterium
AACGCATCCCCATATCCACAAGGCGCGTCATATTGTGCACCGACCGGCTCTCAAACTCGCCGCCGATAAATACCTGAAGCGTAATCGCCGCCACGTTCATACGAATCGCATCCTCGATATCCACGGCCAAATGCTCGTCCGAAAGCTCCTTGAGTATGCTCGGCCCGCCGCTGCACCGCATCACTATCGGCTTGGTAAGCCACGGCGGAACCGTCGTCCGAAGAATCCCACGTGTCAGCATTATCGCATCGGCATACGGCATCAGCGGCACAACACTCAAATCTATCCGCTCCAAGCCCGTCGTCGGCCCCTGAAAATACCCGTGGTCGATTGCCAGCATCACCGTCCGCCCCGTATCAGGATTAAATATCCGCGACAGGCGGTTCTTCATCCCCCAATCCAAGGCACTCGCTCCCTTAAGGAAAAATCCGCGATTCTCCATCGGAATATTTTCGTAAAACCGCTTCGCTTCCTTCCCGGCATCAGCCTCAGCCATATTATTGTCCTTTCTCTTGTCCTCGTATTTTTGTTACCAACAGCAAATCCATCTTATACAGCCGCTTTTAACAGAAAACTCGTCATCAATAGATATATTAGCTCATCCATCTGCTTTCTGCAATAATATATGCCACCTGTCTGACAAACATACTGGATAAGCAGGGACGATTATCTATTAGCAAAGTGCCATTAACCGTTCGGTCACACACGAATAAAAAAAGGCCGGTCTCAAGAGGCCGGCCTTTTTTTGTCCAGCAGATATACTTAATCGTAATCCTTAAACCGTTTCATCCAATCCGGCCACACTGGCAGGTTATCAAGTGCTTCGTTTAGTGAGTACTTTGTGTGCCACTTCAGTATCCACAATTCTTTAAGACCGACGGGCCGGGCTGCGTAATCGCAGAAAACCCAGTTCACATAACCGTTGTGGCGGTTCATGCATATTCGGCTCATTTGACTGGAATAGGGCTCATCCTGAATAACCGGCGGGGCGTCGGTGTAATGCGGCCAGCAGTCAAGCCATTTGTGAGCACCGAGAAGGGGTATGTTAGCAGCGCCCCTCATATTGCCCTTACGCCAGTATATGTCATCCGGTCCCAACCAAAGGTTCCAACCTTCTTCTATATTACTGACCCAGGCATTTATACCGTAACTGCCGTAATCACATGCCACGACCCATTCCCACCAGGAGGAAAACTCGCCGCATTGGTCCTGCGAGGGGAAGATACCCCAGGCTGTAAACGTGCCCCCGTCGCGACCGCCACCGTCTGAGCCGTCAGCATTCCACCAGGTTTTTGTGGCGGCGGGGCACAAACGGACATCCCCCTGATTGCCATAGTACGGCCTCAGGGCGTCCATCCAGTAACGCTCGTGAGGTTCCTCCTTAAAACCGCCTTCATTTGTCCAGTTCTTCATAAACGTATTATCGTTATAATCCAGATACATCGCAAAGGCATTGCCCATCTGTTTGAGGTTCGAAAGACAAAGAACGGCCTTTGCCTGGTTCCGAACCCGTGCCAGTGCGGGCATCAATATCGACATGAGTAACGCGATAATCGCTATCACCACCAAAAGCTCCACCAACGTAAAACCGCCTCGCCTGTTCATAATAACCCACTCCTTATTATTCTTTGGCGCCAATGCCTCTTTCTCCAACATTGCGACTATTGTATCATCCAATCACAGACCCGTCAAGTCCTTTCTTGATATTACAGACGCCTCATAACGGCTCTGTTACTCCGGCGGCGACAAAGTCACCAAAGACACTGAGCAACCATCAAGATTATCTGCGGTCGCCGCCTGTTCACTGCCTTTTAAAGTGACACCAAAAAAACATTCCTGCCTTGCAGCATGCCCAACCCTCTGTCACCCGCTAAATCCCTCATTCCTACTCAGACACAAACCAATGAGAAAGGCCGGTCCCTCAGGACCGGCCTTTTTTCCACAATAGCTGTTTTTTTCAATCATAATCCTTGTATCGCTTCATCCACGGCTCCCAGAGAGGCGGGTCAGCATCTAATTCGAAAAACTTGTTCCATTTGAGCTTCCAGAGCTCCTTCAGACCAACCGGCCGGGCTGCGTAATCACAAAACACCCAGTTCACATACCCGCCGTGCCGGTCCATGCAGATACGGGCCATTTGACTGGGAACCTGACTCCACGGCTGACCGTCGTATGCCGGGTCCTCGTCGGTAAAGTCCGGCCAGCAGTCAATCCACTTCCCGTCACCAAGCAAAGGTATATTAGCCGTTCCTTTTAGATTGCAGTGCCTCCAATTATAATCCTTCTGGGGACTGATCCACATCGCTTTGCCCTCTTCAGGGTCTTGCAGCCACCCATTTATGGAGTAACTGCCGTAATCACATGCAACCACATAAGGCCAGGGATTGGTCGTGGAGCCGCACGGTTCGCCGCTAAAGTAGCCCCAAGCACTGCCCTTACCGCCGAGTGTATTATACTCCCCCCCCGTGACCACACCGCCCCGCGACCTGCCCATCTTAGTCGCCACCGGGCACAAGCGCGCGTCGCCCTCATTGCCGTAGTACGGCCGCAGGGCCTCCATCCAGTAACGCTTATGCGCATCCGGAGGTGTATCTAGTATGTAGCCCCGCATGAACTTGCAGTCGTTATCATCCAGATACATAGCAAAAGCGCTGCCCATCTGTTTGAGGTTCGAAAGACAAAGAATCGCTTTCGCCTGGTTTCGTACCCGCGCCAACGCCGGCATCAATATCGACATAAGTAAGGCTATAATGGCTATCACCACCAACAGCTCGACCAATGTAAACCCCTTTTGCCTGCTCATATTGCACTCCTTGTAGTCTTTTTTTTGCCGCTCAGCCATTCAGCGATAAAGATGCGCAAAACCTGCCTGCTGTTCCACAAAATTCAATATTTTTCGCCAAATTGCTTTCGTCAGACGTTATTATACCCCAAAGTTGGCCTTTCTGCAAACAATTTCTGAACCCCGCAGTGGAAATTTTTCGCCCGACTTAGGGCAGAACCTCTGTAAATTCCACCAGAAAGGCCGATTAAGCCCCTTGCAAAAATCCATTATAATCGCTGTAATCCCACCGGATTTTTCTTGACATATACGCCGCTGACTGGTATAAAGAAAAGTGAAGAGATGGGCGACTTGTCTTTCTATAATTGAATAGTAGCAGTTTTTAGGTTAAAAAAACGCCTTTTTTAGGAGGTGTGGTGTGTGGATTTCATACATAAGGAGGAGTTGTCACACCGTGGCTCGCATCTGGAGATGTACGTCTGCACACCACAATGAGACAATAATTGATTCTTGATGTTATATCAAGCAGGTGCGGAATAGGGAATATGCGAAGGTTATTCGTGCTCGGTGCACGAAATTCGTACCTGCGGAATATATATGATGTTTGGCAGAAGTGCCAAGGAACGTTTTAAGGTTTTTATTTTGTAAGGAGGTATATTATGTGTCGAAAACTGTGTTTTTTAATGTGTTTTGTTTTGGTGTTGGGTCTTAGCGGCGCAGCACAGGCAACTGCCATCGACGACTGCCGCTACAACCTTGGCTTCGAGCTCTTTATCGATCCCTGCGACCCCAACAACAGCTGCGATCGCCTAGTCGACGATCATACGTCAACTATGGACGACGTGTTAGCCTGGGAAATGAGTGCCAGCTTTGCCGGCGTGGACGTAAACTGCGGCCACGAGTGCCCCGACTGCAGCTGTAGAGACTGGGGTGTAATCCCTGAGGGCAATTCCTTTGCTTACATGCAAGCGGGCAAATCTATCTACCAGGTTCTCGACCCTGCCTTCGATGGCAACGCGGTAATTCAGGCGGGCAAGAAGTACACTCTCACCTTTGATGGAACGGTTAATAGCGAGACTCCGAGGCTTCTTGGCTACTCATTCTTCTACGGCGACAACTATGAGGCGAACGAAATCGTCGGCGGTGATCTAAGTGTGGTCGCAATTCCGCACCCCAGCGGCCTGGTCGATTGGACCTATGACCAGACATTGTCATTTGTCTCTGAAGGTGGCCAGGACTACCTCGGACAGCCCCTTGGCATCAGGTTTGATGATTACCAGGGACAAACGTGGCTCTTTGTCGATGATGTTCGGGTGGATTGGGTCTGGGCCACTTCTGCTTATAACCCCATCCCCGCCGACGGCGGCGAAGATGTGGCCAGAGATGCGAATTTGGTGTGGACACCTGGGAATTGGGCCGACGATACAGACGGCCACCACGTGTACTTCGGCACCGATTTGGCCGATGTGCAAAGTCGCGATGGGAGCGTATACTTCGGTGTACAAAGTCCCAATAGTTTTGACCCGACGCCTGGCGGTGGCCAGTTGGTTTTAGGCGAGACTTACTACTGGGCAATCGATACGGTCAATGATACATGGCCCGGCATACCGGGTGTCCCTGACCCGCCGTGGGTAGGTGACGTCTGGAGCCTTGAGGTTACCGGATACGCCACCAACCCCAACCCGCCGGATGAGGCCGAGGATGTACCATTTTTGGGTACCGTCCTTAGCTGGTCCCCGGGAACGGATTCCAACTCCCACGATGTGTACTTCGGCCTCGACGAAACTGCAGTAGATAATGCGACGACGTCTTCGTCGGAGTTTAAGGGCAATCAGGACCAGGACGCGAACAGCTACAACCCCGGAGCCCTTCTGTTAGGCAAGACGTATTACTGGCGAATTGACGAGGTCAATGAGACCTCCGGGACTCTTATGAAAGGAAAGCTCTGGGGATTTACCGTAGCTCCCTTCCTTCCCGTCGATGAGTTCGACTCGTACCCGAGCAATACCGAACTATACACCGTGTGGAAGGACTACTGGGTCAACGGAACCGGATCTGAAATCTTCCTCCAACAGGACGCGAACTTCGTCGAAGACGGCAACTCCCTGAAGTATCAATACGACAATGCTACGGGAGGTTACGGCTACTATTCTGAGGCATATGCGGATATCACTGATTTGGGCATCACGTCGAACTGGACCGTAGGCGGCCTTGAGGTATTAACCCTGTCGTTCATGGGCGACTACGGTAATGCCCTTGACGACATGTATGTGGCCCTTCGTGACGGCAGCAACCGTACCGGTAAGGTGCTATACGACGGCGACCCCAACGACCTGAGGCGATTCTGGCTGGGATTTCAGGAGTGGAACCTGGAACTGCAGGATTTCGTCGACGACAACAGCGTAGACTTGACTGACATCAGCCGAATAACCATCGGCTTCGGCGACAAGACCGCAGGCGGCACGGGTATCGTCCACTTCGACAATATCAGGCTGTATCCGCCGAGATGCGTGCGGCAGTTAGCACCTTCGATGGGTAGTTTCAGGTATATAGACCGGTATGCAGAACAGGGTAATTTCGAACCTGACTGTACGGTCGATAACTATGACCTCTGGACACTGGCAGGCGACTGGCTGATAAGCGGTATCGGCGATGTTACGGCGACGAGCGCAAGCACGACCGGCATAGTAGGCCACTGGGCTATGGACGACGATACAGGCGGCGGGCCAGGCTACGATAGGGCTCGGATCGAGGACAGTTCCGGCAACCTTAACCACGGGTATCTTTATGACGGCTTCTACAAAATGCAGCCGGTGCTCGGAAATACCAGCGCCAATCACAGCACCGACTGTGCAGAGGGAACAGGATGTATTGAGCTTGACGGCTTTGAAGACTGGATTGAGATTCCGAATTACCCCAATCTCAACTCGAATACTATCACGGTTTCGGCGTGGATCAAACCGGACGACATGCTGGGTGAGTACGCCACATACCCGGGAATAGTGAGTTGCAATGAAGTTAACGGTTTCAAGCTTTGTTTCAGCAGTACCTCAGCTTACGAGCCAGCCCTCGAGTGGTCGGCGAACAACGAACTGGGGTACTTCTGGACCGGCTGGGCGTGGGACCACCACTCAGAGTTGATTATGCCTGTTGGCGTGTGGTCTTTTGTCGCACTTGTAGTAGAGCCGACAAAAGGGACTCTGTACCACTACGACGGTTTAAAGGTGTCTGCATCAACGAATCATGAGCCACATGTGGCGCTACCCTTCAATGACAAAATATTTATTGGTGGCGAACCTAACTACCTCGACGCATCGGGTGTATACCTCGACTGCACCATAGACGATGTATACTTCTACAACCGTGCTCTGCCGCCGGCGGAGGTCCTTGACCTTGCCGGCCTCAGCGGCACTTACAGTCTCGGACTCGAACCGTGGCGACCCGACCCCAGCAACGATGATAAGGTCAACTTTGATGATTACGGCGTTATGGCGGACAACTGGCTCCAGGAACTGGTCTGGCCGTAAGAAGACTTCAACAGCAAGCTTAACTTGCGACTGATTTTGCACCAATCCGGGGCCTATACCAATCAGTTCGGTATAGGCCCCGTTTGTCTTTATATCTGGCTGGCCCTGACACAAACTCCACCACATTGTTGCCTAATTTAACACCTCTTATGTCCCCACGTTTACCCACGTTGACAAATGCTAATACAGAAATAAAAAAGCCAGATTCTAATACGACAGAATCTGGCTTCGGAGGAGGGTGATGAAAAGCAAGTAGGATAATGACTCTTAAAAACTCCGTTTACGCAGTTTAGACTTTTTCTTCTTATCTAATCGAATAACCCGCAAAAAAATCTTTAAAGAATTCATAAAAAAACTACAGCTTTTTTACCGCTAATCAAACCTTTTATAAAAAAAATCGCAATTTTTTTGCCGTTTTTTTCAAAACACCCAAATCTACCCCGAAAACCACGCTATTTTACGCTTGCTAAACCGGCTATGTTCTCATATTTTAACGAAAAAGCTGTTATTTCTTACCTCAAAAAGGCCCGTATGAACGCTAGAACCACGATTGTTGACTTGCTCACCGCCAAGCGCGAAAACCGAAAGATTGCCGCGGTTAGCTGCTACGACTATACTACCGCCAGACTCGTAGCTCAGACCGACGTGCAAATGATACTCGTGGGCGACTCAGCGGCTCAACTCATGCTCGGTTTCGACTCCACACTGCCGGCTACAATGGACTTTATGGTTACCATCACGGCAGCCGTACACCGAGGCGCACCCAACGTCTATTTGGTCGCCGATATGCCCTTTCTCTCCTACCAGCTCGGTACCACCGAAGCGGTGAAAAACGCCGGCCGATTCGTTATCCAAGCCGGCGCACAGATGATAAAAATAGAGGCGACGAGCGCCTGTCTGGATGCCATCAAAGCCGTTAGCGATGCTGGTATGGCCGTTATGGCACACATCGGCATAAGGCCACAGACCATCGGCAGGATTGGCCGACTCAAGGCCGAGGCCACAACCGCTGAAATGGCCCTGGAACTGATAGCCCTTGCCGACCAGATGCTACAGGCCGGGGCTGCTACGTTGTTAATCGAAGGAACGGCCGCAGAGGTAGCCGAGATTATCACCAAACGCTGCGAAGTGCCGGTAATAGGCTGCGGCTCAGGTCCCGGCTGCGACGGCCAAATACTTATTGCACCTGACATCCTTGGCCTGACACAGGGGCCGGGCCCAAAGTTCGCAAAAAGCTACGTCAATTTGGCCGACTCCACAGTCCAAGCCTTCAAAGAGTATGCCAAAGATGTGCAGAAAGGTCAGTTCCCGGATACCGCCCACAGTTACCATATGAAAGCCGGCGAGCTAAACAAACTCCAGGAACTGCTAAAACATAAATCTTAACAACCACTCTCAATCAAATATGCTCTGCCCTTTTTCGCGTCGCAGCGCAATCCCGGAAAACCGCCACATCTTCTCAAACTGCTCATGGCTAAGCAGCTTCCTGCCCCCAACCGGGTCTGCCACCGTAAGCGTCGCATCCGAGACATCAAGTACAGCAACACAGTGGTCAGAAAGAAATACGTCCTTCACCACAGCCAGCGTAATCCCCGCGTCTTTCAGTTGCTCTACACCGTCAAACCGACGGTACTGACATTTTAATCCCTCTGGACCGTAGCGCTCGATAAGCGCCCTATAAAGACACCACGGAAGTGTCCCCGCCACAGGGCTCGTGCGAGAAAGCACCGCTATCTCTCCCTCCTCAGCAGCCAGCCCTAATCGCCTCAGCGCCGTCACCGCCGCCGCCGGTGCGCAGGTATAATTTGTCGTCTGATAGCACACCCCCGTCGAATCAACCCTCGTGCGAAGGTTCAACAAATGCCCCTTGATAAACGCAGGAACGAGAAACGGACATATCGAAAACCAGACCACAACCACCGCCATCAAAATAGAAACTATGACTCTCTCACTTCTACGCGGCAAACGCGACAGCGGCGTCGTTATGCCCATGGTGGCTGCCAGGCATAAAATGACGAACTTTACACGTCCCGCGATGACCCAGGCAAAGGGCCGCATGACGCCCAGCGAACCGACGCATCTGCTTGCTAACAACGCTGCGACGACCAGAAGGGAAAGAAAGTACCCCACCATCCAATAAGGCCCGCGGAAACGCGAAAACACCCTGCCTAAAAAAACACCAAACAGGGCTACCAAGACAACACCAATAGTTTCAACCCACGGGTTCATCATCCGTCCTCAATAATTAACCGCCCCACAAGATTCTATTATTATACCAAATCACCCCCCTACAAATCAAGCAAATTATCTCAGATTATCAGTGCCATACGATCGGGAGGTAATTGATGACTGGCCCGTTTGACTTTATAATCAGCGGCTGATTATAAGCCGTTACATTTGTTTGTGTAAGAAAGATGCAAAAGACAAAAAAAATATATACCGTTAGCGAGATAAACTGGCTGGTAAAAAGCATCCTCGAAAATAACCTGCCATCCCGGCTGACCGTCACCGGTGAAATAACGGACTTCAAAGTCCACCAGAGCGGACACTGTTATTTCTCCCTGAAAGATGAAAATGCCCTGCTGCCTTGTGTTATGTGGAGAAGCAATTTCGGAAAGGTAAAATTCCGGCCGGAGAACGGCCTCGCCGCTCTTGTAACAGGTTATGTCGACGTCTACGTCCCCGGAGGTAAATACCAGCTCTATGCCGAAAGGCTCGACCCCGCCGGCATTGGAGCGCTTCAATTGGCCTTCGAGCAAATGGTTAAAAAACTCCAGGCAGATGGACTCTTCGAAGATAAGTACAAAAAGCCCTTGCCGCCCTACCCTCAAAGAATCGGCATACTAACCAGCGAGTCGGGTGCGGCAATAGCAGACATACAAAATAGCATCCATAACCGGTGGCCGCCTGTAAAATTGTTCCTCTATCCCGTGCCGGTACAGGGAGGTGCAGCAGCCGAAAAAATCGCCGCGGCCGTAAAAGACCTAAACGGACGAAATAATAAACTCAAACTCGACCTGCTGATTGTCGGACGTGGTGGCGGCTCACTCGAAGACCTCTGGGCCTTTAACCAAGAAGTATTGGCCAGAGCAATCTTTGATTCCAAAATACCCATCATCAGTGCCGTCGGCCACGAGGTCGATACGACAATCGCAGACCTCGTCGCCGATGCAAGGGCCTCAACACCTACAAAAGCCGGCGTTGTCGCCGTACCCGACATGCAGGAAGTCCTAGAACAGTTGACTTACCTGCAGGAGAGGTTGCAGTCCAACGTAAAATCGCTGCTGCACAACTCCGAACAGCAATCAGATGAACTCCTGATGAGACTTTCAAGTTCGGTAAGACAGCTCTTAGCTGACGCGCGGGCCAGATTGTACTCAATCGATGAGCAAGTTCGAAAAATTGAGCCGCACCGCCTGTTGCGAAATAAGATACTTGATTTGAACAATCTGAGCAATCGGGCAACAACAGCAGTAAGGGATATCGTTGACAAGGCCCGCTTACAGCTCACGGCACAGACGTCCCTACTGACTGGCCTGAACCCAAAATCGGTATTGCAGCGGGGTTACAGCATTACCATAAATAAAAAAACCGGCCGCCTCGTAAAACGACTCCAGGATGTTAATATCCAAGATTGCTTAATTACCGAACTCGCAAACGAAAATTTCATTGAAAGTAAGGTTACAAGAAAGCAAAATAAGGCTAAATAGATTAAGGTCTGTTTCTATGGCAAAGAACGAAAAGAAAAACAACATCACCAAACTCACCTTCGAACAGGCGATCAAGCAGCTCACCGACATCGTCGGCAAAATCGAGCAGGGCGAAATACCCCTCCAGGACAGCCTCAACCAGTACGAAAGAGGAATGGCCCTGATTAAACACTGCAAAGATATACTCCAAAAAGCCGAAAAAAGAATCGAAAAAGTATCCGAACAAAAGCAACCAGAAGACCAAAGTAAGGGTAATTAGTTGTAACCAGTCACGAAAATGCGAGCGTGGCGGAACTGGCAGACGCGCAAGGTTTAGGTCCTTGTGTCCTTAGGGACGTGTGGGTTCGACTCCCTCCGCTCGCAGTTATCGGTAACCTATAAACCTAAGATAACGTGTTACGTGCTTCCAAAGTTCCAGACTCACTTGTTTAAGTCCAAACAACCGCCTATTTGCGACTTGATTCTCCTCGACCGTAAGCCTATCAAGTCTTGATTATTACCGTCAGTAGCGACGTTTACCACGACCACCGCTGAAACCACCTCGTTCACCACCGCGGCTGCCACCACCGAAACCACCACGCCCACCACGACGGCCGCCCCCAAAACCACCACGCCTGCCGCCGCCACCACGACGGTCTTGGGCTCTGGGCCGTGCCTCCGCAACATTGACAGTCCGCCCTTTCAAATCCTTGTCGTTCATACCACTGATTGCTGCGAGGGCTTCGTTTCTAGATGGCATCTGCACAAATCCGAACCCCCTCGATTCACCACTGACCCTGTCCTTCACAATATTCACCGATATGACTTCCCCGAAGGCTTCGAAGGCCCCGCGCAAATCATCTTCGCTTACGTCACCTGATAAATTACCTACATAGATATTCATTTCGGTTTCCTTCTTTCTGCTCTAAGTTTGACCTTGTATCTTCATAACAGCACACCAGTCGACGTTAACATAGCACACATAAAACCATCTCGCTACAAAAGTTAGCGGCAGAATACGAGAAATGACGCTAATGAGAGGTCACGGGGCTAAAAAATTTACCAGCGCTGTTTCTACCTTTTCAACGCCTTTTACGCGAACATTTCAATCTTCTTGTATTCTATTATCATCTCCAACGTAAGACAACTCTTTTTATTGACCCGAAGAGATATTTTTTCCAAATCCAGCCCGCTATTTATCACACCCCTCTATAGCCCTACATTAGGCAATTCTCGCTGGTGGATCCCGCGCCGACCCCAGCTGTGAAAAAATTTTGAAAATCAGTTTTCACGCATGGTTTTTTGCGGTATAAAAAGGCATCCTACGCAGGGCTCAAGAGATGAAATATTACCAGGGCAGAAGGCAATTTTTAAAAACCGTTGGCCTGGGTGCAGCTTCACTGGCCGCATCACAGCTTGCGTTCGCTCAACAAAACCCGGCACCAAAACAAAACGTGCTTCTTTACGTCGTCGATGACCACGGCACCGACGATGCAGGCTGCTACGGCAACCCTGTCATCAAGACCCCCGGCCTCGACGCCCTCGCGCGAAATGGAACTCGATTCACGCACGCCTTCTGTACCACCGCCAGTTGCAGCGCCAGCCGCTCAGTGATACTCACCGGCCTGCAAAACCACGCCACCGGTCAATACGGACACGAACACCGCCACAACCACTTCGTCAGCTTCCCCCACATCAAAAGCCTGCCTGTCCTGCTCGCCAAGGCAGGCTACCGTACCGCATCAGCTGGAAAGTACCACGTAGCACCCGAAGAAGTTTATCACTTCCAGCAATACATCAAGGCCAAAGACCGCTCACCGGCACAAATAGCGGACGACTGCGAACCATTTATTACCGCCGATGACAAAAGACCCTTCTTCCTGTACTTCTGCACGACCGAGCCGCACCGCCCCTTCCGGCGCGAAGGCTCAGATACATTCGACCCCAAAGACGTCATAGTCCCGACGTATCTGCCCGATACGCCTGCCTGCCGCGAAGAACTGGCCAAGTACTATGGCTCTGTCCAGCGGGCGGACAAAGGACTCCTCCGCCTGATTGAAATCTTAAAACAGACCGGCCGCTGGAACGACACTCTCATAATTTATATCTCTGACAACGGTATCGCCTTCCCCGGCGCAAAAACCACCCTTTACGAACCGGGTATCCGCCTGCCCTGTGTCGTTCGAAACCCATACTCCGGCAAAAAAAGCATCGTGACAGACGCTATGATTACCTGGGCGGACATCACACCGACCATCCTCGATTTCGCCGGCGCCCTGCCCGATAAACCTGACTTCCACGGCCGCTCCTTCCTGCCGGTCTTGGAACAGGACCATCCCCAGAGCCGTGATGAAATCTACGCTTCCCATACCTTCCACGAAATCACTATGTACTACCCAATGCGAGTTGTCCGCACACGACGCTACAAGCTCATCTGGAACATCGCGCACAAGCTGGATTACCCCTTTGCCTCCGACCTCTACGCCTCCGCCACCTGGCAGGATATACTAAAACGAGGCGAAAAAGTATATGGCAAACGCACCGTCGACGCCTATATCCACCGCCCAAAGTTCGAGCTATACGACCTGCAAAACGACCCCCACGAAATTAGTAACCTCGCCGACAATCCAAACTATGCCGAAATCCTCCAGGAACTTAAGCAAAAGCTCAGAAAGTTTCAGCAAAGAACCAAAGACCCCTGGATTCTCAAATGGAAGTACGAATGAGTACCGCTAACAAACATAGCTGAGGTGCCTGAATGATTAGGAAGTACTTTGCATTTCAGGAAAGAAAAACAAATCTCGACATCGAATTCGTCGCTGGCCTGACAACATTCCTCACAATGGCATATATCATCTTCGTCAATCCCGCGATTCTCAGCCCCACTGGAATGAACAAAGAAGCCCTGATAGCCGTCACCTGCATAGTAACCGCCGCCGCCACCATCATCACCGGAATATTGGCTAACGCCCCCATCGCTATGGCACCCGGAATAGGCCTCAACAACTTCTTCGCATACCTCGTGGTCTCCGGAAAAATGAACTGGCAAACAGCGCTCGGGGCGGTCTTTATCTCCGGGGTACTGTTTCTCATATTGACTCTGTCGGGACTGAGAAAAAAAATTGTTGAAGCAATACCTACATCTCTTGTCGCCGCTATCGCCGTCGGAATCGGCCTGTTCATCACCTTCATCGGCCTAAGAAACCTCGGCGTTATCGTACAGAACGAAATCACCCTCGTGTCCTCCGGCCCGCTCACCGGAACAATCCTCATCGGACTCGTCGGACTGCTTGTAATGCTCTATCTCGAAATGAAAAAGGTAAAAGGTGCCCTACTGGCTGGCATCATAGCCTCTACAATATTGGCCGCCGCATTCAAAAAAATTCAACTGCCCCACGAATTCATTTCTTCCCACCTTGACATAACCGCCATCGCCTTCAAACTCGACATAATCAGCGCCTTGAAATGGGGCTTCTTCGGTAGCATCTTCACTCTCACCTTCATAGATATGTTCGACAGTGTAGGCACCCTCGTCGCCTGCTGTCATCAAGCAAACATGGTCGATGAAAATAACAAAATAAAAGGACTCGACAGACTATTGAGCATCGACGCCGTGGCAACCGTAATAGGAGCTGTCTTGGGAACCTCCACCGTTACCGCCTATGTCGAATCCGCCGCAGGTATCGAGCAGGGAGGCCGAACAGGTCTGACCTCCATAGTTACGGGCGCCTTGTTTCTGCTGGCGCTGTTATTCGTGCCGATTGTCGCGATTGTGCCCCTCTACGCAACCGCCCCCGCCCTCATTATGGTAGGCCTTTTTATGATGAAAGAAGTCAAGAGAATTGACTTCACAAACCTCGAAGAGGCATTCCCGGCCTTCATCATCGTGGTTATGATTGCCCTGAGCTACAGCATCAGCACCGGTCTGGCATTCGGCTTCATCTCTTTTGTCCTTATAAAAACGGTTTCCGGCAAGGCCAAGCAGATACGCCCCACAATGTGGGTAGTCGCAATTCTCTCTACACTCTTTTTGACACTCGACCGAATAAGCGATATGATTAATTACCTAAAAAACGCTATGTAACTAAAAGATAAGGGAGAAATGGTATGTTGAAAAATTGCGTCATTTTAATAATCGCACCCGTATTGTTGTTCTGTTCCTGTGAGGACGGCGAACAAACCGGCCCCGAAGAAGTGGGAGGTAAAAAAATGGAGATTAATGTTACAAGTTCGGCCTTCGAAGAAGGCGGTATGATTCCCTCAAAGTACACGTGCGACGGCGACGACATCTCACCGCCGTTGCAGTGGGACGCCGTCCCCGAAGGCACCAAAAGCATCGCTCTGATTTCTGACGACCCCGATGCGCCAATGGGCACCTGGGTACACTGGGTCCTGTTTAACTGGCCCGCCGATTCCAGAGAAATCGCCGAGAACATCCGGCCGGACAAGATTTTGCCCAACGGAGCCAAACAGGGCATCACCGACTTTCGCAGAATCGGCTACGGCGGGCCGTGTCCTCCAAGCGGCACTCACAGATACTTCTTCAAGATTTACGCACTCGATACTATGCTTGATTTGGACGCCGGCGCCGACAAACGTGCCCTGCTCGAGGCCATGGAAGGACATATACTCGGCCAGGGACAACTAATGGGCAGGTACAAAAGAAAATAAGCCCGGGGACAGCTAAGATTGATTTCGCGTGAGTGTCGGCGCAATGCGGTTTAAAGTTTCCGCACCGCAGCGGCCGTGTGGATACCAAGCAGCATAAGATAGTCCAAATCGCCAAGATTATAGTGCTCGTCGCGAATAGCATTGTCAACGTACAACACACCAAAGCACCCGCCGGGACCCATAAGAGGCCCTATCACAACAGACCGTATCTGCCCCTCTTCCGCCTTGTTCAGGTCACGTGAAAAAATAAAAAGCAGGAACTGCTCTTTCTCAACCGCCTGAGTAATCTTGCCTTGAAGCTCTATGTCATTCAGCTCCAGACTTTTGCCGTCCCGGTGCCTTCCTGAGTGAGACGTCATCGGACCACCAGCCTCCGCTCTTAACGCACACCAGCTGTGATATGCACCGAACTGCTTCGAGGTAATATCCAGCAACGCCAGCAGCAACTCATCAAGACTAGCGGCCTTGCAAATCGACTCACTCGCCTCGAGAAAATCGGTTGCCCGCTTCGCCGGCAGCCGCAAAGGAGGTGCATCCGCCGTACCCAATTTCCTCTCGATAATCTGTGGACCCCGAGCAGTTGCTGTCAGAGTATCCGCCAGATTTATCTGCTTCTCCGCCTTGGCCGCAGCTTCGAAACTCACCTCAATTGTATAATCAGCTATCCGGATAAGATCGCCCGTCTTTACCTCAGATTTGTGAACAGCCTCATCATTTAGATATGTCTTGTTCGCCGAATCCAGGTCTTCCACCATCCATTTGCCGTCCTGGGTGACGTACAGGACCGCGTGTTGTCTCGATATCGCCCTATCCGGCAGAAAAACCTGGCTGTTCTGCTGTCTGCCTATATAAACAGGACCCTTGTCGAACCGCAATTCGTTGACCTTACGCTCGTTTTGCTTTACAACTAAACGCACCACTTTTCCGCCCTGCTCTTCGGATTCTTATCCCTTTTATTCCATTATCCACAATTGCCCGCAGCGTGTCAAGCAAACAATGTTTGAATCCATTATACTGCAATTATCGGCCGATTCGCCCAAACTGTTAACCACCAATCCCACCCTCACGCGAAAAATACCACCGCCCTAACTCCCTCAGCTAATACCTCCCTGCGGTTATTATTCTCGATTCACCCCGCAACGAAAACATACCCCCTCATTGCAAATCGCCCGGCCTTATCACCCGCCCCGCACCGACTTCTATGTAATCCTCGCCGAAATGCTTCTCAAACATGCCCTGCGCCTTATCCCCGCTGCAGTGACATGGCCCGACATAAGTTACCCCCAGGTCCTTAAAAGCCGAAATGATTTTCTTAATCTTCCCGCGCGTCGACCACTCAAGGTGAAAACCTCCCATCACCAAAAAAACCTCATGCTCCAGTAGCTCCTTCGCCGCCTTAACTATCTTCACTATCCCCGGATGCGCGCAGCCGGCTATCAATACAGGGCCTGCTTCTGTTCCGACAACCAGAGCCTGCTCCTTTATCAGCCTCCCAAGCTGACCGGTAGAATAAACATTTTCACAAATCTCCAAAGACCGCTCAGCCTCAACCATTTTTGCGCCGTAGCCTGCCACCTTGTCCTTGAGCCTTTTCGGAAATGATTTTGGCAAATAAACCCTTACCTCGCAGTTCTTCTCGAGAAAACTTCCTAACCCCCCGGCATGGTCACCGTGAACATGAGACAGAATTACTATATCGATACTCTCAGGCTCAATCGCCAATCTCTCCATATTGCGCAGGAAAGACCGTCCCGGCCCTGTATCGAACAGAATGGTCTTTTCACCGTTCCTTACAAGACACGAAAATCCCCAACCCACCTCCAACCCTTCCTTACACGCATTATTGTCGTAAACAACCGTAATTTGCACTTTCTTAATCCCGCCGCCAATAGCAAAACAACCGGAGCTGGCATCTTCGCATTCATTTATCTCCAGAATCACTGACGAAATTATAACCCCTTACCTTTTCCATGCCAACATCCGCCCACACAAACTCTCCCTTAAACCAAAAACGTTATGTTCGATACTTCTCAAAGAACCAAACCCATTTTTTATTAACAATGAAGGCCGTTTTGCGTATAATCGACCAAACTCGGTGATTTAGCATAGCTTTGGCCTTATACAAAGGAGCCTGTTGTGATGCGAACCAAAATAACCATAGTCGGCGCCGGTAATGTCGGCGCAACCGCCGCACATATTGCTGCCGCCGGCAATCTTGCTGATATAGTCCTGCTGGATATAGTTGAAGGCCTGGCTGAAGGCAAAGCCCTCGACATCGCCCAGGCTGCCCCTCTGCAGTCCTTTAACTGCCGAATCGCCGGTACCACAAACTGGGCAACGACCGCCGAAAGCAGTATCGTTGTCATCACAAGCGGCCTGCCGCGAAAGCCCGGCATGAGCCGCGATGACCTGCTCGCAAAAAACGTCCAAATCGTAAAAAGCGTCAGCGAAAAAATAATCCAATACTGCCCGCAAAGCATCGTCATTGTCGTCTGCAACCCGCTCGACGCCATGACTTATACCACCGCGAAAGTTACCGGCTTCGCCAAAAGCAGGGTCATCGGTATGGCAGGCGCACTCGACGCCGCCCGATTCAGCTACTTTCTCGCCACCGAAATAGGCGTAAGCCCGGAGGATGTAAATTGCGTCTTGATGGGCGGCCACGGCGACGATATGGTCCCGCTGCCAAGATTCACATCTGTCAGCGGTACTCCGCTGACCGAGCTGCTTAGCAAAGCCAAAATAGCCCAAATCGTCGAAAGAACCCGAAAGGGCGGCACCGAAGTGGTAAACCTGCTCGGCCAGAGCGCATACTATGCACCCGCTGCCGGAGTCGCCAAAATGGCCGAAGCAGTCCTGAAAGACAATAAAATCACGATACCCTGCTGTGCCTACTGTAACAACGAATACAATGCCGGCGGATACTTCATCGGCGTCCCCGTCGTCCTTGGCAAAAATGGCGTCGAAAAAATCGTCGAGCTCGATTTAAACAAATCCGAAAAGGCCCTGTTCGAAAAATCACTCGGCCACGTAAAAGAACTCGCTGCCAAGGTTGACAAGCTCCTGTAAGCGAAAATTTTCTTTCGGCTGTCCGTTGTCATTTGCCGAATAATATAATAGTCTATCAGCCGCTTAGAACGGATTTGCAAATATAGAGGCTCAAATGGAATTGATAAAGAAAATCAAAGAGGCCGAAACACAGGCCCGGAAAACCATCGAGCAAGCAAAGGCCCAGGCAGCAAAAAACGCCCAAAACCAGCGAGAAAAACACCAGCAAACCTTGGCTGACGCCGACCAGAAGAGAAAAAAATCCATCGAAGCCTCCGTAAAAAAGGCTGAGAAGCAGGCCCTCGCAGAAATCGAAGACCTCAACACCCAGGCCGAAAAAAATCGAAAGCAGTTGCGCGACAATGCGGCCGACAAAATCCCCCCCGCCGTAAAAACTGTAACCGACTACCTAAAAGGATGACGCAATGGCCATCACCCAAATGGCAAAAGTTATGCTCGTCACCCACCGCTCTCAGGCCCCCGAACTGCTTGAAGCATTGCAGCGCGATGGCATCTGTCAGATATTAAACGCTCAGCAGGCCGCCGTTACCAAAGACATGCCCGAACTCGCCGCCGCCGCCGAACGCCCCAAGGACCTCGAACAGCTCCTGACCCGCCTCGAAAAAACCATAGAATTCGTAAAACACTACGCCCGCGCACCCAAAGGACTGCTAAGCGCGCTGGCACCGCGGACCGTTATCGATGAAAGCTCTTACAACAAAACCGTCGAAGACAAGCAGATCCCAAAGATTATCGAAAAGTCCGAGCAGACAAAAACAGAAATTGAAAGACTCAATTCCGAAAGTGAAAATCTCCGGACAACCTTAGACCACCTCAGCCCCTGGCAATCTCTCGAAACACCTGTCCAGGAAATCGGCCGGCTCAACCGAACAACCTCCCTCGCCGCACTGCTGCCCGCCCAGCAAATAGGAAAGGTTCGCCAGCAGCTGACCGACCTCGGCGCCGCAATCGAAACAGTAGGTTCAGCTGACAACAAATACGCCTGCATTATCGTCGCCATCAACGAAAATCTAAGCGACGTACAAAAGCTCCTCCGCTCCGCGGAATTCGAGCCCGTCAGCTTCGAACCAATGACCGGCACAGTCGCAGAGCTCATCGGCAAATACACCGGCCGGCTGAGCGAAACACAAGAAAAATTACACCTTATGTACGAACAGGCGGCTCAGCTTGGCAAAAATCTCCTCAAACTCCAAATCCTTTACGACCATTACAACAATTTACTGAACAGAGAACAGACCAAAGACACCGCCCCCGCAACCGAATCCACCGTCATCCTGGAAGGCTGGGTAAAGCAAGAAGACTATCCTCGCCTCGACAAAATCGTCTCGAGCTTTCCGGCCTCCTCCCTGACAACAATCAAACCCGCCGAAGACGAAGAAATACCCGTCGAAATCGAAAACAAAAATGTCATAAAGCCCTTCGAGGTCATTACCCGCCTTTACGGCATGCCGCAGCGCATCGAAGTTGACCCTACCGTTTTTCTCGCGCCCTTCTTCGCACTGTTTTTTGGCCTGTGCCTGACCGACGCCGGTTATGGCCTTGTCATGGTCGCCTTGTCAATCTACCTCTTGAGAAAACTCCAGGGCGACAAAAAGTTCGCAGCATTAATGATAATCTGCTCGTTGAGTACCATAGTCTGCGGGGCCTTGACCGGCGGATGGTTCGGTGATGCAATCCAGGTGCTGAACATACCCTGGCTGGTCCGGGCCAGAGCGGCGATACTCCGCTTCGGCTTCGACCCCGCCCAAAACCCCAAGATTTTCTTTCGCCTCGCCCTTGCCATAGGCTACATCCAGCTCCTCACCGGCATCTTGGTCGCCTTCTTCTACAAACTCCGCCAAAGACGCATCACCGAGGCAATATGCGCCCACTTGACCTGGTTCGTCATGCTTAATTGTTTTGCCGCCTACTTTTTCAGCACAAAGCATATCCTCGTCCCCGAAAAATACGGCCAATTCTTTTTGCGCCTCGCAATCCTCCCTGCCGCCTTGATTGTCCTGTTCAGTCACAACGAGGGCGGTATCGTAGGACGGCTCGGAATGGGGGTCTTCAATCTCTTTAGCTCTATATTCTACATAGGTGACATTCTCAGCTACGTACGGCTGATGGCACTTGGCATGGTGACGGCTGGCCTCGCCGTTGCTATCAACCAGTTTGGTGTTATGGCCAGCCAGGTAAAATATGTCGGGCCTCTGTTGGCCGGACTGGTGCTCATCGGCGGACACGCGTTTAATATGGGCATCTCCGCCCTGGGGGCGTTTGTTCACACCCTGCGACTTCAGTACGTGGAGTTTTTCCCAAAGTTTTTCCAGGGTGGTGGAAGACTATTTGAGCCTTTCTCAAAGCAATACACGCACATATACATTAACAAGGGTTAGTTTTAATATAGGAGATTTTCACAAATGGAAGAGCTAATAGGATTAGCAATCGCAATGGTCGGAACAGCCATGGCCGTCTTTATGGCAGGTATCGGCTCCGCAATCGGAATCGCCACTGCCGCCAGGACGGCTACCGGCGTGCTGAGTGAAAAACCCGAACTATACGGAAAGGTCTTTCTCTTGGTTGTACTGCCCAGTACACAGGGAGTTTACGGCTTCCTCGTCGGATACAATCTCGTCGGCGCCATCATTGGACCGGAAGCGCCTCAACTGACGCTCTGGACAGGCATCGCCATACTTGCTGCTTGCCTGCCTGTGGCCATAGGAGGGCTGGCATCGGGCATTCACCAGGGACGCGTGGGCGCAGCCGGTATCCTCATGGCCGCCAAAAAACCGGAAATGGCTTTCAAGGCTGGCGTCATCTACGCCGTCATGGTCGAACTTTACGCCGTCCTCGGCTGGCTCATCTCCACTCTCGCTACCAGCGCAATCATTGGGTGGGCAAACACCGCCGCCAAAGGATAACTCCAACCAACCAAATCACTGGAAGTGACAATCATGGAAGCCCAGCAAGTTATAGACAAGATATTGGCCGATGCCAAAGCCGAGGCTGAAAAAATAAAAAAACAGGCCGACGAAGCCCGGGCCGCCGAACAGGCAAAGCTCGACGAGCAGCTAAAAGAGTATAACAAGCAAACTAACATCCTCGCCGAAAAAGCCGCCGAAGACAAGAAACTGCACCTGCTCGCGGCCGCAAGAATGGATATCGCAAAACAGCTCCTTGCCGAAAAAAGAAAAATAATCGACGACGTATTCGACCAGGCACACACTCAACTGCAGAACCTGCCGGACGACCAATACACCGCCCTTATGACTAAGCTGATGCTCGAAGCCGTCGAGACCGGCGACGAGGAAATCATCATCGGAAAAAACGAAAAACGCATCGACCAAAAATTCGTAAAGCAAATCAATCGCGAGCTCGGCCCCGGCTTCAAAGGAAATTTAAGACTCGCAAACGAACGGCATAACCTCACCGGAGGCTTCATCCTAAGACGCAGCAAAATAAAAAACAACGTCTCGTTAGACATCCTGTTGGCCCGCGCTCGAAAAGAACTCGAAATCCAATTGGCAAAAGAACTTTTCGCCTGATGGCAGATAATTACCCGTGAATGCACAAACTGAAGAAATTACCGAAATCGCCGAACAAAGCATCCCG
>CP070715.1:1095718-1098349 GCA_020350405.1 Planctomycetota bacterium
CAGCTCTCCGTCCCTGCCCAAATCAATCCACGCCATACCTCCCCTCTGGTCAGGGCTGATTTCCAGCCTCTGCATCCTGCGATCGCTTGAAGAAAACATCGCGTACGCCCCTGAACTGCTCGACACATGCCGCTCAGGCAGCTTCAGTCTCTGAACATTTACGTCACACCCGATGCACAACTCCTCACCTTCTTGCCTTACCTCTAATTCCACAATCCTTCGAATACTGTGCAGGTTCGCCTCGCTCCAGTTGAACGCCCCCACGTTGTCGCTCCGCCACAATTCGAAAAACTGCCCCCCAACCAGCGGCCTGCTCCCTATATACCCACTCTCGGCGTCGGACTTCTCTATACTAAAATGCATCTCCCCCAAAACCTCTTCCGCCGCCCGCATCGCCCCGGCCTTGTCAACATCGGCCTGGCAAATCCGCTCAACCGCCGTGAACCGCTGCTCTTCCGCGCAGCCGCAAATAACGAAAAACGCCCCCCAAGCCATAAATAATACAGTCCTGACTTTCTTCATTCTCTATCCGTCCATTAAGAGTGAAACCAGACTTCCCCCCGATTATATCGCCCCAGCCCCCCAATTCAACAAACATTTACTTTTACCTGATTATGTGGAAGTGTCGAAGGAAGTAAGCCTCTTAACACCCCCTTCTTGGCAATCCGTTACTCACGGCCCGATGGTAACAATTGTGCTCCCGATAGACCCGCCATAGTCCTCATAAACCTCAAGCGTATATACCCCCGCCTCAAACGGCCCCAGCGTCGCCGTCACGGGATAATCGCATATGCACAAGCATGGCATAGAAAGGACCTCCCTCTCATAAAGCGTTATCACATTCCCATCAACATCCATCTCAAGCAACAGCTCATCCGGACAGCAGTTCGCCGTCATCATATCTTCGAAGTAGATATAGCTGCCCACAACCGTAGCAGTGAACCGTGTCTCGCCCGACTCCACCGCCGCCGACTTCATACCGCAGGCCGTTATTTCATACTCCATGCTTGCCCCACCTGCGGATATACTTGACCACTGCTGCGCAAACACATCAAAGTCGGCAAAATCCACAAACTCACTGCGGTCAAGGTCACTCGCTACGCACACCCCGCTTTCAGCCCAATCATCAACAAACACTCCTAAGTCAATCGAATCCACTACCCCGTCATTGGTCAAATCAGCTAATAGCGCCCAGTTCGCGGGACTTTTGCTCGCCTCGACTGTCCCGCCATAGGCCCCCATATTAATCCGCACATTATTCACATCGTTCGGCTCATCACCTAACGGACAACCCGGGTTGCCCGCATCAATACACGGACTTGTACTTGCGTCTGCTACCCAGCTCTCGCTGTTCGCGTCCCACCGACCCGCGGCAGACTTTAAATGATAATCACCGCCGCACGGGTCCGCAAAACACGGGTCAGTATCGATGTTACCGGGTCCCCACTCTAGC
The DNA here is from genome assembly GCA_020350405.1 of Planctomycetota bacterium. Taxonomy (GTDB): domain Bacteria; phylum Planctomycetota; class Phycisphaerae; order Sedimentisphaerales; family Anaerobacaceae. The sequence goes on from CP070715.1 coordinate 1,097,172, forward strand.
CTGTCCATGTCATAAATAGCACCCTGCCCTCCCTCAACGTCACTGAAACTAATGCATAATGCTGAGCCCCAGTCAACCGTAGTCATTGCAATCTCAGGCCCATACGTCGCGTTATTCCCCCAGAGGATACAATTGGCTATCGACGGGTTGCTGCCCTCACCAATTAGAACCGCGCCGCCCGCCTCGGCGCTATTGCCTGAAAAAGTGCACTTATTCATGATAACGTCGTTGTCGGCAATGCTCATCATACCTACTCTGCACATGACCCCGCCTCCGTAGTTTGCATCGTTTCCGCTAATAACGCAGTTTCCAATACTTGCCTTGTAGGATTGGTAGTAACATATTGCGCCCCCCCAGGTCGCCGAGTTGCTGCGCATTATGCAGTGCTTGATTGTTGGGCTCGCCGCCCCGTAACAGAAAATACCCCCACCAGAGGCCTCCGGCCATGCAGAAGAGCCGCTCACATCTCCATTGATAATGCTCAATCCTTCTACGATTGAATTACCATCTTCCCCGCTGTGAAAATAAAACCCCCGGTGCGGCTCCCCCTCGCTCCCGTTACAGTCAATAATCGTTGCAGCCACAACACACGGGTCCTCCGGCTCCGTACTTCGAACCGTTATTGCCTTGCCTGCAAAATCCAAATCACGATTGCCGCCTCCCGTGTACACCCCCGGCCATACTAAGACCGTGTCCCCCTCCGCCGCCGCGTCGATTCCTCGCGCTATCGTTGCAAACGCCGTCTCCTTGCTCGAACCGTCATTCAAATCATTACCATCCGCTGCATCAACATGATAACTCACAGGTTCTGCTTGAGCCGCCACGACATCAAACTCAATAGAAAAAGTCGCGTACGGATTATTCCCGAAAAACTCCCAGTGCCCCGCCTCCAGTGGACCGAACGTTCCTCCAAGTCCGCAAACAGGGTCCCAAACGTCCCAACAGAGTTGAGGTGCTGGCGGCACGAACAACAGTTCGACTTTATTAGGGCCTGAATAAATCCAGATGGTGGGTGTCCCGCCACAAGCCACCTCCCCATAACACTCGTTGCTGAATATTTCCGCAGTCGGCCCCGCAAAATTGATTACATCTGAACTGTTTGGACTTGCTGGCTCTATACCCCAGCCCGGCGGCCCAGACTCACCCCCAATCCAGTAAACACTGCCCATTGCCTCCCC
>CP070715.1:1098449-1108894 GCA_020350405.1 Planctomycetota bacterium
TCGGCGGAGAGTGTTTATCAGAGGGTTCGGGAGGTTTTGCCCAGTATATCGCTGGATACGGTGAACAGGACGCTGCTTTGCCTGAGCGAGATTGGGGCGGCGACGGTTGTGGAGGGCTCGGGCGACGCCAAGAGGTTTGACGGGAACCTTCAGAGACATCAGCACTTTAAGTGTGTGAAATGTAAAAGAATTGTTGACTTTTACCATAAGGCTTTTGACAATATAGAGGTTCCTGAAAGTGTCAGAGAGAGGTTTGTAGTATTGAGAAAAACGGTATATTTTGAGGGAATATGCGATTTGTGCAGTAAAGGACGTTAGCGGCGGGCAGCTTTTGCGATTTTGACGTTGATATTTTGAGAAAGGCAGGTTGACAATGGAGCTAAAGGGAAGCCAGACGGAAAAGAATTTATTGACGGCATTTTCGGGCGAGTCTCAGGCGAGGAACCGGTACAACTATTTTGGCAGCCAAGCCCGCAAGGAGGGTTACGAACAAATAGCGGCGATATTTGAGGAGACAGCAAACCAGGAGAAGGAGCATGCCAAGCGCGAATTTAAGTTTTTGGAGGGCGGCGAGGTTGAGATTAGTGCGGCGTTCCCGGCCGGTGTGATTGGTGATACGCTTTCGAATTTAAAGGCGGCCGCGGCGGGTGAACATTATGAGCATACGGAGATGTACCCTGGCTTTGCGGAGGTCGCAGACAAGGAGGGTTTTGCCGAGATTGCCAATGTGTTCAGGAATATTGCAATTGCGGAAAAGCGCCATGAGCAGAGATATCTGGCGCTTGCCAAGAATGTAACGGAGGGGACTGTTTTTAAGAGGTCGAAATCGGTAAGGTGGGTGTGCAGAAACTGCGGTTATGTTCACGAAGGGCCGGAGGCACCGGATGTTTGTCCCGCCTGTGCGCATCCGCGGAGTTATTACGAGCTGGAAGCAGTCAACTTTTAAGCGGGCTTGGTTTTCTTGACTAAGCCAACAAAAGGTCTCGTTTGGCTGAAAGCCGCAGTTTGCGCGATATTAATTATCGGCACTATTGTCGTTGTGGATTCAGGCTGTAAGGAGAGAGCTATGAAAGAGCGAAAAGGTCTGGTAAGCATGAAGGGAGAGCCGCTGATATTACTCGGCAATGAACTGAAGGTCGGCGACGTCGCACCCGACTGTGAGGTCGTAGGCAAAGATTTGAAGCTGGTCAGCCTCTCCTCGTTCCGTGGCAAGGTATGTATTATCTCGTCGCTGCCTTCACTCGATACGTCGGTGTGCAATATAATGACACGGAAATTCAACGAGGACGCCGTAGCGTTGGGCGGCGATGTGGCGGTGCTGGCGATCAGTATGGACTTGCCTTTTGCACAAGACCGGTGGTGTGTAGCTGCGGATGTCACTAACGTTGAAACATTCTCAGACCACCGCAGCGGAGCTTTCGGCGAGGCCTTTGGTGTGCTCATAAAGGACCTACGTTTGCTTGCCCGGTCGGTGTTTATTCTCGACCGCGAGGGTGTTATCCGTTACATAGAGATTGTTGACGAGTTGAGCTCTGAACCGGACTACGAGGCGGCCCTTAAAGCGGCCAAAGAATTGGTCTGAGAGGCACGTCTATAGTGTTTTCCCCTATAAAATAAGTAGGGTTGTCCCCGATTGACCGGTATGGCCTTAACGGTCATTATAGATGTCACTCGAAGTGCAGAGTGTTGAGATATGGAAATCGGGCAAGTCTGACAGTAGAGTCCGTAGACAGCGTATTTTAGTTCAAACGTCGTAGGGAAGGAAGATGAGGCAGCTAAAAGCGAATGTTTACCCAGTAGGTGCAATTGACTGGGACCGGAGGTTATTTGACGAGCTTATTCCTCTGCCGGATGGAACCAGTTACAACGCTTACCTTATCAGGGGCAGTGAGAAGACGGCCCTTCTTGATACCGTTGACCCGACCAAGGCGGAAGTGTTGATAGAAAATCTTGTTAAGGCCGGCACCGACCGCATAGATTACGTTGTTGCGCATCATGGGGAACAGGACCACTCCGGCAGCATCCCTGACGTCCTGCTTCTATATCCCGATGCCAAAGTGGTAACTAATCCGAAGTGCAAGGGTATGCTGATTGATTTGTTGAACATCGGCGATGACAGGTTTATCACGGTCGATGACGGCGAGACGCTTTCTCTGGGCGACAAGACATTGCAGTTTATCTATATACCCTGGGTTCACTGGCCGGAGACGATGGGTACGTACCTGCAGGAGGACAAGATACTTTTCCCGTGTGATTTTTTCGGCTCGCATTTTGCCACGAGTAGTTTATTTGTAGATGACGAGGCAACCGTTTATGAGGCGGCCAAGCGGTACTACGCGGAGATAATGATGCCGTTCAGAACTGCCATAAAGAACAACCTCGAAAAGATAAAAGAGCTGCAGATAGATATGATTGCCGCGAGTCACGGGCCGGTTTATGACAGGCCCGAGTTTACTATTAATGCCTACAGGGATTGGGTCAGTGACGAGGTTAAGAACGAGGTGGTGCTGCCGTTTGTATCGATGCACGGCAGCACGCGAAAGATGGTCGAGTATTTTGTGGATGCCCTGATTGAAAGGGATATTACGGTCAAGCAGTTTGACCTGCCGGTGACGGATATAGGCAAGTTAGCTATTTCGCTGGTAGATGCAGCTACGATTGTTCTTGGTTGTTCGACGGTGCTGGCAGGCGCTCACCCTGTTGCGGGTTACGCGGCGGTTTTGACAAATGCGCTTAGGCCGAAGGCAAAGTTTGCTTCTATTATTGGTTCGTATGGATGGGGCGGCAAGATGGCAGAGCAGCTCACGGGACTGATTTCGAACCTCAAAGTAGAAATTCTCAAGCCGGTAATAGCAAAGGGACATCCTAAAGACGATGATTTTGAGGCCCTGGAGGTGCTGGCCGACGAGATTCTGGCGAAGCACAAGGAGCTTGGAATTGCCGATTAGGCTTTAGATTTGTATTGAATGCGAGAAACAGAGAATAATAAAACGTGAAAGGGAAAGATTATGGCTGAGAGACTCCAGGTATATAAATGTAATGTATGCGGGAACATTGTGGAGGTTCTGCACGGAGGGGCGGGCGAGCTGGTTTGCTGTGGTCAGCCGATGGAAAGGCTCGTTGAGAGGACGGCCGACGAGGGAAAGGAAAAGCACGTGCCGGTGATTGAGAAAGTTGACGGCGGCATCAAGGTAAAGGTCGGCAGTGTCTTTCACCCGATGGAAGCCAAGCACTATATCGAGTGGATCGAGCTGATCGTCGACGGCAAGGTATATCGAAAGTTCCTGAAGGCGGGTGACGCACCTGAGGCGGCATTCAGTGTCGACGGTGGTGCGGTCAGCGCTCGCGAACATTGTACTATTCACGGGCTGTGGAAAGGAGAGTGAGAAACGATGATAGGCAAGAAGATGGAAGAGGCCCTTAACGGGCAGATTAATGCCGAGTTGTACTCAGCTTACCTGTATCTTTCGATGGAGGCGTATTTTGGGGGTGAGAATTTGCCGGGGTTTGCAAACTGGATGAGAGTCCAGACGCAGGAGGAGCTGATGCACGCGATGAAGATTTATGATTATGTGGCCGAGCGTGGCGGCCGGGTCGTATTGAAAGCGATAGAGCAGCCACCCGCTAAATGGAATTCGCCGTTAAGTGTTTTTGAAGCTGTCTATAAACACGAGCAGAAAGTAACGGGGCTTATTAATGATTTGGTGAATTTGGCCGTCGAGGAGAAAGACCACGCGACAAACAGCTTTTTGCAGTGGTTTGTAACCGAACAGGTCGAGGAAGAGGATAACGCCAGCACGGTATTGGGGCAGTTGAAGCTTATCAAGGACAGCCCCCAGGCATTGTTTATGATGGACAAGGAAATGGGCCAGCGGGTGTTCAGGCCGCCGGCAACTGAAGGAGAATGAAAATGGGTATTACTTTTAACGCAGATGAAATTTTTGAGATGGCAGAAGAAATCGAACGAAATGGTGCGAAGTTTTACCGTGAAGCGGCGGAGAACGCGTCGGACGAAAAGATGAAACGGATGCTGCTGGATATGGCCGTAATGGAAGACGGTCACCTGCACACTTTCGAGGAGATGAGAAAGGAGCTCGGGCTTCGGGAGAAGGAGGCGATGATTTTCGACCGTGACAATGAAGCAGCGCTGTATTTGCAGACGATGGCTGACGGCCGGGGCTACGAGGGCAAGGTGAGTCTGGCCGAGAAACTAACCGGCAAGGAGACCCCGGAGGAGATACTTAGGATAGCAGTCGATGCCGAAAAGAGTTCGGTTGTTTTTTATGTTGGTTTAAAGGATTTAGTGTCGGCGAGAGCAGGCAAGGATAAGGTCGAAGGTATCATCAGGGAAGAAATGGGCCATATAGCCACGCTGAAGAAAGAGCTGGCAGCTTTGAAGTAGGTAAACTGATTTAGGCCTGAGCCAATTGGTCGGATTTACGATACGGTTGAGTTGCGGATGTTAGATTTAGAATCGCTTTTCAAGCTAAGTTACGGTATGTGTATAGTCAGCTCAAAAAAGGAAGGCAGGGTCAACGGTTGTATAGTCAATACCGTGTTTCAAATCACGCCTGAGCCGCCAATGGTAGCAGCGAGTATTAACAGGGAGTGTTTGACCCACGAGTACATTTTGGACAGCAAAGTTTTTGGTGTTTCTATCCTATCTCAGGAAGCGCCGATGCAATTTATCGGTAAGTTTGGTTTTCGGTCCGGCAGAGACATAGATAAGTTTGAGGGGATTACGTATAAGATGGGGCAGACGGGTGCGCCGATAGTATTGGATAACACCGTGGGTTTCCTTGAGGCCGAAGTTACGGAGAGCATCGACATTGAGACACATACGCTGTTTATTGCAAATGTAGTTGCTTGTGAGGCGATTGACGATGGGGAGCCCATGACATATGCTTACTACCGTGATATTAAGCACGGCAGGACGCCGAAAACAGCTGCGACATACATCGCGGTTGAAGCAAAGAGCAAGTGGAAGCAAGGAGCATTAGGTATGAAGAAGTATAAGTGTCTTATGTGCGGTTATGTTTACGACCCGGGCGTAGGTGACCCGGATAATGGTGTGAAGGCCGGCACCTCTTTTGAGGACCTGCCGGACGATTGGGTTTGTCCCGATTGTGGCGCGGGCAAGGATGAGTTCGACCCGGTAGAGGATTAAATATCGCTGCTCACATTAATTATGTATTGTGGCAGCCTTGGGCAGTTTGAGGAGTAGTGGCTATGGAGAAAATTCGGCCAACGGTGATTCCGCAAGAGATTATCTGTGCTGAGATACCGGCGCCGCCGAATGGAATGATAGTCTTCGGGGCATCCGGCGACCTTGCGCACAGAAAATTGCTACCCAGTTTATTCAGGATTTTCGAGCGAGGCTTGCTAAGCGAGAGTTTTTATCTGCTGGGGTGTGGCAGAAAGAAACTTTCCGACAAACAGTTCCGCCAAAGTGCTATGCAGGCCATCAAGGAAAAATCCGGCGATATGGCGGCAGAGGAGTTGGAGCCTTTTATCAACAGGCTGTATTATGCAAGCGGTGATTACAATGACGCTTCGTTCTACGAGCACATCGACAAGAGAGTCGTTGAGTTAGACCAAAAGCACGAAACCCAGAACAGGTACGTCTTTTACCTAGCGGTGCCGCCATTTTTATATGGGACAATAGTTGAGCAACTCGGACCGCATTTGCACTGCAGGCGCAGAGGCGATTTGAGACAACAGGTCAGATTGATTGTGGAAAAGCCCTTTGGCAGGGACCTGCAAAGTGCCGTAGAGTTAAACAGTAAAATCCAGCAGTGTTTCGATGAGTCGCAGATATACAGGATTGACCACTACTTAGGCAAGGAGACCGTTCAGAATATTCTGATGTTTCGGTTTGCAAATGCGATATTTGAGCCGGTCTGGAACCGGAATTTCATTGACCATATTCAAATTACGATAGCCGAATCGATAGGTGTTGAGCATCGCGCGGGTTATTATGACAAGGCGGGAGCTCTGCGAGACATGTTTCAAAATCATATGTTAGGGATGCTCTCTTTGGTTGCGATGGAGCCGCCTGTGTCGTTCGAAGCGGACAGCATCCGCGACGAGAAGGTAAAGCTGCTGCGTTCCATTCGGGCGTTTGACCCTGAGAGCCTAAGCAGCTCTATGGTTCGGGGCCAATATGGGCCTGATACTATGAATGGCAAACAGGTGGTTGGCTATCGAGAGGAAGAGGGAGTAAACGCGGAGTCGAGAACCGAGACTTTTGTGGCTGCGAAAGTATTTGTTGATAATTGGCGGTGGAAGGGAGTGCCTTTTTATCTGCGAACCGGCAAAAGGCTTGCGTTCAAAGATACGGAGATAGCGATTACCTTCAAGAAGGTTCCTCATTCGATGTTTATTTCTGCGGGCCTTGCGGAGATGCCGGCTAATGTACTTGTACTGCAGATACAACCTGAGGAAGGGATTTCGCTTAGCTTTCAAGCAAAACGGCCGGGCTCGAAGGTGTGTATGAGTACACTGAGAATGGATTTCAGCTATCGCGAAGTTTTTGGAACTGAGGCGCCGGAGGCATATCAAAGGCTACTTTTGGACTGTATGGTCGGTGACCAAACCCTTTTTATAAGGCAGGACAACGTGGAGGTTAGCTGGCGGTTGTTAACGCCGGTTCTGGAGGCCTGGGAGAACAGCGATTCTGCGCCTTATCAATACCCTGCAGGCAGTGAAACTTTTGCCGAAGCGGATGCTATTATCGAATCGGACGGAAGGGGCTGGCGAAAACTTTCAAGGCTATAGTGGGATTTTAATGTCAGGGGAAAGTTGAGATGGACATATTTGATTTTGCGATGGAAAAGGAAAAACTCAGCGAGAACTATTATCGCGGGCTTTCGGGGAAAACGGAGAACAAGGGGCTGAAGAATATTTTTGGTATGCTGGCCGGGGAAGAAGCCAACCACTACGATGTCGTCTCTAAAATGAAAGAAAAGACCCCCGTCGAAGTTTCGCAGACGAGTGTTTTGTCGGATGCGAAGGCGGCTTTCTCGAAGATGCGGGAATCGACCGAGAATTTCAATTTTGATATCAGCCAAATAGAGCTTTATAAGAAGGCCCGCGATATCGAAAGTGAAAGCAGGGATTTTTATCTGGAAAAGGCCGAGCAGGTTACAGAGGAGCATCCGAAAGGGCTTTTTCTGAGACTGGCTGAAGAGGAGAAGAAACATTATTTTCTTTTGGAGAACATAATTGAGTTTGTATCCCGCCCCCAGCAATGGCTCGAAAATGCCGAGTTTCATCATTTAGAGGAGTATTGACCGGGCGTTGGGCGTAGATAGCGCAGGTGGAAAGCGAGTTTCATGCGTGAGGCTTCGTCAACTGAAGTGAGGGACGATATATCGATTGTGCTGTGCGGTGAGGCCGGACAAGGCATTCAGACGGTCGAGTACCTGCTGACGAGAATTTTCAAGCTGGCCGGCTATAATGTCTTTGCAACGAAGGAATATATGTCGCGGATTCGCGGAGGGATGAATTCAACCGAAATACGAGTCTCGCAGAGGCGGGCCTGCGCCATCGTTGACCGAATTGACATACTCATTGCTCTTAATTCGGGCGCCGTACGGCACGTTAAAGAGAGACTCTCGCCGGAGACAATCATCCTGGCAGAGAAGAAAGGGCTCGGTGAGGAGTTTGGTCGAGGCCACTATAACTTCATTGATGTGCCGTTTACTGAGACGGCCTCCTGCATCGGTAATAAAATTTATTCAAATGTGGTAGCGGCGGGGACGATTTGCGGCCTGTTTAGCGTACAGCTTGCGATAGTCACCGGTTGCGTGAAGCGGTTTTTTTCTGCGAAGGCTAAGGACGTTGTGCAAAGGAATGTTAAGGCTGCAAGAGCGGGTTACGTGATTGGGAGTGGTTTACAGAATTCGGCCGGAATGAAAATTGATGTAGGCAGTAATTTGAGTGTTAAAGAGGAGCTTCTTTTAAGCGGCGCCGAGGCCGTGGGCCTGGGTGCCATAGCGGGTGGCTGTAATTTCGTGTCCTCTTATCCTATGTCCCCATCGACGGCAGTGCTGGTCTTTCTTGCCAAGTATGGTAATGACTTCGGCGTGATAGCTGAGCAGGCGGAGGACGAGATTGCGGCTATGAATATGGCCATCGGCGCCTGGTATGCAGGTGCGAGGGCAATGGTGACGACTTCGGGAGGCGGCTTTGCGCTTATGACGGAGGGGCTTAGCCTGGCCGGCATGCTTGAGAGCCCGATAGTCATTCACGTAGGCCAGCGGCCGGGGCCGGCTACGGGGCTGCCTACGCGGACTGAGCAGGCAGACCTGGAGCTTGTGCTTTACGGGGGACATGGTGAGTTTCCGAGGATTATTTTGGCGCCGGGCAGAATTGAGGATGCGTTTTACCTGACACAGAAGGCATTTAACCTTGCCAGCAAATATCAACTGCCTGTCTTTGTGCTGACCGACCAGTACTTTTTGGATTCTTACTACAACACGGCCTCTCTCGAATTATCAGGTCTAAGAGCTGACAAACACATCGTTAAAACGGCGAAGGGTTACAACAGGTATGAATTAACCGACGATGGCATATCGCCTCGCGGCATTCCGGGCTTCGGGGAAGGGCTGGTTGTAGTCGACAGCGACGAGCACGACACAGGGGGACACATTACCGAGGACCTTGATTTGAGAGTTGTGATGGTTGACAAGAGACTGAAGAAGATGGATTTGATCAAGACGGAAACTGTTCCACCAGAATTAGTGGGGCCGGAGAATTATAAAACACTGGTAGTATGCTGGGGTTCAACTTACCACGTTGCAAGCGAGGCAATAAAAACCTTAGGCAGCGATGATATTTCACTTCTGCACTTTCGACAGGTGTATCCGTTGCATGAATCGACAGCTGAATATCTCAAAAGGGTGAGGGAGGTTGTATTGATTGAAGGCAATGCAACTTCTCAGTTCGGAAGATTGCTAAAGCTTCAGACGGGCATTGATATTAAAAATAAAATCCTGAAATACGACGGTTTGAGTTTTTCTGTTGAAGAGGTGACAGAGAGATTGAGCGGCGTGTTAGGCTCGACGTAATTTGGACAGGATTATGGATGCTAAACTTTTTGATTTGCGTGGGATTGATGTTGCGTGGTGTCCGGGATGCGGCAACTTTGGCATACTCAAGATATTGAAGCAGGCGTTGGCTGAGCTGGAGATTGCACCGACGAATCTTGTGGTGGTCTCAGGAATCGGTCAGGCGGCCAAAATCCCTCATTATTTCAGGACGAACGTATTTAACGGACTGCACGGGCGGGCGCTGCCGGCGGCGACCGCGATAAAGGCGGTTAACCCGGCACTTACGGTGATAGCCGAGAGCGGTGACGGGGACATGTACGGTGAGGGGGGCAACCACTTTCTGCATACGATAAGAAGAAATCCCGACGTAACCAACATCGTCCATAACAATATGGTCTATGGCTTGACCAAAGGTCAGGCGTCACCAACGAGCCAAATCGGTTTCAAAACGCCGGTACAGGTCAACGGCGTCTTTCTCGAGCCGTTTAATCCATTGGCTGTTGCCGTCGCTCTGGACGCGAGTTTTGTCGCGAGGGTGTTTGCCGGTGATGCCGAACAGACAAAAGAAATCGTGAAAAAAGCTATTATGCATAAAGGCTATGCGCTTGTCGACGTGCTTCAGCCGTGTGTGACATTTAACAAAGTGAACACGTATCAGTGGTTTAAAGAACATATATATTATCTTGACGATTCGCATGACCCACATGACAGAAACCAGGCTTTCAAGAAAGCAATAGAGCCGGCGAAGTTTCCACTTGGGGTATTTTACGTAAATACAGAAAAGGCAACCTTTGAAGAAAATATAGATGTCTTTAAACGGGACAAACGTCCTTTATACGAAAGAGAACTTGATTTAGAACAATTGCGCAGTTTAATTGAGATATTCAAAAGTTCAAATTAGGGATGTTCTGGAAAGGCTGTACGGCAAGTACAACCACCGCACGTTAATAAAGCCAGACCCGCTGCAGTTTGTTTATAGATATTCTGACCCAGCGGATATGGAAATTGCGGGATTTTTGTCTGCGGGGCTTGCTTACGGCAGAGTGGAGCAGATTGAAAAGAGCCTGAAAGAGCTGTTCGGTCGTATGGGTGAAAGTCCGTACGCATTTGTAAGGGGTTTCGGCAAAGTTGAAAGGAAAAAGCTGCAGGGTTTTAAGCATCGTTTCACAACAGGTCAGGACATTGCGGATTTGCTGGAGATATTACAAAATGTTCTCACTGGATTTGGCAGTATCGAGATTTTCTTTACGCAGGGCTATACTTCAAGCGATAAGAATATAATTGCCGCATTGTCGAGATTCTGTGACTCGCTTTTGGACATGCATGCCAAAACTCACGATGGGTCTGTACAGCGGGGGCTGAGGTACTTGCTTGCCAGGCCGGCAGCTGGCA
>CP070715.1:1108994-1112142 GCA_020350405.1 Planctomycetota bacterium
ATATCTGTGCTCCCGCCCGAAGCGCTGCAATAATCCCCGAAAGCCGCCCCAGCTAAAGCGCATACAACCACCGCCTCCGCCAAAACCACCTTAATCCCATTCAATAAATCCTCTGCGGACCTCATCTCTTTCCTCCTGGGTAAAAACACCTGCAAAAACCATCTCCGTTGGAGAAAATCATTATACCACCTGCCATGCCCAAAAATCAAGCCTTTTTCGCCCGTTTCTCTACCTGGCTCCGTCTCCGAGGCTTCTTATCACTAAGTGCACACAACTCCCCGATTTGTTACACCTTTTTTTCAAAACCCCGCAAATTTCTTTGCTATCCGCTTATAACGTCCGCAAAAGGGCCTTCTGTCCCACAATTTCTCCACAAATTGCAAGAACTTTGCAAATTTTTCTGCCCCCTTCTGTGCTTTTTCGCGCCCAACTTATTTTTCTCTGCCTTACCACTTGCTTGTGCTCCCTCTCGAAGCGTAGCGAAGATCCTCGCATGTCGTTGGCGGGACCCACCTTCTTTTTCATACTGTTTTCTCCGCACGCCTCCGGCGTACTACTTCATGTCTCCTCGTTGCCGCCTCCGGCAGCACCGCGCAATCCACTGTCATCCTGAGCGCAGCGGAGTCGAAGGACCTGGCCTCCGCATATAATTAACCTCACGTAACCCGCAACTCGCACCCCTCACCCCCAATTTTCTCCCTCGTTACTCCTCCCGTCCTTCCCATTCTTACTCCTTACTTCTCCCCTCTTACTTCCCTGTCCTGAGCTTGTCGAAGGGTAACTTCTTAATTCCCCGCTATTTATCCCCGAGGGAGCGACTTGCCTCCCCCTCTACGAACAAATCACCAAAACCAAGCGTCATCATCATAACTGCCAATAAGTAAACGAGCCGAAATTGCCCGACCGTACTGTCACAAAAGGGATTGAGAATATAATTGCCTCCTGAAGATGGTGTTCCGAGGACGGTTGAGAAGTGTCTCGTTGTTATCGACTAGCGGCTCTCCAACAACCGGCAACAAAGGCCGACCAACCAGCCTTGCTGCTCAACCGTAAGATGTGGCCGCAGTAACAGTACGTGCTTCGCAACCCGCCTCTCGAGTTCATTATGTATCGAGACAAGCTGTCTTATCTGTTCCAGTAGCTCACTTTCATCGATTCGGGGATTTTCGAACATCGAGACTAATCTCGTCTGCTCCTTCTTCAAAGCGATGCCGAAGCGGGCCGCATCAGCCTCGAACGCCGCGTCTATCCTCTTTATCTGTTCTACCTGCTCGTCACTCAGTTTCAATCTCCGTACCAAGCCTCTTCCTTTTCTGTGCTGCCACTTGCAATCACATTCAAATACGTGACCGCGATTATCTCCTCTGTCTTGCCGGCAAACACAGTTCTTGCAGCATCCCGATACAGGCTTGTTCACCTCAGTACCACAACACCACCCCGGCCCGCCACACCACCCGCCTTCCCCGTCTAACCCGCGCATCGGACCTCGGATAACCTCCGCACAAAGACGCATCAGTCGTTCTTGCTGAGTGGCCGCAAGCACACGCCGAAGCTCTATAATATGTTCCCCCACGCGTATCATCAGATGCTCATGTGCGTGGATGACCTTCTCAACCTGCGCCATCACTACAGCATCTGCCGTCTCCGCATTCCCAAGCAGCAACCCCAGTGACCTTTGCTCACCTATCAGCCTGTCTACGAGCCTGCTTACTTCACTATCAAAACTTTCTTCGAGTTCAACAACCTCAATTGGCGCATCCCTGAGCCAGCTTACTCGTGCCACAGGTCCCGTCTCTTGCTCAGTAACCCCCGATAGCCGTGTTCCGAAAAACGATATCGCCCCGAAGACAAGCATCAGCATCGCCAGAATTACAACCTCTTTTCGTCTTGTCATTTCTCTTTATCTCCCTCTATGTTCGTGTCTGCCAACGCTGACTGTGTTACGCCGCTTGACCATTCCAGGCGCAGTGACGAAAGGTACTCCGGCGCCTCTTCAGCAGCCTGAGCCTTCTTGATGCTCCATTCGCCCAGCCTGTTACCAACCCCCACCGCGATGATGATTGATGACGCAATCCGTATCGACGCCGGCAAAACGCCTTCCCGAAAAACGTAATCTCGCCACTTCCGTTCCGTGGGCCGCTCGAGCGTTGCCGACACAGCCTCAATTCGGTCCGCTACCTCATGCCCGCCAGCCTCGACCCCCCACTCACCGAGCACATCCCACAGCTCAGCCATCTCCTCTACGCGCCGACCGCATCCTTCACACTCGGATATGTGCTTCTGCACCGCGTCCCGCGCCGACTGTGTCAGACCACCGCTAATGTACGCTATAAGTTCAGTATCGCCTATACATCCCATAACCTTTCCTCAATAACTAAGAACGAACTTAACTGCGTTTTCCTGCAAGCTATTCCAGAAAATCTTTCATTTCACCTAATTTGTCCCGCAAATTCGCGTATGCCCTGACCAACAAGGATTCAACCGCTGACTCACTCCAACCTGTGATTTCGCTGATATCTCTGTGGCCGAAACCTCCATATCGATGCAGAACTACAGCCAGACGCTGCCGGCGGGGCAGTGCGTCCACTGCCGCTTTCACCGCCCTTGAAAGTTCATCTTTTTCGCAAGGATCATCTCTGTGCTTTTCTGCTATCTGGACACCAACTTCCTCCAGTCGTAATGCACCCCGTCTCGACTTGCGCTGCGAGTCAACGCATAGATTCAGAACAATACGGTAAAGCCAGCTGGTGAATTTACCTCGTGCTTTGTACCGCTTTGCTGCTGTATATACCCGCAAAAATGTCTCCTGCGCCACATCCTCGGCCAAATCCCATCTGCCGAGAACACGATATGCAAGCGACAAAATCTTATCTTCATGCCGCCGGGCTAATTGCTCAAGAGCGGACATCTCGCCCCCACCCAGTCTCGCCATTAGCTCTTCATCACTTACTTCTTCAACAACCACTGCGGAACCTACACAAGTTAATACAGTCTGCCGCGATAATACGGAAAATAGCTGTCTTCCGTCAACTACAAACAATGCATAGCCTGGAATAAATCCGCCCAATAAAAAAATTTATCTTTTTCCGCAGGTTCTGCCCCGCTGCGACGTTAAATCAAGTGAATAGGTGTAATCCTAAGCTGCTGC
>CP070715.1:1112242-1116375 GCA_020350405.1 Planctomycetota bacterium
ACTCGAGAACATGCTGGCGTTCATAGATATTCTACAAGGCCAAAGTGGTTACAGTCGATGACAGTTTTAGAACCTGCAAAATTCCCCTATTGGGAAAAGCCGCCGGATGTGTTCCAAGAGTGCGGCAGAAACTATATTGGCAGGTCTCGCCCTTCGAAAAGCAAAGGACTCCAGATGTACACCTGGAGTCCTTTGAGTAGCTGACAATGCCTTTTCGTTACTCACTCCTCCTCTTCAAAGCACAAACGACGTGCTTATCTGAAGGATTCTTACGAGAGCGATGACGGCGTGCTTTGTCAGCCACCTCCTCATCACCACTCCATTCCTGAAATTAAATTACGGCAGGCCGTTGCAGATGTCAAGGGGATTTTTGAAAATTTTTAAAAAAATTTTCAGTTATTATGCCGGGCTGACCTGTAATTTCGTAAGCCCTTGTCCTGACTGCGGTTATTGTTATTGCGCGGCCGGTTAGCTAATACAAACTCCAAAGGTACAGGACCTGTGGAGTACTGAGTTCATATAACATGCTCCTGTTAATTCCCAGGATATTGTTGCTGCGCGCGCTCAAAAAACCGGCCAAGGAAAACGGCTTTTCATATTCCACTACCAGTGCCTCTTCAACTCCTGCTAATGATTTAACCAGCTCTATCGCTTCATCCAAATAGCCAATCTCATCTATCAGCTTCTCGTCCAGAGCTTCATGGACGCTATAGATACTCCCGTCAGCTAAGCGTTCGACGTCGGTTAATGTGAGCTCCGCCCTGCCGTCGGCAACGACCTGCACAAATCTCTTGTAAGCCGGGCCGATTAGCTTCTCTTGTATATATTGTCGCTGCTCATCCGTGACTGCTTCAAAGGGGCTGGGCCAGTCCTTTTTGTCACCTGACTTGAAAACGACCGGCTGAATGCCGAGCTTGTTCTCCAGCAGCTCCTGCAAAACGAAGTGCCCGGCCATCACGCCCACCGAGCCGGTAATCGTGGTCGGCTCAGCTATGATTTTCTGGCACGCTACAGACGTATAATAGCCGCCCGAAGCCGCCACGCCCTGCATAAATGCGACGACCGGTTTCTCTTCTTCCTGGCGGTATTTTAAAATCTCATTATAGATTTGGTCGCTGCCCGAAATCGTCCCGCCCGGCGAGTTCACACGGATAATCAGGCCCTTTACCCATTTATCCTTCCGGGCGACCTTAATTTGCTGGTAGAGGTCCCCGGCCCGGTCGGCGTCTATTATGCCCTTTAAGTTGATTACAGCGACCTTTGTTGTACGCGGCCCGTCCTGTATAACCTCTTCGGTGAAGATACCTTTTTGTCCCGCCGCAAAGAGCGCTACTACTGCAATTAATAGCATAAATAATGCAATATTTGCCAGAACCGACAGCACGAGGATTACGCCCCAGAAAATCCTCCAGCCGGTTCGTCTCCCCGGTTTCTCTGGGACCGGTACCATTACTTCTGATATGGGAGGCGGTGGCGATGATGGCTCTGGTTCGCTTGGCCTCGAAAGATTATCGTTATGCTCAAAATCCATAATAAACCCTTTCCAAAAAATCGACCCCAGCATTGTAAACCGCACAAACTTCCCTGTCAATCTTCAAAAGCCTGCACAGTGCCCCACCACCCTGCATAAAGGCTGTTTAAAACTCAATCCGTCTAACTAAAGCGCTTGTATAATCATCGGCGCCACCTGCCTTTCCAAATCTTCCTAAAATTTAATGTTTGACTTTACCATTGCTGCCCACGCAAGCGGAAAACAGCAACAAATTCCAGAATTTGAAGTAATGTCAGATATTTGCTTGACATCGGCCCTCAGCTGGCTATACTGGTTTAGCTTCAAGGAGGAGTCGCGATTACTTTGTGCTGGGCCGAAATCTGGCCGAAAACAGGACGATAAAAATGTATGAGAGAGAAAAAAAATCGCTCCGACAAGGCGGGTACGCCGCGCTTGTGACCAGACCCGTAAGGGTCGTGTTATTATCTGCCGTTTTCGCGGCCAATGCTGCCCTTGCAGGCGTGATTGACTTTGAAACTCTGCCGGATGGCACCCCAACATATGATGGGCAAACCATCTTTGCTGAGTACGAAGCAGTCTACGGTGTTACCTTCACGTTACTTAACCGCAATACGGGCGAGCCGATCGGCTTCCCCATCATTGCAAAGGCTGGGGCGCCACAGACCGCCTTCTTGGGCTGCTCTGATTATGACGCCCCCTTGCCCATGCAGGGACTCGGTGCCAGCTTCCTCACTGATGACCAATACTTAGGAATGACCGGTGACTTGCTCATCTCCTATACAATCGGTGTCTCAAGCGTCTCCGGTGTTATCATTGATACTGATTGCAGAGATGATGGCGGCCCCCCCTGCGAGCAATGGACCATCACCGCCCGCGATGCCAATGACCAAAATATAGCAGAAACCGTCATCGACGCGCCAACAGGCCCGGGAGACCCACAGTGTATCAATCCCGACGCCGGGCCGGGCGACGGTGCGGGAATCACGTGGTCGTTTGATGTCAACGGGCCCAACGAGGGACAAATATATTCGGTGCTCATTCGATATACGGGAAGCGCCACCGATGCTGGCATCGCCTTCGATAATTTCAGTCCGTCCACTTTGGCACCCGCGCCAGCCGTTACTGTCTCTTCGCACCCCTGGAACAAAATTTGCCTGGGAGAAACCATTGAACTGTCCGCGGAAGTTTCCGGTGGAACGCTTCCGCTTGCATATCAGTGGCAGGAGGAAGTAGCGTCCGAAACGTGGATGGACCTCGGCACTGAGGCGACCGAGCAGGTCTCCCCTCAGTCTACAACAAGTTACCGCGTCATAGTAACCGACGCTGAGACGCGCCAAGCCACAAGTGACCCGTTTGTAATTGGTGTTTGCCAGTTAACTCCGGATTTGGATGGAGATGGGTGCATTGATATGATTGATTTTGCGATTTTCGCCGCCGCCTGGCTCAACGGTTGCGACTAATTCCATGTAAGCGCAACCTCAACATCAACTCAAACCGCCCTCAGACAAATCTTAAAATAAACGATTCTTGTAAATTAATGTCATCTGCTAATAAACAAGTGGTTTCACTCACGTTATCAGTAAATCAGGGTTTCTCCCCCTCAATTCCGAAAGCCCTGCTCGTATCCAACCTGCGGAGGAAACCCTTGACTTAATTGTCAGTTTCTAATAATACTTAGCTCGGTGAATCTAACTGTGTTGATTAATCAAATTGGAGGACTAATAACGTGACAAGCAAGAAATCCCGCACAGCACGCATTTTCCTGGTCACATTGGTTTTTGCCGGTTTTGCAACGGCTGGAGTATCGAAGGAATCGTCTGTAAGGATATGGCAGGAGCCACGCGTCATTCCTACTTACCTCATCGGCGAACCTGACACCAACCCCAGGTTCTACACCGGCAGGACATACCAGGGTGCGCAGGGCAGGGTATATCCCTATCCGATGCTTGATGTCCTGACCGACAATCGTCAGGACAAGACCTACAACGCAGTTTATCTTGAAAATGAGTATCTGAAGATTTCCGTTCTGCCTGAGATAGGCGGGCGGCTGTTCAGCGCGCTGGACAAGACCAACAATTACGATTTCATCTACCACCAGCACGTTGTAAAACCCGCACTTATAGGAATGCTCGGTGCCTGGATATCCGGCGGGATAGAGTGGAACTTCCCCCACCACCACAGGCCCTCGGTATATATGCCTATCGATTATGTACTGGAGGAACACCCCGACGGAAGCAGCACCATCTGGGTCGGCGAGATAGAGATTCGACACCGAATGAAATGGATAGTCGGTCTGACCCTGCACCCGGGCAAGTCATATATTGAGGCCACCATCAGACCATTCAATCGCACGCCTTTTGTACATACTTTCCTCTGCTTTGCCAATGTCGGTATCCATGCGAACGAGGAGTATCAGGTAATCTTTCCGCCGAGCACGCAGTTCGCGACATATCACACCAAGAACCAGTTTGCGCGCTGGCCGATTTCGCAAGAGGTCTTCAATAGAATCGATTACACCCGCGGCGTAGACGTCAGCTGGTGGAAAAATCACCCCGAGTGGACCTCTATGTTCGCGTGGAACTATGAGGATGACTTCTTTGGCGGCTATGACCACGGCAAA
>CP070715.1:1116475-1119898 GCA_020350405.1 Planctomycetota bacterium
CGGCGGAGATGAATACTTTGATGTCTCGGAGCCCCTATACGTTGGTATTGCCGATTACGAACAGAAGAAGCCGTACGAGGCGGATGCTTATAAAATTCTTGGACCCGGGCGTGTTCAAGTTAAAAGAGAACCGGCGGGTCTGCTGGGCCAGCCAGTTGATGTTATGGGCGTGCCGGTAGTGGCCGGGCGAATTGTGGTTCTAAATTCGGGCGCGACAAACGACCTCGGACACTTTGCCGCTGAAATCAAGGATTCGGGCGACCCTTCTATACCGAAGGTTGATTTTACCGTTGCGCTTAGGTTTGAAAACTTCCTAAATCCCAACAATCCCAAGAACATTCCCCCTTTGCCATCGCTGTCCTATAACCCGGTCATCGACAATATTGTGATTAATTACAGAGGCAGGCGGTCCAAGGGCAACTGGCTGTTTGACACAGGGGGAATGGTCAGCTTTATTTCCACGGACCAGGCAAAGCGAATAGGCCTTATAGATGAAAATGGCAGGCCGTTGGTGGAACGGGCTTTTTCAGTTCCCGCGGGAGGTGTCGGGGCTATGGTTGAGATTCCGGGTTTCGAGATAGATGAGCTTAGGCTCCCGACACTATCCGGCCATAGTCTCGTGTTTGACAAGCCGCGATTAGGTGTGCGCGACATCAGGTACTTTGACGAAGATAAGGGTAAATTCGTCACTCTGGACGGAGTTTTCGGGAGCAATTTCTTGTGCGCTACGGCAAAGATGGAGGACCTTCTTTCTTTGAACATCGGCGAAACGGTGTTTGAGAAGATAGTGCTTGATATGCGGCAAGGGCTGTTGGGTTTTGACATTAAGGATGGTTACAGGCTGCCTTAATGCTGCCACCGCAGAAGGCAACGCAGAGGGCCCCGATTTGCCCCGACAAACCAGTGTAAGCTTGAACCACCGGAAGCATGCCATCAATGGTCTGACCGACCATGCACGGCTGCAGCGTAGTAATGTTCAGTAGAAAATGTTAAAGCGAAGCCGGAATTTCTAAGCCGCGGCAAGAAAACAAAATGGCGGGATTAAAACACGGTTGGCGTGCTCAAGCGGCTTTTTTAAGCCATCAAGGCCGGTTTTTGCAAGCTCCACCAAGGCATAGCATCCATATCCATAGGTGATGCCTTCACGTTTTTTACCGATATTGCTTAATTTTTCCTTGATTTGGCAGGGATAACTATGTAGAATAAAACAGTTCTTCAAGGATTTTCCTGCAGGAAACAGGAATGGGAGAGCAGCGCACTTCTACGGGAAGGATCTTTAAATAGTGCCAGTATGTGGTTGTTGGAGCGCACTGGGCGTATCAGGCAGTGGGGATATTGAGCACGCAGGTGGTGAGGATTTTGTAAAAAGGAGTGATTGCGAGAGAACAGGTTTTTATGCGGCCGTCGCATAAGAAAGTATCATTATCAACCAATAGTATTTTGGAGGACATGTTATGACAGGAAATGGAAAGAAGTTAAGGTTATTAATTTTTGCAACATTGGCTATCGCAGTGGCGGTCGGCGGGGCATATCCGCTGTTGCTTCACGCGACGGAAGGTCCCATCGCCACTAACTGCGATTGTCCGTACATCTGGTCGATCGATAAAGTTGCGGACCAGAATGAGGTAACACTTTCGTTGGGGCAACAGCTACAGGTCAACTACTCCGTAACGGTAAGTGCCCGTCCGCCCGATATATGCAGCCCCACCGTTGATGAGTGTGTTAATGTTTACGACACGAATAAGGACCCAAGCCTTCTGGGGACGGCCTGTGTCGGAGAATCACCAAAGACATTCACGTACAGCATATTCATCGGGCCTTACTGTGAATGTGGCGACTACACGGTCTGCAACACGGCTTCATTCGTAACATGCGACACGTGCACAACCGGCTGCGACAGCTGGAGTATTATCGTGCATGTGCCATGTGACGAGGGCTGTACGCTGACGCCTGGCTACTGGAAGACACACTCGAAGTACGGGCCAGCGCCGTATGACGATACCTGGGCGATGGTGGACCCGAACGGGGAAGACAGTGCGTTCTTCGATACCGGCCAGAGCTGGTATGAGGTGCTTTGGACGGAGCCCAAGGGCGGCAACGCCTATTATATCTTGGCTCACGCTTATATTGCGGGTGTACTCAATGAGCTCAACGGTGCCAGCGTTCCAGCAGAGGTTGAAAGCGCAATGGATGATGCAGAAGTGCTGCTTGATGAATATGACGGTAATCCGGAAAGTATGGACGGGCTGAAAGGAAAAGGCGCCAAAGAAATACGTCGCGACTTTGTCGATACGGCTAAACTGCTTGACGACTACAACAACGGTCTCATTGGGCCGGGCCACTGCACAGAATAAGGTCTATCGGTCAACACGTGGAGGCGATGGGTGCTAAACCATCGCCTCTTTTTTTATGGCAGCATTATAATCTGCGTCGGGATTTCATTCTTCAGTTCAAAACGGCACATAATGAGTCGACAGGGGCCCCGAAAATGGCAAAATACTTATGGATTTGGCCGAATAAATCCGACGACACCTTGACAGACAGGAATAATAAGTATATAAGCATATTGCATTCAAGCAAGGTCGTTCAAAATGTGCAGGCACGTTATGGAAAATGCCTGAACCATAGAACTGGGTTTTTATTTAACATGGAGGTATAAAAAATGGCCTGGGACAGTGTCAGGGAGAAGAAGGGCGAGACGAAAAAAGCGTCAACAGGCAAACTTGCCGAATTGCGTCCGTCAGCCAAAAGCTCTTCTGAAGAGATGGTCGGCGAGGGAAAGCCGAAGGATGAGTTGGCCAGGGATAAAGACCTGGCCAGCGGTATGGAAATATTGGAATTGGACTTTCTGCTGAGCATTATTGAAAATACCGACGGCGATGATAAGAACGATGTGACAATGCGGAGACTCAATTTCAATGAACTGTTTCGCAGAGAGCAGCTGGATACGATTGACAGCAGTGCACTTAAGGTCTACGCCAAGAACGAGGGTAATCTTTACGGCAAGGTTATCCAGTGCGAAGCGATGAAGGAATTGACAAAAAGGACTGTCCACAAGGGCAAACACGGCGGTTGATTAGAAGGAGCCGGTAGCGCTCTGGTTGTGCCGGATTCCTGGCGTTTCTCCTCAGCAGGTACATTTTCGCCGACCCACCTTCAGCGGCTACACGGTGAAATAAACCGGGACGATGAAACATCCGACTGAACCCAGAGTAACATCCCCAGCAAAACAACTACTCCGGCTTACAAGAAATAAATATGAGCCATTACTTAGCACAAATTATCCTGGCTGCCAGCAACAGCGATGGAGAGGATACCTTCTGGACGCAAATGCTTGTCCTTGTGATCCTGGCGGCTCTGTTTGGTATCGGCAGTCTCGTCAAAACAAGGTCAAATAAGCTCAAAGTCGCAAAGCAGGATTAC
>CP070715.1:1119998-1126183 GCA_020350405.1 Planctomycetota bacterium
GACCGGCCTGACGGCCATGGGGACCGGTACCAGTATATACCTTGACTGGGCCAACAATGGTGAGTCCGACATGTCGTACTACAGTGTGAAGCGTTCGACGAGCCAGGGCGGTCCGTACACCCAGATAATCTCGAGCATAAATGCCAGCGCTTACAGTGACAGGGGGGTTGTGCCATCGCAAACATACTACTATGTGGTTACAGCTACCGATACTTCGAGCAACCAGTCCGGCAACTCGAACGAGGACTCGGCGAGTGTTACCTATCCGGGGGTGCTTCTCTTCTCCGACGGCTTCGAGAGCGGTGACTTTGAGACAGGCGGCTGGGTCGTAACAGTAGGACCGACAAACGGCACTGCAACAGTCACCACCGAAGCGGCTTATACAGGCACCTATGGAGCAACCATAGGCAAGTTGGCCTCCATTCGGAAGGCGTTAAGCACTGCGGGTTACACAGATATTCGGTTAAGATATATGCGTAACACTACCAACACAGAACGACGAGGCTGCAGTATCGTATGGTGGGACGGCACCGACCTTCACCCCATTGAGGTCTCGACAGCTGACCCGTGGGGCCTTAAGGACATCATGCTGAGCTCCGAGGCTGATAACAACCCAGATTTCTACCTATTCTTTAGGGAAAACGGTCCGGGTCCGAGCGAGCGCACATTTGTTGATGATGTTGAGATATGGGGTATAGGTGCGACGCCGAGTCCGACGCCGACTGCGACACCGACGCCTACGCCGACACCGACGCCTACGCCGACACCGACACCGACGGCAACGCCGGGGCCGGATATGCACGTCAATAATGTAGCGATGACGTGGTATGAGGCTAAGAGCGGCTACTATGCTGCCAGGGCGACGGTGTGGATTAAGGACGAGTACACCGATGACGTTGACGGCGCGACGGTTACCGGCGCCTGGAGTGGTGTTACTGTCAAGGGCGATACTACCGGCCAGACGGGCCAAGATGGAAAGGTCACGTTAGAATCCAGGGCTGTCAAGGGTGGCGGTACGTTTACATTTACCGTCACTGATGTCTCGGCAACTGGGTACACTTACAACCCGGCGCTTAATGTGATGGACAGCAACTCAGTTACTGCGCCGTAGGACGGATATGTAGATTGTATCGGCTAAGTATTGGTTTTGAAGGCGTGGGGGTCGTTACGGCCGCCACGCCTTTTAGTTTGAAAAGACGGCTGGATGCCAGCTGCCTAAGGGATAAATAAAGCGGAATTGATCCTCTAGAAGGGAGCTGGCGTGGGCAGCAATCGAGGATAGGGAAGTAAGAAGTGGAGTTGAGGTCCGGCATCACGTCCGGGATGACGGGCCGCGTCAATGCGTGAGTAGGTTTGTCATTAGGTTCCAGAATTTTTTTTCGTGGATGGAGAATAGTATACGGGCTTTTTGGGTTCCGGGGGGGCCTTTTATTTTGTAGCTGAGGCTTCGGCCGTAGTCGAGGCCATAGTCTGAATTGACATCGACGTAGCGTTTTTGTTGGGCGGTAATCAGGGTCGGGTCAATAACGACGGCAGCGGCGACGGTGTCCCAGACCAATCTTGTATAGGCAGGGTCTTTGGCAAAACGGGGCCCATATTTTTTCTTAAACATCCGCGCGATGGAGGTATCGGGCGCGGTGATGCGGTCAAAGATATTCTTATTGAAATGATATTTCTCACAGACATCCAACGGTACGATGAGCTGGTCGGGAAATGGGGCACGAAGACAGATTTTGGCCGCTTCGGGGTCGAACCAGAAATTGAACTCAGCGGCCGGGGTGGTATTGCCGGGGACGTCAAAGGCCCCGCCCATGTAGACGACGGACTTGATGAGGGGGATGATTTCGGGCGAGATTCTTATGGCGATGGCGAGGTTTGTGCAGGGGCCGATTGCGAGGACGGTGACCTGGTGCGGATTGGCCTTGATGGTATCAATCAGAAAGGTTACGGCGTGGTCATCGACGGGCTTTATTGTGGGGTCGCTGGCGAATTCGGCACGGTAGGCGTCGATGTATGATGCCGGCGGGGACGCAGAGAAACAGCCGATGTAGTTTGACTTAGAGCCGAACATCTTTCGCTCGAGCTGGATGTTCTCATAGCGGGACGGGCGAAGCGGATAGCGCACGCCCATCGCGACCGGGACATCGGGGCGATTGAGGAGCTCGAGCTGGCCAAGAGTAAAGGCGGCGCCGTCGGCGACCCAGGTGTTTCCGGAGACAATCGTTACACCGAGCAGGTCTATATCCGGTTGGTTTGCCAGCATCATTAATGCCACGCCATCGTCATACAAGACGACCATATCGGTGTCGAGGATCACCCTGGTTTTGGCGCGGGTCACAGAAGGTGCGGCGACAAGAAGCAGTATTACTGCAAGGAGCACGATGCGGAGGTGTTTGGTGGTAGACATAATGATATCCCTCGTTTTGGCGCGACCTGAATCCGGGAGGTTCAGGGATGCACGTGTGTATTTTTTATTCGACGCTTTCATAAGAAACGCGATGCTTCAGGACTGCGTTATGATATCACGGTTCCTGTCCAACGACAAATTTCAAATTTTGGGCGTCAGGAGGCTGGGAAGGGGGGGAAATCGGATGGTTATAGAGCAAAGGGCCGGGAGTTTTTGGTGCCAGCCGTTTTCGTCTTTGATGCGTGGTTCGTGAGTCGTGGGTT
The DNA here is from genome assembly GCA_020350405.1 of Planctomycetota bacterium. Classification (GTDB taxonomy): domain Bacteria; phylum Planctomycetota; class Phycisphaerae; order Sedimentisphaerales; family Anaerobacaceae. Next base: position 1,122,669 of record CP070715.1, read on the forward strand.
GTGACTCGTGGGTCGTGAATCATGTTGCGGGTTACGGGTTGCGAGTTTCGGTCCCAGAGAGATAGGCTGACGCGATCTCACGGGACAGGGATTGGGGGCTGGACAGGCAAATCAAAGAGCAAAATGCAAAGATAAACATCAAAGAGGAAAATGTAAAAAGTTTTTCGGGGTTTGACAATTTTTGTTCTTTGGAGTATTGTAAGGGGTGAAAAGGCAGACATGCGGGATAGGCGTGGGCGGAGGGTGGCGGAAGGAGTCGGCAGATGGGAGACGAGAGATGAAACGAAAGCGAGAGCCGGGGCTGAAGATAATCAAACTGGTGGAGGGGCTGCCATTGTTTCCACATGACGTTGACGGTCTTTTGGCGGCGGCGCTGAAGCCGAGCGAGGACAGCGCGAAGATACTTGAGTTGATGGAGAAGGAGCCGGAGGTGCGCGAGGAGCTGCTGGAGCTGGCGAGGTCGTATTATGCGGCAGGTGCGGAGGTTGGGACGACGGAGGAGGCGGTGGAGCGGTTCGGGGCGCAGAGCCTGGTGCAACTGATTGGGCTATTGTATGCGCGGCGGGCCATACAGGAGGAATTCGCGTCGCTCAGGTATCTGAATGAATATTTCGACCACTCGGAGAGCATATCGATAGGCTGCCATATACTTGCGGAGCATACAGGCGCATCGCGGGAGCAGGTGCAGCTGTATACAGTTTCAGGGCTAATTCACGATATAGGGCGATTAGCAATTATGGTGGCGAGGAACCGGACGAGCGCACACGTTCTGGGGACGCTGTGGGACAAGATGGCGTCGGTTGTGTATGATGAAGAGGCTTCTGTTGGGACGAACCACTGTAAGGTTGGGATGCGGATTTGCCGGAAGTGGAAGTTTTCGCCGATTATTCAGGAGGGCGTGCTGCGACATCACAGCCCGCTTGTTGACAGCGACTTTAGCGTTCCCGGCGCTATAATATTCGTTTCGCATTTTCTTTCGGCGAGCGACCCGAGCGGGGACATTGTATCGAGTTTGTCTGCGGGTGAGGTTTTGGGCAGGCTGGGGCTGACCAGAGGCGACTTTGATAAATCGAGATGCATTTACAAAACGCGCACACAAGAGACGGGTTGACGGTGGTGAAGCGGGGGCGGTCAGCCGGGTGGTGCGCGCGGCTAAACAGTAAAGAAGAGAGCGGAGATAAATTTGGCGGCGGAGCGTTTTTTTTATTTGCGGGGGGCGGAGAAAGTTTTACAATTCAGTCGTAATAAGGAATTTTTGTTTTTGGTACGGAGACACGAAGATGGAAAAGAAAGACAAGCCATACGGGTATGAGTTGATAATGGATTTGCACGGGTGTGACGCATCGACGTTCAACCGGGAGAGTCTGGACGCGTACTTTGAGAAGGTGTGCAACGCGATTGATATGAAGAGGTCCGACCGGTTCTGGTGGGACGATATGGATGTTCCGGAGGAGCAGAAGCAGACGCTGGCGCATACGAAGGGGACATCGGCGGTTCAATTTATACTGACGAGCAGTATTGTGGTTCATACGTTAGACATATTAGAGGCGGTCTATGTCAACGTATTTACGTGCAAGGAGTTTGACGAGAAGGTTGCCGAGGAGATTACGAAGGAATGGTTTGGGGCAAAGGAATGGAAGACGACCTTTATAGAAAGGACTTAAAATGATACTGAAGGAGCAGGAGATAGATATCCCGCCGTATAAAGGGGGCGATTCTTTGCTGGGATATTTCGAGGGAGCGGTCGCGAAACGGGTGGGTGGCAAGGGGATTCCCATAAGATTTGCGGTGACTGAGAGCGGGCCGAAGGGGTATCACTGCGAATTAGGTATTTTAGAGGGGTTAGACGATGGGAGTATAGTACAGCAAAGCTCTATATTTGAGTTTGTGCGGAGGGAGGTTGAGAACAGCAGTGAGTTTAACGCGGTGATGATAGTGCCAACGGGTATCGGGGCGGAGATAGGGGGGCATGCGGGGGATGCGGCTCCTGCGGCGAGGCTGTTAGCGGGTGCGTGTGATACACTGATTACTCATCCGAACGTTGTGAACGCATCGGACATAAACGAGCTGCCGGAGAACGGGCTGTACATCGAGGGCAGCGTGTTATCGAATCTGCTTATGGGGACGGTCGGGCTGGAACGGGTGCGGGCGAACCGGGTGATGCTGGTAATCGACAGGCACAAGGACGAGCGAATCACGGAATTATACGTCGACGCCGCTTCCGCGGCGCGCGCTTCACTGGGTGCGGAGTGTCCATTAGTGGTTGAGATGGAGGAGCCAATACGGATGATTCCGGAGTATTCCAGTTCGGGGCGAGCGGTGGGGCAGGTTGAGGGATTAGAGCGTTTGTGTGAGGTGCTGCATCGGCACAGGGGAGAATATGATGCTGTGGCACTGGCGACGCTGGTAGAGGTTCCCGATGAGATGATGGTGGAGTACTTCCGGAGCCATGGTGAGATTATTAATCCGTGGGGCGGTGTGGAGGCGATGCTGACTCACGCGGTGACGATGCTGTTCGGGATACCGGCGGCGCATTCTCCGATGCTGGAATCGATGGAGGTATTGAACATTCGGCTGGGTCTGGTGGACCCACGAATGTCGGCGGAAGCAGTATCGATGTGTTTTCTTCACTGCGTATTGAAGGGGCTTCATCGGAGCCCACGCATTATAACGGACCGGATGGTCTTTGCGCATCCGGGGATACTGACGGGCGCAGATGTATCGTGCGTGGTTATCCCGGACGGCTGCGTCGGGCTGCCGACGTTAGCGGCTCTGGAGCAGGGGATACCGGTGATAGCGGTGCGTGAGAACCGTAATCAGATGAGGAACAATCTTGAGGAGTTAGGCTTCGCGTCCGGGAAGCTTTTTATTGTAGAGAACTACCTCGAGGCGGCGGGGGTGATGACTGCTTTGAGGACGGGGGTGGCAGTACCGTCTGTGCGGCGGCCGCTTGCTGAGACCGAAGTCAGTCGTGAAGGATCGAAACGCAGGTTAGCAGCGAAGATAGGCGGTTTAACAGCGAGCAAAAAAAAGCCCGGGTCGAAGGCGAAGGGCAAGTATTCCGGTGTGGGTGCTTAGGAGGCAGAGTTCGGGGCTGGCAGGGGTGATTGCAAAAAGAGGCCTCTCCGGGTGGAGGGTGTGTGGATTTTGGCCGGAGAGGCATACACCAATAATAGAGGTGGGTGTCTATATGTAAAGACCCGCTGAGGGGCGAAATGTTACAGTTTTTCTGAAAAAAATTTGAAAAATCGGTAAAATTAATGTTAGTGGGGGCGTTTTAGAGTAAAAAACGGGCCTCTCCGCCGTGGGTGTGCATAAGGAATCCGGCCGGAGAGGCGTGTACAAATTATGGTGGTTGGGTTCTATATATATAGTGCCCGTTGGCGGGGATTTGTTTCAGTTTTTCTGAAAAAAATTTGTAAAATTCTGGAAGGTCGGCGAAAACAGCTTAGAAAAGGCGACAGGAGGGATGATGTGAGTGAAGGAGCAAGTTATGGCAGAAGGCAGGCCGGGGC
>CP070715.1:1126283-1128923 GCA_020350405.1 Planctomycetota bacterium
GACGGGACTACTGCCTTGACAAGCGATTGCGGCTCCATAGGCCCCATACGCTCCTGTTATTGTAAGACCAGCGATTACAGAATCGCTGCGTTCACCGTTCTTCAAAGAGATTCCGATGTACCAGTTTCCTCCTCGGTACCCACAGTCAATCACGCAATTCTCCGGGCCTGACTGTGAGCGGACCGTGATTGCTTTTCCGAGGAAATCAATGTCTCGGTTTCCAGGGCCTGTATATGTACCATCGGCGCAGATGACTTCATCGCCATGGACAGCAGCATCAATAGCTGCCTGGATGTTGTTGAAATCGGCCGGGCCATCGTCGTCGACGGTGATTGTTCTCGCCTGTGATGGAATAACACAAAACAGGCACAGCCAGATAAACATTAAATTCCTCATTTTACGCCTCCTTTAATCTTAAGCCGCGAAATTTTGCCTCAGTCGCATAGTTACCCTTGCTCCTGCTAATCCGCAAGATACGTGCATAAAATTACCGGATTTTCCGCAAACGACCCGGAACATCCTCTCAAACGCATAAACGCATCCTATACCATAAAACCGACCTTGTCAAGTGAAAAATAAGAAAACCCAGCCAACTACCATCGAGCACCTTTCATACCTAAAATACATATGCTTATCCGCAAGTCCATCCGTGACCGCTGCTATTACTGAGTGCACCCAACTCCCCGATTTGTTACACTTTTTTAAAAAATTTTGTATCCTCTCTAAAATGACTCTTTTCCGCCCAATTACAGGGCGAAACTGCCCTCTCCGAGCAGTTTAACGCACAGTTTCAGCATTTCCGGGGTGATGCCCCCGCCGCATATAATCGACCGCCTCGCAAAGCTCAAAAACAACCGGGGCCTATACCGAAACTAATCAGTATAGGCCCCGAATTTTGGTGCAAAATCAATTGGCCAAATACTTAGCAATGCCGGTTACGGCAATGGCCATAGTGTCTCGTCAAGCCAGTTATCCGCCAAAACCGAATAGTCCAGGAAGTTGACAATATCAGGGTTGTCCGGGTAGTAGTTCGGGTCGACCGCAGGGTCGGGTACCCTCGGAACAAGATTAGTCGGCACATCCAGCGGGACATATATACTGCCCTGTAAGCCTGCAAGTACCGCAACCTCACCGTCATTCAGAGCATAGTTGTAGTAGCGGACCTCGTCGATGGTACCGTCAATCGGTGAACTCAACCATTCGTCTTCCCACGCGCCGATGACGAAGTTGTCGGGGGGGTTGCCGGTGTCGAACCTAATCCACGTCATTGGGGTGCCTACGTCCTGTGGGCCTTCTACACGGACGCCGTCGACATAGAACTTACCGAATTGCCCGTCATAGCTGGCGGCAAGGTGATACCACGTGTCAATATCATAGATTTTCGACGGCATGATATCCTGCCAGTCTGAGCTGTCGGTATGCATTGACAGACTAAAGGTCCCTTGACTCGTGTTTTTGCTGCTTTCATAGACGTTCCACAGGTAGAATCCGGCCTCGCCGTCGGTGCCGTTCGTGACAAAAGCACTGTAATACCCGAAGCTGTCGAGGTTAGCCCACAACGATATGGTCCAAGTATCAGGCATCAGCTCTGCAGGGTAGGTGTTTCCATCCCTCTCGGCGCAGACCACATTATAATAGTCGTTGAGACCGTCGAAATCCATCGCGGAGTTACATGGGTCATTGGGGTAGCCGCCTACCCAGGTGGGGGTTGGGCTCGCGGTGGCGCCAGTGTTGTTGTAGGCGGAAGAATCATCAACCGTATTGCCGTCTCCCTCATCAAACTTCCACCAACCCGCCAGGTTGGCGTCGCAGGGCTCCGTTGCCAAAACATTGTAATCACTAACAAGCCAGTCGCCGCTCATTATCTCAAGGTCATAGCCATCCACAACGCAGTCATCGCTAAAGTCGGCAACTGAGGCGTATTTGGGTACGCATCTCTGCTGCCAGACCCGGATATCATCGAACCACAACGTACCCGTACCACCGGCGCTTTTCTGTCCGATCGGCACTCCACCAAAGCCGATATGAACCTTGTCAACATTGGCAAGGCTCACGCCGCTGAAATTGGCGTCTGCCAAGTCAACGTTCCACTCGGTCCAGTCCTCAATCTTCACATCATTCGGGTCTTCGCCATCGCCGTCGCCGTATAGTTTCGTCCCGGCGTTGCTGCTCGTATCTTCTAATTGGACCCACATCCTGTCGTTGCTGGTAGCGCTGTTGCCGGCATCGCCGTAGAAGTACAGGACTAATGCCTTGACATTTTCGACGGTCCAGTCCGGGCCGATGTTAAGACCAGCAATGTCCGCGTCAATTCTAGCGCCGACCTTTTTATAGGCCGTCCCGCAGTCGTAAAGGAACCTCAAGGAGTTGCCGTCCGCAGTGCGAACCAGGTCCGGGTTCGTCTCAACGAAGACCTCCGCCCCGGTCCCGTTGGTCCAGTAGTCGTCCCACACGGCCAAAAGGTCAGGATTGGTTGCGTAAGAGTCGAAATCATCCACGATAATATAATTTGCTACCGTAAAGTGCCAGACCCTGCCTTTAACCAGCGTGTCGGCGGGCCCATTGACCTCATCAATCCGCCAATAATACTTCTTGCCCATTTCAAGCGCGGAGGGAAGGTCGTAGACGGTAGCTGTCTGC
>CP070715.1:1129023-1132182 GCA_020350405.1 Planctomycetota bacterium
GACTCTTCGGCGAGTTTATCAATCCCCGGCAGGCCGAGTATGGTCGAATAATAGCCGGCATTCATCACACCATTGCTGGCAAAACCACTATCCTGGCAGTGCTGAGCTATCACCACATCAAACATAGCAGCGTATTTCAATGCCCGCAGCATGACCGCCGGGTCCTGCACGCCGCTGCCGTCATCGGTAAAGCCGACGGCGCCAGCCTCGGCCATAAAGCCCATCTCCGCAAGCTCAGTTCCCTCTCTCTGCCTGGTGATTGCACCCATCGTATAAACATGGGTTTTTCTTGTCTGCCTGCCCTTGCGGTGGATGTACTCAACATCGGTCTCATTTTCGATGGGCGGGTTGGTATTGGGCATACACACGACCGAGGTAAACCCGGCCGCCACCGCAGCGGCCGAGCCACTCGCTATCGTCTCTTCCTCCTCATCACCGGGCTCACGGAAGTGAACGTGGATATCAATCAAGCCGGGCGTAACCAGTTTGCCCGTAGCGTCGATAACTGTCTCAGCGCGCTTGTCAATCCTGCCAATATCCGAAACAAGACCGTTAACGATAAGCACGTCGAACTTTTCATCGACGCCGTTCGCCGGGTCTATCACCCGCCCGTTTTTTATCAGCAGTTCAGAACTCATATCGCTCTCAGAGCAAAATAATCAATCCTTCTGTGCCGCCGCCTGATTGACCAAAAATAAAACCGCCATCCTCACAGCCAAACCATTTTTAACCTGCTCCAGGATAACGCTGTTGCTGCCGTCGGCCACTTCACTTTCTACCTCAAGGCCTCTGTTAATCGGTCCGGGGTGCATAACCAGAATATCCGGTTTTGCCTTTTTCATACGCTCTACGGTCAGCCCGAAATAATGCGAGTATTCCCGTACCGAGGGGAAAGGATTTCCACCGAGCCGCTCAAATTGAATCCGGAGCATATTTATCACATCAACCTTCTCGATAACCTCATCAAGCGAATAGCTGACGCTGACCGGCAGCCGCTCGACCTGTGACGGCATGAGCGTCGGTGGGCCAACAAATATCACCTCGGCGCCGAGCTTTGTCATCGCCCACATGTCACTACGGGCAACGCGAGAGTGTGTAATATCGCCGACAATCGCTATTTTCAAACCTTCAAGAGTGCCCTTGATTTTGCGAATGGTATAGGCGTCCAAAAGTGCCTGTGTAGGATGTTCGCAGAAACCGTCACCGGCATTGACTACACAGGCATTGATGCTCCTGCTCAAAAATCTTGGCGCGCCGCCTGCGCCGTGCCTGACCACAACAATGTCAATTCCCATAGCTTCCATGTTCTTGGCTGTATCCAGAAGTGTCTCACCTTTGCTGACGGAGCTGGCTTTCTTGGTAAACTCTATGACATCCGCGCTCAATCGGTTTGCGGCAAGGGCAAAGCTGTTTCGCGTCCGCGTACTGTCCTCAAAGAACAAATTGACCACGACCCTGCCTCGCAAAGGTGGGGCTTTCTTGACCGAGCGCGTGCTTATCTGCTCAAAGCCTTTAGCCGTGTCGAGAATATAGGTAATCTCCTCAGCACTGAGCTCGCGCAGACCAAGCAGGTGCTTGCGCCGCCACTTGAATTGTTTACTTTTCCTTTTTAGCGCCATATCCTCGTGCTTCGCGTTCCATGCCCCAAGTCACAGCCTATCGGACACGACTGTTTATTCGACCACTACTTCGTCTTTTCCGTCTGACTCGACAAGGTTGACCTGCACCAATTTGCCGGGGGCAACATCAGTTTTATGACCGGCGTAATCGGCCTGTATCGGCAGTTCTCTGCCGGCCCTGTCAACAAGAACCGCCAATCTTATTGCTCTGGGTCTGCCTAAATCAACAAGGGCGTCCATTGCTGCGCGTGCCGACCGGCCGGTATATAGAACATCATCAACCAAAATAATGATTTTGTCATCTATGTTAAAACCGATTTCGGTGGTTCTTACCTGCGGCTGGGCGGTGCTCTGCGGTGAATTCAGGTCATCCCGGTAAAGTGTTATATCCAGAGTGCCATTCGGGACATCTTTGCCCAGTTCCCTCGATAACAGGCTCGATAACCGCTGGGCGAGAATCTCTCCTCTGCTGCGAATTCCAATCGTGGCAATATCCACTTCGTTCGGGATTTCGGCAAAAATGCGGGTTGCCAATTCCTGGAGAATCCCCTCTATCTGCTCAGAACTTAGAATTACTTTCATATTTATGGCAAACCCTTAGCCAAAATGAGCCGAAATACTCGCTTGAGTATAGCGTCTGCGCCTGGTAATGGCAAGATTTCTGCATTAAGTTTTTAATGACCAGCATTTTTTATGCTGAAAACGCTGTAACGCTGGAATCGGCGGTTAAAGTGCTTGAAAAAAGGGCATATTTTTGGTATCATATTAGTAAGAGTGTATGGTCGCGTAATCATAGATATGCGTTTTCTTGAATATGCGTCTTGGGGACAGTTGCGCGGCTTTTGGAGTTTTTACCTGTTACTTACAACAAAAGGAAATGGCTCAAATCAGTAAAAAAATGCTCATATTGGGCATAATGGCCTGTTCGGCGGCAATGGTGGCATTTGCGCGCCCCGCCGGTGGGGCCGAAGGCGGCCAGAGAGAGAAGATGCTGCAGCCGCAAGGCCTGAAGTGCACCGGGATTTACGCGTTAAGGCAAATCGACCCCAATTTGACAGGTTCCGGCGTCAAATTTGCCGTTATCTGCCGGAGCATCACTTACATTGATGGTGAACCGCAAAACGATTACCGGCCCACTATTGAGAATAATTGTCTCGCGGACAAACAATTAATATTTTACGACCAGGGTAACCCGCCAGCTGGTATGTCACCTCATTCCACTGCCATCTGTTCCATATTGCTCGGCGAGGACCCCAATGCGTTTAACCCCCACTTGGGACATTTCCACTATGAAGGCGTCGCACCAGAGGCGCAGGCTGACGTCTACGAATTCTGGCATTTCCTCACGAATAATATATTCCCCGGCTCGCCGCCCAAGGCGGATGTTGTAACCGCCAGCATCGGCAATCAGTTCCAGGACTGGTGGACAAGAGGCTTTGAATCATTGGCCGAGCGATATGGTCTGCTTGTTGTGGCCGGTGTAGGCAACGGCTCGGACATTCATGACCCCCTGCTTTATCCAGGCGCCGGAGCCAACATC
>CP070715.1:1132282-1137518 GCA_020350405.1 Planctomycetota bacterium
GCTTCTCGCTCGGCGGCGTATGACCGGCGCCGCCGAGAACGTGCCGCGGAACAATCGTAAACGCCATCGCAGCCCCCGCTGCACCCTGCATAAAATCACGTCTGGAAATCTTCCTGTTTTGTCGTTTGTGATGTCTTTTCTCACCTTTCACAAAATCACCCTTTCATCAAGATTCTTAACCCCCACAACGATTTCAACCATCAGATAATTAACTACTCAAACTTCTAAATCCCTTGTCAAACTCAATAATACAGCTGCTGTCGTCTTCATCCTTAGTCTTGTCACTGTACAGGTGTGTAGCCATCGGGCAGTACACATTCTTTAAAGTGCATAATCGCGGCGAATCTCGCCCGCCTGACCTAACTTTCGCCCCCATTATACACAAAAAACCACCAAACGCAAATCATAAAATCCCTCCCCCTTCTGTTCCTTTAATTTCTCCTTTCCTCTTGTTATGTGGGCAAAAAATGATATAATATCAGTGTTTATCGTAAACTTATACTAACAAAGGGAAAAATCATCGTGGGACTTCGAAAGGGTTTTACATTAGTGGAGCTTCTGGTCGTAATTGCCATCATCGCGCTGTTGATGTCGATATTGATGCCGGCGCTGGCACGTGTTAGAAACCAGGCAAAAGCGGTTCTTTGTCTATCGAACCTCAAACAATGGGGGCTTGTCTTTTCGATGTATACGGAGGACAACAATGGTCGCTTCATGAGCGGTACGGGTGGCGAGTGTTGGGATGGCGGAATGGGATATTGGTGGATGACGCCTCTTAAGCCCTACTACAGAGACAAAAAAATACGATTGTGCCCGATGGCCACAAAACCTTACTATGAGGGCAGCGTGCCGCCCTTCGGAGCATGGTATACCGGCTGTGATGAAGTCGGCGGTTACCGGGTTGATATCGGTAGCTACGCCCCTAACGGTTGGATTTGCAACCCCCCTTTGGGCTGGGCCACGTTGTGGGATCGTCCGACTGACTTTAACTGGAGGCTATGTACCGTGCCCCAGGCGGCCACAATACCGTTGTTTCTCGATGCGCTCTGGGTAGATGCCTGGCCTCTCGCCGTCGATGACCCTCAGCCAGTTGTTTTCTGGCTCGCCGACGAAGTCAATCTACATGAAATGAGACGTTTCTGCGTCAATCGCCACGATGGTTATGTAAACGTCGTCTTCCTTGATTTCTCAACCGTCCGCAGGGTTGGACTTAAAGAGCTCTGGCGGCTAAAGTGGCATACCAAATACGAACTCGACGCCCCCTCTCCCGTTTGGCCCCCTTGGATGAGACGGCTTAAGGACTACTAATAAAAACTGCCCCGCCGGTCCGCCAGCACCAAACAATACCGCAAACCGAGTTACCAGCGCCCCCAACATTACATTTCCCAATATCACCTGCAACCCCAATTTTACTTCAACGGCCAGTCATACGGGCACCAGTACAGCCATTCCTGAACGAACAGCCCCAGGTCAACCCCGTCAACATCGCCCATCTGGTCCAGGTCCGCTCCCCCGCACCAGTCATTGCCCGCATCGCACCCGCTCGAAAGCCAGTAGTCCGCGAACCTCGCGTAGTGATGAAATTCTACAGTACAAAGCGGCCCGCCCGGCCAGAACCCGCCGAGAACCTCATATCCTCCTCCCGCAGAACGGCCCCCTTCCGCCTGCCCACAGTCAGGTACGCCACCCATCGCTAAAAATAAGCGGGGCCTGTACCTCATCTTATTGGCACAAGCCCCGAAACACTACCAAATTCAACGGTGCTGCCCACCGTTGCTTCGAAAAACTTACTCAAACGGGAACAGAAGCTCCCTAAGCCAGTTTTCTGCCATCAATGCATAGTCCTTGAAGTTAACAATCTTGGAGTGCTTGGCCTCGTCATCTGACAAATTGGCTAGCGAAGCAACCGGCTGATACACCTCGCTCTCTCCCGCAAGGCTTGTTATCTCACCGTGCGACAGCCCGCGGTTGTAAACCCGAACATCGTCAAGCAGACCGTTCCATAACCGCCCCGTCGCTTCGGCGTTCTCGCCGATGTAGACCTCATACGAATTGTTGTTCATAAAACCGGTTGCCTCATCCCACGAATCCAGCACGCCATCAATGTACAGGTAAAGCCCTGAACCGTCATATACCCCGGCTGCATGGTGCCACTGACCGTCATCTACACTCGTACCGCCAACGATATGACCCCAAACGCTGCCCGACGTGACACCCGTACAGGCGAACTCCAGCCGGTCGTTGTTCAGGTTCCTCGCCAGCCGCCACGCATCGTCACCCTTGCTGATAATCGTGGCATAATCATTGTCAAAAGCGTCGACGTTTATCCACGCCGCAACTGTAATAGCATCGTTGATGTCAAACGCATGGCCTGGCGTATTCGACCCGGCAATCACCACGTAATCCAGAATGCCGTCAAGGCTAATTGCCTGGCCCGACACTCCCGCCGGGTACGTCGGAGCACCAATTACCGTCCCGTGATTGCTGCCGTTCGAATCGTTCGCGTTGCCCTCAAATTCGTACCTTGCTACAAGACCGGCCGAGCTCAGTGGTGCTCCCACAACATTGTAGTCGCCGATGAGCCAGTCACGCGCCATTATTTCAAGGTCCCATTCATCAATCACACAGTCATCCGTAAAGTCACCTTCCGGACGAGCAAGCCACCAAACGCATCTCGGCTTAAGCAGCTCAATATCGTCGAAGTGCACGGTGCCTGAACCGCCTGCTGAACTCTGGCCCACACGCGGACCGCCAAAACCAATATAGACCTTGCTGATGTTCGTCAGGTCAAGACCCAGAGCATTAAAGTCCTCCATGTCAATGTTCCACTCCCGCCAGTCTTCCACCTGAAATTCATTCATGTCCGGGTGCTCAAGTACACCCACGTTGCTGCTTGCGTCTTCCAGAGCAACGTACATCTTGTCGCTGGCCGTAATGGAATTCGTCGCGTCGCCGTAGTAACGCAGAACCAGTCCCTTGACACCGCCGGCGGTCCAGTCCGGCCCGCATACCAGGTCAGCCGTACTCGCGTCAGCCTCGGAACCCAGATATTTACCTTTTGTCTGCGGGTTATCGTACCAAAACTCCATCGAGTTGCCGTCACGCGTAAACTGCGGGTCCGTCTCAAGGAACACTTGCGCGCCGGTCCCGTTCGTCCAGTAATCATGCCATACAGCTGTCAAGGCGGCGGTGTTGACATACGAGTCGAAGTCGTCCACAAGCAGACTGTCTAACGTCGTGAAGCTCCACACATTGCCTTTCCACGTATTTGGCCCGTTGACCTCATCTATCCGCCAGTAGTACGTAGCGCTTGGAGCAAAAACGCCAGGGTCATAACTCGTATTGCCGAGGGCCTGGTTTTGCATGAATTCGCTCGAAGAAGTGGTAGCGTCGTTCACTTCAGCAAAACCAGTCCCGAAGTAAACATCGTGGGAAGCCGCATATAACCCTGCACGCCAGTTGAGGTCCTCCACCAACGGTACGCCCGTTGCCCCATCGGCGGGCCTCGGAAAGGATGCAAGCGGAGTTGCGGCGTACCGCAGCCGCAGGTTGTCCATAAACACTAATGCGCCCCAGTTGTTCGGGTCTTCATCATCCGGCCTGAAGTCCTCACCATGCCCTTGGAACATAAAGCTGTACATATCCACCTGCCCCGTGTTATCAAGGTGGGAAACATCAATCACTATCGTATGCCACTCACCCCTTGTCTCAGGCAGATTGCTCGTGCCGTTAAATGCGGGGGCGAAGTCACCGTCCCACAACCCCATCGAGTGCGGCAGCGGATTGAAACCGCCATCGATGTCATTGGCGGCATAGTAAATATCAAACGCTATCTCGTCAATCCCGGACAAATCATACGTAAAGCCGTCCAGGAAAGTGTAAGAATGTTCCACTTCAAGGTCGTCTTCGTCGGTCCACCTCAGGCCGAGAACGTTGTTGCCGTCGGAGGCTGTCGGTACAGTCACCGACTTACCTAGCTCTGTCCACGTGCTGCCCTCCGCCAGCTTGTCGCCCAGCGTCAGACTAAAGTCATCTCCGGCTACTGCTGGCGACGCCCACACGTCATAATGCGTTTCAGAATCCTCGTAGCTGACTAAAGGAATCTCCACATACCCAAGCTCCGGGTCTGTTTTAAAGCTCCACACGTCTCCCTTCCACGGACTGTTCGCTTCACTCGTATTTACCTCGTCAATCCGCCAGTAGTAACTCGTCAGCCATTCGAGAGTGCCCGGCTCATAGCTCGTATTGCCGAGGGCTTGGTTGCCCTTGAACTCACTCGAAGATGTAGTCGCGTCGTTCACTTCAGCGAAACTTGTACCGAAGTAAACATCGTGCGTATCCGCCTTGATGCCTGCAAACCAGCTAAGGTCTGCATTCGGGTCCACAGATACTGCCCCGGCAAAAGGCTTCGGCATCCACGCCGTAACCTGCGGTGCCTCCAGCAGCCACATGTTGTCGGTATAGATTACACCGGCATCGCCCGCCAGAGACTCGAAAAGAAAAGCCGCCATATGGTCCACGTCGTTCGCGTCTAACCCATTCGCATCCATCTCAACCGTATGCCACTGCTGCAGCCCCGTCGGGACCGAAAGCGCACCTGCCCACCCGAAAACATCATCCCATATACCTATCGTCGCCGGCTGCGCGTTCGGCTCGTCATACCAGACATCAACCGTAAATAGATTATAAGGCGCCAGGTCAAGCCGACGCGTCCCCCACTCATGACGCATCGTGATTTTCCGGTCAGTCTCGGCGGTCCAGACCCACTTCAGGATATAGCTGCCGTTGGTTGCTGCTGGCGCTCCACCCGTGCCCCCGACGACCCTCGTGACCGTAAGGGTAGCTTCCCCCGGCGTCGAGATGGTAAGGTCGGTCATCTCGTTCGGCTCGTAGCTCGCCACAAGCTCGTCGCCGCTCGCGTGCGCACCCCAGGCCAGAACCAACGCTATACTAATTAGGAAAATCAATTTTTTAGACATGATACACCTCCTCTAAAATAAAAAGGTTATCATTTCCCGTCGGCCACGCGCCGACACATCTATTATTTTTTTCAGACGCGAATCACCGTGCAACGAGCACGAACAACCTTCGCATTCAACATAATTCGCGCCTGCCCAAAGAAGTCTCCTAAACAATAACCGTCTCTTTCAATCATAATTTTTGAATCTGTACATCCAGTGACTTGGGTCGCCCCACGCCACCGGCGGGTCCCCATTTACATCGTACCTGCGATGCC
>CP070715.1:1137618-1147310 GCA_020350405.1 Planctomycetota bacterium
CAATGCGACGGGTGGGGACGCGAAGAGGGGCGATTATTCTTTGATTCCACGGGCGGTCTACACGTTTCCGGAAGTTGCATCGGTCGGCAAGTGTGAAGATTCCTGCAGAAAAGAAGGACTTGATATAGCGGTGGGGAGGGCGTTTTTCAAGGCGAACGGCAGGAGTGTCGGACACAATGAGACGGTTGGCGAGATAAGGGTCGTGCGCGATAAAGGCAGCGACAAGATTATGGGAGTTACGATGGTGGGTGCGGCAGTCACCGAGCTTATTGCCGGAGCGAGAGCCCTGATAGGGAGCCGGGAAGGGCCTGCAGGGGTCAGCTTTCCGCATCCAACGGTGTCGGAGGTTCTAAAAGAGGCGTGGGAAGATGCGTTCAATGTCAGCCTGCACACGCCACCGAGATCATGATGTGAGTATGAAAAGCAAGCTCGTCAAATGAAGTGATTCGAGATGGAGCAGGAAAGACGATATATCGCGGTTGACCTTGGGGCAGAGAGCGGCAGAGTAATGTCAGGGACTGTCGGGGGTAAGAAGGTCGGTTTGGAAGAAGTTTATCGTTTTTCCAATGGCCCTATAAAAGAAGGCGCCAGCCTGAGATGGGATTTTGACAAGCTCTTCTCGGAAGTAACAAGCGGTATTGTCAAAGCGATTAAACGAAGTGATGGTGAAGTTTCGGGCATAGGGGTTGACAGCTGGGGCGTTGATTACGGACTCCTCGGAGGAGACGGCTGGTTGTTAGAGAAGCCATACCATTACCGTGACAATCGAACCGATGGGATGCTGGAAAAGGCATTTCAATTGATGGCTAAACGGGATATCTATGAAAACAGCGGTGTACAGTTTATGCAGATTAATACGGTTTATCAATTGCTTTCGATGCGTCTGACAAGGCCCGAGGTCCTAGCCAGGGCCAAGAAATTAATCTTTATGGCGGATTTGGTTTCGTACCGTTTGTGCGGGAGGGCTTACGCTGAATATAGTCTTGCGAGTACATCTGGGCTTATGGATATGCGGACCGGCCAATGGTCAAAAGGGATTTTTGAGAAGTTCGGTTTACCAATGAATATTATGCCCGAGGTTGTCCAGCCGGGGACTATCGTGGGTGAATTAAAGAGCGAATTATGCGAGGAGTTCGGATGCAAGCCAATAAACATAATAGCTGTGGGTTCTCACGATACGGCAGACGCGGTGGCGGCGGTGCCGGCACAGTCGGAGCGGTGGGCGTATCTATCAAGCGGGACGTGGAGTCTGATGGGAGTTGAAGCTCCAAAAGCGATTATCAACGGCAATAGTCTTAAGTATTCGTTTACAAATGAGGGCGGTGTCGAAAACACTATCCGCTTTTTAAAGAACATAACGGGGCTTTGGCTGGTTCAGGAATGCAGGCGACAATGGCAGCGCGAGGGGGTAGATTTGTCTTATGTCGACTTATCAGCTATGGCGGAGAAGGCGGAGGCTTTTGCCGGTTATATTGACCCTGACTACAGCGGATTTCTTTCGCCCGGCGATATGCCTGCGAGGGTGAATAACTTTCTTGCTGAGACGGGCCAGAAAATAATTAATGATAAGGGGCAGATGGCAAGGTTAATATTGGAAAGTCTTGCCTTTAAGTATCGGTCTGTGGCCGAGGCCATTGAAGACATTACGGGAGAGGCGATAGAGATACTGCACATTGTTGGAGGTGGAATGCGAAATGAGCTGCTCTGTCAATTTACAGCGAACGCCATCGGAAAGAAAGTTATCGCCGGGCCTATAGAGGCGACGGCCACGGGCAATGTCCTGATGCAGGCCAAGGCGGCAGGGCAAATTAAATCGCTGGGAGAACTGAGAGGGATTGTCCGCGACTCGTTTGAACTGAAAGAATATCGGCCGCAGGACAGCAAACTCTGGGACGAACGGTACGAAAAAATCAAGAGCCGCTGACTACATTCTTAGCGAAGAAAATCTTCTAACCTGATGAGAATTACATTGGTCGAAGAACTTGAAGGAAAACTGGATAGTTTCGATGCTGTCGAGAGAGAGCAGGCATTAAGTGCATTAATTGAAAAGGTTGAGGCAGGTGAGATAGCTTTACCTCAAACCGGGGCGGTTGTTAACCTGCACTGTCATACTTTCTGCTCATATAACAGTTACGGCTATTCGCCGAGTAAATTTGCATGGCTGGGCCGCAAGAAGGGCTTAGCTGTTGCGGGGGTGGTGGATTTTGATGTGCTGGATGCACTGGAGGAATTTCTTGCGGCGGGTAGAAGACTTAACCTTAAGGCCTGTGCCGGGCTGGAGACAAGGGTATTTGTGCCGGAATTTTCCACGAGGGTAATTAACTCACCCGGTGAGCCGGGGATATCATACCATATGGGAGTGGGATTCCCAAAAGCCAAGCTGGAAGGTGAAGCGGGGCAATTTCTGCTGAATCTTCGCAAGACCGCACAAGAAAGAAACCGTGAGCTGATGGGACGTGTAAATGAGTATCTTCGGCCCGTTGAGCTGGATTATGAGCAGGATGTGCTTGTGCTGACGCCGTCGGGCAATGCTACTGAACGGCACGTTTGCCTTGCGTACGCCCGTAAGGCCAGAGAAGTTTTCGGGGATGACGACGCTCTGAGCAAATTCTGGGTTCAAAAGCTGGGCCGCGAAGCCAAATCGGTGGAGGCAGCCGAGGCAATAGATTTGCTTAATATGATTCGAGCCAAGACAATGAAGCAAGGTGGTGTTGGCTATGTGGCGCCGGACAAGGGTTCATTTCCGGTTATGGCTGATTTCAATCGGTTTGTGCTCGCCGCCGGTGGCATCCCTACTATGACATGGCTAGATGGGCTAAGTGAGGGCGAACAGGCCCTCGAGGAGCTTGTGGAAGCGGCCATGAACGCCGGCGCGACGGCCATCAACTTCATACCCCACCGTAATTATACGCCGGGCGTCAAAGACCAAAAGCTGGAGAATCTTTACCAGGTGGCAGGGTTTGCAGAGGAGCTGGGTCTGCCTGCGGTGGTTGGGACGGAAATGAACAGCCCCGGACAGAAATTTGTTGATGATTTTGACTCGCGGGAGCTTTCGCCGGTGTCGGGAGTGTTTTTAAAAGGGGCCTATATCGTGTATGCCCATTCGGTTTTGCAGCAAGCGGCCGGGTTGGGATATACGAGCGAATGGGCAGAGAACAATTTCAACAGCGTTGCAGAGAAAAACGAATTCTTTGAGAGACTCGGGCGTTCGCTTGAGGTCGAGAATGAAGGCGTCCTCAGTGAATTGAGTGAAGATGCAACTATCCAACAGATATTAGAAAAGATCGGCAATTGATTATGAAAGCACAAAATACGGCAAATTTGCCAGAGACGCAACACGCTGTGCAACTGGTTGGTGCGGACGAATTGGTCTTGAATAAATCCAAAGAGGTTTTCCGACCCGGCCGTCATCAGATTCTGTGCAGGGTTGAGGCG
Source organism: Planctomycetota bacterium (assembly GCA_020350405.1). Classification (GTDB taxonomy): domain Bacteria; phylum Planctomycetota; class Phycisphaerae; order Sedimentisphaerales; family Anaerobacaceae. The sequence continues at coordinate 1,141,054 of CP070715.1, forward strand.
GTTGGTCTGTGCTTTTCAGACCTTAAGCTATTGAAGCAGTTTTCATCCCATGCCCGCAAAGGTGAAATAGTTAGCGGGATTGACCCGGGTATACTGAAGGAGATTCCAAGTTATGCACCCGGAGATATTCCCACCGTACCCGGTCATGAAGCGGTGGTGAGAATCGCATCGGTCGGCATGGGTGTGGAGAGCTTTAAGGTTGGTCAGCGATACCTTGTTGAAACCGATTACCGCTGGCTGCCCACCGCCAGCTCTAACGCCTCTTTTGGGTATAACTTCGAAGGGGGTCTTCAGGAGTACGTCCTGATGGATGAAAGGGTCATTACGTCACCAGAAGGCGACTTAATGTTAATACCGGTTTCGGAAGGGCTTTCTGCTTCAGCGATAGCTTTGGTGGAGCCGTGGGCCTGTGTTGAAGACGCCTATGCCACCAAGGAAAGGCGAAGACTGAAACGTGCAGGTCGGATGCTGGTTGTAGCCGAGACTGAACTAACAGAAGATGTTTTTGGCAATTTGTTTGAGCGCTACGGCTGGCCGGCACAAATAACGTGGTTATCAAAGTTTGCTGTACCGTCAGGACTGGATATTGGGATAACCAAGGCCGCGGACATATCGGAGATTTCCGACGCCAGCTATGACGATGTAATCTGTCTCGGGTCTAAGGCAAGTACGATCGAGGTTCTGTTTGGAAAAGTCGCTCCCCAAGGTCTTGTCAATATTGTTCTTTGCGGCGGCAAATTCGGCAGGGATGTAGTTACTGCGGTGGGCAGGGTCCATTACGGCGGTATTCGCATAGTCGGCACGACGGGGACGGACCCGGCTGAGTCTATGGAATATATCCCCGAAACGGGCGAAGTCCGGGCCGGCGACAAGATTAATGTTGTCGGTGCGGGCGGGCCTATGGGAACGATGCACGTGATACGAAATATCTGTCAGGACATTGAGGGTATCAGTGTTTTTGCCGGGGATATAGATGAGGACAGACTGGCCACGCTTTCTAAAGTGGCTGAGCTATTGGCTAAGAAGAACAACGTTCGGTATAAGCCTTACAATTCGGGGAAAGAGCAGATTGGAGAATCCTTCGACTACACCGTAGTGATGGCACCAATACCTGAACTTGTGTCCGCGTCAGTTAAAGCCGCTGAAAAAGGTGGAATCATAAACATATTCGCCGGAATCCCTGCGGATGTTACAGCAACAATCGATCTGGACGCCTGTATCGAAAAGCGATTGTATTTTATTGGAACGAGCGGTTCTGTTCTTGAAGATATGAAACGTGTCTTAGCCAAGGTTGAATCCGGCCGGCTCGACACGGATGTCTCGGTCGCTGCTGTCTGCGGACTGGACGGTTCAGATGATGGAATTCGGGCGGTTGAAAAAAGGCAGATAGCTGGTAAAATAATGGTTTACCCGGCCTGTAAGGGATTCGGGCTGACAGAGCTGACAAAGCTCGGAGAGAAGATGCCGGAGGTTGCTGAATGCCTGAGTGACGGAGTGTGGAACAAAAAAGCAGAGGATGCTCTTTTGAAAATATACCAAAAATCTCAGAGTGGAGTGTAGTGCCAAATGACCTATTCCAAACGCATTGAGAAAGCATACGAGCCGGCGAAGGAGTGTTACGCTGAGACAGGTGTCGATACTGACGCGGCGGTCGAAAAGCTGAGCAAGATAGCGATATCGCTACACTGCTGGCAGGGAGATGATGTGGGGGGGTTCGAAAGTGGTGAGGGATTAGCCGGAGGGGGCATGATGGCTACGGGAAGTTATCGGGGGAAGGCACGGTGTGGCGATGAACTGCGAATGGATTTGGAGCAGGCGCTTGGCCTGATACCGGGCAAGCACCGGTTGAATCTGCACGCCATATACGCCGAGACCGGCAAGGAGCGCATCGAGCGCAATAAACTGGAGGCCAAGTACTTCTCCGGCTGGATAGACTGGGCGAAGGCAATGGGGATGGGCCTGGATTTCAACGGGACTTTCTTTTCTCATCCAAAGGCCGCGAGCGGTTTTACTCTTGGGAGCCAGGATGAGGGTATCCGCAGGTTTTGGGTTGAGCACGGGATAGCGTGCCGAAAGATTGGGGAGCATATGGGGCGGCAGCTTCAAAGCCCATGTGTAACGAACGTGTGGGTTCCGGACGGGTATAAAGATATCCCGGCGGACCGGAAAGGGCCGCGGGAGCGGCTTAGAAAATCGCTCGATGAGATATTCGCAGAAAAGGTGGACAGGCGCTACCTTATGGATTCGGTGGAAAGTAAACTATTCGGCATAGGGTCAGAAAGTTATGTTGTCGGCTCTCATGAATTCTATATGGGATACGCCATCGCAAATAAGATACTGCTTTGTCTGGACACGGGGCATTTTCATCCGACGGAGGTGGTTTCGGATAAGATATCATCGGTGTTGACGTTTCTGGATGAGATACTTCTGCACGTCAGCAGGGGCGTGCGGTGGGACAGCGACCATGTGGCAATTCTGTCGGACGAGCTGAGGGCCATCGCCGAAGAGATAGTCAGAGGGGATTATCTGCAAAGGGTACACATTGGCCTCGACTTTTTCGATGCAAGCATCAACCGTGTGGCCGCGTGGGTAATTGGTACAAGGTGCATGCTGAAGGCCCTGTTAAGTGCGCTGCTGGAGCCAACGGACAGGCTGCGCGAGATAGAGGCCGCGGGAGACCTGACATCACGCTTAGCAGTGCTCGAAGAGCTAAAAACATTGCCGTTCGGTTCGGTTTGGGATTATTATTGCCTGAAAGCAGATGTCCCCGTCGGCCCCGCGTGGCTGCAGGCCGTAAAGGATTATGAAGCTAAAGTACTCAGTCAGAGAACTTAGACTGAACGATAGGATTCTCGGCAGAGGAGATTAAAAAGAGCGATGGCAGAAAAAATGACCTCGAGGCAGCGCGTCAGGAAAGCTCTCAATCACGAAGTTCCTGACAGGGTGCCGATTGACCTCGGGGGATTTCAAACGGGGATACACAAAAGAGCATACAGCGAATTACTCACTCATCTTGGTATTACGGATGAGATAACAATCCTTGACCCTGTCCAGCAGCTTGCCAAGCCCTGCGAAGCGGTGCTGGAACGCTTTAATGTTGATATTCGCTACGTTTGTGCACACGGGCCGGACAGCTTTAAGGGGGGAATCGAGCAGAACATCCGAGATGGTAAACTCTGGCACGACCTTAAAGATGAATTCGGCGTCGTGTGGTCTATGCCGGACGAGCAGCAGCTTTATATGGATATTTCACAACATCCCTTAGCAGAGGCAACTGTCGATGACATTGGTGATTACCCTTTTCCTGACGGCAGTGACCCGAGCCGCTTTACCGGTGTGAGAGAGCAGGCTTTGGAAATGCGCAACGAGACGCCGTACGCCATATCAACAGGCATCGGCGGAGTTGTCTATGAATACTGCTGGTATATGCGGGGGCTGGAGCGATGGTTTATAGACATGCTGGAAAATACGGATTTCTGCGAGGCACTGCTCGACCAGACGCTGAAATTCTGGATGGATTATTACAGCGGTTTTATGGCGGAGGTCGGTGACATTGTTGATATTGTTATGATAGGCGATGACCTTGCAGGTCAGGATGGGCCGCTGTTTTCGCCTGATTTTTACCGCAGATTCGTAAAGCCCCGACATAAAAAACTCATCCAGCATATTAAGTCTCTTACATCGGCGAAAATATGGTACCACACGTGTGGTGGTTGCAGCGAGTATATACCCGATTTGATAGATAACGGCATTGATATCCTCAATCCGATTCAAATCAGCGCGGCTAATATGGAACCTCAGAATTTGAAAGATGCGTTCGGCAAGGACATCGTCCTATGGGGCGGCGGGATAGATACCCAACATGTACTTTCGTTTGCCAAACCCGACGAAATCAGAGAGCACGTGCGAAGGAACCTGGAGATATTCAAGCCCGGCGGCGGTTATGTTTTCAACAGTGTCCATAATATTCAGGCAGGCGTGCCGGCTGAAAATATTACAGCAATGTACGACGCGGCATATGAATTCGGGTTTTATGACTGACAATTAGAAGGGATTGCCAATGAATCCATTTCTGGGTGTGGTTTTATTTTCTGTTGGAGGTCTGGCGGCGGGTAGTTTTTACATTCCCTTCAAAAGGGTCAAGGGCTGGGCTTGGGAGACTTATTGGCTGACGCAGGGCTTCGCGGCGTGGATAGTTATGCCGGTCCTTATGGCGTGGCTGACTACGCCGGATTTACGAGCTATTGTTTCAGCAAGTCCCGTTAAAAGTATGTGGTGGGCATATATCTTTGGGGCCATGTGGGGAATCGGAGGGTTAACGTTCGGCCTGAGTATGCGATACTTAGGGCTGTCACTGGGATATGCCATGGCACTTGGTTTTTGCGCGGCATTCGGGACGATGATACCACCGATTGTTGCTGGAGACGCCGTTGGTATGTTTACAACTGCGTCCGGATTAGCAGTCTTTGCGGGTGTGGTCGTGTGTCTTTTGGGCATCGCGGTGTGCGGTTACGCGGGCATCCTTAAAGAGCGTGAACTGACGGAAGAGCAAAAGAAACAGGCCATTAAGGAATTTGCGCTGACGAAGGGTTTTATGGCGGCTGTGTTTGCGGGAGTAATGAGTTCGTGCATGGCCTTTGCGATTCAGGCTGGCAAACCTATCGCGCAGGCAGCGCTGGAGGCCGGGACGAATCCAATATACCAGAACAACCCCGTGTTTATTTTCGCTATGGGCGGGGGCTTTACCACCAATTGCATCTGGTGTCTGATTCTCACTTTGAAGAACAAATCAGCGAGTGACTATGTGAAAGACCCGAGCAGGAGGCTGCTGACAAACTACATTCTTGCCTTTGCAGGCGGGGCGACGTGGTACATGCAGTTTTTCTTCTACGGGATGGGGATGTCGAAGCTGGGCCGGGAGTATGATTTTGCGAGCTGGACGATTCACATGGCTTTTATCATAGTTTTCAGCAATATGTGGGGGCTGCTATTCAGGGAATGGAAAGGTTCGAGCAAGCGAACATATGGTTTAATCTTCTTTGGCTTATTTGTTTTGCTGGTGTCGACGATTGTTATAGGATACGGCAATTACATTGCATCTCGGTAAATGATATCTAAAGGCAAAACCATTCGGACAGGCTCTAGCTGTTTGAGTGTGAATCTTAAAGAACTTCACGGATGAGTTGAATGGGTGCAGAAGAAGAAAGACATCACGGTCAGCCACCGGCTGAGTACGAGCGCGAGCCGGTGCCGGCGAGGGCCCGGCTGGGGCTGAAGGAATTTGTCGGCATGTACGCCGGAGAGCACTGTGCAGGGACGGAGCTGATGATAGGACCCTTGTTTGTTGCGGCGGGTGTCAGCGCGTTCGATTTGGTGATGGGGCTCATCGTCGGCAACGCGTTAGCGGTATTGAGCTGGATGTATCTCTGTGCGCCGATTGCGACGCGAGCCAGACTGACACTGTACTATCAGTTGGAGAAGGTCTGCGGGCGCAAGCTGGTGACGCTCTATAATCTGGCGAACGGCGTGATGTTCTGCTTTCTGGCCGGGGCAATGATAACGGTTTCGGCGACTGCGGTGGGCGTGTGGTTCGAGTTCAAGATGCCGGGGCTTAACGACCTGTATCCGAACAGCCTTGGGTGGGTCGTGGCGGCGTTGGTGGTTGGCGCGCTTATCGCAATTATCGCGGCATACGGTTATAAGATGGTGGCGGACTTCGCCAACATCGCCGCTCCGTGGATGGTGCTCGTTTTCCTAGTGTTCGGTTTCGTGGGGCTGAGGCAGTTCATCGATGCTACGGGCACCGAGATAAATTCGGCCGGCGGCCTGTGGCATCTGGCCACGACGCAGATATGGAAAGGCGGCGAACCGCTTGCCGGGCAGGTCAAGTTCACGTTCTGGCACGTGATGTTCTTTGCGTGGTTCTGCAACATGGCTATGCACATCGGGATGAGCGACCTTTCGGTCTTTCGGTATGCCAACAAGAGCTGGTATGGCGTTGCGTCGGCTGCGGGGATGTACGTCGGTCATTTCATGGCGTGGATAAGTGCTTCGATTCTATATGCCTACCAGCTTCACCTTGACCCGGCAGACACAGATGTTCTTCCAGGCCCTTTGGCCTTTCGGGCTGCGGGGATGACCGGCCTGCTCTGTGTGATTATCGCCGGCTGGACAACGGCAAATCCGACGATTTATCGGGCAGGTCTTGCGTTCCAGGCGATTATGCCGAAGGTATCGCGATTCAAAGTCACACTGAC
>CP070715.1:1147410-1167147 GCA_020350405.1 Planctomycetota bacterium
CCACAGCTTGTAGGTGTATGGTTTCAGGTGCTTTTAACTCCCCTAATAGGGGTACTTTTCATCGTTCAGTCGCCTTACATTTCACTATCGGTCGCCGAGTAGTACTTAGCCTTGGAGGGTGGTCCCCCCGGCTTCACACAGAGTTCCACGAGCTCCGTGTTACTCTGGATCGCCGGCAGTAATGCAGGGCTCTCGCTTTCACGTACAGGACTATCACCTTCTGTGGTTCCGCTTTCCAGCGGATTCTGCTTGCGATGCCTTTGTAACTGCTTACCGGCGCCCGCAACCCCGAGAAGCAAGCTTCTCGGTTTGGGCTAATCCGCTTTCGCTCGCCGCTACTGACGGAGTCTCGGTTGATTTCCTTTCCTGCAGGTACTGAGATGTTTCAGTTCCCTGCGTTAGCTTCACATGGCCTATGCATTCAGCCATGGATGACAGGATATGGTTGCCCAATCCTGCCGGGTTGCCCCATTCGGAGATCCCGGGATTAACGGTTGCTCGACACCTACCCCGGGCTTATCGCAGCCAGCCACGTCCTTCATCGCCTCTCGACGCCTAGACATCCCCCATACACCCTTAGTAACTTGACCATATCAATCTTTGATTGGCTTTTATGGGAAAATGAACCTAATTTCGCGCTCATCGGTAACAGTTTTTCGCTTTGAGGCGAAAAACCGTCCCGCGTATCTGCATATTAACTTATCAAAGAACAAAACTCGCTGTTCGCGAGACTGGAGACGATCGGGATCGAACCGACAACCTCCGGCTTGCAAAGCCGGCGCTCTCCCAATTGAGCTACGTCCCCGAGCCGAGTTTCAATTGACAACAGCCAATCGAAATGGGCCCGGGTAGACTCGAACTACCGACCTCACGCTTATCAGGCGTGCGCTCTAACCAGCTGAGCTACGAGCCCGCACACTAACCGGAGTTATTATTAGCTATCGGGCGTTGGCCCTAAATGGCTTTAGCAGTCGGTTATAGCTATAAAATTAATAAAGAGCAATAAAAAAGCCGCTGCTTGAAACTGCCAGCGGCTTGGATTAGACATCAGCGTTTGTCTGGAAACAGTTTAAAGCAACAAGACACAGATTATAAAAATTTTCATCAAAACCCTAACCTAAAATATTTCTGGCGGGCTGTTACACATGCCAGCCTACACCGTACAAATTACAGTTTATTGCGTTATCGACACGCAGTCAAGCTTTTTTTAATGTTTTTTTTAATTTTCCCCGGCTACTCAATTATTTACTGTCAATCCGGGCAAATTGTTCTTCGACTTGCTCAAAAACGGGCTTTTTTGCGTTTTTTTACAAAGGGGGCCGGCGCAAGGGCCTCGGTAAGACCTGTTTAGTCTGGTAGGGGTATCAGGCCCAGCCATTTTACCGATTTTGGGTTTTCGGTATGAAAAGATGGCAGAATGGCATTTCTTGTGTAACATCCGACCCGTTTTCGGGACTTGTATATTGACAGCAGGTAATCTGCAGGGGCATTAATCCGCCCCTTTGCCTGTTGGAGGCAAAGTTGTAGCGTAATTGGTTCTGCTTTTTGCCAAACAGGCTTACTTATTATATAATTGCTTTGGGTATTGATGAGTCGGTTTCATTCTCAAGAATTAAATCAAGGACACGCAGATGGCCCGACAGCGGAGAACAGCGGGTGTTAAGGTCGCCCTGAGTGGCTTTACGCTGGTGGAGCTGCTTGTGGTGATATCCATCGTGTCGATGATGATGTCTATTCTTTTGCCGTCGTTGGGTAAGGCCAGGGAAGCGGGCAAGCGGGTGGACTGTTTCTCGAACATGCGCCAGCTGATGTTTGCCTGGAGTTTTTATTCCATGGACAACGAAGACAGGGTGTGTTCGCCAGGCACACTCTGGAACGATTCTCAGGGCAATAATCACTGGGTTGCCGATGGGCCGGATTGGCCGAGCAATGATGTAGGCAACACCGAGCAGGCTGTCGCGGACGGAGTGCTGTGGCCTTATACGGAGGAGACTTTGGGCCTGTACAAATGCAAGTGTGACAGGTCCGGGTTTTTGCGCAGTTATTCTATATCCGCTACCATAAATTGGAGCTTAGACACTATCAAAGGACCGAGTCGAAGAATGGTTTTTATTGATGCAAGCAGCAGCTGGAAATGGATACACAACCCCTACTTTCCTGTAAACTGCTGCAGCAAACCTCCGAAATGGTGGTCTTGGAACGACCCGAAGCATCGTCAGCAGATAACCGCGAGGCATAGTGGCGGCTGCAATATGTCTTTCGCGGATTTTCACTGTGAGCACTGGAGATGGAAAGACCCGCGAACGGTAAAGTTTGCGAATCGAGAGATATCGGCAGCCGAGGCGTCGGATGATAACCCCGATATAGAGCGTTTACTCGACGTCCTTAGGTAAGGCCGTATTGGAACTATTTATGTACTGATTGGTTTTGGTTTAGGATTTTTTTTGGGATGCGAGATGCTTTTTAGGTTGCCTGACTGGTTGCGTTACGAGATTGAACACCGCTGGGAAAGATTGGCTGTAAACACAAGGAGAAAGATTAATGCCCACCCACGGTTAATCATTGGTATAACCGCGACTTCTGTGTTTGTGCTGTTTGTAATTATTGTCTGGCTGTCGTGGCCCGAAAAGGTCGTAGAAGAAATCGTAGAGAGCAAGTTAGAGTGGTTCTATGATAGGAACACCGGCGAGCTATTTGTTGCTAAGGGTAACATGGTTCCGCCCATTGAGGCACCCTCCGGACCGCTTCCCTGCGGCCGACCAGCCGGTGTCAGGGCGTATGTATTCAGTTATATCGACGAGCCGAATGAGTCTGAACGTTTTATAGGCTTTTTGGAAAGGCCTAATCCTGCAGCTGGTACTGATACTCCCGGCGGCATTGGCGGGGGGACGGGTGGCGCTAAACAGTGGGGGCAGGGGCGGCTTATTTGCCGGGCCGGCGACGAGCGGTGGGTACCGGCCGACACCGAGCAGGGCCGGGCCATTCTAAGCTCGGTTTTCATGCCAAACCATCTTGGGGAGCGCCCTTATTATTGTCCGCCTGAATAGGCGGTCATTTGCTGTCCAGCCGCTTGAAGTGCTGCGTCATTTCAGCCAGGATAAGTTCCTTGGCCTTCTGTAGAGGTCCGGGCAGGTGTGCACCTGCGGCAGTAGTATGCCCTCCCCCGCCGAACTTGGCGGCGATTTCGCGAACATCGATTGTCCGGCTGCCGCGCAGTGAGCATCTGACCCGGCCATCTGGCAATTCCACAAACAGTGCCGCCGCTTCAACGGCGCTTATCCGCCGGCATTCGTCGATTAGATTTTCCGTATCCTTGTATGCGGCACCTGTCTGCTCGAAATCCACTTGTCGCAGATACTGGGTTGCAAAGCGCCCGTCGAGATGCAGTTCGAGTGTATTGAGCATCACGGCCATCAATTTGAAGCGCTGAGGTGAGAAATTTTGGTATATAGCGTGATGGAGCTCAGTGGGATTCGCGCCGGCCTCAATTAAGTCCGCGCAGGTCCGATAGACTCTACTGTCTGTGTTGTTGAACTGGAACCAGCCTGTGTCGGTTGCAATCGATACAAAGAGTGCTTCTGCGATTTCCCCGGTGAACGGCCAATTCGCATATTTGAATAAATCGAAAATAATCAGATCTGAAGCGGGTTAGAAATACAATTGGATTGTGGAGCATGATGTGGGAGTAATCCCACCGCAGTTGGATGGTAGTGAAGAGAGAGGCTATGGTGTGCCAGAGTATGCTTGGGTGGGGGATAATGTGCCGTTTTGAGAAATACATGAATTGATATGTGCTAAAAAGCATCACTCTCCGGCTTCCCCGTAGATGAGCGGTCCCAAAGTGCTGCCACACATTCAGATGGAACATTGACCGCTCCAAGTTTGCAGTGGGGAAGTTGGTTTCCTCCGTGAAAATCACTTCCCCCAGTAACAATCAAGTCGTATCGTTTAGCCAAGCCAACCAATTGGGCTGTTCTTTGTACAGTATACCCAGTGTAGTAAGCCTCAAGACCATCAATTCCTGCATCAAGTGCCTCTGGCAAAATCTCGTTAATATCTAAGTATTCTGGAAGCTCTGGCATATAGGGATGGGCGATTATGGCAACACCTTTGGCCTTGTGAATCAATGCTATGCCATCGGGAAGCGAAAGCTTCGCATCACTGGGTACATTGGCGGCGTAGTCTTGTCCCAGATACATTGAGAATGCTTCCTCTACACTAGCCACATAGCCTTTCCGCATCATTGCCCAAGCTATATGTGGCCTTCCAATAGCCCCTTCGCCCCCAATAGCCGCCACGTCATCCCAGTCCAATTGCACACCTTCCTTGGCTAGGATATCCAGTGTTCTGCGAACACGTTCCAACCTTTTAAGATGCCTTTCATTGAGCTCATGGACTAATGCTTGCTGGGACACATCAACGGCATATCCAAGTAAGTCAATGTCCGAACCACGCCAATCGACCGATAGTTCGAAGCCTGGTATCACATTGATACCGCGCTTATAACCTGCAGCAGCCGCCAGGGGAACTCCATCCACAGAGTCATGATCTGTTATTGCGATATTCCGGAGTCCAATCTGCTCTGCAGCCATAACAAGCTCCGCAGGAGACATAACGCCATCAGAGAATGTTGAGTGTATGTGAAGGTCTGTTTCTGAAAACACTTGTAGTCCTATGATTAACTTAGATATTGAACATTGTTTCGTAACGGTTCTGCATTGTTAGGCAACCTTCCTAAATGTGCTAATCAATCTCTTATCACTCTCCGAATCAGCGCAGCCGCAAACAATGCTATTAAACAAATGCTCCCCCATGCTTGCACAGATACAAGCACTTTCCCGGCCAAGGAAAACTTGTCAGAATGAACTCCTGTTACGCAACAGGTAGCGCTCAGATATAGAGCATGACCAATGCCATCCTCTGTGTTGGGAAACAAAAAAAGATGAAAACACCAATAGATGGATGCAAAACAACACATCCACACAACCAAGGAGAGAAGGGCCCGATGGGGTTTCTCTCCATACCCACACAGCAACTCGTTAAGGAAACCTAAAACCAGAGAAAAAGAAGTTTTTAACAAACCATGTTGCATTGGGCTATTCAAGGACAGTGAACGGGTATTCCAGTACTTTTCTTGATAGTAATGAGTCGCAGCTTGATCTGGGAGACTAAAGTCCCGATATAATCGCTTGAGGCGATTGTGAATCTGCGAGCGAACCTTTCGGGCTTCCCTCAATCGGTACTCTCTGAACCTAAAGCCTTTATTGCCGACGGCAAATGCTTCGAGCTTATAAATATCCACCGATGTTCCGATAGCTATTTGCCGCAGTGAAGCAACATCTTTGACACTCATACGACGCTTCATTTCTAGGCGGTAGGAGGAAAAGTCGGCATAAGTTGGGTTTGCTCCATGGAAAATAACTCCATAAAGAAATGATTGTCGAAATGATGCACGCGTGAGATTACTACCTTCAAAACACGTCACATACAGAACGGCTTCCTTGAAGCTGCTTTGATACAGATTGCTGCCAACAAACTTGGCAAGGCTAAGGTCACTGTGATCAAAACAACAGAAACTACAATCGGATCCAGAAAAATCAACACCGACCAAACACAATCCTGAGAAGTTCATACCAGTTAAGTCTTTGTTCGAGAGATTTGTACCACACTCTTTAATTAAGTCTATCGCAGAATCGAACGATTTCATACATCCTCACTTTTCCCATCACCTGGGAGTTGATACCAGAACAGAGGTTCCCTGAAAGATCGCTGCAGGTTTTTTACGCCCGCCAGTATAGCTTTCACACGTCGTCTCCGGATGTGCGCAAATAGATTAATTCTGAATCGCCTTCCATACCGACAGGCTATTATAAAACCATCCGGCAAAAGCCGGATATGGGACAAACCTTCTGTGCAAAAAGTTTGAGCTATGCAATTGGAGCAACGCTGTGGATCAATGACCTGGCCATAGTCGCGAAGAACAATCTCTCTCTCCTTATATCGATACAGAGTATTCAGGTGGCTATAGGGTCTGTGACGAATGGATGCCGTAAAGCCAAGCTTCTTCATAACTGAGCGAAATTGGCCTAGTCCAGCCGTAAGAAGGCGCACTTCATTTTGGCTCCTGGGCATTAGATGCAAGAATTCCATTCGGAAGCCATGCCGGTCACAGAAACTGGATAAAGCCAAAATCTCCTCTTCGTTTGTGTTGTAACCCGGAATTGCTACGGCGTTCACGTGTATATCGTAAGGCAGTTGAACCAGCCTGCTAGTATTTTCATAGACAATGCTAGGCAAAGGAGTGCCACATAATCGCTGGTACCGGTTAGGACCAAGAACATTGAGCGAGATGTTTATGCGATTGAATAAGTTAGCATTACTAATGATGTTGCTCATGGAAATAGATGCATTTGTCGTCAGGTGGACAGGACATCCCATTGATAAGACGGCAACTTCGGCTATTTGCAACAGATCTCTTTGTAAAAGGGGCTCTCCTCCAACGATAGATACACCATCAAACAGTTCTGCTACGGTCTTGACGAAGAAAATGATGTCGGTTGTGGTCAGGATATTCTTTGTTGTTGGAGTCATCCCTTCACGATGACAATAGAAGCAGCTCCGATTACACTCTGTTGTGACGACAATGCGAAGAATACGATCAAGTGAGGAATCAACGGGAATAGGCTCAGGCTCAAGGTTTTGTAGCGCTTTGAAGTTTATATTACTCTGGGCGAGAGACTGGCTCGCTTGGTGGTTCTTCAATTGTCTGTAGCTTATCATCATACGGTCCTCAATTCTAACACTTCTCTACATAGCTGACAACTGGCTATAAAATTGGCGGTATAATTTCGCGAGCATTTACATCGGTCATCTAGATGCAGCTCGAGTTTGTCGAGCATCCCGGCCATAAGCTTGAAACGCGGATATGAGAAGTTCAGATACAAATGGTCGTAGATTTGCATCGGTTTTATGTCGGCGTTAATAAGTTCGGCACAGACACGGTGGACCCTGCTGTCGGTATTCTTGAACTGGAACCAGCCGGTATCGGCTGCTACTGCTGTGAAAAGTGCTCGGGCGATTTTTTCAGTTACCAGCCATTTGGCGTACTTGACAAAATCGAAGACAATCAGAGCTGTAGCCGCGGCACCCGTGTCGACCAACTCGACGTCGCCGAGGGCATCGGAGGTCACGTGGTGGTCGATTACGAGGATGGGTTTAGTATTTTTTTTGAGGAACTCGTTGAATCTGGGCAGCTGGCTGTAGCTGTTGGTATCAACAATCATAATCAAATCGGGTTCCGCGAACCGGCCCCGTTTTAGCTGCTCCAAGCTCACATCTTCGCCCAGGACTGGGACTTTTTCACTGAAGAGAAACTGATACCATTCCGGCACTTCTGATAAAAATATAAGTTTTACGTCCCTGCTGAGGGCTTTCAGGACGTCATACGTTGCCGCCACAGACCCGCAGGCGTCCCCATCCGGCTTGGTGTGGGTCGTCAGCAAAATACTGCTTGATTGCTCAATCAGCTCAACCGCTTTTTGAAGGTAGCTATTGTCCAGCATGTGCTATGACCTCTGTAATATTTTTCCACTCTGTCCGAAAATTCCTTCGTCTTTTTGTAATCTTTATTCTATTTCGATTGTTCTGTCGAAATCAGGTGGCTAACATTGCTTGCGATATCTCCTTTGATTTTTCCTTTCCGAATAGCAGCTCAACTAATTTTAGTGCAAATTCCAAGGCTGTTCCCGGTCCCTGGCTGGTAATACAGTTGCCGTCGACGGCGACTTTCCCGTCAACAACGTCACTTAGCTGCGAGAGCAGCGACGGATAACAGGTTGCCTTTTTATTCTGTAGAAGGCCGTGATGCTGCAAGACGACTGCGGGCGATGCACAAATCGCTGCGTAATATCTACCCGATTCCGCCTGCGCTTTTAGAAGGTTGGTTAATTCGTTGCTGTCTCTTAAGTTTTCTGCTCCGGGCATGCCGCCGGGAAGTGCAATTAAATCGTATATGTTGTCGGCACAATCTGAAATAGGCGCATCGGCCTCTAATTTTACGCCCCTGCTGGCAGTGACTTGTTTTGAGCCCACCGAGGCAACAGTAACATCGGCTTTTGCTCTTCTTAGAACGTCGATGATAGTAACGGCCTCTAATTCTTCAATCCCGTCTGCAATTGCAACTAATACTTTCTCGGACATCACAGGTACCTGTGCTTATTGTTGTTTAGCCAAAATTTGCCTTGCCTTCTCGCAGTCTTTTGCGATTTGTTCGCAGAGCTTGGATTCTGTTTTGAATTTGTGCTGGCTTCGGATTCGCTGCAGAAGGTCCATAGCGGCGTATTTGCCGATGAGGTCGCCGACATTTTCTACCAGCAGGTGCGCTTCTATCAGTAGCGGAAATTCCTCGCCGTATGTTCTTGTCTGGCCGATGCTGTAGACTGCGGGCAGCTTTTCTTTACAGGCGACAGCAGCCTCAATGGTTTCAGCAACTTTCACGAAGCCGGCGTAAACGCCCTCGCCGGGAATAACCTGATTGGGCCTTTTCATATTAAGCGTTGGGAAACCGAGTTTTTTGCCTATGCCGCGGCCGGGCATGATTTTCTCCGCCAGCCGATACGGTCTTCCCAAGGCAATAGCAGCGTCCTCCACGTGCCCGCTTTCGAGCATGTAGCGAATTATGGTGCTCGAGACACTGACAATTTGGCCTGTTGAAAGCGTAACTTGCTTTGAGCTGATTACGGAGACTTCAAAGGCGTGTTCAGCGGCAAGGTTTTTGAGTGTCTGGATGCTGCCTGCCCGCCCGGCGCCAAAGTTAAAATCATCGCCCTCGACAACCAAGCTCGGCTGAACGTTGTCAACGAGAAAGCGACTGACAAAGTCTTCGGGTGGCAGACTCAGGAGTTCCCGGGAGCCTTTTAAAATAATAAGGCAATCCACCCCCCATTCGGCCAACAGATGTTTTTTGAGCCCTACGGGCGTTAGTACGCCGGGCGCCTTTTCCGGATGCAATATAGCTACCGGGTGCGGCTCGAAGGTCATGGCCATCAATTCGGCGGCCTTTTCTTTGGCGGCTTGCTTTGCGGCCATCAGAATCTCCTGATGGCCGAGATGAACGCCGTCAAAATTTCCGATAGTCAGGACACAGCCTTTCTTGATTTTCTCAAGCTTTGATATTGTTTCGATGATTTTCATCGCTGTTTGGTACTTATTCCATCGGGTACTTCAGTCGCAACTGTGCTCGGATTTCGTCCATAGTTTTCATAATGTGAATGGATTCGTCCAGGGGCATCACGTCGCTTTCGAGTTTTCCGGCGCGGAGACACCGCATAACTTCCCGAGCCTGGTGGTCCAGTCCGTAACCGTGAAGGGGGATCTCGAGCACTCGGTCTTTTTTGCCTTCGACGGAAATCGTAGCGGATGTAGCCCTCCAGAACTGCGGATGAATCCTGATACTGCCCTTTGTTCCGACGATAAAAGCCTGCTGTGGCGTTTCCGTTCTTACCGCACAATGAAGAACCGCCGATTGTCCGTCGTCATAACCGAATAGCATTGCTGCTTGCTCGTCGACGCCTGTTTTACCTATGTGGGCCGTAGCGGAGATTTCTTTGGGGGGGTTTTCGAAGACCATCGAAGCGAGCGAGACCGTGTAGACGCCAACATCCAGGAGCGCGCCGCCCGCCAATTCTGGGTTAAACAGCCTACCTTTCCGGTTCCACTTGCCTTTGAATCCAAAATCGGCTTGGAGCAATCGCACTTGGCCAATCACTTCTTGGTCGAGCAGCTGGCGTACTTCGGCCATGACCGGCAGAAAGCGGGTCCACATTGCTTCCATAAGAAAGAGCCTTTTGTCTCTGGCGGCATTAACCATCCGGGTTGCCTGGCTTGCGTTTATGGCAAAAGGTTTTTCGCACAGCACCGCCCTGCCGGCGTTTAGGCACATCAGGGTATTTTCCATATGAAAAGGATGTGGCGTCGCAACATATATCACGTCAACGTCGCTGTCGTTTGCGAGCTTGTCGTAACCGGCATGTCGATGTGGAATTTGGAAGGTGTCAGCGAACTTTTCTGCGGTCTTACGGGTCCGGGAGCCAACGGCAAGAAGTTCAGCATCAGGCACGAGTTTTAACCCTTCGCCGAACTTCTTGGCGATAGCGCCCGTGCCAAGTATGCCCCAGCGAATTTTTCTTGTTGCTCTCATATCCTGGCTTTGATAATCAAACTTGTGTTTGTGTTCTTCCGCCAAGCGAAAGCCATTAATCTACTCGCTTGAGCCCAAATCCGCAACGACTTTCCTCCCATGGCGAGCTCATCCTGATTTTTGAGGTTGTTTACCTTGGTGGCGGCCTCCTCGAATTTAATCGCAGAAAGCTGGAAAAAATATTTGCAACTTAGTTGCATTTGGCTATAATAGCCATAGCTGTCTTTTGAATTTTAGCGGCAAGAAAGGGTTGAAGAGTGTCGGTGAGAGAGAAGGCAAAACATATTGCTGTGGAGCTGCATGGGCACTTACCGTTTACGCTTTTCGGGGCACTGCTGGGCATTTTTTTTATGCTGCTGTTTAGGAGGGTGGGCGGGACAGGCGGCCGAATGCTATTTTCCGTCTTCCATCCCGGCCACGTGGTTTTAAGCGCAATGGTGACCGCATCGATGTTCAATGTACACGCCGCAAAGAAGCGGATTATTTTAGTGGTACTTGTAGGGTATTTCGGCTCTGTCGGTGTTGCCACGCTAAGTGACGTAATAATACCTCATGTTGGGACATATCTTCTTGGTCTGGATGTTCCGACGCACGCCGTGCTGCACGACGACGACAAAGCTTCGCCGGAGCAAGAAGAAGACGAGGAGGATGAGCACAAGATTCATCTTGGCTTTATCGAAGAATGGTACATAGTTAATCCGGCGGCGCTGCTGGGTATTGTGATCGCGTATTTTCTTCCGCGGACGAAGTTTCCACACGCCGGGCATGTGTTAATCAGTACGTGGGCATCGTCTTCGTATATGCTGATGAATATGGAATTGGGGATAACGGCCGGGGTTGTGGCAGGAATGTTTGTGATTTTGTTTCTGGCCATTTGGGTGCCCTGCTGTATCAGCGATATTGTTTTTCCGCTTTTGTTTGTAAAGTCAGATATTGAAATGATGGGCCCCTGCCCCGTGCACGGGCGTCACAGTCATCCGCATACGGACAAGGGCTCGGAGGGCCATAAGTGAAATCGGCGGTTAAGCAAAAGGCTATGGATCTGTTAAACTCGGTGAAGCTTCGTCGGACGAATCCGCGAGTGGCTATTTTGGGGGTGCTTCTCGCTGTCGATAGGCCCTTGACTCGAGACCAGATTTCAACAAGGCTTGGCCGCGACGCCCCGGATAAGGTCACAATCTATAGGACCCTTGAAAGCTTTGTCCGGGAAGGGCTTGTTCACAGGGCTTTTCTGCGGGAAAGAGTATGGCATTTTGAGCTGGCCGACGACTGCACTGAGCAGCAGTGTCACCCGCACTTTACATGTATCAGTTGCGGTGATACGCACTGTTTTACGGCGGTAACGATGCCTATGGCAAGAAGCCCGGAGGAAGGTTTTGTCATCGGGCACCAGCGGGTACAGCTCGAAGGCTTCTGTCCCAAGTGCAATCCGAACGCTTAGGCGGCAAGTTGATATGATTAGGCTTTAGGCTATGGTATCGGTTCAGAGCCGAAAAGCCCTCTCGTGTGGGGTTTAGGTCAAACTGCAGCGTGGACAAATGACTCCACCGCTACTACAATAAGCGCATGCAGTTATACCCGCTGAAATTCAGACCCATCTACAAAAAGCGCATATGGGGCGGTCAGAAGTTGCGAGAGTTTTTTAACAAAGATATTCCTCGATTTGAAAAAATCGGAGAAAGCTGGGAATTAGCCGATTTGCCGGACGATAAGTCGGTAGTCGCAAATGGCCAATTGGCCGGTCAAACTCTTGGCTCGGTAATTGAAAAATATCCTGCAGAAATAATGGGTGATAGAAATTTCTCTGGGCCTTTTCCATTGTTAATCAAATTCCTCGACGCCGAGGATGTCCTGAGTGTGCAGGTGCATCCAGACCCGGCAACCTGCAAAAGAACGGGCAAGGGGGACCCGAAGACCGAGTGCTGGTATATCGTATTTGCGGCGGCAGGTGCGGTAATTTATAAGGGACTCAAAAAGGGTGTAGGAAGTGAGAAATTTGCCGAAGCTATTAAGAACGGCGATGTAGCCGATTTGCTGGAGCAAGTGCCTGTCAAGGCCGGAGAATGCCATTTTCTTCCTGCCGGCACCGCTCACAGCATCGGAGCGGGGTTGATAATAGCTGAGATTCAGACGCCTTCAGATACGACCTACCGTGTTTTTGACTTCAACAGAGTTGATGATGCCGGCAAAGCCAGGCAGTTGCACATTGAAGAGGCGTTAGAAAGCATCCATTTCGACCCTTCCGGTGATAACCTTTCGGTGACGACGGTCGGTCGATTGGTTGATTGCGAATACTTCAAGATAGACAAGGGACATCAGGCCAAAGACTTCGAGATGCTTCTTTCGCGCGGTGGAGTCAAGTGCCTGGTTATTTTAGCTGGCTTTGGAAGGATTCTGGGAACTGATGGAGGCCTCGTTGAGTTCAAGGCGGGCGATTGTATATTTATCCCCGCCGCTTATGAGGGCGCTATGCAGTTCGCTGCCGATACCCAATACTTAACAGTAACCATTTAAGAAGTCTGAAGTGTGGACGTTCGACCAATAACCACGATGCTAAGTAAGTGAAACCGAATGGCTAAAGCCAACAACAATCTTGCAGCTTCTGACAATATTAAAACCAGCTACGTTGTCGTACTTTTTGCTGCGTCGGTACTTTATATAGTGAGCTGTGCGCCCGGGCCCGTATGGCAGGACAGCGGGGTGATACAGTACCGCGTATTTCACAATGATATTGAAGGTCGGCTTGGCCTTGCGCTGTCACATCCGCTTTTTTATATGCTGGCTATCGGGGTGAAATACATTTTTCCCGGCGGATTTGGTTACGAAGTTAATATTGTGACGGCGGTTATCTCAGCGGTGGCTGTTGCGAATCTTTTTTTGCTTTTGCGGTTGTGGCTAGGTAGTACTTTGCCTGCGCTGGTTGGAGCCCTGACTCTTGGGCTTTCCCATACTTTTTGGCGGCACGCTGCTATTCCGGAGACCTATAACCTGGTCGTAGCACTTCTTCTACTTGAATTAATAATGCTGTTGCAGTATGCCAAGACGGGCCGGGTGGTTTATCTGTATCTTTTAAGTCTCGTCAACGGACTTGCGATAGCGAATCACATGCTCGCATCGCTTGCCTTTATCTGCTATTTGGTTCTTTTGGTGGTGCTCACGGCCAAAAAGAAAGTCGGTGGAAAGGATTTGGCCCTGATGGTATTATTGTGGGTTATTGGGGCCCTGCCTTACGAGTATCTGATTGTAAGGAACATCTTGGAGAGCGGCGATCTTTGGTCGACAATGGCATCGGCCGTTTTCGGCGCCAGCTGGCGGAGTGATGTTCTTAATGTTTCTCTGTCAGCTCGAATTGTAAAAGAGAACTTTATGTGGATGGCACTTAATTTCCCGACGCCTAATGCTTTGCTCTTATTTGTTGGCCTATGGGGTCTATACAAAGTTTCGCCGAAGCGGTGGTTTGCAAATGTTTTGCTTGCGCTGTTAGTATTGTTTTTTGTCTTTGCGTTTCGCTACACAATCGTTGACCGCTACGCGTTCTTCATTCCTTCATATTGTATAGCTTCGATTCTGATTGGTGTCGGGGCTTCTAGGGTTGTCAACGGCAAACACGGCAAATTGCTTGGTTGTCTGGTTGTGGCATTTGCTTTTGTTGCCGTGCCTGTTTATATGGCGGCTCCGGCAGTCGCAAAGAAGTTGGGAATTGCAAGCGGACGCGCAAGGGAGATTCCTTACCGAGATGATTATGTATATTTTCTGCGGCCCTGGCGGACTGGGTACATAGGACCGGAGAAATTCGCAGAAGAAATATTTGGTATGGTCGAACCCGATGCAATTGTATATGCCGATGACACGACGGCTCCACCGCTTTTGAACACACAGCAGATTAAGCGGATGCGGCCGGATGTTAAGATTATATCCTACGTAGGCAGCAGCGAAGGCTCGCCGGAATTCAACGAACATACTATAGGAGAATTATTGACCAATAGACCTGTCTATGTGGTTTCCGCGGTACAGCGGTATTGCCCGGAATATTTGCTTGAGAGATACAGCTTTGTGCCGGCGGGCACAATTTGGCGTGTAGGTGATAGAAAGGGTGAATAAAGGTCGATATGCATGCCCGAATAAGTTCGGACAATCCGTACGGGTATGACCGTTGGGGTTTTGCATGGGAATACGTGCCCTGGGGCGGGGCGGCGCACCTTGACTTCGGTTGTCATAAAGGAGCATTTCTGAGTGCTCTCAAGCCTAAAGGAATTCGGCGCTTAGTGGGCGTAGATGTATCTGAGGAAGCGGTGCACGAGGGGCGGCGACTTTTTCCAGATTTGGAGATTATAAAGATACATGAAGCCGGCGACCTGCCATTTGATGACCGCACGTTCGACTCAGTAAGCATGTTAGATGTGCTCGAACATGTCTATGACCAGGTTGAGGTTCTGGCCGAGTTAAACCGGGTGCTTAAGGACGAAGGCAGACTGGTTATTACGGTACCAGGCCAGCATTTGTTTTCGTTTTTGGATATGGGTAATTACAAGTTTCGTTTTCCGAGATTGCATCGGTGGTATTATTGTCTTCGTCATTCGCAAGAAGATTATGAATATCGATACGTGTCGAATCCGGATGGTCTGATTGGTGATATTTCGGCGAAGAAGCGATGGCATGAGCATTTTGGGCGGGAGAAGCTGAAGAGGGTACTGAGAGAAGCAGGGTTTGGCGTAATTGATTTTGATGGTACGGGGTTTTTTGCTCGCGTAATTGGTAGTGGGAGTTACCTTGTTGGATGGATCAAGCCGGCACGTAATGTTCTTGCTTGGCTTGGGCAACTCGATAGCAGGCTGTTTGAATCAACTAATCTGTTTTGTGTAGCTGAAAAAGGCCGCTTCTAATGATGTGCATTAAAAGTTAGAAGCATCAAAGCAACCTATTGCTTAGATGAGTCCATTTTAGCGAGTAAATCTTCGAGCTTCTGGATGAATACGGAGGGAACGTCATAACCTAAATGGGGGCCACTTAGGTCGTTACTGTCAGGCCGTTTGATGTAGTGGGTTGGATAGTAGTCAATGTTATAAAGTCTGGCGATTTCGGGCTGTTTATCGACGTCAATGAATATGGGAACGAAGGTTGCTTTAACATATTCTATGACGCCGGGGTCGTTATAGGTGTTTTGTGACATATCCGAGCAGAAACGAGTATGCAATTTGTAAAAAGTAAGTAGGGCCGGTTTGTTTAGTTGTTTTGCCAGCTTCATTCCGGCCTCATAATCTTCGATCCAGTTGATTGTACCTTTGTGTTGGGTCAGAAATACGGATGTGATGAAGACGAGGAACACCAGTAGAAGTATCCACAGTGCTCGCGAGCGTTTTTTTTCAGCAGCAGGCGGGACATGCTCCGGCGCTTGTTTGGCTGAACCATGATTATTGTTGGATTCTTTCTGTTCCATATGAAGTCAGGAACAAAATTGCTTTCTTTTCGAGCGACAAGTGTTAATATAGACAAAGCCATTGATTAGTCAAGTTTTAGGTGTCCATTTTTTCTTTGTGGTCTGGAATGCGAGAGATATCTAAACAAGACGAAGCTGTGACATCTGGCAGTGTTGTGCTCTGGTACCTGATTGTGCTGGCTGTGGCCGGGCTGCTCTATACGCTTACGTGTGCGCCGGGTATGCTGTGGCAGGACAGTGCGTTTTATGTCTGGCGTATCTGGAATAACGACATCGAAGGTATTATGGGTCTTGCGCTCTCGCACCCACTTTATATAATGATAGGCATTGCCGTCAAACATATACCTCTGGGGGAATTCGCTTGGCGGCTGAATTTTACCTCGGCGGTGTTCGGAGCGGTGACAGTTGCAAATCTGTTTTTACTGCTGCGGCTGTGGCTCGGCAGGCTGTTGGCGCCGCTGATTGGAGCGGTTACGCTCGCTGTTTCCTGGACTTTCTGGCAGCAGTCTGTAATGGCCGAAGTTTATACGTTACACGCTGCACTAATGCTTGGTGAGTTGATAGTATTGCTGCAGTATATCCGCACGAACCGCCCAGCGTATTTGTATCTTTTAGGGTTTTTTAACGGTATGGCGATTGCCAACCATATGTGGGCGGCGTTCGGTTTTGCCTGCTATACCGTGTTGCTGGTTGTTTTGTTGGTTCGCAGCCGGCTTGGTTTAAAGCATTTTGCCATTATCGTTTTAATGTGGGTAATCGGTGCCCTGCCGTATGAGTACCTGGTAATAAAGAATATTATGCTGTCCGGTGATATACACGCAACGCTGGTCTCGGCGATGTTCGGCAGGCTGTGGCAGGCAAATGTGCTTAATGTGTCTATGTCGGTTAAGATAGTATTGGAAAATATAATATTCGTGCTGCTCAATTTCCCCACGCCGAACTTTGTGCTTTTATTCGTAGGGCTGTGGGCACTGCGGCAGAAAGCCCCGGGCCGAAGTTTTGCCAATGTTATACTTGCGCTGCTTGTTTTGTATTTTGCATTTGCTTTCCGCTATACTGTGGTGGACAGGTACGTATTCTTTCTGCCATTCTACTGTCTTGCGGCCATACTTATTGGTTTGGGAGCTGATGTTGTTTTTAGGCGATACAGCCACAAGGAGGAGGTGGTATTGGTGATGCTGGCCTTTTGCCTGCTGCCGATACCGATTTATCTTGTCACTCCAACTGTGGCGAGAAAGATGTACAAACCTCTTGGACAGAGGAGACAAAGGCCCTATCGTGATGAATATGATTATTTCCTCCAGCCTTGGAAAACCGGCTATAAGGGGGCTGAAAAGTTCGCCAACGAGGCTTTGAATGGTGTCGAAGAAAATGCGATAATCTATGTGGACTCGACCATTGTCCATCTGCTTTTATATATGCGGGAGGCCAAAAGTGAACGCAAGGATGTCAAAATAGTCTCAGAATATTATATGAGTGAAAATGCTCCAGCTTTTACTGAAGATACTATTGAAAGGTTAATGGCAAGCTCGCCTGTGTACGTGGTTTCACCGCTGTCGGGTTATTGTCCCTCTTTTTTGTTGCAGAGGTATAAATTCGAGCAAGCCGGAGTGCTCTGGAAGGTAATTGACTGACTGCTGAACTTGGTTTGTGGTTTGTCATGAGATGCTGAGTTCTGTGGAATCTGTCAATCTTCCTTGTGGATAGCTCCCCTTATGCCCTCCATTTTAAGATAACCTTTCTTCCAGACGACTATGCCCGAAATCAAAAAGACGAAAATATACACGATTGCGGCATACCTTGTTCTTATCTGGCTCATTGCCAGCCCAATTGCCGCATAAACAGCCGCGAGCACATAACAGGTTGAAACAGTCTTTTTTAGCGGTATTCCTCTATCTATCATCTGGTCGTAAATATGGCCGCGGTCGGAGACAAACAAGGGTCTGTGATTAAGTAATCTTCTTACCAGCGCAACAGCGGTATCGAGAATGGGCAGGCCAAAGACAACGATTGAGGCCATCCACCATCGCGGGATTCGCTCGGCAAACAAAATCATTAGTGCTGCTACTGTAAAACCAAGAAGCATACTTCCGGCATCGCCCATAAATATCTTGGCCGGATATCGATTGAAAGGCAGAAAGCCGCAGATACCCCCTACGAGTCCAAGACAAATTATAATCCGGACGGGGTCCCCCACTTCGCTGGCCCCCCATGTTGCCAGATGCATCGACAGCAGCAACATAGCAACAGTGATGATGGCCGTTACCCCTGCACAAAGACCATCGAGCCCGTCGAGAAGGTTCAGTGAATTTGTTGCACCAAGTACGAGAAGTATCACAATTAAGCTTTGCAGGATTACTTCAAGATTATGGGATATCGGCAAATTTAGCAGGTTGGCGGTGAGGTGCAGATTCGGCACTATACCAGCAAGCAGCAGGATGACGGCGGCGACTATCTGGCCGAGGATTTTGTGTGTGGGTTTTATATCGAATATGTCGTCGGCAAGACCAACACCACATGCCAGCGCGCCGCCGAATATTATTCCCAGCAAAAATCTCAGCGCGGTGGTAAAATAATCTGTTTTTGGCAGATATCCAATCCCCACCAAGACACTAGCCGTCAAGCCTATAAGTATGCCGACGCCCCCCAAATAGGCGATGGGCTCTTTGTGCGTTTTGACAAGGTCATCGGGCCTATCCACGATTCCGAACTTTATGGCTACCTTCTTGCACAGCCACGTAGCCGCTAATGAGCCGCCGAAGGAAACCGCCAATATAGGCCAGAATCCCAGTACCCATGTGACCGGCCTTTCCGGTCCGATTATCTTGTCAAATATCATTTTTTGATTTTCTTGTTAACGTTTTCCAGCCAGACTTCGCCGTCGTAGCGAAGCATAATCACCTTGTCTTTGAAGCCGTCGAAGCGGATATTTGTTTTCCTGCCGAGCACCTCCTGCAATATCCATTTCGGAAAGTTGGCTCCCGCTTTTATGGCAAGGGGGACGCCGCCGCCGAATCGCGGATTTATCTCAATGAATTTTACCTTATCATCACTGGTCAGAAACAACTGCAGCGTTATGACGCCCGGACCCGCACCGAGTGCTTCAACTAATCTTGCGGCCTCTCGCATAATTCGAGGGTGTTTTACTACCTGTCCCTTACTAACCTCACCAGCTCTCACCTCGATGCGTTTTCTCGGAACGACGCAGCGAACTTTCATGTTGAGGTCAACATAAACGTCGCAGGTGTGCTCGGTGCCATTGACAAACTCCTGACAGATGGGATTTGGTATTCTTTTTACGAAAAACAGCAGCTCTTTTCGATTGTCCACCTTAGCAGTTCCTCTGCTGGCGTTACCGTCCCAAGGCTTAAGAAAGCAGGGCCAGTTGAGTTTCTTTTTTGAAAGTGCGGTTCGAACACTCATAGTGACCGGCGTATCAAAGCCGTTTTTGAGCAAGAACCGGTATGTCTTTCTCTTGTCCTGACAAATGCCCACTACGCCCGCCTTTGAGATGAGCACACAACAACCTACAGAGGCGAATTTTGGTTTGTTTTTTGCTAAAAGCAAGAGGTCGGTATCTATTGTGGGAACAAGCAGTTCTACCCTGTTGGCTTTGACAATAGCGAGCAACTGCCTGAGATAGTCGCGGTGTGAAACAGGTTTTACCAGAAACTTCTTATCACACAATTGGAAGGCAGAACTTAGATTGGTGGTATCAGTTCCGAGCAGCGAAATATCTATTTTCAGCTCTCTTGCCGCCCCACGGAAACTATTGAGCAAAGAGACTCTTCTGCCAATACAGGTAAACAGCACTGTCAAACTTTTAGTGGCGGCTTTCGATCTAGGCATCGTTCCTTCCCGATCACCGAACTTTCAGCTTATAATTACTAATCATAAATCATAAATCCAAAATAGTCAATTGACTTCTGGGTAATATAATTCTAAACTGCTTTCCTGATTGAACTAATCGGCTATAGTTGGGTGCTGGTTTAGCTGGTACTGGCAGGCTGGACGATTTTGGCGAAAGTGAAGACATTTATTGCTTACGAAATTGAGCTGCGGATGATAGGAGGACCGTTGCAGTGGCGCGACTTGTGACAGA
>CP070715.1:1167247-1170989 GCA_020350405.1 Planctomycetota bacterium
CCCAGCGTTCCGCGCTGGCCAGCTGATTGACCACAACTGTGTGATTACCTTCAAAGGCGTCGTAAGAGGCTTCGGCGGTTATGATGTCACTGTCACTGGAAGCAACATTAAAGGCGCGGAGTTCATCGGCGTCGGAGAGGGCACGAATCGAGCTTCGCAGCGTGCTTAGCTTGTTCTCTAAGGTGCTCAGGGCGGTTTGTCTCTGCTCCCAGAGGCTTATGCGGTCTTCATACCTGTTCAGGGTGCGGCGCTCGACAGCCATTAGCTGGCTGATAAGCGTGTTTGTATCTATGCCCGTCAAAAGGCCGGGAAGACGTAAGGTCGCCATTTTACTTGCCTTATTGCTTAAACTTTCGCACCTTTACAGTGTCTGTGTTGTATCGTGTCTCAGCCACTGGAACCTCTAAGTACGCGCAATGCGCGCTCCAATTAAGTTTATTATCGTTAAACAGCACTCGTTACTTAACCACTCATCTTGTATTCGCATAGAATATCCATATTCTTAGCGAGCAGCCTGGGGCACCGACTCCGAGCACCTGGACCGCGCTAACTCACTTTTCTCCAGCAACTGCCGGACCCGCATGTTCCCCGGGTCCCTCTCGAGACAACTATTTAGCTCCGAGCAGGCCAGGTCGAAAGCTGTTCTGGCATAGTTGACCGAATTCGTTTTTACATAGGCCTGCCCTACCCCAAGGAAAGTCACGGCAGCCAAGCACTTTGCGTGCGATTGCCTGTGCTCGGCGGGTATCCTCTCCCACGCGACATCCGGAAACAATTCATCGTATCTGAAAGTGTCCATAAACCGCTTAACCACATCAAAGTGAGACTTCGCATTTTCAAGCGAAAAATTCCTTGAGAGAGAGCTGCTTGTCATCCGCCGCATGTGCAGCGCACCGGGCAAGTGATGCGCTTTCAAGCCATGTTTTACGAATCGTCGCATCATATCATAGTCTTCAGCTACCATTAGCTTTTCATCGTAAAAGCCTATCTTGTCGAAAACGCTTTTTCTTATTCCGAGCCTAAACGGTACTATCGGGTGTCCGGCCCGCAAAAGGTCTCTGATCATATGCCTTCGGTCCTGATATTCGGGTTTCTTCATCACCCTTATTGGATTACTGCCTACATCAATTAGCAAAACATCGCTATACACAAGGTCGGCTTCTGGATGCTTTTCAAACTCCTGCAGGTGCCTTGCGATGAAATCCGGTGTCATCATATCGTCTGAGTCTAAAGGCATAATATATTGTCCTTTGGCTCGCTTTATGGCGAGGTTTCGCGCGCTTGAAGGTCCTGCGTTTTGCTTGTAGAAGTATTTGATTTTGTCGTTTTTGAAGCCGGCAACAATATCTTTGGTGTTGTCTGTCGAGCCATCATCAA
Source organism: Planctomycetota bacterium (assembly GCA_020350405.1). Taxonomy (GTDB): domain Bacteria; phylum Planctomycetota; class Phycisphaerae; order Sedimentisphaerales; family Anaerobacaceae. The sequence continues at coordinate 1,168,625 of CP070715.1, forward strand.
CAATAATAAGTTCGAAATTTCTATGATTCTGAATCAATACGCTTTCAATCGCCTCCGCAATATACTCGGCGGCATTGTACGCGGGCATTATCACCGAAACCAGGGGATTGTCCTTGCTGTGGTACACGGGAATTACGGATATGTAAGGATTCCCGTGCCGTCTGCCGACGATATATCGCTCGTATAGGCTGTGAATCTTTCTGCCGTGCTCGATGCCGTGCTCGTTGTAATAGTACAGGCCCAGGAATTCCGGTATGTGTTTGAAGGGGTGTTTGTTTGAAATGCGCAGCCAGAAATCCCAATCCCCCGCGCTGGTCAGCGTCTCATCAAAATAACCAATCTCGTTGTGAAGCGACCGGCGCCACATTGGCTGAGAGCCCACACAGCAGCCAAAGAGCAGTCTTTGTCGACTGTAGTCAGGCCTCTTTGCCATCTCGGCGGCGTGATGAGCGGCAAAGGTGCCGTTTGGCGTGTCCGTACATATCTGGTCGCCGTAAACAAGGGCAACATCAGGACTACTCTGCAGTGTCTTGGCCATTATCTCCAGCGCATCTTCGCGGTGTCGGTCGTCGGTGTTGGCATTTGTAAGGAACTGGCCGTGAGCTGCGCGGACCGCCCGGTTCCAGGCGGTGTAAATCTCTTCGCGCTGCTCTGTTCTGATATAAACGATATTGTCATAATTTTGTTGGAACTCTTTGACTATCGTCTCTTCGTTCTGTTGTGAACCGCTGTTGACGACGATGATTTCCAGCCTGTCGGCAATTGTCTGGTTCTCCAAATCTTCCAGACAGCCTCGAAGGAAACGCTCCGAGTTGTAGGTCGAAACTATGGCTGAGACAAGATATCGCTGCTGCTGTTCAACAGGATGCGCAGGAGCGAACTTTGCTGATGCTTTAGTGACCAGAGGCTCAGTGAATTCACTTCTGTTCCTGAAATAGTCCTCGAACTCAGTATCTATAAGTTCGGCACTTAGGCCGGCTTTAACACTCTTAACCGTATGTGCCGGCGGGAAAAAGATTTCTCTGTAGTCGGCCTTTGGGAAAATCGTCAGATGGCCGTCCACCGTCGCATCTATAATCTGCCGCCCGGCCGCTTCAAAGGCCTGTTTGGCGAGTCTATAGGCCATCTCGGACCTCTCAAGGTCCGGCAGCTGCCAGCGGACCCCCTTGCCGAAATAATCAGGATGGAAGTGGTTTTCATCAGGGCCCTGCGAGACAATCTCCTTGTTAGGCGCGCCTTTGGTTTTGAAACAGTGGTCCACTCCAATCAGGATTACCTCACTGAAGCCCATGAAATAGGCCAATTGCATGGCCACATAGGTAACGGTGTGTCCTTCCCAGAGTCCGTTTCGCGGGTCTGTCGAAAAAGATGGTCTGCGAATACTCTGCAAAAAGATGTTGTCTCGATGGTTCTGGACATGCGGCAAGCCATTAAGACTAAGAAACTTGGGCGAAGTGATTTTGTATATTTCGCCGGCGCTTTGCTCAATGACCAGCGGATTTACAGAGACGTAATAAGTCGGCCTGAAGTCCCATTTATTAAACAGTAGATAAATCCGGTTCATACCGAAGGTAATCTCATTCTTAAGAAAGGACAAATCCATCTTATTCAGGCTGGGACCATTGCCGATAATCACGCACCGTTGCCCGCGATGTTTGTCCCTGAACTGCGCCAGACGAAGGTTGGACTCCGCCAGCGCCGTTTGCTGTGTCGGAATTATATAACAGCGCATTGCTTTCTCGCGCAGGCGATTGGATAATTGCGCGGCCTGCTCGTGTTTGCCTTGTGAACGTAAGGCCATAATTTCTTCACAGACCAGTGTCCCTTTGGAACGCTGGTCGAAATATTCTCTTGTCATGCGGGATGCAGGCACGTGGTGATGGACTATCGCCCTGGGTGTGTAGTAGACCAGATGGCCCAGTCCGTGAATCCTCTGTTGAATCTCTCTGTCTTCCTCACCGAGTAGCGCGCTGCCGAGCCTACCCAGGCTTGTGTCAAACAATCCAATCTCGGTGAACACGCGCCGTCTGAACGAGCAGTTGGTGCCGATGATACGCTCCGGCCAGTGCAACGGGCGGGCTGACTGGCCCCACTCCACGAGACTGAGCGACCGGTAGTATCTTTCGGTCAGCCACTCCGGCTTGGCCGCATCCCAGATAGGCAGCACCTTGCCTCCTACGGCCCATGCCTCTGGAATGCTGTCGTAAATTTCCAGCAGTGCTTCCAGCCAGCCCGGCGAGGCCTCAGCATCATCGTCAATAAAAGCAATAATATCACCGCGGGCTGCCCGGACCCCTGTGTTGCGCGCGTAAGAAAGACCGAGTGTCTCTTCAAGAATATAGCGCGCCTGCGGATAACGATTCAC
>CP070715.1:1171089-1175710 GCA_020350405.1 Planctomycetota bacterium
CAAAAATCAATCATATTTGCAGGTACTTTCATCCCTCCCGCAATTTTCTTTAAAAATTCTTACCCCTTAGTCCCCAGATACTTAGCCCATATCTCCCTTCCTCCCAGGCCCAAAATTTCAGCACAACCGCGCAGCCCCCTCTAATATTGGAGGGGGGTGGTCATCAGCGAATGGTTGATGGTGAATAATCAATTATACATCTCGTTTGCAGGTCGAATTCACAATTTTTCCCTTTTCCTTTTAACTTTTTACTTTCCAAACTGGTCAATCAGTTTGAGTCAATTATGCAAAACGAACCCAATTTTTTCCGCCTCCGGCCGATTCATAACCTCAATAAAAACAACAAATTACAACAAAAAATGAACAATGGACACTTGGCCAAAACAAACCCAATCGAAGCCAATACAAACCCAAAACAAACCCAATTCCCGAAAAGCCCAAAATGAACGTAACTGCTTGTATAACAAGGCCCTATGAAGTCCTCCCGCCCCGCCCACGCGAAAAGAACAAACCCAATCAAACCCAATCTCAAAATCCCCATTTTACCTTTTCACCCCTGGAACTTTTGATTCACACACCTACCCCCCAAAAAACTTGCACTTTTGATTGATTTTCCACCCGTTTTTTTCTTGACCGGCCGACAAAAACCCTTTATTATTGTACTTAGATTACCGATGATAAACAAGATTGCGGACCGTCCCGTACTATATAACGGACAATATAGCAACTTGCCAAAGGGACGAGAAAAAAGGAAGGGCCTTGTAAGTCCTTTCCTGAACGGTGGTTAAGTTACAGAGACACTTTTCGTCCGCTGCAATCACAACTCGCAACCAGGACTCTTGCAGCGGAAAAAGTGGATGTAGTGTGAAGCGAGATCTGTTAAAAAAAACAGTGTTTACCCGCAAGCTAACGCTTGCATTGAGCCTGAAATCAGCTAACCTCCTGATAATAAAAGACTTATCAGTACCAAAAATTTGGCACCTACCAAGGATTTTGTCCTAATTAGCTGACCACAGGCGCCACAGAAAAGATTTTCGCACTTCACACAACACCTCTCAGTAGCTTTCCTGCCCCAAAAACCGCAATTTTTGCTCCTTTGAGCGACATTTTTAACCGTATTGCAAATGCAATTGAAAGGTACCGATTATGGACGCCATAATGATGCAAATTGGCCTCCCCACTGTACTTATCCCAATTGTCACGTTTCTTCTGGGCATCGCCTTAGCTGCTATGGTCTTCCAGATGATTACCAGAGCAAAGGCCAAAACCTTCGAGCAGAACCTCCAAAGACAAATCGAAGGTGCAAAAAAGGAAGCTGAGAACATAATTAAGTCTGCCCAGATTGACGCGGCCGCAGAAACTATCAAGAAAAAAGAGCAATTCACCACCGAGGCCAATAAAACACGTGCAGAACTGCACGAAACAGAAATGAGATTAAATAAGCGACAGGATGGCCTTGACCGCCAGGCCGAGCTTCTGCAGCAACGGGAAAATACCCTCAAAAATCGCGAAAGAGAGGTCGATAGGAGAACACATAGTATAAGCCAAAAGGAAAAACAGCTCTCTGTCTTGTTGGCACAGCAGAAGAATCAACTGCTCAAAATCACCGCGATGGACGTCACAGAGGCCAAGGAACTGCTCTTAAAACGCCTCGAAGACGAGTGTGAGCACGAGATGTCAGCTTTGATTCAACGCAAGGTCGAAGAAGCAACCGAAGCTGCCAACGAAAAAAGTCGCGAAATAATAAGCACCGCCATCCAGCGATATGCCGCTGAGCAGACCTGTGAAGCGTCTGTTTCAACGGTCGAAATTCCAAGCGACGATATGAAAGGCCGAATCATCGGCAGGGAAGGCCGCAACATTCGTGCATTTGAAAAAGCCACGGGCGTAGATGTCATAGTCGACGACACCCCCGGTATGATTGTCGTAAGCGGCTTTAACCCAATCAGACGTGAAGTTGCTCGGCTGTCAATGGAACGACTGATACAGGACGGACGAATCCACCCCTCCAGAATCGAGGAACTCGTTGGGCAAAGTAAAAAAGACGTCAACCTTAAGGTCTTACAGCTCGGCAAGGACGCTGCCGTAGAGGCAAACGTCAGGGGCTTGAGCAACAGGGTACTTAGTCTTATCGGAGCTCTGAATTTTAGAACAAGTTACGGTCAAAACGTGCTCCGACACAGCATTGAAGTCGCCTTTCTGTCTCAGATTATGGCTGATGAGCTCGACCTCGACGGCTCAATAGCAAGACGCGCCGGCCTTTTGCACGATATCGGCAAAGCCATCGACCACGAGGTGGAGGGCAGCCATCCGGAGATAGGTGCAAATTACCTTAAGCGCTTCAACGAATCAGCAATTGTACTCAATGCGGTCGCAGGGCATCACGGCGATATCCTGGCGGACAACCCTTACACCCCACTTGTCGCCGCCGCCGATGCCATCAGCGCGTCGCGCCCCGGCACAAGAAGGGAAACACTCGAAAGATATATCAAACGATTAGAGAAGCTCGAAGAATTAGCCACCGGTTTCAAGGGTGTCGAAAACGCATACGCAATCCAGGCTGGGCGTGAAATCCGCGTTATCGTAAACGCAGAAAAGGTTGACGACGGTTCAGCGATGAAAATTGCCCGCGACATCGCCAGCAAAATTGAAGAGGAAATGACCTATCCTGGCGAGATACAGGTGACGCTGCTGCGCGAGGTCCGCTGCGTCGAGTACGCGAAGTAATGCGATTTGCAAAGCGCATGGCGATTGAGATACGACCATGAAATTAAATATTCTTTGCATTGGCGACATAGTTGGGCGGCCCGGCAGACGAATTGTCGCCGAGAGATTAAAACCGGTGGCCAGAGAGATGAGCATCGACTGCGTAATAGCGAACGCCGAAAATGCGGCCGGCGGTTCAGGGCTGACACCACAAATCTACAACAAACTGCTTCGATACGGTGTGCACATGATCACGTTAGGTGACCACACCTACCGTAAAAGAGACATCATTAAGACGCTGGAGACGGCCGACAATATCGCCCGACCTGCAAATTTTTCCGAACGCGCCGCCGGCAGGACTGCTGCAGTTTACCAAACCAGCAAAGGACCAACAATCGGCGTCATCTCTTTGATAGGCCGCCTTTTTATGAAGCCGGCTGACTGCCCCTATAGCGCCGCTGATAAAATCCTGCCCCAGATTCAACAAAAAGCAGATGTCATATTCGTCGACTTCCACGCCGAGGCCACCAGCGAAAAGGTCGCAATGGGTTACCATCTTGACGGCAGGGTAAGTTGCGTCTTCGGCACGCACACCCACATCCCCACGGCCGATGAGAGAATCCTGCCGAAAGGTACAGCTTATATTACCGATATCGGCATGACCGGCGCACATGACTCAGTGCTCGGCCGAGGACCTGAAAGCGTCCTAAAGTCCTTCAGAACCCAAATGCCCTTCCCATTCGAAATAGCAACCGGCGATGTCAAAATCAACGCGATACTGGTCGTCGTTGACAGCAATACAAAAAAGGCCGAGCGCATCGAACGCATCAGGCTCGACGCAGACGTAGAGGATGCCACAGGTTACGACAGTGACGATGGCAAGCCGGAGTACCTCAATAACAATTTCTAATTGAGAGCTGAAATTGTCCTGATTTAGGAAAAATTGGGGTTCCTGGGGGGATTTTTTTGCCTTTGGAATAGGTTCGAGAGGCTCACTACAGATTAGGTTTGATTGGGTTTGTTTTGGCGGAGGCTGAAAAGGTTTCATATTCGTAAACCTTTGTTGGAGTGGAGGTTGCGTTCATTTGGGCGTCCGGGAAAATTGGGTTTGTATTGGGTTTGATTGGGTTCGATTGGGTTTGTTTTGGCCAAGTGTCCATTGTTCATTTTTTGTTGTAATTTGTTGTTTTTATTGAGGTTATGAATCCGCAGGGGGCGGAAAAAATTGGGTTTGTTTTGCATAAAAAGGTCAGGGGTTAGGGGTCTGGGATCAGCGGTCACGGAAAGCCGGACGGATCCGGAGCCTTTGCTGGGACAAGCGGGGCAAGATTGGTTTCGTTTTGGCGGAGGTTGAAAAAGTTTCATATTCTTAATCCTTTGTTATAGATGGGGTTAAGTTCATTTTTGCCGTTCGAAAATTGGTTTCGTTTGACATTTTTTAGGTGAGAGGTTAGCCTTTCTGAGCCCCAGATCGGAGTCTGGGGTCTTCGCTGCGCTTCGAGGGTTAGGGAATTTATTGAGTTTTCAAATGGCGGACGGACGGCGGGTCCGCTCACTATTGGAGGGGGTTGCGCGGATGTTGCGAAATACTTGATTCCGCCTGCGGCGGATAAAGCTCGTAAGTTGTTGTCAATAGAGTAATTAAAAAAAGTTGAAATTTTCGGATTTTTGCTCGTACGTACCTGCACTTTTGATTGGCCCTCCTCCGGCGGGGCTGCGCTAGGCTTCGAGATTTTTGTGTTGATTATTGGTTTGTTTTGGGGTAATTTATTGGCGTGAAAAATTGGCAGTGGGATGAGCACCCGGGGCAGAGCCTCGCGAGCGTGCGCAGGGTAGGCTGCTTTTGAGGGGCTTAATGCGGTAGAGTTGGGGTTTTTAAGCAAAATCAAGGGTATTGTTGACAGCTGTGGTCTGG
>CP070715.1:1175810-1180319 GCA_020350405.1 Planctomycetota bacterium
AAAGGCCATCGAAAACCTCGGCAACGTCAGCCAGGAATTGGGCAAGGTGCTTTACGAAGAGGCGGCCAAGAAGCAGGCCGCGTCAGGCGCTACCGGCCAGGCCGAGCAGGCGCCGCCACCGCCGCCCGAAGGCGAGGTCAAGAGGAAGGGTGGAGACGACGTAATCGACGCCGAGTTCGAAGCCAAGGACAAATAAAAAAATTAAGAAAATAAAAAAATTATTTTTGACTCCTTAAAACATTACTGTATAAAAACAGTAGTTACAAAAAGCCGGAGACGGCTGGCCATAAGATTTTGAGGTAGGAGAAAATGAAACCCGAAATCAGCCGCCGACTCCGGCTTACTTGCCTATACAGAACCGACTGAATATCCTGTCCAGTATCCGTTCGTCGATATGCTGCTGCTCGATATCCGAAAGTGCCTGATGGGCCATCCGCAACACCATCGCGGCGACCTCATCGTTGCCGAGTTTTAGCAGGGGGATTGATTCGCTGATATTCTCAATCGCTTCGGCTACGGCTTGTCTGTGCCGGGCGGTAAGGGCAATTCCATTTCGTGAAGCAGCCGACTCTGCACGACCGCTTGTCGCCGCCATTACTTTTTCGTCGATTGTCTGGCGCAACAGTTCTAAACCACCGCCACTTATTACACTCGTAGCCAAAAAATCGGCGCCGAATAAGTCGCCCAGCCCTGCAAGACGCTCGGCCAACTTACCTTCGCCGAGCAAATCGCATTTCGTTGCTACCGGCACCAGGGCTTCGGATTCTATCAGCCCGTGTATACCGATATCCTCACTCAAATCGCCTTTGGATATATCGACGCCAAACACAACTATCATTGCCTTTTGCAGTGATTCGACAGCAGCCTGTTGTGCCAATTCATCAAGGATATTATTCGGCCTGACCATTAATCCGGCGCAATCGAACAGCACGCACCTGCAATGGGGCAGGCTCAGCAGGCCCGTCAGGACGTCTCTGGTGGTTTTTCGCTGCTCAGAGACGATACTTCTTGGTTTACCGAGCAATCTGTTGAGCAGACTGCTCTTGCCGGCATTGGGGGCACCTGCGATTCCAACGGCCGGCAAATCAATCACCGACTCATAACTGATGGAACCCGACAGCAGGTGCTCAAGCCGGCCTCTTACCGCCTCAAGTCGTTCGGCGGCCTGTTCGCGAGTTATAAACTCGATATCTTCGGCGCTGAAATCCAGCCCCGCCTCGATTAAGCTGAGGCAATCCATCAACTGCTCGCGTGCTGCTGCGGTCGTCTCGGCCAGTCGGCCGGTAAGGAGCTTTTCGGCGGCGGCCAACTGAAATTTGTTACTGCTGACGACGATTTCATTTACCGCCTCAGCCTGCGACAAATCCATCCTGCCGTTAAGATACGCCCTTGCGGTAAATTCGCCGGGCCCGGCAAGCCGCAGGGCCCTGCCCAGCAGGTTTGACATCAGGGCCTCGGTAACACCCGCGTTTGTGCAGATGTGGATTTCAGCGACGTCCTCACCGGTATAGGAATGTGGGGCCAAAAACAGATATACCTTCGCATCGATTCTCAGCTCGCCGTCGATAGCAATACTTCCGTGTACAAGGCCACTCTTGTCTTTCTGGATTGGCTGGCTAAGAATCCGCCGTAACACATCAGCCGTATTCGGTCCGGTCATTCGAACAATAACATGATTGTCCGAAGTCGGCGAACTGACAGCTACGATGGTGTCATCAAGCTTGTACATTTGGCATAGTGTGTGGCGGTAATGTTACGGCATTGCCGACTATTACGGCAGCCGGTAAAACGGTTTTGGTTTTTTCTTTTTGACCTTCCCGCCGGTCTTGCTGGTCGCGGCGACCAGACCCTTCGCTTCAGCTTCTTCCTTTTCGCGAATGTGCTTTCTAATAACGTACTGCTCAATAACGCCGGCACAGGTACTGGCCAGAATATACAGATTCAGGCCTGATGGGGCCTTGTATAATATCAGCGGAAATAACAGCGGCATCATAATCATCATCATTTTCTGCTGTTGAGCGACTTGGGGGTTGGCCGCCGCCGCCTCCGGCTTCGGCATCAGCTTCTGCTGCAGATAAAATACCACGCCCATCAAAATCGGCAGTAAGTTAAACGAGTCAATCTTCCAGCCCAACAGAGGCACGGTTATCGTAGCGAATCTAACCAAAGCGTCCGGGGCCGAAAGGTCGGTAATCCAGACCGGCAAAAACGGCGCGCCCCGCAGCTCGATACTGGCGTATATCGCGCTATACAGCGCAATCCAGATTGGCATCTGCACCATCATCGGTAGCATCCCCATAACCGGCGACGCGCCCTGCTCACGGTAAAGGGCCATCAAATGTTTGTTCATTTCAGCCTTGTTGTTGGCGTATTTTTTCTTTATCTGCTCGGCCATCGGCGCGAGCTTGCTCATCTTGCTCATCGAGACCTGGCTCTTTTTGGTAAGCGGATGTATGACGATGCGGATTATAAAGACCAGGATGATAATGACCACGCCGTAATTGTGAATAAAGCCGTAGCCCCACCTCATGAGCGTAAGAATCCCAAATGCCAGAGGCTGTATAATGGCCGCGGGACAGCAGCAGGCAAGAAAATCTATAGTTTGGACAAAACCAAGGTTGCGATACATCTCGTTCTTGTCAAAGAGGCTTTTATCCTTTGGACCGAGATAAAGCTGGAACTTATATGTCCTTGTACCGTCCGTCTGAGCCGCCGGCGCTAATTTGGCTGATGCAATCTTCAAATCCACTCCGACGGCCTCATCGCCTGTATCAGGATAGCCGTCGGGATTGTAGAACCGGCCGGTTCTGTCTGCCACCCAGTCGCAGTAGTCTTTGCCCTCATCGGGCAAAGGCACCAGTATGGCGGCAAAGTATTTGTTTGTCGCAGCGGCCCAGAGGAAATTGGCGCCGGGCCTGCTCAGCCGTCTGGCCTCTGCGGTCTTCGCCTTGCTGAGTTTTTTTAAATCAAGTCTTGCGGGGGTGACATTACCCTGCGAATCCCTGAAACCCGCCACCGCCTTTCTCATATCGGCGCGGAAGTCTTCTCGACCCAGTCCGACCGGCCCGACCAGATTGAACCGCACCTTTTGTTCGGACTCAGCAATATTTTCAACAGTCAAATCGCAATCCAACAAGTAGCTGTCAAGAGTAACCCTGTACGTCTTCGTCAACTTTATGACAGGCTCACCCGCCGAGGTCTTTAAAATCGCCTCGAACCGAGCGGTCTGAGAGCCGTCATAGCCTTTCTCAACATCGTAACTTTTCCAGTGCAGTCTATCCAAAGGCAGCTGCAGCTTCTGGTCGACAAATACAAAATTTGTGTTGGCCATCGACAAAATATCGCCGGCGGACAATTGCACCGGCGTTAGAATCTCCAGCGGCTGAGGGTCTTCGTGGTCGCGGTCATCGAATCCACTGAAGGTGGCCCTTTCTATGCCCGCGCCCTTCGTGCTCAAATCCAGCCGGAATTTAAAGCCGCTCTTGGGGTCCACCGAGCCGAGCGTAACGCTCCCTGCGGGGGCGTTATCCGCGGTGAAAGAGGTAAAATCATTCGCCTGAGGAGATTCATCGGGCGAGCCGGACGCCTCCGTGAGATTAGAAGGGTTCATCGTCCCCTGCTGCAGGAGGATGCAGGGAGCTCCGCCTTTGGTCCGGCAGCTTTCAAACAATCCCGACTGGAAAACGAGCAGGCCGCAGAATAAGCAAAAGCAAACTAAAATCAAAACCAAAATAATTCGAAAATTCATTTCGTACCCACGATAGGCGCGGTTAAAGGCGTCTGTCATCTGCCGTCCCGCAGTCTTTCGGCCTGGAAGTTATCCAACTCCTCGATTGCCATTATCTTTTTCGCAGTGGTTTCAAAATCGTACGGCAGGCGGACAAAGTGAACTTCGCCGTCCTCGACATACACGTAGCTTGCCCGGTTGTCTTTGTCTCTCGGCTGTCCGACCGAGCCGATATTGATAATCGCCTTCTCCCCTTCCACAATGGGGTATACATCACCCAGCTCCTCCGGCATATAGAAATCCGGCTCAGCAAGGAAGACTCCCGGCAGATGCGTGTGGCCCACAAAACAGGTATGCTCCACCCGCTCGAACAGGATGCTGACCTTTATCGGATTGCTGTAAACATCATCCGGAAAAATGTATTCGTTAATCGGCCTTCGCGGGCTGGCGTGAACAAAATCTGTTGATGTTGAATTGGCCTCCAGCTTCGCATTAAGCGTCCGGCGCATAGGCAGCCGCCCCAAAAAGCCCCACCGCTTGTTACGAATTGCGGCCTGCTGCTCGGCTTCCAGAGAAAAGCGGGTCCAGAAGCTGGCCTGCTCGGCTCCATAGTTGAAATTCGTCGGCTCGTAAAATACCGCATAATCGTGGTTTCCCAGTACGCACCACCTGGTCTTTTCTATAATCAGGTCCAGACATTCCCTCGGGTTCGGCCCGTAGCCTACGACATCACCCAGACAGTAAATCGTCTTGATACCGCGTTTTTCGATATCAGCCAAAAC
>CP070715.1:1180419-1189891 GCA_020350405.1 Planctomycetota bacterium
AGAATCATGGCGATAAAGATAAGTATGCGAGCAGGCAGGGCCAGATTCATCTCATTAGAGCCTACGAGCTTGTCAATCAAAAACAGGAGCATCCCCAACCCAAATACAACCGCCACAATCCAAAGTATCATTTTTTTCTCCCTTTACAAATTGCTATTGTTTTCCTCTCAACATCGCCGCACACAAGCTCAATTCGAATGACCTCTTGTGCCGCTATTATTGTATTCCTCGTCACCCGATTCCTCGCCACATACTTTGTCCCAGGGTTTGTGGAACAATTTTCAACGCCCAATATACAGTGTTTTTCCTTTTTGCTTAACCATAATAAATTATTGTTTCAATCATCAACCACATATTTTGAGAAAGTTACGGATATTAGTGTGGTAATGCTGATAACAAAGCCATTTTACTTTCGACGAATTACAACTATGATTGTAGCCTACTTCAACAAAGTACTCCTTACCTTGACGCCCGCGCTGAGGCCTTCTCATGCTTGCATCCGCTCCATATTTCCTGAGGAAAAACGATGCTTTCCATACCCGGGAAATCCTGCACGCCTTTGCCCGTATTCAAATCTATCCCTTCCTTAAGATAAGCTTTATAAGGCAGCTGGCTGCAATAGAAGGCATCTTCTGTCTTTGAGTCTAAGAACAGGGCATTGTACTGTTTATTAGCTTCGGCCTGCCGGATGCAGTACATCGCTACTCTTTTTCGTATCCCCGCCTCCTCCTCACTGGATAACGAAAGGCCTGCCAGCGGATAGGCTACACCGTAGAGGTTATCCCGAAGAGGGCCGCGCTCTTTTACCATCTTTGAAGAGTCCCATGTGTTGTCTTTGATATCGAACGTGGCCACGCAAAACTTGGCTCCGGCCTCGACGCAACGACCGCTTGGCCCGACATACACTGCGATATGGTCCACCTCGCCGGGTACCAGCGTCCCAAGAAGCTGCCAGACAAGCCCGCCGAATACGGACTCTTCTTCGCCGAGGTTCGTACAGATTAGATCACCCGTTCGAACCGTCAGTCCGTCAATCTGATATGTATGAACAGTTAGCACCGGCTCATACTTTTTTTGCTGCGGATTGCCGCAGCCGGCCGGACCCAAACAGACCAGTACCGACACCAATCCGATACTAAACAGCTTCAAACATCTCATCACCTGTCTCCCTTTAACCATATATCCGCAATGCTTTATCCTGCCCACATTAAAAGCCAATCGCCCACGTGCCAATCTCGACCTCAATTCTAAATTCCAATCTTTGCGTTGTCTATAAGAGTCTCTTGCAACAACAGTTATCAGACATGTCCTTTGTTTGCTCGTTCCGCCTCATCACCAGTAAAATGTTCCTTCTTCGACGATCCTGATGCGAGCCGACTCCATCTTTTTGAGCACGGCTGGTGATACCCGCCCGGCCGTTACAAGCACAGTACTGGCATTCGGATTGGATGAACGGTATGCGTCAACACAGTTGTCCACCTCCCAAGTGCTTGTGACGTAATCGTACGGACATATCAGAACATGTGTTCCATCGTTGAGTACTCCCAGTGGAAACAACCCGACAAACTTCAGTAGCCGGATTGGCTTTCGTTTTCGAATGTCAGCCAGCATCTTGCCCTTACGGATCGAGCTGAGCGCCTCCGCCTCCGTGTGTGCCTTCGCTGCAACCTCGATCAGAGCCGCCCGATTCCGCACCCCCTCTAGGGCCCTGAATTGCTCCATCAGTTGTAGACGCTGCGCGGTTGTGAACGCGCTCGAGTAGCGGAATCCAAGTCGGATAGAACTTTCGATACCCGCCGCTTCAAGCTCCCGGTCGATTTTGCCGTTTATCGCGCTCGGCGGGCTGTTGACGATTAGTTCCTTCATCTGCGCCGTCATCGCAAGAACGCCTATGCCCGGGACTGGGATGAAAGACATACCGCCTTGAGTAAGAAGGCCTCCACCAAGCGAGTAGAGTGCCAGTTCGTCGAGCAGCTTCTTCAGCACGGGATTGCGCGTCTCAGGGTCACAATCGAGTTCTACAGCCAGCTTCCGCCGGGTCGGAGAGCCCGCCCGCCGGTCTGCCGGATCGGCATACTGATCGACCATCAGGCCCAGGCCTTCGGGCATACGCTCGATCGATTCGAATGGCTCGTTGATGATGAGATCCAGTCCTTTCTGGCTGTCTGTCAGCGGAGCCAGGATGCCATCGACAATAAGTGGATACTTGCTTAACTTGCGAGCGTTTTCAATCGATTTCAACTCGCCCAGACGCAGGCCGAGCATATGACGCCCACGTGCCGTGATTGCGCCGAAGTCCGACCGGACCGTGAACACGTATTGGTATTCCTCCACCGCAACACGCTCGGCAAGTCGGTAGTTCGACCCCCGAAGAATCTTTCTCGGAAGCACCTCATAGACGCTGAACGCCGGCGCTCTCTCCCCTCGAAACCGCCCGGCCGGGGCCGTCGCCGTCGTTTCACACCCGCAAAAACCCGCCGTCACAATACAAATAACAACCATCAGCTTTCTTGTATCCATGTTCTTTCTCCTCATGTAAGGTGATTGAAGATACGAATATATCTCGGATTTTCCATTTATTTCTGTCCAGCTACGCAGCAGAGGATATTATTTTAAAATAGCACAAACTCCACCCTGATAATTAAATATCTCCGGTGGTTTCTCGAACGTTTCTCTTGCCAAAATGTACGCCAAAACCTGTAGGATTATACGCATTCTCCGCTGACGTACAACGAAAAAACGACTAAAGTATTGCCTTTCAGGGACGTATAAGATACACTTGTAGCCTATGGAAAAGGGCAAAAAACCCGGTTGGGTTCACTGGTCACAAGAGGAACTCAGGTTGCTCAGGAGACTTTTCCCGAAAGGAAGGGCAAGGGAAATAGCTGACCAAATCGGACGCCCGCTGACGGCGGTCAGACAGAAAGCATATGCGATGGGGCTTAAAACAAAACAATATCGTTGGTGGTCAGCCAATGAGGTCGAACTGCTAAAGAAACTCTACCCCAACGAGAAACCTCAGACCTTGGCCCATAGACTTCGACGGTCTTCGGACGCGGTAGGCAACAAAGCATTGTCCCTCGGCCTTAGAAGGACCGATGCCCCTGTCCCTTGGTCGATGCAGGAGAAGAAGCTGCTTGAAAAGCTGTTCCCCCATAATAGCCTACGGGACATCGCGAGTCAAATCGGGCGGACTGTCCACTCGGTAGCAAATAAAGCCCACAACATGGGACTTAGAAAACCAGACCGTTACCGGCTTTGGTCGAACGAGGAAATTAACCTGCTAAAGGAATTGTATCCGACTACAACCGCACGGGAACTGGCAGACAAGACCGGAAGGTCGATACAGGCTGTAGGACAGAGAATAGTCAAACTGGGCCTTAAGAAGAGAAAGCGAAAGACCACCAGCCAAAACCGCTGCTGGCAACGAGAAACTAAGCAAGACAGGCAAAAATGAAACGCTGTAGCAGGTGCAAGAAGAGGAAAGACGAAAGCGAGTTCGGCAAAGACCGAAGCCACAAAGACGGGCTGAGTCGTTGGTGTAAGAACTGCCTCCGTGACTACGGCCGACGAAAGTATCGTAAGAAGAAACGCGGGCACGTCAGAAGATACCTCAGATACCGGGACCGTCATCGGATTCTTCATGGTGTTAAACAAAAGCGATGCTCTGCCTGCAAAAAATGGTGGGCCGACACCGAGTTTTACAAAATGCGCCGGCACAAAGATGGATTAATGGGTCGCTGTAAGACTTGCTCAAATAAACTTACCAACAAGGCGCGTAAACGCCGCTCGGCACTCCTTCGCCGGACTTAGCCCCAGCCACGCGAGGTCGAGGGTCCTCGTTTATTCTAATCGCCCCTGCCCCGCTGCCTCGCGAGCTTGCCCTGTGGGCGTCCTTTGGCTCACCTGCCCTCCGACGCGCCTAACGCGCTACAGTTGTCCTTGAAATTTTTTCCCCTTGCCTGCCCCAGCGAAGGCTCGGATCCAGCCTCAATTGCTATCTCACTGCGGACCCCTCTGTCATTCCGTGCTCCCCCTGTCATCCCGGACTTCATCCGGGACCCCCCTGTCTGGTGTCTTGAGTCTGATATGCCCGCCCTCCGCCACACCCGTATTGCCGTAGTCATCCCCCAGCATCAATAGCTATCGCAGGTCTCAACGTTGTTGTTTGGATCATAAACCAAAATCCCGTGACTAACATCATCAACACAGAATTCGTATGAAGGCCTCTGCGACTGGGTGGTGGTCGTTCTTATCACCGCGACGCCGTTGCCATCAGTCGTCTCAGTAAGCGTCTCGTTGAAGTCTCCTGTAAAAGTACCCGTCACATCCGCATCAGCAACACCGCCGCCACAGTTGTCGTAGATACTAACTGTTACCTGCCCATACCTCATCCCTTTGCTGCCAACTGACTCACAAACTATCGACCCCACGTACATGGTGCTGGCACTGCAACCACTATCGTTATCTGTCACGTTGGCAACCAAATCACTGATGGCGATACCATTATAATTCGCGTCGCTGCTGGTCGAGATATGAGTTATCGTCGACGTATGCGGCCCTTCAACATCACTGTCGTCAATGGCCGTTACCGTAACTGTCTGTGGTACGTCCCAGTTTGTCGTCAGAAACAGTAGCTGTACAGGATTGCCTGCGCCATTGCTGTTGACCTCTGTTTCAACGTCCGGATCAACCGTTATACTTACGGTTTCGGCTGGCTGTGAATCTAGAACAACTGTATAGGTGTCAGATGTTGGCCCCTCTTCATCAACGTCTGTCGAACCATTCGATTCCGTAATCGTGACACCATATGTCGGCTCACCAACACCCTCGCACAAAATGTACATCTCGTCGATATATACTGCGTCTAAGGAATTACTTCCGCTTGTTTGATCGCTATCTTTTACGCGTATATAGACAGTGCCACTTACGTCATTAGGCACCTCGTAACCTTGGGCTATATCGTCGTCGATGGTCTTGGTCACGGTTACCATATCAATGTACACAGAATCATCTATTGAGTATGCGAAGATAAAGTCATCACCTTCGTTATTAACAGTATGATATGCCTCCACCTGAAAAGTCGCCGTATCAACACTGGGCATATCAACCGTCCACTTGTGCTCAAGGTAGCTGTACCGACGATTCGGAGACTGACCGCCCGACTCAACCTCCGTAATCGATTCGTAAACATTATCGCTCGTATGAGTATCATCGAAGTTGCCGCTGACCGTTCCCACAACTGGTATGTCACTGTCCACGTACACAAGAGTCGACCCAGGATCGACATAGTTAGGATCAAACTCATAGACACCCATGTCAACAACTGCAGTGCCGTCACCGTCGCCGTCTATTATGCGAGGTCTGCCATCCAGGTCGGTCCCGTTCGCATCATTAGAATAATTCGGGTCGCCCGCGTCAATGCACACCGAATCCGGGTCAAGGTGAAAATCTTCGTTCACATCCGTAACGCCGGCGCCCCAATTGTATATGCTGACCCCTGGAACAGAATCGCTGCCAAGAGCCGGACCAAACGTAACCGTATTGGAATTTGTACTCACATCCGTTACCGTCCGCACTACACCGTCATCATCGTACTCGATAACGTCATCTACCTCATACAAATCGGCATCCGCTACAATTATCGTGTTCTGTGTCCCATTCCCATTCGTCATATCAATAAAACCAAAACCGTTTACAAAATAGGGGTCCGCGTTGATGCTGCCTTCGTAATTCGGGTCGTTTGAGTCAAACGAATCCTTAATGCAACTGTACTTCGCAGTGAGCGTCCCGCTATCATGCCACAGGTCCTCGTAAAAGTTGTTCCAGACGATACAGTTCACAATATTGGGCTCCGCTGCCTTGTAACTCCATATTCCGCACAGATTGCCAACAATCGTATTATTCCTGACGGTAACTATCCCGCTTCCTTCGTCTATGCCTATACCTCCGCCCTGTTCGGGATCGTCACTAATTGTCCTGTATATCCAGTTATTCTCGATAACCGGCGTAGCACCCGCTGAAATGCAGTGTACCCCGGAGTCAACGTTTCCACTAATTATGTTGTTTCTTATTGTTGGAGAGCTCCTAGCACAATACACCCCTACCTTGTTACTTGTTATAATACAATTCGAAATAGTTGCGTCACAATCGCTTACACTGGCGCTCCCGCACTGTATCCCACCTTGCGAATAAGTACTGTTCTGGATAGTAAAGCCGCTCAATACCGAATTCGCATCTTCTCCAAACGTAAACACGACCCCGGGTTGAGCCAGCCCGTTGGCATCGATTATTGTAGCAGCCACAACGTCCCAGTCATTCGGGTCCGTACTGCACAAAGTTACGGCCTTACCCTTAAACGAAACTTGCTCGTTGAATAGCCCTTCATAAACCTCTATTACCTCACCATTATTGGCGCCATTAATAGCGTCCTGAATATATTCATACCATTTATCCTGTTCAGTATTATGCACATATCGGAACACCTCGTGCGCACCGATATCAACTGCTCCCTGTACCACCCTGTGCCTGCTGTCGATATCCGTCTCACCGCTGTAGTCGTCGTTTGCATTGCCTGCATTAACACACGCTGAAGACGCCATCAGCCTGTAATTGCCACCGCTGGCATCAATAAAATTCGGATCATAACTGATATTGCCTGCACCCCCGTCCCCGTCTTCGATGCAGCTGTATGTCGCACTGCAGTTCTCTAAATCATTGCCGTCGTTACCCCAGAAAATACAGTTGCTTATGTTCGTTACAGCACCAAAGGTAACACTAATCCCGCAGCCATTGTTGTCCGCAATCGTGTTATTCCGCACCAAAGTCCCCAACGTCCCCGTGGAGAATTCTAAACCGTCGCCTGAGTTCTTGCAGATCAAGTTATTCTTGATAGTTGGTGTTACTGATCCCCAACAGTATATCCCATCACCTCCATTTTGCTTGATCATATTATTTGTAATAAGTACCGAATTTGCACAGTATACGCCATTTGAGTTACAATCTTCAATAACACAATTGCGTATGGTCGCCTCAGAACTGCAATACACCCCGTGCTCACCGTCTCTTATTGTAAACCCTCTCAATTCGCAATTGGCACCCAAGTTCACCACTGCGTTTGCACCATCGCCGTCAATCACCGTAGCAGATACCCAACCCCAGTCCGTCGGCTCGTAACTCCGTAGTGTCAGTGACTTCCCGTCAAAATCAATTGCTCCGTTATATGTCCCGCGATGAACAACGATTTCGTCTCCCTGACTGGCATCGTCTATGGCTGACTGAATGGTGGAATACCAAGTGTTATTGTTTAGGTTGCATACGCGTTCGCCGTGGCGTAGGAGGGCGTTGTAGATATTAAGGCGGCCGCCGCTTACACAGAGGCGGCCTAGGTTCGGGTCGTTTTCAAGCCAGACCTTTTTATCGACGGTGTCGCAATAGACGAAGGTGTCCTTTATTTGGTAGTATGTCGAAGTGGGATGTTGCGACCACAGCAGGGCGCAGGCGCCTGCCACATGCGGTGTAGCCATCGATGTACCGCCCCACCACCTATACCCGTCCCCAATTTTGCAGCTCAATATGTTGCTGCCCGGAGCTGCAAGGTCAACCGTCGTGGCACCATAACTAGAGGAGTCCCACTGGGACCAAACGGATCTTTTGTCGTTTGCATCAGTTGCCATAACTGCAATGATATTATCCGAGTCATAACTTGCCGGGTATGTTGGAAAAATATCATTATCTTGCTCGTCATTGCCGGCTGCTGCCACGAACAGAATACCCGCCTGCCCTGCCACCTCTATCACATCCTTCATCGATTGACTGTACTCGATGTCGTGATGCCACGAATTGCTCATTACCTTTGCGCCCTTGTCAACACCGTACTCCACAGCCCCAATCGCACCGCTTATAAAGGCCTCCTCTCCGTAGTTGGGTAATATCTTCAAAGCCATTATCTTGACATCCCAGCAGACACCCGCTACTCCCTCGTTGTTGTCCCCAACAGCCCCAATCGTCCCTGAGCAGTGTGTGCCATGGTCCGAGTAATCCATCGGATTGTTGTCATTGTCGGCAAAGTCCCACCCATAAATGTCATCTACGTAACCGTTGTTATCATCGTCCTCACCTGGATTGCCGTCTGCTTCTGCCTGGTTCACCCACATATTACCCGCCAAATCAACATGGTCGTAATCAACTCCTGTGTCAAGCACCGCCACGATGATATTACAGTCGGTGATTGTGTCCCACGCCTCCGGCGCGTCTATGTCGGCATCCACCGTCCCCCCAATCTGCCCCGTATTGTGCATCCCCCAAAGGTCGTCAAAATTCGGGTCATTCGGAAATGTCCCCGCTAAGTATATTTCATAGTCAGGCTCCGCATATAGAATCTCTTTCACCTTGTTGAATCTCTTCAAGCCGGCTTCAACCGTCAGACCTTCGGCAAGCTTCACTAGGCTCAGCCCGGCCACAACCTTATAATTCCGCTCCAAAGTCCCTCCGCCCGCCTCGCTTAGAATCTGCTCCTTCTCCGCCACGCTCGGTGCCTGCCCATTGACCCCGGGCGCAAACCGAACAAGCAAATGCCCCCCCATATAACCTGCGCCGTCGGCTATCTCCGTGAAGTCGTGCCCTTCGAGCACGGACGGCATCCTGAAGCTCTCTTCTTCCGAAGAACCGTCATCCAAGTCATCATTGTCCGCACCACACGCTCCACTCACCCACAACAAACACACCAGAACCACTGATAAGGTCTCTTTTCGCCCCAACATGGTCCTCCTCCTTTCCGAAAAGCATCTCTTTCACCCCACACACACCATCACCTCACCCTGTACTTTTAACAGAAACCGGCCTTGCCGAACACCATTCTCACTCCTCCTTTCGATGCTACCCAGGCAACGAAAGGCTCCCCTCATTATACCCCTGCGCTCCCCTCCACGTCAACCTGAAAAACTGGCGATGCCCCATTTTTTTTCGATGTTTTAGTTGTAAAAGTCGAGGTTTAAAGCAATTAAGGTGACATTGCACATGCTGTTGCTCGGTACCGCTGAAAATTTTACTTATTTTGACCAAGAGCTAACTGTCCCTATGTAAAGTTCTAAAAAAATCGGCCATCACCAGAAAAAAAATCTCCCCCGAGTCTTTCCATCGCCACCCCCTTGCCTGCCCCTGCATGCAGTAGGCAGGGGTCCCCCTACCCGCTTGTCCCCGAGAATCCACCTTCTTTGGCCTATCAGCAGGCGACCCCCTTTTTTAACTCGTAACCCGTAACACCCAACCCCAGCCCGCAACCCGCAACGTCTATCTCACCGGCGCCGCCCCTTACCTCTATTCCGCACAGAAAATCCTTGACTACGGGGCAAAATTGTGTATAATATTGTCCGCTTTAGCGGTTAAAAAAGCGGAAAACTACGGAACAGCAAGGCTCTTTCGCGCATCTTATAAGCGAATGGCACAAAATCTTCGAAATTCCGCAAAAAAA
>CP070715.1:1189991-1195538 GCA_020350405.1 Planctomycetota bacterium
GGCGTCGGCGTAGGTGTAGGCGTTGAGGTCGGTGTTGGCTCCGTCGTCGCACACTCAGTCGTAGAATCTGCAGTTGTGTTCTGGTTAGGACTCTTATCACGGGCCTTGACACTATAGCAGTACTGAGTAGCTGCTGAAAGACCCGTGTCCTCATAGTTGGTATCATTCTGCCAGCCGCTGTCGCTACCGCCGCCTGAGACACAAGTAAAGTAATACTCTACGCCACTGGTATCTGTTGCTGTCGTTGCTTCCATAGCTATCGAGCTGTCGCCGGTCGCATACGGCAAAGTAGACCACGTCATCGGGTCTGGACTTGGTGGAGTCGTATCAAGCTCATGGGTTAAGGTGAATGAGTCAATAACTATCCCGTTGATGTCTACAACCGAAAAATCAAGCTGAGTACCGGAAATGTCAACTTTGCAGAAATGGTAAGCTGAAACGCCAACCTCGACATCGCCCGGGTTAGCAATGTCGCGAAGTGGTGCTCCTCCTCCGCCGGTCGTAACATGCTTGACCCCATCGACAGTCGTGCGGGCATAGTAATGATTGTGCCCTGCAAAGACTATGTCCACTCCGTACTGAACACACAGTGGCTGAATATAGCTCTGAACAGCACCTTCATTCGCGTGACCTCCCGCTGAATAGCCCGGCTTATGAAGTAATATAAACAGCCATTCTCTGTCGGTAGTCGCAAGGTCGTTCTCCAGCCAGGCATACTGCGGCGAGTTGGTACCGTAACTGACGCTTTGGTCGATAACAGAAACGTGCACCGGGCCATAGTCAAAGGACCAGTACTGATCATTAACATACGGATACGGGTAGAACTTTTCATAGTATCTCCCCTTGCTCTCATGATTGCCCCAGCAGCCGTTGAATGGTACATTTAGCCGTATCTCGTGCATGTTTGGCCAAGAGGAGTCGAACCACTCCTCTTGCCAGTAGCTGTCTTTGTCCATGTTAACCCAGTCACCCGAATGCAGTATGATCGTCTGGTAAGCTGAGCCAGCCGCAAGCATCTCTGCGTTAACCAATTCTTGCATCTCTGGCTGGCTGCGGGTGTCGCCATAGGCTATAAGCTGCACACTTGCAGCACTTGTTGGCGGTGCTGCCATAAAGGAGCCCGTGGCACTAGTCGAGTCCGTTGTAACTCGATAGTAATACCTGCTGCCTGGCGTAAGACTCGGGATAGTAAACTTATGCTGATAGTCTGAATTATATTCGGTTGTAACGGTACTGCCATCCGAATAAGATGTGTCCTGACCCCATTCAAGAGTACAGCTTGTCGTGCCGTCCAGCTGCCACAGGACTGTCATTTGGCTGTTGTTACCTGGGTAGAGCATGTAAGGTCCCTTGACGAAATTTGCAGCTTCAACTGATTCAGTCCCGAAGCTAAGCGTGAGCAACAAAATAAGGATTATTGTACATATCGATTTTCTGCACATAGTAAGCCTCCATTAAATTTATAATTAGAATCTCTGCATCTCTTTGTAGGTCTCCTTACTTTTTTTCTCACCTCCTTTCACGAGCGGGGCCTTGAATTCTCCAAAATCCGTAACTTCAATCCACAATGCGTGGCGGCCGAAATGACCGCCACGCTTTCAAACGTCCTCTTACACATCAAAAACTACCGTCTTTACCAGTTGGACTCTACGGTGCACTAATCGAGTTGCTGTCCATCACATTCAGTGACGGGTTGTACGTGTAGCCTGTCGCCGAAACGTCGGTGACGGTGAACGTAAACGTCCCGCCGCCTTTGACTGCCTTCGACTCTAACGTTACCTTGCCGTCCTGACCGGTTGCGCCGCTGGTATCGCCGCTCGTCGTCGCGCCGCTCCACTCGCCGGTAACTGTAGCACCATCAACGTCGCCGGCGTACTCGTCCTTAATCCAGATGGTTGCCCTCGCAGCATAGTAATTGCTCTTCGGCTCATACCACGTCATAGCAATGTCATTGACGTACATATCCGGCTCAGCTGTTGGTGTCGGCGTAGGTGTTGGCGTAGGCGTCGCAGTTGGCGTAGGCGTTGGTGTCGGTGAAGGGCTCGGAGTCGGACCGGAGCCGCTGACCTCGACATCATCGAGACAGGTGTATTCCTGAGAAGGATGCCCGCCGTTGCTGCTGAACCGTATCTTAAAGTCAGGATTGTCATTGGCACTGATACTACAGAGCCATATCTTCTCGGCCCAATTAGTATCCAGTGTCGATTCAAGCGTGTGCCAGTTGCTGCCGTCGTACCACCTTGCCATAAATTCTTCGCCAGAACCAAGATTCACCGCTTTACGAGCATACTTCAGATGGATGTCGGTATAACCAACCGTGCTTACTGCCTTCTCTATCCAGCTCTCCTTGCCAAGTTTGGCCCCGTAAGTGCCCGTATAAGCAAATGCGGTTCCAACGCTGGTGTTATCACTTGTCGTCCAGCCGCCTGTCGCAAAGTCACCACTTTCGAAGCCGTCAGTGAAGAAGGGAGTGCCTCCATCACCAACAGACATTGTGGTTGCTGACTCCGGTGTCGACCAGTCTGTCTTGTTCATATTGGCCGACCGGTCTCTCGCCCGCACGCGATACGTGTACGTGGTGTTCGGCTCAAGGCCTATATCCTCGTAACTCGTGCCGTCCTGCCACCCACTGTCTGAGCCGCCGGGGTTGCCGCTGGTCTCTTCGAAGTAGTATTTCACCCCGCTTGCGTCGGATGCTGTTGTTGCCACCATTGCTATTGAGTAGGCTCCGGTCTCATACGGCACCGTCGCCCACGTCATCGGGTCCGGCGACGGTGGGGTCACATCGTTGGGGGCCGGACCACCGACACCTATCGACCTGATGTACATGTGGTCGACGTATACTGTATCCAGACCCTGGTTACCTGCCGTCTGGTCAGTATCCGTGACTTGGATATAAACGGGACCATTGACATCGTTGGGCATCTCGTAGTACTGATACGTGTCATCGTCACTTGTCTTGGTCACCGTCAGCATATCCGTGTAGCTTACGTCGTCAGTCGAGTACGCAAAGACGAAGTTATCGTTGTCGGCGCTGGCGCTCTGGTACGCTTCAACCTTGAAAAGTACCGTCTCGCCCCCGCCAATTACGTCAATCACCCATTTGTTCTCAAGATAGCTATACTTGGTGGCGGGACCACCCCCCGAAAGTATTTCCTCGATTGACTCATAGTCATTGTCGCTCGTGTGAGTATCGGGGTATCTGCCGGTAAACGTACCTGAAGCAGCAGTCTCATCGATGGCCACGTCGTCAACTATAGGCCCATGGCTGATTACAAATGTGTCTATGACTAAACCGTCTTTGTCTACAACCGTAACCTCGAGTTGGGTGCCGCCACCGTAAATGTCAAGCTTGCAGAAATGGTACTTTTCCTCATAGACCTCAACCTCCGTCTCATCACCCGATGTACACAGCGGTGCCCCGCCGGTGCCCGCGGTAACGTGCTTGACTCTCTCGACGGTGGTGCGGGCGTAATAATGGTTGTGCCCCGCAAAAACAATATCCACCCCGTAATCCATACACAGCGGTTGAATATAGCTCTGAACACTGTTATCGTTGGTGTGACAGCCGCCCGCAGAGTAACCCGGCTTGTGAAGAACTACAAACACCCACTCTCTGTCGGTGGTCGCCAGGTCGTTCTCCAGCCAAGTATACTGCGCCGAGCCGGTATTGTAACTGACGCTTTGGTCAACAATGCAAACATGAACCGGCCCGTAATCAAAGGACCAGTACTGTTCATCAACGTACGGAAACGGGTAATACTTTTCCCAGACAGTTCCGGTCCCCTCATGGTTGCCCCAGCAGCCGCTGATGGGCATATTACCGTGTAGCTCGGCACAGCCTGCCAGATTGGGGTCGAACCACTGCTCCGTCCAGCTGTCTTCGCTGTCGTCGCTGACCCAGTCTCCCGTATGCAGGGCAATAGTCTGATAATCGGGGTCGCTCTCATAGGTGTAAACTACTTGCCCGGTAACCTCATCGTGAATTGCCGGCTGGCTCCGAGTATCTCCGTACACTATCAGCTTCATCTCCGCCAAATTCGCATCGGGCGCCGCCAAAAACGAACCCGTCGCGCTATTGCCGCCCGTTGTTACCCGATAGTAGTACTTGTCGCCGGGTGTGAGGCTCGAGATAGTATACTGGTGCTGATGGTCCGTACCGTACTCGGTGGTACCCGTGCTCCCATCCGAATATGTGGTGTCCAGACCCCACTCGAGAGTGCAGCTCGCCGTGTCGTTCAGTTGCCAGAGGACTGTCATCTGGGTGTTCGTACCCGGATACAGCAGGTAAGGCAGCTTTCTGAAACTGGCTGCTTCTGCCGATTCAATCCCAAAGCTAACCGCAAGCAGCAAAACCACACCCAACAAACATTGCAATTTCTTACACATTGTACACCCCTTTCAAATGGTATTATCAAAACCTGTATAAAACACACAACTTCAACAATACTTCTCACAAATCCTCCCCCTTTAATTCTTCCCGCCGATATAATTCTTCACCTCCTTTCCTTCAGCAGGCCCTTGAATTCTCCAAAATCTCCAACTTCAACCCACAAAGCGTGGCGGCCGTAATGACCGCCACGCTCAAAACATTTGTCCAAAACAGACCTCTAACACTTACGGAGTGCCGCTAACCTCAACATCGTCCACGTAACAATACTCCTGGGACGGATGGAGACCATTGTTGGTTAATCTTATCATGAAGTCGGGATTGTCGTCGGCACCGGAGCCGCAAAGCCAATCCTTCTCAGCCCAGTTGGGATCAGTCGTCAACTCAAGCAAATGCCAGTCTGCGCCATCATACCACTCGGCAGCAAACTCCCTTCCGGGACTCAAATTTATGCCCTTGCGGGCATACTTGACGTGGATGCTTGTGTAGCCGGCAGTGCTTACTGCTTTCTCTATGTAGGCTATCTTTCCTCCAATTTTTGCTCCGTAGCTACCTGAATACGCCGCAGCACTTATAACAGAGGTAGGACCGCTTGTTGTCCAGCCGCCTGTTTCGAAGTCACCGCTCTCGAAACCGTCACTGAAGAGAGTCGGACCCGGTGTTCCCGTAGGCGTTGGAGTCGGCGTCGGTGTAGGTGTCGGCGTAGGTGTCGGCGTCGGCGTCGGAGTAGGTGTAGGCGTAGGTGTTGGCGTCGGAGTTGGTGTAGGTGTTGGCGTCGGAGTTGGTGTAGGTGTTGGCGTCGGAGTAGGTGTCGGCGTTGGCGTAGGAGTCGGCGTCGGAGTTGGTGTAGGTGTTGGCGTCGGAGTTGGTGTAGGTGTTGGCGTCGGAGTAGGACCAATCCCGGCCTGGATATACATGTGGTCAACGAAAATCCTGTCCAGCTTCGCGTTGCCCTCCGTCTGGTCGGTATCCAGAGCACGAACGTAAACCGTGCCGCTGGTACTGCTGGGCAGTGCGTAGCTCTGGTACGTGTCATCGTCGCTGGTCTTCGTTACCGTCAGCATGTCCGTGTAGCTCAAATCATCTGTTGAGTATGCAAAGACGAAATCATCGTTATCTTCGTTCTCAGTGTGAAAAGCCTCCACATAGAACGTTAC
>CP070715.1:1195638-1204886 GCA_020350405.1 Planctomycetota bacterium
CGGCCAGATTCGCCGGCGGCTGAAAAGTAGCCGCCATAGTTGGTTACAGCCCCGGTATTGCCGGCATAGCCATAAACGCCCCGGCCAGAGCTGCCTGCGGCCGTGCCATAAACGCCCCGGCCAGATTCGCCTGCGGCTACAAAGTAGCCGCCATAGTTGGTTACAGCCCCGGAATTGCTGGCATAGCCATAAACGCCCTGGCCAGAGCTGCCTGTGGCCAAGCCGTGGATACCATATCCACTGCCGCTGTTGGTGCCTTTAATAATCGCTCCTGGAGAAGCAACTGAGCCGCTCAACTCAAGCGGCACATTAACATTCAGCGTAACGTCGCCTGATGCTCCACCGCCTGTTAAGCCGGTGCCTGCATTGACGGCTGTGATGTCACCACCGGCAGGCAAAGTCTGCCAGCTCGCAAGACCACTGCCATCAGATGTGAGGACTTTACCCGCTCCCGGCGAGCCGCCGGTAATCTTCACTTGACCATTCACCTCCAACTTCTCACTCGGACTCGTCGTTCCGATGCCGACATTGCCATTAAACGCGGCTGTACTTTTAACGTACAACCTTCCGTCCGTTGTTAAGCTCATCGCTCCATCCAAAGTAGTATCGTCGGAGTCTCTCCAAACCCAGCCTCTGTTTACGTTATTGGACATGGTAAACGTCGTTGCCCAATCATTGAGAAATCCCAAAGACATATTGCTTTTCATGCCTATGGTGTAATCGGAACTATCATACACTCTAAGCTTGTCGTAATCATCAGTGTTTGCCGTTCGAACGCGCGTTGTATATGTGTCACCAGAAACATGCAGTTTTGCCGCAGGACTCGTCGTCCCGATGCCGACATTGCCGCTATTATCCACATACACAGCGTCGGTTGGAGAACCATCCGCTGCGGTAAGTGAATGGCCGGCACCTGCCGTCTTCGCATAAAGCGCATATGGCGTCGGCGTCAATTCCACCCGTGGACTGACAATGGTATATGTGTTTGGGTCGTTAAGGTCACCCGCCCGAACACCAATCTCAAGCCACCGCGCATCGCCGTTAAATGCGTTCGCGTCGTTAAAATCCAGCGCCACCGTAAAGTACCCGTCGATTACATCCATATCGGGTATGTTCACGTCAGCCCCTATCTGGTTGCAGTCGCACGGGTCGTTATTGTCGTACAGCTTGAACTGTAGGTCATACAGCCCGTCCGCCACATTGTTGGCATCGTACAGATGCCCTTGATAGGTAAAGGCGCTACCCATCGGCTCCGCCTCGCTGACTTTGGCCCAGCACAGAACCAGCACCAAAGCCACTACCAAAATTGTTAACATTCTTGCACTTTTCATCGTTCTACCCTTTCAAAAAAATAAACCCTTAATATTTCACAAAAACGCCACATAGATTTTTACTTTTGCACTGTGGTTTTACGCTTTCCGCTTTAATGTTTAGTCTGCCTTCGCCCCCTGTTTGCCCCCTTGTCTTCTGCTTGCACCCTCCGTGCATCGAAACAAGCTCCACCCTTCCTGACCAACCGGCCGCGCATACAAAACCGCCGATTAAGCAAAAAAACTCATTTTCGCGGGAAAAAACCCTCTTGCTGCCGATACGAAATGCCAAATGCTGACGTTTCTCCCGCTCCTGCATCCGCCGGTACGAAAGCGGGTGTAGAATGACTTTCCCCGCAAGACTCCGAAGCGGTCATCCTCACTATACCCAATCCCAATCCCCCCGTCAACCAAAAAAACATCCCCATGTCCCCCTGCCCCGTGAGATGGCATTAGCCTATCTAACTGGGGCATTTTCAATCAAATGCGCAAGTGCTTTCCAACGAAAATCGAAAATTCCAAAAAATTGTTACTCCTTATCTCTCAGATACTTACCGTCTATCTACCTTCCGCCCATTCCCGAAATTTCGTCACAAAAGCGCAACCCCCTCTACTAATGAGCGGACCCTCTGTCCGTCCGCGAATGCTCGTTAGAGAATAGTTGATGGTGAATAATCAATTATACATCCCGGCTGCCGAACCACAATTTTGCCTTTTTCCTTTTAACTTTTTACTTTCCAAACTGGTCGATCAGTTTGAGTCAATTATGCAAAACGAACCCAATTTCCCGGCCGCTCGAATGAACGTAACCTCTTTCTATACAGTGGATTATGAAAATAAATCCAATTGGAAACTTGGTGAAAACAAACCCAATCAAAGCCAATTCAAACCCAATACAAACCCAATTTTCCCGGACGCCCGAATGAACGTAACCTCCACTCTAACAAAGCATTATCAAAATGCTCGTCTCTGCGAACGCGAACAAAACAAACCCAATCAAAGCCAACACAAACCCAATCTCCCGGGCCCCCAAATAAACGTAACCTCCCGTCTAACAAGGCATTACGAAATTCCTCGTCTCCGCCCACGCGACAAAAACAAACCCAATCAAACCCAACTTCCAATTGATAGCAAACGCTCCGCAACCCTCGCCGCCGCACCCTTCTTCACAATCGCTGCGCAAGCCCCGGCCATCTGCTCGCGCCTATCTTTATCTTTCATAAGCCCCTCCAACTGCTCCCACAGCCCTCGGCCCCTCTCGTCCGCATCCGCCAAATCCTCCACTATGACCGCCGCTCCCGCCTCAACCAGCTTGCCGGCATTTAAATACTGGTGCCTGTCCCTATGATACGGGTAAGGCATACAGATACTCGGCGCCCCACCCGCAGCGTATTCAGCCACGCTTACCGCCCCGCTCCTGCCGACTACCAGATCCGCGCCCGCCAACAAATCCGCCATATCATCGTAATATCCCAAAACTTCGTGCCCGATTTTAGCATCCGCATATTTGCTTTTGACCTCTCTAAGATTAGCCCGGCCCGTCAAATGAACTATCTGCCAGTCATCTGCAAAAATGCTCAGTTTCTCCAACAGCGAGCATACGGTTATATTAATATTTTCCGACCCGCTTGAAGCGCCGGTTATAAGCAGAATCTTTTTGTCTTTATGAAGGCCCAGCCGCCCTATCGCATCGTCCGGCTTAGGACTTGTGAAGCCGCTTCGCAGAGGACAGCCGACAACATGAACCTTTACGCCACTTTTCGCAAAGTATCGAGCTGTTTCTTCAAACTGCACAAATACTACGTCCGCCCAGCGGGCTACCATTTTATCTGCCTTGCCCGGTAAAATGTTAACATTTAAGAGCGCAGTCGGGATTTTCAGTCTATATGCCGCCCAGCAAACAGGCGCGGCCACAAAGCCACCGGCGCCAATCACCACAGCGTCGCTACTTTCACGAATTATACGTTTAGCAACGCTGCAACTCTTTAGGAACGAAACGCCAAAGTCGATTAGTCTGTCCGGCCGGACAGAAAAACCCTTGGCCGGCAGTTGTGTGTGGCTAAAACTAGTCTGGGTAAGGATTTGTGTATCAATCTCGCGAGTGCTGACAAACAAGTGTATTTTCGCCTCTGGTTCTAATTTGATAATTTGCTCTGCCACGCCAATAGATGGATAGATATGTCCTCCTGTCCCTCCGCCGGCAAAGAAAAAGCTCCTCCTTCTCATTATCCTTCCGTCTCCATTGGGCGTTCAGCCGATTGTTTGGCGATATTAAGCAGCACTCCAACTGCGAAGGCCGATAGCAGCATACTTGTTCCGCCAGCACTTACAAACGGCAGCGGTATACCTTTTGTGGGCAGAACAACCGTTACCACCCCGATATTAACTGCTGCCTGTATCCCTATTGTCAGGACGATGCCAGCAGCTAACAGCCGGCCGAAGCGATCCTGGCAGCGCGTAACCACCAGAATTCCCAGCCAGACGAAAACAATAAACAACGCAATAACTGCCATGGTCCCGACAAAACCGAGCTCTTCGCCTATGATAGCAAAGATAAAGTCTGTTGTATCCTCCGGCAAATGGCCGTATTTGCAGATTCCTTTGCCCAAGCCTTTGCCGGAGAGGCCACCTGAGCCGAGGGCAATCAGAGACTGGTTTGCTTGGTATGCGGCGGAATCAGCCCATTTGGTTGGGTTTAAAAAGGCGGCGAGGCGGCGGATTCGACCCGGAAAGTGGATTAATGCCGCCAAAAAGCCGGCTGCGGCAAATGGCAGCGGAGTCAGGACATGCCACCATTTGGCGCCAGCCACTATGAGAATCAGGAAACTCAAAAGTGCTATAAATGCTGCCGTGCCAAAATCCTCGATGATTATTAGTCCGACTATGACGGCTATAATCAGGCAAAGGGGGACAAATCTCTTCCAGTATAACTTTATGGTAGTGCCGGACTTATGGCAGAATGCGGCGAGGAAGAAGACGACTGCCCACTTTGCGAGCTCGGATGGTTGAAAGCTTATTGTAATTGATCCCGCGGGGATTCTCAGCCATCGGCGCGCGCGGTTCACCTCCGTGCCGAACTGGGGCAGTAGAACGATTGTAAGTAGCGCTATACTAAGGAGTAACAAGTAGGTGGTAGGGGATTTTAGCCAGCCATTTTCGAGGGTGAATCGGCGGTAATTGAAGCGCGAGACGGTGTAGATAACGGCGCATGCGATGGGAAAAAAGAGGATTTGGCGGAGGGGCAGGAAGTCGTAAAACGCCTGTAAGTTGAACTCTTGAGCGATGTTAGAACTTGCGGAGAAGACGAAGACGGTACCGAGGGCCATTAGAATGATGACGACCTTTGCGATATAGTCGTCGAGCGGATTGTCATTAGTTATTGTAAGCACTTGTAAACGTTGCACTTAGAAAAGCTGCGTCGCAAGCTGAGTGCGCGGCGAACTCAGGGTATATTTTCGGCTTGTTTGGCGAGATTGCAGTAAAAATTGTGTTAACTTCAGGCCGGAAGGTGAGTTAAAAGGGCCTCGTGTGATGCATAAAGAGGGTGCTCAAGGTCGGAATTTAGGCGTGAAAAATCAATCAAATGGGCAGATTTTTACAAGGACAGTAGAAAAGAGGCCTATTTTTCACGCAAAAACCCACACGAATCGCACCCTCCCCTGCAACTGATTGAACCGGAACCACCACAAAAACCAAAATGGCAACAAAAACCGCCTTTCTCATTTTGCGCCGACCGACTTCGCCCTTGTCCCTGCGCAGGCTCCCAACCCAGTCCTGGTTGTAAACGAAGTCCCTGCGCTTTTTCGCGTGATTCCCCATCGTTTAGCCCTCGGCTCACATCAACATTTTCCTTTAACCTGCAGAGACTGCCACCGGGCTCAAGTCGAACAAAACCCGCCCAATAAAAAGCTGTGCCTGTCATAAAGACAGGCACGGCGAGGCCTTAGCCACAATGGAAATCAACTCTCGGCTCGACACGATCGCCATATCCCCAGCCGTCAGTTCTCAATGGGCAGATTGTACTGCTTCCACATATCGAATCCGCCCTCAAGCTCCATCACTGGGTAACCGTGGTCGGCGAATCGCCACGCCGCCGTAGCCGCGAGATGGCAGACCTCTGAGTAGCAGTAGATGATGTTTACCTTTGTGCGGCTT
The DNA here is from genome assembly GCA_020350405.1 of Planctomycetota bacterium. GTDB lineage: Bacteria > Planctomycetota > Phycisphaerae > Sedimentisphaerales > Anaerobacaceae. Next base: position 1,201,104 of record CP070715.1, read on the forward strand.
AGCTCGGTAAAGGTATCCCACTTTTCCTTTGGTAGGTTGACGGCTCCTGGGACGTGCCCTCTCCGGTAGTCTTCGGGCTTGCGGACGTCGATAATGTTGATGTTCTCACCTGTTTCAATCATATGGTTCAACTCAAACGGGCCGGTGGTAAACTCCACCTTTGCCTCAAAGAACTTGCTTGCTTTTTTTGTGCTTACGAGTGTCATAATCTCACCCCCTTTCGGGTTTCCGGCCGATGTCGGCCTTCTTGTCAAATCAGTTTCACATTTCAATCTTGGGCGCCGGTCTGTCGGTTACCAGCACCCCTTTATATCTATTACGAAACAGGTTTAGAAAGGATTCGAAAAATTTTAATTATGTCCACCGAGGTTTGCGGCTGGCCGGCTGAGCCAGCGGGCTTGACAAACAATTCCGGCGGCCATATTTTACTGTTGTTTAGCAAGTAAGAGTTTATGCTTGAAAGGAGAATAACAGTGCGAAGGCAAGAACTACTTTTAGCGGCTCTGCTTGCTGGTGTGGCCGTGCTGGTGCAGAGCTGCGTCGTTGCTGTTGTTGGAGCGGAAGCGGGTACACCGGTATACGTGATGGGCAGGTTCAAGGCGTATGAGGCACCTGACCTCAGTACGGTTTACGCGGCGACGGAAAAGGCCATGGGACAGCTGGAGCTAAATGTGACGCGTAGGACGGAGGACGCGATGTCAGCGACGATTGTCGCGCGGGATTCCGCGGGCGAGAAGATTACTATAATGCTGAGCACTACGCCTGAGAAGACAACGGAGATTTCTATCGGGGTGGGTACCTTCGGCAACGAGACCAAATCGAGACTTATCTACGAGCAGATAAAGAAGAACCTTTAGCGATACCGGCCTGCGGAAACGGACAGAATGGCGCAAAAAGTGAATTTTCTTGCGGTATGGGCCGATATCTTGTAGATTGTGCCCGATTTTGGCGGCGTAGCTCAGCTGGTTAGAGCATGGGATTCATAAGCCCAGGGTCGTCGGTTCGAATCCGACCGCCGCTATTTAGTCGTTAGTGAATGCCCCCATCGTCTAGCGGCCTAGGATATCAGGTTCTCATCCTGAAGACAGGGGTTCGAGTCCCCTTGGGGGTATTTTGACCGGCATATTCGGTTGAGTATTTACTGTTTTTAATTTTTGGTTTTTTCAGGGGGAAGAAATGGACCGCCGCAGGTTTTTAGAAATGGCCGGTAAAGGGTCGCTGGGTCTGGTTTTATCATCGGGGATATCGGCAGCAAACAGGGTAAATTCTAAAGGAAAAATGTTAAAGGCAAAAGACATACAGGCTTACCTTCGGTCTCTGTGCGAGGTTCCGGAGCCGTCGGTTGACAGGATAATTATCGGCGATGGAGATACGGTTGTAACGAAAATCGGGACGGCATGGATGCCGTACTGGAAAACCTGCCGTAAGGCAGTAAAGGAGGGGGTCAATACGCTTGTGGTGCATGAGCCGACGTTTTATACGCACTGGGACCTGGACGCCAAAGACAGCGACTATTTCGGGGATGATGTTCCGGGCAGACGAGAGTATTTTCGGCTGCGAGCGGAGAAAATCAAGTGGATAAATGAAAACGAGCTGGTGATAATTCGCAGCCATGATGTTCTCGATAAGCTTGCCGGTTTCGGTATTCCATATTCGCTTGGAGAGGTTTTGGGGTTTTCCGAGGATGACCTTATACGTTCGAGAAAATTTTACAACGTTTATAAGATTGAGCCAAAGCCGGCGGCAGAGGTGGCCAGGTATATAGCCGAGAGGCTGAAAAAATTAGGCCAGCCGGGAGTTGCGTTTTACGGGGACGAGAACTATAAGGTCAGCTCGGTGGGAGTAGGGACGGGTTGTATCTGTGACCCTATACAATTCATGGACTTAGAGCCGGATTTATTTATCGGAGTTGACGATACGATACGGACTTGGACGCAGGCGACCTACGCGGAGGATACGGGTCGGCCGCTGGTTGTGATAAATCACGGGACCAGCGAAGAGAATGGGATGAGACTACTGAATGCCGAACTTAAAAAGGCATTTCCAGATAAGGATGTGGTTCATTTTGAGCAGGGATGTGGTTATAAATGGATAACAGCTTAGCCGGTGGCGGCAGTTATTAAATATGGACAAACCGAACGACGATGAGCGGTATATGGGGGTGGCGATTGAGTCGGCAAAGGTGGCCGAAGAGAACGGTGATGTTCCCATCGGGGCGGTTATTGTGCGCGACGGTCAGATAATTGGCAGGGCGTATAATCAGAGAGAGCAATTGCAGGACCCAACGGCCCATGCCGAGATAATCGCTTTGACACAGGCAGCGGCAGCGCTGGAGAACTGGCATTTGAATGGATGCACGATGTATGTTACTTTGGAGCCGTGTCCTATGTGCGCTGGGGCGCTGGTGCTTTCGCGGATGGACAGACTGGTTTACGGCTGCGATGACCCGAAGGCCGGGGCTTGCGGGAGTTTGTATAACATTGTAACGGACGGCCGGCTGAATCATCGATTGCAAGTTACCACAGGCGTTTTGGAAGAAGAATGTAAGCAGCAGTTGCAGGATTTCTTTAAGAAAAGGCGAAACGAAAAGGCAGAGGCAAAAACGCAACAGTAAGAGTTGTAGAGTATTTCTGGAGAGGTGTCCGAGTGGCTTAAGGAGCGGCCTTGGAAAGGCCGTGTAGGGCTTGTCCTTACCGCGGGTTCGAATCCCGCCCTCTCCGTTAGATTTTTTCTGCTTTTTTAGAAATCTTTTCTTGACAAGCACTTACGAATAGAATATTCTTATCAGAAACCTTCGTGTGAAAATAATTGTGAAAGATTTTGAGGATGAGGGATTTGGTTAGGAGAGAGGCCCAAGTGTTTTCCTGCATGCAGGAAAACACTTGAAGTCGGCGATTTTAGCTCCATAATCGGGGTCCTGACCCCGGGAAGGAGCTGAAAACAATGGCAAAATCAAAGGATGTTATCACACAAATCAAAAAGGCCACCCGGCGTAAGTTCTCCGCAGATGAGAAGATTCGTATCGTTCTTGAGGGTCTCCGAGGCCAAACGTCCATATCCGAGGTCTGTAGGCGAGAGGGCATAGCCGCATCGGTCTACTACAAATGGTCCAAGGGCTTCCTGGAAGCCGGCAAGAACGGCTTGACCAGAGATACCTTGCGAGATGCCACCAGCGATGAAGTTAAAAGGTTGCGACAGGAGAATGAACAGCTTAAACAGTCATTGGCTGACGCTATCCTTGAAACGCAGAGATATAAAAAAAGTTTCGGCCTGTAGCAGACGGAGGTATCAAAGGATGAGCAGAACCGAGAAAATGAAGTTCATTCGCCTGATTGAGGGGGCGGAGATGAGTATTTCCGATGCCTTGGCCCAATGCGATGTGCCTCGAAGCACTTACTACCGCTGGAAACGAAACCTCAAAAACATGGGCACAAGGGGCCTGGAGGACAACAAGCCTCATCGTACCAGAACCTGGAATCAGTTATTGCCCCACTAGGTGGACAAGATCCTCGAATATGCCACATTTTACCCGGAGCTGTCCTGCCGTGAGATTGGCCTGTATATTACTGACAACGATGGATTTAGCGTATCGGAGTCCACTGTGTACCGGAGGCTCAAGGAACGTGGGCTTATTCGTGAGCCGAAGAGCAGGACCTTCCCGGCCTCCAATGAATTTCGCATCAAGACTACAGGCATCAATCAACTCTGGCAGATGGATGCGACGTATCTGAAAGTGGATCGCTGGGGCTGGTTCTATCTGATCAGCGTATTGGATGATTACAG
>CP070715.1:1204986-1217501 GCA_020350405.1 Planctomycetota bacterium
AAGGTAGCCACAACAAAAATACCGCAGAGCACGATGACAATAAGGTCTTTTCTTGTAAATGCCGTTTTTGCCTTCATTTCCTTATCACCGTATCTATAATTTCAGTAGTCTTGAAAATCCCGCATCCACACCGGCCAGTGCGGCATCGGATTGTCTACCTCGAAGCCTCGGTGCCACTTGAGGCGCCAGAGCTGCTTTAGTCCGACCTTTCTGGCCGATGCATCTAAGAAGCTCCAGTTTACATATCCCCCGTGCCGGTTCAGACAAACACATTTCATACCAGGACCATGAATGCCAAACCAGTGCATGCCCTCATATTCCGGGGCCAAGTCCGACTGAAGCGGACGGGCCTCAATCCACTGGGCACCGCCGACCATCGGTATATCCGCCGCACCGGCTACATTCGGAGTCCGCCAGTTCAAAGACGTAGGAGTACCCTGAATCTCACCGACCTCCGGCGGTGGGTCATGGATAAATGCGTTGTTACCGTAACTTCCGTAATCACATCCGGTCATAACAGGCCACCAGGAAGAGGGTTGGCCGCACTCGCCCTCAAAGACGCCCCATCCAATAAACGTGAAGTTCCACACGTCACCACCTATCCCACTGCCCGGTATTGTGGCCTCTGGACAGCTGCGAAAGTCAGGGTTGGCGTAATACTCCCGCAGGGCCTCCATCCACATATCAGTATTCACGGTGTCGATTCCGTACCAGCCGCGCATGAAGAGTCCATCGTTGTCGCCTGCAAACATCAAAAACGCCGACCCCATTCGTCGAAGATTCCATAGACACACCGCCTCCTTCGCTCGCCTTCGACCGCTGCTGCCGACCGAGCCTAAGGTAGCCACAACAAAAATACCGCAGAGCACGATGATAATAACGTCTTTTTTACTGAAAGCTGCTTTTGAGTTCATAATCTCTTTACCCTCACGCTTTTTATTTGCCGCCTTGATTTTACCTTAAATCCACCTGACTCACCCGGGACTGGGAGATTGGGCTCATTTGGCTCCGGCTCATTAGGTTCGGGCGGTCCATAGAGAACGGGTTCCTGGCCGTCGCAAGTCTCCTGACTTATGGCCCAGACCGTATTGTTTGCATCGCTGACGATTATCGTGTGGTCTTCCGCTATAACGGGGTGGCTGAGCCAGCCGTCGCCCTCGAACCGGGCGATTTCGCTGCCGCTGGGGTCGACGACATAGAGGTAGTGGTCGTCGCTTGCGGCGTAGATAAGGCCGCCATCCCCAACGCTCAGTGTAAACCCGCCCAACTCGCCAAGTTTGGTCATCCACTTAATTGTTCCGTTGGGGTCCACGGCCCGCAGATACGGGTCGTTAAAGCTCACGTAAATTGTGCCGTCCGGTCCAAGTGCCGGTGTTGACCAACAGTATGCATGGCGTATCGGCGTTACGAAACGGACCTCGCGCTGTTCCCCGTCAACTTCAACATACTCGGGCGGCTCGCCGGCACCGTACCACATTACAACGTCGTCGGGGGCTTTACCGTACCGCAGGCGAAGCCCCGCGAGGCTTGTCGACCAGCTTATGCCGCCGGCAGTTGGCTCGATAGCGTAGATTTCACTGTCAAAAAGCAACCCCTGGTATACTGTGCCGTCGAACGCTACGACCGGAGAGGCAAAAGGCCAGCCAGCCACATTTACCTCTTGCGGTTCCCCGCCCCCCTCGTCCGGGACTTGAACCGTATGCTCAAAATTGCATACCCACTTTACCGTTCCGTCGCTTGCGTCCAATGCATACAGATTCGGGTCGTACAATCCGCCGATGTAAACGGTACCGTCGCGCCCCACAGCGGGCGTGGCAAAAATCGAGCCTTGCACTATGCCGGAACCATCGGTTTCGAAGCTCCAAAGTTCGCTGCCGTCTCGTGCCAGTGCGTAGAGTTTTCCGTCCTGTGAACATATGTATATTCGGCCGCTGTGCGAGGTGACGGGCGATGAATAGATGGGCCTTGTTGTGGTATGCGTCCATAGCAGTTGGCCGTTTTTGTTAAGTGCGTACAACTTGCCGTCCGTACCGGCGACAAATACTTTGCCGCGAAAGCCCTCTGCGGCAGCGCCAAGAAGCGGCGAACCGGTATCATAGCTCCAGAGAAGTGAGCCGTCGTCGAGGTCAAGGGCATATATCTTGCCGTCTTCACAGACGACGTATACCTTAACTTGCTGCCTAATCTTACGGCCGACTGTAACGGATGCCGTTACCGGCCCTTCCGTCTCGAACTTCCATTTAACACAGCCGTACTCAGGTCCGTATTTTGCCATTACCTTAGGTCTCCACCCGCGCCTTCGGGGTAGTGACGCCGGCCCACGGTATCGTTGTATCTCGAAGACCCCGCTGTTAATACAGACAACGTTACTATCGGCAGCGCTCGGAACAACCGAAATCAGACATTGGTCAGACTTCACTCTATTCGGCAAACGCCACACATAACCGCCGCTGTCAGAAACACCGCTCGCAATATTTAACCAACCACCCCCCCCGTCGACGCTCAACAAAATATCCACAGCGCCCGCGCCGTAGCTGGACCAACCAATCTCGTGCGTGCTTCCGGATGCCCAGACATCACCGCCGGCGGGCTTGTTTACAATAATCGCGGGGGCAAACTCCACCGTTACAACTTTGTCAGCGGTCATCGTCACCGTATTCATCCGCTCACCCGATGCATCGTCATCGCTGCCGCTCCAGCTCTTGACCCAATGGCCCGTCTCCGGCCAGGTCTCTATTGTCACGACCGTCCCGCTTTCATAAGTCCCCCCGTTCGGGTCTGCTACGCCGTTGCCAACGACATTCACCGTCAGCTCGAACTCTTCGGCCAAAGCCGGCGCGCACAGGACCAAAAGTCCTGCTGCCGCCATAAAAAATACCACTGTGGTTTTTCTTGCTCGTTTCATCTTTTTGCCCTTTCCCAAAAAATTTTCAATCTATTATCCTTTATCCGCGCTCGCGCATCATTTGCGCAAACCGGCAAAACCCAACCGAGTATCATTGCTTACGCTCCTCCTGAAGCGGCCTGCAAAAACAATAATATTATAGACCAAACGCCCGTCTCATTCAAGCTATTTCCCATAACTCCATAATCCTCCAATAGCCTCACTTTTCAGGCCAAAAACAGCTCTTCTACTTCTCAAAATCCCACTCAAACTTATCCAGCCACACTCTCGTCCTCGCTCCGTCCTCAAAATCAATCTCAAGTTCCACCATCACCGGCAGATTACTCCCTGCATCCACCGTGAGCCATCCAATCCCGCTCTTGACCCCGCCGTTCTCGAACCCCAGCGCCTCCACGTCGATAACCTCGATAAGCTCCACCCACCCCAGGCGCGTTTTCTGAGAAGGCAGTTTTCTGCCACCTGCCGAAAGAAACCGCTTGGCTATCCCCTTCGCCAGTGTCTTCTTCGCCATCTCTGTGAACTCGCCCCTCGGCACATCAAGGCCCACAGGTGCCCTCAGCCTCCGACCGCCTCCTGTCCGCCCCCGCTGCCCGATGCCGACCACGACCTGATTACGCTTGGCCTCCAGGTATTCACCAATTTGCACATCACCGGTGGGACCGTCAGATACTTCCGCCTCCGATTCATAAACTACAATTAGACCCGCAGGTCGCTTGCTCATTCTCATCCGATACGACACCGCTTCCGCCTTACCAATATTGCTCGCAACCGCCGCCCATGAAACATCCTTTGCTTCAGCTGAACTGCCGTACCAGTACGCCACCAAAACCAACGCCACAACAAGTCCCGTAACCAATCCAAGTCGCCCCCACTCACTCCGCACAATCCTCCGCCATATACCTAGTCTGCTTCTGTCCGCCCTCTCCATCACATCACCCAGAATCCGCTCGTCCACATCGCTACTCACCCTCACCTTCGACCGCTTCAACAGCTCTTTCAATTTGCGCGCCGTATCCACATTTACACCTCAGTACCAATTATTGACCGTAATTTACTAAGACCATTACGATAACGGCTTCTCGCCGTATTTACTGAAACTCCCTGAAGCTCCGCTATTACACTCATTCGCATCCCTTCTCTAAGGTGCAGAACAATCACCTCACGCTGCTCACCCGCTAACTTGCTAAGCGCCTTACTGACCTGCTGAAGTTCCTCGTTGCAGATAATCGATTCACGCGGGTCGCCCGTCTCCGGCCGCAAACCCTCGCTCTTCGCTAACTTCACCTGCTCTCGCCGCTCTGCACGCCAGACGTTCCGAACTCGATTCACCAGACACGTACGCAGGTAATTACGCAGACTGCCGCTGAGCTTGAATCCCTCCAAAGAACCAACAAACGAAACAAAAACATCGTGAACTACGTCTTCTGCGACGTGCACATCATTTAAAAGAGCTATGCCTAATATCAGCAGGTCGTCCCGGTACTTATCGTACAATCGGCGCAGCCCCTCTCTGTTCCCGGACTTGCATAATAGCACAAGGACCTTGTCTTCCATTAAGCCAGCCTAACTTAAGTAACAACACTGGTTACTCACTATTTAAACACCTCCCACACCCGTTTCAGTCAAAAAAAACCAAATTTTTTCCCTGATTCCATAAATTTTCCACCTAATCCGCCAATTATCCGATTAACTAATCTTCCGCTCTCTCTCCAAACGTGCGTTGGCAATTAATCCACGGCATAGCAAAAGATCTTTTGGCCCCATCGAAAAGCAAGCTTTCCCTTTTTGTTTTTGAAGCTGAGAACGACTGTTTGTTCGGGACGGGGCATATCAATGCTGCCGATTTCTTCTTTTTCGGGCGAAGCGATAGCCAATATCCTGCTGGTGAAGGCGTAGACCCACTCGGGCAGTCCGTTCCCGTCAAGGTCACCTGCCGTGAAAAGTGGGTTGCTCCAGGCTGCGACTCCGGTTTTTGCGCTGAGCCGCCTTTTCCAGGCGACCGTACCTTGCGTGTCGAATGCCACGGCGTAGAACAGGCTATACTGCCTGCTTATATCACCTTTCACGCCTATACCAAGTATCTGAATCGTCCCATCAGTATCGATTTCGGCGGCTTGAATGGGATTGACGTGCAAGTCTTCTATTCTAATGGTGTGTATGTTTTTACCGGTGCCGCTAAAGATGCGAACACTTCCGCCGAATTCGCTGGCAATGACTGTGGCAGGCCGCCCTTGGTTGGCTCCAATTATGGATAGATGCGAGACACTAACTATCTCGGAAACTTTCCACAGCCGCTTGCCATTTTCATTGACGCCGTGAAGTCCCCCACTAAAACCTTTCACGCCAACGACCATTTCGTCATTTCCGTCACCGTCAATATCGCCCCAATGAGCGCAGTTAACACCCTGTTTGCATACATATGACCATAGCCTCTTCCCATGGCGGTCAACGACCTTTACGCTGAGACCTCCCTTTCTATAGGCCAGGAGCACGGGTTGACCTTTTATTAGGCCGCATTCGATAATCCAGAACCAGGTCGGCAGTCCGACGGTTTCAATTTCCCGGCCGTTTGAGTCAATAACATGCAGATTTGTAGGGTCATTTGCGTCGCTGACCAAAATCTCAGGTTCCCCGTCAAGATTCCAGTCTCCGGCGCACATGTATAGCGCATCTGGAATTGAAATCTCCCAGACACGGCGCATCTTTAATGAGTCGGCCCCGGCCGATACCTCACTCACAGCAGCCTCTTGCGGCGTTTTACCCCGCCGCACACTCTTGACATCCACCTGAGCAGGGCTTCCGGCGACTTTGGCCGGCTTAACCGGCTCGCTGTGGTCTCTCTCAAGGCATGTAATCCCCAGGCGGATTTGTCTGTAAGGCTTCTCCTGCCAGCTCTCTTTGCCTCTGTGCTTTAATAATAATACCTTTGCGCCTTTTTCCTTGAGTTTATCACGGGCCTGCCGAGCCATCGAGAAAGGATACGTCTCATCCGTCGCCGAATGGAACAGAACATATGCCCGCCCCTTGGCTTGCTCTAAGGGCGGCAGCCTCTCCGGCTCAAAGGCCGACATCGCAATAAATGAGCCGGTAGCTAAACTGTCCTTCTGCAAAGAATAAGCATGTCCCGCCAGACCCCCCGAAGACCAGCAAAGGGTGAAAATATGATTGTCGTTTACTTTGTATTTGTTTGTAACGTCCTCAATGACCGCTTCAATAAACTCTTCGGTTGAGAACTCCTGCTTTTCTGCCGGCACTTTTTCTGTCGGCCAGATGACTTGCTGCTCAGCCGTCCATTTGACCGGAACAAGCTGCGCAGCCACATAATTCTTTGGCAATGCTTTCTTGTAGATTCGTTTGACAAAAGATTCAATGTCGGTCCCGTCGTCACCGCCCGGCACAGCTACTATAAGCCCGAAGCCCTCTCCCGGGGCCGCTTGCTCATAGTCCCCTATAAGATGGTAGCGCTTGTTCTTGTCCTCTCCTGCCAACAGGATTGTACTCGGCACATCGCAGGCGTCATCGTCAGCTATGCTCTTTGCCGCAGGGCAGAAAGTTACGCAAAGCGCTATGACCAGCCACCGCAAAACAATCTTTTTATCTGCCATATCTGCTTAACTTAAGCATCAACACTGGTTACTCACTATTTAAACACTTCCCAAACCCGTTTTAATCAAAAAAATTTAAATTTTCTCCCTCTCACCACAATCTCATTCTTTCGCCATTGTTCTTAATTCATAATTCCGCTTCACCGGCCCACCATTTTACCATTTCCCTCCCCCAATTCAACCAAAAATCTCCCCCCAACCCCTTTACCCCGTGAGATGACGCCCGCTTGCCCCTTTGCTTAGAGTCCGCCGGACTCTAACGGGCGTCTATCTAACTGCGGCCGCCTCCCTGACCTCGAATTCTGTTGTCGCGGTCTGGAAAACTTCGCGCCTCAGGGCGGCGATGTCGAGAACAAAGACTGACCCCCCATGGCAGCCTCAGACCATATTTACCGTCTGGAAGATGCCCTGTTCCATTCCGTATTTCTCTTACCCCTCCCTCGAATTCCCCGTATCCTTGGCCTGCCTCGTTTGCGCCTCTCACGAGGGCCGCCTTCTTCCTCAGCGCCCCCTTTCAGCACGGCCAGGGCTTGAACACATACCGCTTTCGTGGTCTGGTCACGATGATTCAGCCCTTCCTCAAGAGCCGCCAACGCCATCTTCTTCATCCTGCCCCTCATACTCCTCAGTCCGTACGTTGACGCTATCTTGGCCGTCCTTGAGAAGTTGCCGACTAATGTCTCCGTCAGGATGCCCAGACCGTCTTCCTGCAGCCACGATAGATTGTAAGCCGCCCGCCTCGCACGTGAAATATCACCTGTCCGCAGCTTCTGCTTTAGCTGCCTCAGAAGCTCAAGTGCTGCCTCGTCCTTGTCCCGGCCGGCAGATTTCTCTTCATCCAACTTCATACAGTCTCCTTCAAATCCACGCAAGTATAATCGAATTCCCCCGATTACGCAAGGTCAAACACTACATTCCATTCAGTTATCCGAATCCCTCACCCCCAACACCTAATTTTCCCCCGCCTTCGACGTTCAATGTTCAACGTCCGATGTTCGAAGTTCCCCCCTCTCTTCCTCACCCTTCAACGTTCGACGTTTGACGTTCGACCCCCCTCCCACCTGCCCCGCTCCCTCGCTGCCTCGCCAGAATGCTTTGGCTGAGCTTCTTTGGTATGGCCTAATTCGAGAGAGTTGGTTTTAGTCTTTGGTTGACTTGCGCTTCAGAATAACCCTTCTTCCAGCCCTGCCGGGCAAATTATTTCTCCTGCGTCCTTTATCTATCACTCTAATCGTATCCGTACCCTCAAATATAGTCCCGTCACTAAGTTCACCGCTCACAACGACTTCCACCTCGGCAGGTGCTTCCAGCTCACCAAGCATTTCGTGAACCGCTCTCCGGCTGAACTTCGCAACCGCAAATTCATCCGAAAACCATACACGCTCGGCCGGGATTTCATCCTCAAGCAGGATGCTGTTGACGTCAATGTCCACGACATTATAATCTTCCGGCAGCCGGATGACGCACATAATCCATTTGCCCTTGCTTGCAAGATTGAGCGTCCTGGGTAAAATCTTAACTACCGCTTCGATTAGCGGTGCTACAACTTCCTTTATGGCAAGGCTGTGCCACCCGCCTGCGGAGATAGCCACAAAGTCATTTCCCGAAGGCGGTGTCGCCTGACCCTCATAATTACGCCCCCACCCTACGATGCTGCCGTCGGCCTTAAGCGCAAGACTGTGATAGTCCCCTCCGGTGACAGCCACAAAGTCATTTCCCGAAGGTGGTGTTGCTTGACCAGAAGTGTTGTACCCCCATCCTACGATGCTGCCGTCGGCCTTCAGGGCAAGACCGTGAAATCCCCCTGAAGAGACAGCCACAAATTCATTTCCATCAGGAACATCTGTCTGACCATAACGATTCCACCCCCATCCTACGATGCTGCCGTCGGCCTTCAGGGCAAGACTGTGCCACCACCCTGCGGCGATAGCCACAAAGTCATTTCCCGAAGGTGGCTTTGTCTCACCAGCAATATCATGGCCCCATCCCGCAATGCTGCCATTCTCCTTGAGGGCCAAACTATAACCGCCATCTATAGAACCGCCTGTGCAGATAGCCACAAAGTCACTCCCCGAAGGTGGTGTTGCCTCACCATAACGATTACGCCCCCATCCCTCGATGCTGCCGTCCGCCTTCAGGGCAAGGCTGTGTTCTCGCCCTGCCGCGATAGCCACAAAGTCATTTCCAGATGGTGGTGTTGCCTGACCATAATAATTGTCCCCCCATCCCGCGATACTGCCGTCGGCCTTCAGGGCAAGGCTGTGTTCTCGCCCTGCCGCAATAGCTACAAAGTCATTTCCCGAAAGTGGCACTGCCTGAGCATATTCATTATCCCCCCATCCGACGATGGTGCCGTCGGCCTTCAGGGCAAGGCTGTAGTCCAGCCCTGCGGAGATAGCCACAAAGTCATTCCCTTCAGGCGGCGTTGCCTGACCATAATTATTACGCCCCCATCCTGCGATGCTCCCGTCGGCCTTAAGGGCAAGACCGTGATAGCACCCCGCGGCGACAGCCACAAACCCATTTCCCGAAGGTGGCACTGCCTGACCAAAATAGTTATACCCCCATGCCACGATGCTGCCGTCGGCCTTCAGGGCAAGACCATACCAGTATCCTGCGGAGACATCTACAAAGTCACTTCCTGAAGGTGGCGTTGCCTGACCGTCATTATTACGCCCCCATCCTGCGATGCTCCCGTCGGCCTTCAGGGCAAGACCGTGCCACGCACCCGCGTAGATAGCCACAAAGTCATTTCCCGAAGGCGGCGTTGCCTGACCATAATCATTATTTCCCCATCCCACGATGCTGCCGTCCGCCTTCAGGCCAAGACCGTGAAACCCCCCCGCGGCTATGGCAACAAAGTCATTTCCAGAAGGTGGCGTTGCCTGACCATGCTCATTATCACCCCATCCTGCGATGCTGCCGTCGGTCTTCAGGGCAAGACCGTGAAACCCCCCTGCGGCGATAGCAACAAGTACGTTCCTAGAAAAGTCCCTGCCGTCGAAAGCTACTCTGCCCCAGCTGACCACCGAACCAGCAAGGGCCTGTAGCCCCATCCCTAACTGCATTACTAAAAGAAATACGCTAGCTACCACCCGTTTCTTCATATTTGCCCTATTCATTTTCCCTTCCCTTTCCAAAATCTATAAGTGCATCATTCCGCCTGTTTGTTTCACTCTTTCTCTATCCGTTACCATCAAGCACCTGTCACATCCGAAACACATATGCCTGTCCGCAAGCCCATACAGTGCCGCTGCTATAACTAAGTGCACCCTAAGCCCCGATTTGTTACACTTTTTCTCAAAAATTTCGCAAGTTTTTCCCCCTTTTATGCTCTTTCGCGGTCAACTTCCCCGCAACCGCCCATTTTCAATCAAATCCGCATGCGCTCCCACCCCGCCCGCCGATTCGTCGAGGTCTTATTGCTCACAATTCACCGGCGGCCTTCCAGCCCGTCTCCCGTCCTATGGTGGGGCGGAAGCGCCACCGGAAGCCGGCCGGAGATGGGCGTTATGCCGAGAAGCGCCCGGGCTGCCGCCCGCTGCATGACCTGCTGTTCACTCCATGCCAACATAAAGGTGCCGAGGTCAGGCAACTGATCAAGCACCGTCAGCATCCCGAAGGAAATAAGAACCACGTCCCGACCCTCCTTCTGGAGCCGTCGGACGAACTTTACAAACGCATCAGAAAGCTCGACTTGACGGTCGACGCCCAACTGGGGCCGAAGGTAGACGGAGACAACAACTCGGTCGACGTGCTGTGCCCGCTGGCGAAGGTCATCGTAGATTGACGGGTCGGAGGAGGGAGATATCCGCACGGCGTCAACCGAATTCACGTAGTCGCTCAGCACGCCGTTGAAGCCGTTGCCGGCCATTTTATTATCCTCCCTCTCAAAGGTGACGCTGAGCACCTGAATGTCGGAGGGGGTGGAGAGAGGGACCAGCTTCTTCCGGTCGCGAAGCAGGACGATGGAGAGATCAGCTGCGGAGTCTGCCGCTCGCTGATGCTCCCGGTTGCCGACCACCTCGTTCACTGCTTCCAGAGAGACCATCCTGTTTTTGTAGAGGCCGATTTTGGCTTTCGCTTCCAGAATCCTGCGGACGGAGGCCCGGAGACGCTCCAGCGGAATCTCCCCACTCTCCACGAGTTCCGCCAGTTTGTCCGCCACCTCAAAGGAGCGGGGACCCAACAGCAAATCGTGACCGGCTTTGAATGCCTGAATGGCCGCGTCCAGGTGTTCATAGTTGTTGGTCAGCGCACCCATATCAAAGGCATCGGTGATGATGAGTCCGTCGAAACCGAGCTCCTCGCGCAGAATCCGGATTACTTCCGGTGAGAGCGTCGCCGGTAGCGTGTCGGAGCCGGTGAGCCTTGGCACAGCGAAATGGCTGGTCATCACTATGTCCACCCCAGCCTGAATGGCATAATGGAACGGAACGAAATCGACCACCTCGAAATGTTGGCGGTCGTTCTCGACGACAGGAAGCAGAATGTGGGGATCGGCGCCCAAGTCGCCCGCCCCCGGGAAGAAGCCGACATAGTTGAGAAGGCCCGCGTCGTGGGCCCCCTCGACGAAGGCGGCAGCCAGCCGGCCTACCTGCTCCGGGTCGTCTCCGTAGGTCCTGTTGTGGAGCACGTTTGCCAGGTTCGTGAGGACATTGACCCCGCCACCGTCGCCGATCAAGCTCGCACCAGTTGCGCGATTCTCCAGACCGACGATCCGCGCCGCCTCCCGGACGGCAGAAGGATCTCCGATCGCGCCATAAGCCATGGGGGAGGGGATGTCCGTCCCACCGCCCAGAATCCACCTGTCCCTCCTATCCCTCCAGGGTGCATAGAGGTGCTTTCCCAGTGTCTCCGAACCCACCACCAGCATGGGGACCTTGGCGCGACTCTGGAGTGCGTTGAGCTTCGCCGTGCGAGCGTGCGGCAGACCGCCCATCATCCACAAGCCGCCTACGCCGCTTTCTACCAGCGCCACCGCTTTGTTGAAATCCTCGCTGTCAGTCGAAATGTAACTGCCGGAAATCCACTCAACTATAACTTGGGCGGCCATCTCGCGGACGGTGAGTTCGCTGAGCGTACGCTTCACCCACGCCCGCTGCTGCGCATCAAGAGAAGCAGAGTAGCCGAAATGGGCCTCCGCGGGTGGACGGTCAACAGCGGGCTTGCGGTCAACCTCTGTGCAGCCGAATATAAAAGCCAAAAGTATCGTTATGAGTACAATCAGAAAACATCTTAGTTTTTGCATGATTTCTCCATGTCTAACCTCAACGATACTCTCTTCATCCGGGATTTCCCATTTATACGCCTTAATAACATCGCTACACTTTCTTACTGTCATACGTGAGCAAATCCCTCTCAAAATTGCAAGAGTTTTCACCTAAACCAACGCTTTGTGCCGACATTTCGGACCGCTTGGCTTTCTAAGCTCTTTATCCTTAACAGTTAAGGCCGACAAGACGTACGGCTGCAAGTTTAGATAAAAAAGGCCGGTCCCAATCCGGCCCGTGAAGCCAACTCTCTGCGCCCTCTGTGTCCTCTGTGGCAAACAAAAAACCAATCAAAAGTGCAGGCACTTTCATCCCAACCGGCGATTTTTTTAAAAATTCTTACTCCTTATCTAAAAACGACTTACGAGTATCGAGCATCGAGAACCGATGGTCTTTTCACCACATCCGCGCAGCCCCCTCCAACATTGAGCGGACCCTCCATCCGTCCGCGAATGCTCGTTAGAGAATAGTTGATGGCGAATAATCAATTATACATCTCGTTTGCAGGTCGCATCCGCAATGTAGTTTGCCTTTTTCCTTTTAACTTTTTACTTTCCAAACTGATCAATCAGTTTGAGTCAATTATGCAAAACGAACCCAATTTTACCCGCCTCCGGCCGATTCATAACATCCGGAAAAACCAGGAATTACAACAAAAAATTAACAATGGACACTTGGTCAAAACAAACCCAATCAAACCCAATCAAAGCCAATACAAACCCAATCTCCCGA
>CP070715.1:1217601-1225365 GCA_020350405.1 Planctomycetota bacterium
CAAATCGACACAAAATTTGTCCCTTTGCCCCTTTTCCCCAATGACTATAGTTCGATATCTAAAAGCCGTTTTGAGCGAGGAACCTGTGCCCGAGGTATCTTGTCGCAGATACAAGGCTCGAGCATGGAGCAGGCCTTCAGGAGCACTGTAGTACTTCGAGGACCGGACATGTGCTCGTAACGAAGCGGATGCCCAAGAGGTCCGCTCAAAACACTTTTTCAATCATTTGTGCAGGTACCTACCAGCAACAATCCCAAAAAATAAATTTTTTAACTGCCTTGCAAAAAACCACTTACGACTATCGGCAGTCTTGCACCAAAGACTTTTTTCACCACATCCGCGCGAGGTGCTCCAACATTGACCGGACACCCAGTCCGCCATATGCAAAACAAGTTGTTTTGAATTTACGTCATTTAGATTTTGAGATTGTTTGTCATTTGATGCTTGTAATTTGCAATTTCAGTCTGCCGCATAAGCCCTCACGTCAATCCACCGCCAAATCCTCGCCAGCCCGGCATACTGTTTTATGCAAAACAAACCCAATTTCCCGGACGCTCAAATGAACGTAACCTCTTTTGTAACAAATGATTACGAAAACAAACGACTTTGCAGATGTGGCCAAAACAAACCCAATCAAAGCCAACACAAACCCAATTCCCGAAAAGCCAAAATCAAATTAAACTTCTATTTAACAAGGCATTATGAAAATGCTCGTCTCCGCCGACGCGAACGAAACAAACCCAATTTCAAAACGTGTTCTAAATGCTGTCACAGTAGCTGTTTCCGCGCTCTTGCAACTGCCTCTCAAATGCAAACTAAGACTCTCCTCAAACAACAGGCAAAACAGATCATTTTGCCTCGCTGAGTGCAAATTCTGCCGAAAGCCGCTTGCCATCCGGGCACAGACAGGTCACCTGAAGTATATAATCCGGTTTGCCCGTCGGCTCGAAATCCAGAATGAATTCGTAAGCCCTGAGAAAATCCCGCCAGTATCTGTTATTTTCGCCCGGCTCAGTCAAATCGATATCCGCCCAGATAGTAATCCTTTTGCCCTTCGGCTCGGCAGACCGCTGAACCTTCTTGTACAACTCGAACCTAAATACCGTCGGCGATTTTATCTGACTATCAAATGCGTCCAGCAAGCTCGCATAGACCTTTATTGATGACGCCTTTACCTCCTCACTGCCACCGACCAACTCAGTCAACGGCAGGATGTCGACCTTCACCGGACTATAACCAGTATAAACAGCAACCTCCTGCGAGGCCCTATCGGAGCGGGGAGCCGATTCAGCCGTTGGCTGAGCTGACTCGCAGCCCACGACCGCGAAAAATAAAAAAAGCAATGTCGGTACTGCGCCGGCAACGGCCTTCATACAATTATAAGTCCTCATCCAGTATATGACCCAGCCGGTATTTTTTCGCCCGCAAATAATCAATATTGTGCTTGCCCGGCTCGGCCTTCAGCGGTATCTGCTCAACAATCTTTATCCCGTAAACCTCAAGACGACTTATCTTCTTCGGATTATTCGTCAATATCTTTATCTGCCGCATCCCCAAATCGCGACAGATTTGAGCGCCGATTCCGTAGTCTCGCCTGTCGGCCAGGAAGCCTAATTTCAGATTCGCGTCAACCGTATCAAGCCCTTGCTCCTGAAGCTTATAAGCCCGCAGCTTGTTGGTAAGCCCGATACCTCTGCCCTCCTGCCGCAGATAAATCAGCGCCCCCTTACCCGCCTTTTCAATCATCTCCATCGCAGCTACCATCTGATACCCGCATTCACATCTCTGCGAATGAAACAAATCCCCCGTCATACATTCCGAATGCACCCTCACCAATACCGGCTCGACTTGCTCGATAACTTTGCCGCTCTCATCCACATCGCCAATGTCACCCTTGCACAAGGCCAGATGGGGCTCCGATGCCGTGATGCTCGCATAGGCAATCAGCTTGAATTCCCCATAGTCGGTCGGCAGGTTCACCTGCTCAACACGCCTTATCTGGCTCTCCCGCTGCAACCGATATTCTATCAGCTTGGCGATTGAAGCAATCTTAAGATTGTGCTTCTCACAGAACTTCAACAACTCCGGCACCCGCGCCATCGAGCCGTCTTCGTTCATAATTTCACATATAACGCCCGCGGGCTTTAATCCCGCCAACCGCGCCAAATCAACTGCCCCTTCGGTCTGTCCGGCTCGGACCAACACTCCTCCATCACGCGCTCGCAGTGGAAATATATGCCCCGGCCGGACAAGGTCACCGGCCTTTGACCCCTCGGCAATTGCGGCCTGGACCGTCCGAGCCCTGTCAGCGGCGCTGATACCCGTACTTATACCTTCCGCCGCGTCTATACTGACCGTAAACGCCGTTTCAAACCGGGCCGTGTTCTCGACCGTCTGCGGATACAGACCAAGCGAATCGCACTTCTCAGCCGTCAACGGAAGACAAACAAGGCCCCGGCCGTATTTCGCCATAAAGTTAATAACCTCCCGCGTCACCTTTTCTGCCGCGCAGACCAAATCGCCCTCATTCTCACGGTCCTGAGCATCAACAAGGACAATCATCCTGCCCGCCTTGAGCTCCTCAAGAACCTTTGGAATTTCACTAAACTGCGCCGCCATTTCTGTATTTAGCCCGTCGCCGCCCCTCGCTAACTTTCATTGGCTCAGGCTCTGCTCGTACTCTTCAACATAACGACTTCCATTGCGAATGTAAATAAAAGTTGTAAAAATAGCAGTCCCTGCCGCCGACCACCACAGGACACGCAGGAACCATATCCAGCCGGGTAAGATACGCGAAATATCAGGCGCCAGCAGAATCCCTGCCACCATCGAGAGCTGCAGAGTTGTTGCAATCTTGCCAATCAGCACGGGAACGACACGAACCTGAAAAGTGATAAAATAAATAATAAGAAAACCGATTAATAAAAAAAGGTCTTTGCCGATTATCAAAACCGCTACAGTCGGCGGCAGCGGAAAACCAGCCACGCCACCCCCAGGCATAGCCAGCAGTACGCATGCACAGGTCATAAGCAGCTTGTCTGCCATCGGGTCAAGAAATGAGCCGAGCTTCGTAGTCTGCCCGTTCCTGCGGGCCAGATACCCGTCAATCCCATCACTGACAGCCATCACCAAAAAGATGACAATCGAAAAATACCGCATCATGTCGCGCAGCGCCTCACTCAGCGCAGCATCATTTGCCTTGAGCATGCAACTTACAAAGGGAACTATCAGCAGTATGCGAATAATTGTAATCCGATTGGCCCAGTTCAACTTCATAGACACACCTTTACGCCATACACCGCACACAACTATATAACCGAAAAAACGGCATTTGGCAAGAAATAGATTGGTCGGACAAAAGGTATGTCACACTACTCCGGCCCTCGGCCCTCCAAAAATCTCTCCTCAGTCCACAAAAACTATCCCAGTTGCCCCCCCCGCGTCACCACCCCAATAAAAAAAGAAGCCGACAGCATCAACCACCGGCTTCGAAAACGTCTCTTATCTACTAATACGCTATTTACTCTCTGCACTCGCCGCACCCTTGGGACAGCAGCTCGAAAATGACTTAGGGCAGCAGCTCGGAGCGGGCTTGTCCTTATTGCTCAACGGACACTTACTCGTCTGCTTACTCTGCGGGCACTGACTTTCCTTTATGTACTGCTTGGCATTCTCGCAGGTCTTGTTTTCCGACGCAGGCGCCGCCTCTTTTGCGCACACTTTTTTCTCGACGGTGCATTCTGGATTGTTCCCAACGACCTTGTCCGGCGAACAGACAATACCACATGGCCCGCCCGCCTTGCCGTTTGTCAGGACCGAGTGCGCCCCAACCGCAGCAACTGCCAGCACTACAAGAACAAATATCGCCGTCTTCCAGTTCTTTCCACCCCCTGTTTGCGCCTGCTCAGACAAAACCTCACCCTGTTGACCATTTCCTTCATTCGCTTCCATATCATTTCCTCACAACTAACATGAAATTCATATATTCTTCCGAAATGACAATATCGGCTTAATAATACGTATTCACCCAATATTCGTTCACTTCTTTCCTATTTTAACCTCTACTCCTCAATTTGGCAAGAAATAAACGCTTTTAAAAGGTGATGACCTTCCAGTCAGTCTTAAGCATCTCCGAAAGCGGCTTCTATAGTGACATCCGCGCCGTCCGACACGTCCCACAAGCAGGACAAGTCGCCCTCGACCTTGCCGAGAATATTTACTTCTGATGCCGCCCTAATTTCATCGCCTTGCGATGCGGGCGTCGGCCCGAAGAAGATGCAAAACGCCTTTCCCGTCGGCCAGTATCCTAACTCCCCAGCTTTAAGAACTTCGCGAGAGTCCTTTTCGAGCCCCGCCGTTACGGGAATCGCAAAATAAATCTCACCACCCCACCGATTTGCCGTCCCCTTGATGGGAAGTTTCTCAGCCACCGCTTTTGCAGTAAGGTTATCGTTTAATTCAGCTTCGACCTCAACCTGTCCAGCCGTTATTTTTATTGCCTTTGACATTCGAACACCCTTAAGAACCGACATGCCTACCAATTATTTTACAATCTTATTTACTTGATGTAAACTAACACGGTCATATAATTGCAGAAGCATTACGAGAGCCAAAAAAATGACGAAACTCAGCGTCAATTTAAACAAAATTGCTCTGTTGCGTAACCAGCGCAACATAGGTATACCGGATGTAATTGAGTCGGCTAATACAGTTATCAAAGCCGGCGCTCACGGGATTACGGTCCACCCCCGTCCGGACGAACGACATATAAGATATGCCGATGCACGTCAGCTTAAGAAGGTCCTTATGCCTCCACATGCTCACCATGCTGAGCAAAGTCAAAGGACCGCTGAGTTCAATATTGAGGGTAATCCCTTCACCGGCAACCTGATGAAACTTTTGCGAGAATTAAAACCTGACCAGGCGACTTTGGTCCCGGATGAGCCGGCTGCCAGTACCTCAGACCACGGCTGGGACATGCACCAAAACAAAGAACGCCTCAAACCGGTCATAAGAGAGCTTAAGGACTTAGGCATTCGCGTTAGTCTTTTTATGGACCCGGACACTGAGGCAATCGCCATTACCAGAGAAACCCGAGCCGACCGGATAGAGCTATATACCGAGCCTTACGCAAGAGCATTTCGAAACAACGATAAAGTAGAAAAAACACTTGGACAATTTGCCGCCGCCGCCAGGTTCGCTAACGAAATCGGCCTGGGATTGAACGCAGGCCATGACTTAAACCTGAAAAACCTTGGCAGATTCTGCTCTGCCGTCCCAGGCATACTGGAGGTCTCAATCGGCCATGCTCTTATCGCGGATGCCCTCAGAATGGGACTTGAAAATACCGTAAAAGCATACTTGAAAGTGTTGGCCTAAACTTAAAGGAGAGAAATATGTTTACTGGAGCAATGGTGGCGCTAATTACGCCTTTCAACGACGGCATAGTGGATTTTCGAACTCTCGATGAGCTTATCGACTTCCAACTGGAAAACGGCATAGACGCGATCGTTCCCTGCGGCACAACGGGAGAGTCACCCACACTAAGCCACGAAGAGCACAAAAAGGTAATCGAAAGAGTCGTTAAGACCGTCGCCGGCCAGGTCCCCGTAATTGCCGGGGCAGGCTCAAATTCGACTGCCGAGGCCATCGAACTAACGGCATATTCAAAAAAAGTCGGCGCAGATGCCACGCTGCAGGTTTGTCCCTATTATAACAAACCCACACAGGAAGGCTTTTACCAGCACTTCAAAGCCATCGACGAAGAGGTAGACCTGCCGATGGTCCTTTACAACATACCCGGCAGATGCGGCGGCAAAGGCCTGGGCCCCGAAACCGTTGCCCGGCTGGCTGAGATTGAAAATGTCGTCGCAATCAAAGATGCGACCGGCAGCCTCGATCAGGCCAGTGAAATTGCGACGCGCTGCGACATAACCATTATTTCAGGCGATGACTCCCTTACCCTGCCGCTTGCCGCGGTGGGCGGCAAGGGCGTAATCAGCGTCGTAGCAAATATTGTCCCGGCCGACGTAAAGGCAATGACCGACCTAATCCTCGAAGGCGACTTTACCTCGGCCCTTAAGTGGCACAAAAAGCTCTTCGCCCTGAGTAAAAACATGCTCAGCCTGGCCACTAATCCCATACCCATCAAGGCGGCCGTATCAATGCTGAACATGGCCTCAGAAGAGCTGCGTCTGCCGATGACACCTATGGACGAAAGCAAAAAGGCCGCACTCAGGCATGCATTAAAAGATTACGGCCTGTTAAATTAATAGCACAACGCAACCTCCGCTTTGGGCAGGCGATTTGCTGCACAAAACTAAAGAACATAAGGTCCACGACAGCGGTGTCAGTCTGTCTGCACGGCCCAGAATTGGCACAAAAATACAGCAAAAAATGACCTGTTAATTTCTTGACATTTGCCGCTCACCCCTATAGAATATGGCTCAGTCCTAAAACGGATAAAGGAGTGGTGAGAAGGCGTTTCTTTATCAGGCTTTCCCCCACCAAAAAACTGGTTAGTCTATCTGTCGGGCCGAACTGCCCGAAGGAAGGAGGACAAGAGATGGCGAAGGAAACAAGTCCGAAGTCGTGGGTAGGAATTTCATTATTTTTGCTTGTCATAGCGTCCACCGCCGGTGCGGAAACAACCTCTCTGGATGCCAACTATGTGGCTACATCGCTGGTCATCAACCCGAACGATATCTTCATTACCAACGGTTATGACGTGAATATCGGTACAGGAGGTATTACTATCAAAGCTGGCGGGATTCTTGACGCTAACTCCGGCGTGGGAGGAGATTCTCTAATTAGACTTGAGGGCGACTGGAGTAATTCCGGCCTGTTCGCTGCAGGCTCAAGCACACTCGATTTTGATGGTGCCGGGTCACAGATCATCACCCCGGGCGCATCAGAGCCAAACTATACATTCAACAATATAACCATCAGCGGGCCGGACGTGACGCTCGCCGGGTTCGTGCAGCTTTCGGGTAATTTCGTCTTTGAGAAAACCACAAGCACATTCAGCACCGGCGGGCACGATGTGAACGTCGCCGGAGACTGGAACAACAACGGCATCTTTAATCACGATGGCGGCACAGTGACATTTAACGGCCCGGGGCCGCAGATAATCATTACAGGCGGAACCGACCCAAACAAGACATTCAACAACGTAAGAGTCCTTGGTGGAGACGTCCAACTCACCATTTTCGGCCAAACCCTGGCTGGCAATTTCGCCTTTGAGTCCGGAGGCTCATTCAGCACGAACGGACAAGATGTGAATGTCGCAGGCAATCTAACTATCAACTCTGGTACTCTCGACGCCAACGACAGTAATATTTCTGTCGGCGGCAACTGGACAAACAACGGTACGTTTGATGCCGGCACGTCGACAGTTACATTGACAGGGGATTCAAACTCCACCATAGGCGGTACAAACGCCACCACGTTCCACTATCTTAAGCTGGAAAAGGCCGATGGCAACAACCGCCTCTCCATTATAACCGACGGCTGCGGCTCCTCTAACAAAACCTGGGTAGACAGCGGCACACTTGATTTCTCCAATGCCGATGTGACATTTACCTGCGTCAATGATATTGAGTTCTCCGGCGGAGGGCTTTCCAGTGGGCTTAAACTGGACGTGGCTGATATGCTGGTTCTTCAAGGTGATTTTGCTTTCAGGAGCGCCAGTTCCGAAGACATCACAGGGGGGACGATAAGGATAGCAGGGTCGTTGTCGGTTGAACCCGGCGCCGATTTTACGCC
>CP070715.1:1225465-1228728 GCA_020350405.1 Planctomycetota bacterium
CCAGCCGGTTAACAGACTCTTATGCCAGCTCTCGTCTCACCCGCACAAAAACAAATCTATATTGCTTTATTTTACCAAAAAAACAATCCCTAAATCAAGCTTTTTCGCCTCACCAACGCCCATCTTGGCGCAAATCGGGCCACTAACCGCCTTTATCACTTATGATAGACGAAACGCCCCCTCACTTTATTGCATCAAATCCCCAAACCACCGCCCTGCGCCCCTCAGACTCCGGGCACAGCGTTTTGCCTGGGGGGTTTGTTGGGGGGGGTGTCGGCCGCGGCTTTACCTTTACAACAAAAGAACAACTCGGATTATGCCTATCAACCAATTGCAGCCCCCCGCGAAGCGCTGCCCATCGCATCTGCCGGCTCAGCACATTTCACTTTACGCCAGCTTTGCGCCGCTCGAGAGCCTTTTCGATTTTATCTACCAGCTCACCCAATTCAAACGGCTTGGCAACATAGTCCTCGACACCGCAGGCCTCTGCCCGGGCCACATCGTCCTTCTGGTCGCGCACGGTCATCATCATAACCGTAAGCTCTGCCCCTTCCGGACGCTTCCTCAAGGCCTCAAGCATCGCGAACCCGTCCATCACCGGCATATTCACATCAAGCAGCACAATGTCCGGCTGCTCCGCGATGGCCTTCTCAAGCCCTTCCTTCCCGTTGCCCGCCGACAGGACCCGGTATTCATACATCTCAAGGCGGTCCCGAACCGTCTGCACAATGTCCGGCTCATCCTCCACTATCAGTATCTTGGGCTTCTCCGACTTCTTCTTGGGTCCGAAAATACCAGACATATCTGTTCTCCAGTGCCATCCCGCATCATACCACTTTTCCAACGCCCTTATCTGTGCGCACATCGGACAATTCGACTTATAACTATAGCTTTTTTACCTCATTTCCTCCAATTTTCCCTTATCCCCTCTAAACCAACCCCGCGCCCCCACCCCTAATTCTTTCTCACTTCTTCCTTCTCCCTTTTCCCTTCCGCTTTAGCGGCTCTCCGCATCCCGTCAACTATTTTAAATTTTACGCTGCGACTTTACACTTTACACTTTAAACTTTAACCTCCCCTCCATCCAACATCCCGAAGAACAATATACGTCAATCCACCAAAATCTCTCCTTGGTTAGAGTCCCCCGGACTCTAACGGGGCCTGCCTAAGCGGCCCCGCCGACTCACGGATGACCAGCCTCTCACTCAACCTGACAACCTCAGGTCTCGGTTCACCGGCGCTCCGCATTTGTCGCAGTAACAGCTTGGCTGCGAGCCGACCCATCTGTTCCGACCTCAAATCAACAAACGTAAGGCCGGGACTCATCACATTGAACGCATATTCGTCGCCAAAACATATCAGGCTCAACTGCTCCGGCACCGAAATACCAAGACCCTGCGCCGCCTGCATCAGATTCAGTCCCTCCATATGCCCGTATGCAACTATCGCCGTTGCACCCTGCTCTAAAACCGATGATTCCAAAAACTCCGCCGCTGACTCGAGCGTCTCTTCATGGCCGTCAATCGCCGACAGCCCGCGACTTGCCAGTTCCGACAGATACGCCCGCCGTCGGTCCTCCAAACTGCTGTGCCCTGCAGGATAACCCGGCAGTGGACCAGCATAAGCAATCCGACGGTGTCCAAGCTCAATCAGGTAACGAACCGCCTGCTGCATCCCGTCGATATCATCTGGAACCACTGAACAGCCAGTTCCGCCGCATGGACCGTTTATCACCACATACGGAATACCCGCCATCTCCATCTGCGCCATTGTTACTGATGAACACCTCCCAAGCACAACCGCACCGGAGATACTCCAGAACGGCAGCTCACTCGCCTCAGGTCTCTGGACCGACATGTTCACTATAATATCAAAATTCTCCGGCGCTGCTCCGAGGCTTGCGGCCAGCGAATTCACCGCCGTCTGATAGATATTACCGAACTTGCCAAGGGCCTCCGCACCCCCAAAAACCGATATCAGCCGGCTGTCCGTGCTGGTAAGGCTCCGCGCAATTAAGTTTGGCCTGTAGTTCAGCTCCCGCGCTGCCCTGATTACCCGCCGCTGAAGTTCCAAACTTACCGAAAAACCGTCCCCAAGCCTGTTATTCAAAACCCGGCTTACCGTCGATTTGCTCACCCCGGCCCGCGCCGCAACCTCCTTCAGCGTAACCGACGACCTGCGCCGCTGGCCTTCTAATTTCTCCTCTTCACAACCCATTCACCCTTCTCCTACTCACACTCGCCCCCGGATACCGCCTCATCTCACAACATTGGTTCGCCAAGGCAACCGGTTGCTTACATCATTATTCTACGCTATTTCGTCTGCTAAGTCAACAAATCTTTCCATAAAATCACAGATTTTATCGCATAGTAACAATCACCTTAAAATGCGCATAAGAAAAGGGCGAGTCAGGAGGAGGACTCGCCCCTTGTGACAAATAAGTCACTTTTTCCTCTTTAGCTGTCTTCTTAGTGCCTGCGCCTTCTGAGCAGCACCAGACCGCCAAGCCCCAGAAGGGCAACAGTCGACGGCTCAGGAACAACTTGTATGTCCGCTGTAGCTAACTGCGTTCCTCCTGATCCTCCGTCCGTGAGATCAATCGTATACGTCCCTACTTGAAGTCCTACGAATTCCACAGTCGAATAATCGCCCGGACCGGGTACGCTGGGTCCTTGTACTAGCGACGTGTAATCGTGACCCGGGCCCGGATCAGCTCCGCTCACAGAAGCCTGCTGGCCAGCCGCAGCCAGCATCGTGGCATTCTGCATCTGAGCATTCGAAGGATACTCACTCGTAGGGTCGAGGTAGATGCCCCATGTCGTTTCCTCACCGACATCTGAACTGACCGTAATCACGACTGGCACACTGACATTTACCGTCTGATTAACCAGATCCCAGCTCATTGTCGCTGAAGCGACCGAGGACATAATTAGCACAGGCACTAATGCACAAAAAGCTAACAAACAAAACTTTCTTTTTGTCATAAAGTGCCTCCTTTTCTCTTCTCTTCTCCTTTTCGGTTAATAAAAACTCCCTTCTCTCGTTCTCAATGTGCACGCGTTAGTCGGCGCCGTGTGGGGAGCTTCTCCCGGCAACGAGCCGAAAGAACCGTCACCGCTGCTGCACGCCCATTTCGAACAAATTTAAAACACTATTTTCGCGGAGTTAGAAGATTTGTGAGGTATGGAAATGCTCACCCTCTCTCGACCTTCTTTTCATCACTCACTCTTCTCTTCTTCACTCCTCTTCTCCAACCGGGCAAC
>CP070715.1:1228828-1244289 GCA_020350405.1 Planctomycetota bacterium
CGATCAATCAGTTTGAGTCAATTATGCAAAACAAACCCAATTTCCCGGCCGCCCAAACGAACGTAACCTCTTTCTATACAGTGCATTATGAAAATAAATCCAATTGGACACTTGCTGAAAACAATCCCAATCAAACCCAATACAAACCCAATTTTCCCGGCCGCCCAAATGAACGTAACCTCCGGTCTAACAAAGCCTTATGAAATTGCTCGTCTCCGCGAACGCGAAAAGAACAAACCCAATCAAACCCAGTTTCAAACACCGCCCGTTCTTTGTATAGAGCCCCCCACCGACAGAAAAAAACTCTAAAAAACTATGGCCGCGTAGCCCACGCTGTCCGAGCTTGAAGTGCCCATCTTTTTCACCATCACTTCATTGCTGTTGGTTTGCGCCAGCAACACGCCTTTTGTTCTGCCCAATTTTTCTGCGGCGGCGACCGCCCCAGCTGCTGCCCCTGCGCCGCAGGCATTTAGATTTTCGGCGGCATTAGCAAGCAATTCTTCTGGCTCGAGCTTTACCGCTAAGTCGATGAACTGCCCGTCGTTAACCTCGTGGGCCCATTTCAGCGCATCCGCGCTTGTCCCCATAGGCGTAAACCTGTATCCCGGTCCGTAATGTGTCAAATCGGTCGAGCCGATGCAAACGACCTTTTTTTGACTGTCTCCGCCGATAATCTCACCCACAGCTTCGCCCAGCGGCACCACCTGTTCTGTAGGTGGTACGAGAATAGGCAGTATCCTTGCATCGGCAAATAGATGCTGTATGAATGGTACCTGCACCTCGATACTATGCTCGGAGCTGTGCGCGCGTGAGTCGCTGACGGCCGTGCCTGTATCCAGCACGGCCGCGGCCAAATCCCCATCGACAGCGATTTCACCCAGCGGTGTCATCCAAGCACCTTTTTCATAAACAGCTGGGGATTGGCCGTAGTAGCCATGTGCGGCACCAAACAGACAGAAGGTATCCACATGTTCGTTCTGCTGTTTTACGGCTGAGAAGACCAGCGCCGCCAAGGCCCCGCTGAAGCTCCAGCCTGCGTGTGGAACAATACCGGCTACTATTGTTTCCGGCAGCGTCCGGGTTAGTTTTTCCTGCTGTAGACAATCGTTGATTTCATCAATGCAGGAATCGCGTCGGCCGGGATAAAACTGACCTGCGACTATGGGTTGTCTTGTTTGCATTTTGGCCACCTATTACTTGCTTTTGCCATATCCGGCGGTTACTATTACGGCATAAGTTCAGAAACGACAGACTATTGTAAACTCTTCGTGGAGAAAAATAAATGGTAGCTGAAAAGAAAAGCCCGGTTGCGGTGGTGATGGGTTCTGACAGCGATATGCCGGTTATGCAGAGCTGTATCGAGCAGCTTGGTGACTTTGGAATTGAGCCGGTGGTGCGGATAATCTCGGCGCACCGGACGCCGGAGGTGGCGGCTGAGTTTGCGCAAGAGGCGGCCGGACAAGGGATTAAGGTAATCATTGCCGCGGCGGGTATGGCGGCTCATCTGGCGGGTGCGCTGGCGGCACAGACGACGCTGCCGGTGATAGGTGTGCCGCTGGTGTCGAGCAGCGGATTGGAGGGAATAGACGCGTTTTTGAGTACGGTTCAGATGCCGCCGGGGGTGCCGGTGGCGACGGTGGCGATCGGCAAGGCGGGGGCAAAGAACGCGGCGGTGTTGGCTGCGCAAGTCCTTGCGCTGTCGGATGTTAAGTTGGCTGAGAAGTTGGCGGAGTTCAAGAAAAGACAGGCAGCAAGGGTGATGGAGAAGGATTCGGCCGGGGGGTAATTGAGGCGGATTTGTGTGGTGCCCAAGTTGCGTAGGTTACCCAGATTGACGGGGAGGGCTTCGGGTGCGCCGAAGAACAAGATGGGTTTTTGGGTTAAAAAAGGGGGCGGGGAGGAAGTAAAGAGTAAAAAGGGAAAAGGGGGTGGCGCCGGGGCGAAAGTAAAACTGGGTTTGATTGGGTTTGTTTTCTTCGCGTGCTCGGAGAAGAGCATTTTCATAATGCTTTGTTAGACTGGAGGTTACGTTCATTTGGGCGTCCGGGGAATTGGGTTTGTTTTGCATAATTGACTCAAACTGATTGATCAGTTTGGAAAGTAAAAAGTTAAAAGGAAAAAGGCAAACTACATTGCGGATTCGACCTGCAAACAAGATGTATAATTGATTATTCACCATCAACTATTCTCTAGCGAGCATTCACTGACGACCATTCGCCTCCAGTATTGGAGGGGTTACCACCTATGGTGCAAGCTAAGGCACCCCTTGGGGGCGGGCCCTTGGGGGGCAGCCCCCACCCAATTAGGGACGGGGCTGCGCGGTTGTGGTGAAATTCACTACACGTGGTGAAGGAAGATGCGAGCTAAGTGCCTTGGAAATAAGGGGTAAAAATTTTTAGGAAAATCGGCGGGCGGGAGGAAAGTGCATGCAAATATGATTGAAAAAGTGTTTTGAGCGGTTCTCTTGGGCATCTGCTGCGTTACGGGCAGCGCATCTGGTCCTCGAAGTACTACAGTACACCTCCGGCCGGCTCCGTGCCCAAGCATTGCATCCGCGACAAGATTCCTCGCTCAAAAAGTGGATATGGATATAGAGCAACATATGGGGCATTTTGGTGCCAAGGGCCGAAAGGTCTAAAAAAAATCGGTTTCTTTAGTTTTTTTCGAAATATATCTTGACTTTTCTATAAAATTAGCTAATATTATTTGTTATGGAACGGAAGCTCCTATCAACTTTATGCCCCTGTTGTGGCCTATCCATGCGAACGGCAGCTATGGCTTGTGCGATTTGCCAAGTCAAAATTGAAGGCAATTTCAGTGAGACTGTTTTCGATAGGCTTACCGCCGAAGACCAAAAGTTTCTGGAACAATATCTTTTGGCGGGATTCAGTATAAAGGACCTGGAGCAGAGCAGTTCGCTCGGGTACGCAGCGATACGGTCGAGATTAGACAGGTTGATTGGAAAATACAAGGCACTTACAAGAATGGAGGCCCAGAAAAAGGCGGTTCTGAAGCAACTAGGAGTTGGCAAAATCAGTGTGACCGAAGCTAAAGAGGAGCTTGAAGAGCTCTCGAAAGGTTAAGAATGGAAAACGTCTCGTCGGAACAAGAATTGTTGGAGTTACTTAAAGAGGGTAAGATAAGTGAGGATGAATACAACGAGCTGCTTGAGGCGATGCGCAAGCGTCCGCCAAGTGATTCCCAATGCCGTTCCAATTTTGCCCGAAGATATCTGTTATGGGCAGGTGTCAGTGTTGTTGTAATTATTGCCGGGGCGTTGTTATTGCCAATAGCGATTTCTCCGAAGGTTAAGGAGCATGAGTGTCTAACGATCAGTAAGGTCTACTGGTTTCATTCGGATGGGCGGCCGAGTTCAATTCCGGTGGATTCTGTGCGGGAGGACAACGATGGTCACATGCTCTTTCATGTTGAGGAGTGGTTTGAAGAGATAGGTACTGCGGAGCAATATAGACCGTTCCTCAACAGTGTTGACAAGCGTTTTATTTTAAAGGCGGAAGGTTATCCGGATGTGCATGCGAGCGCGGAACGTGGATGCTGGAGTCAAGAATTTTACGTGAGGATTCCTGCGAAAGAGTATGCATTGATGAGAGAGGGCGTTCCGTACATGGTTTATCCTGTGAACTCGAGTCCAAAATATCAGTGGAAAGTCGTCTCCGGAGTGACGATTCGGAAATTAGATGAGTAAAAAACGCCCAAGAGGATGCGGTTTGGGCCTTCATATTTTTGGCATGGCAGTTTTGTGATTTGTTACAAGCTGTAGAGGAGGCAGGAAAAAATTAAAAAGGTCATTTTTCTTAATCTTATTATTATGCTGCTTTTATGTACTGCAGTAACCTTAGGTCAGCCGTTAGACACAGACGGGGATGGTCTTTCCGATTTTCAGGAAACCCATAAATACTGCACCAATCCAAACGAAGCAGATAGCGACAATGATGGTATTCCTGATGGTGATTGGAATGAGCGACGAGAATATACCTATTCAGTTCGTTCAATCCTGAGATTTATGTATCCTTTCGATGAGGGTGCTTTGAGAGACGACTTCCAGGATGCAATAGTTTTGGAACAAGAAGATTATTACATTGAGATGGAAGTTATTCACTACCCCTACGGCACAGCTGAGGATTCCATATCCGCCAATCCTAACTGGCAAGAAGATTATACTGACATGAATGAGTATTTAGATCCCGGCATAACTACTAACTGGGACGCTACTATGAGGGTAGATCTTTTGTCTGAACTCCAAGCCGATGGAATTGTAGTTGGCAACCTTACAGACAAACAAGTTGTGGAACAGGTTTCATACTGGTTGCTAAATAAATATACTGCTCTTGATGTTTTTACTACCTATTACATCTATTATCCGAATGGCCAACCAGAGGTCTATCCTGGTCTGGCAGACGCTTACGAGGAAGAGTTTTACTCACACGGATACGAAGTTTACTGGCCGATTGAGGAACATTTTGAGCACGAGTTGCTGGGTAAAGGGATGTATTACAATAAGACTCGGGGGACATGCACTTCTACCGCTGTTGCTCTGACTACTGTTCTTCGGGCGATTGGTATACCAACTCGGATGATTATTGTAATTCCCATAGTGGATGCTTCGAATCCGAGCCAATCTCAACTCGTGGAGCAAAGAATTAGCAATAACCATGTTCGTCAAGTGGTGCTGGACTGGCTGAGCGGAGCGGGTGCAGGGTTCACCGCACATACATTTAATGAAGTTTATGTAGGAAACGAGTGGCACCGTTTGAACTACAGCAAGCTGGGTCAACCTATTCTGGATGAGTATTGCTTCGGCCTACATACTCACTTGTACACTTTCGGTGATCTGAGCGATGCCAATTTAGCACCTACATGGGGCTGGAGATATGGCAAAAGTATAACAAGCGATGTTTTTGGGTATTATAACCCTTACACTACGATGACATTGTCGGACCCTAATACAAAGCCAATCGGACCAACGATCTATGTCGATGATGATGCTCCTGGCGACCCGGGGCCTGGTAACCCAGTCATTAGTGATCCATGCGAGGAGGGTTCGAGCCTTCATCCCTTCGATTCAATCCAGGAGGCAATAGATGCCAGCGATTACGGCGATATCGTAATAGTCCAAGAGGGTACCTATACAGGCCTTGGCAATCGCGATATAGACTTTAGAGGCTTGGCAATTACTGTCCGCAGCACAGACCCAAATAATCCTAAAGTAGTAGCGGCTACCGTTATGGACTGTCAGGGCAGTGAACTGGAGCCCCACCGTGGTTTCTATTTCCATAACAGTGAAGACACAGATTCGATTTTAGATGGTCTAACAATTACCAACGGTTATGTTTCTGGCAATTGGCCGGATGATAGTGGCGGCGGAATCATTTGCCATTATGCCAGTCCCATAATTAAGAACTGCATAGTAACGAACAATACTGCTGAACATCACGGTGGCGGGATATACAACTACAATAGTAATCCGACGCTTATTAACTGCATGTTTAATGCAAACTCAGCAGGTTGGAATGGTGGCGGTATGCACAATGGGCCCAGCAACCCCAACTTGATTAATTGTATATTCGCTAAAAACACTTCGGGAAGTTACGGTGGGGGCATTAGTACAAGCTCTGATAGCAGCCCTATTTTAACCAATTGTACCTTCAGCGGAAACTCAGGTTCGCAAGGTGGTGCTGTTGGAGTCCGTGATAGCAATGCTCTACTAACCAATTGTGTTCTCTGGGGTGATATACCCAACGAAATATATGTAGCAGCAGGTGATATGCCCAACATAACCTACAGTAATGTCGAGGGAGGCTACACTGGCACTGGCAACATTGACTCGGACCCATGCTTTGTAAGCCCAGACAATAATGATTACCATCTGGTTTGTTCTTCGCCATGTTTTAACGCTGGTGATCCAGGTTTTACCCCAGACCCGAACAAGGTTGACATTGATGGTGAACCACGGACGCGATATGGCCGGGTGGATATGGGTGCAGACGAACTATTTCAGATTGCACCTGATTTTGAACCGGACGGTGATGTGGATTTTGCTGACCTTGTGGTGTTTACGGGACAATGGCTGTTAGAAGAACTGTCATGGGACGTATATCCTCAAGGTGGAGACGGTTTCGTGGATTTTTTTGATTGGGCGGTCTTTGCAAATAGCTGGCAAAACACAACAGATATAAATGACTTGATTGATTTCACAGAACAATGGTTGCTTTTCGGTGCTGATTCCTATTGCGCGGATATTTTTCCTGAGTCAACCGGAGATGGCATAGTTAATTTTCTGGATTTCGTGTTTTTTGCCAACTATTGGTTATTGGGAGAATAGCGACGAAGGTGCGCTTCAAGGGATTGGCTACGATAAATGGTGAAGGGTTGTACACGTTCAAGGTGACGGCCGAGGACAATGGCGAGCCGGGAACAGGTGACTGGTTCAAGATTGAAATCTGGATGGGGCCGGATGTTGATACGGAGAATAGTCCTGCGGTGCCGAAGCACAAGGCGCAAGGTTATCTTGGCGGTGGGAATGTCCAGATTCACGAGAAATAAGATTAGTGATTGCTAATGTGCTCGGAGGGGATGACGGTGTTATGGGGCGGGGACCTGGACCTGGAGGGGTTCAGAAAGTTTATTCCATCTGAGCGTCCAGAGGTCTTCGAGCTTTACGCGTGCGGCGTGGCCGTCAGCAAATGAAAGGTTTATTGCCAATTTGTGCCTGTCGATACAGATTCGTCCGAAGCCAAAATCGTCGAGGGGATCCTGAAGGTTAAAGGGTACGACCTGGGTATGCTCCGGGAAGGCATCGACCCAAACACTGTCGGTGAAGACGGGTACGTCAGCGCGGCCGGGCATGCTGTCCCTAAATGAAATGGCCTCATCTTCCTCTGCGAACATACCGTAATCGACCATTTCCTCCCAACTCCAGCCGCCAATCCATCCATTTAGGGCGTAGCTACCTTCAGCCCCAAAATTGGTGACATGATATCGCCAACGATTCTCAGCAGTACCCCAATTGCGTCTGAACAGCGGGTCTTTGGTATCGGGGCAGAAGAGTACTTTCATAGCGCCTCGGAGCGTTTGTTCGGGGTCGTTTCTGTATTCGCGGTCTCCCATGTACGAGGCAATCTGTGTGAACCAAAAGTCGCCGCCGCCTTGTGATACAAGGGTCTTGTTATCGCTGTCTACATGATAGAGATTGAGTGCTGTAAAAAGCTGCTTGAGGTTGTTATTGCAGAAGAGTGTTTTGGCCTGCGCCCGGGCCCTGGTGAGTGCGGGCATCAGTATTGACATTAGCAGAGCGATGATGGCTATAACCACCAGAAGCTCTACTAAGGTAAATGCCTTTTTACTCACGTAACGATTTTGCATCTCGTGTTTGGATCTCCCCTCCACGGTATCTTCGATTTTTCGGTAATCCCAGATATATTATAGCTGCTGCGTAGGTGAGATGTTATCGGGGCATGCCTGATTTTGTGGTCATGAATACCTTAGTCGCAAGCAGAAGCGACACAGACTGACCGACGTCAGGGTGTTTGCATTCGGCTCTTTGCGATATTGAGATTGTCCTGGGCCTCGGTCCAGCCGGGTCTTAATGAGAGGGCCTTTTGGTAGTTGATGACGGCATGTTCGAAGTCGTCCTGCTGGAAGCAAATGTTGCCGAGATTGTAGTAAGCTTGCGGAAGCTGGGGATTAATCTCCAAGGCCTTGATGCAGTGGGCGGCAGCCTGGTCATATTTGCCCTGTCTTAGAAGGACACTGCCAAGATTGTTGTGGGCGGCGAATGTTGTGGGGTCGATTTTTAGAACCGCATTGTATTGGGCGACGGCCTCATCAAGTTTGCCCTGTCGCTCGAGTACGGTGGCCCAGGCAAAGCGCGGGCCGACCTGGTTCGGATTTAGCGCAACCGATTTGGCGAAATGGTCGACTGCTTCGGTATGGCGGTTCTGGGCGGTGAATATCATAGCGAGATGGTTGTGCTGGCCGGGCTGATTGGGATTGAGCTGGAGACTTTTGAGCATGTAGGGCACGGCCTTTTGCGTGTCGCCCTGTAAGGCGGCGATCTTGCCGAGGAGGTAATGGAGTCCGTAATAGTCGGGGCGCTGCAGAATGAGCTGCTCACCCAGGACCCTGGCTTCGTCGAGGCGTTGGTGCATTACGAGGCGATGGAGTTTCGCGATGGACAAATAGAAGTCGAGCAAGTCCTTTGGATCCTGCTTGTCGGAGTCGAAGTCAAATTCCTCGCTGACGGGGCCAGTGACATATCCAAGTGACTGGAGCCTCCTGATAGTTTCTTCGTCTGGTACAGCGCCGGCGCCGGATTTGAGTTTGCGGACGCTTTCTTCGAGCGTCTGTTTCAATTGTTCGCGCAAGATACGGGCCAAGTCGGGGCGCAAGAGTATCAAGTTTTCGGATTCGGCAGGGTCGCGCTGGAGGTCATAGAGCTCCGGGCGTGTGGTCTGGATGTACTTGTAGCGGTCACCGACGACAGCGAGCAGGGAATTGCCACCATATTTTGTGGGATAAAGCGATTCGGCGTAGATGAATCTCTTGGGGGGTGAAATAGTGTCGCCGCGCAGATAGACCGAGAGGTCCCGGCCGTGATACGGTGCAGGCGGCTGAATACCAAGCAGAGAACATACCGTCGGGACGATATCAATCAAGCCGACCGGGTCTTTTATTTTTTGGGATTTGCGCTGTCCGGGGAACTTAAAAATCAGGGGGACTTTCAGGGCACTTTGATATATAAAGTAGCCATGCTCATCTTCGCCGTGCTCTCCGAGCATCTCGCCGTGGTCAGAAGTGATGATAATCAGCGAGGAGTCAAATATCTCGAGGGACTTTAATTTTTCGATGAGGTTGGCGATGTTATAGTCGGTATAGGCAATTTCTCCGGCGTAGAGATTATCAGAGAACTTAGAGGCAAAGGGCTCGGGCGGCTCGTAGTCGGAGTGGGGATCGTAGTAGTGCACGAAGAGGAAGAACTTGTCTTCGCTGTGATTATCGAGCCAATCAATGGCCAAACGGGTCGTCTGGTCGGCGCGGCGTTCACTGGCTTCTAAGCCGGCCAGCTGCAGGTCAAAATTGTCATAGTAGGTATCGAAGCCCTGGTCGAGTGCAAACTGGGAGTCGAGGACGAATGCGCTTACAAATGCGGCAGTGGCAAAGCCATTTTGTTTGAAGACTTCGGCGAGGGTAATGTTCGAGCCGTCAAGGTAGTAATTGTCGTTGTCATGGACGCCGTGATGGGGGGGAACTGTACCGGTCATCATGGAGCAGTGTGACGGGAGGGTCACTGGGACGGGCGAAACCACATTCTCAAACAAGGTGGCCGTGTCGGCAATGGCGTCGATGTTGGGAGTCGTTTTTCGGGTGTAACCATAGCAGCTGAGGTAATCGGCGCGGCAGGTGTCGATACTTATCAGAATGACATTACGAATAGGACGGTCGATTAATCTGGAACAGCTCGGCAGCACAGCCGCCACCGATAAGACCAACGTAGCGAGGAGCCATAATCCGGCAAAGGGCAGGGACGTTTTTAAATGACGGTTTTTATTCTGGCTCATCGTTCCACCTATTGTCCGGCAGGTGTCTGCTTTGAATGCTCCAGCAGTGTCCCGAGTTTGCGTTTGGGAGTCAAGCGTAAAAGAATCATAACGAGAGCGTATTGTGAGCGCAGGCGGGCGGGGAGAAAATTGGCATTTCAAATTATTACTTACGTTTGTAGGGCGGGTCCTTCGCCTGCGCTCAGGATGACAGTGGATTTCGCACAGGACGGTTTTTGACTTCGGTAAGTATGATTTTCGGCTTCGCAAAGGATGACAGAGGGCGACGGGTATTTTTCGGGACTTATCT
The DNA here is from genome assembly GCA_020350405.1 of Planctomycetota bacterium. Lineage (GTDB taxonomy): Bacteria > Planctomycetota > Phycisphaerae > Sedimentisphaerales > Anaerobacaceae. The sequence continues at coordinate 1,238,696 of CP070715.1, forward strand.
GCGAATATGTTTTAGGGGGTGTGTGAGGGCTTATGCCTTTTTATAAGGTTGTTATCAAGGTTTTTTGTTGGCGAGTCGGGGCTGGGGCAAGCGAGACTGAGATACTGGAGGAGCTTAAACTGAAGACTGGGCAACGGTGTATGCGCGAAATGGTAAGAGTTGTGCGCGAAAAGGGGTTGACTTAATGAAGTGAAAGTGTTATCGTATTGAGTAGTAGGTAAGAGCACAGAGTAAGTAAGATAGACTCCTAGAATAGGCAGCACACCCTTAAAAGAAGGCGTTTTTTCGCAGTTGTGAGGCAGGGTGAAATATCGACTATTGGTGTTTTTTGGGCAGGCGCGAATTATTAATTGTAACCATGTAAAGGTTATTCGTGCTCGTTGCACGAACATTCGCGGCTGTTGAAAATTATATTGTTTTGGCTCGGAGCCAAAGGAAAAAGCTTGAAGGTTTTATTTTTGTCAGGAGGCAGTGTGATGTTTAAGTGGTTTTCATTTCTAATTTCTATTGTCCTTGTTCTGTGCCTTGCGGGCATTGTCCGTGCCCAGCAGACAGAAGTGACGTGGGACAATAACGAGGGCGCGGGTGACCGGCTGTGGGACACGACGTCGAACTGGGACCTTGATAGAGTTCCAGCGGCGAATGAGATTGCCGTCATCGATTCTTACAGCGATGATGGCAACGGCCCGATTATTCAGACCGGTATTAACGCGGTGGCCGACTACGTCGAAACGGGTTACTGGAGCTCACCGCCTAGTGGTGTTGAATCGGTGGTGACGATGACGGGCGGGACGCTGACGGCAGGCGGCTGGATTGACATCGGCGGCTATCAGGCGGGCAACTACCGATTTGACTTGAGCGGAGGCCAGGTAACTGTGACCGGTTACGGTGAGGGTACGTGGGAGGGTATTTGGGTTGGATTCAATACAGATAGTATCGGCGTGATAAATATGAGTGCCGGCGATGTAAATGTTTTCGGCGGGCTGTGGCTCGGGTGGGAGGCCAACAGCATAGGCGATTTCAATATGACGGGTGGTACGTATACGGGGGACTACATTTACGTCGGAGCGTTTTCTAAGTCTGGCGGTGCCGGACGCATAGATCTGCACGACGGGAGCATCCACTGCAGCGATTTTTCCATGGGTCCTTTGAGCCATCTGAATATCAGCAATGGCGTGCTGACATGTGATACCGACCTTACGCTGGCCAACGGCTGGATCTTTGACTCGGAGTACGATACCGCTATTGACAATGAAGACGGTGTCCGCAGGGATGCCCCCGGCTACAGCGGGACTTTGCCGACGCTTGTGGCAAAGGGCACGGTTACAGCCTATGACATTAACAGCGGTGATATTGTCACGGACAGCGTCAGTTATCCTTCCGAGGTGGGGCTTCGCGCTCTGGTGAAGATAGATTACGACGTGACGAACGCGGGGATGACGACGGTGTCAGCGGCGGCAGTCGACCCTAACCTTGCCTACAACCCGAGCCCGTTTGACAAGGCGAAACGTGTTCAGCCGGGCGAATTCAGTCTTATCAGCTGGTCGGCGGGAACCAATGCGGCACAGCACCATGTGTACTTCGGGACGAACGAGACGGCGGTGGCAAATGCCAATACGTCATCTGACGAGTATAGAGGCCCACAGGCCCTTGCAAACACCACGTATTCTCCCAGCATCGAGTATGTGTTCGGGAACGATTATTTCTGGCGTATTGACGAGGTCAACAGTGCCGGTGGCGTTCAGTGGCCGGGCAGTGTCTGGAGCTTTACGGCGGGCGACTATGCCGTCGTGGACGATTTTGACTCGTACCGGAACAATACCGAGTTGTATGCTGTATGGGAGGATTATTGGACCAACAAGACCGGTTCGGAAATCTATGTTGAGGAGGACGCGAATATTGTTCGTGACGGCAACTCGTTGAGGTTTGACTACCTCAATACGTACACGAAAAGCGGCAAAGCATTAGGTTCGGTTGCAGACGCCGATATAGCTGATTTGGACATCGGCCCGGACTGGACTCTCAGCGGCATTAAGGCGCTTCGGCTGGCGTTCCGCGGGCAAGCAGGAAACGCTGTCAGCACTGATGACAAGATGTGGGTGCAATTAGAAGATACGAGCAGCAACAGCGGTATTGTGATATACGACGGCGACCCGTGCGACGTAGCCGAGGAAGAATGGTACGATTGGCATATCGACCTTGAAGACTTCAACAGTGCCGGAGTTGTCCTTACGAGTGTGGACAAGATCCATCTTGGATTTGGCGGATATTACCAGACAGGCGCGAAGACAGGTGGTTCAGGTACGGTATGGTTCGACGATATCGAGGTTTGGCCGCCTTACTGTCGCACTGAACTGATTGCAAGCGACTTTACGGGCGACTGCGTTACTGACAGTCTGGACCTTGCTGTGATGGCGGCAGACTGGCTGCTGAGCGATGGTTTAGTCGTCTCGGCGCCGCCAGCTGACGCCCCGGCGGTCTGGTACAGGTTTGACGAGGGCGGAGGCGGCACCATCGAGAACGACGGCGACTTAGGCAGCAGCCACGACGGCATCATGCCCGGCGCGCCGAATACGCCGACATGGAGCAGCGACGTAGCGCCAGCGATCGACGTCTGCGATCCAAATTATTCGATGAACTTCGATGGAGGCGATTATGTTGAGATTCCAGTTCTAAATCTCAATACGAATACAGCGACAATATCGGCGTGGGTAAAGCGAGCTGGCGCCCAGCCTGACTGGGCCGGCGTGGTATTCTGCCGAGGAGACAACAGCACCAGCGGGATTGGTTTTGGAACAGAAAACAAGCAGGAAGACAGGACCACTCATGATTTGAGTTACCACTGGGACGGCTGGTGGTGGTGGTATGCTTCCGGTTTAACCATTCCGGACGGCCAATGGACGTTTACGTCTCTGGTGGTCGAGGAAGAACAAGCAACGCTATATATGAGCGACGGCACGACATGGGACTCGGCGACAAATGTGGACTACCATGGGCCGGACGAGTTTGACGCTAATACATCCATCGGTCAGGACCCGCAGGGCGGCAGGATGATGACCGGTCTGGTTGATGACGTGCGTATCTACGACAGGAGCCTGGATGTCGGAGAGGTCCTGGGCCTAGCGGGCGTGTCGACCACCTTTTACGACCCGTTGCAAGAGCCCACTAATCTTGTTGTGAGGGTTCCTGACCCGGCGGTTGACCCCAACTACTACCCGAGCAACCCCGATATTATCAACTTCGGTGACTATGACGTTTTCGCTGATAAGTGGCTTGAGGGTCCAACACTATGGCCGTAACCCGCCTGCTGCAGTTGAGCATAACCGGTTGAGTTTGCATCAATTCGGGGCCTATGCTGATAAGTTCGGCATAGGCCCCATTGTCTTTGGAGCCGGCGAGTCTGTCGGGGCAGGCATTTAAGGTTAGAGCGGCCGTTACGGGGAATGATTACGACAATGCGGGTTAGCGGAGGCGGAGTTCGGGATAGCACTATTAGGCGATACTAATAATGACGGGGTGGCGAAAGTTGCGGACCGTTCGATAGCGAATGCGATATGGCGGGGGATACTTGGGCAGAATTCGGTAAGTAGTCCGTGCCCGATGCGTTAATTTCAAATTACACATCTGAAATTTCAGATTTTGAATTGTGAAGAGAGGAGATTTTGGATTGCTGCTTGCGCAGGAATGATGGGGAGGGTGTTTCGACAAAGAGAGGTGGTATGTCTTAGGTTTGTACACGTTGTCAAGGTCAAGACTCGAGAACTGCGGAGTCAACTAATTTGTCCTCGACAAGGTCGAAGATGGCATCAAGGCCTGTTACGGTAAATATGCCTCTGGTGGCGGAGGCTACGTTGCGGAGGATAAGTCGATGGCCGGAATCGGCCAACAGCTTGCGCAGACCCAGCAGGCCGGAGATGCTCGGCGTGGCCATTATGCCCACGCTGGAAAAATCCATCACGACGTCGCGGTCGGCCCTGCTATTAAAGCTTTCGGCCACGGCCCTGATTTTGTCCCGCATTTTCGGCTCAGGGGGCAGGTCGACCAAAACGGCATTTTTTAACGAATTTCGTGTCCCCATATTAGTTCCTTTATTCACGCAATACAGACTCCACCAAATAAAATATAAGAAATAAAGTCGAGGGGTGCAAAAAGGGCATGGTTAGTGAGGATTTTAAGGCTTGGCGGGGGAATCGGCCTCTTCAGTTGTTTTTTCGAGGATTTGGGGTGTCGGATGGGGCGAAAGTGCGCTTCAAAACGGGCGGTGTACTGTTATAATGCGGGGCCTGTAGCTGGTTATTTGTGATTAGTTGTTGGAGTATGATATGTCTGCAGCGAGTGAGTTGAGTTTGGGTGGCAGGTACTTGATGGGGCCGGGGCCGAGTGACGTCCATCCGCGGGTATTGAAGGCGATGGCGACGCCGTTAGTTGGGCATATGGACCCCAAGTTTATTGAGATAATGGACGGCGTCAAGGAGATGCTGCGGGGACTATTTAGGACGAAGAATGACCTGACGTTTGCGGTATCGGCGACGGGCAGCGCGGGGATGGAGACGTGCTTTGTGAATCTGTTAGAGCCGGGGGACGAGGCGGTGGTGTGCGTCAACGGTGTCTTCGGCAATCGGATGTGCGATAATGTCGAGCGGTGCGGGGCCAAATTAGTTCGGGTGGATGCCGCGTGGGGCGAGCCGATAGAGCCTGCGCAGGTGAAGGAGGCACTGGGCAAATGCAAGCCAAAGTTGGTGGCGATAGTGCATGCGGAGACATCGACGGGAGTACTTCAGCCGCTGGAGGAGATAAGCGGGATGGTGCACGATGCGGGTGCGCTATTTCTGGTGGATACGGTAACATCGCTGGGCGGGACGGACGTGCGGGTGGATGAGTGGGGGATTGACGCGGTTTACAGCGGGACGCAGAAGTGCCTGAGCTGTCCGCCGGGATTGAGCCCGGTGTCGTTCAGCGGCAGGGCGGTGAAGGTGATGGAGCAGAGGAAGACGAAGGTGCAGAGCTGGTATCTGGATTTGAGTATGGTCAGGAAATACTGGGAGGGGAACAAGAGGGTGTATCATCACACGGCGCCGGTCAGTATGATTTATGCATTATATGAGGCGTTGAGACTGATATTCGAGGAGGGCCTGGATGAGCGGTTCGGGAGGCATAGGCGGAATCACGAATTGCTTCGTGAGGGGTTGGAGGAGATGGGGTTCGAGTTTTTGGTTCGGCCGGAGTATAGGCTGCCTATGTTAAATGCCGTTAAGATTCCGGCGGGTGTGGAAGATGCGGCGGTGCGGCAGCAACTGCTGGAGAGATACAACATTGAAATCGGAGCGGGTTTGGGTGAGTTTGCGGGGAAGGTGTGGCGGATAGGGCTGATGGGGTGCAGCTGTACGGAGAACCACGTCAATATGCTGTTGGCGGCTTTGCGGCAGATTATGAAGTAGTAATGGCGGGGCGGGGGATCATTCGAGGTGTACGACGGAGTTTCTGCGGTCGGCTTCGAGGCTGGCCTTCTTGATGACGTCGTAGAGTTGGCGGGAGCGGCGCATCTTTTCGAAGGTGAACTCGGGGTCGGTTTTGTCGGTGGTTATCAGGCCGAC
>CP070715.1:1244389-1254901 GCA_020350405.1 Planctomycetota bacterium
CCTTGAAAAGGTACAACGCCAATGGGCAGCAAATTGACGATTCCGATTTTTGTCTTTCTCACAACTTGCCCTGCGCTTGGCGCATCAGCAACCCCTAAAACCGTCCTGCGTGATGGCTTCTTCCTGTCCGGCGTCGACGGCAAAGTAACCCCCTCCGAAAACAAATGGTCCTTCGAACTCGATTCCGACATAACCGACGATACAGCCATCCTCAAGACCGGGACCAGCCTGCAGCTGCTGCCGTCAGTGACATTGGAAAAACTGGCGGCCGATACCAAAGAACGCTCCAGCACGAACTACAGACTCTGGGCCAGAGTCACAAAATACAAGGACGAAAATTTCATATTCCCAATCTACTTTTTGCCCCTCAGCAAAGTCGAACTGCCACAGCCGCCAAAACCCGAGGAACCACAGCAGCAACAATCCAAACTCACCATCAATGAACCAAATGACAGGCTGGCCATCCCCGAAGAAATCATAGCCAAACTCTCAACCAGAAAAATCCTCCGTACCGAGCAGCTCAGACCGCCCCTGGAACTAAAACAGGATTCCATCATAGCCGATAGAACCGGCTTTCTCCGTGACTCCGGGCGCGACGCCAGCTTCGTCCTTGATGCCCTCGGCCGAAACGTCCAGCAGCTCTCATTCAAATTGCTCCCGTGCCAGGTACTCGAACTCGCTCAGCAAAAACAGGCTGCCGCGCCCGACCCTATCAGATTCAAGATCGCAGCAATCGTAACAAAATACAAAGACCACAACTACCTGCTCCTACAACGCGCTACAAGAATCTACAGCCACCAAAACTTCCCCAGATAAAAGGACTACCCTATGCCCCACCAACTCGATCAAATCCGAATCTCCTCTTCCCAGCCAGACTTCGACGAAAGGTTGGGGAAAATGCGTTTCGCTGTGGTGCACGCAACCAGATTCAAGCTGTATTCTCGTGACCACAAACATCTGCAGGCCATCATGCAAGATGTTTTTGAACGCAAAGATCAGGCTGTAGCGGAGTATACAGAAAGATTTGATGGTGTGAAATTAAACCCTGAAGAGTTTAAGGTTCCTAGGGACGATTTGCAGAGTGCTCACACCAACATCGACGATAGTCTTTTGCAGTCAGTTCGTCAAGCGATTGCCAATGTTAAGAAATACCAAAAAGAAATCTTTATCGGGAATACAAATACACACCCCGGTGTAAAATATACACCCATAAAAAGAGTCGGCATTTGTGTCCCAGGCGCCTCTGCCCCACTCCCAAGTACTGTGATAATGACCGCCGTTCCCGCTCAGGTCGCGGGCGTTCATAGCATTGTCGTCGTTTCTCCGCCAAGACACAAAGGCGGGATTCATCCAGTAATCCTGGCAGTCTGCTACGAACTCGGCATCGATGAAGTCTACCGCATCGGGGGAGCCCAGGCTGTGGCCGCACTTGCTCAGGGCACAACAACTATACAAAGAGTAGAAAAGATTGTCGGCCCAGGTAACCAATGGGTGCAAATGGCCAAACGCGAAGCCTTCGGTCTGGTTGACATTGACTCAGTAGCGGGACCTAGCGAAGTGCTCATCATTGCCAATGACAAAGCAAATCCTGCCTGGGTCGCAGCCGATATGCTCAGTCAGGCCGAGCACGCGCCGGGAAGTGCAGTTTTGTTCACGGACTCTGAAGACCTTGCCAGAAATGCCCTCAATGAACTTAAAAAACAGGTAGAACAATTAGATAGACCCAAAGAAACAACCGAATGTTTGAAGCAATTCAGTGCCGTCGTTACGTTTAATAGTATGGAGAAGGCTATCGAGACAGCAAACGATTTTGCCTCTGAACACTTAGAGATTCAGTGTGGTAATCAAAGCAGAGAAATCGCTCATAAAATCGAAAACGCCGGAGCAATTTTTATCGGCGATTACTCCCCTGTCGCCGTCGGCGACTATTGGGCAGGACCCAGCCATACACTGCCGACAGGGATGACTGCAAAGTTCTTCAGCCCCTTAAGCGCAAATGACTTTATCAAGTCCACAAGCATCATCGAATACGATAAAGACAAATTAGCTGAAAGTGCCGAAGACATCATCCGCCTGGCCGAGGCCGAAGGCCTCGACGCCCACGCAAAAAGCATCAAATTCCGACTCAAGCAAACTTAATCCAGCCTCCTACAACCCCCACCCAAGCTCATCCTTATGCCACCAGTAAAAACACCCCAAAAGATGAGCCCCCACTATCGCTGAATAAATAAATACCATTAAGCGGCAAACAAACCCTGCACCGCAAAGATAATCCAAAAATATGAATACATATAATAAAGTCTGTGTTAAAGTCTGTGGTTGTGGCACATCAGATATCATTACGTAAACCAGTCCGCCGGGGACACAAAAGAACAGAACCAGTCCCAAATAAGTGAAAAATGTTCTGTATATCGATATGACAATTACAATTGGATTCAGTGAATCCAATGAATCGAACATCAACACCCTCAACAATGCCATTGGAAAAAAGAAAATCCCGTAACCTGACAACAACCAGAAGACCCTGTCGACGCGTTCCGTAAGGATATAATATACTCCTACGGGCCAAAAACAAACTGCGACAGCCCCCGTCACGCACAGCAATTGAGAAACAAGTTCTCCCTTCCCGGGCGCAGCATAAATCGAAATGTCCGGCGCACGTCTGCCGCCTTTGGCACTATCAACCACACAATATGCAATGTAATAAAACACATAGCCAATGAAAAGTACATAAAGCCCTATGGATACTACCGCCGCGAGAGGCCCTCCACCAGAAAGAATATTCCTGTAAATAAAACCGATCAAAAACGGCACAACGAAAAAAACTACCAGATGAATCAGAACTGATACGCTTAGCGGATATACAAACACGTCAATAATCCACGGCAGCTTCCGCTCAACCGCCAACTGGGGCTCTTCAATTACCTTCACCTTGTATCCCCCGCTTCAAAATCAAAACACTTGCCAAACTAAACTTCCCAATCGAGCTTGTCCTTGTACCGCTGGTAGAACCTGCCCAAAAACCCAACTGCCACAAACACCAAATAAAGCTGAACCACTCTGAGGATAAACGGAACCGCCGGTAAAAGCCGCAGCCCGTATAAACGGGAGTCTATCTTCATAAACAACCATGCACCGCCATAAAAAAGCAGAACCATCCCACAGTACGGTAAGAACGTGCGGAATATTGACCCGATTATTAATATCGGGTTCAGCGCACTGTACGAATCAAACAACACTACCGCAAGTAGAATCATCGGGTAAAAGTAGCCCCCACACACTAGGAGCAGCCAATAAGTCAAGTCACTTCGTTCTCTAACGATATAATATACGGACACCGGCCAAAAGCAGACAGCAATACACCCAAGCACAGCCAGCGACTGCAAAATACAGTCCCACTTATCTTCATTTGGATGCTTCCAAAAATCAGGAGCGCGAAAATGGCCTGTAGCGCTGTCACGAATGCACTCAGCAAAATAATACAGCACATATGCAATCGGCAGAGTATACACGATAGGGGTATACTCTATGCCCAAGCCCAAAAATCCCATCGCTAACGGACAAAGTAAAAAAACTAAAAGCCAAAAACATATAAGATGGATAATACCCGCTAAATTTAGCGGATACAAAAATACATCTATAAACCAGGGCAGCTTCCGCTCAACCGCCAACTGTGGCTCCTCGATCACTTTCACGTTCTCAGCCTCCCGGCCTTTGCCTCCGCCCCGCCAAATCAGGGTAAGTAATTAAGGCTCGTTATTTTTGGTCTGTCGATTTCCCGCCTTGGACTTCCGCTCAACCTCCTTATCACTCGGGTCATTTTCGGCGGCATCGGTCGCGCTGTTGCTTACCAGCCATTTATAAAGCGTCTCCGACCCGCTCGGGTCGAAACCGTGCCCGGCACCCTCAAACTCCTCAAACGTCACCTTCGCGCCTAACCGCCGGTAGTACGCCGCCGCCCTCTTGGCCGCCTTCATGTTCACATCATTCTCACCCGCGCCAATATATATGGGCTTGCCGCGAAACGCCTTCTTACTTGCAGGCTGCACAATCCCCCTCCGGCCCGCTGCAAAAATCACAGCCCCGGCCCACCCCTTCGGACTCGCCTCAACCATATTCGCACTATGCCAGCCGCCCTTACTAAACCCCGTAACAAACAGCCGCTTCTCATCAACTCTAAGATGCTCACCAACGTATTTCTTCACCTCCAGGACACTTCTTTTTTCACGTTTAAGAAGGTTCATATACTGCCCCCTGGTCATTTTCTTCTTTGTAGGCACATACCCCATACCTATAACGATAAAACCCTTGCCGCGCACGGCCTGCCTCATAGGCCACGTCGTCGGCTGACCGCTCTGTCCGTGATAACAGAAAATAACCGGCCAGTCACGCTCTTCCGTATAGTCGCTCGGAACATATACCATAAAATGGTCATTGCCTATCCGCTCGTCGTCTGCCTCAACGCGTACCTCCTCCCCCGGCACAAATTTCGCAGCCTCGCCCTTCTTTGCCTTGCCCGCCCCAAAGACCGTCCCCGCGACACAAAAACACAAAAAGTAAATGCACAATCCCCATGGAAAAAACAAACGTCTATTAAAAACCATCAAAATCTCTCTCTTATCAGCTCACCGGCCTTGGCAAGCGCATCCTCGATTCTCTTCGGATTTGTACCTCCAGCCTGTGCCATCGCAGGCCGACCTCCACCGCCGCCGTCAATTATAGGCGCAATCTCCTTGACTATCTCGCCGGCATTTAAGCCCTTCTTCACCAAATCGCTCGTAACACCCACCAGCAGCGTCGCCCTGCCGTCCTCTTCAAAGCCCAACACGACAACCGCCGACTTCGCCTTCTTCCTGAGCATATCGATAGCAGCGCGCCCCTGCTCCACCGAGGTCGCTGACAACCGCCCAACGACTACTGAGGTCTCACCGATTTTCTCGGCTTTCTCCAAAAGCTTTTTCGCCTCTGCCAGCGCGTCAGAACCTTTCTGCCGTGCAGCCGACTTCAGTTCCTTTGAAAGCTTCTTGTTCTCCTTTATAAGCCGGCCGACCCTCTCGGTAACTTCTTCAGCCGGGACTTTCAGCATCTCGCTTAGTCCGTCGACTATCTCGCTGCGCTCTTCGAAATACTTGCTGAGCCCCTGGCCGGTAAGCGCCGTAATCCTACGAACACCTGCCGATATACTCTCTTCCTTTATTATTTTAAAACCGCCGATTGCTCCGACCCTGTCAACGTGAGTGCCGCCGCAAAACTCCTTGCTAAAGGCATCCCCAACTTTCTCTTGGCCCTCGGCCCCGATAGCTACTACGCGTACGTCATCTCCGTACTTCTCACCGAATAATGCCATCGCACCTAATTTCGACGCCTTCTCCCTCGGCATAACGGCGCACGTTACCGGCAAATCTTCGGCTATTTTACCCCTGACTAAATCCTCGACCTTCTTTACCTGCTTGCCGCTCAACGCCTTCGGACATGTAAAGTCAAATCTAAGGTAATCCGGCCCGACCAAACTGCCCTGCTGGGCCACTGACCTGCCGACTACCTGCTGCAGCGCCCACTGCAAGATATGGGTCGCCGTGTGATTCTTCTTTATCGAGTCTCTGTCTTTACTCACTACCGCCCTCACCTTCTCACCGACACTAAACGTGCCCTCAGCAAGTCGCCCCCGGTGAACAACACAGTCCGCCACCTTTGTAGTGGCCTCAACTATAAACCTTCCGCCCTCCGATTCAATAACACCGCAGTCGCCTACCTGGCCGCCGGCCTCGGCATAGAAACACGTCCGGTCAAGAGCAATCCCAATATCATCGGCCCCCTCAATAAGGCCTTCCGTCTTGAAACTACCGCCTTCAATCCAGCCAACTACCTTACTGTCGCACTCATCACAATCGTATTTATGTAGGTCCTCGGTCGCCGGAAGCTCAGCATCCGCCAGGGCCACCATAAGTGACACTCCTTTTTGCGCCGCCCTTGCACGCTCTCGCTGTTCTTCCATAAGCTCGTCGAATTTACCCGTATCAACCTTCAAACCGCGCTCCTCTGCCATAAGCTGCGTCAAATCAAGCGGAAAACCATACGTGTCATAGAGCCGGAAAGCATCCTCACCACCTATTGTCTTCTCGCGTTTCTTTGCTGCCCGTCCGGCCGCCGCCTCGAAGATTTCAATCCCCCTGTCAAGCGTCCTGCCGAAAGCCGCCTCTTCCGATTCGATTACTGTCGAGACATAATCGGCCCTCTCTCTTATTTCCCCAAACGCATCTCCCAAACAATCAACAACCACCGGCACAAGCCTGTACATAAACGGCTCGTGCATCCCCAGCTCCCTGCCGAACCGCGCCGCCCGCCGCAGTATCCTCCGTATCACATACCCCCGCCCTTCATTGGATGGCGTCCCGCCGTCTGTTATCGCAAAAACTAAAGCGCGAATATGGTCGGATATCACCCTAAACGCGTTATCGACCCGATTGTTCAACCTGGACGTATATCTTTCGCCGCTGATTTCGCCGACGCATTCGATTATCGGCATGAACAAATCCGTATCGTAGTTGCTGCTCTTGCTCTGCATCACCGCTGCGATTCTCTCAAGCCCGGCCCCGGTATCTACGTATTTGGCGCCCAACCCAACTAATTTACCACCTTCAGCGCGGTTATACTGGATGAAGACCAGATTCCACAACTCGATAAACCTGCTGCAGCCGGCATTGACCTCGCACTTATGGCCGGCCACATCCTTCATATCACACCTGTCCGGCCCAAGGTCGATATGTATCTCGCTGCACGGCCCGCACGGACCGGTCTCACCCATCTCCCAGAAATTATCCTTCTTGCCGAATGCCAAAACCCGCTCAGCAGATATCGGCGTCACCTTCGTCCACAAGCCGGTCGCTTCTTCATCCTTTGGCAAACCGTCCTTCTCGTCACCTGCAAAAACCGTCGCCCACAAACTCTCCCCATCAATACCCCATACTTCCGTTAGAAGCTCCCATGCCCATTCAATCGCCTCGGCCTTGAAATAATCGTCGAACGACCAGTTACCTAACATCTCAAAAAACGTGTGATGATACGTATCCTTGCCGACTTCCTCAAGGTCGTTGTGCTTGCCGCTTACGCGAAGGCACTTCTGGCTGTTGACTACCCGCCGCTTGGCCGAACTTCTAAGTCCCAGAAAAATATCCTTGAACTGGTTCATACCCGCATTGGCAAAAAGCAGCGTCTCATCATCAACCGGCACTATCGGAGAACTCGCAACAAACGCGTGCTCCTTGCCATTGAAAAAATCTATAAACCCGCTTCTTATCTGCTTCGCACTCAGCACACTCTGTCCGCCTCTCTTAAATCTGACCTCTCGTCCCTGACTCACACCATCTCTTTGGCGGCAAGGATTTTGCTTTTCAGTTCCTCACACAAATCCTTGTTCTCAGCCAAATATCTCTTGGCGTTTTCCCTGCCCTGACCAAGCCGCATATCTCCGTAGTTCAGCCATGCGCCGCTCTTCTCCACCACGCCGCAGCCCACACCCAAATCAAGCAAATCGCCTTCCCGGCTGATTCCGCTGTCAAACATCATATCGAACTCCGACTCCCGAAAAGGCGGCGCTATTTTGTTCTTCACCACCCTGGCCCTGACTCTCGTGCCGATAGCCCGCCCGCTCTCCTTTATCGTCGCCAGTCGTCTCAGGTCGATTCGCACGGAACTATAAAATTTCAACGCCCTGCCGCCGGGCGTCGTCTCCGGATTGCCGAACATCACGCCGATTTTCATACGGATTTGATTTATGAAGATAAGGGCCGTCTTGCTCTTGTCAATAACGGCCGCAAGCTTCCGCATCGCCTGGCTCATCAACCTCGCCTGTAGTGCCATGTGGGTATCGCCCATCTCACCTTCAATCTCCGCCGCCGGCGTAAGCGCCGCAACCGAGTCAACAATTATAACGTCGACGGAATTGGACCTGATTAGCATCTCCGCGATTTCAAGTGCCTGCTCTCCCGTGTCAGGCTGGCTGACCAGCATATTACTGACGTGGACACCCAGCTTGCTCGCCCAGGTCATATCAAGCGCATGTTCAGCATCAATAAAAGCCGCTACTCCTCCTGCACGCTGGGCATTAGCAATCACGTGAAGCGCCAGGGTGGTCTTGCCTGACGACTCCGGCCCAAACATCTCCGTAACCCGACCGCGAGGGATGCCCGCACCGCCAAGAGCAATATCAAGTGATAGCGCACCCGTAGGTATGCCCGCAATCCTAGCGTACTTGTGCTCATCCATCTGCATAATCGAACCCTGGCCGTATTGCTTCTCAATCTGAGCAAGCACCCGCTGCAGGGCATTTTCTTTACTGGTTGGTTCACTCTTTTTCGTCTTCCCCATTTTTCAAAATCTCCAACTCCCCAAAAACCACGATTCAATTAAATATCCAAAACCACAAACCAAAATTGCCAACCTTAAAGCACTTCGCAATTTCAGCTTCACACTTTCCACTCTATTTTAACTTAAAATTTCCCAAAACGGTATAGATAGGTCCCCTCGGCGTCAACTCACTTTGATAAACCGAAACCGAACCGGCCGTGATTGTACCTGCCTTAAAATCCTTATAATCTTCGCTCGCCCTTGCCAGTTTAACGCCCGCCGACGACCTTTTCACCCGGCAAATAGTCAAGTGACCCGTAAATTCTCGCCCCTCCTTCGGCCAGCCCGCCGCGGCCAGCGGCCCCTCAAGCCCCTCTGCCAGCTGCTTTAGACTATCGCTTCCGGCACCGGCACCAACCCATACCACTCTCGCGCTTTTACCGCCGAAATACCCAACTTGTTCGATATCCAGTTCAAAACTCTCATGCCGACCGCAGACCTCTTTGACTATATCACAAACCTCCATTACCTTCGCGTCCTTGACCTCCCCCAAAAATTTCAACGTCAGGTGCACAGCCTCTGGCTTGACCCACTTAACATCACCCTTCTTAACATCCGCCTTCTCTCCCAACTCCTCCTGCAAATCACCCAACGCCGCCCTGACTTCCTCATTAATATCTATCGCTATAAAACACCGCATAACAATATCAACCACTCAAAACTGCGTCACCTTCCGCAGCGTTTCTAATCTATCCTCGATATCACTTTTCTCTATCGAACTAAGTCCATGCAGTGAAAAATCACAAATCGTAAACGAAGCAACCACCGTCCCATACGCAATCGCCTTCCTTAGCGATTCAAAATCCGTCTTGCCAACCTTCGCCAAATAGCCCATAAACCCGCCCGCGAAGCTGTCACCTGCCCCCGTAGGGTCCTTCACTTCTGCCGCCGGATACGCCGGCAATATAAATCTCTCCCCGCCCCCTTTGCATACCAACGACCCCGATTCGCCCTTCTTTATAACCGCGACGCCCGGCCCCATGCCCAAAATCTCTTCCCCCGCCTTTATCAGATTGCTCTTCGCCGCTAACATCCTTGCCTCATCTTCATTGATAATAAGACAATCGATTCTCTTAAGAAGCTTTCTCAAATCATCCGGTTCACCCTCAATCCAGCAGTCCATCGTATCAGCCGCCACAAAAACCGGCCTATCAACCTGTTCAAGCAGTTGATTCTGAAGCGCAGGCGCCGTATTTGCTAAAAACACAAACTCACTGTCCCTGAACTCATCCGGCACGCGCGGCGGCCCCTCTGCAAGTACATTCAACTCCAGTAAGTCCGTCGTCCGCTTGTTTATATCCTCATGATACGTCCCGGCCCACCGAAAAGTCTTGCTGTTTTTCCTTACCTCAACACCCCGCAAATCGACATCCCTGCCTGCAAAGACCTCCGCCAAATCAAACGGACAGTCCGACCCGACAGCGCCCACCAGCCGAACCGGAGAAAAAAAACTCGCCGCCATACTAAAATAAACCGCCGCCCCGCCGATACAGTTCTCACTGACACCGTACGGCGTCCTGACAGTATCAATAGCTATCGAACCCGTTACCAGTAAAGACACTTACTTACTCTCCTCTAAATCTCAGCCCTTGTTTCGAATTTTTCCAGTGTGTTATCAACCCTTCTCAAGGTATTCTCCTTGCCTAACATCTCCACAGATTCGAAAATCGGCAGACTTATCGTCGTCCCGCAAATCGCTACCCGCAGGGGCTGTGCAACCTTGCCCAGACCAACGCCCCTCTCCTCCGCTAGACCGCGCAGCATGTCCTCAATCGCCTCCTTCGTAAATTGCTCCATAACAGCAAGCTTCTCTCGGACAATTCGAAGTACGCAAAGCCCCTCACCCTTCAGCAGCACCTTCTTGACCGATTTCTCATCGTACTCTATCTTCTCGTTCGCCAAAAGAATAAATCTGCTCTTGCGCTCAATATCAGCCAATGTCCGCGCACCCTCACAGGCCTTTATCATTTTCGAAAGTAGTTCATCGTCCGCCGCTACTAACGGAGATTCAACCGCCTTCAAATAATCCTTAAAATGCCCCAGCAGTCTTTCTCGCTCAATCATCTTAATATGCTCGGTGTTAAAAACAATCAGCTTATCCCTGTC
>CP070715.1:1255001-1280301 GCA_020350405.1 Planctomycetota bacterium
TCCGTCTGCTGCCAGGGTTGGTCGCCGCTGAGCTGCTCGATTTTATATGTGTTCGAGCCATCCTCCCACCTGACCAAAAGGCCGCACGTAGAACGATGCCCCTGATTCATGAAGCGCCTGTACCTGATGCGTATATTCGTCATACCAACTGTACTAATGGCCTTCTCCATAGAGGCCCCTCTAAGCTTTGCCCCATAGCTGCCTGTATAGGCCGCCTCTGGCAAAACTTCTGCCGCAGCAATGGTATACCAGCCACCGGCCTCAAAACCGCCGCTCTCGAAGCCGTCGGCAAAGGCTATGTTACCGGGATAATCATCCGTCGTCGCCGATTCCGCCGAAGATTCACCCGTCTCATTCAGGTTATGGGTAACGTCCCGCGCCTTGGCAGTATACGTATAGGTCGTACTCGGTGGTATACCGGTATCCTCATAGGTCGAACTATACTGCCAGCCGCTGTCATGACCGGGACCGCTCGTGCACGTAAAGTAGTACTGCACCAAGTCAGCGTCATCCACGGCCGTAGTAGCTGTCATCGATATCGATGACGAGCTGGTCCCATGAGGTAACGTCGCCCACGTCATCGGGTCAGGACTCGGCGGCGTCGTATCATCCGGCGGGTCCGGCGGAAGCGGTACTTGGCCGCCGCCAAGCTCTTCGTTGGCGCCGACATCATAGTCACTACCCTGTGGAATGCTGTTGCCGTAGAAGTCCTGTGTCCCAACGTCTATCCCAAAAAGCGTCGCCAAATCCAGACCCCTGTCAATTGCCGGTGAATCCGAACCTATCTTATACCCGCTCAAATTAGCAAGATTCCGAGCGCCTAACGTCGGATAGTCCGTAACATCAGCCAGCTTCGGGTCAAACTCGTAGCCTACGGGTTGACTATTAAGGGTCTCCTGGCCCTGACCGCGCCACCAGTCTAAACCCTCATAAGTCACCTCATCAAAGACAAATCTGATAGGACCGCCCATCGACCAGTAAACGTTACCCTGGAAATTTATCCCCTCATCGCCCGTCCACGAAGTAACAGCGGCCTTGCCGGGCTCGGTTATAATGATGTTGTTCCGAACATTTATGTTGGTATAGCTGCCGTGCCACTCCCAAATACCAATGGCGCCCCACCGCGAATCCGGCCCAACATACAGCGTATTGTTATACACATCCACGTTTTGTAGCTTCGAGTCAGAGTAAAATTGAATCAGACCCATCGGACCTCCGGAGGCCACTCCGTCATTGGCAATGACGTTATACCGATAATTATGGCTCCCAGCGTAACGGCTGCGAGCGAACTGCATTATCAAATTGCCGCCGTCATTATCATGAGCGTAATTATACTGCATAGTGCAGTAGCTCATGCCGCCGTCAAGGTCAAATCCGCCGCCGTCGCCACCGCTCGTCCTGTTGTGGTGAGACTCGTTGAACTGGAAGTTAATATTGAGGCACTCCCAGCCCCATATACCCAGGGGACCTCCGCCCCCTGTAGCACAATACCGACCGGTGTTATAGGCCTCGCAGAATTCAATCACGCCTCCGTTGACACCGCCCAGTACAATACCGCTGCCGTTGTGTCCATCACCGCCTTGTTCTGGAATACCTGTGATATTGTGCACCACGCAGTCACCAATATAAAGGTCCTCATAAGTATCGCCGCGCACTGGCCAGGCGGGAACTATACTGTTAATGCCCTCTACACCGATATCATGGATGACCGAATTCGTAATTTCGACATCTCGATAGCCGCCGCCCTCCTGTTGACCATGTAACAAAATGCCTCGCGACCGGTATCCGCTTACGTCAACGTTGTCAACCCGAAGATACTCAAGCATCGTCCCCGTTGTATTGGTAAACTTAATACCGGTAAATTCAACGGTGTCCCAGGCGGAGCCGATATTACCTGAACCCACAAATATCAGGTCTTTTACTTCCAGGCCCGCGCAGTCTACGGCATGAAACCCCTTTTCCTCGAAGTCCGAATTGATTGTCGCCCGCCCTGAGCCATACGAGCCTATTATAATCGGGCTTGTCGGTGTACCGCCGGATGTAAACACAAGGCCGCCGCCGAACGTCTCGCCGCCCTCAAACAATACACTGTCGCCGGCACTGAATGTCGTACTGTTGACCTTGTCGGTCGTCGCCCAGGCCGTCGACGGCGATGTGCCAGCTGCGCCGTCATCGCCCGAAGGACTCACGTAATACGTCGTCCCTTGAACGCCGACAGCCAGACCCAGCAATAAAACAAAACTCAGCAAAAACATTAATTTCCTACACATAATAAATCTCCTTAAAAAAACCTCCTTCGAATCCTATACAAAACATCAATAACTAAAACTTTTCTCTGCTTCCTTACTTGCTGCCCATTCACCTCCTTTCCAGGGTGCTACTTAAATCTTTCCAAAACCTTAATTCCCTTGCCTTCTATGTTCATCACGCTTGCCGCGTGCAAATTCACTCTCCGTCAATACTCCCGAACCTAAATAGCTGCACAGTCTTGACCCTAAAAGTTGTACCCTCTGCGCTCCTACAGACAACACACTCACTCCACTGCCACTCCATATCAAACTACGCCGGATATTCCGCCCTCACAATCCCCAACAGAGGAAACTAACCTGCGGGTACGCGCCGTATCAAGAATCCCAATACAAGGCAGCGGCCTGTTACCACAATTTCATACCTCCTAAGCCCTCGCTAACCGAGAAGCCACAGAACCTGTACAAATCATCCGGAAAAACTCTTTCAATTCCGTCGGTCTTAACATCCCTGCTGCCCGACAACTCTACACTGAACCGTCCGGCTGTCAAGCAAAATCCTCAAAGAATTTGTACTTTCCCCTTTAATTTCGCCGTCCTGTTTCCAATCCTTGATTTCACACCCTATCCGCCGCCAGCCAGACCCAGCAATAAAGCAACTCATCAAACGCACTTGTCTCCTATGTCAATAAACCTCCTTAAAAAATCCTTACTAAATCCTGCTTTAAGACACAACCTTGCCACTGACGTGCCGCAAGTCCCCTCTGCTTGTTACCGTCCAGGCTCTTCTTCAACTCCTTTCAGAAGTGCGACCATACCTGAATTCCCTACACTTGATATTGTGCATAACCTGCGAAAGTACGCATCTTATCCACAATTAGCAGTTGTCAGCTGTATAATTTTAGAAGAATACTGAAAATCACGCTACAAATCTTGGGGTAAAACTATTGAACAAATCGAGTGAACTGTGAACAAAACGATGCCTATTCGTTGCCAAACCAGTCCTCGCAAGCTTCAGAAATCCGCAATATGGACGATTCGCCCAACACCCGGTCGCGTGGCCGCCAAGTTGGCAATGCAGCTCAACCCGACGCAATACATACGAACAGCTTGATGCCAGCCTGGAAAATCCGAACTACAGCAATTCCCGGTATCCGGAGGGCGTTTGCTGGGTCATCTTCTTGAAGGTCCTGTTGAAAGTCTGCAGCGTGTTGAAACCAGCCGCAAACGCCACTTCGGAGATGTGTAGTCTCGCATCCTTCAACAACTCTTTTGCACGCTCAACCCGCATCCCGTTTATGTAATCAACAAGGTTAACACCGGTTTCCTTTTTAAACAAACGCCCCGTATACTGCGCAGATAAATTGAAGTACTCCGCGATCGCCTCCCTGCTCAATGCCATGTCCGTAAAGTTTTCGGCTATAAACAACTTGATAGCTGAAACCAGCTTGTTCTCGCGTGATACCTCACCTGTCTGACCGCTCGTTGATTCTCCAACCAATAACTTCTTCCCTCGCCCAATCATTCTGATCGCAAGAAAGGCTCCCGTGCCGGCTACTGCAAGCCCAACGCTAATCTGTAAAAGCAAACCATGGCTGCTTGCGCGTGCCTCCGCGGAAAAAGTCCCTGCTCTGTTCGGACCACCCTCCGCGTGCTCATGCGTTCCAACATCGAAGCCGCCTCCGCGAGGTACCGCCGTACCGAAAAAGTCCCGCCCACCACAATTAATTCCGAACAACTTGCCAAGATTTAATCCCCGGTCGATTAGCGGCGAACCAACCTCAAGCTTGTACGCCGCAAGCGTGTCGAGTTTATGCGGGTCTTCGACGGTGCCGCCCCCGCCGGCAGATAACAGCTGCGGGTCCGCCTCGAAACCGACTGCGGCACCCTCAAGCATCTCCTGGCCCGTAGCCGCGCGCCACTGCTCGACACTCCCGTACTTCGAACCGCCCCATATGATCTCCAAAGGCCCCCCCGACGACCAGTAGCAATTGCCCTGAAAACTCCACCTGCCGCTAATGTTATAAAACATAATTAACTTCTTGTCCGCCGCCGTCATGAATATGTTGTTGTGAAAACTCGCGTCGTTTATCTTGTCCGTATACACGACAACACACGCACCTGTACTCCAGACACCTGTATACAGAACGTTGTTGTAAACATCCGTGTTGAAAATGTCCTCATACGATGAAAATGTTATCGCCCCGGCACCGTTCTTCAGACCGTCGTTCTCGCTGATGTTATAACGAACCACGTTATCAATCGTTTTGTGAAAACCGCCGCCCTCGCTCCATATCAAAAAACCCGCCCCCGTATTGTAAGATGTATAACTATATTCTACGACGCAATTCCTCGCACCGCCGCCAACTCCATACCCACAACCGTTCACCCGTTCGGCGTCATTGTGGTGAGATTCGCAGAATCGTATGGCAACGTTGTCTGACTCCCACGTCCATATGCCGATAGGACCGTTATTCTTGTTATAACACAGCAGTCCGTTCCCGTAAGACAGACAAAACTCGACCAACCCGCCTTGGACATTCTCAAGCTCGATGCCGTTGCCAAGCAGCTCCGCACGACTCTCACTGCCGGAGTTGCCGTGAACTACACAATCGGCAATATATACGTCATGATTCGCCCACCGGTTTTCAGGCCGCGGGAAATAACCGTGGATGAAAATCGCCTTGTCCCAGTTGTCGTGAACCTCCGTGTTCGTTATCCGAATATCCTTGTATCCTACGTTGTGCTCTGCCCTGCAGCCAATTTTGATTCCAAATATATAATTACTCACGGCCACGTTATCGATATAAACATGCTCCTCAAGCTCGCCTCCGTCGCTGTGTTCGAGATGAATCCCATGGTGCTCCCACCTGTCAAGCTCGCCGTTCTTCGACCCGACAAAAATCAAATCCTTTATCTCAAACCCACCGCAATCCAGCGCACAAAATCCCTTTTCATCCCCCGAACTGATTGTCGCGCGGCTCTTTCCGTACGAACCCACCACTATCGGCTCCTCTGCTGTACCGCCCGAGCCAAAATACAATGACCCGCCAAACCTCTGACCACCTTCAAACAAAATCCTGTCACCCGGCGCAAAACTCACGTTGTTTACCTTTTCGATGCTTCTCCAGGCCGCATCTGGCGAAGTGCCCGTGTTGTCATCGCTGCCCGATGAGCTTACATAGTAATCCGCCCCCTCAGTCGCAACCCCTGCGTTAAGCGCCAGCACAAGAAACAATAGGCGTACCACCCTCCAACACATAATACCCCCACCGCCGCAAATATATTTCAACACCCGATGCACACACTCACCTTCAAATCACACCGACAGCAAACTTGCCCCTTTTTCTACCTTACTACTTTCCACCTCCCTTCAGAAGTGGGGGGCTAAATCTGTTGAAATATATAATTCACCATTATGTTTATCACGCACAACGCGTGCGCATTCCAAACATCTGTTAGTATCCGTACTTTACGCCAAATCCAAGTACCCCGTAGGGCGTGAAAGAACCGATGTATAACCCTTCCCGAGCAAAACAGTTCAGCAGAACCGGGGTTAGCGCCTCAGACGATTCTGCCCCGGATACCCAACCCTCACGCTCCCCTAAAGAGGAAAATAACGTGCGGGTGTATACTGCACCAAAATCTCGATGCAAAACCTGGGCTTTTGTCGCCTCTCTACACGTCGTAAAACGTCTCTTATCGAGAAACCACAGAAACTGCGCAAATCATATAGCAAGATTCTTCCAATTCTGCCGATTTTAGCGTCCCTGCTGCCACTCAAGTCTATACTTAATTGTCCTGCAGTCAATAAAAATCTTAAAGAATTTGCATTTTTCACCGCAAGTGTGATTTTATCTCCTATCCGCCATACACCCCACACTAAACGCCGTAATTCCCCCCACTCCGTCAATCCAAAATCCCCTCCTGCCCCATACTACTGCGGAAAATATACCCGCACCTCCGGATGCATGCAGTAAAGCCGGTACACTGCCCCGTCATCCACCAGAATCGGGCTGTTCGCAATAACAATGGGGTTCTTCGGATACTTTTCCCAGCAGACTAAGTCCGCCGAAACCGCCACACCCGAGCACCACGGTCCCCACTCTTGCCCGTCCGGCCCGGCGCCAATCCCGTGATAGTATGCATAGTATCTCCCTTTGTGCTTGATAATATAATCCAGCGCAATCAACTTACCGTCGTAATCCTCCGGCCCGGGGCTCAAAACCGGCTCATCCCGCACATTCCTCCACACCTTCAGGTCCCTCGACTTGGCTAACCACACATGCAAATCATCTCGCTCATAGAATAGATACCACACATCCCCCTCAATCAGCACCGTCGGCGTCCCGTACGGCCCCGCACTCAGCCGCTCGCCCGTCGTGTAACGAACGTCAAGGTCACCCCGGTCCTCCCAGTGCACGCCGTCCCTGCTCGTAAGTAAATGCGCTATGTCACCTCGACCCTCCGCAAACATATAGTACACCCCCTCATGCTTGACCACAAACATGTCCTCCACCCACCTTTCCGTAAATATCGGGTTCCCCTTGTACCGCGTCCACTCAAACCCATCCGGCGACGTAGCATACCCTAGATACTTCATGTCCGACCGCTCATCGTTGTATCCCGTGTACCACATGTGATACATCTGCCCCTCCCGCAAAATAAATCCCCGCTCTCGTATCCGTCTGTCCCACGTGTCCTCCCCCGTACCGCCGAACAGAGGATTCCCTTCGTAAGCGACAAACTCCACCAGCTCCCGCGGAAACTCCTCCAAACCCACCGCGCATCTCTTGACGCCCTCGCCGCACCCCGAAGCAGCACCCGCCAAAATAACACAAACCACCAATATCCGGTATCTACACATAATCCGCTCCATACCCCAGTAATCTACCACCAAATCCTCCTGACCGCAACCCCTGACCCACAATGCTTCTCCACTTCTCCCCTCCGCGGTACACGACCGCACCTCGCCCTAACTCTGCCCCGTCAGATGACTCCCGTTCACCTTATCCGTTTAGGACCCATCCCGGCCGGTATTCACGACGAAGA
Organism: Planctomycetota bacterium; assembly: GCA_020350405.1. GTDB lineage: Bacteria > Planctomycetota > Phycisphaerae > Sedimentisphaerales > Anaerobacaceae. The sequence continues at coordinate 1,262,300 of CP070715.1, forward strand.
AGGCCATTGGCCTCGTCACAATTGGTAACACGCCCCGTCGCGCCGTCGTACTCTATTTCCTTCCCGACCCTGTACGCAACCAGACCGAGTAGCATCTGCTCCATCATCGTCCCCCCGTAGTCCAAATCGCACGAAGTCTTCAGGTCGCCCTTACACGCATCTATCCATTCCTGCTGAAAGTCCCCCATCGGCTCAATCACCTCATTCTTCGCCCGCCGATTGTAGTACGTCATGTCGGCATCATCCCCAAAAGGAATTATCAGCCGGTTGTCGAACGACGACACGACAAAACCGTTGCTGCCTTTAAATAGTGCCCCGTGCCCAATCTCATTTAGGTCAACGCACTCCATCGGTGAAGATGGCATCGCCCCGCCCTGATACCAGATAACGTCGATGGGCCCGCGCCAGCTGTTCGCCGGGTGTTTGAATACCGCCTTTAGTTCGACAGGCGTAACGTCCGGATTGAACTCGTCCCCCGTCGCTTCCGCCGACAGCGGTATCGCCGCCTCGATGGCGTTCCACGCTATGTCCATCGTGTGGCTGCCCATGTCCCCCACCTGTCCCGTCCCGAAGTCCCAGTACATGTTCCACTGCAGACAGTTCATCCCCGGCTCGCCCGCAAAGTACTCCGGATTATAAGGATGATACGGCGACGGCCCTATCCACAAATCGTAATGCAGCGTCTCCGGCGGCTCGCCTTCCGCAACAGGATACCGACAGCGGTGAAGCTGACGGTTCCCCCACACGTGCACCGCCTTCAGCTCCCCGATTGCCCCGTCCCGAATCAGCTCGCGAACCCGCTCGAAATTGGGCTTCGCGTGTCGCTGCGTCCCGTGCTGCACGGCAAGCTTGTGCTTGTTCTTCAAATATTTCTCCCGCACCAGCCGGACCTCCTCCACACTCATACCCATCGGCTTTTCCATATAAAGGTGCAGCCCCCGGTTCATCGCCCACATCCCTATATGCGCGTGCGTATGGTCCGGCGTGCAGCAAACCACCGCGTCCAAATCCTTCTGCTCGATACACTTCCGCCAGTCAACATACTGCTTCGCATTTGGAAATTCCTTCGCCGCCAGCGCAAGGTAATTTTCATCCACGTCGCACAGCGCCACCACGTTCTCTTTCTTCAACCCATCATAATGAGCAAGTGCCCGCCCATACGCCCCAATAAGCGCGATATTCAGCTTGTTGCTCGGCGCGTTTTTCCCCGACAAAACACCGCTCGGCAAAATCACAAGCCCCGCTCCGGCCGCAGCCGCACCCTTCAAAAAATCCCGCCTGTTAACATTGCCGTTCATCATTTCTTCTCCGATTAAACATAACAAAATAATTCACAACACCCTTTCCCAGCCATTTTAGCCCATTAAAAATAAATCGTCAAACTCTCTTTATATTTGTCATCCCTGTCCTGAGCCAAACCGCACCCCCCTTGTCTGGACGCACAACGCAGGATAAATTAATCCCCCAGTCTAATTCCCTCTGCCCATACTCTCCAGAAACGCCACGTTGCCGGGATACTTCTTCAGCAGCTTAAATAAACACTCCATCCCCTCTCGAGCCCCGTAGTTCGACAGAACACGCCGCAGCGTCGCCACCCCACGGCTCAGCTGCGCATTGTACAGCTTGGCCTCCTTTCGTGTCCCGCTCGCAGGAATGTCTATCGCAGGAAAGATTCGCGCCTCCGCCAGCGACCGGTCCAGCACCAGCTCGCTGTTGCCCGTCCCCTTGAACTCTTCGAATATCAGCTGGTCCATTCGAGAACCCGTGTCTATCAGGCACGTCGCCACGATTGTGACCGAGCCTCCATTTTCAATGTTGCGCGCCAGCCCGAACAGTCGCCGCGGCACTTCCAGGATACCAGCCTCTAATCCGCCGCTCATAGTGTGACCGCCCCTCCCGCCTCCACGCCGCCTCCTGCTGTTGAAAGCCCTGCCGACCCGCGTCAGACTGTCTATCATCAGCACCACCTCGCGCCCGCATTCCAGTTCCGTTTGTACATGCGCCAGCACCAGCTCGACCAGTTCCGCATGTTCGTCCGCACTGTGGTCATTCGTACTCGCTACCACCTCCGCCCCATCCACGGCCCTGCGAAAGTGCGTCACTTCCTCCGGCCGCTCATCAACTAACAGAACTATCACCCGGCTTTGCGGACTGCAGTGCCCAATCGCTCCCACCATTTGTTCCAGCAGCACCGTCTTTCCCGCCTTCGGCGGTGATACTATCAGCTGACGCGTCCCCTTGCCTATCGGCGCCAGCAAATCCACTATCCGCATGCTCTCCTGCCCGCAGGCGGCCAGGTCGAACCGCTCGTCCGGGTCAACCACCACCAAGTCCGCAAACCGTGGCCGTTTGCTGAACGCCTCCGGCTCCATCCCACCCAACGACTCGACCGTTACCAGCCTGTCTCTGCCCTTCTTTCGCTTGACCTCACCGGTAACGGCCGTTCCTTCCGCCAGACCAAACTGCGCGACCAACTCCGGCTGCACCATCACCTCCACCGGCCCCGCCCGGTAAGAACGCTCGGCCGTCCTCACCACCAACTGCTGTCTGTTCACACACTTCACTATGCCGCTGATTGTATTGCCCATCGAAATGACCCGTACAAATCACTGCCCACTTACCTCGTCGTCACGACAACCTCCGCATTATACCATATCCACCCCAACCCGCAACCTTCAGCCTGCCACAATCCAAATCAGCCGGGCATCCTCACGCCGATAGTCGAACCACCCTCATCAGTCACTTGCTGACAATACAACAGGCATTCTAACACACGCTCAAACTACGCACCACCCAAAAGCCCAGCCGTTAAAAGTACTGGCCAATCCTGATAAGCTGATTTATTATACAGCCCAAAGCTTGTACTTGTCACAGCGCTGTGCCCCGCATCTGCGGCAAAAGATACGAATTTGGCGAACACCAGGAGAAACCGGTTCTATCATGTCAGAAAGAAAAATTGACCGACGCCTTTTCTTGAAAATTATGGCATCAGAACTTGGACTGGCTGTCACCTCCACCTGTGCCGCCCCCATACCCGAATCAAAAACAGAACCCAATATCGTCTTCATTTTGGCGGATGATATGTCATGGCATCAGCTGGGCTGTTATGGAAGTCGCTTCTATCAGACGCCAAACATTGACCGTCTTGCCAAACAAGGAATGAGGTTTACTAATGCATATGCCGCGGCCCCCGTTTCCTCCCCGACCAGGGCAAGTATCCTGACCGGCAGGTATCCCGCCCGCCTCCATCTCACTTCCTTTATCCCCGGAGTAAACACCACCAATAAAAAACTCCTCACTCCGCAATGGACCAGACACCTCCCCCTCGAAGAAACCACGCTCGCCGAGCTCCTCAAAAGCCAAGGTTATGCAACGGGTCACTTCGGCAAATGGCATCTAAACAAAGACAAGAAATACCAGTTGGGACGCCCCGGCGACCCTCGCTCTCAGGGATTCGATGATGTCTTGACAACGCACAAGCCTGGCGCCAGCCCCCAAAGCACGTATCAAAATGACTGGCATCATGTCAGGCAAATCACCGAAAGAGCTCTTGCATTTATTCAAAACAATAAGGATAAGCCTTTTTTCTGCTACATACCCCACAACACCATTCATTCCCCTGAGAAGGAGACCGAACAGCTCATTGCAAAGTACGCCGCCAAACCAAATGCCCGCAGCAACGGCACATACAATCCCGTACAGGCCGCGATGATAGAGACTCTGGACAATAGTGTCGGCACGATTCTTCAAAAGCTTGGCGAGCTCAATCTGCAGAAAAACACAATCGTCGTCTTCTTCTCTGACAACGGGCACCTCGGCCCAAAGAACGGCCTGCCATTCCGCGGCTCCAAAGGCGACCTCTACGAGGGCGGAATCCGCATGCCTCTCATCATTCGTTGGCCCCAGGTCGTCAGGCCCGCAAGTATCTGTGAGGAAGTCGTAATCAGTAACGACTTCTTTCCAACCTTCGCCGAGCTTGCCGCCGTAACCAGGATGCCTGCTCACCTCGACGGCATCAGTCTCGCGCCGCTCCTGAAAAATCACAAGGCCGGCCTTAACCGCGACGCTCTCTACTGGCACTTTCCTCACTACCACGGACAGGGCCTCGCCCCTTCAGGTGCAATTCGTCGCGGCAAATATAAGCTGATTGAATGGTTTGAGAAATCCATATACGGCGAGAAAGGCGCCTTGGAGCTCTACGACTTGGACAACGACCCGGCCGAACGAAACAACTTGGCTGCCTCCATGCCCGACCTGGCCGCAGACCTCTACCGCCGGCTCCGCACCTGGCGCAAGCAGATTGGCGCACAGCTAATGACCCCCAACCCCGATTGTCACCTGAATACTCAAACTAAAGACAAACAACAACAATAACTTAAATAATTTCTTTTCCTTTGAAACATAAATATAACATCCGTCATATCACCTGCCCCGCTGCCTCGCGGGCGTCCTTTGGCTTAGCTGCCCTCCGACTCGCCTAACGCGGTAGAGTTGTCGTTGAAATTTTTTCCTTTTTACTTTCGCCCCGGCGCCACCCCCTTTTGCCTTTTCACTTTTTACTCTTTACTTTCTCCCCACGCCCATTTTTCGCCCAAAAATCGTACTGCCCGCCCGCCATCCTTAACCCCTAACCGTTAATCTGCCCAATCCCGCCTCTCCCGCCAACCAAAAATCCCCCTAACCCCCACTCCACCACCGCCGCCTAAAAGTCAAGCTGCCTCTGCCAATTTGGCACACAACTACAAGCCTATGATAATCGTAACCTCCTGCCTTTAATGCACTTGTGAATTTACATCTTTCCGGCACGTTGTTTGCTACTTACCGTAGTAGAGTATAAGACCAGTTGTATTTCAGGGAACTCAAGCAATGAAATTTGACAAATTCACATTAAAGGCCCAGGAGGCGCTCGCCACCGCCCAGCAGTTCGCTATGGCCAAATCCCACACCGTCCTGTCGCCCCTGCACCTGCTCAGCGCCGTCTGCAGCGACGATACCGGCGTCGTAGCGATGATTCTGAAAAAGATCGGTGCTAACATATCGCGCATTAAAGACATGACCGAAAGCGAGCTTGCCCGTCTTCCGCAAGGTGATACCAGCACTACACTTATGCCCGACCCGGCCCTCAATCAAATCGTCCTCGATGCCCAAAACCACGCCGACAAAATGGGCGACGAATACCTCAGCGTCGAGCATCTGTTCATCTCTCTGGCTTCGGTACAGAGCGACGCCAAAGAGGTCCTGCAACTCAATTCAATCACCCCTGAACAGATTGAAAACGCCCTGAAAGACATTCGCGGCGGCGAAAAGATAACCGACCCAACCCCGGAAGGCAAATACAAGGCCCTCGAACGCTACGGAATCGACCTTTTAGAGATGGCCCGAAAGGGAAAACTGGACCCCGTCATTGGCAGAGACGAGGAGATTCGCCGGTGTATGCAGGTCCTAAACCGCCGGACCAAGAATAATCCCGTACTAATCGGCGAACCCGGCGTTGGCAAAACAGCAATTGTCGAAGGCCTTGCTCAGCGAATAACAGCAGGGGATGTCCCGACAGGGCTCAAGAATAAAAGGATTATAGCCCTGGATATGGGGACTTTGATAGCGGGAACCAAGTTCAGGGGCGAATTTGAGGACCGGCTCAAGGCCGTACTAAAAGAAGTCGTCGGTGCCCAGGGCCAGATAATACTCTTTATCGACGAATTGCATACCGTCGTCGGCGCCGGCAAGGCTGAAGGGGCAGTCGACGCAGGCAATCTGCTAAAGCCGTCGCTTGCACGCGGCGACCTGCGCTGTATAGGCGCAACTACGATTGACGACTATAGAAAATACGTGGAAAAAGACGCCGCCCTCGAACGCCGCTTTCAGCCGATTTTGATTGATCCGCCGACCGTTGAAGAAACCATAGCCATTCTTCGGGGCCTGAAGGACCGCTACGACACCCATCACGGGGTCCGTATCACGGATTCGGCTTTAGTTGCGGCCGCGACTCTGTCGAACCGCTACATAGCCGACCGCTGGCTACCGGATAAGGCCATTGACCTAATCGACGAATCGGCCTCGAAATTACGGATTGAGAATGATTCACTGCCCGTCGAGCTGGACACTATTCGTAGAAAGATTGTCCAGCTGCAAATCGAACGCGAGGCGCTGAAAAAAGAAACCGATAAGGCGAGCAAAGAGCGATTAAAAAGTACCGAGAAACAATTAGCTGAACTGCAGCAGCAGGATAAAAAGCTGACTGCCCAGTGGGAAGGCGAAAAGGGCGATATAGACCAGATAAAAGAGCTCAAGCAACAAATCGAAGATGCTCACACTCGGTTTGAGGCTGCTCAGCGGAAGGGCGAATTAGAGGCGGCCGCCCGCCTGAAATATGAGACGATTGCCAATTTGAAGAAAGAGCTTGAAGAAAAAGAAGCAAAACTGTCCAAATCCGACAGGTCAATAATACAGAACGAGGTAACCGAAGAGCACATCGCCCAGGTCGTATCGAAGTGGACCGGAATACCGATAGCTAGGTTGCTGAGCGGTGAACGTGAGCGGTTAATGAAAATGGAAGAAGCGATTCGGACACGTGTGGTCGGCCAAGATGAGGCGGTTACGGCGCTTTGCAATGCTGTTCGCAGGAGCCGGGCTGGGCTGGGGGATCCGAATCGACCTATAGGCTCATTTTTGTTCCTTGGGCCGACGGGGGTGGGCAAAACCGAGCTTTCCAAGGCACTGGCGGACTTCTTGTTTAACGACGCGAATGCTATGGTTCGAATCGATATGAGCGAGTTTATGGAGCAGCATTCGGTTGCAAGGCTTATAGGCTCGCCGCCGGGCTACGTTGGCTACGAAGAAGGCGGCAGATTGACTGAGGCGGTTCGGCGCAAGCCATATTCGGCGATTCTGATGGATGAGATTGAAAAGGCCCATCCGGACGTCTTCAATGTGCTGCTGCAGGTCTTCGATGACGGTCGATTGACGGATGGCAAGGGCCGGACAGTTGATTTCAAGAATACGGTTGTGATTATGACCAGCAATATCGCGAGCCAGGAGATTCAGGAACTGACCGAAGAAGCCGGTGCCGACTGGGAGATTGAGGCCCACGTCAAAGAAGCGCTCAAGCAACACTTCAAACCCGAGTTTTTGAACCGTATAGATGAGGTAATCGTCTTTAAGATGCTCAGTAAGGAGGATTTGAAGAAGATTGTGGATATCCAGCTGGGTTACCTAGTTGAGCGTCTGCGGGGGCGGAAGATTGAGGTGGAATTCAGCGAAAATGCGCGGCGGCAGATTATGGATGAGGGTTATGACCCAGTTTTTGGAGCTCGGCCGTTGAAGCGGACGATCCAGCAGCGGTTGGAGAATCGGCTGGCAGCGGAGCTGTTGGCGGGGAAATTCGTGGACGGGGATACGGTGCGAATTGACGCAGATGCGCACCGTTTCACGTTTGAAAAAGTGGGGTAGCGGCCTATAGGGAGGGGGCGTTTGAGATTGGGTTTGATTGGGTTTGTTTTGGCGGAGTCGGAAGGGAAATCAGTTTGCATAATGCTTTGTTAAATAGAAGTTCAATTTCATTCTGGCTTTTCGGGGAATTGGGTTTGTATTGGGTTTGATTGGCTTCGTATTGGGTTTGTTTTCACCAAGTTTCCAATTGGATTTATTTTCATAATCCACTGTATAGAAAGAGGTTACGTTGATTTGGGCGGCCGGGAAATTGGGTTCGTTTTGCATAATTTGGTCAGGGGTCAGGAGTCGGGGATCTGGGGTCAGGGATTTGCGGATTTATTGAGTTTTGAAAGAGCGCGCGGATGAACAGCAAGTCCGCTCACTGTTGGAGCAGCTTGCGCGTTTGGTGCGAGAATTGCTTGTTTTTTGACAGGATTGACACGATTAAGTTGTTGACAACAAGGAACTTAAAAAAATTTTAAATTTTCGGGTTGTTGCTGGTAGGTAGCTGCGCATTTGATTGAAAATGGGCGGTTGCGACCGGTAACTGGGGGTGTTTTTTGTTGACATATTCAGTCAAGAAGATATACTGGTGTAGGTTAAGGAGGAGTTAAGCGAAGGCATATCCTTCAATAACACCCGTCTCCTCCAGGGATAGCAGTATTTGTATTGCGCTGGCAGGAGGCCAGGGCGAGAAACGGAGGTTGTTATGGATTCGCAAAGAAGGCTGAAAACGGCATTTTTGATGGTGGTTTTGGTGTGTGCGTTGTGCTCGGAGGCGTTTGGGCAGCCGTGGTATGGGAGTGGTACAGAGGGGGACCCCTACCAGATATGGACTGCGGAGGATATGAACGCCATCGGAGCCAATTCGGACTATTGGGACGCACATTTTCTACTGTGTGCGGACATTGACCTAGCGGCGTATGGGACAAGTTTCAAGGGAATTGGAACCTTCACCGGTGTGTTTGAAGGTAACGGTCATACAATCTCCAACTATACAAAGACTCAAGGGCTTTTCTATACTGTCACCTCAGGTGGAAAGGTCCAGAACCTGGGGCTGATAGACCCGGATGTCAATGACACAGGAGGAACCGGCAGGGGCGCGTTAGTCTGCGGTTTAAGTGAGGGCGCAACCGTATTAGGCTGTTATGTGGAAGGCGGCAGCGTTACGGGAGGTTCGTATACTGGCGGGCTGGTGGGAAGATTAGTTCGTGCAAAGATTACCAACTGCTATTCGACCGCCAGTGTTTCCGGAGACAGAGGAGTCGGCGGTCTGGTCGGATACAATTACTTCGGCACAATTACGGGATGCCACTCAAGCGGGCAGGTTCAGGGAGGACTCTTGTCGGGTGGTCTGGTGGGAGAGAACGGTTGGAGCACAGTCATCGACTGCTATTCGACTGCCAGCGTTTCCGGAGACAGATCAGTTGGCGGCCTGGTAGGTGGGGGGGGAACAGTCTACTATAGCTACTCGGCCGGGCAGGTTCAAGGGGGCCAAAAGGCAGGTGGGCTGGTGGGAAGTGATGGATTAATTTACAACTGCTATTCGACCGCCAGCGTTTCAGGAACAACGTACGTCGGCGGCCTGGTGGGACAGGGCGGAAATATAAGCAACTGCTACTCGACGGGCAGCGTTTCGGGAGGTTCGTATGTCGGCGGGCTAGTTGGAAGCGGAGCGACGGTTAACAGTTCCTTTTGGGACATTGAAACCAGCGGTGAGCCAAACAGTGCCGGCGGGACGGGGTTGACGACGGCGGAAATGCATGATATGAATACCTTCCTGGCAGCCGGGTGGGATTTTGTCGGCGAGTATGAAAATGGCCCAAGTGATGACTGGGGTCAAGGCAGCGGCGGTGGATATATGATTCTCTGGTACCAGCTGGCGGAAAATGAACTTCCACCGCTACCAACATTTTCGGGAGGGGCGGGGACAGAGGGCGACCCCTATCTTATATCAAACGCTGCTGGATTAAACAGTATCGGGAGCAATGGAAGGTTGATGGCGGCGCATTTTAAGCTAATCAACGATATTGATTTGGCGGGCATCGAGTTTTATCTGATTGGAAGTCCGTGGTATGGCTACGGCGGTATCTTTTACGGCGACGGCCATACTATCTCCAATTTTAGCTGCGACTCGAATAACACAGACCACACAGGATTTTTCCGAAAGGTTGAAGGGCCGGGTGCAGAGATAAGAGATTTGGGATTGATTAATCCGAATGTTGACGCGACAGGAGGCGGGGGTGCATTGGCGGGATTATTTTACGGTGCAACCATATCAGACTGTTACGTAGAAGGCGGCAGCGTTGCTTCAACAGGAGGTTATACTGCCGGGCTAGTGGGCCAGAATTATGGCACAATCAGCGGCTGCTCTTACAGCGGCACAGTGTCTGGAGGCAGTGGTCTCGTAGGATACAATGAAGGATTGATTACTAACAGCAATTCGGGCGGCAGCGTTTCTGGAGGTGGGTTTGGAGGATTGGTGGGAGAAAATCGGGGTACAATCAGCAACTGCCGTTCGACCGCCAGTTTGTCAGTAGGAATTAATCACATCGGGGGGCTGGTGAGCAAGAATTATGGTACAATCACCGACAGCTATGCGACCGGCAGCCCTTCCGGACATTGGAACATCGGCGGGCTGGTGGGCATTAATTGGAGCGGTTCAATCACCAACTGTTATGCGACAGGCGGCGCTTCGGGAAGTGCCACTTCGGGAAATGAAGCCATCGGCGGACTGGTTGGATATCTAAAGGGCGGTAGCATTGCCAACTGCTATTCGACGGGCAGCGTTTCGGGACCAGGAAAAGATATCGGCGGGCTGGTGGGACACAATCTGGTCGCAATCAATAGCTGCTATTCCGTCTGCGAGGTCTCGAGCACAAGCCATCATATCGGGGGTCTGGTGGGATACAATCAGACCCCTGGAAGCAGCATCATGAACTGCTATGCTTTGGGCAGCGTTTCGGGAGGTTCCTCAGCTGGCGGACTGGTTGGCAGGAACGATGGGACAATCTACTACAGCTACTCGGCCGGGAGCGTTTCGGGAGGAACGTCGGTCGGCGGGCTGGTTGGACAAAATCAGAACATCGTTTTGTTTTCTTTCTGGGATAACGAAACCAGCGGGCAGACAACCAGTGGAGGGGGAACCGGACTGCCGACAACCCTGATGCAGCAGGAAATTACATTTACGAATGCCACTTGGGATTTTTTATACACCTGGGACATCCTTGAAGGAATTAGTTATCCGCAGCTGGGATGGGAGGTGGCTTTGTCCATGGATATTGATATGGATGAGGTTTGGATGTATCAGAGTCTGCCGGGGCAGGGCAATTCTGATTTGACGGCGAGCGTTTCGGTTACAGATGATCCGTGGGGTAATACCACCTACAGCTATGAGTGGGAGATTATATTGCCGGGGGATGTTACATTAGCGCCGGTAACGGTGGCAGGCGGCGGGGCCGGTGATGCATACTGGACGTTTGCATCGCGGGGCTGTGATGAGCCGGGAGGTTTATCCGACTCGGGACAAACGTTTACGGTCAGGGTGACTGTTACGGGAGATGATTACGGCAATACAGGTCAAGCGGAGGCGGAGTTCGGGATAGCACTATTAGGTGATACTAATAATGACGGGGCGGTGAATGTCGCGGACCGCTCGATAACGAATGCATTCTGGCGGACGGGGGCGGCCGGGGTTTATACGCTGCGGGATTGTGATTTGAACTGCGATGGTGTCGTGAATGTGGCGGACAGGTCGATAGCGAACGCGATATGGCGGGGGATACTCGGGCAGAACTCGGTAAGTAGTCCGTGCCCGCTGCGTTAATTTCAAATTACACATCTGGAAATTTCAGATTTTGGCAGTGGGCGGTTCTGATGGGTTAAAGACGGCCGCAGGGAGGGGCTTTTGACTTGGCTGCGCTTTCAGAGACGACAACAAGCACGCCGCTGCGCTACAGTTGACATTTTATTACACTTAGAACGAGATGGGGGCGTCAGCCGCAAAAGGGGCCGCACGCGGTGAAAAGGGGCTGTCGGGAGGGAAACAGGTAGAGCGGGGGACGTTAACCATAGGAAAAAAGTGAAAAATGAGGCGCGAGGCGGTCTGAAATCTGGTATAATAGTATATAGTTGTAAGGGGAGACAGTACAGGAGTCCGGAGCTGATGCGACGAACAGCGTTGATTTTTGCGTGTGTGTTTATGAGTGTCCCAGTCATGGGGGATACGTTTACGAACCGGGAGACGGGTGAGGTATTTTACGGTTACGCCACGCAGACTAAGCGAGGCGACAAGACTCTGGTGCGTGTCGGGAAGAGCCACAAGGCGAGGTACATCAAGCCAGGAGATTATCGTGTGGAGTGGGACCTTGTGGGGCGGCGAAATCAGGTGATAGTTATACCAATACAGGAGGAGATAGAATTAGAGTGTGAAACGGCGGCGTTTGAGAGGGCGATTAAGGCATCATCGAACCAGGGGCCGGCGTTTATTTTGATTGAGATAGACACGCCGGGCGGGCGAATGAACCTGATGAAGCGGATCTGCAGCGCGATTACAAAGACGGATAATTGCGTGACGGTTGGTTTTGTCAGCGGGGGCAAGTACGGTGGTGCGTACTCTGCGGGTGCGATTATTGCGCTGGCGTGTAATTATGTATATATGGCGGAAGATACAGCGCTTGGTGCGGCTACGCCTATTCTGGAATCCGGTTTGGCTTTTGAAGACTTAAAGTCGGCGTTCGGACGGACGGTTGGTGAGAAATTTTTGTCTGCGAGCCGGGGTTATGTGGCGAGTATAGCGGAAGGTAACGGCCGGTCTGGACTTTTGGCGAAGGCGATGGTCGACGAGGACATCAGGGTTGTAGAGGTGACCGACGGCGGGGAGAGGTTTTTCATTGACCCGAGCGAGCAGAGGAGAGGGGAGTCTGTGGTGCGGAGGTGGAGCGAGAGGGGGTCGCTGCTAACATTGACGGCATCCGAAGCTGTTGAGTGCGGTATTGCGGACGGTCTGGCGGACTCGCAGAAGAGCATTGTGTCAAGATTCAGGCTGGATGAGCCGCGGATTGTGCAAAGTACAGAGCCGGTGAAGGCGAGGCGAAAATTTGAGGCAGCGAAGGAAAAGATGGAGAAGCTGATAATCAGTATCGACCGGCATGTCAAGGAGGTGGAGGTCAACGAGGACAAGGGTGAGTCGATACGTCTTTTGGATAAGCTTATCAAGAAATATAAGGAGTTGATATCGCTGAAGAAGGCGAACGCGGATTTGCCGGTTACTATAGAGGCCTGTAAGAAGGCGATCAATTCGGCGGAGGCGGCGCGCAGGAACATAAAAAAGTTGTGAAGGGGAGGAATAACGGAAATTTACGATTCGAAAGGTGCTTGTCGGCGGTTGGGGGGCAAGGGAAGCTAAGCGGCGGAGGGGGGATGACAGGCCAGGGGTGATGGTTTTGTAAAAATAAAGCTGGTTGACATTTTTTGCCGAATCGTTTATAATGCGGCACTCTTATAAAGCACCCTTAAATCCGCAGGTTATATAGTTAGAAGCATATTTTAGAAATACCCAGATTTGACGTTGTCGTTTCACTCAGCTTTGAGAATATCCCCCAGCGGTGTGGCTGCTGACATTGAAGCAAGTATCCAGGGGCTTTTGGCTGCGCATTCAGCGGAAGGGGTAATCATAGGTCTTAGCGGAGGGATAGACTCAGCGGTTCTTACGGCTCTGGCGGTATGTGCACTGGGTTCGGGCCGAGTTTATGCATATCACCTGCATGACCGGCACAGTGAGGAAGAGTCGAGATACAGAGCGCAGCTTTTAGCCGACTGGCTGGGGATAGGATTGAGTTTGCACAGCATTGACCGGGCGATGCGCAAAAAGCGGGTCTATAGACCTGTCATTATGCGGATAATGGCACTGTCAGGTTTTATGAATCGGTATCTTAACGGCAGGCTGCATCGGATGTTGTACGGGGAATCGCCTTTTATATCGACGCTGCGTAAAGGCAGGTTCGACGGCAGCAAGCTGAAGAAACTCCTGTACGACAGGACGGTCGGGTATGTTGAGGAGTCCTTTAATGCGCGGCACAAGTATCGTCGGCATTTTTTGGAGCGGAGGGGCGAAGAGCAAAACTGCCTTGTCCTTGGTGCGGCGAACCGTTCGGAGTGTATGGTGGGCTGGTTTGTTAAAGACGGGATAGATGATATGCCATTTTCGCCGCTGAACGGGCTGTACAAGACGCAGGTGCGACAACTTGCCAGGCATTTGAATCTGCCTGCGAAGATACAGAAGCAGGCAGCGTCGCCGGACATGGCGAAGGGGATAACCGATGAGCACGCTATGGGTATCAGTTACGCAGAACTCGATATCATCCTTCACGGGCTGGATAACAGTTTCTCAGACGAGCAGATAATAGAAGCCGGCGTAACAGAGGAGCAAATCGCGCACGTTCGTATGATGAATATGCTTTCGGCGTGGAAAAGGACGGACGAGCCGGAGCCGGAGGTGCACAAAGCCGGTTGAGGGCGGTTTAGGGTTTGTAGTATTTCATGGCCTCGGGGATTAATTTTCTTATATTTGCGATTCTGGTTGGGTCGGCGGGGTGTGTGGAGAGGATTTCGGGTGGTGCGGGACCTTCTTTTGCGGCGGCCATTCTCTGCCAGAAGGCGACGGCTTCGTTTGGGTTGTAGCTGGCCATTGCCATGAAGATGAGTCCGAGGTGGTCGGCTTCTTTTTCGTGTGTCCTGCTGTAGGGCAGCAGTACGCCGTACTGTGTTCCGATGCCGTATGAGCGCATAAAGAGGTTTTGGGTCTTTTGGGGGCTGCTTGCGAGGGCCTCGGAGAGGGCGATACCCCCCAGCTCGACGATGAGTCCCTGGGTCATACGTTCTGCGCCGTGTCTTGCGATGGCGTGTGCGATTTCATGTCCCATAACGACGGCGAGGCCGGGCTCGTTTTTGGTTACGGGCAGGATGCCGGTGTAGATGACGACTTTTCCGCCGGGCATGCACCAGGCATTGAGCGATTTATCTTCGACGAGATTGAATTCCCAGTCGTATCCCTTCAGCCGGTCTGAGAGGTCGTTTTCGGCGCAGTACTGTTCGACGGCTTTCTGGATTCTGGTTCCGACGCGTCTTACCATCATGGTCTGGGAGGAGTTGGTGCTCAGCTTGCTCTGGGAGAGGAACTCGTCATAGGATTGATAGCTCATGGAGTGCATGACCGAGTCGGGGACGAGGTTGAACTGCTTTCGGCCGGTGATGGCGACCTCGGTGCAGGATGAGAGTAATAACACAGCGGTCGAGAGTACGACAATATGTGATTTAATGGCGGGCTTCATTTTAATTACCTTTCTTTTTTGCAGGTGGGACTTTATTAATTTTTCAAGCGGTCTCAGCTGAGACGACGGCACCGATTTTTCCGCATACGCAACTATATATATTAGGCGGTGAGAGCGGTAATTCGCAAGAAATTTATTTTTCGTTCATTTCCTCTTTTACTCGGTTGAGCAGGTTTATTGCGTCGATAGGGGTCAGGTTATCTACGTCTGTAGAGCTTAGTTTGTCGAGGACGGATTTGTGTTTTTCTACGAAGAGTATGTCGAGCGGGGGTTTTTTTGTTTTGTGTTTTGCGAGGTGCCGGCCGGAGGCCTCTTTCTGGAAGGTGGCTTCCAATTCTTCGAGGATTTCCTTCGAGCGTTCGACGATGGGCTTTGGTATTCCGGCTAATTTTGCGACGTGGATTCCATAGGATTTGTCCGTTCCGCCGGGCAGGATTTTGTGAAGGAAGACGACCTCGTCCATCCATTCGCGGACGGCGACGTTGCAGTTTTTGACGTTGGTGAACAATTCGGCCAGCTCGGTCAACTCGTGGTAGTGGGTCGCGAAGAGGGTGCGGCATTTTATTTTGTTCGCGATGTGCTCGGTTACCGCCCAGGCAAGCGAGAGGCCATCGTAGGTGCTTGTGCCCCGGCCGACCTCGTCGAGGACGACGAGAGACTTGGCGGAGGCGTTGTTGATGATGTTGGCGGTCTCGGTCATTTCGACCATAAATGTTGACTGGCCGCGGACGAGCTCGTCGGATGCGCCGACGCGTGTGAAGATTCTGTCGACGAGTCCGATTTGTGCGGACCTGGCGGGGATGAATGAGCCAGTCTGGGCCATAAGGACCAGCAGCGCAACCTGTCTTATGTAAGTGCTCTTGCCGGACATATTGGGGCCGGTGAGGACGATGATGTCACCGGAGCCATCACCCAGTTCGATATCGTTGGGTACGAATTCCGGGCCGAGCGTCTCGGCGAGGACGGGGTGCCTGCCGTCGGTGATGATTAGTTCTGTGCCGGCGGTTAATTTCGGTCGGGTATAGTGCCGACGGAGGGCGGTATAGGCGAGGGACGTCAGGCAGTCGCACTGGGCTACGGTGTCGGCAAGATTCTGCAGGCGATTCGTATACTGGGCGGTGTGGCGGCGGAGGTCTTCGAAAAGTTTTAGCTCCAGTTCGAGGGCCTTTTCCTCTGCGCCGAGTGCGCGGGTCTCGTAATTTTTGAGCTCGTCTGTGATGTAGCGTTCGGCATTTTTTATGGTCTGTTTTCGGTGATAGCTTTGCGGGACTTTGTCGGCGGCGGAGCGCGAGACTTCGATGTAGTAGCCGAAGACCTTGTTGTAGCCGATTTTCAAATTCGAGATGCCGGTCTGCTCGATTTGCTGTTTCTGGTAGTTCTGCAGCCAGGTCCGGCCGTCCTTCGAGATTGAGCGGAGCCGGTCGAGCTCTTCATTGAAGCCCGTCTTTATTACGCCGCCGTCGCGAAGGTGCGGGGGACAGTCGGGCTCTATTGCCGATTCGAGAAGTTCGGCGAGTTCGTCCATACTGTCGCAGCGGTCAGCTAATTGGCCGGCCAGCTTGGATTCGAGCTGCTTTATGGCCTCGCGAAGGTTCGGTATTCGGCGTAGCGTCGCGGCCAGAGCTACGAGGTCGCGCGGCGTCGCGCGGAGGGTGCTGATTCGCGCGGCGATTCTCTCGGTGTCGGCGATGTCGGCCAGCAGCTTTCGTATTGCAGAGAGTCTGGTTTGAGACTGGGTCAATTCCTCGATAAGGTCCTGGCGCAGTTCGATTGCGGCGAGGTCGCAGAGGGGCGCGCAGAGCCAGTTTCTGAACATTCTTCCGCCGGGGCCGGTGAGGGTTTCGTCGAGGGAGTCGAGCAGCGAGCCGTATCTGGATTCGGTGCGGATTGTCCGGAGGATTTCGAGACTGGCGAGCGAGGTCTGGTCGATTTGCAGGTAGTTTTTCCGGACGATTTTTTTGATTGAGGCGATGTGGTTGAGTGTGGTCTTTTGGGTTTCGTTGAGGTATTCGATGATTGCACCGGCCGCGGGTACGAGGCCGCCGTCGCTGTCTTTTATCCCGAAGCCCTCGAGCGTCGCGGTGCCGAAGTGCTTCAACAGTCGCTGCCTGCTTTGGTACGGGTCGAAGTACCAGGCGGGTCGCTGCGTTATGGTCGCGCCGGTCAGCTGCGTAATATCCTTCGCGAGCTTTCTTGTCTCTGCGTCAAACAGTTCCCCTCGCGTGTCCGGCAGCAGGCACTCGACTGGTGCGAGTCTCAGCAGCTCATCTAAGAGTTTATCCTCCGGCAGTTGCTGTGCGAAGAAATGGCCGGTCGAGATATCGACCCAGCTTATCCCTGCCGTCTTTGTTTTATTGAGACTCACCGCGGCCAAGAAGTTGTCCTTTTTCTCCTCGAGAAGGATGTCATCGGTAAGGGTGCCCGGCGTGACGATTCGGACGACGTCCCGCTTGACGATGCCCTTTGCGGTCTTGGGGTCCTCGACCTGCTCGCAGACGGCGACCTTGTGGCCGGCCTGCAGCATCTTTTTCAAATAGCCGTCGACGGCGTGGTACGGCACGCCGGCTAAGGGGATGGGGTTGGCGCCTTTGGACCGGCTGGTCAGGGCCAGCCCGCAGACCCGCGAGCAAATCTTGGCGTCCTCGTAGAAGGTCTCGTAGAAATCGCCCATTCGGAAAAAGAGGATGCAGTCGGGGTACTTCTGCTTGAAGCGGTGGAACTGCTTCATTGCAGGGGTCAGCTTGGCGCTCTCCGTAGTCATAGAGGCAGATTATACACACAATTTACCGTTTAGCAACTTTAATGATAGAGGTATGTAGATAAGGTTCGGGACAGGACCACCCGCGTGGTCTGCGAAGGCCATTTGATATTAATCAAGCGATGTCTCGCACAAGTCGTTCCACTGGGGGTTAATACTTTCTATTAGTTGAATTTTCTTAGTCCGCGAGCCCGCCTTGATTTTCTTCTCGGCAGAAATGGCCTCCCGAATGTTGTCGAAAGCTTCATAATAGACGAGTTTTGTGATGTTATATTGGGCTGTAAACTTTGAAGCTTTTTTGTTTCTGTGCTCGGCAATTCTTTTTTGCAGATTACTTGTAACACCCGTGTAGAAGGCGGTGTTACCAGTATTTGTCATTATGTATACCCAGCATCGGCTCATAATGTATTTTGGGATTGAGATTGCCGCGTCGGCCGCTTCGCGGCCTCCTCGCAATGACGGAAAATTTGACCGTTTAGCAA
>CP070715.1:1280401-1288498 GCA_020350405.1 Planctomycetota bacterium
GTACGCAGAAGAGGTTAATAAGAAAAGTTCATAGTCGGTGGTTTGCAAACCACGGGCTAAGCTAAATATAGGAGCGTGAAATTGCGTTTGCCAAAGTTAAGAGAATTAAAAGAAGCCGTCACGGCGGTTTTTTCGCCGCGGTTTACCACCCGGTTTCCCGCTGAGCCCTGTGTGGTTCCGGAAAGGTATAGAGGTAAACCTGAATTTGACCTTGAAACCTGCATCGGCTGCGGCGCGTGTGTAAATGTTTGTCCGACGCCAAGATGCCTGACGATGGTCGATGACCTCGAAGCCGACCCGCCCGTAAGAAGAATAACACATCGATTCGACGCATGTATCTTCTGCGGTAACTGCCAGGACAACTGCACGACAGAGACCGGCATAGAGCTCTCAGAAAAATGGGACCTGGCTACTCTGGACAAAGAAAGCATACCCGAAACTCACGAATTCGAACTTCAGACGTGCGAAAAGTGCGGTGCACTGATAGGGGCCAAAAAGCATCTTGTCTGGCTTTATGAAAAACTCGGCCCACTCGCCTATACCAATCCTTCGCTGCTGATTGCGAAAAGCGGCGAACTGCTTACACAACCGCAGGACATTCAGGAGCAACCTCAGCCCGACAGAGCTGCTGAAACAAGCGATTTTATGCGAATTTTGTGCCCCAAGTGCAAATGTGAACTGAATATTAGGTTGTAAAACCTGTACATTCACTTATAACAGGCGAGACACTATGGGCACTGACGAAGAACCTCTCCGGCAGCTAAATAAACTACGCGGTTCTAAAACAGTCATACTCGGAATTGGAAACCTTCTAAAAGGTGACGATGGAACCGGACCGCTGGTCTGCCAGAAACTCTTGGAGGCAGGAGTTTCTACCGAGGTGATAGATGCCGGCACAGTTCCCGAAAATTATATCCAGTCGATTATAAAAAAAGCTCCGCAGAACCTCCTTATTATCGACGCCATCGACTCCGGAGCTTCACCCGGAGACGTACGCATATTCAAACCTGAACAATTAAGCTCGCTTGTAATTTCCACGCATACACTTTCGCCTCGCTTGCTTGTCGATATGGTATGCCAAAGTATTGAGGTCGATGTGTATTTCGTCGGAATTCAGCCTGAACAAACACAACTGGGCCAACCCATAACTCCGCAGGTAAAGCAAGCAGTGCAAAAACTCACAGACGTGCTTGTTGAGATTTTCCCGCCCTCGAAATGAACTGAACCTGACGGTCCCGCCGTTACCCGGCCTTTAATCCAAACCTTGAACTTTCCATCAACTTAAGGGCTTTTTTGATATCCTTTTCAATCTTGTCGAACCTGCGCTGGCAAACAAAAGTATACAGCTCCTCCTCAGGCCGGGTATTCTCTCCGTTGTGCTCCCTGTCTGCACTTGCAGCCGCCATCCTACGCACTATATAGTCGTTTATCAGATGTCCCTGGTCCTTTACCAGCTTATGGAGGACCTTTACAGTATCGTGCAAGACGACATTTTCTCTTTCCAGGGCCCGAAGGCGTTGTTCTACTGTAAGTCTCATTTTACTTCTAAAACCTGAATGTGCGTTTTGTATAGGCTCCTACGCGAGTTTATTTTATAAGAACACATCTGCGGCCATCTACCAATTCTTCACCACTTATAACTACTGTCGAAGTGACAAATTTGTTCTTCCTTCGATGTGGGTACACGTCACGGCCCCCCTTGTTCTCAGCCGCAGCGTGATTTAATCTACTGCTTACCGCTTACGCACGCCGATAGCCCTTTCATACTCCAATAATGCCGAGTGGCTCGTTGGCCTTCCACCTGCCCCGCGTGAAATCAGGAAAATCGACTGGACGGCCTTTTTTAGCTACCGAGCGCTCACTCAACCCCGAGACGACGCTCCAGGCTGCGGCATCATAAACATCCATGTCAGGGTATGTCCCTGTACGCAATGCCTCAATCAGCCGGTAATCTTCTATATAATCCATCCCGCCATGTCCCCTGCCTTCGCCTTTTTCAGCATGGGCCTTCCATAACGGATGCTCATATTCGGCGGCATAATTCTCAAGCGGCTCCCAGCTATGCGGTTCGCTCCTTCGGTCAATATGAATCTTCTCTTCGGGATATTTGCGGACAATTCCGTTCGTTCCCTGCACGAGGATATCGCGGCTGTAAGGACGGGGCGAGTCACAATCGTGCTTAAGGACGATTGTCCGTCCATTTACTGTTCGGATAAGCGAGGTATTGACATCGCCCAGCGCATACTTTCGTTTGGCCTGACGGCTGTCGGGACCGAATTTGTTCGCAGCAAAAAGATTTAGTCCCCTTGATTTACTGCTCATAGAGACCAAGTAATCGAACCGGTCGCCGCGGTTGATATTCATACACTGTGCCACTGGTCCGAGGCCGTGAGTGGGATACAGGTTGCCGTCGCGTTTAATTGAGTGCGCGACACGCCACAGCCCCTCGCCTACAGAACTGAACTTAATATCGCGCAGGTCGTGCAGGTAGCCCGCTTCGGCGTGAAGCAGCTCTCCCAAAAGACCCTTGCGCACCATATTTAGAATCATCAGCTCAACGCGGTCGTAACAGCAGTTCTCCATCATAACACAGTGCCTGCGGGTCTTCTCGGATGTTTCCACCAGCTGCCAACACTCGTCTATGGTGACGGCGGCGGGCACCTCCGTCGCAGCATGTTTTCCGGCCTCCATCGCTGCCACACAAACGGGGACATGCCATCTCCACGGTGTGGCGTTGAAGACCAGGTCGAGATCCTCGCGCTGGCACATCCGCTTAAACTCGGTTTCACCACGAGCGTATCCCCCAGGTTTTGGCTGGCCGGCCTCCTGCACCCACTGTTGTATCCGCGCAACCTTCTCTTCCACGATGTCGCAGACCGCACGGACCTCAACTCCTTCTATATCCAGGAAATTTCGGACATGAACCGAACCCATGCCCCCTACACCTACAAACCCGATGCGAACCGGGTCAATCGGGTCGGCCTTGATTTCTACAGGCACACCTTTAAGTTGATTTGAACAACCCGAAAGACTCGAACCACTAAGTGCCAGCCCAGCCCCAACAGTCGCCGCGAGTCTCAGAAAATCTCTTCTATCGTATTCTGCTGCCATATATCTTTCTCCTTTATAACTTTGGTCTGGCGATGGAAAGCCAGACTCGCAAACATGATTTATTTCCCCAAGTTCTCGGCCTCATACGATACCTTAGTTGCCGCCGACCGGCAAGTGTAAATTGCTTCCATCTGATATGGAACTTGTGAGCCGCCGGTGACGGTGGACAGCTTAGGTACAGAATCCTGTTGTGCTATCGCCATGATTAGCTGCCGGGCGAAGGATAGGCAGCAGTCCAGTTAGTCGGGTCGTTGCCGGACTTGTCGGCGGCGGTTGAAACTCTCTCAAGACAGTCACCATAGCCGTCCGGAGTCTCAGGCCAAGGCGAGTAATCACCATACATAACTTCGTCAACTATCACCCAGGAAACAGGCTCACCCGGGTCGTCTGCGGCCTGTGGTTTTTCCAGGGCAAACCGCTCACTGCCGTTGGAGAGGTCTCCATCCCAGGAGCCAAAGATATCCACGCCGACAGTTAGCGGACCCGTGCCATATGCAGATTCAAAGGCATTGAGCTTGACGGAATCGTACGGGTCGAAGCCCACTACGATTATTCTTCCACCAGGTGGAATTGAAGTACTTGCCGGGAAGTAATAATCATTGTTCCCTATTCCACGCACACGCCAAGTGCCATCGGCATTCCACAGGTTAATCGTGCCCCCTGTCGGGTTGTACAGCTCAATATACTCCTCGTTGGGGTCTATTGGATGATACATTATCTCATTGATAACCACCGTGTACGGGTTGGGAGTATTGTTAGTAGCATCGCGTGAGGGTGTCATTGGGAACCAGTAAGTGCCGCCATCCGGATAACGGCCGAGAGATACATTGTTCTCCTGGCCTTTAAATCTGATACAGTCGACTATGCGGTCGTTGGGGTTGCCGGGCAGATAAGACAAAGTAACCTGCTCTCCATCCTTACCCAGGCCAAAGCCTGTTGGGTAAGGATTATGGAAGTCGGTAACCTCATCGAAGCTGATTGTGCCGTAGGGCGGGATTATGGTCTCGGGGATGGCCCATTTTTTGAGTCTGCTGATGCTATTACAGTCATCGCTAAGACACCAATCGCCAGCTGATAAGGTTATAGGTGAGCCGGTTGGATTGTAAAGCTCAATCCAGTCGTTGGAGTCGTGTGGGGGCACGTAATAGTCGGTATGTGCCATAATCTCGTTGAGGACGATGGTAGTTGGCATTGTGGGGTCATCTTCGCCCGGCGAGCCGTATATATGGGTGCTCATACGCCAGTTTCTGCCGTATTTGAGGGAGCCATAAGGCTCGCCTGGCAGAGCCGAATCCAAAGGTACAAGGGAATGGCCTGCGCCATCAGCAGCCGGAGGCCAGCCGCGACCATCGTTATATGTGAAGTCAGCGATGGTTCCGTTCCAGAAGTCTATTAGCTCAACCTTTTCTCCACCATTGTCCAATCTGCCGGAGTACTGGCCGGCGATTTTGCTGGAAAGGCCTGTGCCGTAGCGTGACTCGAAGGCAAACTGATTCCTTACGACCAGGACAAAATCATAGGGGTCAAGGCTGGTTATGCTGCTACCATCGAAATTGAAAGTGATGCCGTTACTGAAGGAGACATAGGTCAAATCGAGGGTGTTCAGTCCAGTGTTTTTCAGTTCGATATATTCAAATTCGTCATTGTCGTAGCCGCTGCCTTCGGGTGGGTTATACATCATTTCGGTGATGCGTAAATCATCAAGAATGCCGGCCGAGAGCGGCTCGCTGGTTATAAACTGAATCGGGTCGGACCAATGACTCCAGCGGCCTGTATCATCTTTCATCCGGCAGCGAACTCGATAGGTCCGGCCCAGCCTGACCACACTGGCAGGGATGTTTATATCACTCTGGAAGGGAGTAATTTCTCCGCTTTCCCAGAGAGGTTCGATTTCATACTTCCTGGGCCTTGCAGGGTCGTAGGTCGGCGAGTTTTCATCGGTAACCTCACCGATGCGCCATTTCATAGCGGCAAAGGAGCCGGCACCCTGCGGGTCGCTAAAAGAAGTTGTCTCGAAACGCAGGTCGTTGGTCGGATAATTAGGTGGGCCGATATAACTCATCGTCGGTGTATCAGGAATGTCGGCATCAAGCGCAATCGAGTCGAGGAATGTGATGCGTTTTAAGGCAAAGTCCTTCATCATTTGTACAAAACCTGAAAAACTATCGCACGGGTCATCCGGATGTATGTAAAACTTTCCATAGCCTGCATTGCATCCGGCTGATATTCCACCATTATTGGAGATCATCCAGCTTAGTGTCCCAGGGTAGTTCGCATCGTTTACACCGTAACTGGTATTGACAACAACCGGGTTATAGTCCCACATCGCACGGTCAACATTTACAAATGAAAGCCCGCCGCCATTGGGCTCGCCGATAACAGCGGCATACTCGTCAATCAGTTTGTAGCACTGGTCCGTGTTGAAAAAGAGGTTCCGAATCTCACGCACACGGTTTTGGTAGTCCAGATAGAGCTCCGGTTTGTTCAACAGGCCCTTATCTTTAAACGGCTCTTCTCCATTTCCCCAGATGCCATAGTCATCTCTCCATGTTATATTCAGGTCCCAGGGCAGTTGTGACCAAATGCCGGTGATAGGGTTTAGATAGTAAAAATAGTTCTTGCCATAATTAATGTCGTAGTGCCGGACGGCCTCAAGGATCGTTCGGTAGCTGTAGTAACAATTGACGTTTACATTTGCCAGCCACCAACTTGCAGTCGGAGAGCTGGAGTATCCGCTCTTAAAGGAGTTAAGGTCAGACTTGTTTGTAGCTCCAGTGGGTCCTTGGTTGTTGAGTTCACCGGTCCACTCCTCCATTTTGTATAGGTTGCCATCGGGCAGGCCGTGCTCGTCGAGAAATCTGCCATCCATCTGTTCAATCACAAGATACAGTCCCCACAGGTCGCCTTCATACTGGTCGGACGGATTCGCTTCAACGGAATCATCAACAACGCGGAAATGAATCCAATGTGTGTTCGAAGATGGCACTCCAACAAGGCCGAATAGCTTAAAAGACATAGCATCAGACATACCCATTGCACCGCGGTATCTGGACGTCCATTGAGAATTACAGCCGCCGAGATTAAGCTTGTCCCATTTTTCATTATACTCTTCGTCGTAATTGTCCCGGGCCTGAAAGTAGTGGCCTCGCTTGAAATCAAATTTCCAGTGGTTCTTTCCAAGGCAATATCGATGCCCTCCGCCCCGAATTCTAAACGAAATGTGGTCGTAGACTTCGCTGTCATAGACCAGTGTCCCGGCCCAGTAGAATATTTTGGCCCTGGAGTCCGTGTAGCTTATTCGATGCAGCCATTGGCAATCCATAACATCCTGCTCCCTGGAGATGAGGTGGTAAACCGGCAGGGAGGTCATGACATCGGTTCCGTATGTAACAACCTGGTTTTCGCCCGGGTTACCATCGATGCCGCACGGGTCGATGGCGCCGCTCCAAGCCGGCACCCCGTCGTGGACGAAATAAGCGAAATTCGGTATCGGGTCGTCCGGGTACGGCACAGTAACGCTGCATGCATCGTTGTCCTGGACCGTGATGCGGTAGCGAACTAACCGGCGGTGAGTCTGCAAACCAGCTGACATTTGCGCCGTGTAAATGTCATTGTACGCAATTTCGTCGCCGTGCGTTCCATCATCGTACATCGTAACGTCGGTCCAATTAGCTGGGTTTTCGTAATCAGGGTTTGTTACTGTCGAAGTTGGGCTATCGCTGTAGTTGGGTAGTGTAATCGGGATATAGCTGCCTGGGTCGACAAGCTGATAGTGCACCGTAACACCATTTACACCATCAGGGTCGGTAACTTTGCAGGTGATATTAACCGTATCGCTGGAGGTGGGCTGTTCAGGGCTATGTTTTACCTGGCGGATGTGCGGGGGGATGTTGTCGGCGAAAACGGCTGTGTTTTTCGCTGCCGGTGTGGGAGAAGCCGACCGCCAGCTGCCTCCCAAATCGTTATCGAAAGCGGGGTTAGTCAGCTGGATGGAATGGCCGCTGCCGTCGGGAGGTTTTACAAAGGGTACGGGATCACCGGTAGTCGGCCAGGGGAAACCAAGCTGGTAATCCACCTGGTCAATCTCGACTCCCTGAGCGTTGCGCAGCTCGATATTTTCTCCATCGTTGGCGAGTCTATCTAGAAAGATGCCGTTTGGTGCAAAGCCGAACTTGGCCACGAAGTCTGCGTCGCTGGTGGTTTCCTTGAACCAATTCTTCGCCAACAGGGCAAAATCGGTCATATCAACATCATTGTCAGCATCCAGGTCGGCACAACCGAGACCCGAGCAAGGCCCAGCATCCAGCCACTGCCAGGTAAAAAGCCGCAGGTCTTCCCAATCAACTCTGTGGTTTCCACTCAAATCACCTACAAGAATGGATTGGGGGGCCATCAGGTTGGAGTCCTGAGCGATGACGAAGTAGGCATATGGTGCGATTGAGGCCCCGAGGGGGAAAGCGAAATCAATGCCTTTGGAGAAGTACCATCCGGATAAATTGACGCTTTCGCTACTGATATTATGGAGCTCGACGAACTCTACCTGTTCGGTTTTGACGTCCGGGTCGTAGTGAATTTCGTTGATGACGATTTGGTTGACTTGCTTAAGCCAATTCTCAGCAAATATTGCAAAGTCAACCATATCTACGCCGTTGATACCATCAAGGTCGGCACAATCGAGACCCGAGCAAGGCCCAGCATCCAGCCATTGCTCGACAAAAAGCTGCAGGTCTTGCCAATCGACGGCGCAGTCTCCACTCAGGTCACCTATTAACCAAGACTGGGCACCAACCGAACCTGCCAAAGATGCTGTCAATACCAATGACAGCAGCGAGATTTTCATAAATCCGAGTACTTTTCTCATTCCCTTCCTCACCGGCATCTTTGGGTGACTGTTCGCAGTCGTATATTTGTAACTCGCAAGCCCAAAGAATAAAAATTCGTACAAAATCTTCCTTTATTCTAACATATACCCACGGTTGAGTCAAC
>CP070715.1:1288598-1300234 GCA_020350405.1 Planctomycetota bacterium
GGCGATGAAATTCCTGCATGACGGCAAGCTCGGCGAAATCTACATGGCCCGCGGCCTGTGCTTCAAGCCCCGCGACAGCCTCGGAAGAACACCTGATGGGTTGGGTACGGGCAAGAACTACGAATACTGGGTCTGGGGTGAGAAAGGTATCAACTTTGACAGTAACTATATGAAGGGCGTTCATTATGACCTGTGGCTCGGCCCTGCTCCCCAACGGCCATTTAATTACAACCGCTTCCATTACAACTGGCATTGGCACTGGGACTACGGCAACGGGGATATCGGCAACCAGGGCCCTCACCAGTTCGATGTAGCCCGATGGGGAATGAACAAAAACGAGCATCCGGTTAAAATCCACTCGTGCGGCGGCTATTTCGCGTTCGATAGCGCCCAGGAGACACCCAATACCCAAGCGGCTACTTTCGAGTATAGCGACGGAAAGATTCTGCAGTTTGAGGTTCGGGGCGTGTATACGAACGGAGAGTCGGCAATCGCCTCCGGGCAGGCAACACCCAAACAGGAAGATATCAAAATCGGCAACCTTTTCTACGGGACGGAGGGCTGGATGTCGGTCAATGGCAGCAAGTGGAAGACATACTTCGGCAGAAACAATGAGGCGGGGCCGAGTTCCGAAACTACGGAACCATCTGCCGACCCGATGGATTTGACAGGTGCGGGCGGGGAAGGGCACTTGGGCAACTTTATCCATGCGCTGCGCTCCGGGAAGAGAGAAGACCTGACTTGCGACATTGAAGTCGGCTATATGTCAACTGTGCTGCCGCATTTAGCGAACATCTCCTACCGCCTCGGGCGCAAGCTAACCTTCGACGGCGAGAAAGAGAAATTTGTAGATGACAGAGAGGCTGATAGGATGCTTACTCGCCGATATCGCGCGCCTTATGTTGTGCCGGAGAGGGTGTGAGCTGTCAGCGTGGGCGAAGAAGAGCAAATATGAAAATCTGGAATTTCGGAATAATCGGCGCAGGGTTAGTTGCTGATTTTCACGCCCGTGCAATCAGTGACATACCCGCGGCGAGACTGACGGGCTTTTGTGACGGCGGCTCGGGCAGGGCCAAGAAACTGGCGGCCAAGTATTACTGCCGGGCCTTTGAAAATTACCAGCAGATGCTCGACAGCAAGGAGGTAGATATAGTTACAATTGCGACACCGAGCGGATTCCATATGGAGCCCACTATTGCCGCGGCCGGGGCCGGCAAACACGTAATATGTGAAAAACCGCTGGAGATAACATTGGAGCGGATTGACGCGATGGTAGAGGCCCACCAAAAAAGCGGTACTGTTTTGGGAGGGATATTTCAAAATCGGTTTAACGATTGTCTTGTACCGCTTCGAAAAGCGATTGGTGCCGGACGCTTTGGGGCAGTCACGTACGTAGGCGCATACGTTCCCTGGTGGCGCGGCGACGAATATTACACAGATTCCTGGCACGGCACCTGGAAATTAGACGGCGGCGGGGCGTTAATGAACCAATCCATTCATATGATAGATATGCTGTGCGAGCTTGGCCCGCCGATTGAATCGGTTCAGGGCTTTACTGGTAAGCCAGGCCATCCACAAATAGAAGCCGAAGATACGGCAGTTGCGGCCCTGCGTTTTACCGACGGCTCATTTGGCGTTATCTACGGCAGTACGGCCTCTTATCCGGGCCAGCCGAAGAGGTTTGAAATCACCGGCACAAAGGGCACGGTGGTTTATCTCCAAGACAGCTTTACAGTCTGGCAATTTGCAGAGGAACGGCCGGAAGATAAGCGGATTCGCGAGCAGTTCGGCCAAGCCAAAAGTTCGGGCGGCGCAACCGACCCGGCGGGGATATCGCGTGAAAATCATAAGCGTAATTTCAAGGCCTTTATCGATGCGCTGGACAGCGGCCAGGATTTCTGTTTAAGCGGGAGCGAGGCACGCAAAGCGGTCGAAGTGGTACTGGCAATATATGAATCGGCGAAAGAGCAAAAACCAGTCAGACTCAATTGACTGGGAGAAATGAGAGATATGAAGGATTGTGGGAAAGTGTTATTAAAAACAGCGGCGGCTCTTGCAATTCTGATAGTGTCCGTAAGCTGCGCGGCAACGGAGATGCAGGCTGAGCCGTTACGACCACCAGAAGAGGCGATTGTGCTTTTTGACGGAACGGACTTTTCGCATTGGCTTAAGGAAGACGGCGAACCGGCTGAGTGGAAGATTCTCGGCGACGCGATGGAGGTCGTTCCGGGAAAAGGCAGCATTATGACCAAGCAGACTTTCCAGGACTTCCAACTGCACGTCGAATTCAATGTTCCCCAAGCGCCGTCGAGCGCCAAGGAACAAAAAGGTGGAAACAGCGGGGTATATCTGCAGCGCCGCTATGAGATTCAGATACTGGATTCGTATGGCGTCGAGGCGGAGAACAACGACTGCGGGGCGATCTATAGGGTAAAGGCGCCGGACAAAAACATGTGTAAAAAGCCGGGCCAGTGGCAGAGTTATGATATCAGATTCCGCGCCGCCCGGTTCGCAAAAGAAAATGGGCATCCAAAAAAGACCGAAGATGCGCGTGTCACGGTGCTGCACAACGGTGTAGTGATTCACAGTGATGAGGAAATCCCAAACAAGACGGGAGCGGGACAGCCGGAAGGAGCTGAAGCCGGCGCTATTTTGCTTCAGGACCACGGATACAAAGTTCGGTTTCGCAACGTCTGGATTGTCCCAGCTGATGATGCCCACTAAGTAAAGGACTTGAAGGAGAGGAGCAAATGCACTTAGAATGGCTCCGATGGCTACGAAACTGAAACCGTGAAAACTTGAAAAACGGCACATATGAAATTTAAAAGAAGTAAAAACGTTAAACAGCTCACCCGGCGGGATTTTTTGAAAAGCTCGGCGACGACCGTTTTGACTTTGCCGACGATAATTACGTCATCAGTACGAGGTGCGAACGCACCGAGTAATCGCATCACGATAGGCTGTATTGGCCTAGGCGCTCAGGGCAGTTGGATCATCAGGGGGTTTATGTCGCAACCCGGGGCCCATGTTGTCGCCGTCTGTGATGTCGATACCAATCACCGCGAAAATGCGCGAAATGTAACAGGCCTTTCCGCGAAATCGGCGTATAACGATTTTCGGGATTTGTTAGCGAGGGATGATATCGATGCAGTAGTTGTCGCCGTTCCGGACCACTGGCATGTACCTATTTCAATTGCGGCGGCCAAAGCCGGCAAGGACATATATTGCGAAAAGCCGCTGACGCTTACCATAGCCGGAGGGCGTCGCCTTTGTGATGCAGTAAAACGTTACGGCAGAGTGCTGCAAACCGGTTCTCAGCAGCGCAGCGACAGCAGGTTTCGCTTCGCCTGCGAGCTGGTGCGCAACGGGCGAATAGGCAAGCTGCACACCATCAGAGTCGAGATTCCGAGAAATACTCGGCCGAACCCGCTTGATTGGCAGGTAGAAGAAGTGCCTCCAGGTTTCGATTATGATATGTGGCTGGGGCCGGCTCCGTGGGCGCCGTACACAAAGCATCGCTGCCATTATGAATTTCGCTTCCTTTTCGATTACTCCGGCGGACAGATAACCAACTGGGGGGCCCATTACCTTGACACAGCCCAGTGGGGCAACGGTACTGATTACACCGGTCCGGTCGAAATAGTAGGGCGGGGCCAGTTCCCAAAACAGGGACTGTTTACAACCGCTACGAATACAAATGTGGAATACACCTATGCCAATGGCGTTAAGCTGATGTGCACTACGAGGTCGGACGATGCGAACGAGGGAAAGATTTGGTTCGAAGGCAGCGACGGATGGATCTTCGTAAATCGCAGCCGAATAGACGCTCATCCGAAATCAATTCTTGAATCCCATATAGGGCCGAATGAGACGCACCTGTACAACAGCACAGACCACCAGCGGGACTTTCTGGACTGCGTCAAGCTTCGCAGAGAGCCGGCTGCCAGCGTGGAAATCGGTCACCGCTCTGCGAGTCTATGTCATCTTGGTAACATCGCGATGCTGCTCGGGCGCAAACTAAAGTGGAATCCTGAGAAGGAACAGTTCATTAATGACACAGCTGCCAACCGCATGCTGACGCGGAGCATGCGCGCACCCTGGCGCATATAAAACCGGCGCAAAGTCTCACACATAAAAACAGGGAAGGGTAAAGAAGTGGGGCTAAGCGAGTTCCATCGGGAAATAGTCTTTGGCATTGTTGAAACAGATATCCTCGACCATTTGCCCCAGGAGGGGTATGTCGTTGGGCAATAGTCCTGCCTCGACGTCACTGCCAAGGATATTGCAAAGTAAGCGGCGGAAATATTCATGCCTTGAGTAAGAGAGGAAACTCCTCGAGTCGGTTGTCATACCCACAAAACGGCTGAGCAATCCCATATTCGAAAGCACTTTCATCTGTTCGGTCATCCCGTCTTTCTGGTCGAGAAACCACCAGGCGGGGCCGTACTGCATCTTGCCGGGCGCCGAGCCATCCTGGAAATTTCCTATCATAGTGGCTATCACGGCGTTATCTGCCGGGTTAATGTTATAAAGGATGGTCTTAGGTAATTTACCTATGGCATCCAAGCGACCAAGGCACTTGGCCAATGGTTGGGCTATTTCGAAATCACCAATTGAATCAAAGCCGGTGTCAGGGCCGAGGGTACTGAGCATACGAGTATTAGCGTTGCGAAGGGCACCGAGATGAAGCTGTATTACCCAGCCGGCTTCGGCATCCATCAAGGCCAACTCGAACATCATCGCCGATTTGAACTTTAGGCCTTCTAAGCCGTTGAGTTCCTGGCCAGACCTTATCTTGCCGAATATCTTTTTTACTTCAGAGTTGGTATAGGCTTCTGCGTAAGCGGTTTCAAGGCCGTAATCAGAGAGTCGACAGCCATCTTCGTGAAAATAGTCGTGACGTTCTCGTATTGCGTTAATATAAGAGGCGAAGTCGGTTATATCGGTATCACAGGCCATTTCCAGTTTGTCAATCCAGGCGTTTAGCGCGGGAGGGTCTCCAACAGCCAAGCTTTTGTCCGGTCGAAAAGCAGCGTAAACTTTGACTTCGAAATCCTCATCTCGGATTCGTTTATGGTGCTCCAACGTATCGAGCGGTCCCTCGGTAGTACAAATAAGCTTGACTTTGGCTTTTCGAATTATATTGCGAACGCTGAACTGCGGAGTTTTCAGCATTTGGCTGCAAGCCTGGTAGATTTCTTCAGCGGTATCGGGATTTAGCAGTTTATCTTTAATACCGAATGGGTCTTTAAGTTCCATATGTGTCCAGTGGTAGAGTGGATTTCGCAGGCTGTAAGGGACGGTCTGGGCCCATTTGAGGAACTTGTCATAGTCACTCGCGTCGCCGGTTATATACTTTTCATCTATTCCGTTGGCCCTCATAGCGCGCCATTTGTAATGGTCACCATAAAGCCATACCTGCGTAAGGTTATCGAACTTATGGTCGGCGGCGATTTTATCTGCCGGTAGATGACAGTGATAGTCGTAGATAGGCATAACTTTAGCGTACTCGTGGTAAAGAGTTCTTGCGGTATCGGTTCGCAGGAGAAAATCTTCGGTCAAAAACTGTCCGGCCATTTTGGGGTCCTTAATTTACCTTTAACAAAGGTCGGATGATACACGAATCAAAAGCTATGGTCAACCGAGTCTATAGCCAGCGACTAATAGGGGCTACAACAACACCAAGAGTATGGCGGGTCGTCTGTGGAAGTAAAAAACACGCAAAATAAGTTAAAAACGCGCAAAACTTGCAGAAAAAATGCGTGTTTTTAGTATTTTTAGTTCACGTGATTAAGGCAGATGTCCGAAAATAAAGGCAGGATAAGGGCAAGAAGCCAGAAGAGGGGCTATTGGCCTCCGGGGACGTAAATGAGTTTTGCCTTCGCCGTGCTTTGATGTCTTCAAAGTACACACCCAGATTTGACGAAGAAATATGATTAGCTCGTTCAGCATCATCGTTGACAGCGTGTGAATAAGCACACAAGGAATTTTGGTTTTTGCGGAAATTTGACAAGGAAGAGATTGGCAGTTGAAGAAAGGGGGCAGCGATGCTCAAAGCAAAAGACGTCATGACTACAGATACAATCAGCGTTAAGGAAGACACACCGATACTTGAGGCGGTGCAACTTATGGTCAAACATGACATCTCAGGTATGCCCGTGGTCGAAGATGACATGACGTTGGTGGGTGTGCTGTCGGAAAAAGACGTGATAATCCTGTTCTACAACAACGCAGAGGATGCAAAGAAAACGGTCGGAGATTTTATGACCCAGCCGCCGATATATTTTGATGCGGAGGACAATTTGAAAGATGTTTGCGATTTTTTGGTGAAGAACATCTTCAGAAGGGTGCCGATCACATCTAAAAACAAACAGGTCGGGATAATAAGCGTAAGAGATGTCCTTGAATGCGTGCTGGAAAGAAATCGGCGAGGTAGTGAGGGTGGTGACACGGCAGAATAGAAGCGGCGGCCGATAATTTGGGGGGTAATGGTCAAGTTGGGAGATGCAAGCAGCTCAGCTTGGGCAGGCGAGGTAAATGACGAATCGGCCGTTAGGAGGTCAATAAGTCCGGACATTTCACGAAATCCGGCTTTAATACACTTCTGTAAGACAGTGATATAAATCGCAATTAATCAAATTCGGAAGATGTGCCTGGTGCGCACTCGGAGATTTGGGATTTTTGTTTCCGAAGGCGCAGGCAGAAAACCTCCTCTTTGTTTGCGCCATCGGCTTTTTTAGGGTTGAAGGGGGATGTGTCGTCGCTAATGGCGCGTCGCTGGGGGTGGAAATGTCAATCTGGTTATTCTTTGCGGGAGAAGAACATAAGTGTGTTAAGGAGGCGTTGAGCAAGGGGGCAAGTGACAGTGTGGTAGAGGTGAGGAGAGAGCTGACGAAGAAGATGAAGTGAAAAGGATGGAGGGTAGACAATTGTGGAAAAAGCGGTTGACTTTAGCGACCGGCGGTGATATAATCCGGGCCTGAAAGCGTGGATCTAAATCAGGTGACTATTTCTGGGAGAAAGAAATGAGTTTGCTGAGGAGGCGTTCAGGAAGCGGCAGGATAGTGGTTTTGGGTGTAGTTTTGGTGTGCGCGTTGTGCTCGGGGGCTTTTGGGCAGCCGTGGGATGGTAGTGGAGATGCCAACGACCCATACCAGATATGGGATGCTAATGACATGCAGGCAATTGGGGCGAATCCGAATGACTGGGACAAGGATTTTAAGCTGATGGCGGATATCGACCTTAGCGACTATACAGGAGACGAGTTTAATGTTATCGGGATTGATTCTTCCGATCCGTTCACAGGTACATTTGATGGTAACGGCCGTACGATCTCCAACTTCACGTACAGCTCCACGAGCGTACGCTACATAGGCATTTTCGGGTACATCTACGGCTCGAACGCAGAGATTAAAGACTTGCATCTCATTGATCCCAATGTAAGCATCGGCACCGCGAGTTACACTTATATTGGTGCATTGGCTGGCCTCCTTTATAACGGCAAGGTGACTGGTTGCTGTGTCGAGGGTGGTACCATTTCTGGACACTATAGGGTAGGCGGCCTACTGGGCGTAAAAGGTGGAACTGTGGAGAACTGTCATTCTAGCGCCAACGTTTCAGGAGATTGGCGGGTTGGCGGCCTCATGGGAACAAATTCTGGAAGCACGATAAACTGCACATCATCAGGGGCTGTCTCCGGGACCGAAGAGGTCGGAGGCCTGGTAGGGTGGAATGGTAATGGAACAATCAACCAATGTGTTTCAACGTGTGCTGTTTCCGGCCAATCAAATGTCGGCGGGCTGGTGGGACACAATGACGTTACAATTTGCGACAGTTATTCAGCCTGCAGTGTTGACGGACGTGATCACGTCGGCGGGCTCGTCGGATTCAATGAACTCGGGACGGTTGCCAACTGCCATTCCGCCGGTAACGTTACCGGAAGCGCTTATTATGTTGGCGGGCTGGCCGGATTGAACGATGGCACAATATCTGAATGCACTTCGTCAGCCCTTGTTGCGGGAGACGATTCTGTCGGCGGATTGGTGGGTCATAATAGAGAAGGAACAGCTTCCAACTGCTATGCTGTTGGTGATGTAACCGGCAGCGGTATCTATATCGGCGGGCTTGTCGGACAAAACTATCCTGTCATCGTCGGACCTTTGACTCTATCTTCTGAGCTTAACGGATATAACCACTTCAAAATGCTGACGGAGGGAAACGGAAACGGTACTTTATCCAAATGTTACTCCACCGGCTGGGTTTGGGGAGATGATTACGTCGGTGGACTTGTGGGAAGGAATAATCTTGGCGGGATGATTTTGGATTCATTCTGGGACGTGAATAGCAGTGGAACGGACACCAGTGACGGCGGGACGGGATTAACGACTACGGAGATGCAGACGCGGAGTACGTTTACGGATGCTGGTTGGGATTTTGTTGGGGAGGTAATCAACGGGCCGAATGATATCTGGCACATATGTGAGGGGACGAATTATCCGAAATTTGCGTGGCAGATACCGGCGGGGGATTTGGCGTGTCCGGACGGGGTAACTTTAGTTGATTTTTCGGTGTTGGGGACGGCGTGGTACAGTGGGCCGGGCGACGGGAACTGGGACCCGAACTGTGATATATCCGAGCCGAATGATAATTTGATTGATGAGCGGGACCTGCGAGTATTTGTCGGTAATTACCTTGAGGGGATATTATAGCGGGCGGAGGAATTCGGAAGGAATACAAATAAGAAGCCCCCGGGTTAGTCGGGGGCTTTTGGTTTTTGTAGTGCGAGGTTTTGGTTTTTATTTTACGGAGTCGTCGAGTGGGATTCCGAGCTGCTGGTAGAGCTCCTTTCTTCGGGGTTTGTCCATTTCTATAGTGGCTCTGGCGTATTCGGCGACTTCCTTGGCGTAGGCGCGGGGGACGACGAGAACGCCGTCACCGTCGCCGAGGACGATATCGCCGGGCAGGACGAGGACTCCGCCGCAGACGATAGGCATATTTACAGACTCGGTCTGGTTTCGGCCGGGGCGTATTCGTCGGCCGGGCTCTTTGATGTAAAGGGGGACACCTTCTGCGGCGACTTCATCGAGGTCGCGGGCGGTGGCGTCGGTTACGACTCCGACACAGCCTTTGGATTTATAGACCATGATGTTGAACGAGCCGATGGGGCCGACGTCGTAGCCTATGGAGTCATCGATTATGACGGCGGTGCCGGGACGGATGAGGTCGACGAAGGGCTCGGCGGCGGACGCACCGTAGTGCTTAGCCTGGTAGTCGTCGAATTCTTTAGTGTTCATTTTCGGCGGAAGCGGCCAGTTGACGGGGGCGTATCTTACGGTCAGAGCAATGCCGATGAAGCGGTGCTTGAAGGTTTTGGTGTCCGTCCAGGCGGGGTGGATGTCGGGGTCCATTGCACCGACGTTTCGCAGGCCGGCTTTGTCCATTCCGTCGATGACGTCGGCGACGCGGAGGCCCTCGAAGAGCTTTAGCATTTTGCGGTCCTCGTCGGCGGTGTAGACCTTGGTGGGGATGTAGTTCTTGCCTGCCCGCATTTCTGCTATTTTGGGGTCTTCGGCCTTTGACTCCTGAGAGCCGGCCTGCCTTGCGAGCAGGGTGATTGCCACAAAGACGAGCAGGGCCAGCAGGGTGAGAGCGAGTTTAGCTTTTTTTGTTTTCATTTTTTGCCTCCTCAAATTGGCAAGTCAGGAATTTGTTGTTTTTGGCCCGCCCGTTGCGGGCCTTTGTCGTAGTGGCATATTTTGGGGAAATTACGGGTGGGTTCAAGGGAAAAGAGTGGAAGTGGCAGGAATTTGTTGATTTTGGCGGCACAGCGTGGTTATTGGCGGGAATTATTGATTAAATTGGATGATATGGTAAATTGAGCGAGGAAGGTTTTTGGGTTTATTGGTGAATAGTGGTGATTGAGATACCAGAAGAGAATCTTGTTTTCAGGTTTTCCCGCAGCGGCGGGCCGGGGGGACAGAACGTCAATAAGGTAAGTACGCGGGTGACCGTGTTTTTTGATGTGGCGAGGTGTAAGAGATATTCCGACGGGCAGAAGAAGCGGATATTAAAGCGGCTGGCGACGCGGGCGGACAAGAGAGGTGTGGTAAGGGTTGTCTGTCAGCGGCATCGGACGCAGAAGGCGAACCGGGAAGGGGCGGTTGAGCGGTTGCGGGAGCTGGTGAGGGAGGCGTTAAAGAAGAGACGTGTTCGGAAAAAGACAAAGGTGCCGGCCTATGCGAGGGAGAAGCGATTGGCGGAGAAGAAAAGAAGGAGTCGTTTAAAGAAACAGAGGACAGAGAAGGACTTTGGGGATTAGGAATTTAGGATTTGGGTTGTTCGTTGTTACCTCAAGGGGCACGGAAGGCTTACCGAATTCTGCCCGAGTATCCTCCGCCATACCGCATTTACTATCGACCTGTCTGCCACATTCACAACACCATCGCAGTTCACATCGCAGTCGCGCAGCGTGTAAGGCCCGGCCGAACCCGTACGCCAGAATGCATTCGCTATCGAGCGGTCCGCAACATTCACCACCCCGTCATTATTAGTATCGCCTAAAAGGGCTATCCCGAACTCAGTCTCCGCCTGCCCCGTATTGGCGTAATCATCTCCCGTAAGCGTTACCCTGACCGTAAATACCTGGCCGGAATCGGATAAACCTCCCGGCTCATCACAGCCCCGCGCTGCAAATGTCCAGTATGCATCGACGGCCCCGCCGCCATCCGCCGTCACCGGCGTCAACGTAACATCCCCCGGCAGTACTATCTCCCACTCATAGCTGTAGCTGCTGTTACCCATCGGGTCATCAGTAATCCAAACACTCGCCGTCAAATCAGAGTTACTCTGGCCCGGCAGACTCTGATACATCCAAAAGTGGTCTATGTCGATTTCAATTTCAATCACGGGGAGGGCCGGGGTGAGCAGGTATCCGCGCGTTTGCCCATGAGGGTTCGTGCCATATCCGACTATCCAGCCCTTATCATTTATCTGGCTTGCGCTGCGAAGTGTCCAGCCGAGATTCGGGTCGATTAATTCATTAAGGTCGATATTGTTACCCTCACCGGTAGGGTCAAATAGTGTTGCTCGCATTATTGCAGGCTGTCCAAAAATGGTGGAAACCCCGACAATCTGACCACTGTTGTTGATTGAAGAAGCGCTACTGTTAAAGCCAGGGAGTGTGCCGAGGTCGATATTGTTACCGGCGCCGGTAGGGTCAAATAGTGTTGCTCGCGATATTCCACCAGGCATAATGCGGGAAATCCCGACAATCTGACCGAGGTTGTTGATTGAACGGGCACTACTCGTATCAAAGTCTGGGAGTGTGCCGAGGTCG
Source organism: Planctomycetota bacterium (assembly GCA_020350405.1). GTDB lineage: Bacteria > Planctomycetota > Phycisphaerae > Sedimentisphaerales > Anaerobacaceae. The sequence goes on from CP070715.1 coordinate 1,299,934, forward strand.
GTATTGTCACCATTGCCTGTAGGGTCGAACAAAGTCGCATGCGCGGTCCCAAAAGTCCCTGCATCACCCACGATCTGACCGCTGTTATTGATTGACCAGGCATAACTCCAGTCGAGACCCGGGAGTGCGCCCAGGTCGATATTATCACCATAACCAGTAGAGTCAAACAGTGTCGCTCGGGATAATACTGAGGCAGTTGAGGCATAACCCACAATCTGTCCGCTGTTATTGACCGAACGAGCCCAACTAGTAACGCCGCCCAGCGTCCCTAAGTCTATATTGTTACCCTGACCAGTTGGGT
>CP070715.1:1300334-1321084 GCA_020350405.1 Planctomycetota bacterium
ACCCGCGGCGGCGGACACGGTGATTACCGAACCATTACGTTCGGCCCATCCAGCGTCCAGGAATTAGTAGACTGCATGGGCCTTGCATTTGACCTTGCAGATGAGTACAGAATGCCCGTTATTATCTTAGCCGACGGCATTCTCGGTCAGATGATGGAGCCGGTCGTACTGAACGGTGAAAAGAGGTGGCCGAAACGCGAGCTGCCGGCGAAGGACTGGGCACTGACCGGAGCCAGTGGCAGAAAGCAAAACATCGTCAGGTCCCTCTGGCTAAAAGAAGGCGTGCTTGAGGAGCTGAACTACAAACTGCACGAAAGATATAAGCAGGTCGAGAAAAACGAAGTCATTTGTGAACAGTATGAAGCCGACGAGGCGGAAATCGCAGTGGTTGCATATGGCGTAGCAGCAAGAATCGTCCGGGGAGCGGTAAGCAAGGCGAGAGAGGAAGGAATCAAGGCCGGATGGATACGTCCCATTACCCTCTGGCCTTTTCCGACGGAGCAAATAAGTAAGGCCGCAGAGGACCTGAAAATCTTCCTTGTTGTCGAGATGAGTCTCGGTCAGATGGTCGAGGACGTAAAACTCGCCGTAGCCGGAAAGGCGCCGGTACTATTCTACGGACGAGCCGGAGGCGCCGTGCCAACCGTCGAGCAGGTTCTGGAAAAAATCAGACAGTTGACGATACCCAAGAAAAGATGAGAAAAGTGGAAACCGTATTCGAGCGAACACCGACATTCAAAGACTGTCCGACGCACTACTGTCCCGGATGCGGGCACGGGATTGCACACCGGCTGGTAGCTGAGACAGTGGACGAACTGGGCATACGCGGTCGAACCATCGGCATCGCACCTGTAGGATGCGCCGTATTGGCCTATGACTATCTCGACGTCGATATGGTCGAGGTAGCTCACGGCAGGGCGCCGGCGGTGGCAACAGGAATGAAAAGAACCAACCCCGACAAGATAATCTTCTCATACCAGGGCGACGGTGACCTTGCGGCAATCGGGACAGGTGAGATTGTCCACGCCGCGCACAGAGGCGAGCAGATAACGGTCATTTTCATTAACAACGCTGTCTTTGGGATGACAGGCGGGCAGATGGCCCCGACGACTGTTCTCGGCCAGGTAACGACCACTACACCGCTGGGGCGAAAGGCTGAGGGGGAGGGCTATCCCCTGCAGGTATCGGAGTTATTGGCCGTACTGCCGGGTGCAATATATATTGAGCGCTGCGCCGTGCACAAGCCAGCCGAGGTCCGCAAGGCGAAAAAGGCCATCAAACACGCTTTCCAGCTACAGGTTGACGGAGCCAAGGGCCTGAGCATGGTCGAAGTGCTTTCGCAGTGCCCGACCGCCTGGCGGATGACGCCAGCGGAGGCGGTGGAATGGGTGGAAAAAGAAATGACAAAGGTCTTTCCGCTGGGCCGGCTGAAAGGGTGACAATGAAAGCGAATGGTTTTTGTGAAGAGGTAATTGTCGCCGGGTTCGGGGGTCAGGGAATTATCCTCGCCGGCAGGCTACTAGCCCAGACAGCAATGAGAGCCGGCAAAGAAGTAACTTACATGCCGTCATACGGGCCGGAGATGCGCGGCGGGACGGCTAACAGTATGGTCGTTATGGCCGATGAACCTATCGCCTCACCTCTGGTCAGCAAGCCCAATTCTCTTATTGCTATGAATGAGGCCTCATTAAGCAAATTCGCTCCCCGCGTAAAAGGCGGCGGATTGGTGATAATGAACAGTTCCTTGATAGACATCGAGCCGGAGGTCGATGAGACAATCGATGTTTTAGCGGTACCCGCTGACGAGATTGCCGTTGAATTGGGCAACCAAAAGTGCGCCAATATGGTGGCCTTGGGCGCTTATTTGCAAAAGAGAGGTCTGTTCGGCCCGGATGCGGCCGCGGCGTGTCTGGCCGACGTTCTCGCCGCGCGATACCATAAGACAATACCGATGAACAGCGAAGCCCTTCAGCGCGGCGCCAAATTCGCAGAAACACACTCGTGACACTCCAGAAGTTGATACGAGGTGTTGGATTGGAAGCAGCAAAAAACGAAAGTATGCGAGGAGATGTCTTTGAGGGGATTTTCACCGGCCGGAAATCTTCCTTTACTCTGCGCATGGCACCGATGATAGACATGATATTTCTGCTGCTGATATTCTTCCTTGTGGCAGCGAAGTGGAGACCGCAGGAGGATTTCCTGCCGTTCCAACTGCCAAGTGCACAGGCGCAGAACCAGCGAATAGGAAAACCTGAGCCTCTTGTGATACATATTTTCACAGGTGAGACTGGCTGCCGGGTCCAAATAGCGCAGCTTTATACAGTTCGGATAAGAAATGAAAACATTGAAGCAGATTTAGCTGTGTTGATGGAAAAAATGCAGGAGTGCCTGACGGAGCAAAAGAGATACGCCAGCGACCCGATAGAAATCACCTGCGCACCCGAGGTCAGATGGGAGCACTTAGCAAAAATATATAATATATTTTTCGGAGCGGGCCTGACCGACATCACATTCACAATGACGGAGTGACGCAGGTGGGTAGCTCAAATAAATATACCCCTAAAATCACAACCGCCTTGTCTGCTGTTGTTCTGCTTTTACATGCAGCCGGAGTTTCAGCCAATGCACTGCCGAACCCGGCAGATATACAAGCCGCAGCCGAAAAGGCAAGGTTGACACTTGAGACGTTTAAGCAACAAAGCTTCGAGCTGCGTATGAAGTATGAATACAGCGGCAAATTCCAAACCGAAGAAGATAAAGAAAATTTGCGCAAACTTGCGAAACGAGCAAGCGACGACCTGCACACAATCGCAGAGAACCAGCGGAAACTAAAACAGCAAATAGAAGATTACCAGGGCGAGGACTGGGACGAGAGGTATGGAGTGACAGGTCTGTGGCGAAAGTTATCTACAGACCTTTACGCGACGAAATTAGCGAAATGCGAAATCGATTACTACTTTGGCCTGACAGTTGACTGGTCGGTACTTAATAAAACACTAAAGGAGTTAAGAGAGGAAATAATTTCGCTGGATACAGTTTTCAGCTCGGCCAATTCACGTCTTCTACGAGCTAAAATCCTTGCACTTGCCAAGATTGACTCCGCCTGGAATGTGTCAGCAACAGACATACTCAATTCACTAATGGACCAGGCGAGCGCGCCCGAAGCAATTTACTTTCGGGCGGCGATTGAAAGACTTAAACTGGCCCATCTTATAACAACGGAACCATTTGACGCACTGGTCCAAGAAATAACTCAAAGTAGTTGTGCCGATGATTTCGAACTGATTTTATCACTGGCGTCTTTGCGGCGCCGATACGACCCTAACGGGCTTGAAAAAACCGTATCTCTTTGGCCGCAAACAGAGGATTTTCTCGGCTCGCTGGCCTTGGCCGATTTGTCCCATCGGTTCAAGACCGACCAACTAACAGAACAAAACCTGCAAAAGGTAGGTGTCTTTGAGGCGGAACTCGCAGCTGGCGCCGCCTGGAAAGACAAGGCGCACGACCATAAAATCCTCTTGTACCAACTCTCAAACACAGAAAAACTTCAAACGCCGCTGATACTATACGTCACAGCCTTGGCATTCGCAGATACGTCACCAGCCAAAGCTGTTAATCTTCTGGTTGAAGCAAGTAGGCTGTCGCAATCGGAAGAAAGCAGTAAGCTGAACATCGAGCCATTTAAAATCGCCGAACAAGCTGCCCAGCTGGCTTATAATCTGTTCGCAGAAGATTCAACTCATTGTGAGCTTGTCCTCGAAGCCTTTGAGAATTACTGTACGGCAGGTGGTGAGAAACTTGATGAACGGCTGGAGTACCTTTACAGCACTATTTTGAATAACTGTGGCTTCGCCGAAGAAAGCAAAGAACTGCTGCAACAAATAGCCGACCGCCCCTCTGGTCGCTGGCGAAACAGGGCGAAGTTTGAACTGACGGTAAATGCAATACGACAAAAGCAATACAACGACCCAGAGCAAAAAAGCAGGTTACTTAGGCAGTTTAGCAGCTTGATAGTTGAAAATAAGGATTGCGAACACATTGAGACGGTGAAAGAACTGTTATCGGAGGTCATCGACGAAACCGAGGCTTATGAAGCAAAAACAGGTGGTTTTAACGAGATGATGCAGGACTTTAAGAAAACAGCCCGCTTTTGTTACGATTGTTCCGGTGACCAGCAATCAAGTTTGCTTTTGGCAGAAGTTTGTGTTCTTGCGGCCGGAAAAGATAAAGTAAAACTATCTGAAGCTGAAAAACTGCTCGACAATATCACCCAAAACACAGATGTCAACGATGTTGACTTCGTTCGCTGTCGGGCAAGACTATTAAGTGAGCAGGGTAAATTCGACGAGGCTGCAGGACTGTGGGCACAGGTCGCCGAAATGCGAGAAAATAAATCAACCGCAGCAAATCAGAAAAGCTGGAAGTGGTGGCGAGCCAAGTTTTATGAGCTCCACTGCTGGGCACAATGTCCGCAGACAAAAAACAAAGACGTTTTGCATACCATAGAGGTCCTCGAAAACAGTTTCGCCGACATCCCCGCCTTATGGACCGAAAAACTGAACTCGCTAAAACAGCAAATTGAATGAAAGAATATGATTGGGCTTCCGAATACCACGGGTTCAAAGGGGATGATTCTGCAACCCTACCTGCAGAAAGAAGCTTCCGGCGGCTTTTAGACTGTGACCATCGAGTCGGGAAATGAGGGGAAAAAAGCCAACATTTGCTTTGCCTTCTATGACGAAGACGGGAAAATGTCATATGAGTGCAAAAAAACCGCCGATAAGAGTAAAGGGCATTAAATATCTTGCTTAAGCAACTTGCAACGGCTAAAATGTTTGAACAGGATTATTTATGAGAGCAGGCAGATAATAATGGCGAAACAATCGGGCAGCAAAAAATCCAAGACAATCTGCAGTTTCTGCGGCCGAGCGGGAAGCCAAGCTGATACGTTTATAGAAGGCCCAAACAATGTCTATATCTGTCCGGAATGCGTCGAGCTGTGTCACAATATCATCGAACAGAATCGCAAGCGACTCAGCAGGCCGGCGGTCAGTCTCAAAGAGATGCCCAAACCCAGAGAGATAAAGGAATATCTCGACCAGTATGTAATCAGTCAGGAACACGCCAAAAAGTACCTCTCCGTTGCGGTGCACAATCATTACAAACGGCTGCTGCACACGGACAGTGACGACAGTGATGTTGAAATTGACAAATCCAACGTTCTTCTAATCGGCCCGACCGGCTCCGGCAAGACACTGCTTGCGCGCACGCTTGCCCGCATGCTGAAGGTGCCCTTTGCAATATGCGATGCCACCACTGTCACCGAGGCCGGATACGTCGGCGAGGACGTCGAGAATTTCCTGCTGCGGCTGCTGCAGGCCGCCGACTACGACATAGAGGCCGCCCAGCAGGGCATCGTCTACGTGGACGAAATCGACAAAATCGGAAAAACCTACCAGAACGTCTCGATTACGCGCGATGTCTCCGGCGAAGGCGTCCAGCAGGCACTGTTGAAAATGCTCGAAGGCACCATAGCCAATATCCCGCCGCAGGGCGGAAGAAAACACCCGGAACAATCCTACATACAAATCGACACTTCGCAGATACTTTTTATATGCGGCGGGACGTTCGTCGGCCTGGAAAATATCGTCAAGAAACGACTCGGCAAAAAAATGATCGGGTTCGATTCAGAAATGGCCGGCAAAACTGATGAAAAAACCGAGTACAGTGAGATAATCAGAGAGGTCATACCTGAGGATATCATCGAGTACGGAATGATTCCGGAAATGGTGGGCAGGCTTCCGGTAATTACGGCCCTTTCGGCCCTCGACGAAGATGCTCTAATAGAGATACTAACCAAGCCAAAGAATGCGCTCATCAGGCAGTATCAACGGTTCTTCGAGATGGAAGATGCGGAGCTTGAATTTGCCGATGGTGCCCTGCACGCACTGGCTAAAAAGGCCCTGGAGCGCGACACCGGCGCAAGGGCGCTGCGGGCAATTGCAGAGGAGCTGATGGTCGACTTGATGTATCAACTGCCAGAAGAAGCAAAGCCCGCAAAATATGTCATCACCCGCGATATCGTCGAGGGCAAAGCGAAGCTAACCAAGGCCAAACGAAAAACAAAAAAAGAATCAGCTTAAAATCGGCCTGCGAAGCTACTGCGGGTCAGCGCGCTTGTCTTTGAAGGTCGCTAATTTGATGTCGGTGGCGGTGCTGGCGGCAACAGCTGCAAGGGCATATTGGGCCTCGGCAAAACAAACATTCCTGTCAATACGCAAGGTAATGACCCTATCGTCGGCGGGCAGGTCTTCTAAGCGGATGTCTATCAACTCGGCGAGTTTGTCAACAACATTGACGTTGTCTGACCGACTAATTTTCTCGGGGCCGACTGCAAATTGACTCGGCCCTTCAACAGTCCTGATAACGGTAACGGTAGTCACCTGGGCACCGGGTTCCAGCTCACCCTGGGCGAAATTACAGCCGTCCGGAACGGCCACGGGAAAATTTTCCGCCTCGATGAACTGACAAACCACCAGGAAGAATATAATAAGCAAAAACACAATGTCGATAATGGGCGTCATGTTAAACGAACAGGAGCCGGACGCATTGCGGGGGTTGTTAAGGCCTTTCAGAAACATTTCTCTTGTGTTTGCCTCGTTATTTATCGTAAGCGCACAGAGTCCTCCACCGCCTTCCTAGACTTAGCCGGCAGCTCGCTGATAGGCTGTTTCAGTTTCGCGGCTGGCCGGGCTCCAGCTGTGGATACCGTTTGCTTTTTTATGCTCCGTTTTATCTCGGGCACGATATGCTCGGCTTCTATCACCGCATCATTTGCCAGGGTCTCGATACGGTTACGAAACACACCGTGTATCGCCAATGCCGGTATCGCAATAAACAGGCCCCAAAAGGTCGTCACCAGCGCGACTGAGATTCCCCCTGCCAACTGGGCCGGCTGCGGCTGACCGCCGGCGGTAACAATCGCGTTGAACAGCTTTATCATGCCAAAAACCGTCCCGAACAGACCCACCATCGGCGAGACATTGCCGATTAAGTTAAGCCACTCAATCCTGTGCATGAGCCTCGATGTCTGCTCCTGGAGCGATTCAAAAAGCAGGTTTCGCATTCGGAACCAATCGCCTTTGCCCTGTCTAACTGCTTTTACAATGGCGACACTTACAAAATCACCTCTGTCGGCAATTCGGGTTTGCAATTGTTCCGGGCCGTACTGTCGCACTATGTCTACAGTTTCAGCACCTATACCACAGGGGAGGAGTTTTTTGCGGCGAATGGTCAAACCGTACTCGGCCGCTAGATATACCATAAAAACTGACATCGGCAAAAGGACAAACCAGACAATAGGCCCACCGGCTATAACAAATTGCTCAAATAAACTCTGCCTGCGGCCCGCTTCGACCGCCATCTGGCCATAATCGCCACGTACAGCAGCAGTGCCCCCACGTTGCGCCGCCTTTTGCAATGGGAATCCGGCAACTATCACCCCCAGCACAACGGCCAATACTACGACTAAAACAGAAGTTCTTAACAAGAAACTCTTGTGCATTGTCAACTACCCCTTCCGGAATTCCGATTCACCGAATATTCAAGACCCTATCCTTATAAACAATCAAAAGCCGGAGATAAAGACAAATTCGCCCCCGCTTTGTTCTGCCATTATCTTTAGAATTTTACGGTCCTCTCTTAGAGGGCAAAACCCGATAGTATTGACCTTCGTACTCGACGCGAATCTGGCAAGCAGGTTTGCTACTCTCTGCAAAAATCTCCGTTGGCCTTCGGTTGTCAGCTCGAAACCGTCGGTAAGAAAATATATCACTACGGGGCCCACACCGCTACGGTCACGAACCTGCACCGCCCTTTCCAGTGCCGTCAGCGCATCAGTTTGGCCCGCCGGCTCGACCGAATCGATAAACTCAAATGCGGCCGATTTCGCCTGCTCGGTTGCCCGAACAAGGCAGCCGTTGCCAAATTCAATCAATCTGTCACCGCTGAAAAAGATAATGCAAAAAAACTGGTCAGGCTGCATCTGTCCAATTGACTCGGTTAGTTTTGCTCGGACCTGGCCGAACACACCCCGCATACTTCCCGAACAATCTACAAGATAACAGACCTTGCGCTCATCCGTGGAACTGCCGAAAAAATCTATCGTGCGCACAAAGTCACCAGCTCCAAGCAATGAAAGTCCATCTCCTGAGGCAGAAGGTTTTGCCAAATTCGGCAAATCCTGCAATCGCAATTTTGCAGCACCAAAGACCGGATTGACAGGCAACATTCTGTCCTCGCCTTTTATAGACAGCGCCTTGGCAGGCCTCTTTACCTTAGGCTTGGGGATTACAGCTGTTGACCGTGTAAGCTTTTTTATGCGGCTTATTTTAGCCGTAGGCGAAGGCCTTCGGACCAACTGAACTTCGGACCGGGAGAATCTGACAAATCCAAAACAGGTCAGCACCATCAGATGCACCGCGATTGAAGTCGTCCATGCCCAAAGTGCCGCACCGTTGCTTCGCCAGCCTGAAACCACCCTTTGGTTCACAAATACGGCCAAAAAACACTCCGTTATTTCAAGCGAGTGTTATTCAACTACTTCCACTCGTGAATATTCTGGCACCAACAGGTTATATACAAGTATCGCATCGCCGTTGAGCAGGCGAATACATCCTTGGGAACCCGCCGTGCCGATTTCTTCCGGATTCCTCGTTCCGTGAATAGCAAATCCGGTCCTGCCCAACGCTTCTCCCTTGATACCTTTCAGCCCTATCCACCTCGAACCCAAAGGGTAATCCGCATCCTGAGGTTCATATGTTTTGCCCGACATTGGGTCAGTCCATGTAGGCGATATCAACTTGCCGTCCGCTTTAACGGCCCAAAGTCCGGTCGGGGTCTCCATATCCGGCTGTCCAAGACCCACCGGAAAACTCCGCACAAAAGTGTTCTGAAGATACAAATCCATCGTAAAAGTCGAACGATACACCCTGACGTGGAACGGGCCGTTAATGACTTTTATCGTCCCGCCCGCCTGCAGGGCCTCAGGACGGGCAATCTTGTTAATCTGCATTAAAATTTCATAAGGCATCTTGAATCGCCTGCCAATCGTCCTAAGCTGGTCGCCTCGCTCGACCTCATAGGTGCCGCAGAGCCTGTCCTGCGGGAAAACAACTCTGCTAAACAGCCACTTATCAGCAAGCTCCGAGAGCTGCTTCTTGACAACGGCTTGCTGCCGGCTGCTCATAGGCATTGGCAAGACTTCGTTTAGCCTGTCGCGTGCCTCGATAATTTTAGGCGGCTTTGTGTTGACCAACTCCATGGCTTCAGCGATAAGTTTTGCCACTTGGGAATTGGGCTCAGAAGTAGGCTCCGGTGCAACTTTCAACAACACCGGCTCCGGCGCAGGCGGCGGTATTTCATCCTTTGCCTCACTTTCCATCAGGGGCTGAACAGTCTCGCCCTCATCTTCACCGGAAGAACTAAGACCATAAATGAAAGCAAACACGACCGCGACAATCAGCAACCCTGAAATGATATATATCCGCCTCTGAGTCCGACTTCTTCGCCCCCTCATACGCCTGGCAAAATAACGCGCCATTTTATTCTCCTTGTCGGTCATTAAAATACACTACTTCCTCATCCGTTACCAAAAAATCTACAGGAACATCTGTCTCAGCCACCGGCACTGAATCAACTATCTGCTCTGCGAAGGCAAAGCCACATCTCGGTGCTTTGAGTTCATCGTTAATGAAAAATCTGTCGTAATAGGACCCGCCCCGACCAAGTCTATTGCCCTTCCTGTCAAACCCCAGCGCCGGAGTAACCACCAAATCAATCTCCGCAAACGGCGTTGGTATGCCCGTTATCGGATTTCGAAGCCCGGAAGCTGAGGTTGAAAAGCCGGTCTCCAGCGAATTTATCTGCACCGGTATCATATGCCTTTGCTGCCAGGAAATCTTCGGCACCGCCACTACCTTGCCCAGCTGCCAGGCATGAAGTATCGCCTCGGAAGTATCCACCTCATGCGGAAGGGATAAATACATCATAATCGCTGATGCATTTTGAAATTGTGGCGTCGAAATCAAGTTCTGGCACGCCTTGTGGCTCTTGCCGCTTCTCTGCTCGTCGCTCATCTGGAGCAGGTGCTTCTGCATTTCGCTGCGCAACTGTGCCTTGTCCATTGTGCTATCTCTCTTTTCCAGTACTTTTCTCAGCAGATTTGCAATTTTGTATCAGGCTCTGCAACTTTTGTAAATAACGTCTAACATTTTTTTCGTAGCCGATTTCTTTTGGTTTGTAATATCTGTTCTTCATCCCGGCCGAAAGGTACTCCTGCGGCACGAAGCCATTCTTAAAATTGTGCGGATACTTGTAATCTGCTCCGTAACCCAACTTCTTGGCAGCCGGGTAATGGCTGTCCTTCAGATGTTTCGGTACAGGAATCGTTTCCTGCGACTTTACGTCGTCAACTGCTTTCCAAATGGCTGAAGCGGTCGCATTCGACTTTGGTGCACAAGCAACATATATGGCCGCCTGTGCCAACGCCAGCTGCGCCTCCGGCAGGCCGACAAATTCAGATATCTGAACAGCCGCCGCTGCCAAAACCGTCGCCATGGGGTCAGCGTTTCCAACATCCTCAGCAGCACAAACCGCAATCCGACGAGCAATAAATCGCGTATCCTCGCCACCAGCTATCATACGCGCTAGCCAGTAAACAGTGGCGTCGGGGTCGCTGCCACGCATACTCTTCTGTAATGCACTTGCCAAATCATAGTGTGTATCACCCGTACCATCGTAGTTAATCGCCTTTTGCTGTATCGACTCTTTCGCAACTTCCAGATTAAATTTAATGCTTCCTTGGGCACTCAAATGCCCTTTCTTGTCCCTGAGGCCGGTTCTGCCCTGACCGGTTCGGTCCATGGCTTCCCCGCCCTTGTTTTTCTGACGGGCAGCCTGCGACAATACGCCCACCTCCAAAGCTGTCAAGGCCCGTCGGGCATCGCCGTCACTGGTAACCGACAAGAATTTCAGCGCCTCCTCATCCACCTCGACGTCAAACTTGCCGAGTCCCCTTTCGGGGTCGCTAATTGCGGTTCGGAGCAACTGTAAAATATCCCGTTCCTCAAGTGGCTCAAAATGGAATACCGTACTGCGGGAAATCAATGGTGAATTAATAGAAAAGAATGGATTTTCAGTAGTTGCACCTATCAGAATTAACACCCCCTCTTCGACATCATCTAACAGCACATCCTGCTGAGCACGATTGAACCGGTGGATTTCGTCAATAAACAGCACGGTCCTTTGGCCGCTCGCCGCAAGCCTGTCGGCAGCGGCAGCAATTATCTCGCGAATATCCCTAACGCTGGCCGCCGGCGCACTTAGATAATAAAACTTTGCCTTCGTGTAATTCGCAATCACTGCCGCCAGCGATGTCTTACCCACACCCGGCGGTCCGTAGAATATCAGACTCGTTAGCCTGTCTGCTTCGAGCATTCTGGTCAGCAGCCTACCCGGCCCGAGAAAGTGCCTTTGCCCGAGAAATTCGCCGAGGTTTTTCGGCCTCATCCGAACGGCCAAGGGCGCTGCCGAGGCAATATTGGCCTGCTCAGACCGGCTGAACAATGTCTTATCCCTCTTGTCATCATGCATCGAAGATGATTATATGTAAGATTGGCAAAAGTGTCGAAATGTATTTCGAGGCCCTCTAAAACTATATCTTGCCCTTTCTTGACCGCACAAGACGGGGAAAAAATTCAAAAAAATTATTTTTTCATTTGATTTGCACCCATATTGGGATAGACTTTCTACAGCATCCGGCAGAGATTGGTAAAAGCGTTATATCCTAAAACAGAAAGTTCTATAAGAGTCGAAGGTTTAGGCAGGTTATTTAAGGAGATGAGCATGAAAGAGAAAACAATCTTATTGAGCATTGTAGTTTTATTGAGCACAGCGGGCTTTACCCAAGCGCAGGAAGCTGAACTAAGTGGTACCTTCGAGATGAAATACTTAAGTGAACACATCTGGCGAGGTTTCCATTTGTATGGAAGTCAAGGCGCATTCCAAACCAGTCTGGACTTAGATCTTTACGGCACAGGATTCGGCTTCAGTATCGGGTGGTCAAGACCCGTGGGAAGCGGAGCCGAAAACCTCGAGTGGATTCCCATCACACTATACTACAAGAGCACTATGTTCGAAGCCGAAAGCCACGCAACTGACTACCAAATTGGCTGGCGCTATTACAACTTCCCGGACAGCTCCTACACGGATTTTGACATGCAGGAGATGTTTGCATCTCTCTCTTGGCCGAACATCCTCCCTGCAGGCATTGTGCCCAGCTACACCATTGTCGTTGTCTGGCCATCAAGCAGCGCCTCTTTAGTTAGTGAAACCGGCGGATGGCTTCATATCCTCGGAATTGACTATGCCTGGGCTATGCAAGGCCTGACAGATGAAATGTCGGAACAGGTTCTGAACTTGCATGCGGAACTCGTTTACAACGACGGTTTCGGCAGCAGCTTCCTCCGCGACGGAGTTGTGGGAGGTCCTCGTGTAGACCACGATTGGTCACATTTTGTTATCGGCGCGTCAACGGACTTTGAAATCGCGGAAAACCTTACTTTCACGCCAGGACTTTACCACCAACTCTCGATGGAGGACTCGGTCGACGAGGGTTCCGAAACCTGGGTCACCCTGAGCATGAAGTACAAATTCTAAGACTATGCAGCCCTGTTAGCAAAAAGGCCGGTCTTTACAGACCGGCCTTTTTATTTTGGTTAGGTGCCCAAACAATGACAGTTGACATGCCAAACCCTACGAAACTGTTAGCCTATTGGTCACAAATCGGGCTGTCTCAATCAACGCACCTTTAGCATTGCTTTCTTTTAAGCCAGCCAATGACCCAATCGCCTGCGCGACAAACTCCCGAGCCCGGCTCTGCGCATATTCCAAACTGCCATAAGACCTTAGCATCTCTGCCAAGAGCTTTTTATTTTCTTCCCAAGCGTTGAACTTACCCTTGAGATTTATTTTCTCTCTCTCATCCACCGCATTCAATAAATGTATTACAGGCAACGTCAGCTTGTTTTTATCAACGTCGCTGCCAAGCGTTTTACCCGTTTTGCGTTCATCACCGATTATATCGAGCAAATCGTCAGTAATCTGAAACGCGATACCGGTATTAAGGCCAAAATCAGACAAGGCGCGGGCATGGACCTCATTTGCACCGGCCAAAAGACCGCCAAGATAGCAGCAGCTACTGAAAACAGCAGCACTTTTTTCAGTGATTATCTCAATGTATTCTGATTCACTCAACTGCCAGTCCTGCCTCTTAACTATCTGCCTCAATTCGCCCTCACAGATTCGAGCAGCAGTAGCAGCAATGGTACTACTTATCTGCGGCCTCAAGTAGGTGCACATCTTGAAAACCCTGCTTAGTAAAAAATCGCCAAGAAGAACTGCAGCTTCGTTGCCCCAAATAGTGTTTACGGTATGTGCTCCCCTCCGCTTCTGACCTTCGTCTATAACATCATCGTGCAACAGTGTGGCGTTATGGGTTATCTCTATAATCGCCGCAACGCGGATATGTTCGTCCGTGATTTTACCGACAGCCTTACCGGCAAGCAACACCAGAGCAGGCCGAATCAACTTGCCGCCACAGATATTCACCTCCCCGACCAATCGGCTAATTGACCCATTCTCCTCCGCCGGAACCAATTGCTCAACGATAGACTCTTTCACACGAGCGAGTTCATCATTGATAAGCCTAAAAGCTGAAATTCGGCTCCGTTGGAAGTCGCCAGATGTGCCAGTATGTGCCGGTAACTGCATAGCGTTTTGGACTTAACTGTCAGTGTCTTCTGTCCTCAATCCGCTACCCCTTTCCGTGGGCGTATTCGAAGAATCTTTGTCTAAGCAGTTTCGTAATAGGCCCCGGCTTACCCTCACCGATAACCCGGCCGTCAATCCCAACGATGCCAATGACCTCGGCGGCCGTCCCCGTAAGGAATAGTTCATCGCAAACATATAAATCACATCTCGTCAGATTCTTTTCAACCACTCGGAGGTTTTCCTGCTTTGCCAGCTCGATAACGAGATTTCGCGTTATCCCCCCCAGCGCACCAGCCTGGACCGGAGGCGTATAAATCACGCCGTTTCTCACAATAAAAACATTGTCCCCCGTCGCTTCAGCAACATAGCCCTCGTGGTTATACATAATCGCCTCAGGCACATCATTGTCCAGCGCCTCAATCTTGGCGAGAATATTATTTAAGTAGTTTAAACTCTTGACCTGTGGCGGAACCGTCAGCGGATGATTGCGAACCGTCGTCGCACTGATTACCTTCATCCCCTTATCGTAAAGCTCCTCCGGGTAAAGCTGAATGTTATCGGCTATGATAAATATCCTGCCATTCTCACAGATGAAAGGGTTCAGCCCCAGAGTCCCAACTCCGCGCGTTACGACCAGCCGAATATAGCCGTCTATCACACTGTTGGCTCTCGTAGTTTCCTCAACGGCCTCGATAAGTTCCTTTTTGCCCATTGGGATATCAAGGCGAATCACCTTGGCCGATTCATAAAGCCGCTTAATGTGCGCTTCCAACTCAAATATCCTGCCGCCGTAAACACGAATACCTTCAAAGACCCCGTCGCCATAAAGCAGACCATGGTCTAAAACAGATATCTTGGCATCTGCCTCGTCAACGAGTCCATCGTGAAGCCAAATTTTCATCTGCCTAAATCTCCAAAGCTAAAAATAAAGAACTACGTTATAATTAAAAGCCCAAAACTTCTGAATGTTACCCTGTAGCTTTTCTCCTCACGTTTCAGGGCTTACTTAATTTTGCCATCAGCCAAGGTTATCACGCGGCTGGCCTTCTGTGCGATTCTTTCGTCGTGGGTTACCATTACAATCGTCTGGCCAGCCCTATTCAACTCCTCAAAAGCACTCAGGATACCATTTCCCGTCACAGAGTCAAGATTTCCTGTCGGCTCATCGGCCAAAAGCAGCCTCGGCTCATTCATCAAAGCCCGGCAGATAGCCACCCTCTGCCTCTCACCGCCGGACAACTGATACGGCTTATGATTGGCCCGTTCGCCCAAACCGAGACGATCGAGCAATTCGCCAGCGCGTCTCTTGGCCCAAATTCGACTTCCAAGCCAGCCGATTACGCTCTTGCCCGCCATCGTCGGCAGGAAAACATTCTCCAGGACATTTAATTCGTCCAATAAATGATAAAATTGAAAGACAAAGCCGACCATTCTGTTGCGGAACTTGTTTAATTCACCGGACCCCATCCGTTTTAAATCCCGACCTTCAAACCTCACGACGCCTTTATCCGGTCTGTCCAGCGCACCCAATATATGCAACAGGGTACTTTTGCCGCTGCCTGACGCCCCGACTATTGCAACAAATTCATTTTTCTTTACGGCCAAGTCAACCCCCCTGAGCACGCTGACCTCCGTCGCACCCATCTGATAAGACTTGTAAAGCCCTTCAGCCTCTAACAGAAAATCGTCCTCGCTCATAATTGGCTCACCTGCAAAGTATCTACCGGCTCACATCTGGCCGCCTGCCAGCTCGGTACCGCCGCACCGACAAAACAAGCAAATATCGCCGAAAGCATAATACCGGCTAAGACTTTTAAATCAATGGCGTTGGGAATATCTCCGATAGCATACAGCCTCCTGTCCCACAACTGAAACTCGAAATGCTCAAACAGCCAGTCTTCAATCTGATTTATATGCACCAGGAACTGCCATCCACCCACCGCCCCTATAGCAGAGCCTATTACACCCACCAAAAAGGCAAACCCTAAAAACAACACAAGTACGCCCCCTCTTGAGACTCCAACGCTCTTCAATATCCCGATATCCTTGCTCTTGTGACTTACAATCATATAAAAAACTACAAACACAACGAAGACGGTTATGATTCCAATCATCCCAAAAATAACAATCATCATCGTCTGTTCCGTTTCCACCGCCGCCACGAACACCCGGCTGTAAGTCTTCCAGGTTTGCACCCTCACGTTCTCCAGCAGATTAGCACCGGGGGCACCGGCCTTGCCCGCTACAAACTCCCGCCACAATCCTGCTATCCTGTCACGTCCGGTGTCCAATCTCACATCGGGTTTAAACTTTATATGAATTCCGTTCACCCGCCTACGTCCCGTCCCCATCCCGCAAAGCATCTGCGCATCCTTAAAAGGCAAATAAATCCTGTTGCCATCGGCCCTGGCCAGTCCACTGTGCGCAACATCGCTGCAGTAAAAGGTTTTTGTATTAACCTCCCCCGCCCCGGCCTTTGCCAACGCGCCCCTCGCGGTCAAAGGAAAGCTGCTCACCTCAAATTTCACCCTCGGAAGCTCCTCGGCGATTTGGTAGCCACCTTCCGAATCGCGGTCAAACAAAATAGCCACACCCGGCACGCAGCCGACAAGATTCGGATCGTAGGGCGGCACAAACACATCATCAACATTGCCTTTATAATACTGAAGCCAGTCACCGAATGAGGTCACACAACTATGTGCAGCCGGCTCAACACCCATAATCTCTACACCACGGTCACTTTGCTGTCTTCCACCATACTGATAATCTACAATGGCGTAGCTTTTTATGACGGGGACGACTGCTTCCACGAAACCCACGGTCTCAAGTAGCTTTATAAACTCACCATAGTACCCAAATCCCACCATCGACTTGCTGCTGACCACACAGTCGCCAACAGCGCGGTGCATATTTCTTTTGAACTCAGCCGTAAGCCCTGAAAGAACCGTAACTACAACGAAAACCACAAATACACACAGCGCCGTCGCAGCAACTGAAAAATAGCTTATCCGCCTTCTGACCAAATACCGAATTGCTAAGATTATTTTATACATATCTACTGACTATTCGTAGCGCAGTATCTTCACAGGCTGCAACCTCGCCGCAACCACTGCCGGTATAAGTGAACCAATGACACAAGCCGCTACCGCCGCCAAGACTATCCACCAAACCGCGGACCAGTTAACCTCGTTCGGTATCTTCTCAAACATATACACACTGCTGCGCCATAACTTCATGCCAAATACTATTCTCACCCAATCCTCGAGAGTATTTATATTCTTGGTTACAACATATCCGAGGACTATGCCGAACGCCGAGCCAACTATACCCACACAAATGCCAAATCCCATAAAAATCCACGCCGCTGAACCACTCGCCGCTCCACAGCTTTTAATAATTGCAATATCCTTCTGCTTGGTCATCACTATCATATAAAATATGCAGAATATCAGCAGCACCGTCACCGAGCATATTACCCCGAATATCAAGAGCAGCACCGCCATCTGCTTCCGCAATTCAGCATAAAATTGTTCATCAGGCCCCTCACTGACCCATATCCAGGCCCTCGAAATAGCGTCTGGCTCACGCCCAAGTTCCTCCGACGCAAATTGCTCCCAGACCCGCCAGACAGCGGGCTTCAACAACACCGCCTCGGTCCCCTCGCTCGCGCGTATTCTCACATTAGCGGCGCGGGTTTCACCTTCATCTCCCAAAGCAAGTCTGTAAAAGTCGTCGTACGGCACATATAGTCTTTTGTCCTTGTAATATACACCGCTGTAAAAAATATCTGAAATCCGGAACGGCAAAACCTTCCGCTTAACCTCCCATCCTGGTTCTTCACCTGCAGTATCCGGCTCCACTCGCACCCGACCGGAAGTGGTAAGCACGACCTCCTTTCCTATTAAATTTCGAACGGCTTGGAGGTCATACTCATCCGTCTGCTCATCCGGTTCGGCGATAACACCAATCCCGACCCAACCGCCAATATCATTCGGATACCCCGGCACATCAAAGCTGAGCTCACCGCCGTGCTGGCTCTGCCTCAGCAGCGATTGTCTCAAATCACTGTCCTTGCTCTCGCGCTTAGCGTCAACACCGCATATCCACGCCTCGCGAACATCTCCAGTGCCAAGACGCAACAGCCCCCCACCTGGAAGAAAGGGACTCGCACATTCAACACCGGGAACTTGCTCGATTTTATCAATAAGAATGTCGTATTTCGGAGCCATGCGGGGTATAAGGATAATGTCCCTCATTCCACTGATATCCGCCTGTTTCAGAGACGCAATAAAGCCGGTAAACAGACTGTTAACGACTATCAAAAGGGCACATGACAGAGCAACGGCAGCGATACTCAACAATACAATCTTCCTCTTACGCAGGTATCGCAGCCACAAAAATAATTTCAGCATCTCAGGCCCAATCGACTCATTCTTTGGCAGGCTTCAGAAGCGGAAACAGCACCACGTCGCGAATACTTGCAGCGCCAGTCAAAACCATTACCAGTCTGTCAATTCCGATGCCCAGCCCCCCCGCTGGCGGCATGCCATATTTCAGCGCCTTTATAAAATCGGCGTCCATCTTCGCCATAGATTCCTCCTGTCCGCGTAGCTGGATTTTAAAGTTCTCTTCCTGAACAGCAGGGTCGTTTAACTCCGTATAGGCGTTCGCCAGCTCCATGCCCGCAATATATAACTCGAAACGCTCGGCATATTTGGGATTGTCTTTCTTGCGCCTTGTCAAAGGACACAGCTCGGCCGGATAGTCCCTCACAAACGTCGGGTCAACAAGATTATCCTCGACGGTAGCCTCGAAAAGCTTGCTGATGACCACCGCATCATCCATCGCACGCTCATCCAGCCCAAGCTCCTCCGCCTTTTCTCTGATGGCGGCCATATCATCAATACCGCATCCGCTATATTCGGCCAGCAGGTCCGCGTACTGTGCCCGCCGCCACGGCTGCCTGTAATTGATTGTTACATCCGCGAACCGAACCTCCTTACCGGCACAGTGCTTTTGTACACACTCAGAGATAATTTCCTCCGTCAAATCCATCATCACATTGTAGTCGGCATAGGCCTGATACACTTCCAGCATCGTAAACTCAGGATTGTGCTGCCTGCTAAGTCCTTCGTTGCGGAAGTTACGGTTTATCTCAAAGACCTTCTCCATCCCCCCCACAAGCAACCTTTTTAGAAACAACTCCGGCGCAATCCGCAAAAACAAATCCATATCCAGACTGTTATGATGTGTCACAAATGGTTTTGCCGCCGCCCCGCCGGGTATTTGCTGCATCATCGGGGTCTCCACTTCCAAAAACCCGCGTTCCTGCAGAAACGAGCGAATCGTGGCAATGATGGCGCTTCGCTTCTTGAACCGCTCCATTACCTCGGGATTGGCCCACAAGTCCACATACCTCTGCCTGTAGCGAAGGTCAACGTCCGCCAGACCGTGAAATTTTTCCGGCGGCGGCAAAAGTGACTTGCTCAACAGCGTCACGCTGTCGGCCCATATAGTAATCTCACCGGTTTTGGTCTTGCCCAGCTCACCTGCAGCGCCGATTATGTCGCCAAGCTCAAGCAACTTGACCAGTGACCACTGCTCAGCGAGCCTGCTCTTGCTAAGACCAATCTGGATAGTGCCGCTACCGTCACGCAGGGTGATAAAAATCAGTTTACCAATATCCCTGGCCAGCACAATCCTGCCGGCACATCCGCCCCGTTGGGTCTCATCGCCATCTTTAAATCTGCGCTTGACATCTTGGGCCGGCTCGGCTTCGTCATATCTGCCGCCGTAAGGGTCAATATCCAAGTCTCTGATTGACTTGAGCTTCGCCCGTCTCTGACGCTCAAATTTGCCGATGTCTTCTGCCTTTGCCAAATCTGCACCCAAAAGCTCAAGCTCAGTTCACACTTCCAGCCAGAAGATTAGATTCAATCAGCTTGGCCTTGCTAACTAAAAGGCCGACGGCCAGCTGCGGGTCGGCCGCCAGCGTCTCTTTGGCCGTGTGTCTCTGAGGCGGAGCCTCGCCGTCATCATGCCCGGCTCTGAAAAGCACGTCATTATCCCTCTGTACATCAGACATTCTCTTGAGCTCAAGACTGTTCAATTTGACCTCAATATGGGGCCCAACGCCCCAATCATCCCTGCCCTGCTTCTCCATTTCGTCCCTGCTTTCAACCCTTTGGCCCGAGGGCAAATGATAATACGCCATCGTGTATTTTAGCTGGGCACCATCCTTCGGATAGTGCGCTATCCCCTGAACGCTGCCCTTGCCGTGAGTCCTCTCGCCAACCAAAATCGCCCGGTTATGTGTCTTATCCGCCAACGCCCCCGCAACAATTTCCGAAGCGCTCGCAGAATACCGGTTTATGAGCACAACGAGCGGATAATCCGGATGTGTTCCCGCCCTGCGCGCTGATTTATAAGTCGATGCAATCCAAGACTTGGGACGCGTGATGACTATCAATCCTTCTTTGAGGAACTTGTCAGCCACCTCAACGGCGGCATTTAAAACCCCGCCAGTATTGAACCGCAAATCCAAAATCAAGCCCCTCAAACCCTCGGCCTCAAGCTCCTTAAGGACCCTATCAAGGTCTGAAGCAGTCCTCTCGGAAAAACTGGTAACGCGCACGTAACCGATTTTATCTTTACCATCAATCATATAAAGCCAGCGGCCTGCTTCGGTCCTTTGCCAACCTCGGATGGTCGGAACAATTATCTTGGCTCGGGTTATTGTAATATCAAAGCTATCCTGCTCACCGGCGCGCACTATCGTCAATGTTACCTCTGTGCCTGCGGGACCGGTAATATTTTTAACCGCACACGATAAAGTCATGTCTTTGGTCTCAATGCCGTCAACCTGTTCTATAACATCACCCGCATCAAGGCCGGAATTGTATGCCGGCGTGTCAGGCAGC
>CP070715.1:1321184-1326331 GCA_020350405.1 Planctomycetota bacterium
ATGTCGGCACACCCTCGTAAAAGGGCGGCGTTGGATCTGGTTCATAATGATAGGGTGAGAGGTTTAACTCTGCGCACTGCGTCCAGTGGTCGGCCAAGATTGCAAAGTCGACATTGTTGACAATCCAACCGCCAGAGAGGTCTTCAGGCCTGTGCAGGGCAGCGGGCAGTCCATTACAGCCGGAGGCTGATATCTGCTTTACAATGTTATTGGCATCGGTGATTATGATCTTCCCGTCGCCGGCTATAACAGGGAAGCGGAGGGGACCGGTGCCTCGGAATCGGGCTATTTCATTACCATCCGGTTCGAGCACGGTAAGATGCGTGTCTTCGGAGGCGACATATAACAGGCCGTCAGCGCCCACGGCAAACGTGTATCCTCCCATTATGCCGATGTTTTTGACCCACCTGACGGTGCCATTGGGGTCTACCGCCCGCAGGAAGGGGTCTTCATCAAGGCTGACATAAATTGTGCCCTCGGGTCCCAAGGCGAGCTCTCGCCAGCCGTCTACATAAGGATACTTTAGGAAATATTCTCGCCCGTAGTAGTGATACCATCTCCAGTCGTAATCCTCAAAAAAGTAGTCAATAGGCAAGTGTCGCCATTCACAAGGGCGCAGCCAATAACAATAGTCAAAATCGATGTTCGGGGCGGCGAGATTTGTAGACCATAAGATAGTTCCGTCTTCGGGTTCGATTGCAAAGATTTCGCTGTCGAAGAGCAGCGTCTGGTATATTGTTCCATCGGAGCCAACAACCGGAGAGACAAAAGGCCAGCCAGCCACATTTACCTCTCGCGGTGGCTCACCGTACTCGCCCGGGATTCCCGGGATTTGAGTTGTATGCTCAAAGTTGCAAACCCATTTAACTGTTCCGTCGTTCGGGTCGAGGGCATAAAGGTTCGGGTCATACAGGCCGCCGATATAGACCGTTCCATCAGGAGCTATTGCCGGTGAAGCGAAGATAGAGCCCTGGACGCCGTCGCCGCGGGCATCGTTTTGGAATGTCCAGAGCAGGGTGCCATTATTTGCAAGGGCATAAAGGCGGCCGTCGGCAGAGCCGACATAGACCGTGCCGTCTGATGATACAGCGGGCGAAGACCAGATAAAGCCGCCGGTCCTGTGGGTCCATCGCACAGTTCCGCCGATGCTGACGGCATAAAGTATGCCATCGTCGGTACCTATGTATATCGAGCCATGCGGTCCTACGGAAGGTGCACACAAGATGGGGCTGTTGGCATCGAAGGTCCAAACCAGTACGCCGGCAGAATCAATGGTATAGAGTTTTCCGTCCTCACAGGCAATATGAGTCCTGCCGCCCGGGCCGGCGGTTACACTTGAGATAACGGGACTAGCTGTCTGGAACTGCCACTTGATGCATCCAACTTCAGGGCCAAGGTTGGCGCTTAGGCTTGACCTGTCAAAACCACCGGCAAGCGACGGCCACCGCGACGGTACAGGTGGATGGACAAAGTCAGGTTGGATTGTAAAGTGGCCGCTATCTATGATAATAACGTTGGGTTCGGGTATGGTCGGGGAGACCGAGACCAGAGACTGGCTGGAATCGACCGAACCGGGGACCTGCCAGTTGCAAGTACCTGTATCGGGGACGGCAGTTTCAATCGGCACCCACGAAGCACCGTTATCGTCGCTGTAGGAGATATCGACGGTCCCGGCTGTTTGGTAACTGGCCCAGTTAATCTGATGGATGCTGCCGCCGGCCCAGACGTCACCTTCCTGCGGATTGATTACAATCATAACACGTTCAAACTCATCGGCGCCCATATCGACGTCCTGACCTGTGACCCTCGGTTCGCCGTCAATATCGATGGAGAAAGATTTGGCCAGAGGCAGCGCAGCGGAGCTGCCGGCGTCGATACAGGGCGAATCGATGAGAAGGTGATAGTCACCCTCGACCCAGACGGCATTGGGGTTATTGGGCTCGACGGGGATACTCGTATCGTTTGCATCCGCCCAAAAGCCACGCATAACGAAGCACGGGTCGTCGTCGATGTTGAAGTTGGGGTCTGAGCCGAATGGAATATTGGCATCGTCGGGATTGTCATCCTGGATGCAGTTAAAAGTTACGTGGGCTTCAGTTTCCGTTCCAAATGTACGGACCTGAGCAAGAAATCCGGTCCCGCTACTGTCCGTATTGCCCCAGAGGATGCTATTTAACAAAGTGGTCAGATTCCGGGGATAGCGATTGTATATTCCGCCGCCCTCAGCAGCCTGGTTGTCAGCGATAGTGGTGTTAATCATCTCTGATATACGAGCGCCCTCGGCGGTGTATACACCTCCGCCGGCCTCAAATGCCGCGTTGCCGCTGACAATGCAGTTGAAAAATGTCAGGTCGACGTTTGTGCCAAAGATTCCGCCGCCGTAATTACCCGCGCGGTTGCCACATATTCCTGTGTTTTTCATTATACAACTGCGGTTTGGATAGATATACACACCGCCGCCATCGCCAGCGGCTCTGTTCGCGTTTATCGTGCATCCGTTGATTCGAATGTCCGAACCATCCCACCAGATTCCGCCGCCATGGCTTTCGTAAGAGGTGTTATGGCTGATAGTGGAGTTCGTAATCGTCAAGGTTGCACGGGACTCCAAGCCCATAATTCCGCCGCCGGCAGGGCTGGAATTGTGGCTTATCACCGAGTCGACAATCTCAATGGTCCTCGATTCACGACATGAAATTCCACCACCTCCATTGGTAGCCGAATTACCGGTGAAAGTGCAGTTGGCAATCGTAAGGTGCGCGGCGCCTCGGTAGTAGTAATCGCTGTCGTTGTGCAAGCCACCTCCAGATATAGCTGAATTACCGCTGAAGGTACAGTTTTGGATAATTGGTATGCTGTCCCGGCAGAAGATGGCCCCACCTTCGCGTGCTGCCGAGTTATCCGTAAAAGTGCAGTTGGTAATCACAGATTCTGAGCTACTGCAATAGATTCCTCCTCCGATGCGGGAACTGAAACAGTCGCTGATTGTACAGTAGGAGATGGTAGGGTTGGAGGCCGAGATCCAGATTCCCGGCCCGCCTCGAGTGATTGTCAAGCCGGCGACAACGGCATTTGCATCCTCATTATTGTTGAAATATAAACCTCGATGGGGATCGCCCTCGCTGGCGTTGCAGTCGATGATTGTGGCGGCAACGATAGATGGAAAATCCGGCGCGACGCTCTGGACTATGATAGATTTACCAAGGAAGTCGATGTCCCTATTTCCGTCGCCGGCGTAGGTCCCGGGGAAAAGGTATATCACGTCGCCATCGTTGGCATCGTCGATTGCGGCCTGGATTGTGGGATAATCACCGGTGCCGTCCGGCCACAAAGCTATTATCTCTCCGCGTGCCGGCTGCGACGCGAGCGCCAGCATGACAAGGGCTATAAGAAACATTCGTTTCATTTTTAGACTCCTTTTTCCGTAGTGCCCAGGAACTTTTTTATCATTTCCAACAACATGGTTTTCTGCATACTGAGAATCGACCTTACCAAGCTTCTTTGTTCAGTTCATTGACCAGGAAGGCATCGCTTTTGCCCATTGGCGCCTCTTGCCCGGGTTCGTTAAGCTGCGCGCAATATGGCGTCGGGTTGACCTGCCATTCTGCGGGGCTTTCCGGGGCATCGGTGGTAGTCCAGTTTTTCCAGACGTTATCGTTATTGAGGCCGACATTCGGATACTCTGCAAAGAGCACATGGCCGTCATTAAACAGGATATTCTGGCCTTCGCGGCGGTGGCATGCTGAGTTACCGGTCTTATGAGGGTCGTAGTAATAGCCATCCGCGTGCCAGGTCGGACAGTCTTCGTCCGGGTCGCCGTTACAGCATTTGCCCTCGAGATAAGGCCAGGCATTCTTGTCCAAATAAGGGCTTCTGTCTCCACAGAGCGGGCTGGCAGGGTTACTTGCCGGAGTGACGGGAAAGCCGGGCTCGTCGCGAGTTTGATAATAGGGCATATGGTAGGAATAGGAGCAATACTGGCCTGCAACGAAGTTGGTTATCATGTCCTGCTTCTGGCCGAAGTCCCAGACCTGAGTAATATCGTTAACATCCGGAGGGAGAATCCCCGGTTGCACATCAGAGAGTGAAAAGACCCTGGTTCCGAGGTCTCCCCTGCAGACAAACTGCTGAGGCGTCATATCGGCATACTTTATAAGCAGGTAGAAACTCGAGGTGATTGTTACAGGTGAGCCCGCTTTGCCGTAATGTCTTCCCCGCTGGTCATACCAGTTCCTTAACTCGCCTGTGTCGCTCCAAGGGCTGTCCGGCCAGCCGGCCTGTGGATATTGCTCCTCGTTGTCGTCGGAGTACGCAAGCATCGCCTTGCCGATGCCGGACAGGTTCGTTCGGCACACCATTCGATAGGCACGCTGCCTGACTGCTGCCCCGGCAGGCAGCATTAGGCCCAGCAACAGGGTTATGACCGCGATTACGACCAGCAGGTCGACTAATGTAAGAGCTTTGCTTTTCATAATTTTTCTCCTTTAGCTCATTCGAGATTCGCAATAGCTGCGTTCCGCAACTGACGCGTCCGTGCAGTACTATTATGTAAAGTGCCCTAAGGCGGGCGATTGTTGCACTTTTTTTGCGGAATTTCGAAGATTTTGTGCCATTCGCTTATAAGATGCGCGAAAGGGCGTTGCTGTTCCGTAATTTTCCGCTTTTCCAACCGCCAAAGCGGCCAGTATTATACACGATTTGCGCCCGGCCTGCAAGGTTTTTTTATCTAAAATGATGGCGGGGCGGGTTGGCTGCAAGCGGGCGTGGGTGGTCAAGAAAAAAAGAGAGTGAAAGGGGTTGTGGGTTGAGGTTGGGGTGTCGGTTCGCTACTGGTAAGGACATATAGGGGTTTACATTTTTGGGGGTTTTTATTAAGATATGGTTTTGGCGGCTTTTTGGGCGGCCGGAATTTTTTATGGGCATTTAATCGGGTAATTTATGGCGGAACAGCTCTCCAAGGTATATGAGCCAGCGGCGACGGAGGGTAAGGCGGAGGAGATATGGAATTCCCGGACGTATTTTCATCCTGAGGCGCCGGATGGGAAGAAAGGGCGGAAGCCTTACGCGATTGTGATACCGCCGCCCAATGTTACGGCCCCACTGCACTTGGGGCATGCGCTGAATAATACGCTGCAGGACGTGCTGATTCG
>CP070715.1:1326431-1342382 GCA_020350405.1 Planctomycetota bacterium
TCCGCCGAGATGCAGGACTGACGTAGCAGGGGAACCCTACTTCAATTCCAAAGGTGACTTCAGCGGCCCAGACGGCGGGATTGATTGCACCGTCGATGAGTTTGACCTCGATGTAATGGCCACTCAATGGCTGATCAGCGATTACAACACTCTGGCATCACCACCGGCTGACCCGCCCGAGGTCTGGTACAAGTTCGATGAGGGTACAGGTAAGACGCTTGTCAGGAACCACGGTACCTGGGGCGACGAGTACGATATCACCGTACCCGGAACGGACGCGCCGAGCTGGACTTCTGATGTGCCGGGTGTGCTGGATCCGAATGACCCGTGCTATGCGATGGACTTTGACGCCAATGATTATCTTGAGATTCCCAACTCGCCGGCGAATCAATTTGTCGGCACCCAGAATATGACGATAACAGCATGGGTAAAGCCGGAAGCTTCAATGGGTGAGTGGGACTTTCCGTCTATAGTAGAGAGCCGAGTTGATCGCGGTGAGGCTACTATGAAGGCCACTGGTTTTGGTTTTGGCAAGTGGGGCGAGTTAATTTACTGGTGGAATAACGACTATTGGACATACTCGTCCGGGTACTACCCGGCGGTCGGCGCATGGAGTTTCACCGCTATTGCCGTAGAGCCTACAAAAGGGACACTTTATTATGGCGATGGCAATTCGGTAAGTGCAAGCAGCAACATAGCAGCACATGGTGCATTAGTAGATTGGGATACTACCTATACCAACTATATTGGCGTCAACAGCAATAACGCCGACCCCAACTGGTACTCTACTTTCCAGGGTAAGATAGACGACCTGCGTCTGTACAACAAGACCTTGCCAATCGGCGAGATTATGGGCATTGCCGGCGTAGCAGGTGAGGTTTATGTGCCCAACACCTCGATTGCAAACATCGCACCAAAGACGCCTCCGCCAACGAATCCCGACCCCAACGACCCTGATATTGTGAACTTCCTAGACTACGACGTCTTGGCGGGTAACTGGCTTGAGCAGTTTTTGTGGCCGTAATGCGGATCTGAGCGATTGAGTTTGCACCAAATTCGGGGCCTGTGCTGATTAATTCGGTACAGGCCCCGTTGTTTTTGGAACCGCCGGATCTATCTGATTCTGGGCAGGTATTTACGGTCGGGGTAACTGTTACGGGAGATGATTACGGCAATACGGGTACAGCTGAGGCGGAGTTCGGGGTAGCACTTCTTGGTGATATTAATAATGATGCGGTGGTGAATGTGGCGGACAGGTCGATTGCAAACGCTATATGGCGGGGGATACTTGGGCGGAACTCCGTGAGTAGTCCGTGCCCAGATAGGTAATTTTGAATTTTGAGTGTTGAATTTTTAATTGCGGAGGTACTTCGACGTTGCTTGCCCCGACTTCGCTCAGGAGAGGGCGGGTCGAAGAGACGTGGGGGGAAAATGCGGTTCTTGGGTTGAGGGGGTGAAGGCGTCAGTAGGTGATTCTTTGATTTTGGACTTATTAGGAGTGATAGGGCAGGGGAGGTTTAAAAAATTTCTCAGGATTGGGAAATTTTCCGTGCATTTTGGAGATGCGTGGGCGCCGGAGCCGGCGCGCTATCTGAGTGATGAGGAAATCGGCCTCGACCAGGACAAAAAGGCTCAATTAGCCCGTTGCGGAGAGGCTTTCACGATGCCGGAATAGTTCTTGGTGTGATTTCTTAGGCGTTGGAAAAAAGCCATATAGGGTACCGGCAGGTTAAACCGCGTAGGTATGTAAACCCGTAAATAGCTTGGAGAGATTTACCCACAGCAGTGTTATTATAATGACTGTCAGGCCTGCGATCGCCCATGTGCTGTTGATACGAGGGTATTTTCGCCCGAACATATAACGAAAATGGAAATACCCGATGTAGACCAGCCAGGACGCCAGCGACCAAAGTTCCTTCGGGTCCCAGCCCCAGTAATCACCCCATGCGAGTTTGCCCCAGCAACTGCCGAGGATAAGACCGAGCGTCAGTAAGGGAAAGCCGACACATATCATTTGGTACGTTGCCTGTTCAGGGCCCAGTAGGTCGCCGGTGGTGTCAGGTGCTTTCCTGACAAGTTGTAAGCTGGCGTGGAAAGCTGCTTTTGCCATGAATATGTAAGAGACGATGTAAACGGCGACGTGTGGAACGAACAGCCAGCTTTGTAAAGCGGGGGGGAGTTTCTGCGGGTCGGCGTTGAAGACAAAGCCGGCGGGAATAAGTACTATCGCTCCTATTAGCATGTCTGCTGAGTACCCGCCCACTCGCAGAAAGTGCCTGCAGAACACCGAGACCGGATAAATCATACCCAGACACAGAAACACCTCGAAGAGATTCTGCATCGGTACATGGCGGACGTGGTACCAGCGATAACCGAAAGACAGAACTGCGGTCGCAAAACCCAGCAGGTACAGAAAGTGACCGGGCTTTGTCCGCCGGGCCGCGGTCAGGATAAACGCAAGAAGATATGCGCCAACGGTAACGTAAATCAGTAAGCCTTGCGTTGTGTATTTGATTTCCATTTAATCATTCTTTCGTTGAACTTTTTCTCAATATCGGCCTCAGCCAGAACTGCCAGAAGACACCGACGCACAGCATCAGGTAGCCGAGATAGACCATCTTAAGGCCCGTATCGGAGGTAACCATAAGGATTGTATACTCACCGGCCTTGTCGTCGTAAGCATGCTGGTAGAAATGGTACCCGCCGAAATAGACGGGATGATTGACTTCGAGGCTTTCCTCAGCGAGGACTTTGCCGTCTTTGATGATTTGGATTTCGCTTATAAAATCACTGATAATTCTGTGGTAGCTAAGCAGCAATTTGTCTTCAGGATGAACATGCCCGCCAAAACGCTCAAAGACATATTTAGTTGTAACGGCTCCGTTGGGGTCCGTAATCTGAACCTCCAAGGCGGGATTGGAGCCGGCCTTAGGCGAATCAATCGGGATTCTTTGCGTGCCGTCGAAGGTTATTTTGAAGTTCTTGAAGCGTTTGGTTACGGTTATTGTGCCGAAGTCCGGACCCAAAGAATATTCAGCACCGATTTCAACAGGTAACTGCCATCGCTGCTGGCCACGGGTCTCGATTAGCAGATATCCAGGCTCGTAATGCTCTAAGCGGAAGTCCTTTAGTTTTATCGAGAACGGTAGTTCCTTAGTCTGTTCGTTGGCTTCTAATTTGACGTGTTTCTCGGAAGCTCCTTCAAAGATTATCATTTGGCCCTGCGGTATTTTGTCAAGGCCAACTAGCCTTTTTTGTAGACTGTGTCCTCTGTCTGAACCCCAGATTGAGCCTGCCAGAATCAGCACGCAACCTAAGTGCGTAAGTAGAAGGCCTGGAACATGTAGCAGGCGTTGGAACGCGGCGATGGCAAGTACCAAAAGGCAGGCCAGGGCTAACCAGTAAATGCTCAAGGGAATGGAGTTAAAGAAGCCTTTGGCACGGGCGGCACCGAGAAACGCTCCGTAGATTGACAGGAAAATAGAGGATATAATCAGCGCCAGAGCAGCCCACAATATGATGCGCCTGAGCTTGTTCATCACGTATCCTTAGAATTCAGTGGTAGGCCAAATAGATTGTTGGTGGCGTTTTTATCGTGATATTTGGCCACTGTTCTCAGTACGGAATTTAAGTATGTCAGGCAGATAAGTTATTAGGCGACACACCTAAAAATGGGCCCGGAAGGATTCGAACCTTCGACCAATGGATTATGAGTCCACTGCTCTACCGCTGAGCTACGAGCCCTTCAAAGGCCGCAAACGCACACTACTGCGGTCCGGTTACTTTATATGTCACAGACGTGAATATTGCAAGAAAATTAAGCCCACAACGTGATGCTTCGCGGCTGAGAGGGCAGGGGGGGCATAAGAAGCATAACAATACCGAGTAACTCTACAATACCGGGGGAGGCGACGTTGTTTTTCGTGCATCGGCAACCTCTGATAAGTTGCTACGTATGAAGCGTGGTTTCATAAAAGAGGCCACAGTTATTGTTGACAAGGCGGTGTTTAGCAGCTTTAATTAGGTACTGTTTACCAAGTGAGCCACGAATGGCAGGAAAAAAACAGGAGTAATTTCTTATGAATCCGGTAAGGTCAGAAAAAGAGCAGGAAAAAACCCCTGTGGTGCTGGTCGTTGACGATAATCAGCAAAATCTCGAACTGCTGCAGGCATACCTCGAGGATATGAACTGTGAGACTGTCCCTGCATACGACGGGCAGGAGGCACTGGAGGTCATAAGCAGGGGGGCGCCTGACCTGATTTTGCTGGATATTATGATGCCAAAAATGAGCGGCTTTGAAGTCTGCAAGAGAATAAAGAACGACCCTAAGACCAGCGACATTCCGGTGATAATGGTGACCGCGCTTAACGAATTCGGTGATATCGAACGGGGCATAGATTCCGGCACGGACGATTTCATAAGCAAGCCGGTCAACAAGCTTGAACTGCTAACGCGGGTCAAGACCATGCTGAAGTTAAAGCACCTAAGTGACAAGCTGCAGCGCACACTCGCCTACCTAAGCGAGGTAGAAAAACAGGCCCAGACGGCAAAAGCAGAGTAGAGCAGCAGAGGAGCTTTGGCGAAGCCGATAGGGGGGGCGGCAGGGGGGTCGGCCCTATAATTAAGTGACCCCTAAAATACTCCCAAATATGTAAGCCACTAAAGTCCGGAAACCCGCCTTTAGAACCCTAACAATCCCTACATCGCACACAACCACCCCCTATGCCGAGAAAAACGGATATTCGGTTAACAGGTTAGGCAAACACCAATTAATCGCCCTGCGCGTATTGTCGATATTACTCTTGAAGGCTTAGGGGCACGAGGGCGGAAGGAGGAGCACAAAAACCCAGAGCGCAGGGACGGATTACCCAAGTTATTTGGCCGGAAGCGTATGAGCAAACTGCTGGAAATTCTCGGTAGGGGGATGACAGTCGACACGGCGGAGCTGATATGGGACTGGCTCAATGCCGCCGTATTCTGTGAAAACCAAAGCGAATCTTCACAAACACACCAGCTGCATAAGGTCATTGAGCTGATAGCCGCCAGAAAGGTCGAGGCGGCTGAGGAGCAGCTCAGGCTGCATCTGTTTGATAAGCCGGCCTGTACACACGGGCGATTGGCGGCAGCGGCAATAGCCCTGCATGAGAACCAGCTAAACAAGGCAATCGAAGAACTAAACTCAGTTTATATGCGTCAGCCGAATAATACACTGGCCCTTTATGGCCTTGGGCATTGCTATGAGCGTCTGGGCGAGGAGAGTCAGGCAGTCGAATTCTACCAGGATTGTCTGAAGTTCAAGAACTACCTGCAGCTTCCGAGGCAGCGGCTGGCCGCCATTTATTTTAAGAACCGCCAAGTGGAAAAAACCATAACAGAATATGAGCTTTTAAAAAGTGAATACCCCGATGATATGTCGATGCTTGTGACACTTGGCCACTTGTATATTGCGGCCGCGATGTACACAGAGGCAATTCAAACATTCAACACCGCAATTCTGATACATCCGGACAATTTCACCGCGGAAGACGACCTCATAGACCAGCTAATCCGAGACGGTCAACTTGAGGATGCTCTGGAGCAAATTGAGGACTTGCTAGAGAGCCAGCCCGAGAGGGCAGAACTGATGATGAAGCGCGCCGATATTCTCGGAATGTTGGGGGCAACATCCGAGGCGATTTGCCATTACCAAGAGGCAATACGGCTTCGCCCGGAATTCTTGGAAGCCACCATAAAACTCGGAACGCAGTACGTGCAGAGCAACCAGGAGCTGCTTGCCGCTCAGCAATTCAACAGAGCGGTCGAAATTAACGACCGGATAGTAGACGCGTACATAGGTCTTGCAACTGCTGAAAAATTGGCCGGCAACATCCCGTGTGCCTTAGCGACACTGTCGCTCGCCGCGGCAATTCAGCCAAACAGCTCTCTGCTGCTGGCAGAAACGGCGACCCTGCAACTCCAGGCGGATTTTGGCGCAAATTTACTGTCTAACGTCGCGGAAGAGCCGGACAACCTAATCGAAGCGGTAATTGACGCACATCAAAAGCAAATCGCTGAGCGGCCCCAAAACCCGGACCTCCACCATAGACTTGGCGTTCTGCTAATGAGTGTAGGGAGAATGGCCCAGGCCATCACTGCATTCCACCGGGCTCTGGAGATAAATCCGACATACAGCAGGGCAAGGAGCAAATTGGCTGTATGCCTGTTTGAAACCAACCGAAAAGACCATGCACTTGAGCAACTTACCGGCCATGAGTGCCTCGATAAGGACACTCTTGAACTGCACTATAAAACGGCGTTGCTTTACTCTGACAGCATAAAGTTTGCATCTTCGCTGATTGACCTCGAGCACTTGCTGGAAAATAATTTCGCCTGCGCCGACACAACCGTTAGTATCTCGGTCGTTCTTCAAAATCTGGGCCTCTTAGACAGAGTAACCGCCATGTGGGACAATCTTTGCGACACCGCCAGTCGCGCGCAGGGCACCAACCAGTTCTAAGCCACCAAGAAACACCTAAAAAGCAAAAAGAAATGCAAATGGGCTTCTATGCAAAGAATCGGGCCGAATGAAACATAACATATATTATGGGACGTTCGATATCGGGCGATAATCACAACCGCTACCGCTCACCAAAAAAAGCATAACTGGTCAGCGCTGAGCTTGGTTTATATGAGAGTCACATTCCGACGAGATGTTCACCAGGTCGGCGAAGTGATATAGGCTTACCGAGGATTTCATAGTGCAGAATTGCCCTTCTTAAAGCATCAGGGTCGTCGAGAGGAAGCAGCGGTTCCTCGAGAATGACGGGCTCTTTTTGTTTTTTTTCGGCTGCAAGACCGAGTTGGCCTATATCCAGCTCTCTGATAGTTTTTTTGGGAGGTTTGGGAAGCCCCTTAAGCTTGCTTTCCAGCGGTGGCACGGAGGGCAATGGCTCGGCCATGCGTGGTTGCTTGACGGCTTTAGGTCCAAGGGGTTCTCTTTTAAGTATGGGCATTCGCATAACCGGCCGGGGACGAGCAACCAGCCTGCGCGGTGGCTGTGGGTAAGCAGGCTTCGTAACGGTCGCAGGTGGCGGGCTCTTCTTTGCGGCCGGGCGTACAGGGCCCTTTTCAGTCGGTCTAACGCCCTGCCGCTCGGCAGCCTTCTTTTGCTTTGCGGACTTGCTTGCCTTGGCCTTAAGAACGCTGCCTATGGCATAGAAGGCCGCAATCGCCACAAAGAAAAGTATGTTCATCCACTCTTCTGTGTCGCGGGCAGCCAAAACTATCTGTCCCCAAAAACAGTTCATATACTGTTCCATCATCCCCCTTCGGCATCTACGAATTTTTCTTGTCTTTACTTATGCTTCGGGCTTTTTGCCCTTTGCGATGGAATCCCGCATTGATGTATCGGCGCCGATATTTTTCAGCCGGTAATAGTCCATTATACCGAGATTGCCCTTCTGGAAGGCCTCGGCAATAGCCAGCGGCACCTTTGCCTCATTTTCCACCACGAGGGCCTTCATTTCCTGCTCTCGCGCGACGGCCATTGCGCGGCGTTTTTCGGCCTCCGCCTTTGCCCTTCGCATATCGGCCTCGGCCTGGGCAGCTTGAAGCTGCGCGCCCACATTCTCCCCTACATCCACGTCGGCAATATCAATAGAGAGAATCTCATAAGCGGTTCCGGCGTCGAGGCCCTTTGCCAAGACCGACTTGGAGATATCATCAGGATTCTCCAGAACGGATTTGTATGTTATGGCGCTGCCGATAGTGGTAACAATACCCTCGCCGACACGGGCGATAATTGTCTCCTGAGTCGCGCCGCCAATCAATCGCTCAATATTTGCTCGGACTGTTACGCGGGCCTTTGCCTTCAACTGAATACCATCCTGCGCAACGGCGTCGATAGTACCTCGGCTCCTTTCCGGGTCTGGGCAATCGATAACCTTTGGATTCACGCTTGTTTGCACGGCCTCGAGGATGTCACGACCGGCCAGGTCGATTGCGGTGGCTGTCTTCAATGTCAATTCAATATTCGCCCTGTTGGCGGCAATAAGTGCACGCACGACATTCGGGACCCGCCCCCCTGCCAAGTAGTGGCTCTCCAAGTCCCGGGTAGTCAGTGTCAGGCCAGCCTGGACGGCCGTTATTTTGCTGAGGACTATGGTCCTGGTATCGACCTTCCTGAGCCACATTCCAATAAGCTCGGAGAATTTTACATCGGCACGCGACAATCTGGCCTGCAGCCAGAGTCTGAAAAACTTCAAAAACAGCAGAAAGAACACCACCGCTACAAGTACAAGGACGACCAGAACCGCCGTTCCGATAACTCGTACGGGATTAGCCGCCGCCAGAACTATATTTGATAAGTTATACATCTTTATTCCCTTTCATTAGCTTTGTTCTATTACGCGAACTGTCAGCCGTCTATGTTCGACGTCGATAACCTTAACCTTTTTGTCCTTATCAACATAACCACCTTCGGCTACACATTCAACTCTTTGTCCCGAAAAATCGCACATTCCAACCGGCCGTAGCGGAGTAAGGACCACACCCTCGGCGCCAAGCAGCCCTTTCAGTTCATCTGTATCGGGTATGGCGTCGCCCTGCTGCCGCTGTGGAGGTGTGAGCGTAACGCTTTTGCCGAATGGCGTCTTCGGGAATATCTTATAAGCGACTACCAAAACCGATGGTATCATTACAACGGCAA
This sequence comes from Planctomycetota bacterium, assembly GCA_020350405.1. GTDB lineage: Bacteria > Planctomycetota > Phycisphaerae > Sedimentisphaerales > Anaerobacaceae. The sequence continues at coordinate 1,335,119 of CP070715.1, forward strand.
TAATGATGCCGACCCAGCCGGCCGTCGTGCTGCGCTGAAAAAATATCGCTACCCCCCCTGCCAAACAGGCCAGCGAACACAAAGTTATTATGCCGCCGCTGGGCACAAATACTTCGGCTATTATTAAAAGGGCCGAAGCCAAATAAAGAAAAACAGCAAACGCAAGCCACCAATCCATAAGTCTATCCCTACAGTTAACCCTTTGCAGGTTTGACAACAACCCTGTTGCCGTGAACCTCGATTATCTCAACCTTCGTTTCTTTGTCAAGAAATTCGGCTTCTGCCACCACGTCGACTATAGCGTCGCCGAATCTTGCTTTGCCTGTGGGGCGCAGCGTCGAAATCACCTCACCAATGTCGCCGACATTTACACTTACAGTTTCGCTTTCGGGCGGTACGGTCATACTTACTTCCATTTCCGTACCGAGTTTGGCCACCGTGGGGACAAGAATAAGGCCGCTGAGAAATTGCAATCTAGGCAGATATTTTGTAAGGAGCCACGCCAAAACAACAAATCCCATAAAGCCAATTGACAGCCCCAGGACACCATTTGTGAATAACTGCCAATCGAACTGGGTCTGGGGCCAGGGTAATTTGTCCGGCGGGTTCTTTATGAGCATGCCGAATAAGCCCGCTAATATGCACGCTATCCCCGTGACGCCAGCGATGCCGAAGCCCGGCAGTACGAAGATTTCAACCATCAGCAAGAGTATGCCCACAACAAACAAGGCGACCTCCACCCAGTTGGCCAGTCCAACGAGGTATTTGCTGCCAATTATTATCGCAAAGCATATAACCGCCACCAGCCCGGGCAGCCCGAGGCCAGGGGTGTTAAATTCAATATAGACCCCCAACATGGCGAGCATGACAAGTACGGCCATCACAGCGGGTGAATTCAGCCATCGGACCATCTCTTCCGACCAGTTTGTTTTAAGTACAACAGGCTCGCCCGCAAAGGTCACGCCGTCTCGCTCAGAGAGAAACTCAAGGGCCCCTGCCAACTCTTTAACTACCGCTCTGGCTATCCCGTACTCAAAGGCCTGAGAGGCGGTCAGGGTCAAAAGCTCGTCATCTTTGACAACTAACTGCTTATTATCAAGGTCGTATTCATTCGCGTCTTTGGGTAGAAATTCGGCCTCGAAGAATTCGTATTCATCCGTTTGTAGATTCTTGATGCGGTATACTTCAATCTGCATAGTGACCATGGCCTTGAGCAGTGCCGCCGGGTAGCCGTTTGCCTCGGCGGCGCGCATAAATGCAGCGCGGGTGAAGCTCTCGGTCTTTTCACGCTCGACGCCTTCGAGTTTGGCACCGATCGCAATCGGAGCGCAATCCCCTATCGTGGTATTCTCAAGCATAATTATGTCCTGGCATGAGACGCTTATCATTGCACCGGCTGATATCGCCTCAGTGGTTATATAAGCTACCGTTTTGGTCTTTTTGCCCACGTCAAGTATGAAGTACTTGGCTATGTCGTCGCCTGATTGAAGCAGCCCGCCGTACGTTTGGATTTCATAGATTAGGTATTCAGCCCCCGCGTCAAGTGCCATGTCAGTCCTGCGGCGGATGGACTTGTAAAGCCCATCATCAATCATCCCTTTGCAGACAATCACAGCCGCCTTTGCAGTTCCCGATTCAGTTTCAGGGGTGTTCGGCTCGGCCCAAAGCTGCATTAGAGAGTTGTTTGGCTCGGCTGCCCAAACCGCTGACCAAAGCAACAACAAAAGCGTAATAACAACAGATTTCCGGGGCATAGTCTTCATAAGAAGAATTTTACACCTACATCCGCAACTTCGCAATACGTCATTCATATATCAGAAAAAATTTTCGGCCTGGTTCGCCCTAGCCCCCCTACCGCCGAAAAGATGCTGTGGATGTTGCAAGCGGCTCATCTTACGTCAAACTGCTCGCGACAAGCTACCACAACAGCCACTTACCAAGAAGGTATAACAGAACTGTCAACACTGCAGCAATCGGAACGGTAGCGAACCACGACGTAAAGATAGAGCCTACTACTTTTCGGTCCACTGCAGTAATACCACGCGCCAGCCCCACTCCTATTATTGCGCCCACGAGCGTGTGCGTCGTGGATATAGGAAGACCCATTTTGGAGCAGGCCAGCACGGTTATCATACCGCTCAGGTCGGCAGCAACACCACGAGATGGCGTAATCTCCGTCACCTTTGTCCCGACTACGCGCATCACACGGTATCCAAAAGTCGCCAGACCAACGGCGATGCCGATGCCGCCGAGGACCAGAAGCCATATGCTCACCGAGACCTGCCCCGGCACCGAGTTGGTCTTGACGATTTCAGCTATCGCAGCCAAGGGCCCAATCGCATTGGCCACATCATTTGCACCGTGGGCGAACGCCACTGTACACGATGTTATTATCACCAGCACGGCAAAAATTCTCTCCACCTGAGAAAGTTGCTGTTCCACAGGCATTTCGGCATTACAGCCGCGGTTTCCTTTGACAAGCAAAACCGATACGCCCGCCGCCAACAGGCCACACAAAGCGCTAAGCCCAAGCGCCTGCGGACCGTCTAAATCCAGATGTATGTTTTTTAAGCCCTTGTAAATGACAGCTAAAATTAATATGCCGAAGGTGAAGAAAACACAGACCGGAACACCTTTGCGTGCCGCAACCGCCGGTTTTTCAGCCGATAGAATATAACGAGATATCAATTTGAATATCAAAAAAGCCATCACACCCCCTGCCAATGGTGAGATAAACCAACTCGCGACGATCTGACCAAGTTTGCCCCAGTGAACATATCCCAGACCGGCTTCCAGTATTCCAAAACCGACGAGGGCACCGACGATAGAGTGTGTCGTAGAGACCGGCATGCCTAGATATGAGGCCAGATTCAACCAGAGGGCGGCCGCCAACAGTGCGCAGACCATACCGTGCGCGAGCACATGCGGGTCCTGCGCAAAAGCTTGTGTGTCTATTATTCCCTTGCGAACTGTATCGGTTACATGGCTGCCGACCAGTACCGCACCGCAGAAATTACAAATGCCGGCCAAGACAACCGCCCAAAAGATACTTAAAGCTTTCGAACCCACAGCATCGGCCATCGAGTTGGCTACGTCGTTGGCGCCGATATTCCAGGCCATGTATGCAGCGATTACGATTGCTATTACAACAAACAGTTCCATGGAGACTGTGCTCCTCCGTCGCAGGAACAACTATTTCTTGCGAATAATAAGCCTAAGATACTTGGCGGTCTTTTCTGCGTTGTTTGAAACACGCCCCAGTGTCGCGCAGTACTTATCCATAAACATAATAGTGACGGGGTCGAGCTTATCCTCTACAGTGTAAAGATGTCGCGCAAATTTCCTCTCCAGCCGGTCAGCCTGCCATTCTTCCTGACCTATCGTTTCGATTGCTTGCAGCACTTCTTGAGCCTCTGCACCCCCAAATGCCGCCTCTGCAAGAGTCGAAAGCTTATCTGCTAAACCCATCAAGTGTTCACTGACAGTAATCACCTGCTCAACAAAGGCCATAAAGTCCGACTTTAGCTCTTCCGGAACCTGTGTCTTTCGAATAAGCAGCAGAACCGCAAAATCCTCCGCAGAATCCGCCACATCGTCTTGATAGGCAAGGAACTGACTCAGTTCAAGCCGCCCTACCGAAAGAAAGTACATCTTGCTTATCCTGTCCCGCAGTTCCGTCTTCAAGAGGTCTGCCTCATGCTCGGTCCTCGACATCTGGTTGTGCAACTCTTCAATCTTCTCGTGCTCCCCTGCAAGCAGCGCATTCGTCAAAGGACGTAGAAGCTCAACACACTCGTGGACCTTCTTGGCGTGGTCCTGCAGTCCCACAAATGGTGATGGAGCAAAAAATTTTTCTAAAATCGCCATTACTCTCTCCTTAAATTATCACCGCTCCGGAAAACCCGAAAGCGAATTCACCAAAAACCGACAAATATGAATTGAACACCGGCAGCCCCCCTACCGCGCCGAAAATCATGTCCTTGACCATATCTATTCCTTACAGAATGCCCAAAAACCGGCGGTTCACCGTTGCACGGCAGTTTTAGCCTGTTTAGTCTGGCCGGTCAAGCGAAAAAACTAACCCACCAACAAAGCAAGAGGATTTTGTGGAGCGTAAATTACTGCTGAGAATCTCGACATCCGATTCTTGATGTTAGGTTTCGGCTATACGAGTTCGCATAGAATATTCACCCCCTGCTCGATTTTTTCATCACCGGTTGCGTAACTTATTCTAAAATGCGTGTCTTTTTCGCTAAACACGTTGCCCGGTATGATAAGCACGCCCTTTGCAATTGCCTTTTCGACAAATTCGGTTGCTGAGGCCCCCGCCGGTGCTTTAACGAAGGCATAAAACGCCCCGGCTGGCTTGACCAGTTCAAACTTGTCTTTCAGCCCCTCATAAATAAAGTCCCTTTTTTTTCTGTAGGCAGCGACAAAATCGCTAACATCGTAGTCCAGTGCTGCAATCGCTGCTTTTTGAAACGGTGTGGGTGCACAGACAAACGTGTATTGCTGTATTTTGGTCATCTCTTCGATTACGTTTTGAAGACACTCGTGGGCTGCCGCATAAGCGAGCCTCCATCCCGTCATACCGCAAGATTTGCTGAAACCCCGCAGTAAAAGGGTTTTGTTGTAATATTTGGCTATACTGGCACAGCCGGCATCGTAGCAGAACCTCTCGTATATTTCGTCGGTCATAACCAATATATCGTTTTTCGCGGCGATATCCGCGAGTGCCTTTATTCGCTGCTGCGAATAGACGGCACCGGTCGGATTGCACGGCGAATTGACAATAATCATTTTGGTTTTGTCGGTAATGGCGGCGGCGATTTTCTCGACTGGGAGCGCAAAATCGGGGTAGGTGTCCACAAAAACGCATTTTCCGCCCAGCATATTAATTAGGTGCTTGTACATCACAAAATACGGGTCAGGTATAATTAGCTCGTCGCCGGGGTTGATAAGTGCCATAAAAGCCAGTAAAAGGGCGCCGCTGACGCCGCTGGTGACGATTGTGGCGGGTTTTGACCAGGCGAATTCTTGTTTTACGCGGTCGGTGATTTTGGCCTTTAATATTTCGTCACCGGCGGTCTGGGAATATTTGTTAGTCCCAGCCGTGATTGCATTAATGGCTGCCTGCTTAAGGGGTTCGGGGACGTCGAAATCGGGCTGGCCTATTGAGAAATTAATGGGGCCTTTTAGGGTTGCGGCGAGGGCGAAGACTTTGCGGATGCCGGAGGCGTCGATTTTGGTTGTTCTATGTGCAAGTATATCCTTCATTTACGGCCATCTTAGCCAAAGAAACGAAATAATCAATCATAAAGAATGGGCCAAAAAGGTGGGCGGGAGGAGGTTGTTCGGGCGGGCTGAGGACGAGGGAAGGGGTCCTTGATTTTGGGCGGAAAATGGGGATTCTGAAACTGGGTATGATTGGGTTTGTTTTCACCAAGTTTCCAATCGGATTTATTTTCATAATCCACTGTATAGAAAGAGGTTACGTTCATTTGAGCGGGCGGGAGATTGGGTTTGTCTTGCATAAAAAGGTCGGGGTCGGGGGTTAGGCTTTCTGAGCCCCAGATCGGAGTCTGGGGTCTTCGCTACGCTTCGAGGATCTGCGCTGCGCTACGAGAGGTGGAGGGGAAAAGGGCGAGTGAAATACTATTGCGGGAGGCGGGCGACTTTGCGGAAGCTGTGGGGGAGGATTTGAAGGTGTTATCGCGAGAGGGGCTGGTTGAGAAGCTGTTTGAAAAGGTGCTGAAGGCGCTGGCAGAGGAAAGAAAAGGGAGGAGTAAGGAGGGGGCCGGAGCCGGAGCCTTGGGCGGGAACTTTGCTTCGCTGGGGGATTTTTTTGTGGGAAAATGCGAAAAGCGGCCCCCCAACGGCTGAAATTGAGGAAATAACTGACCTTTAGACAGATATTTCACTTGTTATTTGTTGGTGTTAGAACAAGCTGCCTGCTGTGAAACGGGACGGGGTAGGCTGTTATCCAAGCTTCGGGCTTTATGTCGTTACTGCCACCCTTCAGTATCAAAACGACGACGTCGACTTTCCTGTTCAGCATCTCTTTCGTTACCGGCACATAGTACGTATAGTCACTGTCGCTTTCTGCACTGCAATACTCCCAGACGTTGCTGGGGTAAGACAAACTGCGGTCAGGTACGCCGAAATATTTGCCGTCAATACGGAGTGCCGCATAGGCGCATTCTCGGCCGTGACGGCCGATGACCGGAATGGCAAGGTAACTTCCCTCAGAAGCCTCGTCCAGCATAAACGATAGTGACCAGGCCGCAACCGCCGGCGCCTTTACGTACGGTCCAAAAAGGTTGGAGGCACGCCACTTCGACCGGTCAAGTTTCAAACCGCCCCGGTAGCCTTCAATCTCAGCGATTGTGTCCGGGGTGTCATCAATACGGAGGTATCTGACTGGTTCGTAAGGAGGGAACTTTGTAAGAGTAACGTGGTTATTATTTTCTTCGCTGATAGTTATTGTCATCCAGTTTTTCAGGTCGGCCGAAACTTCTGCTTTTTGCGGTTTAAAATTTTTGCTGGTTTTTCTGATGACCAATTTGTCAATAGTGATGGCCTCGCCGAAATCGACCCGGAGTGAGCCGCCATTTATAGTCGGGTCCCATGGACCCAGGCCAGCCCAGGACCTGTCGGTCCATCGCCTGCAGATGTTGAAAGAGGTATCAATTTTGCCATCGAAAAGATTTTTATCCCATACGCCGCGGTCAATAAAGACCTGCTGCTGGAAGAAGGCGTTGCGAGCTTTTTGCACCTGCGGGATATTACTTGGCCCCGAACGCAGCAACGAGCGGACTTCGAGAGCGTTATTGTTGGCCGCAAAGCAGGTGGCCTCATAAAGCGCTTCGGCATCAGACGGCACTTCGCACTGTTTAAGCCCGCCCAGTTTTCTGTGCCACGCTCTCTTAAAAGGCGTACCGGGAAATTCAATCGGCACCCACTTTCCATTTACGATATCGTTTACCTCCTCACCATCCAGTATCGCTTTGGTGAACCTCCTGCCTCCGGTGGAAAGTTTTATCGATGTTTTGGTACCCGGAAGACCCAGCAACTTGATAATAATCGGTTTAGCAGTAATATCGCGCACGATTTCATAATCACAGCCGAATACGCCAATCTCATTTGTCGGTTTGGTCGTAGCCATAAGCAGGCACGAACGAAAGGGCAACACTTCGACACCAATTTCAGCGCCCGGCTTGTATCGCCCAAGTATTCTCTCCGAAGGATGGAACCGTCGCAGCTC
>CP070715.1:1342482-1348353 GCA_020350405.1 Planctomycetota bacterium
AACATCGAGGCCTGCTTCAGCAGCGGCTTGAGCAAACTCAAGGCTTTGGGCGAAACGGACGCCGTTACTTGCCACTTGTATCTGCGCAAAACCCATCGGCTTGGCCATTCGCACTGCTTCAAGAAAATCCGGATGAATCGTGGGCTCGCCACCTACGTATTGCAAGCACGAGGCTGGATGGGGCTTGATGTTGCGTGCGGCACTCAGCATTCTCTCTACCTGTTCAAGCGTGAGCTCACAGAGCCGCCTGGTTGTGTTAGCGCTTGCAAAGCATATCGGGCAGTTCTGATTGCATCGATTAGTCAGGTCTATATTAACCATTGCCGGTGTGGACAAATGCTGCTCACACAGCCCGCACCCCTCCGGACAGTGCGAAGCGTTCTGACAGTTTGGGTTCTCAACGCCCGATGGTCTCTCATAGTGTGTCCGTCGCATCTTCAGAAAAAATTCCGCGTCACTGCTTATTAATTCTCTGAAGTCTCCGTGCTCGCTGCAGCTTTTTTCCATAAAAACCTGGAAGTCTTCCTGATAAAGCGCAGCGTCTATCACTTTAAGGCAAACCGGACACAGACTCTGTGTGGCACATGGTAGTTTCCAGGTTTGCTCCGCAGCTTTTTCCCTCAAATGCAGTTTGCTCAGAATCATTGCACTTACCTCCTTACATATCGTCCGTGACCTTGTTTATTTTAAGTGCCGTGTTTCCGCTTGTTCAAGCATTTTTTGCCAACTTCTTTCTGCGCTGTCACTACTGGACTTGAGCAGCCTGCCAAGCTTGACAAGATTGTATATGCTCTAAACCGTAAATCAAAGAAAAATAGCCCATAAATCGGAGACATTACGTTGGGCTCAAACCGACTCAAAGTCTTTATTTACAGACTCTTAGGACGGCGGCGGCACGGAGCCTTGAGTGCTTTATTTTAATCAGAACCTCGTTGGCCTGGGCCAATGGGAATTCCTCGATTGTAGGTACGATAGGGATTTGGGCTGCCAGCGGCAAGAATTCCTCGGCATCCGCCCGCGTGACGTTGGCGACGCTTTTTATCTCTCGCTCGAGCCAGAGGTACTCGGCATAATTTAAAGCGGGCACCGCCGTCTCCTTACGAATCGCATTTATGACCAACCTGCCGCCTCTGTCCAGAACAGCAAGGGCGTCTCGGACACATTCTCCTACGGGCGTGAAGTCCATTATCTTGTTTAATTTGGCGGGCGGCCGGTCACCGGAACGGCCCGTCCAAGCGGCGCCAAGGCTTTCCGCCAATTTCGCGTGCTCCGCGGTCTTGGTGAATACAAAAACAGGGCTGTTCGGAAACTTGTATCTGACTATCTGGATCACTATGTGCGCGGAGGCCCCGAAGCCGAACAGACCGATGTTTTGGCCATCAGTAATATCCGCCAATCTCAAAGTACGATAGCCGATTACACCAGCGCATAAAAGTGGTGCCGCCTGCGAATCCGAAAACCTCTCAGGGACGGGATAGGCAAAATTCTTGCCTATTACCACATATTCTGCATAGCCGCCGTCGGCATCTTTGCCGGTCCATTTGGCCTGCTCGCAGAGATTCTCCTGGCCCATCCGGCAGAGATCGCAACTGCCGCAACTACAATAAAGCCAGGTAATCCCCACACGGTCGCCCGTTTTGAACTTGGTTACTGTATTTCCTGTATCTGCCACCGTTCCAACTATCTGGTGACCGGGTACTATTGGTAGCTTGCCGGGCTTTAGTCTGCCTTCAGCTTCATCGAGGTCGGTATGACAAGCACCACAAACCGAAACCTTAACCAGAATTTGACTGTTATCCGGCTTGGGGATTGGCAAATCAGCAGGCTCTAAAGGTTTTTCTTCAATCGGGCAGGCTTTGTTTAAGACCATTGCCTTCATTTTGAGATTTCCTGCTTTAGTTGGTTTGCGAAGACCTCGTAGCTGTCTTGACCATACAGACAGAATACGACCTTTTCCAAGTCGGTTTGACCTTTCAGATAATCTATGGTTGTTTGCAACATTATCTCAGCACACCTTTGGATAGGAAAACCAAAAACACCCGTGCTAATGGCCGGAAAGGAGATACTTTTTATGCCTTCCTCATCAGCAAGTTTTAACGAGTTGAGTGTTGCGTTTTTTAACTCTTCATCTTCATCCCCTTCGCCCGCCCGGGGCCCAACGGCGTGAATGACGTACTTTGCCTTCAAATCACCCCCAGTAGTTTTAACGGCCCCGCCTACAAATGTACCTCCTATTTTGTTGCATTCTTCCTGGATTTTCGGGCCGCCCTTTGTTCTGATTGCCCCGGCTACGCCGCCGCCAAGAATCAATCGGGCATTGGCGGCGTTGACTATCGCATCTGTTTGCATCTCCGTAATATCGCCTTCCACCAGCTCCAAAATTGAATTACCAATGTCTACCTTCATAATACCGGCCTCCTTACTTCTTCTATAGATTATCCTCTCACCGGCGCATTAAAAGCAAAAACTCTCCGGCAGAGTGAAAATGGCATTCATTCTTTGAGGGTGATAGGGCGGGAGGACCTGAGCCGAGTGTGCGGCGGTTTGAGGCCTAACTTGTATGTTGCATGGCTGCTAAGGCGGCTTCTTTGTCTTCGGCGAATTCAAAAAGCGCGTCAAGACCGGCGACCGTAAAAATACACTTGGTCGGGACCGCCACCTTACATAGGATGAGCTGATGCCCCTCCTCTCGGAGCATACTACGCAGTATCATAAGATTGCTGATGCTGAAGGAAGTTATTATTTCGATGTTGGAAAAATCTATTATTACGTCACAGTCATTCCTGCTACTGATGATTTCATTGATGTTTTTCAGCTCATCACTTATTTTAGGTTCTGCAGGCAAAGTAACGAGGATAATACCTTCTCCAACGTTTTCGATTCCCATTTGGGTCGTCCTTTTTTACTGGATATAGCTTTTCCGAAGTCCAAACACTATATCGGAATAAGTATCGATGAAGTTGAGCAAAATAAAGTGAATTCGATTTGTAACTGCCCACTATTCGCTGAAAAAACCGCTTTTACGCGTGGCGTATTTTCATTTTTACTGGCCCCTGTGCCCAAAAACCGGGCACACCTCTGCCAGCCGCGCCTTTACAGCAACACTCGCAAAATGCACGCAGCCTTTAAGCTGCTTACCACAAGGAAAGGAAATTCGTTTTTTTCGGATTGCCTGCGATTTGCAAAAGCTTGCCTGCTACTTCTCGCTGCCTTTGTACTTTGCCCAGTATTCAGGCATGAGTTCCTTGACCTTTACCTCCATCTCCTGGTCGCTGATGGCCGTTAGGCGACCGTGCTCGTCGTACTGGTCGATCACCCACCGGGCAAGCTTGTGTACCTTAATCTTATTTATTCGGTTCTCACCCTTCAGCCCGAAAAATTCATTTACCCAGTGGGTCACGCCGTCCGCGCCGCTCTTGTCGGTGATAGCGACCCGCGGCGGCCGACCAAGAAGCTCGCCCGTGTCGAAGATATTATATATTCGCTCGTCCTGACGAAGCCCGTCGGCGTGAATGCCCGCCCTTGTGGTGTTGAAGGACCGGCCGACAAATGGATAGTTGTCCGGAATAGGCAGGCCTATCGACCGCATATAATCTGCCAGCTCTGTAATCACCTGTGTATCGATTCCGCAGAGGTCACCTTTTATCGCAATGTACTCGAAGACAGCGCCTTCCAGCGGCGGATTGCCCGTCCGCTCACCAAAACCGAACAGCGTCGTGTTCACGAAATCACATCCGTAAAGCCACGCGGTACCGGCATTTACATGAACCTTGTGAAAGTCGTTGTGGCCGTGCCACTCCAGCCGCTCGCTTGGCACTCCGCACTCCCGATTCAGCTTATAGATTAGCTTCGGGACACTTCTCGGAAGCTCCGCTCCTGGATAACTTACACCGAATCCAAGAGTATCGCACAGACGAATCTTGACTGACAACTCCTCAGGTACCTGCCTGCTCATTTCCATCAGCTTATCGACAAACGGCAGGACAAAACCGTCAATATCTGCTCGCGTCAAATCCTCTAAGTGGCAGCGGGGCCGAACACCCGCTTCAAAGGCCGCATCTACAATTTCACAATAGCTGTCGATGCACTGGCGGCGGCTGCGGAACTTCAGCTTGTGAAAAACGTGGTAATCCGAACAGCTCGTAAGTATCCCGGTCTCTCTGAGCCCGGCCTCTTTGACCAGCCGAAAATCCCCCTTAAACGCCCGAATCCACCCCGTGCATTCCGGGTATTTATGCCCGAGCGCCCTGCAGCGGTCCAGCGTCTCGCGGTCGTTCTTCGTGTATAAGAAAAACTCACTCTGCCGTATAACGCCGTTCGGGCCGCTCAGCCGCGACATCAGGTCGTATATATGCACCATCTGCTCGATTGTATAGGGCGGCCGGGCCTGCTGCCCGTCCCGGAACGTCGTATCGCTAATCAAAAGGTCCCTGTCTTTAACGGCCCCGAAGTCAAACTCCACCGGCTCACCGTCAATGTACTCAACCACAGGACCCTCGAGCTGAATCAGGGGCGGCAGCTCGTACGGGAACGTATCCTCCAGGAGATTCGGTTTCGTTGCATCAGTTAAATGATGCCTTTTTCTCCTTCTCTTGCTCGACCGTTCTTGCCTTTCCTGCGCCACAGCCTATTGCTCCACATCCTGCTCCCTGCAGGCATTGGTAATGTAGTCAACGGCCTTGCCGACCGTTTCCACCGCCAGAGCGGACTCCTCGTCCATCTCAATCCCGAATTCCTCCTCAAACATAGCCACAAGTTCTACGGATTGCACGCTTTCAGCGCCCAGGTCGACAGTAAAACTGTGCTCAGGTTTTATCTGGTCCGGACTCAACTTCAGGACCCGGGCCGTAACCGCTTTAACACGCTCTTCTACTGTTGCCACTGATTTACCTCCCGTCTGTTTTTATCTGCATAATATCGTTCCTTGGCCTGTTTAATGGCCTCATTTCTTGGCTAAAGTCCTCAAGGGATTTCGACTGCTTCTCTGGCGTCATTCCTGTTGACAGCTTGAGTGTTCAACGAAAACAGGTTGAAAAGCCGCTTAAGGCGATTGGATTGTAAGCTTTTACCCGCGGCCGGTCAAGAAATAACAAACTAAAGCGGGGACAGCGCTAAGAAGGGCCGGTTTTGAACTGAATAGTGGGTTTCCCCATACAGAGAGGCAAAAAGCTGCACCCTCGCTGCTTAAAACCGGCCGTGGGCTCCGCCTACCCTCCAGCAGCAGCCTCATAACTCTACCGCTTGTCAAACGGCCACTAAATCCTTGGCCTGAGCCGCTGGCCTTGTCTTTGTACCGGTCCTCTTTGCTAGCTCTTTTATTGCCTCACACTGGATGTCCTTACCGTAAATATTGTCTTTGTTCAATGCATAATCCTTCAGCATCTTGCTGCTTGTTCCCTTCAGTTGTTCCCTGCGGAGCAGTTCGTTGAAACTAAGCTTGCGCATCGTCACATCGTTGTTGTCATCACTTGCTGTTTTCTCTACGATGCCCACCAGAAAATCCAGTTCTAACATTTCCATTCCACTGTGCAGGTCTCTTTCCTTGGTGGAGGGGATTTTTGACCTCTCGTGGCTGGTTGCGCCGGTGGCGTCGAATTCAAATGTGCGCTCTTGTAAAACCGCCTTCGGTTGCGACGTCTTTAACGGAATACCAACGCTTTTTTCCTTCAGTGCTGCAAGGGCTTTATTTGGCCAGCGCCGCCAACTATGCGCACGACGGCCGCCAACAGCGTAATCCTGCTTTGCGACTTTGAGCTTATTTGACCTTGTTTTGACGAGACTGCCGATACCAAACAGAGCCGCCAGGATCACAAGGACAAGCATTTGCGTCCAGAAGGTATCCTCTCCATCGCTGTTGCTGGCAGCCAGGAT
>CP070715.1:1348453-1354762 GCA_020350405.1 Planctomycetota bacterium
CGGCCAATCACCTAAGCGCGGAAGGGCCTTGCCGGTAATCATTTCAACTCCCTGCCTGACGATTTCGATGGCAATCGGCTCAACTTTTCCATCTTTCATGCCAGCCCAGAATGCGGGCCAGATCAGGTTGTGTGGGCCAATCCTGCCATCCTGCTGTTCGGCAAAAACAGGCGATATAATATGGGGAAGTACCTCGTCTTTGGCTTTGCCCATATGGGTGCCCAGACCGTGTGCCCGGGCGGTTTTGACGCGATGGTTTTTGGGGCCGGGCCAAGGTCCGCTATGGCATGCGGTGCAGGTGAGCCGGTCAAAATGAACGGGCGGAATGCCCAGATGGCTGGGCACGGGCGCTCCTAAATTTCCAGCCTCGTGACAGGCGGCGCATGAAGAGGCAGGCTCTAATGGATTCGCCGATATAGATGTCTCTTGCTCGTAACCTCGCGCGATATTGTGGTCAAGACCGTTGCGGTGACAATCAACACAGGTCAGTCCCGCAGCCAGATGCACATCTTCATCGGTAGCCCATGTTTCGGCTTCGGTTAGTATCTTGTTGGAATGACAGAAATAGCATCGTTTGTTAGGCACTTTTGCGACGAGGTCAAAGAAGACCTGCCCCCTGTGGTCAAAGGCCTCTTTACGATACGTGATGCTGGGGGGAATCAACTTAGGGTCATCCAGCGGCTCCGGCATCAAGGGGTCGTACGTATCGGGCATACGTCCGGCCGAGCCGCTTACCGACGCAAATCCGCATGTGGCGGCCGCGGCCCAGCGAAGATTCTGACGGGCTATCTGGACGGCGTACTCGGCCTGGTCGTGCGCCGGCTCAGCACTGTGGCAGCTCATACAATTTACTTGAAGCTTGCCGGACACAAACTGCCGCACTGCCTCATCGGGATTGTCACTTTCGAGCTCTCCAACTCCGCCGCCGGGCATTTGCCTGCCGAACAACTGAACAAATTGCCAAGGTGTCAGACCGAGCTGCTCGGGCCTGAAAGCTCCCGGCCAGGAACGGTACGAAATGGGGACCTGCGTACCGCTACCAGCATCGACAAGCACCCAAGGCTGTCCCGCCCGACCAGCAGCGACATTCGGCTCGGCTGCGTTAAAATGCCAGCCCCCACTTATCTTCTTATAGTCGTGGCAAAAACCGCAGGTTTTGCGCGTCGAAAAAGGAAGAAGGGGGTCATCATCGGGTGTTACTTTTTCGCCTTCCTCATCAATTAGCGGTATAAAATGAACAGGAACGGCCCGGCTGCCATCATCAGAATCACCCAGAAGGCCCTGCCCTGTATCAGCGGCAGCGTAACCGGCCAATAACAGCAGCCCAAAAACCCCGGTTAGTAAAAATCCTTTTTTCAATATATGCTCAATCCTTTTCGCAGTATGCACTTAATAAAGCCATCGCAGGAACCGGCCGTCTTTAACCTGAATCTAAACTTTAAACTCCTTCGGTTTAAAGTCAAGCCTGCAGGCCGCTTCCACCGCTTCATTTACCTTCAACACCGTAACCGCCGTTTCGTACCCTACATCGGCCGGGCAGTTTAGTTTCGCCTTGCCGCGGATGGCATCAAAGAAGTTCTCCAAATGAGGCTGGTGGTACAGTTTATCCATTTTCACCGCAAGTTCATAGGCCGGCGGCGCCAAAGTTTCACGCACGTCAAGAACGGCACCAGTATCCGGTTTTTCCTCTTCGGCCGGCTTAGCAGGCTCGTTTAGAATACCCGCCTTGACCCATTTGTCCCACTCGGGAGCCGACGGCTCGCGATAAACGGCGCCTCGGGCGGCGGATTCTGATATTACCAGCGTCCCCTGATTCCCCATGAAGGTCTCGAAGTATCCCTGGCTGCTGTTGGTGGTTATGGTTTGATAAAACGCCCTGACAATTTGCTGCGAAGCTTCGTATTCATAAACGGCCATAACGTTGTCATACCACTGGTGTGTTGCTTTATCATAATAGTCAGTACCGCCGCTGGCCATCACGGATTTGGGACTTGCTTCGAGGAACCAGTTATAGATGTCAATCTGGTGCGAGCCCAAATCCACTATCGGTCCGCCTCCAAGCCCTTTATACCACCGCCAGTTTCGAAACTGGTGCATAGATTTGAAACCGTATTTCTCAAGCGTGGCCTGGTCGATGGCGTATTTTTTGGGCGAGCCAAGGGGCGGCCGGGCAGCGCGGTTCCACTGACCGTTGACGGTGGTTATCCGGCCCAGAATCTTTGCCTCCTTTATGAGCTTTTCATAGCAGTGAATATAACGCGGATTGCTCCGCCGCTGATGGCCAATCTGCAGAAGTTTGCCCGTTTCCTTCGCGGCCTGAACCATCTTACGGGCCTCTTCGCGGGTGTTGGACATCTCTTTCTCACAGTAGACATGCAGCCCGGCCTTTAGACACGCCACCGTGTGCTCGGCGTGCCGGAAATCAGGCGTGGCAATTAACACAGCATCAAGGTCCTTTTCCTTGTCGAGCATCTCCTGATAGTCCACGTAGGTATTGTGCTCGTGGCGGTATTTCTTCAGCAGACGCGATGCGCGCTTCTGATTGTAGGCCGTCCAGATGTCACAGACCGCCTTGAAACGCACGCCTGGAATCTTCAAACAGGCGTTCAGCAGGACCTGTCCCTGGGCACCGGAGCCAAGCAAGGCAACATTTATATCATCCGTCCCGGAAGCAGTTGCTTGTCCGAATGACTGCGGCGCCAAAACAAGACCGGCACCCACCGCCGCCGTGGAACGAAGAAAACTTCGCCTGTCCATTGCTTTCCTATTTTTCTGATTATCCATTGTGTTCCTGTCAACTTCATCAATCAAACAAGCTGATTGTCATCTCTTTCAGACAACCGAGCCGAATACACGTCGGTATTATATGCGTTCGTCGCCAAGCCTGCAAGTCAACGTTGACGGACGGCTACTTGCATAGGGGCTTTATCTTTACATTTCGGAACCACACAGGGTCGCCGTGGTCCTGTAGACCTATATGACCTTCCCGGGGCATATCTTTAAAGGCGGTTCTGAACTTGTTCTTCGTACCGTCCGGGTTTTTATGTGCCCCGGTCCATAAATCCAAATCCATATCGATTATCTGCTCTCCGTTCAAAACTACGTATATCTTGTTGGCCTTGCAGGTTATGGTGTAATGGTTCCATTCACCGGTCTTCTTGACCATGTCTTTCTTAGGCGCCAGACAGTGATAAATCGCCCCGCAGGCACCCTTGCTCTTCGCCGAGTCTTTACCGGCGTAGTCAAGTATCTGCACCTCAATACCCGTTTGTACGAAATCGGCAATGTCGCCGGTCCTGACAAACACACCGCTGTTGGCACCTTTCGCCGTTTTGAATTCCATGTCGAGGACAAAATCACCGAATCTTTCTTTTGTCCAGATATCACCACCACCCCTACGAGTCAGCACTCCGTCGACCATCACCCAACTGCCTTGCTTATATGTGCAGTTCGACAGGTCATCCGCCAGTAAATCACGCCAGCCGGTCGGCTTCAACTCGCCCGCAACTTTGTCAAAGTACTGCACGCACTGCCGTATCTCCGGTAGTGACTTCTCCCAGTTATGTTCATACTCAATTGAGAAAACGCCCTTAAAATTCTGGCGGTGTAGCTCTTGAAGCATCGCCTTGACGTCACCTACACCTGTGCCCCATACCACATCATGCGCTTCGCGTTTGCCGAACTCTTTTAGGTCCTTAAGGTGAAGGCTAATAATCCGACCTTCCATTTTTTTCAGCGTCTCGACCGCATTAACACCCGAGCGCATCCAGTGACCCGTGTCCGCACACGCGCCAATCCACTTGCTTCGTCCTTTGCACACTCCCAATACCGTGTCCGGATTCCAATAGCCCGATGGCTTGGGATGGTTATGAATCGCCACACTGATTTTGTACTCCTGGCACAATCTGTCGAGCATCTCAAACGCCTCGGCCGGAGGCTCCGCTACAAGTGTCTCAATACCCATCTCCTTCGCGAACTCAAATACCTTCCGGCATTCGGCCTCATCGTTCGGCAGGCCCACCACGCCATAATTGACGAGTTTCACACCTGCATCTGCCAGCTTCTGCTTGACTTCGTACCTTATCTCCAGCGGCATCTCATGTCCGAAAACGATATTGGGCTTTTCCTTGCTCAGCTTCTGACCATGCGGATACGCCTCCATCCAGTCAAGCCCCACCGACGCTGTCTTATCTATCGCTTCGTAAAGCGTGAACCGATTAAATGTCCACGCCTGAATGCCAAGCCGCCACCCCTCATAAGAATCTATCGTCGGATGACTGTTCGTCGGAAGCATTTCAGAACCCGCAAGACAATTCGCAAACATTACCATTCCCACAAAAAGAACCACAGACATTTTTTTTGCCTTATACATCTTACATCTCCTAATTACACTGAAACAATTTCAACCACCACTACAAAGTCCATCCATACCGATATTCACGGCGCACGTGCTCATTCGCCTCAGGCAGGTTGGTTACCTTCATGTTTTCTCCGTCCCATTCCAACATCTGGCCCGGATTATGCATGGCAAGATTGCCCATAACAACCATTTCGGTCAGAGGTCCCGAATGCTCGAAGTTCGAGCTTGCCGGCTCACCGCCCTTGCAGGCATCAACCCAGTTTTGTTCGTGACCATCAGCACCTTTGGGTATTCTCGGAAGAGTTTTTGCCGGACGCTTGTATTCTTTCATCTTCGCCTCTGGTATCAGCCTTGGACTTTCGCCATAGGTCTTGCACATTATCTTGCCTTTGTCGCCCACGAATATCGTTCCGCTTTCGGGCAATTCCCGCCCGGTTTCCAGCTCTGCCGGCCGAGGAGGCAGAATGCCGCCGTCATACCACGTCAGCTTAACCGCTGGCATATCCCCGCGAGCAGGGAATTTGTAACGCACTATCGAGGCCCTCGGGTAGGTCTCTTTATTCTCCCATCTTGTCCACATCTCACGCACATCGTAGGAATGGCTGGCCTCTACGCTGACCGGATACCGCAGTTTAAGAGCCGAAAAAGGCGGGTCCATTATGTGACATGCCATATCACCCAACGCTCCCGTCCCAAAATCCAGCCACGCTCGCCAATTGAAGGGCAAATAAGCAGAATGGTACGGCCTAAATGGCGCCGGGCCAAGCCACAGGTCCCAGTCCAGCGTATCTGGCACAGGAGGTGTTTCCTTAGGCCTGCCTATGCCCTGGGGCCAGACGGGCCTGTTGGTCCAGGAATGAACTTCACGAACCGGACCTATTGCGCCGTCCCATATCCATTCACATATCAACCGGACTCCCTCGCCGGAATTACCCTGGTTTCCCATCTGCGTAGCAACCTTGTATTTGCGGGCCGCCTCTGTCAGCACCCGGGCCTCATAGACAGAATGCGTCAGCGGTTTTTGGACGTATACGTGCTTTCCTAACTGCATCGCCGCCATGGCAATTGTGGCGTGCGTGTGGTCCGGCGTCGCTATCACCACAGCGTCAATCTCTTTCTGTTTTTCCAGCATCCTGCGGAAATCCCGGTATTTCTTGGCCTTGGGATAGCGATCGAAGACCGGTCCGGCATACTTCTCATCCACATCGCACAACGCCACAATATTTTCCCCGGAGATAGTTACGACATCGTTTTCTTCGCTGTAACCTGCTATAGCATCAATATTACTGACCCCCATACCACCCACGCCTACACCGGCTACGTTAAGTTTTTCGCTCGGCGGCGTATTACCGGCGCCTCCCAAAACATCCCGGGGAACAATAGTAAACGCCATAGCTGCCGCAGCCGCGCCACCCATAAATTCTCGCCGGGAGATTTCTCTAACTTTACTTCTTTTTTCCATCACTGTATCCCTTAATGCAAAACAATTACTTTTACTTTAACTTAAAAACACCTAAGAATAACGAGCCCTACAGCGACCAGATCACTGGAGCCCTTTGTCTTTCACACGAATTTTCATTCCTAAATCTGCAAAATCACTCCAGCTCTTCCATTATCTCCTGCGCCTGCTCACGCACTGACTCATTCTCTGAAAGCCGAATAACCTCCCGCAGCAGTATCCGTGTTTGCTGAGGATGCGTCTCAGCCGTTTCCACCGCAATCTCAACCATAGCCGCCGCCGCTTCCTCCCGCAGCTCCTCGTCGTCGAGGTGCTCGTACGCCAGATAAAGTGCGCCAAAGGCCTCGACATCGGCCACCCCCGACAATACCAGCTTCTTTTCGCTGACACTTGGCGCTAACTCCATCGCCTGCCTGTACAATTCAAGTGTCTCTTCCGCCGGACGCTCGCTTTCAAGGCCAATCAGACGTATGGAACCCCGAAGTGCCAG
>CP070715.1:1354862-1371760 GCA_020350405.1 Planctomycetota bacterium
AAGCATCGCTGCCAACGGCATCTCCGAAGATCGTCGCGCCAGCGCCGCTGTTTACCGTTAGTGTGTGATTGCTGCCTTCTTCGCTGTCGACCGTGCTGGCAAACTCTATATTGCCTGTGCCGGCCTCGTTTATCGTCAAATTGGCCATCAACAGGACCGGGTCACCGAAAGTCGCGGAACTGCCATTTAGATTGATTGTTCCAGTGCTTATCTCCGTACGACCCGGAGCGTCCGTGGTCAGGCTTGCAAGCGGCTCTGTTCCACCAACTACGCCTTGGAACTTCGTCACGCCCGCCGTCTCAACATTCAAGCCGGTAGGTGGCGAGGCCTTGTGATGGTTGTCGACTGTCTGGGCAAACGTGATATTACCGCCCTCTGTTGACCGGGTGGTGATGATACCGCCGGGCCGGCCGACCTTAACCGGATCGCCATAGGTCTGGGCACCGGTCGTCGTCACATCAGCGTTAAAAAGCCACGTAGAGCCCGGCGAATCCGTTTCCAGCGAGGCAAGAGGAGCAATGCCACCAACTTCGCCCCAGAACCCTGTTATAGCGTCTGCATTAACCAAAAGGCTTCTGGGAATAATGCAGCCGCTGTCCAGCGTACTGTAAAACTGCACGTTGTGACCATTCAGGGTTGTATTCCTTCCAAGGGTCACCGGGTCGTAGTACCTCTGGTCGCCCGGCTCGCCCGCGGTCGTAACTAAACCACCGTTAATCTGGGTACTGCCAGGAGCATCGGTCTGCAGAAGCGAAAGAGGAATTGTGCCGCCCACTTCGCCCTGGAACTTCGTGACACCTGCTGTATTTACGGTCAGGCTCTGGCCACCGTCGACTTTGCTGGCAAACGTAATATTGCCGGCGCCGGTCGAGGCAGCCGTCACATCAGCCTTAAGCTCAACGTCGCTGTTATAATTCTGAAAGCCGCCGCTTGTCACATCAGCACCGAGTTCAATGCCGTCCCGGCCGGTAAGAGAAACATTGCCACCGGCAGTTATAGTATCGGTGGCCAGCACTTGACCGTGGTCTGACCTCACGTCGATGTTGCCGACGGTTGAAGTCAGTGCTCCGGCCGTTATTGTGCCGCCGGAAAGCATATCGTTCAGTGTGACGTCTCCGTTCGCTGAGGCTGTTATCGACTTCCAATCGGGTGCCGCCGCGGAAGTAAACAACCCGCCTGTACTAGTTGCAACAAGGTCCGTGTTTTCACTATTGGAAACAGTGAAACCCGTCTCCATCGCAATGCTGGCGTTCTGAGTAATCGTCAGAGTCTTGTCGTCGTCCATATATATAGTTGCACCCTTTGCATCTATAGCACCGCTGGTCGCCTCAATACTAAGATTACCTCCAGTTGTGACATCGTCTTTGATTTGCACATCGCGAGCCGCAGCCAGCTCGATGTCACCCGTAGTCTGCACGGTTCCTGTCAGGGTGATATCCCTGTTTGCCGTAGCAGCTAAACTACCAGCGTTCAGGGCCGTCGAAAAGATGTCACCGGCTGCGAGAAGCACCTGCCCGGCCGTATTGATTGTACCGGAGTTGTCAACCTTGTTGAACGTCGGGTCAGACGTCAGCAAATCTGACGGCATTTCGATGTAGACCTTGCTGCCAACATCGTGCTTAAGATATACTTTATCGCCGGCAGCCATCACAACCAAATCACTGTTTATCGTGCCGCTGTTAAGTACCTGCGGGCCGACAAGATAGACGCCATCAGGTGCGGTAATTGTGCCTGTGTTCTCGGTCACGGCTCCCGGATCTGCACCGCCCGGGCCGAATTTCAGCTTGTTGCTGATGGGGTCGCCGACAAACGCCTGCCATTCGACATTGTCTATAACAAGGGTCGAAGCGACAAACTTATTGGCATTGACAATCCCATCGACACCTATAAAGAAACCGCCTCCATCACGGAGGTAAACGTTTCCGGTGGCATCAAACCTCCCAAGAATCTGCGTTCCATCAGGCGAATCCACCTTGAACAACGCATTAGAGGTAGTGGTTGGTTGGGTGCACGTGACCCAGAGGTCGGACGCAATGTCAAAGTTGCTGAATTCCCCGATTGAGCCGTCGCTGGCAGACATGGCCTGGGTGAAGTCGTAGTCCCCAACGGCAGGCACAACAGGGTCGACCAGGATGGTCCCCACGGGATTAGCCGTCAGCACGACTTCAGCCAATGCAACCGGCGCGTTGAAGAACAAGCAACTCACCAGGAAACACGCCATAATCTCCCTAAGATAGTACTTTTTCGAAATTTTTCTTACATCATCCATTTCCATCCCCTTATACAAAACAATTAGTTACGTTCAAGCTCCGTCTACACACTTATATGTCCTTCCCGACTACGCCGTCGGGCAAAATTCTTACCATCGCCACAAAAGGCCTACATTCATTCTGCCTTTGCCCTCCCTCGTCGCATCTGTTGGTCCAAGTGGATATCCGTAATATACGACGCCGGTGAAATGGTCTCCGAGTTCGAGAATCGTACCGACACCCACCGACATCAGCTCCTCATGTCCTTTCTCAAGTCCAACCGGGTGTCTTATCTTCGGTCTGCCATAGTCAAAGAAGACCAGCGGCGCCAGTTTTCTAAGGAACGGCTCCGGAGTCCCCTCTTGCATCTGCTTCTCCTCGGCAGTCATCATCGACTCCTCATATTTGACCAGGTCAAATTCATACTGGAAAGATGCCAGTACGCCGCCGTCGGCAACAAATTCATACTCATCATAGCCTCTAACTGAGTACATTCCTCCGAAAGCGGTCATCTTCGCAGGTACAAGTCGTTCGTCGGTCGTTATGTACCGGAAACTGCCGCTTACCCGATGGACCTTATTGGCGTCAAGGTACTGGCTGTGAGCCGCTGATGCACTGTAAATCGTAAAATCGGTGTCAGCGTTTTCCCGCGCGTTGTCAAATGCGGTGCCATCAGACCCGCAACCTAAACTCTCAAACCGGTCGAGTCTAACAGAACTATTTGACATATCATCTGAGCGATGCAGGTCAATGCCGCCGCCCCACAGCCAAAACCGGACATCGGCTCCTGCGGTCGGGAACGGGTCAGGACTAACCTTGCTCCTCGTGTGCTCCAGAGTACCCTTGACATCCAGGAACCAGCCGCCGGCCTGTAACACGTTGTAGCGCAGCACGCCGCCATAGAAACTACCGCGCCCGAGGAAGTTTAGCACACCCGTCGCCGGGCTTATGTCAAATTCACTGTGCCCCCCGTAAAGGTTCAGCCGCAGCCGAGGCCCTGCCAGCGGAAAATCGTAGCTGCCGTACAACGCGTAATTATCCCCTATAGTATTGTCCCACGGAGCCTGATAAATCGCGACAAATGTGTCGTCTATGCCGAAAAGATTGGTATTGATAACCCCGATTCTCGGGTCCCACTGCCTTTCTTTCGTGCCGGAGTTATCCACCTGGATGAACCAGTGCCACGGATTTGCCTCGTAAACGTCGTACGCCACGGCAAGCGTGTTCGGCTCTCGCCCTTTTGTTACGACCGCCGAAACATACCTGTCAGGGTTAAGGTTGAGCAGATTAACAAAATCATCCAGCTTCTTCTGGTTCGCCACCTGCCCGACTTCTACAGGAGACCACTCCATAACAGCCGACGGCCGAAGGTATCCTTTTTCCGTTTCATCCTGATTGGGGTCATAGGTCGTCACTGTAACATCCGTCACCGTAGCCTCAAGGACCCTCACAGGCAAAATTTCGTCACGCAACTCCACACCTTCCCTGACCGCCTCGCTCGGCACGTAAACGTATATGCCGGCGTAGTTCTTCTCCTGGTAAACGCTTAGAATGTATTGGGTAAGGCCCTGAATCGTTCGCGCGGATACCTGGCGAGTCTGCCCGGGGTCTAAAACCACATCGTGCAGTACCCTAAAATCATACAGGTACACGCTCTCGGCTTCAGCCAGCGGCCTGTCCGAAGCATTGAATATCAAAGGCATCTCCTCAAGCAATTCCTCGGTTGATACCAGACTGTTGCCGCTGATACGCAGCTCCCTCACGCTAAAACGCTGCGTAGTGTCTGTTGGTAAATCAATTTCTGCAATCTCCTCCTCCAGTTTAGCTTTCGCTTTATCAAGCGATGCTCGCTTGGCCGCTGCAGCAGCCTCCCGTTTCGCCTTCGCGGCTTCATCTCTCATCTCCTCAATCTGTTCTGCTTGGCCGATTTCCTCCTCCCCTAAGGCCGGCGTGGCAATCGTAAACCACAACAAACACGCTGCCACCAAAGCAGAAACTAAGCACATCGTCCCTATTATCCTTGTGCCACTTTCCATAATTTTTCTCCTTAAATTGACCCGTAAATACTACTTCTTCAACTGACTCTGAAGAAAGATATTATACTTTCTACAAAGAACTTACAAGACCAAACTCTCCATAAATTACCGGGTGCGTAAACGTCCCTCGCTGATATGTCCTGATCAGGCGGCCTCCTTACCTGCCTGTTGTAACCGTGCACTAACCTTCTAAATTTCAAGCTCAGAGGCCAAAATCCAATGTTATCTGGTTCACAAGCTCTTCTTCCGGGTGTACATCGCTGCCTCCAGCAATCAGGATAGTACCAGTTGCTAAGTAGCTCAGAACTCCGATTATATTGCCTTTGTCCCCAATAGTCAAGGAAAAAAATCCTGTCCCCGCACGAATTTTTCTCAACCGCAATCGCCCCAATATGGCACTCAAGACAGCTTGGATAGCCCCTAAGTCCGATAAAAATCCGCCCTCACAGCATCCAAAAACATACTAATACCCTGTCCGCCAATCCGACTGACTCTAACTAATGACACAAACCGCGCAGGCTGGTTATGCCCCCCACAAAAAAAACCAAAAATCTTGCCAAAGCCCCCCCCGGAACCTGCCAATCACCCGCCGCACAATACTATCAAAATGACCGTCCAGCAGCAGTGCATTCTACTCGGCCTGGCAGATATCAAATAGCCTCTGCCGCCCCTCTATGTATACCAAAAGCCCAACAAAAAATACCTGCCTGCCACGCCCTCCATCCCGTTCTTGCCGGAAAATTTTATTCAGTTGACATTTGCCTGAAACTTGAACAGCATATACTGCCCGATGTATTTGTATTGAATAAAAAGCTGTTAGACAGTAACGACTCCCAATTATATACAAAGGAGAACATTAAGTGGCTACGGAACAGAGGGGTATGGAATCTCTTTTGACCGAGAAGCGGACATTTCCTCCGCCGGATATAATCAAGGCCAACGCCTATATAACCAGCCCCCGGCAGTATCAACAGATGTGGGAAAAGTCCGTTAATGACCCGGACGGCTTCTGGCTCGAACACGCAAAGAGCCTCACTTGGTTCAAGAAGCCAACCAAGAGTCTCGAATACACCTGGGACACCAAGAGTCGCAGGATTGAGCACACCTGGTTCGCCGATGGCGAGTTGAACGTCTCATATAACTGCCTCGACCGTCATCTCGATACATCTGTCGCAAAAAAGACGGCCCTGATTTGGCAGGGTGAAGCCCAAGACGCCGTCAGGAAATTCACCTACGAACAGCTCCACAAAGAAGTTTGCAAATTCGCCAACGTCCTCAAATCAAAAGGCATAAAAAAAGGCGACCGCGTGGCGATTTATCTGCCCATGGTCCCCGAACTCCCAATAGTTATGCTCGCTTGCGCCCGTATTGGGGCCATCCACTCGGTTATTTTCGGTGGGTTCAGCTCAGACGCCATAGAGGGCCGCATCGACGATTCCAACTGCAAAATGCTCATCACCTCCAATGTTTCATTAAGGGCCGGAAAGCATATCAGACTCAAGGATATTGCTGATGTTGCGCTCGAGAAAACGCCCACCATTGAAAATGTCATCGTAGTCAGGGTAAACGATGACCCTTGCAATATCAAACAGGGTAGGGATGTATGGTATCACGACCAGATGGCCGGCGCAGACGACCAATGCCAGGCCGAACCAATGAACGCCGAGGACCCGCTGTTTATCCTCTACACCTCCGGCTCAACCGGCAAACCGAAAGGCGTCGTCCACACCAGCGGTGGATATTTGATGCACGTTACCCTCACCCACAGAATCGTCTTCAATATTCACGATGATGATATTTACTGGTGCACCGCCGACATCGGCTGGGTAACAGGACACAGCTATATTGTCTATGGCCCGCTCGCAAATGGCGGCACCTCATTAATGTTTGAAGGCGTCCCTACCTACCCTGACGCCGGCCGCTTCTGGCAAATTTGTGACAAGTTCGGCGTCACGGTTTTCTATACCGCCCCTACCGCTATTCGCGCCCTCATGCGCCTCGGAGACGAATGGCCCGCCAAATACAAGCTGGACTCCCTGAGAATCCTCGGCACCGTAGGTGAACCCATAAACCCCGAAGCCTGGATGTGGTACTACGAAAAGATCGGACGCAACAGATGCCCTATCGTTGACACCTGGTGGCAGACGGAAACCGGAGGATTTATGATTACCCCCCTCCCTGGCGCCCATACCCTAAAACCGGGAAGCGCAAGCAGGCCCTTCTTCGGTGTTGACCCCGTCGTCCTGCGCGATGACGGAACGGAGTGCAATGTAAACGAAGGCGGTAAACTGTGCATAAGAAAACCTTGGCCTGGTATGATGCGCACGATGTGGGGTGACCACGTAAGGTTCGTCGATACATACTTCACGATGTTCGACAATATCTACTTTGCCGGTGACGGCTGCCGTATCGACGAAGATGGCGATTATTGGCTGATGGGTAGAATTGATGATGTTGTAAATGTCTCCGGCCATCGAATCGGCACAGCCGAAGTCGAAAGCGCACTTGTCAGCCACGAAAAGGTCGCCGAAGCCGCCGTAACTCCGATACCACACGAGATTAAGGGCCAGGGCCTCTATGCATACGTCACCCTTGTAAGCGGCATCCAAGAAAGTGACGAGCTGAAAAAAGAACTTGTCATGCACGTTCGCAAGGAAATCGGCCCCATCGCCGCACCTGAAGGGATTCAGTTCGCACCCGCCCTTCCAAAGACCCGCTCAGGCAAGATTATGCGGCGAATACTCCGTAAGATAGCTGAGAAAGATACGGATAATCTCGGTGACATCACAACACTTGCCGACCCGAGCGTGGTAGAGGCCTTAATTAAGGGCCGGGGATAAACCAAAAACCCGCGAGGTAAATATCACAAGCCGTGAAGACCAAAGATATTTGCTTTGACCGTCTTTATAACGGCCTCTACCGCAGGTTCGACCACCTCTTGCTGGTGCTTGCTCACATCAATTGACGCATCTCTAAGCCCCCCCTCCTCCTCCGTCCCCGCAAAAAGACTCCACGCGAAAGCCCATGCCCGCACCGTATTCTCTATATCGTAACCACCGCCCCCGGCAGCCAGAACGGGCCTCTCAAAACCCAGCACATGACTAATCACGTCACCATAAGTGTTATTACTCAATTGAAAATGCGCAAGCGGGTCGCCCGCAAGACCGTCCGCCCCCAACTGAAGCACAAATACGTCAGAACCGAATGCTCTTATCAATGGCAGCACCACCGCCTCGAACGCTTTCATATATGCCTCATCATAGGTCCCAATCGGCAAAGGAACATTCACGCAATAGCCCTTTCCCTCTCCTGTCCCGATTTCATTTGCAAACCCCGTCCCCGGAAACAGTATCCGCGGGTCTTGGTGCAGTGATATAGTCATCACGTCATTGCGATCGTAAAACGCGTACGCAACCCCATCGCCATGATGAACATCCACGTCAAGGTACAGAACTTTTTTCCCCGCCTCGGCCAACACCATACACGCAATCGCCACGTCATTCATATAGCAAAAGCCCGATGCCCGTTCCGGCCCCGCGTGATGAAGCCCCCCGGATGGATTAAACGCTATATCAGCCCCACCCGATAGCAGCATCTCCGCCCCAATAACGCTCCCCCCTACCGCCATAGCCGAGTAATTATACATGTCAGCAAAGACCGGACAATCTCCCGTCCCTATCCCCATACTTAGCGCCTCTGTGCTCCGGTGCCCCTCCGCCGCTTTCTTTAAGGTATTGAGGTAACGCGCTGAGTGAAACTTCTTCAGTACAGCCCCTTCCGCCGGCTTGGGGGCTATTTCGCTCCTGTCCGGCCCGGACAACGCCCCCATCAAACCAACAATCTCCCTGACCCTCTTGGCTCGAATTGTATTAAACGGATGCGCCGCCGGATATCGATACCTCTCCATCTCCGCCGAATGTATAAATGCCGCTCTTGACACTGTCAAAATTACTCTGCTCTTCTTGTCTTGCCAAATTGGACCTTAATGCTATAGCTAAGACCCGCACACATCAAGTTCTAAGTCGGAACGCCCGACGCCGCCAACTAAAATTGGACGGCATAATTCTAAAAGCTAAATTCACTCTATCTCACATCGACGCCGAAAACTGGCAATTTGGCGGGCCCTAAAATCCAGCCTCAAGCAACAGGCGACATTTTCTTCAACGCCCTGTCGTGTAATTTACTCAGGCTAAATAACGAGACGACCGCCCCAGCCAGACACAAAGCCATATCTTTTTGGGCATCCCAGACGTCGCCCTGCGTGGCCAGGAAAACCTCCCCATCATCCTTTGCCACTAAAGCGATAAGCCATTCAAACAGCTCATAAACCGCGCTCATGGCAACGCAAAAACAAATGACTGTGGCCAAAAGCCACCCGCCTCTTTGCAGCGGGGATTTCCGCAATAATACTTCCCGCGCGATTAGTGCAGGCACAAAGCCCTGGACAAAATGGCCGAGACGGTCGTAATGATTCCGGCTCAGTTCAAATGCGTCCCTTATCCAATTAAATACAGGCACCCGAGAATAAGTATAGTGGGCACCGATTAAAAGAATAATCGCATGCACCCAAACCAATACATAAACAAGATTTGTAAAGCGGAATTTACCGTAGACTGATACGAGGATGCCGATACCTATAAAAACCAGCAGGGCCTCCAGAAACCACCCCCAAAAATCAAAGTACCCAACATATGACCATATAAACACCAGCGCCAAACTGAGCAGCAGAAAAATATGTAATCTTGTGTCTTTGGCGGTTCGGCCCATACTCTGGATTTTATTAAACCTATTTTCTAAGTTCAGGCATGTCCGGTTCGACATGAACGGTAATATTAACAGGCCGGCTTATCTGCTCGTGAAGCGCATTCTCTAAACTCTCCGATATCTCATGGGCGGTGGATACATCCAAAGCTGGGTCGACAAGAATATGCAGGTCAAGAAAAACTTCTCTGCCCACCATCCGGCTTCGCAGCTTGTGCCACTGCCGTATGGAAGGGCTCGCATTGATTACACCCTTTATGTGCTCAATGGTGTCTGCGTCGACGGCGCTCTCCGTCAGCTCCCGCACACAGTCGCCGGCTACCCTCGTGCCGACAAGGATTATCATCAGACCGACCGCCACGGCCGCAATCTGGTCGCCATAGCCGAAGCCGAACTTCAGCGATACAAAACCTATCAGCACGGC
Source organism: Planctomycetota bacterium (assembly GCA_020350405.1). Lineage (GTDB taxonomy): Bacteria > Planctomycetota > Phycisphaerae > Sedimentisphaerales > Anaerobacaceae. The sequence continues at coordinate 1,364,333 of CP070715.1, forward strand.
TATCGAACTCAAGGCGTCGCTGCGATGATGCCAGGCATTGGCATAAAGAGCAGAACTGTGGGATTTAATGGCAACTTTCTTGGTTAGCATGTAAAGCAGCTCTTTGGAGATGATAGAAATTATTGCGACTACCAGAACCGCCGTGTGGGCGACTCTGATATTGCTTTTGGCTATGTCCAAAGCAGCATAGTAAATCATCGCCGCTCCACCAATGGTTAAAACCAAAGCAATGAAAGCCGCCGCGAAAGTTTCAATTCGACCGTGCCCGTATGGGTGGCTCTCATCAGCCTGCTTTGACCCAAAATGAACACCTAATAAAACAGCAAAATCAGTAGCCATATCCGAAAGCGAATGAATACCGTCGGCTACCAGCGCAATTGACCCCACCAATACACCAACCCCCACCTTCACGGCAGAAAGAACAATATTACACACAATACCCACGTGCGTAACAAATCTTATCTGCCTGTTCGCGCTTTCGATTTTGTGATTGTGCATTTATTTAGCCGATTACCTCCCTGCGAATATTCGAAACCGCGTCGATGTATTTATTAGCCGTAATCTTGTCACTTGCTTCAACTATGAGCCTCATCACAGGCTCGGTATTACTGGCCCGAAGGTGCAGCCAGCCGTCGTCAAAATCAAACCTACATCCGTCCGTGGTATCCAGTTTCGCGTCGGCAAATACTTTCTTCGCCGAATCCAGGATTTGCAGCGCTTGCGATTCATCCGCCACAAACTTGGTTTTGCTCATATAATAGCCGCCGATTTCATCCACCAGTTGACTTACCGTCTTGCCACTTTCGGCCATTAACTGCAATACAAGCGCAATACCCACAAGACTGTCGCGCACCGGCCCGACTCGCAAATCAATCACACCGCCGTTACCTTCTCCCCCAATGATGCAGTTGTGTTCGAGCATCGCCCCTGCGACGTTCGCCTCGCCGACAGCGGTCCGGACGACCTCGGCGCCGGCTCCCTTGGCAACATGGTCGAGCATCCGCGACGTCGAGAGATTCGTCGCCACCTTACCGCTTCTCTGACCTAAAATCTGTTTCGCTGCCAGAACAACACTATATTCCTCGCCGATATACCCCCCCTTTTCGTCGACTATCGCCAGTCTGTCCGCGTCCGGGTCCTGACCGAAGCCGATTTCCGCCGACTCTTTTTTTACCGCTTCACAAAGGCCTTTTAAGTTCTTGGCCGTCGGCTCCGGCCTGTGCGCAAAGATGCCCGTCGGCCTGTCGTTTATTGCTACCACATTACAGCCAAGCTCGCCAAGTATCTTTTTGGTAACCCGCCCCCCTGCCCCGTTAACGCTGTCTAGAACAACCTTGAATTTCTTCCCGGCTATTGCTTTCTTGTCGACGACTTTTAATACCTTCGCTATGTGAACAGCGTCAGTCTCTTCATTCGAACTTACCTGCCCGCAGTGTGGTGAATCCGCAAAAGCGAACTTCTTGTCAAAAAAACACTTCTTGATTTGCCCTGCCGCCTCGACAGGAGGGGCAACACCATTACCAAGCAGCAGTTTTATACCATTGTACTGAATCGGATTGTGCGAAGCGGTAATCACAACCCCCCCGCTGCACCCTAGCTCTCTCACCATAATGCCGACGCCGGGAGTCGTCACCACCCCCAAATCAACCACATCAACCCCGACGGCACATAAACCCGCCGTTACTGCCGCTTTTAGCATCGCTCCGCTCGCACGGGAATCCCGTCCGATACACACCGATAATTTCTCCTTCTTACCAGCGTGCTTTTTCTTTAGATATGTCCCAAAAGCGCTGCCGTAATCAACCGCCACCGAATCAGTCAGGTTATCCCCCACGATGCCTCTCATCCCGCTGATAGTTATTATCAGGTCTTCAGCCATATCTTCCCTCACATCTTCCTGGATTTTTCCAGTACCCTTTTGAGCCTCGTAACCACCGTCCCTACCTGCTTCTTTTTCAGTGCCAGAATGTCCCGCAGGGCTTCGCCGATATAGGGCAAATAAGTTTCAATATAACGGCGCTTGTCCATCTCCTGTTGGATACGTTTTTTTCTTCGCAGATACATCCCCAGTTTCCTGCCGCAGTCCTGAACAGCTAACTGTATCTCCTTGATGATTTCAGGATAGTGGGCGATTGCCTCCTTGCTCTCGGAGGTAAAAGGTACCCACACCGATGCGATATGCACCATCAGCACAACCGGCCCCGTCGGCAAGGCCCCCCTGCTCTGGCTCAGTGCGTAATTTCGCCAGTTTATGTCCATCACCGCCCTGTAAATCGCACAGCCAGACTGTTGATACAGCAAGGGAACGCGATTGGCAATCCGCGTCAGCCGCATCAGCGGTTCCTTATCAGGGTCGCTGTTGCCGTTGCCTTTGACGCCATACGCCAGCGCCGCCTCTATAAGAAACGGATTCCCTCGGTAAACAGCCGGACTCCGCGAGCACGCAGTGTAAAAATCCGCATCCACCACCGCGCGAAGGCCCTGCTCTAATTCCTCAGCCCCTATGGGGCCTATACAATCTGTCGACGGCGACATGATTTTCGTCTCGTTTATCGATGCGTGGAGCGACTCCGCCTGCTTTAGCGCCATTCTCGAAGGTCTCAGTGTCTTGCGAAGTTTCGCCTTCTCACAAATCTGATTCGCCACCCGCAGGCTCACCCTTGAGAACTCATTTTGCAAAAAAGCACTTAGCTGCTTCGAAGAGCTGTCCCGGGCCATCTTGAACAACAAACCCAGTTCCACCCCGTATGGGTGAGGTTTGATTTCTCGCGGAGCAAACGGCAATTCCTTGTTCTGCCTCGGATATTCATAAACCTTCCCGTCCGGAGCGTTATAAATAATCGTCGCATGAGGATTGGCCATGGCGCTTTGCGCAATGTATTCATCCACCGACTGGCGTCCCCTCTGGTACTTCCCCTCGAGAGTTATCGTAACGCTCGTCCCCGTCGATAGGTCGAATTCACATTCCTCGTCCAGCACAACCTCCGGTCTGTTCTTGGACGTATCAATCTGCACATGGTAATGATGCGCATTTTTCTTCGGATTCGTTCGCGAGACAATCTGCACCGGCTCACCCGTCGTCAATAGCCCATACATGCCTGCTGCCGATATCCCGATGCCCTGCTGGCCCCGGCTCATCTTCAGACTGTGAAACTTACTCCCATATAGCAGCCGCGCGAATATATTCGGAATCTGCCCCTTTACTATCCCCGGCCCATTATCTTTGACCGTCAACACAAACTTGTTGTCCGCAATAGATTTTATATCTATTGACAAATCCGGCAGAATATGTGCCTCCTCACAGGCGTCGAGCGAGTTGTCAACCGCTTCTTTGACCGCCGTCAACAGCGCCTTGCGTGGATTATCAAAGCCGAGAAGGTGTCTGTTCTTCGCGAAAAATTCGCTGATACTTATCGCCCGCTGCTTGGCTGCCATCGACTCAGCAGTAGCCGCAACCGCAGTCTTTTTCCGCCTCTCTGTATGGGCAGTTTCCCTCTTCGCCGCGCCCTTCTTGCGCTTACCACCTCTTCTGGCTTTTCTCTTGCTGGCTGAGGCCCTTGACTTCTTTTTTGGCTTTACCTTCTTGGAGACTTTTGCCCTCGCTCTTCCCGGTTTTGTTTTCTTGCGTTCTACCTTTTTGGCTTTTTTCCCGATCTTCTTACCCGTGGATTCTTCGAACGCGAAGCTCATCTGACCCCGTGATTGGCTCTTCCTTGCCGCCATACCACAAAACTCCAAACATATCCTAAGGGCCGACCAGAACTAATCGCCCCTGACTTTGTGCAGCGATAAATCAATCCAGCTTGCAGACGTAAATTTCATTCACGAAATCAAGTTTGCCCAGCTCTTCAACGGCCTTCGCATCGGGTTCCCTGTCGAGACTGACTGCCAGGGCCGCCTTCTGCTCGTCCGCTTTTTGACCGACGCCCATCGTGCAGATATTGATGTTATGCCTGCCACACACCGTCCCAACAGAACCTATGACCCCGGGCTTGTCATCGTTAAAGATAACCAGTACGCTCCCCTGCGGCGTCATTTCCACGTTGAAACCGTCGATTTCAATTATCCGCAGCAGTCTTTCGCCGAACACCGACCCGGTCACAGTCCGCGTGACCTTGTCCGTGACGACTTTCGCGCTGAAGCTCGCCGCCACATCCTTCGCCTCAGGATTCTTCATCTCGTCTATACTTATCCCGCGCTCTTTGGCTAACACACCTACATTGACCATATTCAACGGCATCTCGAAATGCCGCTGCAGCAGTCCGATTGCAAAGTTAAGGGTAACCGGTTCGACCGCCATCTCCGCAATCGAGCCGCGATACCGGACTTCAACCTCCTTAATACGGCCCGGTCCAATCGTACTGACAAGTGTGCCAATTCGGCGAGCAAGCTCTGCATACTGGCTCACAATCACCGGCACTGCTCCGGAAATTGATGGAGCATTAAGTGCATTTCGCACAGGCCCTCCCTTGATAGCATCAACAAGTATCTGCGCCGCTTCCACGGCCACTTCAATTTGTGCTTCCTCGGTGCTCGCGCCTAAGTGCGGCGTAACGAGGCACTTCTCAAACTCCGTAAAGCGCGTGTTCTCCGGCGGCTCCTTGGGATAAACATCCAGTGCCGCTCCCGCTATACGACCCTCCGAAAGTGCATTATAAACCGCGTCTTCGTTAATTATTCCGCCCCGCGCGCAGTTTACCAACCGTACCGTTGGCTTCATCATCTTGATTTGTTCGGTATCAATCATATTGACTGTCTGCTCGTTCCTCGGCACGTGCACGCTGATATAATCGGCCTCTTTGAAGACTCTTTCTAAGGACTCAACTACCTCAATACCAAGTTTTTCCGCGTCTGCCGGCGCCGCCAGTGGGTCATAACCGAGGATTTTCATATTGAAGCCCTGTGCCATTTTCGCAACGGCCATGCCGATTCTGCCCAGCCCTATAACGCCAAGTACCTTGCCGTTGAGCTGACTTCCCATATACTTCTTCCGGTCCCACGCGCCCCCCTTTAGGCTGTTACACGCCGGCACAACATTTCGGCTCATCGAAAGCATCAGCGCCATCGTATGTTCCGCCGCACTCAGCGTGTTCCCGCCCGGCGTATTCATAACCAGAATCCCCTTTCTGGTCGCCTCCGGAATATCAATGTTATCCACGCCCACCCCCGCCCGCGCGATGCCTTTCAGCTTCCCGGGATTGGACAGGACCTCAGCGGTAACCTTTGTCCCGCTTCGAATAATCAAACCGTCATGCTCACCGATAATCCCGGCCAGCTCCGCCTCGCTTATCCCCGTCTTAACGACCGCCTCTACCCCGTCCACCGAATTCAGCAGGTCTATACCTTCCTGTGCAAGCTTGTCTGTAACCAGCACCTTAATCATTCTAATTCTCCAAAAAACTCTCTATTGCTCAAACCCCCTATTGTAACCACTCCCCAAAAAAATATCAAGCACTCCGCAATTTCCATCAAACACTGGCATACCTTCGTAATGCACAAAGCAAATTGAGACTCCTGTCACACAGGTCTTTTTTCATCTTCCCTCTTCACACTTCTCTCTTCATCTGCTTTAGCAGCTCTTTCCTCGCCTTCACCCGCACCTTCGCATTCTCGTAACGCCTCTTTTCATCCTCCGTCTCCGGCACAATCGGCTCAACCGGACAAGGCCTCTTGTTTTCACCCAGCGCCACAAATGTAAGATGTGCCGTCGTCGCCACAGCACTTTTGCCGCTCACCGGTTCTTCCCTCGTCACTTGGACCCCGACCTCCATCGACGTCCGGCTGACATAATTTACACACGCCTTTAAAACAACATGGTCACCTACTTGAATTGGCTCTTTAAATGTCAGTGAATCAATCCCTGCAGTAACCACCTCTTTGCCGCAGTGTTTCTGCGCCGCCATTGACGCCACCATATCTATCCACGCAACTATAGCCCCGCCGAACGCTGTCCCGTACGGGTTCGCCTGCTGCGGCATCAGTAAGTACCTCGCCTCCACCGCACTGTCGCTCGGCCTTTTGCCGCCTTCACTTCTCATTGCCTGATCTCCCGCAAATGACTAACCCCGCCCTGACGAGAAAATCGCCTTGCACTCGGCGGCAACCTGCTGCAGTTCCGCAAGCTCAATGCCCGTCGGCTCGACGCACTCCGGCCCAAGCTCAACCGCTAATCGCCATAGCTCCTCCTCCCCCGGCGGTATCGCAACCGATACACCCTGCGCCAGCGTCCAGCTCAATGCCTTCCGCGCAAGCTCACGCTCATCAATCGGCTCATACCAGCATTTCTTATACCGCTTCGGCCCCCGCCAACGCTGCTTCGCCATCGCCTTAAGTGCGATTATTCCCATACCCTGTCCCTTCGCCTCCGCCAATACCTCCGTCTCGAACCCGCTCTTGTAGTGACACACAAAGTTAACCGGATACATCGCCGTATCAAACTCGAACTCCCGCATCGCCGCCAGCGCCGCCTCCGCCGAATGCGCCGAAAAACCAATATAACGCACGAGCCCCTGCCTCCGCGCCTGTAAAATCGCCTCCATCGCCCCACCCTTGCCCAGCGCCGCCTCAACATCTTCCTTGACATCCGTTATCGCATGAAGCTGATACAAATCGAACCGGTTTGTCTGCAGCCTCTTCAAAGACTCCCGCAGCTCTTTCTCAGCGCCGGCCCTGTCCCGCTTCTGCGTCTTACACGCCAAGAACACCTTCTCGCGATACGGCTTCAAAGCGGGTCCCAGCTTCTGCTCCGCGTCACCATACAGCGGAGCAACATCAAAATAATTTATCCCCCTCCCGAATGCCTCCCTCACCACCTTCGCCGCGTGCGCAGGCTCGGCATCCTTAACAACTATCCCCCCAAACGCTATCATCGAAACCTGCTCTCCTGTCTTCCCTAATATCCGCTTCGGATAGGCCTCAACAGCCATCTCACCCGGCCGCTCCTTACAGCCCATCCCCAACACATCACGCCCCGACAAGATTACTCCCGCCGCTGATGCACCTGCCGCCCTCAAAAACTCTCGACGTCCACATTTCATCTCAATCACCCCTTTCAACAAGCTAAGGTTAAAAAACCTACAAAAACATTCTGGCCAACCGACCTTTACCTCATCCACCCGTCCCCTCCGTACTTCCGGCTCCGCCACCGCCTCTGGGGCGGAGTTTGACCTTATTACATGTAATCCGTCTCTCACCCAACAAATGCTCCTCCGTAAATAATTGAAATCGATACTCCCCCGGATGGGGCAGACCTATCCCTTGCAAATTCAGCGCCAGACTAAGCACCTGCCTGACGTCCTTAAAATCCACCGTCCCCTCCTGCTCAAACAGGACCTTTTCCTCCTCCTTTTCGTCAACAAGTCTTATCCTCGTCTTCGTCTTTCCGTGCCCATTCGTCAGCTCGCAGAAGAAAACAAGCGATGGATACCG
>CP070715.1:1371860-1375215 GCA_020350405.1 Planctomycetota bacterium
AAGGCGCCGATTCTAAATATAAATACCAAAGAGATTTACCGCACCAGCCAATTAGTCTCGCGGCTGACCGGCTTTGTCATCCAGCCCAACAAGGCTATCGTCGGTGCAAACGCCTTTGCGCACGAAGCCGGCGTCCACGTCGACGGAATACTGAAGAAAAAAAGCACGTACGAGATTATGACGCCGGAAAGCATCGGCTTGGGCGGCTCGCGAATGGTTTTAGGCAGGCACACTGGCCGGCATGGCTTTGCTGATAGGTGCAAACAACTGGGCTTTAAACTCACAGACGACGAAACCGAGCACGCATACGAAAGATTTCTCGAAATAGCAGACAAGAAAAAGGAGGTCTTCGACGAAGATATTGCAGCTATAATCAACGACGAAATCCACGTTGTCGTAGAAAAAATCTACGAACTGCAGTATCTGCACGTCGCCTGCGGTACCGGCACGCTGCCCACCGCAAGCGTCAAGATAAAGACCAAAGACGAAGTAAAACAGGCAGCCGCCTGTGGTGATGGCCCCGTAGATGCAGCTTATGAAGCCATAAGAGAGGCCACCGGCCACTCGCCTGAACTGGAAAGCTACTCAATAAAGGCCGTTACAGGGGGCAAAGAGGCTTTAGGCGAGGCCACCGTCAGAATAAGCGAGCAAGGCCGAACCGCTATAGGCAGAGGCATCTCGACCGACATCATAGAGGCAAGTGCCAAGGCCTACGTCGACGCCATCAATAGAATGCTTTCAGCGAAGAAAAAAGGCGAAGAACCTGAATTAAAAGTGGAATTGTAAGCGAAAAACAAATGGAATGGATAACCGTATGGCTATGACGATTACTGAAAAGATATTGGCTAGGGCGGCTGGTAAGGAAAAGGTTGCGCCGGGTGAGATTGTTGATGGCAGCATAGATATTATTATGTGCGTAGACGTTACAACGCCCCCGGCTATCTCCATGCTCGAAGAAAAAGGCCTTGATAAGGTATTCGACCCCGAAAAAATCGTCATAACACCAGACCATTTTCAGCCAGCCAAGGATATAAAAAGTGCTGAGCTTCATAAACGACTCGAACAGTGGGCAAGGCGACATAAGATCAAGCATTACTACAAGTTAGGCCGGGCCGGCGTCTGCCACGCACTGCTGCCGGAACAGGGGCACATACGCCCCGGCGAGGTCATAATTGGGCCCGACTCGCACACCTGCACTTACGGTGCATTTGCGGCGTTTGGCACAGGGGTCGGCTCAACAGACCTTGCTGCTGCCATTGCAACAGGAAAACTGTGGTTCAAGGTCCCCGCATCGATAAAGTTTGTTCTCAATGGTTCGCTCGGCCCCGGCGTTTACAGTAAGGACGTCATCCTTGCGATTATCGCGAGAACAGGCACCGACGGCGCGCTTTATAAGGCGATGGAGTTCACAGGGCCTACTCTCGCAGAGATGTCGATGGAAGGCCGGATGACAATAACAAATATGGCCATCGAGGCCGGTGCGAAAAACGGCACAATCGGTTTCGATGATGTAACAAAAGAATATCTCGACGGGCGATTGAAAGACAAGACGGACTATACTGTTTTCAAGTCCGATGCAAACGCCGAGTATGTAAGAACCGAGGAGTTCGACTGCTCTAAGATTGAGCCGATGGTCGCGCTGCCGCACCTGCCCAGCAATGGCGTGCCTATCGGCGATTGCGCAGGCAAAGAGATGGACCAGGCCTATATCGGCAGCTGCACGAACGGACGAATCGAGGACTTGCGAATTGCAGCGGATATACTCAAAGGCAAAGAGGTTGCCATTCGTACAATAGTTGTGCCGGCTACGCCGGTCATCTGGAAACAAGCCAAGGACGAAGGGCTCTTTGATATATTTTACGAGGCCGGCTGCGTAATCGCAGCGCCCACCTGCGGGGCGTGCCTGGGCGGCTTTATGGGCGTCCTGGCCGCGGGAGAAAAGTGTATCAGCACGACAAACAGAAACTTTGTCGGTAGAATGGGTCACCCTGAAAGCGAAGTATACTTGGCCAGCCCGGCAACCGCCGCGGCAAGCGCGATAGAAGGTAAACTAACCGACCCACGAAAATATCTTTAGTAATGAAAGGGGAAAATTATGGAAGCAACAAGAAAACCGTCAGTAATCCGGCCGGTGCTTGTGACCGTCGCCCTCGTCTGCTGCCTGATTGCGCTTCTGTTGATGGTCGTCACCGGAAAATACTCAAATGCGATACTATTCTTTCAGGTCCTCACGCTGGCTTTTCTTATCGCCGGTGCAATCCTTGCCTGGCGCCGCTACGGCCAGAAGCTTGTCGATTTCGAAGTGCAGAACCGCCTCAGCAAAGAAGCCAGAGAATAACGCGAGTTTAACTATGGCAAGAGCGCATGTTTACAAGAGAGACCATATAAATACAGACGAGATAATTCCGGCAAGGTATTTGAATACCGACGACCAGGCTGAGTTGGCGAAGCACTGCCTTGAGGATTTGGACTCCGAGTTCGTCAATAAGGTCCAAGTTGGTGACGTAATTGTTGCAGGTGAAGACTTCGGATGCGGCTCGTCCAGAGAGCACGCCGTCTGGGCCATCCGCGGTGCAGGCGTTCCGAGCGTTATCGCAAAATCTTTTGCCCGAATTTTCTACCGCAACGCCATCAACAACGGATTCTATTTGATTGAGTCGGACCAGGCCCTGGAAAAAATCAGCGACGGCGATGAACTGGAAATCGACTACAAAACCGGCTTGATTAAAAATAAAACTACAGGTGCCGATGTCAAATTTGCCCCGTTGCCCGACTTCGCTTTAGAGATAATCAACGACGGTGGACTGTTAGAGCATATAAAGAAAAAAACTTGAAATAGTGGGAGAGGAATAAAATGCCAATACTAGATGGAAAATACGAAGCTAAGATATCAACGACGTTCCGTTCCACCAAAGAGGCCGTTGAGGCAATAACCGAGAAAATTAAAAAGTCGAGAAGGGTCAGAATCAGCAACATCCCGATGTCGCTGCTTGAAAAGTTAGTGCCACTGCTCAAAGGAAAGGATGTGAAGATAATCCTGCCGGCGAAGGCAAAACCAAACGGCAAGCTTCGCGAAATTGGCGACGTGGCAGTTCAAAAAGCAAAGATTTACAAAGACTACAAAGGAACTGAGGCCAACGTGGGTTCTATTTACTTTGCAGACAGAATATTTAGTGTGGCCTGGGATAGGGATGGAATTCTCGAAATAGATGCTATGGACTACGGCAAGTGCGTCAAATGCATGAGAGGCATGTTTGACGTAGGATGGCGATATTCCGAGAAATAGTACAAAGCCAAGAGAAGCATAATCGTTTAATAGGCCTAACGATGAGAGTTACCTTTCGACAAGTTACTG
>CP070715.1:1375315-1380771 GCA_020350405.1 Planctomycetota bacterium
GTGGGTTGCAAAGCCGGCTGACAGGCCAAGGGATTTTTATAAGCCGGATTACGATGTGAACTGGTGGGATGAGATTCCTGTGCCGAGCAACTGGGAGCTGCATGGCTATGGTATTCCGACTTATACCAATGCGGCGTTTCCATTTGCGCCTGTGAATCCTAAGCCACCTCATATTCCTCACGACGATAATCCTGTGGGTTCGTATCGGAGGGAGTTTACGGTCCCAGACGGGTGGAAAGGCCGGGAGGTTTTTCTGCACTTTGACGGGGTCAGGAGTGCATTTTATCTCTGGATAAACGGTAAAGAGGTCGGGTACAGTCAGGGGAGCATGACGCCGGCGGAATTCAATATTACGAGGTATATACGCGAGGGCAAAAATGTCTTAGCGGCGGAGGTTTACCGTTATTCGGACGGCAGCTACCTTGAGGACCAGGACACATGGCGGCTGAGCGGGATATATCGGGACGTGTATCTTTTCTCGACACCGAAAGTTCATTTGCGGGACTTCTGGGTGCGGAGTGAGTTAGACGAAGAATATCGCGATGCGGTACTGAAAGTTACGGCCACCGTTCATAATTTCGGGTCCAAGACCTCTGAGCACCGCATCGTTGATATTACACTGCTGGATAAAGACGGTAAAGTAATCGGCGGTGAGCCATTGATGAGCGGCAAAACCGGCAACATTGCTACAGGGAGTGAAATTGCTGTAGAAATGCAGGCCGAGATTTCAAATCCTCTTAAATGGACGGCCGAGACACCGAATCTTTACACGGTTTTATTGGTGCTGAAGGATGGTTCCGGCAAGGTGATTGAGGTTGAGCGGTGCAACTTCGGTTTTCGCAAGATAGAGTTAAAGGGGGGGCAGCTTCTTATCAACGGCAAAGCGGTGCTATTTAAGGGTGTTAACCGTCACGAGCATGACCCGGACCACGGCCGCGCGATACCGCTTAGCCGGATGCTGCAGGACATAAAAATTCTGAAGCAAAATAATATCAACGCTGTTCGGACGTCGCATTATCCGGATGACCCGAAGTGGTATGATATCTGTGATAAGTACGGTCTTTATCTTATTGACGAGGCGAATATTGAGTCGCATGGTATAGGGTATGACCCTGACAGGACGCTTGGGAACAAGCCGGAATGGAGAACGGCTCATCTTGACCGTACTATTCGTATGGTGGAGCGGGACAAGAACCATCCATCGGTGATACTTTGGTCTCTCGGCAATGAAGCAGGTGATGGGGTAAACTTCGACGCTACGAGCGCCTGGATTCATAAGCGGGACCCGTTGCGACTTGTGCACTATGAACGATGCGGGGAGAGGGAGATTACCGACATAGTCTGCCCGATGTATGCTCCGATTAAAAGGTTGGTGGAGTATGCGAGTGTTGAGCAAGAGCGTCCGTTTATTCTGTGTGAGTACGCACACGCGATGGGCAACAGCGTCGGCAATTTGCAGGACTATTGGGACGTGATAGAGAAGTACAAACATCTGCAAGGCGGTTATATATGGGACTACGCGGACCAGGCCCTTCGAAAGAAGACGACGGGCGGTGAGGAGTTCTGGGCGTACGGCGGGGACTACGGTGATATACCGAACGACGGCAATTTTCTGTGCAACGGGATAGTGCAGCCGGACCGGAAGCCGAATCCTTCGCTGTATGAAGTTAGGAAGGTTTATCAGTATATAAAGGCTGAACCGGTTGATTTGGCCAATGGAAAAATCCGCATTCGGAACAAGTACGATTTTGTAAATCTCGACTTTGTCGATATGGGGTGGGAGCTGGCGGAGGATGGGAAGGTGGTACAGGCGGGTGCACTGGCGAAGATGTCTCTTGGGCCGCAAAAGGAAGAGGAGGTTACGGTTAAGTTCATCAAGCCCGAATTAAAAGCTGGCGCGGAATACTGGATGAAGATTACTTTTAGCCTGGCTGAGGATACACAGTGGGCTAAGCGCGGGCACGTGGTGGCGTGGGACCAGTTTAAAATGCCTTTCGAAGTTCCGGCGAGTCCCGAGATGGATATTGGCAAAATGGCAGGGGTCACGCTTGCGGAAACAGCCGAGGCGTTTGAAGTTGCGGGCAAGGATTTTACCGTCAGGGTAGGAAAGGAGAGCGGAGCTATCGAGTCTTTGAAATTTGGCGACAAGGAACTGGTTAGGTGGGCACTGGTTCCGAACTTCTGGCGAGTGCCGATAGACAACGATAAGGGTAACGGGATGCCCGGTCGGCTTAGTGTGTGGCGGCGCGCGGGTCAGGGGCGGACCGTCAACAGCGTAGCCGGCGAGCAACTTGGTGCTCAGGTTGTTCGTATCACTGCGGACGCGTCGCTTCCGGCCGGCAGTGCGGCTTACAAGGCTGTCTATACGGTGTATGGCAGCAGTGATGTGGTTGTGGAGAGCAGTATCGAGCCTTCGCGGGTGAAGCTGCCGGAGATGCCTCGGTTTGGTATGCAGATGGCAATGCCGGAGGAGTTCAGTACGATGCGCTGGTATGGCCGCGGGCCTCATGAGACGTATTGGGACCGCAAGACGGGCGCAGCAGTTGGTGAATATTCGGGTGAGGTGGAAGAGCTGACGCACAAGTATGTTCGGCCGCAGGAGAACGGCAACAGGACGGATGTTCGCTGGATCGCGCTTACCAGTAAGGAAGGCGCAGGTTTGTTGGCTGTGGGTATGCCCTTGCTTAGTGTTAGTGCGTGGCCATATCCGATGTGGGAGTTGGAGGGGGCTCGCCATATCAATGAGCCGCGTAAGGGAGATATGATAACGGTTAACCTCGATTATAAACAGATGGGTGTTGGCGGTGACAATAGCTGGGGTGCGAGGACGCATCCTGAGTATACGCTTGCTGCCGGGGCGTATAGTTACAAGTTCAGGCTTCGGCCTTATACGCCGTCGATGGGAGATATAGCAAGTATCGCGCGCATTTGTTTACCTGCGTATTAGGGAAGTTAGTTGTGGAGACCGAGAGAGAACATATAATGTCGGGCAGGGTGGCGGATTAGGTGAAGTAATAAGTCAAAGGAGAATGAGTTAGTAAGGAAAGGATTTGCGATGGAGATTGGTACAGCAGATATTATTGTATTCGTGACTTTTGTTGTCTGCGTAGTTGGCCTCGGCATCCTGAAGAGCCGGCATGAAAAGACAGGAGAAGATTACTTTCTTGCGGGTCGCGGCCTTAGCTGGTGGCTGATTGGCTTTTCTCTGATAGCGGCGAATATATCCACCGAGCAGTTCGTGGGTATGAGCGGCAATGCTGCGAGCCATATAGGCCTTGCGATAGCGAGCTATGAGTGGATGGCGGCGATTACACTGGTAGTAGTTGCTTTTGCTTTTCTGCCCTATTTTCTGCGAGCGGGGATTTATACAATGCCGGAGTTTCTCGAGTATCGGTACAACGCGGCGGCGCGTACGATAATGGCTGTTGCAACGATATTCATTTATATGCTACTTGTCGGCGCGGTGACATATTCTGGAGCGCTGACGATTCGGACGCTGGCGGCGAAGATGGGTTATAACGTGCCGCTGATAACGGGTTCGATAGTGATTGGTGTGATAGCGATGATGTACGTTGCGGCCGGAGGACTGAAGGCGTGTGCGTGGGCAGACCTGATTCAGGGCAGCGCGCTGATTTTGGGCGGAGGCGTCATTTTGTACTTTGCATTCGACAAGCTCGGCGGAGCAACGGAGGCGACGAAGGTTATTGACGTTGCGAGTGGCGCGGTCGTCATTGAGCAGTTGCGGGAAGGGACTGGGGCAGTTGAGCGGTTCTGGAGCCTGAACAAGGTCCGTATGAATATGTTTTTGCCCGCGACCGACCAGACACTTCCGTGGACTGCATTGATAATCGGGCTTTGGATACCTAACTTTTACTACTGGGGTCTGAACCAGTACATCACGCAACGGACGCTGGGTTCGTCGTCGCTTTCACAGGGTCAGCGAGGGATTGTTTTCGCGGCTTTTCTAAAGCTTTTGATTCCGTTCGTGATTGTCGTACCGGGCATTATCGCATTCAACCTATTTGCGAAGGATATGCAGATTGAGGCGACGAAGGATAACGTGGCCGTCGTGGCGCGGTACTTCAAGGCGAATCCTGATACAGAGTATGTTGAGGTCAAGGAGTCGCCGGATGCGGAGAAGGTGGAGCAGTGGCAGCCCGGCAAGTTCATGGTGGCGCTGTACGAGGACGAAGAGAAGGTGGAAGAAGCTCTGATGAAGAATCCCTACGTGTTGGCGATGAAGAAGTCGGATTTCGAGGAGATTGCGCCAAGTGAGTTTACGGTGTTCGATGATTCGGCGGACAAAGCCTGGAAGAGCGTATACACGGGACTTGCCTTGGAGGTCGAATCATACAATGTAAGGGTGAAGTCGGAGGCGGAGGCGGCGGCTGCGAAACCGAGGGTGGAGAAATTCATTGCATATAAGTACGATACGGCGATGGCGCAGCTTCTGGGCAACGTTCTGCCTCAGAAGGTTGGGCTGGTCGGGTTTGTGCTGGCGGCACTTTTGGGGGCGGTGGTAAGCTCGCTTGCGGCGATGCTGAACGCGGCGTCGACGATATTTACGATGGACGTGTATAAGAAATATATCTCGCCAGAGGCTTCACAGAAGGCGATTGTGTTTCTGGGTCGGGTCTGCGTGGTAGTGTTTACATTTATTGCGGTGATGGTTGCACCACAGCTCGGTAATCCGAAGATAAGTAACAGTATCTTCACGATAATTCAGGAAAGCCAGGGTCTGATTTCGCCGGGTGTTCTGGCGGTTTTTGCTTTCGGATTGATTGTCCGGAGGGCACGAGGTGTTGTCGGTGTTGCCGGTCTGGTGACGAACATCGCAGCATATAGTCTGTTCAAGCTGGCCTCGATGAATGAGACGCTGATGACCATACCATTGCTGAAGTTTCTGCTTCAGAACTTTTTGAATCGGATGGCGGTATGTTTTATTCTATGCCTGGTGGTTATGAGCGTGATGACAGCGGCGCGGCCGTTAGCCGAGCCGGTTACATTTGAGCAAAGGGGTACGCTGGATTTGAAGTCTTCCAAGGGAGCATTGATAGCGGGTCTAATCGTGGTCGTAATAACGCTGGCACTTTACGTGGTGTTCAGCCCGATAGGTCTTTCGAAATAGTTTAGCTTCGGTATGAGGACGAGGAATTTGATATGAAGCCTGCTGTGTCGGTTTTGTGGCTTGATGCAGCAGTCATAGCAGTTACGTTGGCTCTTTATCGGTACTTCTGGTGATGAAGAGGTATTTTCGAGGTTCACAAGCAGGCCCCTTTGTGTGGCACAAAGGGGCTTTTTTTATGGTGGGGTTGGGCGATGAGATTCGCACTTGATATTTTTGCCCTATTCGGATATAAGGTGATATTTTGCCAAGAGAGTTAATTTCGAGATTGTTTGGGGAGGGTGGTTTTTGGCAGTTTTTAAGGGTTTTTAGGAAGGTCACAATGGAGATA
>CP070715.1:1380871-1392072 GCA_020350405.1 Planctomycetota bacterium
AGATTTTCCGGCAGAGGTGTGGAGCGGGAGCTTCAACGAGCGAGGAGGCAATATCAAATTCCCGCCCCGGAGAAGGAGTGTGCGGTTAATGTGCAGGAGCGAGGCAATAATCAGGCCCTCAAGACAGGCGAAGATGAGGTTTAATGGAGGTCCTTTAATATTTTTTTCAGGCGTTTAGAGACAGGTGCGAATTGTAAATGGTAATTATGCGAAGGTTGTCCGTGCTTGTTGCACGGAGGTTCGTACCTGTCGAGAATAAAATAACTGGTGTTTTGGCTCGGAGCCAAAGGAACAATTTATTAAAGTTTTATTTTTTAAGGAGGACAGTTATGTGTAAGAAATTTTTATTGTTAGTTTGTTTTGTTTTGGTGGTTGGAGTGGGCAGCTTGGCACAGGCCGTGCCGATTGACGTGAACAACTTCAGCTTCGAGTTTGACAGCAACGGCAACCAAATCTACTGCCACGCAGGGTTGGACACTCTGCTGGCGTGGCAGCAGAGCGGTACCGCCTGGGCCGGGGTAGACCCGTATTGCCTGGGCGATGCCGAATACGACCCCAACTCCCTAACAATGGTCTGCACCCCCGAGGAGTGCTTCACTAGTGACCATAGCGGTTGTCACTGCTGGCCGGCGACGCACGGCATTGTGTATTGTTACCTGCAGGCCACCAAGCCCACCGCACCGACCTATCTGTATCAGAACATGGACCCGTGCGACCCGAACGCGGTAATTTCTGTGGGCAGGAAGTACGTACTTACGTGGGACACGATGAGTGAGATTTATGCGGGTAGTCTCGAGATAGCGTACAGCGTCGCAGCTCTTTATTACGGCGGCGACCCAACTGCCGAGGCTAACGTAGTAGCCACCGTGTCATATCCTCTTCCTGTATGGATAGGCGACTTAAATGAGTGGGAGCATGAGTGGGAGCCCAACATGACCTTGAAATGGGTTGCTACGCAGGACGATCCTGCAATTGGTAGGACGCTTGGCCTCAGGTGGTTCTCCCCCAGCCCGGGCGGACCGGTAAGGGCATACACCTTTACGGAGAATGTCAGGCTGGAATGGGTCTGGGCGACAGATGCTTATGACCCGGTTCCTGAAGACGGCGCCGAAGATGTGGCCAGAGATGCGAACCTGGCGTGGACGCCCGGCCTTTGGGCTGACAGGCACATAGTCTACTTCCACACAGACTTTGACAAGGTCGATACTCTGAATGAGGACGCGAACCAGGGCATACAGGACGCAAACACGTTTGACCCGACCCCTCTTGGCGGCCAGTTTGATTTGGGCAAGACTTACTACTGGCGTATTAAGGAGGTCAATGATGGCTTCGTCAATCCCGGTGGAGGCGTTCCGGACCCGCCGTGGGAAGGCGATGTCTGGAGCTTTACGGCTACTGGCTATGCCACAAATCCCAAACCGTCTGACGGCGAGAAGAACGTGCCCTTTATTGGTACGATTCTCAGCTGGACACCCGGAACCGACTCTAATTCGCACGACGTGTACTTCGGCACCGACAGCAGCGCTGTAGCCAATGCTACGACGTCGTCGGGCGAGTTTAAGACCAACACGGATACCAACAGCTATAACCCCGGCTCACTTTTGTTTGCGAAGAAGTATTATTGGCGTATTGACGAGGTCAATGTGCCTGGGGGTACTTTCGTGAAAGGACACGTGTGGAGCTTTACGATAGCACCGTATTATCCCGTGGACGAATTCGACGGGTATGCCAACAATACCGAACTGAGGGCCATATGGAAGGACTACTGGACCAACGGGACCGGAGCGGAAGTCTTCGTTGAGCAGGATGCGAATTTTACTGAAGACGGCAACGCGATGCAGTATTTATACGACAATGCAACCGGCAGTTACGGGTACTATTCCGAGGCGTACGCGGATGTTTGTGATTTGGGACTGACGAAGAACTGGACTCACAGCGGCCTTGAGGTATTGTGCCTGTCGTTCAGCGGCAACAAAGACAACGCACTCGATGATATGTATGTTGCGCTTACTGACGGCAGCAGCGTTACCGGCAAGGTCCTGTACCCCGACGTCAACGAAGTAGGCATAGGCTGGACGGGATACCGGGAATGGAACATCGAGCTGACTGAGTTCGTTGCGGCGAACAGTGTTGACATCACCGATGTAACCAGGATTACGATAGGTTTCGGCGACAAGACCGCCGGCGGCACGGGTACGGTGTGGTTCGACAACATCATGCTGTATCCGCCGAGATGCAGGCCCGAGATTGCTTTTAGCGGAGGCAGCTTCGACTGGGACCAGAACTGCAAGGTTGACATTGATGACCTTAGTTTGTTGGCCGAGCGTGACTGGCTGATAAGCGCTACGGGCAATATTACAGCAACACCACCGGACGCCAATTTCCTGGCTGGCTGGTGGGACATGGACGACAACGCCAAAAACACGGATGTTTTAGACAGCTCCGCCTACGCCCGCCACGGCCTGTTTCATGACCCTGGCAAAGCGCCGGGGATTAATACGGAGAAGCATCACGACCCCTGCTGTGTTGAGGGGACGGGCTCACTGACTTTTGACGGGTATGACGACCACATTGAACTGCCCGCGCTTAATCTGGATTCGAACACCGTGACGATATCGGCATGGGTGAAGCGAGACGGTCCTCAGGCGATGTATGCAGGTTTTGTATATTGCTTCTATAGCCCGAATGACCCCTGTGACCCGAACGCCCCGGGTACGAGCGCCGGTCTTGGCCTGGGCAGCGGCGGAACGTATGGTTTCGCGGACTGGGAACCCTGGGAGATTAACCATGAGTTGAGCTACTTCTGGAATGCGGATATGTCCGGGTGGCCGGAGGACTGGACTTGGGACTTTCATACCGGCCTGGTAGTTCCTCCTGACGAATGGGTCATGGCCGCCCTTGTCGTAGAGCCGACAAAGGCAAGCATATATATGTACGACGGTGAACTGCAGGTGGCAACCAACTATGCGACGCATCATGCTGAGCTGTTCAACGGTAAGGGGCATATTGGAGACCAGATGCAGTACGAGGAGAGATTCTTCAAAGGCAACATTGATGATGTCCGCGTGTACAGCTATTCCCTGACGCCTCCGGAGGTGCTGCATATGGCCCTGCAGGGGTCCGGCAGCCAGTACGTAAAGCTGCCATGGTGGCGTACCGACGCGGACGATGATAATACTATCAACTTCAAGGACTACGGGATTATGGCGGACAACTGGCTCGCGGAGCTGCGTTGGCCGTGATTAATCCGGGTTGATTGAAGGCTGTCGTCAGCCGCTGATTTTGCACCGATACGGGGCCTGTACCGAGTTATTTCGGTATGGGCCCCGTTTGCTTTTGCGCGCGGCGTATGGGTGGCAGGGGAGAAGGTCTGCGTTTGATGGTCCATGTCGCAGCCTGGATGTTTTTTTTGTAATTATTGCACAGATTCTCCTGCAAGGGGATGTCTCACAAGCCGCTGGGAATGCGGAAGTTGCGCGCTTTGCGTCAAAAATATGCAATAGTCGTGCGGAAATTTCCTCTTGACACCGGGGCAACCAAGTATATAACTTTCGTCTGGCAGAACGAATAGAGCCGATACAATTACCAGCTTGCATTTGAGAGTATGCGCATATTTTCCGTGAGAGATTTCTCGCGAGGTACAGGTTTAATAAAAGTTTGTACCTTGACGTTAAGGCCTTTGACGCTGCACCCAATATGTATCTTTCTTTTTGGGGCGCAGAGGGTGAAAAACCGGGGCCGGGGTCGTCTGAAGCATGAGAATTGAGTGGGATTGAGACCTTTCGCTCAGGGAGGAGCCAATGCTTCGGATTTCAGGCGTGCTTGAGATACGCAGACAGTAATAGAGCACAGAAGTTGAGAAACGCTTGAGAATTTGGCGGCTTGATGCGTGATGCAGATAAAGATTGGTTCATATTACGGATTGCGGGAACCTTAGAACCCACTCTGGAAAGGAGGTGAGTAAAAAACAGGGGTGGGGCAATGCAGAGGACAGACCTTTACAGTCAGTGATGGGGTTATGTCTGCGTACTGAAGTAGTAACTATGTTTTGGGAGGTGTATTATGTGCAGGAAATTAATTTGTTTGGTAACTTTTGTTTTGCTGCTCGGTTTGGTTGTTCCAACGCGAGCGGATATTCTCTTAGCTCAGTCGTGGCGTTTTGAGAAGGGCGACCCAGCCGGTGCGGAACAACCCGGTTTTGACGATTCTTCATGGCGTACTGTCACTGTGCCGCACGACTGGAGCATTGAGGATTTGGAGGGGCAGAACCATCCTTTTGACCCTGATGCAGTCGGCGAATATGATGTCGGGTACACGGTCGGTGGGACGGCCTGGTACCGCGTGAGGTTCACGCTTGACGCGGCCGACGCCGGCAAAATCGTTCATCTGGAGTTTGGCGGCGTATATATGAATTCGGATGTCTGGGTAAACGGCACACATGTTGGCAGCCGCCCCTACGGCTATTCGACTTTCTGGTTCGATGTAACAGACTATGTGAATTTCGGAACGGAGACCGTTGTAGCCGTGCAGGTGAAAAATGAAGGTCTGAACAGCCGTTGGTACAGCGGCTCGGGCATTTATCGCCCGGTGAGGATTACGTTGACGGACCCGGTGCATATCAATCACTGGGGTCCGTTCGTCACGACGCCGACGGTATCGACTTCCTCGGCTGACGTTAACGTCGCCACAGAGGTAAAAAATGAGTCCGGCAGCACTGAGACGGTGACTTTGGAAAGTACTATTCTCGACGCCAACAGCGACATTGTTGCCACCGACTCTACGAGTGTTTCGATACCAAGTGGAGGGTCACATGAGTTCGACCAGACGATGGCAGTCAGCAATCCGGGTCTCTGGTCGATGGATTCACCGACTTTGTACACCATGAGCCAGGACGTCATCGTGGGCGGTCAGACAGTTGACCATGTGGATACGTCCTTTGGAATTCGCAGTATCTCCTTCAGTGCAACGGAGGGCTTTAAGCTCAACGGCCAATCGGTGCTATTGCAGGGGGCGTGCATGCATCACGACAACTATATGCTGGGTGCAGCGGCGTATGCGCGTGCTGAGCAGCGCCGTGTGGAAGCGGTACAGGAGGCCGGATTCAATTGTATTCGTACCGCTCACAATCCGCCCTCGCGGGCATTTCTTGACGCATGCGACAGGCTTGGGATGCTTGTGATTGACGAAGCATTTGACATGTGGAATGAGCATAAGTGGGACCACGTGGATGACTATTCGAAGTATTTTGCCGATTGGTGGGACAAGGACCTTGACAGCATGGTGCTGAGAGACCGGAACCACGCCAGCATCATTATATGGAGCATAGGCAATGAGATTCCCGAACAGGGAGATTCCGGAGCAGCGACAGCCAATATGCTTACCACATATATCAAGGGATTGGACTCGACCCGCCCTGTGACCGTGGCAGCGAATAAATCCGGGTCGAGTATGGACACCTATTTTGCGCAAGTTGACCTGGCTGGTTATAATTATCAACGCAACAACTATGTTTCAGACCACGACCGCGTTCCGGACCGCATCATGTGGGGTTCAGAATCATATGCCGAAGATGCATTTATCTACTGGAAGGACGTGGAGGACCTCGTTTATCTTATCGGGGACTTTGTATGGACGGCGTATGATTACCTTGGTGAAGCAGGCATCGGCTGGACTGGTTATTCGCCCGGCTGGAGGAAACTGGCCCCTTATCCGTGGCATGCCGCGTATTGTGGAGACGTTGATTTGACGGGGTATAAGCGTCCGGCCGCGTACTATCGTCAAGTGCTCTGGAAAACAGGCAAGAATAAAGTCTCGGCGTTTGTTACAAGTCCGGTGGATTCATTACCTGACCAGAGTGGTGCCTGGAAATTGTATTGGGTATACCCGGACATTCATCCGAGCTGGACGTGGCCGGGATATGAAGGCGAGGCCCTGGAAGTAACTGTGTATTCGGAATGCGAACAGGTAGAGCTTTTCTTAAACAGCCAGAGCCTGGGCACTCAGGCGACCAATATCGCAACCGAGTATAAGGCTACCTATTCGGTTAACTATGAGGCCGGTGAACTGAAGGCGGTTGGCTACATTGGAGGCCAGCAGGAAGCAGAGTGGATTCTTCAGACAGCCGGAGCCCCGGCAGAGATTCAGCTGACAGCCGACAGGAGCACTATCACGGCTGACGGACTCGATTTGTGCTATGTCACTGCTGAATTATTTGATGCAAGTGGAAACCGCGTCTATGACTGGAATGAGGATGTACTGCTGAACTTTGACGTACAAGGTGCTGGTACGCTTGCGGGCGTCGGCAACGCCCACCCCAAAGGGACGGAAAGTTTCGAGGGGCCGGACCGCACGACTTTTAGAGGCAGGTGTGTAGCGGTACTGAGATCAGCCCTGTATAACGGTACTATCACGCTAACGGTTACTTCAAGTGGTTTGACACCAGATTCGGTGGTTATCCAGACGACCGGCGGCGCGGCGACACCAACACCAACACCCACGCCGACACCGACTCCCACACCGACTCCGACTCCAACACCAACCCCAACACCTACGCCGACTCCGACTCCAACACCGACCGCTGAGCCGGATATGTATGTCAATGACATCGAAATGACGTGGTACGAGCCCAAGAGCAATTACTACGCGGCAAGGGCGACGGTGTGGATTAAGGACGAATACACCGATGATGTAGACGGGGCGACGGTTACCGGCGCCTGGAGCGGTGCTACTATCAAGGGCGATACTACCGGCCAGACGGGCCAAGATGGAAAGGTCACGTTAGAATCCAGGGCTGTCAAGGGTGGCGGTACGTTTACATTTACCGTCACTGACGTCTCCGCGACCGGTTACACGTACAATCCGGCGCTTAATGTAATGGACAGCAACTCAGTTAGTGCACCGTAGTGTCTGACTGGTGAAAGAGTGATTTTTAGTATGCAAGAAGATGTTCGAAGGCGTGGCGGTCGTCACGGCCGCCACGCATTGTGGATTAGATTATGAATTTCGGGGCATTTAAGAGCCCGCTCCTGAAAGGAGGTGAAAAATTATGAGGGGTGGGAAAAAGGAAAGTTTTATCTGTAACAGTTTAAGGAGGTGAATATTATGTTTAAGAAATTGATATGTTTGATGAGTTTTGTATTGCTGCTAGGTTTGTGCAGCGCGGCGCTGGGTACTACGTACTACGTCAGTCCCTCGGGCAACGACAACAATTCGGGGACTTCGCCTCAGGATGCCTGGCAGACAATTGACAAAGTGAACACCGTGGCGTTCAGCGCCGGCGATAGTATCTTGTTCGAAGGCGGCGAGACGTTCAGCGGACAGCTTGAGTTTGACGCCAGTGATGCCGGCACCCCGACAAGTCCCGTAACGGTCAGTTCATACGGCAGCGGGCGGGCGACCTTGAGTAATCCAACCATGGGTGTGGAAGGCAGCGAGTCCATGGGCTTGAAGATTTACAATGCCGGAGGTTTTGAGGTAAGGGACCTGATTTTGGTTGGTCCGGGCAACGAAGGCGATCGCTGGGATGAGAACGTTGGTATTGGGTTAGAAGCGCAGCTTGGCAGCGGCCAGAGGCTCGATTACATCCGCATCGACAACATCGAAATCAGCAACTATTCCGGGTACGGGATAGAGTTGATGGGCAACAACTACAGCGGCTTTAGAGACGTTGAAATTACCAACTGCGTTCTTCATCATATCGGCAAGGAGGCGATTTGCAGCAAGTGTGCCGAGTGGCCGTTGTCGGCTTCGTCGCACAATGATTTCTACATTGCCGACTGCACGATGTATATGATTACCGGCGTCGGGACTCGAGGCCCACATTCAGGCAGCGGGATTAACCTTTCAGCGGTTGACGGAGGTACGATTGAATTCTGCGAGGCGTATGACTGCGGCAGCTGGTGTATGGCCGAAGGCGGCGGTCCTCTTGGCATCTGGTGCTGGGAGGCGGAAAATCTGGTCTTTCAGTTCAACGAGGTGCACCATCAGAAGACTTCCGGCGGGGACGGCGGCGGGTTCGACCTCGACGGCGGTGCGAGTTTTTGCACGATGCAGTACAACTACTCGCATGACAACTTCGGCGGCGATTTGATTATGCAGTTTTCGCGCAGCCGTTATGCCGGTGACAACGTCTATCGGTACAATGTCAATGCGAACCAGGGGCAATACAATGGCATGGGAGGAGTCACTTTTTACTCAGACGACAAGCTGAAAAACGTAGAAGTTTACAACAATACATTCTACGTTGGTCCGGATGCCCAGCCTGGTTCTTCGGCGATTGACGTTTGGGTCTGGCACGGTTCGTACACCAACATCAATCTTCGCAACAACATATTTATGGCCGAAGCCGGTAAGACTCTGATTCGTTACGATACACTTAAGGGCTTCACATTCCAGAACAACCTGTACTGGCAGAGCAACACGCCTCTGGTAATTACTGACGGCAGCACCGTGTATAACAGCCTGGATGCGTGGCGCACGGCCACCGGTCAGGAGATGTTAGACGGCCAGCCTGTAGGTATGGAGATTGGCCCGCAGTTAGTCAATGTTCATGACCATCCGGCCTTAGGCCCGCACAATCTGGCGAATCTTAACGGCCTTAAGCTAAAGTCGGCCTCTCAGTGCAGGGATGCCGGGTTAGACTTGCTGACGGAGTTCGGCATTGACCCGGGAAGCAGGGATTTCTGGGGCAACAGCATTCCGCAGGGCAGCTTATTTGATATCGGCGGACACGAGTACCCGGGCGGCGGTTCAGCTCCGCCACCGGATTCGACGCCACCATCGGCGCCGAGCGGGCTGACGGCGACGACGGCCAGCTTCAAGCAGGTTGACCTTGACTGGGCCAACAACGGCGAGTCCGACTTTTCGCACTACAGCGTGAAGCGTTCAACGAGCCCCGGCGGTCCGTACACCCAGATAATCTCGAACCTAAATTCCAGTGCCTACAGCGATAAGGGTGTTATGCCCTCAACGCCTTACTACTACGTGGTTACTGCTGTGGATACTTCGAGCAACGAGTCCGGCAACTCGACCGAGTCATCGGCGACGACCAGCGCCTATCCGGGAGTGCTTATTTTCTCGGACGGCTACGAGAGCGGTGATTTTGCCGCGGGCGGCTGGGAGACCGGGGGCTCGGCGGAAGTTACGACCGGAGCGGCTTATACCGGCACCTATGGGGCAAAACTTGGAAAGCAGGCTGTCATGAACAAGGCCTTAAGCACAGCGGGCTACACAGATATACGCGTCAGGTATATGCGCAGCGCCATTAAGGGCCATCAATCTACGAATACCTTAATGGTCAGATGGGCTGACGGCCCCAGAGAGCTTGTACATCCGATTGAGAGCGTCAGTGGAGACGTACCGTGGGGTCAGACAGATGTGTTCCTGGATTCAGATGCCGATGACAACCCGAATTTCAAATTATACTTCAGAGAGCTCGCCGTGCACCCCGGCTCCAACTATGCTTACGTTGATGATGTTGAGATTTGGGGTATAGGTGAGGCACCGACACCAACGCCGACACCGACACCGACGCCAACGCCAACTCCAACGCCGACGCCAACTCCGACACCTACGCCTACGCCAACCCCGACTCCTACGCCTACGCCAACCCCGACTCCTACGCCTACGCCAACCCCGACACCAACGCCAACTCCGACACCAACGCCTACGCCGACACCAACACCGACTCCAACGCCGACACCAACACCGACACCTACTGGGACGCCGGGTCCGACCATCTTCAGTGATGGGTTCGAGAGCGGCGACTTCACTACGGGCGGCTGGACAATATCCGGCAGCACTGCAACAGTTGAAACTGAAGCAGCTTATACAGGGACTTACGGCGCAAAACTTGGCAAGATGAGCTGGATAGAGAAGGCTGTGAGCACGGCCGGCTATACCGACATCCATGTCAAGTATGCTCGTAAAACGGTAAAGCTGGACCCCGGCGAAGAATTTACTGCCGAGTGGTATGATGGCAGCGACTGGCACATACTGGAGCAAACGCTGGATACTAACTGGGCAGAGAAGGACTGGCTGTGCGGTTCCGGTGCGAACAACAATGCCAACTTTAAGATAAGGTTCAGCAGCAGCGGCATGCATCCAAATGGCGAGTATTCCTACCTTGACGACGTTGAGGTTACCGGCACGCAATAGCGATGTTGCTACCAGCATCAGGTCAAGGATGGTCTGGGATGCTGATTTATTGAAGCGTGGCGGTCTATACGGCCGCCACGCATTGTTGTAAAGTTGCGCATTTTGTAAAGGTTTAGCCTCCCGCTTTAGAAAGGAGGTGACAGATGGAGCGGGACGAGAAGGATGTCTTGATAGTAAGTCTTTGAGGAGGCACACTTATGTATAGGAAATTAGTTTGTTTAACGGTTGCAGTTCTGGCACTGGCTCTTAGCAGCGCAGTATCTGCGGCTACTTATTATGTCAGTCCTTCGGGCAATGACAACGACGCGGGCACATCGCCAACGACAGCGTGGCAGACAATCAACAAGGTAAATACTGTGGATTTCGCCGACGGCGACAGCGTATTGTTTGAGGCCGGGCAGACTTTTACCGGTACTATCTTGGTCGATGTCAATGATGAGGGTACTGCATCAAATCCCCTGACCTTTGGTTCATACGGTTCAGGTCGGGCAACAATCGATTCGGGTGAGACAGATGGTATTTACGTGTATAACCGTGCCGGGCTTGAGATAGTGGACTTGATATTCGTCGGGGCGGACCCTCTTTCACGTGACGACTTTACCGGCATTAACATCTGGACGGATTTAGCCGGTGATGTGAAGTTGGAACACCTGTATATCGACAACGTGGACGTGAGCGGTTATTCACAAAGAGGAATCAGCATCGGCGGATGGAACAACCTGAGCGGGTTTAAGGATATCCAGATTACCAACTCGGATGTTCACGGGAATGCAGACATTGGGATATTCACCTGGGGTTACCAGTACCCAGCAAGCGGCTGGGCCAACGAGGACGTGTATATCGCTTACTGCAAGACGTATGACAACGCAGGTATACCAAATATACAAAAGAACACCGGAAGCGGCATCATCGTTTCCGGGGTTGACGGCGCTGTGGTCGAGTTCTGCGAGGCGTATAACAACGGCACCAATAATAAGTCGCGTGGTGAAGGCCCCGTTGGTATCTGGCCTTACGATGCGAACAACGTCGTGATTCAGTTCTGCGAA
>CP070715.1:1392172-1396493 GCA_020350405.1 Planctomycetota bacterium
AGTTTGTCACCGTGGCGTTGGATGAGTAGTTCAACATCCCACCACCCCCGAAGTCGCCCCCTGCTGCGTTGCCCATGAACGTGCAGTTGGTCACGCTCGGGTTGCTGTTGTTACGGTTATGCATCCCGCCGCCGGCATATACCGAGGAATTGCCGGCGAAGCTACAATTGGTTACCGTCGGGCTGCTGTTGTCGTTGTACATACCGCCGCCATCACCGGTGACGGAGTTTGTGGTGATGTTGCAGTCTTTCACCGTCGGGCTGCTGTTCAGGTTGTACATCCCACCCCCAAATTTATACCCGCCGACAGTCTTGCCCTTGCCGCCGGTGATAGTAAAGCCCTCTAAGATGGTATTGGGACCCTCGCCGCTGTTGCAGGTTACAACCGACCAGTTCAGTCCGCTCACGTCGATGGTGGTAACCTTTGGCCCGCCATTGCTATAAAGCCGCACCGCCTTGCCAAGGAAATCGATTGCCCCATAGTACGTCCCCGGGCCTACCTCGATTTCATCATCGTCGTTCGCGTCGTCGATGGCCCCCTGTATCGTACCATACCAGGTGTTCTGAGTGATATTATGAATGTGCGGAGGCGGTAATTCATAGGCACCCATATCCACAATGTCCGTGCCATTCCAATCACCGTCAACCACACGCGGATTACCATCAAGGTCGGTCGTTACGCCTGCCGGCACAGAATTGTTATCGCCCGCATCAACACAGGGCGAGCCCACCTTGACGCGTAGATTTCCTCCGCCCGCATCGACAAATAACGGGTCGGCGTCGATGTTGCCTGTGCCGCTGGGCGGCAAGCTGCCCTGGAGGCAACTGTAGTTAACAGTCCCCCAGTTACCAGCAATCTGCCCGTTCACATTGCCCCAGAGAATGCAGTTGGTCAGTATCGGGTTGCTATTATCGTAGTTGTACATCCCGCCGCCGTTTGTTGTCGCCTCGTTGCCGTGGAAAATGCAGTTGGTCACCATCGTGTTGCTGTTTTGACCGTTGCTCATCCCCCCGCCATAGTTCGCAGCTGTATTGTCGGTAAAGATGCAGTTGGTCACATTAGGGTTGCTATTATCGTAGTTGTACATCCCGCCGCCCCGATCCGTGGCACTATTGCCGCTGAAGATGCAGTTGGTCACCGTCGGGCCGCTGGAGAGGTAATTGTACATCCCGCCGCCATCGTTCGCAGCTGTATTGTCGCTGAAGATGCAGTTGGTCACATTAGGGTTGCTATTATCGTAGTTGTACATCCCGCCGCCATAGTTCGCAGCTGTATTGTCGCTGAAGATGCAGTTGGTCACCGTCGGGCTGCTGAGATCGCAGTACATCCCCGCGCCGTAAACTGCCGAGTTTCCGATGAACGTACAGTTTGTCACCGTCGGGCTGCTGTCGACGTAGTTGTACATCCCGCCGCCGTATTGCTCGGCACCGGTACCGTTGGCGTTGCCGCCGGTGATAGTAAAGCCCTCTAAGATGGTATTGGCATCCTCGCCGCTTACACACTTCACGACGTGATAGTTGCCGGTGCCGTCGATGGTGGTATCATTGGGCCCGCCGCTGCTGTAGAGCCGGACCGCCTTGCCGCTGAAATTAATAGCCTCATAGTACGTCCCCGGCGCCACCTCGATTTCATCGCCATCCACCGTGCACGGGTCGTCCAGCGCCGCCTGGATGCTGTTAAAATCCGCGCCACCGTTGGCGTCCACGTACCACGTCGTCCCTCTCGCCTGCCCCGCCAATCCCGCCAGTACCACCCCCACAGCTACCCCCACGATTCCCAACATTCTTGCCGCCTTCATCTCTTTACCCTCTCAAAAAAAATCTCACTATTTCAAAAAAACCACATGAATTTTTACTTTTGCACCGTGGTTTTAACCTTTCCGCTTTAACGTTTAATCTTCCATTTCCCCCGAATATCCCCCTTGCATTCTCCTCGCATCCTCCCTGCATCCAAACAGACTCCTCCTTTCCTTGACCAACCGGCAGCGCATATAACACCGCCGGTTACGCAAAAAACCTCATTTCCGCGGGAAAAAACCCTCTTGCTGCCGCTACGAAATGCCAAATGCTGACTTTTCTCCCGCTCCTGCATCCGCCGGTACGAAAGCGGGTGTAGAGTTACTTCCGCCGCAAGACTTAGAAGCGGTCACCATCACTATACCATGTCCCGACCGATTATCAACAAAATTCCGCCTTTCCGCCAATTTTTTATTTTCCCCTCTAAATAGTACCCACCCCTATTTACCCCTCGTACCGCACTGCTTGCATGCCTTAGGTGCCCCGACCCCCTCGCCTGCCCCTCCACGTCGCAGGCAATCGTCAACATTTTTAATTTTTGCACTGTGGCTTTACACTTTCCACTTTAACCTTTAAACTCCCTCGCGATGCCCAGGAGGCCCGCTCAAAACATTTTTCAATCAAACGTGCAGCTACCTACCAGCAAAAATCCGAAAATTTAAAATTCTTTTAATTACTTTATTGACCACAACTTAATCCTGTCAATCCTGTCAAAAAACCAGCAATTCTCGCACCAAATGCGCGCCCCCCTCTACTAATGAGCGGACCCTCTGTGTCCGCCTGCCGCGGCGTAGGCAAAGCGACGACGGGTCCGCTATTTTAAAACTCAATAAATCCCCTAAACCCTAATTAAGGAACTTATCATGGCCACAGAAGACCATTTTATTTTTGATTCGATGCAAACTAAAGTTTCCCTCTGCCTGCTCTGTGGCAAAAAAAGCTTTGTGGCTGACCAAAAAATGCAAAACGAACCCAATTTTTTCCGCCCCTGGGGATTCATAACCTCCATAAAAACAAGGAATTACAACAGAAAATGAACAATGGACACTTGGTCAAAACAAACCCAATCAAACCCAATTTCCAATCCTGCAAAAAATAGCTCGCCCGAAGGCAAATTCCTGTTATAATGATGCTTTAAAGCAAACTTAGGAGTATTCTTATGTGTGAACAATGCGGCTGCGGCAGGACCGACACTGACCAGACCTTCGAAGAGAAGGTAAAAGAAATCATCGAATCTACCATCCGCCCGGCCCTCCAGGCCCACGGCGGCGATATCGAGCTCGTCGAGACCGACGCCGACAATAATATCAAGCTGCGACTCCAGGGTGCCTGCCAGGGATGCCCCGGCGCGAAAATGACAATGACCGCAGGCGTCGAGAGAATCCTTCGCGAACAAATCCCCGAAATAAAACAAGTTACCGCCGTAGATTAACCCCGTTAGAGCTGGCATTGGGCACACCACACAAACGCAGTAACCGCGCCACTACCCTTTGTGACGTAACAGCTTAGCGATTTTCTCTGCGTTTGGTTTTTCTACCACCCCCCTCTCGGTAATGATAGCGGTAATGTCCCGTGCTTCTGTTACATCAAATGCCGGGCTGTAAACACCAACTCCGTCGGGCGCAACTTTAGTACCGCCGAAGAACCTTACCTCGTCAGCCCCCCTTTGCTCTATAGGTATCTCAGTTCCGCTTTTTATACTCAAGTCAAACGTACTCGACGGCGCCGCGATATAAAAAGGCACATTATGCTCTCTCGCCATAATACTGAGGCTGTAAGTGCCAATCTTATTTGCCGCATCCCCGTTCGCCGCGATTCGGTCAGCCCCGGTTATGATAGCATCGATTTTACCCTGCTTCATAAGCCACCCAGCCATATTGTCGCAAATAACAGTAACCTCGATGCCGGCCTGCTGAAGCTCCCACGCCGTCAGCCGGGCCCCCTGCAGCAATGGCCGCGTCTCATCTACGTAAACCCTGAATTTCTTGCCAGCCTCTTGTGCCTCAAACATCACCGATAAGGCCGTCCCCTGCCCCGCAGTCGCCAGCGCTCCGGCATTACAATGCGTCAAGATTCCCGCCCCCTCTTTGATAAACGTCGCGCCGTTTTCTCCAATCCGCCGGCACATATCCACGTCTTCGGCGCAAATGGCATTAGCTTCTTCCAAAACATGCTCTCGCAGCGATTGTAAATTTGCCTCCGGCCGGCTCGCAGCAAATTCCTCCGCGCTCCTTTTTACCCTTTCTAGCGCCCAGAATAGATTCGCCCCGGTTGGACGCGATGAGGCCAGATATTCGCAAGACTTTTCAAGCTGGGCCAGTCCAGCCCTTAGATCATCCTCAGTAGCTGCCTCTTGGAGAGCCAAAACCAGTCCGTAAGCCGCCGCAACCCCTATGGCCGGAGCACCCCTAACGGCAAGCGTCTTTATGGCCTCATAAAGCTGTTCAGTGGCCCGGCACTGGAGCTTAATAAACTCACATGGCAGCTTCCGCTGGTCGATGAGCTCCAAAAAGCCGTCAACACCA
>CP070715.1:1396593-1412305 GCA_020350405.1 Planctomycetota bacterium
CTGTTTTACAACTATCTGCTCGGCAGCAACCGGCACTATAGCCTCATCCGGCATCCGATAGCAGTTTGCCCCGGCGGGTACAAGCTTGTCCTCGTCGGCCCCGAAATCGACAATACTGAATCTGCCTATGGCTGTACCGCCGGCGCTGATATTTCCATCACTCGAGACACTCAGTTGCGAAAGTCCAACTCCGGCCGGTATCATAATTGGCCCGGCCTGGCCGGCTACTGTCCTCCCGTCGGAATTCACAATCTGCCCGTTTTGGTTTGTCCGGAACATACCGTTGCGAGTGTAAAGTGGCCCCTCAGGTGTCTCTATTACGAAAAATCCCTTACCGTACAAGGTAAAGTCCAGTGCCCGGCCCGTCTGGGTGATACTGCCCTGGGAAAAATCAAATACGGAATTCAAATCAATGCTGCCCGGCGAGTAGGTCTCCCAACCACTTCCCTCTGCTTCAAGAGACCTCGAAAATGCGTTGCATCTGCGCTTATATCCGACCGTGCTCACGTTGGCCAGATTGTGCGTAATGATGTAGAACTCCTGCATCAACGCATCAATACTTGGAAGAACTTGCTCTGTTATCCCGGACATCTAATATCCCTCATAAAGCTGTTGACTCGGCAACCCGTTGTTCTGAGCTCGCCGAATCGTCAATATCTTGTTCTTTAACACCGGCTTTCACCGAAGCCGCATTCGTAGCGCGGATTAGTTCGTTAATGTCTGGGTCGTGCAGCCCCGTCAGCTCAACTGCCATTGAAAAACCATTCCCTGCGGCTTTGATGTGCCTGACCTCACCTGTGTCTTCTATTACTTTTGGCTTCTCACTTCTTTCGTCGCTTTGTACGTCCGAATCCTCGTCCTTTGCCTCGTCCAGCCTGAACATCACCAGAACTCTCTCACCCACCTTTACCTCAAGTGGAGACTCTATTCGCAAACCGGGGCCGGCCAACTCAGTGACTACCCCAGCAGTAAATTCCGGAGGGCCCCAGCCGCTGGCGGAAACCCGCCTGCCCCCGGAGCCCTCTTCACCGCTATAATGGTCTAACGGCAACAGCCTCTTGAATGGAAAACGCGCAACAAAAGCTGGCATCTTCACCGGAACACGCAAAAAACGGCGCCGATTGATGAACCTTACATCGGAACTGTGATTCAAAACCAGAAGGTCGCGGTCACTGCCCGCTACGGATGTGTCAAACTCCCAGACCGACACCCCGAAATAATAACGAACGCGCCAAATCTCGCCCCCTGTAATTTTTATCGGCACCGCGAGCTTGACCGTCAGCCCCACCTCATTGTTCTCTATGACCGTCGACTCAATATCATCCGAAATACGCGTCCGTCGTCGCGTCAGATATAGCTTTTTACCTGTTGGGATTTGCCTCGTGCTCAATTTTCTCAACCTCGCCGCGGTGTCTTTGGGCGGGGCTGTTCGATTTTTGAAACCAAGTTTTTCCGCCAGAAAAGATAAGTCCGTCTTTAGCACGCTGATTCGCTCGGAGGCTTGTCCCTGCGCAAGATCCTCTTCTATAATCTTCGTGGCCCCACGGTCAAATGCGCTGCCCATTGTGAAAATCGATTCGCTTCGCTTCAGACCCGCCCGACGTGCCACATCCTGAAGAATCCGACGCTCGCGTCCGCTTAGACCCCTCTTCTCCGCAAACTCACCAAACAACTCGTGAGCAACAGCTCGTTCCTCCACCTTGCGTTTGTAACTGACCATAATGAGCAGCACGGTCGCGACAGTTATGATTACCACTAACGTAAGAGTAAACCAGCGGTCCGTCATATAGTCGGTGTTAAACTGCCGGTTTAAGGCCTCCCACCGTTGCACGGGTGTCAGTGCCAGGAAAGTCGCGTTTAACCATGATGTCATTATAGTTGCTGTTGCCATTTTAAACTTCTAAAGGAACGTCCCATTTGCGTCTTTTGTAGAGGCCCCAAAACCTCTTGTCCTATTTCCAGGACCACGCAAAATGGGGCCACTAATTACTATCTGATAAGATTGGTCAGCTCTCGCAATATCTCGTTGGCAATTCGAATAGTTCTGGCGTTGGCCTGGAAGCCGTTTTGAGCCTGAATCATATTGACGAACTCGGTTGCCACATCCGTATTTGATTTTTCCAGTGCACCGCCATGAATCCTGCCGGCACCGCCGGTCATAGCCTGCGTGGCCACCGCCTCGCCTGAGTTCGCCGAGGGAATAAAGTAGCCGCCGCCAGCGCTCTCTAACGCCGCCGCGTTCTGAAATAACGCTATTTGTAGGGTGGCGATATCCTTCTTGATACCGTTCGAGAACGCGCCGATAACAGTACCTTCATTATCAACGGAAACAGTTGAGAGTCTCCCTGCGGCGTACCCGTCTTGCCCTCTCGCTACCGCAGTAGAGTTCCCCGCGAACTGCGTCAGGCCGTCTAATTGACCTACTGTACCCATCGTAAGCCCGATCGTTTGAGGGTTCGCAGTATCATGCCCGAACGTTATTACGAACTCCGCGTCGTCCGTACCGCTCAATCCAAAGAAGGAACCGTCGCTTGCGTTGAAAGCTATGTCGTCAATTCGCCGGTCTTGCATATCTATCTGGTAGACATTGCCGGTAATTGATGTCAAAAGCAGGTCCCACGTGTTGGCTGTGTCCGTCCGGACAAACGCACCCGAGAGAACGTGCCTGCCGCCCTGAGTGTCATAAACAGCAATGTTGATGCTCTTGACTTCCTCACCGCCCACGGTCAATATCTCGAAATACGCTGGCGTGTCCAGCGTCCCGTCACCCGCGTATGTGAAATTTATGTCTGACTTGCTGTAGCCGCCGTTATCGTCGGTTACTCGTATCCTGCCGTTGATCAGTGTTGCTGTCGAATCCGTCAGAAGGTTGTTATTCAAATGGTCAATAAAATCCTGTAAGGTGGTGGTCCCATCGACGCTGAAGCTTGTCCCCGCACCCGCATATGGCGTGCCGTCCGGATGATAGCCCGAAATAGTAATCGTCCCCGAGGTCAATGTCCCCGTGTACTGGTCGAGCTGGTCGATTTCCGTCGTCAAATCGGCCGTTATGCCGCCATTGGTGGTATAAGCTATGTTCGAGTTAAGCACTTGCTTTTGTGGTGTGTCAAATGCTGCGTCCGCGCTTAGATTGCCGGAGACTATCACTTCCGACGTTGCATTCGCGGCCATTGCCACATCGTAGGGAACATGAATATTGCTGTTGCCAGCCGTCTGGAAACCGTCCCCTTCGCCTACTGAGCCAATGCGCTGGACAAGATAACCGGTAGCCGGGTCAACCAGATTTGAGGCTGCATCCACCGCAAACGCCCCGGCGCGAGTGTAGAGGTTCTGTTCGCCGTCGCTCATCACAAAATACCCTTCTCCCTCCATCGCAAGGTCCAGAGGATTGCCTGTATTTATCAGATTACCCTGTAACATGTTGGGTGATATACCGCTTACTCCAACACCGGTGCCCATCTGCTGCGGGTTCGTGCCGCCGATGCCCGATGTCGGCTGTGATGCCTTCTTTATCGTTTCACTCAACAGCTCGGCAAACGTTATCCGGCTGGACTTAAAAGCCGTGGTATTAACGTTGGCAAGGTTGTTGCCCGCTACATCAAGCATCTTTTGATGGGCCTGCAGCCCGGTAACGCCAGCTGATAATGCAAAACTCATTTTTGTTTCTCCTTACAATTGGTTCTCTACTAATATTATGGCATCTACGCCAAGCGTGTACTCTTCTGCTTCTTCGCCTTCTCCTGCAGTTACCCCCAGAAGAATCTCACCCGTCACTGGGTCGTTAAAAACACTGTCAACCACTCCTGCTGTCTTCTCCAGTTCGCCGGTCATATTGTCTTCCGCCAGGAAAGTGACACGCTTGCCTAACAGCGAATTTGCATAGCTGCGGTTGGTGGTCGTAAGAACTTGTGCAAAACTTGAATTCATTGACTCAAGTTGATCCAGTTGTGAGAACATCGCCAACTGTGAAGCCATCTCATTGTTGTCCAGCGGTTCCAGTGGATTCTGGTTCTGCAGTTGTGTCACCAGAAGCTTCATATAATCCATTTGGATGTCACTTACTGCCGCTGTCGATGATACTGAACTCATAACTTCTCCAATCTTTGTCTCAAAACGGTACCGACATAACCGCTTAGCCAACAAGCAATTGATGTGCCACACTAAAATAAAGCGCCGACCTCGTATATGTGTAACTTCTTATCAGAAAAGATGTTAGAGAAATCAAACGAACGGTCAAATCTCGAAAATCAACCTCCCTGAAAACTTCTCGCACACGGATAATTCTTCCCCTCTCCCAGAAATTTTTGCCACGATTGTTCTGAGTGTGTCGCGGGCAAGTTACTTTTACTTCGGCTCGCTCGATTTTACTAAAACGTCCCATAAAAAATGAAACTGTCTCTTTGTAAGTTCCGCCTTTTCGGTTTTGTTCCAGCGTCCGATAAAACTATTCCGCAAAATCAATGCAACTTTACGCTGACAAACTGGTGACATTATTGGCCCGTCCTATAAAAGATTAAAGTTGTCGTAAGTTTTTGTCGATTTATTGGGCATCCACGGAACCTAAAACCAACACAGTTAAAGCTATTGCCTCAGAACACAGATGAGTTTGCGTAGAGTTGTTGTCGTAAGCAGCCAGGACCAGGTCCAAGAATTAGCTCGCAAAATCGCACAGGAAGTATTTGTGGCCGACGACCTTCCCGAGGCCGTGGACATCACTCAAACGGTCAATCCCGACTTGCTTGTCTTTGATAATCGCTTCAGTCCTGACCACATCAGACAATTCTTGGATACGACCGATAAAAACCAGATATATGTCCCTGTGATAGTGGTCGGCGATGGCAAGGACCGTCCCGGACTCTCCGAAGAGTTTATACGAATAGGGGCCTGCGACTACATTCATGGAAAACAGGATTACAGCCGGCTGGAGAAAATTGTAAGCCGAATAAACGACGAATCCAGGAGTAATGACCCCGAAACAAGCTCCGCTGACTTCTTCGCCGAAGACTATGCCGCTTCTGTTCGGATTGTCGGACGCAGTAAAGCAATCCGAGACAAGCTTAAAATGATAAAACTTGTTGCCGCCAGCTGCTGTAACCCGGTCTTAATAGTAGGTGAGACGGGCACAGGAAAGGAACTGGCGGCAAAGGCTATACATCTGCTAAGACATCCGAACGAACAGTTCATTGCCGTAAATTGTGCCGCGCTGACTGCAAACTTACTCGAAAGTGAACTCTTTGGTCATGCCAAAGGCTCTTTCACCGGAGCCGACCGCGAAAAAACAGGTCTGTTGGAATTGGCTGGCTTCGGCACAATCTTGCTCGATGAGATAAGCGAAATGCCAATGGACCTCCAGGCAAAGCTCCTCCGCGTACTTCAGGAAAAAAACTTCCGAAAGGTCGGCGGAACAAATACTATTCCTTGCAACGCCACGATAATAGCCTCCAGCAATCGCAATCTGCAAAATCAGATACGAGCCAAGCGCTTCCGGCGAGACCTGTATTATCGCCTGAATATCTGCCCAATTACCATCGCTCCTCTAAGGGCGCCGGAGCGAAGAGAAGATATCAAACTCCTCGCTGAGTATTTCCTGAAAACATCAACTATCTGCCCCGAGAAAGCTGGCAGGATAACATCCCTGACAAAATTGGCTCTTGAAGCTCTTCAAAAACACGACTGGCCCGGAAACGTCCGCGAGTTGTCCAATGTCATTGAAAGAGCGATAATGCTCGAGACAACAGACAAAATTGGCCTCAGCAGCATTATGATTGACCCGCTGCCATATGACGAGTCGTCGGACGGCCCAACAGCCGATCACGTCACGAATTTCTCACTGGAAAAGGCCGAGCGCGAGCTCATCGCTCGGGCCCTCCGGGAGACCGGCTGGCAGAAAACTCGTGCCGCGGCCCTCTTGGGCATAACAAGGGCGACATTGTACGCCAAGGTCAAACAGTACAATATCGGAAAGGATTCGCTTGTAACAGCGTACTGCGGAAAACAAGCACCGGGCGAAATCTCAACCACATACCATCCCGAGCCGGTAGCGGTTCCGTAACAGCGCAAGCTCGGTTGAATCTCAGCTGCTGTTGCCCAATTATTTCCCTGGCAACGCTCCGCGCCGCCGCATTCTATCCTGCTGTCAGTAGCTGCAGCATTTCCCCATCGTCGCTGTCAGAAAATCTGTCGGCCCGTATAGAATCCTGACATTTGTTCATTACTCCAAAACCCAAGATATGAGCCCAAAAAGCTGTTTTTCGACCAAAAGAGCTTTAGATACGCCCGCTCTTAACCTTTAGCCGACTCTGGCACAATTATTGCTTGACCCTAAATAAGGTTCCGGGTTCCCGTGTAGAGCCCGGCCCCGACACGCGCTATTTCGCGCCCGGGGACTTAGCTGTTGCAAAACTGGGCTCCGGGAAATACGCGCCTGTACTCTTTGCTCACCGGCATCGGCGGGCAGGTAAACCGGGCAGGGCGAAGTCAAAGAATATGGTGCCAGAAAACAGAAAAACTACTTTCGAAAGCAGCACTTCTGAGCTGCCTCCTGACAGCGAATTATTTGCAGGCGAAATCCACGAGGAACTATCCGATCGCGAAGTCTTTTCGGGAGACGAGGATTTTTACAAGTCCTTGGCGGCGTCCGCCCGGCCGACTTCGACTCCGCCCAGGCCCGCCCGACCTGACGCGCCACGCCCCACCGCCCCGCCTGTTTGGCGAAAGCGCTTCTCAGGCCTTCAGAAAGCGCTTGCACTGACTATCATTCTGGTCGCGGCAACACTGCTCTATACACTGCTTAAATCTCCGCGTCCCGCCCGTCGCAGTTATCAGCTACGGCCGACTTCTGCCCGCCGGATTGCACCTGCTGCCGGACGAACCCCTGATAGCGGACTGCCCCCCCAGGATCTCGCACATACGAAACCCGCCCAAATCCAGGAACCAGAATCACTGCTCCCACAAACGCAACCTCTGTCTTTGAATATCGCCCAGGACCTCTTCCTCCGGGAACAGTACGACAGGGCATATGCAGTCTACGAAAAGCTTTATCAAAATATTCCGGTCCCGCCTGCTTCGACACTGACGCAAGAGCAGTTGTTGCGGGACTTTCTCCAGTTGAAAATGGCCTTGTGTATGGACAGAGCGGCTCATGCCTTGCCCCAGACGCAAGACGCCGCCGACAAGGCAAATCATTTATTCAGGGCTGCCTCCCAAAGCCGCTCCCCCGCTGTAAGCGTCGTCGCTAATTACCGCCGCAGCCTGCTCGAAATGCAAAGAAAACAATACATCAGAGCCCTGACCACTGCTTATCAGACAATCGCTTTGCTCGAAGCCGCCGATTTCGACAGAGATTGGGCACTGTCGCTGCAGCGAGATTGTCACTTCCTGGCTGCTGAATCGATAACCAGAAATGTTCTTTCGCTTTGTGACGCTGATAAAGACCTTCCCGAAGAGTTCTGGAGCAATCTCAGCACTCCGCCGGACCCCTTTGCTGACTTAACCGAAACGCAGATGCGCAAACTTCTCAAGTCAGGCTCGGAACAGTTAAGCAAGGCACTGCTCGGCCCCCAGATTCAAAAGCTCAAAAACCAGGGCGCCTTATCACGTTATACGGTCACCTGCCACCGTGCACCGATTGAAGAACTGCTGGCGAGATTTGCCGCAAACGCCGACCTTGACCTCTCTTGGGCCTGCGACAGGGCACTGGATTTGGAACCGGCGATGGACGCTGCCCGCAAGAGGCCGGTGAGTTTACGCCTCCGCGGCGCAACAGCACAGCAGATTGTAACGGTCGCAGCTGGCTGCGCTGGCCTGTTCGCACGCCTCGACCAGAAAAAAAACGTAAGCATCTTCAATCCGGCCGATTATTCCTCTTTGTCAGAATACATAGCCCTGCTCAGCCGCCAGGCTATTTCTCTTTGGCAGAGATTTCTGCTCACCTTTCACGACGACCAGCAATTACCTCATGCCCATTTTGCATTGGGGCTTCTTCAGGCACAGATTCGCCAGCTGACGGACGCTGTTGCACAATACAAATTGGTAGCTAATCGTTTCCCGCAAGCGCCTTGCGCACCGTTTGCCCTGTTTAACTCAAGCACGCTGAAAGCTGGTATCGGCGATTATCTCGGCGCCCGCGAGGATTTGCGTCAGCTTGTTGAGCAGTATCCTGATACTGAAATAGCCGGCCGGGCCTGTTTGTACCTTGCTGATGCTACAGAAAAAGCCGGGCTTTCAGAAGAAGCCGAGCGACTCTATCGAAAAGTTTACCATCTTGGTGTATCTTACGAATCGCAGACTGCTGCTGCTTCAGGTGCTGCCAGGTGCTCATATCAAATACAGGACCATCAATCTGCCGCAAAATGGTTCATTCGATATATTAGCCTTGTCAAGGACCGCACCAGCCCCGACCTCTATTCTGCATATTTTCTTTTGGGTAAAACATACTTGGCCTTGAAAAAACCACACCAGGCTTGTGACGCCTTTAAATATGCTTTCAATGGCCCGCTCCCCAAAGAGCAGTATTTCTTGGTGCTCTCGGCCTTGGTTGAAGGCTACATCGAACAGCAGCGATTCATTGAAGCGCTCGATGCGTTGGACAGCACCCACCCTTGGCGACTTTCACAAAGTGAGAGCGTCGAACTCTTACTCCTCAAGAGCCGAATCTTTCGGGCAATTGGCCTGCTTGATAAAGCTCTTGCTGTTGTTCGTGACAGAGAACAATACCTGCCCGACACCCAGTTAAAAGCCGCCGTATCTTTTGAATTGGCTAAATGCTATATCGCCAAAGGAAGTCTGGAACTTGCCCGCAAAACACTGGCCGAAATTCTCATTGTTGTCGAACCCGGACCCCTGGCGCACGAGGTCCAGCGGGAATTGGCCGATGTCTCTTTTAAGCTCGGCCAATATTCTCAGGCTATATCTGTCTGTTCACAGCTGTTGGAATCACAACCGTCAGCACAGATAAAGCAGGATGCCTTGGCTCTGCTGGCCAACGCTTATAACCACCAGAAAAACTATGATGGCGCAGCATTGGCACTTCTCGGCCGGCCGAGTGCCGCCCAAGCAACAAATGAAACATCAGCTCTCATACACCAATCAAAAACTCCATAAGTACAGGACAGTTTAATGAAGCCGACAAGCAGAAACTTAGAGCAGCATTGCAACACAAAGCGCAAAACTCTTTTGAATTTGAGTTTTAGTTTCTGCCTCCAATCTCTTCCGACTGTGTGTTTGGCTTTTTGCCTTTTAGTCTCTGTCTCCAGTGGGGAAATCGCAACGGAACAGCTCGACCCCACTGATTTACTTATGTCGCATTCGTCAAAAACTTCAAACGACTCCAATACAACGCATGTTGAAAACGACCCACCTGCGACAAAGCCGTTTGTACAGCCCGCAATGAATGTCGTTGAGCTTCCCTCAGACCGGAAAGAGCACCCCCCAACAAATCCGCCCTTCCTTAAAATTGCCCCCGTAAATTTCGCACTTAATGTTGAGGAGGAATCACCGCAGGATGACTTTATTATTGCACCTGACCCCAAGACTTTGCTCACGCGGCAATTATGGAAGCAAAGAATTACTTTTGCCGAGGACGAAAATGACCAGCGAAGCAAAAATGAGCTCAGACGAATAATCGAGCAGATTCGCTCTGTCGAATTCGACCCGCCCAAAGAGACCCTCGAATCTGCACTTCTTAATGAACTGATATCTGCGGCTGAGCCCGACGACAAGGCACCGGATGATAAGAGCAAATCTGATACTCAGACCACCTCCGGCGGATTCTCAGATGCCGAAAAGGATATGCAAACCGCCGGACCGCTACCGCACCGGACAATAACGGACCATACGCTGCAACTGCTCGAGGATGTAACCCAACACCCTGAACAGTTAACCAATCCGTTCGAGTTGGCTGAGGTTTTGTTTCTCAGTGGGCATCTAAAGCAGGCCCTCGCCTGTTACCAGGAAGCGCTAAGGCGCAGACAACCACAGGACGCCCGCTCGGTCAATGACAGCGCCTGGATTTTATTTCAAATAGCTAACTGCCTGCGAGGTATAGACCGGCCATTGGCAATGAAAACCTACAGGCAGTTAATCGCCGAATATCCTGATTCACCGTGGACGGAGTTGGCCAAAGCTCAGGATAAGTTAGTCGATTGGTTCAACAAGGATAAACCTTTGAGCTTAATCACACAGACTGGCTATGGACCCGGTCAAGTTAAGTCAAATATGGAGTATGCAGCAGGTGAGTAAAACCGACGTAGACAATACAAAGCAAGTCACTCTAAGTCGACAAACCGCGAACGTATTGATAGCCGACAGTGACCCACAGTTTGCTCGGGTGATACTCGAGATTCTGGCACGTAAGGGAATTCGTGGAATTGTTGCAAAAGACAAAAAAACCGCCGTCGACTTGCTCGACAAGGATAGTTACGACCTCGTGTTCACCAGTAATCCGATAATCCCCCGGCCCGGCCTGTCCCCAAATTCACAGGTCAGCTTGGAGTTGATTCGTAAAATAAAAGCCGATTCGCCCGAGTTGCCCATCGTTATGACGGCAAATGCTGAAAGCCCGGATGTACAGAACCATCAGCCGACCATCGACGCTGCCGTCAGCGCCGTCCGGGCGGGATGTTGTGATTTTCTAATAAAGCCTTCCGAGGCCCGCAAGATAGAAGCTCTCTTCGATGAGTTTCTGCCCACCCATAGCGTCTCGACCTTGGATTCGGCCGAACAGGACACGCGGACCCTTTACAGAATCGTCGGCAAAAGTGCCAAGTTGTCACAGACCGTCGAATTAGCCAAAAGAATCGCTCCCACCTCGGCGCCTGTCCTTATAAGCGGCGAAAGCGGGACGGGCAAGGAGCTGGTCTCTTTTCTTATCCACCATAATAGCAAAAGGGCACAGGGCCCCTACGTAAAGGTCAACTGCGCGGCCCTAAGTGACTCCCTTCTTGAGAGTGAGCTGTTCGGTCACGAAAAAGGTGCTTTCACCGGTGCCTACACGCAACGCAAGGGCAGGTTCGAAATGGCCCACGGCGGGACGCTGCTTCTGGACGAAATAACCGAAACACCGCCCAGGTTTCAGGCCAAGCTGTTGCGAACACTCGAGCAGCAGGATTTCGAACGTGTCGGCGGAAACGAAAATGTCAGAGTCAATATCCGAGTAATAAGTACTACAAATAGGGACCTCCTGGAGGAGGTTTCACACGGCCGCTTCCGTCGTGACCTCTACTATCGCATAAGCGCGGTCCGACTTGTTATACCCCCTCTTAGGCAGCGAGCTGAGGATTTGCCGGACCTCGTGTGGCATTTCGTAAACCTCCACGCACGCGAAACGCAGCGCACGATAACCGAACTTGACCCGACAATGATGGACCTCTTTGAAAAATATCATTGGCCCGGAAATGTCCGGCAGTTGCGAAATGTCGTGCTGACTTCACTGGTTCTGGGTCTTGGCCAAACGCTGTCGCTCGCTGATGTCTCTTGGCTCTTTGATGAATTGCAGCCCCTGCCTCAGGAAAAACCATCCGATTTTGTAAAACAATCGAAAAGTGCTGACCACACCAGAGTCACAGCATCAGGACTGGGGGGAGTGCCGCTGGAGCAGATAGAGCGACAGGCGATTTTGGATACACTGAACCAAACAGCAGGAAATCAGACAAAAGCCGCAAAGGTATTAGGCATCAGCGACAGAACCTTGCGGGATAAAATACGCCGTTATCGACAGCAGGGATGCCTGCAGTCAGTTTCATAAAAGGTAGTTAAGGCAGAAAAAAATGGCGGACGCAGATGATATAGAGAAAAAAGAAGACCGACAGGATTCGAATGCACAAAACCCCGGCGACGAGCCGCAAAATAAGAACATAGAGCCTGAGGAGACCGGCGAAGAGCCGACAAAACCCGGCGAACGAGCGGAAAAAACTGGCCGGAAAGCTTCAACTGGCGGCATCCTGCAGTGGATAATAACTGCCGCCGCCATAGTGCTTTTCGCAGGTGCCGGCTTCGGACTCGGTCGATTACTCAAAGGTTCACCACCACC
Source organism: Planctomycetota bacterium (assembly GCA_020350405.1). Classification (GTDB taxonomy): domain Bacteria; phylum Planctomycetota; class Phycisphaerae; order Sedimentisphaerales; family Anaerobacaceae. The sequence continues at coordinate 1,408,622 of CP070715.1, forward strand.
CGAGACCGCCGACCAGGACGAATCTTCTCAGCTAATCGAACCGGACCAGATACAGGGCCTCTTGGCGGAGGACTCGTCCGCCGATTCTGAAAAGAACTGGTACTATGATTTGGAGCCTGCTGTCGCAAATCTTGACGTGCCCGGCGTAACACGATACGTACGCGCAGCCTTGACCCTTGAAATAAGCCCCGAAGTAGACCCAAAAAAAGGCACCGTTTATCTTGAGCAGAAAACCCCCCTCCTCAAAAACTGGCTCACCATCTACCTTGCAAGTCTCAGCCTCGAAGACATTAGGGGCGACCGAAACCTCAAACGAATTCAATCACAGATACTCGATTCCTTCAACGAAAAACTCTTTCCCGATGCAAAACCGCAAATCAAGAAAGTTCTTTTTAAGGAATTTGCTATACAATGAGCAATACGCCTGATAACAGCTTGAGCAAAGAAAAAATACAACGACTGCTTGCCGCCATCGGTTCCAGACCCGCAGAGGACACCACTAAAATAGAGGCCGCTGATTACGATTGGCACCAGCCTCGCCGTTTCAACCGCGAGCAGCTCACAAGGCTTGACGACTTCGCAAAAAAGGTATCCAAAATGGTTGTTCAAAAGTTTAGCACACTGTGCCGCGGAGATTTCAATGTCAAAGTTGATTCAGTCACACAGCACTTTGCTGATAAACTCCTTGACCAGGCCTTGAACAGTGAACAGAATGATTACTACCTCGCTTTCGGAACCACGCCGGACCAGCCCTGTGGAGTCATTGGAATACCCCCCCAGGCCGCCTTTGTCTTGGTAACACAGTTGCTCGGAGACACCGACTCCGAAAAAGATTCGAAAACAGACTTATCCCAGCTGGAAGAATCACTTCTGTTTGACATCGCCTGCGTCATTGTTGAGGCGCTCTCCGACGCTCACACAGGCTGGACCTTCCAGCCGGCTAAAAATATCGTCCGCGGACTGCTGTCGCTTGACCTGCAGGGAACAGAAGAATTCTGCAGGATTGCTTTAAACATCCTGAAAACCGACTCAGATGGCGCTGAAGCTTATATCTTGATACTGTCCAACAGCCTTGAACGCATCGTGGGAAAAGCTGGACAGCAGGCAGGTCAATTCGCCGCCGAGAAAATTTCAAAAGCAATCCTCGGTCACCTGCAGAAAATGGCTGTCTGTGTTACCGCCCGGCTGAGCTCTACCGTGCTTAATTTCGAAGAATTGATGAGTCTGCAGACTGGTGACATATTGCTGCTTAATAAAAGAGTCGACGAGCCGGTCGAGCTGATGGTAAATGACAAGACGTTTTTCCTCGGGCGGCCCGCGAAATCAGCCGGAAACTATACCGTCGTAGTTACAGAAACCGTCTCACAATAAATATTAAACATAAATCTTTTTACAGACACTCAATCATTAATGAGGAATCAAAAATATGGCAGAAACTGAGCAAGCCGTAGAAGAAAAACAGGACCAGCAAAACGCCGCAGAACAAGACGACTCAAAAAAACAGGCCCAATCTGTTGACTTTCCCGAGGCCGGAGCAGCCGAGGCCGAGGGCCCCGGCGGAAGTATTGACATCCTGCTCGATATCAATATATCCGTCATGGTCGCTATCGGCCAGACTGAGATACCCGTCCGAAAACTCTTACAACTCGGACCTGGCTCTGTACTGAAGCTTGATAAACCTATTGACGAACCCGTGGATTTGTACCTCAGGGATACTAGGTTCGCTACCGGAAATGTCGTGGTCGTCGACGACCAATTCGCCGTCAGAATAAATCAGATTCTTGGACTTGGCGATCCTGCTGCCAAGCAGCCCGAGTCGTAAATCAACAGTAATTGCAAATGACGCTTCGGAGAACCGATAAAAATGGCCCGCGCTAACACATCAGGTTCACCAGGATTGCTGGGAGTTCATTTGTCGGCAACAGCAAACCAGGACACCGTCGACACACCTTTTCTCTCTCATAGCAACATTGTGTTGGCTGGGGGCCTGGTTGCCGTCCTCGCTACTCTTATAATCCCTCTGCCTACGCCGCTGTTGGATATGCTTCTGGCTTGCAGTATATCGTTGGCAGTGGCCGTCTTGATAATCACATTGTCGTCGAAAGAAGCGCTTGAGTTATCCGCCTTCCCTTCCCTGCTGCTCTTTGTAACGTTGTTTCGACTATCGCTTAACGTCGCCTCAACAAGATTGATTCTGCTCGACGGGTACGCCGGAAAAATTATCCAGACCTTCGGCGCGTTCGTCGCCGGGGGCAGCTTCGTAGTCGGGCTTGTTATCTTTCTGATACTTGTTGTCGTCCAGTTTGTTGTCATCACAAAAGGTGCCGAGCGCATAAGTGAAGTCTCCGCGCGTTTCACGCTCGATGCTATGCCCGGAAAGCAGATGGCAATAGATGCCGACCTCAACGCAGGGCTTATCACCGAGACACAGGCGAACGAACGAAGAGGCAAAATCGTCAAGGAAAGCGAGTTCTACGGCGCAATGGACGGCGCCAGCAAATTCATACGGGGAGACGCCAAGGCGGGTCTGATTATAACCGCTGTCAACATCATTGGCGGTATAGCTATGGGCTACTCACGCGGCATGACAATTGCAGGCGCCGTAAAAACTTATTCCATCCTTTCAATCGGTGACGGACTCGTCAGCCAGATACCTTCAATAATAATCTCGATAAGCTCTGGCTTCCTTGTAACAAAAATCTCATCACGACACAGCGTCGGCCAGGACCTCTCTAAGCAGTTCCTTAGGACCAGTCAGCCGCTTGTAACCGCATCATTTATCATCGCCGGCTTGGCTCTCGTGCCGGGCTTGCCTAAGATACCCTTCTTGTTGTTGGCTGCTGGCGCTGCGCTCGCCGCACGAGCCGTAGCCAAGCCTGAGCAGCTCCATAAGAAAAAGACCGAAGCCGCACCCCCCCACGAAAAGCCCGACAAACAGCCCGTCGAAGAACTCCTCGATACTGACAGAGTGTCTGTAAATGTTGGTGTGCGATTGATTAGCATGGTGGACCCCCGCAAATCCAGCGCTATCTTCGAGCGCATCGGTGCCCTGCGCAGAAGGTTCGCCCAGCAGCTCGGTATAATTATCCCTCTTGTTCGTCTCCGCGACAATATCAGTATCGAGCCAACCGCCTACGAAATCAAACTCTTTGACCATATAGTGGCAACAGGCCGACTCGAACCCGAGATGCTGCTCGCTATGGATTCTGGAAACGTACAGAGCAAAATCGAAGGTAAAAAAACTAACGAACCCGTCTATGGACTGCCCGCCTTGTGGATTATGCCGGCCAACAAGGAAAAGGCCGAGTTAAACGGATATACCGTCATCGACCCGGAATCTGTCTTTATCACCCATCTGTCTGAAACACTTAAAAACCACGCCGACGAGTTGCTCACACGCGAGGACGTTCAGCTTCTCGTTGACCGGCTTCGCAAAGCCCAGCCCTCTTTGGTTGGAGAAGTTGTTGGCGAACTTGTTCCTGTTGGACTGCTTCAACGCGTTCTCAAGAACCTCCTCAGAGACAAAATACCCGTCCGCGGATTAACCACAATACTTGAGGCGCTCGGAGAGCACGCCTCTAAGACCAAAAACCCCGCTGTCCTCACAGAATTGGTTCGAAAGTCATTAAGCAGAACCATTACCGAGCAGTACAAAGACCAGAACGCCAAAATCTCCGCCATAAC
>CP070715.1:1412405-1427322 GCA_020350405.1 Planctomycetota bacterium
AAATCATCCTCTCCAACCGGCGCCTCACCGACAAAATCCGATTGTCGATCTTCGTCTCCGACACGCCCCTCAAAATCGGATTTTGGCATTTAAACTACCTTGTTTGATAAGCCGCAAGCGAAAACATCCGTTTCTCCGCCCGGAAGGCCATAACACTATATCTTGTATGCCCCCTAAATCCTTTCGAGGCACTACACAGCCTTTACAGTATTGCTATCGACACAAGCACAGCAAAAACTTTAGAAAAGTTTGCCTTTGGTCTAACCGCCGCAAAAGCAAAACTTTACATCAATTTAGTGTCAAAAAACCCCGTACCAACGCTAAAAATCAGCTTCCGAAAAAGCCTATTTTCACACCAATACCGGCCACAAAAGTCTATCTGGGAAAGATAGGCAATACACAATATATAGTGATTGCCAAAAAAATTTGTTGAACAGGTGAAATGCTAACCGATATAACTCTACCGGCAGCCAAATACCCACATCGGTTCAATAATAATATTTGAAATCCAAATCCACATCCCAGGCATCACGCAGGCCCTTCTTCTTGGTGAGTTTGACCTTCATACACTGCAGACTCGCCCAGCGAAGCTGAATCGTCGAGAGGAACTTCGCAAATTTTGTTATGTCAACCTCCTTCAGAACCACCTTGGCATTTTGGCTTCTCTGTCCGCCTGATGTCATAATCACTCCTGAACTTAGCCTGTAATTGGCTGAGGGTATCCTGCACTGACTGGCTGTTTTTTCAACGGCGATTGCATAATCAAATTCGGCCGTCGCTGTCTCAGCGCTGGCAAACTCCAGTCGTTCCGGGTCAAGGGCCAGAATCTCTGCTATTATCTTCTGCGTCTTACCGTACTGCACCTTCTCGGCCTGCCACTTGTCTTCTGCATCTGGCAAATACACACCCCAAACCAATAACGACCATAGAGAGACTATGAGCGGAATGCCTGCATAATACAAAGTGGGATTTCTATATAAATCCTTCATTCAACTTGTCCTGTTCTATTTCTTCGGCGCCACCGTTATACGGAAATTGTCTCTACCGCCCTTCGCATCGAGCCGCTGTGTCAGCACATCGAGCCCGTTCTGCTCCATCGTCTCGAACAACTTCAGCGTATCTTTCTTGTTGGATGTGTCGCCCGTAATACTAATGGTCTTTGCCGTAATATTAATAGATTCCACATTTAAATTCGTTCTCGCTGCGCACTTGTTAAACGCCCCCAATACCAGAGTCAGCTTGGCCGATATCGACTCCTCACCGGTAACGCTTAACTGTCCGCTCTTGACATCCTGGATACGCCTGTATTCACTCGAAAGCTTGGCGACCGGATTGGACTTCAATGGAGGTTTCTTGCCGAACATGACTGCAGCATACTCTTTTTCGAATTTCTTCTGCAATCGACCGCGGTATTTGTTCCTCTGCCACAACTGCAATTGAAAATACAAACCTACGGCAAGCATAAATACAGCCGCCGCTACGCCCAGAAATTTAATCGCCTTTTGCAGCCGGACCTTGCCGCCCTGATATGGCATAAAGTCATTTCGGAAATTTACGCTGTGGGCCTTGTCCAGCCCCGACAATGCAGCCCCATATGCAATCGCGAAATCCACCGGCCCGGCACAATCAGACAATGCTTCCGCGTCAGCATCGGCAGAAGCCACCAAATCCGCAGAACCTACCTCCATGCCGAGTCTTTCGCTCAGTCGCTGGTCGTTTACAGAACCGGTGGCATCAAAAACCCTGATACAGTCTATCGGCTCACCAGCCCCGCCTAAAGCTGCGGTCACAGGCACTTCTCTTACGAGCAATTCGTCTCTGCCCTGGGCCGGCCTAAGAAGAAATGTACGCGCAGCTGGCGTCTCATGAGACTTCGCAAAGCCAATAAAATAACCGCTCGTGTCCGAAAGTAAACAGAACAGAGCGTGCGACTCCTCCGGCAAAGACACATTCTGCAAAATAAATCTCGAAAGGCAGTTAATGTCCGGCTCTATCGCCACCGGGTCGATATCGTTACTTTGCAAAGCTACAAGAACATCCGACAGCATCTTCCGCCGCGCAGTAAACACGGTCAGCGACGAACCGCTCTCGTCGCCTGAAGTCACCTTGAAAGCCATCGCCAGGTCGCTTATGTCCATCGCAAGAGCCTCTTCGGCGTCATACCTGACGGTCGCAGCAATCCTCTTAAGGTCGGTAAATTCACTGTGCACATTATGCTGCATGAATATCGAACAATCCAATGCCACCGCAAACTCACAATCCCCGTGAATCGCCAGTCGCTCGGCACAGCCTTCACTAATAAGACGCGCCAGCGCCTGCTGTTTCTGTTCCTCCTGCTCTTCAACAGTAACGGTAAAGCAGCCAAGAACTCTTTTGCTCCCGCCCTCCGAACCCAGGCAAACAACAGTCGCACTGTCTTTGCTTAGATAAATCCCTATGTAGTTACGACCTTTCACTTCAGGCAAACTCCTAAACAGCCCTGTTCTCAACCGCTGAGCACGGCAACTTTTTCCATCTTTTTGCCTTCTTTACTTATCGCTATAACAGCAGATGCTTTTGCGACACCGCTTACGGCCGTCACCCTAATCGTGAAAAAATCACTGGCCGTCGTGATATATTTTTCACACTTTTCAGCCGAATCAGAATACCTAAGCAGCGACTTCCTCAACTCTTCTACATCGCTAAAAGGCTTTATCCGTCTTCGCTGTATGATTTCCTCGGCAATTTTATCTGCGTCCCCGCCGAATGTAAAAGCCGCTTCTAATACGTGCCGTGGAGCGGTATTTATATTTACCTTCCTCGAAGCCCACATCCCCATATATTTCAGTGCCGACTCCTCTCTGCTTTCGCTCTCTATCGTCGGTCTGGCAAGCGATTCGGTATCAATCAGCCCGCTGTGAAAAAGTTTTGCAAAATCCGTGACATGTACCGACGCAGGTATGGTCTTTCTCACCGTCCGGCTTTGGGCAACTCTCCGCCTTCCGCGCCGCGTTCTTCTCTTCGACCTTGCTGACGCTGCCCTTCTTTCAACTATCTTTATCGGTTTAAACTCGAGTTTGAACGGCTTTATCTCACTTATTTCCCCCAACTGTTCTTTTAAAGAGTCAATCTGCTCCCTCTCGATACTCATCCACTCACAGAAAGTCTCCAGCCCCGCCTCGGCCTCCCTCTCCGCCTCCACATCGGCGAGCATCGCCCAGCCGATAGGATATTTCGCATTTTCGTCCTCAATTTCTATCCGAACCGTAGTAGAACCAATCTGAAACTCAACCGGCTCGGTGACAAATGGCCAGGGCGGACCGTAGGGACCTCGTACCGTCACAAGATTAACGTCATTAAGGTCGGTGACGCCACCGATTTCATTAAAATCGTTGATGTTATTAATGTCGTTAGCACCGTATATCTCATTAACACTGCATACGTCATTAACATCGTTGCCCTCGAAAAGATTTCTAACATCGTTAACATCGTTAACATCATTGATGTCACTAAGACTCTTGTCCATCTCGCCTTCTTCCAGCCGCATCTTAGCGGCCCACTCAGCCAAATACTCCCTGTATTCCTCCTCGCTCTTCCAAAATAAATCCGAGAAATCCGGCTCGTTTGGCCGGGAAATCAACTGTGGGTTGTTCATATCCTCTAACACCGCAAGCGCGTATTTTATCGCCGAGTCACAACCGTAGCGGGCAGCCTGATAATCTATAATATAATGGTCACGGTGACGCTGTGCCGCAACACGGCTGGTCAATGTATAACCCACTATCGACAGCACAACTAACAGTGCCAATGTTATCAGCAATACAATACCTCGCCGACTCCTGACTCTACATCTCTTGGTGACTTCGTTACTCATTGCTGTCCTCTAAACCACCTGTTTCCTCTTGCTCACCCTTCTCATCCTCCTGCTCGTCCTTGCCTTCTTTGGGCACTTCTTTCTTCGCAAATGTGAAATTGATTTTCCTGGTCCTGTCAATAGCTATCGTTCGCGCGATTTTCGCCTCCTCCGCCACATCCAAAGGACCTGTTACCGTCTTAAAAGGCTCGTCAAAAGAAATTGTCACAACAATTCCAGGTGGCAGTGAATCGTCCGTCCATCTATCTGCAAAGTCCTCGCCCTTGGGAACCTGCACCTTAAAAAAAGTAACGCCGCTGCAAATTGGTACAAATGAATAATCTTTTTCCCAGCCCGCCCTCTCTGCATCCAGCAGCTTATCTTCCAGCCCCATCCCGCTCTGACTGCGGTACAAAATCAGGCTGTCAGTTTCAAAATCATAATTGGCCTGCCAAACGATTTCTTCAAATGTCTGCTTCTTGTCCTTGCTGCCGTAAATGGTTCTTAGAATTGTCAGCCGCGCCGACGGATAAAGATTAATTAGTTTATTCTCAATAGTAATTTTTGTATCGGCGGCCTTCACATCAGAAACCGGCGCAATTATCCTGTCCAGGTCTTCGGCAATTCGCTGCAGAACCTCAGAAGGCAGCCTCGAACTATCAAGCTTGCGCGTGATTGCACCAGCCGTACTCTCGACCCGGCTGTAGATGCCCAGTACCGCAACCAGAATCATCGCACCTATGGTCAGAGCAGCAAGCACCTCTGCCAGCGAAAAACCCCTATGGTCGTTGCACGATTTGCTCAAGACACGCTTCATGTCTATCAAAAAATACCTGTCATTCCACGCATTCATTTAAATACCTAATCGACTCGTCCAAGGTTGGCCTGTCTGGTGTGCCAGCCTCAATATGGCACAGCACGCTCTCACAGAAAGCTAAATCATAACAATCCACCTCCGACTCCGGCGTAGGTGGGCCATTCGGCTCCGACGGTGCGTTCGGCTCTGACAGGCCTTCCTGTCCCTCCTTTATCATTTGAATTAACTGAGCCTTCGACACCTCTGTTAACCAGTGCGTCAGCTCAATCGTCTGCTCGTCACCTGCCGTGTCGGTATACTGTGCCGAGCATATCGCCTGAATCCATACTCGCGAGGTTAAAGGCTCATAAAACGTCTCAACCGTCGTGTACCATTGAATCTCGGGATATTTTTCACTCTCACCGTAATCAGATGCTTCCGCCACCGACTCCGAGGCCAGAAGCTCTTCCATATTCTCACGCGCAGCCTCAAAAGCCCGCATACGCAGCTCCGAATCCGCCGCCCCGGCCAGACAGCGATTTATAACCACCAACACGCTCGAACAGACAAGCCCGAGTATAATCAAAGCAGTTACAGCTTCTACCAAGCTAAAAGCCTTGCAGCGCGACAAAGCACAGCATGAGATTTTGTCAGAAAAGAACTTCATTCCTTGTCTTCGGCTCCAGAAGTTCAACATCACCCTCTTCTAATGTAACAACCCTGTTTATCCGATTAACCACCACCGAATATGGCTCTTCGCCTCTGTCAAGCAGGACGATTTTCCCGCCGTATTGCCAGCCCGAAGGCCCCGCTATAAAATGCACCCTGAATATGTCCTCATCGGTTCCGGTCCAGTCGTCAAACTGGATGTACGAAATCCTGCACTCCCCACCTAGCTGATTCGTAATGATAATCTCCTCTTCCTCCGGAACCCCATACAACTCCGCCGAAGTAATCTCACGAAGCGTATAGCTCTGCTCTGCAATATTGATAATAACGCCGTATCTCCTGCCGCTCTCGGCAGCAGCACTGACAGCGGACTGCATCGTCGAGACAAGCTCCTGCGCCTGTGCCCTGAACGTGCTCCTCGCCAGCAGGCCCGAAAAATTCGCCATCGCCAAAAGCACAAAAAGCGAAACCAGCAAGACCACAACTATCAGCTCGGTCAGAGTAAAACCTCGGATGCCGGACTCACCGGACGAGCAAGTCGGTGAATGACTCAACGCATCAGAATACCTGCCCGTCCTTACGGCCGCGCATCTGCCAATATACCCATCAATAGGCATCGGTGCTGTACAGGTCGGCATCATAGTCCTCACCGCCCTCTTCGCCGTCGGCGCCGTAACTCTTGACCACAAATGGCTTGCCGCTCTCCGGAAATACCTCATAGACAAAATCATTGCCCCAGCCGTCTTTAGGTACCTCCGTAGTCTCCAGATAACCGCCCGGCTCATAATTTATAACATCACTCGGTTGCTCAATAAGTGCCATAAGGCCTTCCTCTTCCGTTGGGAACCGCCCCGTGTCCAGCTTAAACTGCGTCACCTGCGCGTGTAGCATCTTCAGATTCGCCTTTGTGGTCGTAACACGGGCCTTGTCTATCTGCGATGCCACCTTCGTAACCACAAGCGTTGCAAGCAAACCGATGATAATCAGCATCGCCATAAGCTCCACCATTGTAAAACCGCTTCTGACTCTTCTCCTTTTTCCCTTTTGCATCTGCCTTTCACCTCGCAAAAATAATGGCCTAAAAGTTACCCGCTGAAATTTCCAAAATCGGCAGTATCGTCGCCAAGGCAATTACGCCGATTACTACCGCCATAATTATTATAATAAGTGGCTCCACCGCCGCACCTAACCGCTCAATCACTACATCAGTCGACGCTTCAAGGCTTTCGCTGATATTTTTGAGCATCTTCTCCAGCTCGCCGCTCTTTTCGCCAACAGCTACCATGTGAGCAATGGCAGGGTCAATAACTCCGCTGTCCCGCAGCGGCGTCGCGATATCAGCACCTGCAAGAATCCTTTCACGCGCCTGGTCAATTGCTCTCTTCATGAGACTGTTGCCCGTGACCTCGGAAACAACACGAAGGGATTCTGACATCGAAAGACCCGAACCAAGAAGCGTCGAAAGCGTAGAGGCAAAACGTGAAACAACCCGCTGTCTTATAAGAGGACCAAATAACGGAAGAGACAATATGAACTTGTCTCGCAAATACGCACCCCGCTGGGTCTTGAGAAAACGCCTAATGCCAAAGACAGCGCCAAACACCAACACTATCACCGCCAGCAGCCACCAGCTGGTCAGCACGTAGCTGATATTCATCAACTGCTGGGTAATCCACGGCAGTTCCTGACCCGTACGCTCAATCTGAACCGCTATCTTCGGTATCACAACGGTCGTCAAGAACAAAGTCGCCCCGGTACAAGCCAAAATCAGAACACAGGGGTATATCATCGCCGTTATAATCTTCGACTCAACACGCTGACGTTTCTCCATAAAACCCGCAATTGTCGAAAAGCTCCCGCCTAAAGAGCCCGTAACCTCACCCACACGCACCATACTCACATATATAACATCAAAATAATCGCTGTGGTCGCTCAAAGCATCCGTAAAAGACTCACCCGTTACGACCCGGTCGCGAATATCGGTAAGAGCACCCTTGAATCTGGCATCCGGCACCTGCAAAGTAAGCACAGATAATGCCTCAGTAAGCTTAATCCCTGAGTTAAGCAGCGTGGCCATCTGTTTGGTAAAATCTATTATTTGCGTCTTGCTGCTTCTTGCAAAAATCGAAAGTAGCGCCGCCCTGTCTTCTGCACCGGCGCCCACCTCCGAAATCGCGGTAGGATGAATACTACGGCCCCTCAACTGCTTTCGCGCAGCATAGGGGCTTTCAGCGCTTATCGCGCCCCTTACTCTCTTGCCGTCCGCTGCTATCGCTGTATAATTAAATCTCGGCATAAGCTCGCGACCTTACATCACATCCGCCTGCGTAACCCTCAATACTTCCGCGATAGTGGTTATACCCGCAAGCACCTTCCGCGCACCGTCCATTCGAAGCGTCTGAAGACCCTCCGTAAGGGCGGACTTCTTTACAACTCCTGCACTTTCCCTTCTGTATATCAGGTCCTGGATTTCTTCATCAATAAGCATAAGTTCATAGACACCTGTTCGGCCCCTATAGCCCGTCTGAAAACACTTCTCACAGCCCGCGCCAACAAAAAATCTCCTGCCTCCTTCACCCGGCCCGCTCAGTCCGGCATCTGCACTCGCAAGACCAAGTTCCCTCAATTCACGATCCGTTGGTTCGTATACCTGCCTGCAATCCGGGCACACCTTTCGCACCAGTCTTTGAGCCATTATAGCAATCAACGACGAACTTACCAGGTACGGCTCGACGCCAAGGTCCAAAAGCCGCGTCACCGCACCTGCAGAGTCATTCGTATGAAGAGTGCTGAAAACCAAATGCCCCGTCAGTGAAGATTGTATCGCCATCCGCGCGGTTTCAATATCTCGAACTTCACCAACCATTATAACATCCGGGTCCTGACGCAGCACGTGACGAAGCGACGTCGCGAAAGTCATCCCCTTCTTGCTCGCGACCTGAATCTGACTGATGCCTTCAAGCTGATACTCGATTGGGTCCTCTATCGTTATAACATTCTTCTCGGCCGAGTTAATTCTGTTAAGACACGCGTAAAGTGTCGTACTTTTACCGCTGCCCGTCGGACCCGTTACGAAAATCACCCCATGTGAGCGGTTCAGCAAAGTATCAAACTTCTTCAAGTCCTCCTCCCACAGGCCCAGCTCATCCAACGCAAACAGACCCGTGCTCTTGTCCAGAATTCGCAGCACACTCCGCTCGCCGTAGCTGGTCGGAACGGTGCTGATTCGCAAATCGACCTCCCGATGGCCGAGTCGAACGCTGCATCTGCCGTCCTGCGGCAGCCGACGCTCCGCAATGTCCATCCCCGCCATAACCTTGATACGGGAAATAATCAAAGGCAGAACATTTCTGTTCAAACTTAGAACATCATACAAAATACCGTCAATACGGTACCGAATCTGAATCTTTGCCTCGTAAGGATGAACGTGAATATCGCTGGCCCTTAACTGCAACGCACGGAAAAGTATATCATTGACCAGTCTGATAACCGGCGGACGATTCACAACATCAAGCAAATCATCCGACGTCGCCACTTCGTCAACAAGCTGGTCGAGATTTTGAGAATCAAGCTCCTCCGCCACCTCCTCGATAACCGTCGTCCGCTGCTCATAGGCAACATCTATTACGGCGGTAATAGCCGTCCGCGTGGATATCGCTGGTTTGACCGGCATCCCCGTCATCTTCGAGACGTTATCCAGTGCATTCGAATCCAAAGGCTTCGACAAAACCACCGTAAGCTCATTATCATCATCGTCGGTCTTTATCCCCACAAGATAATGGTGCTGCGCGTAGGTCGCAGGAACCCCCTCTATAAATTCCGCAGGCACCGCCTTAGCAGGTATCTCAGCCAGAAATTCCCGCCCCAGCGCAGCAGCAAACAACTTCAAAACCGACTCCTCCGTAAAGTACGGACAGCGCAGCAAAACCTCGTCAAGCCGGCCGTTTTCCTTACTGCTCTCGAGAAATTCCGACAGTTGCTCTGCATCAACAAGACCGGTACGCTTCGCAGTTTGTACCAATAAATCTTTCATAAAAACCAAAAGCCAGCACCACAAACCCAAAAAAAAGAGAACCGGACCTAACAACGAAAAACTGCAAGTCAAAATTTCAAACCTTGAGCCCTGACCTTGCGCTTCTCACTTCAAACTACATTTTACGACTTTTCCTACTCTGCTTCAAGCACTCTCAATGGGTCCATCGGCTCAGGCTTTATACCAGGCCAGTCCTCGTGGCTCTGGAATCTTTCTTCAAATTCCTCAAATGCCACTCTGTTCCTATCCGATATCTTCTCCAGCTCAGGCAGACCAGGGACTCCCTCTTCCGGCCGCAGAATATTGGCTTTGACAAATATATAAAGCTTAGATTGGTTATCTCTGTTCTTCGTGCTTCTAAATAGACCGCCCACCAGAGGAATATCACCAATCAATGGCACTTTATTCCCTCCCTTGGTCTGAGTTAGTTTTATCAGACCGCCCAGAATTATCGTCCGACCATCAGGAACAGTTACTGTGGTCAGGATATTGCTTTCCGTCGTATCCGGTGGAGCCTCCTTAGAGGGAGTTTCCGTAAAGTCCGACCTTGTTAACTCTACTTCCAATAGCAGCAAGTCCCCTTCACTGATGTTCGGAGTAATCGTAAGAGTGATACCTGCCGTATATGGTTGCCACCTCACAGTTATTTGATCTTCCTTATCTGGCCCTCCTCTTATCACATCCTCAAATTTCACGCTGGTCGTGTCGGTGGTCCTAATTGTCCCGGGTTGTCCGTCATTTACAAGAATCTTTGGCTTCGCAAGAACGCGACCGTAATTCTTCTTTTGCATCGCTGTCAACAATGCCTGAACGTGACGATCATGGTAGAAACCCTGTATCGTGTCCGTACTCGGAGACGAAAATGCCTCGGCAGTAGTCTCTGACAGAAACGTACCTACAATCGAACCAACTTTGTCCATCGTACCGCCAGGGGTCAGGTCAGCAAATTTCGTAGCAAGCTGCAAGTCAAGGTCAAAATCGTCGGTCCTACCAACGCTTACGAGCGTAACATCGATCAGTACCTGGGGCCTCCGCCTGTCAAGAGTCTCTATTAAGCTCCCTATCCATTCCTGATTCTTCCTGCTCGCATACACAATAAGCGAAAAAGTATTTTCATCAGGAACAATAACGATGTCCTCTTCTATTTTCTTTACCGTTTTTTCAATCTTGCCTTCTTTGTCTTTTACAGTCTCCTGAATAAGTTTATCCAGCACCGCCGCCAAATCTTCCGGTTTTTGGTTCTCAAGTGAATAAATCTCGTAAGGTATCGCCTGTTGAATCGTCTCGCTGTCAACATATCCTATAATCATAGCTACCTGGGCGTGCTGCTCAGCAGTCGCGTTAACCAGAAGCGAGTTCGTTGATTCGATCACTATCACCTGCGGCTCTTCCACAAGTGGTTCCTCATCCGCCGCTGAGCTTGGCGCAGGCCGAGCGGGCGCCGGCTTGGCAGTTTTAGCTCTGGTAGGAGCCCGCCCTCTCGCTGGACGCGCAGCGCCGCCGCCAATTATACCAAGCTCCGCCAGCTTGTCCCTTACATCCTCTGCGCCCACGTGCTGTATCTCGTACAATCGCAGTGCCCGCAGGTCCTGCTTTTCCACATCAAGTGCGCTTATCAATTCCTCAACAACATCCAATTCGCCCTGGTACCCTATCATCAAAATCCGGTTCGTCCTCTCATCGGCATCGAGATATACTTCAGGCTTGCCGGCCGCCGGAGCTGCCGGAGTAGGTTTCGGAGTAGGCCGCCGGGCCCGAGATGGCCTCCGCGGCGCCGGCTTCGCAGGTGCCGCAGGAGCAGCAATAGTAATCGCCACCGTACCAAGCTCCTCCGCCAGTGTCTTCACCTTGGGGGCTAGCGTCGCCGCCATCGTGTATATCAACTGCCTGAACCGGAATTCTTTCGGCTCACCGGGCTGGTCAACCATCGCCAGCAGCTCTTCAACCCGCGCCATACGGTACGCATATGCCGTAACTATAAGCATGTTTGCCTCAGCCAGCGGAGTAATATTCGCGCCAAGCTTCATACCGGTTAAGAGATTCTGCGCACTTGCAGTATCTATGTGGTCAAGTCTGAATACACGGGTAACGGTCACATCGCCAAGCTTGATTCTGTCCTCCTCCGTCCGAAGCAAAGCGGGGTCAATGTCAAGAACCTCCTCCGCTGGAACTATCGTGACAAGGTTGCCCTTCCGGCTCATCACAAAGTTCCTGAACTTAAGAACCGATTCAAGAAGAGGGTACAGGTCCCTGACCTTGATACGTCCCTGCAGCTTCAGTGTAACCTCCCCTTTTACCTTTGCCGGGTCGTACATATAATCAAGATTCAGATACTTGCCAACCAAATCCAGAAGGTCAATAACGTTCAGCTTCTCCGGCAAATCCAGCTCAAGCATCTCTTCACCGGTCGTTACAGTCTCTGGCTCATATGACCATATCTTCTTCGGCTCCGGCTCAACAACTTCTTCCGGCTCACGCCGCTCAACCAACTCCTCGACCTCCACCTCTTCTAACACTCGCTCGACTGTCGGTTCCACCCTCGGTTGTTCAGCCATCTCTTCAGCTTCAGGCTCCGCAACAGCAAGTTCACTCGGTACCTCCGCCTCAGCAATCCGCCGGGCCTCCTCATCAGCCTTCTTCTCAGCCTCGGCAAGTGACTTAAGAAGCCCGTTGAAAAGCTCTTCCGACTCCAATTCATTTGCGTCAGCCTTGACCACTGGTGCTTCACCAGAAGGCACTATTCCTTTAAACTCCCTCTCCGGCGTTGCTTCTAATTTTGGCACCTCTACCTCCTCCGGTTTGACCAGTTCCTCCCTCTTCGCCGCTGGCCGGACACCACTCTCCCGCAACTCTTCTACTGCAGAAATAATTCTTTCAAGCTGCTCGCCCGACGCAATTGCCACAACAGCATCATCGTGAATGTCTATTATCGCCCTGGTTTTGGCGGCACGACTTGGCGGCTCAGAAAACGTGCCAATTGATATTTTGCCAACCTCCGTCGCGATCCGCTCATTAGATGGCAGGTTTTTGGCCTCCGAGCCGGACAGAATCGCTTTTATAACAAAACGCTCCCCCGTATCAACCAACTCCAAAATGGTAGTTGCCTTCACCAGCTCCTCCGGCTCAGCCGTTACCAGAAGCGCGTTGGCGCCGGGAAGCTGTGAAACCGTGCCGATTCCGAGTTCATCCAGATACTCTTTGCCCTGTGAAGCTGAGATGTGCCTCAACGAAAACACCCTGTATCGCGGCAGCGCAGGCGTCTCTCCTTGTTGCTCCGCAGCGAAAACTAAACCTCCTGTCAGAACAATAGTTACCGCAAAAACAAAAAAGGCCCTGCCATAGCCGCAGCTTTGGAACCGCCATCCTGCTACCATAAGTCACTCCGGAATTTGCCGCCCGCTTTGGGGGGGGTCGCGTGCCCACCTCCGGCACCACCCAAACGCAACCACTCCCAGAATAGCAACCCTTGCCAAGATAAAGATATACACATCTGAAAGCCCTTCTTAGCAATTGTCGGGCACACCACCCGAAAATTAATTAACTAACTCCTTTTTTCATAAGCCCTTACGTCAATACTCGCCTAAATCGCAAACTACACCCCTCCCACCTATATAATTAAGACATAGAAAACGCCAAAAAGTTCCCTGTTTTAAGCCTAAAATCCGCCCGTCGATGCCGTTATCCAAATGCATTTTTTGCCTTCACCGCCCTCCCCTTAACCCACTGCCGCCCGCAAATAGCCAGAAAAACAGCAAAAACCCCGCGAAAACACGCAAATAAACGTGCCTTAGTTTGACTAAAATTCAAATTTAGGCCTACCAGTTCACCTACAGGACTGGATTTAAGTGCGCAGCGAAGCCTACTTACCGGCTAACATCAGCATTTTTATCATCCACCTCTGCCGCTAATATTCTTACTCTGGACTGTTCGCCTCACCCAAGTCAATGTCATTGGCACCCGGCACTGCCAAGTTCGGTTCGCTCAGGTTTGCATCAACTTCAACTTTACCATCCCCTGCACGACCCTTATCCCGCTGACTTTTTCTTAACCTTTCGCCTAAACGCCCAAGTCGCCTCGCTTCTTCATCACCCACACGCATAGCTTCCAACTCAGCGAAGATTTTTTCCGCCCGCGCCTCTTCTGCCGCCCTTCGCGCCGAAGACTCCAGTTTACCCGAGATGCCTTCCTCCCGCGCCTCGACTTCTTCATCACCTGGGAGCGTAGACTCCACGTGGACAAAAAGTCTTTCCAATAACTCCTCTTCTCCATCGCTTATCGGCGACGGCTCAGCACTTGTAATCCGGGCATCAGATATCGAACCTTTAACCAGACTCCTCTTTTTCGGTCTCTCAACCTCAAGCTCAATTGTCCTTTTGCCGTCCCGAACCACTACAACGCCGTCCCCTATCTCTTCAATAATTAAATGCCCGACCTCACTGGATTGCCTGACCCAGTGAAAACCCTTGCCGGGTTCATTAATCAGCGCCAGCGAAAGCTCCGGACGTAACGCATAATAACTTGTACCAACAAGGTCGAATTTAGCCGAAACTGGAGCGGGAGGTCGCGGCGCACGACCAGCTCTTTCGCGGGCTGACCGACGAGGCGGAGCTTTTGGCTTCGGAGGATTCAGATACAATCCAAAAGCCTCTGCCTCCTTCACAAGCGGTGAGACCTGGCTGTCGCTTTTTGCGATCTTCTCGCCTTTTGCCTCATTGAACTTCTCTATCGCGCTGGGAGAACTCAAAAACTGCTCCGACCCTTCATCACTGCGGACCCCAAAAACCGCAGGCAAAACAAAAAAAACGACCGCCAAAACCACAACTAAAACACCGGTTATTCGCAAAGTCTTTATCATATTAGTCCTTTAAGTCCTCTTGCTATTTGACATCGCCAACAGCATTTGGTTCCCTCCAATGGACTATTTTACTCAGATAAAGCTCTTCGTTCCCCTCGTACTCCGCGCTATGCTCGGGCGTATGGCAATCGCCGCAATCGGACATCGGCTCGGTGGTCAGGGCCTTGCCCAGCGTCATATTATGTTCCGAGCCCGGCCCGTGGCAATTCTCACAACCGACATTCTTCAAATGGCCCGTTTCATCTTCGGACACAAAGCCGCTCACGTATCGCATGCCGACAACATGGCAGACAACACATTCCGGGTCATACTGCGACCCGACCTTCTCAAGGGTTGCATAAGCCTTTGCGTGCGCCTTGCCGCTCCACTTCTCGTATTCGTACTCGTGGCAGAGCTTACAGGACTTCGAGCCCGTATACTCCAGACCATTCGGCAAAACAAAACGCGGCTGTTTCTCCAGAAGATTGTCTTCCTTTACGAGCTGCTGATACGTCCTATACAACTCAACAAGCGACTCTTCCTGCGCCAGCTCTTCCGTCACAGGCACGGACGAAAAACTGTAAGTCAGTTTCTTTTCACCCCCGGCAGCTATTTGCAGCCTGCCTACATATTTGCCGAGCCGCCCCGCCGAGATAACTAACGGCCTTGCACTGGCCTCACCAATTATCCCGGGCTCATCAGATTCAGCCGGACATACCAGACAATCCACAAGTCCCGTCTTCGCAATAGAAC
>CP070715.1:1427422-1430086 GCA_020350405.1 Planctomycetota bacterium
ATAACACTCGTTGCTGAATATTTCCGCAGTCGGCCCCGCAAAATTGATTACATCTGAACTGTTTGGACTTGCTGGCTCTATACCCCAGCCCGGCGGCCCAGACTCACCCCCAATCCAGTAAACACTGCCCATTGCCTCCCCACCCGCAATAAACAGAACTACTGCGATAGCTATTATTGCCCGCTTCATTGCCGTCTCCTTTCCGCGTTCAACGCACTTGCCGACCTCCGGCTGAATTAAAAACAACGTTCAAATATCGCCGCAAACCGCTCTAAAGTGCCTCTACCACTAACTGTCAATCTTACGACAAATCCCACCCTTCGTCAACAAACATTTGTTTTTCCCTGATTGTGTGGAAAATGTCGAAAAAAATAAGCCTCACAAATCACCTTGTTCTTGGCAAGCCGTCACTCACGGCCCGATAGTAACAATCGTGCTGCCGATAAACCCGCCATAGTCTTCGTAAACCTCAAGCGTATAAACCCCCGCCTCAAACGGCCCCAGCGTCGCCGTCACGGGATAATCGCATATGCATAAGCATGGCATAGCAAGGACCTCCCTCTCATAAATCGTTATCACGTTCCCATCAACATCCATCTCAAGGAATAGCTCATCCGGACAGCAGTTCGCCGTCATCATATCTTCGAAGTAAATATAGCTGCCCACCACCGTAGTAGTGAACCGTGTCTCCTCTGACTCCACCGCCGCCTTCGCCCCCATATTACAGTCATCTATCTGATAACTTATGCTCGTCTCGCCGACCGTGACACCCGAACACTCCGACGCGAAGATAGCAAAATCTACAAAATTCACAAACCCGTCTCGGTCTAAGTCCTCAGCCAAAAGCGGCTCTTCATAACACCACTTCTCAACAAACAATCCAAGGTCAATACCGTCAACGATATCATTGACATCATTGTCTAAGTTGGCAATGTTCCCAACGCTCGACAAAGACATACTCGCTTCCGCTGTCCCCCCGTAAGCGCCCATATTTATCTGCTTGCCGTGTGGCCACAGCTCTTCCGTCCAGTCCGAATTCGGGTCACCCGCATCAATACATGGACTTGTGCCGGCATCCGTCACCCAGCTTTTACTGTTTGCGTCCCAACGACCTGCGGCCGACTTTAAATGATAATCACCGCCGCACGGGTCCGCAAAACACGGGTCACTATCGATGTTACCGGGTCCCGAAAAGCCGCCTTCAATATCACTATACGTAACACTTGTGGTCCCAAATAATTGGCTGGGTGATAAATTGCCTCGGATGATGCTATTGATAACCATTGAGGGACCATAAATCCCCCCGCCGTCGCCCCTTATTTGAGTGGGGTCAGTATAATTTCCAACAAGCGTGCAATTAACTACATTTACGTCGTTTTCACAAAAGATACCGGCGCCTTCGCTTTTGCCATAATTTGTTCCTTCGTAATCTTCGCCGGTAACAAGGACTGTTTGGTTATTAGTAATAAGACAATTTTTGATGTTTGAACCAATACTTCCGCCGATATAAATCCCACCGCCATAACTATCGCGAGCGCCGCTTATCCAACTTGCACCTGACATCCACTTCCCTCCGTGGGCTGTATTAGCAGTAATTCTGCAGTTATAAATGCCGACGGTACTATCAGAACTGCAAAAAATGCCGCCACCATATGCGTCAGCCCAACCTTCTATAGTTTGGGGCGCTCGAGCTAAATTACCCCTGATTTCACAATCTACGATTGTTGGATGGCTCCCAGAAATACAAGATATTCCACCACCATAGGCCTCTCCGGCCGGAGCATAACCACAGTGGCTGCAATCATACCCGTAAACGCGGCAACTTAGAATACGGCACTTCAATATCGTCGGCGAAGCACCACTACAATGGATACCTCCCCCGTAGGCATCGTAATCACTGACCGTCCCCTGAATTTCACCGTTCTTTACAGTCAAGCCTGCGACAATACTATTGGCATCTTCGCCGGAGTGGAAATAAAACCCACGACCTGAGTTTTCGCAGTCGATAATTGTTCCCCCCACAACACACGGGTCCTCCGGATTCGTACTTTGAACCGTAATCGCCTTACCGCTAAAATCCAGATTCTTATTATCAGCACCCGTGTATGTCCCCGGTGCAACAATAACAATCGCACCATCCAGGGCTACGTCAATTGCATATTGAATCGTCGGATATTCGGATGGAACATATAATTCACCCACAATACCAACAACTAATCTTACACCAACGCCCTGTGGGCTGTTACTTGCATTTGAACCCGAAATCGTTAGGCTGCAGTCATGTATTCCCCCGACCAAGCCCGATATATCCACACTCAGGTTAACGTCATCTGTCTCACCCGTGTTGCTGCCGGTGTTCGGCTCGACAGTAAGCCAGTTACAGTCCTCGACTATCTCCCAGTTCAGCGTACCACCGCCGCTGTTGCTTATGCTTAGTATCTGGTCATCTGGATTCGCCCCACCTTCGTAAGCTGTGAAGTCAAACTGCGTCGCGCTAAGTTCAATAAAAGGCGCGTCCGTCTCGAAGCTCCAGACATCGCCCTTCCAGGTGTTGGGCCCGTTGACCTCGTCAATACGCCAGTAGTACCACGTCCCGTCTTTTAGCCCGCACGGGTCATAGTTAGCCGTCGCCCAGCTGTTTGTATCCTGGTTCCCCATATACTC
>CP070715.1:1430186-1434717 GCA_020350405.1 Planctomycetota bacterium
ACGGTCGGAACAATACGCAGGAACTCCAGGCCCGGCTGACCCTTGTAATTGCGAGGATGGTCGCAGACACAGCACAGAGGACTGTCATAAATCACAAACATCGCCAGCTGATGACACCGTGTCCCCATAACCTCGGTCGGCCTGACGTTTGTTTTGAACTTAGCCCTGCTGCGGTTCAGAAATCCGCCGGGTGTATAGTCCATCGGCCCGACCAGCATACGTGTGAAAGGCAGCGTGCAGTTATGCTCCGGGGTGACCCTCTTGGACCACTTGTTGTATTCATTTCCGAGCACACCCTCGCGCGTTATCAGGTTCGGATACGTCCGGCGAAAACCGGTCGGCTTGTACGCCCCGTGAAAATTCACGAGAAGATGATGCTCGGCGGCCTTTTTCACTATCTTGTGATACCAGTTCACCATCTCCTGGTCATCGCGCTGCATAAAGTCAATCTTCACACCGGCGACGCCCCATTTTTCATACAGGCGGAAAGCCTGTTCATATTGTTTGTCTGTATGTGTCCAGTGCAGCCACAAAACCAGTTTCACATTTCGCTCCTTTGCGAATCTGAGCAGCTCCGGCATGTCAACCTCCGGCTCTACGGTAGTAATATCCAGGTCCGGATTCTCCAGTGGCTTTTCACCATACCAGGTCCAGTCTACTAATTGATACCGAAAACCCATATCCGCCGCTAACTGTATGTATTCCTTCAAAGTCGCCGTGTCCATCTTCACGTCACCGCTCCACCAGTGGTCCCAGGCCATCTTCCCCGGCTTTATCCAGGATGTATCCTTTATCGCGCACGGCTCATTCAGATTCAAAATGATTTCCGACTCAATCAAATCGCCGGGCCTTCGTCCTATCATGATTACCCGCCACGGCGAATAATGCGGCATCGAAGCCTTCACCAGTCCCTTGCCGTCCGGCCGGGGGGAAAGCTTCGTCGTAAGACAAACACCCTTGTCGCCGTTGCTCCTCGCGTCGCACAGATACATCCCCGCCCAGTCTGTAAGATTCGCTTCCGTTATCGCAACATACAGCGAATCATCGACCCGCACGAGCAGTGGAACCCCAATAATAGACTCCGGCTTTATGCTGCTCAACTTGACCTTCTTGAACTCCTCCTCCTGATGACTGACAAACTTCTTATAATCGGCCGCCCATACGGTATGGTCCTTTGCAAAACGGAACTGCGAATCTTCTTTCGTCAGAACAAACTTCTCCTGCTCTGGCTGCTTCGGCAGATAATAGCGGAACGCAACACCGTCATTATACGCGCGGAAGCCCAGCCGCAACTGTCGTCCCGGCGGCGCCGACTCATGGAGTGCCAGCCAAAGCTCATTGCAGTTATCAAGAATTTCACTATGTTGCCCGTAGACAGGCTTCCATTTCTCGTTTCTTGTCCGCCGCCTGCGACTGCGAACCACAGGACTCTTGCCCGGCAAAACCCCATTCTCGAATTCCAGACTCAGCGGCGAATCAACGATAATCGCCTTGTCGTCGCACCACACGGAGTACGTAAGCGAATCATCCACAGTTACTTTGGCTTCGATTTTTCTATCGGGAGAGAACACCCGGTAAAATCCCTCTCCAAAGACCGGCCCGGCCAACAAAATCCGCAGCAAAAACACACCCAACACCAGTTTCTTATTCATCTTCGACCCTTTCTTTTTTCTGTCTCGATTTCACCCGGCTCAGATTAGGTCAAATCTTCCTCCACCTGCCCCTTCGTGTCAAACCCATTTTCCACGATTTTTGTTGCTATTCTAGGTAACATATCTGTATCTGGCGCAATTATACTCGTGGAAATGGTTTCTGCTATGGCGAACATCGAAAAGACAACGGTCACGGACGATTTGGTCTTGCGGGCCCGGACCGATGCCGACGCCCTCGGCCGGCTCTACGAGCTGTATTATGAGCGCATTTTCCGGTTCTGTGTCCACCGGCTCTTCAGTAAAGAGGTCGCCGAGGACGTAACCGCTGCGGTCTTTTTGGCCGTAGCCGCTAAGATGCACAACTTCACCGGCCGGACCGAACAGGATTTTAGAAACTGGCTCTACGCCATCGCCGCAAACAATGCAAATGCGTACATAAGAAAGGCGTCGCGCCGAAACGAGCTGTTGCAGCAAGCAACCGCCTCAAGGACAGAGGCCGCCGATTGTACCGACGACGCATCGCAGCCTGACTGGCCGACACTTTACACGGCCATTTCCAGTCTAAAGCCAAAGCACCAGACCATTTTGACACTAAGGTTTTTTGAAAATCTACAAATACAGGAAATAGCAAAAATCATAAATGCAAAAGAATCAACCGTGCGCGTAACATTACACAGAATACTAAGAACATTAAAAAACAATCTCCAATCCATCTTAGATGGGGAAAACCGAGATGTTTGAAAACGAGAACGATTTCAAAAAGCTGATCGACGGATTGAATGTCGACACTGAACCAGACGAACGCCACCGCCAAATCCTCCGCCGCCAAATCCTCTCGGCCTTTAACAAGGCTGCTCAGGCGAGAATTACCTTGCGATTACTTGCGAAACTCGCCGCCGCTGCTGTGATCGTTGTCGCTGTTGGTCTTGGAATAATCGTTTTGGAAAAATCAGCAACACCGGCATACGCCATCGATCAGACTATCGAGGCCAACCGTGGTCTGCGTTACCTTCACACTAAATGGTTTGACCCATCCTACGATGATGTAGCAAAGGAATGCTGGCTTGAATTAGACGAAAAAGCGCAACCAAAGAACATCCGAATTCATTGGTCGAAACCTTTCAGCGCAAGTCGCACTGTTGTAGTTTGGACCGAGGACAGAACACAAGAGTGGCATAAAAAGGATAACCGTTTAATAATCTTTAATGATGAAATTTACACTTCAAGAATACACAACATGACAGAGACAGATGACCCGAGACTGATGGTCGAAGACCTGTATGAGAAGCAGGCAAAAGGTGAAGTTGAGATAGAGATTGATGAACCTTCCAATAAGAGTGAACCAATAATCGTAACATCCACAGATATAAAGACCAAGGGCCGCTTAGTTTTATTTGTTGACCAGTCTACAAAACTGGTCACGAGTATGGAATGGCATCAGTTCAAAGACGGCCAATACGAATACAAAGGCGTTATGGAGTATTATGACTATAATGTCCCTATCGATGCCAAAATGTTCAGTTTGGATGATGAAGTCTCTCCCGATGCTCATTGTATTAATACAGAAACTCAGGATATCGGCTTGCAACAAGGAAACCTTACTGACAAAGAGATAGCCATTAAATTAGTCCGCGAATTTTTTGAAGCCTTGATAGCCAAAGATTATTACAAAGCCGGACTGATTTGTGGAGGCTTAACTGCTGACGAAATACAGAAGGGCTGGGGGAAGTTAAACGTCGTTCGGATAGTTTCAATAGGTGAACCTGCCCCACCTACCAGACCCAGTAAAGTATTCCCAAAGGTGCAAAGCGTTCCCTATACTATTGAGCGTGAAAAAAACGGAAGCAAAATTATCCACGAAAGATATATCGCTGTTAGGCGTGTTCTTGGACGGCGGGATAGATGGGCAATTCACTAATAGTCGTACTCTTAATTTCAACAGTATACTTCAAATAGGGCGGGCGTATCCACCTCGTCCTTTTCTTTTGCTATTATCATTCCAACGTTGCGTCGGTTATCTGGAGTCGAAGAATCCTTCGCGTCTCGCCCGTGACCCTCGCCTGCTCGCTTATCCGAATCGGCCAGACCCAGATTATCTTCTCGCTGTCAGCCGATAAAAGCCTGTGTTTCGCTGCGTGAGGGGGACAAAACACATATAACAGGTCGTTTTTATATTTCTGTCTTGAATTAAAACAGCGTTTGTGCTATAATAGCACTAACACTCAGGGACTGGGGGTGTAAAAGCGATGATGTTTTCTTGTCTTTGAAAAATAAGTTGCAACACCACTGATACTTTTTTATCAGTTTGCCTTTGTAAGCCTGGTCATGGGGGAGAAGAGATGATAAAACGACACATCATTAGTTTTGTATTTTCGGCGTCTGCACTACTACTTGCAATTCCGGCCTATGGCACTTTGCTCGACCTGACTGTCGAGTACGAAGGGACCATCAACGGGGCAATATTCCAGCGGTTCAGCCCGGAGACATCAACAGGAACGGGACTGATTGAACCGTTTGTCAGGATTCAGGGCCAAGGGGTCCAAGAAGGCTACAACACGGATGGAACTGCCGAATTTGATACTAAGAGCAGTCTATGGACCAGCTCACTTTTGTTAAACAACGTGGCAGTCGTCGTAATCGACGGGGTAAATTACCGGGGATTTCTCCTGGACATCAATCAAAGTAAAGGTTCCAGAAGCCTCTTGTCTTTGGATGAGCTTAAGATCTATCTGGAGCCTTCGGGGGATATAAGTGCATACCCAGAGAGTTTCGGTTCACCGGTTTACGACCTAGATGCCGGGCAGGATAGCTGGGTCAAACTGGATACGGGTCTTGCCGGCAGTGGAAGCGGGTCGGGAGACATGCTTGCGCTAATCCCT
>CP070715.1:1434817-1438939 GCA_020350405.1 Planctomycetota bacterium
GATTGTGGCTGGGGCGGCGAAATCGTCATGCAATATCACTGTTCCGACAACATCTTTAAAAACAATATCCTCTCCGCAGGCCCCGCCAGATTCTTTATCCGCAATGAAAACACCTCCTGCTCAAACAATACTTTTAACTACAACCTCTACTACGGCTCCGGCGGCCAGTGGAACTGGAACAATGTAACCTATTCAAGCTTCAGTGCCTACAAAACCGCCTCCGGCCAGGACGCAAACTCCATCACCTCCGACCCCAAATTCGTCGACGCACCCAACCAGGACTTCCACATCCGTTTCGACTCGCCCTGCATAAACGCCGCCGACCCATCGCTTGACTACACTTCCCAGACAGATATTGACGCCGAGCCCAGAGAAATGTCCGGCAGAGCCGACATAGGCGCCGACGAGGTAAGTCTAAAACAGGCCGACTTCAACAGAAATGGCCTGATTAATATGGACGACTTCGCCATCTTCTCAAACTCTTGGAGCAGCGAAACCGGCCAAGCCAACTGGTACGTCCTCTGCGACCTCTTTGAAGACGGCCTAATTGATTCTGAAGACCTTCGGGAATTCGTCGCCGACTGGCTCTGGAAGGCTGCCTGGTACTAACCGTTTGCCTCCGGTAGAACCCCGAATTCACTCCGTTACTCTCACCGGATTTAGTATAATCAACTTCAATGAGCCTGACTGAAGACATAAAGCAAAAAGCCATCGAACTTGGTTTCGACCTCGTTGGCATAACCGACGCATCGCCCCTGGATGACAAGCAGTTCAAATTCCTTAACGATTGGCTCGCACTCGGCTACGCGGGCCGAATGCTCTACATGCGCAAAAACCTCGATAAGCGCACCAAGCCCGCCAAACTCTTGGAGAATGCCCAGTCCATAATTTGCCTCGGTCTGAATTACACACCGCCAATGATAGAAAAAAAACCGCCGGATACAAACATCTCGGCAGGCAGGATAGCAAACTACGCCCAATATGAAGATTATCACCTCTTCATAAAAAGACAACTGCGGAAACTCACTGACTTCATAGCTTCCGTTGCTGGCACCGGCTTTAAGTTCAAAATCTGCGTCGACTCAGCCCCCGTCCCCGAAAGAGCTCTCGCCGTCCGCGCTGGCCTCGGCTTCATCGGCAAAAATCACATGCTAATCAATCCCACCCTCGGCCCGCAAATCTTCCTCGCCGAAATAATAACCAATTTAAAACTCCAAACCGACGAATCAGTTACGGACGACTGCTCAGGTTGCAACAAATGTGTTGACGCCTGCCCGATAGGTGCCCTGCAGCCGGACGGCCACTTAAACGCCAATAAATGCATCAGCTACCTGACAATAGAATACAAGGGCGAGATTCCCCCTGACCTTGCCGAAAAAATTCACGACCGCCTCTTCGGCTGCGACGAATGTGTCCTCGCCTGCCCTTATCAGCAGAACGTCCCCGTATGTAAAAACAAAAACTTCAAATTCTACCCCGCTCGCGCAAACCTAAACTTGTCCCGAATTTTGGACATGACCGAAGATCACTTTCAAACCGAATTCGCGGATTCCCCCATTAAACGCCCCGGCCTGCAACCACTAAAAAGAAACGCAAAAATCTGCCTCCAAAACCTCTTCACCGCCAAATAGCAGCACTCTCCCAACCGCCTGTCATCTCCGCCGGCCCGCCCGCAGTAAACAATACCGCAAACCGACTTACCAGCGCACCTCGAAGCCCAGCGAAGATCCCGGGCTTGACCCGGGACCTACATATCCCAATATCACCTGCCCAGCTATGCTCCCCTTATTCGCGTACATATCTCCAAAACCAAGCGTCGTCATCGTTACTATCGAAATCATCGCCCGTGCGTCCCAACATAATCACTGCACCTTTCAAAGCACCCGTCTTAACCCCTCGAGTATCAGCACTACTCCCGCTGCCACTCCTGCCGCAGTTTTAACCGGATTCTTCGACCGGCCGAGCCAGCCCAAAATCGAAGACACTGGCACCTTCAGAACCAGCAGCAGACGTATCAGAAACGCACTCCCAACCAAAGCATAGAACACCGCACTCGTAAATAGAGTGGAATAAGCAAACGGTGTTAGCCCTTCAATTGAACTTACAGAATTTCCCAACGAACATAAAATAGCCCATACCAACCTGCCATACGTCGCTCCCCAATGATGCTCCCACGCCACCCAAAAAGTACTTCCGACAATAACACCGTAGCACAACAACGAAAAAACTATGTCGAGTACCAATAACAACGGTAAAACTCTTAACGTCCGACGGGAAGCTACCTGCAGAAGCCATTGAGTTTCCAACAACGACAGATAATCACCTACCAGATTGCCCGCAACTAGCGTCAATATAAGCGGCCAGTTAAGCATCACTTCAAACAAATCCTTAACAGCTTCCCACTCTAAAAAGTCCACAAACGGTAACCCCGACAATCAGAGCAAAGACCGAAGCCAAGCAAGATCGCAAAAATGTCTTCAGCGAAAAGTGTCGCTCGCCATATATATCGTCAAAAGCCCTTATAAAAAAGTTATTCGCAGTTTTAATTAAGACTTTGCTATCCACACCTCTTAAAGAATTATACCACCTCGATAGTTCCCCCCGCGTCTTCGCAATCTGTTCTTCATTCAGTATATGATCAAAAACAGCGCTCACCCCACCAAGCAACATAAACACCCCTATAATAGCCTGCCAGCCCATGCCTTATCCCTTCTTTTCCGAGCAGCGTTTAAGCATATCATACTGCCCCTCACTAAACCGCCGTTCTTTTTTGTCACCTTCCTTTTTCGACTCTTTTTTCATTTTCTGTCATAACTCGCCTAGTACTCGGGCCCCTCCGCTGATCCTCACTAAACCGCCGCCCTGGCTTTTTCCCCTTGTCATTTGCCTTTTCCACAACTTTTATATCTATGCTGCAGCCACCTCCAACCCATGACTTTTAAGTTTGTCAATCACCGCATTCGCATTCAGCTGCAGCTGTTCAGACAGGCAACACGCGACCACGAACCTACGCAGGGCCGGGATGCAGTGCGCCCGTGATGCTATAATGCTTGAAATAACAGGGACATGCAATACTCAAGAGCAAATTGCACCGCAATAAAGACGTCCACCCCGTAGGATGGCACTTTCACGTCTTGGTATATATCGGTGCCGGTATATTCCACTCCCACGCCACTTGCGCACTCCCAGCAATAAGTGCTCGTCGCACCGTAGTACCCCCCGGGGCCACCAAGCCAAATATACTTGACACAACCACCCCAAAAACCTCCCAACCCGTTTTTTTCGAACATCTTTTAATAAACCTCATCTTTTTCTCCAAAAACTATCTCAGCGGACACGGACTGCTTACCGAGTTCTGCCCAAGTATCCCCCGCCATATCGCGTTCGCAATCGACCTGTCCGCCACATTCACAACACCATCGCAGTTCACATCACAGTCCCTCAGCGTATAAGCCCCTGCTGCTCCCGTCCGCCAGAATGCATTCGTTATCGAACGGTCCGCAACATTCACCACCCCGTCATTATTTATATCACCTAATAGAGCTATCCCGAACTCCACCTCAGCTTGACCCGTATTGCCGTAATCATCTCCCGTTATGATTACCCTGACCGTAAACGTCTGCCCCGAGTCGGACAATCCCCCCGGCTCATCACAGCCCCGTGCTGCAAACGTCCAGTACGTATCACCGGCCCCACTGCCGTCCACCGTCACCGGCGCTAACGTAACATCCCCCGGCAGTACTATCTCCCACTCGTAGCTGTAGCTGCTGTTAACCATCGGGTCATCTATAATCGAAACACTCGCCGTCAAATCAGAGTTACTCTGCCCGGGCAGACCCTGATACATCCATAATTCATCCATATCCAAGTCCACAGCTAAGTTGACATCTGCAGCATTTGGCATAGGATAGTGATAACCCATGTCTACCATTCCCTCGTCGCCCACTTCATCCGTTCGTGTGGTATGTATCCACATTCCCAGATTAGCGGCTAAATCGCTGCCTGCATCTACGCAGGGGCTCTGAATTTCCTGCCCGGCTGCAACCTGGCTCAGATAGTAATCACCCAACGGACCGCTCACAAAACAAGGATCAGAATGAATATTACCGCTACCTGCGATAA
>CP070715.1:1439039-1444539 GCA_020350405.1 Planctomycetota bacterium
AAGCCCTCGACAAATCATACAAGATTATGTACGACGCATACTGCCGCATCTTCAAACGCTGCGGCCTCGATTACGTCGTCGTCGAGGCCGAGTCCGGCGAAATGGGCGGCTCCGGCTCGCACCAGTTCACAGTACCCTGCCAGTCCGGCGAGGACACCATAATCTACACCGAGGACGGCGCCTACGCCGCCAACCTCGAAAAAGCCGCCGTCGACCCACTACCCAAACACAAAGCAAAACCCAAAATCCCTCCAACCGAAGACGTCCACACACCCAACATCGGCTCCATTGAAGCCGTCTGCAAGTTTCTAAAGACCAAACCACAACAAATGGTAAAAACCCTAATTTACTCAAGCTGCGACAAAACTGTCGCTGTGCTTATTCGCGGAGACCACGATGTCAACGAGGAGAAACTAAGGCTCGCCAACGGCGGCAATCCCATCCAGTTGGCCGATGAAGCTACAATCGAGAAAGTCACCGGAGCAAAGGTCGGCTTCGCCGGCCCCGTCGGAATTGCTGATAAGGTAGATACCGTACTAATAGACCACGCAGTAGCTGCAATGCCCGTCTGGGTAACCGGCGCCAATAAGACCGATTATCATACACTGAACGTCGTCCCCGGCCGAGACTTCCCCCTTGAAGGCGACAATGTAACCATCACCGATATCCGCTACGCCGTCGAAGGCGACAAGCACAACGGCAAGAAGCTCCTCTTCAAAAAGGGCATCGAGGTCGGCCAAGTCTTCAAGCTCGGTATAAAATACTCCCAAAAGCTCGCCTGTAAATTCCTCGATGAAAACGGCGCCGAAAAGCCCTGCCTTATGGGCTGCTACGGCATCGGCATCAACCGCATCCTCGCCTCCGCCATCGAGCTCGGCAACGATGCCAACGGCATCATCTTCCCCGTTACCATCGCCCCCTTCGAAGTCCTTATCACCTGCGTAAATCAGGATGACAAACAGGTTGTAAAAGCCTCCGAAGAAATCTACCAGCAGCTGCTCGAAAAGGACGTTGATGTATTACTGGACGATAGAGAACTACGCGGCGGAATCAAATTCAAGGATGCAGACCTCCTCGGTATCCCCGTAAGAATCACCGTCGGCCAAAAGTCCGTCGCCGAAGGCAATGTCGAAATAAAGTTCCGCGCGGAACCCAAAAGCCAGAAAGTCCCCATCGAAAATGCAGCATCAAAAACAAGCGAATTGGTCAATTCACTGAAAGAAAAATTGAAGGCATAGTAAGGGTCTATCATTATTAGCAAAGCAAAGAAGCTACCTTGAAATGAGAGAGGGCTCAATAAGAGCAGCAGGAAAATGGCTGAAAACCAAACAGACCAGCCCAGCCAACACGCGACTAAGAAAACTTCCCCATTAAAAGTAGCCCTCATCATCTTTGCTCTTGTCTTGGCTCTTCTCATCCTTAAATTAGTCTTAATCTCAACTGAAAAGCCCACCATATCTGTTGACTATGTGGCCGAATTCAACCGCATCACCAGGCCTGCCGATTACGACCCAAACCAAAACGCCGCAACTTATTATCAAAAAGCCTTCGATGCATTAACTAGAATGCCCGCCCACGACAGGAAGGACATCTGGCGAGTTTTACCCACAGATATGAACGAAGCCCAAATCCAGTTTCTCGAATCCTGGCTCCAATCTAACTCACAGGCGATTAATTATTTGAACCAGGCAATCCAACAGCCATATCACTGGGTTCAGGCACGCTCTGAAATAAATTCCTTGGGACATATCGACCTCTCGTATCTGTCCAACTTTCGCGAGGCCGCCTACTGCCTACAGTTCCAATCGAAACTATATGCTGCAACGCATGAAATACACCAGGCCTTTGAAAGCGCACTGCACATGAAACAAATGGCCGTACATTTATATGACCCCAAAATGCTTATAGCCCAATTGTTGGGAATGGCTGTAGACGGCTTAGCCACACAGGCCGCCTTTCAAACCTTAGACAGCGCTATAATCAATTCCAAGACCCTGGCTCGCTTTCAAAGTCAGCTCGAACAGGTCCCTCAGCCGGACGTTACGAATTCTTTTCAAGCAGAAAAATTATCCGCATATAATGCGGTTCAGAGCGTCTTTACAGACGATGGCACTGGTGACGGCCGCCTGATACCACACAAGTTATTCACGTATCGCGAGTATCTTAAATTACACGGTGCCGTTACCAAACCCGGATTTTATTCAACCATACCTGTAATCTACCTTAGAACCGTCTGGGCCTCTTTGAACCACCCAACAAGACGAGAAACATTACAGCTCGTCGAAGAAGTTTATGAGTTGCTTGACCAGCTTGCCGGCAAAACCCCCTGGCAAATGTCCCAACAGGGCACCAGTTATGACAAACAACTGCAGGACCTGATTCACCACAATTATTTCGTCAGGTCCAGATTTGCTCGCAGAGGCAGAATGTGCGAAATTTATCATAGATGCATTGCTACTAATGATGCCCTGATTACCACAATTGCCATTCTCCGCTACAAAGCTGACCATAACCAATTTCCTGACAACCTCGACCAGCTTGTATCAGCCGGTTACATGAAAGAGCTGCCGATGGACCCCTACAGCCCGGGCCCACTAACTTATAAACGCATAGGCAATGATTTTAAACTATACAGCTTGGGCAGTGACTTCGATGATGATGGTGGAACGGGCTATAACTGGGGCCATCGCGAAGGAGGCGACCAGCCCTTCTGGCCAATCAAACGACCAGAGAAAAACAAAAATCAATAAAGCTCCGGCTTAAGAGCACCAACTAAAAACAAGAAACTATTTATGTGGGACACCAAAGAACCTAACCCCGTCAAGTTGATTGTCGGTATCCTCGCGGCCGACGAGAACTGTTTGCAGGCTACAGTCGAAACACTCGCCGCTGAGTTCACCAACCTCGACTTGAAAAGCGACGTCTGGCCCTTTACCCAGACCAATTACTACAATACAGAAACTGGCGAAAACATCCTCCGCCAGTTTGTCAGCATCGACAAGCTAATCGACCCCGGCAGCCTGCCCCAAATCAAACACCGCACAAATGCCCTCGAACAAAATTTGGCTGCAAAGTTAAATGTCGACCTGCCCAGACCCGTAAACCTCGACCCCGGCATAATCGAACCCTCAAAATTGATTTTGGCCACAACAAAGAACTACTCACATCGTATATACATCGGCCAAAAAATGTACGCAGAAGTCACACTTATTTTTGACAAAGGCTCCTGGCAGCCCTTACCATACACCTACCCTGACTACAAACAGCAGTCTTACCACGATTTTTTTACCAAGGTCAGGATCCGACTGCTAGAGCAGCTAAGAAACACCAAGCACTAAGTTTTACACTAAAGGAACTTGTATATGAAATTATTCTCATCGCCGTTCAAGTTCACAATCGCCTTTACTATCGTATATACCTTTCTCTTTGGTAATTCCTTCGCCGCTGACATAAAACCCTACAAAGTAGCGCTGGTCATCGGCGACCAGTGGCAGGATCCCGCAAGCTTTGTTATAGACGTCCATAAGGAGCAAAGTTCCAACGCATATGCCGCTACAACTAAAGTAGACGATGAATTCGCATTACTCGTAATCATGCTAAAAACCTGGTGCGTCCCCTTCGAAATAATCCGCCTCGACCAGGAATTTATGGACATAAACCGCTTTTTCGGCCCCGATGGTAAACCCGATATCGGCTGCATCATCTTCGACGCTGATACATCAGCCGACCTCCAGCCGCAGCGCTACGACGTGTTGCAGGAGGCTGTGAACGACCATGGCATCAGCCTTATAGCCCTTGGCGACCGCATCAAGGAGCCAGTTATCCAAAACCTTCTCGGAATAAAATACGTCGGCTCTTGGATGCACAGCTCCAGCTTGCAGCACTCAGCCGGCCATTTCATCACTAACGGCCTGGCCAATCCCTTGGATTACGCCGACGACACCGGCACAGCCAAGAAAAGAGTTCAGGTCGAGCTCACCGACGCCAAACCCATAATCACACAGGGCACATACCCTCAGGTAACCGTTCGAGACCTCCCGTCAGGAGCAAAGGCCGTCTGGATAGGTGGTGACATCGACCAGATGTTTTCATACCAGGCGTATCGCACGCTCCTTCGAAGGGCAATCACTTTCTCCGTAGGTTACAGCCTTCACAAGACCTGGCAAAACAAGGCCTGGCTCATTATGGATGACCCCGGCAGCGCACAGAACGCCTGGCTCGAACACTGGCGGTACCCAACATTAACCGAGCAGCAGATTGAACAGTACCTTATAAAGCCCCTCAAACAGCACAACGCCGTCCTTATAATGAACGTCCTGCCCGCCTTTGTAAACGACGAGCTAAAACGCATCGAGCCCGCCTTCCAAAGAAAATTCACCGACGAATTTGGAACACCCCAGGATTATCCCTCAACCTATCGCGGCCTGATAAACGGCCTGAAGGCCGGTGTAATAGAAATACAATGCCACGGCCTCACGCACATGCAGCCCGACCTCTTCTCGCCCCCCGGCCCCTGGTACGGCTCAGACCTTGATAAAGAGCGCGCCGAGATTGGCTGGTACCGCGAATTCGGTGACACCCGAAGGGACAAGGAGATTCCCGCTGCCGAGGCCTCCTGGCGAATGAAGACCGCTCAGCAATCGATCCAACATCAATTCGGCGTCACCGCTCTGTCCTTCCGTCCCGGCGGTGGCGGCGTCTCCACCTCATACACCAATTGCACCGAACGTCTCGCTGCCCTCGCCGGCTACGGCTGGGCGGGTGGAAGGTCGGGCTACCTCGGAACCGACTTCGCAATTCGAGGCTGGGCGTTTTACGGAACAATCGAATGTCCCCTCGCCGTCGCCGCGCCGCCCGATGGACACGACAGGGGTATCGCAGAATATCCAGAGCAGTTCCTTCGTGCCTTCAACGAACATCCGGATGTCGAATGGATAGGCCTTAACGAATACGTCGCCTACACCCACGCCAGGCTTGCGCGCCTGCCAGACAAAGGCTTACATCTGCAGCTGACCTATGACCCGCACTACTGCCTGCATTTTAAAGACAACACATCAGAATGGTTGCTGTCCGTCTCGGACTGGCTGGCAAAAGACCTCGGTAGGCCGACAGTCAACGTCGATGGAAAAACGGTAACAGCCAAGGCCGACCTTTCAAAACCGTTAAAAATAAAAATCCCTCCCGGCATAGGTACGCATAATATCCGGATTAAGTAAAAAATCACAAAGTTATAACCAGTGGCTGTCCGAAGTAAAAGTAAAGCAGGACCGGTTAATTAAAGGGGCAGCGCCATTCAAAAATTAATCGCATTAGCTGTTGGCCTGACACTCGGCTCGTTCATCCTGTCGGCCGTCTTGACCGCCATCGTAAGGAAGCTCGCCGCCCGCGTCGGCTTCGTCGCGCATCCCGCCGAAGACAGATTCCACCGCAAAACCGTCCCCCTCGGCGGCGGCATCGCAATCTTTACAACAATAACGGTTATCATAATCGCCGCCGCCCT
>CP070715.1:1444639-1457870 GCA_020350405.1 Planctomycetota bacterium
TGGGCAATCCTGTCTTTCAAACTTATTGCGGCCATAAGAAGTCTCCACACATCATAGTATTCACTTCGGCTGTTCAATCATTTTGCCATCGACGATTTTGTAAATGTGCTCGAAGCCCCGCGGTTCGGGTCGGGTGAAAAGACGGTCACGCTGCCTGTCGGTGAAGCTCGCCGGTTTTATAGAACTAAGGCTAAAAGTAACCTCTACT
Organism: Planctomycetota bacterium; assembly: GCA_020350405.1. Taxonomy (GTDB): domain Bacteria; phylum Planctomycetota; class Phycisphaerae; order Sedimentisphaerales; family Anaerobacaceae. Next base: position 1,444,848 of record CP070715.1, read on the forward strand.
GAATCCTCGGCTGCTTGTTCGCCATAGGTGGTTATCTTTATACCGGACGGAACGAAGAATCCTTCGAGAATCTCTTTATATTTACTGAGTTCTACAAGGGCAACAGCCTGCCCATTAGCGTCGAAATATTCAATCTTCGCAACCATATAATCACAGCAGTCGGCGTATATCCTCTTTTCTACCACACCTTGGTTACTGTGTGCGGCAAGTACGTCGAAGCCGCCCTCATTCGAAAGTCTCCAGCTACCTTCGTCAGTATCAACCGTCACAATTCCAAGGCCATCCAGCAAAAGTTTAGGACTAATCATCAGGGTTTCCGGGCCCTTTGCATCAGACCACCGGCCCCACCAATAGCCGCTAATCTCCTTCGGCTTCATCGCCAGCCAGAACTCATCCTTATTTGAGCCAAGAACAATTCCCTTCGCGTCGAACGCCACATCCCCCTGCAGGTACATCTCAGCCGGCGGATTAACCCAGAGCTTGACGGGAAAATTCTCCTTATGCTCTTTGCCATCGGCATAGTATCGCAGACGACACTGCCCGTTAGCCCTCAGCGGAACCGCGTTTTCCGAATGGGCATTGAGAACATCCAGAGATTGCACGACTGTTTGCTTGCCGGGACAAATCCGGTCGGCGAGTTTTAACTCCGGCGCGCAGCCACCGACTATTAAAGCTGCCGCGAACAAGTGCATGAGCAACCTGCGGTTTTGCTGTAGATACCTCAACTTTGTAAATCCACCTGTAGTATCTGGCCTAACTGTGACGATAACTGCTCAATCTGGTCCTCTGTCAGATGAGGATTTATTACCTCGACGATTTGCTTGCCGCCCGCTATCCTCAGTCGCCAAATCTCTTGGTCATCTTGTTTCTCGGACGACTCGTATTTTAGACGCCTTTTGCGCATCAAAATCAGCGCCAGAACAAAGCGAAAATTTATCTTTTCCTGCTCGGTCTCCAGGGCCAGCCGCTCGAAAAATGCCATAAGCATCTCATCGTCTACGAATATATGCTTTTTCTGGTCCGGCTGCGGGAGTTTGGTCTTCCAGTGACAAAACACATCCGGCTGTTTCTCCTGCCAGTACTCAGAGCAAAAATCCCTGCGGGCCAGCCCCTCATCGGTCTGCACCAGAGCGGCAAAGTACTCCTGGCCGGACTCGATTTGCCTGCCTGTGCCCGAGCAAAAGCCAAGCGGCTTGCTTACTTCCCATTCATCCATTCTCAGAGCCTCTCTGCAATTCCTGTGCAACTTTTTCTACTTCAGTCCAGACACGGAGGAAATTACCTCCCCATATCTTAATGATATCATCTTCGGAGTATCCCCGTCTAACCAGTTCGATGGTAACATTCAACGCTTCAGAATGGTCATTGAAGCCCGGAATGCCGCCGCCGCCGTCAAAATCGCTGCCGATACCGACATGGTCGATTCCTGCCACTTTAACGGCATGCTCTATATGGTCAACAAAAACATCTACGTCAGCCGCTGGGGGGTATTTAGCATCGATTTCCTTCATTTTTTCGATAAACTGGGGAGTTTCAATTGTTCCCTGGTCCAGCTGCTCTGCCACATCGCTTACGGCCTTACCGCGCTGGGGTGAATCCTCTATCAAGAAGCCGGCAACCGCCACAATCTGAATAACACCTCCATTTTTTGCAAGCACTTTTAATTGCTTGTCGTTTAAATTCCTTGGATGATCCCAAAGTGCCAGGCATCCTGAATGCGAGGCGATAACAGGCGCTCCGGAGACTTCAACAACGTCATACAAGGATTTCTCAGAAATATGGGATACATCAGCTATAACGCCCAGCCTATTCATTTCCGCGACAACTTCTCTGCCGAATTCACTCAGGCCATCGTGCTCGCTTCCCTTGTCGCCAAGTTTCTCATTTGGCTTGCATGAGTCGCAAATGTCATTATGGCCATTATGGCCCAACGTGATGTACCGGACACCAAGATTATAAAACTCTTCAATTTTGGAGAGGTCTTTGCCAATCGCAAAGCCGTTCTCTATACCGACCATAATAGCTTTCTTGCCGGCCTCTGCAATACGTTCGACGCCTGCGGTCGATGTAGCAAGCTCACAGCGGTCAGGATACATCTTCTCAGTTAAACGATGCATTGCCTCTAATTGCGCAATCGCAGATCCATACGCGTCTTTGTACCCCTGCTCATTGCGTTCTTTCTGTTTTACATATGCAGCCAGGAAGACCCCATCGATACCGCCTTTATTCATTTTAACGAGGTCGCATTTAAGTTTCGGATTGTCTATCCCCGGGTCAAGTACCTCTGTGGCGTAGTTTGTGTCAGGAATGTCAACATGTGTGTCAATAATCAGCGTTTTTTTGTGAACAACGTTCGCTATATCCATGATTTGCCGGTCTGTCATAGTCTGCTGTGAACATCCTACAAAGGTCACCGTCAGGACTACCAATGATAGACCAATTGGTCGTTTCAAAAACATGATAAGACCCGCATTGTGGTTCTAATACTCAACGTTGCTATTCGAATCTGAGCCATTGGCATATGTTTTGCGCCGTCTTAGGTCCTATGCCATGAACTTTCTGCAAATCATTGCAATCTCGAAAGGCCGGGTTATCGGCACTGCCGAAATTCTCGCGGTAAGCGACTATTGCCGCAGTTCGGACAGCCCCAATACCAGGTAATCTTACCAGTGAAGCCACTGGTGCTTCGTTTGGATTTATTCGGCTGTCGAGCCATATCTGGGATGATTGATCCGGAGCGGCAAGACCGTTAACCACAAAACCAACGGAAAAGCAAACAGCTGCACCAGCAGCAAAAACAAATGCAAATGATTGAACCTTGGTTTGCTCAGTATCGGATTGCCGGATAAGACTGTCGGTCACCATGGCTAATCTTATGCTTAAGAGTGCCGGTCAAAGGCTTATTTTGTTAATCTCGAGCACCATTCACCACGTAAAAATTGCATCATGCAGTTTCTTCAAGGTTCGAAACGATTTCTTCGGTTCAAGCTGCTCGGTCAACAGCCCGCTGTTGGCTATGGCACTATCTTTTGCATCGGCGAGGTTCGAATATGTCACCGCATCAACAAAGGGTTTGCTGAGTGATATCTTATAGAACTGCTCAATCCACTGCCCCTGTCGCGATTGGTCCCATTCCTCGTGCCATACGCCGGCCACTTTGCCGTTGTTTGAACCAACACCGTTCTGGCTCGGAACTTCCACGTCGGTTATGTACAACGGCTTGGCTATCGGCGCAAAGTAGTCCAGAACCGCTGATATCTGCATCATATCTCTAACGTGCATACCAGCCTGGTTCTTGCCAAAACGCATTTGTAATCCAAATGCATCAAAGTTAATCCCACTCTGGACCACCATATCGACATACACCCATGGCGGTATGGTGCCCGGTGTTGTCGCGTAATATTCTCCCCAGGGATTGCTGATTTCTATTATCTTCAGAGCCCTGTCACTTGCCGTCTTAACGGCCATATTCGCCGCACGCGTCATCTCCAAAACCTGTTCGAAGCTGAACCCGAAATGATTAAATGCGTTCAGCCCGCTTATAACGCGCCACGCCCGAACAATACCGGAATACCGCGCAACTGTCGTTGAAATGAATTGGTACGCAGTTTCGCGAACCCTTTCAAACCCTGCACTGCCGCGCAGCAGCCACTTAGGCAGATACTCCTTCGAGAAACAAAGCAGCGGACCCGCACCAATTGCCAATTTCTTTTTGCTGAGCACCTCGATGCATTCGTCCACCGCTGTAAAATCGTAAGTGCCTTTATGAGACTCTATCTCGGCCCAATTTACAGGTACCGTTACGAAGCCGAACAATTTCAGCAGTTTCTCAAGATAGTCGGGATTACTAACGTGTCGTGCATCTATTCGACAGCCGAGGCAGCCTCGGCCAAAACCATGGTTCTCATTTTTCGTATCAAAAAGCGAGTCTGCGTGTTTTGCTGCCAACTTCTCAGACAAAACCATGGCTTTCCTAAGCGATTCGTCTGCTGACTTGGAGGCCAACGCCGGCTCGGAGATATTCTGAATTGCCTGAATAAATAAATCCTGGGCCTCTCGGGAGATGTCTTCGAGGCCCTCTAAGGTGTCAAAGAACGACCAGTCCTCTCGTTTATTAATGGTTTGCATCAACTTGGCCCGCGCTATCTCGACATTCAAGTTGTAGGGTTGAGTTCTCTCCGGCAGGCAGGTCGTCGGTAAAAGCACCTTGCCGAAACCGTCTATAGCCCACAGTAAAGCCAGTCCCGCTGTTTCCATACTTGGCTTCTTACACTCGATCATGCCGTTCTTGAAAGCAATCTGAGCCCGACGAATGGCAATACCGTCGGTCCCGAAAAGATAAGCACCACATAACGTGAATTTATCAACAACCTTGCCGTTCTTAAAAACCTGGAATTTCACTTTAGCCCTTAACTTATCACCATATAGTACTTAGCGTTTAATTTTCTTTTACCAGCCGGTGATTATAGCAATTACACACCCAAACGCAATCCAAACTTTATCCTTTGTTGATTTTGATTGTGTTAGTAAGCACGTAAATACAGAATTCTCACGAAACCTGAGTTTTTTGGCCGCAGCATACATCCGCTTGGTACAGTCAATTTCTTGTTGAATTTATGTCCATCTGCGTTAGAATACAACTCGTGAGTTTTAGTTAAATTCGACTCTAGCAATCATGAATTATCGTTGTCTTAGAGAAAGGCTCAAAAATGACCGTCAAGAAAGATTCCATATCACGTCGCGACTTCATAAAAAATTCCATTGCTGGAACAGCTGCGTTGGCCTCTACTCCGGTATTGGCCTCTTATGCATCGGCGGCTGAATCGCCGACCGGACAGAAAAAAAACCACACCTTGCGATTGGGAGGCCACATTTTTGAAAAATTTGATGGCCCCGACGCCTGGGTCCGCATTCTCAAACGCCTGGGTTACCGCGCCGCTTATTGCCCGCTGGGCCCCGAGGAAAAAGACGATGTCGTCAACGCCTACGCCAGGGCTGCTCAAAAAGCCGACATAGTTATCGCCGAAGTTGGGGCCTGGAGCAACCCAATCAGCCCAGATGAAAAAAAGCGAAAGCAAGCCATCAAAAAATGTCGCGAACACCTGGCACTGGCTGACCGAATTGGGGCAAACTGCTGCGTTAATATCAGCGGTTCACGACACGAAAAACAGTGGGCCGGCCCACATAAGGACAATTTAACGCCAGAGACCTTTGAGATGATTGTTGAGACAACACGCAAAATCATCGACGATGTGAAGCCAACACGCACCTACTTTACATTGGAAACCATGCCATGGTCTTATCCGGACTCGGTCGATTCATATGTACATCTAATCAAGGCAATCGAACGCGAGCGATTTGCCGTACATCTGGACCCGGTCAACCTTGTGACCAGCCCGCAAGTGTATTTCAAAAGTGGTGAACTAATCCGGGAATGCTTTGATAAGCTCGGCCCCCATATAAGAAGCTGTCATGCCAAGGATATCATCCTGAACGAAGAAATTTACACCCCCCACCTGACAGAGCTCCGTCCGGGATTAGGCAAGCTGGACTACACCGCATATGTGAGAGAGCTGAGCAGATTCCCTGATACACCGCTGATGATGGAGCACTTGCCGAACGCAGAAGAATACCACCTGGCGGCTGAGCATATCCGCTCCGTCGCAAAAAGCATCGGATTGTCCTTTGGTTGAAAGATTCCGCCTCCCTCGTGTTTGAGGTTGTCAGCTTACAACCGCCTTTGAGGCAAGAAGACAGGGCGGCAGGTTCACTCGCAGCTGAAAGACTGAAATTCAGCCGTCAGCGTAAAAATTAAATCACGATTAATTTAACACTCCTGCGTCCTGTCCGTACGAGCTGAATTGCTTTAGCTGAAGTTCATAAAGAAGCGTGTTTTTCTCAACCAACTTCGCTATAAGGGAGATTTGATTGAGCAGTATTTCAATCAGATCGATATTTATCAAAGCCGATTCAGGGCTGTATTGGGGCAGCGCAATAATCACATAACCGCAGTTGGTCTGCTCAGTAGCCAGTTGTGCGGCAATAATACTAAAGTCGTTCACCTGAGTTACTAGCGGCTCGGCACCATCGTCGATTTTGGCACAAAGTTCGTCGAGAAACGACTCGTCAAGGTTGAGCTTGGAGAAGTTTTCGGAGTCGCTCGGCCAGCGGTTGCCGTCCCGGTCCATAATCACCATAACAGGGCCCTGCTCAGGCAGAATCTCAAAAATCTGTCGAGCTATCTGTTCGTTCAGCACACAGGTTGGTGAATACAACGACTCGTACATATCCATTCGTTGGCTCCTTGCTTAGGCTCTTGGAAAGATGTCCTCGGCAGAAACTTCGGTATAACGATATGCCGACTTTCCCAGCGCCGGGATATTGCGACTTATTTCCCTCAAAAAGCCCCACTTGCTGGATTGGGATATGAGCTTATAGGACCCAGCAGAGAAACGGTCGAGCGGCGTGTATGACGACAGACTCAAAAATCGAGCGTCGATTTCAACCTGGTCATCGGAAATCTTTTGCCCGGGCATTTCGTTTTACCAGTATAGCCCGGCGTGCTGCCGTGACCATAGATTCTGCTTTTAGGGATATTGTATCTCCTCTGAAGGAATCGCAGCAGTCTCACAAGTGATTGCATCTGCCTTCCGGTAGGTGCTGTTACGTTGAAGTCACCTACGAGACAAATACCTATCGCCTGCTTGTTGGCCCAATTACCCGGCGTACCACCACAATGAGCCCCCGTTCTTTGCTGTCGCCAGCGATATGTTGCCTCAACCTGGCCATCACCACTGTCGCTGCCATTACCTATAATAAAATCGTAGCCAACCCCCGCCCAATGTTTACCTTCCCTGTGCCACTTGTCGAATATAGCTGCATTGCCATTTCCTGTGCCCGAATGATGTATCACCATGGCCGTCCATTTTTTCTCGACATACGAAGAAGGTAGCCACTCGCGGGAGACATTATCATAGACATCTGTTCGACTTTTAGTTGGCGCTGGAGGTGCTGGCTGAACGAAATCAGGGTACTGGCGTGTTATCGTGGGCATCGGCTCGTCATTATATATACAGCCGCCCAGGACAAGCAGATAACCGCAAACGGCAAAGACCTTATTGAACGCCCGCTCACTCACCTTTCCTCGTCGCCACTTCATTGATATTTCACTTAAGGCCCTGTTTTGCAATGCATCAGCTTTCCACTTTGCGATTCTCTGCGGCGACCCCAAATCGCCCTGCTCTGCGACTGGCAACCGCAAATTACGGCCATTTTAGCTATGCCTGTGACTGGCTGGCGGTCGCCGCCAAGCGCGGCTTCTCCTTATATCTGACCATGTGCACGCGATTGCCCTGCTCGTTGAACTCAACCACATCCATGTAGGAGTTGATCAGGAGCAGGCCTCTACCCTCGGTCTTGTAGAGATTCTCCCCACTTCGTGGGTCCGGTATTGAATTTGGGTCAAACCCATTGCCCTCATCCGTCATAAAAATCTCGACTTTGTCCGAGCCCACTGAATAGTCAACCTTAACCTCCTTTTCAGGCTTCATTTTATTGCCGTGCTTAATGGCGTTGATAAAAGCCTCCTCTAAGGCAAGATGGACGGCAAAAATGTCCTCTTGGCTGAAATCGCCGGCTTCCAGCTCAGATAGAATCTTTTTGCCGACTTCAACAATAGCAGATGGTCTGCTTGGCACAGCCGTTGAGCGACTGATAGGTGTTTTTGACGCCATAGACTTATACCGTCCGAAAAAACATCTGCAGATAGCAAGGAATTGCGGAATTATACTTCAAGTCACTTGCCACTCTACGTCCCAATTATCGGCCAATTTCCCACTTTCCTGTGAGCAAAACCTGAAAAGATTGCTGCCTAATGTGCGGCGGCCAAGCTCTCGGTCGCATCTTCCACATCCCGGCATATATCGAAAATCTTGTTTAATCGCGTTATTTTGAAAATCTCGTGGATCTTTGGGTCAATATTGCAAAGCCTTAATTGGCCGTCGCGTTCGTAAACCTTTTTGCTGACTCTAATTAAAAGCCCCAAAACGGCGGACGAGAGAAAGCTAACGTTGCAAAAATCCAAAATCAGATTCAGCCGCTCGGCCTGTTCAACAACGGACATGATAGACTCCCCAAGTGCCTGGATATCCTTCTCCTCAAGGATTTTTTCGTCGGTAAAAGTAACAATTGTGGCCTTCTCGGCATATTCAACACCTATTCTTGGCCTAATCGACGCCATAACAAACTCCCTAAAAAGCGTTAAATCGAGTCCAAATCATATCTTAGGAGCTAAAAGATGTCAAGCTTTTGTACCGTGGAATAATTTTTAAATTTTACCTTTTTTTTGGGCTTATTTTTTTTGCAATTTTTGTATATTTAACGACAAAAAAGCTTGTAACCTAACGCACATCGTGGATAATAGACAACCGAATACAACAGCTATCGGGCGTTTCAGCCTTGGTGGTTATCTCGACAGTGGTCCGAAAGGGCGCTGTTCGTGAGAAAATAATGCCGAACCTTGCATTTTTTGTGAATTTTCCCTGATAAAACCAAGGTCGAAGTCACGTTTATATCATAAAGGACGCTTAAAAAAGAGCATAGCTGCGATGCGGGCTTTATCACTTATTTAACTTCCAACTATTGTGAATTTGGGCATGCTGGATAAGTATGCGAATCAGGTATTTATGCCCCTAAAATCAGACATTTCCTGATAACGAATCCAGTCGATAGACGTATAATGTGTCGGAAATTACTGAAATCGTAAAAAACTCTTATATTTATTGGCCCTTTTTGAAGGAGGCTAAAAATGAGAATCAGTAGGTCAACAGGTTATGCAATACTGGCAGTCGGCTACATTGCCCAGAATCAGAAGCAAGGGATAATCTTGTCCCAAAGCGTATCGAAGAAATATAACATACCGTTGGAATACTTGCTTAAGATACTCCAGCAGTTGGTCAGGGCAAACGTACTGCGCAGTAAAAGAGGTCCCCGCGGCGGCTTCAACCTTGCCCAACCAGCAAAGAAAATCACAATGCTGCAGATTATAGAGGCCGTTGAAGGCCCCATGATCAGCCAATTGAACCTCATGGAGCAGGCACGAGGAGAGAAATTCGCCGCCAGAGCTGAGAAAAACTACCAAAAAGCCATCGCTCAGGCAAAAAGTGTCTTCCAAAAAGTAAAGCTCACCGACTTGCTCGAAGGCTAATTCACTTAGCTACACAATGCACATAAGCGAATTTCAAGAGCTAATCTCGAAGAAATACGAAGAACGGGATCGAGCAAGAGGAGTCCCCGCCACTTTCATGTGGTTCATAGAAGAGGTTGGCGAACTCGCTACGGCCCTGGCGGCTGAGGACAAAAAAAACAAAGAGCAGGAATTTGCCGACGTACTTGCCTGGCTTTGCACCCTGGCAAATATAAGCGACTTAGACCTGGAAAAGGCGTGCGCAAAATACACCACCGGTAACAGCGAGACCGTCAAGTAAAGCCTGACTAACCGTCAGTTTCTCTATCGTGCTTGTGCCTCGTCGCCGACTTCATCCGGAGATTGTGCCTCACCGGACGAGCCCGCTGCAGCCAGGGCCCTGTAGAAGCACCAGCCCAGGCCGCCTATTAAAATCAAGAATACCACCGTAAGGATTACATACGAGACACCGCTTAGCTTATCGCGGATGGGCGCTGCTGCCTCCTCAATCTCCACCACCTGCGTCAGTCTATTCAAGACTACCGCGATAAACGCACTTATATCCATTGCCGCGACAATGCCCGCCCATCTGGCAAACCACGATGAATGGCTGTCGGAAGTATTGTGCTTTTCCACAATGTAGTTACCGACCGCGATGGCGACGATACCTCCCGCCAGAAGCAGCCAAAGCGAAACCTGCTCTTGCCAAGCAGGCGTTGCAACGGCACGTGACACCGCAAATAGCACTGCCGGAATCAACGCCACCAGTAACGCCACCGCCCCGCTAAATCTCGCACTGACCACTAAAGCCTGCTCTTCGCGACGGGGCTCTTCAGCGTCTCGACGAATTCTGGCCAAACTAAAAATAACCCCAAGCACGGGCACCGCCAACACGACCCCAAGCCCGATACAGTTTTCCAATATCCAGTTGCCCTCTGGAGTCCGTAAAAAGCCGCTTTCACTGCCAATGTCATCAAAAAGCTGCCAGAAGAAAAGCGTGCCAAGCACTATAGGTATCACCAGTCGAATTAAATAATCCCACCATTTGCCCAGTTTCCAGTCGCTGCGGCTGTTGGCGTGACGCCTCAATATCCCTATTCGCCACAGCCAGCCCAAAACCACGCACTCCAAAAGGCCCAAAAACGATACACCCCACGTTCCATTGGCAAACCCGTCGATGATTCCAAGCCAGTTCAGCCCCCCCTTCGTTGTGTAAATCAACGCAAAGATTAGCCCCACAAGGCTCATTACAGGTAGCACGACGCTCCTTCGCCATCCTGTCTTGTCAACAATGCTCGCTAATACCGATTCAGTAATCGAGAACGCCGAGTCAATTCCAAGGGTGACAAGGGCAAAGAAGAAAATAAAACTAAAGTACGCTGAGTACGGTAGCTGGGCTAGGGCATAAGGGAACGCCACGAAGGCCAGCGAAGGGCCCGTCTCCGCCACGTTTTCCACTGTTACGGGGTTGCCTGCCTGCTGGGTTACAAAAGCCATCCCGCCGAGCGTGGCAAACACTGCCAGCCCTGCAACGAAGCTCGTCCCAAAATCAGCGAGCCCCACAATCGCAGCGTTGTTATTCAAATCGCTTTTTCTATGCAAAAAGCTTGCGTATGTAATCATCACGCCCCACGCCAGGCTCAGTGAAAAAAATACCTGCCCGAACGCGTAGCGCCACGTAATAGGTTTGGCAAGCTCCGACCAGACCGGGTCGAGATAATAGGCCAGCCCTTGCATGCTCCCTTCGAGCGTCAGGCCTCGCACAGTGAGTATCAGGAGCATCAACCACGGCAAGGGAACAGTCAACCATACAATCTTGCCAACCAGCCTGACACCCCTAAAGATGCAGAAGTACATCGCCACCCACGCGACAATCAACGGCATCACAATGTTCCAACGAATACTGCCGAGGGTTGTACCCTTTTGAAATCCCAGATATTCATCGAAAAAGAACCTATTGGCGTTTGCCACTCCTTCGACGCCCTGACCAGCCCAGGGCAGTTCACCGCCGTTGAACATCCCGGCAATGCTATACCACAGGAAGCTCAAACAATATGCCAGAAGTACTGTATAGTACGTGATTACTACAAAACCAAGGATGATACACCACCACCCAACGACCTCAAACCGCTTGTGACCCCTCTTGAACGCATCAGGTGCCGCCCGCTGAGTATAGTGGCCCAAGCTGAACTCAAGAATCATCAGCGGAATACCCACCACAAGCAAAGCTATTATATACGGAATGAGAAACGCCCCTCCACCAAAGCTGTAAAGTTTGTATGGGAATCCCCACAAATTACCCAAACCCACCGCCGAACCTACCGCCGCAAGAATGAATCCGCCACGAGTCCCCCAGCTCTCCCGCTGCTCTTCCAAAAGCTCAGCCATCCCTACTTACCTCCATGTAATTATGCTTCAGCAGCTACTTTTTTATACCAAGTATCTCCAGCGTATCGCGATCGATGACACCTCGAATATTGCCCCGGGGTACAGTCGGAAGATTCGTATCTGCCAGCAGCTTATTAAAGCCCAGCAGTGTCTCCATACACTCCCCCGCCCTGCCGAACGGAAACCCGCTGCCGAACAGCAGTTTGTCCATCACCCCATTTTCGTGCGCCCTCACCACTATATTATACACCTCCCAGACCTTGCTCGGCCGTATTGTCAAATCCGCATAGACGCTTTCGTGCTTAGCCGCCATGGACAGTGTCTGTCCAACAAAAGGCATACCCATAGCCCCGATGACAATCTTCAGCCCGGGAAATTCCCTGGCAACCTCATCCAGAAGATACGGCTGAGCGTACTCCAGAACCGCCCTGGGTCCTAAAGCGCCGCCATTATGAAAGAAAACAGGCAGTCCGAGTTCCTGGGCCGATTCGTAAAACTTCATCGCTCTACTGTGAGCAGGATGAAAACCGCAGTTCGAACAATAAAGGACAATGCCCTTAAAGCCGAATTTGTCCGTGATGGATGCCAGGTTCTTGGCGTCTGTTTTGTCCCTCGTCGGGTCAACATGCGCAAAGCCGACCATTTTCTCCCCATGCCTGCCGACATACTCGGACAACTTCTTATTGACCTCCGCGATTGGCTCATCTGGAGTGGCTAACACAATGCAAACGTCAACAGTCTCTGCCGCCGCTAAATGCTCGGACACATTAACATCCCCAGCGACACCATTTATATGCGTATGGCAGTCAACTATCATTTCCCGACACCTTTAATAATAGTATCGGCTATCAATAATCAATTATCTTTCCACCGTCAAGAACAATTATTTACCCTATATTTTGGCAATTTCAACATCCTTCCCGCCCTATCTTGCCTGCCTTAACGTCTTATCGCCTGCCCTCTTCGAAGTTTCTTACACTAAAAAAAATCTTTGTCTGGAAAAATGATGATACCCTGTGAGGTTATGCTTGACTTAAGGCCCACTCGGCCGTAATATGTCACAACCTATTTAACTCATTTTGTATACAACAGGTGATCTGTGTGGACTGCCCCGTTTGTAAGAATGCGATGATTACACTTGAGCTTGCCGATGTCGAGGTCGATTACTGCACCGACTGCGGCGGTATCTGGCTCGACGCCGGCGAACTGGAGCTTCTCTTGGGCGACCCTGAGCAGTCTGAACAATTGCTTAATTCCTTCGAAATCGACTCAGAATGCGGTGAAAAACGGCGAAAATGTCCTATCTGCCTGAAAAAAATGCAAAAAATCGTCGTCGGCGAAGCCAAACCCGTACTACTTATAGATAAGTGCGCAAAAGGTGACGGCTTGTGGTTCGACAAAGGTGAACTGCAGGATATCCTGAACCGAGCAGAATTGGACAAAGACAGCAA
>CP070715.1:1457970-1461591 GCA_020350405.1 Planctomycetota bacterium
CTCATAGCCGCACTTCAAAATAAAACCAACGCTCATTCCTTCAAAGTCTGCCTAAATATCGCCCAATACATATTAGACACCTCTACCTTTTATCCGCTGTAATGCCGCACCAGTCATACGTACGGAAAGGCGACGCCGGCAGACCCTCCTTGTTCATCAGGCTCGGTTCCGCCTCCTCGTGCCAGCCGAACCTCACTGCCTTCGGCTCCTTCACCTCATCACTCCGGACCACAACCGTCTCTCCTTCAATCTTCGCCTCACCCTTAACGAACTTCCCGTCCGCTCCGGCAATCTCAAACCAGTCAGGCTCACGCCCGTCACTCGTCCGCAGCCCACCGCCCACATGCTCAAAACTAATACGAACCTTTTCGCCTTCCACAGCCATCGACTTATACAGCGGACCCGAATACACGACCTCGCACTGATCGTACGTCTTCGCCAAAGCCCACAACGCGAGTCGCCTGCCGACCTCCTGCTTGTTCTTCGGATGAATGTCCTCCAAATCGCTTATATCAACCGTAACCGCCATCCCCGTATTCGGTATCGACAAACTCGCCATCTGCGCCTCCCATATCTCGGCAAGCCTGTACGGTCGCGGCTGGCCCCAACGATAACGGTACGGCGCCAACTGAACATAGTAAAATGGAAAATCACCCTGCCCCCACACGGCCCGCCAGCCCCCAATCAAAGCCTTCATCTTCTCATGGTACAACATCCCGTCGCCTAAGTTCGCTTCACCCTGATACCACAGCGCCCCACGAATCCCAAATGGAACCAACGGATGTATCATCCCATTATATAGACCCGTCGGCTTCTTGTTACTGTCCAATGGATGCTTCGGCCACGCAGGAGGCGCAGAAACCACCTTGCCGCCAACTAAAGCAAACTTTGAACCCGCCAGCCACTTCTCGAACTTGGCAATCTCCTCCGCTGCACCCTCCTTGTACGCACCTTTTGCCTGCTCGATTTGTTTCGAAACCTCAGAAAGCTCGGGCACTAATTCAAATCCCTCGGGCGGCGTCCACGGCTCAATACGCGTCCCGCCCCACGAACTCGCAATCAGACCAACCGGGACACCAAGCTCCTTGTGAATCTCCCGACCGAAAAAATACGCCACCGCCGAAAAACCCCGCGGCCAACCCTCCCATATATTGTCAGTCGATATATTCTTCGAACTGCAAATTCGCCACTCCGCCTCTACATCCTCCGCTGCCTCGCCCGCCGATTTAAGAGGCACATCAAACAACCGTATCTCTGGATAATTAGCATTGGCAATCTCGGACCTCGCGTTAGTCACCAGACCTACACCCATCCGCATATTCGATTGCCCCGAGCACACCCACACCTCGCCGACCAAAATATTCTTGACCGTTACCGTGTTCTTGCCGCTGACGGTCATCTCGTAAGGCCCGCCCGCCGCGGGTACTCCAATCTTAACCGTCCATTTGCCGTCTTTGCCCGCCCTCGCCTCCCAAATCTCACTGCCCCAGCTGCCGCCGACCTTGACCCGCTCGCCGGGCGCCGCCCAGCCCCATATTGGAACCTGCATACCGCGCTGAAGAACCATATTGTCACCAATCACCGCCGGCAGCCTGACATCACCAAAAACTCCCGCCCCGCTCGAAAACAACAAGACCAGTGCAACTATTAATCCAGGCAACCTGCCAAAAGTGTCTCGCATCGAACGCATCTTCTTGCTCCTCAAAACACAAAAAATATTAAATGACAACCTGCTTTCCGGAACGTACGCCTTCTCTTCCATATATGGGAAAAAATTATATCACTCCACCGTTCACCGGTCAAAAGAAGATATTCCCCTTGTTTACTGTCCCGACAGCCAAAAAGTTTCTGAACTTTGCCTTTCTTTCTACGGTAGAAACTATAAGATGGTACTTCTGTCTGACACAGTCTCAGGAGAAAAACACAATGACCGAGCAAGAAAATCAAAAACCGGCTTGGCCGGCAGCCGTCGTAGCTATAGTTATACTCGTCGCAATAGTGCTCTGGGCCCTGGTCAGACCCAAATCCCCCGAGCACAGCTACACCCAGGACCCCAACCGCCCAAAGCCGACCATCAACGAAATCTTAAACAGTGCAGAAACCTGGGGACCCGCTTACGCAACTTGGATTGGCACGACAGCCCCCGACTTCACCTTAACTGATGTCAACGGAAAAAAACACAAACTCAGCGACTACCGCGGCAAAGATGTTATGCTCATCTTCTGGGCAACCTGGTGCAAACCCTGCCTGATTGAAATACCCCACCTCATCGAATTGAGAGACACCACCAGCGAGGACAAACTGGCAATGCTTGCTATATCTTACACAACAGTAATGCCACCTAACACCGCTGAACAGATTAAGGACTTCGTGCAGCAAAACAAAAAAATCAACTATACCGTCCTGCCCGCTGACGCAGCCGACATGCCCGCCCCATACAGCCAGGTAAGAGCTATCCCATCCAGCTTCTTCATCGACCCGGAAGGCAAAATAAAACTCGCCACAGAAGGAATGATGTCGCTTCCTGAAATAAGGGCAATACTACAGGCCGAATAGCCCTGAAATGGCCTTTGCCGGAGAATTCTAAAAATTTCCTGGACAACTAAGGTCAGGACAGGTAAAATGACGATTTAATGAAGTTAGAGGTACTTTGCTATGGCACATAAGAAAGGACAAGGCTCCTCAAGAAACGGCCGCGACAGCAACGCCCAATACAGGGGTGTCAAGCTCTACGCCGGCCAAAAAGCTACGGCCGGCTCTATAATCCTCCGACAGTGCGGCACAAAATTCTTTCCCGGCGTCAACGTCGGTATGGGCAGAGACTACACCCTCTTCGCCACTACCGACGGAACCGTACATTTTCGGGGCCGAAAAGTACACGTCACCTGAAAAAAAACCGAATTCACTGACATAAAAAAGGATGGCATCTTCGCCATCCTTTTTTTAATTGCCCCACAACCAGTTCTCAGCGAACATAGCCAAGTCCTTCCCGTCAACCGTACCGCTTCCGTCCAAGTCCGCCCCATCGCACCAGTAGCGATGTCCGCATCCCGACTGCCCCCATTGCTCCGCAAACATAGCAAAGTCATCAAAGTCCACGTCATCATCTGCATCAAGGTTGCAAAACCACGGCTCTAAGTTCGTACCGAGTTCAGCAACCACCGTATAATCCCAAAAACAAATCTGACTGCCTGTTGGCCAGCCGCCAGGTTCATCTTCCAACCAACCGGGCCAGCCGTCGCAAATTTCAACGGTAACTTCTGCGAAACCATCGAATATCACCGCCCACGACCACGCCGCCAGCCCGGGCTTAAGATAATTGCGGTTGATATTCATCCCCTCTCCTTCCCAACGGTAGATGGTCGCAACGACTATCGTCCCGTATTCTCCGGTACCGTATTCGATTAGCTCCCGCGCATAATCAATGAAAAAGGGGTAATCCAGTGGCAGCACATAGCAATCATTGTGAAATGGGACTTTCTCACCGACCAGGAAATAAACAGTTTCGCCCTGAACCGGTGCCCCTAAGACCGCCAAAACCATTAGAATAACCCACTTACGCATAGCAGAACCTTCCGTTGGAATCCTTGCGTAACTTAATTACGATAACTACCCTGCTTC
>CP070715.1:1461691-1475823 GCA_020350405.1 Planctomycetota bacterium
AGTTCTTGCGAGGCTCATCACGCGTCGGATCATTTACATCAGGCTTAACTCCATTGGAACCATGGCCGAATTCATCCAGACAGACTATCCACTTCCGGCCGTGTAACGCCGAACGCTCAACCCACTTTAAAGTCTCCGAGTGTGTATCAGAGCCGCTCTCATTCATCTGAAGCGACGTCCCGTCAAAGTCACCGTAGCCGAGAAGCGGATTGTAAACTTCATCGTATTTTTCCGGAAAGGTATGAACCACCACGGGATGTCTGTATGGGTCATTGTTCTTGAAGAAGCTTGCAAATGCCCTCCTCTGCTCATCGGTATTTGTATTCTCCTCACCCAAATTCCAGACCAGTCCGAGGTGATGGCCGAAGCGTGCAATCAGCTCGCGGTAATACAGCTTCCTCTGTATGCCCAGCCCGCCGCCGTCAAGCCCCTGGTCGTTCTCCTGCTCCTGCGTAATGATATGCATCATAAGGCCGAGTCTGTCCATATGAGAAAAGACAACTTCCCACTGGTCGAGCTTGCTGCAGTCGAACCGCAGTTTCTCATCTGGCCGTATCCACGGCCAGACATCCTTGCCATCCCCGCCGTCAAGATTATAGGTGACAAAATAAACACTGTTCATACCCTTCGATGCGAGATAATTCAAAGCGCCTATAATGTTCCTGCCCTTGCCGCCCTGCCAGCTCGGATCACCGGCCCGCCAGTCCCCGGCATGAGCGACATAATGATGAATAAACTTTTCACCCTTGGCCTCTCCCTCCCTGGCAAGCCCTGCGGTATCGTATGTCCCGTCAAATTCGAAGTATGCCAAAAAGTTCTCAGGACTGTCTGCCCCGCCCTTGAGAAAATACTCACCCGTCTCGGCAAACCGAAGGTAACGCTCGCCGACATATTGCAGCATCCCCTTGCCGCGAAAGTCCCGCCCCGCTTTGTCGGTTTCAGCTACATCGAATGTACCCGTCACCCCATCAAAATACACAGGCCGTCCTGCCCCAGCCTCCGGGCTTACTGCGATGTTGGGACCGGTGCGAAAAGATACCACATAAGTCCATCTGCCAGTTGCATCTGAGGCAAAATGCACCCGCCACTTATTGCCCTTGCTCGCGCTGGTCTCGCCCGCATTGTCATCCGCCGCAAAATACCCCGGCACGATGTAGCACTTGCTGCCCTTCGTAAAAAAAACGTTCAACCGGTAATCCAAAAACGGATTCGGCCCAGGAAATTCATTTGCATCAGGCCCCTCAAACGTAAGTGTCACCTTGTGCCACTTCTTCAGCTCGCCCGTAACATCAACCGTTCCCGCAACCACAGGGCTTCGGCCAAGCGGAACAACCAGTAACGTAATAATCAAAAATCGAATCTTCAATTTGCAACCTCCTCTTTTACAGCCAAACCTATGAGCGAACTCATTTCGCCAATTCACACTTCAAAACACCCTCCCACTTCTCATACGCTTCAGCGTACGCCGGCGCCAATTTGTCACTTGGCTCAATGGTCTTAATGGGCTCCAGGCCCACAAAGGCATCTTGCATCTCTTTATAGATACCGGTGCCGATACCCGCCCCTCTGGCAGCACCTTGCGAACCATCGGTGTTGTACAGTTCCACCACGGATTTTGTTACGGTCGCAAAGGCCTCGGCAAATAACGGACTAAGGAACATATTCGCGTTACCCGCTCGAACGGTCCGCACTTCAACTCCCACATTGTGCATTATTCCAAGGCCGTAATTCAACGCAAAGACAATACTCTCCTGTGCTGCTCTCAGCAGATGCGCCCTGTTGTGAACATTAAAGTTCAAACCGCGAACGACCGCGCCAAGGTCCCTGTTCTCCAAGGTCCTTTCGGCCCCGTTGCCATAGGGCAAAATAATAAGCCCCTCACTGCCGACCGACGCCTTAGCCGCCAACTCGTTCATTTCTTCATAATCAATCCCACCGGCAGCGTTGTGTTTCAACCAGCTGTTTAAGATTCCGGTTCCATTTATACACAGCAGCACGCCATAGCGGGCGGCACCGGACGAGTGATTAACGTGAACAAACGTATTGACCCTCGACTTTTTGTCGTAGTCCGGCTTATCGCTGATGCCATAGACCACACCTGAAGTCCCGGCCGTGGCCGCTATCTCACCGGGATTTAAAACATTTAAGCTCAATGCATTATTCGGCTGGTCGCCCGCCCTGTAAGAAATCTTCGTCCCCGCTGCAAGCCCAAGCTCTCCGGCCGCCCCTTTGGTCACCTCACCCTGAACGGAAAATGTAGGCACGACATCAGCAACAACTTCTGCAGATATCCCATAGTGACCCAGCACCAAATCGGCAATCCCCTGCCGCTCAAAGTCCCACATTATCCCTTCAGACAGACCCGATGGCGTAGTCTTTATATCACCCGTCATCTTCATCGCGATATAATCACCGGGCAACATCATCTTATAAATCTTCGTATAAACCTCCGGCTCATTCTCCATAACCCACTTTAACTTCGACGCCGTAAAATTGCCCGGCGAATTCAGCAACCGCTCAAGGCACTTCTTTTCTCCTATACCCGCTATCGCTTTGTTCCCGATTTCCACCGCCCTGCTGTCACACCATATTATCGAAGGCCTCAAGACCTCATGGTTCTTATCAACAACCACCAGCCCATGCATCTGGTAGGAAATACCTATCGCCTCCACACTTTGAGCCTCAAACTTCGCCCCGGTTTTAATCTTACGCGTGGCCGATACGACATTCTCCCACCAGACCTCGGGGTGCTGCTCAGCCCAACCTCCCCTTTCCGCTATTATCTCCAGCTCCTTTTCGGGCGAAGTCGCCGTCGCCAGCACCTTGCCCGTCTCCGCTTCCATCAAAGTTGCCTTTATCGACGAACTACCCACGTCGTAGCCTAATAAAAGTGCCATCCAAACATCCTCTTATTGTTGTGACAAAAGCAAAACTAAAGTTACAGCGAACACGTTTTTTCTACAAGAGGCAGTACCTTCGCATCTATCTCCGATTCCTCTTTTCCGACCTCCGCTTTGAAAAGATACCACATTTCAACATGCTCTACTTTTCCACCCTTCGCCGGTATCTTTGTAAGCGGCCCAAGGGTCTCGAACTCCAGCATATCACCGTCCGTAAACGTCGCCGTATTGCACTCATAGTCCGGATATCTCCCCGCAGGGTCGTACGGGTAACGCTTTACAAACAGCTCGCCATCTAAGTAATATGCACCCCAGCCCTGCTTGTTGAGCAGGCCGATTTTCTCCTTTGTCTTGCGATTGGGGTCCTGCTGCAGTTGTATGTACTTCTCGCCCCACGTCCACCGAGGGTCACTCATGTCTGTATAGTGCCACAGCACCACCGGCCGGGCCGCAAGCACATAATCCGGATGAGGCCGATATGGCTCCTGCGGCAGGATTAACCTTCCCCTCTGCGCCATAACAGTCAGCGCCCAAGGCGCCGCTTCTACGTCCCACTGGTTGTTATTGGTCAGCCGGTGAAGAACCTTCACCTTGCTGGCCTTCGGGTCAAGTGTAACCTCGATTTCCTTGACTATGCCGGTTATCGCCTCTACCGGCTGGATAAGCCTCAAAGTCTTACCATCCCACTTGTACTCTACCGGCACGTTATCCGGATAGAAAGTTCTCTCGATGTCCTCAGGACCGTGCCAAATCCGATGCCCGCCGTAAATCCGCCACTCCTTCCCGCCGGTCTTGCCTAACTGGTCCTTGTACTCCCTGAATAAATTCTGCCCGCCTACGTAGCCGAACCGCATAATCCTCGTCCCAACATCCGTAGTGGCGATAAGTTCTATCTCACCGTTGCTGAGCTTGATGCAATTCGGCCAGCCGCCGTAAGATACCTTCTCCATCTTCACCCCTCTACATTTCTCGGTTTCCCCACCATTTGCAGGTCGCATCGGACTTAACAATGCGAACACAATCAATAGCCCCACGCTCACCAGCAAAACCCGCCTGCATAGACACCATCGCCCCACTTGCCCTTTCATTTCTCGTTCTCCTTTCAAATCTTCGTCAACTGCAAAATCTGTCCCCCCTATTCAAGTTGAAACACGAGCTAAAGAGGCTGTGATACTATCAGACTTTAAACACGATTTCCAGTTTAAAAGCAGAGATACGCTTGCTCAGCCCCTGCGCTATTAACTGGAATCGTTTATGATTCAAACAGTCATTCTTCTATTATTTCAAATTCGGCGAGGGATGCCCATGGATGCTCCGGATTGACCGGGGATATTGCTTTAAATCTCAAATAACGTCCAGAGTATAATTTATCAAAATACACCGTCTTTAGGTCTTCTCCCGGCTCAAAAACACCTTCGCTAACAGGTCCTCCCCAATCGTCCGAATCATTGCTGACGTAAATTTCATAACCTCCAATCATCCCGTTGGCATTTCCATCCTGCCGGGGCAACGCGGTAAAACCTTTCATTGATACATTGTTTTTCAGGTCAAGGACGAACTCGTGTGGATAACCCGGAATATCTCCCTGCCAGGAGGTATGCCAGATAGTCCGCGGACTACCGTCAAGTATGCTATTCCCTTCGTTGCCTGAATTCTGGCTGTCAACTTTTATTACTCGTGCTCCTAGCATGGTCATAACAGATGGTTCCTTAATCAGGTCTTCAATAAGCTCTACTTCCAAGTCGTGTGTCGGGGCAAAGGCATCAGACTGCATATAGCTTTTAAGGCTGTGCAGCATCTGCTGAGCTACCGGCCGACCGTCAAGATTACTCCGAAGGTCAATGCTGCAAACAAGCAGCTTGCCGCCAGCGACCTCTGCCTCAAAAATCAATCCCAGCCTGCGATTGGTGCTCCAGTCATCAATTACCTGGACAATCGGCCGCAATTCGACCGGCAGGTCATTTAGAATCATAATCTGCGATTTTGTCACAAGGTCCCACCACTGCCAGTTACTGTGATATTCAGTTGGAAAATCCTTTAGTGCCGGATGTGCAGGGTCGCAGAGAATCCCCAACGTATGAGGTGCCTGCCTGCTCGTCCAGGCCGTGTTCCAGAATATGGTTGTAAAGCCTGCGGGAATCTTGCCATATCTATCGCCCTTAATCATATCAGGCCCCGGCATCAACATCACTTTGCCGCCGGCCCTCAGAGCATCCAGAGCCTCAGTATTTAATTCATCGGTAATTACAATGTCTCCCGTCACCGTAGTATCTATATCCTTCGGATACACCCAGAAGTCCCAGTCATTTGAAAAAGCCGTCCCCTTAATCGCCACCGTAAGCACCATCTTCGTTGCTTCGGTGACATTGCCAAGCGGAAGACTTATCTTGCCTAATTCAACACAGTTACCGAGCGGAATGTTCCTGGCCGGTAGCTGCCCAAACGCAATCCTGTTGCCTTCGCTGTCAGTGATCTCCCAAAGAGTCACAGCTCTGCCAAGCGGCGCCGGCCCAAAATGGGCAATTTCAATATCCGCACGGAACGTCTCATTAGATGTCCAGATGCGCTTCTCCATTCGTGCAAGAGGCACTGTCTCACGCGAGAAACGGCTGTATTCCTCCGGCGTTACATAGCCCTTCGAATCCCAGAAGGCATCTAGCACACCCACAAGTGCCGTGCCCTGCCCTGGAAAATCATGAAGGTCCAGAAGCTGAAAACCGCCAAAGCCCGGCGTCCGAAGCGCAGACTCGATTTCTTCCTTATAGCAAATGGTCTGCAGCTTGCCCGACGCCATCAGAAAATCATGCGCCTGGTCGAGCATATGGTTTTCCTCAAGACTGTCCCGGAAGATTTCAAAATTATAGGCACGTGTTACACCGGTATACTTTTTTATCTCCTCGAAGTTAGGATAGACACACCACTCTCCAATCTCATGACTGACCACAGGGACATCATACTTATTGATAATATCACGATAGTCGGTAACAGTTTCCGGCGGCTTCGAGTTCAGACGACAGGTCAGATTGGCCTCCCAGTAGTGAATTCGCGGATGAAAATCATTTTGGTATTGATTCTCCGGGACAATCGCCCAGCCTGCCGCACTGGTGTAAACTCGGCGAGGGTCTTTTCCCTTCCAGTAGTCGACCAGGTCCCCCAAAAACTCCATATGGTTCTTGCCCGCCGGCTCATTGCCATAGGCAAGCATACAAAAAGATGGATGGTTGCCATAAGCCTTAAGAATACGGTCGCTCTCGGTGTAGAGAAACCCGTCAATACTCCTGCCGTCTCCGAGGGTCGAACCCTGATTTGCCCAGGACCCGCACTCGACCTGAAACATAAATCCTAACCTGTCGGCTGCTACAAATGCTGCCTCCGGCGGACACCACGAATGAAAACGAAAATGGTTTAGCCCGTGTGCCTTCGCACGTCCGATCATCCGCAGCCAGCCCTCCACATCCATATGAGGATATCCCGTCAGTGGAAAGATACTGCATTCCAGCGTTCCCCGCAGAAATCTCTTCCGTCCGTTGATGGTAAACTGCGTGCCGCTGGTTGCAAATTCCCGCATGCCAAAATCAACCCTCTTACTGTCTGCGTACTTGCCCGCCTCGATTGAAGCCGTCATCTGGTACACATTCGGTGCAAACTCATCCCACAGCAGTACATCATTGCCCATATCGTATTGGGCTTCAATAGTGGTATATGGAAGGGACGCTGTAAAAAGCATCCTTTTGGCGGCCGGCTTATGCTGCTGCTCGGCGGACTGAGCCTGCAGAATAACAATCCCCTCGACCTTCTCCTTAGTTGTCTTACGAAGCGTTACAAGCACCTTCGCTGTTTTACCTTTCACATCCGGATAGACCTGCAAATCATCTATCCATATCGGTTCCTTCGCCCGCAGCTCCATTTTGCCCACTATGCCGTTCCAGTTGGTCTGAGTATGGTCGGAGATACTGTGCGAGTTGACGCCCACCGCGATTTTTATGGTATTATCGACGCGAATCGTCAGGCGGTGTTCGCCGGGGCTCAAACTGCCAATGTCATATTCGTGCGGCGTGCTCAGGCTGTTTCGCATCCCGATTTCTTTGCCGTCCACCCACACCTTCGTCTCCCAATGAGCCCGCTCCAGAAACAGTATGACCCTCTTGTCCCGCCAGGACGCGGGAATATCCACCGTTCTTTCATACCATGCGGCGCCGACGTAGTGCTTCAAAGGTGTCAGCCAAAACGGCACCTTAACGTTGCCCGGCTGGCGGTACTTCTCATACCGTTCCTCCGTGTACCAGGACCTGTCAACTATATCTCCGGTCCATTCTGTCTCGACTGTAATATCATCCCCGAAGCCTCCCTCAACAGTCGAACCCGGAAGCTTGATTCGCAAAGGCAAATCCCTCTCGAACCACTTATCTTCCTCGCCAACGCTCTTTGGATCCAGTTGAAAGCCCCATTCACCCGCAAGGGATAGGCTCATCTCAGGGACAACATCTGCTCCTCCCACCCTTGCCTGCCCCTCACAACCTACAACGCAAACCAACAAGAAAGCTAACGTAATCCCTTTGACAATCTTAAACCATGCCATACGCATCTCCTTTCCAACTTCTCGTCGTTGCGCAAAAACTATTCTCTCAACCCAGATAGAGCTTATCCCCGGCTTTGATTTCGGGTATCTGGTCTACTTTGGCCCTGACGTTGTCTCTTTCTAATGCAAAGCTCGGAGCGATTTCAATCAGGCAGTCAGCCGAGCCATCCTGCTTTCTCGGTACCGCTACACCCGCCGACTCAAGCCAGGCCGCCGCGCGCGCAACCATCATCTCTCTTGCGCTCTCGGCACTGTCGACACCCATCGAATTCTTGACAGGGGCAAACTCTTCGCTCCTCTTTGTCTCCAAAATAATCGACTTTGAAGCCAACGGCAAAGCGTCAAAAACAAAGCTCTCCAGCTTTATACCATTCGGCTCGGCAGGTTCAAAAAATCTGCCCTCTGCATCGATATGCGGAATCTTCTTAACCGCCCTGTGCAGCGGCAGCGAAAAACCCTCCCTGTTCAGCCTTTCTACGAAACTGCGATTGATAATATGAATGGCAATACTGCCAAGTTCAAAAACCAAAGAACCATCGGGATTTCGCTTCTCCGCCAATTCATCGGGCAGGTCGCTGTATTCGATGACGGTTACCTTGCCGTCAACCAGACAGAAATTGCCGATTTTCTCCCTTGGCTCCGCCTTTATCAGCGCCTTTGACGACATCTCGGCTTCATCAAGCACATGCAGGCCGACAAACAACGGGTCAAAAACATTTACCAGTGGATTATCTACCTGCCAATAACTTATCAACTCCACACCGCGCCTCGTCATATCTGCGACTGCGCCGCTTTTGTAAAGGGCCTTCAGGCTGCCGCCATGGCCGTCAGGCGAGCAGCTTATCTTGCCCTTATCAGCTAAGAGAATTTTGCCATCGAAACTAAAATTGGGCAGCGTCCCCTGTTGAAATATAAAGACGTCGCCCTCGTCCAGACCGTAATAATCATTTGAACGAAAAACCTCTTGGGTCTCGGAGTGGTTCAGAGGACTGGTCATAATGTACCAGGGGCAAACTGTTTGGTACCTTTTCGAAACTGCCGCCACCGTTTCCGCAAAAATCCGGAACAGTGTCTTGTTTTTTACAGGGCTGATTGGAAAATCTCCCTTTGGCCCGTCAAACCCGAGCCTGGTTCCCTGCCCCCCGGCAACGACGAAACCTGCCACCTTGCCCGCAGATATCATCTCCTCGCCCAATCGCCTGGCCTCAGCGTACTTGCGTGCCATATCGCCATCAGGCGGCTCCAGACTGTAACACGGCGCAGGGCCAAAATCTCCGGGCAGAATGGCGGAAACAGGGTTTTTAACGTAATTTGACACCCAATCGTCCACTTGTGAAAAATCAAGCCCTGCGATTTGCGCAAGCAAATCCCGCCTTTGGGCAGCATCCAAGTGCTCCCAAAATGCCAAAAGGTGGCCCTGATTGTGCCTCACAACCAGCCTTTTTATATTCTCGAACGTCTTTTCCAACACTCATATCCGCGATTTCAAGCCTGAAAACCCAGATATTAAGCAAACTTCATAAAATTTCAAGAAACTTAGCAAAATTTACCGAATTTCACTTGACAGAAAACATACTTTGTGTTAACCTCAAATGTACAGATAGGTAGGTTTGAAGAAGTCTATTATAACTTAGTCGTCATTATCATACTTACCAAACTATTTCATATCCCAAGCCCACCTGTCAAAAAAGACGACGCTTTTTAGTTCAGTTTTAGCAGCATTGAGCCGACACCCCCTGAATGCAGGGAAAACTAATTGGATGAACCTTTTACTGGCCAAAAGCCATTTTGGTGAATTTAAGTCAGTTGCTCTTGGGCAAAATAAATAGGTAATTAAGGAGATTCGCTCAAAAACCGTATTTTTAAGTTTCTATGATGCAGGGGTTACCATCTTGCGATTTGCCGCAAGACGGAGCCCAACAGTCAGCTGCACTCATGCATAAAAAATACCCGAAGCGGGCTTAAGAGCGGCTGGAGCCGCGAATCTCGAAAAAACTAAAGGAGAAAAATCATGAAAAGAAAAGCTTTTACATTAGTTGAGCTGTTGGTCGTGATTGCCATCATAGCGCTGCTGATGGGCGTCTTGATGCCTGCTCTGGCCAAAGTAAGGCAGATTGCCTATCGAATGGTCTGCGGAACGAATCTGTCCGGCATCGCCAAGGCAATGCTCATCTACTCCAACGATAACCAAGAGGAATATCCAAAAGGCGGTTATGCAGACAGCGGGTGGAGCAAGGACGGGGAGCTACAAAACTGGGCTGACCAAGATGGAAAACAGTGGGGCAAACCAGGCTCCGACGTAACAATTACGTGCAGTTTCTATCTGCTTATAAGGTATTCCGATGTCACACCCAAACAGTTTGTCTGCAAGGGCGACGTCGGAACTAGGGTCTTTTCACTGTCGGACGTCGAGCCATCGGCTCTCCAGCCCGAAGTTGATGATGTTACTATGGTTTGGGACTTCGGCAAGCAGCAGGACACGAAACCCAAGTACTGGCCGGGCCAGTACTGCACCTACTCTTATCATATGCCCTATGATGAGTCTGATGAGAGGCCCGGCTTTCCCATCGACCCGGGAAGTAACCCTGCCAGTCCTCTTTGTGCAGACAGAAACCCTTACCTGGACAAGAATGCCGCGCCTTGGTTGGAGGGCAAAGATTGCAAAGGCGACGCGGACGAAGACGCTCCAACATGGCAGCCGCCCCCCGACTCGTATTACTACGACCCCCATAAAACAGGTAACTCAGCGTGCCACCAGCGAGAAGGGCAGAATGTCCTGTTTAATGACGGCCACGTGCTATTTGCCAAGTACCCCAATGTCGGCATCACCAATGACAATATCTGGAAACGCTGGACTTCTACGGATGCCCCCCAGACCGCCGAAGAATGGGAAGTTCTCCCCACACCATACTGCTCGGATCTCGACAAACCCGGAAAAACTGGAATGGCACCTCAGGGCATAAGAGACGCCTTCTTGGTGAATGAGCTGAACAAAGATCCGAAGACAAACTAATATTTTTAGTTGGCTCGTCTACAAGCGGCCTTGTACAGTTG
The DNA here is from genome assembly GCA_020350405.1 of Planctomycetota bacterium. Classification (GTDB taxonomy): domain Bacteria; phylum Planctomycetota; class Phycisphaerae; order Sedimentisphaerales; family Anaerobacaceae. Next base: position 1,472,225 of record CP070715.1, read on the forward strand.
AGTACAAGGCCGCTTTCTTTTCGTCAATTTTCACCCCTCACCAGAAAACCCGCTCCAGCGCACCTTAACCAAACCACAAAATATGACCCGAATCAGATTTGTCTTCGCCCGAAATTTATGTTAGATTATGTGCCTTGATTTTCAGGAAGTGTAATATTGGAACAAACGCTTATCTACAAGATACTCTCCGACCACCGCCTCGACGGCAAAATCGCCGCCGGTGAGGAAATTGGCATGCGGATTGACCAAACGCTCACCCAGGATGCCACCGGAACAACAGCGTTTCTATTCTTCGAGGCAATGGGAGCTACCCGAGCTAAAACACAACTCTCGGTCAGCTACGTCGACCACAACATGGCCCAGTTTGGGCCGGAGAACCACAATGACCACTTGTATCTACAAACAGCTGCCGCTAAGGCAGGCGCCTATCATTCACGAGCGGGAAACGGCATCTGTCATCAGGTCCATCTCGAGCGGTTCGCAAAGCCTGGCGCCACACTGCTGGGCAGCGATTCGCATACACCGACCTGCGGCGGGATTGGTACGCTCGCCGTCGGAGCCGGCGGGCTGGACGTGGCCGTCGCTATGGCGGGCGGGCCTTTTTACCTTAGATGTCCAAAAGTCCTGGGCGTCAAACTAACCGGAAAATTGAACGACTGGGTCGCCGCCAAAGACGTTATCTTCAAACTTCTCAGTCAGCTTTCCACAAAGGGAAATGTCGGCTGGGCAATCGAATACTTCGGCCAGGGCGTCTCAACACTATCTGTGCCCCAGCGGGCCACAATAACAAACATGGGAGCCGAACTTGGAGTAACTACAAGTATCTTTCCCAGCGACGAGCAGACCAGAAAATTCCTCACCGCCCAGAAACGCCAAGAAGACTACCAGCCATTGGCCGCAGACACCGACGCAGAATACGACCGTATCATCGAAATAAATCTGTCCGAGCTTGTGCCTATGGCTGCCTGCCCGTCCTCGCCGGACAATGTCAAGACGATAACCGAAATCGCAGGCACTCAAGCTCACCAGATATTAATAGGCAGCTGCACGAACTCCAGCTTTGCCGATTTAATGACGGTAGCAAAGGTATTAAAGGCCAGACGCATAAATAACATGGTCGAATTTGCAGTCGCCCCCGGCAGCAGAGAAGTCTTAAATATGCTGGCGGCAAACGGAGCATTGTCCGACATGATTTCCGCCGGTGCACGCATCCTCGAATCCGGCTGCGGCCCCTGTATCGGTCAGGGCTTTTCACCCGCCGACGGCGCGGTCAGCCTGCGGACGTTCAACAGAAACTTCCCCGGCAGAAGCGGAACAAGCCCAGACCTTGTCTACCTTGTCAGCCCCGAAACCGCTGTCGCCTCCGCCCTGACCGGAAAAATCACCGACCCCCGCGATTTACCGAAACTGCTGTCAATCCAATACCCAAGAATCGACTCACCCGACCAATTCGCCGTCGATGATAGTATGATGGAAAAACCCCTGAGCGAGGCCGAGGCCGCGAAGGTTCAGGTTCTGCGCCCTGCTACGATTGTTGTGCCTGAAATGCCGCCGCCGCTGCCGGAAAAACTGCGGGCACAAGTACTGATTAAATGCGGCGACAAGACAACCACCGACCATATTATGCCGGCCGGCCCCTTCCTCAAACTACGCTCAAATGTCCCGCAATACGCAAAAGTCGTCTTCAACTGCTTCAACAAACAAGGCAAACCCACATTCGCACAGCGCGCCCTCGAACTAAAGAAAAAGACAACCGCCGGTGTAATCGTAGCAGGCCAAAGCTACGGCCAAGGCTCATCAAGAGAGCACGCCGCACTCTGCCCGATGTACCTCGGCGTACGGGCCGTGATTGCAAAAAGCATCGAGCGAATCCACAGGGCCAACCTGATTAACTTCTGTATAGTCCCCATAGAATTAGCCGACCCGGCCGACTACGAAAAAATCGAACCGGACGACCTATTGCAAATCGACAATCTGCTCGAAGCGATAAAACATAGCAATGAAGTTACGATTATCGACAAAACCGCCTCATTCGAATTCTCCGGCAAGCTGGCTCTTTCCAACAGGGAAAGACAAATCCTGCTCTCAGCCGGCCTGCTGAATTACACCCGCAAAAAAACCAATGACTGAGAAAACAATAACCATCTTCGGCACCGGTAAAGCCGAGCTCGGCGACACCGCTTATGCGCTGGCCTATTCAGCAGGTAAACTGCTGGCACAGGCAGGTTATACCGTCGCCAACGGCGGATATGGCGGGACAATGCTTGCCGCGGCAAAGGCAGCATCCGAGGCCGGCGGCGAAACCATCGGCGTTACCTGCTCCGCCTTTAAGCAAAGCACGGCCAACCAATACATCACTCGCGAAATTGTTACCAATTCGCTCGATGAAAGGCTCCATAAACTGATAGAACTCGGCCAGGCCTATGTCGTCCTGCCCGGCGGAACAGGTACGCTGCTCGAACTGGCAAAGGTCTGGGAACTAAAGAACAAAGGCTTTCTCCCCCCAGACAAACCCATTATACTTGTAGGCAGGTTCTGGAAGCCCTTGCTCGATTTGGTTATAACCGAAGACCCCGACACCGCGCGCTGCATACACCAGGTAGATGACCCCCAGCAGGTCCCGGACATCCTGAAAAAATCTATTCACTGTTAGATAGGTACACCGGCAATGAGCAGCAAATTGACGGTTCCGACTCTTGTGTTTCTCGCAACCTGTACCACGCTCTGCGCTGACACAACTCGTAAAACCACCTTGCGCGACGGCTTCGTCCTGGCCGGCGTCGACGGCAAAGTGACCCGCTCCGAAAACAAATGGTCCTTCGAACTCGATTCCGACGTAACTGATAGCACAGCTACGGTCGACGCCGGGACCAGCCTGCAGTTGCTGCCGTCAATGACGCTGGAGAAGTTGGCGGCCGATACCAAAGAACGCTCCAGCACAAACTACAGACTCTGGGCCAGGGTCACAAAATACAAAAACGAAAATTTCATATTCCCAATCTACTTTTTGCCCCTCAGCAAAGTCGAACAGCCAAAACCTGCTGAACCCAACGAACCACAACCGCAGAAATCTAAACTAACAATCAACGAACCAAATGACAGACTGGCTATACCCGAAGAAATAATAGCCAGGCTCTCAACCAGAAAAATCCTCCGTACCGAGCAGCTCAGACCGCCCCTGGAACTAAAACAGGATTCCATCATAGCAGACAGAACCGGATTTCTCCGCGACTCCGAGCGCGACGCCGACTTCGTCCTTGATGCCCTCGGCCGAAACGTCCAGCAGCTCTCATTCAAATTGCTCCCGTGCCAGGTACTTGAACTCGCTCAGCAAAAAGAGTCCCTAAGCCCCGACCCCCCCAGATTCAAAATCTCCGCAATCGTAACAAAATACAAAGACCACAACTACCTGCTCCTACAACGCGCTACAAGAACCTACAGCCACCAAAACTTCCCAAAATAAAAGGACAACCCTATGCCCCACCAACTCGATCAAATCCGAATCTCCTCTTCCCAGCCAGACTTCGACGAAAGGTTGGGGAAAATGCGTTTCGCTGTGGTGCACGCAACCAGATTCAAGCTGTATTCTCGTGACCACA
>CP070715.1:1475923-1490226 GCA_020350405.1 Planctomycetota bacterium
GGCTCTGGCAAAGAGTACGTAAAGCGATGACAAAGCTAAAAGTCCCCCCCGCAATAGCCGACCATATAATGGAAAAACAAAGCGTGGAAATACTGGCCAAAAACCTGCAGGACTGGCTCAGTAAAGACAGGAAAAAGTAAGAAAATGGAGGCAGGTATGACCGAAGAATATCCCGCTTCAGAAAAAGTATATTCAACCGAAAATCTCGGTAAGTTGAGCATCACCGATATGCTGGCCTACTTCGAGGAAAAAGGTGCGATGCGCGTCTCCGACCTGCATATCAAAATCGGCGCACCGCCTACTTACCGCATTGATGGCGAGCTGGTAAAATTGAAAGGCCTGAATCTCACACCCGAAACAGCAAAACAGCTAATCTATCCGCTTCTCAGCGAACAAAATCTGCAGAAACTCATCAACCAGTACAGCGTGGACTGCTCTTATCGATATGGTTCACTGCAGTTTAGAATAAACGTCTTTATGGAAAACGACGGCATCTGCGCGGCAATCCGCGCACTGTCAATGGACGTCCCAAAAATAGAGAAAATCGGCTTTCCCAATAATATCTGGCAGGACATCGTCAATCGCAAGCACGGTCTTGTCCTTGTAACAGGCATCACCGGCGCCGGAAAATCTACAACGATCGCCTCACTTATCGACCGAATCAGTGAAAAACGGGCTTGTAGAATCATAACCGTAGAAGACCCCATCGAGTACATCTACCAGCAGAAATATTCCATAATCTCGCAGCGAGAGGTCGGAAGAGATGTCAAATCCTTTGTCGACGGACTAAGAGCAATGCTCCGCGAAGACCCCGACATAATATTTGTCGGAGAGATGCGAGACCCCGAAACCATAGCCATGACACTTATGGCTGCTGAAACGGGCCACCTGGTCTTCTCCACACTGCACACACGAGATACCGCCGGTTCGGTAACGCGAATACTTGACTACTTCCCGCCGGGCAGACAAAACGAGGTGCAAAATCAGCTCTCGCTGGGACTTGCCTACATCATCAGTCAAAAGCTAATACCAAAGAAGGACGGCAAAGGCCGCCTCGTCGCAATGGAAATACTTAATAATACCCACTACGCCTGCGCAAATTTGATACGCACCGGCAAGATAGAGCAACTATACTCACAACTACAGACCAAGATCAAAAACAAACCCGATGAGAAGATGATAACCTTGGAAAGCCACCTTGCCAGATTGGTAAAGGATGACAAACTCGACCTGCTCGAAGCTCAGAAATGGGCCAATAATACCAGCAGCTTCACCGACGCGATGAAGCGGATTTAACAGCCTAACTATGACAATCAAGTTCTACTGCCCAAACTGCGATGCCATCATTGCCTTTGACAGCAAACACTCAGGAAAACGTGCCCGATGCATCACCTGCGGACAGATTTTCATAATCCCCCAAAAAGATGATGAAATACCAAAGAAAATCAAAGCCGAACCTAAACCAAAAGGGGACCCCGTCCCCGGCTTCTACTACGCCGTATTCATTAAAAGCTGGAAATTATTTTTTGACCCGCAAAACGCAACTTCCTTGGTGTTTGTCATTGCCGTAGTCTGTTTCAAATTCTTTCTCGCAAAAGCCTGTTGCCTGAACTATATTTCATTCGTGCTTGTATGGGGCTGGCTGCTTGCATTTTATCTGAACATTATTTACGAAACGGCATTTGAAATAGACCAGTTCCCTCAGATTCAACTCGCGGCAAGCGACTTCTTGGGCTTGACGGCTCTCGCCTGGTACGTTATTAAGCCGTTTCTAATTTTCTCATATACAATGTTCATCATTCAGTTACCGTTCATTATCGCTCTGGCCCTGCTGGAAGGTAAAGGCGTAACTTACGAAAATATGTGGCAGGCACATACCGGCCTGCATCTGCTCCTGCAGGCACTGTTCATCTTCGATCTGTTTCTGTTCCCAATGGCTGTGTTGACTACAGCCGTAGGAAAGGACATAACTTTACTTAGGCCTGATTACATCCTTATCCCCGTTTTCAAAACACCGATACCATATCTAATTGTCGTGGCTTTACTTGTCACTGCCTGTGTCCTTGAGATGCAGACTACCCAATATGATGGCTCTGCCTTTCTAATAACCGCTCGTAATTTGGCTGTAAATCTCGCCGTACAGATAATCGCCATAATCGCGATGCGCTCAATCGGCCTGTTCTACAGACACTACTCCTGTCACTTCCCCTGGTAAACCTCGACACCCCAAAACAACCCCTCATACGCAGGAATATTTATATGACCCGATACTAAGGCTGCAACTCTGAAATTACTCAAACCTGAAACCACATGTATCTGCTGTAAGAAATTCTGATTCCGCCCTCGGATACTTTCTACAATTTAAAGGACGAATCGAGTATATCATACAACAGCTGCTGCCGTCCGGGTTATATTCCAGAAAAGGACAGACATTCGGCAGCTTGCAACATCGGCCGCAATTAACACACTCCCCCCTCCTTCGCTCCGAAACAGGCAACACCGAAGTAATTGTCCTTTTTGCTTTTGCGTTCATAACATCTACTGCCTCTCACATAACAACCTTTTTCCAACAACCACAGCATCAAAGCCCAATGCTGGCTTGCTTGCAAATTATAACTCTTGGCCAACTCACAACAACTCTTTTCTCACTCATCTGAAGTTTAATCTTTAACAAGTAACCGAAACTTTCGAACATGTGAGCGATAGTGTCGGCTGTTCTGCCTCCAACTGCCTGAGAACTGCATCCACCCGGTTATCTCGTCCTGCGACTGCTCCAGCCATTTCAGCGGTATCCGCGGGCAATAGGGCGATATCTCAGCATTTTCCCAATTGTCCTCTCTATGAACAAGTGTAAACGGCCCCCATGGCTCTGGCGAATCATATATATATAATTCGCTGCCGCTGTTGCAGTCAAAGTCCCGCTTCAAGCCCCACGTCAGCAGCAGATACCGCCTGATGGATTTTATGTACACCATATCAGGAAGACTTATTTTCTTATGATTAGAAAGAACAGGAACCGCCCTGGTTATATCGCTGTACCAGACAGGACCGCCGGAGCAGTCGAACCCACAAACAAATTCCCACGCCTGCCTCTCAACAATACGGTCCTTCGGCACCCTGCCGACCCTCAAATGCGAGCCGTTGTCCCATTGCTCAGCTGAAACCGCATAAACAAATTCGTCTCTCGCTCCCTCGTTATTCTTGCCGAAATTCACAAAGGCAGGGCCGCCAAAGATATAGCCGGGAAACATAGGCTCCTTTATGCTGTTAATGTCCGGCGTCCACGTCAAACCGTGGTCTTTCGAGCATACAATAGTCGCATTTGTGCCATGCTGGCTCTTTTTACCGTACACCGGCGCCTTCTTGCCTAACAGATTTTGAAAAGCAAGGTACAAAACACCGTCAACGCAAATCATCCCCGAAGGCTTAGGCCCCTCCCCACCATTGCCGTAATAGCCGTACATCTCATTTACCTTGGTGATTTTATAATCCGGTGGATAACCGGAGAACTTCTCCACATCCAACCCCACTGCTTTTTCGCCCCAGTGCGGGTCCCCTGAAGAGGCATAAATCTCACTGTCATCCGCCCACGTCATCGGGTATGTATCCCCTCGTATTGCAGGTCCTGCTTCTTTAAACCAAATAGTATATACCGTGCCAAGCTCACGGACGTCCTCTCCGCCCGCAGGGTCCGGATAGGTAATCTGCTCACCGAGCCACTCAAGGCCTTTTATCACATCACTGCGCGATACCCGCGCAACCGCAGAACCAGCCGACTCCTTACTTTTAGTCCCTCCCAAGCCTGTCGAGAAGCCAATCAACAAAACACCAACGCTTAAAATGGATATTCTTTTCACTTCGTTGCTCCTTTAATCTCTAACACTTTTTAGGAAAACCAGTCCAGCAAAGTCCCTTCAAAACAAGACCATAGTAATTTTTAAGAACGCCCGGCCTCTATGAACTTAACAATATTATAAACAGCCCTATTATAAGGAACCTCCACCTGATGCTTTTCGGCTAACTTTATCACCGCACCGTTCAAAGCGTCAATTTCCGTTCTCTTGCTCGCAAGAATATCCTGCAGCGTGGATGATTTGTGCTCTGCTGTGTCAGGCACGAGCTTATCATAGAAAACTTCGAGAAAATCCTCCGCCTTCCGCCAATGCGTCCGGTATCCCGCCGCCGCCATAACATCGAATACCTCCCTGACAATCCCGTTCATTATAGCACGTGTAAATTCACTCTCCGCCAATATGCCATACGGCACATCCAAAACAGCTCCCAACGGATTAAGTGCACAATTGTACAGCATCTTCGCCCACAGGTCCCTGGCTATATCACTTGTCACTTCACAAGGTATGTCGCCTTTGCTTATTAATTCACATAACTTCTCAACACACGCCGAATCACGACCAAATAAACTGCCGATATGAATCGCGTCTGCGTGCACCGTTATCTCAACTCTGTTTTCTTCCACCCTGCGAAATCCCGTAATCACCCGCGCATTGTAAACCTGCCCTTTCTCAAAAAAAGACAAAAACATCTCCGCGTTGCCCCACCCGTTTTGAAACAATACGATTCTTGTCTGTTCATCTAAGAGCCGCTTGTGTCCGGACAGCTGTCTCGCCGCCACGGAAGTATCAAATGATTTTACACAGACCAGTATGTAGTCGTAGCTCATATCTTGGATATCTTCCAACGAGCAGTAACTTCCGAACCTCTTCGCCTCCGCGCGATAGTCGCCGAAAATACCCGTGCGCGCCAAGCCACCGTCGTGCAACGCACGCACCGTAGCTTCTCTGGCAATAATATCAACCTGCGCTCTCGCCTTTATCAGGCAGCTTGCGATACCAAGGCCAACAGAACCACCTCCATATACCAACACTCTCATAACGCTGACCATTATAATTCCATATCCAAAATCTGAAATCTAAAAACTAAAACCTGCGGACTGCGACAAACAAACGAAAAAAAACACCGCCCAATGAAAAAGCCAGATTCCGGGGAATTTGGGAATCTGGCTTCGGAGGAGGGTGATGAATGCGCTATTGCCTTAACAATTAAGGCGCCGATTTATTTCGAACTCTCCCTTCGCTGGCCCTGTTCTTCTGGACCTCGCCTCAGCACGCGCAAACGCGGCGCTGTGCGATTCGCCTTCAGTTCAGAAATCAAACGCTCAGCCAATTCGCTAATAGTTTCATCTTTTTCCAAAACCTTATCCATCTTTCAGGCCGCCGCACATCAAAACATATCACAGCCCAAATCATAAAGTTGATGCTTACACATAGACCCCATATTCAAAGCGCTTGACTATAATCACTTAATGCCCTCCGTAAGTCAATCGGGGCCAGCCCTGTTTTTTCTATAGGGGAAAACCCTATGCCTCCATCAGACAACCTTACCCCCCCAAAAAACCAGAAAGGAATTGACACCTCATAGCAGGAAATATAAATAGAATGTGGGTCCGGAGCCTTAATTTGCCCTTTATATTAAGACGATGGGGGCTCTTGACTGCCGATGCGACCAACTAACAGTAGCAAAAGGCATGCCCCTGTGATTATACCGATGATGCTCATCAGCTTGACGAGGGCCTGCCTCACTGCCTCGTTTTCAAAGATGTCCAGCACATACAATGACGCAATTACCGCCAGCGCAACAATCGCAATCATCAACGCCGTCTTGACAATCGCCAACAATCCCTTTGACATAATTTCTTCACTCCTTTCTAAATCTAAACCTCCGGCTCAGCCTTCTTTCAGCAGCAAATCATATTCGGTTTCAAACCGCAACTTGTGCTTTACCTCCTCCTGTGCCAGCGCCAACAGCACCTCCCGCGTCTGCTCATCTTTGACTTGAGCTACCATATCGACATAAGTTCTGAAGGCCGCATCCTCCTTTGCTATCCCCAGCATAAGCACATCCTTGTAATCCATATCCAGCGCTGCATCAGTATCCGATATAATATACTCATGCTCCGGCAGAGTAACTCCTTCACCTTCCCCCAATACCTTGCCTGTCTTCATAAATTCCAGTTCCAGCTTGGCCTTGTGTTCCAGTTCCTCCTCCGCTAATTCCTCAAAGACCTTACGAATCTCTGAACTGGCTACACGCTCCGCCAGAACCAGATAGAACCGGTTAGCTTCCACCTCCCTCGCTATCGCAAATGCCAAAATATCCTTATCAGGCTTAACTTTGCCCATCGGCCACATCCTGTCTCAAATCACCGGTCTTGCGTCTTTAACAAATTATACCCCTTTCAGACAAGACCGCCACAAAATTACCCAGATTTGCCCTATTATTACCTCACGCTTTTCTACTTTTTACTCCCTCAACACCTCACACAGCATCCGCTCCAGCAGCTCCATTGGAAGGCCCATCACATTAGTCAAACTGCCGTCGATTTTCTCAATAAACTCGTCACCTTCTTCCTGTATGGCGTAAGCTCCCGCCTTGTCCTTCCACGAGCCTCCCTTTATGTGTTCAGCCATCTGCTGCTCACTCATTTTTCTGGGATAAACCGTTGTGCTATCACTCTCCACCAATTCGACACCCTCTTCTAATCTGACAACCGCAACAGCCGTTATAACCTTGTGGGGCTTGCTGAACAGCTTCCGGGTAATCCGCTCGGCCTCTTTTGCATCAGTAGGTTTACCAACTATCTCCCCGTCAAAATCCACTACGGTGTCAGCGGCAATGACCAAACGGTCCGGGAAATCACCGGCCACACTTTTTGCCTTTGCCAATGCCAGCCGCTTAGCGTAAGCGCAGGGCTCAATACGCTCAGCTACAAAAGCTGACTCGTCAATATCAGGAGTCACAACCGTAAATTTGTAACCGGAGCCGGTCAACAACTGCTGCCGCCGCGGCGAAGCCGAAGCCAAAATGATGGAAACAGGAACCTCCTCAGCCATAATCGTCTATTTCAGCCGTACGTGATAAACTATCTTCCTGCAAAACACCGCATACTCCTGTCCTATCCTGTCAAAATCATCGCCGATGTAATGTTCAAATAACTCCAACCCAACGGCCCGATTCCACCGGACTGTCAGCGGAATGTTTCTATCCGCTGCGATTGTTCTGTTCTGCTCACTGAGCAGCCAGTTACCTCTCAGACCGTCCAGCAGCAGCCGATGATAACGCCACAGCCGCTTGCCGTAATCCTCTTCCCGCAGAAACCTAACCAGCGCATATGATTGACTGTAAAAGGCCATCACGGCCTCTTCCTTCTCTGTGCTCAGCACCTCTCCCGGGTTCACGGCTATCAATTCTCTAAGCGGTATCATCTCGTTGTCCATTAACGTCTTCTTTAAGCCGCCTAACCTATAAATATTCTTGCCAGGTTCAAAATAAAAAAAGCCTCCGCTCTCTCTACTGACCTCAAAGAGCATTGCGATACCTTCGTCCAGCCAGCTCGGCAGGCGAAATTGAAAAAGCCTCTTGTTAAACTGGTGCCAACCCTCGTGTCCAAGAGCAGAGAAAGTCCGCTCTCTGCCGATATTGTACGCCACGCACGCACCATTCAGATAATACGCACCTGCCTTTATTTTGCAGAACATTGACGCCTGCCGTCCCGCAAAAGCCTTCGTAAAATCCTCCCATTGCATACGCTCTGCAAAAAGATATACGGGAAACTTCGTCGCTGCCTCGATAGGCTCGGACAATTGGCCGTTATAGCTGCGATACGCTGACTCCAAAAATCCGGGGACCTTAGACAACATCAACGGCTCCAATAGCGTCGTAAAAATATCATAGTGAGCTGTGGACAGCTTAAGCCCCGGCCCATATTCGTTCTGCCAGACCTCAACCGACTTCAGAGCCGGTAGATTCCGCTCCTTCAGGTACTCAATCATGCCCCGCGGCGTATCAATTCTGCCGGGCTCGCCCGCCTTTGTCGTCTCGACGGTACCCGGGCCCGAACAGCCACCCACGCAGAATACAACTGTTGCCAAAATTGAGAAAATCTTTCGGGACATCCACAGCTCAACAATACAGTACTTGCCACATATTACAGGCCTAATAATCGGCCGCGTCAAGCTTCACAACCAAGAGAGTCCTTCCAAGTCGGAAAACCTGAATCGAAAGGCCTAGTTATCCGCCCAAAACGAGACCTCCGCACTGAAAGGCCAAAACACATCACCCGAAAGCTCCTCCTGCCTGAACGATGCAACTCGCTAACCGGCCTCGACTTGCTTATCCAGTTCAGACAGGTACCTTTTTACCTCTTTGCTGTTGCGCAGCTCAAGATATGCCATCCTGGCGGGCTGCACAGCCTCGATGCCGTAGTAATTACCCACTATCCCGGCGTAGACCTTATAAGCTCTCACCGGGTCTGTTGCCCTCAACTTGTCAGCCTGACGGGTTTTCTGCAAAATCCGCCCGTCAATCGTCTTTATAATTCGCTCTGCGACCACCAAAGTACCAGGCTCATCATAATTGTCGGTAAAGGCTTCAATCTCACGATATGCCTTTGCAAATTCTCTACCGCCCCAAAGAGCTTTTCTAAGATGTCTAAATGGGCCCAAATCGACGCCGACCAGCAACGGAGGCGGCCCGGCCGACAACGCTGCCTCTATCGCTTCCTCAAACTCGCTGCTCCACGGATAACCCCGCCAGACTACTTGGCCCGTGTGACTTACCACCACCACCGTCGGGTAGCCCCTTATCCCGTACCAATCGCTTGTCCCGTCATCGATGGCAACATCGTAGTTAATCCCCTTCGCGCGGACAAAACGCTGCACCTTCTCAGCAGACTTGTCCTGCGAAAGCGCAATGAATTTTAATCCCTTATCCTTATACTTATCGGTAAGTGCTATGAGGTGCGGAATGTTCTCTACGCAGGAATGGCACCATGTGGCCCAGAATTCCAAAACGTATACACTCCCCGCCAAACCCTCCAACGCTGGCGGATTATTGGTTATCCACTCTCGAATTGTAATCTCAGGGGCCTTTTCCCCTACCAAACCATCTCCCCAGCAACTGCCGCTAAGAAATACGATCAAGAGAAAAACTACGACCTTTACTTCTCTCATGCACTATTAATCGGCATTGCTGCTCGATTAGTTAAATCCTATATAAACCAATCATAACAAAAACAGCGCATAAAAGCAAGCAAAACTGCGACTTGCACAACACGAAAACATCTCTGCTTGCCCCCCATAGCCAAAAAGGCTGATTAATAAAGATAAAAAAATCGGGCCCTCGGATGACTGCTTAAAAAACCCAATCTATCCTTAGGGCCCTCTAACCTTGAAGACCTTTGTTCCTGATTTCAAGCCAAGTGCGACTTCTCTGTGAGTTTCACGGCCCACACAACGAGAAAACCCACTCGCCGCACAGCAGTTAGACTCTCACACGGCCAAAGCCGCTCAGTAAGCATAAAAATTCGTGGATTCGGTTTCCTCAACCATACGCTTCAACTGGTCGCTGCCCAGCATAACCCTGAAACGCATGTCTCCTTCAGCGGCCGCTCTCACATTAACATGCCACTCCGCCTTGGCCTTTGGTGCAAGTGAAGCCAGTGCGCCGAAACTAATCTTATTCTCTTCAATCGAGGCTTTCGTCGGTCCGGCTGAGGATATGTACTCCATCCCGTCTTCAAGCATGCAACTAACCTGAATGTTCGTACCTGTAGCCGAACCCTGATTGGTTACCGATATAATATATTTTTCACTTCGACCAACCTCGATAGGGTCGGAGACATCTACGACCTCAAGAAGCATGGCCGGAATACCCAAAACCACGCTTTGACAGGAAGTACTAACCGTATCCGCACAGTACGCTTTCGTCATCGCCTTGCTCGTAAACGTCCCCGGACTTTCAAAATCAAGGGTCATGCTTACCTTCCTTGAGCCATCGGGTTCAAGCGTGCCAACGTTCCAGAAAACCCGACCCGGCGAAGAATGTGTAAAACGACCGCCGGACGTGGCACTCCTAAAACGCACGCCCTCCGGCACCATGGCCTCTATTACTGTTTCCCTAGCTGCGCCATCGCCCTCGTTCGTAACCGTTATGTCGTACGTCAACGATGCGCCTACATATTTCTCACTCGGACAACTTTCGTTGATTGCCAGAACCGGCTGGCTTACAATCGTCTCGGTCATGTTGGATTCCATCGCCTCTAAACCTCTCGACACAACTACAGCTTTGCTCGCATACTTGCCGGATTTAGTCGCATCAACAATCTGCTCAAACTCCCGCGACTCGCCCGGACCCAACGAATCAAGTCCAAACATAACCTGACGCTCCCCCGTTGACGTCATAAACCCTTCCGGCAACTCATCTTTAATTGTGATGTCACAGGCGTAACCAGTCCCTGTATTGCTGACAACATACCTCAGCGGTATCCGGTCGCACGTCAATGATTCAGACGGAGCGTACTTGGCCAGTTGCAGCTTCGGCTCAACAATATTTACCTTCGCGCAAATAGGCCTGTCATAAAAAACTTCCGCGCAGCTTGTAAAAGAACCCGTGCCATGAGCAATAGCATTTACGGTAATCATCTGGGAAGCATGCGGCCCCAGCGTCCCTAACATCCAATGCGCTTCGCCTTCTTTCATCTCGCTGATTTCTGGCGTCGAACTCTTGACCTTCAGATTCTCGGGAACGCAATCCTTAACAATCACGTTGTGCAGTTCGCCATCGGTCAGATTCGTCACCTTAATTCTATAATCAAACGGCTCATTCGCACGCACTTCCGCGGGTGCCATCTTCTCCAGACGTGCCGCATCGACGCCGGCCTCACCGACAGGATATGACTGTGTCGCTTTGGACATCTCGACCGCCGCACATGGATTCTTCGCCACTGGCACCGCCGGTGCCGGCTCCACCACCTCATGCTTACGCCAATGCCAATGGTCGGCACATTCCTTCGCCGGGTCGCCTCCCGAAAAACGCGTCCACGTCGTACAGCTACAACTCGTCAGAAGCAAACCACCAACAGCTAACATTACAATAAGCAACCTCTTCATTTTACTGCGCTCCTTTCCTAATTAACAAAAATGCATTTTAGTACAAATCCTACCCTGCTATCCTAAAAAACGACCCACCAACGTCAATCAGGCCAAAGCCCGTTTTTTCTGTAGGGTTTTTGTGACCTCCGCCTATCGGGGATTCCCCTATGCACATCGGAACTACAACCACTAGAGGTACCAGGAATTCTTAAAACGCCAGAAAAGACAAAAACAAATCCATCACACCCTAATGGATGCCGCCCCAACAACTAAAGAACTCAGTCGCCACCTATTGCCTCAAAAGGCGAGCCAAAAACCTCGGCGGTAAATAAATAAACCTCGGTAGTCGGGTCTTTCCACGCCTCAGCCGGCAGGCCCGCCTTGTGTGCGCAGCAGTATGAAAGAAACTCCTCTTTGCTCCAGCCGGTCTCAGTCGCAACCTGAGGCAGAAAACAACCCGATGCACACCCCTTCTTTATATAGATACCGTCTACACCAAGACGAAGGCTCAATGGCTCATCGGCCCGCTTTAGCAGCGACAGAACAGATATCTCGATATCCAATTGGCCCAGCTCATCGGCCATTATCCGGTCGGCAAAAAAACGAGGGTCGCTGGTAGCCGAGGCCTTCGCCATCTCAACAACCAACTCAACCAACGACACCTCAGAAGTAAATTGCCCAATACATCCTCGCAACTGGCCCTGGTTTTTCAATGTTACAAAACAGCCGCAGTGAGCGTTCAGCTCCGGGTCATCCGATTCAGGCTTCGGCACAGCCCCGCCCGTGATGACCGCCTCAACCGTATCGCGGGCTGTCTTTAGAAGTGTTTGTCTTTGAGTATCGTTCATTTTTCAGCCGGCAAATATATGTCCAAGCCACTTTATCAGATAAACCACAATCGCCAGCAGTATGATAAAGACAATCGTGGCAAGATTAAAGTATTTTTCTATCAAGGCCCGTGCACGCTTACCAACAAAATAAAACAATAAAGCCTCCGAGCCAAATCTCATCGTGCGAAATACCACACTTATGACCACAAATTTCACCAGTGAGACCTCTGCCATCCCGCCGACCCAACTGAAAATCATATACGGCACCGGCGTAAGCGCTGAAATGGCAATCGCCCAAAAATCATACCTCTGGTAAAGCTCCAGCGCAAATTGTGCCTTCGAGCCAAAACCAACGGTGGTAAATAAATCAACCACCCTATCTGGCCCAATCGCCAACCCAAGAGAAAAGGCAATTGTCCCCCCAAGAACGGAAAAGAACGCGCACGTCAGTCCGTATCTTATCGAGCGCCTCGGCTTGCCCAGACAAAGCCCAATAACCATAACATCCGCAGGAATCGGAACGCAAATCGGCTCGGTCAAAGCAAGCACAATAAGAGCCGGCACCCCAAACCGCGTATCGGCCCAGTGCACTACCCAATTGTACAACCGCCTGTGCAACCGCCACCATGAAACCACTTCACTTTGCCCCACTGCCTTTGTATTATCATCCATCCCGTCACCAAACATAATTTTTGTACTAAAAATAAGCCCGCTTTGTTACAATGTCAACGAGCAAATTTCGCGCCCTGAACCGAACCACGAAATCATGGTTGGCAGAAAACAAATCACAACCCTCAGCGATGGATTGCGAGTGCTGGCGCCGGCCAAAATAAACCTGAGCCTGCTCATAGCCGGCAAACGCCCAGACGGCTTCCACGAAATAGAAACCATAATGGCCAAGGTCGACTTGTTCGACGAAGTCCTCATACAGCCGGGCCAAAAGCCCGGAATCGAACTACTCTGCAAAGGCCCGTGTTGGGCACCCCACGGAGAAGAAAACCTTGCCTACAGAGCATGTGATATGCTCCTGAAAAAGTGCCGCTCCCAGGCCGATCTCAAAATCACTCTGACCAAGAATATTCCGGCCGGCTCGGGACTGGGGTCAGCAAGCAGTGATGCAGCCGCAATCCTCTTGGGCGTCAACAAATACCTCGGTTTCGACTTGCCCAAGCCCCAGCTTGCTGAACTGGCACCCTCATTGGGCAGCGATGTGGCCTTCTTCCTGGGCGGCCCACTGGCGTTTTGTACCGGAAAAGGTGAAAAAATAAAAAAATTAACAGAAAATTTTAACTTCTCGGCATCGCTGTTACTGCCGACCGTAAGTGTCTCTACGAAAAAGGTTTACGCCAATTACAACCATAATCCGACCATTTACCAAAACCTCAGCGCACAAATAAACCAGCATCTTGCAGAAAACAGGATTGATTTGGTTTCAAAAATGTGCGCAAATATGCTCCAAACAAGCTGTTTTAGTCTATATAAAGAACTTTTTGATTTGAAAGCTAGAGTTGAATCGTTAGGTATCGCTCCTTTGTGCCTGAGCGGCAGCGGCTCAGCTATGTTTTGTATTATTGGGAGCCCCGAATACAAAAGAGTCAGGGAAAACAAACACAAACTCCTGGAAAAGACCGGTTGCGAAAGCATTATCGTGAGCAACAACGGATGGTGAACTTTTAAGCGAGGCAAAGAAAATGGAAATCACTGAAGTTAGGGTCAAATTAGTAGACAACAAGGACGACAGATTAAAAGCTTTTTGCTCGGTGACGATGGACAATGAGTTTGTGGTCCGCGACATCAAAGTCATCGAAGGGTCGGGAGGTTTCTTCGTCGCCATGCCATCGAGGAAAATGAGCGACCACTGCGAAAAATGCGGCGGCAAAAACCATCTCAGAGCCAAGTTCTGCAATAACTGCGGAACGTCGCTCCCGGAAAACCGGGCAAGGAAAAACGGCAAGGGCAGAATGAAGCTACATGCCGATATAGCCCATCCAATCAATTCAGAGTGCAGGAGAAGAATTCAGGAAAAAGTTACAGCCGCCTTCAAACAAGAGGTGGAAAAATCGAAGCAGCCCGATTACAAACCGGTGGAGATGGATACGCCGGACGAAGATATCCCTGAAGTAATCTCGTAATCACAAAAAATGCACAAGTCGCTTTTGCACTTGTGCACTTTATGAGCATCAAAATCATCTATGCGGTAAGGTCCTCAAGAACCCTATCAAGAGCGATATTCAAGCGCTCATTCAGATTGTATTCACCCTTGTTTATCCGCCGGCGGACATCCAGAACCTTGTTTCTGCGAACCTCCGGCAGGCAAGCTATCTTTTTTAAAACCTGACCGATCGGTGTAGTATTGATGTTTTCAAGTATTTGCTCCATAAGTAAATCATCCTCTCCAACCGGCGCCTCACCGACAAAATCCGATTGTCGATCTTCGTCTCCGACACGCCCCTCAAAATCGGATTTTGGCATTTAAACTACCTTGTTTGATAAGCCGCAAGCGAAAACATCCGTTTCTCCGCCC
>CP070715.1:1490326-1495820 GCA_020350405.1 Planctomycetota bacterium
ACCGGAGCCTAATGTGCCTGAGCCGAATGTGCCGGAGCCTAATGTGCCGGTTCCGGGGAAGCGGTTAAAAGTGTTCCGTGGGCAGCGTTAGGATAGTCAAGAGGCTGCATCGGAATTTGTTTTGTTCGGTGCGAGGCAGGACAGATTATATGAATTGGCATAGGTGAGTTGCGTATGGTGGAATAATTTAAATGTTAATTTTTTTTGGAAAGGGCAGAGTAATGAATCGGGAAATGAGATTGAGTTTGGTGATTGCGGCATTATTGGGGCTTTTGGCCCTGTTCGGGTCGGCAGAAGCTAATGACGCGAATCTGGTTGCTTACTGGGCGTTTGATGAGGGCAGCGGGACGGTGGCGTATGATTCGGCCGGGGGCAACGATGGCACGTTCGTTGGTGAGCCAAGCTGGACGACAGGGCAGATTGACGGTGCGTTGGAATTCGATGGAGAGAATGACTATATTAGCTGCGGTACGGGGCCTGCACTGACGGGGATGGGACCTTTTTCGGTTTCAGCTTGGGTGAAAACCGACATCGTGAAGGGACATGCAATTGTAGTTCAAAGGGGGCCAGGTTCTGCTAATAATGGTATGTATGGAGTGAGCATACTGGCGGATGGAAGGGCCCAGTTCGGTGTTTATAACAGCGGGCATGGTTTTACGTGTCGGAGCAGCGTGATAGTATACGATGGTTTATGGCATCACGTTGCGGCGGTTCGAACAAATTCCACGGATGGCAAAATTTATGTGGATGGGAGTCTTTCGGGGAGTGATTCGGGCCCTGCGAGGTCTTTGAATAGTCTTCTTCCAGTTTGGATTGGCGGTCCGGGTTTCACGGGTCCGTTTCGCTTCGAGGGCAAAATCGATGAGGTAATGATTTTCAACAGGGCCTTGTCTGACGCTGAAGTCGAAGAGCTTTATTGGAAAGGTTTCAGTAGTGTAGAGCTTGCCATTATGGAGGTTGAGGATGCGTTAGCTGAAAAGGAGTCAGCGCTGGAGGTGATTGACGCTGCGCTGGAGAAGGAATTAGTGGCGTATGAGGCCCTTGACGAGCTGCTTGACAGTAAGGATTACGGTGATTTGAGTAAGGGTGACATAATCAAAGCCAGGCAGGGGATTCATTCAGCGATGCAGCACCAAGAGCAGTCGGCTGATGCGCTGGAGAGAGGCGTTGAGCAGCTTGGAGATGCACTGCTGTCTTTAGGCGTGGGGCCGGAGGCAGAGATTGTGTACGAGGTGTTACCGTGCGACATGAATTCAGCCCAGCCGAAGGATTTCAGCGAGACGCGGTTCAGTGTTACGGTTAAAGGCAGCTATATTTATTTCGAAGATATGGTGACGGCCAACTGCTGCACGGATGAAGTGGAGTTGCAAATGGAATTGGAGGATAACCTGATCACCATATATGAAATCGAGCACACAACAATGTGGTGCTTGTGCATATGCGATTATCCGGCAACTGCAACTCTCGGGCCGTTTGAGCCGGGGACTTATACCGTTGAGGTCTATGAGGAGTACTACGGCGGCTTCATTGGAAGTACGACAGTGACTATAGGCCCTGAGAAAGGTAAGAAAGATGTCAAAGGCTTGCTGAAGGCTGTAAGAACTCCGAAGCCGAAGAGTTAGAGCTTGGGCTATTTAAGTTGTTTTCACGTGGCGCGTTGTATTAGTCGGTTTCCTGTTTGATCAGCGTTCCGAAGCGTCTTCCGATGGCGAGGGCCGGGTCGAGGGGTACGTCGACGGGCTTACAGTCTTTTGGGATGGTGATGGTTGGCTTTGGTGCGACTTTCTTGCCCTTGAAGTGGGGGAGCCATTGGCGCTGGGCCTCGAGCATTTCGGCTGCCATATCCCGTGCTTGTTTTAAGGTGCAGACCGCGGAGGCCAAGGGGTCCATTGCGAGGGCGTGGACGATTTTTTCGGTGTCGGCATTTAGTGCGGCCTCTGCGGCGAGTGTCTGGACGTTTATGTTGGTCATGCAGGCGGCGGCACATTGGTAGGGCAGGTCGCCAATGACGGTTGGGTGCAGGCCGTTGTCGTCGGCGAAGGTGGGAACCTCTACGCAGCAGCCGGGGGGCAGATTGGTGATGTAGCCATCGTTGCGTACGTTGCCCATGAAGCGGAAGGGTTTGCCTGTTGCGACGGCTTCTATGATGTATGAGCAGTACTCGACGCTTCGTTTCTCGATTTTTGTGGACTCGAACTCAAGGGGGTCGTGCTTTGCGTATTTTTCGGCGATGGCCTTACACCAGTTGTAGTAGGCTCCACTTTCTCCGCCGAAGCTTGGTTCGTCGCAGTATAGTTGGAGGGCGGCCTTGTTCTTGCGGAACCAGGGTACGTATTCACTGAGATGGCCGGTACTTTCTGTCATGAAATAGCCGAAGTGGCGGAAGACTTCGCCGCGGACCTTTTCGTTTTTGTAGTATTCCGGCTTTTCGAAGACTTCGCGCAGCTTAGGATACAAGTCACGTCCTTTGTGTTCTAACGTAAGGAACCAATCCATGTGGTTGATTCCGCCGCAGGTGTATGTAATTTCGTTCTTTGGGACCTCGCAGTATCGTGCTATCAAATCGAGGGTTGTCTGTACGCCGTGACAGAGTCCGACGAATGGGACGTTGGAGGCCTTGCCGAGGGCCAGGCAGTTGCCGGCCATTGGATTGGCGTACTGGAGCATAATTGCGCCGGGCTTGGCGAGTTTTTCCATGTCGTGGGCGATGTCGACGAGAACGGGTATGGCTCTTAGCCCTCGGAAGACGCCGCCGGGGCCGAGGGAATCACCGATACACTGGTCGACGCCGTATTTGAGTGGAATTTTATAGTCGATGCCAAATGCGTCTACGCCTCCAACCTGAATCATTACGACGACGAAGTCTGCATCCTTTATAGCTTCCTGTAGTTTGGTTGTGGCCGAAACTTTTCCGGGGAGGTTGTTGTCGGCGAGCATTTGTTTGGCGAATCTCTCCATTCGTTGGAGCCTTGGGCGGTCGAGGTCCATCAGGGCAAACTCGCTGTCGGCGAGTGCGGGTGTGGCCATGATGTCATTCATGAGGGTTTTGCAGAAGACAATACTTCCTGCGCCAATCATCGCTATCTTTTTGCTCATTTTTAATCTCCTGTGTTTTGGGTGTGTTTTAAGGTTATTAACGGCTTTTAGCAGATATCTCTTGCTTATTTTAAAAGGGGAATCGGCGATTTGAAGTAATTTTTGCCATTTGCTGCACAAATTGAACCAGATGCTCATAAAAATCGTAAGTAACACGTATTTTGGCTGTACTTCTGAGGCGTTGATGCTGATTTTCTATGAATAGACAGTATATTGCGAAGTTGCTGGAAGCCCAGGAGGCTGGGTTTAGCGGTCAGTGCGTTTGTGGCGGCGGTGATGTTTGAGCGGGCGGGTGACATTACGTTCATCGTGCTACACCGGGCACGAATGTCACAGACCGGCTTTACCAACGCATTAGCTTTGTTTTTACAATCTTTTACTAAAAAATCTGTTGCTTAGGGGCATTATTTTTGTTAGAATATTGGGTTTAGAACGTTGGCGTATACTATAAAGATTTGGTTTGGAGATTAGAATATGAAGTGGGACTGGTTGACTTTGACGGTTTTTATTATCGGCAGTGTTTTGCTCTTTCAGATTGGTTGTCAGGAGCAGGCATTGGCGACGGAGGCGTCTGAAGCTGAGTTAAAAGCGTCGAAGGAGGTGACTGATAAGGCAAAAGCTGAGACTGCGGCCGAGCCCGTCGCAGCGGGGCCGAGGCTTATGTTTGAGAGCGTGACTTGCGATTTCGGGCAGGTCGGGCCCGGGACAAAAAATGTCGGTGAGTTTAAGTTTGAAAATGCCGGGGACGAGCTTTTGATAATCAAAAAGGTGACCAAGAGCTGCGGCTGTACGCCGTTTACGCTGGAGAAGAAGGAATATGAACCGGGGGAAAGCGGGACGCTCAAGGTTAGCTACAAGGCGAGCAAACGGGCCGGTTCGTCGAAGAAGCACCTGTACGTAGAGAGCAACGATAAGACAAAACCTAAGATAGCGCTGGCTGTAAAGGCAACGATCGTAAAAAAAGTGGAGTTCGAACCAAAGCAACTGAAGCTGTTGCTTAATAAAGAGAATGCTGCGTGTCCTGCGATTACGCTTACCAGCGTTGACGGCAAGCCATTTTCGGTAAAGGGTCTCAAGGCGACGGGTCGTTTCAGGTCCACGGCCGATGCGATAACGGCTGAATACGATTCTTCTCGGAAAGCGACGAAGGTTGTTATTCAGCCGAAGGTCAATATGGAGTTAGTGAAAAAGAGTCATAATGGAAATGTTGTGATTAGCCTGACTCATCCGGAATGTGGTTCAGTCACCATTCCCTTTAGGGTACTGCCGAGATTTAAGATTGACCCACCGTCGATTGTGATTCACAAGGTTGAATCGGGAAAGCCAGTGACGAAAGAAGTCTGGATACTGAACAACTATGATGAGGATTTCGAGGTGGAATCAGTGTCTTCGAAGGAAGGTACTATGAAGGTTTTGAGTCAGGAGAAGATTGACAATCGCTATAAGTTCGAGCTTGAGATAACGCCACCTGCGGCCGGAGCACAGAAGAGGCTTTTTTCTGATGTGTTTTTCGTGGATGTAAAAGGCGGTGAAAGGCTGAAGATTAACTGTCGCGGATTCTATCTGCGGCAAGCAAGGAAATCTGCGACTAAATAAGCTGTCCTGGCATATGATGCGATTAGCCATTTGCATTTGTGTGTTGACGGTAGGGGTCTGGTGTGTATTGAGCGTGTCAGGGGGGTGTCCGGCGGGGCAATCGGAGATTTCGGCGTGCGACAAATCTGGAGCAGATGGCGCAGCCGAGGTACTAACGGTTTTTATAACCGGCAACGAGCTTGGGGCGTTGAAGCCGTGCGGCTGCAGCGGGGGACAACTTGGTGGCCTTGACAGGCGGGCGCAGATTCTTAAGAGCATTCCTGCCTCAAAACGGTTGATTCTGGATACCGGTGAGTTTGTAGAAGGTGACGGTGAGCAGGATTTAATCAAGTTCAATATAGTAATCCAGGCCTTCGGTCTGCTGGACTACGATTTGGTGAGTCTGAGCGCGAGGGATGTCGAGACAGCGAAAACTCTCGACCTGCTGGAGGGCATAGGGTCTGTTTTTAATGTTATAAGTTTTAGGGACGAGTGCGAAGCGGGCTTGCCGACGAAGTTTACGAAGCGGTTGTTACTAAGCGGGAGAGAGGTAGCTGTGACGGTTGGCGCCTTTGACGCGGAATCGCAACCGATAGAACGACTCGGTGAGCTTTTCACGCATCAATCGGATGTACAAACGGTCAACATTGCTATCGCGAAGCGTTGTGATGATGCGATTATTGGTTCTATTGCGAAGACGGGACTTGTGGATTGTCTGGTATGTCCGGCTGAATCTGATGAGCCCGGGATAATTGGTGAGGCCAGTGCAAGGCCGTTAGTTATCTCGGCGGGGCGGCTCGGCAAATATGTAGGCAGGCTGCAA
>CP070715.1:1495920-1499903 GCA_020350405.1 Planctomycetota bacterium
AGGTCGAGAATCAGCCAGTTCACGAAGTACGCAGCAGAGATGCCAATCATAAGCGCTAATTGATTGATCATTCCCATGCTGCCTCTTTTTTCGGCTGGTGCAATTTCAGATATGTACACAGGTGCAATTACTAATCCCCATCCAATGGCAATTCCTCCGATGACTCGCCCGAGAATTAAAAAAATAAATGAAGGAGCAAATGCGCAACAAATTCCGCCAACTGAAAGTAACAGTGCCGTTGCCAACAAGACCTTTTTCCTGCCGAAATGGTCGCTTAAAAGACCTGCGGTCAAAAAGCCGGCCATACAACCAATCACAAGAGAACTTGTGACCCAACCAACCATCAATTCCGACAGTTGAAAGTCATCGCGCAAGAACGGGATTGCGCCTGAGATCGCAAGAATCCAGTGTCCAAGAGCAAAGCCTCCTACTGCAACAATAATGGCAATCTTTGTGGCATAAGATTTTCTGTCCATTTTAGTCCTTCCTTTCCGTTCTCAATTTGCGTTCTAATTTATTGGGTAATTTGGACTCTATCTACTCACTCAAACTGACTGACTTTCACTGCCGCGAAAGCAGGAATCTGCTTTCGCGGCATGCAGATATCTGCAGAAGCCCTCCAAGCGAGAGCTTTGTGGCTTTTTGTTCGTTTTGTTACCGCGCCGAGAACTTGTGCACAGTCAGGTGCGTGTACTTTTCACCCGGTTTCAGGACGATTGAAGGAAAATCAGGTTTATTGGGCGCATCAGGAAAATGCTGCGTCTCAAGGCAGAAAGCGTTGTGCTTGTTGTAGACCGCGCCTTTTCCCTTAAGGGAGCCATCAAGGAAATTTCCGGAGTAGAACTGGATGCCGGGTTCGGTGGTGGAGATTTCCATCACTCGGCCGGTTTTGGGTTCGTAGACGGAAGCGGCCAAGGCGAGCGAGCCATCACAGCTGTTAAGGACAAAATTGTGGTCGTAGCCGCCCTTGACCTGGTCTATTCGGGCACCTACGGCCATCGGTTTGGTAAAATCCATCGGAGTACCTTTGACAGGCTTTATTTGGCCGGTGGGTATCAGGTCTTCGTCGACGGTTGTGTAATTGTCGGCATTGAGCATAAGCTCGTGACCGAGTATGTCACCGGAGTGGTGGCCGCCCAAGTTAAAGTAGCTGTGGTGCGTGAGGTTAACAACGGTGTCCTTGTCTGTTTCAGCCTCGTAACTTACTTTTAACTCATCGTTGTTTGTCAGTGTGTAAATGACGGTGCAGTTCAGGTTGCCGGGATAGCCTTCCTCGCCGTCCTTGCTGAGGTAATTTAGTTTGAGGGCTGGTCCTTCATCTGTTTCCATTGGCTCGGCGTCCCAGACGACCTTGTCGAAGCCTTTGATGCCGCCGTGCAGGTGGTTTGGGCCGTTATTTGTCGCGAGGGTGTATTCCACACCGTTGAGTGTGAATTTGCCCTTGCCTATACGGTTCCCGCAGCGTCCGATGAGCGCTCCGAAATAGGGATTTTCCTTTATATATTCGTCGAGCGTGTCATAGCCCGATACGATGTCACCCAGTTGGCCGTCCCCGTCGGGGACGTGGAGCGTTGTCACGATGCCGCCGTAGGTCATTATCTGGGCCTTCAAGCCGTTATTGTTGGTCAGGGTGTACAAATCAACGCTTTCGCCGTCCGGCGTTTTTCCGAAATCCTGTTTTTCTATGCTCATTTTATTTCTCCATAACTGATATCTTTGTTATAGCCGAACACAAACTGTTTCTATGACGAACGAGTCTTACTGCTTTATGCCGCAACACTGCGACTCAGGCAGCCAAGGCGCATTTTGCCAACTCCGGCAGCAGCCCAGGGCATAGTACCTGTTTGAGTACAAACTCTTCAGCACTAAAAACGGAAATCCCTACGGCTTACTGGTGCCGATAGACCTCCCAGCCCATGTAATTATCGAGAGCTTCGGCGATTGCATCAGCTTTCTCACACATGTTCATTGGAACATGGTGTTCGAAGCCCATTTTGCAGACGTACTTCATAAGGACCTGGAGATTCGGAATCCTGATAACTCCGAAGCCGCCGAAGGTATCAATTTTGTCATTCGTAAATTCACCTTCGCCGACGTAAGTGCTGATAATACCGGCAGCGTCATCGGTAGAGGTCCTGCAGAAGGTGGCCTTCTTGGCCGCTATCCTGCCAACGACAGTTCCGTAGGTGTTTTCTTTGCCGACTGTCCCTGCAATAATCTCCTGGTAGTCCATCTTTGCGCTCTTGAAGAACGACTTGGGCAGATTGCTGCAGTGGAAGACAATGCACTTGTTGGGGTCGTTTCCGTAGTTGTTGTTCCAGTCCAGAAGGGCGCTCGGAGTTCCGCTGGCCAGTTGAAGGATGTACATTCCGAGCAGGCCGGTCATGTCAACTTCACAGGCGCTCGGCAGCAGGGCGTCGCTCATCATGCTCATAAGTGTACAGGGGACGATTCCGAAGAATTCCTCGAGGGCCGTCCAGCACTGTATTGCGGTTCCGTCGATTTGGTTTGCCTTAATCCACTGGTCTACTGCAACGCCGAATTTGGCAATCTTAAGAAGCGCTGCTGCCGGGATGGCCTTTGTGGCTACGTACTTCTTGATGGCGTTTACTTTGTTTTTGACGCGCCTGTCGCCGTCTGAGAGCAATTCCACTTTTCCGAGGATTTCGTAGAGGTCAACCGTTTCAACGGCAATGCCCGAAAGCTCGAGGAGTTTTTCGCTGTAGCGCACTGTATTGAAAGCGGTGGGCCTGGAGCCTATGGCGCCGAAGCGGGCGTTTTTGAGGCCTTTTATAATCCTGCATGTGGCGGCGAAATCATCGAGGTCTTTCTTGAATTCGGCCGAGTTAACTTTGACGGTGTGTGAGCCGGTCAGTGTATACGGGATGCCGGCCTGCCTTAGATTGTTGCAAACGCTGATTTTACCGCAGAACGAATCGCGTCTGTTGGCTATAGTCATTTTACCGGCGATGTCGGGTTCGGCCTGGATGAGAATGGGCACATCGAGGCCGGAGCGCTTGATGGTTTCGGCGACGCCTTTTTCATCACCGAAGTTGGGCAGAGTTACGATTATGCCGTCAATGTCAGCAGCCTTTCGCGCAAAAAGTGCAGCGCATTTTTTGGCGTCGGCGAAGGTCTCTACGGCACCGTACTTTGTGTCCTGCATTGATAGTGCTACAGCGTTGTAGCCGCCTTTCTTGAGGACATTGAGCACGTCTTTGCGACCTGATTTAGCCAAATGGTCGGGGAAGAAACCTCTATTTCCAACAATAACACCAAATGTAGTTTTCTTCATTTTTTTACCTCCAGTCAGTTATTTTAATTATTTTTGTCCATAGTAAGCGTCCCTGCCGTGTTTACGCAAATAGTGCTTGTCCAGCAGCACCTGTGAGATTTTATCCTGCTTCGGGTTTATTAATAATGTGCCCAGTGCCATAGTCGCCATCTGCTCGAGCACAACCGCCGCTTCGACAGTTGCGGCCGGGGTCTTTCCCCAGGTGAAGGGGCCGTGATTTGCCACCAATACGCCCGGTATTTGCAGCGGGTCGAGATTTGCGAATCGCCTGACAATGACCTTGCCCGTGTTAAGTTCGTAGTTGCTTTTTATCTCGTCGGCAGTCATAACATCCGTCACGGGCACGGGCCCGTAGAAGAAGTCGGCGTGGGTGGTGCCGAGGCAGGGGATTTCGCGACAGGCCTGAGCCCACATGGTAGCATTGACCGAATGGGTGTGGCAGACACCTCCGATGGTATCGAAATTTCTATAAAGCTCGAGATGGGTCGGCGTATCTGAGGAAGGCCGCATATCCCCCTCGACGATACTTCCATCCAAATCAAGCAGCACGATTTTATCAGGTGTAAGCTCATCATATGAAACACCACTGGGCTTTATGGCGACGACAGATGCCGAACGGTCTATCCCGCTGACGTTGCCCCAACTGTATATAACCAGGTTGTGAGCTTGAAGCTCGATGTTGGCCTGG
>CP070715.1:1500003-1509328 GCA_020350405.1 Planctomycetota bacterium
CGGCAGCGTCAAAATTCTTGATGCGGGAGCGGGATATGGCGCTCTGACAAAGAAACTCTACGAGAATGGTTACAAGGTATCAGCGTGCGATGCGCATCCTGAAATATTCAAGTTTGACCAGGTCCAGTGTAAAAAGGTTGATCTGAATGACCCTTTACCATATCCAGATAATGCCTTTGATGCTGTGGTGGCAGTAGAGGTCCTGGAACATCTGACGGACCATGGAAGCTTTTTCCGCGAATGTACCAGAATTCTTGAACAGGGCGGCAAGCTGGTAATTTCCACGCCTAATATCTTGTCATTAAAATCACGCCTGCTGTTCCTTATGTCAGGTTTCTTCTACAGTTTTGAACCCCTCGAGGGTCACAACAATAATGGGCGACAGCATATATCGGCGAGGACTTTAGACCAGTATTGCTACATAGCGCACAGGAGTGGTTTTGAGCTCCGCAAGATGACTGTTGACAAGTACCAAAAAACGTCGAAATCTATGATTTGCCTCTGGCCGATTCTCTACGGATTTAGCAGGTTACAAAGGATTGATTTTAAGACTCATAATCAGATTAAACTGCTTCTGGGCCGCAAAATGTTCCTCTCTTTCGAACAAGAGACTCTACCCAGCGATACTTAAGTCTTTCAGACATTCCACTGGTGTAAGAGTGGATGAACAGAAAACAGAGCAAATGATCAATGGTTATACAAAATTATATGAAAACTTGATCCACCAATGACAACGCCACGCTCACAGAAGGGAGCACGAAATGGGCGATGACATCTGCCCCATCACAATGCCTGGAATTCACGATGTGTTTTGGCCGTTCTTGGTCGCAGAGCTGACCGAAACAGAAAATCAGAACACCAAGATTCTTGATGCAGGGGCAGGATATGGCCCACTGACAAAGAAACTCTATGAGAACGGTTATAACGTATCAGCCTGCGATGCCCATCCCGAAACATTCAAGTTCGACAAGCTCAGATGTGAAAGAACTAATCTGAATAACATGTTGCCATACGCGGACAGCTCTTTTGATGCCGTGGTCGCCGTTGAGGTCCTGGAGCATCTGACAGACCATGGACGATTTTTCCACGAATGTAGGAGAATCCTTAAACACAATGGAAAACTTATAGTTTCAACCCCCAATATACTGTCTTTGAAATCACGACTCCTGTTCTTTATGTCAGGTTTCTTCTACAGCTTTAAACCTCTGAGCAGGGGCAGAGATGACCAATTTCAGCATGTCACGGCCAGAACCTTGGACCAGTATTACTACATAGCGAAACAAAACGGGTTTACGGTCGGTAATGTAAGAACCGATAAGTATCAATCCACGTCAAAAAGCATGATCTGGCTGTGGCCATTACTTTATGGATTTACTAAGCTCAAAGGGATTGATTTTTACATTCATAATCAAATCAAAATCCTTTTGGGCCGAATATTGTTTATCTCTTTCAAAAAAAAGGTTCTACCGAGCAATATTTAAGTTTCTCACACATGCCACTTGTGCAAGAGCCGATGAAATGAAGAATGACATATCGGAAAAGGCCCAGGTTTTTCTTTTTATTTTATTAGCGTTTTGGCTGCCCCTTTCCCTTGCGCTGTCCGAGATCTTTTATTCTCTGGCCTTTGTGACCTGGATAATCGCAATACTCGCAAGAAAAAACAATCCTCTCCACTACACCGGCTTGGAAGTCCCTACGGCCGTCTTTGCCATCGCATACATAGCGGCCATCTTAGCCTCACCTTCTCCCATGCAAAGCGCCTGGGTTCTCAGAAGGTTCATCAAGTTTGGGCTCATTTTTCTTCTTGCCAACAACTTCTCTTCCAAAGCTGACAAACTCCCAATGATAAGGCTCTGGTTGCTCGGTGCAGTTATAGCCTCAGTATGGACTATCATAGAATATGTCAGAGGGGTTCCTCGTCCAGGTGGCTTCTTCGGACCTATCACCTTCGGCTATTTCGCGCCGATGTTCTTGGGTGTAAGCCTATCACTGGCAGGATTAAAGCAGCATAAGCGCATCTCTATACTTTCATGGCTAAGCCTCGCCGTCGGCATCCCCGCCTTGGTTCTTACCTGCACTCGTGGAGGCTGGATAGGTTTCATTGCCAGCCTGGTTTTCTTCCTTATAGTAAAGCGAAAGTGGTTTTCTTTAACGGCTGCTCTCGGTACAGGGGTATTAGTCGTTGCCATTTTGTCAACTTATTTCCCAAATTCTGAACTGGGCATAGGAGTCAGGAGCGTCTTGCGGCCTTTTGACGAGCAGGTGCCTCGCGTCCGTGGTTCGAATCTGAGACGCTGGTATAAGTGGAAAGCCTCCTGGCAGATGTTCAAAGAACGCCCTCTTTTCGGCATAGGACCTCACCGATTCAAAGAAGAACTCCCGAATTATCTTTCAGAAGAAGTTCACGAAAAACTGTTTAATCATCAATCTTACGCCCACGCTCACAGCATCTACTTTGACTACCTGGCTACAATGGGCATTACAGGTTTATTGGGGGCGCTTTTTTTCATTTTTATGGTCTTTCGTCTCCTGATCTCAAAATACAAAAGCCAGCCCCCAGCCTTCCAGAAAAGCCTGGCCTTGGGAGTGCTCATGGCTTTTATTTCTTTTTGTGTCGGCGGTCTCTTCCACCAGTGCTTTCACCGTTCACAAATCTTGCTTAATCTGTGTTTCTTATTAGGGCTCGTACTATAAGAACTCCTATTGCGTAGCCCCACTTATATGACAAATCGTGTGACCCGCAAAGCCGCAAAAAATCGGCAGATGGTGGGCACCCATAGCATGAAAATGGAATTAAGTTGACTTGGAGAGAAATTTGTTTATCCTTCCGGGCGTAACCGGTTCCCGACCGAAATATTTGCGTGTCACAGGCATTCTAACTCCATTCGATTGGATCGATGGAAAGCAAAGGTGCAAGAAGAGTGGAACAGATTAGACCATATTCGCATTCCAGAACAAATCGTAAGCTGCTCAAGTTGTTGACAAGAGACGATATTAGCAATATAAGACTTGTCGACGTCGGTGCCGGCGAAGGATACTTCTTGCAGGAGCTGGGGGAACATCTTAAGAACAATTATGCACTGTCTCCTTCCAAACTGTTGAGAGCCTGCGATTTGTATCCGGAAAACTTCAAGTATAAAGAAGTCCCCTGCGACAGGGTAAACGCGAATGGAGATTTGCCCTATAAAGACAACGAATTCAACCTGGTGTCCAGCATAGAAGTAATCGAACATATCGAAGACCACTTCCATTTAGCCCGGGAGCTCTACCGCATCACCAGGCCCGGAGGAAAAGTCTTTATAACAACCCCAAACGTCCTAAACATAAACTCCAGAATAAGATTCATGTACTCCGGCTTCGCTGAGTTGTTCTACCCCGTTCCTTTAAGCTCAGCTGACCCCGTTCACAAAGGACACATCCATCCAGTGAGTTTCTACTACTTGGCTTACATTTTGAACAGGGCAGGCTTCAGGGACATAAAATTACATTTTGACCGAAGAAAGAAATCCGCGACCGCTCTACTAATATTATTCTATTTACCGATCCTACTTGGCCATGCCTGGTTTCGCCTGCGTATGAAGGGCAGGAATAGAGCAATCTATATGGAGAATAAACGTGTCCTCACCAGGATCAACTCTTTGAATATGCTCATCTGCAGAACCCTGATTATCGAGGGCACCAAATGACCACTTCTCCCGCCCAATTCCCGACTGCTGTGTCCTCGCAAAAGGCCTTCGTCCCGCAAGGCTTCGATTCCTCTATACAATCCATCGCCGAATAATTGTTGCGAACGCCGGATACTTCTGCACGTACCGCCTCAGCCGGGCTAAATCCTTTCTACGCCAGAATCTGTACATCCAGTTCCATTTATGAGCCCTCATCCTGTCCAGGTCGACAATAACCGCTTCGTCTTTCAACAAAAAATTCTGCAACTTTAGATCACCGTGAAATATTTTGTGCTTTTGCATCTGCTGTAGCAGATGACCAACCTTTGATGCAATACATAATGATTGTTCCTTTGAGGTCGGACTATCTTGCAGGTAATCGTAAAGGCTCTGCGCATCAAGATATTCGCTGATAAAGTAAGACTTCTTCAAAAACGGCCCCCAGTACATTTCAACATAACCTAGCGGCTTGGGCGTAGGTACGCTTAGCGTTCGAAGCCGATGTGAGTAAATCCAGCTGTGCCGAGCACGAGACTTCTTGAGCGTATGCCTAAAAGAGTGCACGAAGCCCTTATAGTTATACCGTTTCACCAAAATATCCTTATCATTCCACCACAACCGGGCTACATAAGTACTCCGAGAGCCCTTTAAGCTCTTGATAATCTGTCCGTTGCACATTAGTCCATCGATGTTCTTTACGAACTCGCAAAATTGTGCAGGATCACAAAAGCATCTGTCCACTACGGCGCAGTAGTCTCCTTTCTTTACCCGCTCGCAGGTCTGCTGCTTTTGCGATGTCACCTTTGCGGTCATCTGATAACCCGGACACGTCCAACAGATTTAAAGAGTGGCCAACCTCAATCAATCGATTTTTCAACGGATTTTAGGCAAAATCAGGCGAAAGTAAAGGCTATTTGTAATTTTTTATTGAATCGTCTGAAGATTAATGATATGTAAAACACACCCTTATGGACGCTCCTGACTGAAGTTAACCAGAAAGTGCAAAAATGAAACTTGTTGTTTTGATCATTGTCGCATACTTGCTCGGTTCAATACCCGTTGGCTTGATTATCGCCGGCGCTCATGGTAAAGACCTCCGGAGTATTGGTTCCGGCAACATCGGCGCAACCAATCTGGCACGCGCGCTCGGTAAAAAGTGGGCCTATCTCTGTTTCTGCCTGGATGCTGCAAAGGGGCTCATCCCCGTCTTGGCCGCCACTTTCGTTCTGTCCTCGCCCCCGGCGGTAAAAGACCTCTTCCTTTGGCTCGCCGTCGGCTGTGCAGCTATATCGGGACATATCTTCCCTGTATACCTAAAATTCAAAGGAGGCAAAGGTGTCGCAACAAGTTTCGGCGTAGCGCTCGGACTTTGGCCTTATTACACAGTCTGCTCCGTCTTTGCATTGGCTGTATGGGTTATAACCGTTCTTATATGGCGACACATTTCGCTTGCTTCAATCGCTGCTTCTATCACTTTTCCCATAGCATTGGTCTTGGCTATCATGCTCAAACCAGGCTGGGATTTCACTGACCTATGGCCGCTACTCACCGCCGCTACTGCAATACCGCTGATGGTAATCATCCGCCACCGCCAGAACATCAAAAGGCTTATCACAGGAACCGAAAGCAAAGTCTTTACAAAATAGCCTCAGCCTCGCCAATCAAACCCCGCTGCCCACACATGGCCGTCCGCTAATTACATACTAACGTCTGCTCTCTTCCCCCTCACCAGCCTTTGCACACCTAAGCGGCGCTATAATTGTCATCCTGCTGCCATGTCCAGGTTCCGACGCAATCTTAAGCTCTCCCCCCAGCTGTTCCATACGTTCACGGATACTGAAAAGACCGAATCCACCCGTCTCTCCTGCCATCGCTGCGGTTTTCTCTGCGTCAAATCCGACCCCATCGTCTTCAACCGTTACGTATATCTTCCCGTCAACTTTCGCGATGGTGACTTTTACCTTCTGAGCCTGTGCGTGCTTAACTACATTTATCAGCAGTTCCCGCACATTTCGGAACAATAGCACCCGAACATCCTCATCCAGAGGTTTTTCCTGGCCGTCGTCCTCGAACTCCGTCGCAATCCCATGCTTCTTTTCAATCTGCCTGGTGAGCCATCCGGCCACCGCCTTCTCAAAGCCAAATTCATACAGTACCGGAGAACTAAGCTCAAATGTCAGCGACCTCGTGTCCCCAATCGTCTGACCGAGTGAGTTGCAAACCTCATGCAAGGCCTCAGCGATGCTCTTTGAGGGCGCAGACTTACGAAGTTCGTCCAGCCGGATTTTGCAAATACCCAGCGACTGACTGATTCGGTCATGTACTTCTACGGCCAGCCGACGCCTCTCACGCTCCTCCGCCAGAGATAATTCAGAAGCCAGAGACTTAAGTTGCGACTCGTGCTCGAGAAGTCTCTTCTCCGCCCTCTCACGCTCGGTGATATCAAGGGCCAGTGATACTACCCCCGATACACGCCCTTTATCATCATAGCAGATTGCGTTATTCCACTCGCACAGAACGATTTCTCCACTCTTCGTAACGTTCTCATTAACACTGCGGCTTGGCAGCTCGCCCCGCAGCAATGCTCCCACAACGCCCTCCACTTGACCACGCGCTCCTTCCGGAATCAGAAAGTCAAAGAAGTTCCGTCCAAGAACCTCCTCCCGCGACCAGCCGAACAGCTCCTCCGCCCGAGTGTTCCAGTCAGTAACCCGGCAATCGTGGTCCCAAAGCACAAAAGCTAACGGTGCAGTCTCGTACACATTACGATAAAGTTCCTCACTCTCTCGCAGTGCCGCCTCTGCCTTCTTGCGCTTTGTGATGTCACGCACTACCGCTAACACTCGCTTCTTACCTGCAAGGATCACCCGCTTTAGGCCAACTTCCGCCCAAAACAACACGCCGGCCTTGCTCTTGGCCCTCCATTCAAAAAACTCAGGCTTGCCCTTCGCAACCTTCTTGATCCACCGCAGCGCTTCCGCTTGCGTGTACGGGTCCTCTCCGGAACTCAGGTCCTCCACACTGAGCTTTCGCGCTTCGCCCCGACTATAACCAAACATTTCGCACATCCTGCGGTTGGCATCAAGGATAGCGCCCGTTTCTATGTCATGCACAAAAATTGCGTCGTTCGCCGCATCAAATATCTCACGATAGCTGGCTTCTGACTTCCGCAGACCCTCCTCCGCCCGCCTGCTGTCGCTGATATCAATCATCGTTACCAATTCCGCTTCCTTGCCTCCAAAAGATATAGGCTTCGAATACGTCTCTACCCACTTTGTCTTTCCTCGTTTCGTTATTGCCTTCCACGCATAATTAACCACAACACCTTTCTCTCCGGTATGCCTTCTGCGCGCCTGTTCCATCACAAACGGAATGTCATCTGGGTGCACTGTTCTTGAATAGCATTCTTTCGGGGCCCAATCCAGCATCTCTTTAGCCGAGTATTCAAAAATGTCCGATGCCGCCTGATTGGCGTATTTGAACATATAATCTTGAACTATGAGAATCCCCATTACTGATTGCTCGGAAATCTCTCGGAACTTCTCCTCACTTTCCTGCAGCGCCTCCTCCATACGCCTGCGCGCCGTGACGTCTCTTATGATATGAACGGCCCTTACCACATTGCAGTTCTCGTCAAGGATAGGGTCCACCGACGCCGTTACCCACATATCTTTTCTCGGTATATACAGCTCAGTCTGCTCATGATTCTTTGTCTGCTTTGCCCTCTCTAAAGGACACACCTCATCCGGCAAATCCGCCTCATGTACCAGCTTGTAGCACTTCTGGCCGACCACCTCGTCAAGACCCTTGCCTAGAAAATCCAACGTTGCAGCGTTCGCCTGAACGATTCTGAAGTCACTACCAATCAGCATTATCGAATCTTTTGTCGCATTAAAGATGGTCTCCAATTCATCCAGCGCTTTTTTGACTGAATCTACCGACCCCTCGCGATTGGAAACATCGTGGCCAACACTCCCCCGCCCCCCACCGCTGGACCGCTTCACCTGCGTTTCTTCAGCGGGCTTATCTTCGCTCGGGCCGTTATCCCGCATCGTCCCGTTCTTACTAGGTTAATAAATTATCCGGTCACCAAGGAGTACTCTTAACGCCCTTCACTGTTGCGAATGACAAAATATACACATGTACAATATGGGAATCTAATATGAAAATCAACCTGTTTTTTTGTGCGGAATCCGGCAGGCAAACTTAGCGTTCGACCGGTCTCACTCTTTCGCCCGCACGCACGCTGTTGACGCCAAAGCCTGACTAATCCACTCGCCTCATACGGCCGACGCGGGAATAAGGCAAAGCAGCTTCAAAATAGATGCCCCCCGATTCTTAAATCGGTGCTCCTTGCCCCCCGGCACAAATATCACATAATCCTCGCCGAATTCGTATTCCTTCCCCTCATACACAAAGACCCCCTCCCCTTCAACCGCAAATATCTCGTGCTCATGTGGATGCGTATGAAGCGGCGTACAGCCGCCCGGCTGTATCTCAAACATACGCATCGCAAAATTCTCCGCCCCATCCTCTTTCGATATCAGCCACCTTATCTCCGTATCCTTGGCACCCTCCGCCTCCACCGGTCTCTTGATGATATTATCGCATTTTTCTATTTTCATAGCTTTCCCTTCTGTCTTGCACGTGGCTCTCATCCGAGCTTCTTGTCTAAAATTTCAGAAACGACCTTTGGATTTGCCTGCCCCTTTGTCTTCTGCATAACCTGACCCAGCAGATACCCTCGCGCCTTCTTGCTCTTCTTGCCGCCGCTGGTAACATCTTCCACAGCCTTCGCGTTTTCCGAAAGCACTTGCTCAACTATCGCCTCCAATTCACCCGCATCGCTTTTCTGTACGAGGCTCAGCTCCTCAGCTATAGTTTGAGGTGCCTTGCCCGTCGTAACCATCTCTTCGAATATGCTCGTAGCTGCCGTAGCGCTGACCTCACCCTTTCCAACCATCTTTGCTAATCCCGCCAAGCTCTCCGCCGTGATACCCAAATCAGCTACACTACAGCCCTTTTCATTCGCCAGCCTCAATCCAACTTGTGTAATCAGATTGCAGACCCGCTTTGCCTCCCCTCCGGCCCGAACCACTGCATCGAAAAACTCCGCTGTCCCTCGCTCAGCCGTCAACACCCCTCCATCATAGTCACTCAACCCGTATTCTTTGACATACCGCATCTGCTTCTTTAGCGGCAACTCGCACAAGCGCCCGCGTATTTCCTCAAGCCACTCTTCCGTAAGCTCAACCGGCACAAGGTCAGGCTCCGGAAAATACCTGTAGTCGTGCGCCTCTTCCTTCTCCCTCTGGAGCACCGTAACCTCCCTCCCATCGTCCCATCCGCGCGTCGTCTTACTGCCCATCGCCATCACCTTGCCCGTCTCCACGAACTCATCAAGCTGCCTCTGAGACTCATAGTCCACGCTCCTCTCCAGTGCCCTAAAGCTGTTCAGGTTCTTTACCTCGACTATCGACGTTCTGTATTCACCGCTGTCCTTGCTGACAACGAGATTAATATTTGGTTCGAACCGCATATGACCCTTCTGCATATCCGCCTCGGAAACGCCAAGGTACCTCACTATCCGCTGCAGCTCCACCGCCAGCGCCCGAACCTCCGCCCCGCTGTTCATGTCCGGCTCGGTAACTATCTCCAGA
>CP070715.1:1509428-1512388 GCA_020350405.1 Planctomycetota bacterium
ATCCTCCGCCGTCGAGAAAATCGTCGATGGCCTGACTCAGATACATCTGACAATTATAAACTCCGATGGCTCAGAAAGCCTCTTCGTATTGGATGTCCAAAAAGATTACGCTGTGCTTTCCTGTTCAATGACACGCCCCGACAGTTCAATTATTTCCAAACAGTACTCTGATTACCAGTCTGTAGCCGATAAGTGGGTCCCCGCCACCATTTTAATAGAGCGCCGCGAGCCCGGCTCCAACAGACTCTTGGCCCGAGACCTCTGGGATATTACCTCCATTAACGGTGACGTCCCCACTGCCGATACTTTTGTCGTTAACTGTACCGATGACACACTGATAGAATACTTCTCTTACATGGCCGACGGACCACAGCTTTATCGCCACTCGGATATAGTTGACACAGACCTGCTCTTGGCTGAAAGATTGGCGTTCCTGGCCGCCCAAGACCTCCAGCCGCAAAACTGCGCAACTGTGGCCGCGAAGTACATTGCCTCGAAGCTGGGAAGAGCCGTTACCGACGAGCAGCTCGCTGAGTTGGTAAATGACCCCAACGCCGATACAAGTCTCTATCAAATAAAACAGCTCATGCAGTCTCTGGGCCTGTACTGCCGGGCCATCAGAGCTGATGTTAAAACCCTCAGACAGCTTAACGGCTGTGAGGCCATTCTGCATATTCCCGGCGACCATCATTTTGTCGCCTTTGAACGCATCGACAACGAATACGTCTGGATTGTGGACTTGGCCGACAATAAGTTTTACTACCGCACCGATATTAACTTCTTCGGTATGGATTGGACCGAGGGTACCGCCCTTTTAATCTCCGACCAGCCTATACAGGGCCAGTTTACTGACATCAATGATGACCAGCTTGGCGAGATAACTGGCGCCCAGGAATTCTACAAGTGTAACCAATGGCTCCAGCACCCAGGCCACTTAAACTGCGACCGGATTGGTGGAGAATGTGGCGGCAACTATTATGAGTTCTATTCGCGCTGGGGGTGTGGAACTGCTCCAAACGGCAGTTGCAGTACAAGTTTGATGGATAGATATACTAAATGTCCTTGCATCGATGACCCCCCGGGCGGTTGCACAGTTATAGCTGATGAATGCACTACGTACTATATGCGGGCATGCGGATAGCTCGTCTCGCCGAGGCAAGTCCTTAAAGGCAGGTTTTTTGCACCCGCGCCTGCCGTCCCTATTTGCTCCTCGCAGACACCCCCTCTTTACCCCCCACTTAACATCCTCGCTGCAGCTACACAAACGGTCGTGCCCCCTAATCGGTCGTTTGCGTCGCTGCAAACGCAACAATAAGAAATAGTTTTTAATCTATTTTGACCTTTCCTCGCAATATGTCTAAAATAACAGATTATGAGGCGCACCGGTTTCACACTTACTGAGTTAATTGTCGTAATCTCAATAACTACCCTGCTTGCGGCTCTGTTACTTCCTGTGTTGCGTGGTTCCAGACAGCAGGCCAAATCCGTCCTGTGCTCTTCAAATATCAAGCAGTTGCTTGCCGGCCTGACGATGTACGAGACCGAGAACCGGACTCTCCCCCATGCCTTCCATTACGGCCGGGGGGTTTCACCCCCCTGCGGTTTTGCTGGCAATATAGTGTTTGACCCTTCTGGATGGTGGTGGTTTAATTATACAACCGACTATTGCAGAAAAGACAAAAATCACATCCTTTGGTGCCCGGGCAGAAAGATAAAAAAAATCGAATTCAAGGACTACGCCCTGCACGGAAATTACGGCGTCAATCAGTCCCTCTGCAAACTCCCCAAGCCTAACATCAGTCTCGATGATGATGATTTCAATGGCACGCCGCTGCGTACCTCGGACATCCGCCAACCCAGCAGTACCCTGCTTATCGTCGACTGTGGCTATAGCTTAATAAGCTGGTGCCAGGCGACAGATTCACCCCCTAGTACTCTTGGCAGCATTCGGATAGCTGATACTACCTACATACCGGGTCTCAAGATTAACAGCCAGATCCCATTGTTGCCCGGTAAGCAAGACGATGCTATAAATGGACGCCACCCGGGAAAAACCGTCAATGTTGGCTTCGCCTCCGGCCATGCCGCCCGCCTCGACGCCGATGACCTCCTCGTGGAAAAAACCGGCGGCGGCTATAAGAACCGCTCGCCCCTTTGGGTGCCAAAATAAAACCTTACTAAAAGATTAGCCGTCTGTACTTTTACGCCCTCTCACTGCCCCCGCAACCCGATGACGGAACACCAATAGCCTAAAGCGAACTCCTCTTGATGGCCTCTTCCATATCACCGTCGCTTAAATACCGAACCGTCATCGTCGTCTCCAAAGTGTATCCCTCCCCCCCGGGTAACTGCTCGTAAACCTCTATCCTTTGCGGAATCCGTGTGCTCCCATCCACAAAGAAACGCCACTTCTTGGATACCACCGATTCGTCCACCAGTTTTGCGGCCCACCTCAAATCATATACTTGCGTTCCCGCCGCAACAAATTCCAGCTCTCCCTCAGGTACACGCACCCATTCGGCCCCCTCAGGAACCTCCGATACATCATAAAACGGCACCAACCCCAGCGAACCCCCTATTTTCCCCTCCATATCTGCAACAACATCCTCAGTCAAGCGAGTCGTTTCAGTCTGCCCGCTCCCCGCTGCCCTGCTCTTCCTCACACCACTCCGAATGTCCCACAAGACTAACTCTCCCGCCGACTTACTCATATAAATCTTTGATGCCCGTGACACCCACCGCTCCAATACGGGCTCCTGTTTGCCCGCTACGAACTTGGCGACATAGACATTCTTGATTTTTGCGATAGCATTGTAAATCTCGTCGATAGTAACAGCCCTCGCCGCCGGCGTATTCAGCAGCAGCACTGCCCCTATCAGTATTACCGCTGCCACCGCTGCCGCAACCCTGCCAAGGGGTTTCAAATTCATCGCCGACATTCTTCGTTTTAACGCCCCGGC
>CP070715.1:1512488-1526097 GCA_020350405.1 Planctomycetota bacterium
CGAGGGCGGGCAAAATTGGTTTTGTTTTGGCCGGGCCTGCCAAGCTGTTGATTTCGTAATTATTTGTTAAGCCTAAGTTTATGTTCATATTTTCCATTCGAAAATTGGTTTCGTTTGACATTTTTTGGTTGGCCACAAAGCATTTTTTTGCCACAGAGGGAAACTTTAGTTTGCATCGGATCAAAAATCAGGTCGGCTGGGGCGGCCGGGTCTTCGATATTGAGTTTTCAAATAGCGGACGGATGGCGGGTCCGCTCATTGTTAGAGCAGGGCGCGCGTTTGTGGCGAAAAGACCATTGATTCTGGATGCCCGATACTCGTAAGTCGTTATTAACAAAGGGGTAAAAATTTTTTAGTAAACTGGCGGACGGGATGAAAGTGCATGCACGTTTGATTGATTT
The DNA here is from genome assembly GCA_020350405.1 of Planctomycetota bacterium. Classification (GTDB taxonomy): domain Bacteria; phylum Planctomycetota; class Phycisphaerae; order Sedimentisphaerales; family Anaerobacaceae. The sequence continues at coordinate 1,512,890 of CP070715.1, forward strand.
TGTTTTGAGCGGTTCTCTTGGGCATCTGCGGCGTTACGGGCAGCGCACCCGGTCCTCGAAGTACTACACAAAAAAAGGAGCCAGGAGCCAGTAGTAAGGAGTAAGGAGAGAACTGGATCCGGAGGCTTCGCTGGGACTGGCGGGGAGGTGAAAAAAGGGAGGAATAAGCTTGAAGATTTATGGGGAGGAATTATAATTTGGGGAGCAGGATTGGCGGGTTCGTTTTAGGATTAGTGGCTGATGTTTTGTTGGGGACTCGGCAGATGGAGGGAAAGAGAGTGTCTGCGGTAAGAGGCGTGTTGTTGTCGAGGATAAGGTAGTAAGAGATGGTTGATCCGGTAACGGCAGGTCTAATTGGCTGGGTATGCGGTAAGCTCGCTGACAGAGTTCTGAAGAGCCTGGTCTCGGACAGGAAGCTTGCACAAGAGGTTGACAATGTGGTGGCAGAGTGGGCAAAGTCCCTGCCCAAGGATCGGTACGTCCATCCAAAAGCACTTTTTCCGGAGGTTGACACTTCAACAGGCGAATCTGAGAGGCCGGAGTATTGTGGGTTACAGGCAGAGCTGGTGAAGAATAAACTACCGTCAAAAGAGATGTGGCATGCAGTGTTCATGGAGAGCTGGCGGTGGGTAAGGGACAATTTGGAAGAAACGCAATCTTTTTTCCAACTGGAGGAACCGGAGGCGAGCGAGGAATTGGAGAGGCTTGCGGAGGCTACATACAATGTGTGCGTTCAGCATGAGCCGGTATTCAAGAGGGCGGTGATCGGTAAGCTGGATGGTATAGAGGGCAAGATCGACGGCATAGGTGAATACATGCGAGGGAGGCTGAAAAGGGAGGTTGAGAGTTTGTGGCCGGGGGTGTCGTTGCCGTTGGCGGGGCCGAAGGTTTCGGAGCCGTTTGCGGGGCGGAAGGAGGAGTTAGAGGAGCTTACGAGGGCGATGGGGGGAGAGAAGACGGTTGTCGCGGTTGTGGGGATGGCGGGGCAGGGCAAGAGCTGTCTTGTAGGTGAGTGGTATAAGAGAGGCGCGCGGCCGGGGGAGGGGGTAGGGCTATTCTGGAGGAAGGTGTATGAGGCGGGGTACACATTTGACAGGTTTGTGGATGAACTGTATTTGTACCTGACGGGGGAAGAGATAGACCGCAAGAGAATCAACACTGTTGAAGCACGAACAGAAGTAGTAGAGGCGGCGCTCAAAGAGCGGCCGTGCTGGATTGTGTTAGATGGTGTTGAGCGATGGCTGAACAGATGGGCGGCGGAGCCAGACGCGGGGGTGGAGGATTTGACGGTAGACGACAGGAGCGGGCAGGAGGCGGTTTTAGATAAGTTTCTGAAGGGTGCTTGCTTCTGGGAGAATGGTTCGCGGCTGCTACTTACGACGCGAGCGGTGCCGAGCGCGTTTGATGAAAATCCGCCTTTAATGATTGGAGAAAAACACGGGCAGGCGAGGCGTTTGGCAAGTTTGAGGGAGGAAGAGGCAGTGGGGCTGTTAGATGACTTGGGCGTGCGCGGGGAGAAGGCGACTATGCAGGAGGCTGCGCGGGCGTACGGATGTCATCCATACGCCGTACACGTCTTAGGAGTTCTGATACGGGATTTATATGGTGGGGACGCGAGCAAGTGGGGAGAGGTAAATCCATTAGAAGAGACAAAGTTGGGCGGGCTATTCCAGCGGATTATCGAGGATCGAGGCGAAGATTTGGGGTTGTTGCAGCTTGTGGCGAGTTCGGTGGGGCCTGCGCCGGTGGAGATGTTGGCGGAGCTGTCGGGTGAGGATGAGGGGGTAATCCGCAAGAAGTTAGCTGAATTAGGCAAATGGCAAATGGCAGAGTTCGAGGGGGAGGAGACGGAGCAGCACACGGTGGTGAGGCAGTATTTACAGGACAGGATGGGAAGAGAGAGGACGAGGGCGCTGCGGAGGCAGATTGCGGCGTGGTGGGCTGAACGGAAGGTGCCGGCGAGGCCGGTAAGGATAGAGGAGGTACGTCCGCTGCTGAAGGCGGTGGAGCATTTGATTGGAGCGGGCGAACCGCGTGCTGCCGGGAGGGTCCTTTACAGGAAGTGGTCGGGTGAGAGCTACTACATATTGAATGAGTGGGTATGCCGTTTCGGTTATTTAGAAGAGAGCATCCGGATAAATAGTTTGGTGATAAGGGGGTACGTAAGAGTGATTGAGAAGGGACGTCGGCGCGAGCTGCGAAGGGACTTGGCTGTGTGCTACGACAACCGAGGGAATGCGTTATGGAACCAAGGGAAGCTGGATGAGGCGATAGCTGACTACGGGCGGGCGATTGTGATTTGCGAAGAATTGGTTGAAAGAGAAGGCCGGCTTGAGCTGCGGAATGACTTAGCCATGAGCTACAACAACCGGGGAGGTGCCCTGATAGAGCAAGGTAAGCTCGATGACGCGATAGGGGACTACGGGCGGGCGATTGCTATTATAGAAGAAGTTGTTGAGAAAGAGGGGCGGCTTGAGCTCCGAAATAACTTAGCCACATGCTACAACAACCAGGGCATTGCGCTGTCGGACCGAGGTAAGCTGGATGAGGCAATAGCGGACTACGGGCGGGCGATTGCAATTTACAAAGAATTAGTTGAGACGGAGGGGTCGAGCGAGTTGCGGAGGGACTTGGCTATGGCCTACAACAATCGGTGGGTTGCCTTATGGAGGCAAGGCAGGCTTGATCAGGCAATAGAGGACTTGGGGCGGGCGATTGCAGTTTACAAAGAATTAGTTGAGAAAGAAGGTCGGCGCGAGCTGCGTCATGACTTAGCCGCGTGCTACGACAACCGCGGGATTGCGCTGGCGGAGGATGGCAAGCTGGGTGAGGCGGTAGAAGACCACGGGCGGGCGATTGAGATTTATGCGGAATTAGTTAGGAAAGAGGGTCGGCGCGAGCTGCGAAAAGGCTTGGCTACGAGCTACAGCAACCGGGGGGCTTCACTGCGGGGTAAGGGTGAAGTGGATGAAGCGATAGGTGACTACGGTCGGGCGATTGTGATTCGAGAGCAGTTGGTTGAGAAAGAAGGCCGGCGCGAGCTGCGGAGTGACCTTGGGGGTAGTCTATATAACAGGGCCCTTGCGCGCGGTGAGAGAAATGAATGGGGGGAGGCACGGGCGGACATCGAGAAGGGGGGAGGACTGCTGGTAGAGGTGATTGAAGAGGGGCAGAGGCATGTGATTGGCTCATTTGTTAAGGCGGCAGGGTTTCGGTGCCAGTATGCGGAGGAGTTAGGGGATATAAAGGTGGCGGCAGAATGGGCCAACAGGGCGATGCGGTGGTTTTTAGAGGAGGTGGAGGGGAAAAGGGCGAGTGAAATACTATTGCGGGAGGCGGGGGGCTTTGCGGTAGATGTGGGGGAGAATTTGAAGGTGTTATCGCGAGAGGGGCTGGATGAGAAGCTGTTTGAAAAGGTGTTGAAGGCGCTGGGAGAGGAAAGAAAAGGGAGGAGTAAGGAGTAAGAAGAGAGAAGGGGGAGGCGGGAGGTTGAACATCGAACATTGGACGTCGAACGTCGAACGTCGAAGGGCGGCCCCGGAGAGATAGCCTGTGTCATCTCACGGGGTCTTCGCTGCTCTTAGAGGGTGGAATTTTGGGATTTTGGGGAAAAAGAGAGAAATATTGGGAAAAATTTGAAAAGCGTTATTGACAAGAGACATCGGATAGGGTAGAAAGGTAGATAAGTGGTGTAAATCCGGCGGTAGAAGGAGTTCTCGAGGCCCATCTCAGACTGTCAGGTGGAGGAGTGGCGTAATGCAGAGTCGTGGACAGAAACTTACGGGGGGCAGTCGGAAGAGACGGTCTTCGCGGATTTTTAACCACGAATACGTATGGCAGAAGTGAACAGGAATTTCACGGAGACAGTTTTTTTGAGTGAATTGTATTGTTGTGGAAGAACGGATATAAGATAAGGAAGTTGCAGAAAATGAAAAAGATAACCACTTTGCTACTGTCGACTGTTTTTGTTTTCAAGACATTTGTATCGAAGGCACGGCATAGAGTTGTGAGAGTTGCTTTGTTTTTAATTATTCTGAGCGGTTTTAGTTCTTATGCGGTAGCAAACATACAGGAAAAGCGAGACATTGCGGAGATGGCGGAGAGATCGGGTCTTATCATAAGAGGCAAGGTCATTTCCACTGAATCTCAGTGGAAAGAAGACTCTCGAGGAAGACACATCTATACGAGTGTAACCGTAAGAATTCTCGACAAAATCAAAGGCAACATCAAAGACGATGCTGTTGCTTTTGAGGTTGTCGGAGGGATTGTTGGTGACATTGGAGAAGTTGTCAGTGGCACTGCCGTTTTTGGGGTTGATGAAGAGGTGATTGTGTTTCTTGGGGGAGAACCTCTGACAATTCAGCATGGGACTAATGGTAAGATTCTGATTTATGACGGCAGGGTTTACCGGGATGGTCTGGAGGTTACAGTCGATAGTTTTATAGAATCCTTAAAAATTCTTGAACAAGATTCGAATGCTGCGGTCTCTTTGGGGGAGGAATACCAAGGTGCACCAGCGGAAGCTACTGGTGTTGCGACCGTTACGAGTGTCTCATTTGACGAGGCGCCGGACGGCACTAATGCGCAGGTTACTATTACGGGGACAAATTTTGGTTCTAAACAAGGCTCGAGCAAGGTGGAGTTCTTTTATGAGAGCAGGCAGCAAAAGAAGGCGGCATCTATAGTTTCGTGGTCAGATACGGAGATTATCTGCGCGGCACCTGTCGGCATTGCATCTGCCGGCAAGAGTCTGGTTATAGTAACAACGAGCGACGGTGCCAGTAGTGGTTACGTTATTGAGGCTGCGGATTGTTATATATACGGTGGTCAGAAATGGTTTGGGACATCGCCTGTAGTTTCCTATAGGATAAATGAAAACACTTCGGATTGTGTCGGAGAAGGCGCGGCGGTTCGAAGAGCGGCAGACACCTGGAACGACGTCGGCGCCAATTTCGAGTTTCGGTATGACGGCAGTTGTTCCAGCACAGGCGCAAGCCAGAACTACATCAATTGCATTACGTGGGGAACCGTACTTTCGGGCGCCGTTGCCGAAACCACGAGCTGGTTTTATCCAAGCACAGGGGAGATAGTCGAGTGCGATATTGTGTTCAATGACCCGGGGTATACCTGGAACAGCGAGGGACCGCCGGCCTCATGGGAGTGGGACATTGAATCAGTTGCGCTTCATGAGTTTGGGCACTGGCTAAGGTTAGAGGATCTTTACGACGTTGCTGATAAACTGCGTGTAATGTATTGGCAGCGAAGCGCCGGGTTCGTAATAAGGGAACTTTGTGAGTGTGACTGCGATGGTATGTGTCACATCTATGGTGGTTATAATTGTGGTGCTTATTGTCCTTTGTGTGAAGTCCGTCTTTGTAGTGAATGCGAGCCGGAGGATGCAGATCTGGGAACAATCGGTACAGTGCCGTGGTACAGTGTGAGTGGCAATTGTGGCAATGGAGGTAAATGGGTAGGACAGTTTGTGGGGGAGTCCGGCGCGACGTATCATTTTGACTTATGCCCCGATAGTCCCGGCAGCGGGACCAATAGCGGCTTTGATCCTGATATCAAGATAGTTAACAGCTGGTGTAGCATACTTGACGGGGAGGATGGGTCTTGCAGCTCACCGTCGTATTCGCCGAATGATTACCAGTGGGTTTGCACTTCAGGCGGGACTTATTATGTAATCATTGCACCCTTCAGTTCGTACAATTCTCATAGCTGCGATGGGGAAAGCAGCGACACGTTCACACTTAAATACTATAAACAGGGCTGTTCGCCGCCACCGGCCCCAATGGGCGTATCGGCCAGTGACGGGACGTACTGTGACAAGGTTCGTGTGGATTATTATTCTGTCTGGGGCGCTACGGGCTACGAGATATGGCGTAACACGACGAACAACTCTGGTTCAGCAAGCAAGATTGGCGATGACAGCAGCCCGCCGTACGACGATTTTGGTGCGGCAGCTGGGGTGACTTACTACTATTGGGTCAAGGCGAAGAACAGCTGCGGGACAAGCGGCTTTAGCTCATCGGACCCGGGATACCGCTTAAGTGCGCCTTCAGCCCCAACGGGCGTATGGGCCAGTGACGGGACGTACTGCGACAAGGTTCGTGTCAATTGGAATTCTGTCTCGGGAGCTACGGGCTTCGAGATATGGCGTAACACGACGAACAACTCTGGTTCAGCCAGCAAGATTGGCGAGGACAGCAGTTCGCCGTACGACGATGTTCCTCCTGAATGTGGGGTGACTTACTACTATTGGGTCAAGGCGAAGAACAGCTGCGGGACAGGCGGCTTCAGTTCGTCGGACCCTGGATACTGCACAGGTCAGTGTGCTTGCTCGGCAGGTGTCGATATGGATGAATTGTGGATGTATCAGAATCTGCCGGGGCAGATGAATTGTACTTTGACGGCGTGTGCTTCGATTACCGATGACCCGATGGGTAACAGCAGCTACAGCTATGCGTGGGAGTTTATCCTGCCAAGTGATGTCAGCCTAGCGCCGGTAACTGTGGAAGGCGGCGGGGCCGGTGACGCATGCTGGACGTTCGCATCGCGGGGTTGTGATGAACCGGAGGGCCTGTCCGACTCGGGGCAGGTGTTTACGGTGAGGGTAACGGTTACGGGAGATGATTACGGCAATACGTGTCAGGCTGAAGTGGAGTTCGGGATAGCGCTTCTTGGTGATGTTAATAATGACCGTGTAGTGAACGTCGGGGACCGTTCGATAGTGAATGCATTCTGGCGGACGGGGTCGGCCGGAGTTTATACTTTTCGCGATTGCAATTTAAATTGCGACAGTGCTGTGAATGTGGCGGACAGGTCGATTGCGAACGCGGTGTGGCGGGGGACACTTTGCCAGAATTCGGTAAGCGAGCCGTGTCCGTTGAGGTGAGTTCGTAGTTCGTGGTCCGCAGATGGTGGTTGGTGGGTTTGGGGGTGTGGAGCGATTCGGTTGGGGGTTTATGGTCGTAGGCGAGGTCCTTCGGCTGGGCTCAGGAAGAAATTCGGCGAGGGGGGAGAAATTTTTCTTGACAGGGGTGGGGGTCAGTTGGTATCATATCTTATATAGTAGTTAGTACGATAATTATGCCTGATTAGGCCGTTTTTGGCGGGTATTGTCAGGCAGATAACGAGAACAAATTCCAGGGCCGGGTTTTCCTCTCCTCCCTCTGCTACCGGTCCTGGTTTTTTTTATATTTGTATTTTTTTTGCTTGACAGGGGGGGCTTATCGGGTGAAAATTGAGTGCAAGTAGAGTATAGAAGTGCGTACAATCACCAGGACTGGGTTTTTCCTCCTCTCCCTCTCCGCGTCCCGGTCCTGGTTTTTTATGCGCTCAGGAGGTTCTTTGGTGTGGGCGGAGGGGCTTTGGATTGATTATTGATGACTGAGGTTGCGGTTGGCGGGTCGGCCCGGGCGGGGATGACGGTAAGAATATTCAATATCGACGAAGTAATTTCGAGTTGCGAGGGGCGGGATAGGATGCAGGATTTTGCTTATTTATTTTTTGTTTCGAGGTTTTTCAATTTGACCCTGAGGAACCGGATTAATCGCCGGGACATAATGTTGTATGCGTCGTTCGGTTCTTGGTGGAATTTGCGAATATCGTTTGTCGAGTGTGCGAGGTCGCGCCAGGCGTTGTAAATGAAGTCGTTGTATTGAGGTTCTATGTCGACAAACATGGCGTCCTCCTCCTTAAGAGGACCAGCATCAAACGGGGCCAGCGTTGAGCCACCTATATCTATATAAATTATAACTCGTTTTTCCCGTATAGTCAAGCAGAATCAGGGGCAGGCGAGAGGGGGACATTTCGATAGATTATTTATTGTTGCTTGTGGCGGTGGATTTGGTATTTTTTGGGAGCGAGATTCGGGGGCGTAACGGAGTAGTGTTGACTGGATATGTGAGGTGCAGGAATGAAGATGTTGGTTAAAGGCGTTTTAGCTGCGCTTAGCTGTTTGTTTTTGGGTGCGGGAGGGTGCGGGAGTACGAGGATTGTTGTGGAGCCGGACGTGGTTCTGAGCGATGTGTCGCATCATCCGATAGGGATAAATGTGAATTATTTTATGGATGATGATGCTTATTTGCAGCCGAAGGTGCGCGGCACCACGGAGGCACTGCGGGATATGGGGATGAAGTATCTTCGGTATCCGGGCGGGAACAAGTCTGACTTTTACTTTTTCTCGGTTGAGCCTTACGAGAGGTCTGAACCGACGCTGGCGCGGACGGGGAAAGAGGCGGTTGGGGGCAGCAGGATGAAGGCGCTGGTTGAGAACCGGGAGTTTAAGTACGACGTGCTTGACTTCGATGAGTTTATGGAGATGTGCCGGGCGATTGACGGGGTGCCGGTTATATGCGTGGCGGCGGACGAGTATTTGGTTGATTATCCGGAGGGGTGCACGTGGTCGGACAGGGAGACTTTGATAAAGCACGCGGTCGAATGGGTGCGTTACGCGAATATCAAGAAGGGCTACGGCGTGAAGTACTGGATGATAGGCAACGAGTGCTGGCATGAGAACAACGAGAATTCGACGCCAGAGATATACGCGCGGGACGTGGTTGATTTTTCGCGGGCGATGAAGGCGGTCGACCCGAGCATCAAGATTATCGCGAACGGCAGGAAGACGGACTGGTGGCAGAAAGTGCTGCCGATATGCGCTAAGGATATAGATTATTTAACCGTGAGCAATTATCCGGTGTTTGAGTACAAGAGGGGATATCTGAGCTACCGGGACAAGGAGGTGGATTTATTGAGGGAGGTGAATGTCGCTTTGGACGCGATAGAGAGGTTCACGAGTGGCGAGGACAGGGAGCGGCTGAAGGTGACGGTTGCTGAATTCGGCTCGATGGACTGGGCGAGGTCGTGGGCGCATATAAACAATATGGGGCACAATCTGGCATTGTTCGAGATGGCGGGGCGGCAGCTGGAGCTGCCGAAGCTGGAGTTTTCGTGTTTCTGGAATACGAGGTGGATTCATAATAGGGAGAGGGAGGACAGTATTTTCGATGCTTTAGACAAGGACGGGAATTTCAACGCGAACGGATACGGCCTGGCAATATGGGGGAACTTTCTGGCGGTGAAGATGGTGAGGACCAGCTCGACGGTGCGAATACGGAGCTTTGCGAGTTATGACCCGGATACGAAGCAATTGTTTGTGTATATTGTGAACAAATCGGGAGGTGAAGAGGCGGTGAGACTGGATTTGCGGGGATATTCGGTTGATAGTGTTTTGCAGCGGTGGGAGCAGATTGGGGAAGGGCCGGAGGATACCGAGCCGGTCTGGCGGGAGAACCGGTCGGGTTTAGATACCGGCTCGCTGGAATTTTCGGTGGCGGGGACGTCGATTACGGTCATTGAATTTAGGCTCAGATGAGGCAAGCGAAAGAGTCGGGGGGGAGTTTTTAATGGGGGAGGATTTTGAATTATTATTTGGTGGTTGACGTTTGCGCTTGAGGGTTTAGTATTTATGGCGGATATTTTGCAGTTGAGCCGGGGCGGAGAGTAGAAGGAGTGCTTTGGGCGCTTATGATGATAGGGATGTGCGATGGGCGAATTTGAGTCAGTTGGGGAGATTTTAGAGTTCGCGATAGCACGGGAGGAGGAGGCGAACCGGCTTTATATGGACTTAGCGGTGCGGGCGGGGAATCCTGCGATGCGGAGGGTATTTGAGGACTTTGCCGAGGTGGAGTTAGAGCACAAGGCGAAGTTAGAGTTGGAGGCGATGAAGGAGGGGATAGTGGTTACACCGAGGGAGAGGTTGGCGGCGTTCAGGATAGCGGATTATGTGGCGGATGCCGAGTCTGTGCCGGAGATGGATTACAAGGATGTTCTTATGTTTGCGATAAAGAAGGAGAGGATATCGGTGCGTCTTTATGTTGATTTGGCGGCGATAATTGAAGATGCGGGGGCGCGTGAGATGCTTTTATCGTTGGCTGAGGAGGAAGCGGGGCATAAGGCGAGGTTCGAGATTGAATATGAGAATGCGGTGCTGAGAGGGAGCTGAGGGGGATGGTTTTTGGGAAGAGAATAGGATTTGTGGTTTTACATTTAGGTAGATAGAAGGGAGCTTGGTTATGGCAGGAGCAGAGAAGAGTTCAAAGGCATCGGGCAAAGGTGCGGGCGAAGCTAAGGAAGAGGTCAGGGCTGAAAAGGCAGCGAGTGTTGAGCAGGCCGAAGCGGTGAGGGAAGTGAGCCGGGATGCGCGCACGTGGGCAATGTTGTGTCACCTGGCGGGACTCGGCTGGATGTTAGTGTGGATAGTTCCCATCATAGGAGGTGTTGTCGGCGCTCTGGTCGTGTGGCAGATTAAGCGTGATGAAGACCCGTTCATCGACGAGCACGGGCAGGAGGCGCTGAACTTTCAGATTTCGATGCTGCTATACTGGATAGTGGCGATGCTTCTTTGCCTTACGTGTATCGGTTTTGTTTTGGTTCCGATAGTTGCGGTGCTGGATGTTATATTTGCGCTTGTGGCGGCGATAAAGGCGGGCAACGGTCAGTCTTATCATTATCCGATGAGTATCCGATTCATTAAGTAAGGCTGGCGGGCGAGAGTCGTTCTGAGGTGCGGCCGCGGCGATTTTCGGCGGCAGAGGCGGTAGTGGTCTTAGTATTGGCGAGAGAGGTTTAGGGAGTGTTGTTATGAGAATCAGTCGGCGGGATTTTATTAAGTCGGTTGGTGTTGGTGCGGCGGCGGTTACGATACCGGGTTGCGGGGATGTTGGCAGGATGCTGTCGGTTCGGCCGGTCGAGTACAGGCCTAATTTTGTGGTGATTTTCTGCGACGACGTGGGTTATGCAGATGTCGGGTGCTTCGGCGCGAAGGGGTGGGAGACGCCTAACCTTGACAGGATGGCGGCGGAGGGGATGCGGTTTACGAGCTTTTATGTTGCGGCGCCATCGTGCACGCCATCGCGGGCGGCGCTACTTACGGGTTGTTATCCGCAGCGGGTAGGGCTACCGTACGTATTGTTTCCGGAGGGGCCTTCGTGGACGGAAGATAAGACCAAAATCGGTATAAGCAGCAAGGAGGAGACGGTGGCAGAGCTATTGAAAGAGAAGGGGTATGCGACGGCGTGCATCGGCAAGTGGCATTTAGGGCATCATAGGAAGTTTCTGCCGACGCGGCACGGGTTCGATTATTATTTTGGTCTGCCATATTCGAATGATATGCGGCCGGAGAACAATGAGCATTATCCGCCGCTGCCGTTGGTTGAGGGCGAGGAGGCGATTGAATATGACCCGGACCAGAGTCAGTTGGTGCGGCGATATACGGAGAAGGCGGTGGAGTTTATCAGGCGGAACAAGGACCGGCCGTTTTTTGTTTATGTGCCGCATACGATGGCGCACGTGCCTTTGTATGTTTCGGAGCGATTCGGCGGCAAGTCGGAGCAGGGGATGTACGGGGATGTGATGATGGAGCTTGACTGGTCGGCGGGGGAGATACTGTCGGCGATTAAGGAGGCGGGGGTTGATGAAAAGACGCTGGTGATTTTCACGTCGGACAACGGGCCGTGGCTTTCCTACGGGGACCACGGCGGGCTGGCGGGGCCGCTGCGGGAGGGTAAGGGGACGACTTGGGAGGGGGGTATGCGGGAGCCGTGCATAATGCGTTGGCCGGGGCAGATACCGGCGGGGTTGGTGTGCGGGGAGATGGCGACGGCGATGGATATTCTGCCGACGTTCGCGAGGCTGAGCGGCGCGAGGATGCCGAGGCGGAAGATTGACGGGCAGGACATCTGGGCGCTGATGGCGGGTGAGAAAATGGAGCACAAGCCTTTCTATTACTATCGTCATTCGGAGCTGCAGGCGGTGCGCTGCGGGAGGTGGAAGCTGCACGTGCCGCATCGGTACCGGACATTGGCAGGGCGGAGCGGAGGTACGGGCGGCAAGGGGGCGAAATATGAGCAGGCGGAGATTGGGGTTGCACTATATGATTTGGAGGTGGACGTCGGCGAGAAGTATGATGTGGCGGCGGAGAATCCGGAGGTAGTCGAGCGGATGATGAAGCTTATCGAGAAGATGCGCAAGGGACTCGGCGATTCGATAACGGGAGTGGAGGGCGCGAAACGCAGAGAGCCGGGTAAGTTGTAAGTGATAAGTGATTATTGATAATTGAGTGGAGGTTGGGTTGGGATTTTTGGGTTGAATTGGGAGGGGGAATCGGTAGGATGGGAGCCGCTGAAGCGGAATTAAGAATTAAGAATTATGAAGTGATAAGTAAATCGGCAATCGTTAGAATGGAGCGGTGAAAGGGGAATTTGTGAAAAGGGTAATCGCGAATAAAGCAGACATCATCAAGTGGTTAACGCAGTTCTGCGTCAGTTCTTTATTCGTGACACTGGCTGGCAAGTTTTTCGTCGGTGGTGGAACTGCAGGAATGATTTTTCGGGACCTCTTTCTTTACTGTTCATTGGCAATTGCCGTTGGAGTAATTCTTGGCGACCTGTCCCTTTACAAAGGAAAGAAGTTTATTGTATCTGCCGTACCTGTAGCGATTGGCTCTGCATTTATGGGAGTTTTTTTGTGGCTTCTCTTCGTCGATTCGCTACGTCAACTCCATGTTGGGTACTTCATTGAGATGGTCTTTTTTTGGGCCGTAACTACGGCCCCTTCAATAATTTGCTACAACGCTATGACAAGACTAATGAGGAGGAAGTATTGGCTGTAGTAAAAGAAGAGGAGAAGAAACAGGAGACGAACCAAGAAGAAGTAAATGGGGGGGAAGGAGTGGGCCCCCTGTTGACGGATCAGGGTAGCGGCCTCTCGGGGATTCGGGTGGTTGGTTGTAAAAATGTGGTGGGGTTGTTATTATGTGTTAGATGTCGGCGAAATCCGGTAAAGGTAAGACGAAAGAGAGCCCTGTAACGGTCAATAAGAAGGCGTATCGCCACTTCGAACTGATGGAGCGGTACGAGGCGGGGATGTCTTTGTTAGGGACGGAGGTGAAGAGCCTTCGGGAGGGGCAGGCGGACCTTAGCGGGTCGTACGCGAGGATAGAGAAAGACGAGTGCTGGCTTGTGGGTGCGAGTATAGCGGAATATAAGCAGGCCGGAGCGGCCAAGCATGAGCCAGCGAGGAAGAGGAAGCTGCTGCTGCATAAGGGCGAGATTCACAGGATAAGGGTGAAGCTGGAGCAGCGGGGGTTTACATTAGTGCCGCTGCGGATTTATTTTAACGGGAAGGGGATAGCGAAGATAGAA
>CP070715.1:1526197-1546672 GCA_020350405.1 Planctomycetota bacterium
GGCGATGAGATTCGCACTTGATATTTTTGCCCTATTCGGATATAAGGTGATATTTTGCCAAGAGAGTTAATTTCGAGATTGTTTGGGGAGGGTGGTTTTTGGCAGTTTTTAAGGGTTTTTAGGAAGGTCACAATGGAGATAACGCCGCGGGATGAGGCAGCAGTGGCTAAAATCCGGCAGTTGTCGGAGGAAGCCGGTATAAATATCAGTGGTGGTAAGGTCAGGAGGACATCATCTCGTTTCTGCCTGAGCGTGGAGCACGGGGATTATAACGGCACGGAGTTATTCGGGGTGGGGACGGACAGGTTCATCTGGCTGGCGTACAGGCCTAACGGCAACGGGAAGGTTAGGCTGTTTAGCGGGAACTTTCCGGATGATGGTTTTATCGAGTTCAAGCTGGGGGAGGTTCCAGAGCCGAAGTCGGAGGCGATAGCTAATACGTGGGGGCGTTTTCCGTACGGGGTGGAGTATGTTCTGAGGCGGGAGGGTTTTGAGCTCAAGCGGGGGATTGAGGGCGTTGTCTACGGGGATATTCCGGGCGGCGGGATGAGCCGTTCGGCCTCTTTGAGCCTTAATCTTATTTTGTCGCTGCTTGACGCAAGCGGTATTGAGATTGAAGATAAGTTCAAGATAGTCGATATGGCGCAGGCGGTTGAGAATGACTATATCGGCTCGCCCTGCGGTCAGTTAGACCAGATAATGATACTATTCGCACGGGAGAATATGGGGACGCACTATGACCCGAAGCACCAGCGCGTTGACTACGTAGAGCTCGGCGCCGGGGCGACGGATTTTCGGATAGTGGTATTGGATACTGGTACGGTGCGGCCGGGTCTGGAGAAATCGACATATAAGATTCGCAGGGCAGAGTGCGAGAAGCTGGTGTCGCTGCTGCAGAATGATGGGTACGATATTAGCTGTCTGGCGGACATAAAAGAGGAGAGTGTTTACGAGAAGGTTATTAGGCAGTTTAATGGAAGTTATCCTGATTTATGCCAACGGTTAAAGTATGTCTTTGGAGCGCAGAAGCGATTTTATGAGATGATGGATGCGTGGAAGGCGGGTGAGGTTGAGACAGTCGGTAGGATATTCCGCGAGGACGGCATGGGGTTGCGGGACGATTATAAGATTTCCGGGCCGGAACTCGAGGCGATGTGCGGTATTGCGAGGACAGTGCCGGGTGTTCTCGGTGAGAGGATGTTGGGCGGCGGCGACAAGGGGGCATCGGGGGCATTGGTCGAAGCCGGCAGCGTTGATAAGCTGAAGGCGGCGGTGGATACGGGTTATCCTGAGAAGTGTCCGAAGTATAAAGACAAGTATGCTGTGCATGTGTGCAAGGTGGTGGATGGCGTCCGGGTTTATGACAATTTGCTCGGGTAGCGGTTGTGCAGGCTGCGGGTTGTGTCTTTTAGTGAAGTGATATTTATAGTGTGTCTTTATGACAGATAATGGCGCGGGGTCAACCAAGGGGGTGTATGAAGCTGTCGTCTGTTCCAATAAACAAATCGGGCGGAGTTTTTATCGACTCGGGTTGGAGTTTTCTAGTGTGGGAGGGAAGGCTTTCGTGGAGGCGAGGCCGGGACAGTTTGCGCAGTTAGACCTTGCTGCTGCCCCGCTGCCGTCAGCGGAAGCGATACCGGAAGGCTTGGCTGATGCTGCGCGGCGGGGGATAATTCTCCGGCGGCCTTTTAGTTTTTGCGATGTTGTAAGGAAGGATAGAAAGACTCAGGTCGAGATACTCTATTGTGTTGTAGGGCCTGCGAGTCTGCGGATGAAGGGCTTATCGGGGGGGGATAAAGTTAGTGTGATTGGGCCCTTGGGGCGGGGTTTTTCGGTGGCGGAGAAAAAAAGGCATGCACTCTTGGTGGCCGGTGGGATGGGGGCGGGGCCGCTGGTGTACTTGGCGAAGGTGCTGACGGGGGAGTCTTCCAAGATGGAGGTGGTGGTGTTTGCAGGTGCAAGGACGAGGGAGGAGTTGCCCTTTCGCAGGCCGCTGGATGAGATTTCGCGGCAGTTGGGCTTTTCGTTGGGTGAGTTTGCCGAGTATGGCGTGAAATCGCAGGTGGCGACGGACGACGGCACGGCCGGATACGAGGGGCTTGTTACGGACTGCTTTTCAAAATGGCTTGGTGAGCAGAACCTGCCTGCGAGAGACACGATTGTTTATGCGTGCGGGCCGGAGGCGATGCTGGCGCAGGTTGCTGAGATTGCGAAGGACAGGAATATTGACTGCGAGGTGAGTATGGAGCGGCGGATGGCCTGCGGGATTGGGCTGTGTCAGAGCTGTGTGGTGGAATGTAAAGTGGAGGACTCTAATGAAAGCGTTTATAAATTGTGCTGTGAAGACGGTCCGGTTTTTGATAGTAGGGAAGTAGTTTTTAGTTCGTAGCTTATGAATGAGACGGTTGATATGTCGGTTGATTTTGCGGGGCTGGAGTTAGCCAATCCGGTGTTTACGGCATCCGGTACGTGCGGGTACGCGGATGAGTTAGCGGATTTTATGGATATGAACGCCTTGGGCGGGTTTATTACCAAGAGTATTACGCGAAAGCCGCGCAAGGGAAATCCTACACCGAGGATAGTGGAGACGGATTCGGGGATGCTTAACGCGATTGGGTGGGCGAATATCGGGCTGGAGAGGTTTATTGAGGAGAAGCTGGGGATACTGGGGAGTATGTCGGCGGCGGTCTTTGTGAATGTGGCGGGGGCGAGTATCGGTGATTATGTGAGCGTCGTGGAGCGATTGGCGGGTGAGGAGGCGATTACGGGGTTCGAGCTGAACGTGAGCTGTCCGAATGTGGGGCAAGGCGGTATAAGTTTTGGGACGGACGCGGGGCAGGTTGCGAAGGTTACCGCGGCGGTTAAGAAGGTGCTGGATTCCCGCTTTCGCGGGAATGACAAAGACGGCAGGAAGGTCTTGATGGTGAAACTGTCGCCGTGCGTTACGGATATCAGCGTAACAGCGCGTGCGGCGGTGGAGGCGGGGGCCGATGCGCTTAGTTTGATAAATACGTTTACGGCGATGGTTATTGATATCGAAGAGCGCGAGCCGGTCCTGGCGAACAGGACAGGCGGACTATCGGGCCCGGCGATAAAACCGATAGCAGTGTATTTAGTCAATAAGGTTTATAATGAGGTCGCCAAGAAAAACGGGATACCGATTTTGGGCATGGGGGGAATCAAAACGGCATCGGATGCTATTGAGTTTGTGGTCGCGGGGGCGTCAGCAGTAGCTATCGGGACATGGAATTTTGTTGAGCCGGGCTGCGCGGTAAAAATTGTAGAAGGTATAAAAAAATATTGCGCTGACCATAATATAAAAGAAATCAAGGAATTGGTAGGAGCACTTAAAGCGGGGTAAGAGATGGAGACGCTGAAGTTATTGCGAGATTATTTTCCGACGGCGGTTTTTACGGGCAAGTGTCTTTTGTTTATCAGCGAGGACTGGCGAGTTGAATTGACTGAGCATAAGGAAGGTGATTTCAGCAAGGCGGAGGCCGGGCCTGCTATTATACGCGTGAGAATCTCGAAGAAGACATTGAATGAGGGATTCGTGGCGGGACATTATGAGGATTTCCAGCTTGCTTCGCTGAATGAATTAGCTGAGCAGATTGAAAAGTATGTGCAGTCGGCAATAGGTACGAACCTCAGGGAAGATTTTGAGTAGTGAGGCAATTCGAGAAGTTGAGGGGGGTGTGGTTTTTACGGTAAAGATAGTGCCGGGGTCCAGCTGGACGGGGGTTTCGGGGCTATTAGACGGGATGGTTAAGATAAAGGTTTCGGCCCCGCCGGAGAAGGGAAAGGCGAATCGGTGTCTCGTGAAATTTCTGGCGAAGCAAATTGGCGTTAAGAAGAATGTCGTTAGTATAATCTCGGGAGAGACTAATCCGGTGAAGGACGTTCAGGTTTTGGGCGTCTCGGCCGCGGCGCTATCTCAAAAACTGGGTTTGGAGAAATAAAGGTCGTAGTTAATGGCTGACGAATCGGGTTTACTTCAACAAGAGCACGCCGTGGAGGAGACTTCACTTAAGTATATGCTGAAGTTGGCGGGGCCAATGATAATAACGACCATATCGTTCACGATAATGCAGTTTGTGGACAGGCTGATGGTATCTCGTTTGGGTACGGAGGCGCTGGCGGCGATTTTGCCCGCGGGTTTTATAAGTTTTATCCCGGCGAGCTTTGTAGTGGGTGTATATGCGAGCATTGCGACGTTTGTCAGCCAGAGTCTGGGCAAAGGAGAAACGAAAGACTGTTCGAGTTATTGGTGGCAGGCGATATATATGGGTTTGGCGTATTCGGCGGTTGTTCTGGCGATTATGTGGCCTGCGGCGCCGTGGGTGTTCAGGCTGCTGGGGCATGAGCCGGAAGTCGTCGGGATGGAGGTGATTTATCTTCGAATCATGCTCTATGCTAATGCGGTGGGTGTGTTTGTGTGGGCGAGCAATCAGTTTTTTATGGGGATTCACCGGCCTATCATCATGATGTATGCGGCGCTGGTCGGACAGGTGGTCAATGTTGCGGCCAACTATATCTTGATTTTCGGCAAGCTTGGATTTCCCGCGATGGGTATTGAAGGCGCGGGGTGGGGGACGTTTGTCGGGATAGCGGTGGGAGCCGGGATAAGAATGGCCATGTTTCTGGGTGGTGATGTGAACAGGAATTTTCAGAGCAGGCAAACGACGAAATTGGATTTGGGGAAGGTGGGCGACCTTTTGAAGGTGGGACTTCCGGCCGGGGTTGAATTGATGTTGAACGTGGCGTTTTGGGGAGCGATTTTGTTCTGGCTGGTCGGCAAGTTCGGCAAGGAGGCACTGGCCGCGACGAGCGCGGTGCTTTCGTGCACGCATGTCTCAATTATGCCGGTTGTGGGGCTTAAGATAGCTTTAAGTGCGGCGGTAGGCAAGTCAATCGGCGGAGACAGGAAAGACGTGGCAGTAAAACAAACGGGGGTGTGTCTGCGAGTTGCACTTATCTATATGGGGCTTGTGGGTCTGTGCTTTTTTATCTTTAGAGAGGCCCTAATGGGGGTGTGGTCGTCTGACGATAAAGTAATAGGTATTGGCGTTAATATTTTGATTTGTGCGGCGATATACCAGGTTTTTCACGCAGCGAGGACTATTTACAGCGGCTCATTGCGTGGGGCAGGAGATACATTGTGGCTTGCGATTGCGTCGGCTTTAGGAGCAGTAGTGGTATTGGGACTGGGCGGTCTTTTTATAGTTGAATTCCTCCCGGGACTTGGGTCGTTAGGGCCGTGGATAGCCGCGACGCTCAGTATTATTACAGTAGGATTAGCGAATCGGTGGAGATTTAAGAGCAACAGCTGGATGCAGATAGATTTGTTTAAGAGCCGCCGGGTTGGTGTGCCGGTCGAGAATGGAGCGGTGGTTGAGTAGCATCAGGCGGTGTGCGCATCGTATTATATAAAAGGATTTGCAGAAGTAGCTAAACCGAACGGAAGATTTATGCAGAAGGTTTTTATCTCGATTATTTGCGTTTTGTTGTTTACGGGACCGGCATCTTTAGGCCGAGGTAAGCCTTTGGCCAATGAGGATAAAAGCGGTCTTTACGCAAAATCAATCGAACAAGTGCTGCGGCTGGAGGATGAAGAGGTGGACTTGGCCACGGCTGCGTTGATTGTCTCGGAGCAGTGGAGTGATTTAGTGTACGGGCGGAGACATCGGTTGGACCTTGATGATATGGCGCTGGAGATTTTAGAAAGGCTTGAGACCAAGGGACTCGGTGTGGATTACAGGGCGATTGCTGTGATTAATGAGTATTTGTTTGATGAACTGGGTTTTAAGTCAGTTAAAGAGGCGAGCGACCCGGATGATCTGTTTTTGCACTCTGTGCTAAACAGGAAGCGTGGGTATTGTTTGAGCCTTTCGATTCTGTACCTTTCGCTGGGTGAGCGGCTCGGGCTGGCTTTATACGGTGTGGTTGTGCCGGAGCATTTTTTTGTCAGGTATGACGACGGGCGGGTGCGGTTTAATATAGAGACGACCGGCAAGGGGGGAAGTGCGCCCGACGAACACTACATAGAAAAATTTAAGGTGCCCGAGGATGACGAGGGCATTTATATGCTAAACCTTAGCAAGATTCAGACTTTGGGCTGTCTTTTTAATAATCTTGGCAATACATACAGTGAGGTCGGCAATATAGATGCGGCATTACTGGCGCTTGAGCGGGCGGTTGAGATAAATCCATCACTGGCGGAGTCGCGGACGAATCTGGGCAATATATATCTGCGGAAAGACAGGACGGAGGATGCGATATACGAATACAGGGCGGCGCTAAGGATAAAACCGGAGGACGCGAAGACGCATAACAACTTGGGCAACGCGTACACAAGAAAAGGATGGTTAAATGATGCGGTTTCCGAGTACGCATACTCCATTGAATTGGACCCGAATTTTGCGGAGGCGTACAAGAATCTTGCGAATGTTTACTGCAAGCAGGGTATGTTTGGTCGGGCTTTATCACAGTTGCGGCAGGCAATTGGTCTTGAGCCTAAAGATGCGTCTCTGCACAGTCAAATGGGGACAGTTTATCATGAGATGGGCAGGTACGAGGATGCGATATTTCAATATAAAAAGGCCTTGGGGATTAAGCGTGATTTGGCTGATGCGCATTACGGCCTGGGTCTTTGCTATAACAAGTTGGGTCGGGTGAAAGATGAGATTCGAGCGTACAAGAAGGCCTTGGCTATTGAGCCTGGTATGGTGGCGGCGTTGGCGAATTTGGGTAACGCGTATTTCAATCAGGAGAAGTACGATGCGGCTATTGAACAGTACAGACAAGGCGTTCGGGCCAAGCCCGATGACGGCGCGCTTCGCTATAATCTTGGTGCGGCGTATTCCAACAAGGGCGAGTATCAGCAGGCGGTTATAGAGTACAGAAAAGCGGTCGAGCTGGATGCACAGATGGCTGATGCGCATAACGGGCTGGCCTTTGCATACTTCAAGTTAGGGAAGTATGCTTTGGCGGCCGAGCATATAAGAACAGCCGAGGAATTGGGGGTGGAGATTTCAGGAGAGCTGCTGGCTGCCATTGAAAATGGATTACGATAGAATGAATAACTGGCAACAGAAGATTCGAAGGAACCGTTGAGGCAACTAGTGTCGTGGGTTGATATGGCGGCTTTTGGGGGCGTCGACGTTATGGGTGAGTGTGCTAAGGGGGCTGTATGCAGCTTTGAGATAACAGGCCGCGCGATAAAATCATTGATATTGATGTGGTAACAGTGTATATTGGTGTTATTGGCTGAATTTGCTTTGGAGGATTTCGCTGTGTGGCTGATTAGAGTGACAGCTGCGGCTGTTATAGCAGGTTTACTCGTAAACAATCTGCGTGCGGAAGAAATGGACGTCAATGATCTCGCGGGATACTACGGATTTGAGGATATGGAGGTAATCAAATTAGAGTGGGGTATACAGAACTTAAGAATTGCCGATTTTAATGGCGACGGGCGCAATGATATTGCCGTGGTGAATAACAGAAAGGCCAAGATAGAGCTTTTGATTCAGAAAGAGGCTATCGGGCCGGGCGAAACAGAGGTAGCTGTTGACCCCGAGGATGTTGATATAAATGTGCTGACCCCTCCTACCCGGTTCGACAGGCAGGCCGTAGCGGTTTCACAGAAGGTGTACAGTTTTGTTTGTGGCGATTTGAATTCAGACGGGATGATGGACCTGGCTTTCTATGGTGAGCCGAAAGGTTTATATATCATATTGCAAAAGTCGGGCGAGGCCAAGGCTGGTGAGGTGCGGAGATTGAAATGGCGCACGAGGAAGAAAATCAAAATTGACGATGGCCTTGTGACAGCGGACGTGCTGGTATGTGCGGATTTAAATAATGATGGCGCTGATGATTTGGTGCTGGCCGGGCGGGATGCGGTTTATCTGATTCTGCAAGAGGCGGATGGCTCGTTAGCTGAACCGGTGAAATACCCGACTACCGCCCTTACGCGGGCTGTTGAGGTTGGTGATATGAATGGTGATGGCATAAACGACCTTGTTCTGATAGCAAATGACAGGGAAGAACCGATTCACATCAGATTTGGGCTTAAAACCGGGCAACTGGGTCCGCAGGAGCGGTTTTTTATTGAAAAGCCGTTTGCGCTGCAGCTCTATGACGTTGATAGAACGGATGGCGATGAGATACTGACAGTAGACGGCAGGAGCGGGCGATTAATTTGTTATGAGTACGCCAGTGAAAGAGAAGCGGATGCTGATTGGCCGGTTCTGTTTTATCCTCTTGCCTCAGGTGAAGGAAGTACGAGACGGGATTTGGCTGTAGGGGATTTTGATGGTGACGGGCTGGCTGATGTTGTGATAAGCGACCCCGGGGCAGCGGAACTTATTTTCTACAGACAAACGGCGGGGCTTGGATTGTCTGAGCCGGTTAGGTTCCCGGCTTTTGCCGACATTGAGAGTTTGTCCGGTGCGGACATCGACGGCGACGGCAAGACCGAGATTGTTGTTTTGAGCGTTAAGGAGAAGGTAATCGGGCGGGCGGAGTTTCAAGAGGACAGATTATCGTTTCCCACACCTTTTGAAATAGTTGGCGAGCCATTGGCGATGGATATTACCGACGTGGACCACGATGGTGGTATTGACTGTGTCTATGTATCCAAGGATGCCGATGATATCAGGGCTCTGAGGGTGATTTATGACTTAGGACAGTCGGATGAAGCGGAAGAGCAGCTTGCAAATGCCGGAGAAGATAATGCAGCGGGGCCTGCTCTGGAGTTGAAAGAGCTTGCCTCCAATCCTGATGGTTTAAGGGTTCTTGATGTTGACCAGGATGGCCTGGAGGACATTTTGATATTTATCAAGTATGAACTTCCCCTGTTGGTTCGTCAATCGCAGAAGCGCGAGTTTGAACTAATTGATTCGCCGGGGGCGCACATGAGTCTTATTAAAGATGCGTTCCTGCGGTCAATAGCGGTTGCGGACGTTGACGGCCGGGCAGGTGAGGAGCTACTGGTGGCGCAACAGAATTTTGCGAGGAGTCTTGTTTTCGCAGGCGGTGAGGGCTGGAGCATTATCGACCAGTACAATGCCCGAGGGACGGAAAATAGGATATGGGCAGTTGCAGCTTTTGATATCTACGGTGAAGGTTTGGGTTCACGACCTGCTATTTTGCTGCTGGATGGTGCCAAGGGCCAACTTCAGGTACTTCAGGCCGGTGAAGATAAGACATACCGGTTCGAGAGGGAATTAAACGTTGGCAAGTGGAATGCCGCGGGCCATCTAAAGATGCTATTTGCATCTCTGACGGGCAGCCAGTCCGAGAGCATTCTGTTGTTCGACAGCGAGAAGTTTGCGCTTATAACGCCGCCGATTGGCGGCGAGGTGCGTCAGTTGGAGCAAAAGTTTAGTTATGAGACTAAGATAAAAGATGGTGTGTATGGCAATCTGCAAGGCGGGGACATTAACTCTGACGGTCGGGCCGATATTATTATGGTGGAGTACAAGCGTAATCATATTGAAATACTTGCGCTTGACGGTGAGACGAAGCCGGTTCCCGCGATGCGCTTTAAGATATTTGAGCGTAAGGGTTACCGCGATAGCAAGAATCGCGGTAAGTCGGGCGTTGAGCCGCGAGAGCTTAAAATCGCTGATGTTACGGGCGATGGTAGAGACGATTTGGTAACCGTAATCCACGACCGTATAATTATTTATCCTCAAGATTGATTTTTTATTTCGATTATGCAGGAAGATAACAATATTCTAAACCTGCTCAAAGAAAAAGGTGCGGAAGCGGCTCGTGTAGCTCGGCGTGGAGTAATATTGCAGCCGGGCGCGATTGGTGATTGTGTTTTGACTCTGCCGTTGGCAGAGTTTATGAAAGAGGCTCTTGGATTGGGCGGGATTGATATCATCGGTCATAGCGAGTATATCGGGATTTTGCCCGGCAGGACGTGCGTGGATGGCATCCGGTCCATAGATTCGGTAGATTTGCATCGATTGTTTGCTGAGACACAGGTGTTTGACCTTGCGGACAGGGACCCTCTGGTAAATGCGTTTTCAGATTATGCCTGGGTCGTGACGTTTTTGGGTGAGCCGGGCAGTAACTTTGAGCAGAACCTGATCTTCACGGTCAATTGCAGCCACAGCGCCGAGGTGATAACTTTATTTTTGAAGCCTTCCCAAGAGTTCTCAACACATATAAGTGAGTTTTACACACAGGAATTCATCGCGCAAAGCGGCCTGTCTCCGCAGAGCTGGCGACTTCGGCCGGACGCGGTCTTAATCAGGGTGAGTCAAGCGGATGTAAACAGGGGCAGGGAGTTGCTGAAGGAGATAGAAGTTGACCTTTCCGCGAAGTTGGTAGTAATTCAGCCCGGCAGCGGCGGATTGGAGAAATGTTGGCCCGTAGAGAATTTTTTGTCTTTGGCTGTCGAGCTTGATTCTAAAGGAACCGAGGTTGTATTTCTGCTCGGTCCAGCTGAGCTGGGGCGATTCAGCGATGCCACAATTAAGGAAATAAACAGCGTGGCGAAATGTCTGACGGAGTTGTCTTTGACAGACGTTTTGGGGCTTTTAAGCTGTGCGGAGGGGGTTGTCGGTAATGACAGCGGGATTACACATTTGGCTGCGGCCCTAGGCGTCAGGACATTGGCAGTTTTCGGCTCGACTAATCCCGATGTTTATAGACCCATCGGGCCGGATGTGACAGTGTTTGCGAGCCGTGGCGAGGGGTCTGGCAAGAAGCCTTCGACGACTTTACAGCAGGAGCTTCTCAGGGTTTTAATGGCGTGATGCTAGAGGTGCGTTAGGGCTGTAGTATTTTTACAATTATCCCTTGTGCAATAGAATATATCCAAGGGATTTGCTGTGATGGGAGATGTCTTGTTTGTGAATTCTGTAAAAAGACGGGTTTCGCGGTAATATTTGCTTTGTTTACGAGGTTTGAATGGTTGACCGGGCCGGCGGTTTTGCTATAATAATTAGGTTTGGGTGTTTACCGACAGGTTGTAAAGAAGTTTGCTAAAGATGAGGACATTTATATGAACTCAAAAACTTTGGGCGAATTAGCCGAATACGTGGGTGGTAGAGTTTGCGGTGACCCCAACGTACAAATCAAGTCGGCCTCGACACTCGGGCGGGCAGAGGACGGTGAAATCAGCTTTTTGGCTAACAGCAAATACGAAAAACAGCTTCGGACGACGAAGGCCAGCGCGGTAATCGTAGGCAAAGAAACGGCTAACACGACGGTTCCTCTTTTGGTGGCGGAGGACCCTTACTATGCTTTTATGCAGATTATGGTACTGCTACATGGTCATCGAAAGCACAAGAAGGTGGGTATCAGCCCGCGGTCTTCAATTTCAGACAGTGCAAAGATTGGCGTTGACTGTCACATTCATGATTTCGTAACGATAGCAGATGGCGCAAAGGTGGGGGACGGTTGTATAATTTATGCCTGTGCGCATATAGGGGAGGGCGTGCAGGTCGGCAATGACTGCATAATTTATCCGAATGTGGTGATTTATAATGGCTGCAGGATAGGCAATCGTGTGATTATAAATTCTAATTCGACAATCGGCGAGGACGGATTCGGTTATGCGAGCCATAAGGGCGTGCATCACAAGATACCGCAGATTGGCAGGGTGATAATAGAGGACGATGTGGAGATTGGTGCATGTTGTGGAGTGGAGCGAGGCACGCTCGGGGACACAGTTATAGGTCAAGGCAGCAAGTTAGGAGACCTGGTTGCGATAGGTCACGGCGCAAAGGTGGGGGCGCACTGTTTGCTTGTGGCACAGGTGGGCATTGCCGGGTCGACGACTCTTGGCCATCATTGCATGGTAGGTGGGCAGGTTGGTATTGTGGGCCACGTCAACATTGGGAACAATGTTACGATTGGCGCACAAGCTGGTGTCATCAATAACATACCTGATAACCAGGTGGTATTAGGCGCGCCGGCTATCGAGGCAAATCGAGGCAAGCGGGCGTACAGTATGATTCAGTACCTGCCTGAGATGCGGCACGGCATTCGGGACCTTCAAAGTCGCATTGAGCAACTTTCCTCATTTTTGGAGTCAGATTTTGAGGATTCGGACGTTTGACAGTCATCTGATTATTCGCGGGTCATGTTTTGATTTATTGGAATGCTAATCGGGCACATGTAACTGCGGAGTAGTCCATACTATTATGGATAGTTCAGATGTGTTTGGTTTGATTGCCGGAGAGGGTAGATTGCCCTTTCTTGTGGCCGCCGGTGCCAGACGGCGGGGTTTAAAGATAATTTGTGTGGGTCTGGCGGATAGTGTAGAATCGGAACTGGCGGGCGAGGTTGATGTTTTTTGCCGGGTTGCGCTTGCCCGGCCGGGCAGCTGGATTCGCAAGCTAAAAAGGCACGGCGTAACCAGAGCGGTTATGGTTGGTCGGGTCGCCAAATCGCGTCTTTTTACGCCTCGCCGAATTATGCGGTATCTGCCTGATTGGCGGGCGTTTAGAATATATTACTGGCGCCTGCGCAGTAAGGAGAAGCAGGATGATGCGGTTTTGTGTGCTTTGGCCGATGAACTGGCCAGCGGCGGGATAGTATTGGAGAATTCGATGGCGTACTGCAAGGAGCATATAGCGACGGCGGGCGTGATGACACAGCGTCAGCCAGGTTCGGGAGTTAAGGCTGATATAGAATTTGGCTGGCAGATAGTCAAGAAACTTGGTGAACTGGATATAGGCCAGGCGATTGCGGTAAAGGAAGGAGCGGTACTGGCCGTTGAGGCGATAGAAGGCACGGCGGCGATGATTGAACGTGCGGGGCAATTTTGTAAATCTGGAGGCTGGACGCTTATTAAGTGCTCGAAGCCAAATCAGGATATGCGATTTGATGTGCCTTGCGTAGGACCTGATACAATTAGAGGTCTGGCTGAGCATAATGGCACGTGCCTGGTTGTAGAGGCTGGCAGGACGTTAATTATTGACAAGCCGGAGACAATAAAACTTGCCGATGAATTGGGCATAGCTATTCTTGGGCGTTGAGTTGCTGCGATTTTGCAAAGGTACTTGCGATAAAGCTGCACCGTAGGGTAGAATTTTTGTTTCAAGCTTCAGTTAAGCATGTTTGTGGAAGACAGGGAAAGGAGGAGTGTCTGCGAACAAATAAGTGTGACGTGCGGATTGACTCTGGGCGGATACCGTGCCGGTTTGACAGGAGCTTTTGTGAGGAGCCGGAGGCAGTTGACTTTTTAGAGCAGATAGACGCACGGATAAATGAGGGGCAGATTCTCAAGGGGGGCGATACCAGCTACGTGTCGAGGGTGATATGGGGCGGCAAAGACATAGTGATAAAACGTCATAATCATAAGGGATTTATCCACTCGGTGCGTCATACAATAAAGAAGTCCCGTGTGCCCTTCGAGGATGGTTACACGGCCACCTGCTCAGCGATTCTTATACATTTGTTCGTAGTATTTTTGGTAATCGCCTGAGACGACGTTTGAGAGCCACTTATGATTTTGCAGATACCAATCGATAGTTTTATTAATACCTTCCTCAAAGCGAACCGACGGTCTCCAATCCAGGTCTTTGATTATTTTGCCTGCGTCGATAGCGTAACGTCTGTCGTGGCCGGGCCTGTCGGTTACGTGTTTTATAAGTGATTTTGGCTTGCCGAGGCGGTTGAGTATTACGTCGATGACTTCGAGATTCGTTTTCTCATTGCATCCGCCGATATTGTAAACTTCGCCCGGCGGCGCTTCGGTCAAGACTTTCCATACGGCGGTGCAGTGGTCATAAACGTAGAGCCAGTCGCGCACATACAACCCATCACCATAAACTGGCAGCTCTTTGTCATTCAGAGCGTTGTTAATCATCAGCGGCATTAATTTCTCCGGGAACTGATATGGGCCATAGTTATTGGAAGACCTGGTGATATTATATTTAACCGCCCAGGTGTGGCCGAAGGCCTTGACCAAATGGTCGGCGGCGGCTTTACTGGCCGAATAGGGGGAATTTGGACTTGGCGGTGTTTGCTCGGTGAATTTTGCATCCTGGCCGAGAGCGAGGGCGCCGTAGACTTCGTCAGTTGAAATCTGAACAAATCGCGCCACCTTCTTATCTCGTGCGGCTTCAAGCAGTGTCAGTGTGCCTGTGATGTTGGTTTCTATAAAGACCTTGGGCTCGGTGATTGACCGGTCGACATGGCTTTCGGCGGCAAAATTAATTATCGCATCTATCTTATACTCATCGATAATCTTCTCCACAAGGATGCCATCGCAAATGTCACCCTTGACGAATTTGTGGTTGGGATGATTTAGGAACTCGGCAAGGTTTTCGAGATTGCCGGCATAGGTGAGCTTGTCGAGGTTGACGATGAAGCAATCAACGTGCTCAGCGAGCACCATTCGTACAAAATTGCTTCCAATAAATCCTGCACCGCCTGTAACCAGAACTCTTCTCATAGTTGCTCCAGGAACTGCTTCAGAGCCTCTTGCCAGGGTTTGATTGGCTCATCCAATAAAGATTTTATTTTGCTGCAATCGAACCGGCTGTTAAGAGGCCTTTCTGCCGGTGACGGGAAGTCGCTGGTGTTGCAGCTACTTAAATCGGCAGAGATATTTAGTTTTTCGAAAATGAATTTCGCCATATCAAACCTGTTGACGTAACCGTCGCTTGCAAAGTGGAATATGCCTTCAGGTTTTTTTGGCAGAAGACTGCAGATTGCTTTTGCCACATCGGTTGTAGCTGTTGGGGAACCTGTCTGGTCATCGACAACTTTCAATTTTTCGCCCGCTTTGGCCCGCTTGATAAGCTTGGTTACGAAATTATTGCCGTGCGAGCCATAAGTCCATTCAACCCGCATTATACAGTGGTGACAGCCACTTTCAAGTAAGAGCCTCTCACCGGCGAGTTTACTCGCGCCGTAGGTGTTTATCGGATTTGGTGGGTCGGTCTCAACATAGGGCACTTGGGATTTGCCATCGAAGACAAAATCGGTGCTGATATGCAGTACCCACATATCGGCCTGCCTTGCGAGGTTACCCAAACGCCCTACCGCCTCGGCATTTACCTGATATGCGAGTTCTGGCTCACTTTCGGCCTTATTGACATTGGTGTAGGCGGCGCAATTGACGATTATATTTGCATCGTTAACAGCTTGTTGTAGTTGGTCGGTATTTGTAATATCAAAATCGGGCAGGTCCAGGATGGTTGCTTTAAGCCCGCGGAGTGCGCAGGCCAGAGCTAAGTCGCTGCCGAGCATACCGCTCCCGCCCAAAATGGCAATACTCGCACCTTTAGTAACCATCAGGGCCTCCCGTAATGAGGCAGCTTATCAGGTGGCAGGTCTTTAAGTCTTGAGTAGCTTGCATCCTTTTTGGACAGCAAAGGCCCTTTTATAGGCCAGTCGATATTCAGGTCAGGATCGTTCCAGATTATGCCGCATTCATTGGATGGATTATAGAAATCGGTGCACTTGTAAGCAAAAAGTGCGGTGTCGCTTGTAACGCAGTATCCGTGGGCAAATCCGGGCGGAATGTACAACTGAGTGTGGTTAGCGCCGGAAAGCACCCCAGTAACCCACTTGCCGAAAGTGGGTGAGCCTACGCGAATATCTACAGCGACATCCAGCACCTCACCTGATAGGACTTGAACCAGTTTGCCTTGTGACTGGGGGTATTGAAAATGCAGGCCGCGCAGTACCCCTTTTTTAGAAAATGACACATTATCCTGGACAAAAGGGCCGGGAATACCGATGCTCTTGTAACGCCTGCTGTTCCAAGTCTCTAAGAAAAAACCTCTCTCGTCATCAAATAGCTCCGGTTTTAATATCAGGACTTCCGGGAGTTTTGTCTGTTCGACCTTCATTTTACAGTGGTATCTTGACTGCAGTTATCAGGCAACGAATCGTCATTTCCTGTTACTGGGGTGGCTCGTTTATAACCAATTCATTGGCTTTGATAAGTGACTCGAATGTTCCGGCATCCGTCCACCAGCCTTCGAGTATATCATAAGCCAACTGTTTTTTTGCGATGTAGGCGCTGTTGACATCGGAGATTTCAAGCTCGCCACGGCCTGACGGCTTGAGGGTTCGTATTGTTTCGAATACGGCAGCATCGTAGAAATATATACCGGTTATAATATAATCCGACTTGGGTTTTTTCGGTTTCTCCTCGATGCTAATAACTTTGCCGTCAGCAATTTCAGCCACACCAAATCGCTGGGGACTTTCGACCTGCTTAAGCAATACTCTTGCGCCTGCTTTCTGGGCGATGAATTTGTCGGCATAGCCTTTTAGATTCGCCCAAAAGATGTTATCTCCGAGAATCACAGCCACGGGTTGTCCCTGTGCGAAATTTTCAGCAAGTCCAAGTGCTTCTGCGATTCCGCCCGCCTCATCCTGCACACGGTAGGTAAAATGGCAGTTAAATTCTTTGCCGGAGCCGAGCAGACCAACCACATCACCCATGTGTTCGACGCCGGTCACAATCAGTATTTGCTCAACGCCGATGGATGTTAGTTTTTCAATGGGGTAATAAATCATCGGCTTTTGACCTATGGGCAGCAGGTGTTTATTTGTAACTTTTGTCAGCGGCATCAGTCGGGAGCCGGTCCCGCCTGCGAGCACGACACCTTTTAGAGTCACGACTGGTCCTTTCACAGCGGAGTTTTAGGATTCAACGGGCCATGTGTTCAGAACTGTTTTAGAAAACGCAAATCGTTTTCAAAGAATAGACGGATATCAGTTATTCCGTATTTTATCATCGCGAGCCGTTCTATGCCGAATCCGAACGCCCAACCCGTATACTTTTCTTTGTCTATTCCGACTGCATCGAAAACATTGGGGTCAACCATACCGCAGCCGGCAACTTCCATCCAATCCTGTTTGCCGTGTTTATCCGTCCATAGTAAGTCAACCTCGGCACTTGGCTCGGTGAACGGGAAGAAACTGGGTCTGAGTCGCCATTTTATATCCGGACCGAAAAAAGTGCGGATGAACTGGTCGATGGTGGTTTTCATATCCACCATGCTAACGCCGTCATCGACAACCAGAGCTTCGAGCTGATGGAACATATACATATGCGTCGCATCGACGGTATCGGGGCGATAGACCCGTCCAGGTGCAACAACGCGAATCGGCGGCTTGGTACGTTCCATGACACGGATCTGAACGGGCGAGGTGTGGCTCCGCAGAAGCGTATTTTCGTCGATGTAAAAGGCGTCGAAGGGGTCCCTTGCGGGGTGCTCCGGGCCGATGTTCAGCGCGAAGTAATTGTGCCACTCGTCTTCGACTTCGGGGCCGTAGGCCACGGCGAAGCCCATTCGGCCAAATATTTCCAGCAATTCGTTTGTGGTCTGGGTAATGACGTGCGTCTTACCGATGTTAACCGGCTTACCCGGCAGAGTGACGTCGATAAACTCCTTTGCTTTTTCCTGCCGGGCCTCCAGCAGGCTTTCCTTTAGCTTCTCGAATGCTTCGGTGACCTGCTTCTTTGTTTTGTTTGCCAGTTGTCCTGCGGTGCGTCTTTGGTCAGGGGGTAACTGCCCTATTTGGGATAGCATTTGAATAATTTGACCTTTCCGGCCCAGGTATTTTATACGGAAATCTTCCAGAGCAGTGGGGTCGTTGATTTTTTTCAAGTCCTTAAAGGCATCTTTACCGATTTTTTCAAATTGCTCAAGCATTGAAACTTCGCTCTTAGCAGGGGGCCTTTTTGGTATTTAGTCAGGCGATGGCAGCTTTCGCCGCGTTAACGATAGCATCAAAGCCGGCTGGGTCAGCTATTGCAATTTCGCTGAGCATTTTCCGGTTCAGTTGGATATTGGCTTTTTTACAGCCGCTGATAAACTGGCTGTATCGAATGTCTCGTTGACGACACGCGCCGCTGAGGCGTGCAATCCATAAACCTCTGAAATCTCTTTTGCGGCGTTTGCGGTCGATGCGTGCGTTGACGGCCGCCCGTACAGCGGCGACCTTGGCTGAGCGATACAGCCGACCCGCGGGACCGCGGTGGCCCTTTACCGCCTTGAGGATTCGTTTCTTTGCCTGACGTCTTGCCGAGCCTTTCCTAACTCTTGGCATATCAGCTTTCCTTAAGGAATCTATATTCTTTTCAGCTTGCTGGCGGCAGCTGATTGCAGGCCGAGAAGCAAGCTTGCAACTGGTAAAACGCCTCTGGTTTTACTTTCAAACCTATTTACCGAAATTGATTTTGATTGTTTTAGCTGTTGCCCCAGTTAAAGTGGCCGGACCGCCAATTCGCCTTCGCCGTTTGGCGCTTTTGCCGCTCATAAGATGACTGCCGCAGCAGCGCTTGCGCTTAAGTTTTCCGGAGGCGGTGATTTTTATTCTCTTGGCTAGGCCCTTATGGCCTTTCTGTTTCGGCATGTGACAGATTCCTTCAAGACAACGTTTACTGACTGAAACAATCAAGAAATATAAAGTCGGTACTTTACGGCATTTGCGGCTCCGAGTCAATAGCGGATAGTGCAAATTCGGCAAAAAGTGCAAAATAAGCTTACGAATCGGCTTGATTGTCTTTTTAAGAACCGGGGGACAGCGCGAGATAAATCGTCGGTTGGACTGCCCTTGTGCGGTCCCCTAAGGGGGTGCAGACTACGTTTGGTCGCTATGCGATATGTCATGTCGGGGCCCTGACAGCCCCTCCGATGCCGCCTTTTCAAGCAATGGGTTTATTTGGGCACGAGTAGTAGCGTCATGCGTTTTCCGGACATCGCGCCCGGTCGCTCGACCTTGGCCAAATCCTGCAGTGTTTCGGTGATTTGTTCGAGCATAGCATATCCCTGTTCTTTGTGCAGCATTTGGCGTCCGCGAAAGAATATTGTGAATTGCACCTTGTGGCCTTTTTCAATGAATTCACGGGCGTGTCTGAGTTTAATGTCGAGGTCGTGTTTTTCGGTTTCAGGCCGCAGTCTGATTTCCTTCAGTGTTGTGGAATGGTGATGGTGCTTTTTATGCGCCTCGCGGACCTTCCGTTTTTGCTGGTAAAGCCACTTGCCGTAATCCATTATCCGACACACCGGTGGGTCGCTTGTAGGCGCGACTTCTACAAGGTCCAACCCCACTTCACGTGCCCTGCTGATTGCCTCGCGTACATCTACAATTCCCGCCTGATTGTTTGATTCGTCTATTAGCCGAACTGTGTCGACTCGGATGGCGGTGTTGACCCTTAAACCTTCTTTACCGATTGTATACCACCTTACCTTTCTAAAAAATTAACTCAATTATTTATGGCTTTGGTTTAGCCGGACCCTGTAAAATTTAAAACCTTTAGTTTTCTTATAACTACTCTTGACGTTTTTTCCAATTATCAATCGTTACTTTCGAGCGCCAAGTCTATTTTTTTATCGGCAATTTTACGTTTTGCGATTTTCAAAAACTCTTCAATTTCTACTGTTTTGTTTTCTTTGATGTCCCTGATGCGTACATTTACCGTATTGGACTGAGCTTCTTTCGGGCCTACTATCAGCATGTAGGGCAACTTCTCCTGGTGAGCCTTGGCAATTTTGGCGTTTATTTTTTCATCCGACACATCACAGCCAGAGCGTAAATGTGCCTGTATCAGCCTATCTTGTACGACCTTAGCGTAATCGTTGCTCTTTTCACTTATTGGTAGGACCCTTGCCTGCTCCGGAGCGAGCCACAAGGGCATTTTGCCGCCGTAATGTTCGATAAGAATGCCTATGAACCGCTCGAAGGAACCCAAAACGGCCCTGTGAATCATAACCGGTGTTTTCTCAGTGTTATCTTTGTCGGTATAGACCAGGCCGAATCGCTGCGGCATGGAAAAATCCAGCTGTATCGTGCCGAGTTGCCAAGACCTTTTGAGGCAGTCTTTTACGTGGAAGTCTATTTTGGGGCCGTAGAATGCCCCATCACCTTCATTAGTTTTGTATTCAATTGCCTTACGCACCAAGGCACTTTTGAGCGAGTTTGTGGAAATATCCCAAATCTGGTCCGAACCTATGTGTTTTTCGGGCTTGGTGGATAGCTCAATGTGGAAATCTTCGAACCAAAACGCGCGGTATATCTCGAAGGTAAGGTCGATTACGCCTATTATTTCAGGTTCTATCTGTTCCGGTGTGCAGAAAATATGAGCGTCATCCTGTGTGAATTGTCTCACTCTAAATAACCCGTGCATAACACCGCTGGCCTCGTGCCGGTGCACCAGACCAAGTTCGGCAATGCGCATTGGAAATTCACGGTATGAGTGTTGACGGGTCTTATAAACCAAGCATAGCCCCGGGCAATTCATTGGCTTTATAGCATAATTGGTGCCGTCGAAATTGGTGAAGTACATATTCTCTTTGTAATTGTCCCAATGGCCGCTCTTGTGCCATAGCTGTTCATTTAGAATTATGGGCGTTTTGATTTCCTTGTATCCGTATCTGTCGTGCACACTTCGCCAGAAGTCGACTATTGCGTTCCAGATAATCATTCCTTTCGAGTGAATGAACGCAAAGCCTGGGCCAGCCTCGTTGAAGCTGAATAAATCCA
>CP070715.1:1546772-1553902 GCA_020350405.1 Planctomycetota bacterium
GAAGCTCCAGACATCGCCCTTCCAGGTGTTGGGCCCGTTGACCTCGTCAATACGCCAGTAGTACCACGTCCCGTCTTTTAGCCCGCACGGGTCATAGTTAGCCGTCGCCCAGCTGTTTGTATCCTGGTTCCCCATATACTCTGCCGAGACAGTGGTTGCCTCGTTCACATCGGTGTAATCCGTCCCGAAGTACACATCGTGACCGTTAAAATCAGCCGCCCAAGTGCCTGGCGACCAGCTAAGGACTACATTCGGCTCAACACCACTTGCCCCATCAACAGGCTCTGGATTATATGCCCTGCCGCCAAGACCCTCTTCCCATATCTGCCGGATTTCTCCGCCGGTCAAAGCTCTGTCCCATATCGCAACCTCGTCAATTACGCCGTCCAGAAAGTTTTCCCAAACGTTTGTGTGACCGGCATCATACTTTGCTCCTATCGACAAGTCATATGAATTACTTATCCCCACTGCCCCTTCGTCGAGTAAACTGCTCGTGGAAACATCAACTCCGTCAACATAAATATTAAGGTTTGCTGAACCAGTCCCTGTTCTTACCGCAGCTAAATGGTGCCAGTCTCCATCATTGTAAGTATTATTTGTTTTTATCAGGTCACGACTGGTCCCGTCCGATACTCTAAAGCCTATTTCACCATCATTGATAGTACCATAAGTCCCGACATATACCGAGTAGCCTGTCTGACGCCCTTTATTGCCGCCGCTTTTATCAACAAGCTCCCCGTTTGTGTCCGTTGTTTTGAACCAGAGGCTTATAGTAAAATTCCCGCTTCCAAAATCCAGACTTCCATCTGCAGGGTCAATAACTTCAACGTAATCATTAATACCATCGAAGTCTAATGCCCCGTCAATCTGGCCCGTTGTCCAAATCGGCCCGTTATGGAGCGTCCCGTCATTACCTAAGCCACTTGAATCAATGGCCGTACTACCCGAACCATCGTCAAACTTCCACCAACCAACAAGGTTAGGGTCATAGGCGATAGTCAAGTCAACGCCAACAATCTGCGGACTGTTCGCCCCAGCACCTGCATCTACGGTTAACTGACAGTTGTACGTACCCGTACTCAGCCCCGTTATGTCCACGGCAACGTTCACATCGTCCACCTCTCCCGAGCTCGTTCCGCTGTTCGGCTCAACCGCTACCCAGTTGCAGTCCTCCGTAACCGTCCAGTCCATAGGCCCGTGACCGCTGTTCCAAATAGATACCACCTGCGCAGCAGGATTCGGTCCCCCCTCGTAACCCGTAAACTCCAGGTACATCGGGCTTACCTCCAGCACCTGCGGCCCGGCCAAAACCCCCGAACAAAAGCATAGTACCCCCGCTAAAACCCTCAAAACCGCAATTTTCCCACGCATCTTACGATCCTCCAGCTAAATTAAAAACAACGTTCAGAAATCGCTGCAAACCGCTCTAACGTGCCTCTACTGCTAAGAATCGACCCTACCACAAATCCACCGCTATGTCAAGAAATATAGTATTTCTCCTTTCTAAATGATGCACCTGTTTCGCCTTCTGCTATATAGGTGCCTGTAACCTCCCAAAACGTAACGCTTTTTTTCCAGTTTTTTACCCCTCTCCACAAATTTCACCAAAAACAGCCTTAAAAACCGCTCCATCCCGCCTGCCTGCCCTCGTAGCGAAGCGACGAACCAATCTCAACCACAATAATCATTTATCACTCATCAATTACAACCGTCATTGCCGCCAGCGCGCAGAGCACACGAGGCGGCAATCTAAGCCGCTATAATCACTCATCACTTAAAAGGCTTCTTTCCTCTTACTTCAACGGCCAGTCATAAGGGCACCAATACAGCCATTCACTGACGAACAGCCCCAGGTCAACCCCGTCAACATCACCCAGCTGGTCCAGGTCAGCTCCGTTGCACCAGTTGTTTCCCGCATTGCAGCCGCTGTCAAGCCAGTATTCCGCGAACCTCGCGTAGTGATGAAACTCTACCGTGCACAGCGGTTCGCCCGGCCAAAATCCACCTAACAGCTCATAAGAACCGCCGGCCATCACACCTGCACCAACCTGCCCGACTGTCCCCATCACGATATATTGCCCGCCGCTGCTCACGCCACCGCCGCCAATTGTACTCCTGCTCAGCTCATATCCTCCGCCGCTTTGGGCATTAACAGCCATTGAAGAAGTTAAAATCAAAACCGAACCCGCTAAAAATATCATACTAAAATGCTTCATTATTCAGCTCCTTTCTTTGCTGAGCGAGCTGTTCAACTTGTGACTCAATACCAGCCAGTCGTTTTGACAGCGCCTCGTTTTCCTGTAGCAGTCTTTCAACTGTGAGCTCTCTTTCTGCGTCCTGCTTTTCTCGCTCATCAAGCTCATTCTTGAGTGCCTTGACGGCTTCAACCAAAAGCGGTGTCAGCTTGCTGTAGTCCATGCCCGCGGTGTACATACCGTCTTCTTCATAGTCCACTATCTCCGGCAGTACCTCGCCGACCTCTTCAGCAATCATACCAACATCGTGACCTCCACCGTGTTCGGCGTCCCACGTAAAATAAACGCCCCGCAGACTTACTACCTTACCCAGTGCCTCATCGATGGCCCGAACATCCTTTTTCCAGCGAATAGAAGAGGGCGAACCATAATCTGTCCCGGTACCCGAAGCATAAAAGTCATATTTACCGCCATTGCCTTCAACGCCAATGCCGTTGTTGTCAACAGCCGTCCCGAAGACCCCCACCCCATAGTCGCCTATAGCCTTAAAGAAGCCCCCGTAGTGGGTAGTGCTCATGGTGTTGTTAGAGGCATAGCCGTAGACGCCCCGCCCACGGCCACCTGCCGCCTCAAAATACCCGCCGTAGTTTTCCACAAATTCGCTATTGCCAGCCCTGCCGTAGACTGCTCGCCCACTATTGGCATCTGAACTGAAATGACCGCCGTAGGTCATGCCAGTACTTGACGTGGCCTTCCCCTCGACTCCTCTGCCCTCCGCGCCTGTAGCCTCTCCCAAGACTCCTTTCCCGAAATAGCCCGTTGCATCGCCATAGACTGCCCGGCCGGTGTCCCCCATAGCCGCGAAATAACCGCCGTAGTTTTGAACGGCGCCGGTTGCCGTAGCCAAGCCGTAGACTGCCGAGCCAACAGAATCAGTCAGAACTGCGAGCTTCGCTGTGGGAACCGGTGTCCCGATGCCGACATGGCCGTTCTCTTGAACTCTCAGCAGCTCTGTCCCTCCAGGCCCGTCTTTCCATACACTAAACAGCTGGTCCGTCTGGTCATTGTCTTCGTCAATAATTACCCGAATGCTGCCGTTATCTGTAATATCGCTGTTATTCATTCTTATGTTGTTGACCTTTATATCACCATTGACATGCAGTTTCTCGGTCGGTGCCGTTGTGCTGATACCAACGTTCCCCGCCCCGTCTACATATATCCCACGGGTAGTTATCGCGTATGGAACGGCTGTTATCTCCACCGGCGGACCCAAAGGTATAAAATCGCAGGGCTCATTAACCGGACTCGGCCGAACGCTTGTCTCCAGCCACCGTTTCGTACCGTCGTACCACACAGTGTTTCCAAAATTCAGGTCCACCCAAAAGAACGCGTCGCTGACATCAATATTAAGCTTGTTGACGTCATTGCCTACCTGGTTGGCCTCGATAACATTTGCGTCGTCGTACAGCTTGAACTGAAAGTCATACAGCCCGTTTGCCGGGCGGTTGGCATCGTATAGATGCCCTTGATAGCTAAACGCGCTACCCATCGGCTGTGCCTCGCTGACTCTGGCCCGGCACAGAACCAGGCCCAAAGCCAATACCAAAATTGTTAACATTCCTGCACTTTTCATCTTTCTACCCTTTCAAAAAAATGTTTATTTTCGCGGTGCACCCATTGCGCACCGCCTCGCAATCTCATTCCACCTCCACCAGTTGTCATCCCACTCAGCTCATACGCCTCAGCACTCATAGCAAAGTCAGAGACAACCATTAGCACGCATCCTCCCAAAACGTAACAAACGTGTTTTGAATAACCATTCTCACTGTAGGTCTCCTTTACAACAGCGAGTCCAAACAAAACTTCCCACCAATCATTTTCGGTCGTTTTTTATTCATCGCATAGCTCATCTCATTTCTATTTGCGCTTAGTACGGCTTGGTGAAAGTATACTTGATAATCACACCATAGCCCCAGACGTTGGTATCGGGTAGGGTCCATAACAGATGGTAGGCATTTTGGGAATTGTCAATAGTGGCGGCGCTTATGGTACTTGTGGAACTGCTGCTCGGGGTACCGGAACTTCCACTGGTCGAGACCAATGCCATGACGTCGATCCCTGTACCCAGCCCATTCCGGTACAAATATGCTGTTCCATTGTCGAACTCAGATGTATCTCTCCAATAGAAGGTAAATTCGGTCACCGTGGCACCGTGTGGCAATTGAACTGGGGCGTAATAACTATCACTGTTACTGTCCACATTCCTAAGGTAGTACCCTATGTTTGAAAAATCGTATCCGTCAAGCATAGGCCTGAAGGCCGCGGCTGAGACTGATATGTAACCCGTCTTAGCCTTCCAAGTCACATCGCCCTCAACGTGGGCATTTCCCACAACATCCAGCGTCTTATTCGGCTCCGTCGTCCCGATACCAACGTTCCCGAATCCGTCTACAAATATCCCACGGGTAGTCAGCGCGTATGGAACGGCTGTTATCTCCACAGGTGGACCCAAAGATATAAAATCGCAGGGCTCATTAACCGGACTCGGCCGAACGCCTATCTCCAGCCACTTTTTCGTTCCGTCGTACCACACAGTGTTTCCAAAATTCAGGTCCACCGCAAAGAACGCGTCGCTTACATCAATATTAAGCTTGTTCACGTCACTGCCTACCTGGTTCGCCTCGATAACATTCGCGTCGTCGTACAGCTTGAACTGAAAGTCATAGCGCCCGTTTGCCGGCCGGTTGGCATCGTATAGATGCCCTTGATAGGTAAAGGTACTCCCCATCGGCAGTGCCTTGCTGACTTTGGCCAGGCAAAGAACCAGGCCCAAAGCCACTGCCAAAATTGTCAACACTCTTGCACTTTTCATCATTCTACCCTTTCAAAAAAATTTGTCTTATTTGATTCTATTAACCCCCCATCTCCAATTTCACCAGCCTTGCCTCCAGTATTCCGATACGTTTATGCAGCTGCTCAATATAAATGTGTGCCTTCTCTAATTCTTCAACTATGCCCTTGCGATGGGCGCCGACTTCAACGACTTCTTGGCCACTCTCATCGACCTTTGCCCTTGGAATCGCCGGCAGGTGCCTTTCACTCCACATAATCTCCGAATGCTCACCTATCGACTCTAATTCATAGCCCGGCTCAAAGACATAATCGGCGTGCAAAACACCGCCTCTCTGGTAGATAGGCCCGTTTACATCTAAAGTGCCTTGAGGACTCGTCGTCCCGATGCCCACTCTGCCTGTGTCAAAATCACCGTATATCAAAACATCAGCGTCATTCGGCCCATTCGCTATATACAGCTTATTATCTCCTGTTTCGTTGTATCCAGCCCGATAGCCGACAAACACATTACCGGCACCTGTTGTGTTAAAGTAGCCTGCGAACTTTCCTAAGAATGTGTTCCTATAGCCTGCGCTGTTGGAGTAGCCTGCGCCATGACCTACGAGTGTGTTGTCACCGCCTGTCGTGTTGGAGATGCCTGCGCTCCTTCCTAAGAATGTGTTGTTGAGGCCTGTGGTGTTGGCGTAGCCTGCCAACTTTCCTAAGAATGTGTTCCTACTGGCTGTGGTGTTGAGGTAGCCTGCCCAGCATCCTAAAAATGTGTTGTCACCGCCTGTGGTGTTAGAGTAGCCTGCCCTCGCTCCTACGAACGTGTTGGTACTGCCTGAAGTGTTGTTGAACCCCGCGTTATCACCCACGAATGTGTTGCCGGTCCCTGTATTAATTGCTCCCGCATTCCCACCGGCAAATATATTACTCATGCCGGCGACCGAGAGCGTTGTCTGCCCCCCTATCTTGTAAACGGAATTGATATTGATATTTCCGTTGACATCCAGTTTCTCGGTCGGTGCCGTCGTGCTGAGTCCAACGTTGCCACCCACCGTCAGGTCCCCTGTTACCTTTGCATTGCCCGCAAAATAGCCACCATAACCTGTGCTGCTGCTGGCGTATCCGTAGACGCCCCGGCCATTGTTGCCGCTGGCGTAGCCGTACACCGCATAGCCATAGTCCCCCAAAGCATTCCCATAGATACCATTACCGCTGCCGGTATTGGCAGCGGAGATAATCGCCCCAGAACTTGACCCGGCTAAAGAAAGAGGCACTTGAACATCCAGCGTTACGTCTCCGGATGTTCCGCCGCCACTCAAGCCTGTGCCCGCAATGACGGAATTTATGTCGGGATCGGGAGTTCGCCAACTCGCAAGCCCCTCATGATTGGATGTCAGGACTTTGTCCCATCCTGGTGAGCCGCCAGTAATTTTAATTTGTCCATTCACTTCTAACTTTGCACTTGGCTCCGTCGTGCCAATGCCGACATTCCCAGAGGGGATCGAATACATATCGCTATCTGAAATAGTCCAGTCGTTATCGTTATCCGTGTTCTTTGCATAAATCGCCTGGGGTGTCGGCGTGAGCTCCGCCCGCGGCACAAGCGTTGTATAGACGTTGGGGTCCTCAAGCTCCCCCGGCCGCACACCAACATGCAGCCACACACCATCACCCATGAACACGCTTCCGAAATTCAGCACCACCGTAAAGTACCCGTCGATTACATCAATATTATGCTTGTTGAAGTCAGTCCCTACCTGGTTCCCGTCGATAACATTCGCGTCGTCGTACAGCTTGAACTGAAAGTCATAGCGCCCGTTTGCCGGGCGGTTGGCATCGTACAGATGCCCTTGATAGGTAAAGCCAGTGCCCATTTCCGCTGCCTCGCTGACCCTCGCGCCACACACCAGCAAGGCCAAACCGACAATCCAAATTGTTAACATTCTTGCAGTTTTCATCTTTTTCTCCTTCAAAAAAATAAACCCTTAATATTTCGCGAAAAACGCCCATTTAAACGCGCAATTTTTCTGCCCAAATCCAATTTTTTTTGACGAGTTTTCCGCCGGAAATGTATCGGGCTCCCCTCACCCCCGA
>CP070715.1:1554002-1557546 GCA_020350405.1 Planctomycetota bacterium
AAGTTCTGTGGGTATTCCGAAGCTGGTTCCCTTGGCCATTACTTTCTTAACGGAGTCGAGGACGTATTTATTTGCGTGGCCGAGTATCATGGGCCCCCAGGAAAGACAGTAATCGATGTATCTTTTACCATTGGCGTCGTAGATGTACGGGCCCTTTGCCTTTTTGACGAATATCGGGCTTGCGTGAACGGCCTTGAATGCTCTGACTGGGCTGTTAACGCCGCCGGGGATGACTTTTGCGGCGCGGCGGAACAGGTTAAGGTTTTTATTGTTACTCATTTAAGTTTCCTGCAGGACCTCGGCGTCGATGTTGTGCTTTTTAGCTTCGGTCTGAGTCGGCGGGCCGAGGGCGTAGACTTTTATGTGCGGTGGGGGTGGTCCGAATCTTTTTACGAAGGCACGAACGGTCGAGCCGCTTGTAAAGAGTATCCGGTCAATATAATCGAAATCGACATCAGGCGGGTCTATCTCAACGGTTTTGTATATGGTGAGCTTTTCGATTTCAGCTCCGATACTAACCAGACCATCGGGCAATTCGGCCGAGGCTATATCAGACTGGGGGAGCAAGAACTTTTTATTTCTTATGTTGATGGAACTGAACTTCTCGAGCAGGCCTGCGCTTGATTCGTTGTCCGGGACCATATCGGGCACGATTCCGAATTCAGCGAGGGTCTCGGCGGTGGTTTTGCCGATTGCGGCGATTTTTACAGAGGCGAGGGCCCTAGCGTCGGAGCCGAGAGCTTTTAATCTTTTGAAGAAGAATCTTACGCCGTTTGCGCTGGTAAATACGAGCCAGTCGAAAGCATCGAGATGTTTGAACGTCTGGTCGGCGATGGAGTAATCTTCGAGAGGCACGCAGTCGATTATCTGACGGTGTACGATTGTTCCGAGGTGTTCGTATTTTTCCGGGTGCATACCGAGGACGAGTACCCTCGGTTTCTCGGAGAACCAGTTTAGGTTTTCGTGCAGTTCTACGACTTTGCCCACGATAAAGACGGCCGGGGGCTTTAGGTTTTCCTTCTGGACCGTCTCGACGAAGTTTTCCAAGGTCCCAGTGATTACTCTCTGGTTGTAGGAGGTTCCGTTTTGTATGGCAGCGATTTTGGTATTGCCCGGCCAGCCGGCGTCGATAACAGACTGTATGATTTTCTGGATGTTTGCCACGCCCATCAGGAAGATGAGAGTGTCGGCCTTCGGTATTTCAATCGGCTGGTCATCTTTTCGATGTCCGGTTATGACGGCGACGCTGGACGCGTAATCACGGTGCGTGGCGGGAATACCTGCGTAAGACGGGGCGGCGATTGCGCTGGTTATTCCAGGGACGAGTTCGAAGTCTATTCCGGCCTCGGCGCAGGCCTGGGCTTCCTCGGCGCCTCTTCCGAAAAGGAACGGGTCTCCGCCTTTTAGTCTGACGATGATGTTATTTTGTTTTGCCTTTTCGACGAGGAGCTTGTTTATTTCGGGCTGCGGTATAGTGTGTCGGCCGGCGGATTTTCCGACCGAGATTATCTGCGCGGTTGGTTTGGCGAGTTTCAGGAGTTCCAGCGGTATCAGGTGGTCATAGAGAATGACATCGGCCCGGCATATCAATTGATAGCCCTTCAGGGTGATTAGTTCGGCGTCGCCCGGACCCGCACCTACAAGATAGACCTTTCCGTGGGGCATAATAGTCTTATTTACAGCAGCCTTTAGTTAGGTTGATTCTCGATTATAGATAGCGGTTTCGTGCGTTTCGGTCAAGTGAAAAGAGGCGGGCGTTAGGGGGGAGGGAGTATGGTTGAATTAGCCTTTGTTTTTATTTCTTTGCCGATATAATCGGTTTTATGAAAAACGCGCTACTTAGTGAGCTTTTCGAGCAGATGGCGGATATAATGGAGATACTCGGCGAGGACCGATTCCGAATCAACAGCTACCGCAAGGTGGCTCGCATTATTTCCGATATGCCGAGTGATGTCGAGACGGCGCTGGCGACGGGCCGGTTGGCGGAGACTCCGGGCATCGGTAAATCAAGCCTCGCAAAGATGGAAGAATTTGTGAAGACGGGCACTATAACCGCTCATCAGCAGCTTCTTAAAAAAATCCCGCCGACCTTGCTTGAACTGCTTACGATACCGGGGATGGGACCAAAGGGT
Organism: Planctomycetota bacterium; assembly: GCA_020350405.1. Lineage (GTDB taxonomy): Bacteria > Planctomycetota > Phycisphaerae > Sedimentisphaerales > Anaerobacaceae. The sequence goes on from CP070715.1 coordinate 1,556,135, forward strand.
GTCAAGGCGATGTACGAGAAATTAAAGGTAACAAGCATTGCCGAGCTGAAAGATGCGATTGCGAGCGGGGCCGTTGCAGGGCTGTCCGGCTTCGGCGATAAGAAGGCGGCCGGGATAGCAAAGGGAATTGAATTTCTGGAGAGAGCGACGGGGCGGATACGGCTTGACCAGGCATTAGAGGCGGCGGATTTGGTGATTGCAGAACTGGAAGGCCTCTCGGGGATTCAGAAGATGCAGGAGGCGGGGTCGGTGCGGCGGCGGGCGGAGACCATCGGCGATGTTGACATACTTGTGGCAGCGAATAAGGGAAAGCGAATTATCGAAGCATTTACAAAGGCCCCATTTGTACAGGAGGTGCTCGCGGCGGGGGCGACGAAAGGCTCGGCGATGATTCGGACGGAGAGCTGCCCTGTGCATGTTGATGTTCGGGTGGTTCCGCGAGAAAGCTTCGGAGCGGCGGCGCAGTACTTTACAGGGTCAAAACAACATAATGTGCGTTTAAGAGAGATAGCTGTAAAAGGGAAATTGAAGTTGAATGAGTATGGGCTTTTTAAGGGTAAGAGAATGGTTGCGGGGGCGGTCGAAGAAGAGATATATAAGAAACTCGGCCTCGATTACATTGGTCCACTGCTGCGTGAAGACCGTGGAGAGGTGGAGGCTGCCAAGAATCATTCGCTTCCTGAAGTGGTCGAGTCGGAGGACATCAAGGGCGACCTTCATGTTCACACAGATGCCTCTGACGGCAACTGTGACCTATCCGAGCTTGCCAGGGCCGCGAAGAAGCTGGGGTATAAATATATTTGTGTCACGGACCACTCAAAGTCCTCCGCGATCGCCAGCGGGCTGTCGCCCAAGGAACTTGGCAGGCAGATTAAACAAATCCGCAGGCTGAACGAACAGTTAAAAGGGATAACAATCCTAGCCGGGACCGAAGTTGACATCCTTGCTGACAGCTCTTTGGATTTTGATAACAAGCTGCTGGCAGAGCTGGATTTTGTGGTAGCTGCAATACACTCGGGTCTGGCCAGCTCGCGTGAAAAGGTAACCACCCGTACTTTGAAGGCGATGGATAATCCGTATGTTCACTGTATCGCCCATCCTACTGGCAGGCTCATCGGCCAGCGTGAACCAATGGATATTGATGTTGCTAGGGTGGTTAAAAATGCCGCCGAGACGGGTACCGCGCTGGAGGTGAATGCGAATCCGTGGCGTCTGGACCTGAAGGATACACACTGCAAGATGGCGATTGAGGCGGGGGTCAAGCTTGCCATCGGGACCGATGCTCACAGCACTGAGGGACTTGGGCTGATGGGTTTCGGCGTGGCGACGGCGGCGCGAGGGTGGGCAAGTAAGGCGGATGTGCTGAATACTCTTTCGGCGGGGAAAATCAAGAGCTGGGCCGCGAGCAAGAG
>CP070715.1:1557646-1562445 GCA_020350405.1 Planctomycetota bacterium
GAAAAGTTGGGAAGAAAGCGAATCCTTCTCAATGATGAACAGCGCAAGAAACTGGCGGTTTTGGGTAAAAGGCTCGAGATAAGGCAGCCGGGACGGGTGGGGCTGTATGATGCTGAGGTGTGCGCGGATGGCAATTGCAGGCCGGGAGATGACGTAAATACGACGTGGTACAAGGTTGACGAGCCGGACGGTTTCGGTTAATGGGCCGTGCCCGGTGCGCTGATTTCGAATTGGGGAGGATAGGCGGCTGGAGGGCAGAAAATGAGTTGGGAAGCGTGATTTTGGGGATTTTGGTGCATTTCTGAGGTTAAATTCGGCCTGCGAAGGGCGAAGTCAGCGGCAGGGGGGTAAATCGTGATTTTTGGGGTAAGGGATTTCGGTAAATTCGCTGCGAAAACCTGAAAAAAAAGTAAAAATGCTTGAATCGAAGGGGCGTTTAGGTTATAATTATTGCGTTCTTCCAGCCGTATTAGAGGAGGAATTCGTCAAGTAAACATCCAAAATCCAGAAAGGAGGACGGAAAATGGAATCGTCTAGCGGTCTTAAATCAAGGTCATCATTAACAATCCTTATGACAGTATTTGTCTTTTTGTGCCACGCCGGGGGGCTTGAAGGAAGTGCGTGCGCAGCGACGAGCGAACCGGTAAAAGATATCGAAGCAGTACAGGTGAATCGACAGCCGGTCGCGCGCGCGCCCCGCAACTTCGCAGAGGTGGAGATTGTCGTGAGCGAACAGTTGAGCGTGGAGGATATTTCAGATTTGCCGAGGGCGCCGGGCAGTGATTTGGAGGTACTCTCCGGCCCTACGCGCGTCAGGGTGCAGTTAGCGGCCGAGCAGGTGCAGGCGCTTGTTTACGCCGGCGCCGAGGTTACGGTGGTGCGAAGATTTCTGCTTTATGAGGGTTTTGGGGCTGACGTGGAGGCGCAAGAGGCGGAGGCGATGGACAAGGTCACACCTATGCAGGATTACCTGTACGACTTGAGCAACCTTAATGTTCCGATTCCGACGAGCGGGCAGTGGGGTGGCAGCGCCATCACGCTCTCCGGCGCGCCATCGGGAGCAGAGGTCACGTCCGTAGACGTCCACGTCGAACTGATTCATTATTATTGGAGCTGGCTGTACGTGGACCTGACGGATGAAGACTACGAAAACTTCGAGTATACGCTCTACGAGGACTATTATACCGGTGACGGAATGATTAGTATAAACGACTCGGGAATTACAGTGTTCAACGGCAGGAACCCGAACCAGATGTGGATAGCGTGGGCCAGGAACGGTGGCCCTGAGTACGGCGGGTATATCGACAGATGGTGGATAAGGGTATATTACAATGTACCTTTTTACTGCAGCGCGCTCGGTACGACCTGCTGGGAGTACGTAAGCGGGGTACAGGTTGGAAGTATCAACAACACGGGGACGGACTGCGATAGATATGCCGATTATTCATCCATGTCGACGACGATGGAAATCGGCACGAGTTACCCGATAACGGTAACAAACGGCTACCCTGCATCTGTAGATGAATGCGGCATTTGGGTCGACTGGAACCAGGACGGGGATTTCTATGACGCTAGCGAGACGATTACTCCAGTGTCGGGGAGTCCTGGCGTTGGGCCTTACACGGCGACGATCACGCCTCCGGGAACAGCCTTGGAGGGCGAGTGTCGGCTGCGAGTACGCATAAATGACGGGGATTATGACAGTCTTAGTCCCTGTGGCGCAGCGACGTACGGCGAAGTGGAGGATTATACGATTATGGTTACTTCGGGGCCTTCAGAAGTGACGATTTCGGGGTCTGTGACGACGTCAGGCGCAGTCGGAATAGAGGGTGTACTGGTTTCGGCGAGCACGGGCGAGAGCGATACGACAGATGCGAGCGGTTATTATGAACTGGTAGTTACGGAGCCATGGAGCGGGACAGTAACTCCGAGTATGAGCAACTGGTCTTTCTCGCCTGGGAGCAGGTCTTATGGAAATCTAACCAGCGACCAGCCCGGGCAGAACTATACGGGGACATATACGGCGGACCCGACACCGACGATTTCGGGGTATGTCGAGACCAGTGAGGGATACGGCCTGACGGACGTGTTGGTGTCGGCGAGCACAGGCGAATCGACGACAACGGGCGACGGCGGCTATTATGAGCTGACGGTTTCGAGCGGCGGGCCGGTGCCGGAGCCGTGGAGCGGGACGGTAACACCGAGTAAAGACCTTTGGTCTTTTTCGCCGGTGAATACTGTATATTCCGATTTGACGGCTGATATAGCGGACCAGAACTATACGGGGACATATACGGCCGACCCGACACCGACCATATCGGGATATGTCAAGACTTCCGGGGGAGCGGGAGTCGAGGGTGTTCTGGTTTATGGAGACAATTTAGGTGGCTGGGTAACAACCGACGCGAGCGGCTACTATGAACTGACGGTTCCGGATTTAGTTCCTGGGGTACCGCGGCCGTGGTCGGGTACTGTAACACCGGGGAAGACGGACTGGTCTTTTGGCCCTTCAAACAGGGTATATAGTGATTTGAGCAGTGATATAGGGGGACAGAACTACACGGGCAGCTATGTCGGCATAGGGTGTGCGGCCGGATGGTTCGAAGAGTGGGTAGCGTGGTACAACGGGCGCGAGATAGAGCTTTATCCCGACGAGGCACGCGATATTGCTGTGGACGGCGCAGGCAACGTCTATGTTACGGGTTCAAGTTATGGCGAAAACACAAGCAGTGACTATGCCACGGTGAAGTACGACTCGGATGGAACAGAATTATGGGTTGCCCGTTACAACGGGCCAGCGAGCGCCGGTGATGGGGCCCGCGCGATGGTTCTGGATGATTCGGGTAATGTGTACGTTACCGGCGCCAGTGATAGCGTTGACAATGGTGTGGACTATCTGACCATCAAATATAGTCCTGACAGCAATGTTGCTGCGTGGGTATCGAGGTACGACGGTCCTGGGCATGATTGGGACGAGGCGGAGGCGATAGCAGTTGATGGTTCAGGGCATGTGTATGTTACCGGCTACAGCATAGACAGCGAAGACGATATAGCCACAATCAAATACAACGCGGACGGCAGCGAGGCGTGGGTTGCCAGATATGATAATCATGGATGGGACAGCGGCACGGCGGTTGCGGTTGATGATTCAGGAAATGTATACGTTACGGGCAAAAGTGAAGGCGCGCCCGGGAACCAGGATATCGTGACGATTAAGTACGAGGCGGACGGCAACGAGGCCTGGGCGGCGCGATATAACGGGCCTGACAACGGCCAGGATTTTGGTGAGGCACTGGCCATAGATGTTTCAGGCAATATCTATGTTACGGGCTCGAGTGATGTCAACAGTACGAGCGGTTATACATGCACGATAAAGTACGATACGAATGGCAATGAAGTCTGGGTATCCCGGTATAAAGGTCCGACAAGCGATTGGGCTTATGGCGATAAGATAATTCTGGACGACTCAGGGAATATTTATGTCAGCGGCGTGGCGGGGGGCTCGTCGCAAGACTACGCGACGATTAAGTACGGTTCAGATAGCAACGAGCCAGAGTGGGTTGCGCTTTACGACGGGGCGCAAAGTATTATGGACGCGCCAACAGATATAGCTTTGGATGAATCGGGCAATGTGTATGTTACGGGTACTGCAAACATACATATCCCGGGAATCGGCGATCCGGAGCCACCATCCGGGAATGTTGCAACAATCAAGTACGGACCGGATAGTAACGAGCCTATCTGGATAGCGGAGTATGACGGGCCTCCGAACAACGTTGACTTTGGCACGGCTGTGGCTTTAGGCAGCTCAGGCAATGTATACGTTGCGGGTATTGGTGCCGGTTACTTGACGGTGAAATATTCTCAGTGTCCTGTGTTGGCTGATTTGGAGCTGGATAATTCGTGGACGTATCAGAGTCTGCCGGGGCAAAGCAATTCGGATTTGACGGCGGGTGTTTCGATTACGGACGACCCGATGAGCAACAGCACCTACAGCTATGCGTGGGAGATTGTGCTGCCGGAGGACGTCAGCTTAGCACCGACAACGACGGCGGGCGGCGGGGCCGGAGACACCTCGTGGACGCTTGCGGCTCGCGGCTGTGATGAGCCGGCGGGCTTATCCGACTCAGGACAGACCTTTAAGGTACGGGTGCGTATTACCGGTGATGATTACGGCAATACGGGTGTAGCGGAGGCGGAGTTCGGGATAGCGCTTTTAGGTGATGTGAGCAACGATGGCGTGGTAAACGTCGCGGACCGTTCGATAGCTAATGCTTTCTGGCGGACGGGGTCAGCGGGGGCTTATACCCTGCGTGATTGCGACGTGAATTGCGATGGCGTTGTGAACGTGGCTGACCGCTCTATCGCAAATGCGATATGGCGTGGCACGCTTGGCCAGAATTCTGTAAGTGTTCCATGCCCACTGCGTTAGTGCGAAAAACCGCGTTTTTTCGCGTACGGAGGGGTGGAAAAGTGACGAAAAAGGGCTGTTTTTGAGGCGTGAGAGGGGTTTTGCCAAAAAAGGCGGAAATTCAAGGGATTTTTCGAGATTTTTCTTGACATTTGAGAGCGTCCTTTATATAATAGGGCCAACATCGTAAGTCTTTCAATTGGGGTGGAAGGAAACTCACATAGGCAGTTGGTTTTAGGCATCTTTGACGGCTTTTTTGCAGCAGTTTTGAGAAACCGACCTTAAATGTGAATAGTTTCCGAATTTAAATTATCAGGAGAACCATAATGAGGGTAAAGAAATCAGCAGTTGTAGGAATCGTTTTAAGCTTGGCCATTTTGCTGGTGCC
>CP070715.1:1562545-1573556 GCA_020350405.1 Planctomycetota bacterium
TATAGACTTCTTTACCCGCGAAATCATCAACCGGATAACCGTTCCCGAACGGCCCGCGGATGCCAATCTTCTGGCCCTTTTCGCACTCGTGCAGCAGCGCCGTCACACGACCGGCCTTCATAATCGTAATCTCCATCTTCTCACTATCGTCCGGTGCCGACGAGGGTGTAAACGGCGCCTCACCCTCACCTGGCAAAGTCAACTCGACAAACTGCCCGGTCTCGAATTTAAACGGCTCCTCCATAACGACTACAAAACTCTTGATCGTCGGAGACTCGTCTACAATATCAGCGATTTTACCGTTTATAGGTTGGTAAGGGTTCTGGTTCATTTTGCAACTCTCGCTTTTTTCTTGCCCTCGCCTTTATGTTCCTGGCTTAACTTTTTCAGTATCTCCCGCAGGTCCATTCCGCCGGCATCGGCGTCGACGCATCTGCCACATCCGACACACATATTCATACCGTACCTGTCGAGGAAGTATACGAACTTATGCATGAGACGATGCTTGAGCCTGTCGCCGAGTACTTTGTTGGGATTCGCACCGCCCGCCACTGCCGCGTACGCCATCCTCATACAACTGTCCCACATCTTCATCTTCGCAAAGTAATCCTTTTGCTTGGTGTCATAGAGGTAAAAGCAGTGGCATGTCGGGCAAATCCGCGTACACGCTTGACATTCGATGCAGTTCTTCGCCTCAGCATCGAAAACCTCGCTTTCCCAGCTGCCTTCCACTATCTCCTTGACCGACCTGTCAAACGCAAGCTCGGCATTGTTTTCCTGGAGTTGCTTCTGGGCCCGAGCCCTGCGTTCATCTCGCTCGGCCATAACAGCCTTCGGGACCGTTGTGAAAAGCTGTGAATATTTCTTCACGAAATCTTTCCCCTTCTCCGACCCGGCTTCCACAATAAATCCGTCGGCTGCCTGCGACACGTTCAAATCAAAGCCGCTCTCCGCAAACGGCCGGCCGTCAAATAAATTACAGAAACAACTCTCAGCGGGGTCACTACAGTCCGATGAAATTATGAACATCTTCTCCCGTCGTGCTGCGTAGAAGGGATCCTTGAACTCTTCTTCTGCAAAAACCTTATCCAGAATCGCTATCGAACGCAAATCGCAGTCTTTAAGACCGAAGACAGCGAACGGTTTTATGTCCTTAGCCTCAAAGGGACCCGGAGTCGTCGCAGCCATCTCACAGACTGGCAGCAAAAACTCTTTTATCGGCGTACAGGTCCGTATGTTATTAAACTCAAATCCCTTATCGCCTTCCTTCTCATACCTGCTGAAAACGTAGTAGTCACCGCTTTTCTTCGGGACATAGAGGTCCATCTGCTTCGCAACAGCATCCAGTAATGGCTTGATGTCATTTATAAACAGTGTTTCCATTTTCTTACCTTATCGAGGGTACGACTTACGGCTGCTCTCTTGTATACAACCAAATCCAAATAGTCAAATGTAATTCCTCGTATTTTTTTTACTAACTAACCGTAAAAAACCGTTTCTTATCGAAATATTTCAGCTTGCCGGGACATAATAAGGCAGCCGGGCAAGGTCTATCGCAATGTCGATAGTTATCACTTTAACCTTCGTTGGAACCGTTATATGGCACGGGGAAAAACTCAAAATGCCCTTTAGGCCTGCTTGAACCATCGCGTCGGCTGTTTCTTGAGCAGCATCACGCGGAACCGCGATAATACCGAGGTCAACCTTTCTTCGTCTCAAGGTTGATATCTTGCGAACATCTTCAATTATCACACCACCTAATTTCTTGCCGATTTTTTTCGAGTCTGTGTCAAATGCTGCCGCTATTTCAAGCCCGTAGGGCCTGAATCCTGCATGTGCCAGAACAGCTGAGCCAAGATTACCAACCCCAACTAAGGCCACCTTGTGAGCCGCGTCCAGCTTTAAAATCTTTCTAATTTCCTTTGTCAGCTTCTCTGTCTTATACCCCACCCCACGAGTGCCGAAGTCACCAAAATAGGAAAAATCCTTTCTTATCTGCCACGGACTGACTCCCAGAAAATCAGCTAAATCTTGGCTGGATACACGCTCTTGGCCCTGCTCCGATGAAAACAGCAGCCCCCTTAGGTAAATCGGCAAACGCCTTATCGTCTCATCTGGAATCTTATGGTATCTCATAAGTTATATACTGCTATTTGGTGCTTGTGTTCACATTCACAAAGTAAATTACAGCTTATTGGATACCGGCCGTACCTGTCAAGAAAATTCGCCCTATTTCGGTCGCAACCACAGCAAGTCCGCTTACTTAATTGCTTTGCTATCAAGAATTTACAATAAATCTTTGAGGAGGTACAAAAAAATGCGACAACCACCTACCTGAAGGTTGTTGATACAGCGCGGTACGGCGTATTTATTCACAATCCAAAAACCAAAAGTGAATGCTGCGAATGCTGTGCTCCGGGTAGGTTGTCGGCCAGCATCGAAGTTATATATCATGTCAATAGCTGTTTACTTAACCTTCTTGAAGATGACTGCGTCTGCCGGAACTTGCCCCTCTGAACTCTCCGCCAAGATTTCGACAAAACCATCGGTGCCTTCGTTGAACTCAAATGTTCCAATTACCTTCGTCGGGTTTGGTATCAGATGGTCCCATATGCCAATAGACTTTGACCTTTTTGGCTCCATCCATACCGTCTCGATACCGTTTTTGTGCTTTATGCGTACGGCAAAACGCAATTCCTCACGCTGCCAGGATGAGACTATTTCAGGCAGGAATACCTGATATGTCCCGGCGCTCAAGTCAGGCGTAAAGCGGGCGAATTCTCCGGCAGCGGCGCGTTTTCCATTAATTAAACAAAAATCGCTATAGCCCTTTGGCGGCCATCTGTGGAATCTGTGTCCCACCCAGAAATACGGTGTAGCGTAAAAGCCAATATAGCTGTCGTCTATTATTACAACCGGTGGTGGTTCGTAGTCAGGTACGTTCAGAACAACACGAAAACATTGCCGGGCATTGACAGCATCGGCACACTCTATTTCAACTGTTGCCGAATAGACTGCGGGCTTTAAACCGGAAGCATCAACGGAAACAACGATACGCTGGTTGTTTTCTTTACCTGTTAGTTTTGTGGCAAGCCAGCCCGTATCGCCGTCGTAGTCAATTTGACGAACTCTTGCCTGGCCTAATGTTCCTTTTCCAGAGTTTTTTAGTTCAACGGTCTTTGAATCAGGAGCTGGGCGGGATGGCCTCGCAGTGAAACTGAGCGTATGAGGAATGAAGGCCGGCGGTATGCCGTAGACATCCATCATGTGCACCGGCCGCTTCCTGAAACTAAATTCTTCGGGTGCTGTTAGAGCCAGACCTCCCTTTGCAACAGGCTCTCCGTCGACGGTAATATGCTGAGTAAAAGTATCTCGATACATCCCGTCGTCAACAGTTAAAGTGACCGGATAAATACCCGAACCCAGGTAAACGTGCGTGGGCTTCGCCTGTACCGAAAATCCACCATCGCCGAATGCCCAGTGGTACCTGAGTTTTCCGCCCTGTGGACTTTTATGGCTGCCGTGACTCGAAAAAGCAACTGCTTGCCCAATCTTCTGAGGGCCAAGCAGTTCGGCGAACGCCTTGACGGTCCTTTTTCTTTGTTTGTTGTTTTCAAAGATTTGCCAGAAAATAATCCAGGGATCCAGCCGAATTTCATGACCGTCCTGGCCCGTTACAGTAAACATAAAGTGAGAGTGGCTGTGGGCCCATGTCCCTACGCCGGCCCCCTCCGCAATATGTGTCCCTGCCTTAAGCGGCTGGTGCTGGGGATAAAGGAGCCTGATTATATGGGAGACACTGATTTGCCAAACGTCCCCATTCGCCCACTTGCGGACACCTCTCCATCCATTATTTGTATCGCCGGCCGTCAGGCTCTTGTAGAGAAACTGGTCATCAACATCAATCGGCGCAAAAATCTCAATACCTCTTGGGTGATTGATATCGAGCCCGCCATGCGCTTCTTTACCCTCGAACGCGCCCAGCCAGCAATCGTCGCCGTTATAGCAGTCCTTTATGTCAATAAAATCCCACCCCATAGGGCACCATGGTTTTATCTCTTCCGGGCAAATCGAAATGCTCGCATCGGCTATCGCAAACCGCGCGTCTTTGTTCGGTTTGCACTTGCCATGTGTCTCGCGCAGGAAATCGAAAATGCCCGTCACAGCATCAAACCAGACCCGCATCCCGTTAATCACATAGGGCTCATAAAAGCTCTCCTGGCAGCCGACATAGCGTTCCATGAGCATCTCGTGACCGTCTATAGTGACATTACAGGTAAAATGGTACAGCAGCCCCTTATGGGCCTTTAACAGAACCTCAGCCGAGGTTTCCGTGAGGGTCAATTCTCGCACCTGACCGTTTAATAGTTCGAACCGGAGGCTTTCACCGCGGTTCAGTTCTACAGCCGTTATTGTGTCTTTGGCTTCGCATTCAATAACGATGGCTTTTGATTTAGAGTTGCTTTTGAGCAGCTCACCGCCAACCAGCATCTTTGGCATTAACTGAGATGCTGCGCCGAATCCAATCGTTTTTAGGAAATTGCGTCGGTCAAGTCTTGTGCTCATTTTAGCCTTCCATTTTAACAGGTTATAGAAAACGGCGCAACATTTATACTGAATTGCCGGTATCATGCATTGGGCAGGAACGCTCCCATATCTTTTAGTCTTTGCTGCAACCGCTTGACGTCGACGCCGCGAGTGGAGGTCTGCTTTGCGGCCGCCACCGCTGCTGCTGCCCCAGCAGCTTGGCCGGTAATAAAGCAGCCGGGCATAACGCGGATTGAGCCTTGCACGTAGCGGTCGGTACTTATACAGCGGCCGGCCACGAGGACATTCGCCAGGCCGCGCGGTATAAGCGCCCGGTACGGAATCCCGTAACTCTCCCCTTCTTTGTAGCGCAGCGTTGCAAAGATTCTTTTGACCTTTTCCTGCTCTTTCGGGTCCGCTGAGGATGAATGAATATCGACCTCGTTGTTATACCGGCCAATCTCATCGGGAAAGCTTGCCCGCCGCTTATAATCATCCACCGTCATAACATAATCGCCTGTGATGCGGCGGGTCTCGCGAATGCCCAGAAGCGCGCCGGTGGCGGCAAGTTCGATATTCTCAAAACCGGGGTTATATTCCTTGTAGTAACGCTCGTACTCCAACAATTTTTTACGCTCGCGCAGAAGTGACGCTGTTATCGATCGCTCATTTGTTCCATCGACACCAAAGGCATGACCTATGTTGCCGCCGCCAAAAGTACGGCCGCACATCCACATGCCGGGCAAGTGCGGGTCCTTTACTGTGAACACGCCGTCTTCAATGGCCTGCTCCAGATTGGCGCTTTGCCCAAGCGGCCATTTGCCGTACTGTCCGGCCGAACGCGCGCGTTTCCAGTCCACGCCGGACCAAATACTGCACAGCGTACCGGCCTGAACATTGCCTTGTTCATCTCCCTTCTCGAACTTCGCGCCTGCCCAGGCTGCCAAATCTCCGTCACCGGTACAGTCGATGTAGATGTGGGCCTTCACTGCAAAAAGACCGCTCTTGGCGTGGCAGATGGCATATCGCACGTAGCCGTCCTCAACCTCCACGGCGACTAACCGCGTCTGGAAAGTAAAAGCCGCGCCGCTCTCAACCACTAAGTTGTCATAAACACGCTTAAGTCCCTCTGCCCGGAAGGAATTGGAATCCCAGCGGTACTTTCGATTGGGGTTGTAATCCGGCCCGAAGACGCCCGTGTCCCGGCAGCGTTCGTACACCTGCCAACCGACACCTCCTGCAAGAAAATTAATCCCGTCGGAGAATTTGGAGAAGCTTGGTACGAGTCCCGCCGTACCCATGCCGCCGAAGTAGCTTTGCCCCTCCGCGAGGAACACTTTCGCTCCCTGCCGTGCGGCCGCTACGGCCGCTGCAACGCCGCTTGGCCCGCCACCCGCGATAAATACGTCAACCTCGTGACGGACGGGAATACTACGCTGGAATGAAATGTTCGTGCATTTCTTCTCACTTGTTACCTTCGATTTCGGTTTGTCCTTGGGCACTTCACCCGCAAACATCATCTTCGGCATTGCCTGTGCGGCTGTCCCCAGTCCCACGACCTTTAAGAAATTGCGTCGATTGAATTTCCCCATCTCCAAATCTCCCTTCATGCAATGCTCTAAATTCGAATAACTATACAAACTGACGGTGTTTAATAACTTGGCGCATCCGTCCGGCGCAGTTTCGCTCGAAAAATAAGGACCCGCAGTATATTAAACCGGGCGGGGTATGTCAATCACCAAAGACAATTGGCGAGATAACAGGGCCAGCAGCTTCGTATAGAAACAACAGGTGGCTTTGGCAAATTCCACCGCCGTCCCACCGCAAATACAACGGGGCCTGCACCGGACTCTACCGGTGCAGGCCCCTGATTGGTGCTAAATCATTCAGCTTGCAAATAACCTTTTACCAATCCGGCCACATCAGTTGCTCCATCCAGTTTTCCGCAAATATCGCGTAGTCTGCGAAGTTCAGGAACCTCTGGAGCTTGGGCTCTGGGTCCGTCAGATTGGCAACTGATGGTACTGGACCGTAAACAATTGTAGGTGTACCTGAATCAGCCGCTGTATAGCCTGTTGTCTCATCGAACTCGTAGCGGTACACAGGAGCCGGGTTGGGATCTGCGGTCTGATCAGAAAGGCCGTTAACATCAGCCTCAGTCAGGGCGTAGGCATAGATGCGGACATCGTCTATGGTGCCTTGGAAATAACCTCCGCTCCCCTTGGCACGACCAATCCAAAAACGCTGACTAAAATTCTGCTGCAAGGCATGCGCCACCACATTCCTCGTCCCCGTCTGCAGTGCGCCGCCGGCCTCTCTCTTATACAAGGTGGCTCCGCACGGGTCCACTGACACTGCGACGAAAGTCCAGACGTTGTCCGTTATATCAAGGCCTGCGTCCCACTTCCACTCTTCCGTGCCGCAGGACCAGTCGTAGCCTAAGCCGTCCGGGCCGCCGTACTCCGCGCCGTAAACACCTATCTCAGAAGCATCATCACCACAGCCGACGCTTTCTCGGCTGCCTACTATGCCTACCCACCTTTCCATACCAACGATTGGCTTTATCCAGGCCGTCAGTGACATAGAGGCCTGACCGTTGAGACGCGGGTCGGTAACGTCGATGTTGCAACCATCGCAGACTTTTATCGCGCCTGTACCCACAGCGCAATCTGTAGTCCAGTGGGAAGTTTCATCCGGGAAGTTCGTCAGTGTAGCCGGCCGATTCCCGGTGGGTTGCTCGCCGTCCCGCAGGAGCCAATCGTCTGCAATTACTTTGAGGTCCTTGCCATCAACGTTGCAGTCCTCGGTGAAATCGCCTACAAGTGCGCCCAGGTCCGGCCTGCATTGCGGCGGATACAGACGGATGTCGTCAACGTACAGATAACCATAGGCCGTCATCGCCTTGGTTTGTCCGGTCTTGTCAGCGCCGCCTATCCCGATAGTGAACCTGTCAATCGCCGACAGCGTCACGCCGCACGCGTCGAATATCCCAAGGTCAATCTGCCACTCGAACCAGCCGTCATACCCGGCCATTTCCGGCCGCGGGTGCAAGACGTAGCCGACGTTGCTGCTGGTGTCTTCCAGCTCTACCCACGGTTGCGCGGATTCCCACATCGGCTCCCACGGCGCCTTTCCGTCCTTGTCTGTCGCGTGAGCATTGCACGGGTCTCCGCGCAGGTACATAAATAGGGACTTGACCCCGCCGGCTGTCCAGTCAGACCCGATATCGACCTCGGTCATATCCTGAACGTCGAACTGTGAGCCTGGCAACCCTTTGCTGGAATTGTCGAATCGCAGCTCGGCCGCTTGGCTGCCCGACTCGCGAATTATATTCACGTCGGTCTCAAGGAACATTTCACCGTCGCTGCCGTTCACCCAGTAATCGTCCCAGACCGTGTACAGTTCGGCGTTGTTCGCATACGACTGGAAGTCGTCCACTACAAGGAACGTACCTGCCGTAAAGCGCCAGACATCGCCGGTGATTAGATGGGTGCTGCCGCCGCTCTTCTCATCAATCCGCCAGTAGTAGGTCACGCCTGCAGTAAGCTGTCCGCCTACAGCATAGCTCTCAGTTCCAGCAGCAAGGGTCGTCTTGTACTCCGGAGAGCTGGTTGTCGCATTAGCCACCGCCGTCTCATCCGTACCAAGGTAAACCATGTGGTTCTCTGCTTCGGCGCCCGCTGACCACTCAAGGTCCAGACCCAGGAACACCACATCCCTCTCGCCATTTGCCGGGCTCGGGTCATACGCGTGGCCTTCCACTCTGAAGCTCCACACTTCACCTTCCCACGGAGGCGTAAGAGGACCAACGTAACCGGTGTTGACCTCGGTTATCTTCCAGTAGTAAGTCTCGCCCAACACAAGCGGCCCCGATGGTGTATAGCTGCACGGGTCTTGAGTGCTTTTGTAGATGCCCGTCGTATCGGTGTTATCTGCATTAGCAACTGCCGTCTCATCTGTACCGAAGTACACCTCGTGCTGGTCCGCCCATACACCGGGTTTCCACGTCAGCGTCGGATTCTTGGTGATAAGCTCGGCTCCATCTGCCGGGTTCGGGTCATAGGCAATGGTAGCATAGTCCCAGTCCAGACGAACGTTGTCCACGAAGGCGTACGCCTCCTGAACGAGCGATGGAGACACCAGCTTAACGCCCAGCGTCTTTCCAATACTGCTCGCACCTTCCAGGACAACACATTTCACCGTCAGGTCATAGTTCCAGTCCGGGCAATGGGCGTCAGAGTCAAGGATGCTCTCACCTTCGCAGTCCCCAAGGTCCCTCAATACCCATTGCACAGAGTACGTCTCGCTCTCCAGTTCAACATGGTTCTCTTCCGGAAAGTTGACGTCGTCAGGGTAAAACAGCGACCCCTTAACTGGATTGCCGTGGTCCTCCGGGTCTTCAACTATCGCGTCGAAGGTAAGCGTGTAGCGCCTCCCGGCTGCAATCACAGCATTAGGGTCACCCGACGTGTTCGTATCCAGAACCTGATAGGCATTCGCCCCTGTCTGCGCAATGTAAGCATAGACAACATCCGTCCCGCTGCCCGTCTCGGTGGGCCCGGGCCAGCGATGACAGTGCGTACTGTTCGCCCAGGGGCACTGCACGTCCACCCCCACATAGCCGGTCGCATAATCTGCGTTCTCCTTCCAGCCTATGCCAAGCCCTGCGTGACCCGGGACTTTGTTGCCGTCGCTGCCAAGCTCAAAGCTGGGGTTGTTAACGTCGATTGGGTCGGCCCGTCCTGCGCTGCTAATACCCAGCACCAAAACAAAACAAATTACAAACAAAAATCTCTTACTCATAGTAATCCTCCTTAACAAAGATAAAACAATAGTGCTTTCGTTTGGCTGCGAGCCAAACACCGATTTAACTTCGGCAGGCACGAACCTCCGTGCAACGAGCACGGATGACCTTCGCATATTTGTCATTAATCATTCGCACCTGTCTCTAACCGCAAAAAGACCTCTACCAAACCCTGTTTTTGCCTGCCTTCGAGGCCCGATTATTTCCTCGCTCCTGCATCTCAACCGCACAGTGCTCCTCCGGGGCGGGCATCTATGAATGCCTCCTAACCGGCCAAGCTCCCGCTCCGAGCCTCTTCCAGATAGTCTATTTTTTCGGCTTTAAAAACTATCCGAGTTTGAAAAGCCGAAATCCACACATTCCAACAACTTTATTATTAACAGTTAGTTACGCCCATGTCAAGATAAATTTGGCAAAATTTCGTATATTTCTCCCCCGAAATCCGTAGCCCCTGTATTTACGGGCCCTTACAGACCTTTTCGGGCCCCGAAAGCTAATCCACCCCCGGCAAGTGTTTTGACCCCCACGAAGGCCGCAAATCCCCTCCGGGCCGCAAAAACAACCGGGGCCTGTGCCGAACTTCTCAGCACAGGCCCCGAATAGGTGCAAAGTCACTTGGTCCTATATTAACCCCAACTTTACTTCAACGGCCAGTCATACGGGCACCAGTACAGCCATTCCTCAACGAACAGCCCCAGGTCGACTCCACCAACATCGCCCAGCTGGTCCAGGTCCGCTCCCCCGCACCAGTCATTGCCCGCATCGCAACCGCTGGACAGCCAGTATTCCGCGAACCTCGCGTAGTGATGGAATTCAACTGTACACAGCGGCCCGCCCGGCCAGAACCCACCAAGCACCTCATATCCTCCTCCCGCAGAACGGCCCCCTTCCGCCTGCCCGATTGTACCCGTCACGATATACTGCCCGCCGCTGCTAACGCCGCCGCCGGCGTCTATCGTGTGCCAGCTTACCTCATATTGGCCCAAGGCAGTTGAGGATACCAACGTCACCAATAGGGTTATCCAAACGGCTGGGCAAGATATACCTGCAATTGTGTTTCTCTTATTCATGATCATATCCTTACCTAATTCCATTTCAGAGCATTACAATTAAAAGCAGTGACATCCGGCAGTAATGTCGCCTCCAACAGCGGCTCTGGCTTTAAGCGTCCATGTACCATTCGGATCCGGGACAACCTCAGCCCATCTGTTTGTCCCCGTACCTCCTCCTGTTAGAAATTGAACTTTTGTCAGAGCGCAGAAGTTATGCACAGCTGTCGTGACTGTTTGTTCCGTGGTGTCAGTAGCAGTAACCTCGTAATAGGTTAGAGGCATCTCCACGCCTTGGGCCGCTTCAATCTTACCAGTCGCCTTCACCGGTCCAGCGAAGTAACCGGCGTAACCGCTACCGCTTTCGGTCTGACCGTACACGCCATAGTTGACACCCGACGAAGCAGATGCGTGGCCGAAGACGCCGACGCCAGAGCTGCCTGCGGCTGCAAAGTAGCCGCCGTAGTTGGTTACAGCCCCGCCAGTGCTGGCCCAGCCAGAAACGCCCCGGCCAGATTCGCCTGCGGCCGTGCCAAAAACGCCCCGGCCAGATTCGCCGGCGGCTGAAAAGTAGCCGCCATAGTTGGTTACAGCCCCGGTATTGCCGGCATAGCCATAAACGCCCCGGCCA
>CP070715.1:1573656-1577867 GCA_020350405.1 Planctomycetota bacterium
ACCTTGCTGCCAGAAGCTGTCGCGCAGTGCAAAGGCATCGGGTGCAAAGGTACTTAGGCCAAGCAGATAGTCACTGCCGTAGATTACCATATCGATGGCGAGGTCATTTCCGCTAAGGATCATAAAGTCCCGGCGCTGCTCGTTGCGCAGCTGGAGCCGCTGCCACTCGAGCTGGCGGCTCAGAGAGGAGTGCTTTGCACCGATGCATTCTTTTATGCGCATGATTCCGAGGAAGGTTTGCAGGTCGTAGATCTTTCCGAATGGGGCAAACATAGGGCCAAGCTCAAAGGCGATGAACCGGTTACAAGATTTTGCAAGTGTCTGATAGGAGGCAACAATCTCGTCATTACTTTGATTGGTTAAGCCAAAGGACTGGAAGATAACGGGGGTGGCATTGTGTTCTTGAATCAGGTCCAGTTGACGATGATATGCATCACGGTCCCACATATCATCGGGCTTATCCGAAATGTACGCACCTGCAACAAAGCTTTTTCCGCCAACGATGTTCTTTGTGCGTTGCAGAACTTCCTGGCGAGTCTGATTATCCAGGAGGCTGACACAGCCGGTATCCATGTTAACAGCCGGTATGAGACCCGCTTGGGCTGTTCTGAGCAAGTGAGAGTCGAAAGCGTCCCAGTCCACCGTACCATCGTGCAGAAGCGGGAGCAGAACGGCGGACATGGCTGTAATCTTGCGATTTGGAACAATGTTGTTCTCAAGCTTTGGCATAAGCTTAGCATCCTGTTTGTCAGGCATACTCCTTTTCCTGAACGCTCGATGCTTTTTATATCATATTATTCGCTTAAAAAAAACTTAAATATGCCATCAGAGAAATGCAATGTGGGGGGCAGGAGAACGGGTGGTCGGTAAGTCCAGCAGGGCCGTGGCGCCGGCAGAACATCGGAGCAGCTTTATACAACGATTGTGAACTGTTAAAAGATGTCGGCACAGAAGTGCGTGTAAAGGTAATAGCACGAGCTGGCGGCAGAGACAATGATGGCAGCAAGCATACCGATATTCCAAATGAGAGCTTTTGCTCCTATGGGTTTGTCTTGTCCGAGATATTTTTTACTATTGTTGAGGATAAAGAAGGCTGCGTAGGCGACAGGGAGCAGGAGGCCGCAAATTGCCGTGGTGGGGACAGCCACCCATGGCCCCATGTGTCTCCAGAATAAGACACCGACAACTGCAGGTGCCGGAAGCAGACACGCGAGTTTGTGGTGCCAGCCGCCGGGTTCGAGGCCAAAGGCCTCACAAGCTGCAAAACCGCACACGAGCATCTGCATGGTGATAGTGCTCAGGACCATACCCAAGATTCCGAGGCTAAAGACGATGCGGGAGAAGAAAGTGCCAAGTCCGGCTGCCTCGAGCATGACGGCAGCCCTTGCGGGAGAGAGCATGGTGGAACCTGAAGCAAGCATTTCGGGGTCGTAGATGGTACAGCCGGTGGCAATAATCATCAAGGCCGTAGCGAGACAATACGGCAGGAACATGCCAGTAATTAAATCAAATCTCGATAGCGCTCGATGCTCTTTGCTCCAGCCGCGTGCCAGGAGGGTGTAGGGGAAAAGAAATGTCATATTAATGCCGATTGCGGCCCCGAACCCAGCCATGACGACGGAGACCTCGCGGGGGCTTGTCGGAATATGTAAGGGCAAAAATCCCTTCAATACGCTAGTCCATTCAATGTGACGGCCGAGGCTTCTGCGGAAGACTACGAGGGCAAAAGCGAGTACAATCATCCAGACCATTGCTTTCAATGTACGCTCATAGATTCTGACCCCTTTGCGTCCACCGCTATACCGCCAGGTTATGGCAATTGACACAGCGAGAAAGACAGTACCGAGGAATACCATAAGTAAGGTCTGCTGGCCGGATGAAGGCTGCCAATGGGTGATGGCTTTGATTATGTCGTCGCTCATCCCGACGGCCAAGGCATATTGCGGCAGATGCCAGATAATCGTGGATAGTAGCGTTATTATTACCCAGACCCAAGCGAGAGACGGGTGGACGAATTTCCTGAGGGCGTGAAAGGGTCTTGCGCCAGTTGAGAGGGTCTGATATGACATGGCGGAGAGCATGATAACGCCGAGCAGCATGGCCAGCGGCTGCACCCAGAGCAACTTATACTGGAGCATGGCTCCGGCGAAGAGAGAGGCCATCGCGCTTCCTCCTCCGAGCGTCATCGCACTTTGCATCCAGCCGGGTCCGGTCATTCGAAAGTATCCTCGCCAACGCCTGAGGAGCCCTTTTTGCTCAAGGGCAGTGAGCTCAGCCTTTTCTTTTGCGATGGCCTGAGGGTCAGAGGCAATAAAGGCCGGCAGGCCGCATACGAGGTTAGTACTGGAGCGTTGGTTGTCTCTGTTCTGTTCTGGTGCCATGATTTACGGGGCAGTTTAACCGGTCAAGGTAGATTATTCAACCGACTAAATAGCCGCAAAAAATCCGGGATTATGGGGCAAACTCATAGCTGAGCAGGTATAAAAGGCCAACCACAAAACCCCTAACCATGATTGGGACATCTCTTAACATTTGCACCGAAAGTTACTGTTAGCTCACGGTCGGTTGTCGGCCGGCACCTCAGTCTTAATTTGGATTTGGAACTATAAGCCATTTATTCACAAATACTTACAAACGCATCTTCAAACAGTCGGTCCGAAGGTTAAGGGTTCAAGTACCTTCGGCCTCATTGTTGTAACTTATGGTAAGTCAAGGACTTGTGTTTGTCTGCCATCACTATCGCGCCCTGAACAAACCACATTGGCGTCAGCGTCCGGAGCCTTGGGCCTGGCTGAGGACTCAGTGGTGGGATTTTTTGGGTGGAGATGTGTGATTTTGGGCTGATTTCGCGGATTTCGGTTAGAAACCGGTTGCTAAGTGAAAAATTTTAAAAAAATTATCGGAACAAGGGAAAAAACCCTTGACACGGGGGGCGGGGTTGCATAAAATCGCATAGAGTGAGTTAGTAAACGGTTGCTTGTTCAAATAATAACAATAGGGTATTGAAATATTTATTGAGCGCTTTTGCTCAATATGAAAGTAAACCCTATATATTGTTATTTATTTAAGGAGAAGAGTGTATGAGATAAATCCCCCTATTTTTTGTTGTAAGTCTTACTGTTTATGTTGTTTGAAGTAGAGTGTGTTAGGAACACACACGGAGAAGGGTTTGAAAGAATACAAAAAGAGGAGATGGATGATGAAGAGGAGTATAATAATTGTTTTGTTGGTGAGCCTTATGTCAACTGTTGCCAACGGAGCATGGTACTGGGTAGGTACTGTGGACAATTCGTGGGCCAACAACAATAACTGGCACGATGGCACACAATCGCCGCCGGGATCAGAGCATAGCGCTACTGAAAGCATTAGAATCCCCGGAGGTACCGTGAATGCGGACGAGGACGACACAATGGGCTATCTTATGCTCGGGCGTGATGACGGTTTTGGTGCTCCGGCTCCTATTGCCAATGCCACTGTGAATATAAACAGCGGCTATACGTTGAACGTGTCAACGGGAAGTAGCGAGCTTGTCAGCGTGGCCTTTACGGACGGTTACACTAATAATCTCAACGTCTCAAATGGCAGATTGAATGTATGGCGTGGTACCGGCGCGGGTGAGTTACGTCTGAACCACATCTACGCCGCCACCTGCGTGGGAAACGTCACTCTGTCCGGGACGGGGATTATTGATACCGAGGACCTCAATAAAGGCGACAGGGCCGGCGGCGGTGACTTCACAGCTACAGGCGGTACCCTCGTTATTCGAAATGAGATCGACAAGTTTGGTAAGCTTTCCGAAGATTTAAGCTACGGCTTCAAACTGGGCGGCGCCACCCTTGAGATAGCCCCTATCGGCAGTGCGATTGGTGAGAATTACGTTGGTGCAATCGGCGACATCGAGATCGGAAACAGCCAGGATTGTGACTTCCTGATGGATAGCACCTCGACCGTTGTTTTTGACCTTGGCACTGCTCAGAATAAGGGCGGTACGGCCGGCGTTGACTGGGACTATATTGGCACGGAAGGAGATTTCGTCATTGACGGGACGCTGTTGGTCCGTTACACGGTTGCAGCCGAGGTTGGCGACTATTGGGATGTATGGAGCGTCGAATATGATTTGGGTAGCTACGACGGTTCCGGGTCATTTGACTCACTTCCGAGCAATATCACGGCGAGCTGGGAAGATAGCGGTGTTGGAACCCATGACATTC
>CP070715.1:1577967-1580726 GCA_020350405.1 Planctomycetota bacterium
CGCAAGCCTTGCATCTGCGGCCCTTCGACATTGCTCGGGACAGGCAAGATTCCTCGCTCAAAAGAATTAAGATAGATGGTGTCGTGAATGGGAGAGATTTTTGTGTTAGGCAAATATAGTTCTTCGGGATATAATAGGCTGAAATGTAGACTGAGGCTCAGGGATGGGTGGTGAAGAAATATTAACACCCTATGGGTAGAGGGAAAGAGGAAGGACAATGGAGGCTAAAAGAAGTTCTGAATCGGGCGGTAAGAGCGGTATTTTTGTCATAATAGTGGTTTTGGCGGGGTTGGCGCGGCCGGCGGGAGGGGCAACGTGGTACGTGGACGCGAATGGGTTTGGCGATTTTAACAGCATACAGGCGGCGCTGGATGACCCGTGCACGGTGGGTGGGGATGAAATCGAGGTGGCTCCGGGGACGTACTATGAGGCGATTAATTTTGGGGGCAAGGGCGTGCGGCTTTACTCAAGCGGCGGGCGGGAGGTTACCACGATAGACGCCAACGGCATTGCCGGGGCTTATCACGTCGTCCAGTGCGTAAACGGCGAAGGCGCCAATACCATCCTGGAGGGCTTTACAATCACCGGCGGTGACGCCAATGGAAGCTGGCCTGACAACTTCGGCGGCGGGATGTTAAACTACTACAGCAGCCCGATTGTGATCGACTGCAACTTCTTCCAAAATGATGCAGATACTCAGGGCGGCGGGATGTCAAACCTCTCAAGCAGCCCGACGGTGACCAACTGCACATTCAGCGGAAACTCGGCAGAATATGGCGGCGGCGGGATGGGCAACTCCGAAAGCAGTCCGACCGTGACCAACTGCACTTTCACCGGCAATACGGCCGACCACTACGGCGGCGGGGGGATGAGGAACACCAGTAACAGCAGCCCGACGGTTACAAACTGCACATTCAGCGGAAACTCGGCAGAAAATGGCGGCGGGATGGTTAACGAGAACAACAGCAATCCCATCGTGACCAACTGCACCTTTAATAATAATACGGTCCTTAATTACGGCGGCGGGATGTACAACTACGACAGCATCCCGACCGTAACCAACTGCATCCTCTGGGACAATACGCCAGATGAGATACACGATGATGGGGCATCCTTCACCACCGTCACATACAGCGACATAGAAGGCGGCTATATCGGGACGGGCAACATAAATTCCGACCCATGTTTTATTGATGCAAATGCAGGTGATTTGCGATTGAGACCGGATTCACCTTGTATCGACGACGGCAACAACACGGCCGTACCGAGTTCCGTTCTCAAGGACCTTGCCGGAAAATTGCGCTTCGCCGACGACCCATACACGACCGATACCGGCAATGCCGGCACAACAGGCAGGCCCGTTGTGGATATGGGGGCATACGAATACCAGGGCTGCGGAGCTATACCGCAGAACCTGCTGGCCAATCCCGGCTTCGAGACCGGTGACGCTACAGGATGGATGGCCAACTGGGGCTTAAAAGCGGATTCAAATCAGGTCCATGATGGTAACTACAGCGGATTGGCGAGCGGCAGGGCGGCTACCTGGGATGGCGCGTATCAATCAGTAATGGGGCTTATGGATGACGGCAAGACATACAGGATTTCCGGCTGGGTGATGCTACAAAACGCGGACAGCAACTATGTACAGTTGACTGTCAAAAAGACCGACTTGGGCGGCACAAATTTCTACTTTATAGACAGTGCAACAGGTTTCGACGACCAATGGGTTCATCTGGACGGGACTTTAGCTCTTGATGTCAATGGGCAGCCGACCGAGCTGTTTGTCTATTTTGAGGGCCCGGCTCCGGATGTCAATTTCTATGTCGATGATGCATCGGTTACGGAGGTGACGGGCGAGTTGAACCACAACGGCGGTGTCGATTTCTTTGACTTTAGTCTCTTCGCGTCGTATTACGGATTTGACTGCTCGACACAGGATTGCGGGCTCGCGAATCTCTATGACTGTGACAAAGCTATCAACGAACGTGACCTTGCCATTTTGATTCGTGACTGGCTTGTCGGGGTTGAGTGATAGCACAATAGCCAGATTTGCCGAAGGCAGGCCGAGCTGTGTGGACCGGTTCGTTGACGAATGGCTGTACTGGTGGAGCGTATGACTGGGCGTTGAAGTAGTATTCGTCCTTCGTCGCGCGTGGTGCGTCCTGCGGGTTGCGAGTTGGGGGGGGGTAATTTTGTTCGATGGCCAGATCCTTCGACTCCGCTGCGCTTCGCTCAAGATGACAGGGGGGGTTCGAGTGTTGTTTTTGACTTTTTGGCATTTCTGTAGTAATCTGGCCGGGCGGGCTGGAAGAGGGGTTATTCTGAAGCGCAAGTCAACCAAAGACTAAAACCAACTCTCTCGAATTAGGGCACATCAAAGAGGCTCACCCAAAGCATTCTGGCGAGGCACGCCAACTCTACCGCGTTAGGCGGGTGCAAGGGCAGCTAAGCGAAAGCACGCCCGCGAGGCAGCGATTGCAGCGCCGCGTGAAACGCGGGGCCAAGTACGAACGTCTTTTTTTGTTGTGAATTGGGCAAAGACAGCTTAGCATAACACGATATGTAATTATGGTTATCTTAGAGGAGGACAGCTAAAGAGCAGGTAGACAGGAACCTGTAATGAACAAGAGAGAAGTTGTGAAACTGGCGGTGGAGGGCCGCCGGGTCCCCTATGTGCCGTGGGCATGCTCTTTTACCTTAGAGGCGGCCGAGAAACTAAGAGAATACCTTGGTGAACAGGACCTGGACGCCGCAATTGA
>CP070715.1:1580826-1588566 GCA_020350405.1 Planctomycetota bacterium
ATTGTGATGTGAATTGTGATGGCGTTGTGAACAAGGCTGACCGCCTCATCGCGAACGCGATATGGCGGGGGATACTGGGGCAGAATTCGGTAAGTGCTCCGTGCCCGCTGAGGTAGTGTCGTACAGTAGTGAGGAGTAAGGAGACAGTAGTCAGAAGTTTTTTGGGCCGCCGCCTGGGGGGGATAACAATATTGTTGACTTTTGCGGTGGGATGCGGGAAAATAGCGATTTTCGTTTTGTGACGAGATTTGAAATGTAAGCAAGCAGGAATAAAGGAGGCAGATATGTTTAACGGTATATTTCAAGTTCCCCAGCCGAAGAATGAGCCAATTCTAAGTTACGCACCGGGCAGTGCGGAACGGGCAGAGCTACAAAGCAAGCTCAAAGAGATGCTGTGTGGAGAGGTGGAGGTGCCGATGATAATCGGCGGCAAAGAAGTTCGTAACGGCAACCTTGCGGACATTCGCTGCCCGCACGACCACAAGCACAAACTGGGCACCTATCATCAGGCGGATGCATCATATGTGACGAAGGCGGTGGACGCGGCGCAAGCGGTGAAGAAGGAGTGGGGCGAGATGCCGTGGGAGTCGCGTGCGGTGGTACTTTTGAAGGCAGCGGAACTGCTGGCGGGGAAGTTCCGGCAGACGCTGAACGCGGCGACGATGCTGAATATGAGCAAGACGCCCCACCAGGCAGAGATAGATGCTGCGTGTGAGCTGATAGACTTTTGGCGGTTTAATCCTCATTTTATGGAGGAGGTATATGGCGACCAGCCGATATCGACGCCTGGAGTATTGAACTATATGGAGCACCGCCCGCTTGATGGTTTTGTAATGGCGATAACCCCGTTTAACTTTACGTCGATAGCGGGGAATCTGCCGACGGCGCCGGCGTTGATGGGTAATACGGTGGTGTGGAAGCCAGCATCGGCGGCGGTACTTCCGGCGTACTTTCTGATGAAGGTTCTGGAGGAAGCGGGGATGCCGCCGGGAGTTATCAATATGGTGCCGGGGCCGGGGCCAGTAGTGGGGCCGCCTGCGCTGGACGATGTCAGATTAGGCGGTATTCACTTTACGGGGAGCACGTATGTATTTTCGACGATATGGCTTCGTATCGGGTCAGATATTCGCAAGTATGTATCTTATCCTCGGATTGTAGGGGAGACGGGCGGCAAGGACTTTATATTCGCGCATTCGAGCTGCGATATAGAGGCATTGGTAGCGGCGGTGGTTCGAGGCGCGTACGAGTATCAGGGTCAGAAGTGCTCGGCGGCATCGCGGGGATACATACCGGATTCGATTTGGCCGGCTGTGAAGGAACGGCTGTTAGCCGAAATAAAAGACGTTAAGATGGGCGACATAACGGACTTTAGCACGTTTATGGGTGCGGTCATCGACAAGAAGTCATTTGAGACGATAAACGAGTATATTGATTTCGCGAAGAACTCGCCCGACATGGAGATTATCATCGGGGGCGGCAGTGACGACTCGAAGGGCTACTTCATCGAGCCGACGGTTGTAGTAAGCAAGGAGCCGAAGTCGAAGCTGATGGTTGAAGAGATATTCGGGCCAGTGCTGACATTGTATGTGTACCCGGAGGGTAAGTATGACGAGACTCTGGATGTGTGCGACCAGACGTCGCCGTATGCACTGACGGGGGCGATATTCGCTCTTGATCGCGGGGCGGTCGTCAAGGCGATGAACACGCTTCGTCACGCGGCGGGCAACTTCTACGTCAACGACAAACCCACGGGCGCAGTTGTTGCGCAGCAGCCGTTCGGCGGGACGCGGGCGTCAGGTACGAATGACAAGGCGGGCAGCTGGCTTAACCTAGAACGATGGGTTTCGCCGCGTGCGATAAAGGAGACTTTTTTGCCGCCGCGGAACTTCCGCTATCCGTATATGCAGGAAGAATAGGTGGGGAGGGTGTGTCAATCAAAAGTGCAGGGGATGGGAAGAGAAAATGGGGATTTTGACGTTAAAATGGGTGGGTTGGGGGCGAAAAATTGGCGGGGCGCGAGGCGATTGTGAATATGTACTATACAGAGCAGTACAAAGACGGGAGGAAGAAGTTGGGGTCAGGGGTCAGAGAGGGGAAAAAATGGGGGTCGGGGCCCCAGTTAGATAGACAACTTAGACTGGATCCCAGCCGTCGCCGGGACCGCTACCTACAGCATGCAGGGGCAGAGGGGCGGGGGTAATTGTGCAGGAAAAAAAGGTTGTTTTTTTGTTGACGGGGAGATACGGGGCGGGTAAGTTACTCGGCGGCAGTGAGAGTATGGAAGCAAGGGTCGTACGGGGCTTTCCTCTTGTAAACAAGGATGTTTTCGTGTGAACAGCGTGCGGCAAGGGTTTGGCAACGAATAGCATCGTTTTGTTCACATTTGACTCGATTTGTTCAACAGGTTTAGCCCAAGATTTGTAGTGTGACTTTCAGCCTTGGTCTAAAATGGCGTGGTCTACAAATCCTGATGGCGGTGAAAGTACGTACTTTCGGAGGTTTTGTACGATATGAAGTGTAAGGAATTTAGGCAGGGACCCGCCGTGGAAAGGAGGTGAAGAAAGACAAGAGGCGGGAGAAGTAATGGAGGTTTTGATTAACAATTTTTGAAGGAGGTACATATCATGTTTAGGAGAATAATTTGTTTGTTGAGTTTTGGTTTATTGCTGAGTCTGGCTGCCGGCGCTCAAGGGACGACGTATTATGTCAGTCCGTCGGGTAATGACAACAACTCGGGCACTTCGACGCAGGATGCGTGGGCGACGATTGGCAAGGTGAAGACCGTGACGTTTAGTGCCGGTGACAGTATTTTGTTCGAAGGCGGCGAGACTTTCAGCGGACAGCTGGTTTTTGATGATGAGGGCGGAACGTCGACAAGCCCGATAACGGTCGGCTCATACGGCAGCGGTCGGGCGACTTTAAGTAATCCGACGATGGGCGTGGAAGGCAGCGAGTCCACCGGTCTGGGAATTTACGACAACGCAGGCTTTGAAATAAACAACCTGATTTTAGTAGGGCCTGGCAACGAAGGCGACCGGTGGGACGAGAACGTAGGAATTCGGTTGCAAGCTGACCTTGGCACGGCCGGGGCGAGGGTGGACTATATCCGCATTGACAACGTGGACGTAACTAACTACAGCGGGTATGGAATACTGCTGATGGGCTACGGCTACAGCGGGTTCAGGGACGTTGAGATTACCAACTGTGAGCTTTATGGCATCGGCAAGGAGGGAATTTGCAGCAAGTGCTCCGAGTGGCCGATGAATCAATCGTCTCACAATGACTTCTACATCGCCGATTGCGTGATGCATGATATCACCGGTGTGGGTACCAGAGGCCCACACTCCGGCAGCGGCATCAACCTCTCGGCGCTGGACGGTGCTTTGGTTGAATTTAACTTAGCGTACAGCGGCGGCGAGTGGTGTATGGCAGACGGCGGAGGGCCTCTGGGTATATGGTGCTGGGAGACTGAGAATATAGTTTTTCAGTTCAACGAGGTTCACGACTGGCAGACGATGGGCGGCGACGGCGGCGGCTTCGACCTTGACGGCGGAACGAGCTACGGCACTATACAGTACTGTTACTCACATGACAACTTTGGCGGCGATTTACTTATGCAGTTTGCTCGTTCGCGTCCTGCTCACGATTACATCTATCGTTACAACATCAATGCGAACCAGGGCCAATTAAATGAGATGGGAGCCATTACTTTTTACACCGATAAAGGCAAGCAGCCGTACAATGTAGATGTTTATAACAATACGATCTACGTTGGTCCGGACGCACAGGCGGGCTCTTCTGCGATTGATGTTTGGTACTGGAAGGGAGGCAGCTACAGCAATGTCAATCTTCGGAATAACATATTTATGGCTGAAGCCGGCAAAAAGCTGATTTCTTACCAGAGAATTACCGGCATTACCTTCCAGAACAACCTCTACTGGCAGAGCGGAGCGCCTCTGGTAATTGATGCAATGGGCACTTTATACACCAGCCTGGCAGACTGGCAGGCTGGGACGGGTCAGGAGATGTTAGATGGCCAGCCCGTAGGTATGGAGATTGGCCCGCAGCTGGTTAATGTTCATGACCACCCGGTGTTAGGCCCGCATAATCTGGCGAACCTAAGCGGCTTTAAGCTGAAATCGACTTCCCAGTGCAGGGATGCCGGTCTGGACCTGCAGACGCTGTTCGGAATTAACCCCGGAAGCAGAGATTTCTGGGGCAACAGCATTCCGCAGGGCAGCTTATTTGATATTGGCGGTCACGAGTATCCAGGGGGCGGTTCAGCTCCTGCTCCGGATTCGACCCCACCAGCAGCACCTACCGGCCTTACGGCCACAGGGGTCGGCACCAGCATTGACCTTGACTGGGCCAACAACGGTGAGTCTGATATGTCACACTACAGCGTAAAGCGTTCGACAAGTGCCGGCGGTCCATACACTCAGATAATCTCGAACTTAAATGCCAGTGCCTATACAGATAGAGCGATTGTGCCCTCGGTAACTTACTACTACGTGGTTAGTGCCGTTGATACATCGAGCAACGAGTCGGGTAACTCGAGTGAGGACTCGGCGAGTGTTACCTACCCAGGTGTGCTTATTTTCTCAGACAGCTTTGAGAGCGGCGACTTCGAAACCGGCGGCTGGATCGTAACAGGCGGGGAAAGCGGTGTTACTACCGAGGCGGCCTATACAGGCACCTATGGAGCAACAATTGGCAAGGGAGACTCTATTGAGAAGCACTTAAGCACGGTGGGTTACACAGATATCCGGATAAGATATATGCGTAACACCACCAACACGGACAGACGCGGCTGCAGTATTGTATGGTGGGATGGGACCGACCTTCACCCCATTGAGAAATCCGTAGGAGATGCCTGGGGACTTAAGGACATCATGTGCGGCCCTGACGCTGATAACAACCCAGACTTCTTTTTATTCTTTAGAGAAAACGGTCCGGGTCCGAGTGAGCGTACGTTTGTTGACGATGTTGAGATTTGGGGCATAGGTGAGGCACCTACTCCAACACCGACGCCAACACCTACACCGACGCCAACACCTACACCGACTCCGACTCCGACGCCGACACCTACGCCAACACCCACTCCGACTCCGACGCCGACTCCGACTCCAACGCCGACTCCGACACCAACACCCACTCCGACACCGACGCCGACGCCTACTCCGACACCCACACCTACGCCAACACCTACGGGGACGCCGGGTCCGACCATCTTCAGTGACGGGTTCGAGAGCGGCGACTTCACTACGGGCGGCTGGACAATATCCGGCAGTACAGCAACTGTTACGACGGCTGCTGTTTATACAGGCACTTACGGGGCAAAACTCGGTAAGACGAGCTGGATAGAGAAGGCGGTAAGCACCTCCGGCTATACCAGTATCCATGTCAAATATGCCCGGAGAACGGGAGACAAGGACCCTCTGGAGCCCGGAGAAGAATTTACTGCTCAGTGGTATGACGGCAGCGACTGGCATGTGCTCGAGTCGACGCTGGATACAAACTGGGCAGAGAAGGACTGGCTGTGCGGTTCCGGTGCGAACAACAATGCCAACTTCAAGATAAAGTTCACCAGCGGCGGCATGCATCCGAATGCCGAGTATTCCTACCTTGACGACGTTGAGGTTACCGGCACGCAATAGTGATGGTATCAGCGTCAGGTCAAGGATAATCTGACAGGCTGATTTGTTGAAGCGTGGCGGTCACAGCGGCCGCCACGTTTGTTTTTACGAGCATTGCGGAGTAATAAACACAGAAGTTTTTCGGAGGAGTCGGCAGGCAGGGGGTGAGCGGAGGGTATCAATAGTCAGCGGGCAGGTTTTCAGGGCTTATGGTAGGGCATGTTTAGGGTTTTGAAGAGGAAGGCGTAGACGTCAGCAAGCTCTTCGATTCTTTTGGTTGTTGGTTTACCTCGGCCGTGGCCGGCCTTGGTTTCGACACGAAGGAGGATGGGGTTTTTGCGGGCGGCTTTGGCTTGGAGTGTTGCGACGAATTTCTTAGCGTGGGCGGGTACTACGCGGTCATCGGTATCGGCTGATGTTACGAGGATGGTGGGGTATTCGGCGCCGGCTTTTACGTTGTGCAGTGGTGAGTAGGCATAGAGGCACTCGAAGACGTTGGGGTCGGCTTCGGCGTTTCCATATTCGGGAATCCAGTATCGGCCGACGGTGAACTTGTGATACCTTAGCATATCTGTAACGGGGACACGGCAGACGACGGCACCGAAGAGGTCCGGCTGCTGGAGCATACAGGCTGCGGTGAGCAGGCCGCCATTGGAGCCTCCCATGATGGCGAGCTTTTCGGCGCTGGTGTACCTATTATCGATGAGCCACCGTGCGGCGGCGATAAAATCGTTGAAGACATTTTGTTTTTTGTAGCGCATGCCGGCTTTGTGCCAGTCCTCGCCGTATTCCGCGCCCCCTCGCATATTCGCGACGGCGTAGATTCCGCCCTGCTCGAGCCAGATGAGGCGGGAGACGGAGAAGGAAGGTTTCAGGCTGATAGCGAATCCTCCGTAGCCATAGAGCAAGGTTGGGTTATTGGCGTCGAGGAGGAGGCCGTTTTTGTGTGTTATGAACATGGGGACACGTGTACCATCTTTTGAATGATAGAATACCTGTCGTGTTTCGTAGGGTGACGGGTCGAAGTCGATTTCGGGTTTGTGAACTACGGTCAGCCGGTCGGTGATAAAATCATAACGGTAGCTTGTGCTCGGAAAGAGGAATGAAGTGAACGAGAAGAACATCTCGGTGTGGTCCTGCTTTCCTGACAGTCCACTTACGGTGCCGAGGGTCGGCAACGGGATTTGGCGGACGAAGTTACCGGAGGTGTCGTAGATTTTGAGCTGGTGGTGCACGTCGTGGAGGTACGCGACGACGAACTGATTATTTATAAAGCCGACGTAGTCGATAGGGTCGGATTGCTGGGGGAGGATTTCGCACCAGTTCTCGGGGGCGGGGTCGTTAATGTCGATGGCGATTATCTTACCTCGCGGGGCGTCAAGGTCGGTTTCGAAGTAAAAGAGCGAGTCTGCATTGCCAATGAAGTCGTAGCGGGCGTCGGCCTTGTCGAGGAGCTTGACAAATGGGGCGAAGGAATTTACGGGGCGATAGTAGATACGGTTTTTGACATCTGTGCCGCGATATACGTAAAGGATGAGGAATTTTCCGTCATCGGTTATCAATGATGCGAAGCTTAATTCCTTGTCATCGGGTCGCTCGTAGATGAGGGGGTCCTGAGATTGCAGCGTGCCGAGTCTGTGCCAGTAGACGCGGTTGTAGTTGTTTCGGTCTTCGGGGGGGACGGAGTTTGGCTCGGGGAAACGGTCGTAGAAGAAGCCGGAGCCATCGTGCTTCCAGGCGACACTGGTGAATTTGCAGTAGTTGATAGTCTCGCTGTAGTCACTGGCGGAGTCGATGTGTCGGACTTTGATTTGTTGAGCGTCGCTGCCGCTACTTGAAAGTGCGTATGCGAGGAGCGTGGCGTCTTCGCTGACGGCAGTGGAGGTTACGGCGACGGTTCCATCAGAACTTAGCAAATTGGGGTTGATGACGGTCTTCGGGTCGTGCTTTAGTGTTTCCTGGACGTGGAGGACGGACTGGTTTTGCAGGCCATCATTTTTCCAGAAGAAGTAGCGGGAAGCCCGCCTCCAAGGGGCCGAATACTTCGGGTAGTCCCACAGTTTGGTCAGGCGGGCCTTGATATTTTCTCTGGGGGTGTCTGTGC
>CP070715.1:1588666-1592727 GCA_020350405.1 Planctomycetota bacterium
CCGCCGTCACCTGATTTATCTTCGCATCCAAATCGTCAATATAATTGACCATAAACGCCTCCGGCGTCGCAGGCAGCTTTGGTGACCCGAACTCGTACTGCCCGTGATGTGACAGAATGATATGTCCCAGAGCGTCCAGTATATCCTTATCCACCGGCTTACCCTTCGCCCCAAGCGCATCCGCCTTCTTGTTCAGCATTACAAAGCTCTCCGTGATGTGCCCGATTAACTGTCCCGAGTCGGTATATGAAAACGCCATATCATACGCCAATTCCTCGGTCTTGCCCATATCATGAATAAAAATTGCCGCCATAGCCAGGTCAGCCTGCACTTCCTTGTAAAACGGCAGTACCGCTCTCGCCACCCGCAGCATGTTGTGCGTATGTTCCAGCAGACCGCCCAGATAATTATGGTGCAGTTTCACTCCCCCCGGCGAATTGCAGAACCTCTCCATTAACTCGCCATCAGCCAAGAACTCATCGACAAGCGCCTTTAGCTGAGCATTTTTTATTTCCCCTACGGCCGCCTTTACTTCCTCGAACATCTTTCCTGTGTCCTTGTCGGTCCGCGCCAGAAAGTCCTCCAGCTGGACCTTGCTTGCATCGACGACGCCTATATTATTTATAATGATTTGCAGGTTGTTTTGATAAAGCTCGCTCCTTCCCTGTATACGGACAAACCCGGGTTTAGGTAGTCCCTTGTAAACCGCTTCTGTCGCCTGCCACATCCGTCCGTTTAACTGCCCCGTCCGGTCGCAGATGAACATCGCTATATACAAATCCCCCCGCGTCGTGCTCCGAAGCACCGGCTCTCTTACCAGATAAATATCGTTAACCGTCTCGCCCGGCCCAATTTCTTCAATAAACTTATGTCCCATGTGCCACTCCGTATCAATGTTTCTCGCTATTGTCTTTCTTTTTCACGCTCGCCTTACTAAATCTTCCCTTCCGCTAACGGTGGCCCCTTGTCAGTCTTCAGCCTTTCATTCCATCCCCGTCCGTCCAGAGGCAGAACCTTGGAATGCTCAGCCCACCTCTGCCACATCTCGGCCAGCTTCTTCACACGGTCAGGATACCACTTAGCCAAATCATTCAACTCTGTCCGGTCGGCCTCGAGGTCGTATAACTCCCACGCCCCCTCCTTTCCTTTCGCAACCAGCTTCCACTTGCCGACTCGAATCGCACGATTACCCTCATGCTCCCAGTATATAGCCTCGCGCTCAATCAGCCAGTTGTCAAAAGCAGGTACAAGACTCTTGCCCTCAAGCGGGACTATCTTCTTGCCCTTATGTTTGCGTGGGTACTTTGCACCCGTAATATCAATGCAAGTCGCCATAATGTCGATGACGTGCCCCGGCTGATGCCGCTGCTCGCCCCGCGCCTTAATCCGCCCCGGCCAGTGAACAACCAATGGCGTCGCGATACCACCTTCGTGTACCCAGTGTTTGTAAAGCCTGAACGGTGTATTGCTCGCATTTGCCCAGTTTACGCGATAGCTTTCGAACGAATCCTCCGCCCCTAACAGTTTGATGTCCTTCTTTGCACGCGAAATACCTTCAGCGCAGCCGCCGTTGTCCGACAAAAACATTATCAACGTATTGTCCAGCTTGCCTGATTTTTCTACCGCTGATACTATTTGACCAATACCCTGGTCCATACAGTCTATCTGGGCAGCGTAAACCGCCATTCGCAAATCCCACAATTCCCCCTTCGCTGCGTCTACCTCCTCCCAGGATTTTGCCTTTACGTCCCTCGGCGTTATTTCCCAGGACTCCTCCACAAGGCCCATCTCTATCATCCGCCTATGCCTTTCAACCCGCAGAGCATCCCAGCCCTTGATGTACTTGCCCCTGTACCTCTCGATATCGTGTGGCTTCGCATGCAGCGGCCAGTGCGGACTCGTATAAGCAACATACAAAAAGTACGGCTCATCACCCTTTGACACCTCGTGCTCTTTGATAAACTTCGCTGCATTATCGCTGATTGCGTCGGTGTAGTAGTAGCCCTCGCCTGGCGCCTTAATCCGAGTATTGTCCCGCGTAAGGGCCGTCGGGTCAAAGTAGTTGCCGCCCCCGCTCAAAGTGCCGTAAAACCGGTCAAACCCTCGCTGACACGGCCAGCTGTGCTTCGGACCCTCGAAGTATCCATTATAAGTAACGTGCCACTTGCCCGCCATGTAAGTCGAGTAGCCTCTCCGCTTTAGCAACTCCGCTATTGTGACACACCTGTTATTCAAATCACCCTTGTAACCTTCATACCCCAGATTCGCCGCCGTCATCCAGCCCATCCCCGTCTGATGGGGGTAAAGCCCCGTCATCAGCGATGCCCGCGTCGGACAGCAGCGCGCCGTGTTATAAAACTGCGTAAACCTAAGTCCGTTCGCCGCAAGCCTGTCTATGTTCGGCGTAGCAATCTCCCCGCCATAGCACCCGATGTCCGAGTACCCCATATCGTCGGCCATAATCAAAATTATGTTCGGCCTGTCCCCGCACACTTCCCCCAAAAGCCGCCCTCCCGGCATCGCCAGCGAAGCCGCACCGACACCCACCGCCTTCAGAAACCCGCGCCGACTAATATGCCTGTTCACCATCTACCCTTTCTTCAGATACACAAGGCCAAATCTGCAACTTTCCCAGACCTCACAAACATTTAAGTCTTCTTCTTTTTCTTCGCGGCCCTCAGCCAGCCTCCCTCTGGCGCTGGCGCAGGCTTTAACTTTGACTCCCAGGCCGCAAGCAGCTTCCGGTGGTCCTCCAGTACCGAAGCATACATCCCCTCAGTCGCCAGGTTCCTTGTTTCCAATGGGTCACTCTTCATATCAAACAACTGCTCAATAGGGTCGCCCTTGTACATAATATATTTGTAGTCCTGCGTACGAATCATCCGCCCGGTGATAAAGCTCTCCGCCGCGACAAACTCACGCCAGTCAGTGCGCTTGTCCTCGACAAGCGGCCTAAGACTATACCCGCGTTGATCGGGTGGTGGCTCGATGCCTGCAAAATCACAGACCGTCGGCAGAATGTCCACGCCGGAGACAAGATGTGTGCTGTCTTTGCGACCTTCGACCAATCGGCCGGGACACGAAACAATAAGCGGCACCTTGAGCACCTCCTCGTACAGAAAGTCCTTGTTGGTCTTCTGGTGATGTCCCTGCCCTTCACCGTGGTCACTCGTGAAAATAATTATCGTATCATCTGCATAACCCGAATCCTCCAGCGCATCCAGCACATGCCCCACCACCGCGTCTACCATCTCGACGTGCCGGTAGTACGCCCAGCGGTAGTACCGCCAGTGCTCCTCCGTCCAGTCATCGGTCAGTCTCGCCTTGCCGCCGGCGCCCCACCTGTGCGAGCCAAGCTGCTTGCAGAACTGAGGCTCACGCTTGTCATAATGAAAATTCGCCGGCAGCGGCGTCAGTTGACCCCCAATCTCCGGATACCGCAGCGCTTCAGCAGGGTCCTTGTTCTGCACTATCCAGTAGCAGATATCATGCGGCTGCAGGAACCCTACCACCAGAAAGAATGGGTCGCTGCTTCTACGGTTCCGCAGATACGCCTCCGCCGACCGCGCCACAGACTCATCCGCATATTCACCAATCCAGTGCTCACCATAGACAATGTCGAAACTGTCAACCATCTTTCTTCCCGGTATGTGCCATTTGCCAGCATGCACTGCCTCATACCCGTTGTCCCTAAGCCACCGGCCCATATCGGGCATGCCTTTAACCATAGGCGTATTATTGAAAACCACCGCGTGCTCGCACGACATCCGTCCCGTAAACCAGCTCGTCCGCGCAGGACAGCATATCGGGTCCGCTGTGTGCGATTCCAAAAAAGTTGTCCCCCTCGCGGCAAGCCTGTCCATATTCGGTGTCCGCAGGTACTCGCAGCCGTGTGCGCTGATAGCGTTGATACTCTGCTGGTCAATATTGATAAACAGAATGTTCGGCCGCTTAGCCTTGCCACCAAAAAATGGTATCCCTCGACCCCGCTCCTCCGCGCAGCCAGCTATCGAGCTCGCTGCTAAACTCGTCGCACAAACCGCGCCCGCCCGCAGAAATTC
>CP070715.1:1592827-1604234 GCA_020350405.1 Planctomycetota bacterium
CTGAGTGCTGATTTAGAGAGCGTGGCGGCTGTTTGGCCGCCATGCTTTTTTATTGAACCTCACGTAAAGAAGGATTAGAATCAGCGACTGAGGAGTCTAAGATGGTCGCAGGTTGAAAGAAGCTTCTCAGACGGGCTTGCCGTTTTATTAGTCAGTTTTTAGGTCTGGCAGAGGAAAACGCAGGTGCAAGACAGTAACGTAGCAGCGAAAACATCCCGACACAAATGGCCTTTGTTGGTCCCAAGTGCGACAGTATTTATCTCGAGCTTTTGTATAATGGTTCTGGAGCTGGTTGCTGCGCGGCTGATTGCGCGTTACTTAGGTTCATCGCTGTATACCTGGACGGCGGTTATAGGCGTGGTGCTTGGCGGTATCACGCTTGGCAATTACCTTGGCGGGCGGATTGCCGATAGTTATGCTGCTCGAAGGGCGCTGGCGGGGCTGTTTGCGCTTTGTTCGCTTGCGTGCATTTTGACGGTGGTTGCGAACAACTTAGTGGGTGGCTGGAAGTTGTTATGGCACTTTAGTTTGCCGATGCGTGTTTTTAGCCATGTAGCGCTGGTATTTATGCTGCCTTCTACGCTGTTGGGTACTATCAGTCCGGTGGTGGCCAAGATGGCCCTTGAGAGGGGACTGGCCACCGGCAGGACCGTCGGCAGCATATACGCCTGGGGAGCGGCCGGGAGTATTGCCGGTACTTTTGCGGCGGGTTACTATCTGATTGCCGCTATGGGCAGCGTTGCCATTGTCTGGGTGGTTGCCGCGGTGCTGCTTATTATGGGGATTTTGTACTGGTTCCGGCTGTGGGTTTTGTACGTTTGTCTGTTGGCGCTGGTCTGCGGGCTGGTAATGGGGATGGGGCCGTGGGAATGGGCCCAGAAGGCGGGAGCGAGACTTGCGCTGCGGGACGTGCCGAAACCGAATGTCATTTACGAAGATGAGAGCCAGTATTGCTATATTGCGGTTAACCGCGTACCGGGTCCTGTTGAGATACGTGACTTTATACAGGACAAGCTCATGCACAGCCGGATTAATATGGAAGACATATTAGACCTGGAGTACTTCTACACACGTATTTACGCCGCGGTCACGGAGATGCTCAGTGAGGACAGGGGTGAACTTGCGGTCATGGCCATCGGTGGTGGCGGCTATGTGTTTCCCCGCTATGTGGAGAAGGTCTGGCCCGGCAGCCGGGTGGAGGTTGTAGAGATTGACCCGGGTGTCACTGAAGCGGCTATGGCGGCCTTCGGTCTGCCGAGAGACACGTCAATAAGAACGATACAAATGGATGCGCGGAACTACGTAGATGAACTTTTGGAGCGCGAAGAAACCACGGGGCAGAAGGTGCGTTATGATTTTATCTATGAAGATGCCATCAACGATTATTCCGTGCCGTTCCAGCTTACGACTTGGGAATTCAATGAGAAAATCGCCTGGCTGCTTACCGAGGGCGGCGCTTACATGGTCAATCTGATAGACGTATTTGACGACGGGCTTTTCTTAGGCGCGATAGTCAATACTCTGAAGAAAACCTTTGATTATGTTTATGTCATGACTGAAGCGGGCGTGCCGCGGTCGCACCGCAACACTTTTGTTATTATTGCCGCCAGGGAAGAACTCGACCTTCAGGGTCTGTATGAACGATCCAAGAGAAAGGGGACAATCTTCTGGCTGCTGAATGAATCCGATATCAATACTCTTCTGGTGAAGGCGGCGGGGGCTGTTTTGACCGATGATTATGCCCCGGTCGAAAATCTGCTTGCGCCGGTAGCGCGGAGGAAAACCGCATACGATTTGGCTGGGGAGTATTTCAGGCAGGCACGGAAGCTTTTCGAGGATGGCAGGTTTGATGAGTGCGTGGAGAGATATGAGCGGATAATCCGGCGGGCCCCTTCGATGGCGATAAAGGCGTATAACGATATGGCGGTTGCGCTAATTAAACTTGGTAAGTGGTCTGAGGCGGCCGATGCGCTAAGTGAGTCACTTAAGGCCATTAAACTGGAGGGTATAGAGGTTTACACAGGTAACATTCACTATAACCTTGCAGTGGTCTACAGCAGGATGGGCAAGCCGGAAGAGGCCGGTGAGGAGTTTAATAAAGCGATTGGGGACTTCAGGGAGCAATTGGTTGCTGAGCCCAAAAATGCCGAACTGTACCTTAAGATAGGCAAGTCCTATGCCTCAATGGGCCAACTGGCGGATGCTGAAGAATATCTTTCAAAGGCGCTGGAATTGGATCCTGCCGACCTGTCACACCATTTAGAGATGGCCAGAAACCTCGAGGTCCAGCAGCGTTTTGACGAGGCCGTTAGTCTGCTGCAAGAGGGGATTCGGTACATGCTGCACCACGGGCGGAAAGATGATGCCTCGCTTTTAGGGAATTATGTTGAGACCATCAAGAGCAGAAAAGTCGGACAGGAGTGATTACTGTCTCTTGTAAGCTCGGACGAGGTGTAGAGTTAGTCTATAGGGATTTTGAAGCGTGGCGGTCAGAGAGTGGCCGCCGCGTTTTTTTTATGGCTTAATTAACTGCCGGGCGAAGGCGAACCCTCCTGCCAGTTGGCCGGGTCATTACCCGATTCATCCGCTGCATCAGAAATTCTATGCAGGGCATCACCTTCACCGTCCGGGGTTTCGGGCCAGGGCGAATAGTCACCGTACATAACTTCGTCCACAATCACCCAGGAAATTTCTACGTCCGGCGGGTCCGCCGCCTGTGGTTTTTCCAGAGCGAATCGTTCGCTGGCGTTGCTTAAGTTGCCATCCCACGGCCCAAAGATGTCCGCGTTAGGTACCAATGTGCCGGTGTCATAAGCATTTTCAAATGCCTGCCTGTCAAATGTTACGGTCGGGTCGAAGCCCACGAGTATAATGCTGCCGCCGGATGAGATTGAAGTGCTCGGCGGGAAGTAATAATCGTTATTTCCAATTCCGCGAACGCGCCAGGTATCTTCGGTATTCCACAAATTGACGGTTGCTCCCGTAGGATTGTAGAGTTCGATGTACTCATCATTCGGGTCTACCGGATGATACATTATCTCATTGATAACCACCGCGCACTGGTTCGGCATGCTATTGTCTGAACCTCGAGAGGTGGGCATATGGAACCAGAATTGGTCGCCGTTCGGGTAGCGGCCGAGAGAGACGTTGTTCTCCTGGCCTTTGAACCTGATAGAGTCAACTATACGGTCATTGGAGTTGCCGGGCAGGTAGGACAGGTATATCTGTTCGCCTGACTTGTCGATGCCAAAACCTGCCGGATATGGATTGTGGAAATCGTTGACCTCGTCAAAGGTAACCTTACCATTGGCGCCGATTGAAGTGCTGGGTATGGCCCATTTCTTCAGATTCGCAATCGTATTGCCTTCATCACTGAGATACCAGTCGCTGGTTAGATTGACGGTTGAGCCGGTCGTGTTGTAAAGCTCTATCCAGTCGTTTGAATCATAGGGCGGCGAATTGTAATCGGTATGTGCCATTATCTCATTTAGGACAACGGTAGTTGCTACGGTCGGGTCATCTGCCCCCGGCGAGCCGTGCATATACGTGCTCATTCGCCAGTTGCCCCCGTACTCCAGCGAGTTAAAGGGCTCGCCGGGTATTGCCGAATTCAAAGGCACCAGCGAATGGCCGGCACCGTCAGCCGCAAGAGGCCAGCCTCGGCCGTCATTATACCCAAACTCGGCAATGGTTCCGTTCCAGAAATCCACCAGCTCGACAGTCTCACCGCCATTAGCCAGGTTACCGATATACTCGCCGGCAATATTGAAGCTGGCACCATACCGCGATTTGAAAGCGTTCTGGTCACTGACCACCAGTGCAAAGGCTCCGGGGGCAAGACTGCTAACGTTGCTGTCATTGAAATCGAAGGTGACGCCATCTATGAAGGAGACGTATGTCAAATCGAGGGTCGTTACACCAGTGTTCTTTAGTTCGATGAACTCGAAGTCATCGTTATTGTAACCGTTGCCATCGGCCGGGTTGTACATCAGTTCTGTGATTCTCAAATCTGCGACTATGCCCGCCGAGAGCGAGTCGCCCGTCAGAAACTGGTTGGGGTCGGACCAGTGGCTCCAGCGGCTCGTGGTGTCTTTGTGACGACAGCGGACCCTATAGGTGCGGTTGGGCCTGACCACACTGGCGGGGATATTTATATCGCTCTGGAACGGATTGATCTCTCCGCTCTCCCAAAGCGCTTCGATTTCGTATTTTCCGGGCCGGGTCAGATAATTCGGAGGCGTCGTGCACGGGTCGAGCGTGTCGGCAACCAGCCTGATGTCTATGAAGCAATCCGGGTCCAGGACGGGTACAAACGGCGGGCTTGCCTGGAGTCGAACATCATCCATTAAAATCCACTTGTTACTGTCACCAAGGTTCGGAGCATAAAATTTCACACCTAACTTCTTTCCAAGATACGCCTGCCCTGCCCCTGCAGTAAACGGCACCGACTCGTCGTACGACCAGCCGCCGTAAGAAGGCAGAGATATCGTATTGCTGTCTATCTCAAACTGATTGCCGTCGTCTACATAGTATAGCGACGCCACAATATCCGTGCTAGCGTTCCATGGAAGTGAAGCGTCAAAATAGAGGGTGTAGTCCTTGCCCTCGACGATACTGTGCGCTGTGGTCTGATAAAGATATGTATCGTTGCTCTGCATGAAAGCATAACAGTTGC
Organism: Planctomycetota bacterium; assembly: GCA_020350405.1. GTDB lineage: Bacteria > Planctomycetota > Phycisphaerae > Sedimentisphaerales > Anaerobacaceae. Next base: position 1,597,503 of record CP070715.1, read on the forward strand.
CGTCGGGTGCAACCGGGGCACGGCAATCGCCGCTACATACCCCCGGCTTGCCGCATTCGGCATCGACGCCGACGAAGGAACCAGTAACTGACCAGCCTAACATGTCACTGCCATGATGGCACGTAATGTTGTTGCCATAGCTGTCGAATTCGAAGCTTCCATTGACCACCGGGTCGCCGCCGGTTTCTTCGTACTCCATGTTTTGCACCTGGATGGCTAGGACATTGGCGTTCACGCCCTCAACCAGGTAGCCGGACGGGTCAGGCAGGCTAAACGCAAACCAGTCTTTCTCATCCGGGTTGGCCGCGGTCGCGTATCCGTTATAAGGTACGCTTTCACCGGACATGTTCTTGCTCACCAGCCAGTTATCGTTAATCCAGACATTAAAGCCGTCGTCGTACATAGCTTTCAGTCGCACGCTGTCCATCGCCGCAAGGTCATCGACGGTGAATTTCTTACGCAGATAAAACGATGAATGAGCATACTGCATGCCCGTAAGTTCAGTCCCCAGGAAGCACGGGTCCTCTCCCCAGCCGAGCGGTGCCGGACCTGACGACCACGATGTGTCATTATAGCTGAACTCCTGCCAGTATGTGTTGCCCGCCTGCTTGGGCGGAGCGCTGGTCTCGCCCTTGTAATATTTCCAGCTACTGCCTTCGGATACCAAGTCGAGCTCCACCCCGCCGGGTATTTGTGAGCCTTCCTCAACCTGGCCAATTCGCCATTTTACTGCTGCGAACGAGCCGCTTCCGCTAAATGCGCTGGTTTGGAACCTGAGGTTGTTTGTGGGGTAGTTGGGGTTACCGACGAAAGTAATCGTGGGCGTATTCGGAATAGCTGGGTCATCGCAAATCTCGCTAAGTCCCGGCTCTTTCGTGCCCTCGTTCGGGTCGCCTTCAACAACTCGGTGACGTATGAAGTTTTTCATTCTATCAATCACACCGTTAAAATCGCCGGTGTACTTTACTGTCTGGAAGAAATCTCCCTGATAATTGTTCTGTGGGTGGTAGTCCCACAGCGCTACATCGGCGTACACGAAAGAAAGCCCTCCGTCATTGGGTTCGTCTATGATGACGGCGTATTCGTCGATCAACTGGTTTTCCTGCTCGTAGTTAAACAGTAGGTCCAGAATCTCACGGATACGGTTGTTACGCTCAATCTCCAGGTTGGTGTCAGCCCACAGGCCGTATTTCTTAAACGGACTTTCACCGTTGTTGAAACAATCCCATGTGTCATCGTCGAAGGTCAAATCGAGGTCCCAGGGAAGCATCTCCCAGACATCTGTTACCGGGTCGGCATAGTAAAAGTAGTTCTTGCCTGACCCAATGTCGTAGTGATGCAGAGCCTCAACCACCGTCCGGTAGCTGAAGTACGAATTGACATCTACATTTGCCGTCCACCAGCTCGTAGCCGGGGAGGTCTTGTAAGTATTTACGAAGGTCGAGACGTCAGAATAGTCGTCAGGCCCCATTGGTCCAAGGTTATTTCGGTCAGAATATCCGTTATCGGCGTTGGTGTCCATCTTGTAGAGGTTGCCGTCCAAAAGCTCGTGCTCATCGAGGAACCGCCCATCCATCTGCTCTACTACAAGGTAAAGCCCCCAGAAGTCCCCATCATACTGTGTTGGCCCGGACTCAGTCGCGCCGTCTATGATGCGCAAATGTATCCAATGTGTCTTTGGACCCGGCACGCCGACAAGGTTGAAAAGCTTGTATCCGATACCTTCAAACATTCCCTGCTTGCCGTGTATCTCGAACCCTGGGTTCTGAATGGTTGAGGATAAATTGAGCTTGTCCCATTTTACATCGTGCCATCTGCCGTAGTCGTCGCGTGCTCGGAGGTAATGGCCTCGCTTGAAGTCGAACTTCCACATGTTCTTGCCGCTGTCATAGCGGTGTGTGCCGCCGCGAGCGCGGTATGTTATGTGGTCGTACACTTGTCCGTCGTAGACCAGCGTACCGGCCCATTTGAAATCTTTCCGGTGTGAACTGCTCAAGCCGTACGTGTAGTTCCATGTACAATCCTCTACGTCTGAATTTCTGCTGATGAAGTGATAAACCGGAAGCGAGGTCAAAACGTCCGTGCCGTAAGTAACGACCACATTATCCGGCGGCGAGCCCGACGGATTTCTCGCGCCGCTCCAGGACGGCACGCCATCGTAAATAAAATAGGCAAAATTCGGCACCGGGTCGTCGGAATACGGTACGGTGACGCTGCAGGCATCGTTATCTTCGACTGTGATACGGTAGCGCACCAGGCTGCGGTTTGTAGACGCTGATATTTGCGCGGTGTAAATATCATCACCTGCGGTCTGGTCGGCCCCCGCGCCGTTATCATACATCGTTATAGCCGAACTCCAGTTGGCCGGGTTTTCATAGGCCGTGTTTACTATTGGACTTTCAACCGCGCTGTAGTTCGGTAGTGTAATCGGGATATAGCTGCCCGGGTTTAACAGTTGGTAGCGCAGTGTAACAGAGGCAACGCCGTCCGGGTCGGTAGCCTTGCAGGTGATGGTTACCGTGTCGCTTGAGGTAGGTTCTTCCGGGTCGTGGTTTACTTGGCGAATCTGCGGGGGAATATTTTCGGAATAGACCGGTGTGTTTTTGGCACCCGGGGTGGGAGAGCCGGAGCGCCAGCTTCCGCCCAAATCATTATCAAGGCAGGGGTTTGCCAGTTGCATTGAATGTCCATTGCCATCGGGTTCATAGGCAAAGGGTACGGGGTCACCCACGGTCGGCCAAGGGAATCCAAGCTGGTAATCGACCTGGTCCATTTCCTCACCTTCGGCGTTGCGCAATTCGATATTCTCTCCATCGTTACTGAGCTTGCCGATAAAAATGCCGTTCGGTTCAAAGCCGAACTTTGCCTGAAAGTCTGTATCGTTCGGCGAGTTCTGGTCAAAGACGTTTGTATTCTCAACAATGACTATATAACCGTGCGGGGGAATCGAGGTGCTCGGCGGAAAGGTGAAATCAAAGCCACGTGAGAAATACCAGCCGGACAGATCGACAGTCTCGTTACTGATGTTGTAAAGCTCGACGAATTCGACCTGTTCGGTTTTGAGGTCTGGGTCCGTGTGAATCTCGTTTATGACCACCGGGTTGATTCGTTTGCGGTAGTTGTCCGCAAGAATGGCGAAATCGGCGATATCGACATTGCTGTCATCATCTAGGTCGGCGCAGTTGGGATCTGAACAGCCCCCCGTGTCCAACCACTGCTGGGTAAAGACCATAAGGTCTTTCAGGTCGACCAAGCAGTTCTCATCCAAGTCGCCTGGAATACATGCCCGGACTGCAGGCGGACCGGCTACAGATACTATTAATACCAGCAGTAAGAGGGTGGTTGAAGATTTGAACACTTTGTCCATCTCCTTCCTCACTGAGGTTTTAGGTTGCCGTCACGATTTTATCTTTGAAGGCTTTGGCCCGTAAGCTTACTCTTTTACAGGTTTTATGCATTGTAGCATAACGGGACATTCAAGTCAACAGTTTTGCCTGTAGAATTGACGGCCAGCATTTGCTGCTGTTTGGTGACATCTCAGATGGCGCAAACGCCGAAATAATGACGTTATTTATCGGAAGTTCACTCACCCGGGGTGGTGGAGGCTGCGTGCCAGTTGTTAGGGTCGTTTCCGTAGAGGTTCGGGTCGGTTCGGGTCAGTGAGAGGCCGTTTCCGTCCGGCTCGGTTGGCCAGAGGTCCACGCCGCCGGGGCAGTTTTCAGGATGTGCGCCGTCGCTGTAATTGACCCTTTCGACGCGGATATAACGAGGTATGCCGTACTCGTCAAGATCGCCAAATTTGCCAATCTCGACTTTCTCACCGCCGTTGCTTAATTGGCCGTCGTATGGACCAAGCACCTGGACACCGGCAGGCATGCTGCCGTACGTCGATGTGAAGGTCGTTGGGTCTTTGACGACCATCAGCAACCCATAGGCGGGTATGTTTGCGTCCACGGGAAAGGTAAAACTAATGCCGTCCGTGAACTTCCACGGATTGCCGTATTCATCAAACAAATTCACATCGGTGCTGGTGATGTTGTACAGTTCCAGATACTCCTCGTTCTGATTACCCGACTGGGGATTGTACATAATCTCGCTGAAGACGACCGGGCCGACCTTTGGGTAGGAATTGACCCAGCCGGGCGTGTTGGATTCCATAGCGACAAAGTTGAAGTTACCGGTACTGCTCTTGTAGTAGCGGCCGAAGGAGACACCAGTTTCGGAGGCGCCGAAATCTTCCACTTCCTGGTATCCGGTCAATACACCACCTTGTGCGGAGGACAGGCATACTTCTTCGCCGGTTTCACTTAAGGCGAAAGGTATCAGACAACCCGGGTCAGTGCTGGTCTGGCCAAAATTAGTGTCTTCATAGAAAACGATGTAGCCGTTGGCGTCGATTGTTGTGTCCTCGGCAATCTCGTACTTCATTACGTTGGTGTCGCTGTCGCTGAGGAACCAGCCGCCGATGTTTATGGTTTCATTGGTGCTGTTATACAATTCTATCCAATCGGGCGCGATGCCATGTGAATGGGACATAAGTTCGTTAATCACTACAGCGCCCGGGTTGGGCACAGCACCGGTGTCGTCCCAGCCGGGTGAGCCACCATCATAGGCGCTGGGACGCCAACTCTGCTTTTCGCCCCAACTGTTCGGGTCGCTGTTGTTTGGGTCAATTATAGTCAAGGAAAAGCCAAGGCCGTCCGTTATGGGGCGCCAGCCATCGCTGTACTTAAAGTCAAGAATTTTGGTTCCTGCGGCATCCTGGAGTCTGATTCGCTCACCGGCATTGTCGAGGCGGCCGGTGTACTGGCCGGCTATAATGAGATTGGGGTCTGGGCCGTATTTGGCCACGAATGCGTTTTGGTCTTTTACAACAAGGACATAATCGTCAGCGGGGAGTTCCATATCGGGGAAGGTAAAATGAATTCCCTCCGTAAAGCTTGCCAGACTTAAATTCAGCGTGTTCGGGCCTATGTTTTTCAGCTCGATGAATTCGGTATTTGGGTCGTTGGGATTGCCCGTATCCTTTGGGTGGTACATTATTTCCGTGATGCGCAGGTTCTCGGCCACAGGGCCGATGGCAAAGGCGGCCTCGTTCAATGGGCTCCATTCATTTACGTCCAGTACGCGTGCCTTGACGCATGTGCTCCTGTTCAGTGTGAACGCCGCTGTATATTCTGTCGCGGTCGGGGCGATATTGGCATCTACGATAAGCTCAACAGAAACAAGGAAGTCCTTGTTATTGTTGCCGGTAGGATTGTTCAAACCGTGAATTGCTAATATGTTGTTGCCGGAAACTAAGTCGGCGATGTGGTCGGAGATATTGAATTCCTGGAAGACAACCGCTTCCGCGTCACTATGAGCGGCTGTGGCGCTCGAGTTCCACTGCGGCGAAGCAGGCGCGTTTTCCCGCCAAACCTCGACGCCATTAATATAGGCAACGAAGCCGTCGTCGTAACGCATTCTTAACGTCAGGATATCGAAGTTTGCCGGCTCGGCGGTGAATGGGACACGGATGTAACATGTATAATTCTGGCCGTACATCTCTGCTTGGACGTTGTAGCTGATGTACTGTTCGTAGTCCGATAGTGGTGTCTCAAAGCCCACGCCGCCGGTCTTGCCGGGGGTTAAGGGTGTGCCGTGGGTCCAGATGGAGTCGTCGAAATTCGGGTCTGTCCTCCAGGAGGTTCCAATGTCACCGGCCGGGACGAGCACTTTTTTGGAGGCATTTTCGGCTACGAGGAAGGTATGGGCTGGACGAGGGTCCGCGCCATGGAGTGTGTAGTAAATCTTACCACTGCCGTTGGGATTAATCATGCTTACGTTGTCTGAGGTCGAAATGTAGCCGCCGTGTTGATTTACGTCGTTTACTCGGAAGATTGGAGGGTCGATTGACGGATAGAGGCTTTCCGCACGCAAGGCCGTGATAAATTGTGCTACATTTCCTTGCATTCGAGTATCTACTGCCTGCACAGCTGGGCGCCAATCGTTTTCAAGGGTCCTTGCCGGGTTAGTGACTTCATCTCCCCACCTTGCCGACTCGCAGACTACAGCGTCCTCGATGTAATCGGTAATGACCTGCCAGCGCTGCCGTGAGTTATCCTCGGTCAGTACGCCGTCATGGAAGCAATGTGCATAGACCCGGTCGGCGAAGGTCATCATGAAATCATCGTTTTCCCTTGCGGACTTCCATAATCTGATAATCGTTGTGTCATCAAACTTGGCATCAGGGGTCGGGTCCAGGAAGAGGGGGTTGACCCAAGCGACTTCGTTTCCGGGCGAATCCGAGACGTAATTGATGAATATAAGCTCCGAGTCCCACATGAAGAACATATATGGTCCTGGCGGGTTGTTGCAGTTACCGCCGTACCAGTTGTTATCGATACCGTCTCCTATTCCGGCGTACCAGTACAAGATGACGTAATCTAGGTACTTGGGTACGTCAAGCAGCAGTTTAAATTCATCGTATTTGGCCGGGTCTTCGAGGTCTTTTTCGTCGGCCAGTTCCATCATTCGGTCATATCGGGTGCTGTCTCCGCTGAGGTGGCCCTCATCTCGTTCGAGTCCGTGATTCGAAGCAAGCCAATCCTCCGGCTCCGAGCCGAAATAGGCGGACGTGAAGAACTCATCCGGCCTTTCACAGGGATTGTAGAGGCCCCAGTACTTACCGTTAATGTACAAATGGACAAAGATACCATGCGAGGCGGTTTCCGACATGCCGATTTGTGTGTC
>CP070715.1:1604334-1617007 GCA_020350405.1 Planctomycetota bacterium
CAATCTTAAACCTGCCGTGAACATTGTTGCACCGGCTTGGATTGCTCCACCCGCCAAAAGTTGTATCGTTGGGATACTGCCCGGCGGGAATGTCTCGTAGCTTCGCGAGATAGTCAAAAGAAACAAATGGTGGCCGTTGGCGCTGAGAAACAAAACCGTAAATATCATCTCCACAAGCATACCGAGCGGTTGAGCTCTCTCACCGGTCAACGGGTCTAGGATATTAGCCATAGCCAAACCCATTTGCCGCTCTACAATCCGCCCGCTGAATTTGACCGTAGAGAATATAATGGTGGCGACCAACCCGAGAGCCAGTCCGTAGGTAGCTTCGTTGGCTATTAACAGTATCACCTCCAATGCCGAGACTCGCTCAGAGTCTATAGGCATGGGCGTTATCATCAGGAAGAAAACGGACATCAGCACAGCTACCGCAACCTTGATTCTCACCGGTATGCTCGTCCAGCCAAAAACGGGAAGCACAATAAAGAACGCCGAAATTCTTGTCAGGACCATCACAAAGCCGAGCAACTTTTCTATCATCGACTCCGGGCCCCATTTGCGGGAGGTCGCAATATGGGAGCCCCTCCATAAAGTCAGTGCCCAATATTCTGGATATGGCCAAAAATCTCGCCGGCAAATCTAAGTATAACGCTCAAGCTCCAGCCGCCCGTGATTAGTATTACGGCACCCACAGCCAGCAGCTTGGGAACTATTGTGAGGCTCATATCGCGTATGGAAGTGACCGCCTGAAACAGCGTAACCGTTACGCCAACCGCCATACAGGTCAGTAGAATCGGTGCCGCCAGGAGCAAAGCCGTCTCAAGTGTATGACGGCCAAGATAAAGAGCGAAAGTACTGTCCATACAATAAATCCTTGCAAAAGCTAAACAACTACCTGAAGCCGAGGCTGAGACTCCTGGCCAACAAGCCCCATCCATCAACAAGAATGAATAATATCAGCTTGAAAGGCAGGGAAATCATAACGGGAGGCAGCATCATCATGCCGGCGCTGAGCAATACACTTGCAATAACCATATCCACCAAAAGGAAAGGAATGAATAAGAGACAGCCAATCTCGAACGCCGTCCGAAATTCACTGATGATAAACGCCGGAATTACGATATGCAGCCCGATATTCATCGGACCCGCAGGGGGCTTTATTCTGGCCATTTGTACGAAAAGGGTTAAATCCCCTTCTCTGCACTGCCGGAGCATGAACCCCTTCAGACAATCGCCGGCCTTGGTCCCCGCCTCTTGGAAACCAATCTCGTCAGCGAGATAAGGCTGGATGCAGCTCGCGTTGACCTTCGAAAATGTAGGAGCCATCGTATACAGTGTCAGAAAAAGCGCCAAACCCATAATTGCAATGGTTGGTGGTATAGTCTGCGTGGTCAGAGCCCGACGGACAAAAGCCAAAACGATAACTATCCGCGTAAAAGACGTCATCATCACCAAAAGACTTGGCAGGATTGCCAAGCCGCTAAAGATGATTACAAGTTTGACAGGCGTCGACCAGTCTTTGGCTTCGGTCTCTGCAGCGGTCGCCTTGTCTACAAGTGTCATCAAATCGCCAATACTCGGAACGGTATTTGCTGGGTGCGCTAAAGATGTATCGTCACCCTGTATCGGCAGCTGAACTTGTGTGAACGCATCGGCAGTCTGACCAACAGACGGCCGACCCGTTGCAAAAACAACAAGCACTAGAAAGAACAGTTTAACAAGCTTACCTGTCATTTATATCCGCAGATTGTCTATCTGCTGCGATGGTAAATCTATTTCAGAGAAGGCATCATTTATATCAGCTAACTTTGTGATGCTCTCGTTTGTGCTGCCTATGAGGATTCGCTGATTACCTATTTTCACTAGGTGCACCGACTTGCGCGGGCCGAGGTGGACCGTTTCGATAACGTGTATCTTCCTCCCCGGCAGGTTGGTAATCTTCGGCAGGAGCCTCTTTGAAGCATAAATCGCTGCTACGCCGAGAGCAATTACGAGCAAAACCGACACCATCAATTTGAAGAACAGCTCCCGGGTATCAAGACTGTCAGGCCCTTTCGTTATAAGATTAGGGTCTTTTGCAAAAATGGGATTGGGATTTTCAAACGATGGTTTTGCCGCCTCAGCCGGCGCTGACTGAGCGTGGCATACCACCAGAACACCGCCACACAACGCAACTGCCGCCAAAAAAGCTACGATTTTTTTCTTATATCGTGCCACGCTGGAAGATGCACCAAATATAGTTTTTGTGGTTCGTTGTGGTTATATGGTGAGCAAATAGCGTGCCGGAGGCTAAAAATGGGAATCAAGACGCTGTTAGAGGCGATTTTTTGTGCTAAAGATAGCTAAAGAATCCGACAAATTGTCGAAAAACTTGACAAGTCTGGGTCAAAGCTTCTTTAAAACACCAAAAAATTACGCTGAAATGCCAAAGAATATGCACAGGGGCCCAAAATCTAATCTTCCGCACTCAGGACCGCGATTAAAATCTGTGATTGCTTGTAAATCGGGCTATCCTGGTCCACCCAATGGCCCCCCGGCCCGGCCCCCCACGAGTAAACAGGCAATTCCAGTGGTACTTCGAATGAATCGGACCGGGTTTGGGAACTCTGCTCATAGGAGAACATATCCTGCAAAAAATCCGCAACCGCCTGAGCCCGTCTGGCCGAGAGTATCCACTGCTGTTCTTCAGTTGCCGCATCAGCGGCCAAACCAAGCACGTACAGTTTGACGCGGCTGGCGTCGGGACGCTGTTGTAAATCAAAAGCAAATTCGGTCAGGAAGGTCTTTGCGGGTTCATTTAGGGCTGCCTGGCCAGGCGGAAAGCGAATGTTGGTGACGGCAAAGCTGGTTTTCTTTGCGACGATGTGCGAAGGCATAGCCGTCATCGAGCGGTCGACCTGGTTAAAAATGCGGCGCAGCTCCTCAGTCCTGGCATCTATGGTCCTGCCATCGAACTGCCTGTCCGGGGTGCCAATGAAATATTTAATTTTGATGTGTCCGAAGTCGAGGCCAGGCTTTCTGCCGGCAAAGATTCCGAGGCCGAGGCGTCTAATCGAAGCCAAAAAGGATTCACGGCCGGCATAAAAGAGACCCTCGTCGGGAACCTCTGCCAGGCTGAGCAGCATCACAAAGAATGTCAGCAACAAGGTCACCATGTCTGAAAAAGTGACTATATAGGCGGGGACTTTAGGAGTCCCCCCAAAAATTGCCTGGCGCTTATAGCTCAATTGTAAATACTCCGTTCCAGTAACACGATTTCGAGTTTGCGCTGTGGTCTGGTCCTGCTACTGTCAAGGTCTTCCTGAGCGAGAGTGCTTGCGGCCGAGATGCTGAACTGCTTTTTGTCAAGGCCGTGTTTTGTTGCAAGGTAGTCCAACACCGCCCATGCCCGCGGCAGACCGAAGCTGTCGCTATCCTCTTGGCCCGGCGGTCCATTTTCGCTGATAACTACCCGACTGGGCGCTTCTTTTAAGAACAACGCCATATTATTTAGAGTCCTGCGTCCGGCAAATGAAACGGCGGTTCCTTTGCCCCAGAAGACCTTTTTGGAGGGGATTACGAATACTCTGCGGCTGTGAAAATCCAAAGGTTCTGTCTCCTGCTTTAAGTTTTCCTCCCATCCCGTCGCCAGAGCAGGCTTCTCGCTGCCGGCATCAAGGTCTGCCGTAGGGACAATTTGGTCGGGAGGCGCCAGCAGGGCATCTCTATTTTTCTCGGTCGGCGGGCTGACGCCGGGCAGGGCCTTACAGAAAATTATCCTCAATTTCGTGAAGATATGTTCATCGAAAGACGAGAAACTCAGAAGCAAGACGAAAAAGGTCAGAAGCAGCGTCATACAGTCGCTGAAAGTTACCATCCACTCCGGCGCACCGGGGGCCTCGTCCGGTTGTGCCTTTTTTCTTTTACGCAACATTATATGGTAGCCTTTACTTCTTCGCGCCTGCCCTGGGAAATAAACGCCTGCATTTTTTCCCGCACAGTGGTGGGGTTATCACCTTGGGCAATAGCACAGACGCCTTCTACAATCATTTCCTTTGAGGTTGTCTCTGCTTTGGAATAGATGCCGAGTTTTCCCGCCAGCGGGATAAAGATAAGATTAGCGGCCAGTGCACCATAAAAAGTGGTAAGCAAGGCCACTGCCATTCCCGCGCCGATGGAGTCAGGCGACTCAAGGTTTCTGAGCATCTGGACCAGTCCAATAAGTGTTCCAATCATTCCAAAAGCAGGGCAGGCTGCGCCCATGAACTCGAGGATTTTCTTGCCGGTTGAGTGCCGCTCCTGAAGATACTGGATCTCGAGAGACAAAAGGTCACGAATCATTTCGGAATCCTGTCCGTCCACGAGCATTTGGAGGCCCTTGACGAAAAACAAATCCCTGATGGCGGGGATTTCCTGCTCCAGAGCCAGCGCCCCATCCCGCCTGTTGACAGCGGCGAAGTTAACCATTTTTTGAATCAGCTCAGACTGCAACGGTATCTTGGTGACAATCGTTTTCCTGACAACCGAGAATATTCCTAAAAGCTGGGGCAGTGAAAAATGTATCAGCGTAGCGCAGAGCATCCCGCCTATGGTAATGGCCATTGAGGGCAGATGGATAAATATCTGCCAGCCGCCCCCGACAACGATGGCGGTTGTTATGACGCAAAAACCGAGAAGGATCCCAATTATTGTTGCGACATCCATGAAGCTACTTTTCTTCGACTATTTGTTTTAATCTTTGACAGAAAACGGCGGCGAGTTTGGGCTCGGAACCGACCAACTCGGCGAGCAATTTGGCTTTTGTCCTTTCTGACATATAGTGCAGAATTTTAACGGCGTCATCGAGGTTAGTGCCGCCGAGGCGGCCGTCCTGCGTTCGGCTCATATTGGTGAGTATTTTTCCGGCGCTGGCCGGGTCCATTTTATCGTAAGCGGCGGCCATCGATATCAGGTTGTTCTTCTCGGCCTCGGCGACCTCGATTCTGCTTTTCCGCAGTATCTCCTGCTGCTCTTTCAGACCGGCAACGACTGAGGCAAGTTCGACCCGCAGATTATTTAGCTCATCGATATCCTTCTTCAAAATTTCCTGGGCACGTTGCAGCCTCTGCTCACGAACCTGGAGACCTTGCAGCTTATCGTCATACTCAAGTATCTTTTCCCGAACCTCGTAAATCAGGCCTTTGAGCTGTTTCTCCGTCATAGTCCCTCTGGTCTTGCTGTCGGCGAGGCCAACGGGGCTTATAGCACCTGCTTTTGGTTGCGGCATGGCCAGCTCGGTCTCATAGTCCGCAAGCACAGGCTCATCCGGCCGGCCACTCTGGTCTTCCGGAGGCGGTTCAGTAAGCCACGCGAAGAGAAAAGCTGCCGCGAAGCTCATCAGTCCCACAGCCGCCGTTATTATTATTCTCTTTTTAGTCACTGCTCTATCTCCTAACAATATCGCTCTGTTACTAAGATTCTATTTCAACGGCTACACTCGATGTTTACCACTGCCGATCCTGGCCGTTTGTATTATCTTTCGGGCAAAACCAACAGTAGCCGTCTCGTCCAAGTCTTTCTGCTCAAGTTTTTCCTGATGGCTTGTAAATCGTCTTTCTGCTTCAGCTCGCAATTTCTCCAAGCCTTCTTTGAATCTTTTGACGCTCAAGAGCTCAAGGATTTTCTTCATCTGGTGCGATTCCAGTTCGGTGACGTTGTTTGTGAGAGTTTTTATGAGCTGGTCATTTGTAACCGAACATTTCAAAAAGAACTCCTGCTCGGGCAACCGCTTCTGAGGGTTTTTGCCGGTTATATCCGAGATTATATTTTCCAATACCCTCTTCTGCATAAGCAGTTGGCCGCGTGCCTGGGCCAGCTTTTCGGTTATTTTGAGCAGTTCTGTTTTTTTTGTCTGTTCTTCCTTTGCCTTAATGTCAAGAACGCGCTGCAAACGCCATACAAATCGTTTCATTTATTTTCCAACATTCACCGCTTAAGAGATGCCGCTGGCGCGGGTTGCCCGGGTTCGGTAGTGAGCAACTCGTCCCACGAGCGGGTAATAGCGCTTAATCGCCTAACGGTTTCTGCGAAATTAGTCCTGTCTCGAATAGGCTGTATGAGAAAGCTATTTATCCGGTCAATCAAGGCAATGGCCCCATCGATGCGTCGATTGCTACCGGGTGAAAATGCGCCGATATTTATTAAATCCTCGGCATCGATGTAGGTTGCGTAAATTTCCTTGAGCTTCTGTGCGGCGGATTTATGCTCGTCGCTGGTGACGGCGGGCATCAACCGGCTTACGCTTGCCAGAATATCGACGGCTGGGTAATGTCCCCGGTCAGCCAATTTTCTTGAGAGTACTATATGACCATCCAGCAGACTTCGTGCGCTGTCAGCCACAGGGTCGGTCAAATCATCGCTCTCGACCAGCACTGTGAGAATGCCTGTGATACTACCGTTCTCTGCGCAGCCCAGACGTTCGATAAGTCTCGGCATCAATGAAAATACGCTCGGGCAATAACCCTTGGTCGCCGGCGGCTCTCCCGCGGCGATACCTATTTCGCGCTGGGCCTGGGCGAATCGCGTAAGCGAGTCCATCATAAACAAAACATCCTTGCCCCTGTCCCTGAAATATTCGGCAATTGTCACGGCGACAAAGGCGGCCTTCACTCGCTGAATCGGCGGCGAATCCGATGAAGCAACTACAACCACACTACGAGCCAGCCCTTCTGCGCCGAGGTTCTCTTCGAGGAACTCACGAACCTCACGGCCGCGCTCGCCTATCAAAGCCACAACATTGACTGCTGCTTCACTTGAATTGGCAATTTCGCCAAGAAGCAAACTCTTGCCCACGCCGCTGCCCGAGAAGATACCTATTCGCTGTCCTTTCCCACAGGTTAACAACCCATCCATTGACCTGATTCCGAGGGGCAAAGGCTCGGTAATTTTTTCCCGGCTCAAAGGCGGGGGACTGCTCGCATCCAACGGCTTTCTATCCTTGCCTGCCAAATGTCCTTTACCGTCGATCGGCTCTCCCAAACCGTTTACTACTCTACCCAAGGCACTTTCGCTGAGCGTAATATAGCGCGGAGTAGTCCGGGAAGTTACCGTATCGCCCGGCGATATACCTTCTATATGCTGTAGCGGCAGAAGGATAAGCCTGTCTTCCCGAAAACCGACGACTTCGGCCATCACGCGCCGGCCGTCGCGGAGATGGATACCACAGAGTTCTCCCAGGCTCAATATCGGCCCGCTGGACTCAACCGTCAAGCCCGCCACTCGCACGACGGAGCCCTTGCAGTGTAACAAATTCACACCACGCAGAGCCGACTTTAATCGCTCAAAATCAAGCGAAAAATTTTTAATTTCACTCAAAGACATAGATTATTCGGCCTTTTCAAGGGCTTTCGCAATTTGCTCCAAGTGTTCGTTAATCATCGACTCGATTATTCCCTTCGGAGTCTCAAGCAGGCACTCTGCTTGCCCGATATTAGTGTCCGCAACAAACTTCAAACCGGCCAAGGCGCCGTTAGCATTGTCTTGTTGTAACTTCTGAATCCGGCGCAGGTCTTCCGGATTCAAGTGCACAACAACATCCTGACGGGTGGGAGCATTTTTAAGCGATTCTTTGACGATGGATTCTATCTCGTAATCCCCTTCTTGAACTTTTTGTACCAATATCTTTCTGGCGATTTCCACCGAAAGTTTGGCGATTTGGTCTTTATGCTGCGCAAACACAGTCTCGTAAAACTGGTTGAGCTTGGTAACCAGAGTTTCCAGTGTCCTGCAGAGCTGTGAACGCTTTACAGTCAGGTGTTCGGAGTCCGGCAGTCCGGCAGTCGCCGCGGAGCCTACCTGACCGTAACCGGACAATTCGGTGATCCCGCCGCAACCGTCCGAGATTGTCGCCGACACAATCGGTTTGACAAGATTAACCGTAACCGTTCGGGACATCTTACTATCTCTCCACTCGTCTGAGTGTACCTGCTTCGTTAGCCTCTCGCAGAGGATTGACAACTTCTTCCCTAGCATCAAGAATCTCATTTTCCAGAGGTTCCTGCATTAGTGACATCTCCTCGTCCACGGTAGCGGCAGCCCGCTCAGATATGTTCGAGCGTATCTTTTGGACAATCTCTTCGCTTGCCCCGTAAAGTGCCACAGCCAACTTCTTTGCGTCAATTCCCCGCAGGACATCCTGCAGCGACCTGTCGGCTATCGACGGGATATCTTCCCACGTTATCATCAAGTTCCTCACCATGGTGGATGTATCCTTATCATGTTTGGCGATCTCACCAAGCAGCCGGTCCCGCAGGTCTTTGTCCAGACCGCTCAGCGTAATGGCCAGCTTTCGTAGAGTTTGCTCTGGTTTTTCCGCGAGCTTCTCTCCTTTGAGGCTTTTCAACCTTTCGCTCACCATTGCTGCTATACGCTGCTTTACTCCTGCCCCGACCGGCTCGGCATTTGTCATCCTGCACACCGCCTTTGTGCACGCTTGCTCATCCAGAAGCGCCAGCACATCCTGACTTCTCTTGGGGCCCAACTCAGACAGTACGACCGCAATTGTCTGCGGGTGGGCACCCTCCAGCGCGAGAACCAGTTCGTCCGTGGTGGCCGCCCGAACCGGGATAAAAGGGTCCCCCTGCTCGGTCAATTTTCTAACATGAGATTGAATTTCCTCAGCCTTGCTCTTGCCAAGTATACTTACAAGCATCTCATTGAGGAAGCTTTTTACGCTAAATCCAGGTGTTTCACTTTTTCGAAGTGAATCACAAAATTCCTGCGTAATCTCCACCTGCTCGGTATTATCGCGCTGGCGCGACGAATCCAACAGCGCAAGCTCTACGGCAATTTCCTGAAGCGCCTTTTCGTCAATACCTTTGAGCAGCTCGGCGGCGGTGGCGGCATCAAGACTCATTAAGAGCATCGCAGCTTTTCGCTTACCGGTCAATGCCACTTAATCAGTACTCCTTTTTGTGATTCTGTAACTATTTTCTACTTTGTGAGCGCTTGTAGAATGGCCCCCTGTAACTCATTGCGGTTGGGCCCCCTCTTCAAGCCAACTGGCAAATAATTGTCTGACCCGTTCAGGATTGCTCTGCAAAACACCGGCTACCTCCCTGCGCAGCGCCAATGCCTCGGAGCCGGCGGCTTCGGTTCCGGCCGGGAGAAGACCAACGGCCCCCTGCGCCTCGGGCAACTGGCCGGCCACACCAGCAGCGGTTCTCTTCTTAGAGCCGCTGAACACCTTAAGAACAAGCAGTGCGCAAACGGCCATGATGCCCAACGATGCCTGACGGGCGATTGCTATATAATCCAGCCCCCCGGAGGTCTCTTCATCAACAAGCGATTCGAGCGGACGGTGAAACCTGGCCTCAACCACCGTAAGGGCGTCGGTCTGCTCGAGACCAAGCGCATTTCTAATAAGGTTTTCCACATCAGACAATTGCATTATCTTTGCGAGCTCAGCGCCAGCCTCAGGCTGGTTAGCATCAGCAGCCACCTCCGGCGATAAGTCAACAACAGCCGCCACCTTCAGAGATTTTATTTCCCCTGGCAAATCAACCTTCTGCTCCACGGTCTTACCGACAGCGTATTCGGTGAGTACCGTTTCATCCTTTTTTGTGCCGCCGGGCACAATCGGCTCACCTTCGGCAGGCACACTACCGGGTTCGGTTTCCGAATTGCTTTTAATCTCTTCTTTCTTGGCCACTTTTTTGGTTGGGTCGTATGTTTCCGTAACAAGATTGACACTGGTCATATCAATAACGGCACTGACCCTTACAGTGGCTCGTCCGGGCCCCAAAACAGTTGTGAGCATATCTTCAACCTTGGCCGCCAGGTTCTGCTCGACTCTTTCCTTATAATCGGCGACGGTACTCGCTCCCCGTGCCATGGTTTCGTCCGACTCGCCCGAAAGAAGACGCCCTGTACTGTCTATCACCGTTACATTTTTGGCTTGCAGCCCCTCAACGCTTCCGGAGACCAGATGCGTAATTGCTGCCACGTTCAGAGCACTTACTCGGTAACCCGGTCTCAATCGAATAACCACCGAAGCGGTGGTGCCGCCGGACTCGGATGTAAAAAGTGCCTGCTTGGCGCTTACTATATGGACGCGGGCGTGAACTACGCCATCTATCATCTGAATACTCTTGGCAAGCTCTTCCTGCAGGGCCCGCTTGAGGTTGACATTCTGAACGAAGGGGCTGACACCAATTTTTTCGTCGTCAAATATCCTGTAGCCGCCCTGCTCTCCTGCAGGAAGCCCCTCTTTTGCCATATCCAAACGAAGCTGATAGATATTCTCCTTCGGAGCGTAGATACTGGTTCCGCCGTTCCGCAACTGGTAAGCGATGCCCTGTTCAGCGATTTTCTCTGTGATCTTGGATGCTTCCTCCGGGCCCAAATCCTGATACAGCAGCCGCATATCGGGCCTGCGGGCCCAGTAAACAAGCAAACCGCCGACAATAACAGATGTCAGAACCACTGCGGTCAGCAAAGCACGTTGGACCAGGCTTATATTTCGCCAAATCGCACTTATCTTTTGCAGAAAGTTCATCTGGCTCCTTTATTTTCTTGTTCGGCCGCTGCAAAAAGTCCGATGAAACATCCGCCCCAGAGAGCGCAGGGCTCGGGCGTTTCGCACGTGGTCTGCTAACTTATATTTGCATATTCATTGTCTGTTTGTAGGCTTCGATTAGCTTATTTCTAATACCCACAAGAAGTTTGAAGCTTATATCAGCTTTAGCCACGGCTGAGACCACCGAAGTAATATCCTCATTTTTGCCGGCTAACAAATCCTTTATGGACATATCCGATGACTGCTGGAGCTCATCGACCTCGGATATGTACTTCTCGATAGCTTTGACAGTATTGGTGAAATCCGGCTTCTGGCCTACATCTGCAGCTTCCCGCGCCGCCACGCCGGTAAAATCCGCATTTGCACTTGGCAACACCGAGTTTACATTCGCATTTAAGTTAATCATTGTGCTCTTCCTCGCTTATCGAAGCAGTTCAAGTGTAGTTTCCACCATTTGCTGGTAACGTTTGAGAATTGCGACGTTAGCCTGATACGCTCGGGTTGCAATAGTCAGGTTCATCATTTCAGTGGGGAGGCTAACATTGGGCATTTTTACGTAGCCGTGCTCGTCGGCATTGGGGTTGCCGGGGTCTAAAATCTTTTGAAAATCGCTCATATCCCGCACTATCTTGTCCAGGCTAACGCCACTGATGCCGTCGTCGTCTGTTTTGAACGCCGCCTCGAGCCTGCGGTAGGGTTCACCCTTGCCGGCGTCGGTCGTGCGAGCGTTGGCAACATTCGACGAAATCAGCTCCATGTTTTTGCCCTGTGCTCGCAAACCCGAGATTGCTATATCTATGGGGCCAAAAGTGCTGTCAACTTCCATTTTTGCCTCTATGGTTTATCTCTTTCTTATTTCACATTCATCGCCAATTCGATTTGGCTGTATTTCTTGTTGAGAAGCCGAACATATGTTTTATGACGAAGAGTGTTTTTGACCATCTGGCCGACCTCAGTCTCCAGGTTGACATCATTGCCGTTTGACTTCACCGGCGTCTGTTTAGGCTCATAAATCTGCGCTTTGACTTCACTAAGGTCGACCTCTCCAGGCGAGTTTAACAACTTGGCGAGTAACTCTTCGAACTTAACGTCAATCCTGCGGTACCCCGGAGTTCGGAGATTGGCAACATTATTGGCGATTGCCTTTTGGCGGAGATGTTCAGCCCTTATACCGGCCTCGAGAAAAGCCACTATACTGCTTGTTTTAGACATCCTTGTTTTCCAAATTCGAGTACAAACGGTGTCTGTCAAACGAAGTTTAGCAATAATCGTGCCAGGCACTTAGAGATAGCAATTTTCAGCCAGTTAAGCGGCTGCTGGCTCCGAAAAACCACCTATGCGCCGAATAATCACCTATCGGATGACAACATCAGCGTCAGGATTCTATACAACCATGCGGGTTTTTTTACATCCCACCGGCCCTCATACCAAACCGGAAATTCTTTCCCTAGCCCTGGAATATTCCTCCGCAACGAAAAACCATCTCTTGTGCGATTGGCATTCTCTGGACCTCTATAAGTCGTTGGTTTAAAAGCACTTATGCCCTACTTTGGAGTTTTGTCCAAATACTGGCACGGCCCTTGCTTATGTCGGATTGGTTTTGCAGGAATATACTCTATGGGGATAGACGTATCGACACTAAGTAGTGCATTCGCAGGTAACGCCTGTGCGAACTCAGTTCCGCCAAGGCCTCAGCCAACTCAAAATACCAGTCAATTCGGCGAAACCCCAGAAAATGCCCGCCCATCACAAGCGTCAACTGATGACCTGGCCCCATCTAATCCTGCGGAAACAATAACGACCGATAATAAACTCACTATCGCACAAGATCAGCCCGTAAGCGGGCCACCGGAGGATTCAACAAACGACTTTCACAAGACACTAACGGCTCAAACATCCCCAAGCAGGCAGGGTGGCACCGAATTAAATGAGCAAAATTCAAGCTGCCCCGCACCTATCAAGCCGAATCCAGAACAACTCCTATTCAATCAAGATTCCCCAGTTACAGTGGTCGGCAATAGCAACCTTCCGAAGTTGGATAAGCTCATTGCCACTGAACTGCAAAACCAGAACAAATCTAATTCGTCAATCATCAACGAAAATCTTGCCCAGACCACCCCTGTGGCATCTCTCCTGCAA
>CP070715.1:1617107-1629031 GCA_020350405.1 Planctomycetota bacterium
AGGGGTTGTGGGTTGAGGTTGGGGTGTCGGTTCGCTACTGGTAAGGACATATAGGGGTTTACATTTTTGGGGGTTTTTATTAAGATATGGTTTTGGCGGCTTTTTGGGCGGCCGGAATTTTTTATGGGCATTTAATTAGGTAATTTATGGCGGAACAGCTCTCCAAGGTTTATGAGCCGGGTGCGACGGAAGCGTTGGCGGACGAGATATGGAATTCGCGGCCGTATTTTCATCCGGAGGCACCGGATGGGAAGAAAGGGCGGAAGCCTTACGCGATTGTGATACCGCCGCCCAATGTTACGGCCCCACTGCACTTGGGGCATGCGCTGAATAATACGCTGCAGGACGTGCTGATTCGGTACCGGCGGATGCAGGATTACAATACGCTTTGGATGCCGGGGACGGACCACGCAGGCATCGCGACACAGATGGTTGTGGAAAAGCGAATCCTGTCGGAGGAGGGCAAGCGGCGGACGGACTTCGAGCGGGAGGAGTTTGTGGGGCGGGTGCAGGCGTGGAAGGACGAATACGAAGCGAAGATTATCGAGCAGTTGAAGGCTATGGGGTGCTCGTGCGACTGGGAGAGGACGCGGTTTACGATGGACCAGATGTGCACAAGGGCGGTGCGGGCAACGTTCTTTAAGCTGTTTAAGGACGGGCTGATTTATCGAGGCAAGAGATTAGTCAACTGGGACCCGGCGACGCAGACGGTACTGGCGGACGATGAGGTGGAGCACGAGACGGTGGAGGGGCATTTCTGGTACCTGCGGTATCCGCTGGTGGAGGCGGTTGAGATTGGGGGCGAGCGGGTTGAGCATGTCACAGTGGCGACGACTCGGCCGGAGACGATGCTGGGTGATACGGCGGTCGCGATGAATCCGGCGGACAAGCGGGCGAAGGAGCTGCTTGGTAAAAAAGTGCGGCTGCCAATCGTGGGGCGGATAATACCTATTCTTGCGGATGAGCATGTTGTGCTGCCCGACGCCGAGAGTGAGGATGAGAAGGCAAAGTTCTCGACGGGGTTTTTGAAGGTGACGCCGGCGCATGACCCGGATGACTGGAAGATTGGGCAGAGGCATAATCTGGAGATTGTCAATGTGATGGGGCCGGACGGGGCAATCAGTGATAAATACGGGTGGACAGACTGGGAGGAGATTAAAAACCCGGACGTGGAAAATCTTATTGGGATGGACCGGTTCGAGGCGAGGGAGGCGGTGGTTGAATGGTTCAGGCAGGAAAAACTGTTAGAGGATGTGCGGCCGTATGACCATGAGGTCGGGCACAGCTACCGAAGCCATGTGCCGATTGAGCCGTATCTGTCTGACCAGTGGTATATAGCGGTGAAGGAGCCTGTTGAGCATTTGGCTGAGAAGTTCGGCGAGGGGTTGATAAAGGGAACGGATGTGCCGGTGAATTCGTTAGCGGGGCTTGCGCTGAAGCCGCTGTTGGATGGAAGACTAAGGTTTATACCGGAACGGTACAGCAAGACGTATCAAAGCTGGTTGGAGAACCTACGGGACTGGCCGATAAGCAGGCAGCTGTGGTGGGGACACAGGATACCAATCTGGTCGAAAGCGGGAGACGGTAGTGCGTTAAAAGGTGAGCTTTCAAAGCTCGGCGAGAAAATACAATCAGTTAAGATGGATTCTGAGGAAGGTACTATAACATACATCTGCGTTGGGCCTGGGGACGAAGGTTTAGAGAAGCAACTCGAAGGTGACGGCTGGGTACGAGACGAAGACGTTCTCGATACGTGGTTTAGTTCTGCGTTGTGGCCGTTTAGCACGATGGGCTGGCCGGATGAGACGGCGGAATTGAAGACGTTTTATCCGGGGGATGTGCTGTGTACGGCGAGGGAGATTATTACGCTTTGGGTATCGCGGATGGTGATGATGGGGCAGTACTGCGCGGGGGACATTCCGTTCAGCGACGTGTATATTCACGCGATGATACAGGACGGGGAGGGGCGGAAGATGTCGAAGAGCTTAGGCAACGGGATTGACCCGTTGGTCGCGATTAACAGTCACGGGGCGGACGCGATGCGGTTTACATTAGCGAGTATGACGACGGACACGCAGGACATCCGGATGCCGGTGGAGAAGATGAAGCTGCCGGACGGGCGGGTGGAAAATACGTCGCCGAAGTTCGATATCGGGCGGAACTTCTGCAATAAGCTGTGGAACGCCTCGCGTTTTGCGCTGATGAATCTTGAAGGTATTGAGGCGAACAAATTTGACAAAGATAAAATGACAATCACCGACAGGTGGATTCTTTCACGGCTGGCGAAGGCCATCGGTGATGTCTCGGAGCAATTGGATGAGTTCAAATACAGCGAGCCGTTAGCGCAGCTATACAAATTTTTCTGGAATGATTTGTGCGACTGGTATCTTGAGTGGGTGAAAGCCAGGATGCAGGACGAGGAGCAGAAGGCGACTGCGCAGAACGTTTTGGCCTTTGTACTGGACCAGACGCTGCGTCTGCTGCATCCTTTTGTACCGTTTATCACAGAAGGGATATTCCAGAAGCTAAACGAGATTGCACCGGCCAGAGGACTTGGAAGCGTTGCGGCGGCGGAAGAAGCGGAAGCACTGGTAGCGGCGAAATGGCCCGAGAAGCTGGATTTGCTGGTGGACGAAAAGGCTGAAAGGGAAATTTCAATTATCCAAGATGCAATCCGGACGGTGAGAGATATCAGAAGCCAATACAACAAAGCACCAAAGGAAGTTATAGAGGCTTCCGCTAAGGCACCGGAAGGAACATCTGAGATTCTAAATGAAAACGCAGAACTTATCGAACAACTGGCCCGTATTAAAGGCTTTATTGCAGGGATAGCAATCGTAAAGCCAGCGAACGCAGCCGTAGCTGTATTAGGAGATGCGACGGAAGTTTATGTTCACAATATGATTGACCCCGCGGCGGAACGAAAGCGGTTAGAGAAGCAAAGGCAGGTAGTAGAGAAGGCGAAGAAGGGGGTGGCGGCGAAGCTTGAGAACAAAAATTTCGTCAGCAAGGCAAAACCACAAGTGGTAGCGCAGGCCAAGGAGAAGCTGGCGCAGCTTGTAGAACAGTCAGAAACGATAGAAAGGCACATCTTAGAATTAGACAGATGAGTCAATAAAGGCGGTTTTAAAAATGGACGTAGAAGTAGAATTGTCGCGAATAATTATTAACGAAACATCCGACCAGCAGATAATAGTCCTAAAGGAGCTGAAGGGGGAGCGGAGCTTTCCGATTGTTATCGGGATAGTTGAGATTTTTGCGATAGACCGGCTGTTAAAAGGCATCAAGCCGCCGCGTCCGATGACGCATGATTTGTTGGACAGCGTAATCGAAAACCTCGGCGCGAAAGTCGACAAGATAGTCATAAACGACCTGCGCAACCATACTTTTTATGCAAAAATAACGCTCAATACAAACGGGCGAACGGTTGAAGTAGACTCGCGTCCGTCAGATGCGATTGCGCTGGGGACAGCATCGAATGCGCCCATTTATGTCTCCGAACACGTTTTTAGGGAGACTTCTGGGTAATAAGCATTGAGATAATGAGCAGGGCGACGGCAATACAAAGCATACTGTCGGCGACATTGAATGCAGGCCAATGCCTGCCGGGCCAGTAGACGACGTCGATAAAATCCCGCACTAAGCCCTCGTTAAAAATTCTGTCGTAAAGATTGCCCAAAACACCTGCAGTAAAGAAAGCAAAAGCAACGTGCATCAACTTTTGCTTAAATCCACCGAAAAGGAAAAGCGCAAAGACCATTATCAGCGCGACAACGGAAACGGCGGCCAGCCAATGGGAGTTCCCGCGGAACAGTCCAAAAGCGGCACCATTGTTCAAGGCCATTACCAGCCGGAGAAAACCATTTATAACAGGGAAGCTATCACGGCCCTGTTGCTGCAACCAATCAAAGACAAATTTTTTACTCCACAAATCGAGGGCCAGACCACCGGCCATCAAAGGCCAGAAAATAAGCTGAGCCTTAAAATTGGGCAACCTAGCACCAAATGCGCCAGGTTTGAGTTGTGAAGCGCAACGGGATACGATGCTTGAGCGTGAACCGGGGTTGCTGGGTTTTGTGCCTGACTGTGTCATAATGGGGTTCGGCGTATCAGGTATAGGTATCCGCCACTTATTTTATTCAGAGTACTTGCGTATCAGTCTGAGTAACCTTTCACGACGCGGCTGGTCGGGCTTGATTTCCAAAGATAGGTGCCATTGCTCAACAGCACTAGCCTTTAGTGTCTGGTCCTCGTTAGTAAGTGCGTTTAACATGTAAGCGACGCCGAGGCCTCTATGTGCCTCCCAATCCTTATCATCTATCTCGATAGCTTTGCGGTAGCTTTCTATCGATTTGTCCACATCCTCGAGGCGCAGATAACAATATCCGAGATACTGGTGGGCGAGGCCGTTGTCAGGCTGGATTTGTATCACCGATATCAGCAGCTCTTCAGCAGGTTCGTTGCGGTTGGTTCTCAGATACGCAACTGCCAGAGCAAGCATAATGTCGGGGTCGTTACTATCTATTTCAAGCGCTCGTTTATAGGAGCGAATAGCCTGGTTATAGTCTTTCTGTGCCTCATAAATATCACCAAGTACCTTCTGGAGGTCACTAACGTTGGGGTCGATTTGTTCGGCCCGCTGCCCATAGGCCAAAGCGCTGTTGTAGTCCTCGATTTTATAGAAGCTTTGTGCGGCATTGACATGGGCCTGGAGATGGTCGGGCTCTAGTTCGCAGGCTTTGACGTATGCCTTTACGGCCTGTGCGAATTTTTCCATAAGCTGATAGATGCGGCCAAGGTTAAAAAAGTCTTTAAAGGACCAGGGATTTAGTTTTGTTGCATTTTCGTAAGCGGCAGCGCTTTTTTCGTAATCCTTAATTTCCTGGTAAATCTCACCGAGCAGCGAATACGCCAATGAGAAATGCTTGTTTAACTTTACGGCTTCGTTGAGCTTTTCGACGGCCCTTTCGTTCTGGTCAAGCTCTTTGAACATAACAGCGTCGACATATAAATCGACCGCTTCCTGCCGGCGGCTGCAGCCGCCGCAAACTAAGAAAACCAAACCTACTGTGCATATGCAGAGCGACTTGATTATAATGCGAGTACCTGCGCAGTTGGGCATTTGTGTTTTCCTTTCAGGCACAGGATAAAATTTTGATTATCATCTGCAAACATCCACAAATAACTTTTAATTGGAGGTTAATTATACCATAGCAACTATTGCTGTCAAAAACTTTTAAAAGGCAGAGGCACTTTTTGTTTTGGGTGTTTTTCTAAATGTTTGACATATTTGACAGTGCTTTATAGTATAGCTATTTGTGTGGTTAAGGTCTGAGGACATAGACGAGACGGTGTCTCGTCTGTGTTGTTTTATTTGAAAGGTCTGCTATTTATGGCAAAAACAGTCTTGAAAAACAAGCCATTTGCACTGATTATCCGCGACGGCTGGGGGCATAGCCCAAATCCCGCTGAGGACAAATACAATGCCATCAAGTGCGGCAAGACCCCTGTGGACGATATGCTAATGGCCGAGTATTCCAATTGCCTCATCCACACGAGCGGTGAAGATGTAGGGCTGCCCGAAGGGACAATGGGAAACAGCGAAGTAGGACACCAAAACATCGGAGCCGGCAGAATCGTGCCGCAGGAATCGGTAAGAATCAGCAGGGCCATTCGTGAAGGGTCTTTTTTCGATAATGGGGAATTTCTGAACTTAATCGAGTTTATAAAAAGCAACAAGGGACAAATGCACGTTATGGGGCTGTGCAGTGACATCGGTGTTCACTCGCTGCTGGACCATTTGTACGGTCTGCTTGAGCTTGGAAAGAGGCACGGCATAAAAGACATTTTTATCCATGCGTTTACAGACGGGCGGGACTCACCCCCCGACAGCGGCGCGGGATATATAGCGGAGATTGAAAATAAGGTCCGGGAAATAGGTGCAGGCAAAATTGCGACGGTAATGGGGAGATTCTATGCGATGGACCGCGACAGCCGGTGGGAGCGCGTACAAAAGGCCTACGAATGTATGGTTTTAGGTAAAGGCCTTAAAGCAGCCAGCGCAGCAGAGGCGGTCGCCAAAAGTTATGAAAAAGAAGTAACGGACGAATTTATCGAACCGACCTGCATTGTGAACGACGAGAACGAGCCAGTGGGTACTATCAGGGACGGTGATGGTGTAATATTCTTCAACTTCCGCGGTGACAGACCTCGCGAGATTACACGTGCGTTTGTTCAGCCGGAGTTTAAGGATTTTGTCCGAACGACCAAGCCAAATATATACTATGTCTGTATGACCGAGTACGGCGCAACCATACCTGCTCCGGTGGCCTTTCCGAAGCCGCCAAAGATGAAAAACATCTTAGGGGCTTACTGGGGCTCGCTCGGACTGAAGCAATTTCGGTGCGCGGAGACGGAGAAATACGCTCACGTTACTTTCTTTTTCAACGACTATACCGAAAAACCATTCAGCGGCGAAGACAGACAAATCGTGCCTTCACCGCGAGTAAAAACATACGACCTGAAACCGGAGATGAGCGCCTACGAGGTCACCGATGTGGTATTAGAAAGGCTGGATTCGAACAAATATGACGTGGTAGTGGTGAATTTCGCCAATCCGGATATGGTCGGTCATACGGGCGTATTAGCGGCGGCAATTAAGGCGGCCGAGGCGGTGGATGAATGTGTGGGGAGAATTCTTGACAAAATCAAGAGTATGGGCGGGTCGGCAATAATCACGGCAGACCACGGCAACTTCGAAAAAATGATAGATGGAAGCCCGGACAACCCACATACGGCCCACACAATCGGCGATGTTCCGCTGATAATATTCGACGAGCGATACAAGAATAGAAAGTTGCGGGACGGCGGCAGGTTGGCCGACGTGGGGCCAACGTTACTGGAAATGATGGAACTGCCGCAGCCTAAAGAAATGACCGGCAAGAGCCTGCTTGAGAGTTAAAGAGCTTTGCGTTTTGGACCGCCGGTTACTGCGAAACTGTCCTGTGAGAACTTAAGACTATTTACGGGGCGGGATAAGTAATGGGCCAAATAGTCACACTTGACCAAAATATGATAAATATGATAGCAGCCGGCGAGGTGATTGAACGGCCTGCCAGCGTGGTCAAGGAACTTGTAGAAAACAGCATCGATGCAGGAGCAACAAGAATAACGGTATCCATTGAAGACGGCGGCCGGAAGTTAATATCTGTCGCGGACAACGGCTGTGGTATGGACGGCGAAGATTTGGCCCATGCATTTGAGTCGCACGCCACCAGCAAGATTAGAACCAGCAAGGATTTGCGGGGCATATCGACACTTGGATTCAGAGGCGAAGCATTAGCAAGCATTGCGTCGGTGGGACAGGTCAGGGCCATGAGCAGGACGAAGGACGCGCAAGAGGGCAACTGCACTGAGATTGACTGCGGGAATAAGGGGACGGTAACCCCGTGCAGTGCAGATTACGGCACGACAATCCAGGTCAGGAACCTTTTTTACAAACTGCCGGCCCGTCGTAAATTCCTCAAGACCGCCAATACGGAAGGCGGACACATTACCGAGCATTTTACGAGAATTGCTCTTGCAAATTGCGATCTGGATATGACCCTGACACACAATGACAGAGAGGTTCATCGACTCGGAGCCAGGCAGGGTGTCCGCCAGCGCATAGCCGAATTGTTCTCGCCGGAGGTTTGTGAAGATTTGATTGCGGCCGGGAGCAGCGAAAAAGGGCGAGGGGGCGGTGTACATATATCCGCTTTTATGGGCAAGCCCAGTATCTCAAGGACAAGCGGCAAATTTCAATACATATTTCTAAACGGGCGATTCATTCGCGACAAATTTATCTCGCATGCAATCAAAGAGGCGTACCGCGGCTGCTTGGAGCCAGGCAGATTTCCCGTGGTATTTTTGTTTATTCAAATGCCGCACGAAGACTACGATGTTAATGTGCATCCTACAAAGATCGAAGTGCGCTTTTACAATGCGAATTTGATTCATTCGCAGGTGCTTGGGTGCCTTCGGGAGACACTTTTGGCCACAAACCTGCAGGCAGAGGTGAAATTCGGAGCGGGAACGGACAGCAAGACGGCGGAAAAGGCTACGGGGGAAGGACACTACAGAAGCGAAAAAATCGCTGATGCGATGACTGATTTTTTTAAGAAGCACAGGCCTGTGCACACACAACAGCACTTAGGCTTTCAGAAGGCAAGCGACCGTAAATCATCCGTCAAAGGCGCAGGAGAAAAGGCCCAAACAGCCGAGAGTCCGGCCCTGCCGCAATTGCCGAGAGAATTCCTGCAAATCCACGACAGTTTCATAGTCATAGAAGCCGAGGATGGATTTGCGGTAGTCGACCAACATGCACTTCATGAACGCATAATATATGAAAACATTCGGAGGCGAATACAAACAAGCAAGCTCGAATCACAGAAGCTATTGATACCTGAAAGCTTTCAGTTGACCGATGCCCAGGCCGATGCCGTTGACGCCAATGCCGAGTTGATGGAAAGATTAGGAATCGAGCTTGTATCGTTCGGCCCGCGGAGCATGGCCATACAGGCGTTCCCCAGTCTATTGGCAAAGGCGGCGCCGGTTGATTTCGTTCAGGACCTGGTCGATTTACTCAGCGAGAAAAGCATTGGCCTTGATACAGAAAGCCTACTCGAAGAGGTTTTGAATATGGCTGCATGCAAGGCGGCAATCAAGGCTGGTCAAAAGCTCAGCGACAGTGAAATAAAACAACTGCTGGCAGATAAAGAAAAGACGGAATACTCAAGCCACTGCCCACACGGCAGACCTACCACGATAAAATTCTCAATCAGTGAGTTGGAGAAGCAATTTAAGCGGACATAACCATGAAAAGGTCATGGATACCATTGATAGTTGTCTTCGCCTGCCTGACTGCATTTATCTTTATCGTCCGAGACAAGAGCAATGATTTGGAGAGGGTGTCCGAATCAAATCCCGCGAAACTTTCGGGCAAACCCGCAAGGATTGTTTCGCTGGCACCTAATCTGACTGAAATTCTTTTTGCACTGGGTCTTGGTGAAAAAATCATTGCAGTCTCCAATAACAGCAATTATCCTGCTGCGACAGCTAATAAAAAAAAGGTTGGCTCTTTCTGGCAGCCAAATACGGAAGCGATTATAGCATGCAAGCCGGATTTGGTGGTCACTCTGCAAACGCGAACCGAGCAGCAAAAGGCCGCCGCGGACAGCTTAGAGCGACTCGGGTTTAAGGTTCTGAGCTTAAAGATAGAAAAAATCGGAGAGCTTTTTACGGCAATTGAAGAAATCGGCAGGGCGACAGGTTGTGAGGAGCGCAGCGACGAACTCCTTAAAAGTATCAGCAATCAACTAAATGTTCTGCAATCGAAAGTCGGCTCAGTCAACAAGGTGAGGGTCCTGTGGGCGGTACAGACTGAGCCTTTGCGAGTGGCCGGCAGAAATACCTTTATAAACGAATTGATTGAGCTGGGCGGCGGAGAAAATGCTATCGGCCCGACTATAAGCCAGTACCCTCAGATAGGCAGCGAACAGCTTCTGGGCTGCGGCGCTGAGAGAATAATTCAGTCGGCAATGGGAGGGAGTAATATCGCTGAGGAGCAGAAAGCTGCAGAGAACTTCTGGGGCAGATGGTCAAATTTACCAGCGGTTAAAAACAACAGGATTTATGTTATCGAATCGGACACTACGCTTAGATTAGGACCAAGGCTGCCGCAAGGGGCAGAGGCGATTGCGCGTTTCCTGCACCCCGACAGTTTCAAACAAAGGGTGATTCCGCACAGCAGGACGGGTAAATTACAATGAAGGAAAAGGTGTTATTTTCATGGAGCGGCGGCAAGGACAGCGCGTTAGCACTTTATGAACTCAGGAAAAGAGCAGAGTATCAAATAGCAGCCCTTCTGACGGTGCTAACCAAAGACTATGACAGAACCAGTATGCATGGTGTGCGGCGTATTTTGCTCGAACAACAAGCCCAGTCGCTGGGTTTTGCTGTTGAGGAAGTGCCCGTTTCAAGAAATTCGTCCAATGAAGAATATGAATGCAAAATAGGGGAGATTCTGGAAAAATATAAAGCGGCCGGTGTTTGTGCCGTGGTTTTTGGAGATGTCTTTTTAGAAGATTTAAGAAAACGTCGTGAAAATAACTTGTCGAAGATGGAAATGAAAGGCACTTTCCCCCTATGGAAAACCGACACTACAAAGCTCGCCCAGACATTTATAGGCTCTGGCTTCAAAGCAGTAATCACATGTATTGAC
Organism: Planctomycetota bacterium; assembly: GCA_020350405.1. GTDB lineage: Bacteria > Planctomycetota > Phycisphaerae > Sedimentisphaerales > Anaerobacaceae. The sequence continues at coordinate 1,627,369 of CP070715.1, forward strand.
TCAGATGTTCTTGACAAAACGTTTGTTGGCAGAAGTTTCGATGAACAATTTCTGTCAGAACTTCCTTCCGGCGTTGACCCCTGCGGTGAGAATGGAGAATTTCATTCATTTGTATATGACGGGCCAATATTTCGGGACAGGATAGAGCACAGAACGAGAGGAGTTGTATTGAGAGAGAAGCGATTTTACTATTGTGACCTAGTGCCTTTTTAAAATAGCGGGACAATGGCGCGGCTATTGCGCAACAAGTAAGGTACATCAATGACTGAATTTCTAACAGCGAAAAGACTTGCAATTACAGTATCTATTTGCCTGGCAGTGCTGGCGGTAGTAATCGGCTTATGCACTTCTGTGGGAACACAAAAAATTTGTCTGGCAAAAGTCATCAGCGGTCCAGGTGAGGCGCCGGGGGCCAACATTGACTACGAAATTTTCGTCATTAGATTGCAAAGGGTAATTTTGGGAGCACTGGTTGGAGCGGCATTAGCCTGCTCCGGCGTGGTACTGCAGGCGATTTTACGAAATCCACTTGCAGACCCATATATTCTCGGTATATCGAGCGGCGCGGGACTGGGCGCAATGATTGCGGTTCTATCGGGGATAACTTGGAGCTTCTGGGGCGGGTCGCCAATAACAATTTTCGCATTTGGCGGTGCACTTGGGACGGTATGGCTCGTGTGGTTCATAGGGCGTTTCGCCGGGAAATCGCAAGTGATGAGTTTGCTGCTGGCGGGTGTGGTAGTCAATGCCTTCTTTTCAGCAGTCATTATGTTTTTGACATCAATAGCTAAAAGCCATCAAATACGCTGGACAGTATTCTGGCTGATGGGGAACATAACAGAAAAAGATTTGCCGGTATTATACGTGAGCGGAGGTCTTATCCTTACAGGAATAGTCTTATTATTTAGTATTTGTTATAGGCTGAATGTTTTAACATTCGGGGAAGAAGAGGCGAAAGGACTTGGCGTTGACACAGCAAAAACCAGATTGGTTGCTTTCAGCCTCGCCGCCTTTATTACCGCAATAGCAGTCAGTCTAAGCGGACTTATTGGATTTGTAGGGTTAGTCATTCCTCACGGAGTTCGCTTAGTATTTGGCCCCGACCACCGTCAACTGCTTCCAGTAAGTGCTATAATCGGCAGCATATTTTTAGTAGCTGCCGATACAGTCGCTAGGACGATTGTCGCTCCCGAACAACTGCCGGTGGGTGTGATTACGGCCATTGCCGGTGGGCCATTCTTTTTGATTCTGCTGGCTAAACATACCAAGAAAGTCGGCCTTCATTTCGGTACAGGCCGCAAAACAGGAACGGGTTAGTCGGCTAAAATGGGTCACATTATAGAAGTTGAAAATTTAACTTTCGGCTATATGCCTCAGCGGAAGATTTTAAAAAATCTAAGCTTTATGGTATTGCCGGGCGCGTTTTTAACCATAGCAGGGCCAAACGGCGCAGGCAAGACAACATTGTTAAATCTACTGTGTGGTCTGCTACGGCCCGAAGCCGGGAAAATGAATATCGGTTCAGCAAATATAGAATCATACTCGGTCAGAGAACTCGCACGAAAAATCGCGATTGTTCGCCAGGAATTTATACCGGTGTTCGACTTTACGGTTGCAGAAGTAGTGTCAATGGCAAGGACACCGTATTTAGGCACACTGGGAT
>CP070715.1:1629131-1635105 GCA_020350405.1 Planctomycetota bacterium
AGATTCTTCGAATACGCCCACAGCAGCGGTAAGTAGGGGATAATAATTGATTATAGCGTCCCAGGGTGTGAGGGGTAACGAGCCGCCCATGGAGTTACCACAGTTGTAGGCCTTGTAGCAGGTGCCGTTTCTGATGGTGATAGAGCCGCAGAGGGCTGCGGGCACGACGGGGCAATTATCTATTTTTCTTTTCTCTTTTTAATTTTCGTTTCTCCTTCAGAGTAAGCAGGGCCTTTTTCTGTTTTTCTCTTTTGCCTTTATCCTTTTTTCCCTTGTCACCCATATCTGGTTACCCTTGCTTCGCAGCAGGAGAAAGGTCAGCTGCGAGTCTATTAGTTTATAATAAGTTTTTAAGAACACCCCATAGAGTTACCGCAGTTGAAGCACTTGTAGCAGGTGCCGTTGCGGACGGTGATTGAGCCGCAGATATCACAGGCGGGGGCATCATCCTGGAAATGCTGAAACTGTGCGTTAAACTGCTCCAAGAGGGCGGTTTCGGCCTGTAATTGGCCGGAGGTCTCGGAAGCGGTTGAGGCCACCAGGGCACTGATTCGATTGGCAAGGTTGGCGAACCTGCCCTTGGGGGGCGGAGAAGCCTCTTTCGTTGGGCGCGTTTGAGCAGGAGATTCGGGCTTTAGCTGAACCGCCTTTTCCTTTACCTTGATTGTGGTTTTGGCCTCGGCGATTTTATGTGCGAGGTCCTTGGTCTTCTCGACCAGTTTTTTGGCGGTTGCGGCGTCTTTGCCCTCGGGTGGAGCGGGCGGCGCGGCGCGGTTGGGGGTATTTTTCTCGGCGTAGCCGGGTATGAAGCGGCAGCCGAGCCAGCAGAAGATATAGTCAATGAGGCTCTTTGCAAAGGGGATGTCCTTGTTGGAGGTCATACCGGCCGGCTCGAAGCGGGCATGGCGGAACTTGTCGACGAGCGTGATTAGCGGGACGCCATACTGCAGGGCCATTGACGTGCAGGTGCCAATGACGTCCATGAGGCCCCCGACGGTGCTGCCCTCCTTGGCCATAGTGATAAACAACTCACCAGGCTGTCCATCCTCGTACAGCCCCACCGTCAGGTAGCCTTCATGTCCTGTAACAGAGAATTTATGTGTTATGCTCTGCCGGGTGTCCGGCAGGCGACGTCTAAATGGCTTGGCCTGAGCCGCTGGTTCGACGGGCGCGGCGGCTCTGGCCTGCCTGTGCTTTTTGGTCGAGACCGGCTGGAGCCTCTTGGAGCCATCGCGGTAGACTGCGACGGCCTTTAGGCCGAGCTTCCAGCCCTCGGTATAGGCCGCGGCGATTTCCTCGGTTGTACTTTCCCTCGGCATATTGATGGTCTTACTAATGGCGCCGGATATGAAGGGCTGGACGGCGGCCATCATTTTGAGGTGCGCCATATAATAGATGTGCCTTTTGCCGTTGCGGGGCTTAAAGGCACAGTCAAAGACCGGCAGATGGTCGGGGTTCAGCTTGTCGGCACCTTCGATAGTCTCATTGTCATCTATGTAATCGCAAATGGATTTGATGTCCTCGACGCTGTAGCCAAGCCGCTCAAGGGCCATCGGGACAGTCTTGTTGACAAGCTTGAGCATTCCGCCGCCGGCAAGGAGCTTATATTTGACGAGGGCGATATCCGGCTCAATGCCGGTAGTATCACAATCCATCATAAAGCCAATAGTGCCTGTGGGGGCGAGGACGGTGGCCTGGGCGTTACGGAGGCCGCCTTTAGAACCGGCATCAAAGGCCTGGTCCCAAGCGTCCTTGGCGGCGTTTCGCAGGTAGTCGGGGCAGTGGGACTCAGGTATGTCGTACGCGTGTTGTCGATGCATATTTATGACTTGGAGCATCGCATCGGCATTGGCGGGGAACTCGGGGAAGGGGCCTTTTGCCGAGGCAATTTCGGCACTTGCGACATAGGCGGCACCGGTGAGTACGGCACTTATCGCCGAGGCGAGCGCCCTTGCCTGGTCGGAATCATAAGGCAGGGCCAGACCCATAATCAAAGAGCCGAGATTAGCGTATCCGAGGCCGAGGGGGCGGAACAAATGGCTGTTTACGGCGACTGACTCATCGGGGTAGCTTCCATTATCAACAAGGATTTCCTGAGCGATGATAAACAGTCGAACAGCCTTTTTTAAGGCCTCAACGTTGAAGGAGCCGTCGTCGGCGAGAAACTTCATGAGGTTCAAGGAGGCGAGATTGCAGGCGGAATCGTCGAGGAACATATATTCGCTGCAGGGGTTGGAGGCATTGATGGGGCCGGAGTTGGGGCAGGTGTGCCAGCGGTTGATTGTGCTGTGGTACTGCAGGCCGGGGTCGCCGCAAATCCTTGTGCCCTCGGCCATCAGTTCCATCAGCTCGCGGGCCGAGTGTTCGCCCAGTTTTTCGCCTGATGTTATGGCGTATGTGGCCCACTTGTCGTCTTTTTCGACGGCCTGCATGAATTCATCGGTGACGCGAACGGACAGGTTGGAATTCTGGAACATGACGCTACTGTAGGCTTCTGTGTTGTGGTCACCGTCGTAGCCGGCCTCAATGAGGGCCCAGGCCTTTTTCTCTTCCTCGGCCTTAGAGGTAATAAACTCTTTGATATCAGGGTGGCTGACCTTCAGTGACTGCATTTTTGCGGCGCGGCGGGTCTTTCCTCCCGATTTGATTACCGCAGCTATCTGGTCATAGACCCTCATAAAACTCAAAGGACCGGATGGTTTGCCGCCACCGGAGAGTTTTTCTTTGCTGCTTCGCAGGGTTGAAAGGTCGGTTCCGGTCCCTGAGCCGTGCTTGAAAAGCATTGCTTCGCTTGTTGCGAGGCGCATTATGTCTTCCATGGAGTCCTTGACGGACTGGATAAAGCAGGCGGAGGCCTGGGGATATTCGTAGCTGTTTTCGCAGGCAACGGCTTGATCGCGTCTTGTGTCCCAATGGTGATTGTGTTTGCTGCCCGTAATCCCATAGACATCAAAAAGGCCGACATTGAACCAGACGGGGGAATTAAAGGCGCCGCACTGGTTGACGCACAGCCACGTCAACTCATTGTAGAAAGTTTCAGCGTCCTGGTCAGTGGTAAAGTAGGCGTCTTTTCTGCCGCGGTCGGCGATTGTTTTGCAGACACGATGGACAAGCTGCTTTACGGAATGCTCCCTCCGTCCGGACTCGACATCACCGTAGAAGTATTTGCTGGCCACAACCTTGGCCGCCAGCTGGCTCCAGGAGGCGGGGACCTCGATATTATCCTGCGCAAAGACTACCTGTCCGTCGTCCCCGGCAATCTTCGCCGAACGCGTTTCCCACTGAAGCTCTTCAAATGGGTGTACGCCCGGCGTTGAAAAGAAATATTCCATTTTCAACCCCGGTGACCTGGGGGTGTCTTGCGTGGTTTGTGGCCTCGCTTGGTGACCCTCAAAAGGATTTTCGGGATTGAATTTACCAGACACTTGCGCGCCTCCGTGCAAAAAAAGATACCACAATATATGGAAAAATGACCGAAACTTGGACCAGATATAGTGGCAAAACGCTACAATCTGTATCGGCAGGTTACTGGCAATCCGATTAGGTGTAAAGACCAAATTCAAAAATTTTTGCAGAAATTTTTTGGCGGTGCTGTTAGTCCTTGTGATTACTGAATCTATGAAGAGAAAAATTTTTTTAACAATCCAATGTGTTTTAGATAATTTCACAACGATGTTAAGATAATGATATATGTCGGCGCATAGAAAAGACAGACTCGAAGGGATTCGTGAGAAGATAAAGAGCTTTCCGGCGGGGCCGGGACTCTATTTTATGAAGGGCGTGAAGGACAAGGTCCTATATATCGGCAAGGCCAAGAACCTGCGTTCGCGGGTGAGCAGCTATTTTCAAAAAGGAGAAGACCTTACCGTCTCACGAGGGCCGAAAATCACCGAAATGATAAGCAAGGTCAAAACCGTTGACTTTCTGGAGGCGGAAACGGAGGTCGACGCTATGCTGCAGGAGGCACGCCTGATTAAGGACATCCGCCCGCCGTACAATACAGACATGGTTGATGACAAGACCTTTCCATATCTTGAGATCGGCACGGGCGAAGACTTTCCGGGCGTTTATATCACACGCAAACCACGCCCCAAGGGTGGCCGGCTCTTCGGGCCTTTCGCCAGCGCAAAAGACCTACGGGGCGTTTTTGTGGAATTGCAAAAGATATTCAGGTTCCGAAGCTGCAATTTAGAAATTCGCGAAGACGACCCGAAGCGGAAGTTTTTCCGGCCCTGCCTGCTGTACAGCATAAAGCAGTGCGTTGGGCCCTGCGCGGCCAAGATTGGCAGGGCCGAATACAAAAAAATCATCGGCGACCTTGTAAAATTCCTGCGGTCAAAGCGTTCAATCGTCCTGCGGCAGTTGAAAAAAGAGATGGCCGAGGCATCCGAGGCGTTTGAGTATGAAAAAGCCGGGATGCTGCGGGACCGTATTCGGCTGATTGAGCGTCTTGACCGGCGTGGCACGCCCGATGAGGATGTTCAGCCGGAGGTATTTGCGGCTGAGCCTACCGAAGCACTCGAAAAGCTACAGAATCTGCTGAAAAGCCCTGAGCCGGTCAGGATTATTGAGGGTATCGACGTGGCAAATATTGCGGGGGCCGAGTCAGTCGGCTCGCTGGTCAAATTCATTGACGGAAGGCCATTTAAGAGCGGCTACCGGCGATTCAAGATAAAAACCGTCAAGGGAATCGACGACTATGCGATGATAGCAGAGGTGGTCAAACGGCGGTATAAATACGCGCTCAGGGGGGAAGAACTGTGGCCTGACCTTGTTTTGATAGACGGCGGTCTGGGCCATTTGCATGCCGCGGAAGCCGCTTTTCGAGAAATGAAGGCGCCAGTGCCGAAAATCGCCTCGATTGCCAAGAAAGAGGAGGAAATCTTCCTGCAGGGAAGCGGCAAACCGGTGAAGCTGCCGGCAAACTCCCCTGCCCGCAAGCTGCTACAGTACGTCCGGGACGAGGCCCACCGCTTCGCCCAGCACTATCACCACATACTGCGGAGTAAGAAGATGTTAGACAAAGAATCCTGAGCAGCTCCGGGCTTGGGGCATTTCAATAAAGATCAAACTAAGAATCTGCCTTTTGTTCACCAGTGCCTCGCAAAATCTCATCAATTGCCTGTTTTGTCAAGCCGGAGAGGCGGATATCTTCGCCGAATTGACTGGTTTCGACGTGGTGTAAGTCAAGACTATCGGTCAATTCGGCCATTGGGGTGGTTATTGGGACGCTGCCGGCGGCACCGAGTAACTTCGGCGTAATGTAAACGACAATTTCGTCGGCAAGGCCCTCTTTAAGAAATGAGGCGATTACCGTCGGGCCGCCCTCGACGAGTAACTGAGCGATGCCGCGATTGCTCAATTCATCAAGCAAATAATACAGATTAGACCGATCTGCCGGCGGGCAGACAAGTACCTCTGCCCCCCTTTCGATGATTTGGCTTTGCTTTTGGGGGTCATTACGGGCAGCCTCGGCACTGGTTACAATCAGCACAGGCGCTTGGTTAGCGGTGGTCAGCAACTTGCAGTCCAAGGGAATCCTTAGATTGCTGTCGAGAACAATTCTGGCGGGCTGTCTGGCTCTGCTCGGGCGGGCCGTTAGCAGCGGGTCATCGGTAAGTACGGTATTTATACCCACCAATACGGCAGCGGCCCGCTGGCGCAGCTTGTGGGCATCATTTCTACTGGGCTCGCCTGAAATCCACCTGTGCCCAGCGGTCTTTTCAGCCCAAGCCATATTGCCGTCAATACTCTGGGCCCATTTAACTATTACCCAGCATCTGCCCGTAGCAGCGAACTTCATAAAGGGAGCATTCAGGAGCCTCGCCTCAGGTTCACAGAGGCCGGTTTGGACCTCGATTCCTGCGCTGCGTAATTGCTCCAAGCCGGCGCCATTGGCGTGCTCTGAGGGGTCGATAGCTGCAACGACGACTTTTACCAACCCAGCGTCGATAATCGCATTGGTGCAGGGCGC
>CP070715.1:1635205-1640010 GCA_020350405.1 Planctomycetota bacterium
GCCGCCAGAAAACCCTTCGGTCCCGTAATAGTTTTATTTACCATCGTCGTAAAATCCCTTACTGAATTCTTAAAAGTTTTATGTCCCTTTGCAGTCAGTTTGTCAGAGAATAGTTGTGTTTCTTGAGCGCCGGTCGTGGATGGCTTTAGGGCCATTGCCGAGCGCGCCCGTTACGGCCATATCTCTGAAGTCGGTCATCGGGTCGTAGAATTTTTTATTCAGGTTGACTGTGTTGACCATAATGCCGGCTCGATTCTGTCTTAGCTGGCGAACGATTACGCCATCCGGCCGGATAAAGCAAGATGGGTAAGGCGAATAAAAACCGCTCGAATTCGCCATGCTCACCCAGAAATGGTTCGTCGCCGCCCGGCACTGCATTGTCTGACGCATAATATAAGTGTGCACGCTTGGACCTTTCTGCCGGGCGTTGTAGAACGACTGGAAGATGCAGTTGACCTTCTGTTTGTACAATTCGCGATAAAGCTCCGGAAATCTGTTATCAAAGCATATCAAGAGTGAACATTTCACTCCGTTGACAGTAAAGTAAACGAATCTGTTGCCCGGTGTCAGCCATTTCAAATCGCCCTTAGTGCAGAACCTCTTGTCATAGCGGTCAACAATCCTGCCCTGAGGATTTATCAGATACAGGCTGTTGTGCGGCTTGTTGGGCTCGGTCAAGCGGTGCGTAGAGCCCAGAACCACCCACAAACCAAGTTTTTTAGTAAGGGCCATAATCTTTTCAGTCTCTTGTCTAAGCAGGTCCCAATCGTAGCCGTCAAAGTTCGGAAAGTCGGTCCCCACATAGCCGCTGAGGGCGCATTCTGAAAAATGAACTATATCGACCGTGTGCTTTTTTGCCTCGCGCAAGAACTTATGGATTTGCCGGGCGTTTCGCCCTATGGACCGCCCTACCACAAACTGGCAGGTCGCAACTTTTAGAGGGCCTTGTGTCATTGCTGTTTAGAGCTCTCCAAAGACGCTTTCCATAACATCGAGGGCGAATCTTGCTGAGACGGTTGCTGGCCCGCCGCCCATCTCGATACCGACTTCAACTGCTTCGAGCACTTCTTTTTTTGTCGCGCCGGCTTGAACGGCCTGTTCAATATGCCACTGCATACAGGACTGGCAATCTATCACCACTGATATGCCGACGGCAATGAGCTCTTTATATTTCTTCGCCAGAGCACCGTCGGAAAAGGCCGCCTGCTCCATATCGAGAAAAGCCTCGTAAACTTTGGACTTTAACGACAGAAGTTTCTCGTGAGCCTGCTTTCTCCTGCGGGAGATTTTTTCGAGTTCTTTCACTTATTCGGTCCTTTGTACGATGATGGCGCAGCTTATTCGAGGCCAAGTTTTTCCTCTTTGCCGAAGAGGATGTTCATATTTTGAATGGCCTGGCCTGATGCGCCCTTTACGAGATTGTCAATCGCCGAAAACACAACAACCATGCCTTTGACACACGTTGGGAAGATATGGCAATAGTTTGTCCCGGCCACATCTTTTACCGCCGGGGCCGCTTCGCATATCTGTACAAACGGCTCAGCACCATAGAAGTCTCTATACAGCTTTGATAGTTTTTCGCCGCTCGTCTTTGTCTTCGGCTGACAATAAACGCTTGAGAGTATTCCCCTGTCAAAAGGTCCAACGTGAGGCTGAAACAGTATCTTCACATCAGTACCGGCGATTTGGCTCGCAGTTTGTTCCATTTCCGGCATATGCCGGTGTGTACCGATGCCGTACGCAAAGAGGTTCTCATTCATATTCGGAAAATGAAATTTACTGGTCGGGTTTCTGCCCGCGCCGGAGACGCCGGTTACGGCATTTACGATAATCGAGTCTGTCTCGACGATGCCCTCTTTCAGCAGCGGCGCTACAGCCAGTATCGCCCCCGTGGGATAACAGCCGGGGTTGGCGATAAGGTCGGCGCCTTTTATCTCTCTGCGGAACAATTCCGGCAGGCCATATACCGCTTTCTCCAGATTAGCCGTATCTGTATGCTTTACTCCGTAAAATTTCTCGTAAATGGAGCGGTCTTTGATTCGATAGTCCGCGCTGAAATCAACGACCTTCAAGCCGGCATCCAGCAGTTTCGGCACAAATTCCATAGAAACCTTATGAGGCAGGCAACAAAGGGCTACATCGGCTTTGCCCTTGAGCTTGTCAAAGTCCAGCGGTTCGACCGGCAGACCACATCGGCCCTTAAACTGTGGAAAGATTTCATCCACCTGCCCACATTCGTCCGGCAGCGCGCTTAAATAAACAAGCTCGGCCTGACTGTGACGCAGGATGATTTCTATCGACTCTGCGCCAGTATAGCCGCTTGCTCCAATTATGGCAACGCGTATCATTGTAATTTCCTTTCTGCTTGTCTCAGTCAACTCTTCCTTATAGCGGGTTCACAACACCTGTGAAATTGTCAATATAGTACAGTCGCAGGGGCATAAATGCCACCACAATTGCACTTCAAACAGAGCGGTTCAGCTCACCGGTCAGGTCCTTTGCCTCCTGCGGGCCAGAACCACCAAACATGCGCCTATGACCAACAGAGCACCCAACACGCGGGACAAGGTCAAGGGCTCGCCAAAGATTACGACACCGGCTGTATAGCACAGAACCGGGTCGAGCATAAGCAACAATGTGCCGGTCTTGACCGGTACGTATTTAAAGCCCTCGGTCATCAAAAGCTGACCGACACTGACAGTGGCACCGATGCCAAGCAGGATAAAGACACCATTCAGGCCGATGGTACCCTCGCTGCTGAAGGCCGGACCCACGACCAACCACATCCCTACAGCGCACTGGGAAAAGTAAATGGCCAATGAATCATCCGTATCGTGGAGCTTGCGTATCAGTGTAACAGCTATCCCGGCAATCATCGCACCGAAGACCGCCAAGAGCTCGTACTTGCCAAAAACCATCAGTGAGAAGCCCTGCTGCTTCTCGTAAGCAATAAAGTAAATGCCCGCAATAGCCGTCAATATGGCCCCGATATCCAACAGGCGCAGGCGTTCTTTGAGGAACACGGCACTTAAAACAGCCGCGAAGATAGGGTACGAGCTTATCAGGACCATTCCTTTGCCGAGGCCGAGCTTGGTAATAGACAAAAGCGTGATAAAGACAGCTATTCCGCCGGCAAGGCCCCGCAGGAACAAGAGCTTCTTGTTATTAAAGACAAGCTTGACCCGGCCTGACAAGGCAACGGTCGCAATCAGGCCCATCCCTATGACGAATCGAAAGAAAGCCAGCCTGTAGGCGCCGATATATGAGCCATACTTGACGAGAGAGCCGGCAATACAGAAAAAGACGCTTGCCAGAAGTATCAAAGCGGCTCCCTTTGTTGTATGTTGTGCGGTTGACATTGTAATTTATACCTCTGAAAAAAAAACCACCGGAAATTCCAGTGGCTCTTTTAACAATCCCAAAAAATGATTTTCAAATCATCGCTTCGAGAACTGGAACCTCCTTCGAGCGCCTCTTTGGCCGTATTTCTTCCTCTCGACCATCCTGCTGTCGCGGGTAAGGTGGCCGCCATCGCGCAGCGGCTGGATATAGTTCTCGTCGTACTTTTTCAGCGCGCGTCCGATTCCCAAACGCGCGGCACCGGATTGGCCGGTGGTTCCGCCACCCCGGACATTGACAAAGACATCAAATGATTTCTCGCCTTCGACAGCCTTCAGCGGAGCCAAAACCGCTTTTCTGTCCTGTTCTCTGGCGAAGTAATCGCTAAGCTGTTTTTTGTTGACGAGCAATTTGCCGTCGCCGGGTTTAATCCGGACGCGGGCGACGGAGCTTTTTCTCCGGCCGGTGCCCCAGTAGTAACCTCCCTTATCGGGCTTTGCAGGGGGCTTAGGCTGGGGCTTTGGCCGTGCCTGCTCGGCGCCGGCATCTGCGCTATTAGCATTAGTATCAGTCCGGGCTTTTGTCATAATCCAGTATCTCGATTAAAACAGTTCTATGTTTTCGGGTTTTTGGGCCTGGTGGTCGTGTTCGGGGCCACGATATACCTTTAGTTTTTTGAGCATTTTTCTGCCGAGCTTATTTTTCGGCAGCATTCTTTTTACGGCCAACGCGATTACTTTTTCGGGTTTTCTTGCTATCATATCGGCAAAGCTGACAAATTTATGTCCGCCGGGATAATGCGTGTAATAATCATATTGTTTGTCCTGGGCCTTTTTGCCGGTTACCCTGACCTTTTCGGCGTTTACCACAATCACGTGGTCGCCGGTATCGACGTGGGGTGTATAGGTGGGCTTGTGCTTGCCCATCAAAATAGGGGCGATTTTGTTGGCCATTCGGCCTAAAACGAGGCCGTCGGCATCGACAAGCAGCCATTTGCTTTTTATGTCGCCCTTCTTTGCCATAAAGGTCTTCATAGATGCTCCTGTACACCACGGAAAACTTGGATTTTAGCGAATTGGAGTTCTTTGTCAAACTATTTTCGGGGTGTAAAAAATTAAGAATTTGGGCATCAGCCGGTCAATGGGGTCGGGGCTGGCGCCAAGGCGAAAGGGAAAAGTAAAAAGGGAAAAGGGGTAAATTGCGCTGGGACGAGCGAGGTAAAGGTTGGAGATTGGGCTTGTTTTGGCTTTGATTGGGTTTGTATTGGGTTTGTTTTCGCCAAGTTTCCAATTGGAGTTATTTTCATAATCCACTGTATAGAAAGGGGTTACGTTCATTTGGGCGGCCGGGAAATTGGGTTTGTTTTGCATAATTGACTCAAACTGATTGATCAGTTTGGAAAGTAAAAAGTTAAAAGGAAAAAGGCAAACTACTTTGCGGATTCGACCTGCAAACGAGATGTATAA
>CP070715.1:1640110-1649272 GCA_020350405.1 Planctomycetota bacterium
GCAAACAACATCGCGCGGATGGGCCAACAGCTCGGAATAAAAACCGTCGCGTCAATAGCAAACAAAATTACAGATGCCACCCAGTCCGAAACGATAAAATCTCAGTTGACCATGCCCGTTTTAGCCAATATAAATTACATACCGGCGGTCCAGGAGGCGGATTTGCGCAATCAACCTGCCTTTGAGGTCGGCGGTGAACTTGTAAATCAACTGCGACAGGCCAAGAAAGAATTGACAAGGTTGATTGAACGCAAAAAATAATCTTGCAAAATTGAGGAAAATAATGAATTTGCAATATATACCAACGACCTGTCCATATTGCGGAGCCGGGTGCGGATTCTACCTGAAGGTCAAAGATGGTGAGCTGGCAGGTGTAGCTCCCAGCAAAACACACCCTGTCTCACAGGGCAGACTCTGCGTAAAAGGCGCAACTGCCTGGGAAAGTGTAATAGGAGCCGACAGGATAAAAGAGCCTCTGATAAAAAAGAACGGTAAGTTCACCAAGGCCGGCTGGGATGAAACGCTTGACCTCGTAGCCGAAAAGTTCAGCAAAATCAAGGAAAACTATGGCCCCGACAGCCTTGGTGTCTGGGGCTCGGCCCGCTGTACAAACGAGCTGAATTATCTCGCCCAAAAGCTTGCACGAGCCGTCTTCGGTACAAACAATGTCGACCACTGCGCAAGAACATGTCACTCCCCCACGGTGGCGGGGCTGGTACGATCATTCGGCTCTGGAGCAATGACAAATTCGATTGATGAAGTAAAAGACGCCGCCTGTATATTCGCAATAGGCTCAAATACGCCTGAGGCACACCCCCTAATTGGCTGGCGTGTTCGCACGGCAAAAGATAAAGGCGCCAAGCTTATCGTCTGTGACCCGAGAAAAATAGACACGGCTAAGTACGCCGACATCCATATCCAGCACTACCCCGGAACCGACATAGCCCTGCTGAACTGCCTGATGAACGTAATAATCTCGGAAGGCCTCGAGGATAAACAGTACATAAAGACCCGAACGGAAGGTTTCGAGGAGCTTAAAAAGGTCGTGGCAAAATACACCCCCAAATACACCGCTCCCATAGTCGGCGTGGATGCCGACTTGATGGTCAAGGCAGCCAGACTTTATGCCAAAACGAAACCGGCTTCGACCCTTTACACGCTCGGCATAACCGAGCACACGGTCGGCACCGAGAACGTAATGAGCGTCGCGAACCTCGCGATGCTGACCGGAAACGTCGGCGTCGAGTCGGGCGGAGTAAACCCGCTCAGAGGCCAAAACAACGTCCAAGGGGCCTGTGACATGGCAGCCCTGCCAAATTTCTACGTCGGCTATCAGAAAGTTGACAACCCCGCCATCCAGGAAAAATTCGAAAAGGCCTGGGCCGTGAAATTAAGCCCCAAGCCCGGCCTGACCACAACAGACCAGGTCATACAGGCCAAGGAGGGTAAAATAAAAGGCCTTTACATCATTGGTGAGGACCCGCTTACCAGCGACCCCAATATTACAGAAGTCCGTGAGTCTTTGGAAAAGCTGGAGTTTCTCGTTGTTCACGAAATTTATATGTCACCAACAGCCGAGATGGCCGACGTCGTCCTGCCCGGAGCCAGTTTCGCAGAAAAGACCGGCTCCTTCACCAATTCAGAACGCAGGATCCAGCTTATCAATAAAGCCATTGAACCGATAGGTAACAGCAGACCGGACTGGCAGATAGTCTGTGACGTAGCTACGAGGATGGGCTATCCGTTTAAGTATCCCGGCACCGCAGAGGTTATGGACGAGATAGCCTCCTTGGCGCCGATTTACGGCGGCATCAGCCACGACAGATGCCGCAAAGTCGGCCTGCAGTGGCCATGTCTGGATAAGAATCACCCGGGAACAAAATATCTGCACAAAGGAAAGTTCACACGCGGGCTTGGAAAGTTCCACGGCATCGAACACAGGCCCCCCGCCGAGGTGCCGGACGACGAATACCCATTCATCCTCAGCACCGGCAGGATGAGGTTCCATTATAACGTCGGCACTATGAGCCGAAGGACGCACCTGCTCGACCGTGAGTTCCCATTTATGTTCGTGGAAGTCAGCGAAAACGACGGCCAAAAGCTCGGTATCAGGGATATGGACGACTGCCAAGTCTCAACCCGCAGAGGACAGTTAAAAGTCAAGGCGAGGGTCTCCGACAGGGTCAAGGAGGGCGTTATGTGGATGCCCTTCCACTATGTTGAGGCCCCCGCAAACCTGCTGACCAACGATGCCTTCTGCCCTATTGCCCGGACCGGCGAATACAAAGCCTGTGCGGCAAGACTGGAAAAAGTTAGTTAGAAACGTGAGGAAAATGATATGCCCGTTACATCAAAAATAGAGATAAAAAACGCCTCTATCACAAAGGATAGTCTATCTCGGCTCCTCAAAAAGATATGCAAAGAAAGGATATTAATAGCGCCGGTGCGTAACGACGACCTTGATGATGTCAATTTTCTCCCCGTAACCAACCCCGCTCAGATTTGCTGTGACTATGACAATACTACAACATCGCCAAAGGAGTTTTTCTTCCCACAGTACGAATGCATGTTCACCTTCTCCGGTACTTCCCACGAGAGCATCGAAGCCGGCGACGACAGCGAAGAAATAGTCTTGTTCGGCCTCAGGGCCTGCGATGTTAAGGCCATTGAACTGCTGGACAAATTCTACGAGCGCAACTTCGAGGACAATTACTATCTGTCCAAAAGACAAAAGTCTGTGATTATCTCAGTCGCCTGTCCCGACCTCAACGACCAGTGCTTCTGCACGGCCACCGAAACCGGACCGCTATTACAGGATGGCTTCGACATCCAGCTTCTAAGCTCGGTCAATGCCTACGCCGTTCAAATCGGTTCCGAAAAGGGTCTGCAGCTATTTGAACAATACCAGTACCTTTTCGGCCCGCCGCTTGAACTCGATATAAACAAGCTGCTCGCGCAAGCGAAGAAACAAAAGGCCAAATTCAATCTTCAAAAAGTCTACGAGAATCTCAAGCAACAAAACGTTGACGAGGACCTGTGGGAGGATATAGGCGCCAGGTGTCAGAGCTGCGGTCTTTGTCTGTTTCTGTGCCCGACCTGTTCCTGCTACTCTGTCAAAGACCAAAAAACTCCGCCGGGTGAAAATCGCCGCAGCAGGCAGTGGGACGCGTGCTATTTTTCGAGCATTACAAGAATGGCCGGCGGCAATAACCCCATAAGAACGAACGCCGAAATGATAAAACGCAAGTATCAACATAAACTTGTGCAGCAAATAGACGAATTTGGCACCAGCGGCTGTGTCGGCTGCGGACGCTGCAACCTCGCATGCGTCGGCAATGTAAATTGGCTTGACAACATCATCAAAATCGAAAGGGCAACTTAAAGTGTTCAATAGCAAGATATTTATTCCCAGAGCGGCCATAATAGAAAACGTCCAGAAGCTGACTTACGATACGAAGCTGTATAGACTGAAGTTTAAATATAACTGCAAGTGCGACAGAAGCAGTGAAAGCGACTACAAACCCGGGCAGTTTGTACAGGTCTCCGTCCTCGGCGCGGGTGAGGCCCCGATTTCAATCTGTTCCAGCCCGGCCCAAAATGGCTGCTTCGAGTTATGCGTCCGCAATGTCGGTCTCGTTACCGGGGCGCTGGCGGCTTTGAAAAAAGGAGATGAGTTAGGGATAAGAGGGCCTTACGGAAATTCTTTCCCAATCGAAGAGCTCCGCGGTCAGAACCTTATATTCATCGCCGGCGGCATAGGACTCGCACCGCTAAGGTCAGCAATAAAATATGTGATTGATAACAGGGGTGATTATGGCAAGGTAACGATTCTCTATGGGGCCAGAACGAAAGAGGACATCGTCTTTGCGTCCGAATTGGACCAGTGGCCCCGGCAAGAGAATTTTGGCGTCTTTACCACCATAGATGAGCCACAGGACGGCTGGACTGGTAACGTCGGTGTCGTAACAACCCTGATTGACAAAATCAAGAATCAGTCAAAGGTGAAGGCCTTCGTCTGCGGCCCGCCGATTATGATTCACTTTACAATAAAAGAGCTGCTGGACGCCGCCTGGGCCCAGCAGGATATTATCACCACGCTCGAGCGGCATATGAAGTGCGGCGTGGGCAAGTGCGGCCACTGCTACATAGGCGGCAAGTACGTCTGCACCGACGGCCCCGTCTTTACCTACGCCCAAATAAATGAAATGGAGGTCGAAGTCTGACAATACCTGCCACCGTAGTCCCAAATCACAAAGGAGCAAAAAATGAAAAAGCAAACAAAAGCCGCAATCTTCGCAGTTACTATAATTGCTCTCGCCGGTTCAGTAACTCTTGCCGCCGACACCAAAATCACCGTCATTCCAAAACCTACGCAAATCAAACCCTCCCCCGGCCATTTTATCGTGGGCCAAAAAACAGCAATTTATGCTCAGAGCGGCTGTTCTGACGTTGAAAACGTCGCTAAATATCTCTCCGAACAGCTCAGACCCGCCACCGGACTTAGCCTGGTCGTCCTCGAACAGTCAAAGGCACAAGTGCCTGCTGACTCGTTCTTAGTGACCACAGAAAATTCTGATTCCGCCCTTGGCGATGAGGGCTACGAACTTCTGGTAACCAAAACCAATGTCGTTCTGCGCGCTCCGAAACCGGCCGGTCTTTTCTATGGTGTCCAGACGCTCCGACAGCTCCTGCCACCCCAAATTGAAAGCCGAAAAAAAGTCCTCGGCGTTGACTGGACAATCCCCTGCGTCGAAATCACCGATAAGCCCCGATTTGAATGGCGCGGCTCGCTTCTGGACTGCTGCCGACAGTTTATGACCGTGCCTTTCGTAAAGCGGTACATCGACCTTTTGGCCTACCACAAGATGAACCGCTTTCACTGGCATCTTACCGATGACCCGGGCTGGCGCATCGAAATCAAAAAGTATCCGAAGCTCACTGAGATAAGCGCCTGGCGTAACAGCGGCCCCGGCCCACTCAGGTCATGGGACAACCCGCCCAAGACCGACGAGATTTACGGAGGCTATTACACTCAGGATGATATCAGGGACATCGTGGATTATGCCAAAAGCCGTTACGTTACAGTGGTTCCCGAAATCGAGATGCCCGGCCACTCGTCCAGCGCGCTGGTCGCCTATCCGGAATTATCCTGCACGGGCGGGCCGTTCAAGGTCCAAAATACTATGGGTATTTCCGACGACGTTTACTGCGCCGGCAATGAGAAAACCTTCGAGTTCCTCGAGGACGTCTTGAGCGAGGTGGTCGAGCTCTTTCCGTCCCTCTATATCCATATCGGCGGCGACGAGTGTCCCAAGAAACGCTGGGAGAAATGCCCCAAGTGTCAGGCAAGAATCAAGGCCGAAGGCCTAAAGGATGAGCACGAGCTCCAGAGTTATTTCGTCAAGCGCATCGAGAAGGTCCTGCTCTCCAAGAACCGCCGCCTAATCGGCTGGGACGAGATTTTAGAAGGAGGCCTCGCACCGCAGGCCACCGTCCAGTCCTGGCGCGGAATGAAAGGCGCCATCGAGGCCTCGCAGCAGGGACACGACGTCGTTGCATCTCCCACCAGCCACTGCTACTTCGACTATCCTTACTCAAAGGAGCAGGCTGCCTCCTTCCCCGACTGGATGAGCGTCCTGCCGACAGAGAAAGTCTATACCTTCGAGCCGCTCCCCGAGGACCTGACTCCGGCCCAGCAGCGACACATCCTCGGCGGCGAGGGCAACATCTGGACCGAGGTCGCCCCGCAGGAACAGGTCGATTCGCGCGCCTACCCCCGCCTGACAGCGCTCGCCGAAACGCTCTGGTCGCCCAAAGAGCTACGCAACTGGAACGATTTCTCCGGCAGATTGCAGAGCCACTACAAACGGCTCGATGTCCTCGGCGTAGATTACTACAAAGAGAAATAACTGTAGCGTCGTCTGTATAACAACCTCTGATTCGCAGAATTGACCGCAGACCGAATTTTTAGTATTATCTCTACAAACGCCAACGTAGCTCAATGGTAGAGCTCTGGTTTTGTAAACCAGTGGTTGTCGGTTCGAATCCGACCGTTGGCTGTATTTATTGATTATCGATCATTGATAATTGATTATTGGAGCAGGTAAACCAAAGCCCATACAGGCCAGGATTCGAACCGCCAAAAGGTCTGGAAAAAGGATTTTTCCAGGTTGTTGGGGTGACAGGAGCGAGCATAAGCGAGCGACGCCAGAGGGGCAGGGCCCCTATGGAAATTTGCTGTGCAAATTTCGGTTCCAGGCCGAAGGCCGCAATCCCACCGTTGGCTGTATTAGCCCGCCATATTAACCTTCCAAACGCTCTCAAATCCCCGCCAGCCAGCTCTCGCTGAACCGCGCCAAATCATCCGCCCCACCGCACTCGCCACAGCCGCTCTCCCTCCACCACCCTGCAAACAAGCCAAAATCCTCCCAGTTCACCCTCCCGTCATTATTTATATCACCTAAAAGTGCTATCCCGAACTCCGCCTCCGCTTGACTCGTACTGCCGTAATCACCTCCCGTAACGGTTACCCTCACCGTAAATGTTTGCCCCGAGTCGGATAAACCCCCCGGCTCATCACAACCCCGTGCAGCAAACATCCGGACGCATCACCGGCCCTGCCTCCGTCCACCGTCGTCGGCGCCAAGCTGACATCCCCCTCAATTTCGAAGGTCTCTTTGTACTTCTTCACTTATTTCCCCTCTCGTCGCGGTACCACAATATAACCGCGGCGGCCCCCTCCTATGCCCGCTCAAGGATGTTGACGGCTTTTGCCGCATCTTTGGCGTTGTCAAGGCCCATGAAAATGACGAACCTCGCCCCGCTCACAGATGCCGACAGTCCTCGCAGGTTAATTCCCTCTTTGGCCAGCTTGTCCGTTAATTCGGCAGTGACGCCGGCCTTGTTTGCTCCCTCAATCCGCACCGAGTGAACACTGTTCGTAACGTTGAATCCTAAATCCGCCGCCGCCGCGATTTCCCTGTCGCCACGTAGCGGCGTCACAAAAACAACCCCCGTTCCAGGCTTTTCCGGCGCCCTTCTGGCAATAACGAAGTCAAGGTCAGCTCCGGCCTCACGAAGACCCATCAGAACCCGCGACAACCCGCCGACCTCGTCTTTAATGCTTGCCGCCCACACATCCACACGTTCGACAATTAGCTCCATAATACTGTTCTCCTCTTGAGTGCTGGTTATTTTTCTACCTGGCATTTCACGCATTCATCGCCCAACCGCAATGCCAGCGCTTCCAATTCCACCATCATATCAAAATCCTCTTTTCACCGCAATGTCTCAATTTATAATGACCTTCCGCCCGTTTATAATGACCTTCCGCCCGTCTCCCTGTCCCTCACTCGTTTCCGGCATTTGTATTTCGCTCATTTGAATTTGTTTCGGATTTAGACAGGCACCCTCTCTGTCTTCTGTGGCCAAAAAAAATCCCCCACAATCCGCAACCCCCTAACTCTTTTTCCACTCTTCACTCTTCGAAAAACTCCCCCGTCGTAGCTTCAGCAAAGATCCGCCGTCTTCCAGACGGACCGGCCCGCCAGCACCAAACAATACCGCAAAGCGAGTTACCACAGCCCCCAACAGTACACATCCCAATATCACCTGCAACGCCGTTATCTGTTTTGACGTAACGCAAGTGAACCGTCCTTGTTGGTTTCTTGATGACACGCCCAACGCACCGGATAGCTCATCCCCTTCACCTCGATTTCAGCCTTCAGTTTCAGTCCCCTCCAGTCCCTTCCTTTCGGCAAAACAAACTGCGCCTGACGCACCTTCCCCGCCAGCGGATACCCGGCGTCAAGACAGCCACCAACCTTCACCTTCCCATCATCACTGACCAGCTCAACCCGTAACACGCCCGGCACCCCCGCGATACCATCATTCACAAAACCAATCACCAGCCCCGGGTACCCATCTTTTTCGTAATGCCACACCCACGATGGCCTCACGCGATAGCCCACACACCGGGCGATTTTGTCAATGGCCTCCGGATACTGTTTGTAATAATTCAGGATTCTGTCGGCTAAGATACGATGCCAGTTCCAAAGCGACCAGTAGTTCGCCCCCACATCCATAACGTGGTAAATCACATTATCCGTGCGCGTCACCCCTTCGCGAATCCGCAGCGACTCGGCGGAACCATCCGACATCCCCACCTCAACCGCCGCTGCCGTCCACGCCGGCCGGTTACTCAACGCCTCTATCTGCATATTCTCAATAAAAATCGTGTCCGTCCGAAGCCAGTTATTGCTGCGAACGGTCCTCTCCAGTATCTCCGCGTTGCCCACCTTGCTCCAATCCGGCTGCGTATTCGTCGTCAAAGGCGTCTTCGACCAGTTCGCTAACTGATGCTCGAACATCCCGACAAAAGTCCGCTCCGCCGTTAAATAATCGGCAAACGGATTCCCCTTGAACGGCCACGTATGCCCCTCACCCCAGAACCCGTACATATAAGTATCCATATATTCCACACACGGATGACCGTTGTACGCATCCGCAAGCAGCCCGTCCAGTTCCTTAAACGCCGATTGGAAAAAAGCATTGTCATACCTCGGTTCGTAATGGACTTTCCCGGCTAAACCCGTCTGCGTCGTCTTTCCCAGTTTCACGAACGGCACCTTCTCCGCCACAAAATCCGGCACCGCATAACCCGGTATATCCGGATTGCTCAGCATCACCCTGAATCCCACTCGTTTGTTGTACTTTTTCGCCATCTCGAAAGTTATCTTCCAGTGCTCACACAAATCCAGCCTCCCCGGCCGCTGCTGCAAATCCTTCCAGTTCAAGCGAATATACAATTTGCTCCCCAAATCAATCTTCGCCAGATTCTCAATCGACTCATTTAACGATTCCCCCTCTTTCTTCGGCGGCCCTACCTCATCGCAGATATAAGTTACCAGCCCCATCCCGAAGTTCGGCACCACCTCCGCCGATGGCGTAGTCGCCATAACCACCTCCCACCCCGGCACCAGTTCATCCGGAAAAGGCCCCTGATTCAGTCTGTCCTTCACCGCCGGCCCCGAGCCGAAATCATATCTATCCCAGTTGTGGGCGGCGACATACCCACCGGCTGTCCTCGCCCCCATCAAACCTGCCATCGTACCCGCACCGCAAACCTTCAAAAAATCTCTTCTGTCCATAACATAATCTCCC
>CP070715.1:1649372-1652797 GCA_020350405.1 Planctomycetota bacterium
AACGTCATTGAATAAGTGAGAAGCGTCCAGGAAGGCAATTCGTATAGGGCACCGCTCTTTAGCTACAGCACTCAAAAAGTCGAAACTGCTTGTGTTAACTGCATGAATGTAATCACAGACCCCAGCGCTCGAGAAGTTGGCCAAAGCAGCCTTATAGTTCTCATGGTCCAACTCGACAGTGAGGACTTTCCCCCGATACCCCGAGTCCTTGAGAGCCTGTGCCAATATTATTGTGGTGCAGCCTCGATTGGTCCCGGTCTCGACAATTATATTGTATTCACTGGGGTGCAGATGGGAAAGTACCATATAGTAAATTAAGTTCCAGGCGGGATAACCAACGCTGTTACCTGTGTTTGCCTTCGCTTGCTCAATCGTGGATACACCGTACTCCAGCGAAGCTAAATACTTGTTTGGAATTAAAGCCTTATCGTAATCGAACCTTCTATAATATACTGGAGGCTTCATACAGTACCTTTCTCAAGTTTTCGCACAGATTGTTACGAACCAGTGGGCTATCTTGCAACTACGGGGTCGTGCAGGCACGCACCGATGCCGCCATCGACACTCACCGCCGCGCCGGTCATAAAGCTCGCCTGTGGGCCGGCAAGGAAAAGTACTATCTGAGCAACCTCTTCGGGCCGGGCAATTCGCTTCAAAGGGTGGTAATCGCCTAACACCTCTAGCCCTTCCAGATTGTCCCCGAACCCGTCGCGCAGCATCGGCGTGTCGGTGGCCGCCGGGATCACTGCATTGACGCGAACATGTGGGGCCAGCTCAATCGACATGGCTCGTGTCAATGCGACCAGCGCACCCTTGCTCGTGGCATAAACGGTGAACTCCGCTTTGGTTACCATGGCGTGAACACTGGCGATGTTGACTACACAACCTCCGGCGGCCCGCAACAGCGGCAGAAATCGCTGAATCAGCCAAAATGGAGCCAGCAAATTTGTGTCCAGAGTCTCCGACCAGTCATACCTGGTAATTGCTTCGATGGGTTTTACTATCTGGATGGCCGCGTTGTTAACCAGCGCATTCAGCCGGCCTTGGGCAAGCTCTTCAACCTGCTGGTAAAATGATTCACATGCGGCATCGCCATTGCCCAGACCGCCGATGTCAAAATGCAGCACCTCGTAGGGCAGGTCTTCTATTGGCCGCCGGTCAACCCCGATGACCCGGTAACCTGCCTCAAAAAAAACGTCACAACTGGCCTTTCCGATTCCACCAGCCGCCCCCGTTACTAACACAGTCGGCATGTCGTTTGTTCTCGTTTCCATTTTACTTCACCTTTCAATACTTCCAATAAATTGCGGATTGTATTTTGATGTACTCTTTCCCACGCTTCGGCGCCGCTGTTGGCGTTGTGCGGGGCCAGCATCACGTTATCCATCGCCAACAATGGACTGTCAGCCGGCAGCGGCTCAACCTCAAACACATCCAGCGCGGCACCGGCGATTTGCTTTTCTTGCAATGCCCTGACAAGGGCCGGCTCGTCAATGACAGGCCCTCTTGACGTGTTAATCACAACCGCCGTCGGCTTCATCAGGGCAAACTCAGCATCACTCATAAGGTGAAAACTTGTCGGATTCAAAGTGCAGTTCAGACTGACAAAATCAGCTTCATGCAGCAGTTCCTCCCGCCACACCATCTCGATGCCCGTCTCGGTCAAAAACCCAACTGGCATCTCCACTATGTCATTGCCAACTACCCGCATGCCGAACGCTGTCGCCCGACGCACCACCTCCTTGCCTACATTACCAACGCCGATTACACCAAGCGTACATTCGTGCAGCGCAACGCTATGGACCTTGGACCAGGTCCCCTGTCGCATAGTTCGGTCCACCCAGGGCAACTGACGGGCAAAGTTTAGGATATAACCCAACACGGTATCTGCCACGGGTTTGCTAAACGCATTGGGTGTGTTGCAGACGGCGACGCCCAGCCGCTTGCACGCGGCCTGGTCTATTGAGTCGATTCCCGTCCCCCACTTCGAGAGAACCTTCAGTTGGGGGGCTGCCCGTAAAACACGTTCCGTGAATCGATCATCACCGCAGATAACTCCGTTTACATCTTCAACCATTCCAAGCAGCTCTTCTTCCTCGAACCGCTCCTGAAACGGCGGTACTATAAGTTCGATATCTTCGGCTTCGAAGATGTGGCGAAACCGGTCAATCACCAGTTGCATATATGGAGCTGTCACAAGTACTTTATAACGCATAATTATTACACTCTTACCGCAGCGCGCTGCTGATACAAAAATTCCGCGACACGAAAATCCAGTTCGTCGTCGATGTCCCACGCCTCGACCGCGTCTATCTCGAACATAAAAGGCCGCTCACCAATACGATTGCCCTGCGCCTCCAGGCCACTTTTACTAAAGATGTAAATGCAGGAGTTCTCCTCATAGACCGCCGGCAGGTCTTGGGTGCGCAATAGTAAATTAGGGTCGTGATTAATTGCCTGCCCCTGACCATCCCACAGACGCTTTTGCATCCTGGTGACAGAGAAAAGCGAATCATAAGATGGATACTTATCCATAAACAGATCAATAGCCCGCGTGATGGTCTCGGTACTTAGCAAAGGATTGGTGCTGTGGGTTTGCAGGTAGTAATCAGCTTCTACTCTCGTAACGTCGTGCAGCAGCACGTCATTCATGGGTATCGTATCGGCCCTTAAGCCCTCCGGCCGCTCAATCAGTCGAACCTCCGGAAACCGCCCCGATGCATCTTCCATAATTGTCGGGCTGTCAGTATCAATAATCACTTCGGTAATGACAGGACAGTCCAGCAGGCTTTTTATGATGTGTTGATAGAGCGGCTGCCCGACAAGTGGACGATAATTCTTGCCGGGCACACGTTTACTTTCATGACGCATCGGTACTAAAGCTGCAACACGAGCCTTCACGACCTTTCTCCTAACGTCAATGGCCCCTCATTAGCCTTGGAAATACTTCGCAGCACAGCTCTGGCCGGTGCACCCTCGGCATCGACCAGCTTCAGCGGCAGACAAATGAGCTCATACCAACCAGCCTTCACATCAGCCAGATTCAGGCTCTCCAGGATAACTACACCTGCTTCCAATAGGATTTGATGAGTTAGAGGACCATCGCCATAGCATTGGACTGATAGGTAATCGACGCCGACCAATCTAATTCCCCGCTCTACGACCCATTGAGCGCCGTCATCGGTTAGTGCGGCATAATCCTTCATGAATTCTGTTGTCTCTTCGGCCCATAATTCGGAATTACGCGTGCGGAGCAAAAGCCTCTCCGTACCATCCGGAAGATTCAAGCCACCCAAAACACCGGCTGTAATCTCCGTTGCCTCCGGCAGATAAGCCACAAAAGCTTCTCCGAGCATCACCTTCAAAGGCAGCTGCTCAACGGTACTGCCGCTCTCTATAAAGTGCCTCGGAGCATCCACGTGTGT
>CP070715.1:1652897-1666132 GCA_020350405.1 Planctomycetota bacterium
TCATTTGACGTTGATGACGATACCGCTGTCTATAGGCTTAATCGTGTTTTGGTATCTTGCGCAGGACAATTATAACTGGCTATGGCAGTCGTCGATTATGTTGGCTCTGCAGTGGTTTACGGATTGTTTTGACGGCGCTTTGGGCAGGTTCAGGGACACGGGGATTCCCAAGTGGGGGTTTTTCATGGACCATTTTCTGGACTTTGTATTTATGTGCTCGATATTTGTAGGTTATTCGTTTTTGGCGGAGGGACTGAGCGAAAGAATAGTTTATCTACTGATACCGGTGTACGGTAGTTTTATGATGAACTCGTATTTATCTTTTGCGGCGACGAATGAATTTAAGATAACGTATCTATGGACGGGGCCGACCGAAATCAGGATTTGGTTTATTGTGCTGAATTGTCTGATAATAATGTTCGGGACCGGCTTTATTGAGAAGGTCCTGATTTACATCCTTATCGGCTCTGTTATTTTTCTGTGTATAGTTGTTTTCAGGACGCAAAAATATATCTGGAACATAGATATGCTGGACAAAAGGGAAGGAACGCAGGTGAAACCTGTGGGTTAGGAGATTGATTTAGGCTTACTGGACAGCCGCTTATAGTGCTAGTGAGGGGTATGTTGTTGGTTTAGAATTTGAATTGGTCTTTGAAGGTGGTTTTGAAGTCGTAGACATCGGTGAAGTCTTCGATTGAGTCGGTGGGCTGGGCACTCATCCATTTGTTTTTTATCATCAGGTAGACAATCTCGCCGAAATCCTGCGTTTTCTTTATACCCCAGCTATTCAGCACCAACACTGCGAGTCTGCCCCATTTTTTGAGTGCGAGTTTTTTAAGTCCTTCGCAGAGGACCTGGCCGGTAACGTGGGTAGGCTCGGTGGTGACTTTTTTTGCGGTGTACCCGAGTCCTTCATAGACGAATCTGACGGCCTGCGGATCGTACCGGCCGTCTTCTCTGGCGATTTTTTCAAGGCTTTTTTTCATAGATGGTCAGCTTACTCTTTGTCCCGGTTTAGCACCGGTATCGGCCGAGAGCATAAAGATGTCCTTTCCGCCGGTACCGGCCGCAAGAATCATACCCTCGGACAGGCCGAACCTTATCTGCCTGGGCTTTAGATTGGCGAGATAGACTACGATTTTGTCGGTCAGCTCTTCAGGCTTATAGGCCTTTGCTATGGCGGCCATACAGCTTTTTTGCAGCCCGCCGACGTCAAGCTGAAGTCGCAGGAGCTTGTCGGCGCCTTCGACGGTTTCGGCCTTCGTTACCTTTGCAATTCGCAGGTCAATTTTGGCGAAGTCTTCGATGGTGCATTCCGGAGCGATTGGCTCGGCGGGGCCTGCGGTTTGTGGTCCGGGGCTTTGTGACTCTTTACTTTCTTCTATCATCGCGTTCACCTGTTTCTCATCAATTCTCTCAGCCAGTCTTTCATACTCGTTTATTTTGTGATTTTCCAATACGGTTTCGGTATCGGCAAATTTTAGTTTACCGACATTGAGAAATCTTTCCACCCTTTCGGCGTATTTAGGCAGGATGGGTTTTAGATAAATCGTCAGGATTCGGGAGGCATTTATTACCGCCGTAAGGGTAGTTCGTGTTTTTTCCAGGTCTGTTTTTATAGTTGCCCAGGGCTGGTTCTGCTCGACGTATCGGTTTGCCTGGTCAGCCAGAGCGGCAATTGTTCGAACGACGGCTGAGAATTTCAGATTCTCGTAGTCCTGCGTGAGCTGGGCCTTTTCGGCCATGAGCTTATTGAGTAAGTCCTTTCCCTGCTCGTCCAAGCGACCAAGGCGGGAATCGAGATTTTTTGTGAGCATAGGTCCCGAGCGTGAAGCAAGGTTTGCGAGCTTTCCGACCAGGTTGGAGTTGATTCTGTTTATAAAGTCCTCTGTGCTCAAGTCGATATCATCGATGTTGTCCGTCAATTTGCTTGCGTAGTAGTATCGCAGGTATTCGGGGTCGAGGTGTTTGAGGTAGGTGCTTGCTTTTATGAAGGTACCCCGGGACTTGCTCATTTTTTCGCCGTTGACGGTCAGGAATCCGTGGACGAAGAGTTTGTTTGCGGTTTTGAAGCCGGAGCCGATTAGCATTGCGGGCCAAAAAAGCGCGTGGAAATACATGATGTCCTTGCCGATGAAGTGGTAGAGTTCGTATTCGTCACTGTTCCAGAGCTTGTCGAAATTCAGGCTGTTTTTATCACAGTAGTTTTTGGCGGATGCCATGTATCCGATTGGGGCATCGAGCCAGACGTAGAAGAACTTGTTTTCCTCGCCCGGTATTTTGAAGCCGAAGTATGGTCCATCGCGTGATATATCCCAGTCTTTGAGCCCGGCCTTGAACCACTCATCGAGTTTGTTCGCGACTGATTTTTGTGTGTATCCTGCGGCGATAAGGTCCTTGAGCTGCTGCTGATAATCAGCCAGTTTGAAGAAGTAGTGTTCGGACGTCCGGACCGTGGGCTTACCTCGGCAGGTTGCGCAATAAGGATTAATCAGGTCGGTTGGCCGATGGGTTCCGCTGCAGATTTCACAGGAATCACCGTACTGGTCCTCGGCTTTACAGCGGGGACAAGTGCCTCGGATGTATCTATCGGGCAGTGACATTTTGCAGTTTTCGCAATAGGCCTGCTCGACGTTTCGTTTGGCGATTGAGCCGGCTTCGTTGAGCGAATTGAAAATCCACTCACTGAAGTGTTTGTTTTCGGGTGAGTGGGTCGTGTAATAATTGTCGAATTCGATGTGGAATTCATCAAAATCGGCTTCGTGCTCTTTGTACATGCGCTGGATTAGCTCTTCGGGAGTGATTGACTGGGCACGCGCGCTTATCATAACCGGGGTGCCGTGCGTGTCATCGGCGCAGAAATAAAGGCACTGGTTGCCGCACATTTTCTGGAAACGGACCCAGATGTCTGTCTGGAGGTATTCCACCAGATGTCCTATGTGGATGGGGCCGTTCGCGTAAGGCAGGGCTGATGTCACAACGATTTTGCGGGGCATGTGTTTTCCTTAAGGCTGTTGCGCCTGATTATCGTCTACCTTGTTCTCGCTTTCATTGCTATCCTGTTCCGCGTCTTTGGGAGAACTATCCTGTTCTCTGGTTGGGGTCGTTTCCGGGGGTGAAACTATTTCGAGTTCCTCGACAGAGACGGCGATTTTTGTTCCATTATCGAGTTCTACGACAACGAGCTGAGTCAATATTTGGGTATCGACGACTTTACCTTGGCCGTGTTGGGTTTTTACCGTTGTTCTTTTCTTGGGTAGTCGTTTTTTTAGTTCGGTATAGGTTTTGTCCTCGTACCTCAGGCAGCACTTTAATCTGCCGCAGTAGCCTGAGATTTTCGAAGGGTCGAGGGTGGCCTTTTGCATTTTTGCCATTCGCATATTGACGGGTTTAAGGGCTTTAAGGAACCGTATGCAGCAGCATTCCTGGCCGCAGCTTTCTATATCGCCGAGCAGTCTGGCTTCGTCGCGTGAGCCGATTTGGCGCATTTCGATTCTTGTCTGGTGTTCGTGGGCGACTTTTTTGACGAGCTCTCGGAAATCGACCCGGCCGTCGGACATAAAGTAGAAGATGATGCGCTCGCCGCCGAATATGTGTTCTGCGTCGACTATTTTCATGGGCAGGTCCATTTCCTTGACAAAGCGCCTGCAGGACTTCAGTTCTTCTTCCGCGATTTTCTGAAGGTGTCTTTCTTCGCTCATATCGTCGGGGGTCGCGTATCGGATGAATCTGCCAGTCGGCTTGATGGAGGAATCGACATCGCTGTCATCGAAGTATTTTTTGATTTGTTCCTGGCTTAATCTAAAGTGTCCGGCCCTGTAGGGGCAGAGTTGGCCGACAAGCTGACCCAGTTCGAGCCCTCTGTCGGTTTTTACAACGACGCGGCTTGGCACTTTTGGAATATAATTTTCATGGTGTTCGAACCAGCCGAGCGTGTTCATCCGGTCGTAGCGAACCAACATATATTTTTTATGTTTAGCCTGTTTAGGCTTTGTTGCCTTGGTTTTTGGCATTTCAATTACCTACCTTAGTATGCGCATTCGGCATTGCTGTCTCTAAATCTTTATTTTATCAGAAACAGCGAGATTTAGCAATAGCTGCTCGAAAATAAGCCTTTCGTTGACGGCCGATTCAATCCAGCGCATTGTCTGGTAGGCACCGGCGATTTTTTCGGCGGCCTCCTCGGGGCCGAGGCGCTGGGCGAGCTTTTTTATTTGCTCTTTCTGGTCGAAGTTGATGAGGTTTTCCGACCTTGGGAGGTTTAATGTCATTGTATCGTGCAGGGCCGATGTGATTACCTGTACGAGAGTTTTTGCGGCTCTTCGGCTTATATCCTTTTTGCTGGTGTTTTCATCAAGTTCGGCCCAGACGGCTGCGATTTTTTTGCTCTCGCCCATCAGCCACTCGGCCAGCTCCAGAGCGTCGGCATATTCGAGACCGGCGACGGAGCTTAGCAGTTCTTTCTTTGTTTGGTAAAGCTCGGCGTCAGCCAGCTCAAGTTGTGCCCACTGGCAGGCTTGTCCCAGGCTACCCTGGGCCAGACGTGCGAAGTATTGGGATTTTCTTCCATTTAGGCCCATCCGTTTCAATTTGTCAATTATCCTCTCTTCAGCAATGGGCAAGAAGCGTATTATCTGGCATCTTGATTTGGTTGTAGGAAGAAGCCTTTCCATGCGCGCACAAAGCAGGATAATTGTGCAGTATTCGGGCGGTTCTTCCAGTACTTTGAGCAGGCAGTTCTGCGATTCGATATTTAGCTTTTCGCCCTCTGTGAGAACAAAGACTTTTCTTTGTGACACGCCCGGCTTATTTGAGACTTTGTCGATTACGAACTCCCGGACGACATCAATCGGGAATTTGAGAGGTGGTTTTCTGCCTTTGCCATCGGTGGTGAATTCAAGCAGTTCCTTATAGATGTGATGGAAGTCGGGGTGCGAGCCCGCATCAAACATTCGGCAGGATTGGCACGAGCCACAACTGTCGCTAAATCCGTCTTCTGTTACAATACTATTGCAAAGCAGTAGCCTAGCCCATTCGCGGGCAGTCTTGAATTTACCGATGCCTTCGGCACCGGCAAAAATATATGCGTGCGGCGATTTGTCCGAGGCATATGCCCGCTGCAAAATCGAAATTGCATTGTCCTGACAGAAAATATCTTTAAGCGACATAATATGAATAAGCCCCTGAGTCTACGCAGCGAAAGCAAGGCTCACATTTCTTCTACGATTTCCACTATTTTTTTGTGGATCGTCTCAATATCACCACGGCTAGCATCTACTATTTTTACGATTCCAGGATAGTACTCTGTTAATCTCAGAAACTGCTTTCTGACTTTTCTATGGTACTCCAAAGGCCTAGAGTCAAATCGGTCGACAACGACGTTTCTAAACAGGTAGCCTTGTTCAGCATCCTCATGGTTTACTTTAGTTTTTTGGTATGGCTTCCGTCCGGTGCGCTCGAGTCCTTCCTTTGCTGGTATATCGATTATGATTGTCAAGTTAGGCCAACACTCTCCAACTGCTAATTTGCCCAAGTCGATTATTTTATCGATAGGATACCCACTGCTGCCCTGATAAGCACACGTAGAGGATATAAATCTGTCGCATAGGACAGTTTTGCCCTGTTCCAGCGAGGGCTTGATCACCTCTGCGACGAGTTGGGCTCGGGATGCCATGAACAGCATAACTTCGGTGTGAACATCCATGGATCCTCGCGAATCATATTTCAGAAGGCGGCTAATTTGATTCCCTATTTTGGTGCCTCCGGGGTCGGTAGTCTGGACGACTGGACAGCCTTGGTTCTTCAGGTATGCAGCAAGCAACTCTATTTGAACTGTTTTTCCGCAGCCGTCCGGGCCATCAAGAACAATGAATTTGCCTGAAAACTTGTTCTTCACTTCAATACCTTTGATCATCTTGTTAGTTGGAAGTTTTCTGGGCCGACGAGCTGTCTTATTTTTCTGCAGAAGTCGAGGTCCGCGTTGACGGACAGCTCTTTGTCGGCGGCCGCGTAGACCTTGCCTTTATCGGTTTTAACCGCCACATATAGAGGGCTCTGGCCTCTGTGTGTCTGGCAGATACTCTTTATCGTGGCGACCTTTTCTTTTGTAACGTCTCTGGCGTCCAGCCGGATTCTTACCTTCGCGGCCAGTTTTTCTCTGACGTCGTCCAGGCTTATAAGCTCGACAGCTATAATGTTTGGTTTTTCTCTTCTGAAATCGAGCTTTCCCTTCACAAATACGACGGTATCTTCCACGAGCAAATCGGCGAATTTATTCAGCACATCGGAGAACATTACAACCTCGACAGAACCCTGGAGGTCTTCGAGTACGAAGACAGCCATTTTTGAGCCAGCATTCCGCCCCTTCCGCGTGATGTGATACCTTTTCTTCGTTATTATTCCACCGATTACGATTTGCCTGTCCTGGGTGCAATCGGCCAATCGGGATGTGTCAATTGTGGAATAAAGGTTTATCGTCTCGGCGTGGTGGCTTAAGGGATTGCTGGTTACATAGAATCCGAGGACCTGTTTTTCGTAAGCCAACATCTGTGGCTCAGGCCATGGCGGGGTTTGGGGCAGACGCTGAGCGTCTTTTGCATAGTCCTGGTCCTTCATCTGTCCGAAGAAGCTCATTTGGCCATTTTGTTTGTCGGCCTGGAAGGTTGTGCCGATTTGCATTGCCTTTTCGAGGCCGGCCATCATCTGAGCCCGGTTTCCACCGAGCCTGTCGAATGCTCCGGCCTTTATTAAGGCTTCGAGGACCTGTTTGTTGGCGGCTCTGAGGTCGACGTTTTCACAGAAATGGAAGAGGCTCTGGAATCGGCCGACTCTTTCACGGGCGTCTATGATTTGCTCAACGGCCTTTTGGCCGACGCCCTTTACCGCAGCCAGGCCGAAACGTATTACCCCACTTTTGTCATCACCACGGCCCTTATAAAGAGGTGTAAAATCGACGCCGCTTTCGTTGATATCGGGGGGCATAACCTCGATGTCCATCTTCCCGCACTCGGCGATATAATCAACTATCTTGTCGGTGTTGTCCACCTCGTATGTCAGAACTGCCGCCATATATTCGACGGGCCAATGGGCCTTCATATAAGCGGTCTGGTATGCAATAAAGGCGTAGCGTGTTGAATGGCTTTTGTTAAAGCCGTAGCCCGCGAAGCGCTCGATAAACTCGAAAATCTGCCGAGCCTGGTTTTGAGTCAGGCCTTTATTGGCGCAGCCTGCTATGAACCTTTCCCTTTCCTTGGTGATTGTTTTGGCCTTCTTTTTGCTTATTGCTTTTATCAGACCATAGGCCTCCCGCAGCGGTATGTCACCGAGGCGGTTGCAGATGCGCATGACCTGTTCCTGATAGACCATAATGCCGTAGGTCTCGTCGAGGATTTCTTTCATGATTGGGTGCGGCAGGTCCCATTTTGCGCCGTGTTTGCGGTCGATATAATCGGGGATTAGTATCATCGGTCCCGGGCGATAGAGTGCATTAGCGGCGATGAGGTCTTCGATTCTGTCGGGCTTCATTTTTATCAGCATGTCCTGCATTCCGCCGGACTCAAACTGGAAAACACCTTTTGTCTTACCGCTGGCAAACAGTTCAAAGACCATGGGGTCGGCGAGGTCGATTTTTTCGAGGTCGATATCTTTGCTGTGAAGGTCTTTGACCAGTTGGCGGGCGCGCTCTATCACGCTGAGCGTCTTTAAACCCAAAAAGTCCATCTTCAGCAGGCCGACCTTTTCGACGATGGGCCCTTCGTACTGGGTTATGATATCGTCGCAGTCGGATGCCTTGTAGAGCGGCAGAAAATCGGTCAGTGGCTCATCGGCGATTACGACTCCGGCAGCGTGCACCGATGCATGACGGGCAAGCCCTTCGAGTTTTTTGCAGATGTCGATCACTTTTTTTGTCTGCTCGCTCTGTTCGTAGGCCTGTTTTAGTTTTGGTTCGGTTTTTAATGCCTTATCAATGGTCATATCAAGAGAGAAGGGGACAAGTTTGGCGAGTCTGTCGGCTTCCGGCAAAGGCACGGCAAGTACCCTGGATATATCGCGGATAACGGCCCTTGCTTTCATTGTTCCGAAGGTTATGATTTGAGCGACGTGTCCGTATTTGCGGCGGACATAGTCGATGATTTTTGGCCTGCTGTCTTGGCATATATCGATATCAATGTCGGGTATTTCGTTGCGCTGCGGGTCCATAAATCTCTCGAAGAGCAGGTCATACTTGATTGGGTCGATGTCGCACAATCCAAGACAGTAGCCAGCAAGGGTTCCGACACCGCTGCCTCTGGCTCCTGCGGGGATATTGTTTTGGTGTGCGTAGTTGCAGAAGTCCCAGACGATAAGGAAATAGCTGGCGAATCCCTTCGATTCTATTACGTCGAGTTCTCTATCAAGTCTTTCTTTTATCTGGTCTGTAATTTGGCCGTATATTTGCTTGGCCCGCTCATAACATAATTTAGTGAGGAACTCTTCCGGTGTTGAGCCGTCGGCGGGTTTGAAGCTGGGAGCATGGCGAGTTTTCAGGTCGAGTTCGACATTGCAGCGCTCGGAGAGGGCCAGGGTATTATCGCAGGCCTCGGGCACGTCGTTGAAGAGCATGCGCATTTGTTCGGGGGTTTTCAGGAAGACATCCTTTGGGTAAATCATTCGTCCTGGGTCATCGGCATTCTTGCCGGTGCTTATACAACAGAGGCAATTGTGCGCCTCGTGGTCATCTTCTTGAAGGAAGTGTACGTCGTTGGTTGCGAGCAGGGGCAGGCCCATTTTATTCGCGAGGTTTATCAGTGCTTGCCTTATATGTGGGTCGTCATCTTCGTGGTTTTGGATTTCGATGAAGAATCTGTTGGGGCCGAATATTTTTACATAGGCCTCTGCGGCGGCGAAAGCGGCTGGCTCGTCGCCATTTGCCAGAAGGCATGCAAGTTCGCCCTTGAGGCAGGCCGATGTGGCAATCAAGCCGGCGTTTAGGCCGGCAAGGATTTGCTTGTCAATTCTGGGGCGATAGTAGAATCCCTCTGTGAAGCCCATGCTCGCAAGTTTCAAAAGATTTTTGTAGCCGGCATTGTTTTCAGCCAGAAGTATTAAGTGATATGCGGCATCGGTGATAGAACTTTTTGTTCTGTCGAACCTGCTGCGCGGCGCGATGTACGCTTCGATACCGAGAATAGGCTTTATATGCGCGGCGTGAGCCTTTGTATAGAACTCGACGGCACCGAAGAGGTTGCCGTGGTCGGTGACGGCGACGGAATCCATTTGCAATTGTTTGCAGTGCTTGAACAGATTGTTGAAAGATATGGCGCCGTCGAGCAGTGAATATTGGCTGTGCAGGTGAAGATGCGTAAATCCTTTACTTGCCATAACTTAAATTCATCCTAAAGCTTATCATCGCCATGGTATGATAAGTTCTGTGGTTATGGGTGTCAAGTGAGTAAGCCGCTATGATATTCGTTTTGGGGGGAGCATAAAAAATTCTTGTTGCTACCATCGGATAGTATTAGAATATGTTGATACAATTTGGTTTTGCCAGGGGAGCCGGCCGGGCACTGGCCCGGTGAGAAGCTGAGAGACCCCGAGGATGTCGGGGTGACCCTAAGAACCTGAACAGGTTAGCACCTGCGTAGGGAGGCACAAAAGAGTCGTTTTGAGGCACTTCTTTTGCAGGAGTGCTTTTTTATTAGCGTATTTTAAAGGATGGAAAGGAAAGGGAACGAAAATGATAGAGGTTGATATTTCGAGAGTGATCATAGAGCAGTACAGCAGAAGGCTGGCAGAGCATCTTGAGAACGACGTAGTTGTAGTTGGTGCGGGTCCCGCGGGTTTGGCAGCCAGTTATTATCTCTGCAAATCCGGAGTGAAAACCACTATGGTCGAAAAGAAGCTTTCGGTAGGCGGGGGGATATGGGGTGGTGCGGCGGGCTATAATGTTGTTACTTTTGAAGACACAGAGATTTTAGACGAAATAGGTGTGACCACAAAAAAGCAAGGGAACTTATACACGGCGGATGCGATAGAATTTGCTACGGCTTTGGCGTATAAAGCCAAGAAAGCAGGAGCGGAGATATTCAACCTGACGGAAGCTGAGGATATCGTGCTGAAGGAGGAGACCGTTAAGGGTGTCGTGGTCAATAGCGCAAGTGCGCGAGCGCTTGGGTTGCATGTGGACCCGTTTTGTATATGTGCGAGATTTGTTATTGACGGTACAGGCCATCCGGCTGAATTAGTCAGCATGCTGAAGAGGAGGAAGCCGGAGCTATTCCCAAGGGAGCTACAAGAGTATTTTATGAACGTTGAGACTTCCGAAGCAGGTGTAGTAGACAAAACAGGCGAGGTTTTTCCGGGCCTTTATGTTGCGGGCATGTCGGTGTGTGATGTGTTCGGTCTGCCGAGGATGGGGCCGATTTTCGGCGGCATGCTGAAATCCGGGAAGAAAGTTGCCGGGTTAATAAATGAAAGAATGCAGTCTTCCAACGCGTAAAGAGTGCTTCGAAATAATAAAGGAATTTCATGTTCCGTCGCATGTCTTGAGGCACAGTGTTGCTGTGGCCAAGTTAGCCGTGTTTTTGGCTGAAAGACTCCAAGAGAAGGGTATAAGGGTCGACGTTGAGCTTTTAGACAGGGCCTGTCTGCTGCACGATATTGCGAGGGTGTGTGATTTTAGGGAGTTAGATTACAGCAAATTCGAGCAGCGTGTTACAGAAGAAGATAAAGCAAAATGGCGCCACATAAGGGCGATGTACGGAGGAATGGGCCATGAGGAGGCCGCTTACGATATTCTAAAGCAGAAGTATCCAAGGCTTGCATTGACCATAAGAAAACACCGGTATATGGCCATGCTGGACGAGAAAGTCAGGCCGGATACGTTGGAAGAAAAATTAGCCTATTATGCGGACATGAGGGTGATGGAGGACAGGATTGTGCCGTTGAAAGAGAGGCTGGAAGACGGCCATAAAAGAAACGTTCATTTACATGGAACAGAGGCCCAGAGCAAGATTAACACGGCCAAGGTTGACCCTTTAATCTATAGGTTGGAAGCGGAAATTTTCGACAAGTTGGATTTGCAGCCTCTTGACGTTACGGATGAGTTTATCGACTTGTATACAGATGGGCGCGAGCCGAAGGGATAAACTACTTTGCAGATTTATAAATCGCGAGGGTGTGTTTGCTGGAGCTGGTTTTGTTTTAGGCCGGATGGTCTGAATTGTGGGGGATTCGGCCTGCAGCTTTTTTCCAGGAGCGTCTCTGCGTTGCTCTCAAGCCGGAAAATACGGTAACTGCCAGCATAATCGCAAATGTTATGGTAGTGAACCAGTATCCCCACGTTGCGGTCTGGACGTGGGCTATTTTAATCACGACTGTCCCGATGGCGAAGGATTGCAGGAACATTTTTATCTTACCCGATACGGTAGCGGCGAAGTTGATGCCGCGCGCCTCGGCAATATGTCTTAGGATGGTAACATAGGCCTCTCTTGCGATAATGATAGCGGCAACCGACCACTGAATTACGGTCATTGTCAGCGGTTCGAAGTCAAAGAGTTTGGGCTCGCCGATTATGGCGAAACAGATGAACGCACCGCAGACAAGGACCTTGTCGGCGAGCGGGTCCATCATTCGGCCGAACTTGCTGGTAACGCCTAATCTTCTTGCGATGGTGCCATCGACCATGTCGGTCAGGCCGGCCACCACAAAGAGGATGAAAGCTATATCGAGGAAGTCCGGGAAGGGCCGTTCACCCTGAGCGTAAAAGTGGGGCGAGCAAAGAATCATAATCAGGAAGATAACGGTTAGTATGAATCGGCCAAAGGTCAAGATGTTTGGAATCTGCTTTACCATTGTTTCAAGTTTACCGGTGCCAGCAGCATGCTTCAATATTAAATTTGTTTGACGATTAAATCGTAATCTTTTGCTGCAGTCACTTTTGTATCAACGAATTGTCCGGGCTTGGCGGAGCAGTTTTCTATGATACAAACGCTGTCGATATCGGGCGCCTGGCCGTAAAAGCGTCCCCGGCCTGTCCCGTTGTTATCAACGGAGTCGACCAAGCAGGTAAGTTTGCTGCCGATTCTCTCGTTGTTTTTTTCGAAGGCGATTTTTTGTTGAGTCAGCATGAGTTCTTGGAGTCGCTGTTGTTTTATGTCGTCGGGTATCTGGCGGGGCATCTCGGCGGCGGGGGTGCCGGATTCGCAATAGTACTTGAAGCACCCGAGGCATTCGAACCTGGCCCACTTGATGAATTCCAGCAGTTCGTTAAACTGCCGGTCGGTTTCTCCGGGGAAACCCACTATTACGGTTGTTCGCAGTACAATATCGGGCAGATTTTCTCGCAGGTTTTCAATAAGAGAGCAGATGCGTTCTTTGGTGTCTGGTCGGCGCATATGCTTGAGGATTTTATCGTTTATGTGCTGGATTGGCATATCTATGTAGTGAACAGTCTTTTCGCTTTTGGCGATGGTTTCGATTAGCTGCTTGGTAATTGCTGCGGGATAAAGGTACATCAGTCTAATCCACGCTATGCCGGTGACTTGTTTGAGTTCGTCCAAGAGTTTGCTTAGGCCGTCTTTAATTTTCAAGTCCCGGCCGTAGCTCGTTGTGTCCTGTCCAATAACATTTATTTCGACTGCACCGGCCTTGGCCAGTTCGGTGGCTTCGGCAAGGACCTCTTTTTGAGATTTGCTTCTGAATCGGCCTCTGATTGCCGGTACTGTGCAGTAAGAGCATCTATGGTCACAGCCCTCGCTGATTCTAAGGTATGCCCAGTGGGCGGGAGTAATGAGCAGTCTGGCCCTGTCATTAGCGACTGTTTGTGAGGGGGCCTGCAGATAGGCGGCACTTTTGTCACTGTGAAAGGTTTTTTCAATAATCCTTGCTATTGCATCTCGCTGACCGAGGCCGACGATTGCGTCGATGCCGGCGGCCCGGTTGAACAGCTCTGTTTGTAGTCTTTCACAGAGGCAGCCGGCGACAATTACTTTTTTCACCTTTCCGGCGGCTTTGCAGTCCAAGGCATGTTTTATGGCCTGCAGGGCTTCGTCTTTGGCGGGGGCGATGAAGCCGCAGGTATTGATAACGACGACGTCGGCATTGTCAGGCTCAGCGGTTATCACAAGGTTAGCCTGGGCGATTTTGCCTAACATCTTTTCGCTGTCGACTATATTTTTGGGACAGCCCAGCGCCATAAAGCCCACAGTTATAGGTTCTTGAGAGGTTTTCTTTGGCATAGTTCGCTAAAAATAGCA
>CP070715.1:1666232-1680226 GCA_020350405.1 Planctomycetota bacterium
ATATGGGGGGGTAAGATGCGAAGCACCATTAAAACATTTGTTATTTTGACGGCACTGGCTGTTATCGTTTTGTCCTTAGTGGGCTTGGCGAAATACTTCGATATTCGTTTGGGTATTGCATCTGGCGACAGCAGCAAATTGACGCTTACCGTGCCTGGGCTGACACATCAAAGTGCCTGTCTAAGCGCCCGTGCCTATCAGTTTGACATATACAATATTTGCCTGGCAGGTTTTTTATTCGTAGTGACATCGTGGCGGGCATTATTGATAAGACACATACGAAACTAAAGATTCTTGCAAATCAAGCCGGCATTGCCGACCGCTAACTCCTGCTTTCCTTACATAAAAGCCCCGCACTCCCGCGCGGGGCTTTGCTTTTGTCGCAAGAATCCAAACTAATGGATTCTACCCAGTCGATATCAAGTTCGTAGACTCCTGGCCTGATAACCGGCTTATGGCCGAGTCGCTAATGTCCGCGGCTCATAGGTTTCTTTGCTGTCCCTGCTCGATTAATCCCCCCGTGTTGGTCTCGTCTGTCTTGCTTATTTGCCCTTGTGTTATGGGTCTTGCGGCCTCAGTGTGACCCGGATTGAGGCCGTGTGGAGTCAAATACCCTGTGTTCTTGCGTGATTTTAAGTTCTTATGGTTACATAGATGCTAAAGTATTCGCCAAAAATCGCCGAAAATAGTCTATTAGACTATACAAAAAGGGCGGAAATACGCCAAAAACAGGCAAAAAAGCTGATTTAATTAATTGGAGTGTGACAAATGGCTTGGAACTTACTTGAGAGAATTATAAACGCGTTTAAGCCCTCTAAGGAAGCCGAGCAGTCTTCTGAACAGCCCCAGCCGTGGCTCGAAGAGGATAGCGTTGAGCAGCAGCCTTGTGAAGAGCCCAGTTCGGAATTTGAGCAGATGGCTGGCGTGGCCCCAAAGCAGGAAGACTGGCAGCAATAGCAAGCTAAACAGACCTTGCTATAACAATTGGGGGATTGTCAAGCACGTCGGTGAGCTAGCGTCATAGCCTCGTCTTTTGTTCTTGGTGCTATGGTCGAGGTGTGTTATGCGCCCGAGGCCGAGATACAAAACCTCCCGCCACTTTACTTCAATCGCAACCATTGGGTCCCGGACAAGGCTTTACGAGATACATTATAGCCTCATTTTAGCCATTTTATTGTAACGTCGGGTGTGCGCAAGTAGATAGGTTGGAGTTTTAGAGGGTCGGCAAACTGCTTGGTTGAGGCTCTTTCCCAACCAAGTAGATGCACCTTTGATGCCCGCGGGTACCAGTATTTTTTGTCCAGGAATCGAATACCCGGGGCTTTGAATTTATCCTTATAGTACACCAAACCCTCTCCAAGCAGCCATGTGGGTTGGTTCGTGTCGGCAAAGGCGTCGAGGAATTGCGAAGCAGTCAGCAAGGAGTCCGGAGAAATCTTTTTCCAGGTTCTGTGTATCGTGTCTGCTTGCCCAATTTCAATTGTGTGTTGCCAGTTACTTGTGAGGACGCTCTTGGAAATAAGCTCGTATACCGCGATGAAGAATTGGCTGCGTTTTGCATCGAGGACAGTAGCGATTCTGTTAACTTCTGTATTTGTTCGCCTTATGTGGTCAGTTGCATTGGCAGCAATTACGTCCAATGTGTCAACCGCGACAACCCTTGTCGCATTTGTCAGGTGCATCATCTTTGCTAAAGTTACACCTATGCGTAAGCCGGTGAAGCTGCCGGGCCCGACGGAGACGTAGACATGCTGGATTTCTTTAGCTCGGCGGTCGAAACGCTCCAGGAGGCTGTTGATAACGGGGAAAAGCTCTGCACTGTGCTTCATTGGCTCAGAAAAAACGGCTTCGGCGAGCATTTGTTCTCCAAGTGCTATCGCGGCCGAGCCTGTTCTGCCGGATGTTTCGACTGCCAATATCAAGGGTCGTTGTCTCATAATGTGTTTGTTTTGGGCGGCGGTATTGATAGGAGTCTTTTGGGGAAAACCTCATTATTGCCTGAAAAACAGGTTTTGGCTGCTTATTTTGCCCACTTTAACAAGTTATAGTTTTCATCTTTACAAGTTAAAAGCTTGGATATTATCGGCGGTGTTGTATAATAAAATTTTTTGCTTGCAAAAAGAAGGATTTTCTTGTAAAATGATTGATATAAATTTAGGCCATTCTATAACTAGGTGGTTGGGTTGGTATAAAATAGCTTTTCGTGTAGAAAGCGGTTCTTAACTATTGTTTTTGGAGGAGGTTGATTTTGGATACTGCAAGATATCTGATTAAATCTTTCGGTCAAAAGCCCCTGTTTATAACTTTAGTGTCTCTACTGTTCCTGACATCTGTGCTGGTCGGCGTAGCTCAGTCCCAGGTCAATGATGCTGGTAAACAAAAGGTGGTCCGACAGGTAGCCCAAAAGTGGATTCAGGTTGGGACCGAGCAATATAAAAGAGGCTTCTACAAAGCGGCGGAACAGTCTTTCCTTCGAGCCCGGGACTACCAGGAATATTTAACTGCTGAAGAGCGTGAGAAACTAAACGAGCTTGTGGAAAAGACACATAAGCGTGTAATTGAACGAGAACGCATCTTAGAGCATATTCGAAAAGCTGATGAGTTACTCAAGCAGGGCGAGCCGATAAAGGCAAAGGCGCTTCTTGAACAGGTCAGAGACAGTGAGTTTGTGACCGAACAGGAGCGGGAGCTCATCGCAGAATCGCTTAAGAAGTTGGAAGGGCAGTCAGATGAGCAGAACAAGGAGGCTGCCGCACTTTATGACCTCAGCGTAGAATTCTACCGCGCCGGTCGGCTCGAGGAGGCACGGGAAGGTTTCATCGAACTTACCAAGAGCGGCATATTGTCAGCACCGGTGGGCGAGAGGCCTGAAGACTATCTTGTGAAAATAGACAGCATGTTGGCTGAAAGGGCCGAGTCGGCGTCCCTGATGGAAGCCAAACATAGTAAGCAGTTGCCGGACAACGCCGTTACAATTGTTGAAGATGAGTTGATTGAGTTTAAAGCCGAGCCTTTTCAACGGCTTGAGGAGGAGAAGGCTAAGTTGACCGCAGCGCCCGAGCAGGAGGCAGATGAGGGCGACTATATCAAGGTGATTAATCGTAGAAGAAATATCCTGCGAAGCCACACCAAGGCGGTTTTTCACGATGTTGTGGCGAAGGCTGGAAATTACATAAGCCAAGGCGAGTTCGACAAGGCAAAGGAAGCCGTCGAGACCGCTGAACAAACCGTAAACAAGAACCGGCTGTTTCTCGGAGACGACATTTACAAACAATATAGCGACGAGTTGGGACAACTAAACGGGCAGATAGCGCAGGGGCAGAAGCAGAAGGCTCAGCAATTGCAAGAGGAGAAGCGCATAGGGGCAATTGACGCGCAAAGGCGGTATAGAGAGCAAATGGAGGTTGACAGGGGAAGAAGGATAGCAGAGCTGATGGACAACGCGATAGCTTATCAGAAGCAGCAGCGCTACGAAGAAGCTCTTGGTCAGTTGGAGAGTTTGCTTGCAATAGACCCGCTAAATAACCGGGCGTTGATACTGCGGGATACGCTAAATGATGTAGTTAACTTCCGCAAGCAATTGGAAATCCGGAAGGAAATGGATTCGGAAAGGCTGCGTACGTTGATCGGGACCGATGAGGCCATGATACCATATGCTGACGAGCTAAGACACCCTAAGGATTGGCAGGAAATTGTCGCCAGTCCATTTCGTGTACCTGACGAGGCAATCGGACAGAATCCCGCTGATGTGGCTGTTTACAGACAACTCGATGAGATTGTTGACCTATCGGAGCTGACGCCGGAGATGCCTCTTAGCGAAGCGGTAGTTGAATTAAAGAATTCAGTCGACCCGCCACTGAACGTGTTTGTAAATTGGCGCGATTTATATGACAACGCCGATATCGACCAGACTACACCCATAAATATGGACCCGATATCGGCAGTTTCGCTCGGGACGGCTCTGGACCTTTTGCTGGAGGCGGTTTCCGGAGGATTTGCTGAGCTTCGTTACGCGGTTGAGAATGGAGTGGTCACGATAGCAACGGAAGAGTCGCTTCAGATTGAGCTTAAAACATTGGTTTATGACGTTACGGACCTGCTTGGCCGGCCGGCTGATTTCTGGGCGGAAGCCGGCGCGGATGTGGCGGTCGGCGGAGAAGGTGAAGCCGGTACCGAGCAATTAGGTGAGCAAGATGAAAGAGACAGGGAGGAGCTTCTCCAAGAGGCGCTTCTGAGGGCGGATGCTCTGATACTGCTTATCCAGGAGACTATCGAGC
This sequence comes from Planctomycetota bacterium, assembly GCA_020350405.1. Classification (GTDB taxonomy): domain Bacteria; phylum Planctomycetota; class Phycisphaerae; order Sedimentisphaerales; family Anaerobacaceae. The sequence goes on from CP070715.1 coordinate 1,670,510, forward strand.
CGGACAGCTGGTACGAGGCCGGCGGCGAGGGTACCATAACCGTTTATGAAAATAAAAAGCTCATCGTACACCAGAGCCTTAGAGTTCATAATGAGATTTCAAAGCTGCTCAATGATTTGCGTAAATCGCTTGGACATCAGGTTGCTATAGAGGCCAGATTCCTGTTGGTGGGGGAGAATTTCCTCGAAGACATCGGTCTGGACGTAGATTTTGCGTATAACGCTGGCGGTAAATGGGGTCTGTTTACGTTTGAGCAAGCCCACGCGAGCCATACTATGCCAACCGACACGGGGATTCCCGGCGGTCTGGTGGCGGGGGTTACTGGTACGGCAGCGGCTCTGCCGGGGATAACAATCGAAGGGGGTTATGGCAACCTACTTCTCGATGACCTCGAGGTTCACTTCCTGCTCAGGGCAACACAGTCGCACTCTGATGCAAAGTCTTTGACGGCTCCAAAAGTCAGTGTTTTAAGCGGCGAGTCCGCAACCTTCCGGGTGCAAAGGTATATGCGGTATCCTTACGAGATTGAGCCCGATATTGAGGAGATTGGCGACTTTGGTGATTTTAGGTGGACCATTGATTACGAGGAAGGGTATGTAGTGTCAGGTACGCTGCTCAATATTACGCCAACGATTATGCACGATAAAAAGCATGTACTGCTGAATATAGTAACCGAGTTGCGGGATTTCCTTGGTTGGCGGCCCTTTGATATTCAGTTGCCCATATTGGGTGGCGGCGGTGGAGTGGGCGAGAATGTCTATACGATACTGTTCCCGGAGACGGAGATATCGAGGGTGGAGACACGTGTGAGCGTGCCTGATGGCGGGACGTTATTGTTAGGCGGCCAGAAACTAACTGCTGAAGTCGACAAGGAGTCAGGCGTGCCTATAGTGAGCAAGATACCTGTCATCGGGCGATTGTTTAGTAACCGCAGCAAGGTGAAGGACAGTAAAATTTTGTTAGTGCTTGTTAAACCGACCGTCATTTTGCAGGAGGAAGTGGAAGCTGAAGTGACGGCCGCGATGGAAGATAGTTTTTGAACTTCTGGTGGAGGTTTGTAGTTTTTTTGCGATTTTAGCCAAATTTGCACGAAACCTGGCTTGTAGTATTTGTTCTGTTGGGTCAGAACTTTGAATTATTGTAGAATTTTGAATAAAATTTTGAAAAAAAGTGTAACAAATGGTGAGGTTTGGTGCACATAGTAGTAGATGGACGTAATCGTATTGCATTATGGATATTGGCCGTGTGGCGTATGGTTGTATCGGCGTTTTGCCTGGGCCAAGGTGTACTGAGATAATTAAGGTAGGCCGGAGTGCCTTTGGGCGTGCTATCTTGCGTGCAACCGGACTAACACAATTAGGATAAATGATAGTTTTTGGGGCAGTGATAAAAAATGAAGCGTCACGTTTTGATTAGCTTGTTGATTTTGTTGTTTATGCAGGCCTTTGGCGCTGCGAGGGTTATACGCGTTCCCTCAAGGACGTATCCTACCATTCAAGATGGCATCAACGACGCCGTCGACGGCGATGTAGTGGAAGTTTCTCCGGGCATCTACACCGGCTCGGGAAACCGCAACCTTGACTTTGGTGCCCATTTGCCCGCGGGCCAGACAAGGGCTATAACGGTTACAAGCCAGATTAACCCTGATTTTCCCAACTGGGACGTTATTGCTGCGACGATTATTGACTGCGGCGGCAAGCCGGCCCATAGCACGTCTTCGGATACCGGAAAGGCGAATCGTGCCTTTCTGTTCCACAGCGGCGAAGGCCCAAACAGCGTAGTTATAGGATTTACCATCAGAAACGGCTACGCGAGGGGCCCTAAAGGTGAGGATGGTGGAAGGGATCTTCCGAGCCAGCCTGACGGCATGGATGCCCCCGTTACCGACGACATATGTGTGTGGAATTCGCGGCCCCCTGACTGGTCGTGCGACCCTGAAGACCCCAACGGGCCGCCGCGTGGCGAGGACGGCCGCGACGCCACTGGGCATGCTTTCGGCGGTGCCATCCTTTGTGAGAACGAATCTTCGCCTACCATAAAATACTGCGTAATAAAAGACTGCACCGTAACGGGCGCCGAGGGCGGCAGGGGTGCCGACGGCCAGGACGGCCCTTGGGACTGGTGGACTGTTACAGCTTACCGGGACCCAGAGGACCCGGCTCCTATCAATCTCTGCGAGGACCCGTGCGAGGATTACGGGGAGTTTACCGACAATTCGGAGAACTGCCAGTGCGGAGGCCAGGGCGGCCTTGGGGCCGGCAATGGCTATGGCGCCGCTATCGCCTGCAGAAACAAAAGCCACCCCATCATTACTGATTGTATATTCCGCAATAACATTGCCCGAGGCGGCGTCGGAGGTGACGGTGGCGACGGTGGCTGGGCCGCGACCCCGGATTTCGGGGAGACCTGGGATGGAGATGAGTGCGCAGGTGGTGACGGTGGATTTGGCTATGGAGACGGCATAGGTGGTGTGATTTATGCCGACAGCTGGAGCAATCCAATCATTACCAGTTGCAGCTTTGAAGAAGGCACCGCTACTACGGGCCTTGGAGGTGAGGGTGGTGCCAGAGGTCTGGGCAACGAAGCCGACCCGAGACCTTCCATGAGCTTAGACGGTATTGCCGAACCTCATGGTTATATTTCCGGGGGTGCCGCCTACTACAACGACAGCACAGCGGCGAACTTCACCAACTGTACATTCACCGGCAACAAGGCGTACGAAGTCTCGTACTGGTACCAATGGTACAAGACTCGCTACGGAGTGACCGGGATTTTTCCGGAGAGAGTGTACACCGTCGGCGGCGCAATGTATTTTTACAAAAATAACAATGCGAATCTCAGTAATTGTGACTTCATGGATAACGCAGGTGGGGCGCTATATTTTGGGACCAATTGTGACGTAAACATTGGTAACGCCTATGACCCTAATCGCGACTGCCTGTTCTCCGGCAATTACGACCCCAACGACCGGCACGACCGGTACTGGCGTTATATTGACAGGAGAATCGACCATGGTACCGGCGGCGCTATCTATGTCGATAACTATTGTACTGTAAACCTGCGAGGCTGTAACTTCGGGGGCAATTCAGCCAAGAACGAAGGTGGGGCCTTGAAGTTGAAGAGTGATGCCGCGCTTACCAATTGCTCGTTCGGCAGCAACATAGCCGGCAGTTTCGGCGGCGCGATAGACCTCTTTGATGCTGGTACGCAGTTTATAATAGACGTCAACCGGTGCACCTTCATCGGCAATCAAGCCGTCTATGGTGGCGCTTTCTCTTCAGAGGCGTCCGATACCGTATTCACCAATTGTTACTTTACTAACAATGTTGCTGAGGAAGGTGGGGCGCTGGATGTTGTGCTTGGAGCTCTGGAGATTACAGGCGGCGGCATCAGCGGAAATAGTGCCACAGTCTATGGCGGCGGCGGGGTCAATTGCCAGGACAATGCGGTGATAATCCGTAATTGTGCTATGCAAGGTAATTTTGCCGACGGTCCGTCTGGCAGTGGCGGCGCGATCAGCCTCGACGGCCGGGCTTCGCACCAGATAGAAAGCTGCCTTATTGTCAGCAACGCTGCAACTGGGAACGGCGGCGCAATATACTGTAACAGCGCAGCACCACAAATCGAAGACTGCACCTTCGATGATAGCCTCACAGGACTCTACGGCGGCGCGATATTCTCCGATTGGGATTCGTTGCCGCAAATCACCCGCTCCATATTCCGAAGCTGCAACAGACACGCCATACATGAAGAAGACCCCGGCGGCAATGCCGTGGTGACAGAGAGCCTGTTCTATAACAACCCCGACGGCGACTACTATGATTCCGGTACACATTCGGCTTACACGGGACCTTCGGAGATTGGCAGCATCCCGGACGGCAACAATAATATATATGGTGATCCGCTCTTTGTGAGTGACGGTTTGGGCGACTATTATCTTAGCCAGATTGCCGCCGGTCAGCTTATGGACAGTCCTGCCGTGGATGCCGGCTCTGTTCTGGCTGTCGACCTTGGATTGGACGACTTTACGACCCGAACAGACGGCGTTGGTGATGCCAACGAGGTTGATTTAGGTTATCATTACCCCCGTTTTATAGACGCTCCTATTTTTTCGTTGAGATTAACTGTCTTTGGTGGTGAGGGTACACTTGAAGCGACCTCGCCGGAGCCGATTGGTTACGACCCGGTTTGCTGTGTGTACTGGTACTACGCCGGTACCACCGTAATACTTACTGCGACGCCGGAGGCCGGCTGGCGGCTGGGGGCCTGGGGCGGGACCGACGACGATTCTTCCACTGAGCCAACCAATACCGTTCTTGTGAATTCCAACAGGGCCGTAACTGTGACGTTTGAGCAGCCGCGTACTCTCACAGTCGGCGCTGATGCTAATTATCCCACTATCGAGGCCGCGATTGGCGATGCGGAGGGCGGTGATACGATCATCGTTCCTCCCGGTGTCTGGTACGGCCCGCAAATATTGATAGACAAGCCGGTTATTCTCAGGTCTGCAGACCCCAACAATCCCGCATCTGCGATAATAGATAGAACTGACTATGTTGACCGGGCGTTCGTTTTTGGGCCGGAGGCGGGCCCCGGTACCGTTTTGGATGGCTTCACTATCCAAAACTGTGCGTGGCAGCCTGGTTTACCGGCGGTCGACCTGGAGTGTCCCGGCCTGAACGGCACAGATGGCTACTCCGTTTGGGGCGGTGCGATTGCCATTGAGCCTGGTGCCAGTCCGCTTATTAAGAACTGCATAATTAGACGTAACTGGATGCGCGGCGGTGACGCCCTCGATGGTTGCGGCGCTGACGATACTCATAACGCCGGGCGAGGTGGCTGGGGAGGCTTTGCATTAGGCGGTGGCGTATACTGCGGGCCAGAAAGCACCCCGACATTTATAAACTGCCAGATTATTGATAATCATGTCGGTGGGGGCAACGGCGGCGACGGTGGTGCGCGGACCTCCGCTACCCAAGGGTTGCCAAATTATGGCGGAAACTGGAGCGCACCGGGTTCTGCAGGCTGGCCCGATATAAGTCCACAGGATTTCTATAATCCGCAGTATATACCCTACAACATGGAGTTGTGGGAAGTGTGGCAGTCCTGGGGGTGGATGGATGTGTACGGCAATTTCCGCACTGATTACATCGGTGACTATCGTTGGTACACCGCTTATGGGGGAGGTGTGTTCTGTGACGTAAATAGCGTGGTTGTTTTTAAAGACTGCACAATCCACGGCAATAGGACCTCCGGTGGAATGAGTGGTAACGGCGGCGAGGACCTCTACGATGACGAACCGGAGCCTGAAATCAGCTATCAATTGCCCAGCTACGGGGGCGGTGTCTATTGTGCTGCCAATTCCGATGTTTCATTTGTCAGTTGTGCGATAACAGAGAATGTCGCGGTAAGACCGGATGCCGACATGGATGCTTATATCAATCCATCCCCGAATGATCCGCGCGCGTATTATCATCTTGACCCCTACCTCGGTCACGGTGGCGGTGTGTGTGCCGAAGAGACGGCCAACTTGACATTTGTTGACTGTTTGGTCGGCGAAAACGAAGCTGCTGTCGGCGGCGGCGTATACTTGAACGGCGCCGATGCGAGAATCGCCGATTCTGATATCGTATCGAACGTGGCATATCAAGGCGGTGGACTGTTAGCCATTGGAGGACAGCCGACTATAATCAACTGCAGTATTACCAACAATGAAGCGTTTGGAGAGGTCACCGACCCCAATGGGGAGGAGAACGACCCGAACGATTATGACCCGAACGATAATTATTATTTGCCGGGAGACGGCGGCGCGATTCACTGCGATTCAACGGCTGCGAAGATAATTGACTGTGTTATTACGGGCAATAGGGCTGGTGCCTCGGGTGGCGGCGCACATTTCACAGGACCAAACGCCCCCTCACTGATTAACTGCTTAGTCGCGGGAAATATATGCGAAAAAGGCGGCGGTGGTGCGTCGGCAACTATTCTTTCGCAACTGGCGGTTTCCAACTGCACGATAACCGACAACACGGTTACAGGACCCCTGTTCCCAGCCAGGTATGGAGGTGGTTTATACAGCTCTGACGGAGGCAATGTTGATGTCATCGATAGTATTCTCTGGGGCAACGCCGCTGATTTAGGTTCTCAGATTGCCGTCGAGCGGGCTCCCGCTACGGTTAGCGTCAGGTACAGCAACGTTGAGGATAGTGCCGTAGATGTATTTGTCGACACCGATTGTGTCCTGAACTGGCTGATGTCACCGGTTTACGAAGGGCGGCTGGGCGACCCTTGTTTCGTTTCCGGTGATTTAGGTAGCTTCGGTCGTTCAGGCGACTTTTTCCTAAGTCAGTTTGCTGCTGATCCAAATCAGATAGTTGACAACTCGTGTGTGGATGCCGGCAGCAATACTGCGCATGCTCTCGATTTCTATAGACATACGACCCGCACAGACGGCGTACTTGATGGTTATGACCCCTGTGCTTTTCCCGACGCGTTCGTGGATTTGGGCTATCATAGTGTTCTGACCAGCGATTTAGTGGGCGACTTCGATTATGACGGTGACGTAGATATAGATGATTTGTACAGGTTTAACCTGCACTGGTTGGAAGTGGGCTGTAAATTTCCGGATTGGTGTCACGCCAAGGATTTGAATCAGGACGGCAGGATTAACATGAAGGATTACGCAGTCTTTGCAAAGTATTTCCAACTGACGGAGACTATACCTCCGACACCTAATCCAATGACCTGGAGAATTCCGCCTTACTCGCCAAAAGACGATTTGATTACTATGGTTGCGACAACAGCTCGTGACAATTCGGGCCTCGATGTAGAATACCAGTTTATACGCGTCTACCCTGATTACTATGATGGTTGGGCTTGGGACCCTTGCGAGAGACATTTTGATTCAGGTGTTGAGTTTAACCAGAAATACGGCTATAGAGTCAGAGCAAGAGACGCGCTAGGTAACATGACCGATTGGTCATTTGTGGGCTACGCTTTGGCGGGCGAGATCCAAATAGAAGACCGTGAACCACCGCGTCCTGACCCCATGACCTGGGCAGTTGTGCCTTTCGGGGCTTCAGCAAGTTCAATTTCAATGGTAGCAACCATGGCGTTCGATCAGGACAGCCCGCCTGTGCAATACTACTTTGAGGAGACCACAGGCTTGCCGGGAGGAACTGACAGCGGCTGGCAGAATGAGCGGACCTATACTGACGGGGGTTTGATGGCCGGAACTGAGTATAGATATAGGGTCAAAGCCCGCGACGGATCGATGTGGCTTAACGAAACCCGCTGGTCAAACATTTTAGGTGCTATCCCTGACCCGGGAGCCGTTGAGGACATGAACGCGCCGTCACCTGTGATGTGGGACCCCAACGCGATTAATTTTGGGCGGCCTTACGAGACAGGCGCGGGGATGAATGCTTGGGTCCATATGACGGCAGCTGTAGCCACGGATCCGGAAGGCAGAAGCGTGCTATATTACTTCGAATGTGTTGATATTCCCGGTGTCTATCCTGCTGGTTACAGCAGCGGCTGGATAGCCCTACCGACATGGGAAGTCGCGGTGGGCAGGACGAATCAGGGCCTGCGATTCCGTTTCAGGGTTGGTGATACCGAAGATGGTGTCAACGTCATTAATGTCAGCGGCTGGTCAAGTACTCTGCCGGCCTATCCTCTGGGTTGGTAAAGACAAAGCACGATGGTGAAAAAATTAGCCCCGGTTTTGCCGGGGCTTTTTATTTGGGCAGGCTCCTTTTATTTGTTCTTGAGCGCTTGGTAGCCAAAGTGCGCCATCAGGTTGTCGAGTATAACCATTGCCGTATAGTTCTCGGCAACCGGCCAGATACGGGCCACAATCGTCGGGTCACGCCTGGTGATGGCCGCCAGCTCTTTGTTCTCCAGGGTATATTTGTCAATCGTCTTCTGTGGCTTGTCAATCGTAGGTGTTGGCTTGACAGCAAGTCTTGCAAGGATTGGTTGTCCTGTGGAAAGACCACCTGTAATGCCGCCCGCGTTATTCGAATCGAACACCACTTTGCCGTTCTCGGCTCGCATCTGGTCGTTGTTTTCGATGCCGGTCATATCTTTAACGGCAAAGCCGGCGCCGACCTCCACGCCCTTGACGGCACCGATTCCGAGCATTTTGCCCAACTGGCCGTCGAGCTTATCGAAGACCGGCTCGCCCAGACCGGTTGGCACACCGGTTACAACAACTTCGACTATGCCGCCGGCTGAATCACCCGTTTTGGCAATCTTGTTGCAGGCATCGACCATCTCCTGTGCTGCGTGAATGTCGGGGCAGTTTACTATTGGGTGAACATTGTATTTTTCCTGAACCTTGGCGGGCTTTAGTTTGGGGGCCTTGCCGCGGATGTCATCGATTTGTTGCTCAATCTCGGCTAATATTTTCATCTTTTCCAGGAAGCGCATCTCCATTGTAATGCGGCCGCTGACGTAGATTTCCTGGTAGAACGGGTCGAGGTCGCGGCGCATTTCTTTGTAATTGTTGGTGTACTCAAAGGCCTGCTCGGCAGCTATGTTGGGACATCGCACCCCGGCGATTTCTTTGACATAGGCGAAGACCTCTATGCCACATTTTTTCAGCACTTTCTTGGCGACGTATCCGGCGGCAACGATGGTGGAGGTATAGCGTCCGCTGAATATTCCCGCGCCGATAGCATCGTCGTCGGGGCCGTATTTTATGAACGAAGCGTAAGATGCATGGCCCGGGCGGGGCGTGCGGTTCGTGTCCTGATATTGTTTGATATGGACAAAATGCCGGTCCAGGTTGGGAATCAGGATTGTAAGCGGAGTCCCGTTTGTATGGTTTTTGTTGCCTGCTCCCTCAATTGTATCGGCGGCATTTAGCCCGGAGTATATAATCGGAAGGTCGGGTTCTTTTCGAGGGCTGGATAGTTCGTCCGCGCCGGGCTTTCGCAGAAGTAAATCTCCGTAAATCTCCTGCTCGGTCAACAGCATCCCGGGTGGGTGACCCTGCACGACAGCTGTTAGGCCTTCCTGATAAGAACCTCCCGCAACAGTTACCTGAAACATTCGTCCTGTATGACAACCTATCATTTCTTTCTCCTATTGTTTTATTTGCATATCTGCGCCGATGCTCTTCATCAATTCCACGTAATCAGGAAAAGTAACGCCTATTGCCTCAGCAGTATCGATAGTGCATTGGGCGTCCAACACCAAGCCCGCCAGAGAAAGTGCCATTATAATTCGATGGTCGCATCTGCCATCCAACCCGGCTGGTCTGGGCGTACTAGGTTGTATTATAAGCCCGTCAGGCAGTTCTTCAACGTCTACGGCCATTTTTCTTAGCTCCTCGGCCATACATTTGATTCGGTCGGTCTCTTTGCTTCGTGCCTGAGGCACGTTTACAAGGCTGGTTGTACCTTCGGCAAAGGCAGCGGTAACGGCCATAGCAGGAAGGGCATCGGGCGTCTTGTTCATATCTATTTCGATGCCTTTGAGGGCGGCTGTTTTGATTGTCACTGAGGTTGGCTCTATGTTTATATCCGCGCCCATTGCCTTTAGGTAGTCAACCACTGCCTTGTCCGGCTGACTATCCTCGAAATCCAGCCCCAACAAGGTTACTTCATCCGCCACAAGAGCAGCGGCGCAGAGAAAGAACGTAGCGCTTGAAAAATCGGCGGGTATTGTCGCGTCAAAGCCCTTGTAGCCTTGCCGGCCTTTGATTTTGAA
>CP070715.1:1680326-1686927 GCA_020350405.1 Planctomycetota bacterium
ATACGATTTGAGGAAGATTCAGAGCTCGCTTGAAGAAAGGAGGTGAGCAAAGATTAAGAGGCGGGAAAAATAATGGAGGTTTTCATTAACGATTTTTGAAGGAGGTACATTATGTTTAAGAAGTTAGTGTTTATAACGACTTTTATTTTGGTGCTGGTGACAAGCTCAGCCGCCTATGCATCGCCGCAGACGATAGTGCCGGGTGTGTTGTGGTACGACACATCCAGCAATATCCTCAGCGCTCACGGCGGCGGAATTCTCAAAGAGGGCAGCACGTACTACTGGTTCGGTGAATATAAGGACTGCGATCCGAATAACGTGATAAGGTCCTTTATGGGCCATGTGACGCATCAGTTTGTTGCGCACACCTGCTACTCATCGACGGACTTTGTAAACTGGACGTTTGAGAATTACGTGCTGACTCAACAGGCAGATGGCGACCTCGGTCCCGAGCGTGTAGTTGAGCGGCCTAAGGTCATTTATAACGACTCGACCGAAACGTATGTAATGTACATGCATATCGACAATAAGCGGTATGCAGAAAGAAAGGTCGGTGTTGCGACATGTCCGACGGTTAACGGCAACTACACGTATCTGGGAAGTTTTCAGCCCCTCGGCAATGACAGCAAGGATATGACCATATATAAGGATGACGATGGCAAAGCTTACCTGATAAGCGGTTCTATAAACATCTACCAGCTGACCGATGACTATTTAGACGTCAATAATCTGGTTGTGCATATAGACAGTTCGGGTGCTGAGGCGCCGGCAATGTTCAAGGTAGGCGGCACGTATTATCTTCTGAACTCGCATTCGACTTGGTGGAACTCAAATGACAACTACTATCATACAGCTTCTTCGATAGAAGGACCGTGGACGTACCAAGGCGACTTTACTCCTGGCAGTGACAATACGTGGGACTCACAGACGACATTTGTGCAGGAGATACAGGGCTCGGTCACGACAACTTATGTCTTTATGGCTGACCGGTGGTGCGAAGGATGCTTCTGCGACTCGGTGTATATCTGGCTTCCAATCGATGTAAACGGCACGACGCTTACGGTGGACTGGTATGATGCGTGGACGATTGACGCAGTGACGGGTGAATGGGCCCCGGCAACTCCGACGCCGACTCCGACACCTACGCCGACTCCGACACCTACGCCTACGGCAACGCCGGGACCGGATATGTATGTCAACGACATAGCAATGTCGTGGTACGAGCCGAAGGGCGGGTACTATATTGCGACGGCAACGGTCTGGATAAAGGATGAGTATACTGACGACGTTGACGGAGCTACGGTCAGCGGTGAATGGAGCGGAGCAACGCCTTACGGAGACGAGCAGGGCGAGACCGGCCAGGACGGCAAGGTTACGTTAGAGTCGAAGGTCCTGAAAGGCGGCGGAACGTTTACATTTAGCGTGACGGACGTCTCGGCGACCGGTTACACTTACAATCCGGCACTAAATGTTATTGACAGCAACTCGATTAGCGCTCCGTGATGTATGGCTGCGAATATAATGGTATTTGCGTCCGGGACGGCTATTTGAGACTTGCAACAATATAGTGAATCCGTAACGTATGCTCTCGCAATGGATTGGAGGGCATTTTTGGCGTGGTGGTCTTTACGGCCGCCACGCTTTTTTGTTTGAAATTGTGGATTTTACGGGAAATAGGGCGTAGATGTGCGGGGAAGCGTTTCTAAGTGGTAATTTAGTGGGGAGTAATTATTTATTTTTTTGTTGAAGCCGGATTAGGGAAGGTTATAATTCAGGCGAGAAAGCTGGGGGGGCGGTTGTTGCGGGCGATGGCAATGGCTGAACGGATACCGATATTAGTAATCGACGATGATGCGGAGCTGAGGGAACTTCTGGAATATAATCTTCGGTTGGCGGGATTTGAGGTGTATTTGGCGGCGGACGGGCCGAGCGGGATTGAGGCGGCGCAGGAGCTGGGGCCATCGGTTATTCTGTTGGATGTTACGATGGAGGGGATGGACGGGCTGGAGGTGCTGTCGGACCTGAGGCACGATAGGAGGACGGAGGAGATTCCGGTGTTTATGCTGACGGGCAAGTCGAGTATAGGGGACATTGAGCGGGCGTTTGAGATTGGGGCGGACGACTATATAACGAAGCCTGTGGAGATGATGAAATTGGGGAGGGTTATTAAAGAGAAGATGGCAAAGTGCGCGGAGAAAAGGGGCAAGAAAAAATAAGGCTGGGGAGAACCAGAGGGTGAGTTTTTGATAAAAGAAAGCCCCACCCAAAAAAGTGGGGCCAAGTGCTTTAGATATTGGGGGCCATTTGCGAGATTTCACAGTTTTATTACGGCGACTTCGAAGGTGTTGAGCGTTATGGGGCCATCTGTTGTTTTGCCGGTGAGCAGTTCGGTTCCAACAGGGACACTGACGGTTTGCTGCTCTTCGGTGTGGTTGATGACGAAGAGGAGCTTTTGTCCGTTGCCCTGACGGATGGAGACTTCGACGCCGAGGGGCGGTTTTATGAGCGGGTGGATGGCTGCGTCTTCGAGGAGGTTCTTGATGAGCTGGTCGTAGAAGGCATCTTCTTTTATGACTGTGCCGGCATACCAGGCCTTGCCTTTGCCGTAGGTGTTCTTGGTGAGGGCAGCGAAGGGCTTGAGATGCCATTCGCCCTCATAACGTGCGAGGGTGCTGGCATTTTCGGGGGTTACCCAGTCAACGTAGTGTTTGGCGGTGAAAGAACCGGGGAAGCCGTCGGTTCCGGAGACTTTGTACTCGACCTTGTCGGCGACAGCGCTGTATTCCTCGATTCTTATTCCGAGGGCTTTTGAGAGGAGGCCGGGGAGGGTACGTGGGTGACAGAGGTTATTTTCGTCTTTTACGCCGACACGGCAGTCGGTAAACAGGGTGCCCCCCTTCTTGACAAAGTCGTTGAGGTTATTGGCGACTTTGTCGCGCAGGACGTAGAGGTCAGGTGCGAGAACGAGTTTGTATTTTGAGAAGTCGGCACAGGTCGGGATGAAGTCCGCGTTGACACCCGCACGGAACAGAGCGTCGTAATATCTTCTCATTACGTCCTCGAAATTGTTTGCCGGGTAGCCGGGCTGAATCTGTAAGGCCCATACGGTGTCGTAGTCGTAAATGATTGCGACATCGGACCGGACGGTCGTGCCTTTTAGATGTTCGTCTAATTTACGGTATTCTTTTGCGACCTGAGCGGCCTCTTTGTAGCGTCTGAGGGGTTTTCCGTCGTGGCCGAGAATTCCGTGCCAATACTGCTCGCGGCCGGCGGTGCAGGTACGCCAGCGGAACCAGATTTGCCCGTCGGCGCCGTGTGCGAGCTGCTGGTAGCAGAAAAGGCGGATTTCGCCGGGCCAGGGGTTTCTTTGCAAGGATGACCAGCCGTGCGGGCCAGCGGTCTGCTCCATAATGAGGAAATTTTTCTGCTTGAGGCCTCGCATAAAATCAGCTGCTGCCGCAGCGCGGTAACTAATTTTGGGCCTTTTTGCGCCCCATATTGGATAGTTGTCGAAGGAGACGAAATCGAGGTCTTTTGTGAACTCATAATAGTTTATGCCTTTGTGAAAAGGCATCAGGTTGTGGGTGACGAAGTGATGGGGACAGATTTCGCGGATGATGTCAATCTGGTCTTTCTGGAAGCGGATATTGAGCCAGGAGGTGAATCGCTGCCAGTCGAGGCAGGCACTGGGGTTACTGCTGGCCCATCGGCCGACTCGGTTGTCAGGGACGGTGATTTCGCCCCATGTTGTGAATTCCAATCCCCAGAAGTGGTTACCCCAGGCCTGGTTGAGCTTGTCGAGGGTGCCGTATTTTTTCCTTAGCCAGTCCTGGAACTCTGTACGACATATAGAGCATCTGCAGTCGGTACCGCCGAACTCGTTGTCGGTCTGCCAGCCGATGACGACCGGGTTATCTTTGAAATGCTCTGCCATCGCGCGTGTTATTCTCTCAGAGAGCAGACGGTAAGTGCCGGTTGAGAAGCAGTTGTTTTTGCGTCCGCCCCAGACGATTCTGGTGCCATCGGCCTTGGTGGCAAGCGCATCGGGATACTTTTGGGCGAGCCAGGCGGGCATAACAGCGGTGGGTGTGCAGATGATGGCGTAGATGTCATAGCGGGCCAGCAGGTCAAGAACATCGTCGAGCCAGTCGAACTCGTATTGGCCTTCCGTCGGCTCCATGTAAATCCAGGAAAACTCGGCTAAGCGCACAACGTTAAAGCCGGCATCCTTCATGAGCTTTATATCAGTTTCCCATCTTTCTTCTGGCCAGTGTTCAGGGTAGTAGTCGGCGCCTACGAGGATAGGTCTGTCGGGGGGATTAACGGGCTGCACTTCGGCCTTGCAGGATTTTGCCTGTGCGCTTACCGGGGTTGTGTTACAGCTTGCGAGAGTTATAAGCAGTGTGGCAGCGACGATGCTGAATGAATAGAGGGTCTTTTTGTTTTTCATTTTTTTCTCCTTATGCTTTAGTTATTGGATGAATTCAGATTTTTTGCGGATAATGTTTGCTAGTTTTCATCACTGGCGGGGTATTATGCGGGAGTTGGCTGTATCTTTCAAGGAATTTCGGGCAAAAATTATTCGGGCTGGGCTATGGTTCGTAAGGGAAGTGGTCGTCGACGGGGGATTGGGCGAGTTCGGCGAGGAACTGGCTGAGGCGTTCGCAGACGAGGTCGATGTAGCGGTTGCCGGCTTCGGCGGATGCTCCGGAGGGGTCGCCGATTGCGCAGTGGTCGTTTAACTTGGCGAAGTCTCTGCTGGTTTGCACCCATTCTTGCTTCAGGGCTTCGAAGTGGAATGGTTTTGCTTTTCCGTCGCCAGCGACGTCGGGCTCTATGAGGTCGGGGTAGAGTGCCATAGCAACGGATGTTTCGAACTGTCCTGCGTGGTCATCGGGCCTGGTGAAGATTTTGTCGTAGTTGTCGAGGCCGACCTTCCACCAGTCGCAGAGGAAGACGAAGATGTCCGTTTCGGTTTGTATTTGGCGGATAAGCGGTTTGAATTCGTTTCCGCCGTGGCCGTTTATGATGACGATTTTTCTGATTCCGTGTTTTCGAAGCGAGACAATAACATCGCGGACAATTGCGTCGAGGGTAGTTTGTGAGACGTGTATGGTGAGCGGGTATGCGAGGAGGTTACAATCGACGCCGTAGGGAATGGCGGGAAGACAGATTACCGATTGACATTTTTCCCAGGCCAGTTGGGAGCAGCGGCGGGCGATGTGCGTGGTGTGGAAGAAGTCCTGGCCCTGTGGGAGGTGGCGGTTGTGTGCCTCGATGGCGCCTACGGGCAGGACGGCGACTTCGTATTTTCGCTGTGAGATGCGATGGAGATTTGTGGTGGTCAGGTCCCACTCGTTGATTTTTTTATTATCGTCGCCCATAGGTGTTTCCACGAGAAAAATAGCCTACCGACAGAAGACAAGCGTCCGTCTCAAACACATCGGCACACCGGTCAACAGAAGCATTCCTTTATGAGAACGCCGGCTGCTTAAGTTTAGAAGGCGCCCCAACGCTGTTTTCCCGGGATGTAAAAGCTTGGGCAGATGAATCGGAACATCCTTGACATATTTCGAGCTCGTCTTAGTCCGGCATCGCTTTCCGCCTGCATCGCTTTGAATTTGTCTCCGAAGACCTCGTTGAAGTATTCGTCGGCGGCCTGGTTTCTTTCCTGTTCGGTGTTGAACATGGAGCGAATTTGGCTTAGCTCTCCTGCGTCGAGCCAGATGCCCGCGCAGCCGGGGCATTCATCGATTGCGACCTGCTTTTTAACGCTGAAGAAGTGCGTCATCATGACGATGTCGTCACATTTGGGGCAGTTTCGTTTCCGATTTAGGTCGACGACGAGGCTTTCGTCTCGCTCTATATCGAGGAGGGCCTCGCCAGCGGATTCGTGGGGCTCGTCGAATTTTTTGAGTTCGAAATTGTCGAACCAGATTCCTCCACAGCCGCCCTTACATACATCGACCGTAACGTCGTCGACGGTCATTTGCTGGAGTTGATTTGGGCATGCAGGACATTTCATAATTGTTATCCTCCAAAAAAGTTCTGATAACATCCATTGTCGGGATTAGGGTACTGCAAATTGGCGGCACGGTCAAAAGAAAAAATCCTGTAGCGGGAATTTAGGGAGGCGCACATATTTTGTTGCCGCCGGGGGGCCGTTAAGTATAATATCGGGCAATTTGGTGAGATTCGAAGTATTAGCAGTTATAAGGAGAAAAGCAATGCTAAAGTGGAAGTGTGAGTTGTTTGGAATGGTCGTGATGGTGGTGGTTTTGGCGTGTTTTGCGGTGGATTTGGGGGCGGCTGTAGATTGGGAGACTCCGGAAATGATAGGTCGCAACAAAGAGGCTGGACATTGTACGCTTATGCCGTATGCTGATGTTGCGACGGCGTTGACAGGTACTCGTGGGGCATCGGAGTTTCACAAGTCGCTTAACGGGTTGTGGAAGTTTAAGTGGGTTGCAAAGCCGGCTGACAGGCCAAGGGATTTTTATAAGCCGGATTACGATGTGAACTGGTGGGATGAGATTCCTGTGCCGAGCAACTGGGAGCTGCATGGCTATGGTATTCCGACTTATACCAATGCGGCGTTTCC
>CP070715.1:1687027-1691088 GCA_020350405.1 Planctomycetota bacterium
AGCTTAGAGAACCTGGTTTTTGGCTTTAGGGCGTCGTTTTCGCAGGAGGCATAATGCGCCCATGCCGAGCAGAGCCACGGTGGCTGGCTCCGGAACGGTGACGACGGATTCAGACGAGCCGTCAGGCAGGGCGATTACATGCGCTCCGATACGAAGTGCACCGGCATCCAAGTAATCGATCAGCTCTACAAACGAGCCGCCGTTGATATCGAAGGTGATGGTGAGCCATTCGCCTGGATTTACGCCGTTTTTCGGTCCAGGCGGCCCGCCTTTAAAAGAGAATTCATCAGCCGCCACAAAGGGTGGTTCCAGAGTCTTACCACCGGGCAGATTACCCGGCGTCGCGGGCTGGCTAAAGGAGGTTCCGAGTCCTTCGGTTATGCCGGCAATATCCAGGAACGAGCTGTCATCAAAATAAATCCTCGCGACAGACGAATCGATGAGACTTGCATTATGGAACGTGAAATCGACCTGGCCCGGCTGGGGGTCGGAGACTACGACGTACAGGTCCAAATCGCCGCTGTCATGGTAACAGCCGTTGTCGGTGAAGGCTTCGAGGTGGTACACATAGGCGGCATGGAGCGGCACGCCTGCTGTGGCAAGCACGCAGTAAAAAACAAGGTTAAATAAAAGGAGTTTTTTGCTCATATGTACCCTCTTCCTAGATGTACGCAGACACCTTCAGCATCATTGAAAATCCGCTCTCATCAAGTTTGTTTTTGTTATGTTAAACACGGCCTTTACAAAACCGTGGTTGCCTTCGTGCTGGGCTTGTTTCGTATTATGACTGTTTTAGTCTTGTCAAACCCAGCTCATCAGTTGGGGGCTGAAAAACTCATCCGAGTTTCTAAATTGTCTTATATTGTTATCACAGCCGGTACGCGGCTGTGTTTATTATTTTGCTGGGTTTGTAGGTTCGGAAAACACATTCAAACCCAGCGGAGAAGAGGAGAGAAAGCAAGTTATTAGTTCTCTTATGGTTATCACGGCGGAGCCGTGTGAACATTCATGCTGGGTTTGTTTAACTTCAGTTTTCACTGTGTTAAGTCTCACCAAACCCAGCGAAGAAGGGGAGAGACACCCTTAAGAGAACATCTCGTTATCACGACCCATGGAGGGTAGTGCTTATTTGTCCTGCTGGGCTTGATAGGTTCGGTTGAAACTTTCAAACCCAGCGGAGAAGAGGAGAGAAAACGAGTTTCATAACCCAAAGTGTAATTTATGTTTATCACGGCGAAGCCGTGTTTGCTTTCTGCCGGGCTTGTCACCTCACTTTAATTTTTACGGTTTTTACGGTATCAAGCCCAGCTTGGGGGGAGAAAACTCCTCGTGAGCATTTATTTTTTTCACGGTCTAATGTAAGCCGTGCCTGCTCTCAATTTTGTCCAGCACGATGTTTGTATTTCGTTGTTGAGCTGGCTACTTCGTGAGCTTCTCTCTCTCGTTTATTAATCTCAAGCGGGAGAAATTGCTTTTATGGAGACGGGGCTTGTCAGTCCGAGAACGTTGGCGACGATTTGTCGGAACAATTCGTCATCGGAGTCGTCGGTCAAGACAGCGGAGACGCCGAGGCTTCGAGCTGCAATTTCCTGCGCCATATCACCGGCTTTTACAAAAGCTATTGTCGGAATCTCCGGTTTGACGGCTCTAAGGCTTCTTAGAAACCGGCCGTCCTCCATATCTTGCAAGTCCCACTTGCTAATAACGCTGTCAACCTTTTCATTTTTTAAAGAGCGAGCAGCCTGAACACCGGACTGCATTGTTATCAATCTAATTGGCAGCTCTCTAAGAGCTTCGTTCTTGCCGTTTAGACCAACCGTTAACACATTTGCTTGCACGAGAACAATCATTTCACTTCCTGCAACATATCAGGGTGTTATTAGCCGAGCTGCTTTAGTGGCGGTCATTCAAGGTCCGTGCAAAAAGTTACGCAGCAAACAACGCCACAACAACTTTAGCTTTTTGCTATTTAGCTTCTTAAAGACTCAATCTGCTCTTTTGTTGCTTCGTCCTGTTGCACTATTGTTAAATAGCGAAACGTGTGCCAAAGTTCTTTTTAGCGCAAAGAAATTTTTTAAGTGCTTATTTCAATGGCACTTATGTGAGGAAGATTTTTCGCTGATTTTTTTGGTCTCTGACAAGAAACTATCCATTATGGTCGCCAAGTCATAGCAATTACTGCGGCAAGTTTTTGCACTTGCTTGCGTTAGAAAAAAATTGACCGGTTTGGTCGGTGGCGACCAAACCGGTCGGTAAAAGTTAAAGGCTGAGTTTGCGCTCGTACCCAGAGAACAGAGGGAGACGTAAGATTCTACATTAAATTCTGCAAGTTAGTTTTCCTGGTCAGTTGTATTTTACCAACAAAGCACAGTGAGGGTGCATTTATGTAGAGCTGTGGGGAGCAAGATTAAAGAGGGGGGTTAGCTGCCGGCGCTTTTTTCCGGCACATCGATGTTTAGTTTTTCGATGAGCCGATTTAGCTTTCGGCGTTCGATGCCAAGGATTTTAGCCGCGGCGATTTTGCGGCCTCGCGTATACTGGAGTGTCTGAGTAATAATCTTGCGTTTTACCTGGTCAAGAGTCGGCAATTCGTGCTTCGGGTAAGGCGCGGTCTCGGCGACAATAATTTCGAACGGCAGGACAGCCGGCTGAACTTCCTGGCCTATGGCCAAAACGTACGCCCGTTCCATTGCGTTTGCGAGCTCTCGGACGTTGCCGGGCCAGTTGTAATCCAGAAGCAACTCCTTAGCAACAGGGCCCAGGACCTTTGGGGGCTCTTTGTAAAAGATGGCCTGGTTAGCGAGGAAGTATTCAGCCAGGGGCAGGATATCTTCAGTGCGCTCGCGAAGCGGGGGGACTTCGAGATTGACCACATTGAGGCGGTAGTACAGGTCGGCGCGGAAAGTTCCTTCGTCGACCATATTACGCAGGTTAGCGTTGCTGGCACACAAGACACGGATGTCAATGGGATAAGATTTCGTTGAGCCCAGCGGTGTTACAGCGCTTTCCTGAAGCACACGTAACAACTTGGCCTGTAATTCGAGGGGGATTTCGCTTATCTCATCAAGGAAGATTGTGCCTCCGTGAGCAGCCCTGAAGAAACCGAGCGTGCTGTCAACCGCGCCGGTAAAAGCACCTCTTACGTGTCCGAACAACTGGCTTTCAAAGAGCTGGCCGGTCAGAGTGGTGCAGTCAACAGGAACGAAGACCTTATCGGCACGGTCGCTGGCCATGTGTATCTGGCGAGCAACCATCTCTTTGCCTACGCCTGTCTCGCCGGTTATTACTACGGGACACTTTCGCGCGGCGATGGCCTTCACCGTCTCGAGGATAGAAGTTAGCGCATCCGAACAGCCAACAAGCTGGAAATCTGTTCCCTGGCTGTTACTGGCAGGCAAAGACCGCAAGCGATTACTCTCCACGTCTCTATTTATATTCGGCACGATCCTTTGCGTCGAATCGCTGTCTCTCTCGTCTCTCATCACCCGTGCAGACTCTTTCTTCAAGGGTGAGTACTCACCCTCAAAATCAAGTACATACTTTTGAGGTGAGATTAACCCGCGTGGGCGTGATCCAACAAGGGCAATCTCTCCTACTTCTCCTTATTAAAAAGCAGTGTATCAAGTGTTGGCGGAGAAGTCAAGTCAAAATTATCGGACTTTCTAGATTTTTCCTAAATTAACGCCTCTCAAGGGGGTCAGAGGATGGCGGCAGAGGTGGGAAAAAGCCGTTTTGCGGAAAAAATCGGGGCCCGGCATTAAAAGGCAAAGCCGGCTCTGAGAGCTGTAAGTCCTTGTGAACTATAATCTTATGGTCTTTGGAGAAGAGAATTAGCTGCTTGACAGCCGCAAAATTGGCCATATTGGCTACGAACCTAAAAAAACCTTTAAAAAGACTCATAAACCCACTCCCAGGTTGTAAAATTGGGGCGGGGTAGAGAAAAAAAATTATTTATTTTTAAATTTTTTTCCGGGCTACTTGCACGGATTCGGCTACCTTTGGTGCAGGATTTTTTCCGTCCGCGGCAAGCCGTTTCAAGGGCCGAAGAGACTCGTCAGTGC
>CP070715.1:1691188-1695103 GCA_020350405.1 Planctomycetota bacterium
GTACTGCTACAGGAAAACAGAAGTATGGTCTTTCGCGCCAGCGAGAATGAAAACGCCATTGATTTTAGCATAGACCTTACAGCTCAGGACACAGAGGTCGTATTTGAAGATACCAAGGAAGGTATGTTTGCTATTCGGCTTGCCCACTGGCTGAGAGAAAGCGAAACCGGCGAATACCTTAGTTCCAACGGCGACAGGACGGAAGAAAACGTATGGGGCAGGCGCGCGCGATGGGTACGCCTGCAGGGCGAAAAAGACGGAAAGACAATCGGCGTTGCCATTTTCAACCATCCGGCCAGTGTCAACTACCCTGCCTACTGGCACGCTCGCGGCTACGGCTTATTTTCAGCCAATCCGTTAGGCCAGTATGCCTTCGAAAAGGCCCGCCGGCAAGCCAATCCACAGCCGTTTCAGCTTACGCTCCAACCCGCCCAAAGCGCACACTTTAGATTTAGCTTGCTCGTTTACGAAGGACCAAGGACAAAAGAACAACTCCAACAGCAATTCGAGAGCTTCGTTGAATAATCACAGGCGAGGATACTGAGCATTTAACTCCGAGTGCACAGCCACGCACCGCAAATGCTACCGCAGCGGGCACGGACTGCTTACCGAGTTCTGCCCGAGTATCCCCCGCCATATCGCGTTCGCAATCGACCTGTCCGCCACATTCACAACACCATCGCAATTCAGGTCACAGTCCCGCAGCGTATAAGCCCCTGCAGAACCCGTCCGCCAGAATGCATTCGTTATCGAACGGTCCGCAACATTCACCACCCCATCATTATTAGTATCACCTAATAGTGCTATCCCGAACTCCACCTCCGCCTGACCCGTATTGCCGTAATCATCTCCTGTAACGGTTACCCTGACCGTAAATGTTTGCCCAGAGTCGGACAAACCCCCCGGCTCATCACAGCCCCGCGCTGCAAACGTACAGTATGCATCACCGGCACCACCGCCTGCTACCGTCACCGGTGCCAGATTGACATCCCCCGGCAGTACAATCTCCCACGCATAGCTGTAGGTGGTATTACCCATCGGGTCATCTGTAACCGAAACACCCGCCGTCAAATCAGAATTGCCCTGCCCGGGCAGACTCTGATACATCCATAATTCATCCATATCAACTTCGACCTCAATGATGGCAGTCGAACCATACTCGTACGCGCCCATATCCACAATAATAGTGTCGTTATAATCGCCATCCACGAACCTCGCCCGCCCGTCAAGGTCCCACGGTATAGGCTCGGTTGTGTTGCCGTCATTATCAAGGTCGGGACTATCAGCCGGCACAGCCCCGTTATACCCGGCATCGATACACGCCGAACCCGCCGACAGCCGCAAATTGTCGTCTTCCGTCCCCACAATATCATCAGCCCCGTCAGCATCTACCAGCAGCGGGTCGTCCCCATGGTTGCCCGCGCCGCCAAGTGAACCGGTCCAGCCCTCAACGCAAGTGTAGTATATCGTTGTATCGCTGTAAGGGTCATCATAGATTTGGTCTGTTTCGGTCAGCCAGCCTGCCGCCGTATTGCCCCACAGTATGCAGTTGACCACCCAAGGGAAGGCGCCATCCGTATATCCGTAGTTGAATATCCCGCCGCCATAGGGATTGCTCGCCGAGTTTGAGCTGAACGTGCAGTTGGTCACAGTCGGGCTGGCCTTCTTGTTGAACATTCCACCGCCCCGGTCTGCCGAGTTTCCGCTGAACGTGCAGTTGGTCACCGTCGCGCCGCTGTAATTATTGTACATCCCGCCACCGTCCGCACTTGCCGAGTTGCCTATGAACCTGCAGTTGGTCACCGTCGCACTGCTGCTGCCGCAGACCATCCCGCCGCCGAGGCTTGCTGAGTTCCCGCTGAACGTGCATTTGGTAACTGTAGGGCTGCAACTTACGTTACTCATCCCGCCGCCCGAGCCACCCGAGTTTCCGCTGAACGTGCAGTTAGTCACCGTCGGGCTGCCCCGGTTGTTGTGCATCCCGCCGCCCTGGCCCGCCGTGTTTCCGATGAACGAGCAGTTCGTCACCGTCGCCTCTTCGCCGTTGAACATCCCGCCGCCAGTGCTCCTCGCCGAGTTGCCGATGAACCTGCAGTTGGTCACAGTCGGCCTGCTTGGCTCCATCCCCCCTCCGGGCCCCGAGCTGAGCATCCCGCCGCCACTGCTGCTGTGAATTCCGCGTGCTGAGTTCTCGCTGAACGTGCAGTTCGTTATCGTCGGGTTGCTGTTGTTGATATTGTACATCCCGCCGCCCCACCGGGCCGAGTTTTGGGTGAATGTGCAGTTGGTCACCGTTGGGCTGCCGGAGACGTTGTACATCCCGGCGCCCTGCGTGTCTGCATTTCCGCCGGTAATCGTGAAACCGTCAAGGACAGCGTTCGCGTCCGTCCCCGAACCTGTCACCACGTGGTAGCTGTTATCGCACCGCACGTACTTGGTGATGGTAATTGTTCCCGTGCCCGTTGCGCTGCCGTCGCCGCCGACACGGATTAGATAATCGCTGCCCTCCGTGACATCAAATACAACCTCGGACTGGCACTCGTTGTAACTGTAGCGGTTGCAAGCTACCAATACCGTCGGCGGGCACGTGGCGCCTTCGTAAGCTGAAAGATAGGTACTGTAATCGCTGCCACACAAAGCAGCCTTAAGGCATCCCGTAAAATCCGCGGTGTAAACATACCAGATGTCTTGGTTCGTTGGGCAGTCACCCGGCCCGTCGGTCGTCGAGCCGACGGTACTATAGGCAGTCTCGCCCCTGTTGATAGGACCGGCTTCGACGCAGTTTTCGCCGGACACACCCCCACCCGGGCCACCCACAGGTATGTCGTCGTTGCCGTACAGGTCCCCGCTAAGAATGGTCTCGTAAAGGTTTGGGTCTCTGTCTTCCCATATGCCTCCACCGCCTGCAAATCCGCCGTAAATGGCGACGCCATTAATTAGCTGAAACGTGGCGGTTCGGTCGCCGCTGCCATCCGGGTCGGCTGAGTTACTATCAGGTGTATATATACTAGCAGCTACCCATATCTCGGCCGGCACACCAAGTGAATTGGCCTCTGCCAGCCCATCCTGCAGATAATTATATGCATTGCCCCAGCTGGAACCATCATTCGCGCCATCGGCATCAGCGTCAACATAGATCATTCCCGCTTGACAAGGATAAACCAGAAACGCACCCACCAAAACCACCATCAAAAATGCCATTTTCAGCCTTCTTTGCGAATCCGTAACAACCTCCTTTTCTCGCCCGACCACCGCCAGACGAACTAAAAATACCGCTTTTAAGTGGGGGAAATGGGTGTAACTCGATGATACGCCTTTTCTCAATTCCTCCTTAAACCTACACCAGTATATCCGCTTGACCCACGATGTCAACAAAAAACCCCAAAATTCAGCCCCAATAATCGATAATCACTTATCAATAATCAATTACATCCCCCTCACCCACCTTGCCTGCCCCTGCACGCCGTAAGCTGGGGTCAACATTTTTTATTTTTGCGCTGTGGCTTTACACTTTCCACTTTAACTTCTAATCTTCCCTCACCCCCACACCCGGCCCGTAACGAAGCAGATGCCCAAGAGAGCCGCTCAAATCAAAATCTGTCGCAAACTGACATAAAATTTGTCATTTTGCGACACTTTCGCACCAGATATACACTAGTTCAAATAGTGCATATCGCCCGTCGCCCCCCGCCCGGCCAATTTTTGCCCCACAAAAACCACCCATTTTCCGTCTAAACTTTCAAACGTTTCGCGCACTTTTTCGAACGTTGCGCGCTAATTTTTGTAAGTTTCGCGCAATTTTTTACAACTTTGTACCACGTTTTACAACTTTCAAACACTTTTCCAAACTTTTCCCTCCCAAAACCCCATTTCCAGCCCAATAATTCACCTCTCCCTGCCTCACATACCCAAGAA
>CP070715.1:1695203-1698822 GCA_020350405.1 Planctomycetota bacterium
GCTGCTTAAGCCGCTTATGTTCTCAACTTTTATCTTCCTGTTGATTCTTCGCATCAGTCCTGTAAGAACCCTTCCCGGCCCAATCTCATAGAATCCTTCAACTCCCTCGCCTATCAGTCTCTCCATACATTTTTGCCAAAGAATAGGACAAGTCAATTGCTTTGTAAGCCCCTCTTTGATTTTTTCAGCCGACTCGTAGTACTCCGCGTCAATATTGGCGATAATCTTCACGTCGGAAGGCCCCGAAACCTCGCATCTTGCCAGCGCCTCTCCGAGTGCCTCTGCCGCGCTGGACATCATTTCCGTGTGAAAGGCCCCCGCAACTTCCAGTCGTACCGCCTTTATGGCCCCTCGCTCGCCAGCCAGCCTTTCCGCACGCTCGCACGCCGCTTTGCTGCCGCTTACTACTATCTGCCCCGGGCAGTTGAAGTTAACCGCCGCCAATAGTTCCCCCTCGCCGGCCTCGCTGCAAAGCTGCCCGACCTGCTCCTCTTCGAGCCCGATGATACTTACCATCCCGCCGTTCGTGGCCTCCGCCGCCGCCTGCATCGCCTCGCCGCGCTTCTTAACCAGAATAAGAGCATCCTCGAAGCTGACTACCCCCGCTGCATACAGTGCCGTATACTCGCCAAGACTCAGCCCAGCTGTTACATCCGCCTTGACCTCTTTCGCTGCTGGATTTGTTCTCAGAACCTCCAGTATGGCTGCGGAAGTTGCAAAAATCGCAGGTTGTGAAATCGTCGTTGTGTTTAATCGCTCCGCCGGTCCTTCGAAGCAGACTCCGCTCAAATCAAATCCAACTATATCATTTGCCTTGTTAAAAATCTCCGCCGCCGCCCGAAATGATTGAGCAATCTCCTTGCCCATCCCAACAACCTGTGCGCCCTGTCCCGGAAATAAAAAAGCCGTCTTCATAGTCTGTATTTAGTATCTTGCTATTTCTTCCCTGTTTCTGCTAACCTGCAGACGCTCCCTCCGGTCAAAACTCGATTACATTTGCCCCCCAGGTCAATCCGGCTCCGAAAGCGACGAAAATAATAATATCGCCTCGCTTGATTCTGCCTGCTCTGGCGCACTCATCGAAAGCAATAGGTACCGACGCCGCCGACGTATTGCCGTATTCGGCGATATTTAAGAACACTTTGTCACTGGGCAAACTTAGGCGTTTCGCTGCGGACTCAATAATCCTTGCGTTCATCTGATGTGAAATGACCATCGCAATATCGTCAATAGTCAATCCGCAGCGCTCCAGACACTCCGTAACAGCCTCGATAATCCGCCGAACCGCCTGCTGGTAAACTTCCCTGCCCTTGATTTCCATATATATCTTCTTCGGGTCGTCTAACTCCTTGTCCGGCGGATGCAAAGACCCGTACGCCTGGCAATTCAACGCCTCCCAGCGGTCGCCGTCTGATGACATCGTGCTGTATATTACCCCTTTGCGCCCGTCTTCGGCTCGCTCAATGACCACAGCTCCCGCGCCGTCACCAAAAAGGATGCAGCTCGTGCGGTCGCTCCAGTTGGTGATCTTCGTCAGGGTTTCGGCTCCTATCACCAGAGCGTTTGTGAGTCGCCCGCCCTCTATGAACTGCTGCACAATCGACACACCATAAACAAATCCGCTGCACGCGGCAGCTAAATCAAACACCCACGCTTTTGTTGCCCGCAGGCTGCGCTGCACAAAGGATGCCGTCGAAGGAAAGACCATCTCCGGTGTGATAGTGGCCACAATAATAAGTTCAACTTCCCCTGCCTCAAGGCTCGCCTCCGCCAGAGCACGCTTAGCCGCTTCCGTAGCCAAATATGCCGTAGTCTCGTTGTCGGCGGTTACGTGCCGGACCTTGATGCCTGTCCGCGTGGTAATCCACTCGTCAGAGCTGTCCACCATCTCTGCTAACTCCTTGTTGGTTAATACCTTCGCGGGCGCAAATGAGCCGTAACCTGTTATCACGGCGCGGCAGCACCCACCCCGTTCGTTAACTTCCTTGTTCATCAGTTATCCTTACTGAAGTTCTTGCCAGATATTCGATGATTTTATCATTTATTTTCTTTATGTGATACTCTTTGCTGGTCATGATTGCGTTCTTTATCGTCCTGCTTTTGCTTGCCCCGTGACATATAAGGGCCGTGCCGTTGACACCCAACAGCGGCGCCCCGCCGTATTCGTTATAGTCATACTTCTTATATATTCTTTTCATCGCCGGCTTGAACTTCATCGCAAGCCGCAGCCTCTCCTGACCGAGCTCGTGTTGTATTGCCTTGAACAGGCCGTCAACCACACCTTCGGTCAGTTTCAAAATCACGTTCCCCACGAAACCGTCACAAATCGCCACATCACAGATGCCCTTGAAAATATCTCTGCCCTCGATGTTGCCGATGAAGTTCATATTAGCGTCTGACCTCATCAGCTCACGCGTCCTCTTGACAATCTCGTTGCCCTTCGCGTCCTCCTGACCAATGCTCATAAGTCCAATCCGCGGTTTTTCTACGCCAAGGACGTGCCTCGAATATATGCTGGACATAGCTGCGTATTGATAAAGGTTTATCGGCTTGCATGCGATATTTGCCCCCACGTCACATAGCGTTACAGGCCCCTCAAAGGTCGGAAACACCACCGCTATCCCCGGCCGGTTAACTCTCGGCAGATTTCGCATCCGCATTTGAAACGCTGCAATGCACGCCCCCGTATTGCCTGCCGAGATTACCGCGTCGGCCTGGTTCATCTTTGCCATCTTGGCCATGACCCCGATGGAGCTCCTGCGCTTTTTGCGAAGGCTTTCTATCGGAGGCTCGTCCATATCAATGACTTCAGGAGCGTCGACCACGCTGATGATGCCCTCCCGGGCCCTCAGCGACGGCAGCTGCGGCTCAATCCTGTCCTTCGGACCGACAAGTATCAGTTCATCGTTTTCGCCAAGCCGCTCAATTGACTCCAGCGCCCCTGATATAATTTCATCCGGCGCGTTGTCGCCTCCCATTGCGTCAATTGCAATTCGCATCTTTTAGCTGCTCTCCTCCTTGCCAAGCTTCAAGGTAATCTTCGGATTGACATAGCCGCAGTTGCTGCACGCTGCGTGCGGCAGCTTGGCCTGGTCACATTTGGGACAGACCGAATAGTTTATGGCCCTTAGCCGGTGGTGACTCCGCCGAGTGCGGGTCCTGCTTTTGCTCGTTTTCTTCTTCGGTAACATTACCTACTGCTCCGGGATTTCTCAACTTGTGGCCTTTGCTGTTTAGCCGTTCTTCGCCAACTATCCAATACTGACGGCCAAATACTAAGAACCGCCTAAATAATTAACCGCAGCCCGTTTGTCAAGCGAAATTTGACTCGCCGGAACCACCACTGCCTTTACGCCGCAAAAATCCGCCAAACCGAGCCGCAAGCGTCCCGCTGGCCTCTGACCCTGCCATTGTTGCTGTTAACCAATAAACTAAATTTAATTTTATCGTTGAAATCCGTATCGAAATATCGTAGAAAGACTAAATAATCTTTTAACGCTTTTAATGCGTTGCCTGGACCGATAGAATAGCTGACTGGCGTCTGTTGTGCAAGATTAAGCTGATTTGCTATGGCACTGAGTCGCAAAAAAAAGTCCCTTTACGAGGTGGTCGGCAAAGC
>CP070715.1:1698922-1721636 GCA_020350405.1 Planctomycetota bacterium
GGGACCACTTTTTCCGAGCAGCTTATCGAAGGCGGCGTACAGTTGGGCTGGGAAACACGACTGGTACCTTTCGGAAGGGAGATTACCTCAGCAATATATTCGCTTGGTTTTGCCAGCCGGGCCGCACTTAGCTTCGGCGGCGTTCAAGCCGGAGATTTCCGGCGCAACCTGCTATACAACAAAAACAGAATCTTCGCCTTTGTTATGGCATTGGGAGAGGTTACCGATGAGTGGTACGCCACCGCGGCAGGGGCAATCAATTACGGTTTTCCGACTATCGCCGATTCCGATATCCCGGAGATTCTGCCTACCGGCGTGTGCACCTATGAGCACGTCGTATCGAACATTCCCTATGACCAGATTGTGGAGAAGGCCGTCGAGGTCCGCGGCCTGAAGGTAAAGATTGCGGAGATAGATATTCCGGTGGCACACAGCCCCGCCTTTGAAGGTGAACGTATCCGCAAAGAAGAGATGTACTGTGAGTTTGGCGGGCAGAAAACACCGGCCTTCGAATGGCTGCGTATGCGAGAACTTGACCAGGTTGATGATGGGAAAGTAGAGGTTATAGGGTCGGATGTCGATTCTGTCCAAGAGGGGGGACAGCTGCCGCTGGGGATTATAGTTGAAGTAGCTGGCAGAAAGATGCAGGCCGATTTTGAACCCGTTCTGGAGCGACAGATACATACATTTATGAACGAGGCACAGGGCTTGTGGCATATGGGCCAGCGCGACATAAACTGGATACGAATCAGCAAAGACACCGCGAAGGCAGGATTCAGACTTGAACATATCGGCAAACTCCTGCACGCGATGTTTCATGAGCAGTATTCTAATATTTTAGACAAGGTGCAGGTCAAGATATACACGAACGAGCAGGAGGTTCTGAAATTGCGTGAGGAGGCGGTGAAAGTATACGCCGAGCGTGACGCGCGACTGGCGGGCATGACCGATGAAGATGTAAGTACTTTTTATTCGTGTACGCTGTGTCAGAGTTTTGCCCCTGACCATGTCTGTATAGTCTCACCCGAAAGGCCGGGTTTGTGCGGGGCCTATAGCTGGCTGGACTGCAGGGCGGCTTATGAAATTACGCCGAGCGGGCCGAACCAGCCAATCGCAAAGGGAAACTGTATCGAACCTACCATTGGTCAGTGGGACAAGGTAAACGCGTTTGTTGACAATGCCAGCCGCGGCAACATAGCGCGAATGAGTCAGTACAGTATGATAACGGATCCGATGACATCGTGCGGTTGCTTCGAGTGCATCGCCGCGGTGCTGCCTTCAACGGGCGGGATAATGATTGTCAACCGAGAGTTTAGTGAGATGACTCCATGTGGGATGAAGTTTTCGACGCTGGCCGGAACCGTCGGCGGCGGCAACCAGACGCCCGGGTTCATCGGACATTCAAAGCACTATATTAACTCGAAGAAATTTATAGGCGCCGAAGGCGGATTCAGCCGAATCGTCTGGATGCCAACCATGCTCAAAGAGGAAATCAGGGAAACCTTCATCAAAAGGTCCGAGGAGGCCGGGCTTGGCGGCGAGGAATTCTTTGCCAAAATCGCCGACGAAACGACCGCCACCACGGAGGAAGGGGTCCTGGAGTTTATCACCAAGGCCGGCCATCCGGTAGCAGAAATGGCGCCTATGTTCTAAAGGGTGCGGAGCGCATCTCTGTAGGGCTTGCAGTAAGATATTAAATATGTAAGATACGCGAAGGCTGAGAGTCCTGAAGCGTATCTTTGGTACCGGAATTTGAGGAAAGGAACGTCATTATGGCACTAACAGGACTGGAAATCTTCAAACTGCTGCCGAAGACCAACTGTAAGAAATGCGGCATGCCTACCTGTCTGGCGTTTGCGATGCAGCTTGCGCAGAAGCGGGCCAAATTAGAGGATTGCCCGGAGGTTTCGGATGAAGCCAAGCAGATGCTTGCTGCAGCGGCAGCGCCGCCGATGTGCAAGGTCGTGTTCGGTAGGGGCGACAATCAGGTTGAGATTGGCCAGGAAACGGTTATGTTTCGCCATGAAGAGAAATTCTACAGTCCGACGGTCCTAGCGGCGAGTGCCTCTGATAAACTGACCGGCGAGGATTTGAAGAAGCGCATCGAGGCGGTAAATTCCCTGCAGTTCGAGCGTGTCGGCACCAAGATTGGAGTAAGCGCGATAGCAGTTGTCAACGACAGTGGAGATGCCAATAGCTTTGTCTCGGCCGCCGAAGCGGTCAAAGCAGCGAGCAGCCTTGCCATGATACTTGTTTCGGACGAGCCGGCGGCAATGGAAGCGGCTGTGGGCAAAGTGAAAGATGCAGTGCCTTTGATTGCTTCGGCCAAGGCGGATACCGCCGCGCAAATGGCAAAAATAGCCAAGGAAAACGGCTGCCCGGTGGCAGCAAAAGCCGAGTCCATTGAGGCAATGTCCGACCTTACCGAAAAAATCAAGGCCGAGGGGGTTGAGGATATCGTATTGAATCTTGAGGGCCTGAGCCTGCGCGACAAGCTGTACAACCTCTCAAGGATGCGGGCACTGTCGCTAAAGAAGGTATTCAGGCCGTTGGGTTATCCGACCATATCATTTGTTACCGACGGCGATGCGAGTCAGCAAGCGGCCGTGGCTGCGGCGCTAATCTGCAAGTATTCAGGTATTGTGGTGCTTGACACCGTCGAGCCGTTTGCTTTCCTGCCTATTCTGACGGTGGTGATGAATATCTATACCGACCCGCAGAAACCCGTGCAGGTAGAACCCAAGGTGTATCCAATCGGAGAGCCCGATGAGAATGCGCCGATGATGTTTACGACAAACTTTTCGCTTACGTATTACACGGTGGAATCGGATGTCGAGGCGAGCAGGGTGCCGAGCTATATCCTTGTGGTTGATACCGAAGGCACGAGTGTGCTGACGGCTTATTCGGGAGATAAACTCAACGAAAAAACGGTGGCTGATGCTATGGCCAAGCATGCCGTGGAAAGCCTGGTCAAGCACCGCAAGCTTGTAATCCCGGGTTATGTGGCGGTAATGAGCGGCAAGCTGGAAGAGGCCACTAACTGGGAGATTATGGTTGGACCCAGAGAGTCTTCGATGCTGCCTAAGTACCTTCAGGAAGTCTGGAAGTAATGGCAAAGGGCGAGAAGAAAAAGTGGACGGTCCGTTTTGAGCCAAGCGGCCTTAAGATAGAAGTTCCAGTTGGGACGGTGGTGCTTGAGGCGGCCCGACGGGCGGGCATATATCTGAGCAGCATATGCGGGGGAGACGGCTATTGCGGCAAGTGTAAAGTAATAGTTGACCAGGGGCAGTTCCAGAGCAGGCCCAGCACGTTGCTTACGCCTGAGGAAACGCGAGAAAATGTCGTTTTGGCTTGCCAGACCAAAATCCTTTCAGATATGACGGTAACGGTCCCGAAGTCCCATGCTTTGGAGACGAGTCAAATACTGATGGACACGGACGCTCACAGGTTTAGTGAGCTTGCCGGTGATGTTGAGGCAGGGATATTCAAGTTTGACCCGTTAGTACAAAAGTTGTGTCTGGAAATGGCGCCGCCGAGTATTCAGGACCATACGGCGGACCACGAGCGGCTGTATGTTGCGATACGCGAGCAGATTGATGCCCCTATAATGCAGACAGGCTTTCGCATTTTGCAGGGTCTTTCAAAGCAGCTTGTGGAAGAAAAGTACAAGGTGGCGGTAACGATAGGTCGTCGCGGCGGGACTACCGAGGTGATAGAGGTCGAGGCCGCACAGCGCTCGGGCAGAAATTTTGCGGTGGCGGTGGACCTCGGTACCACCACTGTAGTTGCTCACCTGATGAATCTGGCTGATGCGGCCACAATAGATACCGAGGCCACGTATAACAGCCAGATAAACTTTGGTGAGGACTATATCCGGCGAATCATCTATGCCGAGGAAAACAGCGCCTTTGATGAGATGCAGAACCGCATTGTTAACGACGTGAACAATCTCATTGTCGCCCTGGCGACAAGGCAGCGAATCGATTTGCAGGACATAACGGCGATTATTTGTGCGGGCAACACTGCGATGGTGCATTTCCTGCTGAATCTTGACCCGGGACGAATACGCAAAGAACCATATGTCGCCTCGGTCGGCTTTATGCCTCCGATTCGCGCCGCGGAGGCGGGCATTCAAATCAACAAACGAGGCCTGTTGTACTGTCTGCCGAGCGTGGCGGCTTACGTGGGCAGCGACATAGTGGGGGGTGTCTTGGCTACACGAATTTATACCAAGAAGGGCATCTCACTGTTTGCTGATATAGGAACAAACGGCGAAGTGGTACTTGGCAATCGAGACTGGCTGGTCTGTGCGTCAAGCTCAGCAGGCCCTGCGTTTGAGGGAAGCGGCGTAAGGCACGGCATGAGGGCTGGGGCAGGCGCGATTGAAAAGCTGGCAGTTTTGCCTGATGGCGCTATCGAGTACAAGACTATCGGTAATAAGCATCCGGTCGGCATCTGCGGCTCGGGGCTGTTAGATACACTGGCGGAACTGTTTATAAACGGTATCATCGACCGGACCGGCAGATTCGCCGCGGATGGGGACGAAAGACTGACGGAAGGGGAAGAAGGCGCGCAGTTTCAATTAGCTCCATCGGGCGACGGTCATCACGAAATAGTAATCACCCAGGCCGACATAAATAATTTGGTTCGTTCAAAAGCAGGAGTTTTCGCGGCCATTCGGGTTCTTATGGAGTCCACACAGACAAAGCCTGAAGCTCTGGACGCGATTTACTTAGCCGGAGGATTTGGAAATTTCCTGAATGTTAAGGAGGCCGTGACCATAGGGATGCTGCCTGACGTGCCGGTTGAGAAAATTCAGTTCGTGGGAAACACATCAATTGCCGGGGCAAAGACGGTTCTGCTCAGTCGCAAGGCCCTCGAAACATCTGAACAAATCGCCGAGAGTATGACATATTTTGACTTGATGAGTCATCCGGGCTATATGGATGAATTCATCAGGGCGAGTTTTCTGCCGCATACGGATTTATCGCTTTTCCCCTCTGTGAAACTTGCGCCAGAGAAAGTCTGATAAGAACTGGTAAAACGGTATGGCGACAACCATTGCAATAAGCGGAAAAGGCGGGTCAGGCAAGACAACCCTGGCAGCTATGATTATAAGGGCTCTGCTGGACAGGTCGGGCGGGGCCGTACTTGGCGTAGATGCCGACCCTAATTCGTGCCTTGGCCTAACGATGGGTGTTCAGCCGGTCAGTACCGTTGCGGAGCTTCGCGAACAGGCCCGCAGCAGAAAACCGGGTGCAGACACTCTCGGCAAAGGCCTTGATAAGTTGCGGTCTCTGGAATATGGCATCCAGCAGGCGATTACCGAGGCGGAGGGGTTTGACTTGCTTACTATGGGCCGGCCGGAAGGACCGGACTGCTATTGTGCCGTAAATAATTTCCTCCGTAAGTTTATCGATGGGTTAAGTTCTGCCTACGGATTTATGGTTGTTGACAATGAAGCGGGGATGGAACATCTGTCGCGGAGAACCACCAATAATATCGACCTGCTGTGTATAGTGACCGAATCTACTCCTGTTGGCGTGATTACTGCAAAGCGCATTTTTGATCTTGCTAAACGGTTGCCAATATCTGTGAAAGAAATCGGAATAGTATGGAACAGGTCTGAAAAGGTAAAACAGTTAGAGGCGATTGAAAGTTTGGGCTACGTGCCCTATGACGAAGCGGTCTTTAACGCTTCTATGCAGAGCAAAACGATATTTGATGTTGGACAGGACAGCCCCGCATTTTTGGCGGTGCGAAAGATACTTCAGCAGAAGCTAAGTCTCGAGGAAGTTTAAGTATTGTTTGAAATTTTGGAGGAATTCAAATGCCAGTTCCTGAAATTGTAGAAAGTTTTACCGGTTCTGTAAACAAAGTCACGCTTGGCGCCACTAAGGATGACGGAGGAACTCGAACCTCCAAAGTAACGGTAGGTGGCGCCCGCAATGTTGTCTACGGCGGCTCCGGAGAGGAGACGAGCGAGAAGCCGGTAATCGCTTTGGATGTCATAGACACAAGCCCGGATGACTGGCCGGATGTCCTCAGCGAGCCCTATAAGGATGTCCTCAACAGCCCGGGTGATTGGGCAAAGAAATGTGTCGAAGAGCTCGGAGCGGACCTCATTTGTGTTAAGTTCGATGGCATTCACCCCGAGAAAGCCGACAAGGACGAGTCCCACGGCGTCAAGGTTACCGAAGAGGTGCTCAAGGCCGTGGGCGTTCCACTTGTGCTGTGGTGTTGCGGCAACGATGAAAAGGACAATCAGGTCATGCCCAAGATAAGCGAGGCCGCAAAAGGTGAGAACTGCCTGATTGGTACCGTTACAGAAGATAATTATAAGTCTCTGACAGCAGTCTCCCTGGCAGACAACCATCATCTTATCACTCAGGCGCCTTTGGACATTAACATCGCAAAACAGGTCAACATCTTAGTTTCTGATATGGGCTTCCCGCTCGAGCGCGTAGTGATGTTTCAGGCCACAGGAGCGTTAGGCTACGGGATCGAGTATGCCTATTCGATTCAGGAACGTCAGCGGCTGGCCGCTCTTACAGGCGACAAGATAATGGCAATGCCCGTTATCTGTGATGTCGGTTACGAGTCATGGCGGGTCAAAGAAGCCAAGCTCACCGACGTGACAGGCTGGGGCGGTGTTGAAGACAGAGGCCCGATGTGGGAGGCCACTACGGCAATCTGTCTGCTTCAGGCCGGCGCCGACATAATCCGAATGCGACACCCAAAGGCGGTGGCAACAGTCAAGAATTTAATCGACCAGATATGGCAGTAGTAAAATAATACGCGAAAGCAGCGGAAAGGAAGGTGTTATTTTGATAATAATTGCAGAACGAATTAACGGAATGTTCAAAGATGTCAAACAGGCCATCGCGGACAAGGACAAGAAGGTCATCCAGGACCTGGCAAAAAGACAGACCGAGGCCGGCGCAAGCTATCTTGACGTAAATGTGGGTACCGCAGCGGCCGACCAGGAGGGGACTATGCAGTGGCTGGTGGAAACGATCCAGGAGACGTGCTCTACGCCGTTATGTCTGGATTCACAAAAAGCTCCTGTCATCGCGGCGGGGCTGAAGTCTGTCAATGCCGGAGCCGCGGTTATGCTAAACTCCACGCCGCTTAATAAAAAGTCGGATGAAGAGGTGCTGGACAAATATATGGGGATGGCCGAGCAGGCCGGGCCAAAGGCAAGCATAATTACCTTGACTATGGATAAAAACGGCGTGCCTCAGGACATCGATACACGCGTGGCGATAGCGGCTGAAATCGTACAAAAGGCAATGGAAAAAGGCTTCGACACGCAGAGGTTGTTTGTCGACCCGATTATCCTTCCGGTCAAGGTCCCCGGCGCCCAAGTTCAGCCCGGCAACATAATGGCCGCGATGGACCAGATTAGGTATCTTGCCGACCCAGCTCCGCATATGACGATAGGACTGTCGAATCTTTCGCAGGGAACCACCGAAAGAAGCCTGATAAACAGGACGTTTCTTGCTATGGCCGTCTCACACGGTCTGGACTCGGCAATTACTGATGTGCTCGACGAAGAACTGATGAATGTGCTGGCCACCTCTGAGATGCTGATGAACAAGCAGATATATTCAGACTCTTATCTGAGGGCCTTCACCTCAGTGAATAAATAAGACCCTTTTGCTTTTTGAGCAACAGATTTGGTCTTCTTCTTAAGAATGGCAGAGAATTCATTGCCGGGGGAGGTTTTATTTTGATGGTGTCGGTGGCCTCGAAGTACCGGCCGGTTGTAAGGTGACCAACGACAGTAACCTCCACAAGGCCGGTGTCAGCGAGGGCTTCACAGAAATCCCGGCGGTCGAAGACAATTTGGAGCCTGACAGAGCCGGTGGGTGCGCCAAGAACCCTTACGTATTCGGATTGGACATTCATAGGTTCTGCTATGGCCGGCATATCGACATACACGCCTTGCTGTGAAGATTCCTCGGTCAGCGTAATGTGGGCTCTAAGCCCTTTACCTCTACTGGCGCAATTCAACATCCGTGGCGTAAGTACCATCGCCGCTTCGACTTGCATAAGTTCGTATGCTCCCATATCGAAATCGGGCAACTCGCCGTTGTTATCTACCTGGGGAAAGTCAAAGGGCCGGATATTGCCCTCTCTGTCGGTATATACGCCCGCATCCTCACCGGCATCAACACAAGGTGAAGTTCGCAGCAAATGATAATCGCCGTTAATCCAGACAGCATTCGGGTGATTGGGCCCTACAAGAATATCGGTGTCATTAGCGTCGGCCCAGTACCCCGACCGGACAAAACATGGGTCTGCATCGATATTACCCTCACCCGGCCAGCCGCCTTCGATATTGCTGTAACCGATCGTGATTGCTGAATTATCGTTGTTATGTATTTCGCTGCCCCCGTCGGAGAAGATACAGTTGGTGATTTGAATATTGTTGCGAAGGACCCAGGAATCGCAGGCCAGAGCATTTCCGTTACGGGCGGAGTTGCCCACAAAAGTACAGTGTATAATGGTTGGATTACTGCCGTCATAGAAGAACATTGCGCCGCCGTCGTCGGATGAGTTGCCTGCGAAGGAACAATTTGTAATAGTCGGGTAGCTGTCGATAATGTTTCGTATCGCGCCTCCCCAGTCATAGGCGGAGTTTCCGCTAAAGGTGCAGTTCTTGATAGTTGGGCTGCTGTTTTCGTTGTTGATTGCGCCTCCATCGTTTCCGACAGCTGAGTTTTTGCTGAAAGTACAATTTCTAATCGTTGGGCTGCTGTTTATGTTGTTGATTCCGCCGCCGTCCCAGCCGGATGAATTTCCGATTATAATGCAGTTGGTGATTGTAGGCCCGCTACCCTCGCAGAGGATTGCGCCGCCGATACCGATATACCAAGAGCCAGCTACGTAGCCATTGGTGATAGTGAAACCGTCCAGAACCGAATTTGCATCTTCACCGGAGTGGAAATGGAACCCTCGATGAGAGTCGGTTTCTGTGGCGTTGCAATCGATGATGCATTTTTCCGGGCCGGATTCTGAGCGGACTGTGATGACCCTTGCTTTAAAGTCGATATCGCGGTTTCCATCGCCCCTGTATGTCCCATCGGCGACCCAGACCGTCCCGCCGTCCCAGGAGTTGTCAATTGCATCCTGTATGGTGGGACATTGGGCCGGAACAGAAATGTCGCCGGGGGCAGTTGTAGTAGTAAACGTGTAGCACCGGCCACGATTGGTGTCGGTTGTTTTGTTGCCTGCAGCGTCAGTAGCCTCAATTATAAAAAAGTATGGAGTTTCCGGGGCTACCCCAGTTAGTTTTATGGTATGGCTGGTTGCCAAACTCTGGTTGCTTGCCTCAATGACATAGGGCCCGCCGCAGGCCAGAGCAGCCAGTACCTGCACCGAGGTCGGCTCATCTGTTTCAAAGCGAACTCTTGGTTCACGGCCTGGAAAGCCGACGTGGACATTGGAAATCCCGGGCTCTTCACAGTCAGCCAGTGCGGTATCTGTCGCTGTTGCCGGGTTGCCTGTGCCGTCGTCGGCGTCCTGGTATGTAGCAATGATTATCTCACCGTGAGACAACTGCAGTAGACCATCGTCAGTATTTTGATTAGCTGGGGTGGTTGAAATCATACCGGTAAAGAAACCGACTGCGGGAGTCCTTTCGGTCAGAACAACAGTTTCAGAATCGCTGCCACTTGTTGTAAGGATTGTCGAATGTGTATTACTGCCCTGAAGGTCGTAATCGTAGAGAAAGATGGACACAACGCCGGAGCAGGCGTAGTAATCTTGGTCGAGAATAATGCGGCCTTGTGACGGAATGGCCGCAAGGACCACGCTGAACAGATTAAGCCGTCCGTCTGAAAGACAAATCCCATCTGCAATCGGGTCAACCGTCTCCATCAGAACCTCATATACATCCTCATTTGTGAGCGTGGGATTGACCGACAACAAAAGCGCACAAGCGCCTGAAATATGGGGACAGGCCATCGATGTGCCCGAGGCAATCGTGGTGTAGTGGTCGTAGACTGTGCCCGCTGATGTTCCGCTCGCCCGCAACGATAGAACATCAACTCCCGGTGCTGCTATATCGACCCAATCCCCGTAATTGGAAAAAGGTGCTTTCTCGTCATTGGAATTGGTCGCAGCAACCGCAATCATATGCTCATAATAAGCGGGGTATTGAGGCGAGTCGGTATTGTCATTGCCGGCTGAGGCCACCATTATCACGCCCTGACTGTGTGCGTAGTCTATGGCGTCCCGCAGAGATTGCAAATAGAGCCCCCCGCCCCAGCTGTTGGATATGACATCCGCGCCGTTTTGCACCGCATAGTAAAAGGCAGGCACCGCATCGGCCGTTTCGCCCGAGCCCTGCCAGTTGAGAAATTTTAGGCCCATTATCCGCGCCTTCCAGCAGACTCCAGCAATATCAAGGCCGTTGTTGCCTTCCGCAGCGATTGTCCCGGAAACGTGTGTGCCGTGGCCGTGGTCGTCCTTTGGGTCGCCGTCCCCGTGCAGGATATCATAGCCGTATATATCGTCTATATATCCGTTCCCGTCGTCGTCAACCCCCGCCGTTCCGGCCAATTCCGCCTCGTTGACCCACATATTATCTTCTAAGTCTCTATGGGTGTAATCAACGCCCGTATCCACAACCGCGACTATTATCTCTGAGCTGCCCGTATGTAAGTCCCAGGCCTCCGGAGCGTCTATATCACTATCAGGTGTTCCCGGCGGGTCGTTATATCTGCCGCTCTCTGGATACATCTGCCCAGTGTTGTTCAATGGCCACTGTATCGGATAATGAGCGTCATTCGGACTTGCTGTTGTCTTCACAATGTAGTTAAGCTCCGCGTACTCAATATCCGGGTCGCTGCCGTACGCTGCTACTACCTCTTCCAAAGACTGCCACGCCTCAAGCTCCAGTTCCAGCTTATAAATCCCACTGAGGTCCGGCACCCTTGCACCTTTCGGCGCCCGTTTAAGCCTCCTTACAATACGCCTCTCTTTCTTACTTAAAAGGGCTTTGTCCTTGTTCAGCAGAGCCTTTACCCGCCCCCTGTTCTGCTTGAAGTTCTTCGCCAGGCACTTGGCCTTCTTTAATTTGTATCTCTTGTTCAGCTCATCCAGCGAATCAGATAATTTAAGCCCCTTCACCGGCGCGCCTTTCGCCAGACCCGTTTCGATGGCCTCCGCAACACTGCCCCGCAATTTCACGATTATCTCATTCGGGACGTATTCGTGTGGAATCGGGCCGCTTGCTGCTACGGTTTGCGATAACAACAATACGGCCGACAGCATACAGAGATTTGGGAGGATGGTTCTTTTTATTACCCTGCTCCTTTTTGATTATTAACGGTGAATACCCACCTATTTAGACACCATCTTCATCGATTGCACAGAAGTATAATAAAGAAATACTACCATAAGTAGCAGTGAAAAGCAAGGCTTTTTTTCAAGCAACGTTTGAAGGTAATAGGTTGTGTCTGTGGGTCGCATTAGAGGTCTTTGGGGTTTACAGAAGGAGGTCGTAATTGAAGTTGTCCGGGGAGTTGTTGCAAGTTGTGCTGCGAATCGTTATATTAGGGCCGGTTTGGATACCGGTTGCTCCGATTTGAAAATTTGGAATCAAGGGAGTTGATGAGTGTCAGTATTCCGTTCGCCGGATAATCCTATAATCGGGCCGAAGGACATAAAGCCTTCTATGCCGGGCTATGAAGTTATCGGCGTATTTAATACCGGTGTGGCTCGTGTTAAGGATGAAGTCATCCTTTTGCTTCGAGTGGCTGAACGGCCGATGAGTACGCATCCGGACATCGTATTGGCCGGCGTTTATGATGCCGTCCGGGGCGACATTGTGTTGAAAGAGTTTTCAAAAGATAATCCGGAAAATGATTTTTCCGACCCCCGGCTGATAATAACGCCTGCTGGAACGTATCTGACATCGATTTCACATCTAAGGCTGGCACGAAGCACGGACGGCAAGAAATTCGAGATTGAAGGCACTCCTACAATTACCGCCGCGAGCGATTATGAAGCCTTCGGAGTCGAGGACCCCAGGATTAGCCTTATTGACGGAACGTACTATATAACTTATGTCGCGGTTTCAGCTCTCGGAGTGACAACCTGCCTGGCGTCGACGAAGGATTTTAAATCTTTCGAGCGTCACGGCGTAATCTTCTGTCCCGAGAACAAGGATGTGGTGCTGTTCCCCGAAAAGATTAAAGGCAAATATTATGCACTTCACAGGCCTGTTTCGCCCCTGTTTGAAAAGCAGGAAATTTGGATTTCAGAATCGCCCGACCTTACTTGCTGG
Source organism: Planctomycetota bacterium (assembly GCA_020350405.1). GTDB lineage: Bacteria > Planctomycetota > Phycisphaerae > Sedimentisphaerales > Anaerobacaceae. The sequence continues at coordinate 1,711,221 of CP070715.1, forward strand.
GGAAACCATCGCCGTCTTATGGGCCCTCGAACAGATTGCTGGGACGGGGCAAAAATAGGCGCCAGCGCCGTACCTTTCAAAGTCAAGACAGGCTGGCTGGAGGTTTATCACGGGGCCGATCGAGACAGCCGGTACTGCCTTGGAGCTGTCCTGACCGATGCCGCCCGCCCCTGGGAAGTTTTAGCAAGGGCAGAGAGGCCAATCCTTGAGCCGGAGACGGATTACGAGCGTGAGGGCTTTTTTGGGAATGTCGTGTTTTGCTGCGGCCTGCTCTGCGAGGATAATAAGCTCAAGATTTATTACGGCGTCGCCGATACCGCTGTCTGTTGTGCAGAGGTTCCTGTGCAGGATATCCTTTCGGATTTAAGTTTGTAGTTTTGTGTCTTTACTTTCTTTCTCTAATCCGCCACACACCGGGTGCTATTGTCTTGCTATTTGTTTTAGCTTTTAGTATCGTGCGCGCCTATGGGTATCAAAGATTCAGAGTCCGGTGCTAAAGGCAAACTATTTATGTCTGGCCGCCGCCTGTATGGCCTTTTAGCTCCCCGAGCTTATAGCGTCATTATGTTCGGCGCGCTGTTTTGCACCCTCACAGTAAAGCTCTTTTACGCCTGGCGTATCGCCCTGCTCAACGAATATCTTAGCTGGATTCTCACAGATGTCGCCGTACTGTTGGGCATCGAAGTTATCTTGGCGATTGTGTGTTTTCGCTGGCCTCGCCGATGGGTCATCCGCACAGCCTGTGTTTCCGCGGCTGTTGTATGTACATATTCGGTTATGAGTGCTGGCTGGCTGATACGAACCGGAACGCAAATCTTACCCACTGTCCTTTTGCCACTAATTCGTGCCCCTCTAAACTCATTAAGTATAATTGGTGTCAATCTTGCAAAGATGCCGGCCGCCGCCGTAATCCTGCTTGCCCCCAGCGCCGTTGCTCTTACCTTTTTCTTTTTTGTTTTAGCAAAGCCGCAGCCGCCTGATTACAACCGCAGAATTTTTGCGGGTAGAATTATAGTTTCCGTTGCGATTGTTGTTGCTGCGCTCTTGGCCCATGGCACCCCTCCTGGACAAACGTCGGAACAAATCGTCTCTGAGGGCCTGCGCTACAATTGTCAATTGAGGGCTATAACGAGTTTTCTTTTGTCCAATTCCGGCCGGCGCGCCAGAGCCGACTTGGCCGGCGCCAAGCGGAAGATACCAGCCTTGGACGAAGTAGAAATCGTACGCTCCCGGAAACCACAACGGATAAACTACAATGTAGTCATAGTTGTCCTTGAGGGTATTCAATACAGGTATACCTCGCTTTATAGTGAAGAAAATAATCTGACACCTTATCTCGCGACTTTAGCCAAACAAGGCGTTGAGTTTGTAAACGCCCGTTCGACACTTACCCATACCACAAAGGTTCTGTTTAGTCTTTTGACCGGTCGGTTCCCTTCGGTCTCTCAGGATATTGCCGAGGCCGTCCCGGCCGCAAAGCCGTATGCCGGCCTTGCCACGATTCTAAAACAGAATTTGAATTTCCGAACGGCATTCTTCCAGTCGGCCAAGGGCAACTTCGAGTCCCGACCGGGATTGGTTTATAATCTTGGCTTCGAGAAATTCTGGGCCAGGGATGATTTGAATGACCCTAACGCCTTTCTTGCCTATCTGGCCTGTGATGAGTTTTCAATGTTAGAACCGATTGTCGAGTGGATAAAGGCTGACAGCAAGCCCTTTTTCCTGACGGTTCTTTGTTCGGTTACCCATGATCCCTATGAGGTTCCTGAGTGGTATGCTGCCCCGGCCAAGGAGCCAGAGGAGCGATACCGGCAGGCAGTTTCTTACACCGATAAGTTTTTAGCCGCCTTGGATGTTGAGCTTACGAAACTGAATCTTGCAGACAAAACTGTTTTTTGTGTTATCGGGGACCACGGCGAAGCGTTTGGCGAGCACGGCCTGCTCGGCCACGAAAGAATTGCTTTCGAGGAAGTTCTGCGCATACCGTTTTGCCTGAGGGCGCCGTTTTTGGTTCAGCCGGCAACCAGGGTTACTCAGGCCGTTAGCTCCGTTGATTTGCCCCCGACGCTGCTGGCTCTGTTGGGTTTCGACGCCGGCGCCGCCGGCTTTGACGGACGTAATTTGCTGGGGTACATACCCGACGACCGCAAGGTGTATTTCTCTGGCTGGCTTCGGCAGAGCCCTACGGGTTTTGTAAAAGCAAACCGCAAGTTCATATACCATCCTACAACCGAAATGATCTCTGTCTATGATTTGGACACTGACCCGTTTGAGTCGACAAGGATGGAGCTGTCGGAGCAACAGGCCAAGGAGATTGTTGATGATATTATCACTTGGCGAAAGAATAGCATTTTTCAACTCAACCAGCAGAGGACCGGCAAAAAGATGCTTTTCGACTCTTGGCTTTGCCGGTGGAACAATCGTGTTGCCTCGGCCAAATATCGCCCGCCGGATGATTAGCTTGTGCACATGATTCGTTTGCAAGGGAGTCACTTGTGCACTCCACCACCGTTCATTCTGTCAACGAATATGTTGTTTTTTGTAAACATCAGCCAAATCTCCCTGCCGTCTAAGGTCTTACGAAGCTTTATGTGTGAAAATGGATCGATTGGGTATAATCGGTGTTTACAAAAAACAACACAGGCTTAAAATAGGGTACTGTTTCCTTTTGAGGCGGAGCCGGTATGGCTAACGTAACTATTTATTTTGCAAATTGTTAAGCGAAACTGCATATCTTTTTGTCTTTAGTCCTTGTTGTTGGCATATTTTTTGCGGGTATTTAGACTTTTCCGCCTTTTAAGGTAACGATATTGGGCGGGACCTCGTGAAATTGAGAAGAAGGAGGAGGAAGGGCCCGCCCGATTTCAGAAAGTCTCAAAGTCGGTTTCGGGGGTTTTAAGGGCCGTCTGGGACCGATTTTGCTAATATAGATTCGGAGCCGCGCCGGAGGAGGGGCGACTCCGTTTTTCTTTGCGCGATATTGAGTCTTACTTTCCCAATGCCCCCGCAGGATTGGTTTTTGCCGAGGCTTAGCTTGATTTTGACTACTAAATATTGCCTCCGGGGCGTATAATTGGGCCTGTTATGCAGCACAGCGTTTATAGAATTATCGATGCCAATTTCAACCGCGCCCGCGAGGCGGCTCGTGTAATAGAGGAGTTCTCCAGATTCGCATTGAATTGTGAGGCATTGACCGCTCGTGCCAAGCAGCTTCGTCACGAGCTTTCAGCCGTTATCGGCAAGCTGGATGCTACCCGACTTATCACGAGCAGGGATACGCTCGGTGATGTAGGAATTGGCCAAACAGTTGACAAGCAGCTTAAACGCGGAAACTTGCGTGATTTTTTTACTGCCGGCTGCAAACGCCTTACCGAAAGCTTGCGCACCCTTGCTGAAATGGTCCAAACGATAGACCCTTCAACAGCCCAGATGCTCGAAAAGCTACGGTTTGACGCCTATGCACTTGAGAAGGATATTGTCATTTTCAGTGATACGAGCGAAAAATTCAGACGGGTCAGCTTATATGTAATAATCAGCAGCAGCTTGCCTGCTGATGTGCTTTCTTTAGCTGGTCGGTGCGCGGCGGGCGGTGCCGATTGCATTCAGCTTAGGGCAAAGAATATCGGCGACGATGAGCTTTTTGCCCTTGCTGTGGAATTTGTGAAGGTTTGCAAAGAAGCCGGTGTTCTTGGCATAATAAACGACCGGGTAGATATTGCCGCTGCCGCCGGGGCCGATGGAGTGCATCTCGGGCGGAATGATTTACCTATAGAAGAGGCGCGCAAACTTGAGTTGACACCGTTAATTATAGGCAAGAGTACGCATTCGCTTGAACAATTGTACGCTGCCTGTGATGAGTTGCCAACCTATGTTAGCCTCGGGCCTGTCTTCTCCACAGGGACAAAGCCTGACGCTGAGCCCGTTGGTCTGGATTATGTTACCAAAGCGACGAAAGCTTTAAGCGGTAGCGGTATAGGGCATGTTGCTATTGGTGGGATAAGTTTGAACAATGTCGAGCGGGTGTTAGGTGCCGGGGCAAAGGCGATAGCGGTTTGCTCGGCCGTAACCGAGGTTGCAGACCCTATAGCGGCCTGCCGGGCCCTAAAGGGGAGAATAACCGCTCTTAAAGGGGATTGATACCGCTGGGCGCATATTTCGTTAGTTTTTGCGGTGCGGATGGGGAGCGGCGGCAGGCGTTTGCAAAGAGGGGAGAGTAGTGCTTAAGCGGTTGAAAAACGCGGATTGCGGCTCAGAAGTGGGATTTTTTGAATTTTAGGGTGTTTGGGATTTTTGGGCAATCAGTAGGTTTGGCTGCTAATTATCCACGAACAGCGAAGTTGTGCGTGAAAGGGACGTAGATTTCAGGTTGTTTGATTTAGGGGCGGAATGTAGAGGGGCGGGACGGAGGCGGCTTTAGAGAGCGGTTTTGGCAAGAGAGGTAACTTCTTTGGTGCAATGAGGTTATGGTGTTTTGTTCCGGGCGGACAAGAGCGGCGTGGAAATTACGGCAGAGTTTGTCTGGAAATTTTTGCTTTCGGACAGACTGGCTCGAGAACAGGGGTTTGAGTTATCAACAGTTTGTCCACAATTCTGGGGCAATTGGTAATGGGTGAATTTGGCTGCCCATATTGTGTAGGTTTCCCATATTGACGGGGCGGGCCGTGGAGATTGGGTTTGAATTGGGTTTGATTGGGTTTGTTTTGGCCAAGTGTCCAATTGGATTTATTTTCATAATCCACAGTATAGAAAGAGGTTACGTTCATTTGGGCGTCCGGGAAATTGGGTTTGTTTTGCATAAAAAGGTCAGGGGTTAGGGGTCTGGGATCAGGGATCGGAGTCTGGGGCCTTCGCTGCGCGGCGAGGGCGGGCAAAATTGGTTTTGTTTTGGCCGGCCCTGGCGGGCTGTCATTTTCGTAATTCTTTGTTAGGCCTAAGCTTATGTTCATTTTTAGTCTTTCGAAAATTGGTTTCGTTTGACATGATTCGTATCTCGTATCTGGTATCTCGTATCTCGTGATCGATTGGCGGATGCATTAAGTTATCAAAGAGCGGGCGGACGGATAAATGGTCCGCTCAGTATTGGAGGAGGCTGCGCGATTGTGGCGAAAAAACTATCGATTCTCGATGCCCGATACTTGTAACTCGATGCTAGCAAGGTGATTAAAAAAATTTTGGATTTTTGGATTTTTGCTGGTAGGTAGCTGCGGATTTGATTGGTTTTTAGACGCAGATAACGCGGATTAAGGGAATATTTTTGTGCGAGAAAATGTGGGGATTTGAGGAGATTTTAGTTGACAAAACGGGTAAGGGTCTGGTAGTATATTATTAGATAAGGTGTGAAGGCTGGTCAAACGGCCGTAATATCATAATTATTTAGTAAGCTATTATACCTTCAAAACCCTTTCATACCGACCCGCCTTCCAAACCAAGGTTTTCGCTGCATTATCGTTTTATCGCGCCCGCTGATTAAGGCGTACACGGGAGAACAAAATGGTTAAGGAAATAAATCAAAAAAGACGGTTGGTTGTGGTTTTAGTTATTGCAGGTCTGTGCTGTGGGCCACAAGCCTGGGCTGGTTCGGTTGTCGGCTGGGGGAGTATGTCAGTCGACAGCAACGATTTTATCGACGGCAACTTTGTCGCCGTGGCCGCAGGAGGGGGTCACAGTCTTACTATAAAGGCGGACGGCAGCATTGTGGGATGGGGGAATAACGGGCATGGTCAGGCGACGCCACCTGAAGGGAATGACTTTGTGGCCGTCTCCGCAGGGTATAAACACAGTCTTGCCTTGAAGACCGACGGGAGCATCGCAGGATGGGGGGATAACTATTCTGGTCAGGCAACGCCGCCTGAAGGTAATGACTTCGTGGCTATCTCTGCAGGGTGGTATCACAGTCTTGCCCTGAAGGCCGACGGCAGTATCGCAGGATGGGGGGGTAACTGGTCTGGTCGGGCAACGCCGCCTTCGGGTAATGACTTTGTGGCAATCTCCGCAGGGTGGGTTCACAGTCTTGCCCTGAAGGCCGACGGCAGCATCGTAGGATGGGGGTATGATGGTTCTGGTCAGGCAACGCCGCCTTCGGGTAATGACTTTGTGGCAATCTCCGCAGGCTATCACCACAGTCTTGCCCTGAAGGCCGACGGCAGTATCGTGGGGTGGGGGAAGCAGGCAACGCCGCCTTCGGGCAATGACTTTGTAGCTATCTCCGCGAGGCGGGATTACAGCCTTGCCCTGAAGACCGACGGCAGCATCGTGGGGTGGGGTAACAACTTTGATGGTCAAGCAGCGCCGCCTTCGGGAAATGACTTTGTGGCAATATCCGCAGGGGGGCGTCACAGCCTTGCTCTGAAGGCCGACGGCAGCATCACAGGGTGGGGGAGTAATCGCTATGGTCAGGCAACTCCACCTTCGGGAAATGACTTTGTGGCTATCTCCTCAGGGGAGCGGCACAGCCTTGTCCTTAAGGCCGACGGCAGTATCGTGGAGTGGGGGAATAACGGGCATGGTCAGGCGACGCCACCTTCGGGCATTGACTTTGTAGCTATCTCCGCGAGGCGGGATTACAGCCTTGCCCTGAGTGCCGACGGCGGTATCGCAGGATGGGGAGAAAATAAGCATGGTGAGGCAACACCACCTTCGGGAAATGACTTTGTGGCCATCTCCGCAGGGTGGTATCACGGTCTTGCCCTAAAGGCCGACGGCAGCATCGTGGGATGGGGGAACAACTATAATGGTCGGGCAACGCCGCCTTCCGGAAACGACTTTGTAGATATCTCCGCAGGTGGGTGGCACAGTCTTGCCCTGAAGGGCGACGGCAGCATCGTGGGATGGGGGGACAACTATAATGGTCAGGCAACACCGCCCTCGGGAAATGGGTTTGTGGCTGTCTCCACAGGGTACGAACACAGTCTTGGCCTGAAGGCCGACGGCAGCATCGTGGGATGGGGGCGGGACAATTACGGACAGGCAACGCCGCCTTCGGGGAATGGGTTTGTGGCTGTCTCCGCAGGGGACTATCACGGTCTTGCGCTGAAGGCCGACGGTAGTATCGTGGCGTGGGGGGACAACAAGGGGGGTCAGGCAACGCCACCTTCGGGAAGTGACTTCGTGGCTATCGCCGCAGGGGGTTGGCAGAGTCTAGCCATAAAGGAAGTTCCGCCTATCGAAGCAGAAGTCAAACTTACGCCCAGGACGCTTAATCTGCAAAGCAAAGGTAGATGGGTTATGTGCGTTATTCGGCTGCCGGAAGATTACAATGTGGCCGAGATTGACGTCAACAGCATATTGCTTGAGGATGAGATTGAAGCCGAGCGGGTATGGTTAACGGATGAATTTGCGGTAGCGAAGTTCAGGCGGGGAGCGGTACAGGAGATGCTTGGCGGGGTGGAAACACCTGCCGAGGTGGAACTGGTTGTGAGCGGTGAACTTAGTGACGGGACTATATTCGAGGGGACGGATACGATTAGGGTGATAGATAAGGGTAAGGGGAGAAATAATTCGCCCGGCAAAGCTGCGAGAAGGCTCATTGTAAAGCGCAAGTAATCCAAAGGATTGTGAGTAAGACGCTTACGGCGCTAATCTCGCGGTAAATTTTAGTCTGCGGCGCGGTTTATGTGGGTGTGCGCGACGTCGATAGATTTTTAAATTCTTTCTTCCGCTGGGGCGGTTTTTTGGGCATTTTCCCGGGTCTTGTGCAAAAAAAATGTTCTTTACCGGATTTTCGCTTGACAAATCCAGCTAAATTTGGCAAGAAAGCGGAGACAAGGTTGTTACACCCGCTTGAACGAGGAGTATCCAAATTCGGAGATTTGAAAGGAGATAAATCATTTGCAAGAAACTTATGCTTTCGGTTTGTGCTTTGCTGGCCCTGGGTCTACTTACGGTTGTAACTGGAACAATGGCTGCAGGCGGAGGAGCGGCATAGTGCATAGTTGGCGACTGAAGCTTACAGGAGATAGCGGAGAGAGGCTGTGTGTACATAAATCAGCGGTTTTAATCAAATAAATTATTGTGAGTGCATTGTATTGTTGTGGCAGAATTAACGATTTTTTAGGAGGTAAGAAAATGGCTAAGAAAAGAAATGCCAGGAAATGGGTAGTAACGGTGGTTTTGCTGTTTTGTTTGACGGATACGGCAAGAGCGCGGATTGTGGTGGATGATTTCGACTCGTACGCGGACAATGCGGCGCTGTGGGCCGTGTGGGATGATTATTGGGTCAACGACAGCGATGCGGAAATCTTCCTTGAGACGGACCCGTGTGGGCTGAATTTGACTCGCGATGGTAATTCTGTTAAGTTTCGGTACACGAACGTCACCAAGTCACCAGTCCAGTATGTCGGTTCATGGATGGACGCCCAAGATATGAGCGAGCTGGAGGTCGGCTCGGATTGGACGGCAGGGGGTGTGGAGACGTTGAATGTGTACTTCCGGGGCGACCCATGCAGCGAGGTATCTGTTGGTGTTGATAAGAACGCTGCGCGGATGTGGGTGGAACTGGAAGATACGAGCAGCAATATCGGGACTGTGTACCACGACGATGTGAACGACATGTTTGAGGCCAGCTGGCATAAATGGAGTATTGACCTGAATATCTACGATGCGTGCGGAGTGACACTGTCAGCTATCGACAGGTTCGCTATTGGAATCGGCGGTGCAAAGGCAGGACAAACGAAGGCGATGGTCGATTCAGGCAGAATCTGGCTCGATGATATCTGCCTAACGGCGCCGACAGACTATACCTACGTCTACGTTGATGCCGATGCGACAGGTGTGAATGACGGCACGAACTGGGCAGATGCCTACAAGTACCTGCAGGATGCGTTGGCAGATGCAGATTCGAACCCTAATATTGATGAGATATGGGTGGCGGAGGGGACGTATTATCCGGATGTGAACGTGGCAAATCCCGGGGGCAGCAACAGGCGGGACGCGACATTTCAACTGATAAATGGCGTGACGGTTAAGGGAGGGTACGGCGGGCCTGTGGGCGGGCCGAAAATGCGCAATGTCGACTGCTACCCGAGCATCCTCAGCGGGGACATCAATGTACCTGACAGCAACTCGGACAATAGCTATCACGTGGTTACGGGCAGCGGGACGGAGCCGAATGCTGTGCTGGATGGTTTTATTATTACGGCCGGCAATGCCAATGGCAGTGGAACAGATGCTAACGGGGGCGGGATGTACAACGATACCGGCAGCCCGACGGTGACCAACTGCTACTGGTGGAGATGTTCTGCTTCATCGGACGGCGGGGCGGTCTGGAGCGGCTGGTCGGCGCCGTTTAGTATGACGTACAGTTCCGGAAGTGAAAATAGCGCGAGCAGAGGGGGAGCGTTGGCCAACTTCGCTGGTACGAGTCGGTTGACCAACTGCATATTCAACGGCAACGACGCCAACAATGGCGGTGCCATAGTGACGCTCGGTGGAACCGTGAACATCACGAACTGTACTTTGTCGGGTAATTCGGCCCAGAGTACGGGCGGGGGAATTTGTGACCTTGACGGGGGCACTGTGACAATAAAAAACAACATCATGTGGAATGATACCTCGCCGGATGGAAATGAAATTGCTGTAGCAAACGGCTCAACGGTAGACGTCAATTACAGTATTATTCAAGACGGCAATGCGGGAATATATAATGATGGGCTCAGTTTTGTGGGCTGGGGCGCTGGCAACCAGGATGTGGACCCATGTTTTGTGGACTCAACCGGTCCGGACTACGATTTCCATTTGAGGTCGGAGGCGGGTTATCGCCGCAACGAAGATTCGACGTGGTATTATGATGGTGAAACAAGTCCAGCCATCGATATGGGTGACCCGGATTATCCGCTTGGTCAGGAGACATTTCCTAATGGTGGCCGTATAAATGCTGGCGCCTATGGGGGGACAAACGAGGCCAGCAGGACACCTAGTCCCGCCGGAGTTTGTGAAACGTGGATTGCTGGGGACATCAACGGGGACTGCATAATAAACTTCCATGACCTGGCGTTTATCGGTGACCACTGGCTTGTGGACAATGCGTACTAAGTAGGTTACGGCGAATACTCTGGAAAAGAAGCACCAAAGGGCTGTGAGTAAGGCACTTACGGGCCTAACATGGTGGGTGAATCTTAGTCTGCGACGTGCTTTAGGTGGATGTCGGCGAAGTCGAGGAATCTTTGCCAGTCGTATAATGTGACATCGTGTTTGCCGGGGCGGATGTGATAGCCGATGGTGCTGGTTATGGGCTTTTCGAGGCCGGGCATTTCATTAGCGGCCATGCCGTCAGTACCCAATAGTCGATAAATAGCATCCGCGTGTTTGGCGGCGAGAAATTCTCCGCGGGGGTCGGCCCACAAGTCCTGCTCGGCACTGGCTATGTATACCGGGCGGGGGGCAATCAAGGCAATGAGCATATGCTGGTCTACCGGCAAC
>CP070715.1:1721736-1729089 GCA_020350405.1 Planctomycetota bacterium
CTCTCAGAAACCGAAGTCGAAACGCTTTACGAGGATACCCTCCCAGCTTCGACGCACCAATAATCGCCCGCACCCTTAAAACACTGGGAAAAGCCTGGCTTAACCTTTACCAGGCCTCCCCTCTGCGCCTCTCTCCCAGCCTGAAAAGTCCATCAGTGGACTTGATGGCCAATTACCACCCGTCAAACCAAAAAATTCCTTGTCCTTACCCCCTTGTTAATGTAATATCTGCTTTTTCAACGAAAATCCGTGACAATTTAGTCTTTTGGAGATTCGAAAGTGGCCGGTACCAGCGATATTCGTAACATCGTCCTCCTTGGACACGGCGGCGCGGGCAAGACCTCCCTCGTTGAGGCAATTCTGCACAAAACCGGCGCCACAAACCGCCTCGGGACCATCGACGACGGAACTACAATTTGCGACTACCACGATGAGGAAAAGGACCGCCAGCACTCCATCGCCTCCGCTGTCGTCCACACTACACACGCCGGCAGTACAATCAACATCATCGACACCCCCGGCTACCCGGACTTCATCGGACCCGCCATAAAGGCCGTCCCGGCCGCCGAAACCGCTTGTCTCGTCATCTCCGCCGCCGCCGGCATAGAAACAAACACCAGAAAGCTCTTTGAACTCGCCGCCAAGGCCGGCATGCCGCGCCTCATCGTCGTAAACAAAATCGACGCCGAGAACATCGACCTGCCCCTGCTCTACAAAAATATCCGCGAATCCTTCGGCCCCCACTGCCGATGCGCCAACCTCCCCGCCGCCGACAAGACCTCCGTCATCGACTGCATCGAGAACGACTCCGGAGATTCCCCAATGATGGACGTCGCAAAGGCCCACACCGACCTCATCGAAAGCGTCATCGAAGCCGACGACCAGCTTATGGAAGCCTACCTCGGCGGCGAACAGATACCCCCCGAAAAAATCGCCTCCGTGTTCGTCGAAGCCCTCAAAACAGGTACACTCATCCCCATCGTCTTCACCAACGCCCGCAAGGAAATCGGCATCGACCTGCTCCTCGACATCATCGCAAAATACACCCCCTCCCCCACCCAGGCAAACGCCGCTCAGCTAAAAGACGGTGACACCGCAACCGAACTGAAGGCCGACCCCGCCGCCCCCCTCGCAGGGCTCGTCTTCCGCATCGGATTCGACCCCAAGTCAAACATGAAATACTCAACCATCCGAATCTTCTCCGGCACCCTCAAATCCGATACCTCCCTGCTCCGAAACAAAGAGAGAAAAAGCATCCGACCCGGACACATTCTGAAAACTCAGGGCCCCGAAAATAAGGAAATCGACGCCGGTATCGCCGGCGACATCGTAACCCTTGCAAAAATAGAAGAGCTCAAAATCGGCGACCTCATCCACGACGGCAAAGTCGCCGGCCGATTCGATACGCCCACCGTACCGGAGCCCATGTTCGCTTTGGCAATTGAGCCCGCCGCCAGAGGAGATGAGCAAAGAATCAGTTCCGCCCTCGACAAACTCACCGACGAGGACCCCTGCTTCAAAGTCACACGGGACCAGCAGACAAACGAGCTCGTCGCCTCCGGACTCGGCGACCTCCACCTTCGTGTCATGCTCGATAAAATGCACAGCCGCTTCAAGCTCTCCGTAACCACAAAAGAACCCAAAATCCCTTACCGCGAAACAATCACCACAAAGGCCGAAGGTCACTACCGCCACAAAAAACAGACCGGCGGCGCAGGCCAGTTCGGTGAGGTTTACCTCCGCATCGAGCCCGCCCCGCGGGACTCCGACCCATCCCTCGAATTTAGCTGGGACATCTTCGGAGCCTCTATCCCCGGCCAGTTTGAGCCCGCCGTACACAAAGGTATTAACGACGTAATGCAGGCCGGCGTCGTCGCCGGCTTCCCCCTCCAGGATATCAAGGTCTCCGTCTACGACGGCAAGCACCACCCCGTCGACTCCAAGGAAGTCGCCTTCCGAGCCGCAGGAAAAGGAGCGTTCACTGACGCCGTCCAAAACGCAAAGCCCGCCCTCCTCGAACCAATCGTAAATATGGAAGTCACCGTCCCCGCTGAGAATATGGGCGATATCACCGGCGACCTCGCTGGAAAACGCGGCCGGGTCCTCGGACAGGATATGCTACCGGGCAACCTCGTCGTCATTAAGGCCCAGGTCCCCCTCGCTGAAGTCACCCAGTACAACTCACAATTAAAATCCGTCACCGGTGGACGCGGCTCCTACTCCATGACCCTCTCGCACTACGAAGTCGTCCCGTCGAACGTCCAGCAGCAAATCATCGCCGTCTACGCAAAAAAGAAACAATCCGATTAACTTCAACCCTCGCACCTCACCCAAAAACCCGCGTGCAAAACATAAAAAAAGCTGCAAGCCCTGACCAGCCACAGCTTCCAGCCCACGGGTCTACCTTACTACTTATGTTGTTCAGCGGCCTTGACCTCCTCCGCGATATAGCAACCTCCATAGCCTCCCGCCCAGATCGGAGAACGACTTACCACGGCGCTTCACCGGTCCCTTCCTGTGAGGGACCCTAACGGTTGCACTCGCTTCCGTGACATTACCCGAATCGTCCACCGCCTTATACGTTATCGTATATACCCTGCACGGTCCCTTTCCACTGCGCTCCGCCCTAAGATAGATAGACCCGTCATCACCTATTCTAATGTCCTTGCTGGTGTGACCGTCACCTCTCGAATCATCATCCTCACTGGACGTAACGCTCACCAGCGACACCCCCGGTGATTCATCACAGTTGTCACTTACCTCCCAGCTTGCCGCAATTTTGACCATCTTGTGATTCGGCGGCCAAAGCACATTCGGCTCAACAACCAGACTAAACTCTGGCGGCTCAGTATCCTCCACAACCACCGTCCGTACAACCTGCTCCGCCTCGTTCCCCCACGAATCAGTCGCGTCATATGTTATAACGTACGTCCCACATGCTGACGTATCCACCACGTCCCCACCTATGGCGACCGCTACATCATCCTCACAATTATCTGTTGCCGTTGCGCCTTCCTCAACATAGCTGTCTGCCCCGCATTCTAATACAACCATATCCGCCCCGTTTAGCGTTATCACAGGCGCGGCCGCATCCTCAACCGTAATAACCACCTCATTGCTGTCAAACGCCCCCGCCTTGTCCGCTACCTCCAAGATAATCAAATGCTCACCCAATCCTAAATTGCACTCTATAACCTCCCCGCTGCCTAAGTAAATATCACTGTTCGGCTCGCACGCATCTATCACCTCGTACCAGTCAAAATCATTTATATCATCGTTCGTCCCGACCGTAGAATCCGCATCACTCGAACACGAACCATCCAACACGACCCTCGCTTCACAATCCTCTCCCGCTTCAACTACCCTGTCCCCTCCCACAACACACGCAACAGGTGCGGCGTTACAAAGCTCCGTCGTGAACGACCAGATATCTCCGTAAGTCTCACCGCAGTCATTCTTCGCCGCAACCTGCCAATAGTACGTCGTACACGCCTCCAGCAAACCCGGCTCACACCGAAGCTCGCAGAGGTCTTCCTGTATCAACTCTAAAGTGTTCACGTCCGTCCCAAAGTAAACGTCATAACTAGTAGCACAACCACCATTTCCACTTGAAAGCCAGTCAAAAATGTTCTCTGCGAACAGCTGATTATCATATTTGCTCAGATTCCTGTTGGCGCAGAAGTTAATGTCCCCTGTAACAACGACGCGTCCGGACCCCGATGCCACCGCAACCGTCCCGTGTCCCGTACTGGTCCAGGCAACGAGTTCACCGGGCGGAACTGCAGAAATCTCGCCCCCTGTTCCATAATATACCTGTGAGCAGTCGGTAAATATCGGATGGGATGACCACGAGGAAAAGTAGCCGGTATACTGACTGGATGCACCACAAGTGACTCCAAAGACCTGCGCGACCGGATTGACATTCCCGTTCGGACAGTTCGAGTTGTCTCCCAGTATAAGCAACCCGCCCCCGTTGTTGACGAACGTTTCAATCGCCGAAACCTCAAAAGCCGTATAACTGCTGTCCCATGCAGAACCCAGACATACCACCAGCACGTCATACGCAGAAAGGTCCACGTGGTCCACACCGGCGCTCGTCGTCGAAACCGAATAGCCGGCGCTGCCCAGCACCGAAACCAGAGAACTGAAGTCGCCGCTCGGCCGGTAGTCAATGTATACGCCATGCGTCAAATCCCAAAGAATACTGCCGCCCGATGCAGACATCCCAATTGCACTAAGACTTGCATGACCCACAGCTTTAACTGCTGCTCCCGTAGTAACATCCAATTCCCCCTCACCCAACACAGCTCCTTCCGCTGTAATCGCCTTGGCAGCTTTTTTTACATCTATCAGGACACCCGCACTGTCTATAGCACAGCTTGCCAGGGATTTCTCGGCAATTCCCAATTTACCATTCCACAACAGCGGGGCATCGACCGGCACATCAATCGCCCCATCCGCCGGTTCCGGTCCACCCGGTTCAGCCGGAGGGACACACCCGCCCTGATATTCGTATGCCCCCATATCAATCCGCCCATCAACTACTCGCGGATTCCCGTCAAGGTCCATCTCATTCGGCTCCGCCGCATAATTCGGGTCCCCCGAGTCAATACAAGGCGAACCCCGACGCAAGCGATAGTCACCATCTACCCACACAACATTTGGATTATTCGGCTCAACGATAATATTGGGGTCACAGGCATCCGCCCAGTAGCCAGCTTCCACAAAACAAGGGTCTGAATCGATATTGCCCTCACCCCAGTTCAGTTTACAGCCGTCGTCGACATAGGCCGCTTCTTCACCTCCCCGCACGTTGCTGTACGCAAACACGAGTGTTGAAGGACGTAAAGAAGAATATAAAGTGATCTCAGGACCGCGAGTGGCTGTGTTGCCCCAGAAAATGCAGTTGGATAATCTCGGATTACTATTGTAGGCATTGCGCATTCCCCCGCCGCCTTCATATTCCCCTGTCCCAGTTGCCAAGTTCCCACTGAACGTGCAATTGGTAAGGGTCGGATTGCTGTCCCAGTTGCTCACCCCGCCGCCACCCTGAGCCGAGTTCCCCGTAAATATACAACTGCTCAGGTTTGGGTCGCTTCTTGTGTTGTAAATCGCACCGCCAATGGTAGCCGAGTTTCTGCTGAACGTGCAGTTGACCAGTACTGCCGTGCTTTCCCAATCGTTGCAGAGCGCGCCACCACGCCTTGCGGAGTTCCCACTGAATTTGCAGTTTATTAGGTTTGGTTCACAACCATTGTCATTGTGTATCCCGCCGCCATCGAGTCCTGCTGAGTTCGCAGTGAACGTACACAAGGCTACCGTAGGGCTGCTAAAGTTCAGGTTGAAGATCCCGCCGCCGACACCATCTATGCCGTTGGCTCTGTTACCGCTAAACATGCATCCGATCAGCATTGGCTTGCTATGAATGTTGTTGAACATCCCCCCACCGGAGTATGATGACTCGTTATCTCTCAAAATACAGTTGGTCACCGTCGGACTGCCGGAACTGTTGTACATCCCGCCACCCAATAAGTATGAATAAGAACCATCAGCATTTCCACCCGTGATAACAAAGCCGTCAAGAATGGCGGTTTCGACAGTGTTGCTGCCGGTCACAACGTGGTAGCTATTCTCACCGTTATTAACAAAATCGGGTCCATCATCGCCCTCCAGGTCACCGCTGAGGATTGTTTCGTACAAATCAATATCCCGAGCGTTAGGATTCGGTTCACCAAAACCGGCATAACCACCTCTCACAGCTACACCATTGATTAGTTGAAAGGTCGCTTTGCGCTCGCCAGTCCCGTTGGGATAAGCCGAGTTACTATCCGGCGTATAAACCCCCTCCGCCACCCATATCTCGTCTCCGCTTGATGCAGTGGCCAAGGCATCCTGCAGGTAATTGAACGCATCCGCCCAGCTCGACCCATCATTCCCACCATTCGCATCCGCATCAACGTAATACTCGGTCGGTTCGGGGATAAACTCCAAAGCGATGGCATTACCGCTTCCGCCCATCAGACACACCACCTCCTCGCCCGACCCATCCAGGTTCGCTCGCTTGATCTCGTCCGCTCCGTACGCCCATGACGTCCAGTAGAGCTTCCCGCCGTCGGAGTCCACGGCGATGGCGGTCGTTTTGTCGTCGCTCAAGTGCTCCACATCAGTCCCGTCCATGTTGGCACGCCAGATGCCGCCACCCTCCCAGGTCGTAAAGTACATCTTGTTACTTTGGATGTCCAAGGCAAGTCCGTGCAAATGTCCCCGTCCGAATGTGTTCGCCAGTACCGTAACGCGATTTGATCCGTCCAAATCACTCTTGTAAATTGAACCGGCGACCCAATAGAGCTTCCCCGCAGCAGCGTCGATTGCTTTGCCGTACGATATAGTGCCCTCAAAAACGGTCTCGATCGATGTCCCGTCCAAGTCTGCTCGTCGCATCCTCGGCGTTGGGCCGCCTTGGATCCAGTCGCTCCAATATATCTTGCGGTTGGCGGTGTCTATCTCCAAGCAGAAGAAGTCGAACGCATTCCCGCCGCTGATTACCGTTTCCAGGCCGGAGCCGTCTAGGTTGCACCGCAGCAGATGGTAGCTCGTGCCGATATAGAGCTTGTTCTCGACTGGGTCGATCGCTAGCCCGTCTAAGGAATTGAACGCGACACTAACGATCTGCTCAATCCCGCTGCCGTCGGCATTGGCCCGAAGTACCCCATCATCGCTTGGGGCGAATTTCGTCCAGTAGACCCTGTTGACGTAGTCGGCCGAAACAACATTTGCTACGGCCAGAATCCCCACTAAAACGCTCAAAACGACAAAAACACAGCTCTTACCGCCCGATTTAGCCTTTCTATTAGCCTCCATCGTCTTTCTCCCTACATTTTCGGGTGTTAACAATATTTTCACCACCAATCCCTGAGCCTCATTTCCAGCTTTCGCACCATTATACTCCAAATCACCATCCACTACAACAACAATTTCCCCCTCCCCACTTTCTGTTTGCAACTGCCTATTTTCAATCAAAAGTGCAGGCACTTCCACGCCGGCCGCCGATTTTCCAAAAAATTCTTACTCCTTATCACACAAACACTTACAAATTCTGACTAATCGAAAACCCCCGAAATTTCAGCACAAATGCGCAATCTGCTCCAACAGTGAGCGGACCCTCTGTCCGTCCGCCATTTGAAAACTCAATATCGAAGACCCGGCCACCCCAGCCGAACTCATTTTTGATCCGATGCAAACTAAAGTTTGCCTCTGTGGCAAAAAAAGCTTTGTGGCTAACCAAAATATGTCAAACAAAACCAATGTTCGCAGGGTAAAAAATGAACATAACCCCAGCTTTAACAAAGGATT
>CP070715.1:1729189-1761552 GCA_020350405.1 Planctomycetota bacterium
CGGGGAGGGCGGTGTGGACTTTGCGGACGAATTCGGTGAAGTTTTGTTTTACGACGTCGGGTTGAGTGCCTTGGGCGATATCGTTGTCACCGGCGTAAAAGACAATGGCCTTCGGCCGGTACTTGATGACGATGCGGTCGACGAAGAGGTTAACGTCATAAATGGTCGAACCTCCAAAGCCCCTGTTTATAACGGGGAATTCGGGAAAATAACGGGCGGTTTCCCATGACTTTATGCTGGAACTGCCCACAAAGAGGACGGAGTCGGGAGGGAAGCTGTTTTTGGCATCCCACCGCTCAAATTCGGTGATGGCTTTGTCCCATTTGCTTTTGGATTTATTCGAACCGGAAGTACTGCCAATCAAACAAATGCTCGTTACAACTGCAAAAAACAAAATGCAGACTTTTTTCAAGTGTATTGATGTCATCTTTCACTTCCTTTGTGATATGTGATATTATTTTCTTCTAAACTCAAAAGGTTCTTAGGACACTAAAGATAGTTGGTTTGGGCAAGTGGGCCCTAACGGCAAATCCGAAGCACCCCTGCCGGGGACGCGCAGGGGCGGGGAAGTAAGGAGTTCGAATTATGAGGGAATTAGGTATTTTGTTATTGGCGGGGGTATTGGTTGGGTTTGTTTTTGGGGGTTGCGAGGGCGAGCGTCGTATAGAAGGACGGGGAGAGGAATCTGAAAGGGAGATGGCAGTTCGGATGGGAAGGGCTGCAATGGTCGAGGAAGGGTACAGATTAGCGGAGTATCGACTGGTGGGGGTATCGAACGAGTATTGGAAGGGGCCTGAACACTGGACGGTTACGTTTAAGCCGGATAGACTACTGCCGGAGAGACCATCAAATACGCCAGTGGGGACGGGTGGTGAGGTCTTTGTGCATGTGAACGTAGAGTCGGAAGAATGGTATTTAACTCTTGGAGAATAAGGGCCTAAGCGGAAGCATGTGAGCCTCAGGAAGAAGGGAGAATAAGAATGTGGGAGATATATTATGAAGCGGATTTTAATCTGTCTTATCATCGTGCTGCTTGGGTCGGTCGGTGTGGAGGCGAAGCGCGGCGATGGTGGGCGAGTTGAATTGACGATGGAGCTGGCGAAGGCAGTTGAAGACTCGCGGAGATACAGGCTGCTGCCGGGCGAGGAGGAGCAGGTGGACGAGGATGCGGTAAAGCTATATAAGGAAGCCGTGGCGTCACTGCCGGAAGATATGGACCCGATGAAAATTGGCGGTTGGGTGAGAGGGCCGCTGGATGCACTACCCCGTAAGGAGGCAGAATCGGTGTTGGGGGAACTTAAGGGCACCCTGGAATTGGTTGAAAGAGCTGCGAGGTGTAAGAGATGTGACTGGCCGTTTGCAGTTGATGCGAAGCGGGGGGAGCTGCGCGGATATCGCGTGATTGCCTACGGTATTGCCTTAAAGGCGCGTCTTAGAATGGCTGAGAGCAAGTATGATGAGGCCATCAGCACGATTCAGACCGGTCTTACTATGGGGAGGCACTTAGGCGAGAGCAGCGTTTTGCCTCAGGGCTTAGTCGGGATAGCCATTTCGGGGTTGATGTGTGCTCAGCTTGAACAGTTTGTGCAGGGGCCTGATGCGCCGAATGTTTATTGGGCGTTGAAGGAGCTGCCGAGGCCGTTGATTGATTTGACTTATCAGATGAAAATGCAACTCGAAGACGGCCCTCTTCGTACCAAGATTGAGGGCTTGATGGATAGATTAGACCGGCATGTGGCGATTTTGCAATGCATTGAGGGACTGCGCCAGTGGGCAGCGACGCACAAGGGCAAATTTCCCAGTTCATTAGGCGAGGTTACGGAAGTAGCCATTCGGAATGACCCTGTTACGGAGAAGCCGTTTATTTACAGCAGCAGCGGCACGGAAGTTGTTTTGAAGGGACCCGCGCCAAAGGGCGCAGAAAGCAAGTGGGCGATAGACTACAGACTAAGATTGAAAGAGAAAGAAAACGGCCATAAAAGGAAAATGCCCAAAAACGGGTAAAGGGAATGGGTGAATGGGGGTGATTAGGGGGCGATAAAAAATTGGAATGGTGGTGGTGGTGGTGTGGATTTTGGGGCGGTGAGGGCGGTTTGAGGGGATTTGCGTCGGTTGGGGAGGTCAATTTACTTAATTTGGCATAATTTTGTGCCGATAGAGGATTTTAGAATCAGATTGGCCGGATTGGCTTGAAAAAGGAGTGCTAAAATGGGGATTGAAAATTTGACTGAGGATGTTGTTTATGTGACCTTGCCTGCCGAGCCGGAACTGGGAGGCGAACTCGATAAGGTTTATAAAATCGCGTCTGAGAAAGGCGGCTGTAACATTGTAGTTGACTTTTCGGATGTGAATATTGTCACATCTCCGAACCTCTCGACGCTGCTGAAACTACGCAAGGAGCTTGACAGCAATTCGAAGCGGCTTATTTGCTGCGGTGTTAGCACCATGACGAAGGGCATTTTTACAATAACGGGGCTTGAAACGGTCTTTGAATTTATGGATGACCAATCGAGCGCCTTAGGTGCTCTCGAGGCCCAGGAGGAAGCGGTAGCCAGCGAATAAGAGTTCCGGCGGCCGGCACAACGCGGGGTAGCAGGCAAACCTACAGGAATCTTATACTTCTTTTTCGCTATCGGTGCGCATGGCGATTTTGCCTGCGGGCTTTGTTCAAAACTTTGATTACATCTGTTCCTTCGAAGAGGGTGCCGTCGCTGAGTTGTCCGGAGACGAACAGTTCGACGGTTGTTGGTGTTTCTAAGTCAGCAAGGAGCTCCTGGAGTGCTGAGCGGCTGAACTTAGACATGATAACTTGCTGGTCTTCGTCGACCCATACCTTGTCTGCTTCGATCTCATCCTCAAGGAAGATGCTGTCTGGTTCGATGTCAGCTACGTTGTAGTCTTCGGGCAGAGAGATATGGCAGGTAATCCATTTACCCCTGCTTCGCAGATTAAGTGTCCTGGGGCGAACCTTAACTACGGCTTCTATAGGGGGTAAAGAGCCGAATTCATAAGCGCCCATATCGACTACGGCCGTACCGTCCTCGTTGCCATCGAGGACACGGGGTTTACCGTCGAGGTCGGTTTCGTTTGGTTGAGGCAGATAATTGGGGTCGCCGGCATCTATGCAAGGTGAAAAAGCTGATAAACGATAGTCGCCATCGTCAGGGCCAACGAAGCACGGATCGGCATCAATATTCGCAATACCTCCCAAACTCCCTGTCAAACCTTGAATGCAAGAGTAATTGGTGGTGAATTGTCCGCTCCCGATCTGATCGGATTCGCTTGTGCCCCCATTGCTCCAAAAAATGCAGTTAGTCAGTGTTACGTATGTATACCAACGCGAACCAGTCATGCCGCGGCCGGAATTGTTGCTGACCGTGCAGTTAATCAAAGTTAGGTTGCAAGGGTTGCTATATATCCCCCCACCAGTGGCGGAGTTCCCAAAAAAGATACAGTTAACAAGTGTGATATTGCCGGAGTTATTGTACATCCCCCCACCATACATCGCAATATTTCTGCTAAATATACAGTTGGTGGCTGTTAGTTGGCAACCCGAATGGTTGTACAGGCCAGCACCGGCACCTCGACCTCCAAAGGCGTTGCCGCCGCTTATTGTCAAGCCATCAAGAGCCACTGTCCCATCGCAATGCGCAACTGTGTGGCTATTCTCGCCGTTGTTGGCAAAGTTCAAACCATCGTCGCCATTAAGGTCGCCGCTAAGAGTTGTCTTGTAAAGGCTCATATCACGGACATTGAGGTCTGACTCACCAAAACCGGCGTAGCCGCCTGTTATTCTTATATTAGTGAGATTGAAGCTAGCACTGCGATTGCCATTCGGTTCTGCCGGCGTATATACCCCTTGTGCTACCCGGATTTCCTGTACCTCAGGGTAGGCCGCTGCTATGCTCAGGGCATCTTGTAAGTCCGTATATGCATCGGACCAATTCGTACCATTATTACTGCCTATGGCATTTACATCTACGTAGAGTACAGATGGGGTATCGTTATCTGCTTCGGTGGCAGTGACCTCGGTTGTCAAATACTCAGGGGCCGAAACCAGAATCACGGTCGCCCCATCGAGGTAGTCTTCATCCTCCTCTGCCGAGACTATTACGGTTTGCGGTTCAGAATAATTGGACGAGTCAAAAGTCAACAATGCCCCGGACTCGACCGTTATGTCGGGATCGCCTGATTCGTTAGCTACAGTTACTTCAACAGTTCCGAGCGGATTCAGCAGCGCCACGGTAAATGTTGTTGTTCCCCCCTCAGGCACCGTAATCGATTCGGTGCTAAGGACGAACCGATAATCCGTTACAATAAATTCCGTCAGGGGCGTGTATGTCTCCGGAATGTAAGGGTCTCCGACGATACGTGCGTAAACGGTGTATATCCCTGGTGACAAAGGACCGACAGATTGTGTCTGTTGCCAAGGTGTAATGACTGTAAGACAGATAATGTCCGGCGGATAATCGTAAATCACATCGAAATAAATATCGTTACCTGTTACCGAAACCGACGAACCATTGGGTATACAACTATCGGGCCAATCACCCGATAAGGTTATGACCACGACATCAGACGAGGTGGGGTTCTCCGGAAGAATCTGGATATTGTCCGTTGGCGGCCAGTACCAAGGGGTCCAATCTCCGCTCGCTTGGCCGGTGATGATAAAGAAAACTGCAAAACTGATTAGACTTGCTTTTTTCATTTCCCAGCTTCCTCTTGACTTTTGGTGCTTTTCCAACCGCTAAAGCGGGTGCAATTATACACGATTCTTGCGGGGATTGCAAGGTTTTTTTGCAAGAGAGGTGTTTAGAAACGGGAGAATTTCAATCAAAAGTGCGGGTGTCTAGAGAGGGAGGTTAATATTTTTTAATAAATTTTAAGTTCCGTCTTTATAAGAGGTTGAGGGGAGCAGGCTCGAGGGGAAGGTGGTAATTTTCGCAACGTTCGCGCGGGCCCGTGCGAGTTCGGGGGGATGGTGTTTTGGTCGTTGGTTAGCAAACAAGAAAAACCGAGGCTGCGGTGAGGTACAAGATATCGAAAAGGTTTGAGCAGGGCAGGGAAGTGAGTGAGCGGTGTGCGGCGGTGATGCAGATGTTCGGCGTTACGGCGGAGCGGCTGGGAGAGAAGAGTTTTGGTGTTGATTGTGAGTTAGAGATAGAGGAGGGGAGCGTTGTTTATATCACGGGGCCATCGGGCGCGGGCAAGAGCGTGCTTTTGAGGGAGCTTGAGGAGTGTACGCCAGCGTGGGAGCGTGTTAATCTGGATGAGATTCAGCCAGCAAGTGAGAAGGCGGTGATAGACTGCGTCGATGGCGACATTGTGCAGGGCCTGAGACTATTGAGCGACGCGGGGCTGAGCGATGTTTTCTGCGTTGTGGAGAAGTGCGGTAATTTGAGCGAGGGGCAGAGGTATCGGCTGCGATTGGCGATGGCGCTGGGAAGAGGGAAGAAATATGTGTTTGCGGACGAGTTCTGTTCGACGCTCGACAGGATAACGGCCTCGGTGATTTCGTATAACGTGCAGAGATATGCAAAGCGGAGCGGCGTGACTTTTGTATTGGCTTCAAGTCACGAGGACATATTGATTGATTTGCTGCCGGACGTCGTGGTCGTGAAAGAGCTATGCGGAGAGACGCGAATCGTCTATAAGGATGGGAAGAGGTAAAGGTGCGAGGCTGTTCGATTACAAAGGAGCTGGAGGTTGTTCGCGGGGATGCGGGTGACTACGAGCGTTTGGCGGGGTATCACTATCGCGAGAGGAAGGTGGGTCCCTATGCGGGGATTTTTGCATTAAGGGCAAAGGGACATTTAGCAAGGCGGTGCGGAGTAAAGACGGTCGGCGTTATTGTTTACAGGATGCCGAGCATGAGCTGCGAGCTTCGCAATGCGGCTACAGGTGGGGTCTTTGCGGGATTTAACAGGGTGACGGGGCTATCATTAGTCAACAAGAATGTTCGGTGTATCAGCCGGGTGATTATCGAGCCGAGGTTTCGCGGGATTGGACTGGCGAGCCGGTTGGTAAGCGAGACCTTAGCGGAGACAGGCGTGGCAATTATTGAGGCGATAGCGGAGATGGGGATGGTAAATCCATTTTTCAAGAAGGCAGGGATGAAGGCATATACAGGTGAACTGCCGGCGAGATGCGCGCAGATGCAGGAAGCGTTGAGCATGGTAGGGATTGAGAAGGAGGAATTAGGGTGCGCTGAAAAGGTGCAACGAAAGCTGGAGGAACTGGAGGGTGACGAGGCGGCATTTATCGAGTGTGAGATAAGAGGGTTTTTGGAGCATTACGGCAAGAGGCGTTTTATGTCGGCGGGG
Source organism: Planctomycetota bacterium (assembly GCA_020350405.1). Taxonomy (GTDB): domain Bacteria; phylum Planctomycetota; class Phycisphaerae; order Sedimentisphaerales; family Anaerobacaceae. Next base: position 1,735,513 of record CP070715.1, read on the forward strand.
CGTGAGCGGTCGGCGTTTGTACTGAGCAAGCTTTCGCGGCGGCCGGTTTATTATATATGGTTTAATCCAAAGATAAGGCTCAGCGCGTAGGGACGGAGGAAAGAATGGCAAATGCAATCCGCTCGATAGCGTTGGATAAGTTAGTTGCGCATCCGGCGAGTGCGAATCGGCAGAGCAGGGTAACATTCGGCAAGCTGGTCCGAAACATAGAGCGAAGCGGGCTGTATGAGCCGTTGATAGTTCGGCCCTGTGCGGGGAGGGAAGGCTGCTTTGAGATAATTAACGGGTGTCACCGGTGGCGTGCTTTGACTGAACTCGGGTATAAAAGGTGCGATTGTGTAGTGTGGGAGGTTGATGATGAGGAGGCTGAGATTTTACTTTCGACGCTGAACCGGCTGGGGGGGACGGACGAATTAGGCAAGAAGCAGGCGCTGCTGAGACGGTTAAACAAGAAAAGGGAATTGGCGGAGCTTGGGAAGGTGCTGCCGCAGACGGCAAGGCAGATTGAGCGATTAGTGAATATGGAGCGGCCGGGCGCGGCGGTGAAGGCGAAGGCGGCAAATTTTGCGAATCCGGTGGTGTTTTTTGTGGATGATACGCAGCAGCAGATTATCGCGAAGGCTATTTCATTAGCCGGCGAGCGCGAGGCCAAAATGACAAAGGCCGGGAGACGGGCGACAGGGCTGGCAACAATCGCCAAATACTTTCTTGACAATTCACAAATCAAGTCGCGGTCTTGAGGTTATGGGAAGGCGCAAGTACCTAACTCAAAAGCAGTTAGCGGTTTTAGACGATTTATTCAACGGTGAGCTGGATGAGCAGGCGGTGCTGAAGGAACACAGGGTCCGGCGGGGGACATATGAGAGGTGGTTGGCGGATCAGGCGTTTGCGGAGCAGTTTAAGCAATACGTTAACGTGCTTGCGCGCCGAAGCGAGCTTTTGTTGGCGAAATACAGTTGTGTGGCGGCGGCGAAATTGGTTGAGCTGACTGCGTCGGCGAAGGGGGAGATTGCGAGGCGGGCGTGTATTGATATTATGGGGATGCCGAAGAGGATTTCGCAGCAGCTAGAGGCGGCAAAGGTCTCTGAGTGTAGTGAGGTCGCGGAGATTCCGCGGCTGTCGGCGAGGGCAGCCAGCAAGCTGCTGGCGGTCTTGGCGGAGGACAAGGGGTGAAAAAGCCACGGAAAAGCGGGCGCAAAATAAGAGAGGCGTGGGTCCTTTTTTATGGTATGTATTCGAGACCAGCCTCTCTTTTAAGATAATGCCATGCAGTATTTATCATCGCCCTCACGAAGCCGAAAGGGGGCTTCATTGCATGGCACTATCTATATTAAAATATAACCCAACTTTTGGAGAAGGGGAAAAAATTTAGAGAAAAAAGTTAAAATAAAATGTTTTGACAGAATAAAGCTGGAAGTTAAAATAGGGGAGTAAAAGACAGATGTTAAAAAGGGAAACGGCGGCCTCCCTTTATCCTGTAATGTGGCTGGCGGTCCCGTCTCCCTTACAGGTTTATGTCACTCAACAAGTTAACACCAACCTCGCGAAGTCAGAACCTTTTATCGGCAGCTGTCTCTATAAAGTATACACCATTTTTTGTCACTCGGTTCTGAAACAAACAAAAATTTGTTTTTTTTCGTAAGTGACCTCTGCGCCGTCTGTAAAGGGGTAAGGCAACGGCATAAGCGTCGGAGACATTAAAAAATGGTTGAATGGAACAGGGCTGCAGATATAATAGCGGCAGATAAGAAAGGGAAGATTATGAAAATCGCGATTGCATCAGACCACGCGGGCTTTAGTTACAAGGAACAGATAAAGACGGTGTTGATAGAGCAGGGACACGAGCTGAAGGACTTCGGCGCGCACTCGGCGGAACCGGTTGACTATCCCGATTATATCCGCCCAGCGGCGGAGGCGGTGGCATCGGCGGAATGTGAGTGCGGGATAGTTCTGGGGGGCAGCGGCAACGGCGAGGCGATGGTGGCGAACAAGGTGCGTGGGATACGCTGCGCGGTGTGCTGGGACCTTCGGTCGGCAAAGCTCAGCCGGGAACACAACAATGCCAACATGTTCTCGTTAGGCGAGCGGATGCTATCGATACACGAGGCTCTGGAGATAGTGGATTTGTGGCTGAAAACGCCATTCGCAGGCGACCGTCATCAGCGGCGTATCGAAAAGATTGAGAAACAGCAGGGGTGAACGTAGACTGCGGGCAGGTTAGATGGTGATTAGCAGGAGGTATGCAGGTGATTTTTCGGGAGAAATCATGAGAATCGACGGTAGAGGTTGTATTTGGGGGATAGTATTTGTTTTACTTATAGGTTCGACCTGTTGCGGGCAGACGGTGCTGGTTGAGGCGGAGGGTTTCGAGGATGTTGGGGGCTGGGTGGTTGACCAGCAGTTTATGGACAAGATGGGCTCGCCGTATTTGCTCGCGCATGGATTAGGTGAGCCGGTTGCGGATGCAAGAACGACGGTTCGGCTCCCAGAGGTCGGGAAGTACCGGGTCTGGGTGCGTACTCGTGACTGGGTTGGACCGTGGAAGGCACCGGGAGGACCGGGTAAATTCCAAGCGCTTATTGACGGCAGAGCCCTAGAGACAGTCTTCGGGACTGAGGGGGCCGAGTGGCACTGGCAGGATGGAGGGACGGTTGAGATAAGCAAAAAAAAGGTTGAGATTAATCTGCATGACCTGGCGGGCTTTGAAGGGCGGTGCGACGCAATTGTTTTTACAGGCGATGTGGATTTTGTTCCGCCTAATGACGGCGAGACAATGAAGGAGTTTCGGCGGAAGGCGCTGGGGCTGGGCGATGAGCCGGATGATGGCGGTGAATACGACTTAGTCGTGGTTGGGGGAGGTATGGCGGGGACATGTGCAGCTCTATCAGCGGCGCGGTCAGGATTAAACGTAGCACTTATTCAGAATCGTCCTGTTCTCGGCGGCAATAACAGCTCAGAAGTGCGGGTCTGGCTGGGGGGCAAGACGAACTTCGAGCCATATCCGAGGATTGGAGATGTAGTCAAGGAATTAGACCCGAAGAGGCGCGCGCATTACGGACCTGAAAACGTAGGCGAGATATACGAGGACGAGAATAAGCTCGGAGTAGTTCGGGCGGAGAAGAATATCAGCTTGTTTTTGAACATGCACGCATTTGCGGTTGAAAAGGAAGGGGAGAGAATCGCCGCAGTGGTTGCCAAGCATATCCGGAACGGCAGGGAGGTGCGTTTTTCGGGTCGGGTTTTCGCGGACTGCACGGGGGACGGGACGATAGGTTTTCTTGCAGGCGCCGATTTCGATATGACAATCAAGGGGCACATGGGCAGGAGCAACCTGTGGAACGTGGCGGACACAGGCAGGCCGGTGAGTTTCCCTCGATGTCCGTGGGCGGTCGATATGCGAGGCAAGGCGTTTCCGGGAGACGGCAACAGTCCAGGAACTTACGGCAAGAAAAACGTGGAGGCGCTTGGGGGCTGGTACTGGGAGAGCGGATTTTTTTATGACCCGATTGAGAAGGGTGAGTACATACGCGATTTGAACCTGCGGGCGATGTACGGGGCGTGGGACTATCTTAAGAACGAGGCGAAGCTCTATCCGAACCACAAGTTGGCGTGGGCGGCGTATATATCGGGCAAGCGTGAGTCGCGGCGGCTGTTGGGGGACGTTATTTTAACTGCGCAGGATTTGCTCGGCAACAAGAAGTACGAGGACGGGTGTGTGCCGACGAGCTGGGACATGGATACCCATCTTCCGCTGGCGAAGTATGTGAGCGATTTCGGGGAAGACGCATTTATTTCGCTGGACTACCACACGGCGTACCCACGGCCGTACTGGATACCGTACAGGTGTTTGTATTCGCGGAACATAGGAAATTTATTCATGGCGGGGCGGGACATAAGCGTAACGCATGAGGCGCTGGGGACGGTGCGGGTGATGCGGACGACCGGTATGATGGGCGAGGTTGTCGGAATGGCGGCAACACTCTGCAAGAAGCATGGTACGAGTCCACGAGGTGTGTATAAGGAGCATCTGGGAGAACTTAGGGAACTGATGAAAAAGGGTGTAGGCAGGAAGAAAGAGGTGCGGTAAAATCGCTTCGGCAATCGGTGTTGAAGGAGAAAATGATGACAGTAAGAGCGCTATTGTTGAGCACTGCAATACTTGTTTGGGGATGCCAGGTCACAGAAAGTGCGGTACCGAGCGTGGTAGAGGAGGAAGGGGCGCTGGTTCTTTTTGACTTTGAGGGGGATTTTGACATTGGCAAGGTCAATACGAGCGGTGACGCCAAGGTTAGTCTGTCGGACGGCAAGCGCGGCAAGGCCCTACGGATAGCGACGGGCGGGAAGGAACCAAGGGCCGGAGTTACGCTCGGCGCGCCTCGGAGACGGTGGGACCTGTCCGAGTATGTTTACGTGGCGATGGACGTGCGGAACGTGGGGGCAGATGATGTGATGGTGAACTGCCGGGTCGATGATAAGCAGTGGGTGGACGGTAGTGTTGCGGCGCCGGCGGGAGAGCAGAGGACACTGATGGCGCTACTGAAGCGCGATATACCGCCGGGGGAATTGGCCAAGTATCTGTTTGGTATGAACGGGCTGCCGGGTGGACACGTCTGGATTTGGGCGCCCGTTTATCCGAAGCGGACGAGGGAGCTTGTTATTGCTGTTGTAGAACCGAAGGGGCCGAAGGTTGTTGAGATTGACAATATCCGGGCGGTCGGCTCTTACGAGGTACCATCGGAGGAGGATCTGAAGTTATCATATTTTCCGTTTATCGATGCTTACGGTCAGTACAATAAAAAGGACTGGCCGGGCAAGACGCATTCAGAAGAGGACTTTGAGCGGGCAAAGAAGGAAGAGGCTGCGGATTTAGAGGAGCATCCGGGGCCAAGTGACTGGAACAAGTACGGCGGTTGGGCATCCGGGCCGAAGCTCGAAGCGACGGGGCGTTTCCGCGTGGAGAAGTATCAGGGCAAATGGTGGTTGGTTGACCCGGAGGGGCGGTTGTTCTGGTCGCATGGTGTGGACTGCGTGAATATGCGGTTCGGTTCGACACCTGTCAGCGACCGCGAGCACTATTTTGAGAATCTGCCGGACCCGAAGACAGCAGTAGGGAAGTTCTACCAGATGGGCAGCCGTGCTCCGCACGGGTACTACAAGGGGCGAAACTCGTATAAGACGTACGACTTCGGCCGGGCGAACCTGCTTCGCAAGTACGGCGAGGACTGGCAGGAGGCGTTTGGCGAGGTCAGTCACAAGCGCCTGCGGAGCTGGGGCATGAACACCATCGCAAACTGGTCGGCGCCGCCGATTTACCTTATGCGCAAGACAGCCTACGTGGGGACGATCCATACGGGCGGTCGGCCCATAGAGGGCGCGAAGGGGCACTGGCGCAAGTTCCCTGATCCGTTTGCCGCGAGCTTTCGTTCCGGGCTGACGCAGCGACTTACAATGGTGGAAAAGAACAAGAACAGGACAACGAACGATCCGTGGTGCATCGGTTATTTTGTCGACAATGAGATGACCTGGGGTGACGAGACATATCTTGCGACGGGGTGCTTGCAGTCGCCGGCAGACCAGCCGGCCAAGATGGCCTTTGTTGAGGAGCTGAAGTCAAAATACGGGTCTATTAGAAAATTGAACGCTTACTGGGCGACAAACTATGGTTCGTGGGAGGCGCTATCGGAAAGTAGAACGAAACCTCGGGGGAAAAATGCCGAGGCGGACCTGAAGGCGTTTTCGGTGAAGATAGCGGAGCAGTATTTTAAGGCGGTCAGAGATGCAATAAAGCAGGTTGCGCCGAAGAAGCTGTATTTGGGGTGTCGGTTTGACTTTCATTTTTATCCCGGGGAAGAGAAACACCGTGAATGGGTGATTCACGTGGCGGCAAAATACTGTGACGTTATAAGTTTCAACAGGTACAGGTTCAGCGCGGGGACACTGGTGCCGCCGAAAGGGATAGACAAGCCGCTGATTATTGGAGAATTCCATTTCGGGGCACTGGACAGGGGGATGTTCCATACGGGGCTGCGGAGCGTGACGGACCAAGCCCAGCGCGGCGAGATGTACATAAGCTATGTGAAGAGCGCATTGGAGAATCCGTACATGATAGGGACGCACTGGTTTCAATATGGCGACCAGGCGACGACGGGCCGGCGGGACGGGGAGAATTATCAGGTGGGTTTCGTTGACATCTGTGACACACCGTATCCGGAGACTGTAAAGGCTTGTCGGGAGGCTGGATACAAGCTTTATGAATACAGGATGGGAAAGTAAAAATTTAAAACCTTTCTAATAATTGGGGGCAAGGCCTGAAACATTGACGTGATTTTTGCATTGGTTGAGTAATACGGATATACAATTAGCGCGCCAAATCAGGGGGGGGTAGAGACGGCAAGGGTGGGATTAGATAAATCCAAATTGAAAGGAAACATAGAAAAGGTCGGTGGCGTATATTCGGCGCTTAGGCGTGTACGGCCGGAGAGCCGGCGGGACCTTGGGAATTACGTGAAGGTCTTTTTGGGGATTGATGTTCCCGATAAGAAAATCTGCGGTGAGCACAACAGTCCGATGGATTATCTCTGGTATAGTTTTTCGAGTGACTTTGATGCGGAGAAGCGGACGAATGCGGACGCGGTAGTATGGGCGAACCGCGGCGGGGGCAAGACGGAGTTAGCGGCGATAGCAACGCTATTGGACTGCGTTTTTAAGCCGGGCTGTCAGGTGCGGATATTGGCCGGGTCGGGTGAGCAGGCGGGTAGGATGTACGAACATTTAACCGGCTTTTTAAACAACGGGTTTGATGAACTGCTTGCGGGGGCGGTGTTGAAAGGTAAATGCAGGTTTGCCAACGGTTCCGGGGTTGAGGTCCTGACGCAATCGGCGGCGAGCGTGCGGGGGCAGCATATTCAGAAACTTCGATGCGATGAGGTCGAGCTGTTCGATGAAAAGGTCTTTTCGGCAGCGAAGTTCACCACGCACAGCAAGGCAGGACTAACAGCGGGTATGGAGATGATAAGCACGATGCATCGGCCGTATGGATTGATGCAAAGGATAGTCACATCAGCGAAGCAATTCGGCACGCCGGTATTTAGGTGGTGCATGTGGGAGGCGATTGAGAGGTGCAGGGACAGGAGCTGCTCGCAGTGCAGCCTGTTGGGTGATTGTCAGGGTAAGGCGAAGAAGGCGGATGGTTATTTGAAGATAGATGACTGCATCAGCGCGATGCATCGCGCGAGCAGGGCCGGGTGGGAGGCGGAGATGTTGTGCAAGAGGCCAAGCAGGGAGCATGTCGTCTTTGACGAATTTGACCCGGACGTACACGTTAAGTCGGTAGACTATGACGCGAATCTACCGTTGTACCGAGCGATTGATTTTGGTTTTGTCAATCCGTTTGTGTGTCTGTGGATTCAGGTTGACGATGAGGGGGTCGTGCGGGTGATCGATGAATACGTCCGAAGCAGGGCAACGATTGATGTACACGCGGAACAGATAAAGGAAAGGACGCCGGGCGGTGAGGAGCGTGTGGCGGCGACCTTCTGTGACCCGGCCGGCAGAAGTACGAATGATGTTACCGGCACAAGTACCATTCGTGAGCTGCGCAGTCTGGGGATAGCCGTTCGGTATCGGCGGAGCGGGATTTTGGAGGGCATTGAGCTTATCCGGCGGGCGATAAGGGCGGGGGACGGCAAAAGCAGATTGGTGATTTCGCCGAGGTGCCAGCGGCTGATAGAGGCGATGCGGTGCTATCATTATCCGGAGGGCGGCACGGCGGCGAGCGAGCTGCCGTTAAAAGATGGGCTGTACGACCATCCGATAGACGCCCTGCGATACTTCTTCGTCAATTACAAACACAGCGACAAGACCACAAGCAGAAGGTATTAAAATGGCCGAAAATAGCCGAAAAACCGGGAAAAGCTAAGAATTTTCTGTTTTACAGAAAAAATGTTGCCCGTTTAGCCGAAATATATGGTATAATATTCTGTTGATTAGAAAAGGAGGTGATAAATGGACATCGGGCGGCAATTGAAAATTGCAAGGGAATCCATCGGCTATACTTTGCAGAAAGTCGAAGAGGAAAGCGGTATAGGCAAATCTTCTCTTAGCGAATTTGAAAACGGCAGAAGAGAACCCAAGTTTTCCCAACTCAGCAGGTTAGCAGAGGTTTACAAGAGAGCGATAGAATTCTTCTTTGCTGATGAACCGCCTATTGAGAACATTATGCTTTGGCGAGAAACGCCAAGCATTGAGGGAGAGAAAGAGATGATAGAGGCGGAATTCCGTCAGCTTTGCCATCGGTACCGCAACCTTGAAGTGGTTATGAACGAAGTGAAAGAGAACAAACTGCCGGAGTTAGATATCGACCGTGAAAAGTTTAGCTATAAAGATGCTAACGAGCTCGCAGAGGAAACGCAAAGACGGTTTTTGCTGGGCGACGTACCATGTACATCGCTAAAGCATACGTTGGAGGAGAAGTTCTATGTGAAGATATTCCATTTGGCCTTCTCTGGCTCGGGAAGCGCGATTTCAACAGTATCCCAGGAATTCGGCCCGGCCATCTTGTTAAACTCAGCGAGCAAACTATGGCGTCGCAATTTTGACCTTGCTCACGAATTATTTCACATCTTAACCTGGAAAGTTTTTAGAAGCGGCGATTTCGAAGGTAGCGAGCCAAGCAAATATGAGGAAAAACTCGCCAACGCATTTGCGAGCAGACTATTATTGCCAACAGACGTTGTTAAGGGAAAGATAGAAAGTGGTATGAACGAGAAAGGGCAGATTGGTTTGGAGGCGTTGGACGAGATAGCAAGAGAGTTTGGTGTTTCAACAGAAGCTTTGCTGTGGCGATTGCTGTATCTCTATAATAAGCCTGCGGAAGAGGTCGAAAAGTACATCGAACAGGTAAAAAGCCTAAGGTTTAATCGACCCGCGCGCCGATCGGACGAGCCAGATAAACTTCCGGAGCGTTATTGCAGTTTGGCGATAAGGGCCCTTGGTGAAGGGAAGTTGTCACTGATTCAATTTGCCAAGTACATGGGCATAAGTTACAAGCAAGCAGAGGAGTATCTCATGGATGAAGGGGGCTTCAAGGATGAAGAAGTTTCAATTTCTGTTGCTTGATGCCGGGCCCATTATCAAACTTTTTCAATTAGGCGTCTGGGGTGAGTTCATCGAGAAGTGCCATGCGACGATAGCATGTACAGTGGTAGAGCAATGCATTCACAAGGGGGGAGGTGATGCGCTTGACTACATTGATTTTCCTTTTGAAGAAGCTGATGTAAAAGGCCTGATTAAAATCGTCGAGGTTGAGCCGTCGGAAGTTAAGGCCTTTTATGATGAGTCTCATGTGGAAGGGAGATATATAATTGACGGCGGAGAGCAGGAAACGCTAGCGTTCGTACATAGGCAATCGGAAGATTGGAAGGTGTGCAGTACTGACAGAGCGGTTTATAGTGTTCTTGGATTCTTGGGAAAAGGTGAGCTGGGGGTCTCTTTAGAGGAGATTCTAAAGGAGGTAGGACTGTCAAAAGGCAAATTGGAATGGAAATACACCAGAAAATTCCGTGAGAAGTTCACGCGTAAGGGTGAGGTGGACGCGGTTCAAAGTTAGCACTTGACGTGATGAGGGGCACTGGAACAGTTTAGTGGAAATGGACAAATGGCTCTTGCGGGTCATTTTTGCGCAAAAAAAGACAGGGCTGAGATGCGGAGGGAGAGGAAAAAGCGATATATTCTCAGCCCTGTAAAAGTGCTCTGCCGGACTAATGTTTTACAACTTCTACAAGTTAACGGGATTGCCGCGGGAAAGCACTTTTATCCGGCAAAACTTAACTGCCTGCAAAGAAGCAATCCCACTGCTAATCGCTATAAGTGGGTGTGTTACTGGAGGCACTCCGACCTCCCGTATAATTACGATTATATTAAAACGGTGCAATTCCAACAAGAGTATTTTTGAGGATAAATCAAAATTTTTATGTCAGGCGAGCACAAGGGGACAGCAGCGCGAAACCGGCCTGCAAAATGCTCTTTTTGCGGGCAAAACGGGCGGAAAGTGACCTTAGCCTTTGTTCAAAGTGCCAGCAGACGGACAGGTTAAGTGGCCTGCGGAGGGCAATACTACAACATATCCGCCAAGGTAAGCAGGGTGGTATTTGAGCCGAGCGACGCAAAAATCCGCGACCAAACCGTGAAAACAGGCTTCAAGATCAGGCAATCCCTTAGGACAGTTGGTGGGCCGAATTCTGAGAGGCGCCTAAACAGGTCAGAATTTCCTTGACAAATCCAATTTAATGCGGTAGGCTGTATGTGTCGTAATGGCATATTTTTCTGTTATATTTTGAGGATTATAGAATGAAATCGAAAGTCAAAAAATTGGGTTTTACGATTGTAGAGCTGTTAACTGTAATGAGTATCATTGTGATACTGCTAAGTCTGCTTTTGCCGTCGCTCGCATCGGTGAGGCGTTACGCGAGGAAGGTAAGGCAAAAAGGGCAGTTCCACGAGATTGCTAAATGTCTGGAAATGTTCAGGATCCAATATGATACCTATCCGGACTCGTCGCCGTTTGACCTGGGCGGGGAAAGCTATTGTGGTGCGATGAAGCTGTGCGAAGCAGTGATGGGACAGGACGGGCTGGGATTCCACCCAGATTCAATGTTTGACGATATGGGTCGGGACAAGAGCAACAACGAGCTATATTATAACAGGACGACGGACAAGCCTACCCCACCTTACAGCGACGAGGAGGAGGAGAATTTACGTTCCAGGCGCCCGCCCTGTCTGGAGGAGGCCGCCAAGGTTGTGCCAATACAGGCTTTACTCGGCGGTTTAGGATTCGGTAACGTAGCAAATTTTGACCCGTGCTGCCCGGTTCTCTGCGACGTATTCGCTCGCACGGAGCTTACCGATCAGGGTGGAGAAAGAGTGGGTATGCCGGTATTGTACTATAAGGCGGACCCGGCCAAACTTACCCATGACGCCAACGAAGCCGCGACCAGCACAAATATCTACAGCTACACGGACAATCAAGAGATCGTTCAGATTCAAGTGCCGTGGGCGGCGGCCACCGACCAATACCGTCACCCGGTGTACGACAGCAGCGGCAGAAGCGTCTTGTTTCGTAAAGTGACCAAGGACCCGGACGTAGATGTTGTCACCAAACCGGAGAACCCAGACACCTACATCTTGATGTCGGCGGGGTGGGACGGCCTGTATGGGACAAGAGACGACGTTTTCAACTTTGGTAGGTAAACACGGCAACAAATATTCCTTCACTTCGGTTTTTGCGGGAGAATGAAGAGGCGGTCTAAAAGCATACGGGCCTTTAGGGTGGTGCGTGACCGGAGCGGCCTCATAGCCACGGCCTGCAACAAGACATAAATGGCGCCTTAATCCTGAGAAGACCGCAGCACATCATCCAAATTGGAGGATTCTCTATGTGCAAGCCACAAGAACCTGGAAATCGTTACGCCGTCGTGGAATCTACACAACAACCGGTGTTAAGGATTTGGGGCGAAAAAAAGGGCTGAGGTCGGAGGGAGGAAAGAGGAGTTTAAAAACCTCAGCCCATGGAAAACATACTTAACTTTGTGTTTACGGCCGAGACTGTAAGAAGTTCGACCGCAAGACAAAACCCACTATCAACAATATTCTGTATATCGGTCCGCAGCAGAAGAAAACCTCTCGCATCGCTGTATGCTACCACTGTATAAAAAGACTCAGGTAGTGCAACAAAAAAATCGGCCGATTATAGAAAAATCTCCGCGTAGAAACAGCGAGGGCAGCGGGAAGCGGGCGGTCGGCGCGGGAAATCGTTGAGAATCACTTTTTTTTAAAAAGAGGCTTTTTTGGCAGCACGAACGCAGCCAGCGGGCGTAGCAAGTCATAGCATAGTAGAAAGGATTTGTATTACGAGGGCGATTAGACGCATAATAGGGTAATATATAAGTCGAAGCAATTTAAGGAAAGGGTAGAGCCATGAACAAGACAATTCTTACAATGTTGGCAGCTCTGGTGGTATCAGTTCTGGTGTTTGGCGTTTGTCAGGGCAAAGAACACAAAGGCGAATCGGCCGAGGATGTTAAAGCGCCGCAGTTTACGCTGAAGAACTACGACGGCAAGGAGGTGAGCCTGTCAGACTACGCGGGCAAGACTGTGGTTCTGGAGTGGTTCAATTACGAGTGTCCGTTTGTCTTATACCACTACGAGAAGCCAAAGACGATGGCAGGGCTTGCGGACAAGTACAAAGACAAAGACGTGGTCTGGCTAGCGGTAAACAGCACAAAGCATTTGAGTGTAGAAAAGAACGAGAATTTTGCTGAAAAGCACAATCTCACTTATCCGATACTGGATGACCGGTCGGGCAAGGTCGGGCGGGCATATGGCGCCAAGACGACGCCGCATATGTTCATCATAGACGCCAAGGACAAGATTGTATACGACGGCGCGATTGACGATTCACCCATGGGCAACAAGAAAGAAGACGCAGTTAACTATGTTGACAAGGCCCTGGCGGAGCTGACGGCCGGCAAGGCGGTAAGCACGCCCAAGACGAAGCCCTACGGCTGCTCCGTAAAGTATGCCCGGTAAGTGGTGCAGGTTAAAATCTGTAAGGTACCGCTATGAGAGAGCGACTTATTAGAATCTATGCGCTAGTAGTTTGCGGTTTTTTGTTGATCAGCTTGTTCGATTGCGATAATAGAAAATCAGGCAAGGATGAAGGGCTGTTCAATCTTCAAACCAGGAGGGCCAAGAGATGGCCGAGAAGTTAGTCAAGACAGATGAGCAATGGCGGGAGCAGTTGATGCAAGAGCAGTATAATATTACGCGTAAGAAAGGGACTGAGCCGGCGTTTACAGGCAAGTACTGGGACTTCAAGGGCAGAGGGACATACAAGTGCGTGTGTTGCGGGAACGAATTATTCGGTTCGGAGACGAAGTTTGATTCGGGTACGGGCTGGCCGAGCTTTTACGCGCCGATTTCAGAGGAGAATATTGCGACTGCGATAGACAAGAGCCTTCTTAGGACAAGGACGGAAGTGTTATGCGGCAGGTGCGATGCGCATTTAGGCCATGTCTTTAAGGATGGACCGGAGCCAACCGGCCTTCGGTACTGCATTAATTCAGCGTCGCTGGAGTTCGCTGAGCATAAAGAACAATAAGCTCAACCGACTAATCCGAATTTTCTTGTTCAACATCTCATTGCAAGGGAAAGGCACTTTCCATATATTGGTGGTCAAGCAGCCGACACATTGACGACACTTATAGAAGCGATATGCCTCTGAAGAAGCGAACGGATATAAAGAGTCATCTGCACTCGACTCATTAGTACAACGGCAGTCTTGTGAACGGCCTGAAAGGCTTTTAAACATGGGAGGTGCCAAATGGCCAAATGGGCGTTTTGGACAATACTGCTTTATATCATTTTGGTAGTGATTATATTCGTGCCTTTGCTTCACTGGTTGGCATTTTTAGGTGGTGCCAGTTTTGTCGATAGTTTGAGGCTGTACATCTCTTGGGACTTTTGGTCTTTCTTCTGCATCTTTGTTTTGATACAGGCAGGCCTTCTTCTGATTCCGGTGAAAATGGCGGATGAGAGCTATCAACCCCGACGCCACGTCTGGGTCCCAATCGTGTCGACTGCTTTGGCTTTCTCAATAATACTTATTGGAATAATATGGTCGATATTAATGGCGATCTGGGGGGATAACGCCTGGGAGATGGTATATCCGTGGGCCAGTCTGGGCTTCGTTGCGATAAGCTGGCTCATCTGGTCGATAGTTTTTTATCGCTGGTGGCGCGATGTGGAGCCCGGCGGACTAACCAAGCGTATAACCACCTGGCTCATCAGTGGAAGTATCCTCGAGCTGCTTGTGGCGGTGCCGAGCCACATTATAGTAAGACGCAGAGAGGATTGCTGTGCACCGGGACTGACTTTTCTTGGTATTGCGACAGGCCTGGTGATAATGGCGTTGGCTTTCGGGCCCGGATTGTACTTTTTGTTCCGCGAGCGATTCGAGAGGATGAAACCAAGAAGTAGACGCAGCAACGCTCTGCTTTCGAGCCAGCAGCAATAAGGGCACCGTTGGTCTGAGGGGTCCGGCCGGCGGCCAATCCGCCAAATCAAATCTCAAAAGCCATTATTGACGAGGCGGCGGCTGTAGACTATCCTAAACCGGCTGGAAATTACTATTCGGTATTGCTGCTCGCCTGCGTGCTGCTGGGGGCAAGCGGGTGAGCGAATTTTTTAGAGAGATTTTTGGTATGCTAAAAAGGACACATAATTGCGGTCAGCTTCGTCTAAGCGACGTAAACAAGAAGGTAACATTAGGGGGGTGGGTGCATTCTTATCGCGACCACGGCGGGCTGGTGTTTATTGACCTGCGTGACAAGGAAGGGCTGACACAGTTGGTTTTCAATCCCAAGACGCAGCCGGAAGCGCATAAGGTTGCGAGGACGGCGCGGTGTGAGTGGGTGATTGCGGCAAGGGGGGTCGTTCAGCCTCGAAGCGAGGGTATGGCAAATCCGAAGCTGCCTACCGGAGAGATTGAAGTATCGGTCCAGGAGTTGGAGATACTCAATGTTTCCAAGACGCCGCCGTTTGAGATTGACGAGGCGGACAAGACAAGCGAGGAGATTCGGTTGGCCAGCCGGTATCTCGATTTGCGTCGGCCCGAAATGCAGAAGAGCCTTCGCGTACGGCATCGGGTGGCGAAAATTACTCGGGACTATTTCGACCGGCTGGGCTTTCTGGAGATAGAGACGCCGATGCTGGCCAAGAGCACGCCGGAGGGGGCGAGGGATTTTTTGGTGCCGAGCCGACTGCACAAGAACTGCTTCTACGCCCTGCCGCAGTCGCCGCAATTGTTCAAGCAGATTCTGATGGTAAGCGGTGTGGACAAATACTTTCAGATAGTCCGGTGCTTTCGGGATGAGGACCCGCGGGCGGACAGGCAGGCGGAGTTTACGCAGATAGACGTCGAGATGAGCTTCGTCGACAGCAGCGACGTTATCGGCGTTCACGAGAACCTGCTGGCGAAGATATGGAAACAGATTTCGGACGTGGACGTGGTGGCGCCGATGCGGCGGATGACATACAAGGAGGCGATGGACGACTACGGGACAGACAGGCCGGATTTGCGGTTCGAAATGAAATTAAAAGATATATCCGATATTGCCAAAGGCTGTACCTTCGCGGTGTTTGCCAAAGCGATCGAGGCCGGTGGAGTTGTAAAAGGGCTTTGCGCCCCGGCAGGCAGTGAAAAATACTCCAGAAGTGACGTCGAAAAGGGATTAACTGAATTTGTGGGCGACTATGGAGCAAGAGGGCTGGCCTGGGCCAAAGTGAAAAAAGAAAACGAGACGTTCGGATTTGTCGGCGGTCTTGCAAAGTTTTTCAGCGCCGAACAGGTTCAGCAGATAGTTGCGCGATTCGGCGCCAAAGACGGAGATTTGCTTTTGTTGGTTGCTGATGATGAAGGGACTGTCAACAAGGCGCTGGCGCCGCTGCGGTGCAGACTGGCAAGGGATTTGAAGCTTTATGACCAGAAGGCCTTTGAGTTTGTGTGGGTAGTGGATTTTCCGCTGTTCGAGTGGAATGAGGACGAGAAGCGTTACGATTCGCTTCACCATCCGTTCACCTCACCGGTGCCGGAGGATTTGGAGAAACTCGACAGTGACCCTGCTGGTGTTTGCTCGCAGGCCTACGACGTGGTCGTTAACGGCTCCGAGATTGGCGGAGGCAGCATTCGTATTCACAATCCGAGGGTGCAGGAGAAGGTCTTTGAGCTGCTTAAAATCTCGAAGGCCCAGGCGCAGCAACGGTTCGGATTCTTCCTGAAGGCACTGGAGTTTGGCGCGCCGCCGCACGGCGGGATTGCGCTCGGCCTGGACAGGATAATTATGCTGCTTAACGGTACGGACAATATAAGGGACGTGATTGCTTTTCCGAAGACGCAGCGCGGCCAGTGCCTGCTGACGGATGCGCCGAGCGAGGTGGACCAGAAGCAGTTGGACGAGCTGAATCTGCGAATGCAAAGGCACTCGCACGGGATAGAGCAGCCGGGCAGCAGTGAAGGTCAGCCGTGATGGTAAACGATTTTCACAGGCGAAAGGGGCGAATATATGTTAGCGAGTATTGAACAGTGGAGAGAAGCGGC
Organism: Planctomycetota bacterium; assembly: GCA_020350405.1. GTDB lineage: Bacteria > Planctomycetota > Phycisphaerae > Sedimentisphaerales > Anaerobacaceae. The sequence continues at coordinate 1,751,666 of CP070715.1, forward strand.
GTTACCTATCGGGATTTTGGCTTTGGCGGTCGTTGTGGTCGCGGTGGCACATTACGTGGTGTTTGTGATTTTGGGGCGGGTAAGTAAAAAGAGCAGCTCGATTCCGGAAGGTGCCATCAGAAAGCACTTTAGCAGGGCAACAAGATGGATAGCAATGGTGATTGTGATCCGGTTTATGCTGCCCTGGTTTGACATTGCGGAGGGACCGGCCGATTTCGCCGGGCACATTATAAGCCTGGTCTTGATAGGGTGCGTGTTCTGGCTTTTGATAAAGGGGGCGTATTTTCTGGAAGAGTGTGTCGTCAGCCGCTTCGACCTTAGCGCAAAAGACAACCTGCAGGCGAGGAAGATTTACACGCAGCTTCGGGTGGCAAAGCGGATATTTGTTGTGGTGGTGGTGATTTTGGCGGCGGGGACGATGCTGATGACATTTCCAAAGGTCCGCCAGGTGGGCACGACGATTCTGGCCTCGGCGGGGATTATCGGCATTGTCGTGGGCATGGCGGCGCAGCGAACGATAGGGACATTTATCGCGGGGCTTCAAATCGCCTTTACTCAGCCGATACGGGTCGACGACGTGGTGATAGTGGAAAACGAATGGGGCAGAATAGAGGAGATAACGCTGACGTACGTGGTCGTTAAGATATGGGACTTGAGGCGGCTGATAGTTCCTATCACCTACTTTATCGAGAGGCCATTTCAAAACTGGACTCGCAAGACCGCGGACATATTAGGGACGGTGCTTATTTACGTTGATTACACGGTCCCTTTCGATGCCATAAGGGAGCAATTACAGAAAATCCTGAACGAATCAGAGTTGTGGGACAAAAAGGTCTGCGTGCTGCAGGTAACCAACGCGACGGAGCGCACGGTGGAACTGCGTGCGCTCGTCAGCGCCGCGGACGCTTCGACGGCGTGGAGCCTGCGCTGTGAGGTCAGAGAAAGATTGATCGAGTTTATAAGGAACAAATACCCGCAGGCCCTGCCTAAGTTCAGGGCCGAGCTCGGCGAGCCGAAAAAGCAGCGAGGTAGGTAACGGTGTTGCTTTTCGGCCGGCAGAGGTGGTTTATGCAAATTAGGTTGAAGCGAATTTGGGTTAAGGTTTTGCGGGCTTTTCGGTTGACGCCGCTGTCCTTGGCGGAGAAGTGCCGGGTCGCATTTGGCGCGGCGGTGGTGCTGACGCTGACACTGGCGCTATTTATTCCTTATGCGTGGATGCGTCAGCTGACGAGGCAGATTCCATTGGACGCCGGTCGAGCGAAGGCCGAGATGCTGCTTCGCAGTCACTTTCAGTTGGCAGAGCCGGGAGATACGGCCCTTGCCGTGCTGGACAGTACCGGCGGCGTGTTGGATGTGGACCACTCGCAAATAAAGTGGATTCGCTTTGCAAGGCAAAATGAAAAACAGCCCGTACAGTTGAGCAGACAACAGCAAGAGATGGTTGAATCACTGAAGGCGCGGCCGGAGCGGGACGATTTAATTCAGTTTGCAAAGGAGCACGGCATTGTTTATAGTAATTATGTGAGGGTTTTCCGTGCCGCGGACAGCTGTATAAGCTGCCACAATCCGGAGGGTTCTGCCGGGCCATTTAGACTAAATGAGGCTGTAGGTGCGGTGGTGATTCACCGGCCGGCCGCCGGTATGAGCCGGACGGTCCTGTTAAATCGGGTCTGGATAACCGCTGCATTTCTGATTGCGGGGGCAGGGGCGTTCGTAGCGTTTTATATGATAACGCAACGGGTAATCCTTCGCCCCATTCGCCAGTTGCGGGCAATCGCAAACAATGTCGCAGAGGGCAATTTGGATATCCGAAGCGCGATACAGACAGGCGATGAATACGAGAAATTAGCCGACGCATTTAATCATATGCTGGACGGGCTGCGGGCTGCGCAGGAGAAGCTGCGCAACGCAAACAAGCAGCTCGATGCGAAAATAGCAGAACTTTCGGAGCGAAATATTGAGCTGTTTAAGGCGAACAAGGTCAAGAGCGAATTTCTGGCGAATATCTCGCACGAGTTCCGGACGCCCTTGAACGCGATATTGGGCTTTGCCGAAATCCTGCGTGAGAAGCCAGGCACACTAAGGAGCGAAAAGGGGCGAAAATATGCCGAGAACATCATTGCGGGGGGAAAGAGCCTTTTGAATATGATTAACGACCTACTGGATTTGGCGAAGACCGAGGCGGGCAAAATGGAACTGCACATTGAAAAGACCTCGATACCGCAGCTTTGCAAGACAGTTGTGGGTTCTTTCGCAGCACTTACAAAAAAGAAAAAAATCAAGGTCAAACTATCGGCCGAGAGCGATATACCCGAGCTGATGACGGATGCGGGCAAGGTCCAGCAGATACTCTACAACTTTCTAAGTAACGCGGTGAAGTTCACGGCGGAGCGCGGCAGGATTGAGATTCGAGCGAATATGCTGGATGACCAGACGGTTCGTATTGCAGTTTCCGACACCGGCTGCGGCATTGCAGAGCCGGATAAGGAAAAGATATTCGAGAAGTTCCGCCAGGCAGACGGCTCGATTACGCGTGAATCGACGGGCAGTGGGTTGGGCCTTGCAATCTGCAAGGAACTCGCCACCATGCTGGCGGGTACTATCGGTATGGAAAGCGAAGCCAGTAAAGGCTCAACTTTCCGGCTGGATATCCCCGTCACCCTTACCAAAAACGGAAATCACAAGACATAAAACGGCGACAGCCCGACAGTTGCGATTGTTTTCATTTCTCATTAGACTACAAAGCAAATTGCCATTTAACTGTAAAGGGGAAAATTATGTATCTGAGATATTTAGTTGGTTTTGTTTTGTTGAGTATAAGTGTTGCCGTTTGCACAGCGGCCCCCGGTGAGCAGACTCATCCGTTTTCGGTCCACGACATACTGGCGATGGAGAGGATTTCGGACCCGCAGGTTTCGCCCGACGGCGAGTGGATTGTTTTTGTGCTGCGGAAGACCGACCTTGAGGAGAATCTCGGGCGGACCGACCTCTGGCTGGTTGGTGTGGATGGCGTGGGACTAAGGCGTCTGACATCGCATCCGGAAAACGATTTTAATCCCCGCTGGGCCCCCGACGGCAAGAGCATATGGTTTCTTTCGAAGCGGTCGGAGTCGTCACAGGTCTGGCGGATAAGAATCGACGGAGGTGAGGCGGAACAGGTAACAGATTTGCCTCTGGATGTCGGCAATCTGGTTGTCTCGCGTGATGGCAGGCACATCGCGTTTACGATGGAGGTTTTTGTAGACTGCAATAGTATCGAGTGCACAAAGGACAGGCTCGACGAAATCGAGAACAAAAAGGCGAGCGGGCGGATTTACGATAGAATATTTGTTCGTCACTGGGATACGTGGAAGGACGGCAGGCGTTCGCACCTGTTTGTGATGCCGACAAAAGGAGGTGAACCAATTGATGTGATGCAAGGTACGGACGCCGATACACCTTCGAAACCCTTTGGCGGTCCGGGGGAGATTACTTTTACGCCGAACGGCAGGGGAATTATCTTTACCGCACGTGATGTGGGTCGGGAGGAACCGTGGTCGACCGACCTCGACCTTTACCAGGTTTTCATCGACGGTTCGAAGCCGCCAAGATGTCTGACCGAGAAAAATCAGGCATGGGATACAGGTCCAGTTTTCTCACCTAATGGCAAGACACTCGCATATTTAGCTATGGTCAGGCCGAGGTACGAATCGGACCGCTTTCGAATCATCCTCAGGCCCTGGCCGGAGGGCAAAGAGCGGGTTTTGACGGAGGATTGGGACAGAAGTCCCTCGTCAATCTTTTGGGCGCCGGACTGCCGAACCATCTATGCAAGGGCAAGTAACACAGGGCAAAAATCTCTCTTCGCCATTGATGTAAAGACCGGCGAAGTTCGTACCGTGGTCAAAGATGGCTATGTCAGTTCGCCACGCGCGGCAGGTGAGAAGATTATTTACGGGCTGGATAACCTCAGGTCGCCGGTTGAATTGTATTCAGTCAGGCCCGACGGCAGTGATGTACGCAAAATAACCAAAATCAATGCAGAAAAAATCGCTGCCGTTCGGATGAGGGAGCATGAGCAGTTTTCTTTCAAAGGATGGAACGATGAAAAGGTCTACTGCTATGTTGTAAAGCCGGCGGATTTTGACGCGAGCAAAAAGTATCCGGTGGCCTTTTTGATTCACGGCGGCCCGCAGGGTTCTTTCGGGAACCATTTCCATTATCGGTGGAACCCACAGGTGTATGCCGGGGCAGGTTACGGAGCGGTCATGGTGGACTTTCATGGCTCGGTAGGATACGGCCAGGCCTTCACCGACTCAATCAGGGGCGACTGGGGCGGCAAGCCTTTAGTGGATTTGCAGAAGGGCCTTGCCACTGCGCTAAAACGCTATCCGTGGATGGACGGCGAGAGGGTATGCGCCCTAGGCGCTTCATTCGGCGGTTATATGATTAACTGGATTGCGGGCCAATGGCCGGACGGTTTTAAGTGCCTGGTCAATCATGCCGGCACTTTAGATGAGCGTTTTGGGTATTTTGACACGGAAGAATTGTGGTTTCCCGAGTGGGACCATATCGGGACACCGTGGGACAATCCGGAGAGTTACGAAAAACATAACCCTGTCAACTATGTCAAGAACTGGCGGACGCCAATGCTGGTTATTCACGGAGCAAACGACTTTCGAGTCGTAGAGACGCAGGGCTTGTCCACATTTAACGCCCTGCAGCGGCTTGGTATTGAAAGTAAGCTGTTGTACTTTCCGGATGAAGGCCACTGGATAAACAAGCCGGCAAACTCAATCCTCTGGCACGAGACGGTCCTCAGCTGGCTCGATGAATGGGCGAAAGAATAAGCAGCTTATTCAGATGCGATGCGCGAAGCGGTTTGACGCGTGGGGCGGTTTGGGTATAATAGCGGCTTTGGAAAAGAGGTGCAGGAATGGCCAAGAAACATGTAAGGGCGATTTTCCCCGGCTCGTTCGACCCGATTACAAACGGGCATTTAGACGTTATTAAACGCGGCATAGAGCTCTTTGACGAGCTTATTATCGCGGTCGGTCGAAGCCCCATAAAGAATCCGCTGTTCACGCCGGACGAGCGGGTGGAGATGATTGCCGAGCTGGTGGCGGATATACCGGGGGTCTCGGTGGAGAGCTTTGACGGGCTGACGGTCGAATACGCCGCCAAGAAAAAGGCCGAGGTTATTCTGCGGGGTCTGCGGAGCCTTACGGACGTACAGTATGAGTTCAAGCTTGCCATGACCAATCGGGCGGTGGCGGGGATAGAAACTGTTTTTATTATGACGAGCGAGGAATACGGCTTTACCAGTTCGACCCTGATTCGCGAGGTCGCTTCATTGGGCGGCAACGTCTCGAACCTGATTCCGAAAAATATCTACGACCGCGTGCAGCAGCGCCTTGAAAGATTAAAAAATCAACAATAAGTTGCTCTGCAAGGATGCAGCGTCAATGTAGGTCGGGTAGCTGGAGTTTTGTTTTGTTTACAGTCAGCGTAGAAACGCACTTTTGGGCGTCACATGAGTTGGCCCTGCCGGACGGCTCAAGAGAGCCGCCGCACCAGCACAACTGGGCGGTTACCGCCGAGGTCAGCGGCAACGAGCTCAACAGAATGGGGCTTGTAATGGATTTTCAGCGGCTCAGGACGATGCTCGATAGTATCGCTGGCGAGCTCGATAACACCACCATTGAGAAAATCGACTATTTCCAAAAGAACTGCTCGTCTGCTGAGAACTTGGCCAGATATATATATGAGAGGCTTGAACCCAAACTACCTAAGGGCGTAAAACTTGAGGTGGTCAGGGTTGGTGAGGAGCGGGGTTGCTCGGCGAAATTCAGCCAGGATGGTTGAGGCCGCCGGCCCATTAGGACGCATTACCGGGTGCACGGCCCCTTAGAGGGCAAAAACTGTGTGGGAACCAGAGGATGGCCAAGGGGCAAAGGGGCAAATCGGCCTACAGAGGCCCTTAAAATTTGACGATTATTCAAATGGAATGCGCGTATAATCAATACGTAATAAGCCGGCCGCTGAGACGGACCTGTAAATTTGACAACACCTCAAGGCGGAATTCTGGTATAATACGGAAAAGGGCGTACTTGCATGTATTGTCAGAACTGCCAAGAAAAAGAAGCGACTATTCATCTGACCGAGATAACGGACGGGCTGCGCACTGAGACGCATCTTTGTGAGCAGTGTGCCCAGAAAGAGGGCGTAGCGGTCAAAAGCCAGCTTTCTATCAATGAGCTGCTGAGCAGCCTGCTTGCAAGCCAGCCGTCGGACGACGAAGTGTTCGGCGATTCCAAGCAAAATACCTCTTGTCCGCACTGCGGCTCGACATTAGAGCAATTCACCAAGAACGCGGTGTTAGGTTGTCCTTATGATTATGAGGTCTTTGAGAAATCGCTGCTGCCGCTTATCAAAAAGGCTCATAACGGCAAAAAAACCCACTGCGGCAAGGTCCCTTCAAAAACATCAACAGGTACAAAAAAGCAGATAGAGCTTATGAAGCTGCGCCAAGAACTGGAAGCAGCGGTGCAAAACGAGGATTACGAACTGGCAGCCGAATTGCGGGACAAAATAAATCAGCGCGAAAAGTAACAAGCGATGTTTGCAACCGGATAACCTTATATGAAGCTGACCGATATAAGTGCTAATATAAACGAATGGTTTGACGGCTCGGGGCCGCTGGCGGATATTGTCATATCCTCGCGGATTCGTTTAGCCAGGAACATAGCGGGGCATAAGTTCCTCAGCCGCTGCTCCGTCGCTGAGAAGTCAGAAATACTAAAGAAGCTCAGAGACACGCTGATGTCCCTGGAGCTGGGGGACAAAGTTTTCTATCTCAGCGTGGACAAAACCTCTCTTCTGGGCAGACATTTCCTTGTGGAGAGGCACCTGATCAGCCGGCACCACGCTTTCGGCAATGGGCCCCGCGGGGCGGTCATCGCCCAGCGGGAGTTTTTCACCGCAATGATTAACGAAGAGGACCACCTCCGAATCCAGGTACTAAAAGGGGGGTGTCAGCTGAGCCAGTGTTATGAGCAGATAAATCGTATCGATGATATGATAGAGCAAAAGGTGGATTACGCCTTTAGCCCGCGCTACGGTTACCTGACGGCGTGTCCGACCAATCTGGGCACGGGGATAAGGGTCTCGGTAATGCTGCATCTGCCGGCGTTGAAGATGACCGGCCAAATCGAGAAGTTCCTGAACGCGACGAGGGACATGGGCCTGGCTGTGCGGGGCCTGTTCGGCGAAGGCACCGAGGCGGCAGGCGATTTCTATCAGATATCCAATCAGGTGACGCTCGGGGCTTCAGAGTCGGACATAATATCGCTGTTTGAAAACGCGATTATTCCCGAGATTGTTGAATACGAGAATGCGGCGAGGAACCAGCTGCTATCAAAGGAGCCTGAAGTGCTCGACGACAAAATCTCGCGGGCGATGGCGCTTTTGCGAAATGCCCATCTTATAAGTTCTCAGGAGGCGCTGTTTTTGTTAAGTCACCTGCGCATGGGTATTAATATGCGCGAGCATTTGGGCGCTTCGACGCCGGCAATAGAGAAGCTGTCTGGGCTAAGCGATGCCAGCAGGGGTACGGACAAGTCCGAGACACTTTCCATCAGTACCATAAATCGCCTGTTTATGCTTACTCAGCCTGCACATCTGCAGTTAAACTACGGAAAGCAACTGGGTCCTGAACGCAGAGACGCACTCAGGGCCGAAATAATCCGCTCAGCACTTAACGGATAGCGGTTACGGGCCAACAGCGGTCGTCGCAGGCGCGGTGTGGACGACAGGCCGCTTATATCTGCCAAAATGGCACGTTCCGCTGCGCGCACCAAGTCCGCCATCGGGGCAAATCAAATATAAACTGCTGCAATTAAAGACCTTAGGCAAATCAGCCAACGCGGAGTCTATAGCTGGCACAGCTTTTGCAATTGCATAATGTGCAAGCTTTACGTACAAAGAAAATTATGTAAGCGAAAGGAAGCTGACTATGGCTAAAATAATAGGGATAGATTTGGGAACGACAAATTCGGTGGTGGCTGTGATGGAAGGTGCGGCACCGAAGGTCCTGATAAACTCTTCGGGCTCGCGGCTGACCCCCTCGGTGGTCGGGTTTACCGACAAGGGAGAGAGGCTCATCGGCCAGATTGCACGCCATCAGCAGGTAACCAATCCGGAAAACACGGTGTTTTCCATCAAGCGCTTTATGGGTCGGCGCCACAGTGAGGTCTCATCGGAGGAAAAGATTGTGCCTTACAAGATTACCGGCGGCGCAGAGGAACTGGTGAAGGTCGGCGTCCGCGGGAAGGAATACACTCCGCCTGAGATTTCGGCGATGATTCTGCAGGATTTGAGAAAAACGGCCGAGGATTACCTCGGCGAAAAAGTAACCGATGCCGTCATTACGGTACCTGCATATTTTAACGACTCACAGCGCCAGGCAACCAAAGATGCCGGCACAATCACAGGACTCAATGTCCGGCGGATTATAAATGAACCCACGGCAGCAGCACTCGCCTATGGCGCTGACAAAAAGAAGGACGAGAAGGTAGCAGTTTTTGACTTTGGAGGCGGGACATTCGATATCTCCATCCTTGATATTGGTGGCTTCCAAGAACAGACCGGGGTAATTGACGTGATTGCCACCAACGGCGACGGACATCTGGGCGGTGACGATTTGGATGCTGAGTTGATGAATTACTTGGCTGACGAGTTCAAAAAGACGGAAGGTATCGACCTTCGCGACGACCCGATGGCGCATCAGAGACTCAAAGAGGCGGCTGAAAAGGCAAAATGCGAACTGAGCACGCAGGTTGAGGCCACTGTGAATCTGCCGTTTATCACCGCCGACGCCAAAGGCCCGAAGCACCTTCAGATTACGTTGACCCGCAGCAGGTTCGAATCACTCGTGGAGCCAATCTTCGAGCGGCTCAAATCTCCGTGCTACAGGGCACTGGAAGATGCGAAATTGACAGCCGGCGATATAGCCGAGGTCCTTCTTGTGGGCGGCTCGACCAGAATCCCGCGAGTACAGGAGATTGTTAAAGAGATATTCGGCAAGGAACCCAACAAGAGCATAAATCCCGACGAAGTGGTCGCTCTTGGAGCGGCGCTGCAGGGTGCAGTTCTTGCCGGTGACGCAGGGGTTAAGGACATACTGCTTCTGGACGTAACACCGCTCTCGCTGGGCGTAGAGACACTGGGCGGTGTGATGACCAGGCTGATTGAGCGCAATACAACAATTCCCACGAGTAAAAAGGAGATTTTCTCGACGGCCGCAGACAGCCAGACCACCGTCGATATTCACGTTTTGCAGGGCGAGAGGGAGTTTGCCGCAGACAACCGCACGCTGGGCAGGTTCCAGCTCGCGGAGATTGCCCCTGCGCCTCGGGGAATACCGCAGATTGAGGTTGCATTTGATATCGACGCCAACGGCATTCTGAATGTCTCCGCCAAGGACTTAGGCACCGGCAAGCAGCAGTCTATCGTGATTAAGTCCAGCTCGGGCTTAAGCGAGGAGGAAGTTGAGAGTATGAAGAAAGAGGCCGAGTCGCATGCCGGGGAGGACAAAAAGAAAAGAGAGGTTGTCGACCTGAAGAACCAGGCGGACCAATTGATTTACTCAACCGAAAAGACACTAAAAGAGCACGGTGATAAGGTCTCCGCGGAGGTTCGCGGCAATATAGAAGCTGCGGTCAATAACCTGAAGGAAGCGATAAAGGGCGACAACTCCGACGCGATAAAAAAGGCCATCGAAAACCTCGGCAACGTCAGCCAGGAATTGGGCAAGGTGCTTTACGAAGAGGCGGCCAAGAAGCAGGCCGCGTCAGGCGCTACCGGCCAGGCCGAGCAGGCGCCGCCACCGCCGCCCGAAGGCGAGGTCA
>CP070715.1:1761652-1787899 GCA_020350405.1 Planctomycetota bacterium
AACCCAATTTTTTCCGCCTCCGGCCGATTCATAACCTCAATAAAAACAACAAATTACAACAAAAAATTAACAATGGACACTTGGCCAAAACAAACCCAATCAAAGCCAATTCAAACCCAATACAAACCCAATTTTCCACGACGCCCAAATGAACGTAACCTCCCGTCTAACAAAGCATTATCAAAATGCTCGTCTCCGCGGACCCGAAAAAATCAAACCCAATCAAACCCAGTCTCAAACGCCGCCCCCCTCAAATACACCTCCGCACTCACAATCTGAGATTTGCAATCTGTAAGAAATTCGCGAAGCAACCCGCAGACGACTCACGCCTGCTCCGTCGGCCCCACACACCGGCCCACACCAAACGCCCCCCCGCGAGCGGAGCCAAACCGAAAATTCGCGCGGGAGGTGTCAAAAAATTTGTTCACAAAGCGCGTTTTTTTGTCAGTTTACGCGCACTTTTTGAATGTTTTCAAACGTTCTCACTCGTTTGTAACACGCTTTTTCAAAAACTTGCGCGCTTCGTGTGAAAACTTCCGCAGGTTTTCGCAAAAAACCGCCCCAAAAACCGCTAAACCAACGCCCGAAAAAAACCGATTTTACCACCATATGCGGCCAAATTTTCTTTGACAACCCTTTTATTTGAAACATAATAGCCGTTTTTGAGTATTATCCCTGTGGACGCGTAGCAGACGGCGGACCGGCCGTCCAGCAGGTCGTGTCCGCAGACCCGGCGAGAACGCTAATGCCAAAAGACGAAACAAGTTACGACACGGTATTCGGCAAAATGGCCGTAGAGTTCGGCCTCTGCACGGACGCAGAGCTGGGCCGCTCAATTGAGGAGCTCGAATCCCGCCGCAAAGAAACCCCTGTAATGCTCAAAGACCTTATGATTGACCTCGGCTACCTCACCACCTCGCAGGCCGAAAGGCTAAAAAAGAGCATTAAGGAAACAAAGGCCGCCGCCCACCAGATCCCAGGCTACAAAATACTCGGTAAGCTTGGTGCTGGCGCCATGGCCATCGTGTATAGGGCAAAGCAGTTGAGTCTCAACCGCACCGTCGCAATAAAAGTCCTGCCAAAGCGTTTCACCGAAAATCCCGAATACGTAGAACGCTTTTACAAGGAAGGCCAGGCCGCCGCAAAGCTAAACCACAATAATATCGTCCAGGCCTTTGACGTCGGTGAGGCAGGCGGCTATCACTATTTCGTCATGGAATATGTCGAAGGAAAGACTTTGTACGATGACCTCTCGGAAGGTAAGGTCTTCGGCGAGGAGGAGGCCCTCGATATAGTCATTCAGGTTGCTCGTGCGCTCCTTCACGCCCATTCCGTCGGACTTATCCACCGCGACGTAAAGCCCAAGAACATTATGATAAACACAGCCGGCGTCGTAAAACTCGCCGATATGGGTCTGGCCCGCGAAACTACCGACATCGAGGCGGCCAAGACCGAGGCAGGCAAGGCCTACGGTACACCCTATTACATCGCGCCAGAGCAAATACGAGGCAAAATCGACATCGACGAAAGGGCCGACATCTACGGCTTGGGTGCCACCTTCTACCACATGGTCACCGGGCGGGTGCCCTTTATGGCCGATGACCCCTCCGATGTCATGAGAAAGCATCTAAAAGAAGAGCTTATCCCACCGGACCATATTAACACTGCCCTCAGCGCAGGGGTTTCCGAAGTCATTGAGGTTATGATGGCCAAGAACAAAGAAGACCGCTACAACAGCGTCCAGGAACTGCTTGAAGACCTGATAACCGTTCGCAATGGTCAGCCGCCCATAAGGGCCCACAAAAGGTTCGACGTTTCTATGCTGGAGCAATTGGAAGCCGGAGCCGCTTTAGAGGATGAGGGGCACGACTACAAGGAAGATGCCGTTACGAATTACCGCATCGCAGTCTTCATCTTGGGCGCGCTGTCGGCAATATTGGTTCTGGTCATCATCTACCTTTTGTCTTAGCCGTCGATGGATTGTACTGCCGCGCGTCTACCGGCGCATGTCAAATTAAAAACATTTCTATAAGAACATTTGCTCATATTTTCATTGACTAATCTGGCCTGAGCCGTAATTATTACGCGACGGCTGTTATTTTCCCGAAATTATCACCTTTTGGAGCAAAGATTTATGCCCAGAGGCGGCGCACATTTTTCATCAGAGGAGCTGGCCCAGGTCCTCAGTCATTACAGCGTCGGAGTAATTCATCATGTAAAACACCTCACAGCGGGCAGTAAGCGCGCGCCAAAAATGGTCATTATTTCCGAGCAGGGCAAGTTCCTTTTGAAGCGCCGGCCGAAGGGAAAAGACGACCTGTACCGCGTCAACTTTGCACACGCCGTCCAGACGCACCTGGCAAGTAAGGATTTTCCCGTTACCAACCTCGTTGCTACCCGCGACCAGAATGATACGGTACTGCAGCTAAACCATCACATTTACGAGCTTTTCCAGTTTGTTACCGGCTATCGGTACGACGGCTCAGCTGAAGCCACTATCGATACAGGCAGGCAACTGGCCAGGTTTCACCAGCATTTAACTGATTTTGCTAACCAAAGCAACCTACCGAAGGGTAGTTTCCACGATTCAAACATTGTTCGCAGGCACCTCAGAACAACGGGTACGCAAAAGGGTGTCACACCGGCCAAGAAACTACAGCAGACGGCAGAGGCGTTGATGGTTCTTTATAACGCATCGAGCGTTCGCGTTAGCGAGCTTGGCTTCGATTCCTGGCCTCAGCAGATAGTGCATGGGGACTGGCACCCGGGAAATATGCTTTTTAATGAGGGTAAACTTACGGCGGTGCTTGATTTTGACTCAGTAAAGGTGGCAGCGAGGGTGACGGATTTGGCGAATGGAATGCTTCAGTTTTCGATAGTTGGCGACCGTCCCAATCCTGCAGATTGGCCGGATTATCTTGACCAGGCGAAGCTTGTTCAGTTTTTGGATGGGTATCGGCAAGTCATTGATTTACAAGGAGATAGGTTTGATTCGCTTTTTGATTTAATGATAGAGACGATGATAGCGGAGGCGATACTGCCGGTGGCGGCGACGGGGTTTTTTGGTCATTTAAGCGGGTTGGAGTTTTTGAGGATGATTCAGCGGAAGGCGGAGTGGATAGATACGAGCCGGGATAAATTGGCGCAAGCCATTAGGCATCAATAACTTGTGAGGGGTGGGGTGGCCGCCGTCGCGGAAGTAAGAAGTTAAAAGTAAAAAGGAAAAAGGGGGTGGCGCCGGGGCGAAAGTAAAACTGGGTTTGATTGGGTTTGTTTTTTTGCGTCCGCGGAGAGGAGCAATTTCATAAGGCTTTGTTAGACTGGAGGTTGCGTTCATTTGGGTGTCCGGGAAAATTGGGTTTGTATTGGGTTTGATTGGGTTTGTTTTGGCCACATCTGCAAAGTCGTTTGTTTTCATAATCATTTGTTACAAAGGAAGTTACGTTCATTTGAGCGCCCGGGAAAATTGGGTTTGTTTTGCATAATTGACTCAAACTGATTGATCAGTTTGGAAAGTAAAAAGTTAAAAGGAAAAAGGCAAAATTGTGGTTGGGCAGCCATGATTAGTATTTAGTATTTGGTATTTAGTTTTATTGAGCGGGGGTTGAAATCCGCCTTCGCCAAGGCTTCGGCGGACAAGAAACACGCTTCCCTAATCAGGTGAACTTGCGCATTTGATTGAAATTTAGCGGAGGGGAGGAAGGGAAATAGTTGGTAAGTGTCTGGGAGATAAGGAGTAAAAATTTTTTCGATAAATCGGCGAGAGCGGGCAAAACGCCTGCGGATTTGATTGAAAATGGGCGGTTGCAGCCGGTAACTGGGGGGCTGAAATTCGGGATCGACGACAACATTCGTGGGGAGGTTTTTTGTTGACATATTCAGTCAAGAAGATATACTGGTGATTGGTTTAAGGAGGAATTGAGAAAAGGCGTATCATCGAGTTACACCCATTCCCCCACGGAAAAGCGGTATTCGTATTTTGTCTGGCGGCGATAAGGCCGAGAAACGGAGGTTGATATGGATACGAAAAGAAATCCAAGAACGGGCGTGGTAAAGGTGGTTTTTGGGGTGGTTTTGGTGTGTGTGTTACTGGTCAATCCGTGTCAGGCGGAAATAATCTATGTTGACGCAGATGCCGATGGCGCAAATGATGGTTCCAGCTGGGGCAATGCATATAATTACCTGCAGGATGCTCTGGCAGAGGCCAATTCACTTGGTGTGCCGGTGGAGATATGGGTGGCTGCCGGCATCTACACACCTGATAGTAACTCAGCGCAGCCCGACGGCAGCGGCGACCGAACCGCCACATTCCAACTGATTAACGGCGTGGCCATTTACGGCGGGTTTGCAGGCGGTGGAGGCATATGGGAAGACAGAGACCCAAACCTTTACGAGACCATCCTCAGCGGGGACTTGGCCGGCGATGACGCAACCACGGGCGGCCCAGGTGGGGGTTCGCCCGGCGAAAATTGCACCGAAGCCGGTCCCATCAACAGGGGTGAAACTGCCTTTAGTACCATCGGCTCGACGACCGATGGCCCGAGTGACTGTGCAACAAACCAGGACATCTGGTATGTTTACACTGCGGATTTTACGGGAAATCTGAAGGTCAGCTTGTGCGGCAGCGATTACAATACGCATCTTTCGGTTTACGCAAGCGCGTCATGCCCGCCTATGTTTCTGTTAGCCTGTAACGATGACTTCTGTGGGGCACAGTCGGAGGTCTCGTTCGTTGTGATTGAGGGCGCCGATTATCTAATCCGGGTCGGCGGCAATGGCACTTCTACGGGCACGGGAATAATTACGATAACCAGGGAGGTGTTGGCCGATAACGGCTACCACGTTGTTACCGGCAGCGAGACCGAGCCCAACGCTATCCTTGACGGGTTCACGATTACTGGTGGAAATGCAGACCTCCACGGCGGCGGGATGTACAACTTCTCTGGCAGCCCAACGGTGGCCAACTGCAACTTCGTCGGCAACTCGGGCTACAACACCGGGGGGATGTGCAACCTGCATAAAAGTAACCCGACGGTGACCAACTGCACGTTCATCGACAACGGTGGCACCGGGATGTTCAACGCGGACATCGGCGGCGGGGTGGAGCCGAGCAGTCCGACTGTGACCAACTGCACGTTCATCGGCAACAATGGCGCCGGGATGTGGACCAGCTACGGCAGCCCCACGGTGACCAACTGCACGTTCATCGGCAACAATTACAGCGGGATGCTCAACAGCTACGCCGCTGGGACCGTGACGAACTGCACGTTCATCGGGAACGTGGGCTACAATGGCGGCGGGATGCTCAACAGCTACTCCACCACCACTGTGACGGGCTGCACGTTCATCGGTAACTCGGCACCGGAGTCCAGCGGTGGCGGGATGTGGAACCACTTCGAAAGCCCGACGGTGACCAACTGCACGTTCATCGGAAACTCGGCAGTCCAGAAAGGCGGTGGGATGATCAACATGATGGGCAGCGACCCTGAGGTGACCAACTGCTTGTTCATCGGTAACTCCGCAAGTGAGGGCGGCGGGATGTACAACTGGCAGGCCAGCCCGACATTGACGAACTGCACTTTCAGCGGAAACTCGGCAGCAGGAGATAATGGCGGCGGTATCTTCACCAAGGGGGCCGCCAGCCCGGCGCTGACCAACTGCATACTGTGGGATAATACGGCCGGCGGCTGGCTGGTCGAAACAAACCAGATTTACGATGACCCTCTCAGCAGTACGACGATACACTACACTTGCGTTGAGGGCTGGACGGGTGCATTTGGCGGCGCGGGCAACCATGGGGACGACCCGCTGTTTGTGGATGCTGACGGGGCAGATGATATTGTCGGGACCGAAGACGACAATTTGCGGCTGTCGGCGGGTTCGGCGTGTATCGATGCAGGGGCTAACGCGGCCGTGCCGGCTGATAGTCCCGACCTTGATAATGACGGCAACACCACCGAGCCTATACCGTGGGACCTTGACGGGCAGGCGAGGTTCGTGGATGGCGATTATAACGACACTATTATTGTGGATATGGGCGCGTACGAGTATGGTTCGACTGCCATCATTGAGGTCGAAGTTGATATGGATGAGATGTGGATATATCAGAGTCTTCCGGGACAGAGTAACTCTGATTTGACGGCGGGTGTTTCGGTCACGGATGACCCGTGGAGTAACAGCAGCTACAGCTATGGGTGGGAGATTGTACTGCCGGGGGATGTCAGCTTGGCGCCCACGACGGTGGATGGTGGCGGGGCCGGGGATGCGTACTGGACTTTTGCAGCGCGGGGCTGTGATGAGCCAGGAGGTTTGTCCGACTCGGGGCAAACATTTACGGTCAGGGTAACCATAACAGGAGATGATTACGGCAATACGGGTCAGGCGGAGGCGGAATTCGGGATAGCACTTTTAGGTGATACTAATAATGACGGGGTGGTGAATGTCGCGGACCGCTCTATAGCGAATGCATTCTGGCGGACGGGTTCGGCCGGGCCTTATATGCTGCGGGACTGTGATGTGAACTGCGATGGTGTTGTGAACGTGGCGGACAGGTCGATTGCGAACGCGGTATGGCGGGGGATACTCGGGCAGAACTCGGTAAGCAGTCCGTGCCCGCTGCGTTAATTTCAAATTACACATCTCAAATTTCAGATTGTGGGGAAGGATAGGATTTGAGTTTTTGTGGTGTGTGTGGTATTGTATAGAGGTTAAGGATTAGCAGGTGCTTATTTAGAATTGGAGGTAAGACAAATGAAGAAGGCGTTTTCGGTAATGTCGCTTTACGCGACGGTCGGGATGGTGTTAGGTCGAGCGCTTTCGATGTCCCGTACGAAGCAGACACCGGACAATACCACTGGGATTTCGAGGCGTTTGATGCTTACGGCAGTCCGGTGAAGGTTGCTACGGAACAGGGCGGCGAGGAGCCGCTTACCGCCGAGGCGTACGTCGAGGTGATGTACTGACCGTCATAACAGGCGCGGAGCGTAACGGCGCTGAATGGGATAAGCAGATTGTAAAGTAAAAGGGCTGCGACTATTGCCGTCGAAGCCATTTTTATTTTCTCGATGGGATGTTAGATGTATTCGATAGTGGCAGGGGGCTTTGGTGTCAGGTCGTAGAGGCATCGGTTTACGCCGGGTATCTGGGTGATTCTTTCGGAGATGCGGTTTAGCTTGTCGTGCGGCAGAGGGGTAACGGTTGCGGTTCGGGCGTCGGTGCTCTCGATGCAGCGGACGACAATAATCTGTCCGAACTCGCGCTTGTTTTTGCGGATTCCGGTTGCGCGGTCGCTAAGCAGTACGGCCATATACTGGAAGGCGCCGCTGTCGCCGAGCTCCTCTTCGACGATGGCGGTGGCTTCGCGGACGGTATCGAGTCTTTCTGATGTTACTTCGCCGACGATACGAGTTGCGAGGGCCGGGCCGGGGAAGGGGATTCGGTTTGTGATTTCGGCGGGCATGTCGAGGAGTTTGGCGACCTCGCGGACGCCATCTTTGCGGAGGGTCTTTAGGGGCTCAATTACGGAATAGCCGTAAGATTGTTCGGGGTCGATGCCGAGCTGTGCGAGGATGTTGTGCTGGCGTTTTATTCCGGCGACGGTCTCTTCGATGTCGGTGAGTATTGTGCCGTGGAGGAGGAATTTTGCTCCTGATTCCTTAACGAGGCGGGCGAAGACCTTTGAATAGAAAGTGTCGGTTACGGCGTTGCGTTTTTCCTCCGGATCGGTGAGGCCGGCCAGCGCTGAAAGAAATTCCTCCCGGGCGTCCACCAGTTCCACAGGAATGCCCATGCCGGCGAAGAGCTTAACGACGCGCTGGGGCTCGTCTTTGCGCATCAGGGCACTATCGACAAAGACGGTTTTGAGCCGGTCGCCGAGGGCGCGGTGTGCGAGGACCGTGACGGTGGAACTGTCGACGCCGCCGCTGAGGGCGTTGATGGCCTTTTCGGGGCCGACTGTTTGCTTAATATGGTCGATTTGTTGGTCGATAAATTGTTTGTAGTCCACTGTTTGAGCTCCTTACAAGAGTTTTTGACCGGTATTAGGGGCAGCGAAAGCCGCGACGTGGGAATTTATCAGTTAGGACACAGGCTGTCAAGGACCGGTAAAAAAATGAATATTGTCAGAGGCGGCGTTTTATGGGACGTATGAGCGTTAGCGGACGTGGTAATTGTGTTGGTTTGATAGGGTGGAATTATTATTTATATTTTATTTGGTGAGTCAGGGAATGGGTCCGTCCGGATTTTTTGCCGGAGGACAAGTATTTGAGATTTTAGGATATGCGTAGAAAATCTGCAATTTTTGGCCTGGTTCTATTGGTGATCGGCAGCGGTACGCTTGTATGGGGGCTGGCGGCTAAGAAAGCGGAACTGCATCAAGCAGCCAAGTATAAGCGGAAGCACGCCGTAGAGACCCAGGAATTTCTGATTCAATATGGCGAGTGGCTGCAAATGGACCCGAGCAAGCGGCCTGCGCTGCCGTGGGGAATGGACGAATCCGGAAAGACGAAACCGGGGGCCCAACTACGTCAGGAACAGCGAGAGCGACTGAAGGCCGACCTTGACAGGCTGG
Organism: Planctomycetota bacterium; assembly: GCA_020350405.1. Lineage (GTDB taxonomy): Bacteria > Planctomycetota > Phycisphaerae > Sedimentisphaerales > Anaerobacaceae. The sequence continues at coordinate 1,770,222 of CP070715.1, forward strand.
CGACGGGAGAAGGGGACGTTCATCCGTTTGCTGACATGCTTTATGGTGCGAACTGGCGGCAGGAAGTGGAGAAGTACAAAGGAAGAAAAGAGACACGAGAGCTGTTTCTTACGCTGTCTATTGTATGTATGCTGGCCGGGGGAGCGGTTTTGGTGTGTGTCGTGTTGGTGGCGGTGGTGCAGCGGGTAATTGTAGTTTGTTTTGTTGTGAAGGAGTTTGTCGGCGATTTTCTCAGAAGGCGAAGAAGGGCCCGCGGTAAATCAGGGAGCGAAGCGGCAGAGGAAGAGAGTTTGTTAGAGGAGTTAGATTTTGACGAGCAGCGAGAGCTGGTTGCCAGTGCGCGAAATAGCAGCGGCGGAGGAGAGCAATCGCGTGTCCGAGGAGGTGCGGGGGGCTCCGGCGGAGGTGAAAAGGCTCCGGGAGGGCGGAAGATTGCCATGCTGCTCAAGGGGGATGCATCTTTCTTTGACGCGGGCGCGCCTTTGAAGACCGTGATGGGAAAGCCTGATAAAAGTAATGCGGGGGTTGGGGTGCTTGAACGCGGGCCCAACCTGGCGGATTTACGGCAGGAGCGTGCGAGGCTGGAAGACTCGCTGAAGACGCAGACTGAGAATCTGGAAAAGCAAATGAAGGAATTCAAGCAGATGACTGAGAGCGTTCAACAGAAGGCGCTTGAGAATTCGGGGCCATTGCAGAACGGTCTTTCGGAACTGACGGAGCAGATAGCGGCGATTCGGGATTACGCAGCTTCGCAGCAGGACAGGGTTGAGAAGCTGCAGAATGGATATGACTGGAATATTATCAGGAACTTTTGCGTGCGTGTTATCCGGTGTATTGACGGTGTTGAAGAACGTATAGCTCGGTTGGGGGATGAGGGAGCTGAGACTTCGCAGTTAGAGGAAGTACGAGACGAGCTGATATTTGCTCTTGAGTCAAGCGGCTTAGAGCGATTTGAGCCGGAGCTCAACAGCGAATATCGCGGGCAGGAGAAATGGGCGGAGGCTGTTAAAGAGAGGGAGGTGTCCGACAAGTCAAAGATGTCAGGTAAGATCGCGGAGGTCCTCCGGCCGGGCTACAGATATGTTATCGATGAAGAGAATATCAAAGTAGTGCGCACTGCCCAAGTGAAGCTGTTTGGTTAGGACTATTATATTCGGGAGAGCATTCTGGGGTGTGCCGTACTGCGTGAAACAAAGGACGTGAAATGGCGAAGAAGAAGAGTAAAGCGACTGACAAGAAAACCAAAGGGGCCAAGAAGGAGGCTAAGACGGCAAATATAGCAGGTATAGACCTCGGAACGACTTTCTCGGCGTTATCGATTCTAAATGCTATCGGCAAGCCGGAGGTAGTGCCGAATGCCGATGGCGAGAGGCTTACGCCTTCTGCGATTTTCTTCGATGAGGAAGACCGCGAGATAATCCGGGTGGGTATTGAGGCGGTTAATTCACGGCATCTGAATCCAGAGAGGTCGGTTCGGTGGATAAAGCGGCATATGGGAGATGCCAAGTACCATAAGAATATCGACGGCAAGGACTGGACTGCTGCGGAATTGTCGGCCCTGATACTGAAGAAGCTGCAGCAGGACAGCTCAGCCGAGCTTGGTGAAGTCCGCGATGTGGTGATTAGCGTTCCTGCGCACTTTGACGAGGTCCGCAGGAAGGCGACGATGGACGCAGGGAGCATGGCGGGTCTGAATGTAATTGGTATAGTGAATGAGCCTGTGGCGGCCGCTCTGTATTATGCCGCCGGGCGAGAGGTTTCGGGGAAGGTGCTGGTGTATGACCTCGGCGGAGGGACGTTTGATGTGACCATACTGGACGTCAATGGCCATCAGATGGATATAGTCTGTTCGCAGGGAGACCACGCGCTGGGTGGTATCGACTTCGACAATGAGATATTGAAGATGTTAGAGCAGAGCTACAGGGAGAAGTTCGATGCGGAGCTGATAAATTCGGATGAGGACAGGGCAAAGTACGAGGACGAAGCGGAGGACATTAAGAAGACTTTGTCGAGGCGGCAGTCTGCGAAGAAGATGCTGTACGGGCCGGCGGGTAATGTAAAGGTTGAGATTACCCGCGAGAGGTTTGAAAAGGCGATTTCGGCGCTGGTATCCCGTACGGATATTCTGCTGGATGTGGCCCTTGAAGAGGCCGGAGTAAAACCTTCCGAAATCGATACGGTGCTTTTGGTGGGGGGGAGCACTCGTATTCCGCTGGTGCGAGAGGGACTGAAAAAGAAGTTCGGGTCTGAGCCAGAGGCGACGGTTAATGTGGATGAATGCGTAGGTCTTGGCGCTGCCTTGCACGCGGGACTGACGATGATGCGAGAGCACCCGGAAGCGGTGCCGGCAGGAATCATAGGCGGGCTGCAGGATATAAACCTGACGGATGTCTGCAATCACAGCTACGGGACTATTTGCGCTCCTTTGGATAAGGAGACGGGCAGACGGGTGGTTGAGAATCGCATTATCCTGAAGAAGAACACGCCGCTTCCGTGCAAGGCGACGCAGATGTTCTATACGATGAGCGAAGGTCAGACGGAGCTTGAGGTGACGGTGACGCAGGGTGAGGACACGGCGGTTGAGTACGTGAACAAGATAGCGACGCACAGGTTTAAGCTTCCTGAGGGCCGCCCGGCGAAGTGTCCCGTCAAGGTTACGTATAGTTATGATGTAAATCAAAGAATGCACTGCAAGTTCGAGGACGTCGAGTCCGGCAGGGTTCTCGAAGTTGATTTCTGTCTTGGCAAGGACGGCGAGATGTCACGGGGTGAGGTGAAGGAGATAGCCCAGAAAATGGAGGCAGTCAAGGTTGAGTAAGGCCAGCTGCGGGGACTTAAATGGGCGCACTTCTGGAGCAAATTTTGAAATCGCCCGGGGTGGCCGAGGTTGCGGGTTTCGTGAGGGGTATTTTCTTTCGGTTTTCCCATGAAGCGGACGAGACCGGTTCGCTGATGGCCCCACCTGATTTAAGCGTTCTTAACTGCCGGGTCCACCTGACAAGACACAAGGCGGGCAACTGGCTTTCCGATGCGTTCGGGGTGGAGATTTGCGGTTCAATTCATGCGCCCAGCGACATGCACAATACAGCAGTTCGGGTATTTATCAAAGACGTTACGGATGGAGCCGGTAAGGCGGGGGAGGTCCGGGCGCGGGTCCAAAGGCAGCAGATAGAAGAGTCATCGGTCTTCTGCTATACGGCGGAATTGGGCAAGCTTCCCACCGCAGACAGCACGTGGTCGGACTGGATAAGCGTTGCGCAGATACCTGTTGAGTGGCTGGAGTTTGCGCGTAAGGGTGACAGGAAGTTACAATTTATCGTGGTGATGATATCTGCGGAAACCGGCGGGCAGCTTGACTGCGCGAGGTGTTATTTTACTTATGAAAATTTTGCGCGAGGGTATCTGGATTTGCAGGATAATGTCCAGCGTGCGAAGACGCTGGCGGTGGCACTCGGATTCGCCGTCAGCGCGGCGGACAAAAAAGTACATGACGCCGAAGTTGCGCTGATAAGGGAGTGGGCGGGGGCAAACATCGATTTATCGGGGGCACCGGAGAAGGCCCGGCGTAAATTCAAAAAGGCGCTGGATAAGACCATTAAGTTTTTCCGCAAGGGCAATCAAATCAACCCATATAAAATCTGCAGGGAAATCGTCGAGATAGCTCCTGTCGCGGAGCGTTACGATATTCTGGAGTTCTGCATGTGGGTGGCGCGGGCGAACGGTGTTGCGGCTACGGAGGAAGTGGCACTTTTGAGAGATATTGCGGACTGGCTGGAACTTGACGGGGAGCGGTTCCGGACGATGATGGGAAAAATCCTGCCGGTGGGTATGCACGAGGTTGAGGATGCGGAGGCGATACTCGGGGTCAGATCGGATATGAGCGAAGAGGAGACGCGGGGGCGGCTGACGGAGGAGTATCGCAAGTGGAACGCGAGGGTGACGAACTTTGACCCTGAGGTCCAGAGCCAGGCGGACCAGATGCTCAGGTTCATCGCGGAGGCGAGGGACGAGTACGTATCATAGAGTGGGGGTGACTTTCCGCCACGTTTAGAGTGACTTACCCCTGTGTGGTTTATTCAATTCGCTTTTTAACAATTTTGGGATAATCTGTCGGCGCTTGGGTTTTATTCTGATGGCGTCGGTGGCGTAGAAGTATTGGCCGGTGGTGAGGAAGCCGGTTATGGTTATTTCGACTTGGCCGGGTTCGGTGAGGGTTTCGCAGAAGGCTTGGCGGTCGAAGGCGATTTCGAGTTTTACTGGGCCGGTGTCGCCGCCGACAATTTTTATATATTCGGATTCCACGCCCGGCGGCTCGGCCACGGCCGGGGTGTTAACGTCTATATCTTCCGCGAAAATTTTTTCCGGCAGCGTGATGTGGGCCTTGACGAATTTAGCCCTGCCGGCGCAATTCAGAATCCGCGTCGTAAGTTTCATATAAGCTTCTATGGGCGGCCAAAACTCGTGGGCTCCCATATCAACCGCATGCCCGCTGACGCGAGGATGGCCATCGAGGTCGGTTTCGTTTGGTTCTGGGTTGTAGTTGGGGTCACCGGCGTCGATGCAGGGTGAAGTCGGTAATAGCCGATAATCGCCCTCAACCCAAACTCCATTTACATCCCAATACCCCGGCTCAACGAAACACGGGTCAGCGTCGATGTTGCCCTCTCCGCTCCAGCCACTCTGAGGGTTACTATAGGTGACCAGTAGATTACAGTCGGGGGGGGCGAAGATCTGGTCCGGGGAGTTATCCCAGATAATGCAATTGGTAGTCGTAACGTCAGCGTAGTATCGGCAGCGGATTCCACCGGCAGCTTTCTCGGCTTTGTTCCCGACTATAGTACAATTGGCAATTGTCGAGGTACCTCCAAAGCAATAGATACCGCCGCCCAAGCGGGTCTGGTTACCGCTGACAGTACAGTTAGAGACTATTGCGCTAGAATGTACAATGTAGAATCCGCCGGCGTTGGCAGCGGTCGAATTGCTTGCTACAATGCAGTTAGTGATTGTGAGCTCAGAGCCGTGAGCAGCGATTGCACCGCCGGAGTCGCGTGCAGAGTTTCTCACGATAGTGCAGTTGGTTATAGTGGGATTGCCGTGTCTAGAGTATATGGCACCGCCCCAGCGCACTCCAGAATTGTCCTTGAATGTGCAGTTTACAATGGTCGGGCTGGCGGTGTTGCAACTGAATGCGCCACCCCTCTCGGCCCAGTTGGCGGTGAATACGCAGTCGAGGATTAACAAGTTGCTATCCTGAGCGTAAATTGCTCCCCCCTTACTTTCAGCTTCCGGCGGTGGGCCTATATAGTGAGCCAAATTGCCTTTAAACATGCATTTGGTAATTGTTGGGCTGCTATCGAGGCACAGGATTGCCCCGCCGGTCGGGCTGTAACCATTTGTGATTGTAATGCCATCCAAGCGTGAGTTTGAGTTTTCACCATTATGAAAATAGAAGCCGCGGTGGGGGTCGTCTTCTGTGCCATTGCAGTCGATGATGCAGTTTTCCGGGCCGGATTTGGAGCGGACGGTTATGGCTTTTCCGAGGAAGTCGATGTCTCGATTGCCGGCGCCGGTGTAGGTGCCATCGGCGCAGATGATTTCATCGCCGTTGACAGAGGCGTCGATGGCGGCCTGGATGGTGGGGTAATCGCCGGTTCCATCGGGGCGGACGTTGATTGTTCTGGAGTATGCGAGGGGCGTGGCGGCCAGGAGCAGGATGAGGGCTGGGATTATTAGTTTTGGCATTTTTCCGCTCGTTTGCATTGTTTGGGCGATTTTTTAACAATTTTGCGGTAATTTTACCACAAACGGGGTTGAAACGCAAGGTTTTTTTGCGGGTTTTTTGAGGGTATTTAGGCGTGATTTGCAAATGTGCGTTTTTGATTGATTATTGATTGTCGATGGATTATTATTGACAGCTGGTAAATGGTCGATAAAGCTGGAACAGGGTTATGTGCAAATACAAAAAGGGAATTATAGTTGCGACGGCGTTCATAGTGCTGTTATCGGCTCGGTGGGGGTTCTCGGCGGAGACGTGGCGTCTTGGGCGAGATGAGCAGTGGAAGGCGGTATCGGCGGAGGACAAGTACGTGCTGGCGGTGGCCGAGATAAAGAGGCAGGTCAATATGGGCGAGACCAAGGCCGTCGGGGAGGCGATAGGGCAGCTTAAGGAGGACTTTCCGGAGATTGCGGGGCCTGATTTGGACGCGTTTTTAGCGGCGGAGGTGCTGTATTGCGAGGGGAAATTCACGAAGGCGGGCAGGGCGTATGAGAAGTTTTTGAGTGCATATCCGCAGAGTGAACTCTATGAGGGAGTTTTGGACAGGCAGTTTGCGATAGCTACGGCTTATTTGGGGGGGCAGAAGCGAGCGGTGCTTGTTGTATTCAAGATGAGGGGGTACGCTGAGGGCGAGAGGATCATGGACAAGATTGTCGAGAGGGCGGGCGATTCACCAATGGCGATGAAGGCGGCTTTGGCGGTAGCGGAGAGTTATGAGAGGAGGGAAAAGTTTGTCGAGGCATACGAGAGGTGGGCGGAGATATCATCGCGATGGCCGACGGGGAAAATCGGCAAGGATGCGCTACTCAGTATGGCGCGGTGCAAGCACGCCGCCTACAGGGGGCCGAGGTATGATTCGACGCATTTAATCAGCGCGAAGAGCTATTATGAACGATTCAAGATGCGATACCCGCGAGACGCGGAAGATATGGATATCGACGGGAGGCTTGAACAGATAGACGAGCAATTAGCGTATAAACAGTTTAGCATTGGCGAGCATTATCAGCAGGCGGGGAACAAGCAGGCGGCCAATCTTTATTATCAGATGGTTCTGGATGATTGGCCGGAGAGCACAGCGGCCAAGATGGCAAAGGAAAGAATGAGCGGTAACCTGGGCGAGGAAGAGATAAAGAAATGAAGAAGAGATTAGAGATTTGGGGGCAGGAGGCTGTTGGGATTTTGATCGGTTCGATTGTTTGCGGCCTTTTTGTATGCGGGTGTGCGGAGACGGGCAGGTACTCGAACGAGTCGCTGTTTCCGGATAAGGTCGGCAGTGTTTACGTGGAGATGTTCGAGAGTCGAAGCTTTCGGCGGGGGGTGGAATACGAACTGACCGACGCGGTGGCGAAGCGTATCGAGGCGGAGACCCCATATAAGGTGATTTCGAGCAGGGACCGAGCCGACAGTGTGCTGAGCGGACAAATAATGCGCGTTGGTGAAATGGTTTTGAGCACGGAACGGCGTTTGGGGCGGGGTCTTGAGAAGGAGGTGGCTGTGCAGGCCGTGGTGAACTGGAAGAATCTTAAGACCGGAGAGCTACTGGTAGACAACGAGCAGGTGAGTGCCTCAGCGAGCTATTCAGAGTGGCAGAATCAGGGGTTTGACTATGCATCGGCGCTTGCGGCAAACAAGTTAGCACAAAGAATCGTAGAATTGATGGAAGAAGAATGGTAAAATCACAAATTTACCTGGCGTTGATTGAATCACGAACCGCGGGATGCAGGATATGAGCGACAATCGGAAAAAGAAAGTGTCTCAGGCGCGTCGGAGCCCAAAGGACAAAGGCAGCAAGAAGGTGCCGCTGCGGAGTTACAGGACGGGACCTTTAACGTGGTTGATGATTCTCGTGGTGCTGATGTCGGTGTTTATGATGCTGCGACAGATGCAGACCGTTGAGGAGATTAGATGGGACGAGTTTATCAATCATGTCGAGAACAATCACGTAGAGGGTGTTACTGTAAAGGACACGGAGATAATAGGTAAATTCAACGAGCGTGGCATTGGCAGCAGGGGCGGCAAGGGCAAAATTTCTTTCGTGGTTTATTACAAACCGGAAGTGCACGGCGAGTGGCTCGGGCAGCTATTGAAGGACAACGATATCAGAAGCGACAGTGAGCCTCCGCGTACGTGGCTTTATAATCTGGTCGGGATGATACTTCCGATAATTCTGTTAGTGGGGATATTCTATTTTATGTTTGCGCGTAACCTTCGCGGCGGGGCGGGGGGCATGCTTATGTCGTTCGGTCGAAGCAGGCATAAGGTGCACAGCAAGGACCGGGTGAAGGTGACATTCAAGGACGTGGCGGGTGTAGAGGAAGCGATGGAGGAACTGGCGGAGATAATTGAGTTTTTGAAGAACCCGAGGAAATTTCAGCGTTTGGGCGGCAGGATTCCCCGCGGCGTTTTGCTTGTTGGCCCGCCCGGCTGTGGCAAGACACTGCTTGCTAAGGCGATAGCAGGCGAGGCGGATGTTCCGTTCCTGAGTATATCGGGCAGCGATTTCGTGGAGATGTTTGTCGGTGTGGGCGCATCACGTGTGCGAGATCTATTCAAACAGGCGAAGGACAATTCGCCGTGTATTATCTTTCTTGATGAGGTTGATGCTATCGGGCGCAAGCGCGGGGCCGGCTATATCGGCGGTGGGCATGACGAGCGGGAACAGACGCTGAATGCGATTTTGGTTGAGATGGACGGGTTTGATACCAACGACCAAGTGATAGTAATTGCGGCGACGAACAGGGGTGATATTCTGGACCATGCGTTGACGCGGCCGGGGAGATTCGACAGACAAATCTTCGTGCCGTTTCCCGATTTGAAAGGTCGGGTCGATATTTTGAACGTTCATGCAAAGAAGGTAAAATTAGGGCCTAACGCGAATCTGGAAAGACTGGCGCGCGGGACACCTATGTTCAGCGGGGCGGATTTGGCGGCTATTATCAATGAGGCCGCTCTGGCGGCAACTATGGGTAATAAAGACTGCATTGAGATGGCGGATTTGGAGGAAGCGCGGGACAAGGTCCGGTGGGGAAGGGCAAAAAAGAGCAGGGTGATAGATGAAAAAGAGCGGGAGGTTACAGCCTATCACGAGGCGGGTCATACGCTGGTGCAATCTCTGTTGGAAGACGCGGACCCGCTGCACAAGGTGAGTATCATTCCTCGTGGTCCGATGGGCGGAGCGACGTTTGCACTGCCGGAAAAAGACCGTACGATTTTTATGAAGAGATATTGTATGGCCCTTTTGCAGGTGTGTTTCGGGGGGCGAATTGCAGAGGAGCTGTTTTGTGATGACATATCGAGCGGGGCACAGAATGATATTCAGCAGGCGACGAAGATTGCGAGGCAGATGATTTTGACGTGGGGCATGAGTGAACAGCTTGGTCCGATCAGCTACGGGCCGGACGGGGGGCTTAGAGACATGACGTACATGCTGCCGGGCGAGAAGGAATATTCGGAAAGGACGGCCGAGGCAATCGACGGGGAAGTCAAAGAGATTACCGACGAGGCGTACAAAAAAGCGAAGAAATTGATAGAGGCGAACAAGGACAAGCTTGAGAAGATAGCAAAGGCCTTACTGAAATATGAGACGCTCGACGCTGATGACGTGAAATTGATTCTGGAAGGCGGCGAGCTGGACAAACCTACAGTTTCCGATTTGTTGGCTGCAGAGCAGGCCAAGGATGAGCAGCCGGGACAAGAGCGGGAGCAGGAAAAAAAGCAGTCAGCCAACTAAATATTGTCTTTATCCATCCATGAGAGGTGTCTATGCGGGAAAAAGCTGTTGTCATTTTATGGCTGGTTTTGATTTTTGCTGCTGGCGGTCTAGCTGAGGCGGCGGGCAGCGTAGTCAGGAGCGATGTTGTTACTATCTCTGTTGAGAGCCAGCACGAGATAGTCAGGCCGGGGAGTAAATCCGCATTGGCGGTTCATTTTGAGCCAAAAGAAGACTGGCACTTTTATGCATCTGCGGAGACGGCGCCGGGCGGTATGAATCTTAAGCTTAAGCCGTCGGCGGAAAAAGATTACATAATTTTTTCTGAGGCGATATTTCCCAAGCCGCATTTGTATTTTGATAAGGCTTTAGGCAAGAAGCTTGAGGTGTTCAGTGAGGAATTTACGGTATTTCTGCCGTTTAGTGTGAGTCAGCTCGCTGCCGCGGATAGTCCTATCGGTGTGACGATTGGTATCGAAGGAGCAGTATGCTCGGATGTTCAGTGCCGTATGCCGGATTTTGGCCAATTGACTACAGAGATGAAAATTTCACCTCATGCTGCTATGGGGGAGGCTAAATTTGCTGTGCCGGAGGCGGTCAAATCCGGCGTGGTTAGTGGACCGGTCTTCTTAGATGAGAGGTTGAGCTATCCGATGTGGTTTGCTCTTGGATTGGCGTTTTTGGCGGGTCTGAGTTTGAATATTATGCCGTGCGTCTGGCCGGTGCTACCTCTTGTGGTTTTACGACTCGTTGAGCAGGCAAAGAAAGGCAAGGGCAAGACGGTGGCTATGGGGCTTGCTTTTTGCTTTGGGATATTGCTGTTTTTTGCTGTTCTTGCAGGAGCGAACATTGTCTTGCAGGTGCTTTACGGGAGAGCCCTTCAGTGGGGCGACCAGTTCCGCAATCCTGCATTTGTGGCGGGGATGGCGTTTTTGTTAGTGGTTTTGGCGCTTTTTATGTTCGATGTTTTTACAATAACTTTGCCGGCGTCGGTAACAGGCAAGAGCGGTTCAGGCGAGGGGTATGCCGGAACAATCGGGATGGGGTTTCTGGCGGCGATTCTGAGTACGCCGTGCAGCTTTGGGATTTTGGCTGCGGCTTTTGCATGGGCGCAGGGTCAGCCGCTGCTACCAGCAACGATTGCGATAATGTTCATCGGGGTCGGTATGGGGGTACCATATTTGGTACTTACGTCAATTCCAGGTTTGGTTGAGAAGCTGCCCAAACCCGGACGGTGGATGGAACTATTTAAGCAGGCAGTAGGATTTATTCTGTTAGGGATTGCAGCGTGGCTGATTACGGTGGTGCCGCAGGAGAAAAGGACATCTGTATTGTATTTTGCGGTGGTGCTATCGTTTTGTGTCTGGATGTGGGGCGGGTGGGTGAGTTACAACACTAAAGGCGTGCGCAAATGGCTTGTGCGAATTATAGCGGTCAGCTTAGCTGTTGTTGCGGGCTGGGGATTGTTAAGGCCGGTGAAGGTTCTTATTGACTGGCAGTCTTATGATGGTTCCGTGGTAGAGTCTGCCCTGAGTACGGACAGGCCTGTGTTGATTAAATTCACGGCTGACTGGTGTCTGAGCTGCAAGACGGTTGACAAGCTGGTGTACTCGCGAGAGGATATAGCGAATTTAATCGAGGAGAAGGATGTATTGGCAATCAAGGCGGATACCACGGCGAGGGATTATCCGGCGACGGAGGCGCTGAAGAATGTTTATAATGAGCCGGGGGTGCCGGTGAGTATGTACTTTGCGCCGGGTGAAACTGAGCCGGTGAGATGGCGTGATAAGTCTTTTGGCGGTGAACTGAAGGCATTGTTGGAGAAGCTCGCTTCGAAGTAGTTGCCATGGCCAAGAGAAAAGCGAAGATAAAGGTTGAGAAAGCAGAGGCGGCCGAGCGGGTAAAGAAGATTTATCCGATACTGGCCAAGGCTTATCCGAAGGTGACGACGGCACTTAGATTCGGCAATCCGCTGGAGCTTTTGATTGCGACGATACTGAGCGCGCAGTGCACGGACGCGCGGGTAAATATGGTGACGCCGGACCTGTTTAAGAAGTACCCGTCAGTGAAGGAGTGGGCAAATGCAGAATTGTCTGAGATTGAGAACGATATACGGAGCACGGGATTTTTTAGGAATAAGGCAGTTAGCATCAAAGGAGCGTGCCAGGCGATAGTGAAGCAACACGATGGTGCGGTTCCTGATAGTATGGATGAGCTTGTGAAGCTGCCGGGCGTGGGCAGAAAGACGGCAAATTGTGTATTGGGCAATGCGTTCGGTCAGCCGGCGATAATGTGCGATACGCACGTTATTCGGCTTTCCCGGCGGCTGGGGCTGTCTGCGAACAGCCATGATGCGGTAAAGCTGGAATTTGATTTGGCCGAAATAATACCTAAGAAGAAGTGGACGGTTTTCAGCCATGTGCTGATTCTTCACGGGCGAAACGTTTGCAGGGCCCGCAAGCCGGATTGTGAGAACTGTCAGATTTCGAGATATTGTCCCTCGGCGAACCGGCCGGATTTATGGTGACTTTAGGATGAAATTAGTTTTGCAGGAGATTTTTTTCTATGCTGGAAAGTATTGATAAACCGGTTAAGGACCTGTGGCGGATATTCAGGGTTATGGCGGAGTTTGTGGAAGGATTCGATGAGCTTGCCACTATAGGGCCGGCGGTATCGTTTTTCGGTTCATCGCGGGCGAAGCCAAAGGAGCGATACTATAAACTTGCTGAGAAGACGGCCTCGGAAATAGTAAAGGCCGGATTCGCGGTGATAACCGGCGGGGGCGGCGGGATAATGGAGGCGGCGAACAAAGGGGCGGCAGAAGCGGGCGGTAAGAGTATCGGGCTGAATATCGAGCTGCCGATGGAGCAGATACCAAACAAGTACCAGAACCTGTCACTGCACTTCAGGTACTTTTTCTGTCGCAAAGTGATGTTCGTGAAGTACGCGCACGGTTTTATCGTCTTTCCCGGGGGGTATGGGACGATGGACGAGTTTTGGGAGGCACTGGTATTGATTCAAACCTTGAAGCAGGTTTATTTTCCTGTGGTTTTGATGGGCAGCGAGTACTGGCAGGGGCTTCTCGAGTGGATGAATGAGAAGATGCTCAAGGAGCACGATTATATCTCGGCGGAGGACAGGGAGGTCTTTACGATTGTGGATGAGCCGGAGGCCGCGACAAAGATTATAGTTGATTTCAGGGATGCGGAGGGTCGCGGCGGTATGGAGCTGCCGGCGGGGATGAAAAAGACGTGAGGTGTGAGGCGAGGGGCAGCGGACTAGCATTTAGTTTCTGCCATTGCTTTATCCAGATGAATAAGGAGGGACTTTTTATGCGGCCCGCCGAGGTGCTGCCAGGGCAGGGTGTCATCGGCGGCGAATTCAATTTGTGCGGCGGCGTCAGTATTAATACCGAACTTCTTAAAGGCTTTTTTCCAGATTTCGTAGTCGAAACATTCATCCCACAAATCGAATTTTGCCCCGGCCTGCCAAGCAGCTTCGATGACGCTGCATAGTCGTCTGTCACCGCGGCCGACTGCCGATTCGAGGACGCTTCGGTTTATGTCGTGGAATTTGAACCGGAGGGATTTTGCGTGGAGTTTTCTTTTCTCGTCGAGTATCAGGCGTTTTGCCTTTTGGAAGTATTCTTTCGGTTTTTGGGCGAGCCAAGCGAAGGGGGTGTGGGGCTTGGGGACGAACCAGCTTATTGTGATATTGATTTTGGCGGTCCTGCCGTCAACTTTTTTACGGAGCTGCGCCAGTTGAGACGACAAATCCACAATCTGCATTATGCCCTGCTGTGTTTCGCCGGGCAGACCGACCATAAAGTATAGTTTGAGTTTTTGCCAGCCGGCCCTGTAGGCGGCCTCAACGGCGGCAAATAAATCCTCGTCTTTGAGGGGCTTGTTGATTATTTGTCTTAGTTTTTCGCCGGCTGCTTCGACGGCGATTGTCAGGCCGCTTTTTCTTACCGGCACTACCAACAGGGGTATCAGCTTTAACTGTCGGTCGACCCTCAGGCTAGGCAGGGACAGGCCGACGTGTTTGTCCCGGAAGTATTCGTGGAGCCGGGTGACCAATTCTTCGAGTTTTGGATAATCTGCGGTTGATAAACTCAACAGGCTAACCGTGTCGAAACCCGTTGCGTGGTAGCAGGTTTTTGCGATGTCGGTGATTTTCTCGAGACTTCGGCAGCGAACGGGCCTTCTGCAAAAACTGGCCTGGCAGAATCTGCATCGGCCGGGACAGCCCCGCATAATTTCGACACTGACCCGTTCGTGTATGGCTTGGGTAAAGGGGACTATCGGCGCGAGTGGAACAGGGGCGCTTTCGAAATCCTCGACGACGGCATTTTTGAGTTGTGTTGGCAAATCAGGGGAAATCGGTTGGGGTGACTTTGCTGTTTCAGAGTCAAATTTGTACAGGGTGGGGACGTAGAGCCAGTCAAATCGTTTCGCGGCGAGCAAAAGTACTTCTTTTTTTGTGGCGCCGGTTTTTTTCTGAGCCTTTATCAATTGTATCAGCTCGATTACGGCATCTTCGGCCTCACCGAGTACGAACAGGTCAATGAAGTCGGCCATTGGCTCACAGCAGTTTGCCATTGAGCCGCCGGCAATTATCAACGGGTCGTTTTCACCGCGGGCTTCGCTGCGGATATCGACGCCACCGAGGTCGAGCATATTTAGGACATTGGTGTAACAAAGCTCATTGGTAAGGCTAAAGCCGACGATATCGAAGTCCTTTAAGGGCGTTTTGGATTCGAGAGAGAACAGAGGTATTTGCTTATCGCGCAGTACCTTCTCGGCGTCAATCCAAGGGGCGAAGACCCTCTCTGCGGCGGCATCCTGCATTTTGTTGATGATATGGTAGAGAATTGCCAGACCCTGATAGCTCATAGCTACTTCGTAGACATCGGGAAAGCACAGGGCGACGGTCAAATCGCATTTCGAGAGGTTTTTTTTTATTTGGTTTATTTCGCCGCCGATGTACCTGCTCGGCTTGCGGACGAACGGCAGAAATTCCTTCTCGACGCGGTCGGTTAAGATTGTTATTTGTTTTTTGTTCACGGGGGTATTATACAATTGATAATCGATGATTGATAACTGATAATCGGAGAGCTGATTGCCGGATGAACAGTGAGAAAGGGTATTTATGAGTAAGAAGGACCGGATATTCATTGAGATTATTGTGGGGCTTTTGCTGATTACGGGGGCGGTTTATTTTTTTATCAAGCCGCGGCGTGAATCGGTCTGGCTTTCCGGTCGGGCGGATGTCGACAGCGGCAAGCGCGTGGTTATGGGGACATTTGCCCGGGTGATTGGCGTTGCGGCTGATTCGGACACGGCCAAGCGGAGTATCGAAGCGGCCCTCGCGGAAATAACGAGGGTCGATGAACTGATGAGCGACTACAAGGAGGACTCGGAGATAAGTGAAGTCAACCGAGATGGATTTGAAAGGGCAGTCAAGGTAAGTGAACCGACGTACGAGGTTCTGCAAAAAGCAGTGGAGTTCAGCGAACTTACAGGAGGGGCGTTTGATGTTACGGTAGGGGCATTAGTGGACCTTTGGCGCTCGGCGGAGGAAATGAATTCGGTTCCCTCTGACGCTGAGCTTGCGGAGGCGCGGTCGAGAGTCGGCTATGATAAGCTGATACTCGACAGTAATGAGATGACCGTGCGGTTTGCTGCAGAGGGGATGCGACTGGATTTGGGGGGTATAGCGAAGGGATACGCGATTGACAGGGCGGTTGAGGCGATGCAGACAGAAGGCGCGATGGGCGGGATGATTGATATCGGGGGGGACATTAGATGTTTTGGTGCGCCGCCGGAGGGTAAAGAGAGGTGGCGAATCGGGCTGCAGGACTCGAGGGCGGTTGGCGGTGAAGTTGGGCAAGGTCAAATCCTGATGGTTCTGGAGCTGACGGATGCGGCGGTCGCTACGAGCGGCGACTATCAGAGATTTGTTGTGATAGGAGGCCAAAGGTACAGTCATATAATAGATGCAGAGAGCGGATACAGCGGCGGTGAGCTTACGAGCGTGACCATTATCGCTAAGGGTGCGATTGAAGCCGATGCGCTGGCGACGGCAGTAAGCGTGAAGGGAGTTGAAGGGGGCCTTGCCTTAGTCGAGCAGAGAAAGGAGGCCGAGGCGATTTTAGTAACGTCGGCGCCGGAATATGAACTTATAAAAAGCAGCGGCGCGGAAAGATTTATCGAGTGATTCGATAACAGATACTGCTCAAGCGGAGGCAGTTTTGGCGGCCGATTTTTGTTTTGGCTGGCGGGGCGGTGGAGCGGAGGGGCCGCGATAGATAATTACCCCTGTGGGGCATTTATTGAAGGCGGTTTCGGCCTGCTCGTTAGGCTGATATTTTTCATAATCGAGCCGGGCGGAATTGTCTTGGACGGAAAAAAGGTCGGTTTGTTTTACGCAGAGGCCGCAGGCTATACAGCCGACTTTGCACATTGAGCGCGTTGCCTTGCCGGTTTCTCTGTTGCTGCAGGCGACGGTCATCATATTTTCGTGGCGGAAGGGGACCATCTCGATAAGGTTGCGGGGGCAGGCCTTTGAGCAGGCCGTACAGCCGGTGCATTTATCGTAGTCAACGGTGGCAAGGCCGTCGATGTTGTGAAGGGCGTCGAACTTGCAGGCGCTTACGCAGTCGCCGTAACCGATGCAGCCGAATTTGCAGGCCTGAATGGTTGGCAGGGCGTTTGCGGCCGTGCAGGTAAGTATACCCTGGTATTGGCCGTAATAAGTCTTGTCTTCGGCGTGGGCCCGGCAGTGGACGATTGGTCTTTGGGCAGCGCCTGAGTCACTGACCTGCAGATTCAAGATTTCCGCAATCTTGCCAGCGGTCTCCGGGCCGCCTGGGGCACACTTGCCAATTAAATTGGGCTTTTCGGCGACGGCCTTGGCGTACGATGTGCAGCCGGCAAAGCCACAGGCGCCACAGTCGATTTGCGGCAGGGCTCCGTCAATCTGCTCGATTTTGGGGTCGACCTGAACCTTTAGTTTCTCACTGGCGATTAGCAGTACCACCGCGAAGCCGCTGCCCAGGCCCAGCATTGTTGCGCCGGCGGGCCAGGCACTGTTCCATAATTGATAAAGATCAGCTAAGGTCATCTTATCATTCCTGCAAAGCCCATAAAGGCCAGAGTAAGTAAGCCAGCGGTAATCAGTGTAATCGGTGCGCCCTTGAGGCACTCGGGGACGTCAGCGAGATTCAGATTCTCACGGATGCCGGCCATTATGCAAATTGCCATAGTAAAGCCGATGCCGGAACCGAAGCTCAGAACCACCGCTTCGAGCAAATTGTCAACTTCCCACAGGTTGATGAAGAGGCACAGCCCGAGGATTGCACAGTTTGTCGTAATCAACGGCAGGAATATACCGAAGCTCTCATAGAGAGAGGGGAAGAATTTTCGCACATACATTTCTACGAGCTGCACCGCGCCGGCGATGACCATTATAAAGCAGACGTATCGCGTGACCTCGAGTGGCGTGCCCATTAGGATTAAATGGTCAATCAGCCAGGTAAGTGTGCCGCTTAAGGTGACAACGAAGGTAACCGCCATACCCATACCGAAGGCCATATCAATCCGGCCTGATACGCCAAGGTAGGGACAGATGCCAAGGAACTTGGTGAAGACAAGGTTGTTTATCAGGACGATGGATATGAAGCCCATCAGTAAAATGTTCAGTGTGTCCATAGGTCTTTTTCCTAAGCTTTCCTTTTAGTGACGAGGTTTACGAGTCCCAACAGCAGTCCCAGAGTTATAAATGCTCCGACGGGCATTCTCATTGCGGCCCAGGGTACGAAGCCGGGCGGCAAGATTGCGATTTCCCAAATTGCACCGGTTGACAGAATCTCTCGAATCGCCGCCAAAACGCACAGTGTGAGAGTGAAGCCGGCGCCCATTCCCAATGCGTCGATAATACTTGTTAACAATGGGTTCTTACTGGCGCAGGCCTCAGCCCGACAGATGATGATGCAGTTGACGATAATCAGAGGGACGTAAGGGCCGAGTATCTCGCTCATTCTCGGCTGGAAGGCCCTGAGGAACAAATCGGCTATGGTGACAAAGGTTGATATTGTCAGCGTGAACATCAAGATTCTCAGGTGGGGCTTCAGCAGGTTTCGCATCAGGCTGACTATTATATTGCTGCAGAGCAGGACAAAGATGACACAGA
>CP070715.1:1787999-1799595 GCA_020350405.1 Planctomycetota bacterium
TCAGTTTGGAAAGTAAAAAGTTAAAAGGAAAAAGGCAAAATTGTGGTTCGGCAGCCATGATTAGTGTTTAGTATTTGGTATTTAGTATTTAGTTTTATTCAGGGGGGGTGAAATCCGCCTTCACCAAGGCTTCGGCGGACAACAAACAGGCTCCCCTAATCAGGTGAACTTGCGCATTTGATTGAAATTTCGCGGAGGGGCGGAAGGGAGATATCGACTAAGTGATTGGGAAATAAGGGGTAAAAATTTTTAGGAAAATCGGGTGTTGGAGTGAAAAGTACATGCAGATATGATTGATTGTTGGGCCTTTTTGTAAGTTCTTGAGGGTATTTGATATTCTGGAGGTTTGAGGTCCTTCGACTCGGCGTCGCCTCGCTCGGGACTTGCGCTTCGCTTGAGCATGCGGATTTGATTGAAAAAGCGTTTTGAGCAGTTCTCTTGTGCATCTGCTGCGTTACGAGCACGAATCCGGTCCTCGAAGTACCATAGTACACCTGCGGGCGGCTCCGTGCCCAAGCCTTGCATCTGCGACAAGATTGCTCACGCAGAATGGGTTTAGAATAGACTGGATCCCAGCCTTCGCAGGGACAGGCGCGGTCTACGCTTCGCTACGAGGGCAGGCAAGGTTGCGTGGTGCTGGCGGAGGCGGCAACGAGGAAACATACAGTAGTACGCCGGAGGCGTGCAGATAAAACAGTATCCGAGCAGGAGGCAGCACAAGCAGGCGCTGAGGCGGAGAAAAAATAAGTTGACGGTCTGGAAGGTGTGGATATAATCTGGGGAGTTCGATATTTGCGGAGCAGGTCGTTTGTGCTCTTAATTGTTGGCAGTGGGATAAGCACCTGGGGCGGCCATCAGCGAATTGGGATTTTTGTGGTATTGGTGAGGGTGTGGTTTGAGAAAGGATGTTGATATGTGAAGCAGATATGTGAGTGTTAATGGTTTTGTCAGGAAAGAACATTAATTTAACTGAAAGGGGTGAACAAAATGGAAAAGATGGCAAAAGGATCAGCTTTATTGGTCGGACTGAAAGAGGTAGACCCGGCGTGCTACGACGGTTGGAACGGCAAGAGCGGATGCTGGGGGTGTGAACTTGATGCGGACAATATGGAGAGGTTGCTGAGGCCCCTCGGGTATGAGGTGAAGATGTTAAAGACGGCCGAGGCAACTCGTGACCGGATTCTCGCGGGCCTATATCGAGCTTCGGAAAACAGGGCCGCCGGTGATATCTTTGTTTTCTACTACTCCGGTCATGGTGGACAGCAGCCGGACAAAGATGGCGATGAAGTGGACGGCAAGGATGAGACACTTGTTGCCTATGACAGGGAAGTGATTGACGACAAGGTACACGAGGCCTTAGGAAGATTCAGAAAGGGCGTTCGCATAGTGATGATAAGTGACAGCTGTAATTCGGGTACAAATTACCGGGGCTGGAGGGACGTACCGTTAGATATGGAAGCGACATTCCGGCCTGTGGCGAGGCGCACACAGACACAAATCAAGATGCAGGCGCAGTTGATTCATCTCGGCGGATGTCGAGATGGTTTTGGTTCTGCGGGTTACCAAAGCGGCGGGGCTTTCACGATGGCTTTGTGTGAGGCATGGCAGGGCGGCCAGTTCAGGGGGACGTTCGAAAAGCTGCACGGCGAGATTTGCCATCGAATAAGCGGGAGGCAAAGGCCGCAGTACAGTAAGTATGGGCCAGTGAGCGCGGCCTTCGAAAACCAGCAAGCATTTGCCGTGTGAGTTAAGGCGGCGGGTGAGGGCATTTTGAGCCTGCGGTGGTTGAGTGAGGAGCTACGGAGACGGAAGCAAGAATGGAGTTAAGTTAGTAGTTTATGCAAAAGATTAAGACGGTTTATCGGGAAAGGAGCGATTATGAATAAAGGAAGGTACATAGCGGGCGTGTTGGCTGGTTTGTTTTGCGTACTTGCGGTAACGGGTTGTGCGAGTCGGACGATTGCGGTGTTAAATCTTGACGACACGGTTGAGGCGTTTGCATGTAAGGCAAGTGAGGGTGCGGTGCGGGCAGGGGCGAAGATAACGTCGGCGAAACTGGAAATCTATGCGGTGACGGCGTATGATGCGCAGGCGGGAGCGGCGATACCAGTAGCGCTGCCGGTGACGGCTAAGTTAGGGGCAAGCATTTCCGAGAGCACGAAGCTTACCCTCACGTTAGATGTAGCCGGCGTAGATTGTCCAGCCAAGAGAATGCGTGCCCGAGCATATAATATGAATTTGCAAACGCTGGCAATTACCAAGCAAGAATCTGAGGACCGATAGTCAGTTTGGGATAAAGCAGGCAACTGGGGCGTTTTAAGTTGCGGGTTTCGTGTTACGCGTTACGAGTTAAGGCAGAGTCAAAGAATAAAATTTGCAGAGTGGCGAATGCGTAGAAGAGTAAATAGGTAGATGGGTAAATGAGTTAGTTGAAGGTGGCAGTGGGATTTAGTCCGTCTAGAAGACGCCGGATCTGTGCTGTGCTTCGCCGGGCGGAGCGAAAGGTAGCGTTTAGCGTATAGCGTAGAGCGTAGGCGGCCCCAGTTAGATAGGCGTACGTCATCTCACGGGGTCTGCGCACCTAAGGCATGCAAGCACTGCGCTCCGAGGATCTGCGCTACGCTTCGAGGGTCTCCGCTTCGCTAGGAGGGCGGGCAGGTGTTGTTGATGGTGCAGGTGATATTGGGATATGTACTGTTGGGAGCGCTGGTAACTCGGTTTGCGGTATTGTTTACTGCTGGCGGGCCGGCGGGGAAGTTTTCGAAGAGTGAAGTAAGAAGGGAGAAGGTAGAAGAAAAAATGAAAAAAAGAAGGGTTTAAGGGCAACTCTTTGGCACTAAGCAGGGGCGTGGCAGGCATATTAGACTCAAGACGGAAGAGAGCAGGAGTAAGGAGTAAGGAGTCAGGAGAGGGAAGAGAGAAGGGGGAAGCCGCTAAAGCGGAAATGGGAATTAAGAATTATGAAGTGGCCCCCGCAACGCCGTTCGGGGCGAGCTGGTCGCAGTGACGTATTTTTTTAATGGAAATTTTTGGATTTTCTCACCCAGGCGGCGGCGTTGTTGAATTCGGTTTTTTGTTGTGGAGCAGTTATAGTTAATCGTAATCCTTAAAGCGTTTCATCCACTCGGGCCATTGCTGCTTCGTGGGACCGGCGTCGGTGTCAAAGGGACGGCTCCATTTTAGCTTCCAGAGTTCTTTGAGTCCGACCAGTCTTGCTGTGTAGTCGAGAAAGACCCAGCCGACGTAACCTTCGTGCCTGTTCATGCAGACACGGCTCATTTGGCTGGTTATGGCGTCTCGGTCGTATTCGGGCGGCGTGTCCCCGTGATGAGGCCAGCAGTCCAACCATTTATGGTCACCAAGAAGCGGAACTGCGGCTGCGCCTTTCACGTCGGCGCGCTTCCAGTTATATTTTGAAGGGGGCATCCCCCCAGGCGCCGCTTGTCTGTTGACCGTCGATTTGGTCGGGAGTGTTACAAATAAAGCTGTTCCAGCCGTAGCTGCCATAATCACACGCTGTTGCGGGTGGCCACCAATTCGAAGACTCGCCACAGCGGTCCTGTTCAGGAAAGATGCCCCAAGCCTTAAACGTGCCCTTCCCAAAAGCAGGGCCCCGCGTGCCGTGAGCGTTACTCTCAGGTTGTGTTGCGGTTGGGCAGCATCGCAGGTCGTGCTGATTGCCGTAACACCCGGGCGCAAGGCCTCCATCCAGCAATCAGTGTTGAAGGGACCCGGTGTATCACCACCCTGCCACCAGCCTCTCGGCGCAGAACCCTCCCACTCATCGGCATACATACCAAAACAGATGCCCCACTGCTTGAGGTTGGACTGACACAGGACATTCTTTGCCTGGTTCCTTACCCGTGCCAGCGCGGGCATCAGCATGGACATAAGAAGGGCAATAATTGCAATCACAACCAGAAGTTCGACTAGCGTAAATGCTTTGGTTTACGCATAATTAGGCTCCTTACTGGTGTTTCGTTTTGCGTTTATTAAGATGCGCAAAGGCGGCCTTCTTTTCCATAAAATCCTGCTTTCCTTGAAGCATTTTTTGTGCTATAGGATTTTTGCCTTATAGCACATTTTTAGGGGCAATAAGGGAATAAACTTTCAGGGGAGTCTGACCTGTGTTTTTTGGCGCAAAAAGGGCGTTTTTCGGACACAAGGACTTTTGAGCCAATTGGTTATGATATTATCTTGTTATAAGTTTTTTAAGTTGCAGGTTGCAAGATGGTAAATTGGCTGGCGGGACACGGGTTTTTTGGGCAAATTAGATGCTCGTAAAGGCTTTTACACACAGGGTTTAGGGATTGTGAAGTAGGGGGGGGATAAATTTAGGATTGGGGCAAATTTCTCTTGACAAACTTACAGGAAGATGATACAAATAAGGTTGTTGAAGTGTGGATTTTTGGCTTTTTTCAAGGCTAAAGAGTCAGAGTGTTTCGGGTGATGATGCATGCTAATATCGAGGTGCGGTGTGAGGAATTTTTATGTGAGGGGGGAGGTCAAGGCGCATATTCGATTGGCGTCGAGACCCCGGGAGGAGATAGTCAACTGGTGAGAATTTGAAATCGGACAGGTGCAAAGACAGGTTGTGGTCTTTGTCATCTGTGAAACTGAAAGTTGTTTGAGACAGGTGCGAATTAATTCTAAATATGCGAAGGTAATTCGTGCTTGTTGCACGAAGGTTCGTATCTCTCGAACAACTGAGGCTTTGGCTTTTGGCCAAAGGGGTTTTTTAATATTTTTAGATTGAAGGAGGAATATTATGGGCAAGAGACTAAGTTTTTTATGTGTCATTTTGGTGCTTAGTCTGAGCGCTGCAGTGCAGGCACAGGCGCCGATCACTGTGGTGAACCCGAGCTTCGAGTGGGCCGACGAGGTGAACCAGGTGTCGTGCCACGTTGGGCTCGACGGCGTATTAGGCTGGAGCGGCGGCGCGGAATTAGGCGCCGTGAATCCGGACTGGTCGGGCGTGGATGTAAACTGCGGCGTACCAGGAATGTGCGAGGACTGTCGTGACTGGCACGTATTTCCGGACGGCAATGTAGTCTGCTACTTGGACATGGGGACGTTTGGCTACCAGCTTACGGATCATACCATCACGGCAGGCTACAAGTACACGCTTACGTTTGACAGCATGACGTGGTGGAGCGCGGAAGGATGGTCCCAGCCAATCAGGGCGTCTTACTACTACCTGAGTGACCCGTGCACCCCCGACGTATGTCACATTGAACTTTCACAGACGGTGCACATCGTGACGGGTTACGAACACGACTGCGGCCTTCCCCCCGACAACTGCTTAGACGACTGGGAGTATGACCTGACGGCTTCATTTGTGGCGGAGACGGGCGCAGGCTACCTCGGCGAGAAATTGGGCATCAAGTTCGGCTCGCCGTGGGCAGGTGATTACCCCGGCAGCAGCTGGGCGTGGCTCGAGAATGTTCGACTTGCGTGGGACTGGGCAACAGAGGCGTACAACCCGAGCCCCGAGGACGGCGAGGAACTTGTGACGAAGAACCCGACTCTGACGTGGAAGCCCGGCGTATACGCCGACCAGCACGAGGTTTACTTCGGGACGGATGAGACGGCCGTGGCGAATGCAGACAACACCGATACTACGGGCATCTACAAGAGCACTCAAGACCCGTGCAGCTATACACCGGCGGAGAATCCGCTTGAGTTAGGCAAGACCTACTACTGGAAGATAACCGAGGTGAACACGGGTTACGTCGGTCCTCTTTCTCCTCCGTGGGAAGGTGACGTGTGGAGCTACCGAGTGGAAGGCCACGCGTCTAGCCCGTACCCGGAAGACGGCGAGACGGACGTAATCTTCTTAGGCCTGCAGCTTAGCTGGACAGCGGGAGCCGAGGCCGAGAACCACGTTGTTTACTTCGGCACCGACGCTCAGGCGGTAGAGGACGCGAACACGAACTCGCCGGAGTACAAGACGACCTTTGCCGTTGGTACAGAGACGTATTCACCGGGAGCGCTTACCGTAAACAGGCTGTATTACTGGCGTATAGACGAGAAGAGCAACGGCGGCGCCCACACAATCAAGGGCGACGTGTGGATGTTCCAGGTAGGTATGTTCCTGATTGCGGACAACTTCGAGTCGTATACTAACAATCCGGAACTGTACACGGTCTGGGACGACTACTGGGTGAACGGCAGCGACGGAGAAATCTTCCTCGAGACCGACCCGAACATTATTCGCGAGCCGGACAGCAATGCGGCGATGCTGAGATTCTACAACGTCACCAAGAAGTTTCCGGGCTCACAGTTCGACGTTCAGGACCTGAGTGAGCTGGACATCGGCTCCGACTGGACAATCGGCGGGGTCAAGGCGCTGTTTATGTACCTGCGGGGCGACCCGTGCAATGCCCAGGCGATGTATGCCACCCCAAAGGGTGTCATAGAATGGGCGGGCGCGCAGCCATGGGTTGAGCTGGAAAGCACGGACAGTAACAGCGGGCACGTCCTGTACTCGCGGCCCGAAATGACCGCGTATGACGGCTGGTTTGGGTGGAACATCGACTTAGGCATCTTCGACGCGTGTGGCGTGACACTGTCGGCCATCGACAGGTTCACCATCGGTATCGGCGGCGCTGAAAAGACCGGACAAACGAAGGCGATGGAGGACATAGGTAATATCTACGTTGACGACATCAGGCTGTATCCGTCGCGATGCAGGCCGGAGATGGGCAAGCTTGTAGGCGATTTCGGCGGCGGCGATGAGGGCGCACCAGATTGCAACGTTGATTATAAAGACCTCGACATATTAGCAACCGACTGGGGCATGCAGGACGGCGACACCCTCACCGAGAACCGGCCGGCTACGCTGACGGGCTTTCCGGATGAAACTTCCCACTGGACTACAGATTGTGCTGTTGGTACAGGCGCGATAGACGTTAACAACAGCTTGGAACTTGACTATGACATCACGGTCAATGACCCGCGTCTTGTCAACGTTGCCTCTATGTCAATAACAGCCTGGATAAAGCCAATCGTTGGTATGGAAAAGTGGGTAGGCGTAGTGAGCAGCCGAGAAGAGGCTGAAGGCTGCGGTGACGATGCCTCTGAGATTGGTGT
Organism: Planctomycetota bacterium; assembly: GCA_020350405.1. Lineage (GTDB taxonomy): Bacteria > Planctomycetota > Phycisphaerae > Sedimentisphaerales > Anaerobacaceae. The sequence goes on from CP070715.1 coordinate 1,795,092, forward strand.
TTACGGTGCGGAGTACGGCGGCCCGGACGGCTTAGGCTACGACTGGTCCTGCGGCACGGAAGAGTGGGAGTGGGATGCAGGCGTTGATATAACGGACGGCGTCTGGACTTTCATCGCTCTGTCAGTGGACCCGTGCGGAGCCACGTTGTATAAGAGAGAGACCGGCGGCAACCTGCAGACTGGGATAAGGAACGAGGTGGCGCATTCATCACAGAAGAACTTTGCTGACCACTTCGTTATTGGCAGCGATGATAAGGGCGGTTATTTCAAGGGCGCCATAGACGATGTTCGGCTCTATGCCTACGCTCTGGATTGGAATGATGTTAACCACCTGGCTTTTGGGACAGGAGACCCGAATCCGGCGCCGGTGTACCGCTACGAGTTTGATGAGACAACTGGCTATACAGCGGCTGATACAGGCACTCCCACATACGTTTACGGGCCGGTGCAATCAGTCGCCAATATAACGGACCCGGAGCCCAAGCTCCAAAGGTTTCTGAACTTCCATGACTACGCGCTATTTGCGGACAACTGGATGAAGCAACGGTTCTGGCCGGAATGGTAAGAGGTCATTTGCGAGCTGAATGATTTAGCACCAAATCAGGGCCTATACTTATCGGGTATAGGCCCTGATTGTTTTTGGCGAAGGCCGGGGCTTATACGCTGCGGGACTGTGATGTGAATTGCGATGGTGTTGCGAACGTGGCGGCCCCTTCGACTAGGCTCAGGACGAGCAGGACAGGCAAGATTGCGAATGCGGTATGGCGGGGGACACTTGGGCAGAACTCGGTAAGTAGTCGGAGTCCGGTGCGTTAATTTCAAATTACAAATCTCAAATCTCAGATTGTCGTGGTTGGGTGGAGGCGGGACTGGTAAGACGCAAGACAGTTGCGGGTTCCGGGTTGCGTTAGGCTAATTTTATGCGCAGGCCAGATCCTTCGACTGCGCTACGAGGGAGGGATTTTAGCACTTGCGTTGGGCGGTTTTGTGGGTAGAATGTGCAGATAAGTGAGGTCGGGAGGACAGGAATTGCCGCGATTATGTACTTTAGAGAAGCCGAAAGGAGCAATAAGGTATGAGTAACAAGGGAAAAGTGAAGGTTGGAATCATCGGGTCGGGTTTTGTTGCAGACATTCATGCTGACTCGTTTCGGATAATGCCGGACGAAGCAGAGGTCGTGGCTGTCGCTTCTCCTCCGCAGTGCGGCGCTGAGGAGATGGCGAAGAAGTATAATATTGGCCGCGTCTTTACAGATTACAAAAAAATGCTTGCCGAGGATGATATTGAAATGATAACAATTGCGACACCGAACAATCTGCATGCTCAGATGACGGTCGACATCGCAAATGCCGGCAAGCACGTGGTGTGCGAGAAGCCGATGTGCATGACGCTGGAAGAAGCGGACCTGATGATTGATACGTGCAAGAAGAAGGGAGTCCTGCTGATGTATGCGGAGGAGCTGTTCTTTACTCCGAAATATGTCAAGGCCAAGCAGATGGCAGATGAGGGGGCGTTCGGCAAGCTATATATGGTCAAACAGTCCGAGAAACACTTCGGCCCCCATGCGCCGTGGTTCTGGGATGTTGAGAAGTCCGGCGGCGGCGTGTTTATGGACATGGGCTGTCACGGGATAGCTTTTTGCTACTGGTTCTTCGGGCGGCCGAAGATAAAGAATGTTTATTGTCAGATGGCCACGCACGTGCACGGCGACAAGACCAAAGGCGAGGATGATTCCATCTGTATCATTGAATTTGAAAATGGTGCCATAGGCCTAATCGAGGACAGCTGGGCACGCCGCGGCGGTATGGAGGACCGCATCGAGGTTTACGGCGAAGGCGGCGTAACTTATGCAGATTTGCATATGGGTAACGCGCTGCCAACTTTTAGCGAGCAGGGGTACGGTTACGCGGTAGAAAAGGCGCCGAGCACAAAGGGGTGGACTTATCCTGTTTTTGAGGAATTGTGGAACTATGGCTTTCCACAGGAGATGCACCACTTCGCGCGGTGTGTCCGCGGCAAGGAAGAGCCGGACGCAACGGGCGAGGACGGACGCGTTGTGCAGGAAGTGCTGTATGCAGCTTATCAGTCGGCGGGAATCGGACGAAAGGTTGAACTGCCCTTCCGTGCTGAGGGGGTGAAGACACCAATAGAGTTGTGGCTAAAAGGCAAAGCCAAGAGTTAGCATCTGGGCGTCTTGGAAGGAAGTTTTATATGGCTAAAATCAGCGTAAAGGCTTTGTCTGAAAGTGAAGTAAAGGACATTCACGAGGCGAGTCTGGTCATTCTGCGTGACACGGGGGTGATGGTCCATCATGAGGAGGTGCTGAGGCTCCTCGGCGAGGCCGGGGCGAAGATAGACAAGAGTAACAACATCGCCCGTCTGCCTGAAAAAATGGTTATGGATTCTGTGGCAGGTGCGGGGAAGAAATATATTCTCTATGGTCGCGACCCGGAACGTCAGGCACGCTTTGGGTACGGAGATTTTGTTCAGATGTCCAGCCCCGGGCAGTACATATGGGTGGATTCGCAGACTAACGAACGTCGAGCGGCTACGGTACAAGATGCTCGTGACGCGATTCGATTAGGTGACGCTCTGGAGAATATTAGTATAGTGGGGTCGATGGCCCAGCCGGAAGAGATACCGGAGAGCTGGCGGTCGGTTTTTCTGACAGCCGAATTGGTTAAAGGTACGAGCAAACCTTCACGTTCGTGGGTGTACAGAGGACAAGCGGCCGACTATGTTCTGGAGATATACCGTACCGTCGCCGGAGGCCAGGCCGCTCTGCGTGAGCGTCCGATGATAGAGACGTTTATGGAACCTATCAGCCCGCTACAGCTGCCAAAGGACGGGCTGGATATTGTCAAGAAGTTTGTGCAGGCGGGCCAGCCCGTCAGCATCGGGCCGATGGCGATGACATCGGGGACGGCGCCGGGGACACTCGCGGGTACGCTCGCGCAGGAAAACGCGGAGATACTCGCGGGCGTCGTCGTTACACAACTATTGGCGCCGGGCACAGAAGTCACTTACGGGGGGATACCGCACATTATGGACCCGCGTACAGCCATCTGTTCTTTTGGCTCTCCCGAACAGGGATTAATGGGTGTCGCTATGGTGCAGATAGCGCGCTTCTACGGGTTTCCAGTTTACATAAATGTAGGGCTTACCGACGCAAAAGTCCCCGATGCCCAGGCCGGCATCGAGAAGGGGACATCGATGTTGCTGGGTGCCTTGGCCGGTGCAGATATGTTTGGGCACTGCGGTATCTGCGGAACCGACCACGGTGCAAGTCTTAACTGGCTGGTTGTCGACAACGAGCTGGCCAACTATGTCAAGCGCATCGTCCGCGGCTTTGAGGTCAGTGGCGAAACGCTGGCTACCGAGGTGGTCAACGCGGTGGGGCCGAAGGGTAATTATCTTGCGGAGGAGCATACCGCGAGGCATTTCCGCGAGGAGCTTTGGCTGTGCAGCCAATTGTGGACGAGGCAATCATTCGACGCATGGGAAAACGACGGCTCCAAGTCGTTCACCGACCGCATCGCAGATGAGGTGAATCGAGTTTTGGCCACGCACAAACCACACCCAGTTGATGCAGCATTGGCTAAAGAAGTTGATAACATCGTTAAATGCGCGCAAGATGCACTGGGATAACGCGGCGGCTATTTCCCCCGCTTCCGGTACCGCTCAGATGGCTTTGTCGAGCTGAAAGCCACGGGTCGCAACAAATTTCGCTGGCTTAATCGATTCCAGTTTGTTAGGGTGTTAGGTTTGCCGTGTTTGTTAAAAGTGCGGGTGTTATGAGAATAAGTTGGTTACAAGAATATATTTAAGTAAGGAGACGAATTATGGATAAAGTTGCGCGTACTTGGACAGTCATTTGCGTGTTTTCTCTAATCGCCGCTTTTGCAACGGGTTGTCAGGTGGCGGGTGAAACGCAATCTGTACATAGCCAATGGAAGCTCCTTGCCCCCATAGGGAGGCATGTCTATGGAATGACCACGGCGGTTCTTGATGGCAAGATACATCTGTTAGGCGGTGTCGAAGGTAAGGAGTGGACGGACCCGAGTAATCTGCATCAGGTTTATGACCCCGCTACAGATTCGTGGGACTTATTGGCGTCGATACCTGACCCCTGTGGAGGATTAGGCTGGCCAATGTCAGCCGTTTACGATGGTCAAATCTATCTTTTTGGCGGTGGTTCGGGGCCGGGCTTAGAAGGGTCAGCCAGAGTTTGGGTATATGAGCCTGGTGTAGATGAGTGGTCCCAATTATCTGATATGCCAGTAGAGAGGATGAACGGTATTGCTGTCACAGTCGGTGACTATATCTACATCTCCGGCGGACACAGGATTCATACTCCCCCGGCGGACGAGCTGATAAGCAGCTACAAGTATGACCCGACAACGGATACGTATGAGCGGGTCGCAAATATGCCGGAGACAGCTACTTTCATTACACGCGCTTACTACAATGGATACATCTATGTCATACCCAGCCTGGAGCACGA
>CP070715.1:1799695-1803962 GCA_020350405.1 Planctomycetota bacterium
CCAAATCAGGCCCCGCAATCTCCGGAACGTCCTCCTTAAGCTGCCCTATCGCCTCCCCGACGGCCTTGGTCTCGCCCATATTGACCTGCCTCTTTATCTCGGCCACCGCCAGCAGATATTTGTCCTCCGCCGATACCGCCTTCCACTGCTCATCTCGCCCAAGACGCCACGTCTCCGCCGAGAACCCCCACTGAGCCGATAGCAGTACTACAAACGCTGTCGCAGCTATAATTCGCTTTTTGTATTCGCACATAACCCTGTTCCAGCCTTATCGACCATTTACCACCGGCCAATGATAATCCATCGACAATCAATAATCAATCAAAAACGCATATTTGCAAATCATACTGAAGTCCTTCTAAAAACGCCGAAAAAACCTTGCATTTCAACCCTGTTTGTGGTAAAATTGTCCAAAATTGTTAAAATAACGCCCAAAAAACCCAAAAGGAGGCAAGAAAAATGAAAAAAACAATCATCCTCAATCTTGTCCTGCTGTTCGCTGCCGCTCAAACTGCTTATTGCCAATACGGCGGCGGCACCGGAACGCCCAACGACCCGTACCTCATCTATGACGCCAACCAGATGAACGACATCGGCGCAAGCCGCAGCCACTGGAACAAGCATTTCAAACTAATGGCCGATATCGACCTGTCCGCCTTCACAGGAACAAGTTTCAATATTATTGGGATTCCCTGGGACGAACCTTTTACCGGTACCTTTGATGGCAACAACCACACGATATCAAACTTCACCTATAGCTCACCGGGACAGGATTACGTTGGGCTTTTTGGTATTGTTAACGAACAAAATGCTCAAATAAAGAATGTGGGATTGTTAGAACCCAATGTTCACGGCGGTGAATTCAGCGGCTCGCTGGTTGGCTGGTTCCGTAACGGGACAATGTCCTCCTGCTGGGTCCAGGGCGGTACTGTCTCGGTGGACGATCGGCAGGTTGGCGGACTCGTGGGAGCTAATGGTGGTACCATTTCCAACTGCTATTCAACCTGTTCTGTTACCGGCCATAATGAGGTTGGTGTCCTCGTGGGCAGAAATGGTGGAACAATCATTCACTCTAACGCCGCCGGTTCTGTAGCCCCAATCTCGCCATATAGTATCATGTTCGGTGGTCTCGTTGGCTGCAACACAGGCGTCATCACGGACTGCAATGTAAACAGTAATGTCAGTGTTGCAGGGCGGAGTTTTGTTGGCGGCCTGACAGCGCTCAATTTGGGGACACTTACCCGCTGTTACTCGATTGGAAGTGTTTTGGGAGGCGACCAGTTGGGCGGATTGGCCGGGGAAAACGAGGGCACTATTAGCGGGTGTTATTCGTCAAGCAGTGTTACGGCCACTGGAAGCAGTGCTGGCGGGCTGGTTGGGGTCAATTGGGACAATTCTTCAATTATCAACTGCTATGCGTCAGGCGCAGTATCATCGCCTGTGGGCGCAGGAGGCCTACTCAGCACAAACAACGGAACAGTCAGCAATTGTTATTCGACGGGGAGTGTTTCTGGAACTACATCCTATATCGGTGGATTGTTAGGATATAACGTTGGCTTCGTCATAAACTGCTTTTGGAACAAAGAAACCAGCGGCCAGAATACCAGCGCCGACGGCACAGGTCTGACAACAGCCGAGATGATGACAGAAAGCATCTTTACCTCCGCCGCATGGGACTTCAACACCCCCGTCTGGCAGATATGCGACGAGCTTTGTTACCCCAAACTCGCCTGGCAGCAGGGCCTATTCATGGCTCTGACAACAGAGTTGGATTTTCCCGCCCTTCTGGATGGACCGAATCCACCAAGCCAATCCCTGTCGATCGGTAACTGCCTTTCCGGCAGCCTCCATTGGACAATCTCCGAAGATTGCGATTGGCTCTCCCTGGATGTCAATTCCGGAACCAGCGGGCCTTTCGATAGTAACGATGTTATACTTACCGCCGATATCAACGGCCTAGATTACGGCTTTTACTCCTGTGATTTGACGGTCACCGACCCCAATGCCCAAAACAACCCCCAAACATTTCCGGTTACGCTGCACGTCTGTATCTATAGATTAGGTGAAATATTCGTCCCCGACGAATACTCCACCATCCAGCACGCCATAGACGCCGCCGGACCGAACAACACCGTCATGGTAGACCCCGGAACACACTACGACAATATCAACTTCAGCGCCAAGAACATAACCGTCAGCTCAATAGATCCGAATGACGCAACCATCGTCGCCAATACCGTAATCGACGGCAACAATCAGGGGCCCGTAGTAACGTTCAGAAACGGCGAAGATGCAAATTGCGTCCTTGCCGGCTTTACCATCACCGACGGCAATGACCAAGGCCAGGGCGCGGGCATATCCTGCACGGGAGATTACACCAGCCCCACTATCAGAAATTGCATCGTCATCGCAAACCAGGGTACCGGCATCCACTGCGACCAAACCACGCCAACAATAAAAAACTGCATTATTGCCGGCAACACCGACGCAGGTCTTGTAACTCGCGGCAGGAAAAGTGCAAATATTGCAAACTGCACAATCGTTGAAAACGCAGGCTGTGGTCTTGACTCTAACTGGGGCAAACCACAGATAACAAATTCCATCATCTGGGCCAATGCCGATAGCCAAATCTACGGCGCCCCCACCATAACATATAGTGACTTGCAGGGAGGTTGGCCCGGCCAAGGCAATATAGACGTGGACCCCTGTTTCGTTCTGGCCGGCCTTTGGGTTGATACCAATGACCCTAACATCGTCCTCGAGCCAAATGACGCGAATGCCATCTGGCTTGAAGGAGATTATCATTTACTCAGGGATTCACCCTGCATTGACGTCGGCGACCCTAATTACACGCCCGAACCAAACGAAACCGACTTAGACGGCAACCCGCGCGTCATAGATGGCGACCAGGATGGCTTCGCCGTGATTGACATGGGTGCCTATGAGCTTGCTTATACGCCGGTCGAAGCACAAATGAAACTCAAGCCACACACACTGAACTGCACCGGCAGGGCAAAGTCCATCAAGGCACACATCACACTACCCGATGCAATATCGCCGGAGGATGTGGATGTAAATACGCCGGCTGTCGCAGAGCCGCCGGGCGTGGAATCCGAATATATAAAAATTGTCGGCGGCGACTCGGGCCCCGTAAAACTCGAAATCGCCTTCGACCGCCGGGCCTTTTGCGAAGCCCTCTCAGAAACCGGCGAGATTGAAGTAACCGTGACTGGCTCTCTCACAACCGGCCAATACTTCTACGCCACCAACACAATCAGAATAAAGCCCAACTGCCGACAGATTATCTGGAAATCGTTAAATAAAGAATTGAATAAACCACAAAGCGGCAAGTCACTCTAGAGCTGGCGGAATGCACCCGCCACCCTACGATACGTACTCGTCCCTCGCCTCCGCTATGAACCTCAGCATCTGGTCCGCCTGGCTCTGGACCTCCGGGTCAAAGTTCGTCACCCTCGCGTTCCACTTGCGATACTCTTCCGTCAGCCGCCCCCGCGTCTCCTCCTCGCTCATTTCCGAACTGACCCCGAGTATCGCCTCTGCGTCCTCAACCTCGTGCATACCCACCGGCAGGATTTTACCCATCATCGTCCGGAACCGCTCCCCGTCAAGTTCCAGCCAGTCCGCTATGTCCTGCAAAAGGGCCACTTCCTCCGTGGCCGCAACACCGTTGGCCCGCGCCACCCACATGCAAAACTCTAAAATATCGTAACGCTCCGCGACAGGAGCTATCTCGACGATTTCCCTGCAGATTTTATATGGGTTGATTTGATTGCCCTTGCGGAAAAACTTGATGGTCTTATCCAGCGCCTTCTTGAATTTACGCCGGGCCTTCTCCGGCGCCCCCGATAAATCGATGTTCGCCCCCGCCCACTCCCTTATCAGCGCAACTTCGGCGTCATGCACTTTTTTGTCCGCCGCGCTGACGGCGAATCCGAGTGCCACCGCTAACGTCTTCGCACGCTGGACATTGTCCTGCAAATCCAGATACCCCCGCGCAAAATTTTCATAAGTAAAATAACACCTCGCGCAGTCGAGCTGCCCGCCGGTCTCCGCAGATATCATCACCACGATAAACTGTAGCTTCCTGTCACCCTTGCGCGCAAAATCCAGCCACTCGACAGGTATCTGCGCAACGCTTATCCAGTCCGACCACGTGCTGTCTGCGGTGGGAAGCTTGCCCAATTCCGCCGTATAGCAGAAGACCGATGACTCTTCTATCTGCTGCCTTTGGACCCGCGCCCGGACC
>CP070715.1:1804062-1823243 GCA_020350405.1 Planctomycetota bacterium
ATACTCACCGCCGCCGATGCCTTAATAAAATCTCGCCGGGAAACTTCATTTGTCTTTCTACTTGCTCTCTTTTTCATCAATACTTCCTTTCCGCTACTATACACATTTGAGAAATTATTTATAAAAGCACTCAGACTAAAAGTCATCACAGGTCCTGTACGCCTCTATCAGTGCCTTTTCCCCCTCTTTACCGCCCTTGCTCTTGCCGTGCTCCATACCTACTATACCTTTGTAGCCTTTGTTATAAAGATGCTTGAAGATATTCTTGTAGTTAATCTCTCCTGTCGTTGGTTCCATCCGGCCGGGATTGTCACCAACCTGAAAATACGCTATCTCATCCCACGCCATATCGATATTTGGAATCAAGTTCCCCTCGGTTATCTGCTGATGATATAAATCATCCAGTATCTTGCACGATGGGCTGCCAACCGCCCGGCAAATCTGATACGCCTGCGGAACCTTTGTAAGAAAAAGTCCCGGATGGTCTCGCCATGCGTTCAGCGGCTCTAATACCATAATAAGCCCCGCTGGCTCGCAGACCTCCGCGCAGTACTTCAAATTCTCTACGCAGTTCGCCGTTTGATAGTCCCATTCCGTCGCATTATCATACGCCCCCGGCACCACCGTGCACCACCTTGCATTCACCCGCTTTGCGACCTCCACCGCCCCCTTGAACCTTTCTACCAGCATCTCGCGGATGGATTTGTGTCGTCTTACAAATGTCCTCTTGCCGAACTCGCCGTAAGCCACAAACACTCCCATGGTCATCCCCAGCTGGCTCATCGCCCGAGCTATTTTCTCCTGCTCACTTTTCGCTCGGCCCATCATCCCGTTGTCTTCCAGCGCGGTAAAACCAACATCCGCCATAAACTTCAACTCATCAACCACATCGTCGCCCGCATGCGCCCCAAACATCCCGAAATGCGGCGCATATTTGAGCTTGAATTCGTTCTTGGCTAATGATTGTGCCATCGCTCCGCCCTTAGATGATATTGAAATGGCCATCGCCCCGGCCGCTAAACCAGAAGCCAGAAATCCCCTTCGATTCATAAAGGCACCTCCTTTGTGATACCCTGTCCTTTTCCGCAGAATACATAGCTCAGAAAGGACTACTATCATTATCCTACTGAATTGACCGTCATTCTATGTACTTTGCCCCAATTAATCAAGCCTATATTCTTTACACTTGTCAATGCAAGCCCCGCGGGGTATATTTTGTAGGCTTGTTTACGCGTCAGGAACTCAAAGGAGCTTCAAATGAAACCTAAACTAATAGTTGTTGGTGCCGCCGGCCGAATGGGAAAACGAATCCTTGCATTGGCCCTCGAAGACGGCCTCTTCGATATCGCGGGTACCGTCGAGAGGAAAGACCATCCCGACATCGGCAAAGACGCCGGCCTTCTGGCCTCGGCTGCGCAAATTAATGTAAAGCTTGACAGTACCTATCCCATTGGCGCCAATGTAGTAATCGATTTCTCCCGGCCCGCCGCCGCAGATAGCAGCATTGACCACTGCGCCGAAAATGGCGTTGCGCTCGTCTTGGGTACCACCGGCCTGAGTGACCAGCAGCGCGAAAGAATCAAAACCGCCTCTGAAAAAGTTCCCATTGTATACGCAACCAATATGAGCGTTGGAATGAACCTTTTATTCACACAGGTCGGCAAAGTAACGGCGATGCTCGGCGATGACTACGACATAGAAATAGTCGAACAGCACCACCGCTTCAAGAAAGACGCCCCCAGCGGCTCGGCTCTGACCTTGGCTGCCAACATCTGTAAGGCTGCCGGCAAAAAATTCCCCGATGCTCTTGTCCCCGGAAGGGCAGGCAAAGACCAGGCCAGAAAAAAAGGAACCATCGGAGTACACGCCGTCCGTGCAGGTGATATCACCGGGAAACACGAAGTTATCTTCAGCACCCTTGGCGAAACCGTTACCCTAAGCCACACTGCGCACACCAGGGACACCTTCGCACGAGGCGCCTTGCGCGCCGCACAGTGGCTCGCCGACAAAAAAACCGGCCTCTACTCAATGACCGATGTCCTCGGAATCAAGTAACCACAACGAGAAGATATGTACTTGTAAATACCAGAGAAGTAATGCGAATGAAGCGATTTAGCCGTCCGATTCGGCTGCTATAAGGAGGCCGGACCAAACTCGATAAACAAAGCACGCCTCCCCGCCTCTCCCTTGCGCACAGACAACTGGTAAGCTTGGTCCCGCGCGCAAGTTACTGATAAAATGCCGCTATTACACTCGTGGTGTTAAAAAGTGCGTGGATAAAAATAGGCCGAAACAACGAACCGCTCTTCTCATAGGCGTAACCCATGCATATCCCTAATACGAAAAGTGCCGGCCAGTGCCCCGCGTACGCGTGCACCGTCGCAAATAGACCCGATGCTATCAGAATTGACAGCCACGGAACGGCCCAACTGTTTCCGAGCCTTTTGCCTAACCGGCTTTCCGCTAACAACGACCGTATCGTCGTCTGAAACAGACCTCGAAACAGCATCTCCTCAAGCAAAGGTGCTACGACAACCGCAACAACTGCAATCAATATTCGCAAGGGCGTTTGCTCATATGCCCCTATCTGCGTGAGTGATTCGTGCCGTTCAATCTCGAATTCTGGTCCCTTGGTAAGCAGTCCCAATAAAAAAGTCAGCGCAATCGCACCCGTTACAAAAGGCCAGGCCGCCAAAAGGTTAATCACTGCCCCGAAAATATCTTTGTGAATTGTCTTCACATTAAGCCCGAATCCTTTTAATCGCCGAGCAAAGTGCGCCCTGGCCAAAAAAATAATCACCACAGTTGCCGCCGCCCCGCTGGCACAGACGACGGCATTATCTACAAAGGCGCCTTGCCACTCTTCTAAACTGTCAACAAGTCCGGTTGTCAATAACGCGCCCGTCCCGATGAGTACAAACCAGATAAAAAGCAGAACAAATGGAAGATGTGCCGGCATATTGTTCCGACGAGGCACCGAATCCGCCAGTGCGTCTCTGCCGAAAGATGACTTAACCAGCCATACGGCGAATAATACCGTTCCGACCGTACATATAACAACGTCCGGTATGCTTATGGCTTCAGCCAGTCTTTCTAAAGTCTCAGAAATATTCATCGATATATCTCTTTCCCAGCCTTGAAACCGACGCCGTCTTGTATTACATTATGCCCGTATTTTCAAGGAAAATCGGTTATGGACGTATTTCGCATCGAAGGACCGGTTCGACTATCCGGCTCTGTCACCGTCAACGGCTCAAAAAACGCCTCCCTGCCCATAATGGCCGCCGCTATCTTGGCTCCCGGAAAATCCGTCTTAAAAGCGGCCCCTCATCTCTCCGACATCTCCGTCTGCGGCCAGTTGCTCAGGCGATTGGGCTGCAAGCTCAACAGAGGCCAAAACCGTGATTTGACCATAGATTCAACAGTAATTGATAATCCGGTGGGCGAGTACGACATCGTCCGCAGAATGCGAGCCAGCATATGCATTCTCGGCCCTTTGCTCGCACGCTGCCGAAGGGCAAAGGTCTCAATGCCCGGAGGCTGTGCCATCGGTTACAGACCCGTCGACATCCATCTGAGAGGACTCCGAGAACTCGGCGCTAAGGTAAATCTTAAAAACGGCTACATCGTCGCCGACGCCCCGCGGGGATTGAAGGGTAAAGAGGTCTTCCTTGGCGGACCCTTTGGCTCGACCGTCCTCGGTACTGCAAATGTCCTTATGGCTGCAACACTGGCAAAGGGTCAGACTACTATCGAGTCCGCCGCCTGCGAGCCCGAAATTGTCGACCTGGCAAACTGCCTTAATACAATGGGTGCAAAAATAAATGGTATTGGCTCACCTCGATTGACTGTCGAAGGGGTCAAGTACTTAGAGCCATTCCAGCATACCGTAATCCCTGACAGAATTGAGGCCGGAACTTTTATGGCCGCCGCCGCCATAACAAAAGGCCGACTTCAGATAAACAACTGTCGCCTCGCCGATGTGATGGCCGTCGTTGATAAATTAAGAAGCATCGGCGTAACCGTCGAATCCGCCGATAGCGGTTGTGTCGTCGCACGGACCGGGCCATTAAAAACCGCTGAAATCACCACACAGCCCTTTCCGGGCTTCCCCACTGATTTGCAGGCTCAGTTTATGGCGCTTTTGGCCCTTACAAAGGGAAACAGCATCATAATTGAAAAGATTTTCCCTGACAGATTTATGCACGTCGCCGAATTGTCTCGAATGGCCGCAAATCTTCGCAAAGAAGGTTCTACCGTAATCGTAGCCGGCGTAAAAAAATTGATTGCCGCCCCCGTTATGGCCTCCGACCTCAGGGCCTCGGCCGCACTGGTCCTCGCAGCTCTTGCCGCTGAGGGGACAACTACCGTCAACCGGGTCTACCACATCGACCGGGGCTATGAGAAAATCGAGCAAAGACTAAATCCCGTCGGCGCAAAAATAACTCGCGAGAGTATTTAAAAGTAATTGTATTTACTTGACTTGTAGTTGGCTTTACAATGGTGCTTGCGCAAGGTACGCGCGAGGAAAAGATAATATGGTTTTTCAGGAGGATTACGAAATGAAGAACCTGAGACACATCACTTTATATTTCCTGCCGGTTCTGTGCTTGTTGCTGCTGGCCGGATGTGGTGCCAAGGCCGATGAGGACAAGCCTCTAAGCGAGGTCAAGGCCGAGGCCGATCAGATGACCGTGGAAAAGCTAAGGTCAATGGCAATGGCCTACAAAGATGCTATCCTGGACAAAAAGCAGGAAATCGAGGCGCTCACCTTAAAGCTTAAGGATATTCCACTTACCGAAAAACTTGGCAACGAGGCAAAAGGGCTGAAGGCCGATATCGATGACCTGAACAAGTCCATTTCGGCGCTCAAGGACCGGTTCCAGGTTTATTACGACAAGCTACAGGAAAAGGGCGGCGACCTCTCCGGCCTGAAATTATAACCCCGGCCGCCACGTGCCCAATCTTAGCTGGATTCTCCAGGTCCTATGATTCAGCCGGAAAGAGTGACGGCTCTAAATAATGAGCCTGTGCGCCGCGGAAAGTACGTGCTCTACTGGATGCAGGCCGCCCAGCGCGCCGAGTACAACCACGCCCTCGAGTACGCCATAGAAAAAGCCAACGCCCTCAAAAAACCGGTTCTCGCGGCATTCGGCCTCACCGACAAATACCCGGATGCAAACCTCCGCCATTATTACTTTATGCTCGAGGGCCTCAGCCGGACCCGAAGCGCACTCGAACAAAGAGGAATTCAGCTTGTCGTCCGCCACCAGTCCCCGGACCTTGCCGCATCCGAACTTGCTCACGATGCTTCGCTGGTTGTGGTCGATACAGGCCACTTGCGAATCCAGCGCAGGTGGAGAAAAACCGTCGCCGCCAAAGTTAATTGCCCCTTGTTCGAAGTAGAAACCAATCTGGTTGTCCCCGTCGAGCAGGCCAGCGTTAAAGAAAATTTCTCAGCCGGAACCTTCAGGCCGAGAATAACGCATAAACTAAAATGTTACCTCCTTCCCCTTAAGCATGGAAAGCCGAGGGTCGATTCGCTCGGTCTGCGATTTCGCTCATTCAACGTTGACAATGTTGATAAGGCGGTCGCTCACCTTGATGTCGACCGGACCGTGGATAGGGTTGCAACTTTCCGCGGCGGCACCGCCGAGGCCAAAAGCCGTCTGAGCAACTTCCTAAAGAATAAGCTTGTTGACTACGCGAAACTGCGAAACGACCCAAACGCCGATTGTACCTCGAATATGAGCCCCTACTTGCACTTCGGCCAAATCTCACCCCTCTATATCGCCCTCGAAGTTATCAAAACCAAAAGCCCCGCCAAGGATGCGTACCTCGAAGAGCTTATCGTCCGCAGAGAGTTAAGTTACAACTTCGTCTTCTACAATGCCGATTACGATAAATTCAAATCTCTTCCACCCTGGGTTGTGAGAACCTTGAATTACCACCGGCGCGATAAGAGGCAATACAACTATTCCCTTGCGGACTTCGAAAATGCCCGCACCCATGACCCCTACTGGAACGCCGCTCAGAAACAAATGCTCATAACCGGCAAAATGCACGGCTACATGAGAATGTACTGGGGAAAGAAAATCCTTCAGTGGACCAGAACACCCCGGCAGGCATTCAAAATCGCATTGTACCTGAACAATAAATACGAGCTTGATGGCAGAGACCCGAACGGCTTTGCAGGTGTGGCTTGGTGCTTCGGCAAGCACGACCGCGCTTGGGCGGAAAGACCTGTCTTCGGCAAGGTTCGCTATATGAATGCCGCAGGCCTGAAAAGGAAGTTCGACCCCGACCAGTACGTCAAAAAAATTGAGTGCCTCGAAAAAGAAGGACTAAAACTGCTGGCGGGCGAGTATTAACGACCGGGGGCGCGCGCCGCCTCGCCGGCAGCCAAATCTGTTGTTGCAAAAATCCCTCCAAGCTGAAATAATAAGGCAGGAAAAGCAATGCAAGTTCTCCTGTTTGGGACACGGTATGCAAATGAAAAAACCGCCCAGAATCCTTATATATATATTATTCTTTCGGCAGTTGTGCCTGTTACCCTCTTCGCTGGCTCCGCCGTCAGGATTGGTGTCGAAACCGTAGGGACAAAAGCCTTATCTGTCCTCGTAACCCTCGGTGACGCCGAGCTTTCAATCTTCCGCGGAAGGCTCGGCCTGCAAAATCTCGTAATTGGCAACCCGCCGGGCTACCAGCACGACAAACTCCTTGAGCTGAAAGATAGTCGAGTCGCGGTTGATATACGCTCACTTTTGACCGACACCGTTAATGTCTAAGAGATAAAGCTCGACGGCGTGAATGTCCTCATTGAGCAGAAGGGCGTCTCCGGAAACGACCTTCACGACATAATAAAGGCAATCCCAACCGGCGAGCCAAAGGCTGAAGAGCCCGCGGACAAACCAGCCAAAAAGCTCCGCATCGATAATCTCGAAATCGAAAAATTCTTGATTGTTCAAGGTAATTTTGGTAAGTTCATTGATGTCGAACGGGGAAATTATGTTTTGTAAGGGTGTAAATGGGAAATCCCGGATAAGACAGCAGTAAGGAGCTTGATAGTGCAAAAGATAGTGAGACTATTTATTCCGGTATTGTCTTTAGTAATGGGTTGTGCCGGCGGCCAGGCCGGGCGACAGGTCCATCTGCCGATAAAAATCGGCCTGCTGGCTGACTCACAGCTCACCAGCGATAAGAGCAAAATCATGGACACTGGTTATAGAAGCAAGTTTATGGATAAGAACCTCGGGAAGGTGGCCATCCGTCCTCCTGCCATAGAACGCTGTCTTGCTAAAGAAATGTTAGATATAGCTCTTGAAAAATTATCGCAAGAGAACGTTGACTTAATCCTGTATCTGGGTGACGGTGCAAATAGCGGGGGTACTGATGAAATAGAATCCCTGTTCGAGTCGCTTGAGGACAACCGAAGCAAAAGCGGCATCCCAACATATATAGTTATAGGGAATCATGATTACTTGGGTCTGGGGATGACTACAAACGTAATCGACAGGCATACTATTCTAAATCCCATTGGCCGGACAATTAATCCCCCCCTGTCAAAGTACCAGGTACTGAAGAGGATTAGCACTTTTAACAAAATGAACAATTCTGGGGTCTTTCGTTACAAAGACTATTTGTCTTCTTCAGACCCGAATTTAGGCCACAGGGATGGTCTATATCTCGTTGGTCACCTTGAATACGTTGTGCCGGGGCAAGACTCTGTAGACATATTTCTTGTTGATAGCTCTGACTATAAAGACTCGCGTAAACCTGAGATGGGGGGCCTTAAGCATTTCGTTCGGACGGAGCAATATTACGGCGCGAAAGGCGCGATGTCGTTTAAAGATGAACCTGACAAGAACAAAGTCTCGCAAATCACTTATATTGAAAAGCTTGCGAGTTCTTCCCGCCCGGCGATTAGGTTCATGGCCTCACATTATCCACCCGACCACCTTGACAGAATACGACTCGCAGACCCGGAGGATGACTTACTTGTTGGTGTTGAGGCTGTCGGTCATGCTATCTGGGAGGTTCCGCTTAGTCCATTGGGCTTGTCGACCCCCCCTCCCGAAGATCATCTCAAACGCGGGTTGTCAAAGGGCGGAAAGAACTATTGGTTATCCGGGCATACACACGTAAAGAAAATGACCAGGTCCCCCCAGAAGTTGGATTGTGGTGGCATCTTTGGTTTCTTTAGTGAGGGCAAATTTGGCTGCATCAACGTCGGGTCGACCACCGACTACCGGGCACACGTGGCTGTTGTTGAAGCGTTCGACAATAACAAGCCCGGCATGGTTAAAGTTGACAGGAATGTTGGCTATCGTGAGATTCCTCTTTTTGACCCGAAGCGGCCTGATGACAAGCAGTGTTTGAAACGGATGCTCCGTGATGTTGCGCTTTATGCAATCAAGCATGGGGGGGATGGTGTTACCCTGCTCGGACTAAATAAGGAGTATCAGAAAAAATATTGGACTGAGGACCACACTGAGGCATCCGTCGAAAACCTTAAGAGTTTTATTGATAAGTTTGTCGCTGACCACCCTGAATATGACCGGTCTGATGTGACAGCCTGTTTGGGCTTTATAGCCGCGGCTTACGAAATAGGAATTAATCCTAAGCGTTTTGTTAAATAGAGAAAAGTCAGAACAGTATACCATATCAGAGTTCCTTAGCTTCGTTATGTCGCCGGGTTGTTGCTGCGCTCGCTGACGCTCGCTTCGCAGCAACCGGTGTGTTTTTATCCTTGGACGTATGTGATACTCCCTAAAAGCGCTCCCCGGCGAGTATTAATGACCGGCGCAGCACGCCGCCTCGCCGGCAACCAAACTTTTAGCGATAAATTTGTTGTTGCAAAAATCCCTGTAGGCTAAAATAATGCCGTAGGCAAACCAATACAACTACTCTTATTTGGGAAAGGGTACGCAAATGAAAAAACCGCTCAAAATCCTTTATATTATTCTTTCGGCAGTCGTGCTCTTGCTTATCGTGGCCGTCATAGCTGTTACCCTCTTCGCTGGCGCCGCCGTCAAGATTGGTGTCGAAACGGCGGGGACAAAAGCCTTATCTGTCCCCGTAGCCCTCGGCGACGTCGACCTTTCAATCTTCGGCGGAAGGCTCGGCCTGCAAAATCTCGTAATTGACAACCCGCCGGGCTACCAGCACGACAAACTCCTTAAGCTGAAAGATGGTCGAGTCGCGGTTGATATACGCTCGCTTTTGACCGACACCGTTAATGTCAAAGAGATAAAGCTCGATGGAATAAACCTTGTCCTGGAGCAAAAAGATATCACGCAAAACAACCTTCACGACATAATAAAGGCAATCCCAAAAGGCGAGCCAAAGGCCGAAGAGCCCGCGGAAAAACCAGGCAAAAAACTCCGCATCGATAATCTCGAAATCACCAACGTCACTGTCGAGGCCAAGCTACCGCCTATCCCCGGCAAGCCCGATACCGTTACCCTAAAGCTCGACCCTATCACAATGACCGACCTGGGAGACGATGAAAAACTGGATACCGCCATACTGGTAGGCAAGGTACTACTGGCTATCGAAGCAGGCGTCGCCGAACAGGGCGCCGGCGTCTTGCCCGACGAGATGATGGACGCAATGAAGGAAACCTGGAGCAGAGCCGTTACCGAAAAAGGAAAAAAGCTCATAGAAGAGGGCAAGGACGTCCTCGAAGACTTTAAGGGACTGTTCAAGAAAAAGGAAGAACAATAGTAACCACACACCCCATTAGGGCTATATGTTCTTCAGTGCTATATTGGCCGGCGATTCTTCGACGGCCCTGCCGAATTTATCTAAGCAGTCCGAAAGCTTATCAACCTCGTCTGACTTGATAACCGGTATTGCGCTGTACCCCCGCTGCTCAAGGGCATCTATAACGTATTTCACCGTAAGCGCCTCAACGTCACGCCCCGGCTGATATGCTGCCTCCTTATCGTCCTCCGTCTTGACTTCGCAGGCAATACCCGACTCTGCTAATTCGTACAGTATCTGCCGAACCAGCCGAATCGGTATCTCCAGCTTCTGAGAAATCTGCCACGCACCGGACGGCTTCTCGCCGTTGCAGAAATTCTGCACCAGATGATGCACAACTAAAAGTGAAAGCAGCCTCTTATACGAATGACTGACGCTCAGGCAGTCCTGCTCAAATTCATAAGTCTCCACATTCTGATGCGCAAAAGATATTTCCGCGCCGAATAAAACGACTAACCAGCTGATTTGAAGCCAAAGCAAGAATAGTGGCAGCGCTGCGAAGCTGCCGTAAATTGCGCCGTATTTCGCCACCCCAATCTGAAAATTGATATACGCCCACTGAACAATCTGAAATATCGTCCCCCCAACTATCCCCGCCAGAAAACCGGACGTAAATCTGACCTTCGTATTCGGCATGAAAATAAAAACAAAAGTAAACATCAGCCAGATAGTGCAGTAAGGAAGCATCCGGAGCAGCAGCGACACGAGCGGCCCAAGCGAGCTAAAGAAAGGAAGTTTCGCAAGCAGAAGTCTGACCTGACTGCTTATCACGACCGTTGCGCTTCCGGCCACAACCAGAAGTATAGGACACAGGAGCACTATCGAAAGATAGTCGCTGAACTTCCGCCCCATACTCCTCGGCCTTTTCACGCCCCATATCTCGTTAAACGACTTCTCAATATTGCTCAGAAGTTTTATAATCGTCCAAAGTAGAAAAATTACACCCACACCCGCTATAAAGCCCCCCCGCGCATTCTCTAAAAGAGAATTCGCGAACTCTATTACCCTCGTGGCAATTTCCTCCTGTCCCTCGAGCCTTTTCAGTATCTCTGTTTCAACACGCGCCTCAAGCCCGAACCCTTTCGCTATCCCGAACATCATTGCTATCACCGGAACAATCGACAGCAACGAGAAAAACGTAAGCGCAGAAGCCCTGAACTTACACTTGTCCTCGCCAAACCCCCGAACCGCCAAAACAATTACCCGCAGCTGCTTGATTAAAAAAGCCTTCGTACGCGAATAGTTCCTTAGTTGCATTCTCCAGATATCAATGGTAACGAAATTGATGAATTTAGATAACCACACCATAGCATGTCCCTCGTTAAAACCGATTAACACCGACTAAAACCACTCGAGTATACTCGCCCGTATAGCAGCTTTCAACAACCATCCTAAAATTACCCGAATCAGGCAAATCGTGTTTCCCGGCTTGGCATTTTTCACTGTCAAAACACCCTCTAAAACGTTATAATACATAGGATAAGCTTGTTTGTTTTGAAGACGAAAAAAATGCAGCCCCAGCTTAAATACAGAACCCTCATTGAGCTTTTTAACCGGTCACTGACCTCGCCCGAAAAGAATTACCTCGAGGTCCTCAGAACAGCTCGCGAAGAGACCCTGACTTTCGGCCGGTTGCAAAATAAAGCACGCGACTTTGCCGCTCACCTCGTTCAAAGACGAAATGTACAACCCGCCGACAAAATCGCCGTCCTCGGCAAAAACCGCGCCGACTGGGACATAGCCTTTTGGGGAATCATTTTATCAGGTGCCGTCCCCGTCCTTATAGATCCCGAACGCCGTATCGAAGGTGTCAAGAACCATCTGCTTCATACCGATACCAAAGTGCTTGTCCTCGCCGATGACTATCAGGACGCTGCTGCACGCGAAAAGCTAACAGAATCTCTGCGCCATTACAACATCGGTCTTATTGAAATGACCATCCACGATGGACACACCTTGGATGATACCGAGCTTTCCTCCTTGCTCACAAAAATCTCAGAGCGGGTTCAGCCCGACGATACCGCAGTCATCCTCTGCACCTCTGGTACGACCGGCGACCCGCGCGAAGTCGAACTAACGCATGCTAACCTTATCGCCAACGTGCAGGGAACCTTGGAGGCAGTGCATATTACTTCCGCGGACAAACTCGGCCACATCATGCCCCCCCATCACTCCTTCGGCCTTACCGTCGGAAAGCTCTTACCACTTTGGGTCGGTGCCACCAACCTTTACACCAACAGGTACCGCCACGTCTTCAACCTCATAAAAGATGGGGGCATAACCGTCTTCGTCGGCATACCTGCTCTTTTCACCGTCTTCGCCAAGAGAATCGAAGAGGCAATCGCCGGCCAAAAACAAAAAAGCTGGCTTATCAAACTCGCCGACCGCTATCTCCCGAGATCACTCGGCAGAGTAATGGTGAAAAAACTCGGCTGGGAAAAGCTCAGATTCTTCGTCTCTGGCTCCGCGCCCGTGCCAAAATGGGCGCTCGAAACTTTTTGGAAAAGAGGAATCCAGCTCTGGGAGGGTTACGGCACCACAGAAGTCTCCCCCATCTACGGCTTCAACCCGAACCCCCAAAAATTAGGCTCCGTCGGAAAACCAATCCCCACACTCTCAGTCAAAGTCGTCAGTGAAGAAAGCCAGGCTCTTACCGCGGGCCAAAAAGGAGAAATCCTCCTCGCCGGCCCCTGCGTTATGAAAAGCTACTACAAAAATCCCCGGGCCACCGATGAAGCTATCAAAACAGGCGGCGACGGCACTCGCTGGCTGCACACCGGTGATTTGGGATACCTCGATGAGGATGGGTACCTATTCATAACCGGCCGGAAAAAATATCTAATCGTCCTGCCCAGCGGTAAAAATGTTAACCCCGAGCTCGTCGAACTTGCCCTTTCACGTGCTCGGTATGTCGAGGAGATGGTTGTTGTCCCCCACCGTCACGGCCGCGCCGGCGCCGAACAGGAAACCGTAAAGGCCATCGTTCGACCTGCTTGGGACGAGTTGCAGGCTCATACTAAACTTTCCCGTTACGACCTGCTCAACCGGCCCGACAAGGTTAAAGACCTCCTCTGGAAGAGCATCAACGAACATCAGCAGAAAAGCCAAAACCTCGCCGACTTCGAAAAAATACCCTCAAAGGCACATCTCGAAATACAAATAAAAGAATTTGAAAAAACCTCAACCGGAAAAATAAAACGAACCGCTTATATCGAACCTGCTCAACCTGGCCCCTAAAGACAACATTAGTCCTCAACCGCTCACCTGACAATTGCAAGCTTCAAGCCATTATCGGTCAAGGTTCAGAACTGCCCCCTTTTCTCCTGACAGGCGATTTCAGCCCCGCAAGCCCATAAAGTGCCTTTCCTGTTTTGCCGATATATTGTCCGATATACGTACGCACCTGCGGAGCAGAATGATGGTTCTTAGATACATGGTTGCAGATACGGATTTGACCAACTCGGAGGCTGAAAAGCCCGAGGCCCAGTCCCCGCCGCCAAGAGAGACAAAGCCGTCCCCGCCGAAAAAGCCCAAACCATCGCCGATAAAAAAGAACGCACCGGTGCCAATGAGCAAGATTAAGCTCTCGCTCTTGGTGCTGGGAAATGTTGCCTTGTTGGCCTATGCCTACAATCGCTGGGCGCCCGAAAGTTTTTGGCGGCCGGGAAAAGGCATAGCCGGCTCCGGAAAAAATATATCGGCTCTCGATTTTCTCACGACCGGCAAAGTCAAGGTAACTGGTATAATGCACTATGATAAAAATCCCGCCGCGCTTGTCTCCGGCCGCGTTGTCTACGAAGGCGATGTTGTAGAAGGCTGCAAGGTGGTCAAAATATACAAGGATAAGGTCGAGTTTGAGAAGGATGGTAGTCGCTTTACAAAAAAAATGACCCAATGACTTGCGTTCGCCCGTCCATGACAATTCGTACAAAGTGTAAATCCTTGTTGGGCCAAAACGCGTAATTCTGATCGTGGAACTACAATGCTGTTTCGAAGATTAACCAAATGGATAAAAATTATTGCCGACCATGGGCGCGTCCGGCAAATACTCTCCCATCTCGCAATGATTACCGAACGCGCCGACGAGGCTATCGTAGTCATCGACCTAAATGGAGCCCTTCGCTTCGTTAATACCGCCTGGGCTAAAATGCACGGCTACAAAACCAGCAGCGAGCTCCTCGGCAAAAATATCTGCATCTTCCATAACTCTCAGCAGCTCGAAACCGCCTTGACCCCTGCCATAAAGCAGGCCAGACAGACCGGCCTCTTCAAGGGCCAGATAGAACACCTCCGCGCCGATGGTACAACCTTCCCCGCACAGACCAAAATGACCCTCATCAAAGACGAGCTCGGCCACGCCATCGGCCTTATTATCCTCCTTACTGACGTCACCGAACGAAAGCGATTGGAGCACAAGCTTACCGAAACGACCGAACAGGCCAAACAATTAAAGCAGCAGATTGACCGCCTCCAGACCGATATCACCAAGCGCGAGCAGGCCGAACAGTCGCTAAAGCAGCAGGCCGAAGAGTTGGCTGCTGCAAACCGACAGCTACAAACCGAAATCGCCGAGCACCAGCAGCTCGAGGGCTCGCTAAAGCGCCGCGCTGCAGAGCTCGAAGTCGCAAACAACCAGCTACAAAACCAAATCATAAAACGCCGGAATGACCAGCAGTCCCTCAAAAAGCAGACAGACGACGTCGCCGCTGCTAGTGAACAACTGCAGAACAAAATCACCGAACTTCACCAGGCTGAACATGACCTCTCCGAGAACCCCGACCAGACACAGCAGCTTACCGAAGAGCTGGATGAATCTGAGGACGAGGCCCCCCAAATGGACACCGAAAAACTCAAGACATTATCTGATCTGGCCAAACGCCTCGCTTAGCACCTAACCAGCACCGCCAAAACACACAAAAATCCCTCGGAATAAATCTCCCGAGTTTCAAAAAATTCACTTGCAAATCCCTACGTTTTGTGCTAAAATCCTTGCCAAAGCAGAAGTTCGGAGACGGTGTCAGGAATGGGTCTTTTTCTCGCTATAACTTTCGCGCCGTTTATACCGGTCTCGTTGCATCCGCGCTCTGACCACGTTTATAGCGTTTTTCCGCCTGTTTTGCAGCCTCTCTGAAAAAAATATATAAAAGTTTAAAAAAAATGTGATGAATAGTCGGGCGGCGGGCACTCAACTATAGTACCGTCAGTGTCAGGATAACAATGCCCGGAGGTATTCCGGAATAATTTAATATTAAAGCTTTCTGGAGGTAAACGAAAATGACGCGAACAACCACAATCATCGCAATGCTAGCCCTCTTGGTTCTTAGCAGCTCAGCCTGGGCAATGGACGGCAGCGGAACAGATACAGACCCCTACATCATTACAAATGTTGAAGAGCTGCAGGCAATGACAGACGACCTGAGCGCCCATTATCAGCTGGGTAACGACATAGATGCTTCCACCACGGCCGCATGGAACTCAGGGGCAGGCTTTGAACCGGTTGGAGATGACGTCAATGTCTTTACGGGTGTATTTGATGGGCAAGGCCACACTATAACAGGCTTGTATATAAATAGACCAACAACAGATGGAGTCGGAGTGTTTGGCTATCTTCGCGATGGAGCTGAAGTTAAAAATGTTGGTTTAGTCGATGCGAATGTGACTGCACATTTAAACTCTGGTACGTTGGTAGGCAGTTCAAGTGGTGCGACAGTCAGCAAATCATGGTCCAGCGGCGAAATTAGAGGTTCACACAATTACCAAATGAGGCTGGGAGGACTTATAGGTATTAGCAGCGGTGCTAACTCTTATGTATATCAATGTTTTTCAAGTGTAAATGTAACAGCTACGGGCGGTGCACACCAAATAGGAGGCCTGGCAGGATACAATGGACATGGCAGTATTATGAGTGACTGTTATGCAACTGGAGATGTATCGGGGTATTGGAAAGTTGGGGGGTTAGTTGGTGATAACCCGTATCCTGAGGGTGGGTATATTACCAGATGCTATTCAACAGGGAGAGTAAGTGGGAATGGAGGAGGGTTGGTAGGTTTCAATTACAATGGAGGAAAGACGTACGACAGTTATTGGGACACAGAGACTTCTGGTAAGACATCAAGTTATGGTGGAGAGCCAAGGACCACTGCCCAGATGATGCAGCAGGCTACTTTCGTAAATTGGGATTTCAATGAAGTCTGGAACATCATAGAAAACGAGACTTATCCTTTCTTTGGAGAACCGCCTGTACTTATCGGCCTCGAAGTCACCGGCCCCGACGAAGTACCCGAAAACTCCTCTACAAACTATGCCGCCATAGCTCATTATGATAACAATAGTACGAGAGACGTTACTGGTTTGGCCGCTTGGTCAGTTGAGCCGAATTCGTTAGCAGACATCGACGAACATGGCCTGCTCACGACCCAGCCCATTAACTACCTCTACGAAGATATCACAATCTACGCCCAGTACATCACGGAAAGCAACACCGTCGACGCCGAAAAACCCGTTTCGGTATTTGCTGTTTGTCCAAGTGGAAGTGCTTTGCAGTTTGATGGTATTAATGATTACGTTGAAGTGAATAACCCAGATAATTTAAATTTCGGTGGCACAATTGATTTTACATTCGCAGCGTGGATAAGAGCAGAAACAGCACAAAGAAAACATCCTGCAATTATAGGAAGAAGAAATGTAAGCAATGCTCACGGCTATATATTTTTCCTTCATTCCTACGAAAAATTAGCAGTCCAATTGAATGACGGCATCCATTCTAACTATGTATCAACAGGCCCGGATCTTCGTGATGATACTTGGCATCATGTCGCAGCAACCGGTGACAGGGACGGTTATTTAATCTTTTATATTGATGGAGTGCAAGCAGGACAAAGTAACATTTCTGGTAAAGGAAATATTGACTCAACAGCCAATTTATATATCGGATGGGAAGAGAGGCATTCTACAGTAACCTATTTCAATGGAATCATCGATGAGGTTGCAATCTACAACCGGGCCTTATCTGCCGAAGAAATCCAGGAAAATGTGCATAACACACTCACCGGCGCCGAACCCAACCTTATTGCTTACTGGCCCTTCGACGAAGGCGAAGGCCAGGTTGCTTATGACCTGTCATCTAACGCCAATCACGGCTGGCTGGGTTCCGACCCCGACGTCGATGGAAACGACCCCGCCTGGGTCGACTCCGGTGCGCCAGTCGGCATCTGCACCGCCGACCAGCTTATTGAACGCCACGTCACCGATGCCATGCAAATAAAGCAGAATATCCTGGCCGAGCTTGATGAGGCCGTGATAAAAGAGCACGCCGCCTTCTACATCCTCCAGGAACTCTTTATCAACCCCGACAACGTGGACTTAACTAAAAGGCAAATCCTTATGCTCAGACAGCTTATCCGTTCGGCCCTGCAAAGACAGCGGCAGACCGAAGCAACCCTGCAGGAAAGCATCGAAAAGTTAGAGGACGCGTCAGGAGTCCTCGATGGAGATATCAACGTCAATTCAGTAACCAAAAGAAGAATTCTTTCAGGAGGTAAACGAAAATGACGCGAATAACTACAATCACCACAGTACTGGCCATTTTGGTTTTTTGTAGCACAGCTCTGTCAGATGATTTGCATGTCCCGGCCGACTATAACACAATCCAGGCAGCTATCGACGCCGCCGTTGATGGCGATGTTGTCATCGTCGCCGACGGTAACTACACCGGCCCCCGCAACAAAAACCTTGACTTCGCTGGCCGCGCTATAACCGTCCGCTCTGAAAACGGGCCGGAGGTCACAATCATCGACTGCGAAAATGATGGCCGTGGTTTCGACTTCCACTCCGCCGAAGATTCAAACTCAGTCTTGGAAGGCTTCACTATTACCCGTGGCTCAGCCCACGACGGCGGAGCTGTACACTGTAATGAGAGTAGTCCCGTAATCAAAGACTGCATATTCACCTCCAATTCTGCCAGTCACAACGGTGGTGGAGTTGCCCTCCTCTCTTCATCAGCGGTGGTAACGAATTGCCTCTTCCGCAACAATCGCGGAAGAATCCACGCAGGAGCCATGAGTTGTTCTGAAAGTGAGGCGCTTGTGCAGGACTGTGTGTTCCTTGAGAATTTTACTTACAGTTACTCCGCAGACGGAGGTGCCATGCTGATAGCTGGTAAGCCGAGTCCCACGGTCATGAACTGTCTTTTCGCCGCAAATCAGACCGACCGAGACGGTGGCGGCGGGGGAATCAGGAACTACAAGAGCTCTCCCACAATTATTAACTGCACTTTTGCTAACAATGACTCCGAGGGAGGAGGCGCAATATGTAATGCCCCGGATTGCTCTGTAACCATGGTTAACTGTATCTTGTGGGGCAACACCGCTGGTTACTACGGCGGCCATGAGATGCTTAACGACGATGATTCGCATGCCAACGTCAGTAGCTGTGATATAATGGGAGGTTGGAACGGATCCCGTGTCCGCAACAATGACACCAGTTCAGTAATTGACGCGGGCGGTAACATAAATGCCGACCCTCTCTTTGTCACAGGCCCCTTTGGCGACTACTACCTCAGTCAGGTAGCGTCTGGTCAGGTCTCGGATAGCAGTTGCGTCGATGCCGGAAGCGACCTTGCTTCCGCCCTCGGACTCGATATCTATACCACGAGGACAGACCAGCTACCCGACACCAACACCGTTGATATCGGATACCACTATCTCCCACCGAATACCAATCCTGTTGCGTGTATAGTGGGAGGAGACAGGCTGGTTGAGGCGGAAGGCGATTGTGAGGCGGTGGTTGTGTTGGATGGTTCGTGTTCGAGTGACGAGGATTCTACGGCCGGGACGAATGATGATATAAATGATTTTGACTGGTACGAGGTGATAGATGCGTGCGAGCCGAACAGCGATATTTATATAGGCAGCGGTGAGGTTATAGAGTGCAATTTAGGTTTGGGTGAGCATTTAATTATCTTAGAGGTAACGGACAAGGCGGGTGCGTTTGACAGCAATGAGGTGGTGATTACGGTTGAAGACGTGACGCCGCCGGAGTTTAGCTTGACCGTTGAGCCAAATGTGCTATGGCCGCCGAATGGTAAGATGGTTGAGGTTCGGCCGCAGTGGGAGGCGAGTGATAACTGTGATGAAGAGGTGGAGGTCTCATTGGTTGATATTACTATGAGTGCGGCGGGGGACATTAACGATTACGTTGAGATAGGCGATGACGGCTCGATTTATCTGAGGGCCAGGCGCAGCAAAGGCAAGGGTATCAGGGTCTATACGCTGACCTATCAGGTGGCGGATGACTTCGGGAATGTGACTGAAGCGAGCACGACCGTTGCAGTTCGTCACAGGAAGGGACCAAGGAAACTCGGTGGCGGATTGGTCAGGCGGCCGGGCAGACAGCTATATCGCAGGGCAGTGCCCAAG
>CP070715.1:1823343-1851836 GCA_020350405.1 Planctomycetota bacterium
CCGGGGGTCGATGCTGGTGTTCCGGGAAGCCTCCGGCCCAAGCGCAGTCCAATATCATCTGGATGGTGGCCGCCCCTTTCACATCAGACCTTCTCCAGTTTGCACCCTCGATACGATCAAAGCCCTCTGGTTGATTACCGATCCATTCGTTCACTCCATAGCTGCCTTCGGGTTTCCACCACTGGTCCCGGTCTATTGTGTCTTGGCGGGGCCAGCCCCAGAGAGCAGCCCGGCGCTCGACAAATAGCGATTTCGTCGCCACCGGGCAGAAACGCAACTTTCTATTGCCATAGTAAGGCATGAGAGTCACAGGCCAGTGATGGCCCCCCGCAAAAAAGCCATCCTCACCCGCTTCGTGCGGCCAGCCTGTATCGAAATACCCGTCGTTATCACCCACATACATTGAATAAACAGTGCCCCACTGTCGTAGATTTGATTGGCACAGAACTTCCTTGGCCTGCTCCCGCGCCCGGCTCAAGGCTGGCATCAGTATCGACATCAATAGCGCAATGATGGCGACTACCACCAGCAGCTCCACTAACGTAAACCCTCGCCGCTGGCCGCGCCCTTCCCTAAAACGCCGAGTCAAGAACATTTCATGTGACATGTTTTCGCTGCCTGCATTTCCTTTTAGTAATCTTTAAGGTGTGCCATCCACGGGGCCGCCTGCTGCCAGGCGCTCCGGTCGGCTTCGCCGGCCAGCGTCCACGGGCCATTCGTTGCAAAATCGCGGTGCCACTTCAACGTCCACAATTCCTTCAGCTGAATCCTTCTCACTGTTAAGTCTAGAAATACCCCGTTTATCGCCATGTTGTGCCGGTTCAGGCAGTACCGAGTCATCTCGTCCACACCCACGTCAAACATACCATCATAAACCGGCGGCTCGTCCATGTGATCCGGGAATCCCCCCATGAAGTTGCAGTCCAGAAGTACCGGTATTTTCCCACCCCCCTTAACGTCCATCTTCCGATAGAATTCCGGCGCGTCCTTCTCAAAATAGTCACCGACATATTCGTTCTTCCCGTAGCTGCCGTAAAGACCGTCATACCCCGTCACCCAGGCATCGTGCAGGAAATACGCACCCGCTTTATAGATGCCCCACGCGCTGTAAGGACTGTCCGCAATGGCGCCATCTGACCATAATTTCGTCGCCGCCGGGCATAGACACAAATCCTGCTCCCCGTAGTAAGGAAAAAGAACGACCGGCCACTGGTGTTCGAAGTTGGGGTGGTATCCAACCAGATAGCCGCTATTGTCCTCTGCATACATCGTAAAGACGATACCCCATTCGTGCAGGTTCGATTGACACAGAACGTCCTTCGCCTGCTCCCGAACCCGGGCTAAGGCCGGCAGAAGTATCGACATCAACAGCGCAATTATCGCAATCACCACCAATAGCTCCACCAACGTAAACCCCCCGTCAAACCCTTTCCTGCCGCCCTGCGCCTCGCTTGCGGGGCTCACCCCGGCGGACACACTTGTCTCTGACAGTGCCAATCCTCTCGTTCGCTGCATAACACACCTCATTTTGCGACTTCCATTCCGAACATTCACGCGCTCGCTCACCTAACTAAAGATGCGCAGAGCCGACTTTCTGTTCCCTACTTTTTCTTTATCTTTTTCTATACTTCCCTGTAACGGCGCCCGTCTTCTTGGCCGCCGCATATATATACCTTTTCTTATTATTCAGACTCCGAGCGCTTGCGCACTCGCTTACTTCTCAAGATGCGTACAACCTACCTTCTGTTCACCACTTTTTTCTTATTTTTTCTGTCGTCTTACCTGTATTTTTCGGTAGTTTTCTTTCTTTTCCTTTTATTCTAACACATTTCACACACTTTGAAAACGCCATTTTGCGGAATTTTTTTAACATTTTGCGACAAACTCTTGACTCCCACCCACCTTACCACTAAAATTAAACCCTTAATTCTACTAAACTTGCAACCAATTAAGAAAAGAGCACTATATATGGCAAACATCCCCAAAATCATGCTATTACTCGAAAAATCTCGTGCCTACTCCAGAGGCCTCCTCCGCGGCCTCGCGAAGTATTCCCGCCTGCACGGCCCGTGGGCGTTCTATGATGAGCCTCCGTTCTATATGAACTCGACCGGTGGCAAAAGGACACTATATCAGATGAAGGATTGGGGCGTTGATGGTATCATCATGCGCGACACGGAGAAGACGCAGCAGATACTCTCGAGGGGTTTGCCCACGATTGTCACAGACCTTCGAAAGGAATTTTCCGGTTTACCCATTATCAAGACTGACGACGTGGCAATAGGCAAGATGGCCGCCGAATACCTTCTCAATCTTGGGTTCCGGCAATTCGCCTTTTGTGGTTTTGGCACGATGTTCTGGTCTCGTGACCGTTGCGAAGGGTTCGCCGATAGCATTACAAAGGCGGGATTTACTATTCAGTTTTACAAACAGCCGAAGTCCCGGGCCAAGCGTCTGCCCGCGAATGAGTTGATTCTTATGGCTGACTGGTTAAAGTCACTTCCAAAGCCCCTTGGATTGATGGCTTGCAATGATGACCGAGGCCGACAGGTTATCGAGGCCTGCAAAATCGCGGGCGTGCACGTGCCGGAGGAGGTGGCCATTGTAGGAGTTGATAATGACGAGCTGATATGTGAGCTTTCAAGTCCCCGTCTGTCAAGTGTGGCACTTAATGTCGAACGGTCAGGGTATGAAGCGGCAGAGCTCCTCGATGAATTGATGGCAGGCAAGGAGAAAATGGCCAATCAGCAGATACTTGTTCAGCCAACGCGCATCGTCACCAGGCAGTCGACCGACATTTTGGCCATAGAGGACAGCGAGGTGGCCGAAGCTGTACAATACATCCGCCAACATGCCAAAGAGAAAATCCAGGTCGACGACGTGGCGCGGGTAGCAGGCGTCTCACGGCGGGGTTTGGAGAGGAGGTTTCGCCGCGTACTTAGCTGCTCAATCCTGAGTGAAATCAGACGTGTTCGTCTCGAACAGGTCATACGCATGCTGGTGGAAACGAATCAGTCGATAGGGCAGATTGCCCTGGCCCTGAATTTCCCCAGCATTGAGCACATATCACGGTTCTTTCGCCAGCACATGAAAATCAGCCCTCTGGCCTATCGCAAGAAGTACGGTGGCAAATGAAGAAAAAGCCTAAAATGGGCATCTTTTGAGATGACGGCGGGTCTCCGTCGCAAAATGATAAAACTTTTCCGCAAAATGGCGTTCCCTGAGGCCACCTTAATGGGGTATATTGTAGCTATTGGGAATGTTTGCAGAAGTGGGTCTGCTTGGCGCACAAGCCGTCCCGCGGCCCACTTCGCGAGATAGGCCCAGACATTATTGGACTTAGGGACGATGTGATAGCAGTTGGATGAAATCAAGGGCGTGTTGTTGACTTGGGTGTCCCTATCTGTTAAAATAATTAAATTCGATTAAGGGGCTTCTTTCTCACATCCACCAGCTATGAGACGGCCTCTTTGTTAACCTGAGATTTCAGGAGGAGGCAAATGGTGCAGTTACAGCATGCAAGGGCCATGTCATTGACATCGGCGCAGAAAAATGAAAGGAGCCTGTTGTGCGCCGAAAATTTACCTACCTTGATTTCCTGCGTTGTTTTGCTGCTGGGCCTGACGGCTCGTGTGGCGAATGCCACCTACACCGATTACATCGGTGCCGGCCACGATGCCGGTGTAACTGTCACAGCCTGCAGCGTCGATGAGACCGCCACGGGACAAAAAACTGTAGATGGTTCCGGACTGTCAGGGGCGACCCATTCTACCATCTGGGATGACGGGTGGCTGGCATATCAGGGTGCATCTAATCCGAATCCTGCGCGCTCGAGTTACACTTACTGGATAAGGTATGATTTTGGTGAGCCTTATAACCTTGCGGATATGTGGGTATGGAACTCAAATGGTGACGTTGGGGAAGACTATACCAACCGCGGCCTTAGGAATGTTTACATCGACCATTCCCTAAATGGCAGCACTTGGACGGCATTGACAAGCACCGAATTCAGCCAGGCAACTAATTCAAGTAGCTATCCCGGTTTTGCCGGACCGGACTTTGGAGGCGCAACCGCACGATACGTCCTGATATCGGCCGTGGACAACTGGGGTGCGACTGATGGGTTTTACGGTCTGGCGGAGGTCAAGTTCAACGTAGGCGGCGCCGCCGGTCCGAACAACGTGGGCATTCTTGGCTCATGGACCGAAGGGACCACCCACACCGCCGAGGCAGGAAGCAACCGCTGCCTTATTTTCACTGCCCACACCGAGGACAATGATGCAGATATGGACATAACATCGGTCTCCTACGGCGGTCAGTCGATGACCGAGATAATCGAACGCAATCAGGGAACCGGTTACAGAGCGTACGTTGGAGCGTTTGTGCTTACAGACTCCGGCATTTCCGCCGCAAGCGGCAGTTCTTTCAGCGTTACCTGGGCTGGGTCACCTTCCAAGACACCGGCATATTCGAGCGTCTTTTTGGAGAACGTCTATCAGGCCAGCCCCATCGGACCCACGGACAGCAACGGTGCTGGCGGGCAGTCCGTGATATCGACCTCTCCTCTCGGCACAAGCTCCGGTGACATGGTCATCGTAGCCGGAACCTCTATCGGTACCGGTACATATGATACCCTAAATGGTTTTACTGGCCTCGAGCTATCGCCTCAGCATGCTGACGGTGTCTGCGGCTATAAATCGGCCACCGGTGCTAACGAGACGCCGAGCATTCAACACTCCACCACCAACACCCAATCCATCATCGGTTTTGTCGTACGGGGTATTGATTCGGGTCCGCCTGATACCAATGCTCCGACTCCGGACCCTTTGACGTGGTCTTCGGTGCCGTCTGCAATCACTCACAGTTCAATCACGATGACGGCGACGACAGCCACTGACCTGGCCGGAGTCGAGTACTATTTTGACGAAACCAGCGGCAATCCGGGTGCCACCAACAGCGGCTGGCAGCCAAGCCCCGATTACATAGACGGTGGCCTTAGCCCTGAGACACAATACACCTACCGTGTTAAGGCCCGCGACTTGTCCCCGAATCACAATGAGACGAGCTGGTCGAGCTCCGAGTCAGAGACGACGCTTGAGCCTGTGATGACCTGTCCGCCGGGCGATTTGACCGGCGACTGCGATGTTGACATATGGGACCTGCGGCTTTTTGCGATGCAGTGGGTGGATGACCCTGGCTGCGTCGGCCACCCAATCGATTGTGCCGACCTTGACCAGCAGGACGATGGTATCGGATTCGATGATTATGGTGTGCTGGCCGATGACTGGCAGACAGAAGGCCTGACACTTTTGATTAACGAATTCATGGCGTCTAATGACTCCAATAAAGCCGATCCGCAGGGCGAATATGATGACTGGATTGAGATTTACAATCCGACTGGTGTTACTATCGATATGGCCGGGATGTATTTGGAAGACAGCGGCAACAGTTGGCGAATCCCCGATAACCGGCCCGCCGAGACCACAATCTCGCCCGGCGGCTATCTGCTGATTTGGGCAGACAACGATGTCTGTGACACGCCCGGACTTCACGCCGGGTTCGCGCTCAGTGCCAACGGCGACGAAATCAGGCTGTACGCTGACGATGGCCTTACCCTTATTGACAGTATCAGCTTTGAGGATATGTTTACGGACATATCACACGGGCGGTACCCCGACGGCATAGATAACTGGTTTAATATGACGGGCACGCCCGGCTCAACCAATACCATCGGCATGGCAGGGGCTGTGTGGTTTTCGCATCCGGAGGGGACATTTACGACAGCGTTCAGTTTGGGACTCACCACGGAGTCCTCCACAGCGGATATTTATTACACGCTTGATAACAGTGAGCCGACTAATGGAAAAACACTCTATACCGGTCCATTTACGATTAGCTCCACCACATGGGTCCGGGCAAGGGCCTATGAGTCAGGCTTGGTGGCAGGGCCTATCGTAAGCAAGCCCTATATCAAAATCGACAGTGACCTGCAGAACTTCTATTCGAATCTGCCGATTGTCATAGTCGAGTCCTTCGGCCAAAACATCGACGATTTGGACTGGTCGCACCATCCGATGCTGCTTGTCACTATCGATACGGATGAGATTACCGGCCAGGCGGCCATCACCGACCCCGCAGACTACGCTGGTTACGGTGGGATACACCTCCGAGGGGGAAGCTCTGCCGGAGAGGACTACCGAAAGAAACAGTACAAATTCGAGACCTGGGACGATAACAGGCCGGACCCCCAGCCGGGAGCCCAGCATTTAGACGATAATGTTTCGCTTCTGGGCCTGCCGGCCGAGTCCGACTGGATTCTACACGCCCCCTGGTCCGACAAGACCCTGATGCGTAACTATCAGATGTACACCTGGAGTAATATGATTGGTCGTTATGCCTCGCGCACCGTCTTTGTCGAGTTGTTCTTTGATATTGACGATGACGGTCAAGTATCGTGGGACACCGGACTTGATGGTTCTGCCACCGATTACCGCGGCGTATACATCCTGATGGAGAAGATTAAACGCGACAACGACCGCGTCGATATCGAAAGGCTTACTCCTGCCGATGTCTGCGAGCCGGAGATTACCGGTGGCTACCTTCTCAAGAAGGACCACGAGAGTGCGGATCAGGATCCAATCTTGAGCTTCCCAACCGCCACCTATAACGACTGGCTTATCTACGTCGAACCGGAAGCCAACGAAATGTCCACGGCGCAGAAGACCTGGATTAAGAATCACTTCGACGCATTTGAGGCGGTACTGGCAGGGGGCAGCTTCGATGACCCCGTCACCGGCTACGCTCAATACATTGACGTCTTGTCTTTTCTCGACCATCACATCCTCGTCGAGCTTGCCAAAAATGTTGATGGCCTTGTGGTCAGCACATACCTGTTCAAGGACCGGCTCGGCAAAATCAACATGGGTCCCATCTGGGACTACAACGGCTCACTCGGCGGCGCCGACTATGTCTGTGATTGGGTTCCGAGCGGCTGGCTTCACGACGCTGACGATGCTGATTGTTGTCCAACTGAGACCTGCTGTATGCAGGATGGTGCCTGGCCCCTGGACAATCCCAATGGCTACGCCTGGTACCTGCGGCTGTTTCAAGACCCGGAATTTCTGCTCAGGTACGCCGACCGTTGGTTCGATCTGCGTGAAGACCTGTTTACAACAGCAAATATGCTCACCGACATCAACGACATCGTCAATCTGCTCACCGATATTAACGATGTCAACAATAACCCCGTAAATAGAAATTTCGCCCGCTGGGACACCCTTGATTTCGACCTATGGCCAAACTACTATGACAACTGCAACACCAGCGGAAACACATATATGGATTACGTGGACTGGATGAAGAGCTGGCTGACATCCCGCCTCACCTGGATGGATAGCGCAATCGACGCCAACTATGGCGACACGCCTCCCGTCATTAATCTAAATGGCTCACCCGCAGACCTGGGCGGCTATGCCAATGTCGGTGACTCCGTCACTATAACCGGCGGAACCATCTACTATACCCTTGACGGCAACGACCCTCGCCTGCACGGCGGCGGTATCTATGGCACCCTGTATGGCAGCCCAATCTCATTAAACGGCACCAAGCAGGTAAAGGCCAGAATCAAGAGCGGCAGCGACTGGAGCGCCCTTAATGAGGCGATTTTTGAAGTTACCTCCGCTAAAAACAATCTGCGTATCACTGAGATTATGTACCATCCGCCGGATGCAAACGATGGCAGCGACCCCAACACCGAATTCATCGAGCTTAAAAACATTGGAACACAGACAATCAGTTTAAATTTAGTCAGCTTCACCGACGGCGTCGATTTCACCTTCCCGGATATGAACCTCGCCAGCGGCGACTATGTGGTCGTGGTTGAGGACCAGAACGCATTCTCATCACGGTACCCGAGCTTTAGCGGCACTATAGCCGGTGAGTATACCGGTAAAGTAAGTAATGCCGGCGAAAGGCTCGAACTGTGCGATGCCCTTGGCCAAACTATATTAAACTTCAGATTCAAGGATGGCTGGTACGTGATTACCGATGGCAATGATTTCTCACTGAACATCATCGACCCCTGCGACCCCGACGCGAACAACTGGGAATACAGCGAATACTGGCAGCCCAGCAGCGTCGCAGGAGGCACCCCCGGCGCCGACGATACCGGTCATTTTGCCGCTCCAGGTGCCATTGTAATCAACGAGGTACTAAGCCACACCGATGACCTGGTCTACGGTGACTGGATTGAGCTGTATAACACGACAGATTCCAATATCAGCATCGCCGGCTGGTTCCTCAGCGACGACCGTGACAATCTAAAGAAATACGAGATTCAAGGGTCGGATCCGCGCGCAACTGTCGACGCTAACGGTTACGTGGTCTTCAACGCGGAGGACGACTTCCGCGATTCGAACGACCCGGGCAGCAACTTCCAGTTCGGCTTGAGCGAGCTGGGCGAGGCCGTTTACCTGTCCAGCGGTTCCGGCGGTAACCTGACAGGCGGATACTCGATAAGGGAGGACTTCAAGGCCGCAGAAAATGATGTCACCTTCGGCCGTTACACCAAGAGTGCCGCGACCGCCAACGATGTGGACTTCGTCGCAATGGCAAGCGCCACCAAGGGATACGCCAACAGCGGCCCCGATGTAGGCCCGGTAGTCGTTAGTGAGATTATGTATCATCCTGCAACCAACGGATACGCCGAATACGTCGAATTGCGCAACACTACTGGAAGCACCGTGCCGCTGTACGATGTGTCTAATCCCAACAACACCTGGCTGTTTACCGATGAGGATGGCGGTATTGAGTATTACCTGCCACTGGGCAGGAGTATTCCTGCGAACGGATATATGCTGCTGGTGAAGCACTCGGTGGCGTTTAATGCGGAATTCACGCCTGCTGGCGGTATCGAGATACTTGAGTGGGCTTCCGGCCGGCTGAGCAACGCCGGCGAGAAAGTGGAGCTCCTAAAGCCCGGCGACCCGGAGCCTGACACAGGCTTTGTCCCGTATATCCGTGTCGACCGTGTCAACTATAGTGACGGCGGGCATCCGGAGAACTTCCACGAGCTTGGCGCTGATCCCTGGCCGACCGACGCCGATGGCGGTGGAAAATCGCTGACGAGGATTAATACCAGCCTCTACGGAAACGACGTCGCTAACTGGGACGCAAATACGCCAACCCCCGGCAACTAAAATTATGGACAAATCCGCTTAAACGGATTTAATTGAAGCAAGCCTAAAGCCCTTTATGGGCGCCTTTCGGTTTGGGCATAGATGCTAAACTGCGCGCCCGTACCACATTGAAAGGACAATAACAATGAAGCCGCAAACGAGTTACACCCCTCCAAATCGTAGCCTTGTATCTCTGCTTTCAATGTTGCAGTTTAGATTACTGCTTTTGCTCTGTGTTGCGGTCATGTGCATGGCTGCGTCCACATCATTGCAGGCTGCCGAGGAGAAGAAACCTTTGACACAGGCCGAGATTCCCGTTCCGCCGAACGAGATGCCCGACTATATCTTGGAGCAGCTAAAGAGGGACCCGTTCGTCAAAAAGCATTTCGGCTGGAAGCTGGCATTTTGCCAGCACCCGATGTATTTGCTGATTGACGAGGACAGGGGTGAACCCACAGTCGGCGAAAGGATCCCGCCCTGGGGCGCGGCAAACGCAAAAGATTACGTGGAAAGGGTCATTAGAAATTTGCAGTCATTGGAGAATTTGCCCGAACTCAAGCTCAATTATCAGTGGTCGGCAGTAGAACTCCGGACGATGGTTCAGAACTTCCCGGATGTTTACGCCCGGCTTAAGAAACTCTACGAAAAGGGCTCTCTTGATTTTCTGGATGGGACTTATTCACAGGCGCATCTACAGGTTTTAGGTTCTGAAAGCAACTGGAGGCAGTTTGAGTATGGCCAAGAAGTTTACAAAGAGCTTTTCGACAAGAAAGTCGACGTTTATGCCAGGCAGGAAACAGGTCTTCATCTGCAGTTACCACAGCTTCTCAAGCAGTTTGGGTATCGGTTCGCCGCATTGCCGGATTTTCACGCTGTGCTGGAATTCGTGGATGGCGGTTTCAAAATGATTAAGAAGCATGACGGCTACAAACCCGTAGTTGGCGATGAGTTTGTTGATGCAGTTGGTCTGGATGGTTCAACGATACCTACTTATCTTCTGGCAGGTGTGGATTGGGAAGACGACTTGCAGCGGGACCTCTACAGCGCACCAAAAATCTGCTACTCATTCCCCGACCTTGAGGAGGTGGACCAAGAGACTTACGAAGAATACCATTTTCTTTTGGATTGGGTGTTGCTGAGAGATGAATTGGTCAAAAGATTCGAGGCAGCTCCGCCGCGGGCAAAAGCAAAGGTTTCCACTTACTGGTCCTACATAGAGGGTGTCTGGGCGGAGGAACTGCTTAGGAAAATGAAGTCGGCCGAGGAAATGGCCGTGCTTGCCGAGCAGATGTCCTGTATGGCAAAGCTTGCGGGCCGGCAAATCGGCAGCGGGGCTGATATCAAGCAAATCTGGCAAACAATCTTAAAGTCCCAGCATCATGATATTAGCTGGATTGAGGTAACAGACCTCCGCAGGAAAAGTATCAATCGACTGGATGATAGTATAAAAGCTTGTATGAAGATAATGACGGAGGTCGGTTGCAGGTTCGTCGACAAAGATGACAATTCTATGACGGTCTTCAACGGCCTGCCGCGAAAGAGAAAATGTCTGGTCGGATTGGATGGGAAAAAGTGCCTGGGGAAAGGCAAATTCCAGGAGTTTAAAGGCGATTCGTTTGGATTTGTGGACGCCCCGGCAGGGGGGTGCAAGAGTTTTGAAGTTGTCTCGACTCCGGCGCCTTCGAAGAAGACGGCTTTACCTGAGAAGCTCAAGACAAGTCATTACACTATCGACTTTTCTCGTTGTGGTTTAATAGAGCAGATAACCGCCCACAATGGGAAGCAGCTTCTTAGTTGCGGCGACTACTTGGGTGGCGAAATCAGGGCCCGCATCGCGAAGCAGTGGGTGGATAATCGCAAAGCCAAATGCGCATATTATTCCGGAAACGTTGCTGATATCTTGGAACGCGCGACCTCGCTTGCGGAGATTCCTGTATCCGAACGCTATTATTTCTTCAGAGATGAGCCGGTCATAAAAGTTCAAGTCGAATTCGACTTCAACGGCAATGAGGTTGGATATTTCTGGATTGATAAGACGAAGATAAATATCTATTACCCGACGAGGGGTTCTGACGTCTATCACGATATTCCCTTTGGGTATGTAGCCGCTGAACAAAGCAAACCACTCTTCGCAACAAACTGGTTGTATTGCGGCGGTCTTGTATATGTTAATCGAGGCACGGTCAAGCACTGGGTCCAGGATGGCGTCGTCGCCAATGTGGTGGCCTGGGGAGGCAACCATTTTTCGAACAGGCTCCATTGGGAGTGGCTGGAAAGTCCGCAGTATGATATCCGTCTTTACGGAAAGAAGAAAATCGAGTATTTCATTATACCTTGCGGCAACTTTAACGGTACCAGCGTAGTGCAGGCGGTTGACGACCTGATTTCACCTGTGTTTGTATGTGAGGGAAGAGGTGATAAGTCCTTCTATCGGGTCAAAGACAAGGACTTGGCTGCGACCAGTGTGTATGAAAAGGACAGCCAGATATGGATGAGAGGATATAAATTGCCGTCCAAGAAAAAGTCTAGGTACCACGATTGGGAGATTTTTAATAAACCAGTGGAGAAAACCAGGCCGGGCTGGTTTTTTGGGATTTTGGTATCCGGCCGTCTGTAATAGCAGCAAAATAAATAGGAGGCGATGTTTTAAATAAATTAACACCAGCAGAATCGGCCTGCTGTCGGACTTGACAGGAAAGTAGCCCACTTAGCGTAAATAAATTCATGATGCAAAAAGATTTTTCTTCTGGTATAAACATAAGCCGGAATCAATTTGGTCGGTAACTTTTGAAAGGAGACAGAAATGACCAGAGAAAAGAAAGTAGGTATGGTAGTTTTGTTGGTGGCAATGATGATAATTTTGAGCGGTTGCGCGCAGCAGAAAGTCAAACGTGTCGGAATGGTTGTCGGCGTCCGGCCCGAAAAAATAGACGAGTATAAGGCGCTGCACGCCGATGATAATCCCGGTGTTCGCGACCTTCTCACAAAATACAATATGCACAATTTCTCAATCTTCTTGCACAAGATTGAAGGCAAGTACTATGAGTTTGGCTACTATGAGTACACCGGTGACGACTTTGAGGCGGATATGGCCAAGTTGGATGCCGAACCACGTAATAAGGAGTGGCTGAAAATCTGTGACCCTATGCAGGTCCCTCTTAAAGGTTACGACTCTTGGGCCGTAATGGAGCAGGTATACTACAACGAGTAAACACAAAAGCCTTGGCTCAATAGCTCGGTTTTTATTTGTTATTTCTGGCCGCGGTAATTCCGTGTGAATTGGCACAACTTTTCCTCGTTGCGTCATAGAACAGCTGGCCTTGATAAAGAGCTATGATGGAATCCTGACCGCCATGTACAATCATCAATGGTAGGTTGCCTTTTGAAGTACAGGTGGTAGAATTGGCGCGAGCCACCTCTTCTTTGTTCTTCTCATCGCAATTTCCTCGCGTGTGATTAATTACGATTCGCGCCAGATTGAACGCAGTTTCCAGAGATTCAGACTTCGAAGCTTCGCGTCGCCTCCGTAGGTGAATATCTTGACTGACTTATCATCAGTC
This sequence comes from Planctomycetota bacterium, assembly GCA_020350405.1. Taxonomy (GTDB): domain Bacteria; phylum Planctomycetota; class Phycisphaerae; order Sedimentisphaerales; family Anaerobacaceae. The sequence goes on from CP070715.1 coordinate 1,836,080, forward strand.
TCCAGCGGTGAACACACAAACATCGACATCCGGCCGTCATTGCCGAACACTTCAATGCTCGTGCGGTCAACCAAAATATGCAGCTTGAGCCTCCCGTCAATAGGTGTCAGTTTGACTTTTCTGCGTTTACACCGCAGCATCTGCTCCTTTGCATTATAGGCTAATCGAGCGCCGCGAAGCCTAAAACCAAACCAACCGGTGCTGCTCAGCTCAATTTCACATTGAATCTCAAGCAGCCCGGCAGATATCTCCGACAACAGATTCTTCCCCGGCTTAAGGTCAATGTCCTCCCACGAATATTCGGCCTCCCGTAGCTTGGCAATTTCCCGAACGGGCACCATGCACAGTCGAATACCTTCGCTGAATCTGCGAAGCGTCAGTTCACACGGGATAGACATTTGCTGATTGAAAGGCATGCCCGGAAATTCGCCGCCCGCCATCCAGCCGATTTGAATCCTTCGACCATCCGATTTGGGAATATCGCTCCACGTCTGCGCAGCATAGAAGTTTCCTCCTCTCGACTCAAACGGCCCGCTTTGAGGTGTGAATTTATGCCCGTCAAAAGTCCCGAGCAGGTATCTGCCGTTCGCGCCCCAAAAGACCCAGCGGGTGTCGGTAGGGTCTCCGTCGACGACAAGTTCAAAGAAATCCGGACACTCGGTGCTGTCGGGCAGCGTCAGTTTCTGTAGTTGTGTCCAGTCCCGCAGGTTCTTTGACCAGAGGAGCATGAAGTCATTCTCATCAAGGTACAGGGCCATAATCCACCTCTGGCTGGGTTCGTGCCAGATAACCTTCGGGTCTCTGTTAGCGCCTATGATGTTATCGATTATAGGATTGTCTTTGTACTTGACCCAGGTCCTCCCGCGGTCGTTGCTGTACGCGATACTCTGGGTGACTGGTTTTTCCACAGGGGCAAACTCACCTGCCGAAGTATAAAAAGCGACCAGCACATTCTCCTCGCCGGTTTGAAGACCGGATGTATTGTTCCAATCCACCACGGCCGAGCCGGAAAATATCGTCCCGAGTTCGTCCGGCTCGATGGCATTAGCTAATTGTTTCCAGTGAATAAGGTCCGTACTTACAGCATGCCCCCAGGTCATGTTGCCCCAATTGATTCCGATGGGATTGTGCTGAAAAAACATGTGGTATTCACCCTTATAGTAAACCAGTCCGTTTGGGTCATTGGTCCAGTTCCGTTTGGGCGTAAAGTGAAATTGAGGTCGATACTTTTCATTGTACAGGCAAGTGCTATGCCCGCTTTCACATTTTTCACCGGCGTTAAGCAGGCCTACTGATAACTGCCAAACCCCTAATGATGTAGCGCCCCAGCCGACTTTTCTTAGAAATTCCCGCCTGGTTTGTCCGTGTATGTCCATGCTTCAATTTCCTTATGTCGTTATATACCAGTTTTTATTTTGCAGTTTTACCTTTCTATGTCAACTATCACAAAAGTGCTTGTAGCCATCGACGCTCAACTTGCCTTTTTGCCTTTCAGGTGGTCTTGCAGACATGCATGTCCTACTATCGGGTAACTAAATTTGTGCGATGTTTAATATTTGGTTGTTTGGACTATTTTATGAACCTTACTAAGATGCTAACTTCCTCTGATTGGTGCAACCTCAAACTCACAAATTTTTCAAACAAAATACATAATAGATTTAACATTCAGAGAGAGAAGATTATCACAATCACTGTGTTAATGTTACCATTGTTCCTTGACGCGGCTTGGGTCGCTGACGGAATCATCATAATAGTAATGAGCACACCGAATAAAGTTGTTTTTTGGTAGGTCTTCACCCTCAAGATACTTAACAAAAGCATGTACCGTCCCCTTGGCCATTTTTCGCGGGAACTGCTGAGGTGAGTCGTAAAGTTTCTTTTCGAAAACGGCCTGTTTGCCGGCTGGGGATGCATCGAAACCGACAAGCGTTATCTGGTCGAGTTTGTTTGCCTTTTTAACGGCTGCGTACGCTCCGAGGGCCGAGGGGTCGTTTATGGCAAATATCCCCACAATTGCAGGATGCGCCTGCAGGATGTCCGTAGTCACGGCGTATGCGTCGTTGCGATTACCCTTGCCGGATAGCTCTGTGACAATCTGCAGGCTGCTGTTATGTTCTTTCAGATAATCTTTAAAACCGTCCACCCGTAGTATGCATGATGTAACCTCGGGCAAACTTACAATGGCAATCTTTCCCTTGTCGCACGTGGCTTTCATCATGCTTTCACCCGCAAGCCGACCGCCCTGATAGTTATCACTTCCAATGTGTGAGATAATCAGCTTGTTGGCCTCTTCGTCTGTGACCTGCACATCGAAAGTGAATACCGGGATTCCGGCCGCATAAGCCTTCTTCACACCTTCACCTGCCGGATTAGTTTAAACTAGAATTCACCATTTATAAATGCTTAGCATCGCGGCCAAGCCTCATTTCCAATAGAGTATCAGGCCTGTCTTGAAAAATCCAGTTTTCTGGCTGCTGCAGTGTTTGTCGTCCGAAAAACCGCAAAGACACTAACCTATTGGCTGATTGTCGGGAGATGAGGCGGCCATGATTTTGGAATTTGCCTTCGAATCCCCGCCTCCATTCTGAGCTTGTCGAACAGCCTCCTCGTTCGTACATCTCTGATAAAACCTTATAATAACCTCAAATCTGTTTTAAATTACATACTTCCTACTACTTTTAATCAGTCTATCTGTCTGTTTGGAAACATCCTGAACATATCTTGTAGCAGGCTAAATGCAAAACAGTTGTATTTAGCTTGCTAAAGAGGTTAGAAGGCCAAGCGAGCCAAAACGTCGGCACTAAACGTCAGTTTCTGTGAAAAAACCTTGCCTTTGAACTACAATTGAGTATAATATTGCCGGCTTGGTGAATGGAAATCCAGAAATTACGGAACAGCTAAGCCCTTTTGCGCATCTTATGAGTGGAAAAGGAGTGAAACTTACGAAAGGGCCAATTATGAAACCAGGAACAATAATCAGCTTTCTCCTCGCGGGCGCACTTCTGTTTCTGCGCATACCGTCTCAGGCTCTGGCGGATTCGGCCAATTCAAATTCCATTGTCAAAGATGACATAGAATACTATCTTCAGACCGATAAAGCCGTCTACAACACAGGCGAAACCGTTCAGATGTTGTACAGGGTAACCAACCTCGGCCCAGATGCCGTCGTCATGTGGTTTAACTATGGACCAGCAGATGACCGTTGTGATTTCATAGTCGAAAAAGACGGCCAGAGCATCTGGAATAATCTTAGTCGCGACGCTTTCTTTTGGGTGACTTTTCGTACCCTCGATCCTTCTGAATCCACCAGTTTTAACATCTCCTGGGACATGACCGACCTGGATGGCAATCCGACTGCAAGCGGACAATATGAGGTCACAGCCGCATTAAGCCAATTGGACCCATTCTATCAAGACAAACATGTCCCCGTCTCTGTAACCATCACCATAACCCCCACGACCATCCTTGTCCCCGACGACTACCCAACCATCCAGGAAGCCATCGACGCCGCCTTTCCCGGTGATATTATAATGGTCGCGCCGGGCCTGTATGAAGAACATATCAAATTCTCAGGTAAGAATGTCACCCTTACGAGCACCGACCCCGCAGACCCGAATGTTGTTAATGATACTATTATCACAGGGATTGTCTCTTTCGACGGTTCCGAAGACCCAAACTGCACCCTAACAGGTTTCAACATCGATGGTGGCATCCGTGGCTATGACCGGCCTCCACGCCACTACGAACCTAATCATACGCATGCCACAATCAGCCATTGCTTTCTTGATGATGTTGTGACGGCTTGCAGCGCATCAATTGTGGGTTACGACGGCCTAATCAGTAACTGCCTGATAGCCGAAGCCGGCACTATGTGTGACGTGTGGCCGGGGCCGGGGGCCATGGCCGGATGCAGCGCTCTGATTAGAAACTGTACAATAGTAATCGCCTGGAGTGGGATTGGAACCGGGTCGGGAGTATGTACTATAGAAAATTCCATAATCTACCAGTATGACATTGGATGTGCAGTGAGCGTTCCTGAAAGCTCAACGGTCAATATAAGCTACACTGACATCCTCGGTGGCCTCGATGCTGTTTGTAGTGACGGCACGGTAAACTGGGGCCCCGGAAATATCGACACTGACCCCTGCTTTGTCAGTCCGTATTATTATGACGTAAATGGCACGTGGATCGGACGCGACTTTCGCCTCCTTCCCAATTCTCCCTGTATCGATGCCGGTGAACCAAATTACATGCCCCAGCCTGGTGAAACCGACCTTGACGGAAATCCCCGCGTCAGCGGCTACGCAATCGATATGGGAGCTTATGAATACCCCCTCCCGCTTGTCGCACAAATAAACATCAGACCCAGAACCATCAACTTGCGAAGCAACGGTAAATGGATTGCGTGCCGCATATCACTGCCGGAAGATTACAATGTCACCGACATTGACACCGACACCGTTTTTCTTGGGGACCAAATCCAGGCTGAACACATATGGTTGCAGGAAGAATTTGCAAACGCAAAGTTCAGTCGGACAGCGGTTCAGGAAGCACTTGCTGAGTTGGAGACACCTGCCGAGGTGGAACTACTTGTGAGTGGTAAACTTGGTGACGGGACTATATTTGAGGGTACGGATACGATTAAAGTGATAGATAAAGGCGTCAGGAAAAACAACCCGGCCGGCAGAGCTGTAAGAAGGCTTATTGGGAAACGAAAGTCAACGAAAGCGCTGTGAGTATTACCCTCGCAGTCCTTTTGTTTTTTCTCCTCAGCTATAATTTTCTAATAGTCAACTGTCAACAGACATGTCACATAGACAAAAATCATCAATAAACCATAGGTTTTAACCGCAAAACCCAAACACCAAAAGTGTAGCGGTTTTGAATTTTCTGCCATAAATCTCCCGTTTCCTATGAGCAACAGCATGTCGTTACTCTTCGATAAATTCCTGTCACCATTTTCACACCACATATGCCGTTTTTTCTGAAATAGCCCAAAATAAACATTAATTTTTTGCTGAAAAACCCATTTTTAATAAAAATTTTTAGCGAAAGTAGTATTTAACATACGTTTGCTAACGTGACCGTATAATTACCATAATGGCTTACAGTTGTGATATTTATGAAAAGCCAAGAATTTTTGCTTTTCCGAAAATACAACTAAAAATACAACTATTTTGTATTTAGCTTTCCACAAGATATGTATAGGGTGTTTCCAAAAAAAACGGACAAGGTGAACGAGAATAGCAGGAAGTACGTTGTTTTAGACAGACAACAATGATAATACAGCAAACAACTTTCTAATGTTTATGACCTCCTGATTTTATAAAGAGCTTATTAATTCCTTGCCTTTGGCGAAAGGCTTAGCTTTACGCAGTATTATTCTGTTACGAGGTCAATCTGCGCCCAGAGGCCCGTTTCCCTCTGCCATCCGTTGGGCTGATTAAAGAGCTCGATTTGAACTGCGTCGCCAGCATGGGCGGAGAGGTCTATACTGACGTCCATCCAACCATCGGTTGCCGTTTTTTTGCCGACAGTTGACCGCATCAATTCCTTGCCATCGGCCTTTACGATAAGTTCCCAGTCGCCAATAGGGTCATGTCCGACGACCAGTTTCAACGAGGTTTTGCCGTCTTTGGGAATCATGAGTCTCTTAGACAACACACAGGCAGTGTCTTCGTCCAGCGGATGTGTCCCCAGAACGTTTTCTTTGCCCTGTATCTTTCCGTGCAATCCGAAGTCGACGTCATCTTCTTCACAGTTTACTACGGTCCAGCCGGGGGCAAATTTCTCGATGGCCTTGTCGAGGTCTTGGATTAAGCTCATGTAAATCTTTTGGCGTTCTGTTTTGGTGAAGCGGCTATTAGCGATTGGACCGGGCTCCCAGCACTGCTCAAATCTGCTCGGCTTTGGCTCTTGTACCGGAATCACGAAGACCTCTTGTCCGGCCGCATCTTTCTCGATGCGCCCGCCGGAACGCTTAAGGGCCTCGCGGACAAGCTTTTTGGAGACGTCAACGAGCTTTGGAAACGTGTAAGGAGTATGGCTGAACTTACCCTTTGGGTCGAGGGCGGAGGTGAAACGAGCGGGCAGGTTAGAGAAACCAATGGTGGTAAACAGGACGCCGGCGGCATTCGAGGGATTGCAGTCGGAATCCTGGCCACATCGTGTGGAAATGATGATAGTCTTGTCCGGATCACGCTGGCCGTAGAGCATGCCCATTACGATGTAGGCGCCGTTAATTTTTGCGTCGATGTTAAAAACGCGGTCATCTTCACATGAAAAGCGACGGTAGTCGGGATTGTTTTGGTACTTGGCTTCGACGAGCTGCCAGGTTTTTTCCCAGTCGTCCGGATTTTGTTTATACCATGTGAGTACGTCTCTGATGCATTCGGCATACTGGCTTTGCTGGGGTATGCACTTTAAACCTGCGAGGACGATTTTTTCCATGTCGGTTTCGAAGAAGGCCTCTGCGTACATACCGGCGACAAACTGTCCACCATAAAGACCGTCACCGTAGTTCATTAGGCGCCCGAATTTTTCGCCGAGTTCGATGGCCAAATTCGGCATCCCCGGTGAAATCAGTCCAGCATAGTCGGCCTCAATTTGATAATCGATGTCATCGGCGTGTTTGTTGAATTCCGGATGACCCGAATCAGGCGGTGCAATACCACTGCGCAGGTTGTCGCGCCCGTACCTGTTTGCGTGCCAGAGTGGGTATCCACTGTTGGCAAAGTCGATACCGGCCTGGCGGATAGATACGTCGAAGCCGTAAAGCTCCAGCGAACGCAGAAACGTCATTTCGACGTAGATGTCATCCTGGCCGAACTGGTTAACCATCTCGGGTTCCCATTTCGGCATTTTGTCTTCGGGGATGATTTGACCCCTGAAACGAAACTCAGTAGGCCCTCCCCAGCCGACACCGGCCATCTGGCCGACCCAGCCAGCCTTCATCTTATCGACATACTCGGCAACCGGGAGGCGGCGAAATTGCTTTTTACCGGCCTGGCTGTCAGCGCCAGTTGCAACAACCAAACCCAAACTCACTGCAACGGTTGCCATAATCGTCGTCAAATTTTTACCCATCTTGACACCTCCATTTCTTTTCTGTTCAAATGTTTAAAATATCATTCTAAAAGTCGGACTCCTTCCCGGGGGTGTAATTCTTACAGCTGTGAATATAACTGTTAGCCAACGGGTTTGCAATTTTTTCTCAAACATTGTTGACAAGGTTAATTTTTTGGGTTAACGGTTGTGTTCAGTCAGGACAGTTATCTACAAAAACGAGATTATTAAATTATCAAGGAGGTGAAAAATGGTTACTGTCAAATTGTATCCTTTGGCCGTGGTTATGTGTATTGTCACGATGTTATGCTGGGGTTCGTGGGCAAATACACAGAAACTGGCAAGCCAAGAATGGCCATTTCAGCTTTTCTACTGGGACTACGCGATTGGCGTGCTGCTGCTTTCGCTTGTGTCGGCGTTGACTTTGGGAAGCACAGGTCGGGGCGGTAGGAATTTTGTCGCGGACCTGAAGCAGGCGAAATGGCTTGCCGTACGGTCGGCCCTGCTGGGAGGCGTAATCTTTAACCTGTCAAATATTCTTCTTGTTGCCGCCATTGATATAGCAGGCATGGCCGTTGCATTTCCCATAGGTGTTGGATTAGCGCTTGTGCTCGGTGTGATAACGAACTATATAAAACTTCCGAAAGGCAATCCCGTCCTGCTGTTTTTGGGGGTGACGGGAGTGGTTGCGGCAATTGTTGTCGATGCGCTGGCCTACAGTCGGCTCCCATCCGGTGTGAAGACGACAACTTTAGGTATAGTGGTATCGATTGCAGCCGGAGTGTTGATGGGATTTTTCTTCCGTTTTGTGGTGGCGTCGATGGCTACAGATTTCGAGAAACCTGAGGCTGGGAGGCTCAGTCCGTACACAGCGGTTTTCTTCTTCTCGGTGGGGCTTTTCTTGAGCAACTTCGTGTGGAACAGCATTGTTATGGTGAAGCCCTTTGTCGGAGAGCGCGTTGCGCTTATCGATTACTTTACCAAGGGCAACATTAGCTTACATCTGATTGGGATTTTGGGAGGTGTTATCTGGAACGTCGGGATGTCGTTTAGTATAATCGCATCAGGGCGCGCAGGTCCTTCGATTTCCTATGGACTCGGACAGGGTGCAACTCTGGTGGCAGCGCTGTGGGGAGTGTTTATCTGGCGTGAGTTTGCAGAAGCGCCGGCGGGCACGAACCCGCTGCTCGCACTGATGTTCGCGTTCTATATCATTGGGCTTGGTCTGATAGTCTGGGCGGGGCGTGAGATTAAACCGGCTACGGTGACTGAGGAGGGTTAGGAGATGGGTAAAAGAATAGTTGTAGTTGGAAGCTCCAATACGGACATGATTATCAAGGTGCCGCATGTTCCCGTTCCCGGAGAGACAATAATAGGTGGCACATTTTCCACGGCCGCCGGTGGCAAAGGCGCGAATCAGGCGGTAGCTGCCGCGCGTGCCGGTGGAGATGTTACATTCATTGGGCGAGTCGGCGAAGATATGTTCGGCCGGAAGGCAAAGGATGGGTTTGTCAAGGATGGTATAAATGTAGATTACGTGTTAAGTGATAAAGATGCACCCTCCGGTGTGGCTTTGATATTTGTGGGTGAAGACGGCGAAAACAGTATAGCTGTGGCATCCGGCGCCAATGCTAGCCTCTCGCCGTCGGATGTCGAATCGGCCGCAGATGCTATTTTTTCCGCAGATATCCTGATAATGCAGTTGGAGACCCCACTCGAGACCATTCAAAAGGCCGCCGCGATTGCTTCGGATAAAGGCGTTAAAGTAATTCTAAATCCTGCTCCCGCATGCCAGCTAAGTGACGATATTCTGAGCCATGTAGCAATCTTGACCCCAAATGAATCCGAAGCTGAGCTTCTAACAGGTATCAAAGTTAAGAGTGAAAAGGACGCCGGCGCCGCGGCTGATGCCTTGATAGCCAAAGGTATAGAAACAGTCATAGTTACAATGGGTGCAAAAGGTGCATTCATTGTCACCGCGGATTCTAAGGAGCTTGTCGCCGGCTTCACCGTCAAAGCTGTAGACGCAACTGCGGCAGGCGATGTGTTTAACGGGACGTTGGCCGTTGCAATGGCCGAGGGTAAATCTCTCAAGGAGGCAGTCAAGTTCGCAAACGCGGCCGCGGCGCTCTCAGTAACCAAGCTGGGCGCACAGCCATCAGCACCGACAAGGCAAGAGATAGAGAAATTTCTGGGTAGCTAAAGCACCTAAGTACAGGAGTATAAACTATGAATGCCGGAAGAAAGTTCCTTGTATTAAATTTAGCTCTGCGCAGTCTGGCATTAGTTTCGGTAACACTTAGCTCGTGCGTCACAATTGTAGAATCGAAGATGGGCCCGTGTAAAAAGATGCCAGTGATTTTCGATACGGACATTGGCGATGATATTGACGATACATGGGCGCTGGCCCTGCTCCTTAAATCTTCTGAATTCGACATCAAATTGGTTACTACCGAGGTAGGCGACACTTTGGCTGAGTCACCATCGTTTCACTGGCTCTCGTGTAGAACCTTAATCTTGAAGCTCCAGGCGTAGTCACATGGTAGTGGGTCGGGGATCTCTTCAATCACCAGATCATCGCCTTCCTGATGCCAGGACAGGTTCTTGCTGCTTCCGAGCATCCGAATCTTGGAGCCCTTTACCGGCCTGATCCCCGGAATAGTAAGCGGTGCACGCGGAGGTGTGCTGTTTTCATATTCTGCAAAACCAACTGTCGGCGGCCAAACGTTGCCTAACTCAATCGCATATAGATAAGGTCCCTTCTCCGTAAACCGGATAGTGCCCGCCGCCCAGGTGTCCACGCCGCCTTCGTTAAAAGGAGCACACCTGGCCGCATACAGCGCTTCTTTGTTCACCTTCATCCATTCACCTAGCTTCTTCAATCCTTCGACCTGAGCTTCTGGCAGCGTTCCATCGGCCTTCGGAGCGACATCCAGAAGCGTCACCCCGTTTTTGCTTATCCTGTCCACTATTCCGTCCACCAGCATGTTAACCGGTCTGCAGCCGACACCCTCAGCGTAAGCCCAATAATTTCCAATCGGTACGTCCTTTTGCCATCTTTGTTTTTGGGGTTTAGTCATACCTGCCCATTCCCATATACTATCCGGGAAAATACCGCCCTCTATATCAAGCACGGAGCAGGAGAGGAGTAGAACGTTGTCATCCTTTTGGGCTACCGTGACACCCTTACCCCACTTCTCGGCGGCGTTGAAGTAGTATGCTATAAACGACTTCCATTTTTTTTCGCCATAAATATCTGCACCCTCAAACCACATTTGATCCGGGTGGTACTTGTCCACAACCTCAATTAGCTTGTTATAAAGTTCACTACGAGTACTTGGCCCGTATAGGCCTGAGTACTCAGGATTATTGACGCCCACGCCTTCGGGGCAGTACTTCTTGCCGGAATCATATATCGAGCCGGGCGCTTCATGAAATGTCGCGACGGTTTTCATGCCGTGCTTCCTAACGGCCTCAAACATTTCCCCCAAAATATCTCGGTGTGGCCCCTTGTCCATGGCATTGTACTCATCGTATTCGGTGTCCCACATGGCAAAGCCGTCACCGTGCTCTGCGCAGACACCCGCGAAGTCGACACCAGCGTTTCTGTACAATTCCGCCCAGCGGTCAGGGTTCCATTTCTCCGCCTTGAACAACGGGACAAGGTCATGGTACCCGAACTCCGCCGGGTCACCATACGTCTTGCAATGAAAGTCATAGACTCCATAAGGGTTATCGGGATTATACATAAACATTCCATACCATAAGCCGCTGTCCACTTGCTCGGCACCAGAATCAAACCGAAAACCCGGTACCGAGTAAACTCCCCAGTGGCAGTATATTCCGAGCACGGCGTCCTCAAACCACTGCGGTACCTTCCATTGCGAAAGAGACTCCCAAGTCGGTTCATATTTTTTTACTTCGGCCTGCTGCGCACAGCCGGCAACGACCACCATCGCCATCAATACCCATCCTGTCTTTTTCATTTCTTACTCCAACCAATACATAGTGCAACATATTCTTTCTTCTGACATCTCCCATTTAAACGCCTAAAACTCAATTCTCCCCGTACGACATCAATACTCTTACAAAAATCAGCTTGAATAATCAAGAATTTACTCTTTCGAAGTTCACCTGCCAAATCCGGGGTAAAGAAAGTGAGGAAAATCCATACAACCGCACTACAACCAAAAGGCCAAATAGCTCAGAAAACCGCAAAAAATGCACATCCATAAGGCTGTTAACATCAATGACTTAGAAAATCTTCAAAAAGTGGTGAACGTTTTGAACATACGTTTTCAACTGGAGGGAACGTGCAAAAAAGTTCTTGAATGTTCAAGGTGATTTTTGTAAAATTACTCATGTCACACGGAAAGAATTATGCTCTGTAACCGTTTAAATGAGAAGGGTGATTTATTTTGTTTAAGCGATTAGTTTCATTAGTTGCAGTTCTTTCATCACTCACAGCATCGACTCTATATGCTGTTGATCCTCCTGCAATGCAGTGGCACAAAGGACATGGCACTAGTTATGGAAACCATGTCCATGAGGGTATGCAGACAAGCGATGGTGGGTATATCGCAATAGGGCATACATGGGAAGGGGCAAGCCAATTCACTGATATGCTCGTAATTAAGACAGATGCTAATGGAAACTGGGACTGGCAGACAAGCGTTGGGACAAATAATAAATATGACGTAGGTATATGCATAGCTGAAGTTTCAGGTGGTTTCATCTGTGGGGGAGGACTGTATGATTCCGGCAATCAAAAAAGGGCCCTGGTTAAACTCGATTCCGATGGAAATGTGGTATCGGGATGGCCGAAGTACTATTCCGGTTCTCAAAACTGTGCAATCCGAGGTATCGAAATTCTGGGCGACGGCTCCATTGTTGCCACGGGATACACCGGCAGTTCGGAACAGGGCTACGTATTCATTGTAGATGAGGGGGACGGCTTTATAATGAAGACGGATTCGAACGGAAGCCTACAATGGAGTGAAACTCTATCTGTACCTCAGGGTACAAAGGTTCGCCAAGATGTCAGCGGCTACGCCGTTTGTTCAACAGGATGGTACTTCGACGGCGGCGACCACCAGGATGCGGTTCTCGTAAAGACGAACAGTAGTGGAATTGAGACTACCAGTTATCACTATGGAGGCAGTGGCGACGAGCATTGTTATGATTTTGATTTGACTTCAGATGGTGGTTACATCCTTGCCGGACATACCACGTCCTATGGAGTTGCCAACTGGGATTACTACCTGGTAAAGGTTAATAGCAGCGGCAGCGAAGAGTGGCATAAGACGTTCGGCCAGCCCAGAGGCTATGATGCCAATTACATTCACGATGAGGCCTACGGTGTCAGGCAGACTCCCGATGGCGGCTATATTATAGCCGGCGGCTCGGGAGATGAATATTCCTATTCTGCATGTGGTCACCCTGCTGGTTGTTCGGATGAATGGAAGGCCTATCTGGCAAAAACAGATGGCAGTGGGAACCTGCTATGGCAAGATGTTTACCCACCTACTAGTGTTGGTAACACTGCTGCTGAATATCTGGGCCTGACCACTGATGGCGGCTATATTGTTTTTACAGACACAGATGCTTTTTGGGGCACCGTTGGTGCTGAAGCCATGGGGTTCATGAAGATAGAGCCAGATATAGCGGTGCCTACTAATCCTGATCTTGATGGAAGTGGGGGAATTGACTTTGAAGACTTTGCGCTGTTTGCTTTACAATGGGGCAGAACTGATTGTGGCCTTATCAATGACTGGTGCGATGGGGCAGATTTTTATCAAAACAATGACGTGAGCTTATCAGACTTATCCGTGATCGTCGCCAGCTGGTTGACAGGTGTTCTATAACTATGACTGAAAGTAACTGTCCCGGATGTTACAGGTCAGTCACAGGCGATAGCTTAGGCTAATATCACCGCCGCCTTATGAATTCAACCTTGCTTATTAACTCTGCATGATGTTTTTGCAGTTGTAAAGAGTGAGAAACATCTGTACAACCAAATGACCAAGTAGCTCACAAAACCACAAAAATAGCAAATCCATAAGGTTTGTAATATCGAAGACTTAGAAAGTTTACAGGAAATGATGAACGTATTCAACATACGTTTACCGCAGCAAAGACAACAGTATTATCTCCGCTCGTCGTTTTAGGAAAATATGGGGCAATTGTCCATTGCTTGTTTAAGCATAGATAGGCTCGCCTGAAATTGCCCTCAAATTGCCCTCAAAAGTTGTCACGAGACAGTAAAAAATCGTGTAGGAACAGTAAGTCAACGAGAGAGCCTAAATCCTTACCATCGTTCGAATTAAGCTGCAAAATCAGATTATTGAGTACTTTACAAAGAGACGGTAAATAGAATCCCGCCCTCTCCGTTATAGGGGGTTTGTATTTTTTTGTGAAATAAAGAAGGCATACATTAATCACCCTGAAATTTACCATCGTTTCCCCACTGATCAAAATATCCGTACCAAACATATACCCCCGGCTCTACTGGTAATGTATAATATCTTTCTATCCAAGGGTAGGCAGTTTCTATATCCATATTTGGGTCACCTATCACAAAGCCCCAATCGTTAAAACATCCAGAATAAACAACAGATAAAATAGGTTCTCCATTTTCATCCTTATCTAATACAAGCCGACCAAAAGCAAAATTTTTAAAGGAAGGCTGCAAAATTTGAACTTCAACCCAGTTGGGGTCCATATAAAACATTTCCCCATTAAGTTCCCATTCTTCTACACTGCCTAACCAGTTTCTAATTTCCGAAGCATCAGCTAAACGTTCTACCCTTAATTTAAAACCATGCAGAAATGCTAAATATGGTGAGGGTGCTATTAAAAAGACGACTACAAACAAGAATATGACGCCAAAAGGCATTAACCAACCGTAAATTTTATTTTTGATGTATTTTTTCCAAAAGAAAGAAGCAAAAACAGTTATTAACATAAAAAATAACGATGCTGCATAAATAAAAAAAGGTGTAATAAGGGTAAACAAAGGCGAGCGTAAGGGCGAGAGCAAGCCAATCAAAAACTCCACTAAGCCCAAAGGTCCTAATATCACAAGCAATATGGTTGTAATAATTATAAATTTACTAAAGAGACTTAATGACCTTGGCTTGGAAGTATTAATATTGTCAGTCATATTATTTCCCCTCATTGTTTAATAATTATTTATGCCTATTTGGGGTTAATTATTAATTACTTTTTGAGTATTACAAACACATTTTCTTGAAAGTCAATTTGGCTCGGGCTTAGGATTAGTCCCACGGTAGTGAGACGCCGGCGTGGCGGAGGCGTTCGAGGGTGGTGTAATAGGGGTCGACCACCTCTTCCTCAAGATTATCCACAAGGGCGGGGTCTATCGAGGCCAGCCGGTCGAGCAGGCTGCGGCGCTCGTTTTTGGCTACGATTCTCGGGTCGGCGGTCATTGCGGCCACGTGGAAACTTGCCCGGGCTTCGATTAGATTGGCGATGCCGTGAAAGGGCAACTCAAAGCTTTCCGGCGTGGCGCCGGTCTTTTCGGTAAAGGCCTCGGGCGTACCCGCCTTGAGGGATACACGGGTGTGGACTTTTTTGAAGCGGGCGAGCTGCCGGGCGTAGTCGGGGTCAGCGCCGATGAGGATGCCGTTGGTTTCGAGAATAAACAATCTAAAGGGTGAATACTCGATTTTTTCCAGGAGGGCCAGCAGATGGGACTTTCCGATAGTCGGCTCTGCGCCGGAGATACGCGACTGGGTGATTCTCTTCTTGCGGGCTACGCGGCTCAAGCGGGAGAAGGCCTCAGCGGGAGAGTAAAAGAGGCCGTGCTTTTCGGGAAAATCCCGGCTCCAATCCACCCAGCAGAAGATACATCGCAGACAGCAGCCGCAGGTAAAGCCGGTGGCGATTCCGCCGTAGACGCCGGGGCAATAGAATTTTGTGTATTTGCGGCTGTCGCCACGGCAGACGATTTGCTCGGTTTTGCTTGCAAGCTCCAGCGGGTCAAAGGGTTTAAAGCCGGGCTCTAAGTATCGCTGGTAGGTTTTACTGAGGGCAGTCATAAGGATTATTATAACAGCCTCCGACAACAATTGGTAATGGTATAACGAAGACAGCCGTGCGGCTCAATGACAGAGGCGTGCGGGACAGAGGAGGGTGTTAATTCGACTGACTTTCAGCGGCGAGGTCGTTGAAGATGTGCTCGGCGATTTCGTCCAGCTTTGCTGCAACGGGCGGCGTACAGCCCTCGGCAAATTTCGACAGCTTCACAGCCTCTATCCCATAAATGCGGATATCGGCAGGAATCTCGTATCCCCATTTTTTAACCATCCAGAAAGCGGTGGCGAAATTTATGTCGTGTGGAGAACCGGGCTTTACGGTATCAGCAAAATCGTCAGGAGCTTAGGGACGAACTGTTCCAAGAGGTGCAGAGCACAGCAGAGCCCGATAGCACGAAGTCTCAGCTCACGAGGCTCTTTGCTATATGTGCGGCCGTAGCAGCATCGGCGGCATAACCATCGGCGCCAATCTTGTGAGCGTAATATTGGGTTACTGGTGCGCCGCCGACCATAATCCTGGCTGCAACGCCCGCATCCTTTAATGCCTTAACGGTTTTTTCTATGCGAGGCATTGTTGTCGTCAAAAGCGCACTCATACCGATCAGCTGGGTGCCCGTGGTCTTGGCTTGCTCAAC
>CP070715.1:1851936-1854588 GCA_020350405.1 Planctomycetota bacterium
CTGGGCGTCATTGACCGTCTGACAGAGTGGGTGAATACGAAGGGGCTGTTTGACTCGCCAAAAGAGAGGGAAGCGGTACTCGATGTCATCCGGCAGGGACGGAGCGTTTACGAGTCGATTATAAAGCAGGAGGCGGAGTGAAGGGGATGGTGAAGAGAATAGAGGCGGTGGTGAAGGCGGTTGAGAGGAAGTAAGAAGTTAAAAGTATGATGGAAGCAGCTGTGCCTAGACTTAACTGAACCAAAGACAGTGAAGTCCTGATTCCTATGTTGTTGCCAAGCGGAATCAGTGGCGCGCCCGCCCTTTTATCACTTCTATGGCTTTTTCCAAGATGGTATCTCGGCCGGCACAGATGTCCTCTTGGGTCGAGTGTACTTCCACATCGGGTACAACTCCGACGCCGACAAATTCTTTCCCGTCGGGATATGTGTCACGCTTGACACAAATTCGCGCACGCCCGCCTCCCGGCAGTTGTACCGCAAGGGGTTGACCCGTGCTTCCTGCTGTCCTTTCTCCTACCAGCACAGCCCGTCCACTAGCGTGCAGCGGAATCAGAAAGTCCTCAGCAGCGCTAACTGTGCCGGGTCCGGTCAAAACGACAACCGGCCCCATGAAGGGGGCATCGTGCTGCGGTTCCACTGGCTCATGAGTGCCGTGATGCCATTGTTCCTCCTCGCCCCAAGCTCGAAAAGCCGGCATATACTTGCGGGTCTTCCAATGTGAGGTTTCCATTGGGCTGTCGACCAGATAGCCTATGATGGCGTATCCAACGCTGCTGTCGCCTCCACCGTTTTGGCGAACATCGATGATTAAACCGCTTGCCTGTTTTATCTTTTCGAAGGCCGCATTGAAGCTGCGAACGACTTGCTCGTCACGGAAAGAACTTAACCCAACGTAAACATATCTATCAGGCAACTCCCGATATTCAAATGCGGGCGGCATGAACATCGTCTGCGA
This sequence comes from Planctomycetota bacterium, assembly GCA_020350405.1. Lineage (GTDB taxonomy): Bacteria > Planctomycetota > Phycisphaerae > Sedimentisphaerales > Anaerobacaceae. The sequence goes on from CP070715.1 coordinate 1,852,894, forward strand.
GCGGGGATACCTTGTCAACGGGGCTTCAAACGTCCTGCCCTCTATAGTGCGGAACCGAACATTGACCTTACTTCCAATAGGACCGCGCAGCAATTCTGCATATGCCTGTCTGTCTCGATCCTGCTGTGTAGAAGCAGATATATATGGGTAAATGTCATCCCGGAGGACATCTGTTGTCGCGCGTCCCTCAACGTGCGTTATTTCCATCCCCCGGGCTATACCGGCTCCAACAATTTCATCTTTCTCCGCCAAGTCTGCCACAACTGCTTTGCCCTCGATTGGCCGCACCAAGAGTGCAGGGATGCCAGGCCACCACGGCAGAGGCGGGGAAACGTCAGTATGTGCATCGTTTAACCGAGCGATGCATTCCTGCAGCAGCAGGTAGTACTCCAACACCGTCTGCTGCTTCCGCACTTTCGGCAAATACTCCTCCAGGACCTTGTCCCAATCAAGTTCGGGCACTTGGTCAAAGAAGGCAAAGTTGTATTTCACCTCACTCCAAAGACGCACAAAGCCGACGAGCCCTTCGTCAAGACCGATTGGTTTGAGCTTCTTTTGCCGAAATTTTTCGAGTTCATCGCGCAGAATTTTTTGAATGGTATCCTTGTCCGTCGTGGCGTAAATCTTAATGTGGGCTTCTTCGCCTGCCATATCGACACTCAACAGGAAACCAATGCGCGGCGGCGCGGGTACCCATCGTATCTGCTGTCCAGTAACAGGCTTGTTGTTATAGGAGATACGGCCATCGGCCCACACACAACACATGTATATCCTCTGCTCGGCTTCCCACAGAAAGACTTCCGTCAAGCCAAACTCGAGGTGGGCGCAGTCCAGCTTTGCAGCCGTGCCGGGCGGCAGGACAAGTTCCATCTGCTCGCCTACTTGACACCGCCTCTCTATGCTCACTCTGTCTCGCACATCTGCAAGCTGGCTTTGAGAAAAACGCGCATCCACCGATGAGAATTCACCCAAGATAAAGACCAACAAAACATGCACCGTCTTGCATACAATGTGTCTATTCATAATGAGTTCCCTTCAAGAATTCAGCCGGTAATGTCCCTTCCTGTATTGCGTATAATAATCACTGCTTGCAGCTATTATATCCGCCGATTTGGTCGGTCACAAACAATTTCGGCAAGATTTTTTGGGAATATGATCACGTTTTATTGGGTGAGGAAGATGGTGAAGAGGATAGAGGGACTGGTAAAGGCGGTGCAGAGGGAAGATTAAAAATCAAAAAGTAAAGAGCAAAATTACAAATGAAGACGCAAGAAGATGGGTGCCGCTAGGGAGGGAGTATTTTGGTCAGTTTGGTTTTGAGGAGGTTTGTCCAGATGTGGTAGCCTTTCTGGTTTAGATGGAGCTTGTCGGCAAGAAATAACCTGTCATCCGGTTTGCCGGATTTATCCAGCAAGGGGGTTGCGAGGTCGAGGTAGTGGAGGTTTTTATTTTGTTCAATATATTGTCTTATAAGTGAATTGGCCTGCTGCATCTTCGGCCATAAGTGCCAGCGTGCGCCGCTCGGTTTTATGGATATAAAGACTATAGGGGTGCCGGGGAGGGCGGTGTGGACTTTGCGGACGAATTCGGTGAAGTTTTGTTTTACGACGTCGGGTTGAGTGCCTTGGGCGATATCGTTGTCACCGGCGTAAAAGACAATGGCCTTCGGCCGGTACTTGATGACGATGCGGTCGA
>CP070715.1:1854688-1865251 GCA_020350405.1 Planctomycetota bacterium
CAGGAGGCCGAGGGACTGCTGGCAAGGGCGCTGCAGCACGAATATGACCACATCGAGGGTATGACCATCGCCGACAGGATGGGCACAGCGGCGAGAATCACGCATCGAAAGCAGCTCAAAAAACTAAAAGAACAACACGAAAAACGTGGAACAGAATAACCAGTTACCATTTACCAATAATCAATTACTATTCTATTATGAAAATAATTTATCTCGGCAGCGGTGAATTCGGTATTGAGTGCCTGAATGCCTTGGCTGCCTCAAGTCATACCCTGCCACTTATTGTCACTCAGCCCCCGCACCAGGCTGGCAGGGGCAGAAAGCCAAGACCAACACCGGCCGCCAAATGGGCAAAAGACCATTCAATAGAGTCCATCGAAACCGAAAACGTAAACACACCTGAAATGGTCGGCAAGATTGCTGCACTGCGGCCGGATTTGATTGTCGTAATTGCGTTCGGCCAAAAGATTGGCAATGAATTGATAAATCTACCGCCAAAAGGAGCTGTCAACGTACACGCCTCGCTGCTGCCGAAGTACCGCGGCGCGGCCCCTATAAACTGGGCGATAATAAACGGCGAAACCGAAACCGGCATAAGCATCATTACATTGGCCGAGAAGATGGACGCGGGCCAAGTGATAGCGCAGCAGAAGACCGAAATATCGGAAAATGACACCGCCGGCGATCTGCACGACCGATTGGCCCAGATTGCAGCCCCGCTGCTGCTAAAGACGCTCGAGCAAATCGCCGCCGGCACATCAACCTACACCGAGCAGAACCATTCTGAGGCTACCCTGGCGCCGAAACTGAAGAAATCTGACGGTTTTCTTGATTTTGCAGAACCGGCCGATGTCCTTAGAAGAAAGATACTCGGCTTTTGGCCCTGGCCCGGAGCCTCGGCAGTCTATACCCCCAAAGAGACCGGTAAGTCCGTGCGGGTAACAATAGCGATGGCCAGTGTAGTCGAAACCTCAAATCCCAACGGTTTGCCGCCGGGAACGCTTGACGAGGAGCTAAATGTCATTTGCGGCCAAAATGCCCTTCGAATTGAGAAAATAAAGCCGACCGGCTCACGGCTTATGGATTTTGCCGACTTCGTCAACGGCCAGCACACAAAACCCGGCGACAGATTCACAAAAATTGAACGATAAAACACGCCCCGTTGAAGTCTAAGATTCAAACTTCAGTCCGCGACAGGCAAGGAAATCCGATGCCCCTGCTTAGTTGTAAATAAAGTAAACGGTCGCAGTGCAATCCCTGTCGGCGGTTATGCGGGCCCAGTGAGCGCTGAAGCCATCGGGAAATTCATGATGATGATAGCCATTAGGGGGCAGTTTGAAGACCGTGTACTCCTTCCAGCTTCCGTTACCCAAAAAATCGACTTCGACGGTGAACCCGACCGCATGGTCAGACTCATTGGCAAGGTGCAAAACCTTCTTGTCGAAACCCGTCATAAGAAACGGGTCGCTTGGCTGGTCGGCCCTCACCTGGCTTTGCCACCAGGGCCCGCCCCATCCCGAGGGCTTGCCCATATTCCAAAGCTCGTCTATGTTTCCAAACCAAAGACCCGACTGCGGCTGACCTACGGCGTTATCCGTCTGGTCACCTGCCATTACGAAAAGACCACGCCAATAGCAAAAATCAGGCACAATCCGAAGATGGCTGCAAATCGGACGAATGCCCCACGCCCTGCCGCCATATAGCAGGGGCGGCAGCTCATAAAATATGCCATGCACATCCATAAGGTACCGCTCGGTCTGAGCCTCTCGAATCCTCATCCACTCTGTGTTCCAGGTATGGTCGAAGCTGTGGCTGCCCTTCGGCAGCAAATACCGCGACCATTTTCCATCGTGCAGGACCCTTAGAATAACCGATGACCTGCACCAGCCGGTTGCAAAAACGGTATTGCCGTATCGACTGCCCACCCTTGGATTCTGCTTGCCGGAGACTTCAACAAAGGGGTTGCGCTCGACAACTGTCCATTCGTCTCCGCTCCATTCGGCCAGGAGACCCGCCTGGCGCTGCCCCAGAAATTCCGGCTCTTCGTAAGTGTTGTTTGCCACTACGACCCTTCCCTGGGCGGTGTGGGCGCCTTTAAAGTGAGGCGTAGCATCAGCCGGAATTTCCAACCTATGGACAAGGTCAAACAACATCTTTGCCCGCAGAGTTTCTATATCAACCTCGAAAAAGGCCCCCTCCATAGTAAGAAAATAGACCTTGTTTGCAGGGTCAGTAAGATGCCGCATCGTCGCGGTGAGACGGTGGCTCCTCAGGGTCTCGATTGTGCGCACATTTCCCAGAGCATCGATAACATGCGGGCCAATAAAGACCTGGCCGGACTCCCAGTGAACCATGCGGTTTGCAAAGGTGCCTGTAACCGATGCAGGATGAAGCCGCATCGTCATGTCCTCGCTGATTTCATAAAGACCAATACCGGTGCCTCTAATGTGGGATACATAGCCGATGGCCCAGAGCTTGTCGGCCCAGGGTATCAACGCCCCTATACCCGTTTCCGAATTGCTGCCAATGCCCGGCGCCATAACGGTCAGGTTTGGGAAAACTCCTTTTATGTGTACGGGGCCATCCGGCTTACGACCTTCAACTTCACCAGCAGCCAAACAGGATTGTTCTGAATCTACCTGGCCCTCGGCCAGACACCCGCTCATCATAAAAACCAGTATCGCAACTGCGGCTTTTACTTTCATACGCATACCACCTCTTGGCTTTCTTAAGTATAAATCCCTGCAAAACGAACGCAAAGAATCAACTATTTCCATCTGGGGCCTTCGGCGTCAATTTCAGCATGTGGTTGAACCTGGCTGCGATGGCATGCTAATAGTGTAAACGCCGATGGCGGAGTCGCAAGAATTTACTCACTCGTCGCGCCCGAATTTCGTCTCGCCAAGACGGTATCCCAGAATGGGCTTCAATCGAATCCACAGCTTTTCCACAAAAACAACTTACGTTGTGTAAAACATGTTAAGAATAATTTTTTTTCGCGCGCAACGTCAACACTAACAACGACCTCCAGCGAGTGGAAAAGATTTTTCGAAAAACAGGGTTGATTTGTTTTCTCGCCGTCCAATAATACAAACTAACGGATTTGATTTCAACTAAGGACTATAACCGGGTCCCCGTTTTGCTTTTTTGCAAATAGGGTCCCCAGCCTTGAGAACAGAGGAGAGTGCCGATGCAAAGCACTATCACGGATGAAGTCAGTGCAATCAATGATGCTATTGCCGAAAAGGTCGGGCCACAGAAATTCCGAATCTGGTTCAGGAACTCGACCAGACTGACACTTACCGAAGGATACTTAAAGGTGGGTGTCCCGAACCTTTTCATAGCGAGCTGGATTGAGAACCATTTTTCAAATGAAATCGCAGAAGCGGTCAGGGCGATTACCGGAAACAGCCGAAAGGTCACGTTCACCATCGACCCGGAGCTTTCTGGTAACCTGCGCCGCACTCAACTGGATTCACAGGCGCAGCTGGTGGCAAACGCCCGGGACAGGACCGGCACCAGGAGAGCCACAATACAGCCGCGACCAAAGAAAAAGCTTAAACTCAGTTTCGATACATTCGTTGTCGGCCCGTCAAACGAACTGGCCTACAACGCCGCAAAGGCGGTTGCCGATGCAAAACAAAGCCCTTTTAATCCGCTGTTTATTCATGGAGGATACGGGGTCGGGAAAACTCACCTGCTGCAAGGGATATGCAGTCAGGTGTGCAGGAACCGGCCCGAAACTAATTGGCTATATCTCTCAGCGGAGGATTTCGCCAATCAGTTTGTGCTGGCCTTGAAGACAAAAAAGCTGGAGGCTTTTCGTCGCCGAATGCGAGAAACGGACTTGTTAGCTATCGACGATATTCACTTCTTGGCCAGCAAGCCATCAACGCAGGAGGAATTCCTGCATACTTTTAATACCATAGACTTGGCAGGCAAGCAGATTGTCCTGGCCTCCGATGCCCATCCGAAGATGATAGGCCAGCTCTCCGAGAAGCTGGTCAACCGGTTCGTCTCGGGAATGGTCGTCAAAATCGAAACGCCCGACCTGCGCACCCGCTGCCTGATTTGCAAGCAATACGCTACAATGCTGCGAAAGCACATCCCCGAAAACGTCATAAGATACATCGCTGAGAATCTGCGGACCAACGTACGGGAGCTGGAAGGCGCGCTTTTGAAATTAATCGCTTTTGCCTCGCTGCAAAATGGAAATATCACCCTGGCCCTGGCCAAAAATGTCCTTGCCGAGCATCTGGAAAGGTGCGACCCCATCGTGCACATATCGGACATCGAATCGGCCGTCGCCACTTTCTTTGGTATAACGCCGGCGAATATACACTCCTCGAAGAAAGACAGAACCGTGGCCACGGCCCGACATTTCAGTATGTATCTGGCCCGAAAGCACACCAAGATGTCGAGCTCTGAGATAGGCAGATTCATGGGCAACAAAAACCACGCCACGGTGCTTCTGGCCTGCAAGAAGGTCGAGGACCAAATCAGGCAAAATGCGGAGCTGCGTTGGAACGGCCCGGCCGGAAACAGAACATCCAAAGCCAGAACCGTACTCGCCAGGCTTGAACAAAGCATCTCCGGCTGAACCTCCTGGGCAAACATCCACCCGCTTATTCCGCTGGCGGAAAGCCACGCGAAAAATATGCAATTTCCCAATAAACACAATGGATACACGGCGGGAAAAAGCACAAAAGCAAGCGACAGCATCGTTTCCCGCGATGCTGTCGCTTAAAACATCTCGAAAGGAGGAGAAACATGTCTTCTGTTTTGTTTTGGCACTTCTTTGTACGGCCTCCCCACCGGGATTGTTCAGTAAATCTTCAGAAAATCGCCAAAAATCTTCGGTTAAAGTGCCTAATCCCATTCCAAGGAAGGTGTCCTAATAATAAACGCAGACTAAAGATTTGCAGCCAACCTTTATCCTGTTAAAATCATCACCTAATCAACACAAAGACCAGCCTGCAGGAGCACAAAATGGAATATAAGACAGGCAAGACAGGGCGAATTATCGCGGCACGGCTGTTTGAAGGCGAGGACATCTACAAATCAATCGAACAAATCGCCAAAAAAGAAAACATCCAATCTGCCGCCGTGCTGATTACCGGCGGATTCCGAGAGGCCAGCGTCGTGGTCGGACCAAAGCAGGAAAAGCCCAAAATCGTCGGCAACTTCAAAGACTTCGCCGGGCCGGGCGAGGTGCTCGGCGTCGGAACAATATACTGCGACGACGAAGGCCCGAAGCTGCACATCCACACCGCAATCGGCAAAGGCGACCAGACCATCGTCGGCTGCCCGCGCGGAGGGGCAAAAACATTCCTCGTCCTCGAAGTTACGATAATTGAAATACAGGGAATTGAAGCCCGCAGGAAAACCGACAAAGAAAAAGGCCTCAGCCTCCTGCGATTCGATTAGGAGCCCTCAGGATTTTGGGTGTTCTGTCCCCTATCTTCAGCGGGGGCAAAACATATAAATGAAATAAGGATTAAAAAAGCGCCCGACACAAAAAGTGCCGTTCGCTGGGGCACCCTGCTGCAACGGACAATCCAGTCGGGCACCCCCGATTCGTCCGTCCGCTCCTCAGCGCCGGCCATCAGAATCCTTCGGGCGGCCTCGAGCTGCTCGACCGTTACCTCAGGGTAAACAGTCTCTTCGTCCTCCGGCTCGGTGCCGAGAGTGGCAGGCGCAATCCGCTTGACAAAATTCGGGTCGTCCTCAAGCTGCCGCAGCAGCGCATCGTAGTCGGCATCCAACGCCTTCAAACGCTCCATCAGCTCCAGCGACTGCCTTAACTGCTGTTCGTTTTGATAGTAATGAACCAAATCATCGCAAAGTACCGAGCCGCTCAGCACCGCCGCGCCGATGCTGAAAAACAAAACAAACAGCAATACCCGTATGATGACCTGCCTTTGCATAGCCCAAAGTAAGAAAGTGCAAAACCAAAAGCCGGTAAATTCCGCGCTTCTATCTTTTTCGTCTTAAGCTCTTAGCTTTTAAACATAAAGCCTGCGTATCGCCCGGCCTCGCCAAGGTCCTCATCTATTCTAAGAAGCTGGTTGTACTTACAGATTCTGTCCGTCCTGCACAATGAACCCGTCTTAATCTGCCCGACTCCCGTGGCCACGGCCAAATCGGCTATCGTGCTGTCCTCGGTTTCGCCGCTTCGGTGGCTTATCACCGCCGTCCAGCCCGCCCCGCGGGCCATATTAATCGCCTCGAACGTCTCCGTCAGCGTTCCTATCTGGTTTAGCTTTATCAGTATCGAATTCGCGCAGCCGAGCTTTATCCCCTCGGCCAGCCGCTTGGTATTGGTTACGAACAAATCATCGCCGACAAGCTGGATTTTATCGCCGAGTTTTTTGTTTAACTTCGTCCAGCCGCTCCAGTCGTCCTCAGCCAACCCGTCCTCAATCGAAATAATCGGATACTTATCAACCCACTTCGCCCAGTGATTGACCATCGCGTCGCTCGATACCTTCTTCTTCGGAGCTGACTTAAAGAACTTATACGACTTTGACTTATTGTCATACATCTCGCTCGCCGCCGGGTCCAGCGCAATTGAAATCTCTTTTCCGGGCTTGTAGCCCGCCTTCTTTATCGCCTGCATAACAACTTCCAGCGCCTCTTCATTGCTTTTCAGCCGCGGCGCAAAACCGCCCTCGTCACCGACGCTCGTGGCCATGCCCTTCTTCGACAGTACCTTCTTCAATGTATGGAAAGTCTCCGCTCCCATCCGAAGCGCCTCGGGAAAATTCTTGGCGCCGATAGGCATAATCATAAATTCCTGAAAATCGACATTGTTGTCCGCGTGCTTTCCGCCGTTGAGAATATTCATCATCGGAACGGGAAGGATATTGGCGTTGCATCCGCCCAAGTAGCGGTACAAGGGCAGCCCCGCCGACTCAGCCGCCGCCTTCGCCGCCGCTAACGAAACGCCTAATATCGCGTTGGCACCCAACTTGGCCTTGTTCGGCGTACCATCGAGGTCAATCATAAGCGCATCGAGTTCTTCCTGCTGTCCGGCGTCCATACCAAGAACCTCCGGCGCGATAACTTCATTCACGTTCTTCACTGCCCCGGCAACGCCCTTGCCCATATAACGCTTCGCCCTCGTATCGCGAAGCTCTATCGCCTCGTAAGCGCCCGTACTGGCCCCGGATGGCACCGCCGCCCTGCCCACTGACCCGTCATCAAGGACCACGTCAACCTCTACGGTCGGATTGCCCCGCGAATCCAGTATCTCCCGCGCCCGAACGTCAACTATCGTCGTGAACATCTAATCTCCTTTCACTAACCATCAAAATCCTGCTTCTTTTCTTGTCCTGCAGCTTCCGCCAGAGCCTACCGACTTTCACCCACCCCGTCAAGACCCGACCCCAGAATCTCTCGCGCCTAGCGGCTCAGATTCGTCCACATTTCTCGCGCATTTTTACCCGTAATTTTGCTTTCTAATCTCCCCTCCGCTCCCAACGCGATCTCTCCAAGCAAACCTTGACCTTTCCCCGCCCACCCCGCACCAATTTTGCAATTTTATCTGTCATTTTGCTTTTTACTTCTTGATTTTTAATCTTTCTTCTCCACTCCCTTGACCCCCGCTTCTATTCTCTTCACCATCTTCCTCACCCTGTAGAACGTCATCCCCCGCCGTAAAAATCACTTGATTTGTTCAGCTTAACTACTATCTTCAAAGACAAAATAACTGCAGAGAAAATTTATTAATATATTATCACTATATTAACAAGACGAGAGCAATTATGCAGCGATTGGCGGCAATAGATATTTCTATTGTTCTTCTCTACCTGATAGGTTTACTTATCGCAGGTTACCTGCTTGGTAAAAAACAGAAGACCAACAAGGACTACTTCCTTGGCGGAAGAAAATTAAAATGGCCGATGGTAGGCATCTCAATGGTAATGTCGGATATCGGGGCCCTTGAGATAGTCGGTATTGCGGGCTTGGCTTATACATCCGGGCTTTCTATGGCAAATTACGACTGGATAGGATGTATCCCGGCTATGATTGTAGCGGCATTTGTATTCATTCCCTTCTACTGGAAATCGGGAGTTTTTACCATACCTGAATATCTTGGCAGGCGCTATAACCAGACCGTGAGAAGCTTAGTCGCTTTATTCTGGGGGCTTTTTATGATAGCCAATCTTGGAATTTTTCTGTGGACCTCGGCTAAAACACTAAACATCCTTGTTGGCTGGCCCATCTATGCTTCTATTTTGGCAACGGCTTTCGTAATCGGTTTCTATACATTCGCAGGCGGCTTAAGGGCTGTGGTTTTCACGGATACCATTCAGTATTTCATATTGGTTCTGGGAAGTGTGATTATTATAATCCTGGCCTTTATAAAAGTAGGCGGAATAAGCGGGATGGTCAGCACAGTAGAGGAAATAGGCGGTCCGAGCAGAAGAGACTTTTTCCACCTGGTTCTGTCAACGGAGACTACGCACCCTCTTTCGTGGTCTGCGGTTCTTTTCGGTCTGGCGTTTGTACTTTCACCGGCGTACTGGATAGGGAACCAGGCGATAGTGCAGCGGAATTTGGGGACAGCGAGCGAGCGCGACGCGAAGAAATCGGTCCTGTTCGGGGCCTTTTTGAAGCTGAGCATTCCATTTTTGATTGTGATTCCGGGGCTGGTGGGATTCGCACTGTTTCCCAACCTGGAAAAAGGAGACGATGTTTACCCAACCATGCTCAGAGAGTTGCTTCCTCCCGGCCTTGCCGGGCTGGTCTTTGCAGGTTTTTTAGCGGCACTTATGTCCAGCGCCGATTCCTATCTTAATTCCGCCTCTACCCTCTGGACTATGGATATTTATAAGAAATATATCAAACCGGATGCCGGCAGCGAGCACCTGTTCAAAGTAGGGAAGTCCCTTACCTTATTATTTATAATAATGGCTGTTTTTCTTGCACCTATGACAGACAGATTTCCCGGCGTATTCAGCCTTTTTATAACCCTGCTTTCTATTATTCAGGGACCTATTTTTGCACTTTTGCTTTTAGGTATGCTGTGGAAAAGAGCCAATGGTCAAGGCGCAGCAGCAGGATTGATATTCGGCGTAACAACAAGCTCGACTCTCTTCTGGATAAAGGATAGTATTTTTAAAATCGAAGATCCTGCTTTGTATATAGCATGGTGGTCTTTTACAACCGCCCTGCTTACAACGATAATAATAAGTCTGCTGACCCGGCCAAAACCCGCTGAGAGTTTGAAAGGACTGGTTTATACAACTAAGGCCTGATGTGATGAAAGAGATAATTATTTCACTGTTAAAACCGTTCGCAGATTTTTGCTTCAGGTGTGTGAATCTCGTATCAACTGATGTCGCTTTATTTTTGTATATTTCTGTACTTGTTGCCATAGCGGTATGGGTATTGACTTTGAGACAGGAAAAACCCCAAAGAAACCAAAGGCCTGGCAAATTTCTTTTTGTTCACGATCTTAGAGTCTGGGCAATTTTAATTCTTTTCGTACAGGCAGTAATCTACATCATTTTCAGTTAATCATAACCTGTGGATTAACCCGAGCTGTCCGATTTGCAACAGCGATGTATCTCTGGGCTAAGGGATATCAGGCCCATACAACTCCTTACTCTTATTCTTCCACTTCTAACTTCTTTCCTCTCATTTCTGCCTCTACCGCCTTCACCACCGCCTGTATTCTCTTCACCGTCGCTCTCACCCGATAGAACGTCATCGCTCGCTCACGCGCAATCTTTTTCATCGACCACCCCAACAGAAAATACTCCCTCGCAATATCCAACTCCTCCCGGCTGAACCTCCCCCTGTTCCTAAGACACGTCATATACCCCCCGTCGCTGATTCGCCTTATCACCCTCCGTATCCTCCTCGAAACATTCGTCTCATTCACCCCCATAAGCTGCGCGATCTGCCGGAACGTGTTCCCGTTCACCAGATACATCGTCATAATCACCTTGTCCATCCCCGACAATAGCTCAATCCTGCTCACCAATAAATCAACCCGCCCCCTCCGCTGCCGCCTGCCCCTGACAACACTCTCCGCCAGGTTCCCATGTACCATCCTCATAATCTACCCTCTGCTTTCTAAATTCGCCCTCTGCCAAAATCCATTTATCTAACTACCCGCTTTCCACATTTCACTGCTTGCCCATATCCAACCCGTAACCCGCAACCAGTCATTCCCATCGCCACCGCCATTTCAGCCCTCATTACCCCTTCCCATCGCCCTTAATCCAACATGTTTTTGATGTGTACTAAACTTAAGCCACATTTTAACAGTCTGCAAAACATTGTCAAGCACTTTTTTATATTTTTTGTAAATTTTTTTCGCAGTTTTCTAATCAGCAAACATTTAAACCGCAATACCCACCCCCATTTTTGCCCCAAAATCAAGCCCCCGCCCCACCCAAGATCCCCCCACATCCCCCTCAAAAACCCACTTCCTTCCAGCCCCCGCCCCCGGCGTACAAAACCACCCCACCCCAAGCAGCACATCTACCCAACAGCCACGCAACCCTAACAAACGAAAAAATCTAATAAATCATAAACAAACAACAACTA
>CP070715.1:1865351-1871846 GCA_020350405.1 Planctomycetota bacterium
ATTGCCCGCGCACGCCAAAACCATGTTGTTAGGCGCGTATCGGTTTATAAAATAGCCACGCATCTCTTCGGCAGTTAGATTGCTGATACTTTCGTTGGTGCCCAGAATGCTGTTGCCGCAGGGATGCACGTCGAAGTGCAAAGCCCTGCATCTGTCTATAACATCATGACTCGGCAGGTCCTTATACATCGCAATTTCTTCTTTGATGACGTCTTTTTCAATGCCGAAATCCTCGTCCCTCAACGACGGCCTCATCAACTCTATCCATAGCTTTGTTACCTCGGCCAGGTACTCCGGCAAAACAGCGGCATAAAAGACCGTATTTTCCTCACTCGTAAAGGCGTTGAACTGTGCCCCTGTCCTGTCGAATGCCTCGCTGACCTCGATCGCACTTAACCTCTCTGTGCCTTTGAACAGCATATGTTCCAGAAAATGAGAGACTCCGTTTATCTGTTTCGGTTCATCTCTTGAACCGGTCTTGACGAAAAAACCGACCGCCACCGACTTGGCGGATTTATTGACCTCGCCGACCAAATCCAGACCGTTTGCCAGTTTCTTCTCCTTGAATTCCATACGCTGCTCTACTTAACCGTCACCTTCTTGGGGCCGATTGTCACTGCTGTAAAATCTTTGAACTTATTAGTCCGCAAAAATGCTAAAACTGATTTAACACTGGTCTGCTCTATTTTACTTTTGATTTCGTCTAAACTTCGCACACGCCCCAGAATGTAGTAGTCGCTCCCAATCCCACCGGCTCGGCTGCTGGACGATTCGCTCTGAAGAACCAGCATACTTTTCAATCCGACCTTGGCTCGCTCGATTTCTTCTTCGCTGATTGCCTCACTGAGCCGGTTAAACTCACCCATTATCACGTCCAGCGTTTCCTGTGCCTTCTCAGGTGTCGTCCCCGCGTAGCACATTATACCTGCGGCCTCTTTGAGAGTGTGATATGTGGCCCCTATAGCGTAGCACAAGCCGCGTTTTTCTCGAACCTCTTTAAATAATCTTGCGCTCATCCCCCCCGAAAGAACGGATACCGCCACTCTTGCGTTGTAATAGTCCTCATTTGTCGGTTTGATTGTCTCGGTCATCATACCGATATGCACCTGCGCACCATCATTATGAATATGTGTATATTTACCGGCCTTGCAGCCCGGCACAATCGGCTCGGCAGGCTTTTGTGCCTCCGTCTCGAACAGGCCTCCCATCTGTTCAACAATAGCGTCAAAGTCGTATTTTCCCGCCACGGCGAAGATCGTCTGCGACAGATTGAATTTGTTCTTTATGATTTGCTTTGTCGTATCAGGCGTCAAGGCCTCTAATTCTGAGATTTCTCCCAATGCGCTGCGCCCCAAGGGGCTCGGATAAAATTGTTCCCGCAGCTTTAACATAACTTTCCGCCGAGGGTCATCATCCAAAGCATGTAAACCGTCAATTGCCAGTTGCCTGGCGAGTTCAAACTGGTCCTCTTTCAGACTGCTTCGCAGCATAATATCAGCGTATAATTCTAAGGCTTCTGCCAGGTTCCCTGCCTCCAAAGCCGCGCCGATGGTTATATGAGAGCTGTTGATAGAGCTGGCACGATGCAGCCCCAGGCCGTCAAGTGCATCACCAAGCTCCCTGCTGTTTCTGTCCCCCGCTCCTCTGAAAATCCAATCTGCGATAACCGTTCCCGCTCCGCAGCAGCCCTCCGGCAGCCGCGAAGCCCCCGCAGGCAGCATAAAATCGAAAGCCACAGACCTGACTCCGTCCATCGGCTCACCAAGAAGAACCGTCCCATTTTTTAAGATGTGTTTGTCAAGCCTTTCCGTCATTACCAGCTTTCGAAAATTATACAGAAAAGAGGCCGAATTCTACCAGCCTGCGAGGGTGTTTTCAACTGCGAAATTCAAAATGCCCTATCCGGGATTTAAATCATTGATTCGCCCGGTAAGGCTTCCCCGCTTTGTATAAATGTTGCATGCGGGCCGTATGCGCCGCTCGCCGTTGGTCTCCGGAGGACAGGTACAAATCGACGGCCTTTTGTGCGGCTTCCACGGCTTCCATAAATTGACCCGTCTCCGCATAGGCTGCCGCCAGCGTACGGAGCGTTTCGGGATTCCTGTAATCTGTAAGCTCACACGCCCGTTGTGCTAATCTGAAAGCCTCGGCGCCGTTACGGAAATCGTCTTTGTTGGTCGTGGCCAATACCCAACTCAGACCCGCCAATGTAGCAGGACTGTTGGGCATGAGACGCAGAGACTCTCTGTAGTGTTTGATGGCGCTGCTGATTTGGCCTTTGGAATAAAACGCCTGCCCCAGATTATGGTGTGCTCTGTCATTGCTTGGGTCCAACTGAGTTACCTTGACAAAGTGCGTAATGGCACCGTCTAAATCCCCCCGTTGTGCAAGCAGAATACCTAAGTTGTTGTGCGCCCTTCTGTTATCAGCGTCCAGTTCAAGCGTCTTGTAGAACTGGTTGATTGCTTGTTCAGTTTTACCCTGCCTGTACAAAACAATCCCTGAAAAGTTACAAAGAACTGTTGAATTCGGGGCCAACGTAAACATATGTCTAATGTGGCTTTCCGTGTTCTCCCAGTGGACCAGATAGCGCTGCGTCACCACTGATTCTGAAAAAGCTGCCGCCAACACAATAACGATTACTCCAATTTGACGAAGCCACGCACCCGAAAAATGTCCCCATAATGCTCCCATCAGCCACCCCAGCGTCAACAGCAAACCTACAGATGGCAAATAAGCGTACTTATCTGCTACGATAGAATAGGTGAAACTTATGATTCCCATTGTTGGAAGGATTGCTACAAAGAAAAACAGCCATCCCGTCAGCAGCACGCGCGTCCAGCGCAGAGAAACCAGCAGCGTCGGTATTAGGATACATGTTCCTACCACTCCGGCCAGTACCATCGAATTTGAAATAGACAATGGACTCGGATAAGGATAGTAGGCTGACAGTTTGGCAGGCCAGACGATTTTATACAGGTAGAAGATAATATTGTGGCAGAGAATTAACGGCACTCGCATAAGACTGTACTCGCCGGGCATCGCTACTTCCGCCGTGCGGCCCTGCGAAATGACCGTGATAACCGCAGAAACCCCCGCAATAACAAAAAACGGCACCTTTTCCAAAAACACCTGCCTGCCCCGACGCCGCAAGGGCCAAAAGTCAAACAGCAGCAGCAAGACTGGCAGAGGCACAGTAGTTGGTTTAGACATCAAGGCTAAGACATACATCAAAACACAACCCGCGTAAGACTTCCAATTGTTCTTACGGGCATACCGAACGTAGATAATCATACACCATAAGGCAAAGAACGACGCCAGTACCGTCTTACGCTCCGCCACACACACGACCGTCTCAGCGGTCAGCGGATGTACGCCGAACAGTAGTCCCAACATGGCCGCCGGCCAAACCTTGCCAAATAGCATATATAGAAGCACAATTACCAGCGCCGTGTTAAGAACGTGCAGAATCAGGCTCGTCCGGTGAAAAGCTCCCAGATTGTCCGGCCCGCCGCCAATAGCACAATCCACCATCAGCGAAACCATCGTCAACGGCTGGTAGTAGCCTCGCACAGTCGAGGGCTCAAATACCTCAATCAAAAATCGCCGCGCTGATACCCAACCGGGATTTTGGACCAGGTTGTTTCCATAAAGGTATTGATGGTCATCAAACGATTGAGCCTGCGCCGATAGAGCAGGCCAATGTGCTACGGTAACCACACCGCAGACAATTACTACCAGCCCGGCCAATAAAACTGATGCTGCTAGTGGCTTCTCATTTAATCTCAGGTTTTCACTACTGGCTGGCCTATGGTTATTTTGTCGCGTCTTTCCCCACATAGCCTGTTCTCTCTCTATACAATCTGAGGATATATACAAAAACAGAAACGCATTACCTGCCAAATAAATCTATCACCTTTCCAGCCTTTTGCATAGCCTAATTCTCTTGAAGCCAAACACTCCAACACCGTTGTCTGCAGAGCATGAATGTACAGACAGACAGATTGACTTCGGTGTAGCGTTCGCATATTATTAGTGTTGAAAAACATTTTTTCTGAAAGGAGAAGGCAATTATGGGCAAAAGACTCCTAACTTTGACGATTATACTTTTTCTTTTGGTATGCGGATGTGCTGGGGGGCAGTATGCTGGCTGCAATCAGACTAAAGAACCAATGCTGGCTCACAACGTCTACTTCAGGCTAAAAGACGATTCCCGGGCTGCGAAGAACAGACTGGTTGATGCCTGCCACCAATACCTTAAGGACCATCCGGGTGTTGTGTTTTTTGCCGCTGGCACTTTAGCTGAGGAACTCGACCGCCCGGTTAACGTTCGCGACTTCCATGTGGGCCTGCATATTGTCTTTAGAGCCGAAAAGTTCCATGACCAGTACCAGACGGCCGACAAGCATCTCCAATTTATCGAGGAAAACAAGGCCAACTGGGAGGACGTACGGGTGTTCGACACGCTCGTCAGATAAAATCAAACAGAGTTGCCCTCTCTCGCTGGCACATGCAATAAGCCCCATACACAAGATGATACGGTCATGCTACCGCGGCCTTTTCTTCGTCCGGTTCGTATTCGCCGAATTTAACGCTTATCTTCTTGCTGACGCCCCTCGTCTGCATCGTGATGCCGTAGAGCACATCCGCAATACTCATCGTTCGCTTTGCGTGCGTGATTATTATAAACTGAGAGTCCTTTTGGAATTCCCGCAGCAGCATGTTGAACCGCTCGTTATTCGCCTCATCCAGCGCCGCGTCAATTTCGTCCAAAAAGCAGAACGGTGACGGCTTGGTCTTGAAAACGGCAAATAGCAGTGCAATTGCCGTCAGCGCCTTTTCGCCGCCGCTCAGCAGTGAAATACTCATTGTCTCCTTGCCGGGCGGTCGGGCCACTATCTCTATCCCCGCCTCGAGAAGGTCTTCATCATCTTCGAGCAGTACATCAGCTTTGCCTCCGCCGAACAGCTTGCGGAATATCTGCTGGAAGTGAACCCTGATTTCCTCAAAAGTCTTCACAAATCTTTCCCGGCTCATTTTGTTAAGACGCGTTATTAATTGCTGCAGTTGGGTCCTGCTCTTATTCAGGTCCTCAATCTGACTGCTTAAAAACTCATACCGCTTCTCGAGGTTTTCCTGTTCGGCTATTGCGTCTAAATTGACGTTACCCAGCCGTTCAATTTTAGCGCGAAGCTCTGCTATTTCTTCTCTTACCTCCTCCCAGTCAATATCTTCTTCTCTGTAATTCTCAAAAGCCTCCACCAAATCAATCTGCAGTTCATCCCGTACTCTTTCAGTCAAATCCTGACTCTTTACCTCCAGTTGGCTCAACTCTATTTTGAGCTCACTCATTTTCTGCGCAATTTCCGATTGTTCCGCTCGCTTCTGTCGAAGCAGTTGCTCCGTTTGCCTTTGTCTTTCCAGTAGTTCCTCTACCTTCTCGTGAAGCTTTTCCGTGCTTTGTTGTTTCTCCTCTTTTTGCACAAACAACTCTGACACCGCTGCTTCGCAGTTAAGAATATCCATTTGAGCTTCTTGAGATTGCTCGCTACAGCGTTTTGCTTCTGTCTGCGCCGATTCCGCAGCCGTTGCGTTTTCCTGTCTCCTGTTTTGCAGACTCAAAATCGTTTGTTTAATTGCTTCTCTGCGCTCTGTAATCTGCCCCAGAGCTACCCTCAAATCGGTGAGGCTGTCTGCCATTGATTGCTGGTGTGCTTTTTGTTCGGCATGTTTTTTCTCGAGTTCTTCTATACGCGCCGTTCGTTCGGTGCTTATCGCCTCCAGTTCACTCAATCTTTGTTTCGAATCGTGTTCCTTTTGTACCGACTGCGATATTTGCTGCTCAAGCAGTTCGATTTCTCCGCTTATCAGCGGCTGCTCTTCCTGTAAGTGCCTTATATTTTGCTCAATAATGCTTAACTTTGAACTTACGTCCATCTTGTCCGTGTTCGCTTCGTAAGTAGCCTTCTGCAGGTCTTCACAGAGTCTCTCCAAGTGTGCTTTTGCTTGGCTGTTTCTCTCGAATTGCTCCTTGAGCGATGCAATCTCCGCTGTAACATTACTGATTATGGCCTGAAGTTCTCGGAGCCGGCTCTTTCGCGATATCAAGCCCGTCTTTTTCCCCATCGGTCCGAGCTTTATTACTCCATCCGAGCTCAAAAATTCACCCCTTTTAGTAACAAATTCATACTCCTTTCCGATTCTTCCCGCCAATTCAATTGCCGAATTAATCGAGTCAACGACTATTGTTTTGCCCAATAATTGCCAGGCTAACGGCGCATATTTGCTCTGGTGTTTTACGAATTCGACCAGCCTGCCCTTCACGTGGGGCAATCCTGATAAATCGCTTTTGTCCACGAACGGCTCTGTTCTATCCATGCATATGAAATTTACTCTCCCCCCCAGTTTCTTGAGCCTGGTTTTATCGGCTAATAATTTGCTCGCATTGTTGACCACCACCGCATTAGTTGCGCCTTCCAGCACAGCTTCGACGGC
>CP070715.1:1871946-1880299 GCA_020350405.1 Planctomycetota bacterium
AAGAGCTTGTCGTACCGGCGGTCGCTGATTTCAGGCTGGTTGAGCACATAATAGAGGTAATCGTGCCTGCGTATTTCGCTGCGCAATTGCTCGATTTGTTTTTTCACATCTTTGGCCATAACAGCTCAATTTATACGCTGTTTCGACGCATTTTGCAAGAACCTGATTGGCCTTAGGTAAAACCGAATTATCACTGGGATGGCAATTGACAAAACAGTCAAATCTCAAGATAATACCCTGAATTTTATATTGAACCGGCTGTCGAAGCCGAAGTATTTAAGTTGGCTATTCCCCGATAGCTCAATTGGTAGAGCGAGCGGCTGTTAACCGCTAGGTTGTAGGTTCGAGCCCTACTCGGGGAGTTCTTTCCTGCGGAGTAACCTACGCTTACGGTATGGTCCGGTCTCAACACCAACCCTTTTTCGGCCGATACTACGGAAAATTGTCGTAATGCTGGACAGCCGGTCGGCTATATTGTAAGTTACTGCGTTTCCAGAACTTAGTTAAATCTGTTTCCAATTTTATATAAAAATGGTTTCGTATATCATATGTGGCTACACCGCTAAAATAGAAATATTAAGGGAACAGATGACGGTTTTGGCGCATCTTAGTATAATTAGACTTAGATATGAGAACATGCCCGAATTATTAGGTTTCTATCGCTAATATGGCCAGGGATATACTCAACGTCGGTGGCTTTACCATAAACAGGAGGATCGGGATTGGTGCGCGCAGCACAATCTATATGGCAACCGATGACACAGACCACAACGATATTGCTCTGAAACGAGTTATCTTCGAAAAGCCGGAGGATTCAAGGATATTCGAGCAGGTAGAGACCGAATATAAAGTGGGCAGCCGCATAGACCACCCCTACGTCCGCAAGTGCTATAAACTTAAAAAAATACGCAGCATGCTTAAGGTAAAGGAGATGCTGCTATCCATGGAGTATTTCGACGGCAAAAACCTCGAAGACGGTCCCGCTCTGAGTTTGCTCGATGTGCTGCTCGTATTCAGAATGGTTGCGGGCGGTCTTAATGCTATGCACCAGCACGGATACGTTCACTGCGACATAAAGCCCAATAATATTCTTCTAAGCACGGCCGGTGCCATTAAAATAATCGACCTCGGCCAAAGCTGTAAGATCGGAACGACAAAACGCCGGATTCAGGGCACGCCGGACTACATTGCACCTGAGCAGGTCAGACGCAAACCGCTCGGCCCGAAAACCGACATTTTTAATCTGGGCGCCACAATGTACTGGGCCCTCACGGGAAAGCACGTCCCTACCTTGATACCCAAGAAGGACAGTCTTGGCCTGCCATTACCACGAAAACGCCGAGCACCCCACGAAGTGAAAAAAAAATTACCCATAGGAATCTCAAAATTTGTGATGGATTGCTCAGAAGACGACCCTGCGGACCGCCCGCCCAACATGATGACGGTTATATCAAGGCTGGACCTGTTGATACACAGCATATTAGGTGGCAAAATAAAAACGAATAAAAATGCCGCAAACAATAGTTGATTTGCTGAACGAAGGCAAAGAAGCGAACAACGCAGATAAGTTTCGACGTGGTAATGTGATTTATCTGCCAGCCGGCGGCAGCCTGATTGCAACCGGTGACATCCACGGCCATAGGCGAAACTTTGACAGAATCGTCGCCTTTGCAGATTTGGATAACAATCCCGAAAGACATATCGTCCTGCAGGAAATGATACATGGAGGACCTGAGGACACAGAAGGGGGCTGCTTATCTTACAGAGTATTATTTGATGTTGTCCGTTACAAATTAAGCTTTCCCGACCGCGTCCATATTATTATGGGAAACCACGACATCTCATTTATCAACAACAGCGATGTGATGAGAGGCGGCAAGGAAATGAATCGCTCGATGCGCCTCGCTCTTGAGCGGGAATTCAAACAAGATGGTACTGACATCGCACTGGCTATAAGCCGGCATCTACTCTCACAACCATTGGCGGTCAAGTGTGAAAACAGGATATGGCTGAGCCATTCGCTGCCTGGCGACCGGCTGGCAGATAAATTTGACCACCAGGTTCTCGACAGGCCACTGGAAAACGACGACATGTTTAAGCCGGGCTCAGCTTACCTTTTGACCTGGGGCAGAAAACACAATCAGAAAACGCTTGACAAAATGGCAGAGCTGCTTGGGGTAGATATTTTCATTCTCGGCCATCAGGCCCAACCGCAGGGATGGAGCCGAGCCGGCGAGAATCTTATAATTATCGCCTCCGACCACAACCACGGTTGTCTGCTCCCGGTCGACCTAGCAAAATCCTGCACTATCGAAAGGCTGGTCGAATCGATAGTGCCCCTGGCCTCCATATCCTGAACTACAGTTGACAATCCAACAACCAATAAGTGATAATCAAGCAGTATGGACTGGTACTACTATATAGCCTTAGTGTTGATCCTGTCGCAGCTGCTCTTTTTGATTCATGCGTATATAAACTATCGTTACGCAGTGAGGAAATACAGAAAGACCCGTTCAGAGTATCGTCCGCGAACCGTACTTATTGTACCGTGCAAGGGAAAGGACCTAGCATTTCAGAATAATGTCGCTTCTTTTTTCAATCAGGACTACGAAGATTATCTACTGTGGTTTGTGGTTGCCGAGGAGTCGGACCCGGCCTATGAGGAGCTGTGCCAACTGAAAGAACGTCTGAGCCGCAGTTCAAAGGCTAAAGACGTGCAAGTGTTAGTAGCCGGTCAGGGGCAAACCTGCAGTCAAAAAATACATAACCTCTTGTACTGCTATCAAAGGATGAGCGATGATATGGAGGTTATGGCCTTCGCCGATTCCGACGTCTGTGTGCGAAGTAACTGGCTAAGTCAAATTGTGCATCCCCTTCGAAAATCCAAAAATGGCGCCGGCAGCGGTTACCGTTGGTTTGTACCAAAAAAGAATAATCCAGCCAGCTTGGCCCTGTCGGCAATGAATGCCAAGATTGCCCAGTTGCTCGGTAACAGCCCGTTCAATCAGGCCTGGGGCGGGTCCATGGCTATCCGTGTAGACGTTTTCCGGCAGTTGGGGCTTGACAAGATTTGGCCGAAAGCCTTAAGCGACGACCTCTCACTGAGCTATGCCGTAAAAAAGGCAGGCAAAAAAGTGGTTTTCATCCCAGCCTGTCTTGTGGCTTCATACGAATCGATGAGCTGGGGCAAGCTCTTCGAATTCGGCCGGCGACAATTTTTAATTACCCGGGTAAGTAATCCGGGAACCTGGTGGTTTGGGCTGTGCAGCATTTTGTATTCGGTGTTGGGTTTGTGGGCAGGAGCCGCTCTGGCGGTCTACGCCGCAGCGATTTCACACAAGAACTTAGCTTTGTTTGCTGCAGTTCCCATCGTATTTTTCACAAGTCAGATAGGCCGGGCAATACTCAGACAAAAAATGATAAGTAAACTGCTCAAAGAGTATCTGCCAAAGATGAAGGCCGCCATGGCCGCTGATATACTCTTGTCTTGGGTATGGTCGATACTATTGCTGGTTATTGTCATCTCTTCGGCCTTTGGCAGGACTATTGAGTGGCGAGGCATACGCTATAAGCTGCTCGGGCCAACCGAAACAATTGTACTCGGTCCGACAGGATAACATCAGGGCATCCCTATAGGACTAAGTAATTATGCGCCATGTATGGAAACCGGCCAATAAGAGAGAACTGAAAATGAGATACAAGACTACCTTTGCGCACGTGGCTGTACTAGCACTATTGCCTGGTCTGACAAATTGTTCTTCATTTAACCAGGAAGATACGCAGGTTGTTATCAAGCGGCCGGAATCAGAGGCGGTTGCCGAGGGCTGGTTCGACCGTCCGATGAGATGGGCGCAGCTGACGCTTGTGGAGAACGACCCCGGGCGATACGACCTGCAATTCTGGCTGGATTATTTCAAGCGGACACATTCGGATGCCGCGTGCCTTAGCGCAGGCGGGTGCGTGGCCTATTATCCAACAGAGATTGAGCTACACCATCGCAGCGCGTGGATGGGAGACACGGACCCATTCGGCGATCTGGTGGCGGGATGTCGGAGGATGGGAATGGTGGTAATTGCACGCACAGACCCTCACGCCGTACATCAAGATGTTTACGACGCCCATCCCGACTGGGTTGCCGTCGACGCCGAGGGCCGGAAGCGGCACCACTGGTCGTCACCGGATATGTGGGTGACATGCGCATTGGGGCCGTACAACTTCGAGTTCATGACGGAAGTACACAAGGAGATTATGTCACGCTATATGGTGGACGGTATCTTCAGCAACCGCTGGTCGGGGTCGGGGATGTGCTACTGTGAGCACTGTCAGCGCAATTTCAAGGCTTACTGCGGGCTGGAGCTCCCTCGAACTGACAATCCTCAGGAGGCGGAGCTTCGCAACTACATCGTATGGAGACAAAAGAGACTTTTCGAACTCTGGTCGCTATGGGATACGGAGATTCGCAAGATAAATCCGAAGGCCCGCTATATTCCAAACTCCGGCGGAGGAGCGATGACCTCACTTGATATGAAAAGAATCGGTCAATTGGCCGACATACTCTTTTCCGACAAACAGGCACGGCGGGGTGTCGCACCACCCTGGGTAAACGGCAAACGAGGCAAGGAATTCCGCGCGACATTGGGGCGAAAGCCCATAGGCGGTATTTTCAGTATGGGCCTGGAGGAGCCGTACCGGTGGAAGGATTCGGTGCAAAGCGAGGCGGAGATTCGCATCTACGTGGCCGATGGAATCGCTAACGGTCTGCGGCCGTGGTTTACGAAGTTCTCCGGCTACCTTTACGACAAGCGATGGCTCAGTGTGGTAGAGGACATTTACAACTGGCACTGGCGGGCCGAACGCTACCTACGCAACGAAGCGCCGTTAGCACGAGTGGCGGTGGTCTACTCACAGCAGACGGCGGCCTTTTACGGTGGCAAGGATGCTCAGGAAAAGGTAGAAGACCACCTGCTCGGAATGTATCACGCGCTTATCGAAGCCCGTATCCCGTTTGAGATGGTTCACGACGGACTATTGGATGCTGAACACGTCGACCAGTTCAAGACATTGATTTTGCCCAACACCGCAGCGCTTTCCGACGAGCAGTGCCAACAGATTCGTGATTATGTCAAGCGTGGAGGCAGTATCGTAGCCACATACGAAACTTCACTCTATGACCAATGGGGCGTTCGGCGGGAGGACTTCGGGCTTGCAGACCTTTTCGGGGTGCAGTTCAAGGGTAAAATCGAAGGCCCGATGAAGAACTCTTACCTGCGCATCGAGAGGGACCCACTCACCAGTAAATACCACCCGCTGCTCGCCGGTCTCGAAGCTGCCGGAAGAATCGTCAATGGTATTTACCGAGTGCACGTTGACGCACGGACAAAGATGCTCAATCCGCCACTTACCTTGATACCATCATATCCCGATTTGCCTATGGAAAAAGTCTATCCGCGCCAGCCCAAAACGGACATCCCCGAAGTTTACCTGCATCAGCTTAGTAAGAGCCGTATCGTTTATTTCCCCTGGGACATCGACAGGAGCTTCTGGGAGATTATGAACGTCGATCACGGCAGGCTGCTGCGAAACGCCGTAGAGTGGGCCACAAATGAGCAAAAGCCGGTTACGGTCACCGGCCCCGGCGTACTTGACGTCACGATATGGCGCCAGAAAAACTCCATGACCGTGCATCTGGTCAATCTGACCAATCCGATGATGATGAAAGGACCATATCGCGAATTAATACCCGTCGGCGAACAAACCGTGCGGCTGCACCTACCAAAAGGCAAGGAGGCCAAGAAAATTCAACTGCTGCGAGCCGGACAGACACCCCAGGCCACAGAGTCAGACGGATACTTGACCGTAATAGTACCAACCATACTCGACCACGAAGTCGTTGGCATTGATCTGTAGCGGGGAAGTAGTGATTAACGCGGTGTGGGGTTATTCGACATCGGCGATGTCACTTTGGGGTCTGCCAACAAGATAGATTCTGTTCTTGCCGCTGCGTTTCGCATCCAACAGCACCGTATCCGCCTGCTGGAAGAGCTGCTGCATTGTTGAACCATCGCGGGGAAAGCTCGCCAGGCCGCCGCTTATTGTCAGGACCCCTTTGCCTTCGGGGCCAAGCAAATGGAATTCAGCTTTCTCCAATTCTTTTCTAAACCGCCTGGCTACAAAGATGGCCTCTGTGGGGTGGTCAACCGCTGCCGAGCGCCTCTCGGTCTGCTCCTGGAGCGTTTTTCTTTGCGGGTCATCCCAGAAAACAACAGCAAATTCATCGCCGCCGATTCTGCCGACAACATCGTGGGCCCGACAGCAGCGCCGCATCAAAACAGCGGCCTGCTTTAGGATTTCATCACCGGCTGAATGGCCGTAAACATCGTTATAATGCTTGAAGTTATCAATATCGAATACAAGCAGCATCACCCTGGCATTTTCCTTCCTGGCATGCTCGATAATCTGCCTGGAAAACTCCCAGATGTATCTCCTGTTCTTAAGTCCGGTCAATTCATCCTCGGTAGCTAACTTCTCAAGCCGCTTTATTCTCTGCTCTGTCGTCGGCTCAACAGTCGCCGGTTCAATCAATTGGGCTTTTCTCTGACGATGTGCGGGAATAATAGATTTGTAGAATCTATCTGCCTGAACCGGACAAATCAGATAATCATCCGCAAGGCCTCTCCCACGAAACGACGTGCCGACCAGCTTAATAGCTATCGGCTCCTCATACATTCGCGCCAAAAGAAGAATTTTCGCCTCGCAGTTGGCTTCTCTTAACGCTTTCAGAGCGGTGCTTAATTTAACCGAGGTTCCGGAGATTACAACAGCAATCGCCGCAAAATTGTTCTTCGCCGCCGTCTCGATTGCGTCAGGCACATTGGCCTGTACTTCACAACCCTCCCGGCAAACAGCCTCAGCGTCCAAAAAGGCCTTGGTAATATCACCTACCAGCAGAACTTTACGCGCGTCCGTGCGAGAGGATGAATCAGAAGTTCCCATTCAACCAAAATGGCCTAAAAAGCGCAAGAAATCGATTGATTATCGGTCCTTATGATAACATAATCAGCAAAAAAGTCAAATCTAATCCCCCTTCCGCCATCGCAGGGTAGGTATAGTTCACGAAGATATTTGAAGTACCGGCAGTCGTTCTGTGATTGTTCTACTCATGATATGCCTGCCCCTGCCTGTACATTTCCAGCCGCTTGCCGATGCCGGCCTCCAGTTGCCTTGCCCCTGACAATCGTGCAACTTGCAAAGCCCTTTCGGCGGTCTCAACGGCCTCGCCAAACCTTCCTACTCCGGCATACGCTGCCGCCAGGCTGTCAAGTAATTTCGGTTGGCTATAGGCCGTGAGTTCGCAGCCGTGCTGCGCAAGCTCAACCGCCCGGACCGGGTCACGGTATTTAGCATCTTGGCATGTTGCCAGCAGCCAGGCGAGTTTACTAAGGAGATTAACATGGTCCGGCTTCAAACGCAGTGCCCGCTCCCAATGTATAGTTGCCTTGTCGAATTGCCCCAGACGATAATACGCTGTCCCCAAGTTACTGTGCAACACCGGCTCCGCAGGATTAATCTGCACCAACTGCTCCCATATTTGAATGGCCTCCCGGAGCCTGCCCTGCTTCGCCAAAGCCTTGGCCAGATTGCTATGTGCCTCAAGATAGTCCGGCTTCAAACTCAAGGCCTCGTTATAATGTGTAACCGCTTGATCAAGCTCGCCCACAGCCGTCAGGATATTGGCCAGATTGAAGTGCGCTTCGGGCTGCTCCGGATTTAACCGCAGCGACTCGGCATAATGCACAATCGCCTCATCTTCGGTACCCTGTTTGTGCAGCGCATCCGCCAGATAGCGATGCACCTCGTAACAAGCGGTCCTGTGCTGCTTAACCAAAGGGCTATAACGTACCTTGTAACAATCGGTCTTGTGCTCCAAGGCTTTCTTGTAATAGGTGACGGCCTGGTCGAATTCACCGCTTTTGGAGAGCGCATTGGCCAACCTCACATTTGCTTCAGAATAATTTGGCGCAAGCTTCAACGCTTCTTTATAGTGGAAAATGGCCTCATCGATTCTATCCTCGCTGAATAAAGCGTTGCCCAAATTGCCGTGTTCGCTATACCCGTGCTCTGTCTCAATCTTTGGCGTAAAACCGTTACAGAACAACAGGAGTACCACAAGTAAAAAAACGGGTGCCGCCGCTCCCCTTTTTTCGCCCCGCCTGGCGTAACAAATGAAAGACTCCAGGGCAAAAGCGGCATAAATAGCAAGCATAGGTATGACCGGCAGACGGTACCGTGCGGTCACAAAAAAAGCAAGAATGAAAATACAGTGTACCACAATCAAGCCCAACAGCAGCAAGTG
>CP070715.1:1880399-1883348 GCA_020350405.1 Planctomycetota bacterium
CTCACCGCAGGAACGTTAGCTGGCATTCTCGTAAGCCTCCTTACAAAACCTGTTGCCGCCGATAAACTCGACAACTTCTACGCCCTCGTACGAACTCCGATTACCCCCGGCGAAAAGGTCCCTGCCCCCTGCACTTTGCCCGCCGACGCAGTAATCCCCGAGAAAAGAACTATCTTTCCGGACACCAGTCTCGAGATAATGGTCCCCTCGCTCACCTCCATCCTCGGCTTTCTCGCCGGCTGGGCCGCCGTCGCGGTTATCATCTCCGCGGTTTACCTCATAGCCGCCTTGTAATATACTAACTGGCTGCGAATTTACCGCCAGCTTCGACAAAAGGCGACAATATGCGAAAACTAATCTTCGAAACAAAACAGCAGCTCGGTAAAGCCGCCGCAAAAGCGGCAGCCGACCGGATTAGAAACGCCATCGAAACTAAAGGCTCTGCCAAAATCATCCTCGCCACAGGCGCCAGCCAGTTCGAAACCCTCGCCGAGTTGGTCAATGCCGATGGCGTCGAGTGGTCTACCGTTACGATGTTCCACCTCGATGAGTATATCGGCCTCGGCCCCGACCACCCCGCCAGCTTCCGAAAGTATCTGAAAGAGCGCTTCCTCGATAAGGTCGCTGCCTTAAGAGCAGCACATTTCGTCAAGGGCGATGCCGTCGACCCGCAGGCCGAATGCGACAGACTAAACCGGATCATCGCCGACCACCCCATTGACCTCGCCCTCGTCGGTATCGGCGAAAACGGCCACCTCGCCTTCAACGACCCGCCCGCCGACTTCGATACCCATGAACCCTACATCGTCGTCAACCTCGACGATAAATGCCGAAACCAGCAGCTCGGTGAAGGCTGGTTCGAAAAACTAAATGATGTCCCCACCCAGGCAATCTCAATGAGCATCCGCCAAATCATCAGGAGTTCCTGCATCATAGCTTCCGTACCCGACCGGCGAAAGGCCCGGGCTGTCAAAGACGCCCTCGAAGGCCCCGTCACCAACACCTGCCCTGCTTCAAGCCTACAGGACCACCCAAACTGCAAAATCTTCCTCGACCGCGACTCCGCCTCACTGCTCTCAACCGAAAGCGGCAGGGGGGCTGACCAATGAAAATTCCCGCCCCCATAGACCTGCAGGTTAACGGCTACAACGGCGTCGATTTTTCCAGTCTCGACCTTACCGAAAATGATTTCATCCGCGCCTCCCGCCAAATGCTCCAGGCCGGAACCACCGCTTTCCTCCCGACAATGATAACCTCTCCCGCCGAGGTCTATAAACGCAACCTTCCCATCATCGCCCGTGCAATCAACTCCGACGAATTCCGCAACCGGCTCCTCGGTATCCACATCGAGGGCCCCTTCATCTCGCCGAAAGATGGCGCCCGTGGCGCACATAATCCCGATTGGATACGTAAGCCGGACTCCGCACTCCTCGCTCAGTTAATCGATTGGGCCGACAATCAAATCAAAATGATTACCATCGCCGCTGAACTGGACGGTGCCGCCGACCTCTGTGCTTGCGCCGCAGAGAAAAATATCGTCGTTTCCCTCGGCCATCAAATGGCCCGCGCCGAAGACCTCCAAGAACTCGTCGACGCTGGAGCCCGCGCCCTCACACATCTCGGCAACGGCGTCCCCGCCGTAATCCCACGGCATGAAAACCCCGTCTGGGCCGGCCTCGCAAACGACCGGCTAACCGCAATGATAATAACTGACGGCCACCACCTCCCACCCTCCGTTATAAAAACAATAATCCGCACAAAAACCCCCGCCCACTGCATCCTCGTAAGCGACGCCTCACCCTTGGCTGGCATGCCCCCCGGCACCTACGAAACACTCGGCCAGAAAGTCGTCCTTGACCCTTCTGGCCGACTCTACAACCCAAAAGGAAATCATCTCGTCGGCTCCTCCGCCACCCTCCTGCAATGCATAAGTCACCTTGCCTCCTTAAAGCTCGCCACCTCCGACCAAATAGTCAATATGGCCTTCTACAATCCTTTGAAACTTCTCAACATCGACCCTGACACCCTGCCCGAAGCCAATCCTGTTTACCTCGGCGAAGAATAACCCGCCAACCCCTCCTCTGCCAAATAGTCAATCCAAAGTGTCTCTCAGCCTGCTTCGCCGCTCCAGTGAAAATAATCATACCCTTCGTTGGTCCCGCCAATCTCCAGCGTCTGTCTTCTCCTACATACCTTGCAGCTCGCGCAATCGCAAATCCTTGTCCCCTTCAAATGCGACACACCCGCAACCTCCTTCGTCTCCGTTAGCCTCGCACCCATTGCCTCCATCATCTGAAACGCTAACTTCGCATCTCTTTTATTGTGTGAGCCAACTGCATCAACAACGATGCTCACCCTCTTGCCTCGTCGCAGCAGCCCTAATGCCGTCGCCTTCACCGCGCCTTCGGCCGCCGCCCCGATCAGGATGAACTCATCTGCTTCAACCTCGCTCAGCACCCTGTCAATCCGCGGTTCGTCGAATGGGTCCGCGCACCGCTTGTGAAAGATAATCTGCCTGTTCGCCCATAAAAGGTCGAACGGCAAATCCCCATGACTGTCCGCGCCAAAGCTCGCCCGCTTATCCAGTATCGTGTAGCGTATCTTCTGTTGCCCGGCCGTACCGTCAAGACAGTAGTCATACGCGCTGTAACCGTTATTATTTCGGTGGACCTCGCAAGTCGATATTATTCGGATTCCCCTGTGTCTCGCCCACGCCATCATCCGCCGAACGTTCGCAAGAACTCCCTTGTGGTTCCTTATCGACGCCCGCCCCCCGCCTAACAGAAAATCTCTTTGCGTATCGATATCTATCAGAATCTGACGCCTCTGCAATTTCCTCAATTGACGAAACATCCTAATATCGCCTTAATCGCTTTAGAGTTCGTGCTCTAAACCCGCTTAGTCCCATAATCCTACTTAAAGTATACTCTGACCCTGCACTCAGTGCTC
>CP070715.1:1883448-1904412 GCA_020350405.1 Planctomycetota bacterium
AACTACCACTTCAAAAACAAGCAAAACCTATACACCGAAGTCTGCCGACGCCGAATGGCAATGATGCGCGATGTTCGTATATCCAGTATTGACAGCGTCTTATCGCAAACCGACCACGTGCCTACGCTGGAGGAACTTATCCGGGCATTCGCCACGGCCTTTATCGAGCCGCTTATCGACCAAAACACCGGCCGAAGATTTCTAAAACTTATTGTCCGTGAAATGAATGACCCTCGCCTGCCCAAGGATATGTTCGCAAAAGAAATCGTTACACCAACGTTAACCGCTCTTGGAAAAGCACTTACAAAGCTTTGCCCCCATCTCGACCAAAAGCAAATCAACCTATCCATTATTTCGATCGTAGGCCAATTAATCCACGTTATTCGTATCCGCGAAATGATCAAGATGGGTGATGTCGTCGGCCTGCAGGCAATAAGTTTATCTGAAATAATAGACCATATAGTCGAATTCTCAACCACAGCCATAACTGCAGCAAATGAGAGGAAGGTATAAATGAACAACCGCCTGATAATACAACTGCTTACTATCACAGGGCTTATAATGCTTACGGGCTGCATGGTTGGCCCGGACTACAAGAGGCCGCAGACCATAGTTGATACGGCTGAAGGATACGTCTACGCCGGCGAACACCCACAGGATGCCAACGATATAGACATGACCGACAGATGGTGGGAGCGATTCGGCGACCCCATGACGACCGAGCTCGTCAATGAGGCCCTAAACAATAACAATGACCTTCAAGCCGCCGCCGCCCGCGTTTTGCAGGCCCAAGCACTGCTTGCCGAGATTCGCGGACAGCGATTGCCGGACGTATCATATAACTTTGGGCGTGTCAGGAGCAAATCATCTTGGAACCTCGGTGGCGGCAGATTCAGCAATTTAAGCACGACCTTTTCGCAGGAGCTTACCGTAAGCTATATAATGGACCTTTTCGGAAAGCTAAAACGCGCGGAACGAGCCGCTTGGGCGGCGATGCTTGCGGCAAAGGCAAATGGGCAGGCCCTGCTCAACGCGGTGATTAGCAATGTCGTCAAGGCCAGAGCAGACATCGCGACAATTCAACGAAGTCTGGCAATTGCGCGTGCCGACACCGCAAACTGGCAGAGAAACCTTGAAATAATAGAACGAAGATACAGCCGAGGCCTTGTCGGACCGTTGGATGTCCGCTTGGCACGCGAGAACTTGGCAGCGTCAAAATCTGCAGAGATAATCATAGAACTGGCCCTCGTAAAAGCCCGCAATGCACTCGATGTTATCGTTGGTCGTCAGCCGGGCTCAAGCGAGGAGCTTCCGCAGACACTGGCTGAGCTGCCCGATTTGACGCCTGTTCCTGTGGGTGTGCCGGCTTTGCTTCTGGACCGTCGGCCGGACGTCCGGGCCGCCGAACTGGCCTTGGAGGCGTCCAACGAGCGAATCGGCGTTAGCATCGCTCAGTTGTACCCCGATTTGACCCTCGTAGGCACGTATGGGCGAAGTGCCGATGTCTTTGATGACCTGTTCATTGATGAGACAGAAATATACGCAGCCATTATTCGCCTCGCCCAGCCAATATTCAGAGGTGGCCAGCTACGGGCCCGGGTCGATGCCGCGAAAGCGAGGTATGAAGAGTTGGCTTCGAATTACGCGCAAACCGTTTTAACCGCTTTGCGGGAAGTTGAGGATGCGCTGGTCAGGGAACAGCTGCTGCAAAGACGGTTAAACGCAGTGCAGTTAAGATTCAACGAAGCCACAGCAGCCGAGAAACTTGCCGGCCAGAGATATCTGCGCGGCGTTGAGCGGTTGATTACCGTCCTTGAAACCGAGCGCAGACGGAGAATCGCAGAAAACCAGCTGAACAGCGTCAAGGGCGAGCTATGGGCCGCCCGTGTCGACCTGTTCCTCTCGCTGGGAGGCGACTGGGTCGCTGACCCACAACAATCGAACTATCAAGGACGTTTTTATGATTAAGAAAATCAAAAGCAAACTATCAAATATACTCAGAGCAGTTGGTGCGATGCCAAAGCGTCGGCTGCAACCTCTGTTGGTACTGTTAATCCTCGCCGCAGCGATCGGCGCAGCAGTAATTCTGAAACTTACGCGTAAACCACCGGAAAAGAAAGTTAAGAGCGTTCTCGCTCCACTGGTTAAGGTCCAGACTGTCACCCGGCAGGATGTACCAATGCTGGTGCAGGGCTACGGAACGGTACAGCCAAAGGTTCAGGCCGAGGTAGTCCCCCAGGTATCGGGCAAGGTGGTCGCAATCAATCCTAATTTCAGAGACGGTGGTTTCGTCAGAGCAAACGAACCCTTGATAACAATTGACCCCCGCGATTATGAACTTACTGTCCAGCGGGCCCAGGCCGAAGTTGCAAGCGCCGAAGTAGCCTTGGATATCGAAAAAGCAGAAGCTGAAGTCTCGCGTCAGGAGTGGCAGCAGCTAAATCCCGGCACCGAGCCGCCCTCGCCGCTTATCGTCCGCGAGCCGCAAATTCGTTACGCCCAGACCCGACTGCAGGCTGCCGAAGCCCAGCTCGCAACTGCCGAGCTAAATCTCGAGCGCACCAGGGTTTCTCTGCCCTTTGACGGCAGGGTCGTGCGGGAGACAGTGGACTTGGGTCAGTACGTAATGTCCGGCCAATCAATCGGTGATGTTTACAGCATCGAGGCCGTCGAAATCGAGGTCCCGCTGGAGGACTGGGAGCTGGAGTGGTTTGACATTCCCGTAAATCCTGTTTCACTCAACGGTAGCAGTTCGGCTAACAAGGGCTCGGAAGTTGAAGTTCGCGCCAGCTTTGCCGGCGGCCAACACATTTGGCAGGGCTACGTGGTGCGGACGACAGGCGAGATTGACAAGACTTCCCGGCTGGTTTCAGTCGTCATCGAGGTACCGCAGCCATTTAAGGATGCCGACGGCCGAGCACCCCTAGTGCCGGGAATGTTTGTCGAACTGCTTATAAAAGGCAAAATGCTTGAAAAGGCAATCACCATACCGCGACACGCCATCCATAACGCCAACCAGGTGTGGGTTGTGCGGGAGGACCGGTTGTATATTAAAGAACTGCAAATTGCCCGCCAGGACCAGGGCTACGCCTACGTTGTTGCAGGTCTTGAAGACGGTACCGTTATTGTTGTAAGCGCGCTGGATACCGTTACGGAAGCCATGCAGGTAAGAACAAACTCGCTCGACACGCCAGAACCCACCGATGCTGCATCTGAGCCAAACGATAAAAATGTCAAGGAGACCGACTAAGTGGAAGACGTACGTGAAAAAACCGGTGTCCTTGGATGGTTTGCTTCTAATCACGTAGCTGCAAATCTGTTGATGATTCTGATTATTTCAGCGGGACTGCTGACGATACTTACCATCAAGGTGGAATTCTTCCCGGAGATGAGTCTCGATATGGTCACCGTCACGGTGCCTTACCTCGGGGCGACTCCGTCCGATGTTGAGGAAGGCGTAGTCATGCGCGTCGAGGAGGCAATTGCCGCGGTCGACGGCATAAAAAGAATCACCGCTTCGGCCGCCGAGGGAGCTGGTTTGGTATTGGTTGAAGTGGAGGAATACGCCGACGTCAAGGAAGTTCTCGACGACATCAAGGCGGAAGTCGACAGAATCATAACATTCCCCGAAGAAACTGAAAAGCCAATCATCACCGAAGTAATGACGCGCTATGAAGTCATAACAATCGTCCTCTACGGCGATGTTTCTGAGAAGACCCTCAAGATTCTGGCAGACCAGGTTCGCGATGACCTTACGGCACTGCAAAATATAAGCCAGGTCGATGTGGCAGGCGTCCGGCCCTATGAGATTTCAATCGAGGTCTCCGAAAAAACTCTCCGTCGTTATGGGCTGAGTTTCGACGAGGTTTCAGGAGCCGTAAGCCAATCCTCGCTCGATGTTCCCGCTGGCTCGGTCAAGACCGAAGGAGGAGAGATTCTCGTAAGAACACGAGGCCAAAAATATTATGGCCCGGAATTTGAAAAAATAATTGTACTTACAAGAAACGACGGAACCAGGATAAGACTGGCCGACATCGCGGAAGTCAAAGATGACTTTGAGGACGTTGACCTTTATTCGAAATTTGACGGCAGAAGAGCAGCCCTGGTCAAGGTCTTTCGCGTAGGCGACCAGGGCGCTCTTGACGTAGCTGATACCGTCAGGAGATACGTCGAAGATAAGCGAAACACCTTGCCGGAAGGCATTTCCATAGCAACCTGGCAGGACAGCTCAGTTGTACTGCGCTCCAGAATCAGTCTGCTTCGAAGAAATGCATATCTCGGCCTGATGCTGGTCTTTATGTGTCTGACGTTGTTTCTTAATATTCGCCTGGCGTTCTGGACAACTATGGGTATCCCGATATCGTTTTTGGGCGCCTTCTGGCTATTGCCAAGATTTGATGTCTCTCTGAACATGATTTCATTATTTGCCTTCATAATGGCATTGGGTCTTGTGGTTGATGACGCAATTGTTGTAGGTGAAAATATCTTCGCCTACAGACGCCGGGGCATGAGCAGAATTGAGGCGGCCATAAAAGGTGTCAAGGAGATGGCTGCTCCGGTAACAATGGCCGTACTAACCACTGTTTTCGCGTTCCTTCCGCTATTATACATCATCGGGATAATGGGCAAATTTCTTCGCGTAATACCCATAGTAGTTATAAGCGTCCTGATGGTCAGTCTCGTCGAAGCATTGTTGATTCTCCCCGCCCATCTTTCCACCAAAGGTTTTTCAGGTAAACTGAAAATATTGCAACTCATCGACGGAATTCAGCTCCGCACAGAGAAAAGACTCGAGGCGTTTGTAAGAGGTCCCTTCGCTAACTTCGTAATACGCTCAGTGAAATGGCGTTATGTAACTTTGGCGATAGGTTGTGCCATCTTCATCATTACAATCGGCTATATCGCCGGGGGATATATGAAGGTCGTGTTCATCGACCCGGTTGAAGCCGACAATATGATTGCGTTCTTAGCAATGCCCAGAGGCACTCCTGTGGAACAAACTCGCGAAATTGCAGACAAGATTGAAAAGGCCGTCGAACAAGTTCGACTCGAAGTCGACGCCAACCGCCCGGGCAAGCCTTCAATCATAAAACATGTCGCTACAACTATAGGTGCCCAGCCAGCTTCAGGCGGAGGTGGACCGGTAAGAGGAATCGGCACGGGTTCCGCCGGCCACCTGGCCGAAGTCAACGTCGAACTGCTCGGAGGCGAACAGCGCAATGTAAAATCCGTCAAGCTCATGAACCGCTGGCGCGACATGGTCGGCGAAATACCGAGCGTATCCTCTTTGACTTTCTTCTCGGAAATCTTCAGTGCAGGCGAAGCGATAAATGTGGAAATGTCCCACCAGAACTTCGACACGTTGTTGCTGGCCGTGGAATCACTGAAATCCATTCTGCGCGAATACTCCGGCGTTAGTGACATCACAGACAGCTTCGAGCCCGGCAAGGCGGAGCTAAAACTCGAAATTAAAGACACCGGAAGAACATTAGGGCTGACACTCTCCGACCTGGCAAGACAGGTCAGGCAGGGCTTTTACGGCCAGGAGGCCCAGCGTATTCAGCGCGGTCGTGATGATATCCGTGTTATGGTACGCTACCCCGAGGCCGAGCGCAGAAGTTTGGCGGATATTGAAAACATGCGAATTCGGCTCCCCGGCGGTGCCGAAATTCCATTCAAGACCGTCGCCGACGTGACGTACGGAAGGGGATTTTCGACAATTCGCCGCGCCGACCGCAGGCGGGTCGTCAACGTAACAGCCGATGTCGACGTCGCTGTTACCAATGCCGCGGACATCAATAGAGACTTACGTCAAAATGTAATTCCAGGTATGATGCGTGAATACACCGGTCTGCAATATAGATTTGCCGGCGAGGCACGCGAAAGAAGTGAATCATTCAGCAGTCTTTACGTCACATTTCCTCTGGCCATGATGGCAATCTACGGCCTGCTTGCCGTTCAGTTTCGCAGCTACACTCAGCCGGTAATTGTTATGTCCGCAATCCCATTTGGCATCGTCGGGGCCGTAATAGGTCACATACTGATGGGCTTTGTCTTTATGACAAAATTCAATCTCGGCCTTCTATCAATGTTCGGCATAGTTGCATTGTCCGGTGTGGTTGTAAACGACTCACTCATCCTGATAGACCTTATCAACCGCGAGCGAAAAAGCGGCATAGAGCTCGCACAGATAGTTCGTGATTGCGCGACCCGAAGGTTCCGCCCAATCATGCTCACGACCCTGACAACATTCTTCGGTCTGGTGCCCATGATGCTGGAGCGAAGCCTCCAGGCAAGGTTTCTTATTCCAATGGCCATAAGTCTGGCCTTCGGTGTAATGTTCGCGACCTTGATTACGCTCTTTTTGGTTCCTTCACTGTATATGATTCTCGAAGACGTCAAGGGCAGAATCCTCGCAGGGTTGGGAAAATGATGGAAAGCGCCCGCCGGAGGCAGCGGTGACCAGACTCAGAAAAGCTTACTTCCTCTACGTAGCAGCCTCCGTCCTTTGCAGTCGTAAGTTGCCCTCCAAATTAGGGTTAACAGAAGATACAAAATTTTTATCTTCTCAAAAAATTTTCTGGCCAAATCCTCTGCGCAAGTGCATAATAGTGCAGACTTGCATCTGGTGTAGGGATTCTATTTTGCGATATTAAGGCAATACCGGAACCCAATGAAGGGGGCAACGACCATGGAAAAGACTGCAAAGTACAAACCGAATGTCGAAGTCGTCTCCGACGCCGAGAAACTTGCACACCGAAGTGTTGAGCTTTTCACCACCGACGCAGAAAAGGCTATAAAAGCCAAAGGTGTATTCTACGTTGCCATATCAGGAGGCCACACGCCGAAACGCTTTTTTGAACTGCTCAGCGAAACGCCGCAGGCAAAGGCTCTTGCCTGGGACAAAGTCCAACTCTTCTGGGTTGATGAGCGGTACGTCCCGCCGGATTCACAATGGAGCAATTACAAGCTGGCCGCCGATACTTTCCTGCCCAGAGTCCCTATCCCTGAAGAGAACATACATCGGATACCAACCGAGTACAGCGACATCAAAACGGCAGCCAGCCGTTATGAAGAAACGATTCGAATTACATTTGGTCTCCAGGAAGATCGAATTCCCGAATTTGACCTGATTCTGCTCGGCATGGGCGTCGAGGGACATACAGGTTCGCTGTTCCCAAACAGCTACGCGTCTTTTGATACGGAGGACTTGGCGTGTGTCGTTTACGACCTGGATAGAAAGCTCAACAGAATAACACTGACCCACCCGGTTTTATGCGCTGCGTCTCATCTGGCCGTGCTGGTCTCTGGGGAGGAGAAAGCTAATATCCTCAAAGAGGTTTTCACTCACGAGCCCGATGAAGTACGCTATCCTATCCATACTCTTTGGCCCATTCTTAATAAGGTCACATGGCTGGTCGACAGCCAGGCGGCAAAATTGCTGTAAAACCGGTGCCGAACACAAAAGTCGGCTTCTCCCATTTCTTGTACCCGCTCACTCAGGAATAATAAGTTTTGTGCCAGGTCTGAGTTTCGTCGTATCTCTTAGCTCAAGGTCATTAGCACTCAGGATTTTCTTCCATTTGCTTGCAGAACCGTAGTACTTGTAGGCAATATCAGAGAGTGTCTCACCACGACGCACAATGTGGAATCTTTGGGTCTTCACCTCATCTGTTTGTTCGTATGGCGGTACTTCCAATACACTGTTTTCTTTAGCCTCAGCAGCCGCTTCTCTTGACGGGATCTTTGGCAAATCCGTTACAAACCGCGGCTGCTCATCAAAAGTTTCCTCCGCAGACCTAACACTGCGGGAATGCAACATCCTTGCCTTTGTAGTCAGGCTGGGTCGCGTAGAGAGCCAGAGCGCAGCCGCTGCGACTACCGCCAGCCCCAAAACCAGTCCTATCTTGAAATCCTTGTGCATATGCGACTTGCTTACAATCTGTAATTCGCTATTTCACTGAGCCCTGGATGATTTCTCTCGCGCCCAAGTCCGTCTTTAAAGCCTTATTTATTCGCTTGCTCTTTTGCTTTTGCTCCCAATCAACAGCACCGGCGCCGCTATCGCAATAGACGAATAGGTCCCGACAAGGATTCCGAAGCCGATTGCGAACGTAAAGCCTCTCAGACCCGGCCCGCCAAAGATGTACATTATCAGCACAACTATAAATGTCGTAAAGGATGTCAAAATCGTCCGCGAAATAGTCTGGTTTATGCTGTCGGTGATTGTCTGTGCCTGAAGACGCGCCTTGCGGCGGTTCTCACGGATACGGTCGAAAACCACAATCGTATCGTTAAGCGAGTATCCTATCAGCGTCAAAAAAGCCGCAATTATGGCCAGGTTTATCTTGAAATCCCCAATCAGAAGTCTCTCGCCGATTGGCGTCGCTGCGATGTATGTGCAGGCGGTAACTGCCCCGAGAGTGATGCATACGTCGTGAACCAGTGCCAAAATCGCCGCCACACCGTAGCGAACGTTCCCAAACCGAACCCAGATATAGGCAACGATTGCAAACAACGACAGGACGATTGCAATTAATGCGCGCGTCTTCGCCTCCGCCCCGACCGACGGGTCTATCTGCGTCACCCTCGGCAGCGATGTCTCCAGCGTGGTTGCGGCCAGCACCTTGCCCCGTTCGTTTCCAACGAAACGCTCCCACTCATCCTCGCTCAATTCGCGAAAACCCGCCTCCGGCTCGACACTGACGTAGACAAACGACTTCACCTCTTGCCCGGTGTCCATCTCCCTCAGTCCCGGGCTAAGAAGCTCATAGGAATACCAGGTGGCCTCTCGCATCTCCGGCTTAAAACGCAAATCCTTGAATCTCTGGTCGATTTCACCTGCCGTCGCAGCCTTTTCTATTTCGCACTCAATCTTGACCCCGCCCAGGTACTCGGCAAGCTCGGGGAAAGAATCTATAATCTCCTCTGTTATTTTCTCCTCCGAAACGACTTGCGGCTGAAGGTTTTGCTGGATTTCCAGCTCGCCGGCAAAAGCGCCTAGTACCGCTTCGTTGACCACCTCGTCAACCTCCGGTTCGGAGATGTCCGCATCCGGAAAAGCCGTCGACAGCACATCTTTTACCAGAGATTTGTTCACCTGGCTTGTGGTTACCACAAACGTGGCGGGGCTGCCGTGCCCGCTTACGGACAAATTGCTGAGTTTGCCCTCGAATTTATTTTGAGCCCGCTTAATCGCCGAAGTCACGCCCTCTACTGTACGCTGTTCGGATTCGCCAAATGTGACAGTAGCGGTGGTTTTATTCGTTTCGGTTGTGTTGATTTCATATTGCTTGCCTGATTTGCCGATGCTGTATACGTTTGCCGCCGCAAGGCCAGGGTTATTCAGTTCAGTTCCGGTTTTATGGATTCTGTCCTCCACGTCCTGCCTCGTCAGTTCCACCCCCTCTTTAAGACTGATTTGGATGGAAGTTCCGCCGGTGAATTCAATATCATACTTGTTGTTTTCTGCGTCGTCCCGCGTAAAGAAAACAAAGAGCCCCGCCGCAATAAGAGTAGCAGAAATCGCAAGAAAAATCGGTCGCAGGCCCATCCAGTTCACCTTCGGCTCATGTATCAGACGCAGCATAAACAGATGGTCTTTGATAATTCGCTTGCTCAATAAAATGTCGAAAATAACTCGCGTCGCGAACAGCGCCGTGAACATACTCGAGAGTATCCCCAGCATAAGCACAATCGCAAAACCTTTTATCTCTTCCGAAGCCACCCAGTAGAGAATCGCGGCGGTGATGAACGTGGTCAGGTTCGCATCGAAAATAGTCCTAAACGCCCGCTGATAGCCGTTCCTCACCGCTATCCTGAGCGATGAGCCCCGCTGTTGTTCCTCACGGATTCGCTCGAAAATAAGCACGTTAGCGTCAACGCTCATGCCGATGGTCAATATTATGCCGGCGATTCCCGGCAGCGTGAAAGTCGCGCGCAGCAACGCCATCATTCCCAAAACAAAAAGCAGGTTCATCAACAGTGCCGCATCGGCGATTGAACCAGCAAGCATATAGTAGGCAAGCATACAGAGCACCACTACCGCAAGGCCTATTAAACCGGCTTTGACACCGCGGTCACGGTTGTCGGCTCCTATCGATGGCCCGATGGTTTTCACTGAGATTGGCTGTTCGATGAGTCTCGCCGGCAGCGAGCCCGCATTCAGCTTGTTGACCATATCGTCAACTTCCGTTTGAGTAAAGCTGCCGCTAATTATGCCGCTTGTAAATATTCTCGACTGAACGATTGGCGCCGATATCGCGATACCGTCAAGCAGAATGCACAGCGGCCGCTTAAGATTATTTCCTGTAACCTTGGAAAACAGACTGCCGCCTTTGTCATCTAACGTAAAACCAATTGCCCTTCGCCCTTCCCTGTCCGTTTGAGGCTGCGCCTTCTTCAGAGTCCAGTCCTTTGCTTCTGCTCCATGCAGTATCACCTCCTCCACCTTGTTGCTTGCCAGGACGTATGGTTTGTTGCCGAATTGCGCAACAATCGATTTGGACACCTGCCATTCATTTATATTTTCGATCTCGCACCACACGTGCTTGCTATCCGACGCATATTTGGGGCCCTTCGTTTGCAGCAGTTCCACGTAGCCGGCCATCTCGTCCGCGTCCACTTCAGGATGCCCAATTGTTGGCAGCACCCTGAATTCCAGGATCCCGGCGCCTTTCAGCATCCGCTGAAGGTCCTTCGGGTCATCGAGCCTGCCCTGGAAAGGGTAATACTCGTCAAAGGCCGCGACTGCCTTGTCAATCTTTTCCGCCCGGTCAGGAAACGCAGCTGTCAATTTCTCAAGCGCCCCGGCTCTTTTAGCTGACTTGGGGGATATATCCAGGCAGGAGTTTATCTGGTCAATCGTTAGGTTGAACTCATCGAGAGCTCTTCTGGCATTCTTATACTCTAAGTTCTTGCCGGTCTCCGGGTCGGTCAACTCATCGACAGCCTCTGCCCACTCGGCGTAGGTCCTCACGTACCCCGTCAGAATCTCGACACTACTCTCAGTGCCCGGAAAGTCCTTCAGCGCCTCCGCAAGCGATTCGTTATCCATGCTTGCCCAGCGGCTGACACTTGCCTTTATCGCTTCAACGTCCAGCCCGCTGTCAATCAGCGCAGATTCCGCCGTCTCAAGTTTCGAAAAAAGCTCGTCGCTTTTTTCGCGCAAGCTGTTGCGCTCGTCATAAGCAGTGCCGAGGGTCTCGAGAATCGCAAGCCTTTCGGCAGAACCCCGTGCAAATCGCTCGAAATCCTCGGTCCTTTCCTCAGGGGATTTTGATAAAGAGCGTATAATCACGGCCGGATTTACATTCTCAGCCAACAGATCGCCCCGCGCCTCCTCAAAATTTTGACGCTTTTCACGGGCCTCTGCACTCGTCAGAGGCATCTGTATCTCGAAGCGCGTGCCCCCCTGAGGCCGCCATATAAGGTTCTGGATGTTCGCAGGGTCTATACGTCTGCGAAGCACCGTTATCATCTTCGAGGATAGCTCTCTCTTTTCCGCGCTGCCAAGGCCTTGGGTATCAATCTCGTAGATAAGACTTGTTCCACCCGCTAAGTCGATTCCGGGCTTTAGTGTCTTCTGCGGTGGATATAAAGTCCAGGCTGCAACCACCACAAAAACAATAATCAAAACAAGTTTCAGCGCAAGGTTCTTGTCCATAAATGCTTCCTCGCATCGCCTGTTACGTAGTGCCCACTCGGTAATTCATAGAGCACAAACTACCAACAACAGACCTCTTAGCCTTTCTCCTTGGATAAATTCTTGCCGATTGCTGAAGAGGCAACTCTTATCTTCGTATTATTTGACTCATCAACTTTCAACGTAATCTCGTCGCCCTTGACATCCACTACCGTCCCGATAATCCCGCCTATCGTCCTGACTTTGTCGTTCCTCTCCAGAGATTGTACCATCTGCTTGTGCTGCTGCTGTTTCTTCCGGGGACCTCTGAAAAGGAAAAAATACATCACTACGAAAATCAAAATGAAAGGCAGGAACTGCATCATAGGAGACCTTTGCGGCACAGGCCTCGAGACTGGAGCGTTCGAGTCCGGCGCAACCGTCGTCGTTTGCGCCTCTTGTTCGGTTACCGGCGCTGAAGTTATACCCGAAGGCGACTCCCCGCCCGGCGCTTGAGCCAATACCCATATATTGTCCATTCTTAACTTCCTTTCATTGTCAGAGTTTCAAAGTCTATGCTTATAACCTAATTTCGCCATAAATCACAGGAAATT
Organism: Planctomycetota bacterium; assembly: GCA_020350405.1. Classification (GTDB taxonomy): domain Bacteria; phylum Planctomycetota; class Phycisphaerae; order Sedimentisphaerales; family Anaerobacaceae. The sequence continues at coordinate 1,895,686 of CP070715.1, forward strand.
TTTAAATAGCGTATAGATTCACGCCCCACCGGCCGGAAATCAAACTACTATTGGTACAGGGCTTTGTATTTCCCTAATCTTTCGCCTGCCCAGTCGGCAAACTCGCCTTTCTCTATCGCCTGTCTTATTTGTGCCATAAGTCTCTGGTAAAACCTTAGATTATGCAGCGACAGTAGGACCGGACCGAGCATTTCTGAAACATTGAAAAAATGTCTGATTGTGCCCCGGCTAAAGTTCTTACAGCAGTAGCAGTCGCAGCCCCCCTCAACTGGCTTCGGGTCATTCGCACGAGCATTATTCCTCAATCGTATAGGCCCGTTCTCAGTAAACGCAAACGCATTTCGCCCGTTCCGCGTCGGAAGGACGCAGTCGAATATATCCACTCCGGCCATTACCGCAGCAACAATGTCAGCAGGTGTGCCCACACCCATCAAATAGCGAGGCTTATCCTCCGGCAAAAGCGTCGCCGTATGAGAAACTGTCTTTATCATAGCCTCGTGTCCTTCGCCCACGCTCAAGCCCCCGATGGCATAGCCGTCAAAATCCAGTTTAACAAGTTCTGATACGCACTGCGTTCGTAGCGGCAGGTCTATCCCCCCCTGAACCACCCCAAAGAGTAATTGTTGCGAATTTGTGTGAGCCTGCCTGCATTGCCGCGCCCAGCAGATGGTCCTGTCCGCAGCCCTTCTTAGCTGTGCCTCTTCGCAGCCGAAACATACGCACTCATCTAAACACATTATCACATCGCCACCCAACTGGTTCTGTATCCGCGTCGCTATCTCCGCACTCAGATATACCTTCGCCCCATCTACATGGCTGCTGAATTCAACTCCATCATCATCAATTTTCGTCAGCGACCCTAAAGAAAAAACCTGATACCCGCCGCTGTCCGTGAGTATTGGCCCCTCCCACGACATGAATTTGTGAAGCCCCCCGAGCTCTTCAACCGTCTTGACTCCGGGCCGCAGAAGCAAATGATAAGTATTGGCCAGAATTATATCAGCACCTGTCTCTTTGAGTTCTCGTGGCGTGACCCCCTTGACCGCCCCGACAGTGCCGACCGGACAAAACGCCGGCGTCGCCACATCTCCGTGGGTCGTCCTTAGTAACCCTCGCCTCGCCGCTGTACCACTATCCGGACGGAGAACTTCAAAGCTACTCATCTCGATAAACTCTTATAATCTTAGAGCCTGGGTAGTAATAGCTAAGTATCTCATTCGTTGTCTTGCCCTTTCTTGCCATTCCTTGAGCGCCGCACTGACACATGCCAACACCGTGCCCATAACCTCTGCCTGCCAGAAATGCCCATTTATCGTCAATATTGATGATTTGACAGATTGTGCTTTTCAGTCTGTTGCCGCTCGGGTCGATGGTCAGACGCAGGTCCTCAGCCCGCAAAAAATTACTCTTGCCCGCCGAACCCACAAGTTTCACCAAAGTCAGTCGGGAAAAGTCCCCGTAGCTGCTCTGCTTAACCGACGTGATGTTTGTGATTTCCCCTGATGCCTTTAGCTTCGGGTACTTCTCTAACAGCCTGCCAGTAACCTCCGTCTTATCGAACTGGGCCGTAGGCCAGAAGAAAAAGCTCGGTTTCGCCACGTCCCTACAATAAGGGCACCGCACACCAACAAGTGGTTCAAAAGAATCTCCGAATACGTGTTTGCTGTCCTCGGTGTGTCCGCCGCAGGTTGAGCTGTAGTAGGTGGGAAATATCTCTTCGGTGCCACCGCTCTGTCTGCAGACCAGGACCTCACCATGCGTCTGATTGATAGCTTTCCAAGTCTGAGCTGACTCAGCTTTAACACCAAGATAAACCTGATTCGCTGCCGTCCTCTTTACGTCCCAGCCTCGTTTGCTGCCAAAACGCTTTTTGATGTACAAGCAGTAGGTCCTTGCGGCAATTGCCTGCGCCCTCAGCGCCGACGGTTCCCAATAATCAGGCATCTCGGCCCCTACTACGCCCGCCAGATACGGCTCAACGGGCACAAGGTTTACCGCATCAAATGAGCTGCCGTCAGAATTCAATATAAGTTTTAATTTGCCGCGGTAATCATCACCGTTTACGTTAAAAATGTGTGGCGCGTCGGGCCAAATAATAACCTCACCACCGCTAAATATCCGGCCGCCAATGGTAATCTTCCCCGCCGATATCTCCACCGCCGTCGGCACGCCGACTTGGCCGCCTCTATACATTGGCACTGTCCTGTTTGCCTCGACGTCCAAAATAGCAAGCGACGATGAAACCTTCAGCACACAGGTTTTAACATCATCGAGCAGCAGAACCCTCACCCAGAATTCTGGCTTGATGCCCATCTGAGGAGTGGTTCTGGCAAGTTCTCTTTCCCTGCAGCCGCCAACCACTATCACCCAAAGAAAAAAAACACCAGCCGCCCATCGCAATAACTCTGCCCGCGAAACCCCGAAAACACGCCCCCTCACCAAACGCAATAACCGGCGTCCTCCGTCACTGCAATCTGTCGCGAGATGAAAACTCACCAAGTGCCTTTGTTTGTATATGGTCGGCAACCTTCGTTGCCGGCTGTTTTCAATCTTATTTCGGATACTATTGCCTTGTCTTAATCCAGCTTCCGCAGTGATAATCCAAGGTTGTTGATGGCTTTTTTGATTTCGTTCAAGCTTGTCACGCCAAAGTTCTTAACGCCGAGAAGCTCGGCTTCCGTCTTTTGGGTTACATCCCCCAGTGTACGAATACTCAGCTTCTGAAGGCACTTCCGTGCACGAACCGATAGCTGCAGCTCGTCCACCGACTTGTTCAACAAGGACTCCTCCTCTGCCGTTGCGCTCGCCTCCAAACCCTCCTCTGCAGCCGCCTGCTTCTCCTCCAGAGCCATACCCAGTCTTAGTCCTTTTGAACTAAGGATAAGTCTTATCTCATGAAGCGAAGTCTCCCCAAAGTTCTTATAGGACAGCAATTCCGGCTCAGTAATATTCAAAAGGTCGCCAATGGTCTCCAGCTTCATCTTCCTAAGACAGTTTCTGCTGCGCACCGAAAGTTCAAAGTCGGATAGAGGCGTCTCAAGAATTTGTATCCTGCGGCCTCTTCTCTTTTCTTTCTCCTCGTCGTAAAACATGGTTTTTGAGCTATCAATGTCCTTCTTGAACAGGATCGCCCTCTGATGGTTCGGATGAAACTTCAGGACCTTCTCAACACACCGAGTCGCTCTCTCGTATCGACCCCTGTCTTCATAAAGGACGGCCAAATTCAGTAGCGCACTTACATACACCGGAGAATTCAGTGCAATCTGCTTGTAGTAGTCGATAGCTGCCTCATCATCGCCGGATAAATCGCAACGATATGCCAGGTGAAAAAGCGCATTTTGGTGGTTAGGAGATAACTCCAAAGCAGCTTTGTAATTGTCCATTGCCTGCTCGTAAAAACCACGCGCCTCATCAAGCCGCCCGAGCTGGTAGTGATATTCGCCGCTTACACCCTTAAAATTGGCGCAGCCTTTTAGTTCCCGCGCCGCCGCCTCAAAATCCGATGCGCAACGATATGTAGCCGCTTCTTCCAGAGTTACAAATAGCGGGTCGGCCTCGTAATCAAGACTCTTTTGAAGGTTCTCTGTAGCCTCATCAAATCTTCTTAATCGCCGAAGTGCAAAGCCCAAATACACGAACTTTTCCTTGCAGTCCTTTGCCTTCTCAAGCTTCTGCACGGCTTCGCCATCCCTGCCCAGAATAAAAAGCCCTATCCCCGCTGTCAGCGCAGCCTTCGCTCCGCCTCTGGCAGAATTCTCCTCCACTTGCTCTGCAAAAGCCATCTTGTTTGCCTCGCTGCAATGCACAAATATGGAAAGCTCCTTAATTTCATCTATGCTCGGCAGGCGGCCGCCAAATAAATCCACCTCGCACTCTGTAATTGGCTCCATCGGACTTTGCTCCTTATCTAAATTAGCCTTTATCAAACGCCGTAGTTCTCTTATCGACCCTCTACGGCCCACCGCTACTACACAAAGGTAAATAGTATAGCACCGAATATAATATTTGCAACAGCTTTTTTAGCCGCCTGGACCGGCTGCCGGAAAGTAAATATCACCCCCTGAAAAAACTTGACAAGCGCTCCAGACGTGCTAAGCTGCAATCCTACGCGTAATGCAGCGATGCGGGACTCAGACAAATAAAAAGCTAACCCTATGCAATCAGGGAGGTGCTCGACGATGGGCATACGCGCATGCCGCAAAAGACAAGCTGTGGGACCGACCCCGCATACCGTACCCGCGATTGAATCTAATCACAGTCCGTATAACTGCAATCCCATAATAACCATTAATGAAAGGAGAAGAAAATGAAAGCAAGAACAAAACGCGCAACCGTCTCTGCAGTCTTTGTCGTCGCCCTGATTATCTCCGTCGCCCTGGCTTATGCCAAATCATCGAGTTATGCACCTGTCGTCATCACTGAGGACTTTCAGTCCGTTATGAAAAGGATGACTGCCGCTAAACCCGAAATCATGAAACGCCAGATGGACTTGCTCCACGAAAGGTACGACTTGTCCGACAACCCCGCTCGGGGAGTAACAATGTCTCGCGGAAAACCTGTTCAGCAGGGTGTCCGCGCAAAGCTCCCCCATGGAATGACCTGGCAAAAACTTGCAGAAATGACTCCCGATGAAATCCGCACAAGAGGCCTGTTTCCCAAAGGCTTTATGCCGCTTCCGCATCCCAACCACCGCGAAGGCGGTATGGTCTTTCCACAGTTTGTTATCGACGAAATAAAAAAACTGGAAGGCCGTGACCTGACCCGTTTCGACCTCGATTTTGACCTGCCTGACCATTTCCTGCCGGAGTTCCCGGCCGCCATCTACCTCACCACGCGTCCAGACCTCGGCGACGTTTCGCAGGGAAAAGTCGTGACCATCAATAACTACTATGAGCTGTTCAATGGCCTGCTCAATCCCAAGCAGCTCGAGGGGCTTCGCTTATTGGTTACCCCCTTCCCCCAGCAGCAGTTTAACCAGACCGAAGACCGACGCAGCGAAAAGCCAAGCAGAGGGGTAACCTGCTTCGATTGTCATTCCAACGGCCACACCGCCGCACCTACACATCTGGTTGGCGACATACGCCCACAACAGTTTCGGCACCGGCTCGACACCCCGCCCCTGAGGGGCGTTAATATCCAACGCCTCTTCGGTTCCCAGCGGGCCCTAAAGACAATTGAGGACTTTACCGAGTTTGAGCAACGGGCGGCCTACTTTGACGGCGACCCCGTCATCGCCACCAAGAAAGGCGTCAACATCCTCGAACGTGGCAGTCAGGTCCACTTCATGGCCGAATTCCAGGCCCTGCTGGACTTCCCGCCTGCACTTAAGCTTGACATCTTCGGCCGACTCGACCCGGACAGGGCCACAAAAGCTGAACTCCGCGGCCAAGACGTCTTTTTCACAAAGGCCAAATGTGCCGCCTGCCACACACCGCCTTACTATACTGATAATTTGATGCATAACCTGAAAACCGAGCGATTCTACGAGCCGCAGATGATAAACGGCCGATACGCCTCCGCTGACGGCCCAATAAAGAATTTCCCCCTCAGAGGAATAAAGGACTCTCCCCCATACCTCCATGATGGCCGGCTCCTTACACTCGAAGATACCGTCGAATTTTTCAATCTGATACTTGAAACCAAACTGACCGAGCAGGAGAAAAAAGACCTCGTCGAATTCCTCCGAGCTTTGTAGCCCGAGGTTGCGCCAAAAAAAATGGCCAGCCCTGACGGGTTGGCCATTTTTGAGGGAGATGGCGGACAGGCCTAAAAATCGCCTGTCCAGCCTATGTGTAAGAACGACTCGTTAAAAACCATTTCACCTGACTCAACTGAGCCTCTAAATTCTTATATGACAAAAAACACTCCCACGTTACGCTCTTTCCCAAAATTTTGTTCAAAAAACCCCTCGCAGAAATAAAAAAACCTCCCACAAGCACCGTCGCATAACACATCTACCACGCCATCTGGAGTTCACCTCGCTTCAGATTTGCCTGTCCAAAACCGAAAATTCATTGTATACTTACCTTCAAAGCATTTACAGACTCGTGCCGTCAAAATAATCAGGACTGGAGATTCACTATGCCCTTTCCTCAAATCAGAATGCGGCGCCTGAGAAAGAGCCCCGCCATGCGAAGACTCATCCACGAAACCACTACCAGCGTCGACGACTTCGTCTATCCGCTGTTTGTAAAAGCCGGCGAAAACCTCAAGCACCCAATCAAATCTATGACCGGCTGCTTCCACTTCTCGCCCGATACCATCGCTGCCGAGGCCGCCGAGGTCGCCTCTCTCGGCATCCCCGGCGTCATCCTCTTCGGCCTGCCAAAGGCCAAAGACCCGAAAGGCTCTCGCGCCTGGGCCGAGGACGGCGTTGTCCAGCTCGCCATTCGAGAAATCAAAAAACAAACGCCCGACCTTCTCGTAATCACTGACGTCTGCCTCTGCGAATACACCGACCACGGTCACTGTGGCCTCATCAAAGATGGCGAAATCGACAACGATACCACCTGCGAGCTCCTCGCCAAAATGGCCCTCTCGCACGCCCAGGCTGGCGCCGATATAGCCGCTCCCTCGGACATGATGGACGGCCGCGTAAAGTACATCCGCGAGGCCCTCGAAGCCAACGGCTTCCACAATGTCGCCATCATGTCATACGCCGCCAAATACGCCTCCGCCTTCTACGGCCCGTTCCGCGATGCCGCCGAATCCGCCCCCTCTGCCGACCTCGATGCCACCCTGAAAGACCGCAAAACCTATCAGATGGACCCCGCCAGCTCCGACCAGGCCATGGCCGAGATCGCCCTCGACATCGCCGAAGGCGCCGACATCGTCATGGTGAAGCCGGCGGTTCCCTACCTCGACATCATTTGCCGCGCCAGCCACCGCTTCGATACTCCCATCGCCGCATATAACGTTTCCGGTGAGTACATGATGCTAAACGCTGCCGCTGACGCCGGCCTGCTAAACCGACAAGCCGCCATGGCCGAAATGCTCACCTCCATCAAACGCGCCGGCGCCGACATAATTATCACCTACTTCGCCAAAGACGCCGCAAAACTAATTACTCGGTAGTATGCGCTAAATGTCCGACTCCACTCGCAACATAATGATGGTCGTCCTCGCTCCGGACTTCGGCCACCTTGTAATCGCCGTGCTGTTTGTACTCGGCTGCTATTGGTGCTACCACGTCGTTTCCGGACTCCGCTCAGACCTTGAAGAAATCCGCGAACTCAAGGACAAAGCCCGGACCGCCGGCTTCATCATCGTCTGGACTGTCACAGCCATAATTGCAACCGCCCTCGCCGTCTTCACTGTCCGCTTCATAATCACAACCATCTCCGGTATCCGAGACCTCTTATAAGCATCTCCGACCCACCAATCTAAATCCTGCTTCGAGCATTTAGCGTTTGTATTTCGAACTGTCTGTGATTTGGCGCTTGTGATGCGGGTAATAACTGGAGGGTGGTGACTTGGGCTATCTCGGTGATGTTGAAAACCAAAGGAGGGAGCCGGATTGCTCATCCAGCTCCCTCCAAAAAATGCTAACTTTCTTCGATCGTTTCCGGCGTTTCCTCAGTCTCCTCCTCACACACCTCCGTTGCTGTCTCTTGGGGCTCTTCGGTCGTTGTCTCTTGAGACTCTTCGAGCGAATCTTGAAGCTCTTCAATCGCTGTTTGTTGAGGCTCTTCCGGAACGAGAGGGCTTTCTTCGCTAACCATTTTTGTCTCCTTTCAATAAAATGGACTCAAATCTGAATAATCCTCCATCGACATATTGAAAAGGCGACTTGACGTAGAACAACCGCAATCGGTGCGGTGATAAGCAAACCCTGAATTTTAGCCCAAAGGCGGGCAAAGCGGCATTAAGAAGGCAAAAAATTTCACCTAAGTCCCATAAAACTCCCCATTTAGCCCCAGAATCGCCGAACAGGTCTTGGTGTAAAAATAAATCAGTCTTTTTTAAAAAACTATTTGACACGCATCGGGCAAATTGTTAGATTTTGGCGACACAAGGAGCATTTCCAGGCAAGTGGAACGTAACATCGGCGCACCCGATTTTATCGCCATTGAGAGAAGAATGCGGCAAAAGTATCAATATAAGATGCTCACTGATGAGCAATTTGAAGCACTGATAAAACAGGGCCTTGTATGCAAGCCTGCTGAGACACCACCTAAGCATGCAAAGCCAACCAAAACAGCGGACACAAGCCATCCGGCCAAAATCGCTTCGGGCGAACCCGACCTATAAACTCTCATCTCGTACTCACCCTTGTCATTCCGTGCTTGACACGGAAGCTCCCATGGCAACCCGCCTAAGCCCCAAAAGTGCCAAACCCTGACCCGTCGCCTCTCCTCTACGCTCGACGCACTACGCAGGACGAGCACTACCTCAACGGGCACGGACTACTTACCGAGTTCAGCCCAAGTATCCCCCGCCATATCGCGTTCGCAATCGACCTGTCCGCCACATTCACGACACCATCGCAGTTCACATTACAGTCCCGCAGCGTATAAGGCCCGGCCGCCTTGCATGTGCGGCGTTGGGAATTGGGTTTGTTTTGGCGGAGTCGGAAGGGAAATCAGTTTGCATAATGCTTTGTTAAGTAGAAGTTTAATTTCATTTTGGCTTTTCGGGAATTGGGTTTGTGTTGGGTTTGATTGGCTTTGTATTGGCTTTGTTTTCACCAAGTTTCCAATTGGATGTATTTTCATAATCCACTGTATA
>CP070715.1:1904512-1911460 GCA_020350405.1 Planctomycetota bacterium
ATGGACTACGGCAAGTGCGTCAAATGCATGAGAGGCATGTTTGACGTAGGATGGCGATATTCCGAGAAATAGTACAAAGCCAAGAGAAGCATAATCGTTTAATAGGCCTAACGATGAGAGTTACCTTTCGACAAGTTACTGCTGTCCTGATACTGCTGGGAAGCGCAGGCTGCGCTTTGCCGGGGCCGGAAAGAGCGCACGGCGCAGATAGAGACCTATCACCACCCCGGGAGTCTATCTCTGTCGATGAATGGCCCGTTGTAAAAGCCGAAGACGCGGCTATGCCCGAATTCGACAAAGCCCAATTAATTGCCGAAGTAGAGAAGTTCGTGAACAAATGTCAGACATTTAGTTCCTGGGAAGCAAAGTATCAGGCGACGTTACGGGAGCAGGTCTCGACATCTCCGCAAGACACCATACCTGCCGAAAGGATTACCACCACAGAGGTTCATTTGATGTCAGAGGGACCGAAATGGTCATATCAGATTCTACAAGAGAGAAAGGGTAGGACGCCAAACGTCCATCATGAAAAAGTCTCATCGGATGGCAGGGTCATTCATATGATATGGCCTGCTTGGAAGGTAGGGAAGGTCAAAGAACCAGGCCGGCACAGGATTTCAGGAAATATCCCGACGCTCGTGAATTTTCTACCTTACCTGCCTGCGGAATCATGCCTGGCAAGCAGAGATTTCCCGAAGCTTCTCGACATCCTTGACGATCGTGACACAAAACTTTTGCCCGGGTACACTCGTGTAGACGGGCATATGTGCTACGTTCTTGAGCAGACCACAAAGCGGGAGAAACCAATTTTCAGAGCGAGCCAAGAGGCAGCAAACTGGAAGAAGGACACTAACTCTCCGCCAATAATTCGAGTAGATACGACAAAGACGCGCCTGGCAATTGATCCAGAACTCAACTTTGCCATAGTGCGCTGGGCGCTGGGCATTCATACCGAACTTCCCGGCTTAAGGCTCACAACTTTTCCGCTTGAAGAAATCATATACGGAGACTTTCGGCAGGTTTCCGACGGCACAAACATTCCCTGGCAAATGACATACACGTCATATGCTTTTGACAAAGACGGAGCCAAGAAGGTAAACAATCAAACACGGATAGAGCTGGAAGAATTTGCCGCCGACAGACAATACGATCCTGGACTGTTCGAACTCGATTTTCCCGGCGGGTACCAAGTGATGGACATCAGCAGGGGAATCACTTATACGGTGGGCGACTCGAAGCAACAAACCGACGCCCTTGTCGCCGCAGCAAGAAGAAGGGCCGCATTCTATGATAGCCTTCGAAACAAGGACGCGCCTGCTTTGGAGGCGTCTCAATGGCTTAACACCGCCCCGATTAGTCTGGCGGAGCAAAAGGGCAGACCCATCATTCTGCATTTCTGGGCTATCGATTGTGCGCCGTGTATGTATGAACTGCCCGAACTCCAGAAACAATATGGTCAGACACAAGAGCGCACCTCTGATCCATTATTTATATCAATTCATCCTTTCGTGGATGGTGACTATCTGAAGCAGCTCAAGAACATAGTCGAAAAGAAAGGAATTACCTTCCCAGTGATGGTAGACTCCCTTGGAACTGAAAGACTATCCTGGGGGAAAACATTCAAGAAGTACATGGTTTTCAGTATTCCAACAGAAGTCAAGATCGATAAAAATGGTCATTTTGTGGAAATTGATGAAGAATATATCACCAGTAGTAGTTGGTGGATGAAGAATCCAGAGTTGGAATAATCTATTACAGCAAGGAGATTTGGAAGTGGCAAAGATATATAAGATAGCTGTGATACCGGGTGACGGCACCGGTCCGGAAGTAACCGTCGAAGCGGTAAAGGTATTAAAGGCTGCTGCGGACAAGTTCGGCTTCAAGGTCGATTTGACCGAGTTTAACTTCGGCGGCGAAAGATATAAAAAGACCGGCGAGACCCTGCCCGACAGCGGCGTAGAGGAGCTTCGCAAATTCGACGCGATTCTGTTAGGCGCAATCGGCCATCCGGATGTCAAACCCGGCATACTGGAAAAGGGCATTCTCCTGAAGGCAAGATTTGAGCTGGACCAGTATATCAACCTTCGGCCGGTAAAGTTGTATCCCGGCGTGCCGTGCCCGTTAAAAGACAAAGGGCCCGAAGACATCGATTTCGTCGTCGTCCGCGAGAACACCGGCGGACTTTACACCGGCACGGGCGGCTTTAGCATGAAAGACACTCCCCACGAGGTAGCCGTGCAATCGGCCGTTTACACCCGACACATGGTGGACAGATGCCTTAAGTACGCATTTGAATACGCCCGCAAATACGGCAAAAAGGCACGGGGCAAAGGAAAAAACAACACTTTGGCTCTCTGCGGCAAAACAAATGTCCTGACATATGTATATGACCTCTGGGAAAGAGCATTTAACGGGATGGGCCAGTCCGAATATCCCAACGTCGAAAGAGAATACTATCACGTCGACGCGACCTGTATGTGGATGGTCAAGAACCCTGAGTGGTTTGATGTGATAGTAACCGGTAACATGTTCGGCGACATCATCACTGACCTCGGCGCGATAGTTCAGGGCGGTATGGGCATCGCTGCAGGCGGAAATATCAATCCGGAAGGCGTCAGTATGTTCGAGCCCATCGGTGGAAGCGCACCGAAATACACCGGCAAAGGCATTATCAATCCCTTGGCCGCCATCTGCGCCGCGCAGATGATGCTCGAGACACTCGGAGAAGATGCCGCCGCGGCAAAAGTGGAAGATGCCGTCAAATATGTCACCGGCGAAAAACTCGAAAGTATGCAGGCCGGAAAAATGGGATATTCAACGAGCGAGGTTGGCGACCTCATAGCCGAAAAAGTAGCAGAGTGAAAACTGTAAAGCGATGCCAGCTAATCTGACACCAGAATATTTTAAGGCTGAGAAGTGGTATCGGCAGGCGACCACGCCTGACGAGAAAATCCTCGCGCTCGAGCGAATGCTGGCCGTGATGCCCAAGCACAAAGGCACCGACCATTTGAAGGCCGACCTGCGCCGCAAGCTGAGCAAACTGAAAGAAGCACCCACCAAAAAAAAGAGCAAACAGACAGACATCTTTTACGTGCCGCGAAGCGGCTCCGGCCAGATTGTTCTGTTAGGGACACCGAACTGCGGCAAAAGCTCCATCGTCGCAGCCCTTACCAACGCGAGGGTCAACGTCGCCGACTTTCCCTTCGCAACCGGCACGCCTGTGCCGGGAATGGTAACGTTTGAGGACGTCCCTATTCAGCTTATCGATATGCCGCCTATAACCGCCGACTACATTGCCCCGGGCCAGGTGGGAACGTACCGCAACTGCGACCTGATTGCCATCGTCATTGACCTCTCGGCTGATGCAGCCGAACAAATGCAAATCTGCCTGGATTTCTTGGAGTCGAGAAACCTGCTCATCGACGGCGAGACCGGCGAGACGGACGAGTACGGCAACGTCCTCGGCAAAAGGGCATTTTGCATCTGTACTAAATCGGACATCGCCAAACCGGACGCACTGCAAAAGCTGAAAAAATCCTGCAGGCGTCCCTTTGAATTCGTGGAGATATCCACCACCAGCGGGCAAGGCATGGACAAGCTCGCGGCCGCGCTCTTTAATCTATTGGGTATCATACGCGTATACGCCAAGCCGCCCGGCAAAAAGCCCGATATGGACGAGCCTTTCACGCTTCCGGCCGGGTCGACCGTTATGGACCTTGCAACCGCCATCCACAGGGAACTGGCCGAGAAACTCAAATTCGCGAGGATATGGGGTACCGGGGTCTACGATGGACAAAACGCCCAGCGAAACCATGTCCTCAACGACAAGGACATTATTGAATTGCATTTCTCCTGAAATGAAAACGAGGTTCATCATGAAGAGAGTTTGCCTTGTCTGTACCGGTTTATTAGCAGCTGCAGTGCTGGTTGGTTGCCAACAACCGACTCAAACCAAACGCGCACAGCAAATCAGTGTTGCGATTGACGCCGACAAAACGGGCGAGCCGATCTCTAAATACATTTACGGCCAGTTCATCGAACACCTCGGACGATGCATTTATGGCGGAATCTGGGCGGAGATGCTCGAGGACCGGAAGTTCTATTTTCCCATCACCGATGATTACAAGCCCTATTCGACAGCCGACAAAGACAAGATGGTCGGCTATTTTCCTATCCTGACGGGCTCCCCCTGGAGGGTAATCGGTCCGGCTGGAAGTGTAAGAATGTCGACCGAAAATTCATACGTAGGTGAACATACACCCGAGATTCAACTGGCCGGGGATGGAACCGCCGCAGGCATCGAGCAGCCAAAGCTCGCGCTGATAAAGGGCAAAGAATACATCGGGAGAATCGTCCTCGCCGGCTCACCTGAAGCTGCGCCAATAAAAGTCACGTTGGTATGGGGCAAAGGTAGAAAAGGTCGGCAAACAGTCACCGTCGACACAATCAACAATGAATTCACCAAAGTGCCGCTGCACTTCAAGGCCAAGGGGACAACCAACAACGCACGGTTGAGAATCGTCGGAAAGGGCAAAGGGTCTTTTAAGATCGGCACGGTATCACTGATGCCCGCCGACAACACCGACGGTATGCGGGCCGACACCTTAAAGCTTTTGAAACAATTAAACTCGCCGGTCTATCGCTGGCCAGGCGGCAACTTCGTCAGCGGTTACGACTGGAAGGACGGCATCGGCGACCCGGACAAAAGACCGCCCCGCAAGAACCCGGCCTGGACGGGAATCGAGCACAACGACTTTGGTCTTCACGAGTTTATACGCTTTTGCCGCGAGATTAATACAGAACCGTACATCGCGGTAAACAGCGGCCTCGGTGGTGTCGAATCAGCCGCAGAGCTCGTCGAGTACGCCAACGGGGCCGTCGATACTACAATGGGCAGGCTGCGGGGACAAAACGGCCACCCGGCCCCGTTCAAAGTAAAGTGGTGGGGCATCGGCAACGAGATGTACGGAGAATGGCAGCTCGGGCACATGCCTTTGGCCGATTACGTCAAAAAGCACAACGAATTCGCCGATGCAATGCGGGCCGTTGACCGGTCAATCCAACTGGTCGCCGTTGGTTCGGTCGGCGACTGGAGCAAACAAACGCTCACAACCTGCGCCGACCATATGGAGCTAATAAGTGAGCATTTTTACTGCGGACACGGAACCAAACGACCGACGTGGAGAACCGCCGACCTACCGCTTGATTCTTTAAAGAAACGCGAAGAGGCGGAACAGGCCGCTAAACTGCTCAGGCACGTATCCGACCCACCCAAGCGCGTTGCTCATATCGTCGATGCCCACCGAGGCTATCGAAAAGAACTGGATTCGCTGAAAGGGAAAGACATTCGCATCGCAATAGATGAGTACAACTACTGGTATGGGCCGCACCTCTACGGCGAGCTTGGCACGCGCTATTATCTGCAGGACGCCCTCGGTATCGCCGCAGGTCTCCACGAGATGGCCCGCAACAGCGATATGGTCTTTATGGCCAACTACGCCCAGACCGTCAATGTCATCGGCTGTATCAAAACCACGAAGACCAGGGCCGCATTTGATACGACCGGACTGGTGCTCAAGCTGTATCGCAGGCGATTCGGTGTTATACCAATTAAAGTCTCTTCAGAGACTGAACCTCTGGACGTACTCGCCGCCTGGACGAAGAATCGCAAGGCCCTCACCATCGGCATCGTCAACCCCACGAAGACAGCCTATGACTTAGCCTTGAACCTAAAAGGCGCTGGTATTGAGGGAACCGGTCAACGCTTCCAAATTGCCGGCTCAGACCCGATGGCCTACAACCAGCCCGGTAAAAAACCTAATGTAGTCATCGAGAAAAGCAAGCTTGCCGGTATCAAGAACAAATTGACAGTAGCTCCATTGAGCGTCAGTCTTTTCAGACTGCCCGTGCGGTAGGCTTGGCGCTTCGGCTGGATTTTGCTACAATCTGCTCAAGCTAATAGAACTCGGTTAAATAGTTTTTCAAAAGGTGCAAATATGGAATGTAATAAAGAGCAGAATTTGCAGAACTGCAACTGTTCATATCCCGGCTGCGACCGCAGGGGCCTGTGCTGCGAATGTTTAAGTTATCATCTCTCAAGCAGGCAGCTTCCCGGCTGCTGCTTCCCCGATGATGTCGAAAAGACCTACGACCGCAGCTTCAAGGCATTCGCTAAAGCTTGGAAACTATAAAACAACTGCCTCGCAAATGCCGTGGCAGACAAAACTACCGGCAATGCAACCTCCGATTTTTATGGCCAGTTAATGGCCGGCCTTAAATCCTTGTCGAGGCACACGCAATTTTTTAGTCAGCCTTCGTTTTTTACGGTGCTCCGTAAATCGATTGAGCACCGGCAACATCGCCTTCCTCGAGAGAGCACTTCTCGATTTCACCTTTGGACGAGTAGCCGTACATGGTCAGCTCGCTGTATATATCATCATAGAGGTCATCCAAACCTGCTGGGTGGCCGAACTCATGCGTCGCAATATTCTGAATGTCAAAGGCCCTGTCCCTTTTAACTGGTTCGACACCCCACCTGTAGAACGTATTAAAGACGATGTCAAACTCATAAATAATCATGGTATTAGGGTCATACCACATCACCGCGATCGCGATGTAATCGCGAGGTACGAACTTAACCCACGAAATAGTGTTCTGGCCATCTTCTTCGTACCAGCTTTTCTCCGTTGTTCCAACATAGCCAAACACTTCGTCAGCCGTTACGATATCCCATGCCTCAGCGCCATTATTGACTGCGGCAACGGGGTCTCCAGCGGTCACCAAGCCGATATTGGGATTGATATAGTACACGGCGGGTTGGTCCAGGTAGCCGCCCCACAGCTCGTAATATGTGTTGTCTTTGGGCTGCTCCTCTTTGGGCGGCTTTTTCCCTTTGCCGGGGTCTTGAGGCCTATCAGGTGCAACAGGGTGCACGAAGATAACCTGTTC
>CP070715.1:1911560-1914238 GCA_020350405.1 Planctomycetota bacterium
GATTTAGAGCTGATGTTGATGATATTGCCGCCAATGCCCTGTTTTATCATAATCTTCGCTGCGGCCTTTGACGCGAGAAAATATCCGGTCAGATTTACTTCGAGTGCGGAGCGCCACTTCTCAACCGGCAAATCCACAAGTGCGTAAGCCGGTGCCACACCAGCTGCGTTGACCAGAATATCAAGGCCGCCCCAATTGCTTAGTAATGCTTCGAAGGCTTTTTCTACGTCGGTCTCGTTGGCAACGTCGCATGTGATTGTCATTATCTGGGCATTTGGCAGCTCTTTTGTAATGGTGGCAGATGTCTGTTTTGCCGATTTAGCGTCTATATCCAGAAGGGCGATTGTTGCGCCGGCCCGTGCAAGGCCAATGGAAATACTTCTGCCTAAGCCGCTGCCTGCACCGGTAACAAGGGCAATCCGATTTTGTAACGGGCCCTGACTTGCACCGCTGGCAAGCAGCCTGCGGAAGGCTTCCGCTTCCCATTGATTAATAAAATCCTGCTCGGCTTTATTCAGACTTAGAATACCACCCAAGCGGCAGGCATTAGTGCGGATGACAAACGAGTTTTTGACGATGTCCCTGATGGCGGGAGCGATTCTTTTCGTACCGGCTACGAACAGTCCAACAGCTTTTACCAGAAAAGTTGCCGACGGCTTCTTTCCTTTTTCGATTTGAGACCTTAATCTGGCTGCGATTTTTTTCGACTCGCAATCATCCACCCACATTGCCGGCCCATCTGCATATAACAATTCATCCGGCGTCAGTGCCGCCACAGAGAGCAGTTTCTTCGCGTCTTTCTGCCGGCTGAACGCCGCAATAGTATCATCGTGAAAGTGGGTTATCGTGGTGTGTTTGCCTGTTGCCTCAAAGAACGCCTTGCGAATGCAAGGTTTTATATCGGCAACAGTTTTTGTTCTTGCCGGTTTGGTTTTTCCGGCTTTGAGGTGCCTGAGCTTGCTGTCGCAACGGTTTATTACCCCGCGGACGAGTTCAAGCGCAACGTTCGGGCTATTCGCCGAAATGAGCAGGCCGTGCTTTTGAAGAAAAATGACCGACGGTCTTTTGCCGAATCGGTTCTCGTAACGGTGAGTCAGCTTTGCGACATTCTTTGCAAGCGTATAGCCAGGGTCTACATAAGGTACCCATAGGGGTGGGTATTTTTCATTTCTAAACAGTTTTTCGAGTTCTGTTCGGCCGTTCTTGGCACAGGCATATGCAAGCACCGCGGCGGGATGTAAATGTATTACGCACTTGCCGAGCAAGGCGTGCAGGTGCGCTTCAATCGACGGCCTGGTGTCTCCGGTAGCCTTATCATTGCACGCAAGAAGCAGACGATTCACTACTTCCGTTTCCCTGGCATGTACGTCAAGCTGCGCTATTGATTTGTCTTCTAATATCGACAGAACCGAATCAAGCCGCAGTCTCCGCCAGCCAGCCTGCTCGTTCATGTCTTTCAGAGCTGTGCCGCTCGCCTTGATATACATATACTTGCCGTCTGCGGTTTTTACCGAGGTGTTACCGCCTCCACCCTGAACGAGTGCAGGGTCCTTGCCCGTCGCGCGCGATATCTTAATCAGTTCAGCTAAGGCCTTATTCATTTTTTATTAGCTCTCCAAAGCTTGGCTCGGGCTCTCAGTGACTGCGGTCAGATATATTTCGTCAACCATCAAATTCCGGAAAACAGCCCAACAACCTGCCGGAAATCCAGCAAGTTTAGCACAAACAGTCTGGTTTTAAAAGCCCTTTCTGCCTATTGCTACCCTGCTGAATTCTTAGGTCTCGGCCACATCCAGTACGATGCCGATATGAACCACACTATCGTCGCCAATATCATAAGCTGCTTGACTCTGTCCAGGCTTGCTTTGCCTGCCAGATAGAGTACCGAGGGCGAGGTCAGTAACAATAGCGATGTCAACGCCACTATCTTGGCGATTAGTCTCATTTCAATAATCCTGCAGCTTAAGCACTATGAACGTTCTTCTGATAAATTTTGCTGACCGCAATATAAATTATGGCTGCGACGAACCAGCCGGGCAGCGACACGAAGAATATCTGCACGCCAGCGAATTTCACAAGCGCCCAGGCAGTACCAAGTGTGACAAACCATGCCAGTGCCGCCGCCAAGTTAAATGTCTTGCCGCTTATGTGGGCGTAGTTACTTTGCAGGCCGAACTTTTTGATGAGCCAGAAGTCCACGAATATCACGGCACCCATCGGCATAAGTATCAATCCGTACAGCGCAACAAATCCAAGCAGCTTCATTGCAATCGCCGGAAACATCCCCGCAACCGTCGCCATCAGCCCTGTTGTCAGTGTGACTTTGAATCGCGATACCTTCGGCATAATCGCCTGGAACGCAAGACCTGCCCGATAAATCGTCGGATTTGCTGTCGTCCAGCCTGCGATAATCACGCAGAGCAGGCCGGTTAGCCCCGCTGCTCGGAAGGCCAAAGGACCAGGATGAACATCCGTGTTTGTTGAGTCAAGGTGAAGCTGGTACGCATATAGAATCGAAGCACTTATCCACGCCATGAAATGACCCACGTACATCCCTGCAGCCGACGCAACGCTATACCAGCTCTTCTTTGCATAGCGAAAGACCGAAAGGTCACTCATCCCGATGTGCATAGCCATGTTGCAGAACCACGCGAAGAAAATCACGTGCCATAACGTGA
>CP070715.1:1914338-1930424 GCA_020350405.1 Planctomycetota bacterium
CCAGTTACAGTGGTCGGCAATAGCAACCTTCCGAAGTTGGATAAGCTCATTGCCACTGAACTGCAAAACCAGAACAAATCTAATTCGTCAATCATCAACGAAAATCTTGCCCAGACCACCCCTGTGGCATCTCTCCTGCAAAACCAACCCATTCAATCAGCCATCGGCGCAAGCCAGACCAACCCCGAAACCATCATATCTGAGGCCCTCGACAGCTCGGTCTTGACAGGCACCATGCACCCAACAGCCAAAAACGCAGCTCAAGCACCGTTGACGACTGTGACAGTTGCAAAAACCCTTACTGCACCGGAAGGCAGCAGCGGCTCTACGCCGGCCGGCGACAGCAAAACCGCCACTATGGGCCAGGAAACGGCGATTTCGGGCACTTCCGTTGTTTCGGACACTCAAAAAGCTCCCCCGCCAAACGCCCAACAGTTGACGTCCGAGATACTCGCTGGCGATGGTAAAACAACAACTGATGGTGAAGAATCCGCCCCGACAGGTCAGCCAGCCACCGCCGGCGCCCAGAAAACGACTGCATTCGACAGCAGCCTTGTAGCAGGTCAGGACAAAGTCACCCCTATCCAGCAAGAGGTATCTGTTGGTCCGGAAAAAACCGCCTTTGCCGTTCACGAATCAGCCTATAGCAACGCTGGTGACGGTCAGAAAGTTCAGGATCCTGTCCTCCAAGAGGCCGCAAAACGGGCTCCTGATGGAACCGGCTCAAAGCTTTACGCTGACAGTGGCAATACGCAGGCCGAAAATACCTCAAGCGACCCGGTCCTCCAGAAGTTAGACCCTGAGCAAATCCGGATATCCACCGACCAAACGAAAGGCCGCGGCAACTCTACTTCCAAAAATACTTCCAATTCAGATTCCCAGCACGTATTCTCCGACAGCAGTGCCCAGAGCCTCGTTATAGAGCAATCACCCACTTTGTCCCAAGGCGTAAAAGGTGGCGACAATCCCTTGTCGCCCAGCGCTTACTCAGGTCTTGGCGAACAGATTCGCGAATCAATCCACTCGCTCACCAGCCAGGGCGACCAGCAAGTCACCATCCGCCTCAACCCGCCGGAGCTCGGATACGTTTCAATCAAACTCGTACAGCAGGCAGACGAAATAACCGGCCTGCTGGAAGTCAGCAGGACCCAAACCAGATATGAGATCGAACAGGTATTGCCCGAGGTACTCCGAAACCTCGCAGATTCCGGCGTTCAGATAAAACGGCTCGATGTCATGCTCGAAGACCAATCACAGCAACACACCTATAAAGACCAGTCGCTGCAAGACAACTGGTCCGGCCAGCATAACTCCACCGAAGGCGGCAGTCTCGCCAATAAGACCACCAATGAATACCTCGATAACGACTACAGTTATCAGGATAGTACCGAAACAGACCAGATGTTTATCACCGAAAACTCGATTAATATGCTTGTATAGGCAAGTCCCGAGAAGTGCCAGCCTGCCGCGATTGAGTAAAACCAGCGCGCAATTCGCTCATATCTTTGACAGATGCGCACGGATCAACCTTTCTGCTGGCCCATTTGCGACGCGAAGTTTCGACAGATTGCAGGGCGTCCGATAAACTAATCTATCGAGAGTTCGGAGGCACCGGACGCATCTGCTCGTCCCAGGTTTGTTTGTATCGTCCTTAAAGCCCTACGATTATGTCAAAGTCATTCCCACTACCCCAAGCTGGTACACCCAAGCCTCGTGACAATTGAATACAAGCAACGTTCTTTTAGTAGTCTGGCCTTCCTTGTGCTCCATACACTGCTCCTGCCTAACGGAGGGCCGCTTCGGGCGGTTTCTAATCCCTACACTATGAAATTCTGCAGGCATCCTTCACGAATGCAGTCCGTCGCTGCCCTGAAATATACTCACTTTGGACAGCCAGGGCAAGGATTACCTCCTACTCGGCAGTCACCAGCGCGTAAAGCCATTTTTTTTGGAGCGATCGGATTGTTGATTTTCGGGCTGCAATAGTCCAGTCAATCCAAATTTTTAATTTTTTCGCGGTTTTTGGCGGCTTATTCGTGATATCAGTACCTGCAACGACAATATTACAGGTCCAAATATTTCGTGCTTACTTTACCATCAAAAATCACTTAAGTCGCTGCTAACCTTAATCGATAATGGCCAATGAAGACGTATTTTAAGGGACGTGCGTGGTGCACAGTCCATAGTTTTGGTAAGTGGGGGCCTGATAGGCCAAAAAGGTGTTTAGTGTTATTTAAGGAGTTAAGCATATGTTAGCAATTAAGAACAATCTTATGGCAGTGAACGCTGCCCGGCACTTGGGCGAGAGCTACGCGGCTTTGGCCACATCGGTCGAGAGGCTGTCGTCAGGCCTGCGCATCAACACCGCAAAGGACGACGCAGCGGGTCTGGCCGTCCGCGAATTGATGCGAGCCGACATCGCTGTTCTGAGGCAGGCCTCGCGTAACGCGCTGGACGGCATCAGCATGGTGCAGACCATGGAAGGTTGTATGGCGACCATCGATAACGTTCTGGTGCGTATGAGGCAGTTAGCCATGCAGGCAGCCACGGGTTCATACTCCGATGCGCAGCGGTCCATTATGGACGACGAGTTTACCGAGCTGGCCGCTGAGATCGACCGTATCGCGGGAGCGGTTGAATTTAACGGCACCACACTACTGAACAGCGCTGGCGCTTCGGTGGACATTCAGGTTGGTGCTGCGGCTACTGACACGATTAACATCGCTGGCGTCGATGTGACCTCCAGCGCGCTGGGCCTCAGTGCCGTGGACATCTCCACCGCGCCAGGCGCCCAGTCGGCCTTGGCAGTCCTCGACAGCGCAATCAGCTCCAAGGACACCAACCGTGCCACATTCGGTTACAAAATGAACCGTCTCGAAAACACGGTTTCGGTCATCAACAACCAGACCGAGAACATGATGGCATCCGAGTCGCGTGTTTCCGATGTCGATGTGGCCACCGAGATGGCAACGATGACGAGGAACCAGGTGTTGACACAGGCCGGCGTGGCTATGTTGGCACAGGCCAACGCGATACCTCAAATGGCGCTGACACTGCTCAGATAAAAATAGCAACATCCAGATATTGAACGCGGCAATGGGGAGGAGATGACCATAACAGAAGCTATGGTCATCTCCCCCCATATCGTTAGACACTTAAGGCAACAAGACGACGCAGCTCAGTTTCCCGATGGTTTGAGAAGATGCTCTTGAGCCTCTAAGCGTCCAATGGAGTGATATTATGAACGGATTCGACTCATATCATGACACCGCCAACGGGGCCACAGCATACCAGGAGGCGGCAGTTACCACACAAAGCAAAGGCAGACTCATTGTTCTGCTTTACGACGGCGCCATCAAATTCATGAAATTGGCAATCAAGGAATTGGAGGCGGGTAACTATGAGGCTAAGGGTCGATACATAGGCAAAGCTCAGGACGTAATCAACGAGCTTAATGCCGTCCTAGACACTGATACCGGTGGCGAAATAGCCTCCAACCTCCGCGGGCTCTATCTGTTTATGAATAATCACCTGTCCGAGGCCAATATAAAGCGCGACGCTCAAATGATTCGTGAAGTAATCACTCTGATGGAGCAGCTTAATCAGAGCTGGAAAGCAATTGCCGGCTAAAGTTTACGTGCTCTCTTGCCGAGTGCCCCAAAACACTTCACCATTTCCATCTCCCCGCTATACCTGACAAAACACACTACTAACGAAGAAAGTCCGTTACGACCCCCAACAGACCGTAAGGGTCTGCATAGCACCGTACCGGCCTGAACCGGCGGCTTGCCTGCCGTCTTTGGAAGCCCTGACCCCCAAAGTGACTTCTACGGCTCCATCACCGCCAGTGCGTTTCACTGTTAAACCATTGCTGAGGAAGCAATCATAGCTGCTCCACCCTGTCACGGCGCCGGCCGGGTCACATTCCAACCTGTATTCTGTAACGAGCTTATGATTGCCGCCTTTGGAAAGTTCAGCTTCATCCGAGTTATCAGCGGTAATTTTCACGTCCCCATTAGTGTAGAGTACAAGTGAAGCGCTGGCGGTGGCCTGCCTCTTCTGGGTGGTAAGTTCAGCAAGTTCGATAGCAGGAAAACTCGTCTGCGACCACTCTACAATCTCCGCGACGGTACACGATATATCACACGTTGCGCTCACAGGGGGCGTTACGGCGGAGACCAAATCCGCAACCGCAGAAAAGGCAAATATTGCCATCACCACACTGAATAAACACCTTCTTATCCTTCAACCTCCTCCATTTATGGAGTCCGACTCGTTAAAAAATATTATACCAAAATCAGAGGCACCAAGTCAAGAAAACTAAGTTTATAGTACCTGGTGGAATTGTGAATTTGCAATCAGGTAGCCTAATTATTCAAAAGCGGATATGAGGTCATAAGAGAACAGCCTGCCGCTGTAAAACGGAGCCCCGAATTTCCACACAAAACGCCGTTCTCGGACACTCTTAATATAGGACTTGTATGATTTTCTCGTCCTATAAAAGTACGAAAAATGAGGTCGCGTTGCAGGTATATGTGAAAACACAAATCCACGGAAAAGAGCCGATTTAATAAAACCGATGACGGTTATATGAAATCCCAATCGTTAAGACGAAATATCACGGCAAATAAATAGACGAGGGTAATTATGAAAAGTTTGGCTAAAATTTTGTTGCCAGCCGTGTTGGTTCTGTGTCTTACTTCGAATCTGGCATTGGCTCAACCGGCAGATGACCCTGCCACGTGCGACGTCACCGTAACGGTCGACCCCATTATGGAGTGGTCGGCAGCCAGCTATGGTCCTATCGCCCTGGCTAACATCACCGCCCAGACCGACACCCCCTCGGGTAATGCAAATTTCACGCTCTACACAAACTGCAATTCTGAAATCAGCGCCGACAACACAGTAACAGCTCAGCTGTCCAGCGCCACTGATACTCTCGTTACGGAATACCAGCTGGCATTCGACGGTGACGGAGTAACAGCAACCGGTGGTACTGATGTAGGTACCTGGACGGACTACAGTACGTTCCTTGGTACTCCCTCAGCCGTGACGCATGTTGACAACGATGGAGCTGCTGTTATCACGCTGTCGGCGAGGGCTTCCAATAACGCCGGCGAGGTTGCTGATGCGGGCGCCTACAGCGCCACTCAGACCCTTACAGTCTCCTGGACAAGTAATTAACCGGGTTCAGGACCGGCAGGTGCAGAAAGGCGATAGTTTTTTTGCTGGACCGTTAAATGTGAAAAGGAATTCCAAATGGGAAGGAAACCGAATTTAGCCCCCTTGTGTGCCGTGATATTTGTCACATCTGTTTTTTTAGCGTATCCCTGCGAAGTCCCTGCCGGAATGGCCGTCAGCCCGCTGCAGCAGTGGATTACGGTCAAGCCTCGCCAAGATGCCGCTGTCTCATTGACGATAACGAATAATGACAGGGGTCCGGCAACTCCGCCCTGTACGGTTAGTGTGGAGGTGGTGGATTTTATGGTCTCGCCCCAGGGCAAACTGTCTTTTGTCAAAGATGCGAAACACAGCCGCTCAGCGGCTGACTGGTTTACCTTTGAGCCGGGTCCATTTGTGCTTGAGCCGGGCGAAGTAAAAGAGTTGGAAGGCAGGGTATCGGTTCCGGCCGGAGCAGATGGGGACTACTGGGCCGCAGTTCTGGTTAAACTGGTCAACCCTAACAAGCAACAAGAAGGCGTGCACGTCAATTTGCAGACCGCATCCGGCATCTTTGTACACGTTGCGCGAAGAAATTATGTCGAGCGAGGAACCGTTATTGATGCAAATATAGTTGTGCCCGAATTTGACCAAGAGCAAGTCTTCGCTGAAGAAGCGATTTCAGAGCAAGCCGGCCATGAGGCCCAGCAAGAGCAGGCACTTATAGTCAACGCGGAGTTGGAAAATGACGGCCTGGTGGCCTTCCTCGCAAACGGCAAGGCATATCTGTATTCCGGAAACTGGCGCCGAATAGCGTCTATTCCGATGTACACAAATCGCAGACGGATTTTTCCCACCCACAGTCGTATCTTTATGGGCGTAATGTCACAACCGATGCCCGCTGGGAAATATAAGCTACGGCTGGTTTTCGAACCAATCAGTTCGAGAAACGGCAGCAGCACAGCCAGAAGCGGGCGGAAAATAACCAAAGACATGGAGCTTGTCATAGGCGATGAGCTATCACGCAAATGGGCTGACAAGGCGACAGTGCTGGATACCGAGATACTACAACTCAGCCCACAGGAACTTGAGATTACGTTGACCCCGGGACGTTTCACAACCAAACGTTTCCAGGCTGTCAGCCGGACTTTAAGTACAGTCTCGGTTCGCTGCCGAATAGAGGCCGACGGACAAATAAGAGACTGGGTCGCATTAAGGTCGGCCGATTTCGCTCTGGCTGCGAACACAAAGCGGAGTGTGGTTTGCTGGGTGAGGATACCGCCCGACGCAAAATCCGGCCGATACGCCGGGACAATTTCTGTCGAGGCTGAACGCTCAGGCTTAACATCTCAACATGCGGCCAATGTTGAAGTGCAGAAAATCCCCATTGCGGTTGTGATAACTGAGCCGGATAAGTATGCCGTTAAGTGAGTTGGTTTAATGATTGGATTAATGGCCAGAGAAATAACGCCTGTGCCGGTGGCAGTAATGTGCCTTCTGCTGCTGTTTGGTCTTACCAGCACTGCCGCTGGACCACATGACCTTGACACCGGCGAGCGGATAACGGTCAACAACGTCTGGATTGATGTGCCGCTGACGCAGGTTTTCCGGGATATATCAATAGAGACGGGTGTCGTGATAGCGGTTGGCCCGCAGGTGCCGGACATTGTTGTTTCGCTGGACGCCGGCCTAGGCAAACCGCTGCAGGAGTGCCTTCGAGAGCTTGTGGCCGGGCAGGGCCTCTACGTACACAAGGAAAATGACCGCTTCTACCTGGTTAGCTCGGGCAACCCTTCATCGCCGAGTTTTGGCCAAATCGCAAAATCAAAACGGCTGTACCTTAAGTACATAACGGCAAAGCATCTCAGGAGCTCTCTTCCGCCGTCTATCCAGCAGTACGTATCCAGCGGTGAAAGGCCAAATGAGGTACTCGTTTACACGGTGCCTGATATCATGGACCGTATTATGGAAATAGTCCGCAAGCTCGATGTCCCGCAGCCGCAGGTGGTGCTCGAGGTGCTTGTTGTGGAGCTGGAGGAAAGGGCCAGCGAAGAATTCGGAATAGACTGGGAATACACTGACCCTCACAACACTTTCAGCATGGAGGCGGGGCTCGGCGCTTTTATGGGCATAGCACAGTATACCAGCGTTCCCAAAAGCCAACTGACAAGTCTGCTTTTGACTCTTCGGGCCCTGGTCAGCAAACAAAAGGCCAATATTAGGTCCCGGCCGCGGGTAGCTACCCTCAACGGCCAGGAAGCTGTTATAGATATATCGCTTGACGAATACTTCACCGTTGTTACGGACATCTACACTGCCGGCACGTTACGAACGGAGCTCCAGGTAATCACATCCGGCGTGCTCCTCAAGATAACACCGCACATAGGTGATAACGGCGACATTACGGTTGACGTCCTCACCGAGGTCAGCGACGTAGCCTCGCGGCAGAACCTGCTTGCGGGCAATGAGTCCGGTGACCTGCCCATAATTCGGCGACGCAAAGCCGATACCACCGTCCGTGTCAAAGAAGGCGACGCAATCGTAATTGGAGGGTTGATTGAGACCCAGCAGCGCAGCGAAGACAAACGCGTGCCTTTCCTCAGTTCGATTCCTCTCGTCGGAGGCATCTTCAAGACAAAAGATGACTCCACCGTGAAAAAGGAAGTGATAATCTTCATTACTCCGCG
Organism: Planctomycetota bacterium; assembly: GCA_020350405.1. Lineage (GTDB taxonomy): Bacteria > Planctomycetota > Phycisphaerae > Sedimentisphaerales > Anaerobacaceae. The sequence goes on from CP070715.1 coordinate 1,922,186, forward strand.
GCTGATTGAGGAAGGTCAGATGTCCGCCTCTGGCGGTCATGATTTGCTCAGCCCCGAAAAAGAACTGCAGAGCCTGCGCAAGCCGCCTGCTTCCCCACTGGCACACCTTCGGAATCGCCGAAATGCTCTCAGCATAGAACGAGAGCTTAGGTCGCTGCGGGATGTGGTTTCTCTAATCGGTGGGCGGAGTCAGGATGGCCGCGGCGGCACATTTGCACCTGATATGGATGAGCAGGCAGGAATCGCCGTTTCGGGCCGCAGCAACCCGCACAACGTGGCCGAAGAAATTAAAGCCTTGCAGGAGGTGGTTGCCCTGCTCGACGTACGGGCGCAGTCTCGCCGCAATCCGCGCGACATAGGTAACAAACGTTAATCTTCAGGTATACAGCTGCTGTTGATAAAATGAAGCTAAAACTAACCCGCATCATTATTTTTATTATAGTCATTCTTTTCTGCTCCGGCCTGCTCGTTGGCCAGGATTACATGTACTGGAGTGGCGATTTCAGCACGATTGTGCTGTCAAATATTCAAACCAGAGACCAAGCACCTGAAAGCAGCTCGTCTACTACTCTGTATACCAGTGGCAACGCAGAAATCTCCGCAGACAACACCACGACGGCCCAGTTGTCTTCTGCTACCGACACCCTTGCTACCGAGTACAAGCTGACTTTCGATGGGGACGGTTCCAGTGCCACGGGCGGCACTGACACAACCTACGTCACTTACGACAACTTTCTGACCACTGCGGCAGGCGTAACGTATGTGACGGATGACAACGACGTGGACGTAACGCTGCATGTCAGGGCAAGCAATTACGCTGGCGATCTTGCCAATGCGGGAACGTATACCGCCACGCAAACCCTGACGGTCCATTGGGTCGGACCCTGATGACTCGTCCAGATCAAATAACAGCACCTTCACGCCACAGGAAATACGCCGGAATTAGTAAAACATCCACCTAAATCGTCCATCATCGTTGGTCATACACGCCTATTATTCAAGAAGATAGTTCCAAAAGGCCGAAATTACACATTATTAACGCCGCTATTTGTACGTAACAGGATTTAAGAAAAGATGACAACGGACACAAACAACAGAACTTCCCGGCAAACAGCTCGCAGCTTGCAGCTTAATAAATCGCTTGTGCCAATCGATGAGTACGCAGCCCGCGAGGGCCTGTCCAGAGACCTCGTTGAGGAGTGTGGAAAGCTAGGTATTGTCCAGCTAAGGACATACAAAGGTGAGACGTTCGTTGTCAATGTGCCTATCAGTCCGTATCTTTGCTTATCTGAACCCGCCAAAGAACCGGCCCGGCCTACTGACAAAAAGACCCGTGCCCAAAAGATATCCGAATTGATGCAAAGGGTAGCTTCCGAAAAGTCGATTCCGCAAAAAAACCCCGGGGCAGCAATCCCTAAAGGACGCGCAGAATCAAGCAATCAACCTGTCAAAGCCGGGGCGATATCTCACTTAGTTAAAAAGATGTTTGAAAACGCCTCCAAGATTACAGAAAAGCAGAGGCAAGCCCTTGATGACGCAGCCAGCCGAGCCGACCGTGCATCCGAACCAAGCCAGAACATACCTGCTAAAACGCCGCCGGCCACGGCCCGACCGGCGAGGTTAACCAATGACGGCAACCAGTCCAGGCCAGCACGAACAAGGACCCCCGGCGCCGGCAAAACTACAAATAAGCCAATGGCAGCGCCGGATAAAAGAACACAGGCAAGACCTCTACCTCCAGTCCAGCCACCCGATATGGAAATATTTGAACTGCCGGATGAATCTTCGGGAGTAGTTGATGATACGCAAGAAATGTACGAATCAGCACAAATCCCGCAGGACGATGGGTTCCAACTCAGCATCCTGACCGCGCAAGCCAAGTCCAAACGCATCTGGCAAATGACGGCGGTTCTTTCAATGGGATTTCTCTTTATGGCCCTGGTTGCCAGTATCTCACTGCTGGTGAACCGGCAAAATCAGCTTGACCAGGCCCAGGCAAGTATCCAAAGACTATTCGACGACAGCACACAATCCGGCCGGAACCTCGAAAACCTACAGGCCGAACTGAGCAGTTCCAATGCGCAAGCAGGACTTTTCCAAAGTAACCTGGACAAATCCAGAGCCGAACTGAAGACCGTTCGAACTGAACTGACGCAAGCCAGGCAGGACACCGAAACCGTCCGAAACGAGCTTGGCAAATCCAGAGCAGAAAACGGGCGCCTAAAAACCCAATTAGGCCACTACGAAACAGAACTAAGCCGATTGCAAAATGAACTGGACAAATCCAAAGCGGAACTCAAAACCGTTCAAGACAAGCTCGCTCTGGCCACGCAGGAGCTGCGGACCATTCGACAGCGAAATGCCGAGGCGGCAGACCGGCTAAACAGGCAAATCCAGAAATTAACGGCTCGACTAAACAAACTGAACAAGAATTAGCTAAACCGGTCTCTGCCTGACAACTGAGAGAATTAAGAATATTGCTCCCAAGGGCCGTACCGCAAAATCTTACCTTTTCCATCTCCCGTATCCTGCCCTTCAGTTATGACCATAGCAAGTGTGTCTGAATGGCCAAGGCAGTGCTGCTTCACCTCATCTGCCGACATTACCATAAAGGCGGTTGAAAGGGCGTCGGCCGTCGCAGCATCGCCTGCACAGGCCCAGGCAGCAAGGTTGTCGTCAACCGGCCGGGCCGCGCGAGGGTCGATAATGTGCCGGCCTTTCTGCAGACCCGAGCCGCCCAAGGCCCGGTCACACAGATAAAGCAGCGCCAAGGTCTGCCTGCGGTCAGCGGGATTGCTCATTGTGACGGGCCAGCCCTTTGCATGAGGCGGTGAGCCAAGCGCCAAGACCGAACTATAACCGGCGTGAATCAGAGCAGTATCAACACCCCACTCACTTAGCAGCTCGGCCATTTTGTCGACCGCGTATCCCTTGCCGACGCCGCCGAGGTCAATCTTAACGGCCTCACCAAGAAGTCGCACCGCCACTGCTGCTCCATCCAGTTCGAGAAGGCCCATACCTGTACACCGACGCGCACTATCGAGCTGCTCGTCGGATGGGTTGCGCAGTGTTTTACCCTCATCGAGCCAGCAATCCATCAGATAGCCAATAGTAATATCAAAAGCCCCCTTGGTCTCGGCATACAAACGAATGCAAAGCTCAAGACACTCGAACGTATCCGGTCCGACCGTCAAAGACTGGTTTGTGGTAAGGTTGTTGATTTGAGAGATGTCGCTGTTCTCGACGAATCGGCTAAGTTCGGCTTCCAGCCGGTCAAGTTCATCGAAGGCGGCCCAGGCCGCCTGTTCGGTGTACCGACTATCAGAATGCAGGGTAAATATCTCGAAGGTGGTGGCCATGGCCTCGTGCGAAAACTTCTGCACCCCCTCAATTGAATCCCAATTGCTGCTGACAAGGTAAGCTTCTGGTTGGGTCTGGGCCATTCTGTCACCTATCGCCCTTTGGTAATACCGGCTGTGACTGATGTTGCTGGTAGGCATCCCATAAGTCTTTTGTTACAAATCCGCGCAGTTCCACTTGGGGGCGCAATTCCATATATGAATCAAAAAGAGGTACGTAGAGATGCTTTTCTCCCGGAGCAGGCAGTTCATACAACTTCTTCAAAAGCGCAGGCTCAACGCCCGGCGAAGCGATAATGACGGGTGCGGACGGTACATCTTCATCCACCTCGCTCCACCAGCCAACGTTGGCAAACCGGCGCAGGTACCACGGAAGGGGCCAGTAATCGTCCTCCGGGCAGATGACCTGAATGTACATAGCGTGACCGTTCGGATGAATTTGAGCGATTTCTTCGATTCGCTGCGCTATCTCAACGACATCGGTAACAGGATGGGCATAGACGTAGGGATTTGACGGGTTCGCGTAGTAATGATAGCTGCCCAAATACGCCTGGGCCGGCTGTATTATAAAACAAAGAACAAGAATAAGACCCAAAAGCAGCTTTTGCCACCAGTCCATTGACATCTTTATCAAAACCGCGACTGCAACACCGGCCAGCAGAATCATACCGTGCAGAAACCCCAGCATAGACCAGGGGGTTTTGTAGGGAATCGCAGAATATATGATGGTCATGATGAGCGTGTAAAGGCCGATGAATCGAAGCAGAGAAGAATTAAAAGGTGAAGCGTGCCTTTTGGCCATTGCCACTATCAAACCAAGCCCGGCCAATACAACAATAATATCTTCATTCCAAGTCACTTTCTCAAAGCCTTCCATCCAGGTCAGTATATCGAGATAGTAATACCACGGATGAATATGCAATTGATTCTGATAAGACCGCTGAAAATATGTCGTATAGGCCAGCACCGAATCCGCTATTCCTTTGGGGTTTGAAAAGAATGATGAGTAAAACAGCACTGAAACTATCACCGCAGTTCCCAAAGCTGCGATTAGATGCGGAACTTTCACCTGTCTCTTTATGTTGGCAATCAGACCTTTCTGCTTTGGCTGGGTCATTATGGTGAACACAAGAGCCACCAGCATTGAGCCAAATGCAATGATGCAGGTTTCCTTCGTCGCATGCATCAATCCCAGAAAAACCCCGGTTAACAAAGCCCATCTTATCTTTTTATGCTGTGTATAGCGATATCCGCAGGTAATTACTCCAAATGTAAAACAGACCAGCAGCATTTCGTGAATGTAATAGCGGCTGTAAAAAACAAAAGCCGGTGACACGGCAACAAGTCCCATAGCCGCGAGCACAGCCACCCAGCCGACACCATCGACCAGCAGCAGCGTCATCAACACAATCAAAACACCGCAAAACACAGGCACGAAACGCAAAATAAATTCGCCAACGTCTTCGAATTTATCCGTGCCGCTCAGCCACGCCGGTATCAAAGTAAAGTAGTTAAGTGTGGGGCCGTGGTATTCAGTTCGGTCATAACGGTAGAAATCTTCTTCAAGAAGTGCGCCGAACTTGGCCGCGTTAACCGCCTCGTCACCGTGCATCGGACGCTGACCTAATCGCGGCAGGCGCAGCACCACTGCAACAATCGTAACGACCAAAATTAGGACCCAGCATTTTTTGGGCCATTTCATATCGCGGGTCTGCCGTAGACTTCCACTTCTATATAGTGGTTCAGCTCATTGCTGCTGTTGCCGTTGCTGTACAGGCGGACATAGCGGGCCCGAACACCCTTGGCATCGATGAGTCTGCCCTCGGAGGTTTCAACATAGTGCATATCCGAACCGATACCCAGACCGGCTGAATTGTCGTGGTCATTATTGAAGACAGTCCTGACATTCGTAATAAAATCAGCATCATCGGCGACCTGTACCACCACGTCAAAATAGACCCGGGCCTGTTTGTGGAAGTGCCATAACAAAATGGCGTATATATCATATTCGGCTCCGAGGTCGATGATGACATCCTGCAGAAAAGGCCCTAACTCAACGTAGCTGCCGTCGGCCGCTTCCTTGTCCCCATCGGTTATCATTTCAATCTCGCCGATGATAGGCTCTTCGTCGCTGCTGGCCACTGATTTACCCAGTGCCACATTTTCTGTTCCGGCCGGCGCCAGGAAAGCCGGGCGAGGCTTGCCCAGCGGCTTTTCAAGGTTGGGCACCCGGATATTCTGGGGCGTGCCCACAAACATGGGCTTGGGCAGCTTAATATCAAGCGGCACTAATTCGCCAGCGCCCGTACTCGCTTCGACGGCCTGGTCCTTGCTCGTCTCTGTAACCTGCTGTTCTGTCTGCTCAGACGAACTCTCATCAGAAGACTCTTTGCAGGATGGGACAAAGAGCAGACACACCGCCAACAACACCACAACACAAATCTTCACAGTTGAGTTGAAACCTTCTTTCATAATTTACTTTTGACCTTAAAAAAATCCATCTAATTTACGAAATAGCCGATTTTCTAACTCGCTCTGGCACATGGTGCTCAACTTACCCCCAACATTCTAATATATTTGAACGGTGCTGTCAAATGCCCCCCGAATGCAGCAGCCATTAGCACAAAAGGGCAGGAACCAACCGGCCCCTGCCCAAAAAAGACAATTTACAAACCAGTCAGCAGTCTGGCGCTCTGAAAAACGTCGTGTGTCGGGGACAACTCGGCCATTCTGGTCAAGTTCTAAAGCTTGCCCAAAATCAGCGCCAGCACAATCAGCGCGATACAGGCCGGAATCAGCAGCTTCAGGCTTCTCTTAACCGAAGAGCCTTTTGCGTAATTACCGATTGCCTTGGGAACAATCACCGCACCGAGCAATCCTATCGCAAAGATTATCCCGAACACGCTGCCGTAAACCGCCGGCTCGAACTTCGCGAACGTAACTCCAACCGTTGTCGGAAAGCACGGAGCGAAAGCCAGTCCCGCACACGCAACCAGTGCACTCGTCCAAATCGCCCCGCTCTTTGTCATCCCGAAGATAATCAGTCCGGCCACTAAAGCCAACCCAGCGATGATAACATCACCGTAAGCCGTGATAAACTGTATCTGGCTGGCTACAAGCCGCCCGACCATCATCGCTACGGCAAATACCGACAGCATCCGCTGTGCAACGGCATCCGCTACGTCCCCGGCCATCTCAGGAAAGTCCTTGCTGATAATCTCTTTGCCGTAAGGCGCAATCCAGTTGCAAAATGACGCCTCCAGAGCGATATAGAAGAAAAGCACCAGCCCGGCGACTAAAACAGCCGGCTTTCCAAGCAACCCGAGGGCATCGCCAACAGTCAAAAAACCCGCCTGGACGTCAGGGTACTTCGCTATAGAGGCGAAAATCACGGGTATCAAAACAATCACAGCCAGCGCCGAAATGGCTTTCTCGTAAGAGGCCTTTCGGAAAAGGAAACTCACAATCAAAGGCGTAAGAAAAAGTCCAAGGCCGAAAAATACGTTTCCCAAGTTGCTGGCTGCCGCCGGATTCTCGCCCCCGAACAGGACCACCGGAATAAGCGTGTTGCCCGCCGTATTCAGAGCCATCGCACCAAAGCCCAGCACCAGACAGGGGATGATCACCTCCCCATAGGTCCTGCCGCGAGAGAGCGCAAAGATACACGCCGCCGTCACGACAAAGCCGAAGATAGCCACAGGCTTATAACCCAGCTTGTCTACCACCACACCCATAACCAGCGACGCAACTAAGCACATCAGCATAAACGCCGAAATAAGCGAGCCAAACTTGCCCTTGTCGATTTTCAGGCGCGGCATCAGCTTGACACTGATTGACCCGAGCAGTGAGAAGCACATACCCAATCCAAACACACACAATAAAGCTACGATTTTCTCCATGTTTGACTCCTTTCAACAAATTCCATTTTGAAGAACCTTAAAATATCCTCGATAAAACCAATTAGTTATCCTTTATCAATTTGGATTCGGATTATTAAGTAGGTATGCAAAATTGCAACCGCCGCCAGCAGCAGCGTACTGTAACGGTGCAGATTCAAAAGAAATTCCTGGCCCTCGGTCCCGAAGAGCGGGAACATACCCAAAACAATCGATAAGATTACGGGCAGGGCCAGAACGACAATCAGCCAGAAACAAATCTTGCGCACGAGGGGGTACTTTGCATCGGCGGGCCTGGCCACGGGCGCCCTGCGCAGAAGTTTCTGCAGCCACGGCCAATCAGTTTTATCAAATTTGCAGTTGTCCGCCCGCATCACGGCCAATACCGCCAAACAGCCCGCGAAGACCGGCGCAAAGGTGGCGTGAACCATCAATAAATAGCCGCTCAGGTGCTCACCCTGAACCAGGACGGGATAAAAACCGGTGATTACAAGGATTACGAAACAAAGCAGCGCCAGAAGATAAACGAGTTTTCTCAAGACGCCGACGGGAGTTAGCTTCTGTTGAAGGAAAATCAGGGTGAAAAGATGAATGAGCGTTCTGAGGATATCAATCGGCCGCCATCGATATCCTTTAACCACCGCTGAAACTACGCAATGCGCGCAGATAAAGCCGATGACAACGAGAAATACTATTATAGAAATCGTACAAAACATCCTATCGGCCCAGTTATAACACGCTAGTCCTTACCAGCCAGCACTGCGACCAAGCACGCCAACGCCTTCAAACCATACAATAGAAGAACCGCACCTAAAATTGCACATGAGCCAAGTGCGACGACCTTCAACCAAGGACGAAACACGAACGAGAACGCAAATGCTTTGGTATAGACAGGGTCAAGTCCCTGGAACTCGACCATCTTTTTGGCAGAACCCTGCTCGGAAGCGACGGGCGAATCGACCTCAACATCCGCGAAGAAGAAGG
>CP070715.1:1930524-1943831 GCA_020350405.1 Planctomycetota bacterium
AAATGGTGCAAGGCACACAATGTAACTCCGAAAGGCCACCCCCTTGTCTGGAACCTCGCCGACCCGAAATGGCTCCCCAAAAACCCGCTAAAAGCCATGGATGTCCAGTTCGAACGCGCCCGCCAATGCACCGAGCGGTTTAAAGGTGACATCGACATCTGGGACGTCGTCAATGAGGCCACCCACTACGACCGGCCGCACTTTCTCGAGCACGCGCCAATCCTCACCGAGGCTATAACCAAAATGGGCGTAGGCGAATACGTCCGCCGCTCCTTCAAAGCCGCACGTGCAGGAAATCCGGATGCGACCTTGATTATCAACGACTACCGGGCCGACGACGATTTCGAGCAAAAGGTCGTCTCACAGCTCGTCGACGACTCCGGCCGACAGCTCTACGACGTCATCGGCATCCAGTCGCACATGCACGTTGGTTACTGGGGCGTCGAAAAGACCTGGAAGACCTGTGAGAAATTCGCCAAATTCGCAAAGCCAATACACTTCACCGAACTCACAATCCTTTCCGGAAAACTAAAAGAAGATGATGACTGGTTCTCACGCCGTGAAGGCTGGCATACCACCGAGGAAGGCGAAAAAAGACAGGCCCAGCAGGTCGCAGAACTCTACACGCTCCTTTTTTCACACCCCGCCGTCGAGGCCGTAACCGTCTGGGACTTCGCCGACTACAATGCCTGGCAGGGGGCCCCATCTGGATACATCCGCAAGGACATGACGCCCAAACCCGCCTACCTGAAACTAAAACAGCTTATAAAAGAAAAGTGGTGGACAACAACCAAAACAACCTTGGCAAGAGGTGGGCAGGCCCGCTTCCGTGGCTTCCTCGGCCAATACAAAATCACCGCTCGAACACCCGCCCACAAACTATCCGGCTCATTCACCCTCGACAAAACCACAAAGGAAACTATCGAAGTGGATTTGAGTTGACTAAAACAAACGATAAGCCATAATTGCCCTCGAATCCAATAGGAATATACCAATGGCTCAACCACAAATCAAGCTTCACTATAAAAACGTCCTGGCCAAAGTCCAGCCCCTCGGTCCCGAGCATGGCATCACCGACGATCAGCTAAGCGACCTCGCCGAAAAAACCTCCCCCCTCATTAAACAGCTAAACGAGCAAACCCGGGCCAGCCAACCTCCCGGCACCGCATACAGAAAACTACCCTATGACGCCAAAACGCCCCAGCAGGTAAAAGAGCTGGTCGCCAAACTGAAAGATGGTTGCGAAAATCTCGTCGTCCTCGGTATCGGCGGCTCCGCTCTCGGCAACATCGCGCTACAAACCGCCCTCAACTCATATATGTACAACCTCGACGATAAACAGCGCTCCGGCCCGCGACTCTTCGTCTTCGACAACGTCGACCCCACACAGCTCACCTCGTTCCTCGACGCCATCAGCGACGACCTCGATAAAACCGTATTTAACGTTATTAGCAAATCCGGCCGAACCGCCGAAACCGCCGCACAGTTCCTCATCATTCGCGACTTGCTCAAAAATAAGGTCGGCAAAAATGCCCTGAAAAACCACATAGTCGCAACCGCCGACCCCGAAAAAGGTACTCTTCGTAAAATCGCCGATGAAGAAAAACTCCCTTCCCTCCAAATCCCAAAAGGCGTCGGCGGAAGATTCAGTGTACTAAGTGCCGTCGGCCTCTTCAGTGCCGCTATGTGCGGAATCGACATCGACTCACTCCTGGCCGGTGCAAAAGATATGGACATCAGAGTAAGCAACGAAGACTTTTACAAAAACCCCGCCGCAATAAACGCAGCTGTAAACCATCACTTCTACAACCGTGGCAAAAAAATCTCCGTAATCATGCCATATAGTTACCACCTCAAGAACCTCGCCGATTGGTACCGACAACTCTGGGCTGAAAGCCTCGGTAAAGCTGAGAACCTGACTGGTAGTGAAGTCCACATCGGCCCTACTCCCGTAAAGGCCCTCGGCACCACCGACCAGCACAGCCAGGTCCAACTCTACCGCGAAGGACCAAACGACAAGCTCTTCACCTTCTTGGAGGTACAAAATTTCGAACAGGACCTAAAGATTGGCCCGGCACCTGAATCCGCCCCTGAACTTCAGTTCCTCGCACAAAAGAATTTAAGCCTCCTGCTCAACAACGAAAAAAAAGCCACCGAATACGCCCTCCTTCAGAGCCACCGCCCATACCTCACCGTCCTCTTCCCCGAAGTCAGTCCCTACACCGTCGGCCAGTTCATTTATCTCTTCGAGGTAACAACCTCCCTTACCGCCGCACTGTTCAACACCAACCCCTACAACCAGCCCGCCGTCGAACTCGGCAAAGAAGCCACCTTCGCACTTATGGGAAGAACCGGCGACTACAAACCAAACTACAAATACGATGACTTCGCAAAAGACATCCAGACTCTTACAAAAGTTGACGAAGAGTTCCTCGTCTGATATACTCCGCCGCTACGGACGTTTGCGGCATATGAAAGGCGCCTGCCAATGAACTATGTAGTTGTAATGGCAGGGGGGACCGGAAAAAGATTATGGCCACTCAGCCGAGAAGAACGCCCAAAGCAGGTGCTCAAACTGCTCAACGGTAAAACCCTCCTGCGCCTCTGTTTCGAACGGCTCTCCCCCATATTCGACCTAAGAAACATAATCATTCTTACCAACGCCGGATACGCCGACCTCGTCCGCGAAAACCTCCCCGAACTGCCCTTCAACAACGTTATCGCAGAGCCCGCCGTACGCGACACCGCCGGCGCCATCGGACTGGCTGCAACCATCCTCACAAAGTATGACACCGAGGCCGTAATGGCCGTCGTAACTGCTGACCAGCTCATCGAACCCGCCGAGTTCCTTCAACAGGCCATCAAGGACGCCCTTGTCTTCGTCAACAATAATCCCGACAATATGATTACCTTCGGTATAAAGCCGACCTTCCCCAGCACCCAGCTCGGCTACATAAAGTGCACCGCCCCGCAAACCTGCCCCGAATGCGAAAACCGGATTTATACCGTCGAGGCCTTCAGGGAAAAACCCGACCTGAAAACCGCAAACGAATACCTCGGCACCGGCCAATACTTCTGGAACTCCGGAATGTTCGTCTGGAAAGCAAAAACAATCTTGGCAAACCTCGAAAAATTCCTCCCGCAATCAACCGAACCGTTCCGCAAAATCCAGACCAGCTGGGACGGCCCAAACCAGCAGCACGCCCTCCAGGAATGGTTCCCAAAAATGCCCAAAATCAGCATCGACTACGCCGTCATGGAAAAGGCCCACAACGTACACGCAATAATGCTCGACTGCCGATGGCTCGATATGGGCTCATTCGCCGCTCTCGCCGACATCATAAGCTCCGACAGGAACAATAACATCGTGGTCGCTGGACAAACCGAACTGCTCGACTGCAAAAACTCTATCGTTGTCACCGAGGACAAGCAACACCTTATCGCCGCCATCGGCCTCGATAATTTCGTCGTCGCTCACAGCTCCGACGCCACACTCGTATGCCACACAGACCAGGCACAGAGAATAAAGGAACTGCTCGAACTCATAAAACAGCACTCCGGAGAAAAATTCCTCTAACGAAAAATACGCAGGGGGATAAAAAATGAAGTACCTTGCGATAGATTATGGCGACAAACATACCGGACTGGCAATTTGCGACGCCGCTGAGACAATCGCCTCACCGCTAACGGTAATAGACGGACAAAAAGACCTCCTTGACAAAATCGCGCGAATCGCTACCGCCGAGAACGTCGAAGCCATCGTACTCGGTATGCCCCTGAATATGGACGACTCCACAGGCCACCGCGCCAAGGTCGTCCTTAAATTTGCTGAACAACTCAAAAACCGTCTGCCAATACCCGTCCACTTCCAGGACGAGCGACTAAGCACCTTCGGCGCCGAGGAAAAAATTGGCCCCGCAGACTTTACAAGAAAGAAAAAGAAAAAACGCCTCGACGCCGTCGCCGCCGCTCAAATCCTCGAGGCCTTCCTCGAACAAAAACCCTCAAAGTAAACCCGCCGACTGTTCAGCCTCCACATACCCAGATTTCATTCCATAACCGGCTGCCACAAATATAAAAACTGCGCCCCGCCCGAACTCAACCAGTCCGGCAGTTCCACATTTATCAAGGCCCCGCCGCCGCCGCCGCCCCCCAGCGCCGAGCCATAAACATTCGGTTTATAACCTTTCGGCCTACGGTAAATAACCACACGCGCCCTCTCTACCCCCGCCATCTCCTTGGCCCACTCTATACCGTCCGCCGGATAACCCACCTTGTCTATCAGCCCTTCCTTCATCGCCTCTTCCCCCGTGAACACCCGTCCATCCGCCAACCCGCGCAGTTCCTCCTCCCCGATTTCTCCCCGACCCTTTTCTACCACCGCCAAAAATTGCTCGTAAAACTGCATGATTATCCCCTCCAGAACTTCCCGCTCTTCAGCCCTCAAATCGTGCAGCGGCGACGCCAAATCCTTCAGCTCCCCGCTCTTTATCGCTACCGCCTTGACCCCAATTTTCTCCATCGTCCCCGCCACGCTGAACGTCTGGAATATCGTCCCGATACTGCCGACAACGCTGCCCGGCTGCGCAACAATACCGTCGCACCCGCACGCTAAGTAATAAGCCCCGCTGCACCCCAGATCAAGCACACAGGCCACCGCCGGCTTTCCCGTCTCCCGCCTGAACTCGCGCAGACTGTGATACATAACATCGCTCGCCGCGACCGTCCCGCCCGGTGAATTTATACGCACAACCACCGCCTTGACATTCCTGTCCGCAGCCGCTTTATCCAGCTTCTCCTCGAAAAGACTCACCGGGTTCTCTCCCTCGCTCAGCCAACCATGCTTGCGCCTGTTAATAAGTATACCGTCAACGTCGATAACAGCTATCTTATCGAAGACAAACATCCCCTTATCCCGCTCTATTTCCGTCTCTTCCAGCCGCTGGCTGCTCGGGATTACCTCCACCTGAAACGCCGTCGGCCCGCACCCCACTAATACCGCCAGCAATATCGACACGACCCAATAGTACCAGACATATCCTCTAACCATTGCTTGACCTCCTGCTCATATTCTCATTGCCAAAATCCTGCTCTTACTTCGTCTTTCCCTGCTTTGCCGTCTCGCACCCCATTATATTACTACTCCTTGACTTATCACCTACTTTTTTCTTTTGTCCTTATCCTCTCCCCCAAAAGTAAAAAGCCCCTCGCCCCTCACACCCACAACCCCAAATTACCAATAGAAACACGCTCCCTCTCATTCCCGAGCAATTTATCCCCTATGGAGCAAGAATCCACAACTGCTTGCTCCCAAAATCTGAAATCAGCGCAGCGGACACGGACTACTTACCGAATTCTGCCCGAGTATCCCCCGCCATATCGCGTTCGCTATCGACCTGTCCGCCACATTCACAACACCATCGCAGTTCACATCACAGTCCCGCAGCGTATAAGGCCCGGCCGAACCCGTCCGCCAGAATGCATTCGTTATCGAGCGGTCCGCAACGTTCACCACCCCGTCATTATTAGTATCACCTAATAGTGCTATCCCGAACTCCGCCTCCGCTTGACCCGTATTGCCGTAATCATCCCCTGTAACCGTCACCCTGACTGTAAATGTCTGCCCCGAGTCGGATAGGCCTCCCGGCTCATCACAGCCGCGAGCCGCAAACGTCCAGTATGCATCACTTGCTCCGCCTCCATCCACTGTTACCGGCGCCAATGTAACATCCCCCGGCAATACAATCTCCCACGCATAGCTGTAGCTGCTGTTACCCATCGGGTCGTCCGTAATCGAAACACTCGCCGTCAATTCAGAGTTACCCTGCCCGGCTATACTCTGATACGTCCAAAACTCATCCATATCAATATCTGCCGACAAAGCAGCCGGCTCCCACGCAAATCTCGGATAATCCAACCCTTCATCAATCGTCCACACAGGTGTCACAAAGTCCCACCCGGCATCGATAAATGTACTGCCAGTCTGCATCTCCGCCGTCGTCTTGCCATTGCCATCGTCGCAGCCACTCCCTTCAGCACCTTGACTACCACACATGTTGCTTCGGCCGCTCGTCTCTGCATCCCACAACGAACCTGTGGCCTGCCCATCATTGAGCCCAACCAGCCCCCCGATATCCGTATCTCCAACAAACGCTGTAACAGCCCCGACCGAATAGCAGTGTGTGATTGTGCCGTAATAACGCTCACCAGTCAATGTGTCTATATAAGTTGAGTTTTTTCCCACCAATCCCCCGACACTCAGTACTCCTGCAGCGTCTCCATGAGCATAGCAGTTATCAATGATTGCGCCCTTATGATTCTCCCCCACTAATCCACCTACGTCCGTTGCTCCTGAAGCGCTCCCTGTCGAATAGCAGTTGCTGATGAATGCTTCTCTGTCGTAATTATATCCCACCAGACCGCCGACATCCTCCCCTCCGGTAACGTCTCCTTTGGAATAGCAGTTCGTAACCGTTCCGTTGCCTTTGCCTCCCAGCAGCCCGCCGACATGATTTTCTGCCGTAACTTCTCCGCTCGCCCAGCAGTTGGAAGTGAGACTAGCATTGCCTGCCAGCCCACCGACCCAATTATTTCCTCCCACGACCGCCGTGGAGTGGCAGTTGATAATCGCACCGCCGCCTCCCACCAGCCCGCCAACACGGTCGCCTCCTGAAACGCTGCCTTCTGAATAGCAGTCGGTAACTGTGCCTCCATTTGCTCCCACCAAGCCACCGATATTCGACCCCGTCCCCGTAACGCTCCCTACCGCATCGCAGTTGGCAATCGTACCACTATTCTTTCCCACCAGCCCGCCCACATTAGTACTTCCAGAAACGTTGCAACCCCCAGCATGGCAATTTGAAACGCTCCCCCCAGAAATCAATCCCACCAGCCCGCCGACATAAGCATGCCCCGAAACGCTGCCACCCTCAGCGTAACAGTTTGTTATTGTTCCTCTGTCTATCTGCCCAACCAGCGAACCGACAAGAGTGCCTGTCCCCGCAGCAATATTGGGCTCTATCAGCCCCAGGTCCTTTATTTCTGCATCTTGTCCGTTAACGTAGCTGAAAAGTCCTATGTAATCTATACCATTCGAGTCCCAACTAAAGTTGGAAATCTCATGCCCGTTCCCCTCAAAGACGCCGGCGAATGGAAATGCTTTACTGCTCCCAATGCTCCAGATGTTCAACCCGCTCACATTGATATCATTGATTAACCTAAAATGCCTTTCCATCAACCTTGGATTGTGACCAATTCGATTCAGGTCAATACCGTTTGAGATCAGATAGGGTTCGCTTTCTGTCCCCGTACCACCCGAAAATGTGGGTAACGGTGGCAGAGGGTCTAATTGCCACCACAGAATCATATAGCCTGGCGCCTCCGGCTCTGCCCACTCGTCGCTCGGCCCATTTCCGTATTCGCCAACAAAATCCCATCCGGCCGCAAGAAAGGTATTAATATCCTGCATTTCCGCCGTTGTCAGGCCCGTCCCACCAGAACTGGTACTTTGCCCGCTGCTTTGTTTATCCCAGAAGGAATCCGTAACCGTACTCTCCTCAATCGAGCCTACCAATCCGCCAACTTCTGTGGTGCCGGAAACGCCGCCTGTTGAATAGCTGTTGGATACCTCCGCTGCCCTGTTTCGTCCAACCAGGCCGCCGACCGCTGTTGTCCCTGAGACACTGCCTCTCGCATAGCAGCTCATGATCGTTCCGCCCTTATGGCTCGCGGTAGAATGCCCGCTGTAATTATTCCCCACCAGCCCGCCGATGTAACTGGTGCCGGAAACGTTGCTGCTTGAATAGCAGTTGCTGATCTTCGCTTCACTTCCTCCCACCAGCCCTCCAGCCGTGTACCCAGTTGCCGAAACGGTCGCCGTCGAATAACAATTGGCAACCGTTCCTCTGCTTGCCTCTCCCACGAGTCCCCCAACCACGCTTCTTCCTGAAACGCTGCCGCCTTCAACATAACAGCCGGATATCCTCCCACCTTCAGTTATCGTCGAACCAGCCGCGCCCCCCGTTACCGTCCCCGCAAGCGAGCCTATGTTCGACGCGGTCCACTTGTCGCTCGGAACGACCGAGACATTAGGATTGACAAGGCCCAGGTCCTTTATCAGCGCATCCTTTTCGCGCACGTATCCAAACAAACCGATGTTATTTTGTCCCGTTGCGGTGTAGCTAAAGTTCGAAATCGTATGCCCGCTCCCGTCAAATACCCCGGTAAACGGATGCTCCCAATCTGCCCCAATGATATTGAAACTCGTTCCCGTATAAGCCGAAAGGTCAATATCAGCCATCAGCCGAAAGTCCTTGTGCCACTCACACCAAAACAAACCAATGGCATTAAGCTCTTCACCCGTATAAATCAGGTATGGGTCGCTCTCGGTTCCGCCCCCGCCTACAAAATCGCTCAGCTCCGCGTCAAGCACCTCTCCCGGCAAATTCTCCCACCAAAGCCTTGGGTAATCAACACCCGCGTTGTGCGTCCAGCCAGGCTCGCAGCCCCAGTATCGATATGTGTTCGCATCCTTCATCTCCGCAGTCGTCAACCCCGTCCCGCTGGCGCTTGTTGTCTGCCCGCTCGTTTGGATGTCCCAGAATGAGCCGACAGCTATACTCGACGTATATCCCACCAGCCCGCCAACATTACTATCGCCTATAACGATGCCCGTCGAATAGCAGTTCATAACTGCAGAACCAACTCCCACCAGACCACCGACCCAGTTAACTCCCGAAACGCTTCCGCTCGCATAGCAGTTGTAGATTCTCCCGCCCAGTCCCACCAGCCCGCCGACTCGCTCAACTCCTGTAACGCTGCCGGCCGAATAGCAGTTGGTGATTTTCGCATCACCATTGTGCCCCACCAACCCGCCGACCTTCGAATTGCCCGAAACGCTCACCGCCTCGGTATAGCAGTCAGTGATTGTGCCGTAGCTCCCCACCAACCCACCCACCTCATCCCCTCCCACAATCAGACCGCCTTCGACATGGCAGTCCGTAATAGTCCCACCCGTCCCCACTAACGCACCCGTTTGATTCCTACCACTAACGTCTGAGCTTATCAGCCCCAGACTTCTTATTTCTCCGCCCCCGCCCACGTAACCGAAAACTCCTACGTAATCTTTCCCTGTGGAAGTGTAGGTAAAGTTTGAAATCGTATGACCGTTCCCATCGAACACACCTGTGAAAGCCGTCCCCTCAGTAGGCCAATACGGATTCGAACCAATGATATTGAAACTCGTCCCCGTATACGCCGACAGGTCAATATCCGCCATCAGCTCAAAATGCGCATCCCAGTAATTCGCATCCGCCCCTATCGCCTGCATATCCGCCGCCGTCCATATCTGGTACGGGTCGCCCTCAGCTCCATTCCCATCCCACGGCTGCCCAAAGGCTCCCGAGCAGAACACACACACCAAAACCACCACTACCATGGCTGTTTTTAGCCCTATTTGCGTATCCATATCTACCTCCGTTTCTCGCCCTCACCACCTCCCTGCGGTGTTTAAATGTGGATTTTACGTGGGGGAAATGGGTGCGAATCGATGATACGTCTTTTCTAAATTCCTCCTTAAACCAATCACCAGTATATCCTCTTGACCGAATATGTCAACAAAAAACCCATTCATACCCCCATACCCACAATCAACCCCTTTTTCCCCCGGAAAAAATGTTTTTTCTCTGCCTTAGCACTTGCTTGTGCTGCCTCCTGCTCGGATACTGTTTTCTCTGCACGCCTCCGGCGTACCACTTTATGTCTCCTCGTCGCCGCCTCCGGCAGCACCGCGCAATCAGCTTTCCAACTTCCGATAACGCATTTACTCATCTACGCATTTACCCCGCCTTTACCCTGCCAACAACTTTAGATTTTCCACTGTGGCTTTTACACTTTCCGCCTTAACTTTTAATCTTCCTCCACCCCCCAACCGGCTGCCTTCCGGCCAGCAAGTGCACCCCCACGCCTCCCTCAAGTGACGAATCTCACCCCTCCTCACATACCAACAATTTTTATTTATTTTCCCTTGAAACCTTTCCCCCTCATGTTATAATACCGCCGTTCATGAGTATATTCTCTCGTCTCTCAGGAGTATCCTCATTACAGAATGTGAGAGACACGCAACTAATTTACGGCCGCTCTAAGGGCCGCAGGAGCAAACAGTGAGCACAGGTACAGTTAAATGGTTTAACGAAAAGAAGGGCTTTGGCTTTATAACACCGGACGAAGAAGGCGACGACCTCTTTGTACACCACTCCGAAATCATGACTACAGGATACGCCACCCTTCAGGAAGGGCAGAAGGTCAAGTTCGAGATTGGCGAGGGCAAAAAGGGGCCCTGCGCCACAAAAGTCTTCCCGGCTTGACATATTAACCTATTAACACGAGAAAACAGCAGGGAACCCGCAGATCCAGTCGCCGTTTTAAACTAAGACGCCTCACCCCTTTTCTTGTTTTTCTTGACATTACTGGATTAGGTTAGTACTATTTCTGCGCTGGTCGTCTCCAAAACGAAACACAAAAGGAGCTAAGACGATGCAGAGTGTCATTCAAGTAACGTGCTATCGCGGCGGCAGCCTCCGCGAAGCCCTCGCAAACGACACCCGTCTCGAAAAGTACAATCTCACCGTCTTGCGTCAGAAGACCCCCGGCCGAAGCCCCGGCTGGGCAAAGCTCCACAGCACAGACCCCGACATCCCCGGTGCTATCAACCTCGAATGGGACCCCGCCACTAAAATCCTTCTGGCCAGAATCGTCACCAAAGGTACCAACACCGCCGACCGCATCACCGGCGACTTCATCGCCTACCTCATCCGACGCCACCGCAAAAAAATCCGCTCCATACTCATCCTCCCCGCCTGAATACCAACGACTATTCCCTCACCACCCGCCCCTACTAACCAATAATAACCCATCGCACATCATCTTTCCTTTCAAATTTTCCTTGACATCCTTCATCACTGTTGAGATAACCCTCATGGTAGTATTCGTCACGGGCATTTCCGCCTTTGACGGCCCTGTTGACAACGGCTTCCGGCTAATCTCAAAGGTCAAGGAAAGCCGATAATAACAGAAGCAAGAATGGTAACTATAGTATGAAACTGACCCGTGTAAGTGCTTTGCTCGTGCCGACAGCTCTTATCCTCTTGGCTGTTGTTGGCTGCAGTCTCCACCGAAATCCCGTGCCCCTCTCACGAATGACCGATGCCGCAATAACTGGCATGCCCGACATTCGCTCCTGGGATATCGACTATCAGCCCAGTTTCACACCCCAGTCCCTTCATTGTTCAGACTGCGCCTTTCTCGCTATCTCAGGCGGCGGGGTCAACGGAACATTTGGTGCCGGCGTCCTTTGCGGGTGGACTCAGGCCGGCACCCGCCCGAAATTCAAGCTTGTAACGGGCATCAGTACTGGTGCTCTCATCGCGCCTTTTGCCTTCCTTGGCCCTGAATACGACCAGACATTGAAGCACCTCTCAACCACCGTTGCAACCAAGGACGTATTGGGTGTTCAGGGTATCTTGGGCCTCTTCCCCTGGCCTTGGAACGAATCATTTGCAGACGCTTCGCCTTCGGAGCGGTTGATTGAGCAGCACGTAGACCAACACCTGCTCGAAGCCGTCGCAAAGGAGCACGCTAAAGGCAGACGTTTGTACATAGGAACTACTAATCTCGATGCAGAACGCTTTGTCGCTTGGGACATGGGCGCCATCGCCGCCAGCGGCCATCCCGATGCCCTGAATATGTTCCGCAAAGTAATGCTCGCCTCCGGCTCGATTCCCGGTGCCTTCCCTCCCGTCTATTTTGACGTCGAAATCGATGGAAAGACCTATGACGAGATGCACGTCGATGGCGGCACAATGACAGAGGTATTCGGCTACGGCTCCCTCCCCGTTTCCGAAGAGCTCATGTCGCAAATGTTGACCTCGGAAAACGCCTACACCCTCTACGTCATAGCAAACGGCAAACTGGCCACCAGGCCCCGGCAAGTCCCACGCAATACACTAAAAATCATCAGACATTCCTTTTCCACACTGATGAAGACACACTCCTGGGGCGACATTTACCGCCTCTACAGCGTCGCCAAACGCGACAACGTCGATTTCAAATATGTAAGCATCCCCGATGATTATGTCGTCGCCGGCGAGCAGAAACTCGGTCCCGACGAAATGAGCCGTTTGTTCGATGTCGGCGTCGAGATGGGAAAGGCTGGCCGATGGCGCAAAGGCCCGCCAAAACTATCCATCATCAACCACCACTAATCATCTTTGCAGCAACACAGACCTCCAACTGCTTATTCAATACCTTCACCTCCAATTTATTCAAACGCCCCGCGGCAAGTTCTCCGTCAAAATGAACAGAAAAGGCCGTCTCCGAATGGATACGCAGACAATCCGTCCTGAACGTCTCTGCTTCTTTCAAAAACGTATGCGTCCCTCTAATGGCCCTCGGTATACTTAGGACCCCTTTTACCCGCCCGATTTTTCCAATTACACACACATCTAAAAGACCATCATCTATCTCCGCTTCCGGCGTAAGAGCAAAAAGACCCCCGTGAAACCTCCCATTACCTACGGCTATCCCCAAAGCTTCGCCCGAAAATCTAAAATCTCTGGATTCTACTTCCACGTCAAAAGGCCGACATTCAAAAAGAGCCGACAGCGCACCGACCAAGTAACCCGGCCGACCGGTAATCTTTCTTAATCTGTTACATATACCCACCGCGCGGGCCACCGCCCCGACACCCAAATTATTGACAAAATATCTGTCGTTTGCCAACCCCACATCCACCGATTTTGTATGACCGCCTGACAGCGACGAGATTCCGTCCTCAACGCTCTCAATCCCTAACATCTTCGCAAAATCATTTCCCCTCCCCGCGGGGATTATACCTAAGACAATCCCTTTCGCATCCACGCCGTTTACCACTTCGTTTATAGTCCCGTCGCCGCCGACAACAAAAATCCTCTCCACCCCCTCTTCCCGCGCCTTCTTCGCCAGCTCCCCGGCTGCTTGCTCCCCCGTCATTACAAAATCACATTCTATCCCGCACTCGTCTATCCTCTTCTTTACCTCTTTCCAGGCCTTCAAGCCTTTAGCTCTATAAGGATTAACGATTACTCTTACCACTACCAACATCTCCCAAACAACATTTTCCTTACCCTAACCTTCTGCCTCCTGCCAGTTTACCCCCAAAAACCCTTCCCCGCAATCTTCCTCTGTCATCCTGAGCGGTGCGGTGCGCAGCGCCGCGCAGTCGAAGGACCTGGCCCACGAACGCAAATTACCAATCGAAATACCCCCCTTGC
>CP070715.1:1943931-1947581 GCA_020350405.1 Planctomycetota bacterium
CCATATCGTCCGGCGTAAGCAGTCCCGGCTGCTGCGGCACCGACGCCCCACTCGTCTGCAACCAGCTCAGTATACCGCATTACTTTGTTGATGTTACAGAACCCTTCGAACAACTTATAGTAATGCAGTTCCATCAGTCCTACGAAAACGGACAAACTCCAAATCCTTGTGTCGAATGCAATAGACTTCTGAAATTCTCACTTCTCTGGGACTTTCTCCAGACCGAATTCGGCATAGTCCACCTGGCCACAGGCCATTACGCTAAGGTCTCGAAAAACGGCAGCCACACACGGCTTGGCCGGGCAAAGGACAAAGCCAAGGACCAGAGTTATTTTCTTTATGGCATTGCCAGAGAAAGGCTCGAAAGGCTCGTCCTTCCTTTGGGCGAATTAACAAAAAATCATGTCCGCTCAATCGCCGCTCAACTGAACCTGACCGTCGCTGATAAACCTGAGAGTATGGAATTGTGTTTCGCCGGACAAGGCGACTATCGAGCGGCTTTGTCTGCACCGGAAGCTAATCAACACGGCGACATAACCGATATGCAGGGTAACAAGATTACCACACACAAAGGAATTGCAAATTACACACTCGGGCAGAGAAAAGGTATCGGCTTTGCCGGCGGCAAGCCCCTCTATGTCGGCAAAATAAACGCCCGAACAAACACCATTGCGCTTGGCACCAGAGACCAAGTGAGCTTCCGAACTATCAAGGCAAATCAGATAAATGTTCTTGTGCCCGAAGAACTGATTACGGATAAGCTGCTGTTCGGTAAGATTCGCTCGTATGGAGATTTATCTCCCTGCAGGGTGGTTGCGTCAAACGAAGATGAGATGACGGTCCAGTTCGAGGAGCCTCAATTTGCACCCTGCCCCGGCCAAAAGCTCGTCTTATATAACACGGACGATTATATCGTCGCAGGCGGCACAATAACAAATTCCCGTTAGCCCCAAAAGCACCCCCCCCAGACTGCCGACGCTCTGGAAATACCGGAACCACCAATCCTCTGACCTGTTATCGAGATACTATAGAATGTGAATTAATCCGTCTGCTTATCAACCGACACATACCCCCGCTGCCCCTCGCTAACATAGCTCGGCTCAGATGAATCCTCACTCAAATCTTTATACCCGGCCTCCGCATCCTGCTCCATCTGCTCGCGAATCTTTTCATACTCCTTCAGCGTCATCATCACCTCCCTCGCCTGGCTGCCCTTATATTCACCGAGGATACCTGATGCCGCCATCATCTCGATAATCCGCGAAGCTCGCGCATAACCGACGTTAAGCCGCCGTTGCAATAACGAGACACTGCCCCGCTGCGTCTCCAAAACAATCCGCACCGCCTCGTCAAAAAGCTCATCCCTCGTCATCTCAGCGGTATCTATCCGATTGAGCTGCGTAAGCTCCGGATGGAA
Organism: Planctomycetota bacterium; assembly: GCA_020350405.1. GTDB lineage: Bacteria > Planctomycetota > Phycisphaerae > Sedimentisphaerales > Anaerobacaceae. Next base: position 1,945,349 of record CP070715.1, read on the forward strand.
CTGCGGCTCGGCAATTTCCTTCAGGTGCTTGACAATCCGTCGCACCTCCGTCTCGTCAACAAACGTCCCCTGAGCACGAATCAGGTCACTCGTGCCGGGCTTCAGAAACAGCATGTCCCCCTGACCAAGCAGCACCTCCGCCCCGTTCTGGTCCAGAACAATACGACTGTCCAGCCGCGCCGCAACACGGAAGCCTATCCTAGTCGGCATGTTGGACTTTATCAAACCCGTCACAACCGTCGCCTGCGGCCGCTGCGTCGCCAGAACAATGTGTATACCAATCGCACGGCTCTTCTGCGCCAGCCGCACGACATAAGCTTCTATCTCTTTCGGCGCAGTCATCATCAAGTCGGCCAACTCATCTATCACTATCACAATATAAGGCAGTTTCTTTGGTATCTGCGCCTCCTCCTCTTCACTACCCGGTGCAAGCCTCGCGATAATCTCCTCGCCGCCAAGCCTGTTGTACTCCGCAATATTTTTTACCCGCGCCTCCGAAAAAAGCGCATACCGCTCGTCCATCTTTACCGTCGCCCACTCGAGTATCTGAACGGCCCGCTGCGTCTCCGTTACTATGGGGCACATAAGGTGCGGAATCATATTAAACGCCGTCATCTCAACCATCTTCGGGTCAATCAAAATCATCTTTACTTCATCCGGCCTTCTCGTCAGCAGTATCCCCGTAATAACACTGTTGATACACACGCTCTTGCCCGAACCCGTCGTCCCCGCAATTAGCAGATGCGGCATCGTCGTTAAATCCGAAACCAGCGCCTCACCCGACGAATCCTTGCCCAAAAACAACGGTATCGCCATCCCTCTCGGCTTGCTGCCAGCAAGCTGCATCATGTCCTTCATCCGGACCTTCTCCTTCTCGCTGTTCGGAACCTCGATACCTATCGTGTGCTTGCCCGGCAAAGGCGCCACCACGCGGACCGCCCCGGCGCCGAGTGCCCGCGCCATATCGTTCGCAAGTGCGGATATCTGGCTCACCTTAACGCCGGCGGCAAGCTCCAGCTCAAACATCGTAACAACAGGCCCCGTATCCGCCGAAACCACACACGCGTTAATACTAAACTCACTCAAAAGCCTCTCCAGCGCGCTCGCCTTTGCCTTCACAACCTTGCTCTGTACCGCGGCAAAACTATACTCCGGCTCAGCCAGCAGCTCCAAAGGCGGCAGCGCGTAATCCTCATAGCTCGGCGGCACAAAGGGCCTCTCCTTATGCACCTGCGGCGTTATGAGTTTCAGTTGCCCAGGTCTTTCCGCCACCTCAGTAAGTTCATCTACACCGTCAACCAGCTCTCGGTCTTCAGGCTCGGCGTCGCTTTTGAAGCGCAAGGCCGCCCTTGCCAATAGCGGCTTCTGCCTCGCGCTTAATTTCTGCCATATCTCGCCCAAAACTTCTGACCGCCGCCTTGCCGCTGACCACGCTGGTGCCGCCACACCCAAAGTCTTTCTAAGCACAAAGCTCGACCAGCCTAAAATCATCAGCAAAAACGTGTCCGCTAATAGCGCCATCCCGACAATCCAGGTGGTTGCAATCAGTATGAAGGTGCCCAGCCAGGCAAAATGGCTCCGGAGAAACTCCGCCGCCGCAATCCCAAGAACGCCTCCCGACCCAACCGGAAAGTTATAGACCCCTTGGGGCCAGAGACAATAAAAACTACTCGACGCCGCAACGGTAAGTAATCCCAGGCCTATCCCACGAAAAACAGGTTGGCTTATAGCCCAGCCCGCAAGCCGTGCCACGAAAAAACAAGCCGCCGATACCAATATTATAAAAATCCCCGGTCCTACATAGTACATCAGATAATACGCAAGAAAAGCCCCGATTGAGCCACACCAGTTCTCCGCCGGCTCGTTATGCGGCCACGCGAACCTGCTCGGCCAGTCCCCGATATCGAAACTAACACAACTGCAAAAAACAACTAAGACTACCGCAATAGCCAGACACCCACCCGCCACCTTGTATGATTTGCCCTCTTTCAGCACGCCGGAAACCTTGCCTATTATCTATCTTGTCATCCGCCGTTTATAACCTCCAACGGGCCGCACGCTACAAATTGACTTTCAGGTCCGATAAAAATCCGTTCTTTAAGCGTCACAGACTACTTGTCCACCATTAGGACCTAAGATATATCGGCAGCACTTCGGCCTTCTCTGCATAATTACCCGGCTCAAAAAACAACGTACTTTCGTGCTCTTTCAAGCCTGACCCCCACTTTCCCTA
>CP070715.1:1947681-1951792 GCA_020350405.1 Planctomycetota bacterium
AAGCCGAATAGCAAACATACCTTCCTTGGTATCTTCAAATACGACCTCTGTGTCCTGAGCTGTAAGGTCTATGCTAAAATCAATGGCGTTTTCATTCTCGCTGGCGCGAAAGACCATACTTCTGTTTTCCTGTAGCAGTACCTGGCCGCTCTTACCCACCCAATTGGCGAGGGTTGAAAGCTTCCCTTCGCCGGTGCCGGCTGTCATCTCAGTCACTTTTATGTGCTTGATTTGCGGCGGTGAGGTGGTGTTGTTCCAGAAGCCGTCGTCGTTGACGCGGTCGTAAGTAAAGAAAATGCCAACATGATGCGGATGGTCCGTACTCTCGTGTTCGGCCGGAGCCAGCGGGTAGCCGCGATTGACAACGATGCCGGACGGTGTATGAACAGGGAAGAGGACCGGCTTGGTCAGGTCATCGCCGTACAGGTAACTTGTAAAAGGCTGGCCCCCAATCAGCACGTCAATTTTGTTATCGCGCGGGACAAACTCGACCTTCCGTTTCGGACTGCAGCTTTCCGCACCGGCGAGTTCCAAGGCTTCGGTTGTAGCTTGATACTTGGCTATCATGTTCGGTACTTCCCAGTCGGGCAGCTTGCCATCAACGAGGTATTTCAAGTACCTTTCGGTAACCTGTCGAAAATGCGCTTCGTGGCCGACTCGACACTTGTCGGGTATCAGGACACGCCAGATGTCACCTTCGCGCTCAAGCTCCAGACCGGGATATTCACTTTGCAGTTTGGTGACTGTACTCTTCAATGTATTGTGCAACTCTTGCTTGCTCGCACCTGCAGCCGGCTCGACGTACAACTGTGGCCGATAGTTTTGTCCTTTGCCCTGACGTATGATTATGTTCGCTTTGGTGCCTTTCATAATCGAATAGTGAGTATCGCCCGCACCTTCCGGGGCCTGGAAATTCCATTTCACCGACGTTTTTGCGTAAATACCCTTGAGGGTAAGAATTACTTCGCCATTGGCGTAGCACGGCAGGAGACCTTTGTCGTTCAAATTGCGCTTTAGAAAATCAGGGAAGTCATCGAGTCTTGTCACCTTTTTGAATTGTTCTGGAGAAACTTCGGTCGGCCAGCGCATGGCCTTTTTTATCTCGATATCTTTATGGTAATCAATAACCTCGCCCGGGAGGCTCTCCCACATCACCAAATCCAGCAGATGAGTTGTAACATCTACGATTCCCTCACCCTGCTGGGTGGTGTCGAAATACCAGGGGGGCCGCTTGATTGGATTTCCCGCGACGTACTTGAAAAAGTGATGGACGCTTTCTTTGACGACCGAGGGGTCATCTACGGAGCCTTTTTTGAGCCGGCCGAAAACATCTTCATTCTGCACCAGCACTTTCTGCAAAATCGTTGTTATCTCAGAGCGTTCCGTCATAATATCGTAAAGTAATACGCCGTTTTCCTGTGCCAATTCGAAGGCCTCCTGGAGAAGCTCGAAGCCGTCGCTATCGATGCACATTGGTTTATCGGCCAAGACGTTTAGTCCAGCCCGGACACAAGCGTTGATGTACTGGGCCTTTTTCTTGTTGTTACCGGACAGCACAACCACGTTGCCCGGTTTTTCCTCAAGCATCTTTTCAAGAAAATCGTCGCCGGTGTAAACCTCCTGCTGCCAGTTGGTCGGATTTTCCGGCCTGTTATTAAAGCCCTCGATGCGCTTTAGATGGTCCGCAACATCGGGTCCGGCGGGAGCGTACACGTGCACTGTTGGTGAGACCTGGTCGTACATCGTCTTCTGAACGAGCGCCGCGTGAAAATGGCCGGGGTCCAAGGTCATAAGCTTCACTTCGCCTTCGGCTCCAGTGAATTTCATGTTAGTTCCTTTCCTGCTGCATTTATTTTTGGCTTTTTCAATGACCGATTCGATGGAAACGGGCGCTCCACCTCTGGCCTTCGACTCATCGGCGGCGGTCATAAAGGCGAAAATCTCAATGGTTTCTTCGGGGGGCACGGGCACTTTGCCGGTCTTGAAGAATTTTATGATTTTTTCCACGAGTGGGCCGTAGCCGGTGAATCTGCCACTTGGAACAATTCCCTTTGTGCCGTACACGAGCGCTCCGTAGTCTTTTTTGCCGCTACGAAGGCCCCTAAACGTGCCTATCCGCCCGTCTTTCCAAAGGCCGATGACGAATTCGGTGTCTTTGGTGTGCAGGCGGCGAACTGTATCGCATCCGGGGCCCATTATGGTGTAAAGTGTTTCTACGCCGTGCACACCGTACCAGTACAAGTCGGGATGATGTTCCTCGAGGTAGCAGGGACTGAACGCGTCGCAACCGAGCACCTCACCGACTTGGTCATTGCTGCTCATTCCAATAATGCTGGGACAATACCGCAGTGACGAACTCGACCAGCAGGGGACGTTGTTTTGCCTAGCCAGGCGGAATATCTCAATTACGTCGGCAAGATTGCCGGCCATAGGCTTGTCGATGTAGACGGGTTTTCTCGCGGCGATGACCGGCTTGATTTGTTCAAGGTGCGGCCGGCCGTCGACACTCATCAGCATTACGCCATCGACCTTCTCGCACAACTCTTCGATGCTGTCTGTTATCTCGACACCGAATTCATCGCGCAGCTGTCTGGTGTATCCCTCGACGCGGCTCGCGGAGGCCTCGATGTCGGGCGAGCCGCCGGGATAGCCGACAACCACCCTGCAACCATAGTTGTTGGCCGGGTTATGGATGTCGCGGGTGAAGGCAATTACGTGCGATGTGTCAAGACCAATCATTCCAATCCGAAAGACATTGTTTTCGCCTTCAGCGGCAAGCGGTAATGCCAAGGCCGCGGTTATTAACAGACTTGTCAATAAGATTCTTCTATTCATTTTTAAACCTCTATCTTGTTTCGCTAACTGACCATATTGCTCTATAAAAGATTGAGCTTTAACTTAGACAGCGGCAAGCACTCCTCTGATGTAGCCCACTGATTCGGCCAGGCCCGGCAGAGGGTCTGGCTCATCCTTTTCAAATTCAAACGACAAAATGCCCGTGTATCTGATATTTTGCAGGGTCCTGATGAACCTTGGTATATCGATTACCCCCCGTCCGATTTCAACAGTTGTTCCCTGAGCCGCTGCCTCAGAGACATCCCTTATGTGCACATCCAGCAGGCGGTCTGCATGCTTCTGCGCCGACTCAGAGGGGTCCACACCGGCTCGCTGCGTGTGGCCTACGTCGATACAGAGGCCGACTCGTTTGTCCAAGTCTTTTATTCTGTCATAAGCACTCTGGGGCGTAGGATAAACCATGTCTCCGGGCCCATGATTATGGATGGCAACCTTGATATCGTACTGGGCAACTTTTTTGCTAACCAGTTCCAGCAACTGCGGCTTTGGTACGCCAATGATTACCTGCATACCGGCCGCCTTTGCATAATCAAAGGCGCGGTGGACTTCAGCGTCACTATTCATATAGATTACTCCGCCGCCATATAGCTTCAGTTCGGCACTTTTAACTTTCGCCGCCACTGTTTTGATTTCTGCCTTAGTGCTTTCCAAGGGCAGGTGAAAGCTCTTAAGAGCAATGTATTTTAATCCGAGCCGCCGGGTCATCGTCAGAGTTTGGTCAAGGCTGAATTTCCTAAAAGTGTATGAAGCCAGACCCAAATGAAAGAGTCTTTTGGATCCTGGTTCGCTCTGATGGCTATGTTGGCCATGTGTCCGCGAACAGCCACTTACGCCCGCCAGCGATGCAGCCGTCCCTGCACCGACTAATTTGAGAAATTGCCTCCTGGTTTTTTCTCTTCTCATTTATTTAGTTCCTCTGGTCCATTATATGATAAGTCCCTTATCCGGCGGCTAACGAGCGTCTGCAAGCAAAAATTGCAATATAGCTAAGCCGATTGACGAAAGGGCTATTTTGCCCCAAACGACCGGCTTGTCAAGCGCCAAATCAACGCGGCAGGGCCTGCGAACGCCAGTGCTACAAACAAGGTTGGACTGCGGAAATTTCGGTTGCGAACCATCACAAAATTCATTAACATACGAAGCGTTAAATCCGGAACGCAAAATGATGGTTAGGTGTGTTGTTTTCGCCGACGCAAAATAAGTTCTTGATTTGCAAGTTTTAACCAAGGTTAAGGAGAAACAAAATGTCTTCCAA
>CP070715.1:1951892-1962009 GCA_020350405.1 Planctomycetota bacterium
AGCAATTTGGCGGAAACAGTCTTCCCTCGCCTTGACAGAAAAAAAATGAACTTGGCAATTAAGGTACTAAACCAACTGCCTAAAAAGGTTGATTTTCCGCTGGCGCTGGCATGCCTGTTCGCCGGATGTCCGACTGAATTCGCGCTCGAAAAATACAGTGTCCTGAAACTAAGCCGCAACCAGACAAAGCATATAAAATTCCTGCTGGCTAACAGGGGTAAGCTACTCGAAGATAAAATGTCCCTGGCCGAACTTAAATTGACACTCGCCCAGCCGTATTTTCGCGACCTGTATGAAATGCAAAGAGCAATTCAAAAGGCCCAGCGCAAAACCATCGCTCCATTAACGAGACTTCGAAGGAGAATAAAGGCCTTGGGTGACATCGAATTGAAACCCAAACCGCTTCTTGACGGCCACGAACTGATGCGATTAGGCGCCGTGCCGGGACCGGCACTCGGACAGTTGGCACAGGAGATGTATATCGCCCAGTTGGAAGGAAATCTGCAAACCGCCGCCCAAGCAAGACAGTGGGTGCAAAAATGGCTGCAAAAACACAGAATGATGAGAGAATAATGAGCGCACAAATGAACAGACGCGCCTTTCTGAAAAAAATTGGTCTTGGTGCAGCAGCCTTGACCATTTCGAAGCTCACTTATGGCATGGCCAGCCCGGGCAAAAAACCGAATCTGCTTTTTGTCTTCCCCGACCAGATGCGGAAGCACGCTTTGGGCTTTATGAGCGAGGACCCTGTAATTACCCCCAACCTTGACAAATTCGCCGCCGAATCAATGGTCTTCACCAACGCCATCAGCTCAAATCCCATATGCACGCCGTTCAGGGCGATGCTTATGACCGGCCGACATTCAATATCCATCGGCACGGTCTCAAACTGCCAGCCTGGCCTCAACCAGGAACTGAGTGAAAAGGAGATTTGCATCGGTGACGTCCTAAAAACCAACGGCTATGAAACGGGCTATATTGGCAAATGGCATCTCGAAATGCCCTCCAGGAATAAATATGAGAATCCGCCCGATGAGCCGGATGACCCCTGGGACGGCTGGACTCCGCCGGGCCCTCGCCGACACGGATTTGACTTCTGGTATGCCTACAACACCGACCATGAGCATTTCAAGCCGAACTACTGGAAGGATAAGCCTCAAAAGATCCAGGTCCAACAGTGGTCGGTCGAACATGAAACAGATGTGGCTATCGACTTCATTAAGAACCGCCAAAAAGACAAACCTTTCGCCCTGTTCGTTTCCCACAATCCACCTCACGGGCCGTACATCGCCCCCGAAAAATACAAGGCAATGTACTTAAATAAGCACCTGCCGCCGCGACCGAATGTAAAACTCCCGAATGAAAAATACCTCACCAGCTTCATGCCTTATCTCGCTGCCGTCACCTCATGCGACGACAATTTCGCCCGCCTCCTCAAGACTCTCGACGAGGAAAAAATCGCCGATGACACCATCGTCGTCTTTACCTCCGACCATGGGGACATGATGGGCTCACACGAAAGGTTCGGCAAAAGCACATGGCATGAAGAATCAATCGGCATACCCTTTATTATTCGCTGGCCCGGCCGAATCAAACCAGCAACTGAAGGCATGCCGTTCGCATGCTACGACTTTATGCCGACTCTCTTGGGGTTGATGCGTCTGCCTATCCCCAAGACCGTAGAGGGCACCGATTATTCAAACCTTATGCTCGGCAAAAAGATGAACAAACCCTCCGCAGCTTTCATCGCATATTACCAGTATCCCGACAACGTTATGGCCGTGGGCCAACCAGCCAGCATTTGGGTCCAGCAGGGCGTCGACCTCCGCAAAAAAGGTGTTGACTGGCGAACCACCGGCTTCCGCGGTCTTGTCACGAAACGCTATACCTACGTAGTCGACCGCTACAGCGACGGGCCAGATGGGCCCTATAGCGCAGATGTTATCGCTCACGCCATAGCCGACGGCACAATTACCAAACGACTGCTTTACGACAACGAAAAAGACCCCTACCAGCTAAATCCAATCGTTGCAATTCGTGCCGATGAGAATATAATAATGGCAAAGCTCGACACCCAGCTGCAGCAGTGGCTGAACAAAATGAACGACCAGTTCCCGTTGCAATAATAAGAAAGGAAAAAACTATGTTACCAAGAACTGTTTCATTCACACTGTGTGCCTCGATTGTATGTGTGCTTACCATATCCGCCTCTGCGAAAGACTACTACGTCAGTCCCACTGGCGACGACTCGAAGCCGGGCACGCAGACCCAGCCCTTCAAGAGTATTGCAAAGGTAAACCAGACCGATTTCAAGCCCGGTGACCGTGTCCTCTTCCAAGCCGGCAAGACCTTTTCGGGCACAATCACACTCGACGAAAACGACAGCGGCACAGGCGACAAAAAGGTCACCGTCACTTCATATGGCAGAGGCCGAGCTGTCATCAACGGAGAAAACAACAGCGCTCTGACCACAAACGACTGTGACCATCTCATAGTCAAGAACATCAATTTCGCGGGCGCAGGACGAAAAACCGGAAATACAAAAACCGGCGTTCACATATCTGACGGTAACACGATTGTAATTGACCACGTCGACGTAACCGGTTTTCAAAAAAGCGGCCTGAGCTTAAGCGGCGTCCACAATGGACGGGTCACTAACGTATACGCCCACGAAAATGGCGCGGACGGAATCAGCGCAGGCGCCTCGCAAAAAAGATGGTCCGAAGATATCTATATCGCCAACTGCCTCGCCGAAAACAACCCCGGCGACCCCACCAACCTCACAAACCACAGCGGAAGCGGCATCGTCGTCGGCCAGCTCACCAATGCCGTAATCGAATTCTGCGAGGCATTTAACAATGGCTGGGATATGCCCAGAAGAGGCAACGGACCGGTCGGAATCTGGGCGTGGAACGCCAATAAAGTCACCATCCAGTTCTGCATCGCACACGACAACAAAAGCCCGGGCCACGACGGTGGGGGCTTCGACCTCGATGGCGGCCTGACAAATTCCATCCTCCAGTACAACCTCTCATACAACAACGAAGGGCCCGGGTATTTTCTCTGCCAGTATCCGACCGCACCGGTTTATAAGGACAACATCGTCCGCTACAATATCACCCAGAACGACGGCACCAGAAACAACCGAATGAGCAGCATCGACATCTTCGCCGCCGACGTCGGAATGTCCGACTGCCAAATCTACAACAACACTATATATAACAAAAAAGGCGCTGCAATCGCCTTCGGCGGCCTCGATGTGCCCGGCGTCTTTATTCGCAACAACATCTTCATCTTTGCCGGAGAGTTGATTGCAGGCGGCTCCAAAAGAGGGCGGTTCGAATACAACGTCTACTGGCCCGTCGATGACCGCGACCTTATCTTCGACGGCCACAGAACCATAAAAGAATGGGCCGCAGCTACCGGCCAGGAAAAAGTCGGCGACCAGATTGTCGGCAGACAAATCGACCCAAGGGTCGTAAGACCGGGTCTGGCCAAACTTACCGACCCTACGAAGCTTGCCCTGTTACACGAGTACAAGCTGCAGGCCGGCTCACCCTGCATCGGCGCCGGTATCCCCATAGAAAACAATGGCGGCCGAGACTTCTGGGGCAATAAAATCCCCGAAACCCAAAAACCCGCCATCGGAGCCCACCAAAAATTATAAAAAACGGCGAAAGCGGCTGAAAACAGGTATTTATGGGGGGGGTAAATTTTTTTCTTGACAGATGACAGGGGGCTGTGGTAAGGTTTTGGTTAGTAGAGGCTGCCTCGGCCCGCACCCGCTTGGCATATATCCGGAGATAGGGTTAATTTATTTAGCTGGAGGATAGTATGATGCGGTGGCAAAAGGGCTTTTTGAGTGTTTTAGCGGGGGTTCTATGTTTTGGTTCGGCGGCTTTGGCCGGGCCGCAGGTGTTGGAGGTAAGCCCGAGGTACTTAGAGTTTACGGGCAACGAGGGGGGAGCGAATCCTGCTGCGCAGGCGGTGTCGATCTGGAACAGCGGTCACGGGCCGATGGACTGGACGGTAACGCCGGACTGCAACTGGATAACGGTTGAGCCGAACACGGGAAGCTCATCAGGTGAAGTGGACGATGCCAATGTTATTGTGGATATTAACGAGTTGGCTGAGGGCACGTACAATTGTCAATTGACAGTGACGGGTTCAGGGGCCCCCAACAGTCCGCAGGTTGTGGATGTGAACTTGGTTATGGATGGGCCTATAAGGATCGAACTTTCCCCGACGCAGTTTGAGTTTACAGCGTATGAGGGCGGCGCAAATCCAGATGACCAGATACTAAGCATAAGCAACAGCGGCGGCGGGACTTTGAACTGGGAGATTACAGAGGGGTGCGGCTGGCTGACGGCGGAACCGAACTCGGGCAGCAGTACGGGGGAGATAGATGATGTTAATTTGAGCGTGGACATAACTGGTCTTAGCTCAGGTATATATGATTGCAATCTGACGGTTGTCGACCCTTATGCCGCTAACAGTCCGCAGATTGTTGGGGTGAATCTGATTGTTGGTGATAGTGACGGTCAGTTGCATGTTCCATCGGAATACGGAACCATACAAACGGCGATAGATATGGCGCTGATAGGCGATGAGGTAATTATAGAACCTAATACTTACACAGGCGCCGGCAACTATAATATAGACTTTGGGGGCAAGGCGATAACGGTTCGAAGTACCAATCCGGAGGACCCGTGTGTAGTAGCGACGACGGTGATTGACTGTCAGAACGCGAACGGTCGCCGGGGATTCTATTTCCACAGTGGCGAGAGTATGGACAGTATTGTCAGCGGTTTGACGATAAAGAGGGGTAAGATTACCAGTAGTAGCGCCGCTAAGGGGGGAGGTATTTATTGCAGCGGCTCTTCGCCAACAATCAAAAACTGCATTATTAGTAATAACCATGTTTATGGCAGTACCGGTAGCGTTCACGGCGGGCATGCCTACGGCGGGGCAATATTCTGCAGCACGAACAGCAGCCCCGTAATTGCTAACTGCACCATCAACAATAACTCGGCGGAGGGGGGCAATGGGAGAACGGGTCCGACGGGCAACGGCGGCAATGGTTATGGTGCGGGAGTATATTGCGACTCAAACAGTAATCCGATAATTAAAAACTGTATCGTTGCGGGCAACACTGCGTCAGGCGGCGATGGTGGGAACAGTTTCTTTGCTGCCGGGAACCCGTATCCGGCAGGGGATGGTGGAGACGGCTGCGGCGCGGGGATTTACGGCAGTGCAGACAGTTCAGCCACGATTATCAACAGCAGTGTTGTTAACAATCAAGCACTCAAGGGGTATATGGGAGATGACACCTGGGGAGGGGGCGTTGATGGGATAAGCCTTGGCGGCGGCGTATATAGTAATGGCACAATCAGTAATTGCATACTATGGGGCAATACCGCCGATAGTTCACCGCAGATATATGGCAGCGCTGCCGTTTCTTACAGCGATGTTGGAGGCGGTTTTGGTGGGATTGGTAACATTGACGCCGATCCATGCTTTGCCGACGCGGCGGGCGGCGACTATCACTTGCGGCCCAGCTCGCCTTGTGTTGATGCCGGCGACCTAAATTACGCAGGCGAGCCAAACGAGACCGACATCGATGGTGAACCGCGAATAATAAATGGTCGGATTGATATGGGAGCAGACGAGTACAATAGCGAAATGCCATTCTTGGAGGTTTCTCCGCTGGACTTTGCATTTAGCGCCGAAGAGGGGGGGCCGAATCCCAATGACCAGATACTGAGCATAAGCAACAGCGGCGGAGGGACATTGAACTGGGAGATTATGGAGGTGTGCGGATGGCTGACGGTTGAGCCGAACAGCGGCAGCAGTACGGGTGAGGTGGATGATGTTAATCTGAGTGTGGATATAACGGGTCTTGCCGGCGGTACGTACAATTGCCAGTTGACGGTTTCAGATACTAATGCCTCGAACAGCCCTCAGATTGTCGATGTAAATTTAGTCTTGATTGGGCCCTTGATTGAGGTTTCTGCGACGAAGTTTGAGTTTTCGGGCGTTGAGGGAGGTGCAAATCCGAACGACCAGATACTCAGCATAAGCAACAGCGGTGGCGGGACGTTGAACTGGGAGGCCATGGAGGTGTGCGGATGGCTGACAGTCGTGCCTGACACCGGCAGCAGTACGGGAGAGATAGATGATGTTAATCTGAGCGTAGACATAAGCGGTCTGGGCGGGGGCGTATATGATTGCAATCTGACGATTTCGGATGCGAATGCTGCGAACAGCCCGCAGATCGTTGGAGTGACTTTACATGTCTGGGATGCCGATGGTCAGTTGCATGTTCCATCGGAATATGGAACGATACAAGCAGCGATAGATATGGCACTGACAGACGACGAGGTAATTGTAGAGCCTGGTACTTACACAGGCACAGGTAATCGGGACCTAGACTTTGGCGGCAAGGCGATAACGGTTCGAAGTACGAATCCGGAGGACCCGTGCGTGGTTGCCGCGACGATGATTGACTGCGAAAATGTCAGCGGTCGCAGAGGATTCTACTTTCACAGCGGGGAGGGGCCGGACAGTGTCATTTCGGGTCTTACAATAAAGCGAGGTAAGATAGTCGGAAATCCGGGCAAGGGAGGCGGCATCTACTGCACAGGTTCATCTCCGACTATGGAGAACTGCGTTATCACGAGTAACCAAGCCCGTGGTTCCAATGGGGATCCTCATGGTCGGGATGCCTACGGGGGTGGTATATACTGCGAGTCTGCCAGTAATCCTATGATTATTGAGTGCAGCATAAGCAATAATACAGCGGGAGGGGGCGGTGGCGATAGCCTGTGGTGCTCTCCTATGAGCGGCTGCACGGGGGGCTTGGGGTCTGGCGGAGATGGCTATGGTGGAGGCATATATAGCAGTTCGGGCAGTAACTTGACGATTGTTGGCTGTATAATTGGTGATAATTCAGCCTGGGGTGGCTCAGGTGGGGTATACTATGAGACAGGGGAACCGGTACAGGGAGCGGATGGGGGGGTGGCGAGAGGAGGTGGTATATACTGTGGTTCCGGAGTGGATATTGAAGGCTGTGCCATAGTTGCGAACACAGCCAAGGGGGGCGACGGCGGTCCCGCAAATATGCCGGGTTCGCGCGGGGTAGGGTTAGGTGGAGGAATATATGGAGTGGTAACGATTAGTAACAGCACAGTCAGCGGCAATCAGGTGCTGCACGGTACCGGATTCGCGCCGAATCTATCGGCCCACGGCGGTGGGATAGCTTCCTTGTCCGGTTCATCCATTACTAACTGCTTAGTTGTCAATAATATGGTTGATTTGACGGGGATGGTGAGCCCGCCGGGAGGTACCGGGATAACTGGCGGTGACGAGATTGTAAACTGCACTATATATAACAACTGGTCTGGTTCCGGGCCCGATGGTAGTTATGCGGTTTATGGCGCGGCAACAACTGAAATCAGGAACTGTATTGTGTGGGGCAACGATGGAAATGACGTCGGGGGAACTGATTTGGTAACTTACACTTGCACGGAGGGTGTTATATCGGGCGCTGGTAATATTAATTCAGACCCGTGCTTTGTTACTGGGCCGCTGGGGGATTACTACTTGGGTCAGATTGCTGCGGGGCAGGGGGTGGATAGTCCGTGTGTGGATGCGGGAAGCGACACGGCCAGTAACCTCGGACTTGAGATATACACGACCCGTACGGACGAGGTAGGTGACGCAGGGGTGGTGGATATGGGTTATCACTACTCAATACCCAATCCTGCGGATATAGACGAGGATGGGGACGTTGACTTTGTGGATTTTGATATCTTGGCGTCTCAGTGGGAGGACGTGCCGGGGACACCATCGGCGGATGTTGCGCCGCCCGGTGGTGATGGTATGGTAGATGGTGTTGACCTTGGATTTCTGGTGAAGTACTGGCTGTGGGAAGAATGATGGGGAGTTACTCAGCCGAGCAAGACTAATAAGATACACAGAGTCATACCATCATTGACAAGGGCGTGGAATAATCGGCTGAAAATTGCTATAATCATTCTATGCAGCCGTTTACGCTTCTTATAAAACCCTCCGGCTCCGACTGCAATCTCGATTGCAAGTACTGCTTCTACAAGCACCGCGCCCCCGAAATCGGCACCGGCACCCAAAGAATGGCCGACCACGTCCTCGAAAAGCTCATCAAGGACTATCTGGTCCTTTCATTCCCCGTCTCCGGCTTCTCTTGGCAGGGGGGCGAACCTACATTAATGGGCCTCGATTTTTACAAAAGGGCGGTCGAGCTGCAGGAAAAATACGGTAGGGGGGACCTGCAGGTCTCCAACGCCCTCCAGACCAACGCAATCCTGCTCGACGACAAGTGGTGCACTTTTCTCCACGAAAACAAATTCCTCGTCGGCATCAGCGTCGACGGCCCCAAGAAATTCCACGACTACTACCGCAAAGACCACTCCGGCCGCGGCACCTTCGACAAGGTAATGAAAGCCATCGAAAACTGCAAAAAACACAACGTCGAATTCAACACCCTCACCCTGCTAAACAACAAAAACGTCGACCACCCCGATGAGCTTTTCGATTTCTTCATCGAAAATGACATCAGGTACTTGCAGTTTATCACCTGTGTCGAGCGCGACCCCACCACAGGCGAGATCGCCGATTTCTCCATCACGCCCACCCAATACGGCCAATTCCTCTGCCGGATTTTTGACCGCTGGTACGACCACGGCCCCGACAAATTAAGCATCCGCGACTTCGATTCAATCCTCTCCTGCTGCGTCGCTGGCAAGCACTCAATCTGCACCTTCGACAAGCAGTGCAGCGCCTACATCGTCATCGAGCACACCGGCGATGCCTTCTGCTGCGATTTCTTCGTCGAGCCGAAATTCAAGCTGGGCAGCATTTTCGAAACCCCCGTAGAAAAACTCGCCACCTCCACTAAAAAACGCCAGTTCGCCCGTGCCAAGCAGCAGCTTTGCGATAAGTGCCTCGTCTGCAGTTGCCTTCCCGTCTGCCGGGGCGGCTGCATGAAAGATAGGGCCGCCGGCAGTGACAATGGCGACTGGAACCGCCCAAGTTATTTCTGCGAAGCCTACAAGCGATTCTTCGACCACACAATGCCCAGATTCATGCAATTAGCCGCCAAAATAAACGCCGGCAAAGCCGTCCAGATCCAACCCTTTATATTGTAAGCTCGACCCTCACCAACACCCCCCATTTTTTGGCACAAAAACTCAATAAAGGGCGTTTTCAGGCACATAAAAATCCCCCGGCCCCAGCTCCTCCGGATACGCAACACTGCCGTCCGCGGTTTTCGAAACCTTCATCGGCACCGACTCCGCCAGCCGGTAGCGCTCAACGTGCCCGTCCGTATAGCCGGCATGCAGTTGCACCTGCCGTATATCCCAACTCACGTCACCCGTACCGGCCCGAACAGACCAAAAAGCCGATGACACCGCCGTCCCCGGTGTAACACGAGCACCTCTAATCTTCTCGCAACTGCCGTACGCATCACTCATATTGTATACGAGCTTGTTTCGCCAGTGCCCGTAACCGAAGTAATCACTCACCAGCAACTTACTTTGCTCCTGCCCGCCTGACAAATCCGCCGGGCCCTTCAATTGACCCTGCTCCCCCTCAAGCAGACCGACATAATTCCAGTAAAAGCAATATGTCCCTAGAACGGGGTCATACAATGGCGTTGTCTCGGGGTTGTCCCATTCATCGCCCGCGTCCCACGCCTGCTGAAGGTATTTGTATTTCTTCGGGGCGTTCGGACAAAACATAATGCCTGCATCAGGGATATAGCTGCGCAGGTACGCGCTCATCGAACGATGCGTCTCATGGCTCAGGGGGCCCCGTCGGCGGGAACTCGTCAGCATCGTCGGCTCCTGCCAGTTCCAATGCTCGTGCAGGCTCCCTACGGTCGCCACGGACTCCGGGTATCTGCCGCGATTGTCCGATGCAAAGCCCGTTACTCCAACAACAATTTGCCGCTGATTATTCATCGTCTGCACGGCCCGGGCGTTCCGCCTACCTTTACCCAACGCCGGCATTATAATAACTATCACTGTCGCAATAATGGCCATCACAACCAGAAGCTCAACCAGACTAAAACCCCTTC
>CP070715.1:1962109-1984767 GCA_020350405.1 Planctomycetota bacterium
ATCGGCCACCCCCGACAATACCAGCTTCTTTTCGCTGACACTTGGCGCTAACTCCATCGCCTGCCTGTACAATTCAAGTGTCTCTTCCGCCGGACGCTCGCTTTCAAGGCCAATCAGACGTATGGAACCCCGAAGTGCCAGAGTTCTGAGTTTCTCGTCTTCAGTTCCTTTGGCCATTTCCAAAAGTTCCTCCGCAAGTGCGCCATCGGGCCAGTCGCTCAAAGCCCGGACGGCTGCCGTCCGCACTTCCGTATCTTCGTCCTCAAAGGCCTCCCGCAACATCTCAAGACTATCTTCGTCACCAATTCCCCCGAGGACCCGCAGCAGTGAGCATCGAACCTGAATGTCTTCGACAGAATCAATCGCCGCCATAACGGCGCCCGCATTCCTGACCGCCGACTTGCCCGACACAGAGACAATCGTTTTTTCAATCGCTGTCAGTTCCGTGTTGTCCTCGGCATCCTTCAGCAGCTCCACCAAAGCCGGGACGTGCTCCGGCCCGGCGACCGCTCTCAGAGCCTTAACTGATTCCTGCCTCACATTGCCATCTGTGTCGCGTGCGGTCTTTAGCAGCTTATCCACACCACCAACAATTTGCCGCTGACCTACACTGCGAACCAGTTCCACTTTGACCTTGGCCCTAGCCCTGTTGATACCATCCAGAATCCTATCGTCTGTTGCCGGGTCGCGAAGTCGATAGAGGCTGTCCCGCGCAGCTTGTCGTTCGGCACCCTTCTTGGAAGCTGCAACCCGCACCAGTAAATCTACCGTTAACACATCGCCCAGTTTCCCCAGCGCATTCAAAGCTGCAATCCGGACCGGTTCTTCGGAGCTTTTTGTAGCTCGAACGACCGCTTGCAGAGCCGCCTGGTCCTCCCGGTCGGCCAGCGCCGAGAGCAACTGCACCTGCTGCATAGCTTCAAGTCCTGGCAATTTACTTGCTGCGACCTTTATTATTTTCGTCCCCGGCACTTCCCTAACAAGCCCGATAGCGGTAGATTGCATTTCAGGTTCATCACTTGAAATGGCATTTATAACAACCTTACTCGCATCATGCGGCGCCGCGGCAACCATACCAGCCAGCGCGCCGGAACGAATCCGCACCGGTTCACCTGACTTGTACAATTTCTTATAAATCGCCATTGCCGCGTCTTTATCACCGCCGGCCGCTAACTTATCGGCACACACTAAATACGCATCCGCGACCCCCACGCGCAAATCACCCGAGGCCTGCTTCAAGGCTTTACCGAGCGCTCCGGCCGCCGGCTCATCGGCAATCTTACCCAGCGCCGCTGCAGCCGCGAGTGCTATCTGGCCATCCTTATCCTTCAGCAGCTTGCTCAATGAACCTGTTGCTTGCCTGGCGCCCCTTTCGCCAAGAGAGTTGATTATGCCAACCTTCACCTTGCCCTTCGTTTTGCCCAGAGCCTTCACCAGTGCCTTATCAACAGCTCCGCCGGGTATCCGCTCAAGCGCATACCTTGCCATATCCGAAGTCTTCTCGTCCGTCAACATCTTGGCCAGAGCAGGCACAGCCTGCTCAGTACCTATTATGCTCAACTGCTTACATACATACTGCTTGCTCGCCAGAGTCGCATCAGACCCAAGAAACTTGGCCAGCTTCTTCTCTATTTGTTTTAGCTCTTGCGGGTTTTCATAAGAGGCGCGAATAATATCGCTCAGCTCAGTAAGACTCTCCCGGCTCTGCCCATATTTGTATGTGGAGATTTCCCCTAAAAGCTCCTTCACCGACCTCGGCGGCCTGTAGTTTCTCCACCTTCTAACCTCACTCGCCGTCGGGAAATCTTCAGGAACTTTCTGCGTGACCTTCCCGGTCGCCGCCCATTCGGTGCCCCGTTGAAATGTCACTATAAAGCCCACACACTCCAGCGCAGTCAGCGGCAGTTCTCTCGCATGGCCGAGCGTCGTATGAAAGACCCTTCCACTGCCGTAGTCAACTGTAAACAGCATAGGCTCGTGCTCGCCAGTGCCTTTCTTTGCAGGGTCCGAATACGCAGTCGCCAGCACGGTCAGATTCTTGACCGGGCCCCGCATCTCCGCGTAAAGCTCGTCCTTTGCATGAATCCATCTCTCCGGCAGTCCCTTCGTGATTGGATGCTCCGTGTTGCGGTTAACAATCTCGAAGGCATGTGCCGGTCCGTGAGAGCCCGCCTTTCCGGGTGTGCTGTCTAATACCACCCTGCCCTGGCGGTACCGCACCATCGGACCCCACCTCTGGTCGCGCTGGCCCCAGGCGCCAAGCCCGATTATCTCATTGTACTGCTTCCATTTGGGAAAGGAGTTGCTCGCGCCGTGATATACGACAACCCCGCCGCCCGACCTGACGTATTTGACAAAAGCCTCTTTGGTCTTCTCCGACCAGCCCTTCCTATCGTATCCGTCGTAGTCCAGAACAACCACATCGTAATCGGCAAACTTAGGTGCATAATCCTCTATCCCCTCATCATCCGGCGGACTTATGGCCGTGTCAACCTTAAACAGTCCTGTCTGCTGCAGTATCTGCTTCAAAATCGGGCTGCTTAACTCCCACGGGTGCCACGGGTTACTTTGTCCGGTTACAATTAGCGCCTTGATGGATGGCGCCTCCTTCGATGCTGATGACGCCTTCGGTGTCAAACCAAAACATAAAACGAACAATAACAAAACAATTGAAACTCTTGCCCAGCGATTCATAACTTTACCCTTCCAATAAAAAAATCTTTTCGTTTTTTATTACAGATGCCACGGACTGCGCATCGGCCTGCCGAGCATCCTTGTCGCAGTCGCGTCGTCAATTATCTCTTCAGTCTCAGGATTAAAGCGTATCTTACGGCCCAGCAGCATTGCAATCTGTCCAAGGTGTCCCGGCGTCGCCGAGCGGTGCGCAACCTCACAGGGCGTCAGAGTCGTTTCGCGGCTCTTGACACAATCCAGGAAATTCCGCCAATGACCCGGCGAGCGGAAAAGCCGTATTTCATCCGGCGCAATCTTCTCCCTGAGCAATGTCTTCGGGTTCGCATCTATTGCGCCGCGGTCAACCCAGACCCATCCATCCTGACCAATCCACTTTGTTCCGCCGCGGATATTTTCGTGTCCGCCAGCGATAATCATCGTAATCCCTTTGGGATACTTAGCTGTCAGGCGATACTTTGTCGCCGTGTTCCACAAGCCGTCTTTGGGGTACTCGCCATGACCCTCGATTTCATAAGGCCCTTCGTAGTCGAAGCCAAGGCCCCAATGGGCGATATCAACGTGGTGTCCGACCCAGTCCATCAACTGGCCTCCGCCGTAGTCCAGGTGCCATCGCCAGTTCTTGTGCACGCGTGCGGGACAATAAGGCTCGACGGGGGCCGGCCCAAGCCAGAAATCGTAATCAAGTTCTGTAGGGGCCGGACCCATTTGTTCCTGCCCCGCCGTTCCTTCAAAGTCGGTGTGCCCGGCTGGCAAACCAACCTCAACAGTGTGCACCTTGCCTATACGGCCGTTAATTACCAGCTCGCACGCCCGATGGAAGTTAGCCTCCGACCGTTGCCAACTGCCGGTCTGCCATATACGACCGTAATGCTTCACCGCATCACACATAGCTCGGCCTTCCTTCAGATTATGCGAGAGAGGCTTTTCGCCGAAAATATCCTTGCCCGACTTTGCCGCGGCAACGGCCGGAACCGCGTGCCAATGGTCCGGCAAACCAATCGAGACAGCATCGATATCATCACGCGCCAGCAACTCACGGAAATCACTGTATGCCGCACAGTCCGTGTTTTTGTAGTGACTGTTTACAGTATTGACTGCTTCTTGCAAATGATTTTTGTCCACGTCGCAGACTGCTATAATCCGACAATCCTTATGCGCCAGGAACGACTCCATGTTAATACCACCCTGCCAGCCGACACCGATACAGCCCATAGTAACACGGTTGCTCGGTAATACGCTGCCTGCCCTGCCCAAAGCCGAAGGGCAAACAACGTACGGAAACACCACCGCACTCGTGGCAGCAGTGGCTGCTTTCTTAAGGAACTGCCGTCTATTAACAACCGGCTCTCGTTTCATTCGTTAACTGCCTCGTACAAAGACCTCTACAAATGCCACGGGCTTCGCATTGCGCGTTTCAGCATTCGGTTCGCTTCTGAGTCGTTGACAAATTCCTCCTTGTCCGGGTCCCAGCGCAGTTTGCGCCCGAGCCTCGTGACTATATCGTTCAGATGGGTCAACGTATCCGAGCGGACCGCCTGCTCAACCGGACATATCGTTTTGCCTCTTGTCCTGACCGCATCCAAGAAATTGCGATGAGGTCCTTTGCTTTCGGTAAGATGAATTTCATTCGGGCCTATGACAGATTTCAGCAGTGATTTCGGGTTTGCGTCGACGTAATTACCCCGACGCACGAAAACCCATCCATCTGTACCCTCAAACTTGATACCTTGCTCGATTTTCGCATTATCGGCAAAGTGCATCGTTACGCCGTTGGCGTACTTCATTCTCACGTCCCACGTCAACAAGCAGTTTGTCATCCCTTCTTGCGGGAATACACCGCTGCCTTCTATCTCCACCGGCCCCGTCAGCTCTGTCCCATTGCCCCACTGCGCTATATCCAGATGGTGGATACCCCAGTTGGCCGGCATGCCAAGGCAATAGTCGTAAATATGATACCAGATACCGTAGCCCCAGTTGACTTCCTCTTCCGGGTCAAACGGCCGGCACCGCTGATAGCTGTAAGGAGCCCACGGCGCAGGACCAAGCCACATATCGTAATCAAAGCCCTTCGGCACCGGCTCTACGGGCTGACTCGGGTACGTTATCCCCGGCGGCACACCCACACGGATTGTATGCAGCTTGCCGACCCTCCCGTTGCGAACCAGTTCACACCCGAAACGAAAATTCCTGCTCGAACGCTGCTGAGTACCGAACTGAAATACTACCCTATTTTTAATGACTGCATCGCGCAGGACCTTGGCATGTGTAACGCCGAGCCCCACAGGTTTCTCGTAGTACATGTCCTTGCCGTTTCTCGCCGCCTCCAGCCCCATCAAGACATGCCAGTGGTCCGGCGGGGCAATCGAAACCGCGTCAATCTCGTCTCTGGCCATAAGGTCACGAAAATCTTTGTAAACAGCGCAGTCTTTGTTGTCATAATACTCATCGACACTATTCTTGGCCTTCTGGCGCAGGCTCTCACGGACATCGCAGATAGCAACCACCCGCACATCCTTTTCCTGCAGAAATGCCCGCATATTACCCGTACCCTGAATCCCCATCCCGACACAGCCTATTGATACGCGATTGCCCGGCGAGATGTTACCTGCCTTGCCCAAAGCTGCCGAAGACACGATATAAGGAAAGCTTATTACCCCCGCAGCCGCACCTGCTGCCCGCCTGAGAAACTGACGTCGACTAACGTTATTTTTTTTCATAATCTATACCTTTCCTAAACTCTGAGCTTGTCGAGGCCACATCTGAATTTACAAGTGCCATGGGCTGCGCATCGGCCGTGATAGCAAACGGTTGGCTTCGGCATCGTTAACGATTTGCTCACGTTGCGGGTCCCACTTCAATTTCCGTCCGGTCAACATAGCTATGTTGACTAAATGACAGACGGTGGCTGTGCGATGACCTACTTCAGCTGGCGCCATCGGCTGCTGCCGGGTTTTAACTGCGTTGAGAAAATCCTGATGATGCCCCGGGCTGCGACCCAACTGAATCTCGTTAGGACCAATGGATTCCTGTAACAGGCTCGGTGGCTGCGCCTCAAGATGTCCTCCATGGATATGTATGAAAACCCAACCGTCGGTCCCCTCAAACTTAAGGCCCCGCGGTTCTTTGCTTTCACCAATCAGCCGAACGCCGTTGGCATATCTGCATTCAAACTTGTATTCCAAAAATGTATCAAACAGACCATCATCAGGCGCCCTGCCCTCGCCAAATATTTCGACCGGTCCTGTGTCATCCGTGCCGTTGCCTAATTGCGCCAGGTCAATAATATGCGCGCCGCGGTCGGTCATTTCGCCGCCGCCGTAGTTTAGTATGAACCGCCACCAAAAATGGCTTCTCATCCTGGTATATGGGGCCCAAGGTGTATGACCGAGCCACATATCATAATCGAGGCCTTCAGGTACCTGCATAACCGGCTGCGGAAAACTATTGCTGCGAACGACCGCATGATGCGGGTCGCTATTTGGCATATTCACCCGAATAGTGTGCAGCTTGCCAACATACTTATTACGCACCAGCTCGCACGCAAACCGGGCTTTATCATTCGAGCGCTCGTGGCTGCCTGTCTGCAGAATACGCCCGGAGCGATACACCGCCTCACATACTGCCCGGCCCTCCGCCACAGTATTCGCCAGCGGTTTTTCACAGTAGACATCTTTGCCCGCCCTGGCCGCTGATACACAAATCAGCCCATGCCAGTGGTCCGGAGTGCAAACCGTTACCGCGTCGATGTCATCACGGGCCAGCAGCTCCCGAAAATCCCCGTATCCATCGACACCTCTGTACGTTGATGATGGTTTTTTCTCCGCGTAAGCTCTTTGGGCCCGCTTAATCGCAGGTTTGAGGCCAGCCGAACTACTGCCTGTAAACTGATAAAGCATGTCATAGTCGTTGCTGCCGGCGTTTACATCGCACAGGGCAACAACCTCAACATCCGGCTGATTTTGAAAAGCTGTCATGTTATACGTACCTTGGCCGCCAAGACCGATGCAACCCATCACAATCCTATTACTCGGCGCGACGGTGGCCGCCTTGCCCAACGCTGACGAGGATACGATGTACGGAAAACCTATCACCCCCGCAGTCGCAGCTGCTGCTTGCGTGAGAAACTTTCGTCGACTAATGTTTTTCCTTTTCAGCATTCGTAAATCTTCTCAAAACTTCGATTCCTCCGGGTTGTTACTTGTCGAATGCGGCATCGAAGGCAACCTGCGACGGCTTAAAATCAGCCTTTTTTATGTATTCGCATGCCTCTTTGGCTCCGTGCTCGCGGTCCATCCGGCTGTCTTCCCACTCAATCGAAAGCGGCCCTTGATAACCAATATCATTAAGGGCGACAATGATTTCCTCAAAGTTGATATCGCCGTGGCCTATCGAACGAAAATCCCAGTAGCGACGCGGGTCGGCAAAGTCGGTATGACCACCGAAGACTCCGACCGTTCCATCACCGTGACCCCACCACGCGTCTTTCATGTGGCTGTGGAAAATGCGGTCCGGGAACGTGCGGATGAACTTGATGTAGTCCACCCCCTGGTACCCCAGATGGCTCGGGTCATAGTTAAAACCAAATGCCTCGTGCCCCTTGACCGCTTCAACCGCCCGCTGGGCGCTGGCGATGTCAAATGCTATCTCCGTAGGGTGCACCTCCAGTGCAAACTTGACACCCTCAGCCTTAAAGGCATCAAGGATAGGTGTCCACCGCTTGGCAAAGTCATCGTAGCCCGCCTGGATTGTGCCCGGCGCCAAGGGCGGAAAGGCATAGAGCAAGTGCCATATCGAACTGCCCGAAAAACCATTGACCACGTCTACGCCGAGTTTTTTGGCCGCTTTGGCGGCATTAATCATATTCTCGGCCGCCCGCTTGCGAACACCCTCCGGCTTGCCGTCACCCCATACATCTTCCGGCAAAATCGCCTTATGTCGCTCGTCGATGTTGTCACAAACGCCCTGACCTACCAGATGGTTCGATATCGCAAATACCTTAAGTCCATGCTTGGCCAACAGCTCATGTTTGGCCTTGCAATAACCATCATCCGCCAGGGCCTTGTCCACCTCGAAGTGGTCACCCCAGCACGCTAACTCCAAGCCGTCGTATCCCCAGCTTGCCGCCTTCTTGGCCAGTTCTGCCAGTGGCAAATCCGCCCACTGCCCTGTAAATAGTGTTACCGGTCTTGCCATTTTCATACTCCTAACGAATAAGAATCTAACTTAATTCTCTGCATCAGGTTTAAATTGCGGCTTTCTTTTTTACTTTTTCATCTTCGTCCATTTCTGCTTACTCTTTGTGCTGGCCAGGACCGTATCTATAAACAGCATTCCTCTGACGCCATCGTCAACATCCGGGAAATCCAGTGCCAGCTTGTCAGGCTTTGTTCTTGTCATCCTAGCACGTATAGTATCAGCGAAGTTGCAGTAAACATTGGCAAATGCCTCAAAGAAAGCCTCCGGATGTCCGAACGGCAGCCGTGTTCCTCTCGCTGCTGCCGGACTTCTCTGTGCGACGTATTCATTCCCCCGCCGCCACACCTGCACCGGCCCATCCGGTTCCTTGACGTACAGATAATTCGGGTGCTCCTGGTGCCATTCGAGCGCCTTCTGGTCGCCGTAAATCCAGATGGCTAATCCGTTCTCCTCACCAATGGAAATCTGGCTGGCGTGGAGAACGCCTCTCGCGCCGTTATTGAACCGCAGCAAACAGTTACCGTCATCATCAAGACGCCTGCCCTTGACAAACGTCGTAAGATCCGCACATATATGAGTAATCTTCAAACCCGTGATATACTCCGACAGGTTCTCGGCGTGCGTGCCAATGTCGCCCATGCAACCTGCACCGCCGCTCTGCTTCGGGTCGGTCCGCCAAGATGCCTGCATGTGACCCGTCTTCTCCAGCGCTGTCGACAGCCACCCCTGCGGATACTGAACCACAATCTTGCGGACCTTGCCCAAGTCGCCATCACGAGCAATATCCCGGGCCAGCTTGACCATCGGGTAACCCGTGTAATTGTGCATCAGCCCAAATACCTTCCGGGACCGTTTGACAACTTTTTTCAGCGCCTTGGCTTCCTGGACGTTGAACGTCATCGGCTTTTCGCACATCACATGGAAGCCCGCATCAAGAAATGCCTTCGCAATTGGAAAGTGCCAGTTATTCGGCGTGGTAATCGAGACGAAATCAACCCTCTCGCCTTCCGGCAGCTTGAGCTCACGCTCAAGCATCTCCTCGTAAGTGCGGTATACTCGCCTGGGATTAAGGCAGATCTCTCGTCCCATCTGCTTTGATTTACGCGGGTTAATATCGAATGCACCGCCTATCAACTCGATTCCACCGTCCATTCGGGCCGCCTTGCGGTGTACTTCGCCGATAAACGCCCCTGGACCACCCCCAATCATACCCATCTTTAACTTCCGATTCAGTTTCATGCCTGCTCCTTTCCACTAAAAACCACCAGCACCGGGATTGCTGTCCCGACGCTCACGAATTTGAGCTGGTAACTGCTTAATGTACGTTATAAGCCTGCTTGTGTCAACTGCTGACAATTTACAAAATTTTGCCAAAAAAATAATATTTACGCCAAAACCCGTTGAAACTACAAAATCGTTTGTCTAAAATTCTCCAAATCTGTTTTAAATACTGTCGAGGTTTGAAAATGTATATCATACCGGCAATCGACCTGCGGCACGGCAAATGCGTCCGACTCATCCAGGGCCAGTACCATCGCCAAATCACCTACGAGAACGACCCCGTCAAACAGGCAAAAAGCTTTGTCAAAGACCGAGCACGATGGCTTCATATCATCGACCTCGACGGCGCAAAAGTCGGCAAGCCGGTCAATACCGAAGCGATATCAGCCATAGCCTCGCTCGGAAAATTAAAAATCGAAGTCGGCGGTGGAATCAGGGACGAGGCCTCCATAAAACAACTTCTGGATATGGGCATCGAAAGAGTAATAATCGGCACCAGGGCCGTAAGCGACTTCAAGTGGTTCGGTGAAATGGCCGGGAAATTCAGCGGCAGGCTTGTACTTGGCCTTGATGCGCGGGGCTCGAAGGTCGCCACTCACGGCTGGACCCAGGAAAGCCCCCAGAACCTGCTTGACTTTGCCGAACAGGCGGCAAAGCTTCCCCTGGCGGCGATAATCTATACCGACATCTCCAAAGACGGTATGATGGAAGGGCCGAACCTCGAAAGAACAAAAACCTTGGCTGACGCCGTACAAATTCCCGTCATAGCCTCCGGAGGCGTAACCGAAATAGCCGACATCAAGAAGCTCGCCGAACTGAACATCGAAGCGATAATAATCGGAAGGGCACTATACGAAGGCACGCTCACCCTCGCCGACGCAATAAACGCAGCAAACCAACTCTCATCTTGAGCGCCACTCCTTGTCATCCTCCAGCCCGGCACTCGTCACTGCGGAGAAAATGTGCGTTTGCAATACGGATATGATATAATAGTTTTTCGATTACCTTAGAGTTATTGAATTTAGCTTACACGACAGACGTCTGGTGAGCTTGCTTTTATTGCCCCTGAACATGCAGCTGCCTCACTGACCCGGGATAGCAAAGGGTGGTCATGGTTGCAGTATATAAACATGGATTTTCCCGGCAGAGCCTCCTCGCATCTGCCCGCCCGGCCTTGTTTTTCGTTCTGTTCTTCTTCCTCGTCTGCCTCTGGATTGACCCTAAGCTTATCTACCATGGGCACGGCCAGTATCTGTCCTACCAGATTCATGTCCCTGGAATGAGAACCTTTGTGGACTCGCCCCCCTTTCCGGGCAAGGCGGTAGAATACCTCTCGGCAATATTGGCCCATTACTACTTCTATTCTTGGGCTGGTGCCTTGATTATTACCCTGACCGCCGGGCTCCTGTCCGTGGGTACAGACAAATTCATCACCCCTATGGATGGCGGCAGGTACTGGCCGCTCAGATTCGTTCCAGCCGTTATCCTGCTCATGCAGTATGGTCGATATTACCATTATCTCGCCGATAGCCTGTCACTGTCCCTCGGATTACTGTTTCTGTATCTCTCCATCCGGATACCTCTACGCAGCGCAGTTCCACGATTCGCCGTGTTCCTCGTTTTCTCTGGCGTAATGTACACTATGGCGGTCCAGGCATATCTGGTCTTCGTGATACTCTGGGCAATCTTCGAGTTCTTTAACAGGCGAAATTGGCGCATTGGTCTTTTGTACCTTCTCTCAGCCGTTCTCATCCCCTTATTTGCAAATATGTTGTTTTTCAATATGGACTTGTTCGACGCTTATCGCCGCATGTTATCTCTCGAGCCGATAGCCGACCGCGGTGGGCTTATTCTTAAGTTCAGCCTCTTGTTCTTCTTGCCAATCGCCGGCCTGTCCTGTGCGCTTCGGCCTTTCCTTGCACCAAAACGCGAATCCGAAAGGGCCAAGCCCGGACGAACCTGGATGTTCTTACAGTATTACCGCCAGAGCAGGCTCAGGTGGCCGCTCGAGACGCTGGCTCTGCTTATTGTCACGGCCGGCGCCCTTTTGCTGACATGCGACCGCTTTGCCAAAATACACCTGCGCATAAACTACTTGGCCCGCAATAAGATGTGGAATGAGCTGCTCCGAGAGGCACGACGCCTGCCAGCCAAAGACTATAGCGTTTTTGTCTGCAACGATGTCAACAGAGCCCTCTATCATACGGCTCAGCTGGCCTATGATATGTTCTCATATCCACAGCATCCCTCCGGCCTGCTTTCCGCCACCGAACGGTATTCCGAACTCGACACTCTTTACGAACTGGGCCATATCAACCGGGCCGAAGACACCGCATACGGCGCATTGGCCCTCGCCGATTACTACCCGACTGGCCTGCAGAAGCTCGCATTGATAAACATCCTCAAGGGACAAACCGATGCCGCTCGCACCTTCTTGCACGCCCTCAGCAAGGATTCCTTGTACAAAGACTGGGCCGAACGCTACCTCGACCGGCTCGAAACAGACCCCGTCCTGTCCGCCGATGAACACATCCAGCACATGCGCTCCGTGATGCTTGTCGAAGACAATCTTCGCAGGGCAGTAACTGCCACCGATGATTTATATCTAATTCTGCTCGAGAAAAACAGGCTCAATCGTATGGCATTTGAATACCTGATGGCCTGGTTCCTGTTGAACGGTCACCTCGAAGACTTTATCCGGAACCTTAACCGATTGGATGACTTCGATTATACAGACATCCCCCGGCATTATGCCGAAGCTATCCTGCTTTATACCGGAATAACTGGCCGCATCGTCGACCTGCACGGCCGAAAAATAAACGTCCAGACAGTCAGCCGTTTCGCAGATTTCATGCAACAAAGTCAATCCTATAAATACCACCTTCAGAACGCTTTCAAAAGCGCACCGAATGATTCCGGAGACTTCGACAATCTCAGTAACTCCTACAACCTCGAAGATTTCAAAGATACCTACTATTACTATTACTTCTTAGTGGGACTGCAGCAGCAAAAATGAGAAAACACCATCGATTCCTGTTGGGGATGCTCGTACTCGGCGCATTGCTCTCTGCTGCGCTGCTTTACGCTTTCCGTGCAGCTACCACAATTATCGCTCATTATAATCCCGTCCCTCGCCCTCCAAAAATCCACCCCGACTATACCGGCACTGCCATCCCGCCAAATATCGCCCCCTTGAACTTCATAGTTCGCGAGTCTGCTGCGCGATACTGCGTAAGGATACACGCCAAAGAAGGACCGCCAATCCAGATTCAAAGCAGAAAGCCGAAAATTCACATTCCAATACACCCATGGAAAAAACTGCTCGCGGCCAACCGCGGCAGACCCCTTCATCTTGATGTCTACACCCAAGACAAAACCGGCACCTGGAAAAAGTTCGAGACTATTACCAACACTATCACCAACGACGAAATCGACGACTACCTCGTCTATCGAAAAATTAAGCTCTCTGTTATGTGGAAAGATATGGGCGTTTATCAGCGCAACCTCCAGAACTACGATGAATCCATCATATTACACAACTCCTCGTTTGACAGCGGCTGTGTCAACTGCCACAGCTTTCTCAATAATAGTTCCAGCAATATGCTGACCCAGGTCCGCTCGCCCAGATACGGTACACCCATGCTCATGGCCCAAAACGCTGAGGTCAGTGCCCTGAACACCCGGACAAAGTTCACGCCTGGCAAAGTCGGTTTCACCGCCTGGCACCCGAACGGCCGGGTAATCGCCTTTTCCATCAACAGCTTCGAGATGTTCTTTCATACCGCCGCCATCGAGGTCCGAGACGTGTTCAGCCACGCCTCCGATTTGGCTTTATATCTCATTGATTCGAACAAGGTCCTAAGCACAAGCAGTATTACCAGGCCGGACCGCTTGGAAACTTTCCCCGAGTTCTCACGCGACGGCCGATACCTTTATTTCTGCAGTGCGCCCCAGTTGCCGGTCGAACGCTATCGCGAAGTACGATGTGACCTGATGCGAATCAATTACGACCCCAAAACCCAAAAGTGGGGCCAGCTGGAAACCGTTCTTTCGGCCGACAAGGTGCAGGGCAGCATCACGCAGCCGAGGTTCTCGCCCGACGGGCGCCTTCTATTGTTTAACGTCTCCGAATACAGCACCTTCCCCACTCACCAGGCCCAAAGTGATTTATACATTATGGAAACCGAAACCGGCCAATTTCGCAAACTCCCCATCAGCAGCAACCGTTGTGACGCCTGGCATGGCTTCTCGAGCAACGGCCGCTGGATTGTTTTTAGCAGCAAAAGACTTACCGGCCGATTTGCGCGGCCCTTCTTCAGTCATATTGACGAGACTGGCAAGGCATACAAACCATTTCTG
This sequence comes from Planctomycetota bacterium, assembly GCA_020350405.1. Taxonomy (GTDB): domain Bacteria; phylum Planctomycetota; class Phycisphaerae; order Sedimentisphaerales; family Anaerobacaceae. The sequence continues at coordinate 1,975,640 of CP070715.1, forward strand.
CTGCCGCAGAAAGACCCCACTTTCTACGATTCGCTCCTACAGGTGTACAACATACCCGAACTTATCTCCCAACCCGTCCCCATCAAACCCAAACAGCTAACCACAGGCATCCTTGCATACGAACAGGCGCCTCACGCCGATATTGTCACCGGCGCGACACCCGGCCTGCCGCCAGTCCCGCCTCACAGGCCTCAACCACCATCAACTTATGACCAGCCATGGCTACAGCGCGAATGACACGCGATACCCCCGCCTCGTCCCTCGCACAAAGTGTGTAATTTCCAGCCGGGTATGATATAATGTTTTTGATAACCTTGATGCCTGTTAACCTTAATCTACCAAAAGGCTGTTCACGTTTTGCAGCAAGTGCCAAAATAAGACCTCCAAAATAATGCTGAATTCGTTTCGCACACTATTAACACAAAACCCCGACAGGCGCCTCCGAAGCCTGCTCTTTTTTATCCTGTTCTACCTGTATATCTGGCTCGAGGTCGACACCCGACTTATTTACCACGGCGCCGGAGCAATCTCCGATTTCCCCGTCTTCTTCAGAGGATGGACTTTCTTCCACCGTTTCACATCGTACCCCGGTGGAATCTTGGAATACCTCTGCGCCTTGCTGTCGCAGTTTCTATATATTGGGTGGGCCGGAGCGCTCGTCCTGACCCTGCAGGCATGGTTGCTCTCTCTCTGTACTGATTATCTTTTTAAAGCCGTAAATCTCCCCCGCCTTCGCTGCCTCCGTTTTGTCCCGCCGGTTCTCCTGCTTATTACCTACACACGATATACGTATCACTTCGCAACCACAACAGCACTGCTCATATCGCTGCTGTCTGTATGTCTCTACCTGACCGCGACGCAAAAGGCCAAACTCTCTCGCCTAATTGTCTTTCTGGTCTTGTCTGTCTTCGTATACACAATCGCCGGCGGGGCGTATCTGCTCTTTGCGCTGGTCTGTGCGATTTACGAACTGCTTTTTGCTCGCCGTTGCTGGTTCGCTCTTGTGTATCTCCTATCAGCCATCGTCATTCCATATGCCGGTGGCGTCCTCGTCTTTGACGTCAGCATCATCGACGCCTTCACCAATCTGCTGCCCGTGTCCTGGAAAATCTTTGAGTACGAAAATTATAAAAAAATCCTGATAATCGTCTCCGCGCTTTACCTGTTTGCGCCTTCGGTCTTACTCGTATCAGGCCTGTGCCGGTCCTTTTTTATCACCCACGCTCAACCACTCAACCAGCCAAATGCACCCAAAGCAAGACCTCATAAACCCACCAAGAAGAAACGAGGCAGCAAGTTCTCAAGACTGCGCTCGCGTATCCTTTCGTGGTATAGCGGCGCGCCCATAATCAAATGGTCTGTAGAATCCTGCCTGCTGTTTGTGCTCGTGGGCGCTGTCATCTTTTTCTCCCGCGATATCAAAAAGAAAGCCCTGTTTGAAACCGATTTCTATGCCGCCCGCAGGATGTGGCCTCAGGTCCTTGCGGCTGCTCCGAAGCACCCGAACAGCTACTATATAGTACATGCAGTCAACAGGGCCTTATATCATACCGGCCGAATGCCTTACGACTTGTTCCGCTTTTACCAGAGTCCCGATACCCTCTTCCTCACTGCCGCCGAGCACCGTGAATCATATTTCAAGAAATTCGACATCTTTCTCGACCTCGGGCATGTCAACATGGCTGAGCATGAGCTGACCGAGTCTCTCGCCACAGACGGCCGACGACCTTTGATTCTAAAACGACTGGCCCTGGCAAACATCGCCAAGCGTACCATCCATACGGCTCGGGTCCATCTAAGTGCCCTCGGTAAAACCCTCTTTGATGCCGACTGGGCAACTGATTATTTGCAGCAGCTGCGATCCGACCCTACGTTCACTCTGCCCGCCGACCACGAGATTCAACGCCTCCGTCGTTATATGCCCGTCCAGGATTACGGTTTCAGTCCCATGCCGTTCGAACACATCTTGCTGGATTTACTCAAAAAAAACGCCCGCAACCGCATGGCCTTCGAATACCTGATGAGCTCGTATTTGCTGACAGGCGAGCTCGGCAAGCTCATACAGAATCTCCATCGATTGGACGATTTTGATTATACCCAAATCCCTCCTTTGTACGAGCAGGCCCTTTTGCTGTACATGCACAAAGAGAAAAAACCGGTCGATTTACACGGCCGCCAAATCAGCCAACTGTCACGTCAGCGATTTGAAAACTTTAAAAAGGTCTATGCCTTCTACGGCGGCAACAAAGAAGCCGCCTTCCAAAGCCTGGCCAATGCCCACGGTGATACTTTCTTCTTTTATAGTACTTATGGACTCTCGGGATTGAAAAAATGACCAAGCGTCGTCGATACATTCTTCTCTTTGCGGGACTTATTATACTCGCGGCCTGCGTGTTAACGCAGCTTGCCGCCGGTGCCAAAGTCACCATCGGCCAGCCTCGTCCCGTCGGTCGGCCCCCGCGCATTCGACCCGACTATCAAGGCGCCGTTATCCCACCAAATATAGCGCCTTTGAACTTCCTCATTCAGGAAGAAGGCTCCCTCTACTACGTAAAAATATCCTCCAAACAAGGCAAACCCGTTGAAGTTGTCACCGAGTCACCCAAAATCCTCATCCCCGAAGGCCCGTGGCACAGACTTCTGAGTATGAATCGCGGGGCCCAGCTCGCCTTTGACGTTTTTGTCAAAGATAAAAACGGCAGATGGAATGCCTTCTCTACGCTTACCAATACAGTAGCACAAGAGTCTATCGACAACTATCTGGTATACAGGAAGATCCACCCGGCCCACGGCGTCTGGAATGACATGGGCATCTATCAGCGTAATTTGCAGACTTTCGACGAGACAACTATTCTGGACAACAGCTACTTTAAACGTGGTTGTCTCAACTGCCACGCCTTCTGCAGCAACCGTACCGACAGGATGCTGATCGGCATCCGCAGCAAAAAATACGGTAGCAGCGCCATACTCACCAAAGATGAGACGGTCGCCAACATCCGGACAAAATTTGGATACACCACCTGGCATCCGAGTGGCCGGCTCGCCGCCTATTCTATCAATTACGTTGGACAGTTCTTCCATTCCGCCAGAGATGAGGTCCGCGACGTTATCGACCTCGATTCCTTCGTAGCCTATTACTCACTCGACTCCCGCCAGGTCAAGACCTCGCCCGACCTCGCGCGAAAGGGCCGGCTCGAAACCTATCCCGCCTGGTCGCCGGACGGCCGATACCTGTATTTCTGCAGCGCCTCCATATGGTGGGCAGACCGAAAAAAAATGATCCCCAGAAACTACCACCAAATCAAATATGACCTGCTTAGAATAAGTTACGACATCAACACCGACACTTGGGGCACGCTCGAAACCGTCCTTTCGGCTCACGATACGGGCCTAAGCGTCCTTGAGCCGCGAATCAGTCCCGACGGCCGTTGGCTGCTGTTCTGCATGTGCAGCTACGGGTGCTTTCCCGTCTACCAGCAAACCAGCGACCTCTACCTTATGAACCTGCACGCGGAACAGACCGGCCAGTACGAATACAGGCGGCTCGACATCAACAGCGACCAAAGTGAATCCTGGCACAGTTGGTCCAGCAACAGCCGATGGATAGCCTTCAGCAGCAAAAAGGATTACGGAGTATTCACCAGGTCATACCTGAGCTATGTTGACGCCGAGGGTAAGGTTTATAAGCCTCTGCTGATGCCCCAGAAAGACCCTGAATTTTATGACGCCTGCCTCGAGACCTACAGCGTCCCCGAACTTGTCACCGAGCCTGTCAAAGTTCAAGGAGAAAAGCTCGGACGAGTCGTTCGCAGCTGGCGAAAAATAACGGTCGAGATGCCTATAACAATGGCTACTCCCGAAGCCGGAGAAGAACCCGGCTACGAACCATGGCAACAGCGCGAATAAAAGCCTGACAGACCCACTACTCCTTGACCTGCACCCAGAAAACGTGCACTTCAAGCGTCAGTATGATATAATGCCTCTCAATAAGCCTTATCTTCGTTGAGCTTGATTCACCTTATGGACGCCCGATGAGCTTGTTTCTTATCTTATGTGGAATATTTAGCTTCGAGCCGTGGCATTGTCACAAGGAATATCTCATGGAAACCAGAGCTCCAATCTTGCGACACCTCGCAAAACAGGAACACTCATAAAAATGCTGAATTACTCTCCCAAATTATCCGGTCAAACCCTCGCCAGGCAAATTCGAAACCTTTGCTTCTTCGTTTTGTTTTTCCTGTACCTCTGGTTTGGTGTTGACACCCGTCTTATTTATCATGGTGGCGGAATGGTCCCGAATTTCCCTGTCTTCTTCTGCAGTTGGGAGTTCTTTCGCCAGTCTGCCTCATACCCCGGCGGCCTCGTTCAATACTCCTCGGCCTTCCTCTCCCAGTTCTTCTATATCGACTGGGCAGGTGCGATCGTCGTAACGCTCCAGGCCTGGCTCATTTGCCTGTGCTTCGACTATTTCTTAAAGGTAATTGCCGCTCCCCGCCTCCGCTGGCTTCGTTTTATCCCCCCCATTCTTCTGCTTATCGCCTATACTCGGTATGCCTATCACTTCGTCACCACCACGGCTTTTTTGGTGTCGCTGCTTTCTGTTTGCCTGTACCTCAAAATCGCCCCGAACAATAACCTGCGTCGCTTTATCGTTTTTCTGATTTTGTCTTTGGTCACCTGTCCAATCGCCGGCGGCGCCTATCTGCTCTTTGCCGTGCTCTGCGCCATTTACGAACTGTTCTTCAGCCGACGCCGCCAAATGGCTCCGCTATATTTATTTTCAGCCGTCCTTATCACATATCTCACAGGCACTCTCCTCTTCGGTGTAAGTCTTGCCGATGCCTTTGGACAGCTACTACCTGTCTCCTGGCAGGTGATGCTTTACCCTGAGCGCAAACATATGATATTCATCCCCTATATAATGTACCTGCTCGTACCGTTGACCGCACTCGCAGCCGGCCTTTGGCGAATCCTTGTAAGCACAGACATAGAGCAAAAACTGTTGCAATTGATATCTTCGGAGCACACCGGCTCGCCCGTACTCAGGTGGTTCGGTCAATCGGCCTTGTTACTCGTAACCGCCAGCGCCGCCATACTATTTTCCCTGGACATCGAACAAAGAACCTTGCTTGAGGTTGATTATCATACGCACCGCAGGAACTGGCCGAAAGTCCTCGAGGCCGCGCGCCGACACACCAATAGCTTCTACGTGGTCCATCACCTCAACCGCGCCTTATATCATACCGGCCGACTGCCTTCAGAGATGTTCGCATTTCCACAGCATCCGAGCACACTGTTCCTCACCGGCAGAAGGGCCGACCGCCTGCTACGCTGGAAAAGATTTGACACTGGCATTGATTTCGGCTTTCTAAACCACGCCGAACAAGACCTCAACGAATTGCTCGAAGTATACAATGAGCAGCCCATAATTCTAAAACGCCTTGCACTGATAAACCTGGCAAAGGGTAATTTAGGTGCCGCCCGCATTTATCTCGGGGCACTCGGCAAAACCCTCTTCTATGCCGACTGGGCCGATTATTACCTGGCCCTCATCCAGTCTGACCCAGAACTGTCAACCGACCAGAGAATTCAGGATTTGCGCCGCCTAATGCCCAAAAAAGACGACGCGGACATATTCGCGACCCTGCAAGAAAACAGCATCGACGACAAGATGGCCTTTGAATACCTGATGGCCGTGCACCTGCTGACTAAACGCCTTGACGTGTTCGTCCGGGACCTTGACCGATTGGATGACTTTGGCTATTCACAAATCCCTCGCCATTATGAAGAGGTGATATTACTGTACAGCGCCCTGACGAAAAAAAAGATTGATCTGCACGGCCGTACAATCAGCCAAGAATCTCACCAGAGCTTCGCAAATTTCTTTCGGATACTTGATAGTTACGGCGAAGACAAGCGGGCTGCCTTCAACGAGCTGGTCAAAGACTACGGCGACAGTTTTTTCCTTTATTATCTTTACAACCGCTCCGGCATGAAAAAATGACAAAAAATTACAAATATCTGGCCCCGGTGTTAGCCCTCGTCGTATTAGCGACCGCCGCGTCGATTTATGCGCTGCGGGATAGCAAAGGCCAAATCACACAGTACGGCGCCATCCCTCGTCCCCCCAGCATCCGTCCCGACTACAATGGCACAGTCATCCCGCCGAACATCGCACCCTTGAACTTCCTCGTGCAGGAAGCTGGTTCACAATATTATATGAAAATATATTCCCGGCGGGGCAAACCAATCGAAATTTTCAGCCGCTCACCCAAGATTATCATTCCACAGCGCGCTTGGCATAACCTTCTTAACGTCAACCGCTCAGAACAATTAAATTTTGATGTCTTTGTCAAAACCGCGGACGGACCCTGGAACCGCTTTGCTCCCATCACCAACCAAATCGCCAACGAGCCCATAGACCCTTTCCTCGTCTACAGAAGAATCCGCCCGGTCTACAGTACCGGCGAAACATCCATTCACCAGCGAAATCTGCAGAACTACGATGACGCGCCGGTATTATCCAGCAAAAGTGTCCGAGGTGTCTGTATCAACTGCCACACGTTCTGCAACAACCGCACGGACAAAATGTTCTTTGGGAGCCGAAGCAAAAGACAGGGCAGTTTTACCGTCTTCGTGCAGGATGACACGATGTTCAAGCTCCAGACCAAATTTGGATATACCTCCTGGCACCCCAGCGGAAAACTCGCCGTCTATTCCGTCAATAAGGTACGCCAGTTCTTTCACTTCGCCAGAAATGAAGTCCGTGAGGTTGTTGACCTCGATTCTGCCCTGCTCTACTATGCTGTTGATTCCAAACGCGTAAAGACCTCCCCACAGTTTTCCGCCAAAGACCGCCTCGAAACCTTCCCAACATGGTCCCCCGACGGCCGGTACCTATACTTCTGCAGCGCACCGATGTTATGGACCGACCAAAACAAACTGCCACCCGACCGATACAGGCAGGTCAAATACGACCTCCAGAGAATAACCTACAACCTAGACCGCGACCAGTGGGGCCACCTTGAGACCCTCCTGTCCGCCCAAGACACCGGCCTGAGCATCCTCCAGCCGAAAATCAGCCCCGACGGCCGCTGGCTCATCTTCTGCATGTGCGATTACAGTTCCTGGGCCAGTTACCACGCCGAAAGCGACCTGTACATAATGGATTTGAAAGCCGCCCACGAAACCGGCAGCTACGAATATAGGCGTCTCGATTGCAACAGCGACCAGAGCGAAACCTGGACCAGTTGGTCCAGTAACAGTCGCTGGATTGCCTTCAGCAGCAAGAAGGACAACGGCCTCTTCACTAGGACCTACTTCAGCTACATCGACAACGATGGCAAGGCTCACAAGCCGATTCTCCTGCCGCAGAGGGACCCCGAATTTTTTGATTCTTTCACCTGGACCCATGGTGTACCCGAGCTTGTCACTGAACCCGTCAAAGTCAAAGGCGAAAAGCTCGCCCGTTTTGTTCGCAGCGCCCCAAAAATCGCCGTTGATTTGCCGATAACAATGGCCACTCCCGGTGCCAAAGATACGCCTGTCGACACACGCTGGCAGGACCGCGAGTAAAAGGCTGTCCGTCCCGCGACCCCACCTCACCCCAGAAAATGTGCAATTCAGCGAGCTGTATGATATAATGCCTCTTATTAAGCCTTATGCTCATTAAGTTTAATTCTCCGGCATGTGCCTGATGAGCTTATTTTTTGTTTCGTGCTGAATACTTTGCTTCGAGCAATGACCTTTTAACCAGGACTATCTTATGGAATACACAGCCCCCATCCCGCGACCCGTCAAAAAATGGGGGCACGCAAGCTAATGCCGAATTTGTTTCGTAAATTATTAAGTCAAAACCGGGCCGGGCTGCTCCACACCTTGCTCTTCTTTATGCTGTTCTACCTATACCTCTGGCTGTGGGTGGACCTGCGCCTCATCTATCACAGTGGACAAACTATTACAAATTTCCCCGCCTTCTTCCGAACATGGGCCTTTTTCCGCCACATTGCACCCTATCCGGGCGGCCTCGTCGAATATCTCTCGGCTTTCCTGTCTCAGTTCTTTTACATAGGCTGGGCCGGAGCGCTCCTCGTAACACTCCAAGCGGCCTTGATTTGCCTCTGTTGCGATTATTTCTTAAAGCTGATAAAAGCCTCACACCTTCGTTGCCTCCGCTTTGTCCCTCCGGTCCTTGTGCTGATTACGTACACCACGTACACATATCAATTCGTCACCACAACAGCATTCCTAACGGCTCTACTTTTTGTATGTCTGTACCTGAAAGCGGCCCCGGACAGCCAAGTCCCTCGTTTACTTGTTTTTCTCCTCCTGTCTGTAATTCTGTATTCAATGGCCGGCGGGGCCTATCTGCTCTTCGCGCTGCTCTGCTCGATTTACGAATTACTCTTCAATCGCAGGTGGCAGATGGCCCTTATTTATTTGGTCTCCGCCGCTGTCACGACGTTTTTGCTCGGCGTCCTTATTTTCGGCGTAAGTACTAACGAAGCCTTCACTGATTTATTACCCTTCTCCATCAAGATTCTGTCCCAACAAACCCGCAGAAGAATGACAGAGGCTCTCTATGTCCTTTATCTGCTCCTGCCTTTGACCGCATTTGTCTGGGGACTTTGGCGATTATCCGTCGGCAGAAAGGCCAAACAAAAGCCTCGTCGCAAACCCTCTAAGCTGCGCTCAAGCATAGTTTCGTGGTACACAGGCGCGCCTGTCCTAAAATGGTCTCTTGAATCGGCTCTGCTGCTTGTCTTCGCCGGCACCGTTGTTTTCTTTCTTCGTGATTACAAACTAAAGACCATACTTCAGGCCGATTACTACGCCTACCACAAAATGTGGCCGCAGGTGCTCACCGCCTATCGCCGCCACCCAAACAGCTTCTTTATTGTCCACGCAGTCAATCGGGCCCTGTATCATACCGGCCGACTGCCATACGATATGTTCGCATACAACCAGCACCCCAATGTCCTCTTCCTCACTTCCATAGAACATCGCCCGGCGTGGTGGAAGAAAGCCGACGTCTTTATCGACTTGGGCGTCATGAACATGGGAGAAACTGCCCTCGCTGAGTCCCTCGAAAGGCTCGGAGAACGCCCCATGATTCTAAAACGCCTCGC
>CP070715.1:1984867-1992646 GCA_020350405.1 Planctomycetota bacterium
ATTGGGTTATAATGGTTCGAAAGCTGGAATGAGGCTCATGGAGGGGCGGTGGAGAATGTTAACATCCCAGGTAGAGGGAAGAAGGACAATGGAGGGCAGAGTAAAGGGCAAATCGATTTGCGGCCGGGTGGTGGTTTTTGGGGCGGTTGTGGTGTGGCTATTTTTGGCTCATATCTGTGAGGCGAGGATAATCATTGTCAATGATGACGGGCCTGCCGATTTTAATAACATTCAGGCGGCAATAGACGATTCCAATGACGGGGACCTTGTTGTGGTGCTGCCGGGCACTTATAGGGGCGACGGAAACCGAGATATTAGCTTTTTGGGTAAGGCGATTACTGTTCAAGGTGTCGAGCCGAATGATCCCGATATAGTGGCCGCGACAGTTATTGACTGCAACGCAACAAATCTTGACAGGCACCGTGGTTTTTTATTTGAGAATGGAGAAGATGCTAACAGCATCCTGGCCGGCATCACTATTAAGAATGGGTATACACCATATCACAGCCCAGCTAACTACTCCGGCGGAGGTATCCTTTGTTATGGTTCAAGTCCGACAATCACCAGGTGTGTTTTGAGGGGGAATCAGGCAAAGTACGGTGGCGGCATTTACTGCAGAGACGGCAATCCGAATATTAACAATTGCGATATCAGCTTTAACAGAGGGCTGGAGGCTGGCGGTGGAGTTTATTGCTCAAGTGAGCGAGCGGCAATTACTAACTGCGTGCTCAGGAATAACGTTTCGGATTCCGGGGGCGGAATCAGTTTGTCCGGTGAGAGCCCTCGGGTAGAGATTTGCAAAATAATTGGAAACGAAGCTACGTACAGTGGATCTGGTGTTCGTAGTTACGCCAGCAGCCCGGTTATCAGCAATTGTGTAATTACTGAGAACCAAAGCGGGCACTTTGGAACGGCAATTGGTTATGGAGGCAGTCCAAGAATTATAAACTGCACGATTGTGAATAATCTCTCCGAATATTCGACCGGTGGTATCGAAGGTGGTAGCGAAGGGAGTGAGGCGGTAATTGTTAACTGCATTATATGGGGTAACACGGGCAGGCAAATTTATGTTCGTTGGGGGCTTATCACTGTAGCATTCAGTAATGTTGAAGGAGGAGAAGGCGAGGTTTTTGTTCATCCAGGGGCGGCGCTCGAGTGGGCGGAGGGTAACATCGACGCCGAGCCGGGTTTGGCGTTTTCGAACGGATTTCGTTTGATGGCGGGTTCCGCCTGTATTGATGGGGGGACAAATGATCCCTGCGGCGGGTTGGCAGAGACGGATATTGAAGGCGTTAGTCGGCGGTTAGATGGGAATGTTGACGGGAATGCCGTTGCAGATATGGGTGCGTGCGAGTACGACGGCGAGCGTGCGCGGATTGCAATCAATGCGAGCGATTTTGCCTTGACTCACTTTTTGGGAGAACCGAATCACATCGAAGAGAGGCTGTTGTTGCGAAATTCCGGCTGCTGCAGGCTTTCCTGGGAGATTTTTGAGGATTGTCCATGGCTCGAGGTCTCGCCGCGTGAGGGCTGGTCAGACGGGGAGATTGATGAGGTTATGATCACTGTAGATACGAGTGATTTGTCAGCCGGTGATTATAGCTGTACGTTAACTGTCAGTGACCCGGCTGCTATAAACACTCCAAGAGACGTTCGGGTGGAGTTGTCTGTAAGGACGCGCCATTATGTTCCATCGCAGTATCTAACCATACAAGCGGGGATAGATGCTGCGGTGGACGGCGATGAGGTTGTGGTCTCGCCGGGCATATACCGTGGTGATGGCAATCGCGATATAGAATTTCTTGGGAAGGCAATAACGGTGCGAAGTACTGAGCCCGGCGAGCGAGGTGTTGTAGCTGCCACAATAATTGATTGCCAAGGTAGGGAGGATGAACATCATCGTGGCTTTAATTTTGATAATGCGGAATATCGAGATTCAGTGCTGGACGGATTCACTATAACGAACGGTTATGCCAGCGAAGGTGGTGCTATCAGATGCGGCAACGACAGTGACCCAACAATCAGCAATTGTATGATCGTCGGTAATAGGGCTGACGTCAATGGTCCTGAGGGAGGTGGCGGCGGGGGCATTTACTGTCGGTATAGTTATCCGACAATTTCCAGGTGTATTATAAGTGGTAACGAGGCAGCAATATCCGGCGGGGGGATCTGCTGCTACTGGAGCTTTCCGATCGTAACGAATTGTGTTATTGTCAATAACTGGGCAAGGGGCGGTGGGGATGGTGGCGGCGTGTTCTGCAACTGGAGCGGCTCACGGTTCAAGAATTGCACGTTTTTGGGAAACCGCGCTGATAGGGGCGGCGCAATCTGTTGTTGGCAAAATAGTTCTGTGAAATTAAGGAATTGTATTTTATGGAGTAACGTGGCTAATAGGGGAAACGAGGTTTCTTTGGGGATCGGGTGGGGTGGTGAATGGAGTGGATCAGGCCTTATAGCTTCCTATAGTGATGTGCCGACGGGTTACAGTAACATATATGTGGATGAGGGAAGTACAGTTAACTGGGAGGAGGGTAATATCGAGGTGGATCCGTGCTTTGCTTTTGCAGGTGATGTTTACATTAGCAGCGAGTCGGCCTGCGTAGATGCGGGGACGAATGAGCCTGAAGGTGGATTGCCACTAACAGATATAGAAGGTGTGCCCCGGGTGCTGGATGGTGACGGTGATGGTAATGCAGTAGTGGATATGGGCGCATACGAGTATACGACGGAAGCGCGTATATTCGCATCACCAAGGGCGTTAATATTTTACGGTCCGGCGGGCGGGCCGAACCCTGCTGAGCAAATCTTGGATTTAGCAGGTGCTGGCGGTGGTGCAGTCAACTGGGAGGTCGTCGAGGATTGCAGCTGGTTAACAGCCTGGCCAGTTAGTGGCTCATCGTCCGGCGAGATCGACGAGTTAAACATACAAGTGGATACGACGGGGCTGGAGCCGGGCAGCTATAGCTGTGCCATAAAAGTCCGTGACCAGGAAGCTATCAATACACCCGTGCAGGTAGTTGTTTTGCTAATCGTCGGAATTGTTCGGAATGTTCCAAGCGAGTACGGTACGATACAGGAGGCGATAGACGACTGCAATGACGGGGACGGTGTGAAGGTGGCACCAGGCAGGTACGCCGGTGACGGCAATCGAGATATAGATTACGGAGGAAAGTCGATTACTGTTTTTTCCACGGACCCAAGTGATCCAAACATTGTGGCTGGGACGGTGATTGATTGTGAAGGATCAGAGGAAGACATGCATCGCGGCTTTATCTTTGAAAACGGGGAGAATGGTAATTCTGTTATAGATGGATTTACCATTACAAACGGTTGCACAACACAGGGCGGGGCCATCAACTTCTGGGAAAGCGGAGCGACTATTCGCAACTGCATATTAAGCGAGAATAGAGCGACATATGTTGGAGGCGCGGTTCATTCAATCTGGGGTAATATAAACATTAGCAGATGTGTGATAGCCCACAACACAAGCGGTCGGCATTCGGGGGCTATCTATTGCGGTGGAGGTGCTTTGAGTGTTGACAGATCGGTAGTAACAGGGAATTCAGCGGAAGAATACTGTGGGGGCATAAGTTTTGGGAGGGGCAGTTCGGTGATTACGAACAGCGTTGTGAGTGGCAACCGCGCCGCATACATAGGAGGGTTTTCATGCTTCCAGAGTGACTCAGTCATTCGCAACTGTATTATTACCGGTAACGTGGGTGAGGAAGAAAGCGGAGGACTTCATTCGAGCAGGAGTAACGTGGTGGTCCAAAACAGTATAATATGGGACAATACTTCCGCAAAAGGACGGGAGATTACGCTGGAAGGGAAAGAGTCTTATCTTTGTTATCTTACAGTTTTACATAGCGATGTGAGGGGAGGGGCGGCGGAGATTTCCAGTGATTCAAATAGTGTCGTTGTGTGGGGTGAAGGGAACATTGATTTGGATCCGTGTTTTGTTGAGGCGGGTTATTGGGATGCGAATGGCACGGAGGGGGATGTGAATGACGATTTCTGGGTGGAGGGAGATAATCATTTGCTGGCCGGTTCGCCGTGTATTGATTCGGGTGACCCGAATTATGTAGCCGGGCCAAACGAGACGGATATTGATGGTGAGCCGAGGGTGATGGGCGGCAGGGTGGATATGGGGGTTGATGAGGTAGCGGTTTTGAGCATTGATTTGAATATGGGTGAGCAGTGGATGTATCAAAACCTGCCGGGGCAGAGCAACTCTGATTTGACGGCGGGTGTTTCGGTTACGGATGACCCGATGGGTAATACCACCTATAGTTATGAGTGGGAGATTGTACTGCCGGGGGATGTCAGCTTAGCACCGGTGACGGTGGAAGGTGGTGGGGCCGGGGATGCATACTGGAGGTTTGCAGCGCGGGGTTGTGATGAGCCGGGAGGTTTATCCGACTCGGGGCAAACATTTACAGTCAGGGTAATCATAACGGGAGATGATTACGGCAATACGGGTGTGGCTGAAGCGGAGTTCGGGATAGCGCTTTTAGGTGATATTAATAATGACGGTTGGGTGAACGTCGCTGACCGCTCGATAACGAATGCATTCTGGCGGACGGGTTCGGCAGGGCCTTATACGCTGAAGGACTGTGATGTGAACTGCGATGGAGTTGTGAATGTGGCGGACAGGTCGATTGCGAACGCGGTATGGCGGGGGATACTCGGGCAGAACTCGGTGAGTAGTCCGTGTCCGCTGCGTTAAATCCAAATTGCAAATCTTAAATTTCAGGTTGTGGGGGTACCTCGCGTGTGCACCCCCGCCCAAAGGACGGGGCTAAATACGACCACTGGCGTGGCCAGTGGTTATGGGGCTTTGCCATTCCATGTCCCCCGACTACGACATTCGAGGGCAGGCAAGAGGGGAGGGGAGATTGGAGGAAATTTTTTACCGTGCGGTGTTTTTGTAACAGTCTGCAAATACAGGAGCTACGGGATTTGCTCCGACCGTGATTAAAATTAGCTGCAGATTGTGCTTGACAGTTTTAGAGCCAAGTCTATAAGTATTAGTCGGCAGAACCATTGAAAGCAATAAAGCCAGCAGAGTTGGACTTAAGTTTTGCGCGACGCCTTTTTGTTTTTTGCGGCGTTTGAGGGTGAAAGGCTTGGTTGGTATCGCCTGTGGGATCAAGTAAGCAGACTGTGTGTCGAGAGTGACATTCAGTATAGATATTAGGCTTGAAATAAGGTGAATTAATGGGCTTTGGGAAGAATTATCCGGTATTTAAAGAAAGGAGGTTAATACAGGGAGAATAGAATACGATTTTTTGTAGTTTTGGAGGTGTGGAAAGAGTGTTTTTTTTGTTTTGAATAAAGGAGGTTACTATGGAAGAACACAAAAAAAGACATTTGCCAAAATTCTGGAGGGAACACCGCTGGGTAAGGTGGCTGTTTCCGATTACAGGTTTGGCGGCTCTTATTTGGTTTCTGATTCGGGTTATCCCGAAGCCCAGCCGGGCGACGTATCCGTGTCAGCGGGTTGCCTTTCCGCTGGCGTCGGGGTTTGTGGTCTGGTTGATAGGGGCGTTCGGCTCGATTGCAGCGTTCCACAGGGCGAAACGGGCTTTCCAGCGGTCGCGCTGGGTTGTTGGAGCGTTATGCATAGCGGTCAGTATCGGGGCGGCATTTTTTGCTATGAGCGGCGGCTTTGAAAGATTTATCTTAGCTGATAACCCAAATCCGAATGACCCGATAGGAACCGCGCGTGGTATTAACCCGGGTCGAGTGGTCTGGGTGCGTGATGCATATGCAACCGACTGGGAAGGTGCCTCAGATGCGGCTCGCTGGTGGGACAACAGCACCACAAATCAGGGTGTCTGCGAGAGCATGCTGGAGACAATCATTCTGGAGCTTACTGACGAGACCACGGTTTCCGCGGCGTGGGATGCACTGTTTAAGCATTACAACAGCAATGCCGGCAAAGGCAGTGTCGGCTACAGCAGCGGTGAAAAGATTAATATCAAAATCAATTTTGTGACGTTCCATCGAAGCGGCAACCTTGACCAGTACGGCAACCAGAACGGCGGTTATGAACGTTGTCAAAACGCTCCGCAGCTGATAATGCCGCTTCTAAGGCAACTGGTCAATGTCGTCGGGGTTGACCCGTGTGACATCTATATTGGCGATACACTGGGAGGTTTTCCCAATCACTACTATGAGCTTATCCAAGCTGAATTTCCCGGTGTGGTCTGCATATCTCACAGTGCTTTTCCCGGCCGGACGCTGCCAGTAAGGTCAACAACCGATTTTATTTACTGGAGCGAAGTGAGTGGGTCGTGGAGCGAGGGTATACCGACTTTCTACGCTGACTCAGAGTACTTCATCAATTTTGCTGTGATGAAGGCTCACGGAAGTGCTGGGATTACGGTCTGCGCCAAAAACCATTTCGGCTCGTTTTGCCGGACACCAATGAATTATTGGCATGACTGGGACGATGATTATCTCGACCTGCACTTGTATTTGCCAGACCTGGCTCCAGGTATGGGTAAATACCGGCCTCAAGTGGACCTGATGGGCCATCCGCATATGGACGGTAAGGGGATTCTTTGGCTTATCGATGCGCTCTACGGCGCGCCCTATGAGTCGGGGGATATCGCGAAGTGGAATATGGCTCCATTTAACGGAGACTGGCCTTCGAGTCTGTTTGCTTCGCAGGACGCTGTGGCAATCGATTCTGTTGCATTTGATTTTATGTATGAGGAATGGGACCCCTGTGACCCATGTGATTCAGTGTATAATCCGCATATGAGTGGGGCCGAGGATTATCTGCACGAAGCGGCAGAAGCAGATGACCCGTGTTCGGCGATGTTTTATGACCCAGATGGAGATGGAAACAGCTTGACGAGCCTGGGTGCACACGAGCACTGGAACAATCCCACGGATATGAAGTATACGCGGAATCTCGGGACCGGTAATGGTATTGAGTTAGTGAGAATTAACCATAATCTGGGCTACATAGACGACGTGGCCGACAGCGACACAGCAGTCGAGGGTACGGTCACCGGTACATATGTCGATACTCAGAACAGTAATGACGGTTATGAGTCAATCGAGGAAGTCCTTTCGGGTGGTGGTCCCACCACCAAGTACAGCTATCTCGAACACAAGTGGACGATAGACGTGACGGGCGGCGTGGCTGTGACTTTCTACGTAGAGGCCTATCATACTGCCAATAGTGAGGCGGACGACTTTATCTTCGCTTACTCGACAGATGACAGTCAATATACGGATATGGTGACGGTTACAAAGACCAGCGATGATGAC
This sequence comes from Planctomycetota bacterium, assembly GCA_020350405.1. GTDB lineage: Bacteria > Planctomycetota > Phycisphaerae > Sedimentisphaerales > Anaerobacaceae. The sequence goes on from CP070715.1 coordinate 1,992,152, forward strand.
ACTGTACAGAGCTACGAGCTGCCAAATGATGTAAGCGGCGTGGTGTATATTCGTGTCACAGATACCGACCAAACGAGGGGCAATCAGGTGCTGGATACGATTTACGTCGATGATATGTATGTAACATCCGACCTTGGCGTCGGTCCTGATGTTACTCCACCGACTCCTGACCCGATGACGTGGGCATCTGAGCCAAATGCAATCGCGAGCGATAAGATTACAATGACGGCGACAACGGCGACTGATGAGAGCGGCGTGGAATACTACTTTGACGAGACAAGCGGCAATCCCGGCGGCACCGACAGCGGCTGGCAGAGTATTCCGGTGTACACAGATACGGGTCTGAATGCGGACACTCAGTACACCTATCAGGTCAAGGCCCGGGACAAGTCGCCGAATCAAAACGAGACGGCGTTTTCGACTGCTAAATCTGCAACAACGTGGCCACCCGACACGACACCGCCGAGCCCTGACCCGATGACGTGGGCAGTAGTA
>CP070715.1:1992746-2009461 GCA_020350405.1 Planctomycetota bacterium
CGTCAGCATTTCGACATCGTTGATACCGGTGGGGTCATCGACAAGTATTAGAGGTACTGTCAGACTCCTCTTTTCAAAGACAAACTCTCCGCTTAGGTACACAAACCCGAACAACCCGATATCCACCGTGCCGCCGACCTTGGTAATATCGCCCACAAAATCTATCTCAATGGTTTTTCCGCCTACATCTATAGAATAGGCCCCATCACCATCGATTTCACTGGCTGCGAAGTTTACCGCAGCGCTGGCGCCTCCGCCGGCCTTGTTAAACAGCAGCAAAAACTCCGTCAGCGAGATGGTCACATCTTCGACGCCGACAAATTCAGCGCTGCCAAGCTCAGCCTTTAGCGCCATCCAGTTTCGAGTATCACCAGGTAAAGGATCGGACACTTTCATCAATACCAAGCCGATATCCACCCCGCTTAATGACAACCCCATTGTGTCGATCTGACCAACGGGACCATTGACCCCCGCAAAAGCCGTCGCGTTTTTGGCAGCCACAGTCATAATCTCAACTTCCGCATGCGCCTCATCTTCATCAGGGGTACTCGGGTCATCAATAGCGTCGAGCGTTACCGTTACAGGGTCACTGCTCCTCTTGAATGCAAGATCGCCGCTTAAGTGAACGAAACCGTCTAACCCTATCTCTATCTCACCGCTGATCTCAAGAAGTTGCCCTGCAAAATCTATTTCGATAGTCTCGGTGCCTACATCTATTATATAGACTCCGTCAATAACGGTATCGTCGTCAAAATCACTGGCAGCGAAGTTTATCACTGCGCCGCTGTCTTCACTGGCTATGTTGACCATAACGGCAAAGTCGGTTATCTCTAACGTCAGACCCAAACCGTCAACACCTACAAATTCAGCGGTGCCAACCTCGGCCTTTAGCGCCGTCCAGCTTCGGCTGTCCATTGGCCTTGCTGACCTCATCAACATCAAAGCGAAATCCACTGCGCTCAATGACAGGCCCATCGCGCCGTCTTGATCTCCAGGGCCATTGACACCAACAAAAGCATCTACTCCGCCGGCGCTCATTATCAGCATGTCCACCGGCACTATCGAATGATTAGTAAGCGTGACAAATATCGGGGCTAGGCTCTTTTCAAACGCGAACTCGCCATTAACGTAAAAGTAGTCGGACACAACAATATTAAATCCACTCTTGACCTGCAGCATCTGCCCGGTATAATCCAGCGTCAGGTCCACCTGCGGATCAAGGTCCTGGCCGGGGTCAAGCCAGTCGGCGGGTTCACCAAAAATATCGTTTCCATTCAAATCAAAGGCCTTTGTCCAGTCCAGCGCCACAGCATCATCGACGCCGTTTGAACCGGAGGCCTGATTTATTTTAAGAATAAGATCGTCAGCGTCAGCGTCAAAATCACTGATACCTAAAAGAGTCGCAGTGCCCAGAGAGGCCTTGACCGCCAGATAGCTACGCCCGTCACCGCCATCGATATCTGTCTGGCTTGGCTTGATCAGGGCAAGGGAAAGCTGCGCCCCCGTAATCTCAAATCCAACACCGGTACCAGCCGTACCATCATCTTCACCGCTCAACCCAATAAACAGGTTTCCATCGCTAAGCCCGATCGTCATCAAAGAGGCGCTTAGCAAATCGAAACTCTCATCGCCGTTAAGGTCAACGTCTATTGTCCGGGTTGCAAACGCAAAGGAAGCGTTGCCCATTACAAATTCCATAAGTGAAAGTTCCAGGCTCCCGGAGATAGCCAACAAATCACCGCTGAATGTGATCGCCAACTCCTGGCCTGTCAGACCAAGACTGACACCCGGATCGAGCAGATCCTGATCAACTTCATAAAATCCATCCGGCTCAGCATCTTCGACTTCGCCAAAGACGTCGTCATCATCAAGGTCCAGTGCGGCAGTCCAGTCAAGAGCAACCGCGTCTACCGTTCCCTTGGAACCGTAGGCCTGGTTGATCTGAACTTTCATCGCCGAAGCAGAAGCCGTAAGTCCCGGAACACCCAGCAGGTCAGCACCGTCCATCATCGCCAGCATCGCCAGATAACTTCGCCCATCGCCATCATCTATATCGGTTTGGTTGGGAGTGAGCCTCGCTAAGGCGAGTTGCCCGCCGGTCAGACTAAAGCCACTGCCGCCTGCACCAACAAACAAGTTCATACTATCAGCCGCGACGGTCAGCAAGGAAGCGTCCGCCAGATCGTCGTCATTAACCGCGTCGAAGTCGCCACCATCAACATTCACATCCAGCGATCCCGACTGGTAACGGAAGCTAACACCGCCTGCTTCGGCGATCATGAGACCAAAAGCCTCAAGATATATTTCGTCGGCGGTAAACTCAAAAACACCCAGGCTCCAGTTATATGTTCCGGAGAGGCCGTAGTTATCAATATCATCGCCGGCCTCGCTGCCGTCATCGGCGATCGAGCAGTTCAAAACTCCCGCCAGATTCAATATCGCACTGGCCGCATGAAAGCCTAAAATGCCTCCCGCCTGGAATGACAGGGCGATTTCCGAAATAACCAGAAAATCACTCAATCCAAGGTTCGCAACTCCCAGACCTTCGATACTGCTGAAATCAACACCGCCAAAATTCCCTATCGTAGAAGCCGTAACGTTCCACGCCGTGCCGATATCAGCTGTCATCAAAGTATCATCGCCATCACCGCCGTCAACTGATACCCCGCCTCCGCTGACCGGCAAAACAAGGCTGTCAGCCTCGATGATAATCACATCATCCCCGATGCCGCTGGTTATGGTAAAGTTCTGAAGCCCGGCAGCAATAAGCCCGGCCGATTGAATAGTTACCCTGTCGGCATTTGTGGTTGAAGTGTCGTTGTCCCCTGTGTCGATTGTAACCGAAGTAATATTGAAGAAAGTAACACTTTCAAATTCGATACCATTGATATAACCGGAAATCCTGTTATTCTCTGCTGGCACATCCTGGTAAGGCACCGGATTGGGAGCTGTATCGACATCGATTGTCAAATCGTCGACCCCGCTGTCGTAAGCCGATGTCTGGAAAGTATATGATGCCGCATTGCCGACATATACCGGCTCAAGTCCGGTAAAGGAAATTGTGGTCAGAGATGGTCTGTCGGAAACTGCCATCACACCGGAGTCGGTACCGATGGCAGTATAATCTACATCTAAAAATTCATTACCAATAAAGACAAGGCTATCGAACCATCCGTCACCGCCATGATATTCGATCCCATTTTCAACCCAGAAAGGCGAAGAGAAATCAACGGTCAGCGTATCATCACCTTCATCGCTTCCGTAGATCGCGATTTTACTGATGTCAGCAAGGGCTCTACTTGCCAGCACATCCGCACTGACATTGTCAACCAATTCAAGAATCGTTTGGTCCTGCGGGTTCAGCCGAAGTGTTAAGTCATTATTACCAGGCTGAGTTTCAAATATAAAATAAAGATCGCTCACCTGCCGGGCGGGTGGCGGGTTCGCTGCAAGGAGTGTTTCAATTAATTGTTCTGTAACAGAACTGTCATTATTAGAATCTATTCCGTCAGGTTTTTTGTTAGTAACGTCAACCGATACTGACAGTACATCTTCAGTCTCACCAGCAGGCAAATTACACTCCGCCTGAAACTCCTGACCTACAACTTCGCCCTCGGCGATATCTTCCTGCAACGGGGCACTCAGTACTGGGTTGTCATCCGAAGATTCAAGCTGGTCTTCTTCCAAATTGCTGCCACCTGCATCGGCTGGAACACGCTCAACTACGATGGCGGGTATCTGGCTTTGATATGATTCGAGCACCGGCCGGGCCAGCTCATCATCGACGTCACATACTGCCGACAGAAGTAACCTCGGCTCCAACTGCTCCGGGATGAAATTGGGCTGGGTCAACGGGATATCGTCAGCCGTATTGTGCGGCTTTCTGTTAGAGCTCCCGAAAGAAAAAAACCTACCCAACTCCACCATATAAACCCTGAACAAAACTAAAACGGCAAGGGCGAGATATCTTCCTCACTCCTCTACATTGCCGCCTACAAGCTGCAAGTAAAACTCAGAAACTAGCAGAGGAACGTCTTTATGATAGTCTATCCCTGCAAATCTGTCAAGAATAAACCCCATAAAACCCTCAAAAGCCTGCTTAAAGTCTATCCGGGTATTCTGCTTTTTCATTACAAACACAGTAACCATCAGCCATAAAGCTATATTCCACAAACAGTTACAGGACATTCTCACTCAATAGTTTCTAGGCCATAAGGGCGCATTAAAAGTGTGCATTTGCAGAACTCAAAGCCAAAAAAAGAGGTTAATAGCTGAGGGCAAGGGCGTTAATTCTATATACTATTTCACGGTTATCAGGTGCAGTCTCGAAGGTCTGCTCGAACTGATGAGAATGACGATATTCACTATTTACTTAGAATTTGTTTCAAAACTGCTTTCGTTGTGGCAGCCAGCAATAACTCTGCTTACTCGCTGTGGGTCTTACGACTCATAACAAAGAGAATTTCCGGACGATACGAAAAAAAAGGACGTGCAAAAAAGATGTCCATCTGCTATAATAGGTTTTTTCGGGACTATGCAGAAATGTCGGGTCAAATTTCAGCCATGCTGGCAATACTTTCTGTCACTCAACTACTATATAACGGCAATAATGACTGAATCAAATGCGAGAAAATAAATTTGATGATTCAGGTGAGTTGAGGGTTTCCGAATTGCTTGAACGGCTTGGCCAGTTCGGTGAAAACCCTGCACAATTTCTGGCAAACCTACTGGCTGCTCAGTGTTTTTTGGGCGAGGTGGATGCCGGTGCGATTCTTTGCAGTAACACAGAAGGACGCATTGATGTTCTGGCGATCTACCCCCTGCTCCAGAGAGCAGCTGATGTCCCGCAATGGCTGGCGGAGTCTGTTGAATTGGTACGGGAAATTCGCAATGCAGAACCACCTGTGGTAAAACCACTGGAGAAGTCATCAGACCAAGAGCAACCCACAAGAAATTATGTTGTCATGATCCCCCTTAAAATGATGGAGATGGAAAACGCCATAGTAGCTTTTAAGATCGAGACCGAAGACATATCGATCCTTGAAGAAAAGTCTCAACAACTGCAGTTGATAGTTGGAATGTTAAACTATACGGAAGCCAGGTCAACCCGATCGGTCGGACAAGAAAGGCTGACACGACTTCAACAGGCGATGGAAATACTTTCGACGGTTAATCAACAGGAAAAGTTCATCAGCGCAGCCATGACTTTTTGCAACGAAGCGGCATCTAAGTGGCAATGCGAGCGAGCGAGCATCGGTTTCCTCGAAGGCAGATATGTCCAGATCAAGGCAATGAGCCATACCGAAGATTACAGCCGAAAAATGAAAGTCGCCCAGGACATTGAATCCGCAATGGAGGAATGTCTCGATCAGGATATTGAAATACTCAGCCCCGCAGAAAGGGGAGCGACCTATATCTGCCGGGCGGCAGACCGACTTTCGGAGCAGTACGGAAGGCAAACGGTTCTTAGCCTGCCCCTGCGAACAAACGGTCAGGCCATGGCAGTTCTGACCCTTGAACGACCAGCCGACAAGGTCTTTAGTACCGACCAGATTGAAGCAATTCGGCTGACCTGTGAATTATGCGCCGCCAGATTGAAAGATTTGTATGAGTATAACCGCTGGTTCGGCGCAACTATCGCCATTAAAACGCGGAAGTTCTTTGCAGGATTCTTAGGTCCACGGCACACTTGGGCAAAAGTTGCCGCGATCCTGTGCTTTGGAGCAATACTATTTTTGATCTTCGCCAAAGGACAGTTTCGGCCCAAGGCCCCGTTTGTACTCGAGGCGACATATCAACAGGTAGTGCCGGCTCCTTTCGATGGATATATCAAGAGCGTTGAAGTCGAGGTAGGGGAAAATATCGAGGGAAATGTTTCGATATTAGCCTCCCTTGACACTGCCGAACTGCGGCTTCAGTTAGCAGCGGCCAAAGCTGAAAAAGCAGGGTATCTCAAACAGGAATCAGCCTATATGCGTGATAATGAAACTGCGCAGGCTCAGATTGCTCGAGCGAATGCAGATAAAGCACAGGCACAGATCGACCTGCTTAACTACTATATCCAACAGGCAAATATTATCTCACCGATCAACGGTATTGTCGTAAAGGGAGACCTCAAGCGACAGATAGGCGCGCCCGTTAAAACAGGCGACCTTCTCTTTGAAGTTTGCCCCCTTGAAGCTCTCCGCGCAGAGCTTATGGTTCCGGAAGATTTGATCTTCGACATTCAGGTCGGCCAGAAAGGAAGGCTGGCTACGGCTTCTTATCCCGGCAAGCCCATAAGCTTCGTCGTTGAGCGGATCAATCCTATGGCAGAGGTGGTAAATCAACGAAATGTTTTTAGGGTTCGCGTTCGTTTATTGGACACATATCCCTGGATGCGTCCGGGCATGGAGGGTGTGGCCAAGGTGTCGGTCGGCAAGCGCCGCTATATCTGGATATGGACTCGTAGGATCATTAACTGGGTACGAATGAAGTTCTGGCTTTAAGCTGCGGGGCATTCTATGGCGGTCGGGCGTCCAACTTTTCATGAAGCATGGTATCGGGTTGCCAACCTGCGGCCGAGACTGTTATCAGGCGTACAGATATACCGACAGCATTTTCGGGGGCGGATGTGGTATGTTCTGGAAAACTCTGCCAATAATAAATTTTCCCGTATTGGCAGCCAGGCTTATCGGTTCATCGCCATGCTGGACGGCAAGCGAACGGTCGCCGACGCATGGCGAATATGCAATGAGCAGCTTGGAGACAACGGGCCGACTCAGGGCGAGGTAATACAGCTTCTGGGCCGGCTGTACTGCTCTAACCTTTTATACGCAGAGCTGGCGCCTGACACCGCCGGCTTATTCAACCGCTACCGAACACGCCTCAGACGTCAAATACAGGGCTTTCTCACGAACATGCTTTTTGTCAGGATACCGCTAATTGACCCGGACCATTTCCTTGACCGATGGGTCAATATATTCGGGCTGGTTTTCAGTTCGATAGGTTTTCTGCTATGGCTGATAATTATAATAACGGGTTTGTATTTTGTTATCGGCAACCTGAAGGAGTTGGTATATCAAAGCTCCGATGTCCTGGCGCCGAGCAACCTGATACTGTTATATCTCAGCATGGTAATGATAAAGGTCTGTCATGAATTTGGCCATGCTTTCGCATGTAAAAAATTCGGCAAAACCAGCGGTACCGGCGGCCAGGTACATGTTATGGGTGTTATGTTTCTGGTCTTTGTACCGCTGCCCTATCTCGATGCCTCCAGCGCATGGGCATTTCGCAAAAAATGGCACAGGGTGTTCGTCGGCATATCCGGCGTTATGGTCGAATTGTTTATCGCCTCTATCGCAGCCATCGTCTGGGCCAACACATCCACCGGCACACTTCATATCATCGCTTATAATATGATATTCATCGCGAGCATATCGACACTTATTTTTAACGGGAACCCCCTGTTGCGATTCGACGCGTACTATGTTCTTTCAGATCTGCTCGAGATACCGAATCTTAGTCAGCGAAGCCGAGACTATCTCTACTACCTCATAAAAAAATACGCATGGAAGACCAGGAACACATTCAACCCGGCCCATACAAGCGGCGAAAAGGTATGGTTCGTATTTTACGGCATCGCTTCAACAGCCTATCGGATCTTTATCTGCATACGAATATTACTGTTCTTAAACGACAGGCTGCCCGAAGAACTGTTTATACTTGTGCCGTTCTTTGCTTTTTCGGCGATCATCGCATGGGTACTGGTTCCGATCGGCAAGTTTATACATTATCTCGCCACCAGTGGCGAGTTAGCCAGAACCCGTACCCGAGCGGTAACTGTCACTGTGGGCTTGCTCATTTTGGTAATAATTTGTACGGGTGTTTTTCGAATGCCTGACTACTGCCGGGTCGAAGGAATAGTTGAGCCGGTGGATATGACTATTGTTCACATCCAGAGCGATGGTTTTATTACCGACTTTCTGCTTTCCGAGCGAACCGTATCGCCACAGGGTGACCCGCTTATCAAATCGACCAATTACAAATTGCAAACCGAGAAAAAGACCCTGCACGCCGAGCTTATCGCCCTTGAAGCGAAAAAACGCATCGCGACAACTCGCGAGGTGGCTGCTGCTCAAATACTTACTGAACAGATCGAGGCCATGAAAGAAAAAATGGCCCGGGTCGATTTTCAGTTGTCCTCACTGCATCTTCGCCCATCGCGGCCGGGGAAATGGGTTTCACCTGATATTGACAAGATCAAAGGTATGTACCTGCAGCGAGGAAAGCAAATCGGTTTTATTGCGGATCTGGACGATGTGTTTGTTCGTGCTACAGCCGGTCAGAACCTTGCGGCACTGTTAATAGATCAGGCCCGGGACCAACTGGAAATGCGAGTTAAGAACAGACCCGATGTGCTGCTTACAGGCCGGATCGAAAAAATATTCCCCGCTGGTCAGGAGGTGCTGCCGTCTGAAGCCATGGGTTATGCTGTCGGAGGCACAATGCCTACGCAAAGACAGGATCCCTACGGCAGAAAGACAGTTGAGCAATTTTATGAGATACGAATACGGCCCAACCGCCATGCCTCGGTCCGGTTGCTGACCGGCCAGCGAGTAGTGGCAAGAGTTCAACTGCGATCCAAGCCACTGGCCGCCCAGTGGTGGCTTTCTGTCAGGCAACTGTTCCTGCGGAGGTTCCATATTTAAGCATGGCTGCGATAAAGGGTGCAATCTGGAGAATGCTTGATGAGCGAATGTCTTATGAGCCTTTGCCAATGGGACTTGATGCGGCATGGGACAGGGCTGTGGGGCTGGCTGGTAAATTTGTTCCGCGGCGAAAAAAGTTACTTCAACAGGCCGAAAGAATACTGGCCTTCGAGAAAGAGTACTCCAAATTAACAGACGCCAGACTCCATCAGGCAGCTTTGGATATGCGGGATATCTTCCGCTGTAATCGTGATGGACCTTTAGAACTTGAGCGTGCCTTTGCGCTGGTTAGAGAAGTGGGGTCTCGACAGATCGGTGAAAAAGCTTTCCCCGTTCAGATCGCAGGTGCCCTGGTTCTTAACGCCGGATGTGTTGCTGAAATGGCGACCGGAGAGGGCAAAACACTAACCGCTACCATGCCGGTAACTATCGCAGGATGGCGGGGGCGGGGCTGTCACGTAATTACGGTCAATGACTATCTGGCCCGGCGAGATGCCGAATGGATGGGGCGAATCTATCGTTTCTGTGGACTGACCGTTTCCTTCATAGAACAGCAGATGCCCCCTGAAAAACGAAGAGAAGCCTATATGGCTGACATCACTTATTGCACAAACAAGGAAGTCACCGCTGATTTCCTTCGCGATCGTCTTGTGCTGAGTAATTCGAAAGGCTTGTGTTCCACCCTGCTTAAAGAAATGGTCACCACAGGCAAAGTAACTGACAGATTGGTGCAGAGAGGTTTGAATTTTGCTGTTGCCGATGAAGCTGATTCGATACTTGTTGACGAGGCGGTCACCCCTCTTATCATTTCCGGACAAGCCCCCAATCCCGAGCAGATCGAGTCTTTTCTCCAGGCAGCCGACATCGCCCACCAACTGCAGCCGGAAACCGACTACGGGATAAACCCGAGGTACCGGGAAATTGAACTCACCGAACAGGGCAAAGCCAACCTCGCAAAATTCGCCGGCGGTCTGGGCGGTATATGGAAGGGAAACCGCCGCAGGATGGAATTACTGACGCAGGCCCTGACCGCAAAAGAACTGTATCTGCTGGGCAAGCATTACGTTATCGACAACGACAAGATTGTTATCGTCGATGAGTTCACCGGCCGAATGATGCCTGACAGGGCCTGGCGAGATGGCCTACATCAGGCTGTTGAAGCCAAGGAAGGCGTTGAGGTAACACCGCCCAAAGATACCTATGCCCGTATAAGTTTTCAGCGATTTTTCAGGATGTATCGAAAGCTGTCTGGTATGACCGGCACAGCATCCGAGGCAGGCGATGAATTCTGGCAGATATATCATTTACCCGTGGTCTCGATCCCGACAAACCGTCCATGCATAAGAAAAAACCTACCCAAAGTGGTATTGCCGAATGAATCCGCCAAATGGGAAAGGATAGTTCAGGAAATTCGCCGGGTTCACGATGTCGGCAGGCCGATCCTCATCGGAACTCGTAGCGTCCGAGCCAGCGAACAGCTTAGTGAACTGCTTAAAACCGAAAAACTGGAGCACCAGGTGCTTAATGCTGTTTACCATAAACAGGAGGCTCAGATTGTCGCACAGGCCGGCCAGCATGGAAAGATCACTGTAGCAACTAACATGGCTGGCCGCGGCACCGATATTAAACTTGGCCGCAGGGTCGCCCAGCTGGGGGGACTGCATGTCATAGCCGCCGAACCTAACGAATCAGCAAGGATAGACAGACAGTTATATGGACGGTGTGCCCGTCAGGGCGACCCGGGAAGCGCTCAGGGAATATTTAGCCTCGATGATGAGGTCGTCTCCCGATACGCCAAAAGTTCTATAGCCTATCTGAGAAAAAGATACTCTAATTCCACCGGCGACATATCATCGCTGCTGGTTCGAAGTGTTTTTCGTCTGGCACAGATAAAGGCTGAGAGATTGGCTTTGCGGCAGCGAAAGGCGGTTTTAAGAACTGACCATTGGCTTGATGAGCAGCTTGGCTTTACAGGTGGCGAATAAGATTGACAAAAGCCCGTTTCGGCAACCACTCTATATTAAAGTTCGCTGTCTTGTGTGTCCGTTTCTGGCAATGCCTTCCGAACATATCGCATATCAAGAACAGTACCCATCGATTGGGCCAACCTTATCTGGGCTATATTATAATCAGAGATGGCTTTTATTTCTGCCCGTTGCGCATTCGATAAGCTATCCTGGGCTTCTAACTTGACCAACAAAAACTCAGGGGTCAATCTATCTCTTATTTCCTCAGTATCCTCAACTGCCTGTAAATGTATCTTTGCCGCATCAACTGCATCTTTTTGAACCTGTATTACATCATAAGATGTCTCGGCGAGCCTGATCCCCTCTTTGACTTGCGCAGCTATCTGATCTGATGTATTATTCAGTATTGAAGTGGCCTTGCTGCGTTCTAGCTTTCGTTTACGAAATTCAGCCTCACGTTGACGGTTGCCAAGTGGAATTTCAAAAGTTATTCCAATGGCATAGCTTACGAAATCACCATCACTAAGTTCATCATGTGCACTTCCATATCCGCGGGCTAGTCCTGACATTCTTGAAGAAGCAACCAAATCCAGTTTCGGCATTTTCTGTCTTTCTGCCACATCAACATTAATCTGAGCGATCTCAACTGTAAGCCGTGCCTGTTGTATTTCTGGGTTATTTGATAGAGCTAACCTTAAAGTTTCTGATTGCTCAAATCTTGTTTCTGCTATATCAAGAGCAGATGTGGGAACGATTTCAAAATCACTGAGCAAGTTGATTTGGCTATCTGACAACAGCCTCACTAAAGCATCCTGCACATCCATAACTTGTTTTTTAGCTTGAAACAGTACCGCTTCGCGCGATTTTACGGCAGCTTCGGCTTGCTTGATTTGCACGTCAGTAGCATCGATACCTTTTCGGTCTTCAACCTTCTTCAATGTTTCACGGGTTCTATCTAATAACCATTGTTGGATTTCACGATCTCGACGTACTCGTGCTAAAGTCCAATATAAAGAGATGACCCCGGCGGAAACTTCTTCAGTTTTTTGACGAAAAGCAGCCAGGGCAACTCTATAATTTAGCTTTGAGATATTTACTCCAGCAAGGTTAAGTTCCTGCCAGGCATCACGTAACAACGGCTGTTTGATCTGGAAAGATATTATAGGCTCCCATCTAGTAGAGAGCAGACTGGTATTCAAATCATCCCAGTTACGTGTCAAAGCGTAAGCAAGAGACCATTCTGCACCAGTAACAACTTTTTGTTTGATGCCGGTTTCCCATACACGTGAAGTAGATTGCCCACCCAAAAAAATACTATCTGGGGGATCATCTTGTTTTTCATAGTTTAGCCGTCCAAAAAGAGCTGGGTCGAAATCAGCAACAGCTTTGACTATATCTTCTTTAGCAATTGACGGGTCGTAACTTACTATGCTAATTTCTGGACTGCTGACTAGTGCTCTTCTTACAGCATCATCAATTGAAAGATTGACAATATTTTTACCTGTAGTTTCATCCTTGGTAATATCCAGCTTGAGTACATCTGGTTCAGGGCTTGGACGAAGAGACCCTAAGCCCTCGTTGCTATCGCGAGGTTGAGGGCTTTTTTCAACAACAGTTTGCTGGTAAGAAGTTATAACTCCCTGCTCCTCGACCTGTTCAGAAACGCATCCAGTTGTCTGGATTAGCAGAACAACAAGTAAAAATATTTTGAGACATGTCAATAAGTTTGAATTAGCAATCATCTTTCCTTTCATGTTATTTTTAGTATTCAATAACTTCCCCTTTCAATTGAATCTAATATTCTCACGTTTTTCCTTTTTATTATGTTACTGTCAGCAGGCTGCTCTTCTGGAGATAAAAATGTAATACGAACATGTTCTCCGGCTGGTCTATTCAGTTTATTGGGAACCTCGATTCGAACTCTTAAAGTAGAACTGGCTGCGTCAGCGACAGTCGAAACATAAATAATTTTCCCTTGTGAGATGTCCTTCTCAAAGCCTGGGAATTTGACCTCTGCAACTTGTCCGGGTTTAAGTGTTCTGCCTTGCGACAACGGCACAGGAACATCAATCCAGAGTGGGTCAGTCTTTACTACTCTGACTACATCGGCCAGACCGTCAATAGCTTCACCAACCTCAACCTCAATTTTGTCTATGGTTCCTGCTATCGGACTTTTAAGGCACATACGGTCCACGATTATTTGCGACATTTTCACATCTAATCTTGCGTGTTCAACTTCCAGATCCGTCGCAGAACCACGCCCGGCTGCCCACTCTAACCTTTTAAGGTCCACCTTCTTCTGCGCAAGACTCGCTTCGGCAGCTTCCAAGTCCTGCTGGATGAGTAGTTGGTCTGCTTTTACCTTATCCCCATCTTTTATGAGTACCGTTGAAATTATGCCTGGCTGAACAAAAGACAAGGTTACATCAGCACTTGGAACCGTAATTGCGGTAATTCCTTCTTCCGATCCCGTTTGTGCGAGAGCTATCGAAGCCAAAAGACTGATAGCGACGCAACATGACAATATCATAACTGTTTTCATGTTCAAGAAGCTCCTTGTAATCTTATTTTATTAAGCCAATATGATAGTAGCAATTGAGGTAAGTTACAAGCATAGAAGTTGCAAAGCTATAGGAACCAAAGAAGCTAAATTTGAAAAAGACGTGCGTCAAAAATGCGTCAGTCGCCAGTAGCAAACCACTTGTTATTCACTTGTGTATCCACCTGTTAACCACTTGCAATCCTCATTTTGACGCAAAAAATCGCTTATACGCCCTCATGTAGTAATAGGTTATAAGCAGACTTGAGGACTGAAAATGCGTCGCTCAGAGTTCAGTTCTTTCTGTTTGACCAACCAGCATTCATCAGAGTCATAATCGAACTTTTAGGATGTTCTGGTAGTTTTGGCCAGACAGAAATGAGTTCGACCAGTCCTGCCGGGCGTGGTCTCACTGAGCAACTGGCGCGGTACAGCACCAGCCTTGATTTGTCAGGTTAAGACGCCACCTAAAAGTTCTCCCTTATGAACCTGACCGCATTGGTAAAAATTCCCATGCCGTCACCGTCTTCTTTGCCCTGCAGCCGGGACCAGTGCGGATGTTGAGTATGGCGAATGTACCTTTCCGGATGTGGCATCAGCCCCAAGACCCTGCCCGTAACGTCGGTCAAGCCGGCTATTGAACCGACCGAGCCATTAGGATTAATGGGGTAGTCACCCTCTTGACCGTTTTCATCTACGTACTTGAAAGCCACATGGCCTTCTGCTCTCAATTGCTCTAAGACCTCTTCGTCATAAGTTACAACCTTGCCTTCAGCGTGTGCAACCGGCAGATAGATTTCTCTGCCCGCTTCGATGAAAATACACCTATCGGTTTGTGGCGTCAGGTATACCCATCGGTCCTCGTATTTGCCGCTGTCATTGTAAGTTATGGTAACACTCTGCTGCTGTTTGCTCGAATTATTACCCGGCAGAATCCCCGCCTTGACAAGGACCTGAAAGCCGTTGCAAATCCCAAGTACAAGTTTCCCGTCATCTATGAACTTTCTTATCGCCTCCGAGAGGTGATGTATAACCTGGTTGGCCAGAATCTTGCCCGCGGCTACGTCATCGCCGTAGCTGAATCCCCCCGGAAAAACAATTATCTGCACCCCATCCAGCAGCCCTTTGTCCTCGATCATCCTGTTTATATGCACACGCTCCGCACTCGCGCCTGCCGCTTCAAGGGCGTACTCTGTTTCCATATCGCAGTTTATCCCCGCCGCCCTCAAAACTATCGCCTTTACTTGTGCCATCTACTTCCTTCTCGTTATCATCTCTATAAGCTAACGTTTCTACCATGCAAGCGGCTTTAGCCATGCCTCTTTAAGCGGTTCCAAGGCCGTCTCGATGACCGTCTTGCCGCTCTCCGCCTTTATGGTAAGTGTCTTTTCTTCAACCACCCTGCCTATCTGTCCAAACGGCAGATTCAACATCAACTTTGCAAAGGCATCGTACTCTTCCGGCAGCACTTCCACGATATAGCGCGAGTTTGATTCGCTAAATAGCTGCATATCTGTCCGCGAACAGTCATCACTTCTCGACAGACCCCTTAGGTCTGCTTCTATACCCAGTCCGCCGGAAAACGCCATCTCCGCAAGTGCCACCGCTAATCCCCCCTCAGAGCAGTCATGACAACTCACTGCCAGACCTTCTGCTATCGCTGTGGCGACCCTTTGGGCTATCTTGGGAGCTGTCTCTAAGTCCACCTTTGGAATGTTCGCTCCGAGTTGACCGTGAATCTTGTAATAGTGTGAGCCGCCCAATTCGTTTCGCGTCTCGCCGACTATAAACAGCAGGTTCGATGCCCTCTTGGCATCCATCGTTATGCACTTGTTGACATCATCAACAATCGATATCGCGCTTATCAAGAGTGTCGATGGTATCGATATTTTACTCCCGTCTTCACAGGAAAATTCATTGTTTAGCGAGTCCTTGCCCGAGACAAATGGCGTTCCGAAGGCAATCGCGCCGTCATAGCACGCCTGCGCCGCCCGCACCAGTGGCCCGAAGGTTTCCGGCTTCCTGCAGTTGCCCCAGCTGAAGTTATCCAGCAGGGCGATCCTGTCTGCTCGCCCGCCCACGCTTATCACGTTTCTTATCGCCTCATCGATTCCACCCAGTGCCATCCAGTACGGGTCAATATCTCCGTACATAGGATTCATCCCGCAGCTGATTGCAAGACCCCTGTCCGACTCGAACTTCGGCCTTATCACCGCTCCGTCTCCCGGACCGTCGTTAGTTATGCCCACCAATGGTTTCACCACAGATGTCCCCTGGACCTCATGGTCATACTGACGAATCACCCATTCCTTGCTCGCCACATTGTAACAGGACAGTATTCGCAAAAGTTCATCATTGTAATTGTCTTTCTCAGGTATGCTCGGCTCCGAAAGCCCGGGACTCTTCCACACCGCCTCGCGCGAGTATTTTGGCACGCCATCGTGCAGAAAGTCCATATCCATCTCCGCCACCTTCTCGCCGTTGTACCTTAATATAAGCTTCTTATCATCCCGAAACTTGCCTATCACAGTTGACTCAACGTTCTCATCGTCAAAAATCTTCCTTATCGCCTTTACGTTCTCCGGCTTGACCGCTATAACCATCCTCTCCTGCGCTTCACTAATCCAGATTTCCGTATAGTTCAGCCCCGTGTACTTCAGCGGGACCTCCTCCAAATCCACTTCCGCCCCGAGGTCTTTACCCATCTCACCAACCGCGCTGCTCAGGCCCCCGGCCCCGCAGTCCGTAATTGCATTGTACAACCCCGCTTCGTTTGCCTGCACCAGTACATCGAGCATCGTCTTTTCTGTTATCGCGTTGCCTATTTGAACCGCATGTGAAAATATCGTCTCGTACTCATGTGTTATCTCACCCGAAGAAAAAGTCGCCCCGTGGATGCCATCCCGCCCCGTCCTGCCTCCGACCACTATAATCACATCTCCGCTCTGGGGATTCTTGAAGCACTTGTTCTTGTCCATTATCCCTATGTTGCCGCAGTAAACCAGCGGATTACCCAGATATCGCTCATCGAAGTAAATCGCCCCGTTCACTGTCGGTATCCCCATCCTGTTACCGTAGTCGCGAACACCCGCAACAACGCCCCTCATAATCCTTCTCGGATGCAGAACACCTTTTGGAATCTCTTCGTGTTTCGTGTCCGGCAGTCCAAAGCAAAATATGTCCGTATTCGCAATCGGCCTCGCCCCTAAACCCGTCCCCATCGGGTCACGGATTACACCGCCTATACCCGTGGCCGAGCCGCCGTACGGGTCCAGCGCAGAAGGCCGATTATGCGTCTCAACCTTAAAACAAACCGCCGACTCCTCATCAAATTCCACCACGCCCGCGTTATCCGCGAACACGGATATGCACCACTCCTTGTTTAACTCCTTCGTGGCCTTAAACACGGTCTCTTTCAGCAGATTGTCAAAGTGTATCTGCTCACCGTTGATTGTCATATCAACAGAACTTTTGAGTGTCTTGTGCACACAGTGCTCGCTCCAGGTCTGCGCAAGCGAC
>CP070715.1:2009561-2015817 GCA_020350405.1 Planctomycetota bacterium
CTCCGCGCGCTCCTCGACTATCGCACCGACTTTAGCGTGGAAATCGCTCTCCCACGTTATCCCTTCGACCTTCTCCTCCTCCGGTGGCTCCGTCAGCAGAGTAACGACAACCGTAGCCGCAAACGCAACCACAAAAGACCACCAGCCAATCAGCATAAATATATTTATTCCTAATATCCGCTGCATAAAAACCGCAAAACCGCACCCGACCAGAAAACCGGTTGTGCCCCCGGCTGTGTTCGTGCGCCGCCAGAATATCCCTAACATAAGAACCGCCGTAAACGGCCCCAATAGCATCGCCAGCAGCGTCTGCTCCAGCCACATTATCAAAGGTGATTTCGACACTATCGGCACCAGCAAAAGCGATACAACTATAATCCCGAACGTCGCCACCCGACCTGCAATAAAATAATGGTGGTCGCTCTTGCCTTTTACTATGTACCGCTCGTAAAGGTCCTTTACTATCATTGTGGAAGAGGAATTCAGTACACTGCCTATGCTCGACAGCCCTGCGGACAGCAAACCGGCTATAAATATCCCCAACATCCCCGAAGGCAGCAGATTTAGAATGAGTTTATGGTATGCCGCGTCTGCCTTCTCCACGAATATCCCCTGACGGGCAAAAATTATAGGCGCCGCGAGCATCGGAACTATATACAAAAACGCGCCTAAGGTCTTGGGTATCCCCGCAACAACATAGCCCAGCTTCGCGTCGTAAAGCGAGCGAGCCCCCAGATTTCGTTGAACCATTGACTGGTGACCTGCGCACCACCCCAAAGAGACCACAAAACACAAAGCCATAATGACCCACGGCCCCGGCCCGTATGGATGGTGAATGTCCGGAAGGACCATGAAATATTGCTCGCTTACGCTCCACTGCTCAAGCAATACGCTCTTTATCCCCGCAAAGCCGCCGGTCATATTCAGCAGGATAAATACCAGCGGCATTGTCCCCACCATCATAATCACAAACTGCACAAATTCCATCATTATCGCCGCCCCAAGACCCCCAAGCAGCGTATAAGTACCCACCACGCCCGTTAGCACAAACACCGTCGGCCAGAAAGGCAGATGCAGGATGTTCTTAAGAAACATTCCCCCCAGATACAACTCCGCCGCGATAGTTACTACAAAGATTACCAGCCACGCAAGACAGTAAACAAGCCTTATCGTCGAGCCGTATCTCCTTTCCAGAAATTGCGGCACCGTAAATATCCCCGCACGCCAGTAAAACGCGATAAAAAACAGTCCCGTCAAAATGTAAGCAAACGGCCCTTGAAACCACTCGAAGTTCGCCTGAATCAGACCCCATTCGTACGCCGCTCCGCCGTGAGCTAAATACCCGTGAAGAAAGCCTATGTTCGTCGCCCACACCGCCCCCATAATCCAGAACCACGGCGCAGAACGAGCCGCCAGAAAATAGTCCGCAGTATTTTTTATGTTCCTGCTGAAGAATATCCCCGCAGTAAACATCAAAGCTAAGTAAATCCCAATAATAACCAGGTCAGAAGGCATTGCTCCTCCTTCTCGAAAAAGGCTTTATATTCATCTCATGGCGCATCTGTAGTAAAAACACGCCGCTTATAACAATCTTTTGAGCCGTATGGTAGCGAACTAAATAAAAATTGCAAAGCAATCTTTGCACAGCCTGCCTTTATCCCTCGCTCGCTGCGCACCCTCGGAAACCGTCCCAACCTGGCGAATCTGAAAACCTCCGAAGTGAAAAAAAGTGGAAAAACCAAAAAAAGGAGGGAGAGCCTTTTTTTTCGGCTCTCCCTTGATTTATGAGGCTCTTTCCTTTACGCACTTAGCTCTTGCTTCCTATGCCCGCATTTCGCTCTGCCTTGTGCGTAGTTACCGAAAGTGGGCATTGTAAGTCTAAGCTAACTATGGCCAAATAGGTCATTTTTTAGAGCCGCCATTTTGTCAAATAACACCCCTCACATCGGCATCTTTATTTTTTCACCTTGAATTTTTCCACCTGCCCCGCGCCGCCCCTGACTTTAGCTATATTCCCCGTCTTACCCAGTCAAAATTTTCCAATTTAACTTACCCTCCCAGCCTCCCCTTCGCTCTCAAATGAGCCTGGTGGGCTCTTTACTCTCAACTGCTTATTTTAACTCGTTTCACTTTTTCATTTTCTATTTCACTTTTTTAATGATTCCGATAACTTCCTCAAAACCGTCCAAAACCTTCGCATCTTTTTGTTTCACTATCAGGTTGATTAAAGAAATTATTATGCAGTTGGTGATGAATCCGGGCACGATTTCATATAACCGTACGCTTAAATCCACCTGCTTCCACACCACCAATACCACCGTCCCCGTCACCATCCCGCCTAACGCTGCCTGCCAGCTTGTCCTTCGAGAAAAAAGCCCAAAAAGAACCAAAGGCCCGAACGCCGCTCCGAACCCGCCCCACGCGTACGCCACTATCCCCAGAATCGTGTCACTCGGATGCAGAGCCAGCAATAATGCTATCACCGAAATAATAATTACGCATACCCTCCCCACCAAAATTATCTCCTTCTCCGTCGCGTTCTTCTTTGTCGCCTTCTGATAGAAGTCCTCAGTCAGCGCCGACGAGGAAACCAGAAGCTGCGAATCAATCGTCGACATAATCGCCGACAGTATCGCCGCTAACATCACCCCCGCTAACCACGGGTGCATCACCTCGCTTATCATATATATAAAGACCTTCTCTTCATCCCCGCCGCTCAATCCCTCGAACATACCAATGCCGACCAAGCCGATAATCACCGCGCCGCCTAATGACAGAACAACCCAGATGATTGCTATCGCCATCGACTCACCCAATTTGCCAACTGACTTGACGCTCATAAACCTCGCTAAGATGTGCGGCTGGCCGAAATAACCCAATCCCCACGCCGTCGCCGAGATAACCGCCAAGACCCCCGCCGCCCCTCCTTCCGGCAGCAGACCCCTCGACACCCCTTGCAATTCCATCGCCTCGCTTATCCCCGCCATTCCCCCCACCTTAAAGTAAGCAACCGCCGGTACTACCACCAGCGCCAGTACCATCAGCGTTCCCTGGAACAAGTCCGTCCAGCACACCGCCAGAAATCCTCCCAAAAACGTGTACGCAATTATTATCGACCCCCCAACCACAACCGCCGTCGTGTACTCGACGTCGAAAGTCGACTCGAACAGTTTCCCCGTCGCCACCAGCCCCGAAGACGCGTATATCGTGAAAAATATCAAGATAATTATCGCCGACACCACCCGCAATAGCCCCGTCGGGTCGCCGAACCGCTCCTCGAAAAAGCACGGCAGCGTTATCGTCCCCGTCCGCTCAGTATACACCCGCAGCCGGCCGGAAACTAATTTCCAGTTCAGCACCGTCCCTATAAAAAGACCCACCGCTATCCACGCCCCCCACATCCCGCCTAAGTAAATCGCGCCGGGAAGACCCATCAAAAGCCAACCGCTCATATCGCTTGCCTGCGCCGATAGCGCCGTCACCCACGCCCCCATCCCCCGTCCGCCAAGAAGATAATCCTCGATACTTACATTCTTGCGGTAAAAGTAAAAACCAACCCCCAACAGAACCACAAAATAAACAACAAATGTAATCAGCGTCGGCAGCTCCATACCGGCCATTTTACCAGCCGCCACCTGCCACCTCAAAACCCAAATTCCTCCGTCCGAATAAAACCGGCCTTTCTGCGTTTTCCGATAAAGTCCTGTCCCCATCTGCCGATAGATAAACAAATCCTGTTATTCAAGTGGAGGTCCAATTATGTTTTGCAAAGAATGTGGAAACCAAATGACAGACGAATCAAACTTTTGTCCCCATTGCGGAACCCAGCTCGCCGGCGATGCCCCCGTCCCCCAGGCCGAGGTTGACAACACCCAGCCCGTCCTGACGCTCCGGCCCGTATTCATCCCCTGGGTCACCGTCGTCTCCGTCCTGCCCCTGCAGATTTTCTTCACCGTATGGGGAGCCGGCTTCTGCGGCGGCTTCGGCATGTTCGCGGTAAAGGGCGTCGGCCTGCCCCTCCCGTCCTGGTTCACCTTCGTTTTCTTCGGCCTGCTCTTCTTCTTCGGAATCCCAATTCTCACCTACGTAGCCAGGAGGCGCACCTACGCCGACACCGAGTACAGATTCTACCCCGACCGCCTTGAGTACGCCGAGGGCTTCTGGACCGCCGAGAACAAGACCATTAACTACAGGAGCATCAACGAGGCCAGCCTCAGACGCGGCATCATCCAGCGAAAGTACGGCCTGGGAACTATCTACCTCGCCACCCCCGCGACAGGCATGTCACAGGGCCGCGCGATGAGCGGAATCAGAATCTCAGACATCCCCGAATCTGAAGACGTATACTCCACCGTCCAACAGCTGATTAACGCCCAACAATAACCGCTGTCATTGCGAGCTTGCTCTGTCATCCCGTGTTTGCCTGCCCTCGAATGTCGTAGTCGGGGGACACGGGACCCAAAATATGTAGCCCCGTACCCTTCGCGGTACGGGGCTACTTTACTGGCTTCTTAATACCGACGTCCGCCCCGGCCGCCCCGACCACCGCCGAAACCGCCTCCTCTGCCTCCTCTGCCTCCACCGCCGCCCCGCTCTCTTTTCGGCCGGGCTTCGTTAACTGTCAGTGTTCGTCCCTGCAGCTCTTTACCATTCATCTCCTCAATCGCCTTTTGAGCTTCATCCTTGCTCGGCATCTCCACGAACCCGAATCCTCGCGATTCACCGCTGAATTTGTCCTTTATCACGTTCGCGAATTCCACTTGCCCACAAGCCTCAAAAGCCGCACGCAAGTCGTCATCCGTAACCTCCGCCGACAAATTTCCAACATAGATATTCATCTCGATTTCCTTCCTTTAGCCTTTAAATCTCACATTACCTATCTTCCCAGCGTTGGGAGATAATTTCACCACGACTATAAACCAAACAAACCCTCTTGACAACCCCAAAATATAAATTCCCCAACTTTTTCTCGTCCCGCACCTCATGCCGCAATCACTCTCTGTCATCCTGAGCGGAGCGGTGCGCAGCACCGCGCAGTCGAAGCATCTGGCCACCGCGTATAATTAACCTCACGCAAACCCTCTCACTCCTGACTTCTCACCTCTTAATTCCACTTTATCCCCCTTGCTTTCCGATATAAATACCTTATACTTTATATAGGGGCAGCCCACGCCCGTCTCAACTACAGAGATACGCCTCACTCCGATACGAAGCAAATTCGCACCCGGCCGTTCATTTGTCGGGACTGACTCAAAATCAGCCTCCCCATAGAAGGGCCTAAAATGAAAAAATCGCGCAAGAAAAAACGCCGACTTAAATCCAGGGACCTGATATATAAGGCTGTTGACTCTCACAATTGGGCAAATAAGATGGAAATACTACGCTCTATTTCAAGTCGACCTCGCGCAAGACCAACCCCCAAAAATCCCAAGTGACCTGCGCGCCAACCTCTCCCTGCCATCCCCGACTTCACCCGGGACCCCCCTGTCATTCCCGCGACACCCGGAATCCAGTTTTGAACACTTGAATTTGTGTGATTCAGATTTGTGTCCGCCGCTGCGCGTCCTCAAGCAGAGATGTTGAAAGTTACTCGTTCGATGTTCGACGTTGGACGTTCGCCCTTCCCGCCGCCCCCGCCTGCCCCTGCCCCGTGAGATGACGAAGGCTATCTAACCGGGGCCGGCCCGCTTAAAAACTGTTATTCAAAATACAACGCCGCTTATTTCAAAGACCCGAAGAATCTCTTCCATCTCGGCCGATACCCCTCAGTGATGTCAAATGACACAATCACCCCCATGCCTTTTCCGACTATTGCTTTTCTTTCAACAAATCCAAAAATCCTTGAATCTCTGCTCACATCCCTGTTGTCCCCCATAACAAAGTAATTCTCCTCCGGCACTGTAATACTCCGGAAATTCCGGATTGCCCGTACCGATGGAGTGCTCATTACCGCATGCACTATTCCATCCAAATCTTCCATCGCTAATACACAACCACTTTTCAGCCCACCCGGCGGATACTCCGTGTATTTCGAATCGATTGTTGTGTAAGTAACCTGCTCGCCGTTTAGAAAAAGCGTATTGTTTTTCAACTCGATTGTGTCACCCGGCACCCCTATCACTCGCTTGATTAGCCGAGTCCCGTCTTCAGGAGAAAAGCAAATCACAATGTCCCCTCTTTTAGGGTCTGACCATTTTGTAACCTGATACAGCGTAAGGGGTATTCGCAGGCCGTACGCCATCTTGTTCACGTACAC
>CP070715.1:2015917-2029390 GCA_020350405.1 Planctomycetota bacterium
GGCCAAAGCAGTGAGGGAAAGCAAAAAATTAGACACGGTTGCGTTAAGCGGGGGTGTTTTCTGCAATCGGTACTTAGCAAATCGCCTAGTTTCGCTCTTGCGGAAAAATGGTTTTGACGTATTATTTAATCGTGATGTCCCGTCTAATGACGGGGGGATATCATTAGGCCAAGCGGCGATTGCCGCCAATATTATAAATCGGAAGTCGTGAATCAAGTAAGAGACGTATTATGTGTCTGGCGATACCGGCGAGAATAGTTGAGCTGGAAGGAGACAGAGCGGTGGTTGACGCGATGGGCAATCGCTGGAAGGCCAAAACCACCCTGCTGCCGGACGCAAAGCTGGGTGATTTGGTATTAATACACGCCGGCTTTGCGATCTCGCTCGTTGACGAGGAGGAAGCGAAAAAGACGTGGCAACTTATTGCAGAAATCAACGATTTTAGAGACACACCGAACAAAGTTTCGGGGTAGGTTTTTGAATTTATGCTTGAGCAAATTTACAAAGCCCAGCGTCTGATGGATGCGGCCTGCGAGAAGATGGGTCGGCCAATCAATATAATGGAGGTCTGCGGGACTCATACGGTTTCTATTTTTCGCAACGGTATAAGGCCGACTTTGCCGAAGAGATTAAAGCTTCTGTCCGGCCCTGGGTGTCCGGTCTGTGTTACGGACCAGAGCTATATCGACAGTTTGCTGGAACTCGCAGACCGCGATGACTGTCTGATTGCCACCTACGGTGATATGGTTCGTGTTCCCGGTAAAAGCGGTTCGCTTGAGACAAAGCAATCAAGCACCAATGTCAAGATTGTTCTAAGCAGCGAAGACGCCCTGCAGTTGGCGAAAGACAATCCTGATAAAACTGTTGTGTTTGTTGCGGTCGGTTTCGAAACAACAGCACCGGCCACGGCGGTGGCGGTGAAAGAAGCTGCGGCGGAGGGGGTTGATAATTTCTGCATTTTGAGCGGACATAAGCTCGTTGTCCCGGCGATGCGAGGGCTGCTGTCCGAAAAGAACCATAATATAGATGCGTTTTTATGCCCCGGGCATGTCAGTGTGATAATCGGTTTTGGCGCCTTTGCCGAGATAGTTGAGGGTTTCGGCCGGCCCTGCGTGGTGGCGGGTTTTGAGCCACTGCAAATAATCGAAGGGCTGGGTGCGATTTGTCAGCAGCTTGCCGAGGGCAAAGCCACAGTACAATCAATATACACGGCGGTGGTGACCAAGCAGGGTAATACGACGGCACAAAAAATTATTGGCGAGTGCTTCGAGGCGGCGGATGGGTACTGGCGAGGTTTAGGGCTGATAGAAAAAAGCACGCTGAAGCTAAAAGATAAGTACAGCCGATTCGATGCGGTGCGGCGATTCGACATCAGCGAAATGCCGGCCGAAGACAAAAGCGGCTGTCGATGCGGGGAAGTTCTTTGCGGGCTGATAAAACCGCCTGAATGCAAGTTGTTCGAAAAGACCTGTACACCTGATAGTGCAGTCGGGCCGTGCATGGTAAGTTCGGAAGGGACCTGTGCCGCGTGGTTCAAGTATGGCCGGGAGAGGCGCAGGTGACGAAAGAAAGAGGCGATAGAATCCTACTGGCGCACGGCGGCGGAGGCCGATTGACGGATGAATTAATCCGGCACCATATCCTCCCAAGCCTTAACAACGATACTCTTGCTGAATTAGCTGACTCGGCAAAGTTAAATCTTGATTCAAAGCTGGTGTGTTTTACGACAGACAGCTATGTTGTTAAGCCATTGTTTTTTAACGGGGGAGATATTGGTAAACTCGCTGTCTGCGGGACGATAAATGACTTGGCTGTCGCCGGGTCGGAGCCCGTCGCTCTGTCACTGTCTTTGATAATTGAAGAGGGTTTTGAATTTGAACTGTTGGAGAAGATTTTAAACGGTATCAGTGAAGCGGCCCGTGCAAACGGGGTTGATATTGTTACAGGCGACATTAAGACAGTTGAGACCGGCGCAGCGGACAAAATCTTCATAAACACGTCGGGGATTGGGACGCGATTAGACGACGCAGATTTGGGCCTCAATAGAATCGCAGTCGGCGACAAAATCATTATCAACGGCACGATTGGCGACCACGGCATGACCATTATCTCACAGCGGGAAGGCATCAAATTTCAATCAGAGCTGAAAAGCGACTGCGCGGGCCTGGCAGGACTAACGTGTGAACTGCTCAGAAATATCGAGGGCATGAAATTTATGCGCGACCCCACCCGCGGGGGCTTAGCAGCAACACTTAACGAAATCTCAAGGGGCAGCGGTCTCAGCGTCAAAATTCGCGAGGCCAATATTCCAATCAACCCAACAGTGCAAGCGGCGGCTGATATGCTCGGTTTTGATATACTCAACATTGCAAACGAAGGCAAATTTGTTGCAATTGTCTCGCGGGAATCGGTAGACAACTGCCTGAGCATATGCAGAGAACATCCTTTGGGCAAAGAGGCAAGCCTAATCGGTGAGATTGTAGAAACTGGGGACGTGCCGGTAGTAGAGCTGGTAACCAAGATTGGCGGCAAGAGGATTGTTCAGATGCCCTATGGACGTGAACTGCCGAGGATATGCTGATGCACGAGACGATGGTGGCAGAAAGCCTGCTGGCGACAATTTCAGATGAAGCCAGGAAACAAAACGCGAAGCCTGTCAGCGCCAAGATTAGCTGCGGGATGCTTAACGCTGTCAATGACAAAGTTCTTTGTTTCGCTTTCGACGCTATTGCAAAAGGCACGAGCTGCGAAGGTATAAGGCTGGAGATAGAGCATAAGCTGATGCAGGGGCAGTGCAAGAAGTGCAACGAACGCTTTGACTTTAAGCTAAATTGTCCGAAATGCCCGAAATGCGATAACGAAGAGTTCGATCTATTGCCGGATGCGCCTTTGCTGTTAGAGCAGATAGAATTCGAGATGGAGTGATTAGATGAGTAGAAAAATTGATGTTGGCAAAAGGATTCTCAGTGCGAATGAGCGATACGCTCTTAAAAACAGCCAACTACTGGGCGAACAGAAAAAGTTGTGCCTGAATATGATATCGTCTCCCGGGTCGGGCAAGACAACGATTTTGGCCAGGACCATAAGGGACGTGAAGGACAAGATTAAAATCGGTGTTATCGAAGGCGACATCCAAACGGATTTAGACGCCGAAAGAATCAAAGCAACGGAGGCGCCGGTGGTCCAGATAGAGACGGGCGGCTCTTGCCATTTATCGGCAGCACAGGTAAGCGGTGCATTAGAGAAGCTCCCGGTCGGTGATCTAGATTTGATTTTTATAGAGAACGTGGGCAATTTGGTTTGCCCATCGGCCTTCGAATTGGGCGAGAGCGGCAAGATAGTTGTGCTGTCGGCTACGGAGGGAGATGATAAGCCGGTCAAATACCCCGCTATTTTTGCAAAGTCAAAGGTGCTGCTTATAAACAAAATTGACCTGCTGGAGGCAGGGGCGCAGGTTGATTTTGATGTTGAACGTGTAAGAGCCGATGCGCGCAAACTAAATAAGGGGATTGAAATTTTTCCGATATCGGCCCAAACCGGTGAGGGTATGAATCGCTGGTACGACTGGCTTGCAGAATCGACAAAAAACCTACAGGGCGATTAGTTAGTTTTTGGGCTTCGAATGGTAGAGGCCATGTTCTCGGATATAGTCAGCGACAGGAGAGTGGAGCATATCGGTTACATCCTGGCCGGTGGCTAATCTGTGTCGGATTTCGCTGCTGCTGATATCAATCAGTGGCGTCTGAATAACATTCTGCTGTAGTTTTTGTACCCGCTGTAGGCCCCAGATGTGAGTAAATTTGGTGAAATCCGGGGCTTTACAGCCAGCCCTGTACATCGCACAGATATTGCATTGGTCTATCAATTCGACGATTCGATACCAGCGCGGCAGCTCATCGATGGTATCCGCACCCACAAGCCAGTAGAGCGAAGTTTCACTGCCGAAATCCGTCTGAAATTTTCTGACGGTCTCGATGGTGTAACCGGGTTCGGCCTTTTTCAGCTCGCAGTCGTTTAGCTGAAATTTCTTATTTTCGGCGATTGCAAGAGTTATCATTTTAACGCGGTCATCGTCACCTGCTTCAGGAAAGGTATCCTTTAGCGGTGAGCGTCTTGCGGGGATGAAAACGATTTTCTCTGCGCGAATATGTTCCGCTGCCGCGGCGGCGACAGTTGTATGGCCTAGATGAATCGGGTCAAATGTACCACCAAACAAGGCTATTTTTCTTTCTATCATAAGAAACTAACAAGTAAACTGTTTGATGTTTGCCAAAATATTACAGAAGAAATTGAAAAATTAAGTAAAAAATTTTAGCAAACAAAAAATTTACTAAACGGTCAATGCTCGGCATCATCAAGTTAACTTTTACATAGTTGTTATGCACTTCGCAACAATTAAAGAGCACACACAACAATAAAGATGAGATAATTGCCTTGACAACAAAAAGCTGTTAAACCGGCCGATAAGTGCAAATAAACGGCATCAACGCACGTAATCACAACGAACAACAATACAGCTTGAGTCAGAACGCCGGTTACAATCAAGGACCGAACAGAAAAACTCTACTACAACAAAACAAGTTGTAGTATTCAATTATAGAGCATGATAAACAATAAAACTTGTTGTGTAAAACATCGATGTTAAAAAAATTATGAAGAATTTTTTAACACTTGGACGATAAAAATATAGAGAAAGTTAAAAACCTTTTGCATAATCTGTTTGACAGATTTTTGAAAAGTAAATTACCGTTTTGGAGTTAACCTGAACAAAGGATTTTTAGTCAGCCAAAAGGAGGTGATAAAATAATGGCAAAGAAGAAGAAAAAGGCAGCAAAAAAGAAAAAGGCTACAAAAAAGAAAAAGGCTAAAAAGAAAAAGAAAAAGTAGCATAACAATTTAGCCAAAAGTCTGATTGAATTACACCTGATGAAATTGGCAAGCTACACGAAGATGGAAGGTTCTGCTTCAGAGCAGAACCTTCCATCTTGCATATCCCAAGCAGTGGTCTCGCACTTTTACCTGCCCCAAGAAGCGAAGAGGCTTATCAGCCGTATGTTAAGGTGCGCGAGCACGTCTTGTTAAAACCGGCCGGGCGCCAAAACGCCAACCAGTCAGTCACGAGGCCGGAAACACAAATCCGGTTGCCCAGACCGACTCATAAGCCCAGTAAAAAAAACGACTTACGCAAGTGAGTAGAGGTCAAATACTCTCTTGCAATCGCGCCGGGATTTCTTATACTGGCTACGGAAAGTATCCTCAAATCAAGCAGGTTACGCAATGGACGCTGATAAGAGAATAACTGTATGGATTACTTTAGTTACAAAAAGGGCAAACTGTTTGCCGAAGGGGTAGATGTCGAGAGAATTGCCGCAGAAGTCGGCACGCCGGTCTATATCTACAGTAAAGCAACATTCAAGGAGCATCTCAAGAGGATCGGTAAGGCCTACGGCGAAATCGATACGACGATCTGCTACTCGGTGAAAGCCTGCGGAAATATAAACATTCTGCGATTCATGGCTGAAGCGGGCAGCGGTTTTGACATTGTCAGCGGGGGCGAATTGTATCGAGTCCTGCAAGCAGGCGGTGACCCATCCAAGATAGTTTATGCGGGCGTCGGTAAAACAAACAAAGAAATTGCAGAAGGATTAGATGCCGACATAGCTTATTTCAACATCGAGTCGGAAGCTGAGCTTGAAAACCTGATTCGCCTGGCAGAACAACAAGGCAAGCAAACCAGGGCAGCACTGCGAGTGAATCCGGACGTCGATCCAAAGACACACACATACATAACCACCGGCATGAGAGAGACCAAATTTGGTGTTGATATTGAACGGGCGCAAAAAGTGTTTGCCGGATATGCCGGCAACAGCTCGGTAAGTCTCTCCGCCGTTCATGTACACATCGGCTCAGGCGGAAAGACTATCGAGCCGTACTGTGAAGCATTAGAAAAGACGCTGTCTCTAATAGATAAACTTCGCTCGCAGGGACACACAATTGAAGCCATCGACCTTGGCGGCGGATATGGAGCAGACTATGAAAGCGATACGGTTCCGTCCGCTGCCGATTACGCCGGCGGGATTGTACCTTTGTTGAGGGATAAAGGACTCAAGCTCATCCTAGAGCCGGGAAGGAGCATAGCTGCGAATGCAGGCATTCTTCTTACAAAGGTGCTGTATCTCAAAACCGGCGGTGGGAAGAAATTTGTTTTAGTCGATGCCGGCATGAACGATTTGATTCGCCCACCCCTGTATGATGCATTCCATTTCATCTGGCCCGCGCAAGTTGAGGAGAAGTTGGTTCCGCACCGGCGGGACAGGGATTTGCAGTTGGCCGGTACCGAGGTTGTTGATGTGGTCGGGCCGATTTGCGAGAGTGCGGATTTTTTCGCCAAGGACAGGGCCCTTCCGCCGGTAAAACGAGGAGATTTGTTAAGCATCTTTACTGCCGGAGCATACGGCTTTAGTATGAGCAGCAATTACAATGCTCGCGGCCGGGCCGCTGAAGTGCTCGTCGACGACAGCAAATTCGCGGTAATAAGGAAACGCGAGAGCTACGAAGATATGACAGCACTGGAAAGATAATCAGTCGCTGATGGCTTGTAACTCTCGTTACGACCCACCATTCCCCGATAGCTAATCTATAAGTGTCTTTCGACGAAGTTGGTGTCGACTTTGCTTTTGACGAAGAGGTTGTGCGATAGGATGTTGAGGCAGGCGGGTATTGTGGTTTTGATTGGCTCAATGACAAATTCGCCCAGAGCCCTTTTCATTGTGGCAATGGCTTCTGCGCGGGTTTTTTGATGCACGATGAGTTTGCTAATCATTGAATCGTAATTTGTTGCGACGGTCCAGCCCTGATAAACGTGCGTGTCAACTCTGACACCGGGGCCACCGGGTGGGATATACCTGGTGATGGTACCGGGTGAGGGGGCGAAATTATTTTGGGGGTCTTCTGCATTAATACGGCACTCAATGGCCACACCGGTATGCTTGATATTCCTCTGGCTGATTCTGATTTTCTGGCCGCCGGCGATTTTTAGCTGCCACTTAATCAGGTCGTGGCCGGTGACCATTTCAGTAACCGGGTGCTCGACCTGGATTCTTGTATTGACTTCGATGAAGTAAAATTTTTTATCCCTATCCAGAAGAAACTCGACGGTTGCGGCATTGACGTATTTGGCTTCTTTTATAATCCTCAAGGCTGCTTCAGCAAGTTGCTCTCTGTCGCGCTCATCCAGGACAGGGCACGGTGACTCTTCTATCATCTTCTGGTGTCTTCTTTGTATAGTGCAGTCTCTTTCATAAAAGTGCAGCGCGTTGCCCGCCTTGTCGGCCAGCACCTGCACTTCCACATGGCGTGGTTCAGCAATAAACTTTTCCAGATAAACACTACCGTCGCCGAAAGCTGCTTCAGCTTCTGCCCGTGCTGTTTCAAAAGCCGATCGCAATGTGATATCGTTATGGACTACTCTCATTCCGCGCCCGCCGCCCCCAGCTGTGGCTTTTATTATCACGGGGTAGCCGAACTTCGCGGCAAGCTTTAGTGCCTGGGATTCATTTTCGACGGCGCCATCAGAACCGGGCACTACTCGTACCTTGGCCTTGCGAGCCAGATTTCGCGCCTGTACTTTGTCGCCGAGCAGCTCCATTGCCTTGACAGGCGGACCAATAAATCCTATTCCACAGTCCTGGCATATTTTGGCGAAGTTTATATTCTCCGCCAGGAAGCCGTAACCCGGATGTATCGCCTCGACATCCGCGATTTCAGCAGCACTTATGATGCGCGGGATATTCAAGTAGCTTTGAGCGGGGTCGGGCGGGCCTATACAAATAGCTTCATTAGCAAGCCGCAGATATGGGCTATCCCTGT
Source organism: Planctomycetota bacterium (assembly GCA_020350405.1). GTDB lineage: Bacteria > Planctomycetota > Phycisphaerae > Sedimentisphaerales > Anaerobacaceae. The sequence continues at coordinate 2,023,787 of CP070715.1, forward strand.
CAGCCTCGGAGTAGACTGCCACCGCCTCGATGCCCATCTCATGACAGGCCCGAATGATACGGAGGGCTATTTCACCCCGGTTTGCTATCAGTATTCTTGAAAACATGTTTTCGTATTTCGCATCTCGCAGTCAGGTCAAGGAAAATTGACAAGATACGCTTTCAATCTGGCTTGACTTTGAAAAGTACCTGGCCGTATTCGACGGCCTGGCCGTTGGTCACAAGAATTTCGGTTATTGTTCCACTGATCTCGGCCTTTATCTCGTTCATTACCTTCATTGCCTCGATAATGCAAACAACCGTTTGGGGGTCCACGCGTGAGCCGACTTCAACATAAGGCTCGGAATCGGGACTTGGTGCCGAATATAAAGTACCAACGAGAGCGGCTTTTATCTCGACTAATTCGTCTTGCTGCTGTGCCGCAGATGGAGGAGCTTCGGCGGCTGCGGCTTGCATTTGATTGGAGACGAGAGGTGTGGTGTGGGCGTTTGAGGCCATTAGGGGCACCGCAGTAACAGCCGGGGGCTGAGGTTGGGAGCGCTTCAAAAAGATCTTGTCGTCATCATGCTTTATTTCAACCTCAACCAAGTCGTTATCTTTCATTATTTCGATAAGTTCTTTTATTTTCTGCAAATCGTCGTTTTTCTGTGCCATTTTCGGCTCCTTGCTCAAATAAAAGGGGCTCTGCAAAATGAGGGACCCAAGCTGGTTGATTAAACGCAACAATTATAGCTAGAAGGGCCTTTTTTGCAAACAATTTCTATATCAATCTAACGCGTGAAGAACTTATCCGTCTAAATGCCAAAAGTGGAATTTTAAGCCAATCGGACGGTGTAAATAGGCTCTCGGGGCACCAATCGCGGTTCCGTAATCAGCAAAATTAGGGCATGTAATGGTCTGCGGCAGTCAGGGATAACTCAGAGTACCTCGAAAGCAACAGCGGTAATATCATCAACTTCAGAAGGTTCGATTTCCTGGTTTTGGGCAAGGGTGTTAAACTTGTCTATCATCTCAACGATGTGCAAATCCTTAAGTTTGCAAAAATTGTCGCTGAAGTTAAAACCGATTGTGTCGTCGAAACTACCAATAAAAGGCTCGGCTCCGTCGGAGTAGAGCAGAACCTTATCACCGGGTTGAAGCTGAATGGTCTCCTGTACATATTCGGCCTGTGTAAAAATTCCAAGCAGGGAGCCCCTTATTTCCATCTGCTGCGGCCGCTGATTGGGCTTGATGAGAATTGGATATGGATGTCCAGCGCGGGCATAGGTCATCTGCAGTGTTTTTACATTCAGAAGGCAATAGCAACATGTTGCAAACTGGTATCCTGATAGTTTCTGAGCAGCCATCCTCACATTGAGATTTTTCATAACCTCGGCCGGCGAGAAAATATGATAATTGTTATCAATGGTCTCCCGCATTACCAAAGCCTGTTTTAGAAAGATTGTCAAAAGTGCGGCGGGTATGCCGTGCCCTACCACATCAGCGACATAGAAGCCCACGTGCTGCTCATCGATGCGCACGATATCGTAAATGTCGCCTGAGACCCACTCGGCGGGCATAAAAGTTGCGACCCATCGCACCTCATCGCTGTTGGGTAGTTGAGTAGGTAAGAAATCCTGCTGGACAAGACCGGCCAGCCGCATTTGCTCAGAGAGGTTGTCAACCAAAGCTCCGGTTATACTTAGCTGCTCAGCCAGCTTATTCTTATAGATTCGTTGAACCTGCTTTGGTGGTATAGCGGGTTTTACGGCCATTCCGCTACTCTTTTTACGGTACGCGAGGTTTACGCTGATTCTGACCCACAGCTCGTCTGCGGAAACTCCCTCTGTTGTGTCAGACAGAGAGAAACTGGTCTTTGACGGCGATAAAGAAAAGCTTTTTACAGGCAGTTCCACCCTGTCGCTGAGCAGTATCACACCGATATTATTCATCTCAAGCGATTCGATTATTCGCGAGAGGTATCCCTGTTGTGAGACATCCATACCCTCGGTGTCGATAATGACAGTTCCTATAAGGTCGAGTCGGTCCCGTATCTGCGAGTATTCGTCTATTGGCCGAATTGAGCAAGAAAGCTTATGCTGCTTCAAAAGCCGCTTTATCTCAAACGGCATTTCTCCCTTGTTTGTCAGGTACAGAACATCTGTGAACTTTTTTGTCAGTTCAATAGTACTTAGCAGCTTTTCTTTTTCCATTCGAATCACCTCTTAGTTATTGGATACCGCAATACAATAGTAAACGAAGACCCGGTTGCGTTATAGGACTTCGACCGATTATTCAATTTAAGATAGCCGCATGACCCCATTTTGCAGCGTCACAAGATGGGAATCTACAGATTAATTTCGGCTCGTCTGGGGTGGTACTTTGTATTTTTTTTGTTTTTTTTCGCTGGTTGCAGGATAGTTGATGTCCAGACGCAACTATAGTTTGTGTGCTCTGGGGTCTTATCCGACCGGGCGCTCTCAGCCGGCGAAGATTGCCGAGCCGATGCGAAGGATGGTCGCGCCTTCTTCGATGGCAACTTCGTAGTCCGAACTCATACCCATGCTCAGCTCAGTAAACTCCGGGCCGACTATTCTCTCACCGCGCATTTCGATGAACAACTCCCGCGTGCGAACAAAACAGGCTCGAATGAGGTCTTTGTTATGCGTCAGGGGCGCCATGGTCATCAAGCCAACCAGCTTCAAATTCGGCAGGGTTTCAATCTGCTCGGCCAGATGTGTCGCTGCTCCGACCCGGACGCCGTATTTCTGTGGCTCGTTGGACGTGTTGACCTGCAGAAGTATTCTTGGGCACAGGCCAAACTTTGGTGCCGAAGCGTTTATTTCTTCGGCAAGTCGAAGCGTGTCAACCGAATGTATCAGAGAAGCTATGGGTAAGACCTGGCGGACCTTATTGCGCTGCAAATGGCCTATCATATGCCAGTTGGCTTTTTTGCCCAGAGCGGAATTGCTCTCAGCTGTGTTCAAAAATTCCGTTACGTACGCGGAAACCTTCTTTAACTGCTGAACACGGTTTTCACCAAGGTCCAAGAAGCCAAGACGAATAACTTGTTTTATGCCTTCGATGGTGGCAGATTTGGTCACGATTACAAGTTTTACTTCGCGGGTATCTCTGCCGACGCGGGCACAGGTAGAGCTGATGGTTTCTTGTACCTGCTTTATTCGTTCAGAAATCTTCGCCATAAATATGGTTAAGAACCCAAATCTAATAAATTCAAGCTGCCAGAACACAAGCCTGTTCTAAGATACCAGCTTGCGGTTTTCGCTGCCAGTGCAAAAAGAATCAAGGCAAAAATTTAGATGGATTTCTTAATTTGGCGGGCAGATATTTGTTGACAACAAAGTCCAGGCCGTGCTTGGCAAAGGCCTGCTGTTCTACACGAACGCCCATCTTCAGCATCTGATTAATTGCTTTCTGCCAAGGCTTGTGATGTTTGACAAAGGGGTCATTTCGAAGTGCATCTTTGGCCCTTTTTATGTCAACCTCTTTGAGCGGATGCGTGGGCAGCTTATAGGTTACGATATCCTCTGGCGTGACACCGAGGAACCGAACTGAGGGCACGCAGAAGAATTTGTTCATATGGGCCGCGTTGCCAGAACCAACTTTCAGAGTTCTGTAGATATTAAAATAGCCGTAAGGGTCTCCGTCAACAAAGGCGTAGACAGGGATTTTCAACTGGTCGGCCAATCTCCTTATAAACCTGCGGCAGGCCCGGGTCGGCACACCGCCCATGCTGACGAGAATGCATTTTGCTTTCTTCCAGTAATCGTATTTTACCAGCCTTTGAAACATGCCGGCCGTTTCGATTGCAAGTACAAGTTTGGCCTGACTCTGGAACTGGAGGTTTTCCACATCTGTTGGTATCGAATATGCGCCGGAGCCGAATTTAGTGCAATCGATTCTGATTTTTTTGCCCTTGGCGTCGCTGTCGATGACTACAAGGCGGCCCGCTATGTCGCCGCCCTTTTCCTCGGGTGTGAATTTTAGCTGCTCGCGGTTGACCCCGAACATCGCCTCGACATCATCAATAATTGTATCCGACTCCGATTGCTCGGAGAAACCCGCCTTGCCCCAGTTTTTGGAGATATAATAGGCCTCCCGTTTTGTGGCCATATCGTCGGTATCGATAAGCTCCTTGGAAAGCGACATCATTTTGAGGGTCTGTGCAAAGGTCTTTACCGTACTTACAGTTAAAGTACGCTGTTTGCTCTTGCCGAGAATCTCAAAATAGCCGGTCTTGGGCTGATATTTGACATTGCTGAGCGAACGAAGGGGAGTAACCATTGTGGGGCTTTTGCTTTTCAGTATTTTCGAGTGAACGTCTTTGGCGGCCTCGATTATCTTTTTTGTTACAGGCTGAGTTCTTTGTTTCGACATAAAAAGCTCCAGGAAATGACAATTTTTAGATTTATCGGTCACAATCTACGCTAAAGAATGCAGATACTCAAGCAATTTTAGTTGATTTTGGCATAGATATCACTATGGGCAAAAAAAAACTAAAAAAATGGATTTTTGGCTTGCATTTTGCCGGCACACCCTGTATATTAGTTTTGTTGAAAGAATTAGGCGGGAAGGACAAGTACCCCTAAAAAATTTTTATTTTTTGTTTGACGGGCTCTTTGGGGAAAGGTAAATTCCCACCCTGAAAGCTGAGTTGACGAAATAATGCTGCTACGAGCAGCTTACGAACCTCGGCGAGGCAGCGTGGCCCACCGGTTTCCCCCCCAGCCGGTACCACCACCTCGCCTTTTTTATGCGCATAATCTCCAAACATGTTTCAGGCTGGATTCAGGGCCTATTAGTCCATGATAAAGAGAGGCCGTCCTGGTCTGACGTTTTTATTCTCCGCGGATTTGGACGAGGACCCTTCGGCTTCGCGGGCCATCAAATTCGCAGAAAAAGATTCCCTGCCAGGTGCCAAGGTTCAGTGCCCCATTGTCCACGAGGATTTGTCTGCTACAGCCAACGACGGAACTTTTGGCATGTGCATCGGAATTGCCCTCTGAATGTCGATAGCCGGGGCGGTGTGGAGGTACAAGGTCGGCCAACGTCAAAAGTATATCGTGTGGGACGGAGGGATCGGCGTTTTCGTTTATGGTGATAGCCGCCGTAGTATGAGGACAATAGACTATTGCATCGCCGTTGGTGATGCCGGATTTGCTGACAATTGAACCTACCTGGCTTGTGATGTCAATCATCTGATTACGCTCTCTACTGCTTACCCGAAAATCTTTCTGGATGATTTTCATTGCTGCACCTCTTACATTTGCTCGACAACTTGGATACCCAAAAGGTCACTTAAGCCGTGCTTGATAGTTTCTGCGGTTAAATCGCAAAGCAATAATCTTGTAGGTCTTTTGTCCGGCCCGGCGTCCAGGACCGGACAGTTTGTATAAAACGCGCTGAACTTCTGTGCCAATTCGTACAAATAGCTGGTCAGGTAGTTCGGCCGGTAATCGGTAGCGGCAGCCTGTATTGCCTCGCCATAGCGAATCAGATGTTTTGCCAAATCCAACTCGTAAGGTTCAGTCAAGTTTGCCTTTTGAAGTTCTGACCGTTCAGCGTTGACATTCACACCGCGATCCTCTCCCGTTCTGTCAATTGA
>CP070715.1:2029490-2034208 GCA_020350405.1 Planctomycetota bacterium
CCCGCTGCCAGTATGTGATGTGCCATTATCGTGTATTTTGTTGTTTTCAATTAAGCAGTCAGTTGCTCTGGACACACGAATACCGTTTTCGCCGTTATGGTGGATGTCATTTCCTACGACCTCGACTCCTTCCACGCCAGTGTTGTAGAAATCCTGCAAATAAATACCTTCGCCTGGCCAGTTTCTTATTTCAAAACCCTCAATACGGATGTATTTCCTCCCGCCCCCGTATGAAAGGTCTACTCCGGAAGTAAAAGCGCCCGCCCCGTCGAGAACGGCAGAATGCTCAGTGTAGGATTTGAAGGTAATCAGGTTGCCGGCCGACCCGGAGTTCACCGGACGCAGTACTTTATTGTAAATGCCGGCCTTGACCAGAACCGTATCACCGCCTTGAGCGGTATTTCCGGCTTTCGTCAGTGTTCTCCAGGGCTTGGCCGCACTGCCAGGGTTGTTGTCGTTGGCGTTAGGGTCATTTATGTCAACGTGATACGTCATCGCAAGCGACGTCCCAGACACTATCGCGTTAATCACAACCAACATGAAGAAGATAAAGAGTTTCAACCCATGCATCTTATCACTTCCTAACCTCCCAGCCAAAAATCTCGGCCAGCACAGCAAAATCTACCATGTTAACTACACCGTCGCCCCCATCGGGGGCTATGTCGCCGATACAGTAATTGGCTCCTGTCTTTAGCCACTGTTTGGTAAATTCTGCCACATCGTGATAGTCCCTTGTAGCCTGCCAGTCATGTGCGATTATCGCCCAATCCAGAAAGTTCACAAACCCATCACCGCCCGCCGGCCAAACATCCGCTGACAGTTCCTCAAACAGCCACTGACCACAAAATACCGCAAGGTCACCCATATCCACCCCGTCCGGACAGGCAAAATCCGCTAACAGAGATGCTTGCCAGGCCAGCTTCGGATAGTTCGTCCCCTCGCATATCTTCCATATATCACCCGTCCCGTTCGTTGTCTCGCCCACAAAATCCCAACCCGCGGCCGTAAATGTCCCCTCCGTCTGCATGTTCACCGTAGATTTGCCCATCACGTTCACATCACTCGTATTTCCGATACCGTTTACATCAGGGTTAATATCACTGTCCCAAAAGCACTTCGCATAAGAGCCGTTGCCATTATACCCTATAAGCCCGCCGATATTATTGTTTCCAGCGACCTGCCCTGCTGAATAGCAGTTTGATATTTCCGCCATATTAAATCCTGCCAAGCCGCCGACAGCATCATATCCGTCAACCGCCCCTTGCGAATAACAATTGTTGATTACGCTGGAAAAGCCCGTCCCTCCAACAAACCCGCCGACATACACCGTCCCTGAAACATCGCTTGTTGAATAGCACTTACTAACCACGCCATCATTATAGCCCAGGAAGCCACCAATCACCTGCCCGCCTAATCCTTGCACAATCCCACCCTCAACGTAGCAGTTAGATATAATACAGAATTCCGCAAGCCCGACCATAGCGCCAATATACCACCCCTCGTCACCGAAATCAACAGCTAAGTCTGGCTGGACCAGTCCCAAATTCTCTATCCTCGCCTCATGCGCCTTCGCGAAAAGCCCTACGTTCGCCCCTCCATTCGTCTTGGTGTACGTGAAATTCCAAATTGTATGTCCGTTCCCGTCGAAAACGCCCCCGAATCCGCTCTCGTTCTGTCCGATTATATTAAAGGCCGGCCGCCCCTCCAGACCGTCATACCCGCTCAAATCAATGTCCGCCATCAGCCGAAAATGCGCCTCCCAGTAGTCCGGCTGGCCCCCGATTGCCTGCATATCGTTCGCATACCAAATCTGGTAGGGGTCCGCCGCTGTCCCGCTCCCCAACCACGGCTGACCCCAGGCTGACGAAACAAAAGCGCACACCGCCACCACCCAAAGCACCACGCCCCTGCTCGTCCCTGTCGAAGTCCTCCTTAACCCCATCACATGGCTCCTCCTATCAAAAGATAGGCAAATTACTTTCCTCCCTGACTTAAGTTAGCAATTATACTCTGCCCCCCGCTTGAAATCAACCCTTTTCCACCTTTTCCACCTTAAAACTATCCCCAAAAAGCCCCTCAACTCGCCACTAATCCCGATTTTGCCACTGTAATTTTGCCTTTTGCCTAACAAATTGACTATCGCTTTCCATCTGGCTTGCTCTGCCCCCTGCACGTTTAGGCAGGGGTCCTCGATTGCTGCTCACGCGAGCCCCTCTATCGGGGATCCGTGACACCTGCCTATCTTACTGGGGCTCTAAGCAATGCTCCGTTGCCAAGCCAATGCGTCCGGGTTTGCCCTGAGCCTGTTGCGGCGCGAGGCAGCCAACACCATAATATCCCTCAACACAAGCCTCACCTCCGACCGTCATGCCCCTTCAGAGACACAGACGTTACAAAACTCCGCCCGCTGCCCTCGAGTAAATGACAGTGTGCAACTTGAGGAAAAAACGTGGCGGCCGTAATGACCGCCACGTGTAAACCATCAGGTCGTGTTAACCTCGGCACTACTGCGTACCGGTAACCTCAACAATGTCGACGTACGAATACTCTTGAGAAGGATGCATGCCGCTGCTGCTGAACCTTATCTTGAAGTTGGCATTGTTGTTCGCACCGGAACCGCACAGCCAGTCCTTCTCTGCCCAGTTCGTATCCAGCGTCTGCTCGAGTATGTGCCAGTCGCTGCCGTCGTACCACTCGGCAGTAAATTCTTCACCGGGATCCAGCTTATAGGTCCTGCGAGCATACTTGACATGGATGTCGGTGTATCCGGCCGTGCTTACGGCTTTCTCTATCCAGCTCATCTTGCCAAGTTTTGCGCCGTAAGTCCCTGTATAAGCAGCTTCAGTTTCAACAGTGGCAGTACTGCCGGATATTGTCCAGCCGCCTGCGGCAAAATCGCCGCTCTCAAAATCGTCGCTGAAGATAGTCGGCCCCGGCGTCACCGTAGGTGTCGGTGTAGGCGTTGGAGTAGGTGTTGGTGTCGGTGTTGGCGTGGGCGTTGGCGTCGGTGTCGGCGTCGCAGTCGGTGTCGGAGTAGGTGTTGGACTCGGTGTAGCGTGAGTGATTACAACAGAATCGAACACGGTTGCGTCGGGATAACGACCACTAATAGTCGCCGTGGTACCATCGATGTCGACCGTAACAAAACCGGAGGTTGACTCAGTATATTGACTCCATCTGGTTCCATGAGCGTTCCATGCGTCTCCACCCGCAGTGGCCGCAGTAATGTAATAAACACCGTCTCTGCAGGCCCGATCGTAAAAATGCGCGTGTCCACAAAAGACCACGTCCACGCCATATTGTTGGAACAGACCGTGTAAATAGTTCGTCTTTATGGGCGAAGCATGCAGAGTTACAAAGACCCATTCACCCGCCGTCGACGCCAGCTCGTTTTCGAGCCATTGCGCTTGAGGGCTCCCGCTTTTCAAGCTGTTGTTGCTGTTCAGGTGGATAAAGTGGGCATCTCCATAGTCGTGGGAGTACCACTCTTCATTATCATATCCGCCTCCCTCAGGCATATCAAAGTAAAAGTAGTATGTTTCGTCCTTTTCGTGGTTACCACGAGATGGGTACATCGCGACCTTGCTTATCAACGGCCCCATCATTTCGTTCGGAGAGGTCGTCCCAAAGAAATACCAGTTCCAGTCTTCCTCAGTCCCGTCATCAGTAATGTCGCCGGCGTGAAGAACCAAACTCGGTACGCCCAGACTTAATATTCCATCAACCACCTGCGGAAGTACAATCTCTGTGCCCGTCTTATGCGAATCAGTGATAACGGTAAAGCTGAACGTAACCGCACTCCCCGGCGCAGTTTTAAACGTGCTATCTTCACTGTATACAGGTCCGTTGCCGTCATCGTGGCTCGTGCGCCAGTGATAAACCGTGTACGCGCTAAGGTCGGGCAGCGTCATTTCATGGTTGTTTACAAGTTCAGAACTGTAAACGCTGTTGCCGTAGGACGTTGTAAGCCCGTACTCCACCATCGAATCACTGTTAACGTCCGTCTGCCACATTATGACGGCACTGTTCTCTGTAACGTTCTGGACATAGGGGTCGTGGTCACCCCCGGTGTACCCGCTTGCATTGTTGCCGGCCAAACCCGGCAACAAAACAAAGCTCATCAAAAACATTAATTTCCTACACATAACATGCACCTCCTTCAAAAATGCCTAATAAAACCCACATTACTCCTCCCGCCTCTTGTCTTTCTTCACCTCCTTTCTTCAAGCGGGCGCTTAAATCTTCCTCAAATCATATTTCAATCCACAATGCGTGGCGGCCGCATTGACCGCCACGCTAAAATCATCAGACCAAACCATGAGCAATAACTACGGTGTCCCGGTAACCTCAACAGCATCCATCCTTGCCCATTCGGTGTTCTTGTTGGAGTTAGTGCTGAGCCGAATCTTAAAGCTCGGGTTGTTGGCCGCACCAGACGGTAGGGTTATATCCCTGTAAGTCCACGTGCCGTTGCTAATCAACTGGTCAGCCACGTGCCAGTCGCTGCCGTCATACCACTCGGCCGTGATATACTCGCCGGACTCAAAGCCGTTGGTGAAGCCGGCGTACTTCAGGTGGATGCCCGTATAACCGGAGGTGCTCACCGGTGTCTCTGCTGATGCAATTATCTTCATCCACAAGTGGTACGTACCTTCGTAGGCGCCTTCGCTCTTGATTTGCACGCCGCCGCTTATTGTCCAGCCGTCATAGTTGCCGTC
>CP070715.1:2034308-2047360 GCA_020350405.1 Planctomycetota bacterium
AGACCCGCCGGTTCTCTTTTAACTTGAACACGCCCGGGTCCAAGAATTTTATAAGCATCCGCCTCGTACGGCTTCTTCTGTTCGTAATCGGCAATACCAACGTATAGGGGCTCCGAGACATCAAAGTATTCATCTCCGCCGATGCCGACATCGACAAACCTTGCATTTGGCTCGACAGCTACGCCTAACACATTAGCTGTCTCACGCGAAAGCAATATACCCGACCCACCGGTATCCAAAAAAGCATAGTTGACCTCAAAACGCCCGCCGGGGCCCAAAGCAGGACCATCGGCCTGACGTTTCAGCAAAAACAAAATCCGGGGCAAATCAATCGCTGCCTCGTACACTCCCCGAAGAACGATGTCTCTCTCGGCACAGATGCAGACTTCCGCAAAGCTCGCAACAACTATCAGAACCAGTGCGAAAACCAGAATAGATTGTTTCCGCATTGTCTCGGCCTCCGTCAAAAACTGTTAGATTATATCGGTATTTTACCACGCAGACAGGGATATTCACAGCAAAATCTTGCTTTTTGATTGTATTTGAGATACTCTTAGGGCCGTCAAAAAGGCCGAAATTAAACGTATTGAAGATTTGAATTTAAAGGGAAGAGATTATGAAAAAAACAGCCGCCATCAGTTTGATAACAGTTGTTGTCCTAATTGCAGGGTGCCAGTCGTCTACAAAGCCGGGCTGCGACGGGGTGCCAACCGTTCGGATAGGGTATCTTAATCTTGTAACCAGTCTTCCTCTTTCCGTGGCCGGTCAAAAAGGATTCTTTACTGATCAAGGCGTTGTTTATAAAGCCATACCTGTTGCCTCAAGCAACAAAATTGTAGAAGGCGTAGTAAACGGCGACTTAGACTGCTTCGTAGGAGCTTCTGCTGTTCCTGCATTGGCAGCAGAGCTTCGCGCACCAGGCAAGCTGAAAGTCTTTGCGGTAAGCGAAATAACAGCGGACCAGCCTTTTGACGCGCTACTCGTGAGAAAGGATTCGCCCATTAGAGCTTTATCTGATTTATCAGGCAAGAAAGTCGCAGTATTTCCAGGTACCACCGCTACAAATTTGTTAAGAAAGTATCTTGGTGATAAAGGCGTTAATGTTTCAACCATAACCTTTGTCCCTATGGCCCCGGCAAATCACCTCGATGCCCTTATGGAAAGTTCGGTCGATGTGGTTTACGCCTATGAGCCCACAATTGCCATCGCATTGTCCAAGGGGGCTGTCAAAAAGTTGCGCGGCTCTGTCTATGCTGATATGCTTTCCCCTAATCCGATATCTGTTTCCATGGTAAGTACCGGGTTTTTGCAACGCCATCCCCAAACCGCGGCAAAGGTCATAGCCGCCCTGGAACGCGCCATGGAATACGTGAGAGAACAAGACGAGCAAGCACGGTGTATCCTCGTAGAACAAATGAAGCTTTCAGAAGATGCGGCAGATCGCTGTGTCTTTTTGTATATGTTAGGCCATGAGCAAATCGACTTAGCCGTCTTTCAGCGCTTTGCCGATATGCTCACCGAGCTTGGCGAACTGAATGGGCATGTAGCAGTAGACAGCCTTGTATATCGTTAGAAAATTTACCGATATGGGCTTCCCACAGGAGCAAATTATGCTTACTGCACGTTTATTTTTCGTCATTCCTTGCCACGGGCATTTTGCGGTATAGCTTACTATTTTTCGACTTAAAACTACCTTCGGAGGGCGGGCAGCACAAGCATAACATACCGGCAAGATGGTAGGGCCGTTCATCTTACTGCTTAGTGGCCCGGGCAATGGGTACAAGCGAATTCTTTGTCCGATAAACGGCGGGCTTTTATGTTGGCAGTTAAGCATGTCCACGCCAGAACCGATAAGGCCTGCAATAACGTAGTATAATCGCCGGGGGCAGCAAGCTTTGCCGCCGCCGACTTTATCTAAAAAAGTACCCGTTTACTTTCACCGATATATTTGTTTCAGAGGGCAGTTGTGTCCTCAGGCAGCGACAGCCGTGTAAATGCCCTGCGGCGCAGAGTTGGTTATTGTTGTCAGCTTTTTATCGGATATTTGACAAAGGACTTACTAATATCAGGGTCCAGTCCGCTACTGCAACAAAGTATAGGTAAATAATGGGTGTGAAAGATACATTTAAAAAGGTCGCCTTGGCGGCAGTATTTATGGCAGGTTTTGTTGTGGTCTGCTGGCTGGCGCAAAGAAACATCAAAAACGATGTTGAGCGCAGCGTCTTCATCATAATTCTGTCGGCGGTTATTCTTGGATATGTTCTCTACAAGATTTTCTCCGGGTCTATTGCAAAACACAGGCACGCAGCCGATGAAAAGGTAAAGAGTGATATAGGCGCCGAAGAAGCACAGGCCCGTTATATTGCACGCCTTGAAGAGAGGCTGCAAAAGCTATCCGCAAAGTTATCATCTGCCAGCTTAAAACTTGAGACGGAAATTGCGAGTCGCCCCACGGACCAGAGGAAATTACAGGAGCGAGTTAAACATCTTAACTGTTTTTACGGGCTCTCCAAGCTTGTTAACACACCAAAAATCACGTTAGAGCAGATACTTCAGAAAACAACAGGGCTTATTCGTAACGCGTACTGCTATCCGGATATTACTTCCACGAGAATTACCTTGGACGGCGTCCAGTACAAAACCGACAATTTCCAGAAGAGTGAACTCAGTCAGTGTGCCCCGATAAACGTGCGCGGCGAAAAAGCTGGAGCTGTCGAAGTTTACTATTTCGGTAAGCAGCTGCAGGGCGACGAAAGCCCCCTCCTTGAAGAAGAGCAGGATTTGTTGGACGCCGTTGCTCAGCGACTTGGTGCACTGACCGAACGTAAACGCGCAGGAGAAAAACTGGAATTGTTCCGAAATCTGATTGACCCGTCTAATGACTGTATTTTTGTGATAGAACCCGAATGGGGCCGCATACTCGATACCAACTACAGAGCATGTGAGAGTCTGGGATATACACGTCAAGAGTTGCTCGATCTGACCGTCAAAGACATCGAGGAATCCATAACAGATGATTCCGCATGGCAGGAACATGTGAAAGAACTCAAACTTCAGGGCAATATCATTATACAAGGCCAGCTTAAGCGCAAGAACGCAACGACATTTTTCGTCGAAACAAGCCTAAAGCTCGTAAGTCAGGCAAAAAAAGACTACATAATAGCAATCACACGGGATATCACTGAGCGCAAGTACGCAGAACAAGTACAGGCTGAACTTATACAGGAATTGAAGGATTTTGCCTACATCGTTTCACATGATTTAAAGGCGCCGCTGCGGGGAATCAAGACCTTGGCCGATTGGATATCAGGCGATTATGCAGATAAGCTTGATGAGCAGGGTAAAGAACAGCTGGATTTGCTCTTAAAACGTGTGGAACGAATGCACAACCTGATTGATGGAGTGCTTCAATACTCAAGAGTCGGACGCATCACAGAGGAGAAAGTGCAGGTCGACCTGAACGAGCTCATTCCAAACGTTATCGATATGGTAGCAGCGCCGGAGAATATCACGATTACGGTCGAAAATGAGATGCCGGTAATTGAGTGTGAGCAGACCCGCGTCATGCAGGTATTTGAAAATTTGCTGAGTAACGCCATCAAGTATATGGATAAACCGCAGGGCCAAATAAAGATCGGCTGTGTCGAAGAGGACGGCTTCTGGAAGTTCAGTGTCGCCGATAATGGCCCCGGAATCGAGGAGCAGCACTTTGAAAAAATCTTCCGAATATTCCAGACATTATCTGCTCGGGATGAATTTGAAAGCACTGGCATCGGTCTTACCGTAATTAAGAAAATCGTCGAGTTGTATGGTGGTAAAGTCTGGCTCGAGTCAAAGGTGGGCGAAGGAAGCACATTCTTCTTTACATTGCCGAAGCAAAGAGAGGAAGTGGCGGATGCAAAACTCCAAGCCAATATTGCTTGTTGAAGATGACGACGTCGATGTGATGACGGTCAAACGGGCACTCGCTGACCTGAGGGTCGGCAATCCGTTGGTTCATTCTGCCAATGGGGAAGAAGCGTTGAGCTATTTAACGGAACAGGGCAATCCAAAGCCGTGTCTTATACTCTTGGATTTGAATATGCCAAAAATGAACGGAGTCGAGCTTCTTAAGGCCATAAAAGCTGATAAGATGCTGAAAACAATACCGGTCGTGGTTTTAACTACCTCAAGAAGTGAAAGAGATGTAACCGAGATATTTGAAAACGGTGTCGCAGGTTATGTAGTCAAGCCTGCCGATTATAAAAAATTCGTGGAGGCCATCCGGACAATCAATCTGTACTGGGCCTTGAGTGAGTTACCAAGTAGGGAATGAGACTATGGAGACTACCACCTATAAAATTTTGCTGATTGAAGACGATAAGATTGACCAAATGGCGTTCAGACGCCTCGTCGAAGACCAGAAACTTCCGTACAATTACACCATAGCTGGCTCCGTCTCAGAAGCTCGGAAGGCACTGGATGGCGAGCAGTTCGATATTATTATTTCCGACCACTCGCTTGGCGATGGTACGGCGTTTGATATCTTGGGTTCGGTGGGAGATACTCCCATTATCCTTGTCACCGGAGTCGGAGATGAGGAACTGGTTGTGAAAGCCTGGAGAGCTGGCGCCTGTGATTATGTGATAAAGGACCTCGGACGAAACTACCTCAAAACTGTTCCCGTAACAATCGAAAATGTCGTCAAGCACAAAAGGATGGAAGAAAAACTGCAATTGCTGTCAGGTGCTATTATGAGTACTGATGATAGTGTATGCATTACCGACATGAAGAATATAATTCTCTTTGTGAACAGAGCATTCTGTCAGACATACGGATATACGGAGGAAGAGGTTATTGGAAAAGACTGTAATATTCTTTGGATAGAGAAATCTCAAACTGGCAATACCAGAAGTGTCTTCAGAATCGGCAGAAACGCCTGGCAGGTTGGGTTTTATCACAGGCGAAAAGACGGCAGCGTATTTCCCGTCTCCCTTTCGAGGTCAATCATTAAGGATTCAAACAGACGTGAGGTCGCGGTTGTTGGAGTGGCCCGCGACATTTCCGACCACCTCCTTATCGAAGATGAGCTTAGAACTGCTAATCAGGAATTGAAGCAGCAAAATCAGTTATTAACGTCTCAGAAGGGTTGAGAAAGCCTGTTGCTGTCCTGAGCGGTGTTTTCGGATGCCTCTTGCCGCAGTATTTGTTGATTTGTCCCGCCCGGTGTTCACAAAGCTCTCCTTAGGGATTTACACAAATAAACTTCGGTCTTTCCATATATTGCCCTTGCCTGTTAACCTCCCCCTCACTGCCTTCTCAGCTTTGGGTTGGCTGGTCGGGATAGCGCCTCAGAAGTATCATCAGACCCTCAATAAACTGCTTGAGTTTCTCACTCGGTAAGTGTGTGTGGTCTTTTAGATTTTGATTCGCCGACCGCTTGTGGTCAAAAGTAGCCTGAAAAATCAAACAGGCGGCGGCCGGATTCGAACCGGCGAATAACGGTTTTGCAAACCGTCGCCTTAGACCACTTGGCCACGCCGCCAACCTCAAAATCTGGCTTAGTTTACGTTAAATCACCCGATTTGGCAATAGAATTCTTATGCCCCCATTTAGAAAGCTAAGCTTAAGAGGCATTTTTTTTGAAACATTTCCATAAAATGAGCGTCTATACTTATGGAAAAGTTGATGGTTCTGTCCATGCCCTTTGAGCCTTTTTCCGCATAACCTGTTGATTTTGAGGACCTTACTGAGGGCCCTTTGTGCCGGACCAATCTCTTACATCCAAGACCTTTACCGTTTGCGGCTGCCTTGGCAGGCTTTTTTTGTCTTTTCTTTTGTAACCTTTTGTTGTATAATGACATAGATACGGATGTCGATGCCTTATGCGAGTGCGGACTATACTGGAGAAGGGTTTATGTGTTGTAACATCAGGCCTGTGACGCTGTTGTACTGGGGGCTGTGTGGTGCCCTTGTCTTTGGCATGGTCGGCGGCTGCAGCCCGCAGCACTACAAAGACGAGGCCGACGAGCAGGTATATAAAATTATCGACAGCAAGTGGCATGAGAGCTTCGGCCAAAAAGCAAACTACATCGTAAGCGACAGCGACCTGGCCCCATCGTCGAATGAGATTCGAGTCGACGAAGTCCCTGCTCCCCCGGACGCTATGACTCTCGCACAGGCAGTTGCTGTCGCAACCGCCAACAACCGAAACTACCAAAATCAAAAGGAGAATCTCTACTTGTCGGCCCTTGCCTTAACAGGCATCAGGCATGATTACGAACGGCGCTGGTTTGCAACCATCGATGGTGCCTATGTCGACGATAGCGTTAACGATGACGAGTTTTTCTTGGGTTCGAGCATTGCAACCACGCAGGATTTTATTCTCCCAAGCGGCATCATAATCAGTACAAGCCTGGCCGTCGAATGGTTAAGATTTCTTACCGGTGACCCAAGCACAAGTTTAGGCTCGGTCCTCACCGCAAGCGTAGCTGTACCATTGCTCGGCGCCGGCGCAGGCAAACAAAAGTGGGAGGACTTGCTCCAAACCGAACGCCAGGTATTGTACGATATACGCTCGTTCAACCGCTTTCGCAAAATCTTTGTTGTTGAAACTATAAATGACTATTATGGGGTCTTGCAGGAAAGGGACGCCGTAACAAATGCTGAGAATGATTATAACAGGCGCGTTGAATCAAAAGAGCGCCTCGAGTGGCTTGCCAAAGCCGGCCGTAGGCCGCCCTTCGAGGTGGACCAGGCGGAACAGGATATGTTGGCGGCTTCAGACCGCTATGTGGCCGCTCAACAGAGGTACGAACGTGCGCTCGACGATTTAAAAATAAGATTGGGTTTGCCGACTGATATCGATATCGAGCTGGACCAAAACGAACTCAAGGCCTTGGAAGAAATGGGAATAACCGAGCCGGCCTTCACGGTCGATGCCGCTATTGAAACAGCCCTGCTCCAGCGCCTCGATTTGGCTAACGCCGCAGACCAGATTGACGATGCGCTGCGCAAAGCTGTCCTGGCTGCCGATGGACTTGGACCGCAGATTAACCTCAACAGCCGTATTGCCCCTGATAATGCCTCTAATAATATTAGGTTTACCTCTCCTGAGGGTGAAACTGACTTTCAGAATCTGCGCTTTCACGAGGGTATGTACGATTTTGGCTTCGACGTTGATTTGCCCTTGGAGAGGCTGGAGCAGAGAAATACCTATCGCATCGCACTTATAGCACTGGAAAGACAACAAAGGCAATATGAACTGGATGCGGATGTTCTCAAGCTTCAGGTCCGTGATGCACACCGTCTGCTGCTCGAAACCGCGGAGCGATACCGCATTCAGAAAAACAGTTTAGAGTTGGCCGAAAGGCGTGTTGACAGCACCAGGTTGCTATTGGATGCCGGCCGGGCAACCACTCGGGATTTACTGGACTCACAGGATGACCTGCTGATAGCTCAAAACGCCGTAACGGCCGCTTTAGTCGCACATTTAGACGCGAAGCTGAGCTTTTTCCGTGATGTTGGTATTTTGCAGGTCAGGCCCGATGGAATGTGGATAGAACAGGGGCATACTAAATTGATGCAATGAAAGCGGGCAACGCAGAAAACAAGGTCAAAGTAAGGAACCGTCGATTTGCCCTCCCGAAGCGCCTTCGCTGGGCTCTGATTCTTGTAGTTGTCGTTGCTGCTGTGGGCACAGGGGCCTTCGCCTTAATGCGCCGGGCATCCGGCCGGCTCGGAGGTTCGAATCCGGAGACGGCAACCTTCACCGTTCGCCGTGACAATCTGCCTATAACCGTAACTGAAAACGGCGACATCAAGGCCATTAATACAAAAGACATCAAATCCAAGGTCGAGGGCAAGACTACCATAATCAGTATTGTTGATGAAGGTACGATTATTACACCAAACGACGTCAACAGCGGCAAGGTGCTTGTTGAGTTGGATTCTTCGGATATAGAACAAAAGCTCACGCAACAGGAAGTCCAGTTCCTGAGTTCGGAGGCCAGCTTCACCGACGCCAACGAGTCACTTGATATTCAGAAAAAACAAAATGAAAGTGATATCAAAAAAGGCCTGATGGAAGTTAGATTTAAACTCATGGACCTGCAAAAATATCTCGGTGCCGTGGTGGCCGAAAAGCTTGCGTCCGGCAAAACTAATCCCGGCTACGAACCTAACGAAATCCCGTCATTGATTAAAGATACGCAGCTTGGAGGCGAGGCACTACAGAAAATCCGAGAGCTTGAGGTCGACATCGACCTTAAAGACAAGGAACTCAAAGAAGCCGATAGCAAGCTGACCTGGACCCAAAAGCTCTATGATAAAGAATACGTCTCGAGAACCGATTTGGAAGCTGACAGATTAAGCCAAAGGCGCAATGAAATTGCACTCGAAAAGGCCAAGACGGCTAAAGACCTTTTTATCGAATACGAATTTCCAAAAGAAGCTGAGAAACGCCTCAGCGACTATGATGAGGCCAAACGCGAGCTGGACCGCACCCAGGCCCGTGCACGGTCCAAGCTGGCACAGGCCCAGGCGAGACTCAAGAGTACTGAGGCTACGTACCTGTTGCACAAGAGACAACTGGAGAAGCTTAAAGAACAGCTTGAGGCTTGTACCATAAAAGCGCCGGCACCAGGACAGGTGGTGTATGGCTCAAGTGAGGAGCCCTGGTTCAGGCAAGATAGACAAATTGAGGAAGGAGCCGAAATATGGGAGCGACAAAAGATTATATCTATACCTGACCCCTCAGAAATGAAAGTCGAGATCAAGGTGCACGAAACCTGGATTGACAAGGTTAAAGTGGACCAAAAGGTGAACATAACCGTGGCGGCTTTTCCCGATAAGACTTTTACAGGAAGAGTCCTCAAGAAAGCACCTTTAGCTGCCCAGCAATGGTTTCTCAGTCAGGACCTGAAGGTTTACGAAACTGATGTGAGCATTGATGGAACACACGATTTCCTCAAAACGGGTATGTCGGCAAAGGTTACAGTTCTCATCGACGAACTCCAGGATGTTCTCATCGTGCCGATACAGGCGGTCATAACCGTGGAGGGCAAAAAGCTCTGCTATTGTTTAACCGGCAGAGGCTCCGAAAAGCGAGAGGTTGAGACTGGGTTGTTTAATGATGATTTTGTAGAAGTCAAGAGCGGTCTGGCTGAGGGAGAGAAAGTCTTGCTTAATCCACCTCGCCCGGGCCAGGTAGAAGAAAGCGGCAAACAAGCCTGAAAAACATAGTAGCCACCATTGAGGTCGGAAGGTAACCATTAATGGCTGTAGTGGACATCCGGAAGCTGTCTAAGACGTATCAATTAGGCTCTGTGCAGGTCCCTGCGCTGCAGGAAGTCGACCTGC
This sequence comes from Planctomycetota bacterium, assembly GCA_020350405.1. Taxonomy (GTDB): domain Bacteria; phylum Planctomycetota; class Phycisphaerae; order Sedimentisphaerales; family Anaerobacaceae. The sequence goes on from CP070715.1 coordinate 2,043,648, forward strand.
AGATAGAGCCGGGTCAGTTTGTAGCGGTAATGGGCCCAAGCGGCTCAGGCAAGTCCACCCTGCTTAATCTGCTCGGCTGCCTCGACAGACCTACCAGCGGCCGATATTACCTCGGCGGAGAGGATGTCTCCAGACTTGACGATGACCGGCTGTCATTGATTCGTGGCAAGCGCATCGGATTTATTTTTCAATCCTACAATCTAATCGGCCAGCTAAACGTGGTGGAAAATATACAGCTTCCTATGTTTTATCAGGGCTTTTCGGAACAAGCAAGTGCCGAGCACGCTGAGCAATTGGCCGTAACCGTAGGACTTGCTGACAGGCTCAAACATCGGCCCTCGGAACTTAGCGGAGGCCAGCAGCAGCGGGTCGCTATCGCCCGCGCGCTCGCAAATGATCCCGTAATAATCCTTGCCGATGAGCCTACCGGCAACCTCGACTCCGCAAGCGGGGCCGAAATCCTGGCTATCCTCGGCCGCTTGCACACGGCGGGAAAGACCCTCATCATCGTCACCCACGACACCGAAATCGCCGCCAGAGCCCAGAGAATCGTACAATTGCTCGATGGCCAGGTCGAAGAAGAACTTGATAACAGAGACTAAAACATATGTTTTTGTTTCGGCTAAAACATATAATTAGGTTAGGAGTAAAGAGCTTATGGATGCACCGCCTGCGCTCAACCCTGACGACACTGGGTATCGTCTTTGGCGTATGCTCAGTGATCGCTATGCTGGCGATAGGCGAGGGGGCCAGCCGAGAAGCTCAGGATGCCATCGTGCAGCTTGGCAGCACGAACTTGATTATTGAAACTGTCAAACCGCCTGAGGAGAAGACCGACACCGGCAACAGGCAGGGCATGAAAGAATATGGTCTGACCTATGATGACGCCGAATCGATTAGAAATACCATACCGGATGCTCAGGTAGTCGTCCCAATTCGCGAAATCGACCAAAAGGCACGCTACCTTACTCGCCCTGAGGTAGCTATAAAAATCATCGGCACCATTCCTTGGTATACCGAAATCTCGCCCATTAGAGTAATCCGTGGCCGATTCTTGAGCAGCGTTGATTTGCAGTATCGCCTGGCTGTCTGTGTTATTGATGACCATATAGCTCGCAAGCTTTTCGCCTTCGACGACCCCCTCGGACTCGATGTAAAAATTCATGGCAGCTACTATCGGGTAGTAGGAATCGTTTCTAAGGCACGACACAGTGAGATGACAGGAGCTTTCGGGACCATCCCCGCCCCAGTAAGTCAAAGTGGCGTTGTCGGCAATGTTTATATTCCGCTTACAACCGCAAGGTGCCGCTTTCCTGAGCTTGACTATAGGTTTAGCGGGGGAAATCGCAGCGCGGAAAAAGTGGAACTGCAGAAGATTACAGTCAAAGTTGATTCCTCCGAACAGGTATTGCCGTTACGAGATATTCTCGATGCCTTGCTGGCTCGCCTGCACAAGAAGCAGGACTACAATATAGTCGTTCCACTGGAGCTGTTGCGGCAGGCGGCGCGAACAAGGCGGATATTTAGCATCGTTCTCGGCTCAATCGCCGCGATTTCACTTCTGGTCGGCGGAATAGGAATTATGAATATCATGCTGGCTACCGTCAGTGAGCGCACACGCGAGATTGGTATTCGCAGAGCCCTTGGCGCCAGAAAACGCGATATTATCGTTCAATTCCTCTCAGAGACACTGCTGTTAACGTTGGCTGGCGGTGTCATCGGCATTATCTTGGGCTCACTCATACCGTCCTTGGTGACGTATTTTGGCAATATGCCAACAGTGATTACCAGTGCTTCCTTGGTGCTGGCCTTTGGTATTAGCGCAGCGGTGGGAATAACCTTCGGCCTATACCCTGCCTATCGTGCCGCTAATATGGACCCAATTGAATCGCTGCGGCATGAATAAATCCGCATCTGCTCATCAATAGCTCAATTCTGGGCTGCTGCTGCCGGCCACAGGACATACACTTTCGAAGTCCTTTCTGATATCTCGAGAAAAAACGCTAATTATTAAAATTGTCAAAAAAATTTTAAAAAGACTGTTGACAAGCAGTAATAACTACTATATAGTAGTTTTGACGACGATAATAAAGGAGCTAAAACCGGTGATGCTAACAAACTCAGACCTTAATTCCCGGATGCGTGTGATGCCGGCTTGCTATGTTTGGCCCAGGGATACGGGCGAGGCGTCCTAACCAGAAATCCAGAAGGAAGAAGAGGATTCGCTGCCTTCTATCCTGAAATTATCGAAATCGTGGCCGCGAGCCGTACAATTAGACAACACCGGTTTTATTCTCCCTCAGTGGGGCTGTCGGAGGAGGTCAGCCCCATTTTTCTTGGCTTTAAACCAGCGTACGTCGCTCCAAAACTCACCACTCCGGACCCATATGGAAAATTTTGCTGAATAAGAAAATTTTTCTACACAATCTCGACACCACCGTATATAATAAACATACTTATAGAGCGGGCAGCTCATGGAAGAGGTGGTGATGAGTTTGCTGGGTGTGAGTAGTCTGGGGTCTATTATGGCAAGAGCTACTGCTGGCAGAGGTGGTCGGGGGCTAAAGCAGAAGATGAACGCTTTCCATGAAATGTGCCGTGAGGCCGGACTTAAGATGACGCCCCAGCGAATGGCGGTTTACAAGGCCTTGGTTGAGACCAAGGAGCATCCCTCGGCCGATGTGCTCTACCAACGGGTAAGGCAAATCTTTCCCAACATCTCGTTGGATACCGTTAACAGAACCCTGCTGACTTTGGCTGACATCGGTGCCGCCTTCGTCGTTGAAGGTTCAGGCGATGTTAAAAGATTCGATGGCGGCATGCAAAAACATCAGCATTTTAAATGCGTGAACTGTAAAAGAATCATTGATTTTCATCATAAACCGTTTGATAACATCTCTGTTCCAAGGAGCCTGAGCGAAAAATTTACTGTCTTGAAAAGGACGGTATATTTTGAGGGTTTTTGCAATTTATGTAAAAAACGCGCCGGCAAATAGAACTGAGCGTTCTCTGCCAAAGTCCCCGCAAATTTATACCCACCATTTGGAGAATACTTATCCCATTAGAAACGTTCCCCGCATCCCATTGGATGATTTTCTCGCGCCTCCTCTAATGGCCTTGACGTAAGGCAGGACAGCTAATAAAATTACTGGTATGATTTGTTTCTACGAATGAAAACTCCGGCCAAAAGCCGGACACAGAAAATAGGATTCCGGAAAGAATATGACAAAAATTAATGAAAACTTCCTCAAGCTGCAGGCTGGATACCTGTTTTCCGAAATCGCTGGGCGCATTCGCAATTTTAAGGCCCAAAATCCTGACGCCAAGATCATTAGCCTCGGCATTGGTGATGTGACGCAGCCGCTGGCGCCTGTCGTCATAAAAGCCATGAAAAACGCCCTCGACGATATGTCCAGACCGGAAACCTTCCACGGTTATGACGACAACCACATCGGATACCCCTTTCTTAGAGAAACCATAAGCCAGAACGACTTTAATCCCCGTGCTGTGGAAATAGACATCGACGAGATATTCATAAGCGACGGTGCAAAGTGCGACACCGCCAACATACAGGAAATATTCGGCCTCGATAACATCGTCGCCGTCACCGACCCCGTCTATCCCGTATACGTTGACACCAACGTCATTGCAGGCAGGACCGGCCCGGCAAACAAAAACGCCCAGTATGACAAAATCGTATATATGCCCTGTAC
>CP070715.1:2047460-2057121 GCA_020350405.1 Planctomycetota bacterium
AAGAAGTGGAAGCAAATCCGTTTTTTCGGTTTCAGCACCCACAAGAATATGGCCGAGTGTCTTACCGCCGCAGCCAAGCTCGACTGGATTGATGCGATAATGACAACGTATAATTTCCGAGTGATGCAAGACCCCAAGATGCAGGCCGCCGTTGAGGCGTGTCACAAAGCAGGTATCGGCCTTGTGGCTATGAAGACCCAGGCACGCGGACAAAGAGTTGAAACAGAAGCGGACAAGAAACTGATCGGGCACTTTCTGAGGCGAGGCTTCACCCCCGGCCAAGCAAAGATAAAGGCAGTACTGGAAGATAAGAGGATCAGCTCGGTTTGTTCAAGAATGGGCAATCTCGCTACCTTAACCGAAAATGTGGCCGCGGTCTTAGATAAAACCAAACTTGCGCAGGCGGATATGCAGGTTTTTCGGGAATACGCCGAAGCCACCTGCAGCGGTTATTGTGCCGGCTGTGCGAACATCTGTGGTTCGGCGCTGCCAGAGATGCCTTATATCAGTGACATTATGCGCTATCTGATGTATTACAACAGCTATGGCGAAAAGAAAGAAGCGAGAGAACTGTTTGCTCAAATTCCCGTAAATGTGAGAAACAGACTCTTGGTGACCGACTACAGCCGGGCAGAAGCTCGTTGCCCACAGCATATACCAGTCAGCGAACTCGTAGCCGAAGCGGTCGGAAAATTAGCCTGACAGTGGTTTCGAGCTTAACAATTTCAGGAATTCACTGTGATGTACAAGAAAGACAATCGAATCACCAGAAGGAACTTTTTAAAAACTGCGGGCATTGCCAGCCTGGGTTCTGTTGTTGTTTCGTGCAAAGCAAAGTCCGGCCAAAACGAACCAGACACTGTGACGGAAACCCAAAAAAGCGAATACCCGCAGGTGCCAAGACGTAGACTGGGCAAAACCGGGGTCGAGGTCCCTTGCCTATCGATAGGTCTAATGTATAATCTTCTTGATAACCAAATCCTCCTAAGGAAGTCTCTGGATTGGGGCGTCAACTACTGGGACACATCAAACGGCTATGCGGGTGGAAACAGCGAACGTGGTATAGGCAAATTCTTCGCCAACAATCCCGATGCTCGGAAAAAAGTATTTCTTGTCACGAAGGCCTCCGGCGCAAGAACCGTAGCGGATGTGGAGAAGCGCCTCCAAACCTCATTTAAAAGAATGAACACTGACTACATTGATATGTACTTTGGTGTTCATGGATTGTCCAATCCTAGACAGTTGACAGACCGACTGAAGCAGTGGGTCATAAACGCAAAAAAGAAGAAACAGATACGCTTCTTCGGTTTCAGCACTCACGAAAATATGGCCCAAAATCTCACCGCCGCGGCCAAGCTCGACTGGGTCGACGCGATAATGACAAGCTATAACTTTCGAGTGATGCAGAATTCCAAGATGCCAGCCGCCATTGAGGCCTGCCACAAGGCGGGCATCGGCCTTATCGCTATGAAGACCCAGGGAAAACCGTCGTGGGAGATAAAGACCGAAGCAGACAAATGGGTACTCACCGAAGCAGAAAAGAAACTCACTGAGCATCTGATAAAACGAGGCTTTACTACGGCGCAGGCCAACATAAAAATCGTTCTGGATGATGAGCGTTTTTCCTCAGTATGCGTGGGAATGACCAGCATAGCCAATATTGTCGAGAATGTGCCGGTAACATTTGATAAAACCAAACTGACTTGGATGGACAGAGAAGCCTTCAAGGAGTTCGCCGAAGCGAGCTGCAACAGTTACTGTGCCGGCTGTTCGAACGTTTGTAAGTCCGCCTTGCCGGACATGCCGTACGTAAGTGACATTATGCGATATTTGATGTACTACAACAGCTACGGTGACCGGGAGGAGGCGAGAAAGCTTTTTGCTCAAATTCCACAAAGGGTAAGAAGCAGACTGCTTGGCACCGATTACAGTACTGCGGAAGCGCGATGCCCACAGCATATGCCTATAGGCAAACTGATGGCTGAAGCAGCAACCAAGTTGGCATAATAATAGGACGTAACTGCCGAGTCTGTATTTTGCGGCGTGTGCAAGATAGGGCCCGGATTCAAAATTAGCTGTTTTGGAGTTTACTGTGATGAAAGACAAAAACAATAAAATCGACAGAAGAGTTTTTCTAAAAACGGTAGGCGCTGCGGGTCTGGGGTCCGTCCTTACTCCGGCCAATGCAAAAGCTGACCCAAACACTGCCGAGAAGACAGAACAAACCGAATTCCCAAAGGTGCCCAAGAGAATGCTGGGTAAAACGGGCGCTGAAGTGCCGGTCTTGGCTCTGGGGATGATTTTCGACGTTGCTGACAGGCAAATCGTCCTGCGAAAGGCACTTGAATGGGGTATAACATATTGGGATACGGCTGATTGCTATGCAGGCGGAAACAGCGAGTTGGGTATTGGCAAATACCTGAAAGCGAATCCTGACAAGCGCAAGGACCTCTTTATTGTCAGCAAATCGGATGACAGAGCCCCAGCTGATATACAGAAGCTTCTTGAGCGCTCACTCAAAAGGATGGAAACCAACTATGTTGACCTGTATTTTATCCACGGCCTGGAGGGACCGGATGAACTGACTGAAGAACTCAAAGCGTGGGTAGCCAAGACGAAAGAGTCGAAGAAGATTCGGTTTTTCGGTTTCAGCACCCACGGTAATATGGCCGAATCCCTCACAGCCGCAGCCAACGTCGGATGGGTTGATGCAATAATGACGACCTACAATTTCCGGGTGATGCAGGATGAAAAGATGCAGGCTGCCGTCGAGGCGTGCTATAAAGCCGGCGTCGGTCTTGTCGCTATGAAGACGCAGGCGCAGGAGGTAAAGACCGAAGAGGATAAGAGACTCACTGAACACTTCCTGAAGCGCGGTTTTACCGAGGGCCAGGCAAAGGTTAAGGCTGTATTGGAAGATAAAAGAATCAGCTCGGCTTGCACGTCCCGTGGTAACTTGGCCCACCTGCTTGAGAACGTCGCGGCCGTTCTGGACAAGACAGAACTTACGCGGGCTGACATGGAACTGTTCAAGCAATACGCCAAGGACACGTGCAGCGGTTATTGTGCCGGCTGCAGTAATATTTGCGGCCCCGCTGTCCCTGAGGTGCCTCATATAAACAACGTTATGCGGTATCTGATGTACTACAACAGTTATGGTGAGCGGCAGGATGCAAGAGAGCTCTTCGCTAAAATTCCGCAGAACGTAAGAGATAAACTCCTAAGCGTCGATTACAGCCAGGCCGAGGCCCGTTGTCCGCAACATCTGCCAATTGGCAAACTTATGGCCGAAGCAGTCAGCAAGTTAGCGTGATTCGGTATTGAACAGAAGGCATTTCGGAAAGTTCCGCCGAACAGGTCCAAGAGCACCGATAGTTGGAGTCTGATGATGTGAATGAGAACTACGATAACATCAATAGAAGAATTTTTTTGAAAAGTCTCGGCGCTGCCGGGCTGGGTTCAGTCTTAGCCTCGGGCAAAGTAAAGGGTAGCCCAAATGAGCCAAACGCACCGGCGAAAAGCCAGGGGTCCAAATTTCCGCAGGTACCGAGGCGAAAATTGGGCAAAACCGGTGTTAACGTCCCGTGCCTGTCTCTTGGATGCAATCGACTCGACAACCAAATTATTTTGAGAAACGCTCTTAAATGGGGTATAAATTACTGGGACACCGCTAACTCCTATGTAGGTGGGGAAAGCGAACTCAACATAGGCAAATTGCTTTCTAAAAGCCCGGAACTCCGTAAGGAGTTGTTTATTGTCAGTAAGGCCTCAGGCGCATGGAAAGCACGTACTCCAGAAGCTGTGGTTGCGGAGGTGCAAAAGCGGCTCGAGACTTCCCTGAAAAGAATGAATACCAGCTACATTGATATGTACTACGGCGTCCACGGACTGTCCGACCCCGCACAGTTGACAGACGAATTGAAACAGTGGGTCACTAAGGCAAAGTAAGGCGGCGTGATACGGTTTTTTGGTTTTAGCACCCACAAGAACATGGGCCAGAACCTTTCCGCCGCTGCAAAGCTCGGCTGGGTCGACGCAGTGATGGCAAGCTACAATTTTCGACTGATGCAGGAAGATAAAATCCAGGCCGGCATTGACGCATGTCATAAGGCGGGCGTCGCTGTCATTGCCATGAAGACCCTTGGAATTCGCACGGACCATAAAATCGAAACCGAAGAGGACAAGAAAATAGTTGGCCGGTTTCTGAAGCGCGGTTTTACCGCGATTCAGGCTAACATAAAGGCTGTGCTGGCAGACGAAAGGATAAGCTCAGCATGCGTGGGAGTGAATAACGTTGCCCATTTGGCTTCGAATGCTGCAGCAGCGATTGACAAAACAGAACTCTCGCAGGCGGACATGGCAACTTTAAACCAATACGCCCAGGCGACCTGCAACGGTTATTGTGCCGGCTGCGCGGATATTTGTAACTCCGCGCTGCCAAGTGTACCCTATATCAGCGATATTATGCGGTATTTGATGTATTACAATGGCTACGACGACCGAAACGGTGCAAGGGAACTTTTCGCTCAAATCCCCGCAAAGGTAATAAACAGGCTTCTCAGCACTGATTACAGCGCCGCAGAAGCTCGCTGCCCGCAGAATTTGCCGATAGCCAAACTTATCGCCGAAGCAGTCACAAAGTTGGCCTAAACCCCTGCCGAAAACACAGAGTCCGAGCCCTTTAGGGTCATCCCTTGTGAGAGGCAGCACCTGCCCACTATACTTCCGTATTGTGGTATTTCTCCGACATCCCGACCATCGGCGTGGTCAAAAAAATGGCGAGTTGTCACATCATAAACCCTTTATTTATAAGCATTTATGCCCTGGGGAGGGTGGTTGTACTTGACTTTAGGCGCTGCTTTAGGTTATAATGATAGCATAATAAGAAGGATTATTGGGGGTGATTTAGAAAAGGACAATGAAGAAGTTATACTACAATTTCTGGCTTCCGTTTACGATTACAAAGAGAAGAATCTTGATTCTCGCCATTGCAAGCTATATTGCTCTGTGCTGAGAATCAATTAACATTTTTTAACCTTTTCAAAACCGCCCGGAAGCGGGCGGTTTTTTTATGCGCGCTAAATTCATTAAACATTTGACGCATTCAGGACGGCAAATTAAGCTTATAAAAATTAACCGGCTGATTAGGAGAACCGCAAATGATAATAGTCACTGGCGGAGCGGGCTTTATAGGCTCGGCACTGATTGCGGCACTAAACGAACGGGGGATTACAGACATTCTCGTTGTCGACGAACTTGGTACCGATGAAAGATGGAAGAATCTCCGCAACTTGTCCTTCGCCGATTATGTCGAAAAAGGTGATTTCCTGGAAATGACCGTCGAGAAAAAAATCACCCCCCCTATCGAGGCCGTTTTCCATATGGGTGCCTGCACGGACACGACCGAAACGAATGCCTCGTACCTTATAAAAAACAACTACGAATACACCAAACTGCTCGCCCAATGGGCAACTGATGCTGGCATTCGCTTCATTTACGCCTCCAGCGCGGCTACCTACGGTGACGGTTCGGCCGGCTTCAGCGACAATGAGGAAAAAATCGAAAACCTCAAACCGCTGAACATGTATGCCTACTCCAAGCAACTATTTGACCTATGGGCTCGCCGGACCGGCCTGTTGGGTAAAATCGTGGGACTGAAGTACTTCAATGTCTTTGGCCCAAATGAATATCACAAGGGTGAAATGCGAAGCTTCGTTTTGAAGGCCTTTGAGCAGATAAACGCAAGGGGCAAGGCCCGGCTCTTCAAATCATACAAGAGCGAATATGCCGATGGCGAGCAAATGCGTGATTTCCTTTACATCAGAGACGCTGTCGATATGACTTTGTTCTTTCTGGACAACCCGCATCTGACTGGGCTGTTCAACATCGGCGCAGGAGAGGCACGCACCTGGAACGACCTGGTTAAAACTGTTTGCGGTGCGATGGGCAAACTGCCGAAAATTGAATATATCGATATGCTCGATTCCATCCGTCATCAGTACCAGTACTTCACTGAGGCCGATATTACCAAGCTGCGCCAGGCCGGTTACGATAAAGAGCCAATGTCCCTGGAAGACGCCATCGTGGACTATGTCCAAAATTACCTGCAGGCAACCCCGGTAATTCACGCAGGGCGGGACACCCAGCCTCCGCCAAGACGCCTGTGACAACCAGAATACTTTCTTGGAAGATACTACTGAAAAAATCAAGTTTAGAACTATCTGCGGATAAACAGGTACTTACCTGATACTTAAGCACGTGATTCCTTGAAATATAATTCAAAATGCCGTTTACACCGTACCATTTTGGACCAAGTGGATTTATTGGCCTGGCGCTGCGAAAGTATATCGATGTCCCCGTGTTTGTGCTGGCCAATGTCATCGTCGACATTGAGGTTCTGGTCCTAAACCTGCTTCAAACGGGCTGGCCGATACACAGGTATGCTCACACTCTGTTGCTCGGTGCGGCAGCCGGGGTCATCTGCGCTGTTGCCGCCTATCCTCTGCGCCACTTCTTCAAAAAGATAATGCAAATAATCCGCCTACCCTACCAGGCCAATTTGCGAAAGATGGTTATCTCGGGCGTCCTCGGCGTGTGGCTGCACGTTGCAATAGACGCTATTTACCATTGGGACGTTCCACTGCTCTGGCCAGGCAGCGCAAGGCCATTGTGGCACCTGGTAAGCCAAGGACAGTTAAAAGCCATATGTATCGCGTTTTTGGTCGCTGCTGCCGTCCTTTATGTGATTATCGTGGTCCCGCATAGCAAACAAAACAGGGCCAAGAAATCCATCCGAGAATCAAATGAGCGTCAGACCCGGGATGCGCCCAGTACTTGCCGATGATTGTTGATTATTTTCCGCTTGCGCCTTATAATTTGGCTCGAAACCCTAACCTTACAGAGACAAATATATGGCAGAAAGCGTCAAAGAACAGATTCAACTTCTAAAGCGCGGCACGATTGAGATTCTAAGTGAAGACGAACTATCACAGAAGCTGGCCGATGCGGCCAAAACTGGTAGACCGCTCCGCATAAAGCTTGGTCTGGACCCGACCAGTCCCGATATACACCTTGGCCATACCGTGGTGCTGCGAAAGATGCGACAATTCCAGAACCTCGGCCACAAGGCCGTTCTTATCATAGGCGACTACACCGCACGCATCGGCGACCCGAGCGGACAGGACAAAACCCGGCCTATGCTCTCGGGCGAACAAATAGAACAAAACGCCAAGACCTACTTCGAACAGGCAGGCAAAATATTAGACACCTCTGAAATCAAGCTCGAAGTCCGCTATAACAGCGAATGGCTCTCAGACCTCAGGCTGGCCGACATTATTAAGCTGACAAGCAATATGACCGTCGCCCGAATGTTAGAGAGAGATATCTTCGAACTTCGCCACAAAAAAGGCGACCCCATCGGCATCCACGAATTCTTATACCCGCTTATGCAGGGGTATGACTCGGTTATTGTCAATAGCGATGTCGAATTAGGCGGCACCGACCAGACATTTAACAACCTTGTCGGCAGGGACATCCAGCGGGTAAATGGCCAGCCGCCGCAGGTTGTAATTACTATGCCAATACTTGTCGGTCTTGACGGCCAGGAAAAAATGAGCAAATCCAAAGGCAACTACATCGGCGTAACCGATGAGCCGAACGACATGTTCGGCAAGGTCATGAGCATCTCCGATGAGATGATGGAAAACTACTTTACACTTCTGACCGACCTGCCAAGCAAAAAAATAGCTGAACTCACCAACCCAGACAAGACACACCCCAAAGATGCAAAGGTCCTTTTAGGCAAAACAATCGTAAGGCAGTTCTACAACGAGGCAACCGCCCAATTAGCCGCCGGCCAGTTCGAAAAGATATTTGCACAAAAACAGCTCCCGGATGAAATACCCGAATTTAAGATAGCCAATAGACCCATCTCCGCCAAACAACTGCTGCTCTCCTGCAAACTGGTTAAAACTGGTGGTGAAGCCAAACGAATGGTAACGCAGGCCGCGGTAAGCGTCGATGGGAATAAAGTGGATGACCCAAATATGGAAATTACGCCCTCTGAGGGCATGGTTATTCAAGTTGGGAGACGAAAATTTGCCAAATTAAAAGTAGTAGAAACCCGACCGATGATATGATCCTCGGTCCGAAAACGAAAATTCCCTAAAATAATGAAATTACCCGAATTACAAAATCCGCAAAAATACGTGGGTTTGTATGTCTTCGACTTTGGCGAAAATGTGGGAGTCGGCTTCACGGCCCAGGAAGTTGCTGAGCTTCTCGAAAGCGAGAAATACAAAAACGGCAAGGTCTATAAGATATACAAGGCCTATCCCGACGGCAAACTCGAGCTAAAAGGCGTTCCGGCAGAGATTTTTCGACTTGAAGCGGGGATGTTCTTCTACTCGACTAACCGTCAAACTGCTCAATGCGATTTCAAAGGGCTTGTTGACCTGGCTGTCGGAACTGCCCCGCCCTGCCGAGCCAACGTGCACTTGGCTAAATACAGCAACGATAAATTTGTCGCGGCTCTTATTTACCCCGCCGAGTACGATGACGAGGTAAGCTCGTGGCTCCTGGACGGCAGGTATAAAACCGCCGGCGCCGCGGAAGGCGGCATCGAAGCGGTGCAGAGATATTACAATGCGAAACCTCAAATTCTCAACAGGCACCAATTATTCGGCCGAAGCGCAATTGAAAGCAGGACCGGCGAGGAATTACTGGCCGGCCTAAAGTTAGCTGTGCAAAGATAGTCAATAATCGAATGTCGGTTCGCACTAAGATAAATTCATTTCTCGGTTTGCTTGCCAGCGGATTATTGTCGGTGTTCGGCAAATCACCGGCCAAGGCAACCGCCGCCGACTTGAGGCGAATGGAGTTCAAGACAAGCACTCAGCGCCTCGGAATACGATTTAACGAAAGGATTCGCAGGATTTTTCGGTTCAGATGGCTTAAAAGATTGTAACTTCACATAAACCTGTTATGACTTGAGGTTTTTATGGCTAAACCTGATATACCGCCGCCCCCCGGGGAAGAACCTGTGCTTAGTGAAAACGCCCTAACTGTCCTGCAGCGCCGGTATCTGATCAAAGACCAACGGGGCAAATGCATCGAGACACCCGCCCAGCTTCTAAGCAGGGTAGCTTTCCTAGCAGCTCAGGCCGAAACCAAATATGGAGCCATCGACAGCGAAATCAAAGTCTGGCACAAAAAGTATTATGATTTGATGGCGTCCCTGAAATTCCTGCCGAACTCGCCCGCCCTGATGAACGCAAACCGACCGGCTGGGATGCTCAGCGCGTGCTTTGTGCTGCCCATCGAAGACAGCATAGAAGGTATATTCGAGACAATTAAGCAAACCGCGTTGATTCAAAAGGCCGGCGGCGGAACAGGGTTTTCATTCGACAGATTAAGGCCGACGGGCGACCGTGTCGCTTCCAGCGGCGGCACAACATCCGGCCCGATAAGTTTCTGGCGCGTATTTTCCGAAACCACCGACGCAATTCAGCAGGGTGCGTTTCGCCGGGGCGCAAATATGGGTATGATGAGCGTAGAACACCCGGATATCCTCAAATTCCTGCACGCCAAACAGAGTCTGAAGGCTTTCACCAACTTCAATGTCTCGGTGAAAATCACCGATGAGTGGATGAAACGGGTGCTC
>CP070715.1:2057221-2083537 GCA_020350405.1 Planctomycetota bacterium
ACCTCCACCGGCTGGATGACTTCGGCTACGCACAGATTCCTCCACTCTACGAACAGGCAATATTGCTGTACACATACAAAACCCAAAAACAGGTTAAACTCAGCGGCCGACAAATCAGCCAACAATCAATCAAGCGATTCAATGATTTTATCCAAACCCTCAACCTCTATGGGCAGAACAGGCAGCCCGCTCTCGAAAAACTGGCAAAAGATTACGGCCACAGTTACCTCTTTTACGCTACCTTTGGACTCTCAGGTGTAAACAAATGATAAAACTCCGTCGATTACTGTTACCAATATCTGTGCCTGTCATACTGCTGGCCGCTGTCCTGCTCTACGCACGCCGAGATGCCAGGGTGCAAATCACTCAACACCGTTCCATTGCTCGCGCCCCCTCTATAAGTCCCGACTATTCCGCAACAACCATCCCTCCCAACATCGCACCTTTGAATTTCGTGGTGCAGGAAGCCGGTTCACATTACTATGTTAAAGTACACTCTGAGCAAGGCGAACCAATCGAAATCTCCAGCAGCTCGCCTAAGATTATCATCCCGCAAAGCTCTTGGGACAGACTCCTTAATATGAACAAGGGCGGGCAGCTATATTTTGATATCTTTGTCAAAAGCCGGGACAACCAATGGATCCGCTTCGCCCCAATCACCAACACCATTGCCCACGAGCCGATCGATGGCTTTCTCGTCTACAGGAAAATGCGCCCGCTCTACAGTACCTATCGCGAAATGGGCATCTATCAGCGCAACCTCCACAGCTACCGCGAATCGCTTGTATTGCACGGCAAATCCTTCGGCAAAGGCTGCGTAAATTGTCATACATTCCTCGCGAACAAAACCAACAACATGCTAATGCACATCCGCGCCTCTACCGGCCCCTCTATGCTCCTGATTCAAAACGGCCGCGCGTCAAACATCGACTCGCGAACACAGTTCGGCCCCCCCATGGGCCATCCCGCATGGCACCCAAGCGGAAAACTAATAACCTTCACAATCTATAACGTCCGCCAGTTCTTCCACACCACCACCCGCCAGGTCCGTGACGTCCTCGACCTCGACTCCGCATTGGGCTACTACATCCCCGAATCAAAGACTCTAAAAACTAATCCCGAGATTTCCAGCAAAGACCGCCTCGAAACCTTCCCGACCTGGTCACCGGACGGCCGCTACCTCTACTTCTGCACCGCGCCTATATTATGGACCGACCGAACCAAATTCCTGCCCGAACGCTACGACCAGAGCAAATACGACCTCGTCCGAATCAGCTACAACATTGAAACCGACACCTGGGGCGAACTCGAAACAGTCCTTTCTGCCGAACAGACCGGGCTGAGCATCGTTCAGCCGCGAATCTCCCCCGATGGTAAGTTCCTGCTCTTTTGCATGTGCGATTACAGCGGCTTTCCCACCTTTCAGCCGAGCAGCGACCTCTACCTGATGGACCTTAGCACCGGTCGATATGAGCGACTCGCCTGCAACAGCGACCAAAGCGAATCCTGGCATTCCTGGTCCAGCAACAGCCGCTGGATTGTCTTCTCCAGCAAAAGGCCGACCGGCCTGTTTTCAAAGGCCTACTTCAGTTACGTCGACCCCAACGGTTCAGTTCATAAACCCTTCGTCCTTCCGCAGAAAGACCCTACATTTTACGATTCGTTCATCAAACTCTATCAAATGCCTGAGCTTGTAACCCGGCCCGTCCCCGTAACAGGCGAAGCTCTCGCACGCCTCATCCGCTCGTCGAAACAGCCGACAAGCGTCACCCCAATTACTGCCGCCACGCCAAAAGCACCAACGCTGCCCCCTTATGGCAAACCATGGCAGCAGCTCGAATAAAACCTTCAGCCACCCAAATACAGTCCCATAATACTAGCACCCACAATACCCGCATCGCGTGAGAAAAAACGCAATTTTGCACTTAAGCTTGATTTTCCTATCAACGATACTAAAATATGGTATTTCCTGGACTTACTGCGAACCGGCGCAGGTCTCGGTGAATCGACAGATAACTAAAACCCTCGTAAAGGGTGATAAAACGAAATGCCTGTAAACTTGGACACACGTACAATCGAGTCCCCTGCGGCGACGGAAATCTACATTTCAGCCACCCCTGACCAAAGTGCGCCTCCAGATAAGCAGGCAAAAGAAATCTTCACTGAAATCGCCGACACCCTCCGCTCGAAAAAAGCGGCAGTCCTCCAGGAACGCATCTTCGCCGTTCAGAATGTGATGAAAACCATCTCCGACACCCGCTCAAAACAATATGGCGCCCTCGATGATGGAGTGACCCCAAGCCTTCTGGTCTGCACCGAAGGACACTCCGGCCCAATCGCCGGCGTACAGGTCCACGCCATAGCTGCTGACACTACTCCTGAAGTAATTGATTTTGAGCGTATCCGCTGCGGTCGAATACTTCGCTCGCCCGACCGGACTTATCTTACTCTTTCCAACATCTCCGCCCCCGATTCCCCACAGCCCACGCAGCAGGCGGCTGCCATGCTCGAAAAAGGCGAAGCAATACTCAAGCAGTCCGCCACCGATATGCTCTCCGTCGCACGCACCTGGATGTGGCTCGCTGACATCCTCTCATGGTACGACGACTTCAACCACGTCAGAAACGAGTTCTTCACCGAACGCGGCATCATCGGCCAAAACACCCGACAGTCAATGCCCGCCAGCACCGGCATCGGCCTCGCCCCCGCCGACGGCGCCCACTGCGCAATGGACCTCATCGCGGTACTCGAGCCCGCCGACTCTGTCCAGTACCTCCCCGCGGTCGGCAAACAGCAGTGTGCCCTGGAATATGGCTCGGCATTCTCTCGCGCGTCAAAGGCTACCACCCCTGCTGCTGAAACCGTCTTTGTCTCCGGCACCGCCTCCATCGACGCCGACGGCAATACCACCAACATCGACGACGCCGAAGGCCAGATTAATACAACCATCGAAAACGTCCGCGCCGTTCTGAAGGATATGAACTGTGCCGACTCCGAAGTCGTCCAAATCGTCGCCTATTGCAAGACCACCGAAGTCGAAAACATACTCAACGGCCTAAAAGACACCCTCCCCTGGCCATGGCTCTCCGCTATCTGCGACGTCTGCCGGCCGGACCTACTATTCGAAATTGAAGCCGCCGCTACCTTGAAACAGTGAGATGACCCACACCCACCGCAGGTCCGTTCGTTGTCACAGTTTTTCCAACTGCAGCGGCTTGCTCAATCTCAATCCTCAATTCAGTAATTAGAAAAACAACTGACCCTCTAATCCTACCGGAGTGCCCGGAAATGATTCCCTCACCCAGAACTCATGGAAATGAAAAAAATATTTTTTATTTAAAAAAATTTTAGCCTTGCATTTGCGCCCAAACGGTGGTAGACTCCCGTCACAACAAGTGTAGGGGAGTTGTTGCAAATTTGGCTGCTGGTAATGAATCCCTTTCGGGTGAAGGTTTTATTAATTCTTTAGGAGACGATTATGAAAAAAGTACTAACGCTAACACTGTTTCTGGCAGCCGTTTGTGTGCCACTGGCCGTTGCCGCCGACATCCTGGTGACGATCAATGTCTCACCCGACACAATCGTGCTGGAAGAGGGGGTCGATGAACACGGCCTCACCGTCCACGCTGAAATCTCGTATCACTCCGTGGCTGACGTTGTTCTCGACGATGGTACAAATGTTTACGACCCCTACCTCACAAAACCCGATTTAAGAGGCGAGCTGGTAGCGAAATTTCGCATACCCGCGGGAAATCTGGAGAAAGGTACGCTGCCGCTGCTCCTGTCCGGAACAACTGTCGGTGGCGACACCTTCTACGGCTCCGACGAAATCTGGGTTATTGAAAAGAACGATGGAGGTCCCGGCTCAGACAAGCACCAGAATCAAAATGGAAACCGCGAAGGACAGCAGGGCTAACACCCACCTCTGAAAAAAACGCGTTCGAAGAAAGACCCCGGCTTGGCCGGGGTCTTTCATTTTGAACATTACAGAATTTCGAATCCGTCTCCGCCTGCCCCACCCGAAAACGCCAAAATACCTACTGCCTCAGATAAATAATAATTCCCGCCAGTATCAATATCGCCGCCGCGCAAACCCCCATAGCTATCATGAAAATCCACATAAAGCTCTTGCGCTGTCTCGACATAATGTACTTAAGATACCTGTCGCTCGCCGCAAACGTCCGGCTCATCTGCATCACACTATCGGTATGCCCCACCGTACTCTCATTGAGCTTTTCAAGCGACTCATTAAACTTATTAAGGCTCTCCGTCATCTGCACATCCGTATCGGCCGCGGCAGCAAGCTGATGGTCGATATTGACCAGCGCATCTGTCTGCTTGGCAGTCTCAGCAGGGATTTCCCCAACCGCATCTATAAACTGCTCATCCTTGCTCGCCATCTCCTTTAACTGCTCCAGCAATTGCTCCGTCAACTGCTTTTGATTTTCCACCACTGCGGGAAAGCTTTCCAGCAGCTTAGGCAGCTGTTCGATTCGCCCCATCAAATCCTCATTCTGGCCAACCTGACGGCTCAAATGATTGTTGATGCCCTCCAATTGCCCAATCAGCTTATCGAAACCGGCCTGCAGCTTTTCAAGCGATTCAGCCTTACTCTTTGGCTGGACCGCTTTTACTACGACTTGGTTGCTCTGCTCGCTGGCCTCATCGGCCGCCGCTTCAGCATCCTGGTTGATTAGCCCCTCGCCGTCTATATCGGGCACAAACTCGCCGACCCTCGACGGTTTATGAGCCCGAATCCAACTACCCGTTTTTGTCCAAATCTCTTTTATTGTCATATTCTAAAGTCCCCAAAAACAAAAGCATAACTCATAAGGCGTAAGTGCACAAGTCTTTGCTTAGACCTTCCAACCGACTGATGTGATATATATAATACACTTGCCACGTTCAAATTAACATTTATACGTTTTCCTGCTGCAAAATCAAGTTTTTTTTGCTACCATCGACGCGCACAAATTCCAGGACAACACGAAAGGAAAAATGATGAAATTAGCTACGTATTCAAAAGATAGCTCAATTTCCTGCGGAGTCCTTACCGACCGGGGCCTGATAGATATCCCATCTACCTGGCCGTGGGAAAATGCCCCCCGCAGCATAAAAGAAATCCTCCAACGCGGTCCGACCTGCCTTGAAAAACTTGCCGAGTTAAGCGCCCGCCCTAATATTTTTATGCCTCTGGACTCGGTCAGGCTGCTTGCGCCTATTCCCCGGCCGGGCAAAGTACTGGCACTTGCCGGCAACTACAGCGAACATATCGAAGAAGCTGGTCTCTCGCTCGGCCTGTCCGATTCGCCGCGACAGACCACTGTGCCGCGACCCTTCTTAATGCCGTCGACGGTTGTAATAGGCCACGAGCAGGAGATACCCTGGCCGGCCTATAGCGACCAAATAGATCATGAAATCGAACTGGCGGTGGTAATAGGAAAACAAGCCAAATGTATAAAACCAGAAAATGCCCTTGATGTTGTCGCCGGCTACACCATCTGCAACGACATATCAGCCCGCAGTGTCACCTTCAAAGCCGCAAGGGCCAAACGGCCCTGGGACGAATTTTATGACTGGCTCAATGGCAAATGGGCCGATGGATTTCTGCCGATGGGGCCGTACCTTTTTACCGCCGACGAAAGTGCAGATGTTCAGAATCTCAGTATGACGCTAACCGTCAACGGCGAAGTCCGTCAGAAAGCCAATACCTCACAGATGATTTATCCGGTCGCCGACATAGTATCGTTTTTAAGCCACATAATGACACTTGACCCGGGCGATGTTATAGCTACCGGCACGCCGGCCGGCGTCGCCGTCGCTACAGGTAAGTTTCTCCGGCCGGGGGACCACTTACAATGCACCATAGAAAACTTGGGCACACTGACCAACACGCTCGGTCAAAAACCCGAAAAATTTTATGAACCATTGGCACAATAGCAGCCAACAGGCAGGGATAAAGTAAAGTAGAGAGGCTAATAGCCAACAGCCGCAGCATGCTATTTATCATTGGCGACTATCGGACTTCTGGGTAATGGCCAAAAAAAGATGTCCAGATTATTTCCTTGACATCCCCACTCGGGCATGCTAATTTTCAAACAGTTACTAAGGAGTATTCTTTGTCATCCCTCGGAGAGTAGCTCCTAATAAAAGACGAGGGAATTTTAGTTGGAGGCCGAAGTTACGGGCCTAAGGAGAAGATTGTGGCAAAAGGTAAAGTAAAATGGTTTAACGAAAGGAAAGGCTACGGTTTTATCAGTCCGGATGAAGGCGGTGAGGATTTGTTCGTCCACCGCTCGAACGTCGAATCCCAGGGAACCGGGCCGCTGCAAGAGGGCCAGGAAGTGGAGTATGATGTCGGCGAGGGCAGAAAAGGTCCGCAGGCGACAAACGTGCGCCCCGCCTGACCCGGATTGCAGGTCGCAAGGATGAAAAACCGCAAGGTCCCGCCCAAAAGCGGGGCCTTTTTCATTGCTAATATATTACCCGGGCTTCTAATTACCACGTCAAAAAACGACCTTTTTCTACGGTTTGCAAGATACGAAATAAATGGATGTTCCGAAAACCCAAAGGGCTACGGCACAGAACCATCGCGGTGAGCTTGCAGTTTTAAACTTCCGCCCCCGGAAATAAGAGCATAAGCAAAAGCCTATGGCCCTACCGAGTCCACCATGCCCCATCTACACTGTTTTGTGGTCGAGGAACCCTTCAAGCCTGCGGCTCCTTACAGGGTGCTGGAGTTTGCGTATGGCCTTTGCCTCGACCTGTCTAACACGCTCGCGCGTGACCTTGAAGATTCTGCCGACTTCCTCGAGCGTATAGGTGTAGCCATCACCGATTCCATAGCGGAGCTTGATAATTTCGCGTTCGCGATATGAAAGCGTTTTCAAGATGGTATCGATCCTTTCCTTGAGCATTTCCTGTGCAGCGGAGGCCACCGGCGAATCGACATCATCGTCCTCGATGAAGTCACCGAAATAGCTGTCCTCGCTTTCCCCTATGGGCCGGTCGAGACTAATCGGATGCTTGGATATTTTCAAGACCCTTCGTGTTTCTTCTATGCTCATCTCAGCTTCTTCGGCGATTTCCTCAATGCTGGGCTCTCTGCCGAGTCTCTGAAGCAGAACTTTGCCGGCGGTTCGCAGCCGGCTCATTGTCTCTATCATGTGAACGGGGATACGAATCGTCCGCGCATGGTCGGCAATGGCCCTGGTAATCGCCTGACGAATCCACCAAGTCGCATAGGTACTGAATTTGTATCCTCTGCGGTATTCATATTTGTCAACCGCCCTCATCAGACCGGTGTTGCCCTCCTGGATTATATCTAAAAAGCTCAGACCGCGGTTTCGATACTTTTTGGCAATGGAAACCACTAATCGCAGGTTCGCGCTTGAGAGCATTCGTTTAGCATGCTCGTACTGGTTAAAAACCCGCTCGATGGCCCGCAGCCTTTTATCGAGTTGCTTGGGGGTCTCCATCGCCAATTCCTGCAGACCGGCTAGTTCCTGCTTCATGGCTTCAATGTCCTGCTCCGTTATATCCTGGTTAGGCCCCCCGGTGATAAGCTGCTCTAACTGGTGCATCTTCTGGCAGATACCATGCAGCTTGTTTTTCATTGGTTGAATCCTGCTGGTTCGCAGGCTGAGTTCTTCGAGGAGCGTTGCGATCTTACGTTTGTTTTTCCACAGGTGCTTTACTCCCGACTTGTCGGCGCCCTTGCCGTCGTCGTCGGAGGAGTCCTGCAAAAGCTTCTTGAACAGAGCTTGGTTTTTCCTTAGCAGGCTGTTTACCGTTTGAATGTTGCCCGGCAGGCGCTTCTTTATTACCGACCTCACCAAGTTCTCAGCAGTGCTTATCTTCATGGTCCTGTCAAAGCTCAACGCCCCCTCGTGAACCTGCTGGAGTATGTCAACCGCGTTTCGCGCGCAGTAATCGCTTTCGAGCATTTTTCTTCTAAAGCCCATACGTGCCAGTTCTATCTTGCGCGCGAGAGAAATTTCCTGCTCCCTTGTCAGCAAGTCAATCTCACCCATTTGTGTAAGATACGTTCGTATAGGGTCATCGATGCGACGAGCGACCTCTGCCTCACCGACCAGCTGTTTTTCCAGCAGTTCATCTTCCCTGAGCTGTTCCTCCTTACCCGGTCCTTCCTCGCCTTCAAATTCCTCCGCTTCATGCTTTTCCACATCAGCTTCATCAAGCAGATGGATTCCCATTTCATCGAGGGTCGCCAATAAGCTATCGAGGCGCGCGGGAGAGACAATATCATCGGACAGGTCCTCGTTCATCTCCTCGTACGTAAGATATCCCTTTCTCCTGCCCTTTTCGGTAATAGCTTTTATCTGCTGTTCAACATCTTCAACTTTGGCGTCTGAGGAGGACTGACCATTGGCCTGGACTCTTCGTGACTCGGTATCCGGTCTGCTTGCTCTTATCCTTTTTTTTGCCACAATCGGCACCCTTATATACGAATTATGAAATCAGACTTTAATCAATTGATACAAAAACTCAAATTATCCCGTAACTTCATATTTCGCGTATACTCTTATTTTACGGTTACTTACGAAAAATTGTTCACTGCACCATTCCTATATTATGTGGATCCCGTTTTGCGGTGCCTTCAGAGAAACGCTGCAGAAATTTGGTTTGGTCCTCTATTGCTTTTATCCGGCTTTTTTCCCTCTGTCCCCGCACGCGCTCCATAGCATCCAAGGCCCCCGTCAGTCGAGGTTTAAAGTTGCCTTTTTCCTCTCCTGTCTGTGCTAACTGCACAATAAGAGAACCTGCTTCGGTTGATTCCGCTCTTGCCAATACTTCGGCCAGGCTCGCCGTGGGCTTGTTGCTCAGTATATCAAAAAGTATTTCTGCAATTTGTCTGAATACTGGCACATCAAAATGATCGAGCGTAATTTTTCGCTTTACCGTTTCAAAGAGCTCGAGGTCATTGAGCAGTACTTCCAGAATTTCCCGCTGGGCCGCAGCGAAGAAGCCCTGGCCCAGGTCCACAGTTCGGACTTGTCGGTTTTCGAGATTATAGCTTGCGATTCTTTCGGCCGTTTTAAGTTTTTTCCGTAATTGAGCGTTTATCTGCTTGCTGTCGAGACCAATAATCTTTGAGAGTCGATTAACAATCAAGCCCCTGTCTATAGCCGAGAGATTGCCGGCCTGAATGGCCGTCGCTACCGCCTGCAAAAATTCCTCGACCGCGGCTTTGTTGTCCACGAGCGTATCGTCATTCTGGAAAGCCTCTGTTAACCTGTTCCATTTAAACCTAAAGACATCGACAGCCTCATCAACTAATTGTTCGAACCGCTCTTTGCCTTCGCTTAGAAGAAAATCACACGGGTCTTTTTCTGTCGGCACCGAGGCCAGAGTGATATCTATATGTTGGGACAGACAGACCTCGAGTGCCCTGTTGGCGGCCTCGATGCCCGCAGTGTCACTGTCAAAAACCAGGACCACTTTTTTTGCATACCGCCGGAGCAATCGACCATGCCCACTTGTGAAACTTGTGCCCAGCGTTGCAACGACGTTCTCAAAGCCTTTACTGTGTGCCATCATACAGTCGGTGTAACCTTCGACGACAACCGCCAGACCTGTCGAGCCAATCTTATGTCGTGCCTGCTCAAGACCATAGAGGCAATTACTTTTGTCGAACAGAACTGTTGTTGGTGAATTTATGTACTTGGCGCCTGTTTGGTCGAGGGTGCGGCCGCCGAAACCAATCGCCCTGCCGGTTACGTCGGTAATGGGAAACATCAGGCGATTTACAAACTTGTCAGCAAAATTAACGCTTCCCATCTGTGGCACAATAAGTCCCGCCTGTTCCAGCAGCTTGCTTGGAATAGCTTTGGCTTTTGCTGCCCTGAATAAAGCATCATTTGAGAGGGCGAGGCCGAGACGCCATTTTTTTATACTTTCCGGTGATATTTGTCTTTCGGCGAGATAATCCCGAGCTCGCTTACCCTTCTCTTTATCTGCAAGATTTTGCTCAAAGTATCCAGCGGCCCAGACATTGACCTTTGCCAGTTTATTTGGGTCAACATCCGTCGCTTCGTCTTTGGTCTTCGGCGCCTTGCCGACCTTTAGCTTTATTCCGACACGTTCGGCCAATCTTTCTATCGCTTGGGGGAAAGTGAGATTTTCCCGCATTTGAACAAACTTGAATACGTCGCCGCCGGCGCCGCACGCAAAGCACTTAAATATCTGCTTGGCGGGGTTGACATAAAGACTCGGGCGATGGTCATCGTGGAAAGGGCATAACCCGACCATCTCCCTGCCCTTTTTCTTCAGGCTCAAGTGCTCGCTTATGACATCAACAATGTCGTTTGCCTGTTGAACCTGACTAACTGCCGCCTGATCAAACAACCCCGGCATATATGCTGCTATCGACCCTCAATAAAACTTCAGAATTTAATTATTTACGCCAAAAAAATCCCTGAACCGTCGTCCTGTAGTCCAAGCATCCTCGCTGGGTGAAATCGCTTTGCCCTCAAAGTACCGAATCGACTGAAACCCGCCTTCCTAACGGCATAAAAGGCTCTGGCTACTTAAATATAGGATGAATTGACAAAAAGTCAAGTCGCAAGGCCAAAACACCGTTTTTAACACTGTTAAACGCCACTCCCACGTGTTTTAGACACCTGGTTAAATAAGACGAATCTGCCGGGTAAGATGGGTAAAAACGCATCGGCGCAGGACACCAGCCTGCCGTTTTCCTAACTGTCTGGAAGACCGAAAAATACTTTGCTCGTGGCGGTTGCAGCCTTTGCGAAATCGGGCAAAGACATCTTTTTTAATTCGGCCAGGAATCTCACGGTGTGGACCATAAGGGCAGGCTCATTGACTTTTTGCTTTCTCATCGGCTCAGGCGACATATATGGACAATCGGTCTCGAGCATTAATCTGTCAAGCGGAACGGCTTCGGCAGCCTGCTGTTTTATGCGGGCGTTTTTGAATGTCACCACGCCGGTGAATGAAATATAAAAACCACGGTCGAGCAGAATTTTCGCCTGCTCAGCAGAGCCGCTGAAACAGTGGAAAACCACCTTCTCAACGCCGCCACCGTACCGCTCCAAAATATCCAGAGTCTCCTCGAACGCCTTCCTGCAGTGGATAATTACCGGCAGACCCAACTCGGCCGCGACTTCCAGGTGCTCAGCAAACACTCTTACCTGGTCTCGCCTTTTTGAGAAGTCATAGTGATAATCCAGCCCCGTTTCGCCAATCGCAACAACTCGTCCATTTTCTGCCAGCTTTTTCAGTTCTTCGATTGTCTCGGCCGTCACGGTCTTTGCATCGTGCGGATGAATCCCTATGGCCGCGTACATATTATCGAATCTGCCGGCCAGCTCGATTGCCTTCCGGTTCTCCTCAATGTCGGTGCCTACGGTTATCCAGCTTGTGACTCCCGCGGCTATGCTCCGATGCAAAACCTGCTCAATATCACGCGCCAGGTCATCAAAGGTCAGGTGACAGTGCGTATCAATTAGTTCCATGTTTTATAAACTAAACTTTTGTACCGCCGGGGCGGGATTGTTGAAAAATCTCTTGTCCGTTTCCTTAACAATAATGCAGTAGGGTCATAACGTCAAAGACAAAAATCTATTCGCTTCCCGCCTTAAGCTTTTACGAAAACGTGTTTAATGGTAACATAAACATATGAGCGAAATACCCTCAATAGAACGCACGGCGTTCGGCAAAGGCTGGGACCTGCCGATATGTGCCCTTCTGGTGTTAGCGACTTTCACTGCCTACTGGCCTGTCCACCGATACAGCTTTGTAGACTACGACGACCACCAGTACGTCACCGACAATCAGCACGTCAAGGACGGCCTTACCCGAGACGGCATTATCTGGGCCTTTACCACGGGCCACGCGAGTAACTGGCATCCGCTGACCTGGCTTTCCCACATGCTGGATTGTCAACTGTTCGGCGCCGACCCCGGCCGGCACCACCTGACAAGCCTGCTTATCCACACGATAAGCTCCATCGTACTCTTTGCGGTCTTTAAAAAGATGACCGGCGAGGTTTGGCTCAGCGGTTTTGTAGCCGCAGCATTCGCGCTTCATCCGCTTCACGTCGAGTCTGTCGCGTGGATAGCAGAACGTAAGGACGTCCTAAGCGGACTTTTCTGGATGCTGACAATGGCGGTTTATCTGCGCTATGCAAGACAACGCCGCATAGGCTGGTATGTGGCGACAATACTCGTCTTTGCGTTGGGCCTGATGGCAAAGCCGATGCTGGTGACATTACCGTTTGTACTTTTGCTGCTCGACTACTGGCCCCTGGAACGTCTGGGCCGAGACAACGCAGTCAGGCTGGTCGTTGAAAAAACGCCTCTATTTATTCTTTCTGCGATATCCAGCGTTATCACTTTTGTCGCACAGCGAAGCGGCGGTGCAGTAATAGAAATGGAGGAGGTTTCTATTGGGATTCGAGCCGCCAACGCTTTAATTTCTTATTTTGTCTATATTTCAAAGATGTTTTGGCCCAGCCGACTGGCAGTATTTTACGTATATGCGCTTGACAAATCGTTGCTATGGCTGGCTGTGCTTGCAGCTTTTCTGGTGGTTGGGATATCCATTCTGGTAGTTGCGCTGGCGGCGAGATACAGATACGTATTTGTCGGGTGGTTCTGGTACATAGGGACGCTGGTACCAGTGATTGGCCTCGTACAGGTGGGGACACAGGCAAGGGCGGACCGGTACACTTACCTTCCATCTATTGGTATCTCTATTATTGTTGCCTGGGGCGCGGCTGAGATGCCAGGCAAATGGCGATACAGCAAAGTTGTCCTGGCGATATCGGCGGCAGTTGTTATGGCTGCCATGTTGTTGTGCGCGCGGACGCAGGTGCATCACTGGCAGGACAGCCTTACTTTGTTCAGACATGCCGTTGAAGTAACCAGGGGCAGTTACGTCGGTCACGCCGGGCTGGGTAAGGCTCTTCACGCGCGGGGTAAACTTGACGAGGCCGTCCGTCAATATCGCCAAGCCCTTCAGATAAAACCGAACTACACCATAGCCAGGTACAACTTGGCCAATGCGCTCTCAAGGCAGGGCAAAAAGGACGAGGCGATCGAGCACTATCGTGAGGTTCTGCAAACCGACCCAAACAACGCCAGAGCTCACAACAACTTGGGCAATGCCCTGTCGGGCCAACGGAAAATAGACGAGGCAATTATTCACTACCGCAGGGCAATGGAGATTGAACCGGACAATCCGAAAGTGCACAACAACTTAGGCAGTGCCCTCGCCATTCAGGGCAATTTCGGTGAGGCAATCGGATGTTTTCGTAGCGCGCTCCAGTTAAAAGCCAACGACGCCGAGGCCTGGTATAACCTGGGGTACGTATTCGAATTGCAGGGACGGCTTGATGAAGCAATAGACCACTACCGCCGGGCATTGGAAATAAAGCCGGACAAGGCGAACGCCAAAGAGCGCCTGGAAGCCGTATTGAACCAAAAGCAAGCCGACCGATAGATAAGATACAGCTGTGTTCGTCTCACCGGCGGATTGGGCTTTTAACAAGGAGGGTTTGTCGCTAAAATGGTTGTATGAGCAAAGCGCGCGGCAAGAGCGAAAACCTACAAATCCTTTTGATTTGCCTGGGACTGGTTTTGGCCACGGCCATTGCATTTGAGCCGGTCCGCCACAACGACTTTGTCAGCTACGATGATGCCATGTATGTAACCGAAAATCCGCGCGCTAATGAGGGGGTGAGCCTTAAGTCCCTACGCTGGGCCTTCACAACCACACACACCAGCAACTGGCACCCGCTGACATGGCTGAGCCACATGCTGGATTGCGAATTATTTGGATTGAATCCCCTCTGGCATCATCTGGTCAACTTGTTGTTTCATACAGCAAACACTCTGTTGTTGTTTTGGGTACTTGCAAGGCTGACCGGTGCAGTAGGGGCAAGCGGTTTTGTTGCGGCGGCATTCGCGCTGCACCCGCTTCACGTTGAGTCGGTAGCGTGGGTGGCCGAGCGCAAAGACGTCCTTAGCGCGCTTTTCTGGATGCTGACAATTGTCGCATATATCCGGTACACGGAACGGGCAAGCATTTGGAGGTTCTCACTGGTATTTCTGGCCTTCGGTGTCGGACTTACGGCCAAACCCATGCTGGTGACATTGCCTTTTGTACTGTTGCTGCTGGACTATTGGCCGCTGCGCAGACTTCAAAAGTCGACTGCACACCGCTTGATTTGTGAAAAAATCCCCTTGTTTGTCCTGACAACGGTTTCCAGTATAGTTACGTATCTAGCTCAGGAAACTACAGGGGCAACGGAGATGGTGGAGAATTTGGCTTTGACTACTCGCATAAACAATGCTTTGGTCTGTTATGTCGGCTACATAGGAAAGATGATTTATCCGAGCGGTCTTGCGGTTTTGTATCCCCATCCGGGCGCAAGCTTGCCGGCTTGGCGGCCGATAGTTTCCATCGTGGCACTGGTTCTCATCACTGCCGGTATAATTTACCTAGCCGGGCGCAGCCGACGTTACCTGGCGGTGGGTTGGTTGTGGTATCTGGGAACACTGGTTCCGGTGATTGGTCTTGTCCAGGTTGGCAGACAGTGCATGGCCGACAGGTACACCTATCTGCCGTCGGTGGGCCTGTTTATTATTGGTGCCTGGGGCGCAGCTGAACTGTTGGCAAAATGGCGTTATCGGAAAGTCATGCTCTCGACGTCAGTACTGTTGGTGCTCGCAGCGCTATTGGTTTGTACGCGGATACAGGTCCGTCACTGGCGAAATAACTTCACTCTCTGCGAGCGTGCTCTGTCAGTAACTGAAAATAATCCGGTTATGCACTACAGTCTGGGCAATGCCTTCAGGTCAGAGAACAAACTTGACGAGGCAATCACACAATACCGCCGGGCCCTCCGGATAGAACCAGAGCATTCCAGAACTCACGGCAACCTGGCAAATGCGCTTCTATTGAAGGGCAGGCTCGAAGAAGCTACCGAACACTACCGCCAGGCCGTGCAGCTCGACCCCCATTATGTCAACGCCCGCTATAACTTAGGCCTGGCACTTTCGAAGCAGGGTAACTTCACCGAAGCAATCACGCACTACCGCCGTGTGCTCGCCCTTGAGCCGGACAACACGGCGGCATTGAACGGTATCGCCTGGATTTTGTGTACTCATCCGGATAAGAAACACCGCGACCCAGGCCGGGCAATCGCCCTTGCCAAACGCGCAGCCGAACTAACAGAATACAACAAAGCGGAGATATTGGATACGTTGGCCACCGGCTACGCAGAGGCAGGTCAATTCGATAAGGCGATGGGAATAAGCCGGTCAGCCCTTAAACTAGCGTTGGACGAGCAAAATGACGAGTTGGTCACTCGCCTCCGGCAACAGCTTCAACTCTACAGCCAAAACAAGCTAAGTCCCGAACCACACCAATAGAAACAGCTGAGTGCCCTGAGCCATAGACAGCTGGTAAGGGTTAGTCCGCGGAATTTGAATCAGGGGACAAAGACATTCTCATAGTGTTTTATTTTTGGCCGGCCGGCCCGCCCCAGTACTATTGTTACAATATCGAAGCGGCACGGCCTGTCTTCTATATTGTGGCTCGCAAGGAAATACCGGGCCGTCCTGAACAACTTTTCCTTTTTGCCAAATGTTACAACAGATTCGACGGGCTCAAAGCTCTCGTCCGCTCTGGCTTTTACCTCCACGAAGACAATCGCCCCGTCGCTGTCGGCCATAACCAAATCTATTTCGCCCATCTTACACGAGTAATTGCGGACAAGCTTCCTCAGTCCTTTTCTTACAAGAAACCTCTCGCAGCGTCTTTCACCCCACCGGCCGAGCAGCTTGCCGTCGGCCAATAGCTTGTCTCTGTTCAGCAGCAAAGGAAACACTTTTGCCCCCCTCCTTCATCACTCGGTGACGGTGTGGTCGCCGTGCCGGTGAGCCAGTCTCACCGCCTTGCCGGTCCGCTCACGCAAAAAGTAAAGTTTCGCCCGCCGCGATTTGCCGCTTCGAACAGGACGAATATCAATTACATTCGGCGAATGAAGCGGAAAAATTCGCTCCACACCCTCATTGGCGACGATTCGCCTGACCGTAAACGTTTCATTAATGCCCCGTCCCCGCCGTGCGATTACCGTTCCCGTAAACACTTGGATGCGCTCCTTGTCGCCTTCTTTGATTCTGCAGCGCACATCTACCGTATCGCCCATTTCGAAATGCGGAATATCGGTTTTGAGGCTCTTACTTTCGACAGCATCCAGCATTTCAGTTTTGCCTGCGTTAGAAACTTTTGTTTTTTGTGCCATCTTATTTTCCTTGTGCCCCGTTGCAGAAACATCCAACGGGGTGGACTGCTTCGTTTTTTGTTACACAGTTAGCGGATAGTCGTTAGAAACCTTTGGTATAGTAACGGGTCTTTATCACAAAAACAAGCGCTTTTTCAAAAGTTGCGTCTTTCGCCTATTTTCGCCCGGACTTCGGAAGGGGAAAGTCCTCTGACGGGGTCCGCGCTGTTCTTAGGTACCTTTCGATTTTTGTAACGATTTTCGCGTGTTTGTGGGCAACGTTGCGTTTTTCAGCTATATCTGTCTTGAGGTTGTACAGCTCTATCGGCCCAGATGGCTTTCTACTGACGTTAAGTCTAACGCCCTTATAGTAGCCCATACGCACGGCCTGTTTTTTACCCCGCTCGTGGAATTCCCAGTAAAGATACTTGTGTTTTTTCTGCCGGTGCGGCTGCCCAAGTAGTGTAGGGAGCATTGATATACCATCAATGTCCGCGGGCGGCTTTACGCCAGCTAATTCAGCTGCGGTAGGTAAAAAGTCCCAGAAGGCCGAGACATGGTTGGTGACGGAGGCGGATTTGATTGTGCCGGGCCAGCGAACAATCATTGGCATTCGAATCCCCCCTTCATAAAGGTCTCGCTTGATGCCGCGCAGCACACTGTTGCTGTCAAAAAACTCGGGCTTGGCGCCACCTTCGGTATGCGGGCCGTTGTCACTGCTGAAAAATACGACGGTGTTTTCATCCAGACCCAGCCCCTGTAGCTTATCGAACAGCCGGCCGATGTCACGGTCCATCCGGCTAATCATAGCGGCGTGGCCCTTCTGAGGCTCGGGCCAGTCCTTATCTTGGTAGATACCATAGTCGGGCACCTCCATGCCGTGCCGACCCACAAGGTGCGACTCATTATTCGCATGAGGAACCGTGTAAGCAAGATAGAGAAAGAACGGCTGATTCTTATTGCGCTCGATGAATTGTAAAGCCTCTTCGGTAAACAGGTCGTGCGAATAATCCACGCGTTTTGTTGCTGCGCTGCCGACGCCCCTCGCGTATCCTTCGTCTATGTACACGACCTCGTTATCGAGCTTCACTTTCTCCTGATTGCGCCACAGCCAGTCAGGATAGTAATTATGTGCCCTGGCCTGGTTCAAATAACCAAAGAAGTAATCAAATCCTTTCTTGTTGGGTATGCCCGTAGTATCCGGCTCGCCGAGTCCCCACTTGCCGATAAGGCCCGTGGCGTACCCGGCCTTTTTTAACAGTTCCGCAACAGTAGCGTCGCAGGGTCGCAGCGGTACACGCTTATTTCCACGCACCCGGCAGTGACCTGTATGCAAACCTGTCATAAGGGCACATCGCGATGGCGCACAGACCGTGCTGCCTGCATAATGCTGTGTAAAGCGCATCCCCTCAGCCGCCATCCGGTCCAGATTCGGCGTCTTTATCTTCTCCTGGCCATAGCAGCCAAGGTCGCCGTAGCCCAAATCATCAGCCAAAACGAAGATAATGTTCGGCCGTTTGCTTTGCAGCAGCGTCCTTTGACCAATACGAACACAGCCCGGAGACAGCGCAGCCGAGATGGCTGCAAAACCAGTTCTCCTTAGAAATTCTCTTCTTGTCTGTGTGCTCATATCCTTTTTAATCAATTTAAGGTCACATACGGTTTTGCTACACCTTCCACCCAATTCTATTGTTCCATATTATTGCGTGAATATCCCCGCTCATAGTCGGCACGACATCGGCGCTCGGTGTTATCAGGATGCTCGCCGATTTCCTTAACCAGCTCAGAATGCATCGCCCCGAGCCGCTGTTTTTGTCCTTGCTGTTCCCCAAGATTGTTAAATTCCCCCGGGTCTGCCTGAAGGTCATAAAGTTCGCGCTCAGCCGGGTGCTCCGGGCCTGCCGGAGTGTGGTATACATACTTGTAGCGGCCCATCCGAATCATCGCAAATCCCGAGGCTATATTGTGGGCATAATACTCGCTGACGGCCATATCTTTCCACGCCTGTTTCGGATTGTCCATCCAGCTTACCATTGAGCTGCCATTCCAGTCGTCAGGTACCTCGGCCCCGCCGACTTCGGCGATTGTCTGTACCAAATCTACCAGCGAGCAGGCACCCGCACGTCGCTGCGGACCTTCCCAGCGGGTAGGCCAGCTAATAATCAACGGCACGTGCGCCGCTGACTCGTACATGCAGTTCTTCCACCACAGTCCGTGCTCACCCATGTTTTCGCCGTGGTCTGTCGTATATATGACCATCGTGTCGTCCGCCACTTCGCTCTCGGCCAGAGCTTTGAGGACTTCTCCTATCTGCTCATCAAGCCACTGTGTAAGGCCGTAATACAGTTCACGGCCCTTCCGCACAACCTCGTCCGGCGCATCCTCCAGGTTAAACGCGATGCGCAGATGTTTGTAGTTTAGCGGCTGCGATTCGAGATGCCCCTCAGGGATTACCGGCATCGGCACCTTGCCTTTGTACCTGTCCCAGTATTTTTGTGGCACGATAAGTGGAAAGTGAGGCGCAAGATAACCAACCAACAGGAAAAACGGCTTGTCGTCAGCCTTACGTGCATTTAGCAGCGCAGTAGCAGCCGCTGTGACTCTGCGGTCGTGTTGCAGGATATTTGACTTGTCAGCCGCATAAAATTTATCAAATCGATCGGATATTCCCGGCTCGGGATTGAGGTCATCAGGTGAGCGGCGTCCGCCCTTTCCATCCTTGAAATACCTGTTCATATTGCCGCCAATTTCGGTAAAACCGTACCTGCGGGTGCGATCGTAATGCATTTTGCCGCAGAGCAGCGACTCGTAACCGGCAGCGTTCATAATGCGAGGCAGGGATGGATAATTGGGGCTCGGCAGCCAGCACTTGTTGCTCCAGGCACCTATTAGTGAGATGTATTTACCGGCCGTGAAGGCCAATCTGGCAGGAACGCACAGTGGCGAGTTGGTGTAACAGTTCTCGAAGGTGATACCTTTGCGCGCCAGGCCGTCAAGGTTCGCGGTCCTTACAGTGTTGTTGCCGTAGCAACCCAGCACGTCCGCATTATGCTCGTCCGAGATAATAACAATGATATTGGGCCGCTTCGCAGCCGGTCTGTTCTTTCCGGCCAACCCGCCGGTGCACCCCGTCAACGGAAACACCGCTGCTGCGGCACCACCGGCTACCGTGGAAAGAAATTGGCGCCGAGTCAAACTGGCCTTTTTTTTCACAGCGTCTATCCTTAGCTTTGTGTAAAACGTTTCACATAGACATAGTAGGCACCACGGGAATTGCCTTTATCATCCGTAAACCACGTCTGCAAGCGAGTCTTACCGGCCTTGAGGTTAACACGGAACGCCGCGCCGGTCGCGTCTCGCTGGACAGGTTTTCTCAAATCCACATCTGCGATTTTGAGCCTGGCTTTGACCGCGCTTATTGCCTTGCCGCCGCAGATGGTCTTCGTGATTGGCAAATCAAGCTCTTCCGGCCAGCGGCGTAACACGAACTCATAGGTTCCGTCCCGCGCGACTTCAACCGCCCAGCTGCCATTGGCCCTTACTGCGGAGCGGATGGTATCCTGGTTCCACGGGATGTTCGGACTGTGCCAGTCGTGACATGTCAGCCGAGAAGCATTTTCCTTGTCTGAGCCGATGACTATTTCGCAGTATTCATCGAAGCGCTTGGAGATATCGGTCCACCACTGCTCATAGGCCTTGCGCAGCTTCTCGACTACTTTTGGGTGCTCGTCGCCAAGATTCTTTTTCTGGCCCGGGTTGGCCTTCATGTCATAGAGCCTCTTGCCATTGATTAATCGCCATCGGTCCGTCATTACCGCGCTCTTGCGCCACTTCTCGGGGTGGTCAACCCGCTGCGAATCCGTAATCACTATGCGCTCTGGCCAATCCGCGTCCCTGCCAAACAGAACTCCCATAAGACTCTTACCGTCAAACTTAACTCCCTCAGGCCCTTGCAGCCGGCACAACTCAATCAAAGTCGGCAGTAAATCTATATGGGCTGTTATCGTCACTACGTCCTTGCCTCGTCCCAGACCGCCGCCAAGCCAGCGGATAAAGCAGGGGACGCGGTGACCGCCGTCGTACTCACTACCCTTAATCCCACGCATGCCGGCATTATACCCTTTTTCGTCGCGCCAGCCTTCGGCGGTACCGTTGTCGGTCATAAAAATCAAAACAGTCTGCCACTCAAGCCTAAGGTCCTTGAGCTTTTTGAGCAACTGACCCACGTTATCATCGATGTTGGTAATCATCCCATAGAACTTTCCGTTTGGCACACGGTCCTTGCCTTTATAGAGCTTGACATACTTGTCAGCCACATTGTACGGCCAGTGCGGCGCATTGGTCGAAAGATAGCAGAAGAACGGCCTGTCCGCACTCTCTTCTATGAACTTCAAGGCCTCGTTAAACCAAACATCGGTACAATAACCTGCAAACTTTTTTGGCTTGCCGTTGTGCCAGTACGTATCATCAAAGTAGTCATTCCCCCAATAATCCGGTGTCTGGCCGACTCCGCCTCCGCCGTGTACAAGTACCTCCTGAAAGCCTCTGTCCTGGGGACGGAACGGATAGTTGTCGCCAAGGTGCCATTTGCCGAAGATACCCGTTCGGTAGCCGTTAGCCGCAAACAAATCAGCCATTGTTACTTCGTCACTGCGCAGCAGAGACCTGCCCATAACGGTATGCCATACGCCCGTCCGGTTACAGTATCGTCCGGTCATCAGTGACGCCCGCGTGGGGGCGCACGTGGGGCAAACATGAAAATTCGTTAGCCGAACGCTCTGCAAATACAATTTGTCAAGATTTGGCGTCTTAATGACCGTATTACCGTGACAGCCCAGGTCCCCATAACCCTGGTCGTCTGTTATCACAAGCACTACATTTGGCGGCCGCCGCATGTACCTTTGCACCGGGTACCCCCTTGTAGAACTTAAGCGCCCCTCAACGGCCAGTGCCGTTGCCCCCGCCCCCAAAGTCCTCAAGAATTCACGACGATTCAGCCTCTTCACTTTATGTTGCCTCGGAAATGTTCTCCCATCCTACCCCGACCTTCTTTAAGGCGTAGCCGACCTCGCGCAGGTAATCTCCGTAGCAGGTCATCCAGTGAAATCCCTGCATATCCTCTAAGAGCTTTTTCCAATCCCCTTCGATTGTACAATCGAACTGCGACCGGCAGATATCATAAGACGGGTGGTCGATGATTTTGCCCCTGAATCCGACCCACTTTTTGCAGGCAAAATCAGGTATAACGTTCGTAACCACCTGGCCTTTACGAAACTGAACCTTTGGTGCTGCACCGTAATCCGACTCAAAGTGTGTCAGAACCTTTACCGATTCGAGATCCCTACCGTCCATGCGCCGCGGAGCGGTACAATGCGCGCAGGTTGTGATTCCGTCGTGAGGATGGGTTGGGTCATTGAAAAAGGAAGGTTCTCCAGAGATATAACGCAGCAAAATACCGGAAGGAATGACAACAAAATCGGATTCACAGAATGCCATCAGCCCCTCATCATTCAGCAGGCTCAAAGGCATGCAGGCCGTCGTCTCGGCAATCGGCATGATTGTCCCCATACAATGGTGTACAGTA
Organism: Planctomycetota bacterium; assembly: GCA_020350405.1. Taxonomy (GTDB): domain Bacteria; phylum Planctomycetota; class Phycisphaerae; order Sedimentisphaerales; family Anaerobacaceae. Next base: position 2,079,079 of record CP070715.1, read on the forward strand.
ATCGCGGGAGCATCCGCTTCTTCCATGAGCCGCTTGAAGACCGCGGTGAGAAGGAAAGCATTGACAAGGAACTTCTTCTCGGTGTGCAGCGAGACACCACTTTGAGCCAGATACTCATCCGTGTCGCGTCTGGCCTGCTGAACAGCTCTTTCATTCGCTCTTATCTTTTTGAGCATCGGCTCGAGTTGCGAGTAAGCCACCGGCTTTATGTCAAGCTTCCAGACCTCCCGTGCGATTTGCGGTGCGGACCTGCCTCCCTGTCCCCATCCGCCGGCGTCGCCGACAGCTACAATTCTTGTCCCTAAGGCGTTCTTCAGCCCGTAAAGCGCTCTCAACCGCCACAGAACCTCCCCGTAATCGTCCACCACGATGTCCCACACGTCCATTCCCGGCTCTTTGTACTGGTCTGTCGTCTTCCGCAAAAAACGCGGATGGGCGATTTCGTACCACAGATACACCGGCCCGGATTTATGTCTCAAAAACATCACGTTCGGCTTCCGGGACCCGGCCAGTATCTCGAGCCAGCGCCCTTCCCCGCTTGTCGCATAGACCAAGATTACATCGCAGTCACTCTCGCCAGCCGCTGTGGCGCCCGCATCACTATCTACACGTGCCAAAGGCAGAATCTCCATCGGGAAATCCGCCGAAGACGCCAGCTTTCCCAGCTCATCACCAATCCTTTGTGCCTCCCTGTCCACATCGCTTTGGTTATGTAGTCCGCCCCACGGCCGCCAGCTCGTTGCTTCTCTTTTCTTGAAAAATTGATAAACGAGGACCGGCTTTACTCTCAGGCTTGTACCCATACGCAAACCCATTCCTGCAATCGGTCTCCTCAAAGCGCCATGAGCTTGTGACGATAGCTGCCACGTCCCCACTGCCGCCGCACCAATACCAACCACTTTGATAAATTCACGACGATTCATTTTTTGGTCCTTTTCTTAGCCCCCCAACTCTCAGTATCCAATGGGCTCACACCGCCTCGTTTACCATTTCAATCTCTTTGAATCTGCAAAAGTAGCCAAGCTCTTTCGTTATATCTCCATAGCATGTCTGGCGGTGGAGGCCGCTTGACCAATTCTTCCACAACTTCTCTATGTCACCGTCGACTTTAACCGTAATTTTAGTACGACAGCCCCTGTCCACCTCGAGGCCGACCGGCGCATCAATGATTTCGCCGGTGAAGTACAGCAAACGATCGGTTCCGACAAGTAAAGCCTGTGTGACTTTTTCGCCGATGCGCATCTTCACCTGCGGAACAACACCTTCCTGTCTTTCCATAACGGTCCGCAGCTTGTATAGGGCGGCCGGCTTATCAGGGCCGTCCATCTTCGGCGTACCCAAACAGTGAGCCAGGATAATACTGTCTTTGGATTCATCTACAGTCGGGTCACTTATAAAGCCAGGCCTGCCCACCAATCCCTGAAACAGTATGTGTGTCATAGCACTGCGCAAATCGGATTCACATATACCGCCCAGTCCCATGCTGTTGAGCCGACCAAAGCCAAAACACGGATAAGCAGGCAGCCTGATGGTCTTGTCCCACATCGTGCCGTAGCAATCAACAGTCATCACAGTCGCATCCTCTTCTTCCAGCATTTTTTCGAAGGCAATTCCCAGCTTGCATGCCTCGAATATATCTTTTCTCGAGGGCTCAACCACCCTCTCGGCCCCTCGAATCCACCGGTCGGTTTCAGCTTTTGCCTGCTTGTCACTGACTGCATTATAGGCATCCAGCACACGCTGTAGTTCTATTCGTTTGATCTCCGTTCCGAACTTACCTTTTACTTCGTCAGCATATTCCGCAAATGACGAAGTGGTCACATTAAGAACCTTGGCCTCTCTCAAATGGTGAATCGCGCGGAAAGGTCTTATCGCAACCGCAAGCTGACTATAATCGCTGGTGAGCATGCATCCCATTTTGGCCCCAACCGGCTCTTTTTGTAGTTGGCCAAACGTGGTCCAACCGTGGCCGGAGTAAGGAACGGCAAATACCATCGTCGGATGTCCTAACCTGAGAATCTCCTCTAAAATCCCCCCTATGCCCATCCCAAGCTGAATCGCAAGCACCCCGTCGACATTTTTTACCTTGTTTTTGACTCCGCTAACCTGTTCGACAGATGTAACCAGCTCATTCGCAACAAATTCCACGTCCCGCAATTCATCTTTCAACTTGGCAAACTCAGACTCGTAAAACCTAATCTCCGCCTTCAAATCAAGGTCCGGTTTCGGCCATAGGCTCCAGGGATTCGTCGGATTCGCCATGTAAATTCGGGCAACCTTGACTTTTGACCTTCTGCAGCCCGGGCTTATAAGTGACGTTGGTTTTGGATTTGCGGCGAAGGCCAAAACGCTGGAGCCACAGAGGCACAAAGCGCCGCCAGCCGCAGCCATTTGCAAAAATTCTCTGCGGTCAATTTCATTTTTCATCTTAATCTCCTTCTGTAATTTTCAAAGTATTCTGGTTTTCTTTTAATAAATCCGGCCGGGTCTTTTTCGTTCGCTCGACGGCCCGCTGGCGCCGCCACTCGGCGATTTTACCGTGGTCGCCGCTCAAGAGTATATCAGGAACCTTCATACCGCGAAAGACCTCCGGCCTCGTGTATTGCGGATACTCCAACAGCCCTTCACTGAAGGAATCATCCTTAGCAGAATCTTCATCACCAAGAGCCCCTCCAAGTAATCTTACTACGGCGTCCACGACTACCATGGCCGCTAGTTCACCGCCGCTTAAGACATAGTCCCCTATCGAGATTTGTTCGGCGCCGAGGCCAATACGGATTCTCTCATCGAATCCTTCGTATCTTCCGGAGATTAAAATCAGGCGTTTCTCGGCGCTTAATTTGACAGCTTTTGTTTGATTGAATTTTTGTCCCTGTGGTGTAAGCAGGATGACGCGCCCTTTTTGAGGGGACAGCTTTTCGACGTGTTCGAAGCAATCAAAGACCGGCTGGGCCATCATAACCATGCCCGGCCCGCCGCCATAGGGCTTGTCATCAACCTTCTTATAGCTGTCGGTGGTGAAATCTCTAATATTGGTGAGAACTATATCAACTACCCCGGCCTGCTGAGCCCTCGCTAATATCGAATGGCTCAGCGGAGATTCAAACATCTCGGGAAAAAGCGTCAGGATATCAATCCTCATCACCGCTGTCCGCCTTCTTTTTTCGAACCGGCTTTTCTTTCTTCTTCGACTTCTTTTCCTTTTTGGCTTTGGGCTCAGCTTTGGCCTTGACCTCTCCTGCCTCTTCAACCTCCTGCGTTTTGGCTTTGGCCTTGGTCCTTGCTTTCTTCTTCGCTTTCGGTCTCTCAGCCTTGGCCTCGGCTTCGGCCTTAGTTTCCTCTACTACAGTCTCTTCTGCCTTGTCCTCTGCCTTGGCTTTGGCTTTTGTCTTTGCTTTTTTCTTAGGCTTTGGCTTTTCTTCTTCTGCCTGCGGTGCTTCCGTTTCGGTCGGTGCCTCAGTTTCCTCGGTTTTGGCCTTAGCTTCAACCTTGGTTTTTTTCTTGGCAGTTCGCTTAGGTTTTTCTTCAACTACCTCTATTTGAGCTTTAGCTTCCGGCTCGAGTTCCGCTACAGCTTTTTCTTCGGCTGGTTCTGCTGGCGGTGCTGCTTCTTCTGGTTTTTCAACCTTGACTTCGACAGGCTCTCCCTTGGCTTGTGGTACCTCGACTGGTTCTTCCGCTGCTACTGTCACTTCGGCCTTGGCCTCGGCTTCCACTGGCTCTTCTGTCACTTCTGCCGCCTTGGCCTTTTCCTGCTCAGCTTTAGCTTTGGCTTCCGCCTCTGCCTTGGCCTTTGCCTCTTCTTCGATACCTTTCGCCGCTTTTTCGGCGGCTATCCTTTCGGCCTTTGTAAAGAACTGCCCTTTTGCGCGGGCCAAGGCCTTGGCACGCGCCCGGCGTTTAGCTCTTTCTTCCGCGTATTTATGTTTGATACCTTTCTTTAGCAGGATTTCCGAAACTGTATCAGACGGTATCGCACCTTTATCAAGCCAGTACTTTACTCGTTCGATATCCAGTACAATCTGCCTGGATTGGTCTTTTTCGATGGGGTCATAGTGGCCCAGTTTTTCGAGGATTGTCCCGTCCCGCGGCGCGCGTGATTCGATTGCATTGATTCTAAAAAACGGCCTGTGCCGCCTGCCCATCCTCATCATTCTTATTTTAACTGCCATAACATTCTCCTATGCTAATCGTTTATAATCAATTCCCGTAATCTGCCCGTCGCGAATCACGAAACACGTTTGCAATGTAAAGCAAAGCCATTTATGAAAATCGCAAAGTTGGCGGGGTCAATTTCCGCATCCGCTGCGATTTTCTGTATCTGTTCGTCCGTCAAACTATCAGCGTCTTCTCTCTCGCCCGGTGTCATTATCGCCACAGCTTTCGTAAGCTGCCTCAATTCTTCTGCCGTCGGCGCCGCCAGCATTGCCAGCTCGCTGCCGCCTTTGATGTCCTTGAA
>CP070715.1:2083637-2089015 GCA_020350405.1 Planctomycetota bacterium
ATCATCGTCGATGAAAACTGCAAAACCTCTCTGGCGGGCGTCTATGCCGGCGGAGATATTGTCTTGGGGGCCGCAACTGTAATACTGGCTATGGGCCAGGGCAGAATCGCTGCCAATGCCATAAACAAATACCTCGCAAAAAAGAAAAAATCCCGCAGCAATACGCTCAAACCCGTCGACCATATTTGACAATCCGCTTTTTCTTTGGTACCATTTTAGTTTCTGCAATTTTTGAGAATCACTGTAATTGATTTGGACCCGGATATTGATGGAAGACTGATAAGGAATTTTCAGCAGGTTGTAATGCAAGTCAAGCCCTTTAAAGCATTTAGGTTTAACGAAACGGTGGTTGGTGATGTGGGGCACTGCATCGCTCCTCCATACGATGTCATCAGCCCCGCTCAACAGCAGCAGTTCTACGAAAAAAGCGAATATAATATCGTGCGAATAATCAAAGGGAAACAGGAGTCCTCCGATGACGACAAAAAAAACCGGTACACAAGGGCCGCAGACTATCTTGACACCTGGCTGGAAAAGGGCGTCTTAACGCAGGACCGAACTGATACTATCTACGCTTACGTCCAGGACTTCCATGTGGCTGGACGAAATTTGCACCGCAACAGCTTCATCGCTTTGGCCAAACTCGAAGAATACGGCAAAACCGTACGGCCTCACGAGCACACCCTCGATAAGCCCAAAATCGACCGGCTCAATCTCCGAAAAGCAACCGACGCCGAATTCGGCCTAGTCTTTATGCTGTACGAAGACAAACAAAACATCGCAGACAAAATTATTGAAAGAGCCGCTAAACAAGAACCACTTATCGATTCCGCCGACGAACAGGATGTTCGACATCGACTCTCCGCCATAACGTCCAAGGACGATATCGAGCAAATCACGAATATGATGCTCGATAAAAACTGCATTATAGCCGACGGCCACCATCGTTATGAAACGGCCTTGAACTACCAAAAACGAACCCCTAACCCTGCGGCTGCCTACCAGATGATTGCATTTGTAAATACCTGCCAGGAAGGACTCCTAATCCTCGCTACACATCGCCTCGTCGCCAACCTTGAGAACTTCTCTTTCGAAAAATTACTCGCCGACTTGAAAAATCACTTCGACATCAATGAGTTTCCATTCGATTCGCCACAGGCCAAGACCGATGCAAAAGAAAAAATGCTTACCCGCATGAAAGCCGAACTTGCACTTGACAAACATGCTTTCGGAATTTACGCCGGCAACCATGCTTTCTACACAGCGGTCTTGAAAGACAACAAAACAACGGATTCGGCCGCATCAAATATGAGCCTACCCTGGAAGGTGCTCGATGTTTCCGTGCTGCATAAACTCATACTCGAAGGACTGTTAGGTATCGATGAGAAACAACTCGCACGTGGTGACAATATCGAATACGTAAAAGATACCGACAATGCAATCGACGAATCAATTGCCAAAACCGACAAAGGGCAAAAACAGATCGCCTTCTTTATGAACCCTGTAAAAATGTGGCAGCTGAAAATGGTCACTGATGCCGGCGAAAGAATGCCGCAGAAGACAACTTATTTTTACCCGAAAATCTACACCGGGATGACTATAAACAAACTGTAACTTTTTATCGGAGAACGTGTTATGACAGATTGGAAAAACCCGCCCAGATTGTTCATCCCCGGACCGGTAAAGGTCAACGAAGACGTTTTGCAGCAACTCGCGCGACCCACACTGGGACACCGACTTAAAGAGTACTCCCAACTGCACGCAGAGACGGTGCAGATGCTCAAAAAGATTCTCTTTACGGAGCAGAATGTGTTCTTGAGCACCTCTTCGGCCTCCGGAATCTGGGAAGCGTCTATTCGCAACTGTGTTGGCCCTGACGAAACGGTGCTGTGCACCTGCTGCGGAGCCTTCAGCGACAAATGGGCCTCCGTGGCAAAAGACTGTGACAGAAAAGTCGAACAACTGAAAGTTGAATGGGGAAAGCCAATCACGCCGGAGATGGTAGACAAGGAGCTCGCAACTGGCAAATACGCCGCCGTTACCCTTGTCTACAACGAGACAAGTACCGGCCTGACCAATCCGCTCCACGAAATCAGTGAGATGATGAAAGAAAAATATCCCGAAGTGCTCGTCTTTGTAGATGCGGTCAGCGCAATGGTCGCCCTACCCTTGCATTTTGACGAGCTCGGCTGGGATGTTGCTTTCGCATCGGTACAAAAGGTATTTGCAATCCCACCGGGATTGGCCGTAGCTGCCGTAAGCAACCGGGCATTGGAGAAAAGCAAACATGTCCCCAACCGGGGCTACTATTTTGATTTCCAGCTCTGGGCCAAATCAGACCAGAAGAACCAAACACTCGTTACGCCGAATATCCCGCATATTATGGCCCTTAACTACCAGTGCGAAAAACTCCTTAAAGAGGGCATGGAAAATGTCTGGTCTCGCCATAAGCAAATGGGCGAGTTCGTACGGGCGTGGGCTAGGGAAAAATTCGACCTCTTCTGCGAGGAAAAATACGCCTCAAATACCCTCACGGCAGTCAAAAACACGCGGGGCATCAATGTTGCCGGAACTATAAACGCCGTACAGCAAAAGCATAACACTGTTTTCGGCAATGGCTACGGCAAGCTCAAAGAGCAGACCTTTCGCATCGCTCATATGGGTGATATCACCCTCGATGACTTAAAAGAGCTCCTCGGCTGGATAGATGAGGAAATCGGCTGACATTGAGATGAAATCACATTAGCTGGCTGCTGCATCGGTGTGAAAAAAATTTACATCGTGAACCTATCGAAAGTAAAATCGTATAAAATGCGTCTAAATTGCTAAGAGTGACCCTCTAATTACTGGTTTTTGTCAATACTTTAGGTGCCCTGATGATAAGGAGGCTAAAATGCGAAGCGGTAATCTGAAAGTGTCCTCACACAGTACTTTAATCTCGGCTTTGTTAATATTTTTGCTTTCCATCAGCCCTGTCCCGGCCCTGGCGCAGGATGAGGGTAGTATCGATACCCTGCGTCAAATGGGAAAAGCCTTTGCTCAAATCGCCGAAAAGGCCTCGCCCGCTGTAGTGGGAATCACCGCCAGCCAGGTAGTAACGCGTGAATACTCGGTAATGCCTGACTGGCCCTTTAGCGACCCATTTGATGATGACTTCTTTGAACGCTTTTTTGGCCACCCTTTCCCCCGCCGACGACCGCAACAGCGCAGATATCAACGGCCTGTCCAAGGCTCCGGATTTATCGTTTCAGCCGACGGATACATTCTGACAAACAATCACGTCGTCCAGGACGCAGAGGCAATCACGGTCAAGCTTGTCGACGGCCGAGATTTCCAGGCTAAAGTCATCGGCTCAGACCCCGATACCGAAGTCGCCGTTATAAAAATTGATGCCGATAATCTCCCCTCTCTCGAATTGGCCGATTCCGACACACTCGAAGTCGGCGAATGGGTAATTGCCATTGGCAACCCCTTCGGTCTGAGCCACACCGTCACCGCTGGTATAGTAAGCGCCAAGGGCCGAAGCGGGTTCCGCCTGGCAGAGTATGAAGACTTCATTCAAACCGATGCGGCAATAAATCCGGGCAATTCCGGCGGGCCGCTGATTAATCTCGATGCAGAAGTGGTCGGAATCAACACCGCCATCGTGGGCCCCGGCGGAAATATCGGTATCGGCTTCGCCATCCCTATCAATATCGCAAAATTCGTCTATGAAAGGCTCATCAAGGGTGAGCCTGTCACCCGCGGGCTACTGGGTGTGTATATACGCGACCTGAACCCCGACCTCGCTGAATCGTTGGACCTTGAACAAACCAAAGGTGTTCTGGTCGTCGAAGTCAGCGAGGATTCCGCCGCAGACAAAGCCGGCGTCAAGCGATACGATGTTATCGTCCAGCTCGATGACCAGAACATCGAGAAGGCAAATGAGCTGAGAAGCCGTATCGCAATGCTCAGGCCCGGCACAAAGGTCGAATTGGTTGTCCTAAGCGACGGCAGGCGAAAGACCCTTAAAGTCGAAATAGGTGGAAGTTCTAAACTGGCAAAGGACACCAAAGCTACAACAGAAACGGTTGAAAAATTGGGCCTCGAAGTTCGAAACCTTACAGACGAGCTTGCCGAGCGCTACGGCTACGAAGACCGCACCGGCGTCATCATTGAAAGCGTTGAGCCCGGTTCGCCAGCCGCAATGAAAGGTGTCAGGCCGGGTATGCTGATTATGGAAGTCAACCGAAACCCTGTCAAAAATACTAAAGACTTCAACACTGCTATAGAAGAGGCCTCCAAAGAAGGACAGGTGCTGCTATTAATCGACGACGGACGCTATCGCCAGCTTTTTGTGCTGAAACTGCCGAAAGAATAAATCACCAATCAAAATTCTTTATATGATTGTCCGGCCCCGCTTTTAAGCGGGGCCTTTTCATCTGTCGCATCCTCACCACTCACCGCCGCAAATAAATATATTGTCACCTCTCTAACGCAGGGTTAAACTTGCCCGTTATGTTGGGCAGAATATTAAGTTTCTACACCAAGTATTTCGCCATCTGGGTGGTTCTGTTCGGAATAATAGCCTACCTTGCACCCGCGCCTTTTGTCAGCCTAAAACCCTATATGGACTGGTTTTTCGCCCTGACAATGTTCGGTATCGGAGCGGTACTGCAAATCGAAGATTTTAAACGAATCGCACAAAAGCCGATGATTGTCCTAATCGGCTGTTGCGCGCAATTCAGTATTATGCCGTTAGGCGCGCTCGTCCTTGCCAAAGCCTTCGGTCTGCCGCCCGAGGTCGCAGTCGGCTTGATACTGACTGGCTCGGCGCCCGGAGCAATGGCGAGTAACGTCATGAGCTACATCGCCAAGGCCGACACCGCCTATTCGGTTTCCCTGACAACCGTCTCCACTTTACTGTGCCCGCTGCTGACACCGGGCCTGACATTTCTTCTGGCCGGGTCAATATTAAAAGTGGACTTCTCGGCCATGGTGCTAAGCGTCATAAAGATGGTAATCGTGCCATTGCTGGCGGGCTTTGCAGTAAGACAATATCTAAAACAATGGGTTGAGAAGGTATTGGTCGTTTTCCCCGCCATATCGGTTACGTTTATAATATTTATCTGCTCTTTGGTAATAGCGCTCAACAAAAACTATTTAATTATGATAACGGCCCCGATTTTAGCGGCCGCCCTGGCTTTGAACATCTACGGTATGTTGGCCGGTTACACCGTGGGCGCGGCATTCCGAATGCAAAAGCCGAGAAAAAGAACCCTTGCGATTGAAATTGGGATGCAAAACGCCGGCCTAGGAACCATACTCGCGCTTAAGCATTTCGGCGAAAAGGCCGCGATTCCCGCCGCAATCTTTGTCTTTATTTGTATCATCACGGC
>CP070715.1:2089115-2093096 GCA_020350405.1 Planctomycetota bacterium
AGATAGGTCCGACACCCCATTGAACACCCAATTTTCGAGGGAGAATAAAAATGTCACTCGGAAAGAAATCTACCATTCTCATCGGAACATTAATCATCCTTTAGGGGCTATCTTCTCCACGGTTATCGTCAAATCGGTATATGTTATTGCGGATACGGAGCCCGCGGGGGAGGTGATTCAGTAATACAGGCATACGATGTCCAGGATGCTAAGCTTGTCGTGCAGGGCGAGGGAAGGTGGTTTTAGTCGGTAGCGGTGGGGCGGAGGCGCTGGCCGATTTTTTTGGCGTGTGCGAGGGCACTTTGACGGTTGAAAAAGTCCTTTAGGGTAAAGAGCAGAGTGGTGTCGCCGATGGTGATACAGTCGTCATCGTTCAGGAAGGTTTCCTTGTCGATTTTTTTGCCGTTGATTAGCACGCCGTGTTTGCTGTCCATATCGAGAACGGAGTAGCACCAGTGGTCTTTGTCAAAGCGCAGCTCCATGTGCTTTCTGGAGACGTGTTTGTCGAGGATTTGAATGGGAAGGGTTTCATCACGGCCAACGACATTGGTGCGCTGGCCGAGGCGGTAGAAGTCGCCCTTCCGGGGGCCGGTTGTTACAATGAGACAAGCCATAAACACGTGAATCGACGTCGATAGTATTGCCGAGTCTCCAAGCAGTCAAGCTTTTTTCGCGGTTGCGCTGACGTCGTGGAATTCACGCGGTTGGTCGGCGGTGGCCTGGCTGTTTAGCACGTGAAGGGCTTGTTTTAAAGTTGTCTTGTCGCCCTTTTTGAGCGTGGGCCGCAGGCCCTTCTGTTTCAAGAGCCCTCTGAGGATATCCGCCAGGTCGGGGGGCAAGGTGGGACGTTTTGCCGCGATTGTTCCGGCAAGCCAGGAGGCGAACTGCCTGGCCTTTTCGGGAGGCAAAATGATACCTCGCGGCTCCTCGCATTGTCGGAGCAGATTGAGCTTTACACCGCGCTGGCCGAGGTCGAGGCCTGACAGGGTATAACCATTCCGAAACGAGTAGGTCGGCAGCGCCGAGAGATCCTCGATCACGGGCTGGCCGGTCCTTTCATCAATTCCTATGACTGCTTCCATGGTATCACCTCTCCGCACATGGGCACTGAAATTCTGTATATGGCTTCATCGCTTCAATCGGCCCGAGACAATTTAACATAACAGCGATTTTCAACTTCTGACCTTCGCACCAGCTAGCAGCACAATGGAGTCTAAAGGAACAAAAATGCGCCGGCTTCTATCTGAGAAATCTTACGCATGGGCAGGTTTGTGGAGGTGGATGTCCCATCGTGTTGAAATAAGCTTGAACATCGCAATCTCGTAGACAGCAGCCAGACCCACGATTACGTAGACGATTCTGCTAAGGGCGGTCATCTGTCCGAAGATTGTGGCTACCAAGTCGAACTCGAACAACCCTACGAGTCCCCAGTTTAGGGCACCGACTATAAGCAAGACCAGAGCTAAGATATCAATTGCTTTCATTTTACCGTACCTTTCAAAAATTCTTAACGCCTATAATTAGATGTTCACCACGCGCCATAATCAGCGAAGCGACAGTTTCTGTCAATCGGGGCAGAGCCTGTTTTGTTTATCAGGTAAAGTAGGATTCTTAGCTCAGGGAAAGCCTTATGCGAGGTTGCGCGAGGGTTTTCTGCCTAGAGTTTCAGGGGAGCATGAAGGAGATTTATGTTGGAAAGGCGCAGATTACCCTGTAAAATTCGGCGATGGGAGGAGAGAGCACTGGATGCGTAACTTCAAGGACTATTAAGGACGCACGAAAATGAAACGACACATATTTTTGGTTATGGTTATGTTGGCGGGAGTCGGGTATGTTCTTGCCGTCGGAAACGGCGCGAACGCCGAATATGAAGCGGCTGAAAAAAGAATTCTAAGGGTCCTTGAGGCTATGGAAAATCAGCGAGGCGGTATGCACAACGTTCCGCGGGAGGACGGGCGTCTGCTGCGGGTGCTTGCGGAGGCGGTCGGCGCCAAGCGTGTGGTCGAGGTCGGCACATCGAGCGGTTATTCGGGAATCTGGCTTTGCCTGGGGATACGCGCGACCGGAGGTAAACTAATTACCCACGAAATCGATCCGGAGCGAGCGGCCTTAGCAAGAGAGAACTTCAAGCGAGCAGGAGTGGAAGATATGGTGACGCTGGTAGAAGGTGATGCGCATAAGCAGGTTACGAAATTGAAGGGTCCGGTCGATATTGTTTTCTTGGATGCAGACAAAAGCGGCTATGTGGATTACTTGGAGAAACTGTTGCCGCTGGTGCGTCCGGGCGGGCTGATTCTGGCCCACAATATGAACCGGCCGGAACCGGACCCGAGATATATCGAGGCCGTCACAAAAGACCCAAAGTTAGAGACGATTTTCCTACATATGGACGATGCCGGAATGGGTGTAACGGTCAAGAAACGCTGACGAGGCAAGAGCAAGCAGACGAGTAGTTTTAGTTACTTTAGGGCTTGGGATTTAGTGGAACCAGCTTATGTGCGGTGCTGTGAAGAAAGAACTGTCTGTTTTTGATTCCACATGCATCATCGTGGGGATTATCATCGGTGCGGGGATTTACGAAACGGCACCGGCGGTGGCGAGCAGCGTTAGCGGCTGGTGGGGTGTGCTTGGGCTTTGGGCGTTCGGAGGCCTGCTGTCACTGGCGGGCGCACTTTGCTATGCCGAACTTGCGACGGCATACCCCTACGATGGAGGGGACTACGTGTACCTTAGTCGTGCGTATGGTCGGTGGGCAGGTTTTTTGTTTGGTTGGGTGCAGCTGGTCGTTGTACGACCGGGTTACATTGCACTGGTGGCTTTTGTATTCGCCCGGTACGCGGGGGCGCTGCTTGGGCCTGTCCTGATTGCCGAGTCAAGTGGACGGTATAGTCAAGTGATTTACGCCGGGGCGGCCGTTCTTATCCTGACAATCGTAAATATTCTTGGAGTGCGCGAAGGAAAATGGACCCAAAATATTCTGACGATAATCAAAGTAGCAGGGCTTGCAGCAATATTGGTCGCGGCGCTGACAGGACCGCCCGCTTCAGCAACCGATACCCAAGCAGAAGTGTCAGAGCCGCTGCCGGTCAGCGCCGCCTTAATCCTTATACTTTTTACATTCGGAGGGTGGAACGAAGTAGCATACGTGGCAGCCGAGGTGAAAAATCCGAGGCGGAATATCCTGAGGTCGGTGCTGGCCGGGATGGCTGCGGTGACTGTTCTGTATCTTCTGGCAAATGTAGCGTTTTTGCGCGCGCTTGGCCACGCAGGTATGGCAAACTCCGAGGCGGTGGCCTCTGATATGCTCGAAGCTGCCTTTCCGCGATTTGGGGGCCGAATAATTTCGGCTTTGATATGTATCTCCGCGCTCGGGACGGTCAACGGTTTGATATTTACGGGCTCTCGAATTTCGTATGCGGTTGGCGCTGAACACAGATTGTTCCGGCTGTTGGGCAGGTGGGACGAGCAAAGAGGAACTCCAGTGTGGGCGCTTGTTTTACAAGGCGGGATTGCACTGGCGATGATTGTGGTTCTCGGGTCCTTTCGGCGTACGATTTTGTACACGGCCGCAGCGGTGTACGCGTTCTACCTTGCGACAAGCGTATCAGTAATTATCCTGCGTTGGAAGGAACCCGACACTGAACGCCCCTATAAGGTCACGGGTTATCCATTGACAACGATTGTCTTCGGTGCGTGCTGTGCGCTGCTTGTATACAGTGCGCTGGTTTATAACCTGCGAGACGCAGCGATTTGCTGTGCAATTCTTTTAGGCGGGGTGCCGGTCTACTGGCTGAGCAATATTGGGGACTCCGGAGGGTGCGGTAGCAGGTAACATACTGTCGTTTGCACGCGAAGCAGGGGGGATATGTGGCAATTCGGTTGATTTTTTGAGTTGAGGCAGATATCATACCAACTGACATTATTGCTTTTCTATAGGAGAAATAATATGGGGCGACTGAGTAAGTTTGTCGTTTTGGCACT
>CP070715.1:2093196-2105919 GCA_020350405.1 Planctomycetota bacterium
ACACTGTGCTGTCCTTTTCCTCAGTCTGACCGTCTCAGCGGTAAGAATAAGCTGATCACCGGGCACTACAGCTTTACGTAATTTCACATCGTTCATACTGAACAACACCGCCAACTTTCCGGCATGTTCCAGTTTCTGTGCAAACAATAAACCGGAAACCTGGGCCATTGCCTCTACTATGAGAACGCCGGGCCTTATAGGTGTGCTAGGAAAGTGCCCCTGGAAAAACTGCTCGTTGAAGCTTACGTTTTTTATCCCTTTTATCCGTCTATCACCTTCGATTTCAACTACCTTATCCACCAGCAAAAACGGGTATCTATGCGGCAGAATCTTTTGGATCCTTCGGATATCTAAAACCGCATCGGTCCCAAATTTCTGAATCCGCTCTTGCCGCTCAGCCGCCTCGTATAGTCTCCTCACAAGCTGTTGATTCAACGAATGCCCGCTCTTGTAGGCCACTATCCTTCCCTTAACAGCCCGACCGACCAATGCAAGGTCGCCAATCAAGTCAACGATTTTATGCCTGGCACACTCGTCAGGAAATCTGAAACTGTTCTTTATGGGCCCGTCTGAATCAATGACCAGAATATCGCGAGGACCAAGATGTGTTCCCATTCCGCGAGCCTGAAACTGTTTCGCCTCAACTTCAAGCAAAAAAGTCCGCGCCGGCGCCAGATTTCTCTCAAAGCCGTCGGGCGTGACCCTGCAGCTGAAAATCTGCCGGTTAATGCCGGTATGGCCTCCGTAATCCAAATCGTAAGTAATATTTAATCCATCGTCCCCATACGGAAGGGCGTATATCGATGCATCTCCGCTTGTAATGCTGACCGGCTCACTTATAACAAACTCTTTGCGCTTCTCAGTCTGCTCAACCAAACCGGCCCGTTTAAGAACCTTCAGATACTCAGCACAGCTACAGTCCGGAGATGGCAGCTCAGAGCCGTCAACTTCTACAATCATATTATCAATACCCAACCCAGTCGCTGTAGCCAGACAATGCTCGATTGTCTCTACACTCACCGAACCCCTTTTTATCGTGGTGCGGCGACTTCGCTCGGCAAGACTCGGCACCAAAGCACTAATCCGCACCGGCTCAGCAATATCAGTGCGTACAAAAACAAGCCCGGAATTCACCGGCGCCGGGCGAAAAACCACCCTCACCTCTCTGCCCCCAAACAAACCTCTACCGGCAATTCTGCCTTCACCTTTTATTGTCTTTTGCAGCTTCAAGCCTTTCTATCCTCTCGCTCAGCCGTTGTAACCGCTCAGCCATCTTCGGCAAGCGCCTCATCAAAGTAACCGTCTTTAGAACATCTCGCTTAGTAGTCGCCGGCGAGCCTGCTAGCTGTTCTCCAGCCCCTACACTGTGGGTAACACCGGATTGAGCAGCGATCATTGCACCATCGCCAATTTCTATGTTGTCTGAGACACCAACCTGTCCGCCCAATACAACACCATCACCCAGCTTACAACTGCCGGCAATACCAACCTGCCCCGCTATCAAGCAACACTTGCCGATTACCACATTATGAGCAATTTGCACAAGGTTATCTATTTTTGTCCCTGCTCCGATCACCGTGTTGCCGAATTTCGCCCTGTCAACACAGCAGTTGGCCCCAATCTCGACAAAATCCTCAATTACCACCCCGCCGTTGTGCGGAATAAGCCTGTGCGCACCATCAATAAAGGAATAACCAAAACCCACCGACCCGATTGTGGTATTCGCCTGAATGACCACATTGTCGCCGATTGCACAGTTGTGATAAACAACAACATTGCTGTCAAGCCTACAATTCTTGCCGAGCTTCGAATTTTCGCCTATCTTACAGCCGCTGCCAATTACACTGTTTTCACCGATTTCGACCTTATCATCAATCACCGCACCCAGCCCGATAGCAGTGCTCTTGGCGATCTTTGCACCCCGTGCAACCTTCGCAGTTGGGTCAATCCCTTCGGGCACAGGCCGCAGCCGGGGCGCAAAAATATTCAAGACCTCTATCAGGGCGGCATTGACATCCTCAACAATCAATTGTGGCTTAATCAAGTCCTCAATACGTCTGCCGACTATAACTGCTCCGGCCCGCGACTTCTTAAGTCCGGCAACATGTCTACTATCCTTCACAAAAGTAATTGTGCTCTCACCGGCCGACTCCACAGCCCCCACGGCCCTTATCCGCCCAGAGCCATCGCCGACTAACTCCGCACCAATCTGTTGCGCCAATTGTCCAACCGTCAATTCCATGGCAAAACCAAGACCCCAATAACTAAATCTACAAACAAACCCAAAACATAACTTTTCATCTTAAGACCCTCGACGTCATTTCTGCACTTTGCTACTCTCTTCGTCCACCCGATTCATAACCTCCTCGGTAATATCCAAACAGCCGCCGCTATAAAGCACACTATGCGTCCTGATAATCATCATAAGCTCTTGACCGCTCAATGCAGGCAGCTCAGGCTCATCCTTTTCAAAAACAATGTCCAAACCCTTTTGCTTCGCAACCGCAGCGGTTTCTCGCAAAATTTCTGTATAAAGCTGTTCCGTCCATCTCTGGTCTTTCAGTGCCATCTGCTGCTTATGATACTCCTGCCTAGCCTGTAAGCTTGCCTGCTTCTCAAGTACAGCCTTCATCAGGTCCAGATAGTCACTGCTGCCGGCCTTTAACGCTTTGAGCCCCGCCTCTTCAACTTCAATCTCTCTTTTAAGCTTGCCTAATTCGACAACGACTTTGTCCTGTTCGGCGGCGGCTTCCTGCCGGTACTTTACATTTCTTTTACAATCTTGAAAAATTTGCCGAATTCCAACGACACCAATTTTAGGCTGAGCTCTATCACTCGCAGGTGCAGCCCGACTGTGCTGATACCCCATAAACAAAACAACCACACCAATTAAAAAGCTCAGAAATATTGCCTTAGCCCTCATGAGAAACCCTTTCTATACTTACGCTCCATTGCAATAAACTCACACAATTAAACACAGCAAATCAAAACAGTCTTCCCACAGAAAAACTGAAAACCTGTGTATCATCCTCATCTTCCTTCATCAACGGCGCGCCAAGCTCAAATCTCATCGGCACAGGCCCGAACCACTGGGGAATCAGTATTTGTATCCCCACTCCCGCCGCAACACGGTAGCCCCCCGTATCAATCGCTCCGCTGTCAACGAAAACCAACGCCGAGAGACCCTCAGCGGCCAAGGGCACAATTACTTCAGCACTTGCCAAAAATATCCAGTCACTGCCTATGGGGTCTTCACGTTTGGTGCTGGTGCTCGGAAGCGTTGGCAAACCTCGCGTACTTACACCTCGATAATCAAAACCCCGGATGCCATAAAGACCCGAACCGCCCGCGTAGAACTTCTCAAAGGGCGGCGCGTCACCTACAGTACTTGCGCCAAGCAACTTCGTCACCAGAACGGTCTTTCGCTCGGCCAAGTCTTCGTGAATCGTCCGGTAGTGCTTGTAAGTCCCGCTCACTATGCCGAAAGTATGGTCACCTCCAACCTGCTCGTAACTGGCGTCAAACCTATAGCCCTCACTCGGATTGAACCTGTCATCGGTAAGGTCTTTGCCGATGCCAAGCCTGATTCCCACAAGAGCATTCCTGCCCTCAACTTCTTCAATTTCTTTGGGAGCATTGGGCTCAACGCCATCAACTTCAACGTTTTCCGCTCTAAAACTGATGCTTCTGCGCCAGCGGTTCTTATATCGTTTCTCGAATCCAACATAGCCCTTCAACCGCTGCTCGTCGTAGCTTTCCCTTTCTCTTTCCCAGCTTGAACCAACGACGTTAAGCGATACTGGCTTTTCATCAAAGTACGGCTCGGTGAAGCTAACCAAAAACTCACTGACCTCGGTTCCCGGCTGCAGCGCAATTCTAAAATGCTGACCCGCGCCCCTAAACGCCCGCCCCGTGATAAACTCCCTAAAGCTTTCCGGCCAATCGCTGATGTCGAAATTCCTCTCCTCATAAATAAGCTGACCTATAAGGCCCAGGTCCGTCGACGCGCCAGCTCCGACCATCACCATACCAGTCTGACCCTCGATGATACTAACCTGCGCGTCGCGCCGACCGGGAACCTCACCGGCCGGCGTAATAGTCGCCGATTCCGCCAAGACCATCCTTTGTACCCTTCTTTCCAATTCGCCGCTCCCGTCACCACGGGTGCTATGGGCGTTGTACCATTGGCCCGGCTGAAATTCGTACTCATCAAGCACCCGCCGAACCACCTTATCGTGCGTCTGTTCGTTTCCTGTTATACCGACCCTGCCAATCCGAAAACGCTTCCCCTCGCTTATCGCAAATTCAACAGCAACTTCATTTCCCGGAACGAACTTAACGTGATGCTCAACCGCTGCTTCGATAAAGCCAATCTCCCGATAAAGTTTAAGCAGCTGCCTGACATCTGACCTCGCCTTTTGCTCGCTATAGACTTGACCCTGTTCCAACTTCAACTCAGCCATCAATTGGCTCTCCCCGAAGTGCCTGACGCCTGTAAACTCTATCCTTTCCACGGCATAAACCGGCCCCTCATCAATCGCAAAAGTTATGTGGACTTTCCTTTTGCCCGGGCTAAACTGGCTCTCCGCCTTTATCGCTGCATCCAAATAACCCTTTCTGTAATAGATATTCTGGAGCTTAGCCGTGTCCTCGTCCACCCTTTGCTCGGAGTAGTATCTCGGCCAAAAAAGAAACTTCCTCGTCCGGGTTTTCACAGCCTTCCTAAGAGACTTGGTCCTTAAACCCTCGTTCCCGCTGAACTCGACTGCTTCTATTTTAACTCTCGGTCCCTCATCAACAGTATAAACCACTTCACCCCTCGAGAACCTCTCGGCGTCCAAGCCAACCCGTACAAAAGCAAAACCTTTCCTGCGATAAAACTCAGCGACAGTTTCCGAACCTCTCTCGACTATAATCGGGTCGAGGTAATCGCCTATCTTAAAGTCCAGTTTTTTCCGCAAAGTCTTGGCCTTTTGTCTCTCGTTGCCGATAAAAACAATCGACCTGACCAGATTTCTCTCCACAACAACAAAGGTAAGTTGGATTTTGTTCCCGACAACGTCGGTGTTGTAATAGGCATAGTCAACACCGTCCAGTTCGGCTATGCGCCTAGCGTCTTCAGCAGCCGTGGCCGGGTCAAACAACTCCCCCACCCTGCTGCGCACTCTCGATAAAATCTGTACGCTGCTAATACTGACGTTGCCAGCCGTTCTAATACTGCCTACGGCAAGTTTCTCGCTCTCGCCTTCCATCCCTCTGCCCTCCCCAAAGACCAAACTCGAACTTAAAACCACCATCGAAAAAAGAACCATCACAAAGAACTTCTTCATTCGTCTTCGCTCCAAAACTCGCTTGCATTGGCCCGCACCATGAGAAATACTATACCAACTAAAATGGCACCTCCTGGTCCTTCACCTGAGAGGCGTTTTCAAACCGGGTAAATTTCTCCCTGAATATCAAATCCACTCTTCCTGTCGGGCCGTTCCGCTGTTTTGCTATTATCAACTCAGCCGCATTGTTCGCCACATAGTCTGGCTCATTGCGGCGGTAGTAATCTTCACGATGAAGCAGCATCACCACATCGGCGTCCTGCTCAATGCTGCCGCTCTCACGCAAATCGCTCATCCTCGGCCGATGACCTTCCCTGCCTTCCGGAGCGCGATTCAGCTGGCTCAGTACCACCACCGGGATATTCAGCTCCCTGGCCAGTGCCTTGACATATCTCGAAATCGTGGCGATTTCCTGCTGGCGTGACTCCACCCTGCCCGCACCTAAATGCATCAACTGCAAGTAATCCACTATGATACAGCGTATGTCATAAAGGCTTTTCAGCCTTCGTGCCTTCGCCCGAAGCTCCAGCGGCGTAAGCGTCGAGGTGTCGTCGACATAAATTGGCGCATCGTACAACTCGCCGGACGCCGCTTTCAGCGTCTCATAGTGCTCAGTATCTAACATGCCCTTTCTGACCTTTTGGGTATCTATTTCACTCCTGCTGCACAAAAACCGCTCCGCCAACTGCTGCTTGCCCGTTTCCAGCGAAAATATGGCAACCGGCACCTTCTCAGCTACGCCGATATATTCGGCGATATTCAGCACCAGAGATGTCTTTCCCATACTGGGTCGACCGGCAATGATTATCATCTCGCCGCTCTGCAAACCACACGTTAACTCATCAAGCGCAAGATAGCCGGTCGCCAAACCAGTAACTACGCCGCCCTGGCGCTTCTCTATAAGCTCATAGGCCTGGATAACCAAATCTTTCAACTCAACAGCAGAGCCGCTTATCTTCTTATCAGTGACAGCGAAAACCTTTCTCTCGGCTTCGTCGAGCGTTTCGCTGGGCTCGCCCCTCTGGTTGTACGCATCGTCTAAGATTTCACTAGCTGCGGCAATCATCTCACGAAGGAGCTGCTTGTCTTTTACAATCCCGGTGTAATAAGCCACGTTGGCACTGGAAGGGACAGAGTCCATAACTTTGCCGATATACTCCACCCCGCCGACCTCGTCTAGATGCTTGCGCTTTTTCAACTCATCGCGAAGTAACACCGCATCGATGGCCTCGCTTTTATTTTTTTCGTAAAGCCCGACCAGAGCGTCGAAGATAAGCTGATGCTCGATCCGGTAAAAGGCCTCGGCGCTGAGCGTCTCGACAACCTCACTGATACACTCCGGGTCGATTATCATCGAGCCCAACACCGCCGCCTCTGCTTCTAACGATTCCGGCATGTGGCGAGTTGCAAACAGCTCACCTCTGCTCGCAAGCGCAGAGCCCTTAGCATCCCCCCTTTTACCTGTACCTACCCTGGCCATCTTGTCCATTTCCATCTCCCTGCAACAACTACGCCGAACCTAACCTTGCAACAAGCTACAAAATGGGAACAGTTAAATCTTCACCAAATTTAAACCTCACCTGTTTTTGGCTCCTCCTCCTGTTTGGCCACGACAACAACGCTGACCGTGGCCGTCAGGTCTGTGCCAAACTTCAAGCTGACGCTGTGCGTCCCTACCTGTTTTATATGTTCGGGCAGTTTCACAACATCGTCGGTCACCTCAAAGCCCTGCTCATGCAGATTCGCCGCAATCTCACGAGGACCCACCGAGCCAAACAAAACGCCCTGCTCATTGGCCTTGGCAGCGACAACAGCCTCGGCCCCCTCAACCGCCGCTGCTACCTCCTCAAGACGCCCCTTGGCAACCTTCCGCTGTTCTGCCCGCTTGGCCTTTTCTTTGGCCAATGCCTTCAAATTCGCCTCGGTCGGCACAATCGCCAGACCCTGCGGCAAAAGATAATTCCTTGCATAACCCGTGCGCACTTCCACGACATCGCCTAGCCAGCCAAGCGCCGCAACATCCTCACAAAGCAAAACCCTCATATACAATACCTCATACCTTCTCACCAGTGTCCGATTCACGTGGTAAACGGCAACAACGCCATATACCTGGCACGCTTAATGGCCTTTTTCACTTTACGCTGGCACCCGGCACAATTGCCGCTTCGCTTGCGAGAGTATATCTTGCCACGATGGGTCAACAGTTTCGACAAGGTCTCAATGTCCTTATAATCGACGTATTTCTCGCCCCTTCGGCAAAAGCGACACTGCGTTTGCTCCCGCGCACCTACATAGCCTGCTTTTCTTCTAGTTTCCCTCTTTCTTTTTATCACTGCCATTCTTTTCCCGTCTGTTATCTCACCAAAAACCAACTAAATTCAATCATGTATCGTACGGCATATCTGCTCTGACGCCATACCCAATTCCCACGGCACAACACGAGATTAAAACGGTATATCATCCCCGGCTGCGCCGACATTATCAGAATCCTGACCTTCCGAAGGGCTCGGCTGTTCCACCCCCCCCTCTACCTGCCTAGCCGATGGGCCGGACAAAAACTGAAAGTTCTCCACCGTAATCCGGTGCTTGCTGCGCTTCGTGCCATCCTGAGCTGTCCAGGTATCAAAGGTCAGTCTGCCCTCAACAAATAACGCCCGGCCTTTCGTCAAATACTTATTAATGTTCTCAGCCTGCCGACCAAACGCCCGACAGTCCACAAAACACGTCTCCTGCCGCGCATCGCCATCCTTGCCTGTCCACCGGCGGTTCACCGCCAGCCCGAATTCTACGACAGCCGTCTGGCTCGGCAAATACGACAACTGCGGGTCGCGCGTCAAGTTGCCTATCAGTAATACTTTATTTAAACTTGCCATATCCAAACTCCCCTTTCCAACCAATGATCCAATAATTAGTAATCAACACACGTCACTCAACCTTTTCCAAATCCTCTGTCTCCGTCGGCTCAGATTCAGCGCTCCCCAGGGCCGCTGATACTGGTTTGCCAGCCGCCTCGTCCGAGTCCTCGGCAACTGCCTTCTCAGACCTGCTCCCCTTAACCGCCTCTGAAGCAGGTCTTCGCCCTCGCTTCTCAGCCGCTTCGGCAGGAGTGTCTTTCACGATATCGGCCTCAGTCAAGTGCTCGACCGAAAGAATCAAAACACGCATGATACGCTCCGAAAGCTGGACATCTCTCTCAATCTCGCCAATCCCACCGCCCTCGGCCCTAAAATAACTAAGGACATACAAGCCCCTGGTTTTGCCGCCAATCTCATAAGCTAACCACCGGTCCTCCCATTTTCGTATCGAGACAATCTCCGCCCCCGCACGCTCAAGGACTTTTTTGATAGTCGCATTAACACCATCCCAGTCCGCCGCTGCTTCAGCAGAATCAACTAAAAACATAGCCTCATAAAGTTTCTTCTCTGTCGCCAAACCAATTACCTCCCACTGAACAAAACAAATATCTCAAAACCAAAAAACCACACTCACAAATCTTAATTTTCCAACTTAGACTATAAAGCTCACGCCCTGTTAAAGTTATTCATTGCCTTCTCGATGCCATATTCAATCCAGCAGAGCACCGCCTCTCGTGCGCTCTCAATTGCCTTATCCAGCAGCACCTTTTGCGCTTTCGTCGGCTTATCAAGCACATAGTCCACGGCGTCTTGCTCGCCGCACGACCCGATGCCTACCCTCAAACGGTTCACATCTTCGCTGCCCAGCTTCTCAATAACATCCGCCAGCCCGTTATGCCCGCCCGCAGAGCCCCTCGCCCTGACCCTAATCCTGCCCGGCTCAAGTGCCATATCGTCGCTTACCACAAGCAAATCGCTCAACTCAAGCTTGTAAAAACCTGCCGCCGTCGCAACAACCTGACCGCCGCAGTTCATAAAACGAATAGGCTTCAAAAGTATTAACTTTTTACCTGCAAATTCGCCCTGGCCCAAACGGGCGCCGAACTTTCTCTTTCTTACTTCTATCGCCAATCCTTTAGCAAGCGAATCTATCACTCTAAATCCGGCATTGTGCCTGGTATAAATATACTTTCTGCCCGGATTCCCCAGGCCTATAACCATTTTAGTCTCAGGCCTACGCATCTGTTTCCAACACCAAGGACGCTATTTAGCCTCTTCCGACGATTCTTCCTCGGCCTCTTCGCCCTCCTTGACCTCACCAATAACTTCAGGGGCAACCGGTACCTCTTCCTCCAGTTCCTCAGTTGTCTTCGCCGCAGCCACCAAACTACAGGTAACCAGCAGCATCGAAGGGTCACTCACAAGATTCACGCCGTTGGGCAGCTCGATATCACCGGCATGTAAGGTATCACCAAGGTCTACCTCTTTAACCGAAACAATTACACTCTCCGGAATGTCGGTCACCTTGCACTCAACCTCAAGATGGTCTGCGTGCTCCTCGACGATGCCCCCTTCGTGCGTCCCTTTGGCTGTGCCTTTGAGCTCGATGGGAACTTTTACCTTAACCGTCTCGGTTACGTCAACTCTCATCAGGTCCGCATGCATAATATCCCTGCCCAGATAGTCATACTGCAGGTCCTTAACAATCACCTTTTCTTTCTTTTTCCCGATTTGCACATCGAGTACCCGGCGCCCGTGCTGCAGCTCCTCGACCAGATTATGTGCATCCAGTGAAATCGCCACCGACTCTCGCTTATGGCCGTACACAATAGCAGGTATCCGCCCCTGCCCGCGCAACTTCGCCGCATGCTTCGAGCCGGTTCGCTCTCGAATCTCAGCTTTTAAAAGCAACGCCTTTTCCATAATTCCTCATCCCGATTCAAAATCCTCACACATCACCGCTCAAAAATCATTAAACAGACTGCTGACTGATTCATTTCTGTGAATCCTCCTTATCGCCTCGCCTAACATCGCGGAGACTGTCAATACCTTGATACTGCTGAGTCTCTCGGCCGCATCCTCCAGCGGTATGGTATCGGTAACCACCACTTCGTCAACCGGCGCCTGACTGAACCTCTCGAACGCCTGCTCGACAAAAACCCCGTGTGTCGCGCCGACATATATTTCCTCGGCTCCCCGCTGCTTAACCAGCTCCGCCGCACTGCACATCGTACCAGCGGTAGCAATGATATCATCGCACATCAAAACATTTTTGCCTTTCACCTCACCGATTATCTCACGAGCTTCAACCTCAGCGCCGCTCATCCGCTTCTTGTGAACAATCGCCAGCTCCCCACCAAGATGCGAAGCATATCTGGATGCAATCTTCATATTACCAACGTCCGGTGAAACCACAGTCAGATTACCAATCTTCTTGTCCCTAAAGTATCTGCTCAAGACTAACTCGCCCGTCAGATGGTCGACCGGTATGTCGAAGAAACCCTGCAGCTGATGTGCGTGAAGGTCTATCGCCAAAACCCTGTTCGCGCCGGCCGCGGTAATAAGATTAGCAACCAGCTTGGCGGTAATTGGCACGCGCCCTTCATCTTTTCTGTCCTGGCGAGCGTAGCCAAAATAAGGTATAACCGCAGTAACACGGCTGGCACTTGCCCTTCGCAAACAGTCCAGATAAATCAAAAGCTCAACCAGGTGCTCATCAACCGGCTTGCAAGTTGACTGCACAACAAAGCAGTCTTTGCCGCGAACATCGTCCTCCAGCTTTATGACCTTCTCACTGTCAGGAAACGTCTCTATCTTCGCCCCGCCAAGCGGAATCTTCAGATACTCACAAACCGCTTCGGCCAACGCCACATTACTGCTGCCCGCGAACACTTTCAGATTATCATCCATAACATCTGCCTCAGCCTTTTCTTCCAAATTTATCTATCTCGTCCTGCGAAACTACCATCCCCGGTTTGATATGGGAGCCATCCTTCAACTCAAGCGGCGCTATTAGTATCGCGCCGGAACCAACGTAGCAGTCACTGCCAATACTCGTCTGACTCACTTTTTCACCATCAAAATTGGCCGTTATCGAGCCAGCTCCTATATTAGCATTCTGCCCTACAGCGGCATCACCGATATAGCTGTGGTGCCTTGCACGAACGCCCTTGGCCAAAGTCGAGTTCTTGACCTCCGTGAAAACTCCTAACACAACATCGTCCTCAAGGACTGTGCCGCTTCTCAAATAAGCAAACGGGCCCACCCGACAGCCCCGCCCGATTTTAACCTCGCCGTGAATGTACGTAAAAGGCTCAATCACAGTGTCCTGCCCAATCTCTGCCCTTATATCAATCCACGTGTTATCAGGGTCAACTATTGTCACTCCGTTGTCCATCAGTTGCTGCTGAATTCGGCGCTGCATAATCTTGTTCGCCTCGGTAAGCTCGGCCCTGCTGTTGACGCCTTTAGCTTCGTCCGGCCGAACCGCCGTAACGGCTAAAACCTTATGGCCCGTCGCGATAATAAGCGCAAGTGCATCCGTCAAATAATACTCACCCTTGACATTGTCGGGCTTTACCTTCTCGACCGCCTCAAAAAGAACCTTGTTGTCAAAAAGATAATAGCTCGGATTGACTTCCTTAATTTTCAACTGCTCACTTGTACAATCACTGTCCTCCACGATGCCCTGGATATTGCCGTATGCGTCCCGTACTATCCGCCCGTAACCGGCAGGGTCATCCAAGACAGCCGTCGCCAACGTTACCGCCGTTTGGCCTGCTTCGTGCTTTTCTATAAGAATCTCCAAAGTCACCGCTCTAATCAAAGGTCCGTCACCACAGACTACCAACGTCTCGCCCCCAAAATCCTTTAAATACTGCTTACAACAAAGAACCGCGTGTCCGGTACCTTTCTGCTCCTGCTGTTGCACCCAGACAACATCTTCCGCATCGCCGAATCGCTCCCTCACATGCTCAATACCAAAACCGACCACGACGTATATCTTCCCAATTCCGACTTTCCGGCATGCATCCAGCACGTAGGCCAGCATCGGCCGGCCGCATACCTCATGCAGAACTTTCGGCATCTGCGTATTCATTCTGCTGCTCACGCCCGCCGCCAAAATTATCGCCACTCTTTCGGCCATTGCCCCTGTCTTAACATTAACCTTTCAGTGTTCTATGACTGAAGCTACCCGGCCAGGACTCGAACCTGGAATCTGGGCACCAAAAGCCCATGTGTTACCGATTACACCACCGGGTAGCAAGTCCAAGTTTCCTTCCAAGTCCGAACCTTACAATCAAATAGCATGTCACGGAGACCGTCTTGCGTCGGCCCGAATTGGCTCCGGGCTGCCACTTTGCAATTCACCGCAAAATGGAAGCCACCTGCCGGAGGCTTGAGTCAGCCATGCCGTGCTACTGCTGACCCCAAAGGCCACAACCGCGACCCAGGCTACCCCGTGCGGCAGAGCTCTGTAAACCGAGATAACTTACTGCACCTGCCCAAACAAAGCAACACTTTTCTGCCGCCCCACG
>CP070715.1:2106019-2113805 GCA_020350405.1 Planctomycetota bacterium
GGCCTCGGTGACTATGATTGTGCCGTCGTCAGCTATTACAGGGAAGCGCAGGGGACCGACGCCTCGGAATCGGGCAATTTCAGTGCCGTCCGGCTCGAGCACGGTAAGATGAGTGTCGTCGGAGGCGACATATATCAGGCCGTCGGCGCCAACAGCGAAAGTGAATCCTCCCGTTATACCTACTCGCCTTACCCAGCTGACGGTGCCATTGGGGTCGAGGGCTCGCAGGAAGGGGTCGTCTTCGAAGGTGGTATAGATTGTACCGTCCGGTCCGCGCGCCGGCGTAGTCCAGCAGTACGCAGGATGTATCGGCGTTACGTAACGGACCTCGCGCTGCTCGCCTTCAATCTCAACGTACTGAGGCGGCTCACCCCCACCGTACCAAGTTACAAAGCCGTCGGGAAGTTTATAGTACCACAATTGATGCCCTGCGAGGTGTGTCGACCAACTGATGCCGCCCGTGTTTGGCTCGATTGCATAGATTTCTCCGTCATAGAGCAGGCCCTGGTAAATTGTGCCGTCAGGTGCTACGAGAGGCGAGGCAAAGGGCCAGCCGGCCTTTTCCTGCTCTTGTGGTTCCCCGACCGGCCCGTCCGGCTCCTGAATGATATGCTCAAAATTGCAGGCCCATTTTACGGTTCCGTCGGCCGGGTCGAGGGCGTAAAGGTTCGGGTCGTACAGACCGCTGATATAGACCGTTCCATCGGGAGCTATTGCCGGCGAGGCGAAGATGGAGCCCTGGACGCCGTCGCCGCGGGCATCGGTCTGAAAGGTCCAGAGCGGGGTCCCGTTATTTGCCAGGGCATAAAGGCGCCCGTCGGCAGAGCAGACATAGACCGTTCCATCCGGCGAGACGGCGGGCGAAGACCAGATAAAGCCGCCGGTCCTGTGGATCCATCGCACGGTCCCGCCAATGCTGACGGCGTAAAGTATGCCATCGTCGGTACCTATGTATATCGAGCCATGCGGTCCTACAGTAGGCGCACACAGAATAGGGCTGTTGGCATTGAAGGTCCAAACCAGTGAGCCGGCAGAATCAAGTGTGTAGAGTTTTCCGTCCTCACAGGCAATATGAGTCCTGCCACCCGGGCCGGCGGTGACGCTTGAAATTACGGGACTATCCGTTTGGAACTGCCACTTGACGCATCCAACTTCGGGGCCGAGGTTGGCGCTGAGGCTTGACCTGTCAAAGCCGCCGGCTAAGGAGGGCCATTGCGACGGCAGAGGTGGATGGACAAAGTCGGGGCGGATTGTAAAGGGGCCGCTGTCTATGATAATGATGTTGGGTTCGAGTATGGTCGGAACGACCTGGACCAGAGACTGAGTGGAACTGACCGAAGTGGGGACCTGCCAGTTGTAAGTGCCGGTATCGGGGAGGTCAGTTTCAATCGAAACCCACGAATCGCCGTTATCGTCGCTGTAGGAGATGTCGACGGTCCCGGCTGTCTGGTAACTATACCAGTTAATCTGATGGGAACTGCCACCCGCCCAGATATCACCTTCCTGTGGGCTGTTAACACTTATGACGCGCGCAAACTCGTCGGCTCCCATATCGACATCGAGACCTATGACTCTCGGCTCGGCGTCAATATCGGTGGAGAAACTTTTGGCCGGGGGAAGCACATCAGAGCTGCCGGCGTCGATACAGGGCGAATCGGCGCGAAGGTGATAGTCACCCTCTACCCAGATGGCATTGGGGTCGTCGGGCTCGACAGGAGTGCCTGTATCGTTTGCGTTGGCCCAAAAGCCTCGCATAACAAAGCACGGGTCGTCGTCGATATTGAAGTTGGGGTCGCCGCCGAATGGAATGTTGTCATCACCCGGCTTGTCATCCTGGATGCAGTTAAAGGTTGCGTAGGCTTCGGGTTGTGTCTCACAAGTGCGGAGCTGAGCAGGCAGTCCGGTGCCGCCTTCGTCCGTATTGCCCCAGAGGATGCTGTTCGTGATGGTGAGGGGACTATCAGAACAGGGGCCAGATATTCCCCCGGCGGAAGTCTGAGCCCAGTTGTCAGCGAAAGTAGAGTTGATAATTTCGGGCGTACGACCATATTCGGGGGAGTATAGGCCTGCCCCGGATTGAAGTGCCACGTTGCCGCTGACAATGCAGCTCATAAATATCAAGTCGGCACTTCCGGCAAAGATTCCGCCGCCGTCATAACCCGCGGCGTTGCCGCTTATCTTGCTGTTTGTAATTATGGCGCGGCTAAGCTGCTCTGTGAAACACACACCGCCCCCATCGTAGGCAGCTTTGTTCGCCGTTATCGCGCATCCGTTGATACGAATGTCCGAACCGGCCCACCAGGCTCCGCCGCCAGAGCCTATGTCAGAGTAGTTGTGACTGACGGTGGAGTTTGTAATCGTCAAGGTAGCGTTGCCCCAGGCGAGAAGGCCGCCGCCGCCGAGCGTGGCGTAATTGTGGCTTATCGTCGAGTCGACAATCTCCAAGTCGGCCCAGTCAGAACAGGAGATTGCACCGCCTGCACCGGTAGCCGAGTTGGCGATGAAAGTGCAGTCGGCGACTGTGAGGTTCCCGACGTACTGGTGCTGGTACTCGTAGTACCCCACTTGGGTGTGCAGGGCGCCTCCGAACTGAGCGGAGTTGCCGCTGAAGGTACAGTTTTCGATAATCGCTGTGCTTGCCCGGCAGTAGATTCCTCCGCCGGAATAGGCAGTAGAACAGTTTGTGATTGTGCAGTAGGAGATGATAGGGTCGCAATGATAGATTTCGATTGCTCCTCCGCCGTCAACTGCGTAACCTTTAGTGATTGTCAGACCGGCAAGAACGGCGTTTGCGTCCTCACTGAGAAAATAGAAACCTCGACGGGGTTGGGCTGCGCTGCCGTTGCAGTCGATAATTGTGGCGGCAACGATGGATGGAAAATCCGGTGCGACGCTCTGGACGATAATGGATTTAGCAGGGAACTCGATATCGGTGTTGCCAGGGCCGGTATAGATTCCAGGGAAAAGGTATATGACATCGCCATCGGCGGCATCGTCGATAGCGGCCTGGATTGTGGGATAATCGCCGCTGCCATCGGGCCATAGGGCTATTATCTCTCCGCGGGCGGGCTGTGATGCGGCCGCCAGCAGGACGAGGCCTATAAGAACTGTTCGTTTCATTTTTCCGCTCCTTTTTTCGTGGGTGCCAAAGAGCTTTTATTATTAACTTGTTTTCTGCATACCGAGAACCGGCCTTACCGGACTTCTTCGTTCAACTCATTGACCAGGAAGGCATCTCTCTTATCCATTGGCGCCTCTTGACCGGGTTTCCAATTCATCACTTGGCAATATGGCGTCGGCTCGACCTGCCATTCTTCGGGGCTTTCCGGAACATCGGTGGTAACCCAGTTCTTCCAGACGTTATCGTTATTTAGGCCGACATTCGGGTACTGAGCAAAGAGGACGTGGCCATCGTTAAAAAGGATGTTCTGGCCTTCGCGCCGGTGGCATGCTGAGTTGCCGGTCTTATCGGGGTCGTAGTAATAGTCATCCGGGTGCCAGGTTGGACAGTCTTCGTCCGGGTCGCCTTCGCAGTGTTTGCCCTCAAGATAAGGGCGGGCGTTCTTGTCCAGGTAAGGGTTTCTGTCGCCACAGAGAGGGCTGGCAGGATGGCTTGTCGGAGTTACGGGAAAGCCAGGTTTGTCTGTAGCATTATCAAAATAGGGCATATGATAGGAGTAGGAACAGTACTGGCCCGGAACGAAATTGGTTTTCATGTCCTGCTGTTTGCCGAAGTCCCAAAACTGCCTAATATCGTTTACCTCTGAGGGGAGAACCGACGGATGCACATCAGAAAATTTGAAGACCCTGGTTCCGAGGTCGCCCATACAGACAAACTGTTGAGGCGTTACATCGGCATACTTTATCAAGAGGTAGAAACTGGATGTAATGGTTACGTCCGAGCCTGGCTTGCCCCATTGTCTCCAATTCTGGTCAGCCCAGTTCATTAACTCGCCGTCACGGCTCCAACCGCTGTCCGGCCAGCCGGCCTTCGGATATTGCTCCTCGTTGTCGTCGGAGTAGGTAAGCATCGCTTTGCCGATGCCGGCCAGATTCGTTTCGCAGACCATTCGATAGGCGCGCTGCCAGACTGCGGTCCGAGCAGGCAGCAGTACGCCCATTAACAGGATTATGACCGTGATTACGACCAGCAGGTCGACTGATGTAAGGCCTTTTCCTTTCATAATTTGTCTCCTTTAGTTCATTCGAGATTCCCAATAGCTGCGTTCCGCAACTTACACGTCCGTGCCGTACTATTATCTATGTGCCCTAAGGCGGGCGATTGTTGCACTTTTTTTGCGGAATTTCGAAGATTTTGCGCCATCTGCTTAACAAGATGCGCGAAAGTGCCCCGCTGTTCCGTCATTTTTCCGCTTTTTTAACCGCTAAAGCGGGCATTATTATACACAATCCGGCCCGAAAGTCAAGGATTTTCTATGTGGAATGGGGGCGAACGGCGGCGCCGGTGAAACAGACGTTGCGGGTTGCGAGTGGCGGGATACCGCTAAAGCGGAAGGATATTAGACATAAGACACAAGGGAGGGGTGGAAGGTTTATTTGGGGAGTTCTTTGATGAAGATGTCTTTGAAACGGATTTTTAGCTGGTCGTTTTTGTGGATCTGGAGGGCGATGTGGCCTGAGCGGCCGACGTTGTGGTGTTGGTGTATGGCGTCGTCGAGTACACCGCGGCCGTCGTAGTTTGTGACGGTAACGCCGTTTAGGACGGCGGAAATTCGGTTTCCGACGGCGGTTATCTGCAGGTCGTTCCAGCCAGAGGCCTGGTCGCTATAGTGGAAGATTAGGCCGGGGTCGGCCATCGATTCGTCTACCCATTCGTCTTTTGGCAGGTCAGGGTAGAGCCAGCGGTTGACCTGTCTGGTTTCGTCCCAAATCATACCGGTCCTCCAGGGTCCGGGCGGGTTGATGTCGATTTGCGGGCCGTCGAGCCAGCTAGCGTCGTCATCGTATCGACTTCTTATTTGTACGCCGCTGTTGCCGGGGCTGTCTGTGTAGGCCTGGAAACGCAGGCGGAGGATAAAGTTGCTGTACTGGTTGTCCGTGAGGAGCCAGATGTAATTGTGGTCGGTGTGGCCGATGGAGTCGGCGAGGATTGTGCCGTCCCGGACGTGCCAGAATTGCCTGTCTCGGTCGGCGGGCTTGCACTTTACGGTCCAGCCGGAGAAATCGCAGCCGTTAAAGAGCGATGTCCAGGTTTCGCCGGGAGGAGAAGCGGGGGAAGGGGCTGAGCAGCCGGGCAATATGGTAGATGCGCAAAGAAGCAGGGCGGCGGATAGAGAAAAGAGCATATTGCTGGGGGGGATTTTGGTTATTTTGCATTTGGCCATAGTATTTAGTCCTTATGGGTGCGAGAAACGGCGGTCGTGACGAAATATGTTGTCACGGGTTAAGTGGAAGTTTATACTTACGGGGGTGAGCTGTGAAGATTTATTTAGGCTAAAGGAGAAAAAAATGAAGGGTAAGGCGATTTGGTTGATGGTGTTGGCGGGTTTGGTCGTTTTGGCGGGGTGCGCGGGCGAGATGAAAAGCGTGGTCAAGCGAGGTGCGGCGGTGGAGAAACTGGCCGGGGGGTTTGCGTTTACGGAAGGGCCGGCTGCTGACGCGAAGGGGAACGTGTATTTTACGGATATTCCGAACAACAGGATTCATAAGTGGTCGCTGGACGGGAAGGTGACGACGTTTATGGAGGATTCAGGCGGGGCGAACGGGCTATTTTTCGATAAAGATTGGAATCTCATAGCGTGCGAGGGGGGCAGGCGCCGACTGGTTTCGATTGAGCCGGAGGGCAAGGTTACGGTGTTAGCCGATGAGTACAGGGGCAAGAAATTTAACAGCTTGAATGATTTGTGGGTTGACCCGAAGGGCGGGGTGTATTTTACGGACCCGGTGTACGGTCGGCGGAGGGATTTGGAGCAGGATGGCGAGCACGTTTATTATCTGTCGCCGGTAGGGGGGAGGGTCATTCGGGTGATTGACGATATGGTGAAGCCGAACGGTGTTATAGGGACGCCGGACGGAAAGATGCTGTACGTAACGGACCACGGCGGGGACAAGACGTTTGTGTATGATATCAGGGTGGACGGGAGGCTGAGGAACAAGAGGCTGTTCGCGGCGGAAAGCTCGGACGGGATGACGATAGATGAGCGTGGGAATATTTATCTGACGGTGATGCCTTCGAGGACGCTTGATTTGTACGACACGGCGGCGAATCCGGTGGCGGTTTACAGCCCGGCGGGCGAGAAGGTTGCGACGATTGAGATACCTGAGCGGCCTTCGAATGTGTGTTTCGGCGGCAAGGACGGAAAGACGCTTTTTATCACGGCGCAGAAGTCACTGTACTCGGTCCGTATGCGGGTGAGTGGGGTGAAGCAGCAGTGGCGGTGAGGTGTTGAGTTTTTGGCGGAAAAAGGATATAATTAAACGTTTGCTTATGAGCAAATACGTTGTAGTTTGATTTGTCAGGAGCAGGTATGTCGGGACATTCGCACTGGGCGGGGATAAAGTATAAGAAGGCGGCGGTCGATGCAAAACGCGGCAAGTTGTGGAGCAAGTTAGCCCGCGCTCTTATTGTGGCCGCGAAGGCGGGCGGGGGCGACCCCGCGGCGAATTTGGCTTTGCGCTACGCGATAGACAAGGCGAAGGCAGCGAATATGCCGAAGGACACGATTGCGAAGGCAATCAAGAAGGGTACGGGCGAGGTGGAGGGGGTCAGTTTTGAGGAGGTGCTTTATGAGGGGTATGGGCCGGGTGGAGTTGCGGTGATGATGGATGCGCTGACGGACAATCGGAACCGGACGACGCCGGAAATCAAGAGGCTGTTCGAGAGGCACGGCGGGTCGTTGGGGGCGAGCGGGTGCGTGAGCTGGATGTTCAGCAAGAAGGGGCTTATTACCGTAGGGACCGACAAGACGGATGAAGATGTATTGTTAGAGATTGCACTTGGTGCGGGGGCTGACGATATGCAAAACACGGGTACGATTTTCGAGATAACTTGTGACACGAGCGCGTATGATAAGCTGAAAGAGGCGCTGAAGGAAAAAGAGATAGCGACGGAGGTGGCGGAGATTTCGATGGTGCCGCAGAACACTGTACCGGTCGAGGATGAGGGGACGGCGAAGAAGGTAATTTCGATGATGGAGGCGTTCGAGGACCACGACGACGTGCAGAACGTTTACGCGAATTTCGACATACCGGATGAGATAGTTGCTCGCGTGTCGTAGAGGGGGATGTCAAGTTATGGGGTTGGTTGTTCGGAGAGGTCTTTAACTTTTTGCTTTGCGAGTTGGTATTTTTCTTTGCCGAGACGGCTGACGAGCTGCCACTGGGGGTACATAATTTTGAACTGGGCGCGGAATGCATCTTCGATGTCGACGGTTTTTTGGTAGTGGTCGAGGGCGGTATTATTCTTGCCGAGCTTTTCGGCGATGTCAGCCATTTGAAGGTGCAGTCGGGCGGAGCCGGGATAGCGGTCGACGGCGGATGAGATACTACCGAAGGCTTTGTAGAGCCAGTCAGTTTTTTCAGTGTCTGTCGAGATTTCGGCGAACAAGATGTAGATTTCAGCGAGTCGCTCGAAGTGTTTAAAGTCGGCGGGGTCGCGTTCGATTGCGGCAAGGACAGACCCCTCGGCGTGGTTTAGGTGGAAATTGGGTTTTGGAGAGGCGTTTTGGCATTGCTGGATGTGGAGTCGTGCGTTTAGGGCTGGGGCGGCGGGGCTTAATTTGTCAAGTGCAGTGGCGGCGCTTAGGAGATTGTGGGCCTGGCGGAA
>CP070715.1:2113905-2119312 GCA_020350405.1 Planctomycetota bacterium
TGACCTCAACCACCGACTTTTCAACCCATGTAAACGCCTTATCAACGTAAGCCGGCGACATCATAACGCCAGCCGCCAATAAGCCCGCCGTCGCCAGGGTTATAACCGTTTCCTTGCTCACCACCGTCTCCACCAGACTCGCTGCCAAACCAACATTCGCGGTGGCGGCCGTAACCGAGACATTCGCCGCAGCCGCCTCGCTTGGGGCCGTCATCTTACCAAACAAAGCCAGAATCGTCAGTAGCGCCCCTTTGCCAAATCCCCGACGGGAAAGCTGCCGCGACATTGCCTTCTTCGCCCGACAGAATAACACTCGCACGCTGAGTTCACTGCATCCCATCAACTCCGCGATCTCTGCATACTGCATGTCCTCATAGCACCGCATGGCCAATACCATCCGGTATTGTGGTTTTAGCATCCGCATCACGTTAAAAACAACCTGCCGCAACTCCTTTCCCATCAGATTGGCCAATCCCGTCCTGCTCTCGCTGCCTTCGCGCTGCGGCCAGTCTCCGTCGCCTACACTCGAGATTGATACCATCCTGCGCCGCTTTTCCCTCGTGCGGTGATGGCGTATTTTGTT
Source organism: Planctomycetota bacterium (assembly GCA_020350405.1). Lineage (GTDB taxonomy): Bacteria > Planctomycetota > Phycisphaerae > Sedimentisphaerales > Anaerobacaceae. Next base: position 2,114,489 of record CP070715.1, read on the forward strand.
AAATCCAATGCCCCGCAGCCACGGCCAAAACAGCTCCGCCTGCTCTAATTTGTCTAAAATCTTAAACATCTCCAGCATACTCTCCTGTACAATATCCTGGGCAACATCGTCCCGTAATACAATTCGATACACATAGGCGTACAATCGCCCCCGCACCAGCTCTGCTAAATCATCAAGACTTCCTTTATCACCTAACTGGGCCCGCTTGACTAACTCAATGTATTCCGTATCCTGGTTCATCACGCAATACCAATACTATGTGCACCGAACTTTCCCAATTGTTACACTTTTTTTTGAAAAATTTCATAAATTTTTGCAAAATTTCACACGTATTTGGCTCTTCTCCTGACATTATTACCTCCTTGTACATCAATAAAGAGACCCAAAAACCGCTCGCTGTTCCCTTAATTCTTGCTTTTCTCGCCATCTCAGCACTTTTTTTAAACCGAATTCGCGAAGAATTAGCTCTCCCGCAGTATTAAGGCGCGGCGAGTTCCCAGCTATCCCGGTGACTCAAAGCGGTTTTTTATTGACAAAAACCGCATTTACGTATAAAATATGAGTTCCAGGGCCAGTTATTTTCAGTAAATTACTGTTCTTGGCCTTGACGAGAAGTAAAAAAAGACGTTCGGCTGGAGGCACATTAAGGTAGAGACTGCCAAAGCTGATTTTCATATGATTTGGCCGCCGAACCTAATTTTATAATAAACTAAACGAGTTTTTTGGAGATATTTGGATGCTTAAGCGAAAATCTTTTGCAGCAATGTTAGCGGCAGGACTTATTATGGTCAGCACAAGTTTCGCCCAAGGCCTCGAAGAGAACTGGAGCGACTTTTTACATTATACAAAGATTGGCCGACTCGACTTGGCCAAGGGATACGCACAGGCCGTTCTTCAAAGCGACCCTGACCCCCTAGAACTACTAACTCTAAGTGAAGCCAATCCACAGGGTTATGCGATCCTGCTAAGGGTCATTGATACCGCACCCGATACCGAACTGGCTGAGCTCAGCAGAAAAATCCTAGACGTCATCGAGCAAGGCAGATTCATCCGGCGGGCGGACCCAAAGATTATCACGGAAGAGATAAGGAGGCTAAGCGGTACCACCCGCGGCCGGCTGGCAGCTCTCAAGCGTCTCAAAAATGCCGGCGAATATGCGATAGTATATATGCTCGACGCAATGATTGATGATTCTCGCCGGGAGGAATGGCCAAATATCATATGGGCACTTTCGCAAATCGGGAGAGACGCAATAAGGCCGCTCGCAGCCGCTCTGCAAATCGAGAATGTGGCATTAAAGGCCGAAATAATACAGGCTCTTGGTAAGATTAGCTATCCTCAATCGCTGGCCTACCTAAAGTATGTCGTCGAAAAAGACGATTCCGAGGAGCTGCGCAAGTTAGCCGGGCAAAGCATCCGTCAAACCGATCCGGCGGCGTTGAAAATTCCCGCCGCACATTTGTTCTACCAGCTTGCTGAGAACTACTATTATCACGCCCAGTCATTGGCGCCCGCAGAAGACGCCGAGTTCGCCAATATATGGTTTTGGGACGCTCCTGGTCGGCGACTGACCCGCGAGAAAGTTGACAAAAGTTACTTTAACGAACTGATGGCAATGCGGGCTTGCGAGTGGGCACTCAAGGCCGACGCCGGCTTTGGCCAAGCCATTGGTCTGTGGCTGGCGGCGTATTGCAAAGCAGAGTCTACGGGCTTAGAAATGCCCAGTTACTTCGGCCGCGGCCACGCCGATATGATGACTTACGCCACCACCGCAGGACCTGAATATCTGCACCAGGCACTCGCCAGGGCAATGAAGGACAAAAATGCGTATGTCGCACTTTGTGCTGTTGAAGCCCTGGCCACCAACGCTGGTGAGAGGTCATTACTTTATCGACTTGGGACGACCCAGCCATTGATTCAGGCACTGTCTTTTAATGACAGGGCAGTCAGATACAGCGCCGCGATAGCGATAGCTGCTGCCGGGCCAAAACAAAATTTCGCCGAAAGTAGGCTGGTTGTTGAAAATCTTCAAGAAGCGCTCGCAGGACCGCCTGGAGAGGCAACTGAAACAGCCCGGTGGACCCAAGATTTAGCGGACAGCTATGCCCTTCGCTCGGCTGAGGTCATGCTGAAATTAGCACAAACACGAAATCCTGTCATCGACTTATCTGCCGCTCAAAGCACCCTTATAAATGCAACCAGGGACAGACGCCCCGAAATACAAATCCTGGCCAGCCAGATTTTGGCCACGCTCGACAGCCCTGATGCTCAGCGAGCTATTGCCACGATGGCACTCGCGGAAACCAACACTATCGAACTTAGAATATATGCCTTCGAATCCCTGGCCGTCTCAGCCAAAATTAACGCCAACCTGCTTGATGACGAAAAGATAGATGCTATTTATGCACTGGTCGGTTCACAGGAAATCGAGCCTGAATTGCGCAGTGCTGCCGCAGCAGCCTTCGGCGCACTTAACTTACCCAGCCAGAAAGTAAAAGACCTCATCCTCGACCAGGCTGAAAGCTAAGCTGAAAACTGCATTTGGATATGACTTACCTCAAAAGCCCGTTGCGATTGCAACGGGCTTTCTTACTACGCCATCACAAACCAATTGATGAGCCAACTACTCAACTAAAAAGCAAGCAGGAAAAGAAATAGTATGGGGTAGGGCTTGCTCAGATATCTTCGAAGTCGATCTCCGGCGCTGGGCCCGGCTTCTTTCGTTTGGTGGCCTCGGTTTCTACATCCTCGGGCTCAGGCCGCTTGATTTGTTCCTCCGCCCGAGCCCGCATAGCCATCTCAGCCTGTCTTCTCTCCTCAACGCTCTTTAGCAACTGGCCGATAGTCTCTTCAGCGCTGTACTGCCTGTCTTGAAGCGACAATGCATTAACTAAACCACACCACCGCGAGATGCACGTGCTGGTTTTCTGAAACTTGCCAAAGCCAACACTCTTTATAAAAGCGTTTTGAGAAATTGGCGTTACATAGACCAGCAAAGACACAAAACTCCAGACGAGAAATCCCGCCAAAAAGCCCAAAAAACCGCTACCAAGCGTATTAAATACTTTCGGAAACGAGGGGACCAGTTGGCCCGTAAGAAATGTGTATGATATGCCATGCAGAATCAAAAAAATCGCTATTGCAGTCCCCATCATAGCCAGGGCATTGGTGTACAACGTATCACCAAGCCCGGGAACCTTTACAACTACCGGCTGAAGGTATATGGCCAAGTAGACCGAAATTACGATATTGAATAACATAGCCCACATCCCATAGAAGCCTATTCTAACGGCGAACCAAGCAAAAACCGCGCCGACCAATATGCCCAGCCAAAATACCATAAACTTTATCCGACCACTCTTTTTAGCTCTTCCAGACTTGTTATCCCGGATACTACCCTCCTCAGACCCTGTTTTTGCAGGTTGGACCTGCCTTTTTTCTCGCCCTCTTTTCTCAACTGAGTCATCGACAATTGCTTGTTGGCAATCTGGGCCTTTAGCTTATCGTCAAGGACCAGAATATCGAAAATCGCTATCCTCTCATAATAGCCGGTTCCTGTACACTTCTCACATCCCGCGGCCTGGTAAATATTGCTATGGTTTATGCCCTTTCTGCGAAACTCGTGTATTTGGCTTTGTGTTAGTTTCGCCGGTACTTTACAGTTGCTGCAGAGACGGCGAAGCAACCGCTGACAGATGACAATATCTAGGCCCGATGACAGCAGTAGAGGGCCTATACCTAAATCCAGCAGTCGCACTAATGCCGAGGCGTTGGTGTCACTGTGCACTGTCGCCAAGACGAGGTGCCCGGTTTGTGATGCCCTAAGTGCAATCGCCGCAGTTTCCTCGTCCCGTATCTCGCCAACACATATCACATCAGGGTCCTGCCTCAAAATACTGCGCAGGGACTTTGCAAATGTAATGTCGGCCCTTGGGTTAACTTCAATCTGACTGGCATTCGGCAGCACATACTCAATCGGGTCTTCTACTGTAATGACATTGCGCGTAGATAGGTCAATCTCATTGAGCATTCCGTACAATGTTGTGGTCTTGCCGCTGCCGGTAGGACCGCACATAAGCACCATACCTGACGGTTTTTTGACCGCGTTCTCGATAATTGTCCTTTGCTTCTCCGACAAGCCGATATTGCCCAGTTTGAACCTATCGGCATTTTGACTCAATACTCTTACCGACAACTTCTCACCATTAAGGACACCGGCACTCGCCACTCGGAAGGACACGGTACCATCGGCTGCTTGTGCCACAAACGCGCCGTCCTGGGGCCTGCGCTTTTCAGCAATGTCCATACTTGAGACGGCCTTGATGCTGTTTATAACCGCATGGCACGCATCGGGGTCAAACTGCTCCACCGTCCTCAATACCCCGTCAACTCGAAACCTCAGTGTGTATGTTGACTCATCCTTGGGGTCAATAAGAATGTCACTGGCTCGCTGCTCAAGAGCATCGGTGATGATTTGCTCGGTTAAAGCAAGAACGTGGCTGTCTTCTCGTTTGCCTTTACCGTGGCCGTATATCTCCTTAATGTTTCTTCCCGACGAATTAAAAAGCTTTATTGCCGATTTGTCCTTGGGACCAGCCGAGACTGAGGAACCTATGCTTGCCCACACATCTTGCAGCCGGTCCTTTATTACATCGAAAAGACCGCGACGGTCTTCAGAGGCTACCCTTGTCACATCCAATATTGACAGCACAAGCAAAATCAAAGGCCCCAAAAAAAGCGTCGCAATATTGGCTAGCGTTTTACGGTCCTTCGGCACCAACGGGCTGAACTGAACACGCTGAACAAAATACAGGCAAAGATACA
>CP070715.1:2119412-2156819 GCA_020350405.1 Planctomycetota bacterium
GCCATTGTTGCACAACACATTATAGCCCTGCGAACTCATTGAGTCGGCGACCGCCTTTGCTATTCTGCCGAGGCTCGAACAGACCCGGCCGAGAAGTTCAGGAGGACAATCATGCAATCTCTCAAAATGCTGCTTGGGAATCACCAACGTGTGTCCATCGCTTACGGGGCCAATATCTAAAAAAGAAAGAACCACGTCATCTTCATAAATCTTTGTAACGGGAATCTGTCCGGCTACCATCTTACAAAAAATGCAGTCGTCTCTACCCATTGATGCGGTTAATCTCCACAAACAGGCTTAGTGTTGGTCTGTTTTCTCCGCTTGGTTATTGGTTTCGCCAACTTCTTCCGCCTCGACGGCCTCTTCGACTTCGAGAGCTTCTTTGGCCCTGGCAGTTTGCCTGGCCTTTCTACGATGGGTTCTTTTGGTAGAAGCCCGGCCCTGTTTTTTTGAATCTTCGTCCTCGCCGATGAGCTGCAGCAAAACCAACCGGCCGTTATCACCCAATCTCCTCAAAGACAAACGAATGATTCTGGTATAACCCCCCGGCCTGTCAAGGTACCGGGGTCCAAGCTCACTGAACAATTTTCCGATTATTGTGCCCTTCTTGACGGCTTTGCCATCTTCATAACCTATAATGTCACGATTGCCAAGCATCGCGATGGCTCGACGTCTGGCGGATAACGTACCTTTCTTGGCCAGCGTAATCAACTTTTCGGCAAAAGTCTTAACCTCCTTGGCTTTTTCGGGAGTCGTTGAAACCGTCTCGTGCTGGATGAGTGAAGCGACTAAATTCCGGCGCATAGCCAGGCGGTGCTGCCCTGTTCGCCCTAATCGACGCCCTGCTACTCGATGACGCATATGCGTAAATTCCTTTAGAGAATACGAACTTCTGTAACTATCATTAAATTAAATCATCTATACCCGTCATGCCCAGCGATAAGCCGATATCAGCAAGTTTTCTTTTTACCTCCCGCAAGCTTGTTTTACCGAAGCTGCGAACCTTCAACAAGTCGGCTTCCGCCATCTTCACGAGTTGCCCAACCGTTTCGACCTTTATTGATTCAAGGCAGTTGCCAGCCCTGACAGACAACTCCAACTCGGCAATGGGGGTTTTCAGCTTTTCGGCCAATTCCCTGGTAACTTCCTCCTCGGACATTTCTTCCGTAAGCTGCTCAGCAACAGTCTCTTCACCAAGCTCGAAATACTGCACGAACGGATTGATGTGCTTGCGCAATATCTTAGCGGCTTCTGTAAGCGCCATCTCCGGCGTAACTGTTCCGTTCGTCCAGATCTCCAGAATCAGCCTGTCGTAATTGGTTCGCTGGCCCACCCGCGTGTCCTCAGTTGTGTAGCGCACCCTTGTAACCGGCGAATACAGCGAATCAACTACTATTCGTCCGATCTCCTGCTCAAATCTATCTGCGGCGGCGATTCGTTCGGAGGCAGGCACATAACCGCGGCCGTTCTCGACTACCATTTCCATCTCAAAGTTAACATTTTCAGTCAAAGTGGCCAGCACCGCATCCTTGTTTACCACCTCTATGGCAGGGTCCGCAACAATATCAGCCGCCGTTACGACCCCGGCTTTTTTTGCCGAAACAGTCATTGTCTTCGGTCCCTCGCCCTGGAGCCGAACAACAAGATTCTTGACATTTAGAACTATCTCGGTGACATCCTCCATTATGCCCTCTATCGAGGTAAATTCATGGTCGGCACCTTCTATTTTGATTGACGTCACAGCACTTCCCTCCAGAGAAGAAAGCAGCACGCGTCTTAAGCTGTTGCCAACCGTGGTGCCAAAACCGCGTTCGAAAGGCTCGATGACAAATTTGCCATACTTGTTGTTCGATACTGTTATATCTCGTTCTACACGAGTCGGCAATTCCAGCCCACGCCATGTAACTCGCATATAAACCTCCTACAAGTAACGTCTATTAACAATTCGCCATTAACCAGCAAAACCTAAAATACAAAATAGCCAATCGGCCCCTTGGACGCGCTATTCAGCGTCAGGGACGCTCCGGTACTACCTCGAACAGAACTCCACAACCAGCTGCTCCTCAACGGGAATCTGAACATCATCTCTTGTGGGCAGTGCGACAACAGTAGCCTCGGGCTTTTCGTTATCCAACTGTAACCAACCTTGCGTGGCAAAGTTGGGATTGCTCTCCAACTGCTCTTTGACCTTTTTGCTGCTTCTTTTAGAATCCTTGAGTGTTATCCTGTCGCCGATTTTTGTGGTATAGTCGCCGACACTAACCTTGCGTCCCTGTACATAAATATGGCCATGGGTAATTAGCTGTCGGGCTGCTTTGCGAGACGGCGCAAAATTTAATTTATAGACAACATTATCCAAACGTCTCTCCAGCAACTGCAGCAGAGTCTCACCGGTATTACCCGTCATCCGCTCGGCCCTATGAAAACACCTCATAAACTGTCGTTCCAGAAGTCCGTAGTACCTTTTGATTTTCTGCTTTTCTCGCAATCTAACGGCGTATTCACTGGTCCTGCCTCTACGCCAACCATGCACACCGGGCGCCAAGTTGCGCTGCTTTTTCTCGATTGGACACTTAGCCGTCTCACACCTGATGCCCTTAAGCATCAACTTCACTCCTTCACGACGACAATACTTACAAGATGAACCAAGATAACGTCCCATCCTTTTTATCTATCTCCAAAAAGCCTTTTCGGCTTACACTAAATGGACCAATTTAATACGCGGACCTCTTTTCATACTCGTCTTCTCTTTGGCGGCCGACAGCCGTTATGCGGCAGCGGCGTTACATCCTCTATCGAGGCGATGCGCAATCCCACCTGCTGAAGGGCTGAAATGGCAGATTCGCGCCCAGAACCAGGGCCCTTGACCCTAATTTCAATCTCACGCACGCCATTACGCATAGCGGTAGTGGCACAACGCTGTGCAGCCTGCTGTGCGGCAAAAGGCGTGCTTTTGCGCGAACCTTTGAAACCTACACAGCCAGCTGAACTCGAGCAAATCGTGTCACCATTTGGGTCCGTAACCGTAATCAACGTATTGTTAAACGTCGCTTTTATGTGCACTATAGCCTTCGCGACATTTCTCCTAACTTTTCGCCTTATACCTTTTGCCACTATCAGAAAAATCCTTAATCAATAAAATTATCATTCTTTGCCAACAAATTTGAGCTTTTAGCGTTTCTCCTTCACACCTTTCTTGCCAGCCACGGTCTTTCTGGGGCCTTTGCGGGTTCGGGCATTGCTCTGAGTGCACTGGCCCCGAACAGGCAAACCTCTTCGGTGACGAATACCTCTATAACAAGCTATATCACGTAATCGTGCGATATTCTGAGCGACTTGCCTGCGAAGCTGGCCTCCGACGATATAATTGCGGTCGATAATCTGCGTTATGCGGCTCAACTCATCCTCGCTGAGTTTGCCGGCCTTGGTGCTTTTTTCGATTTTGGCCTCCTTCAAAATCATTTCCGAGGTATATTGACCAATGCCATGAATGTAGGTCAACGCAATCCATATGGATTTTTCATTGGGAACATCGACACCAACTATACGCGGCATATCAGCTCCTTTTTATATCTGCTACTTCGCATTTCATATTCGACTTCACGCTTTACCATTTATGGTACAATCAACCCTGACGTTGTTTGTGCCTCGGGTTGGTACAAATTACCCGGACAACACCTTTACGACGAACAATCCTGCAATTCTCACATATTCGTTTTACGGAGCTTCTAACTTTCATCTCTTGAAAACACCTTTGGCATTGGCGATTCGCACCACATAAGTGTCAAACTGCTAATTTCGGAGGACTATTCGGCCTCTATTCAAGTCATACGGTGACATTTCAACTGTCACGGTATCGCCCGGTAAAATCCGAATAAAATGCATTCGCATTTTGCCTGAAACATGTGCCAAAATCCTGTGACCGTTTTCCAGTTCCACTCTAAACATCGCATTTGGTAGCGCATCAATCACGGTGGCCTGCAATCTTATTGTGTCCTTTGCCGCCATAGCTATCTATTTTACAGTCAGCACTTCACAACCATTTTTCACTATTGCAATTGTATGCTCAAAATGCGCCGAACATTTTGCGTCTTCTGCTACCACTGTCCATCCATCTTTCAGTGTTCTGACATCACTGCTGCCGGCATTAATCATAGGCTCAATTGCCAAGACCATACCTTCGGCCAGAACGATATCACCGGCGAGTAGCTCATCACTGACAAAGTTCGGCACTCTGGGTTCTTCGTGCATTTTTCTGCCAATGCCGTGGCCGACAAAATCCTTTACTATTGAGAAGCCGGCCGATTCAGCGCAACTCTGCATTTCAGCAGCTACACTGCTCCATTTAACGCCCGGGGCGGATTTTGCTACTGCTATATCGAGCACGTGCCTTGTCACATCCATCAGCCTGCGTCTGTCACTGGGAATCTTACCTATGCCAATAGTGACAGCGGCATCTGCACAATAACCATCGAGCTTGGCGCCGAAATCGATGCTCAGGATATCACCATCTCTGAGCACAACGGTCTCGGAAGGAATCCCGTGAACGACCTGCTCATTTATTGAGGCGCAAATCGCACCGCGGAACGGCTCCCGAGACAGCGGGCTGGGTACACCGTTAAACAAGGCCTCGGCGCCAGCGTCAGCGGCAATCCGTGACGCCACGCTGTTTAATAGGCCGGTGGTAACTCCGGGCTCAGCAATCTCCTGCAATTTTGAAAGAACGTCGGCTACAACGGCGCCCGCTTTACGAATCAACTCAATCTCTCTTCGGCTTTTAAGCGTTATAGCCATTTAATCAAGCAACTCTTATCATCGCGATTAAGGCTTCCCGTAGTGAGCTGCAAAATACGTAATTCTACACCGAGACAAGTACATCCAGATTCTCAAGCACTAAAGATGTTACCTGGTCGGCGTCCTTGCTAGCATCGATATCATAGACCGTGTTGTTCTTTTTATAATAATCCACCACCGGCCTTGTCTGCTGGCGGTAGGTCTTAAGTCTATTATTTACTACTTCACGGCTGTCATCCGAGCGATGGATTAGTTCGGCGCCATCGTTATCGCACAGCCGGTCGGCTTTAGGTTTCAGGTTCTTAACGTGGTAAACAGCACCGCACTGAGGACAGCTTCTTCTGCCGGTAAGTCGCTCAACAACTACCCGGTCACTCACCCTCAAGTTCAAAACAGCGTCTATTCTCTGTCCGTTGCGAGCTAACGATTCATCAAGTTCGACGGCCTGATTAACCGTCCTGGGGAAACCATCCAGTATGAAACCGGCTTCGGGTGTCTTCTTTATCGCAGCGGCCATCATCTCAACAATTATATCATCCGGCACGAGCGCACCTGAATCCATATAGTCCTCGGCCTTTTTGCCAAGCTCGGTGCCCGCGGCTCTTTCCTGGCGCAAGATGTCTCCGCTGGACAGATGCATCAGACCATACCTGGCAACGATGCGCTTGCACTGCGTTCCTTTGCCTGCGCCCGGAGCACCCAACAAAACTATTCTCATCCATACGCTCCTTTAATTCTGCCGGTTTCGCTGAATCCTTCGTAGCTGCGCATCAAGAGGTTGGCCTCGATCTTCTGAACCAAATCCAGCGAGACGCTGACAACAATCAATAAGGCAGTACCACCCAAAAAGGTTGCTACTATCCAGGGGATTCCCAACAATACCGAAACGAGGGTAGGCACAACTGCAATAATGGCCAAGAACGAGGCTCCGAAATAAGTGATTCTGGTCATTACTTTTTCCAGATATTCAGCCGTTCTGCGACCGGGGCGAAGCCCAGGAATGAAGCTGCCTGAGTCGCGCAGGTTTTTGGCCATTTCCTTCGGCTGAAATTGCACTGTGGTCCAAAAATAAGCAAACAAGAATATCAACAACATATACACGACATTGTACGTGTAAGCAGATGGAGCCAGAGCATTTTGCAAACTCTGAAGAAGTACCGAGCCGCTGAACCTCTCGATTCTTGCCAACTGACCAACTATCACCGGCGGAAATATCATAAAACTCGATGCGAAAATTATCGGCATTACTCCCCCGTGATTTACCCTAAGCGGCAAATAATGTCTCTGGCCACCGTAGATTCTGCGGCCTCGCATCTGCTTTGCCTGCTGAATCGGTATTCGGCGCTGGCCCTGTGTTATCAGTATGGCACCAGCAACAACGGATACGAACGCTGCTATCAGGAACAGTAGTTGTGCCGGTCCTATAGTGCCAACAGGTGCGCCAACCCTGAGGTCGACATTCTGCCGAAGCATATTTACTGCCCAGGGCATTCTCGAGATAATACCTGCCATAATTATCAAACTAATACCGTTTCCTATGCCATACTCATCTATCTGCTCGCCGAGCCACATCAGGAAGATGGTGCCGGCCGTCATGCCGACAATTCCCATCGTCAACGCCTGCACACGCATACCGGCATAAGTATAGCCCCCCAACATCCTCATATACATCATCGACTGAATAATACATATCAGCACCGTAAGGTAGCGTGTGTACTCCTGTATCTTTTTGTAGCCGGTTTGGCCCTCCTGGCGCAATTTTTTCAAAGCGGGAACAACCTCACCAAGGAGCATAAGAATGATAGATGCGGTAATATAGGGCATAATTCCCAGACCAAACAAGCTGCTGCGGCTCAGGGTCCCGCCGGTGAATATTTGCAGGTATTCGGCGGCTCTGCCCAGAGGGCTATCGGTATCTCTTGTGTTGACGGCGGCTTCTATCTTCGACTGGTCAAAACAGGGAACAGGAATATGAAAGCCGACCCTGTATATTATGAGCAGTGCTATGGTAAAAAGGACCTTATTTCGCAGGTCCGGAATTCTAAATATGTTAAATACTGTTCCAAGCATCTTTTGTATCTTCTGATATCTCTCTTACTGGTACCCTGATTATAGGAATGCCATTCTGCAACAAGCTGCAAAACGGCTACCAAATTGGCTACTATATCAGCTTGGCCGTGCCGCCGGAAGCTACAATCTTCTGCTCCGCGGTTTTGCTGAATTTATGAGCCATTACCTGCAACTTTTTTGTCAACTCACCATCACCAAGAATCTTGACTCTGTTTTTCAAGCTGTCAATCAGTCCGGCGCTGGATAACTGCTCCATGCCAACGGTAGCACCTTCGTCAAACCTTTCCAACTGTGACACATTTACGATTTTGTAGCGTGTTTCGAACTTATAATTACTAAAGCCGCGTTTGGGCAATCGCCTAAACAAGGGCATCTGACCACCTTCATAAAGTGATACTGACATGGCTCCTGCCCTGCTGCCGCTACCCTTGTGGCCTCGGCCACAGGTCTTTCCTCGCCTGCTGCCCGTGCCTCTACCAGCGCGCCTGCGAGCTTTATCCTTGCCTGCAACAGAAGTTATCTCGTAATTCAACATATAAATCATCACCACCTTTTCACAGCTTCAACCTCAACACCGCGAAGCGATTCAACCATATCTTTGCTGCGCAACCTTAACAGTCCGTCCATCGTGGCTTTGACAACATTTTTGGCGGACGTGCTTCCATAAACCTTAGTAAGCACATCCTGGACGCCGGCCAACTCAAGCACAGCTCGAGCACCGGAGCCTGCGATAACTCCGGTTCCCGGGCTGGCCGGAACCAGTGCTATCTTTGTGGCCCTGTACTTGCCGTTAATTCGGTGTGGAATCGTCCGGCCTACCAAGGGTATTTTATGCAGGGCCTTCTTCGCATCTTTTACGGCTTTCTCAACCGCCAAAGGAACCTCATTAGCCTTGCCGTAACCGATACCTACAGTACCTGCCCGGTCTCCCGCTACAACTAATGCAGCAAAGCTGAACCGGCGCCCTCCCTTGACTACTTTGGAACAGCGGAATACTTTTACGACCGTATCTTCCAGCGGCTGTTCCTCCCGAGCAGATATTTTAACCGGTTGTGCTACCAATTCTTTTCTCCAAACTTCTTTGTGTCGATTTTCCTCAAAAAACCAGCCCGGCTTTTCTCGCGGCCTCAGCCAAAGCTTTGACTCTGCCATGAAACTTATATCGGTTCCTGTCAAAACAAACGCCCTGGATGCCGACGCCGAGCGCCTGCTTTGCGATTGCTTCACCTACAATTTCAGCAGCTTTTTTGTTACCGCAATAGTTCAATTGGTCGCGCAATTGCCTGGCCCTTGTGCTGGCAGAAACAAGTGTCGCCCCTGCGAGATCGTCTGTAATCTGGGCGTAAATATGTCTGCTCGAGCGAAACACCGACAGCCGGGGCCTGTCCGGTGTTCCAAAGACTTTCTCTCGCACGTGATATTTACGTCTCAACGCCGCTCTTTTTGTCTTGCCAGCTTTCATAAGGACTCAATCACAACTAAATTGTTCCTGAGGTAAACGCCTTGCCGACTTTGCGTCTTACATATTCATCAGCATAGCGAATGCCCTTGCCTTTATAAGGCTCCGGTGGCCTTATCTTTCTCACGTCCGCAGCAAATTGCCCCAGCAGAGACTTGTCTATTCCCGAAAGCGTAAACTTTGCGGGAACCTCATCGCCCCTTGTCGCGCCGGTTTCAATGTTTACTTTTATGCCTTTTGGCACGGGTTTTTCTACCGGATGACAGAAGCCCACCTGGAAGACCAGCTTGCCTCCCTGCTCCTTGACACTACAGCCCGTGCCGTATATTTCCATTTTCTTTTCAAAACCTCTACTGACTCCGGTCACTATATTGGCAATCAAGGCGCGTGTCGTGCCGTGTAACTGTCTGTCCTGGTGTACTTCAGGACGCTCATTTTCAACCACCACTTTTTCCGCGGAACTGTCAATTTTGACTTTTATCCGCGGATGACAATTCATCTGTAAGCTGCCGAGCGGACCGGAAACCTTGATGGACAGACCACTCCACTCAACCTTTACTCCCTTGGGGATAATAATTGGTTTTTTGCCAATACGACTCATCAGCTCACCATACAAAGTATCTCGCCGCTTACTTTGTCCTTTCGGCAGTTTCTGTCACTCATTACACCCTTGCTCGTCGAAACAATCGCCACACCCATACCACCTAAAACACGAGGTAATTTCTCGACGGATGAATAGACTCTCCTGCCGGGTTTACTTACTCTTGTTATTTCACTAATAATAGGCCGGCCATCTTGGTCATACTTCAAACTAATTCTCAATATCCCCTGTTTGCCGTCATCGATTCGGTCAAAATCCTCAACGTAACCTTCCTGTTTTAGAACAGCCGCTATACCTTCACATATTTTCGATGCTTTAATATTAACCTGTTCGCTGTTTATTCGCAGCGCGTTGCGAATTCTCGTCAGCATATCAGCTATTGGGTCGCTCAAACTCATAATCAAGCTCCGAACCAATCCTGATAAATCAGGATTGCAATCTTTCAATCGTGAATTGCATTACCAACTGGCCTTTTTTACTCCTGGTATTTTTCCTTCATTAGCCAAGGTTCTGAAACAAATCCGGCAAATTTTGAATTTGCGATAAACGGCCTTGCTTCTTCCACAAAGCTTACAACGTGTATACTGTCTAACGCGAAATTTTTGTTTCTTTTCTGCCTTATTTTCCAGCGCTTTAGTCGACATTCACACGCTCCAAATCAAAGGATTCCACTTTTGGAATCACGTCAAAACACAAACCCGGCATTTACCCAGGCTTCGGCAGCTGCTACTGTTTCGCAACTGCCAACTCTCTGAACGGCATGCCAAAGAGCGACAGCATTTCTTTCGCCTCCTCATTGGTATTTGCCGTTGTTACAAAGGTTATATTCATGCCCTGCTGAAACTCGAGCTTTGCAGGGTTAATCTCCGGAAAAACTGTTTGCTCAGCCAGACCCATCGAGTAATTCCCTCTTCCGTCGAAACTGCCTGGGCTAAGGCCTCGAAAGTCTCTTACCCGCGGGATCGCAAGGCTAATCAGCCTATCCATAAATTCATACATCCGCTCTCTGCGGACGGTCACCTTCAAGGCGGTTTCCATACCTTCGCGGACCTTGAAATTCGAGACGCTTTTCTTGGCTTTGCACACGATAGGCATCTGGCCGGTAATCATCATCAGGTCCTTTTTGGCAAGTTCCAGAAATTTCTTGTCCTGTGCTGCTCTGCCTACACCCATAGAAACAATGATCTTTGCCATCCGGGGTACAGCCATAGGATTCTTATAGCCAAATCGACCGGTCAATTCCGGCACTATCTTGGACTTATATAAATCTCTTAAACGTGCCATAATGCACCTTGTTGATTGATTACCGATTATTCTCCATTTGCTTTTCTGAGTTTCTCAATGAGGAACTATCCATTATTAAGTTTTTGCTTTCCTAATAACGCCGATCTCGCTGCCATCGGTTGTGACCCGTTTTTTGCTCCCATCCTCACTTATTTGAAAACGAACCCTGTTGCCTCTCGAACTTTTCGGGTTTATGGGCAAGACATTGCTTATATGTATCGGCTGCTCGACGTCAATCCGGCCTCCCTGCGGGTTCTTACGTGACGGCCGAACGTGCTTCTTTGCTATATTGTGGCCCTGAACAACTACTTTGTTCTTTTTCGGTATGACCCGCAGCACCCTGCCGGTAGCACCTTTATGGTCGCCAGCTACAATCTCGACCATGTCACCTTTTTTTATATGCAGGGCCATTTAAAATCCTTAACAGTCAAAACCAAGTTTCAAACAATTATTTACGATGGTTAATTATTCAGACTACTTCGCTCGCGAGTGAAATAATTTTCATGTAGTTTTTTTCACGTAGCTCACGAGCGACCGCACCGAAGATTCTTGTTCCTATGGGGTTCCCTTCCGGGTCAATCATCACCGCGGCGTTGCTGTCGAACCTTACATAGCTTCCGTCAGGTCGTTTCACAGGGTGCTTGGTGCGCACGATAACACAGCGATGGACTTTCTTGGTATCCAACTGGCAGGTCGGCAGTGACTTCTTGATGGCAACACAGACAACGTCGCCCACGCTCGCCACGGGCCGAGTTGCGCCGCTGCGGGACGCACCCCTGCCAAGAACTTTGATGCACAACGCCGACCTGACACCCGAGTTGTCGGCTATATCCAACATTGTCTCCTGCTGAATCAACTTCTACACCTTTTATTAGAGGTCGCGCACAAAAAATTTGCGTGCTTCTATTCCTGAACGGCTTTTTCCACAACCCTGACAAGGCGCCAACTTTTGGTTTTGCAATAACGCCTGCATTCAGCGACCTCAACAACATCGCCCAAACCAGCTTGATTGTGTTCGTCGTGGACCCCAAGTTTTGTCCTGCGCTTTATGTACTTGCCGTACTGTGGGTGCTTGACTTTAAAGTCGATAGCAACTTTGATGCTCTTGTCACCGCTGTTGCTAACTACCACACCTGTCGCCGTTCTTACTTTCTCATTCTGCATTTTAGATTTTCTTTTCGTAATTTATTGCGTTTGAACCACCTGGCACATTATCGTTTTAAGCCTGGCGATATCGCGTTTAACGTTCATTAGGGCCTTAGAATTCTCCAGCTTCTCCGTAACCGACTGCGCGCGTAAATCAAACAAATGCCTCTGCAGCTCCTGAAGTTTGCTTTCGAGCTCGTCGGGGCTCATTTCACGATAGTGTTGAGCTTTCATCTGAAGCCTACCTTTATAATAAATGCCTTCTCTTAACAAACCTACATCTGACGGGCATTTTATGAGCGACTCTAACCAACGCCTGCTTTGCGACGTCTTCACTTACGCCGCCGATTTCAAACATAACCATCCCCGGCCTGACCCTCGCAACCCAAAACTCCGGCTCACCTTTACCCTTGCCCATTCTCGTCTCCAGCGGCTTGGCAGTTACCGGCTTGTGCGGGAACAGTCTAAGATATACCTTGCCTTCACGATGCAAAAAATGAGTTGCCGCAACTCTGCCAGCCTCAATGTGCTTAGCGGTTATCCAGTCGCTCTGCAGCGCCTGTAGGCCGTATTCGCCAAACGCCACATAATTGGTTCTTGCGGCCCTGCCCTTTATTCTGCCTCGCTGGCTCTTACGGTATTTAACTCTCTTTGGCATCATTGCCATTTTTTAAGCCCTTACAAATTTCACTTACGCCTTGCCAGCCGAAGTCGGCGAGTTTTGACTTTGCTCCTTGGTGTTTTGCTCGCCGGGGGCAGCTGCTTCTGCTGAAGCGGCTGCATCAGCCTCACCGCTACCTAACTGATCTTTTGCCGGCACAGCTCTGGGCTGAACACGAACCCTTGACTCTGCGCTGGTACGTCTGGGCAAACGACGTCGGCGAGTTTGCCTCGGCTCGATTTCCTCGCCAAATTTCCCTTTGTAAATCCAAACCTTAACACCAATTGTCCCATAAGTTGTCCTCGACGTCGCCGTGGCGTAATCAACATTTGCGTCCAAGGTCTGCAACGGTATACTGCCGAGTTTCTGCGTTTCCTTGCGTGCCATTTCTGAGCCTGCCAAGCGTCCGGCGCAAATAATCTTAACCCCCTTAGCGCCGGCGTTTATCGCGGACTCACAATATTGCTTCATTGTGCGCCTGAACGAGGCCCGTTTAGAGAGCTGCTCGGCAATTGCTTCTGCTACCAACGTAGCATCCAAGTCTGGCTCCTTTATCTCTATAACATTGACGCTCATCTTTCGCCCGGTCATCTCTTCGAGCTCTTCTCTCAACCTATCGACTTCGCCGCCTCTGGGTCCAATGACAACACCGGGACGAGCACTATAGAGTGTCACTTTCACCTCGTTGCGTGTCCGTACTATCTCAACCTTTGACACTGCTCCTCTAGGCATCTGACGGTTAAGTTTCTTGTCGATATATTCACGAATCCTCTGGTCCTCAATGAGAAAATCGCCGTAATCAGCCTTGGAGGCGTACCACGTGCTCTGCCATCCGCGCGTTATCCCCGTTCTAAAACCTATTGGTGATGTCTTCTGGCCCATAATTAATTTCGCTTGTCCCTTGTAATATATCGCCTCGAAAAATCACACTTCTGCCACCGTTATATATATGTGACAGGCCTTTTTGCTAATAGGATGCGCTCTTCCTCTGTCCTTCGGCCTCCACCTTTTGGTGCCAATGCGTATCCCGGCGTCGTCAACGCGAGCCTGAGCAACATAGAGATTATCAACCTCGGCCTGTTGCTCATCGGCGTCTGCCACAGCACTTTTCAGGACTTTATCAACTATTGTTGCGGCACGTTTTCTTGTGAACCTCAGGATATCCATTGCGTCCTGGACGCTCCGGCCAATTATCAACCCCGTAACCAATCGGGCCTTACGAGCCGAAATGGGAGCAAAGCGACAAGACGAACGCCACACAAGCAAATCATTTAGCTCAGCAGATAAAATGCTCGCCAGTCGGTTAATGTCCTCTTTACGCGGTATAGGCTTTAGAAGTCCCTTCTGCCAGTTTTTAACAGCCGCGGCCGCTTCCTGCATGTTCAGGCCTCCTCTGACGAGCTGACCGGCCAACTGCTCTACGCTCATCTGGCGCTGTTCACAAAGCCTTTTTAACTTATCAGCACTTAGCATATCCCGTATCTTGTTTCACAACTTATCGTTATTTTATTTTCTTGCTTGAATGACCTTTAAAAGTCCGCGTAGGCGAAAATTCACCTAACTTATGTCCGACCATATCCTCCGTAACGAAAACCTTATTGAAGATTTTGCCGTTATGCACCAAAAAGGTAAAACCCACAAACTCTGGAATTATGGTGCACCTTCTCGCCCAGGTCTTTATTGGCTCGCGAGAACCCATATCAGTTAGTTTGCTAACCTTAGCAAATAACTTTTCATTAACGTATGGCCCTTTCTTGAGAGACCTTCCCATAAAATCTGTAACCTCAAATACCTAACTCAAGTCCCAGTGTGCCGGGAGCATCAATTATAAAACTAATTGTCCTTGTCTTTTATTTTTTCGTCTTCGAATAATCCTCTTGTTACTCGGCTTTCGCGGGTTTCTTGTTTTTCCACCTTTCGACAGCACGCCTGTGGGCGAACAGGGATGTCGCCCGCCGTTCGCCCTGCCTTCGCCGCCGCCCATCGGGTGAGCAACGGGGTTCATCGCCTTGCCCCGAACATGCGGTCTCCGACCTATGTGGCGTTTCCGCCCTGCCCTGCCGAGCTTAATATTTTGGTGGTCAGCGTTGCTAAGCTGACCAATTGTAGCCCTGCATTCCTTGCGAACCATCCGCATCTCACCGCTGGGCAAAACGACGCTGACCCAATCGCCTTCTTTGGCCACAATCCTCGCGGCATCACCTGCACCTCTGACCAGTTTTCCTCCCTGTCCCGCAGTCATTTCGATATTATGAATCTCCAGGCCACTGGGAATCGCCGCCAGCGGCATTGCATTACCTACCTTAGGCTCGCAAAAGGGACCGCTTTCCATCCGGTCACCTACCCTCACACCCTGCGGGGCCAATATGTATCTTTTTTCACCATCGGCGTAGTCCAGCAGTGATATGAAGCAATTCCTGTTCGGGTCGTATTCAACCGTTGCGACCTTTGCAGGCACACCATCCTTATCGCGCTTAAAATCGATGATGCGGTAAATCTTCCTCGTCCCCCCGCCTCTGAAACGGGTAGTTGTGATGCCGTAATGATTTCTGCCGCCGTTCTTTTTAATCCGTCTGCAAAGCGATTTCTCCGGTTTAGCGGTCGTCAACTCAGCATAATCGTTTACCGAACCGTTCCGACGTCCGGGAGTAGTCGGTTTATAAATTCGAATACCCATAATTTCTTCTCTCGTATCAGCTCTTTGTTTTTTAGAACAAATCTATGTGATAGTCCGGCTCCAGAACCACAACGGCCTTTTTCCAGCTCGGCGTCATACCAAATGTTCTGCCCCTGCGCCGATACTTACCGCTACAATTAGCCGTTCTGACTTTACTTACTTTAACGCTGTATATTCTCTCGATGGCGTTTTTTATCTGGGACTTATTAGCTTTCTTATTTACCTCAAACGAGTACGCACTTCTTGTATTTGCAAAGTGCATCCCCTGTTCGGTTATCAAAGGCCTAATTATTACGTTACAATCGTCAAACACTGGCTATCAATTCTCACTTACATTGTCTTCATTCAAAAGAGACAAAAACGCCTCCTTTGTAAACAGCATCTTTCGATGGTTGCAGATATCACCTGCGTTCAACTCAGCCACCGGCATAACATCCACCCTCGGAATGTTTCGGGCCGACCTGTAAAGATTCGTGTCCGCCGAGCCAATCGTTATAAGACAACTGCGGTCAATCTTTAAATTACCCAAGATGCCTACAAAATCCTTGGTATGAGGCTTTTTAAATTTTAACTGGTCAACCAACACAACATCATTGCTTAAAAGTTTTGCTAAAATTGCCGAATCCCGCGCCAACTTCCTCTGCTTTCTGGGCATCCGTCTACTGAAATCCTTGGCGACTTTGGCAAAAGTAACACCACCACCAACTCGCTTTCCAGTCCTGATACCCCCTACGCGGGCCCTGCCCGTACCTTTCTGCCTAAAGAGCTTTGCAGTCGAGCCAGTCACCATACTCCTGCCCCTGGTTGCTGCCGTTCCTACGCGCTTATTTGCATGGTACATGACAATCGCCTGCTTGAGCAACACATAGTTAACCGAACCTCCAAAAACCTGCTCGTCAACCTTCAGGCTGTCAACCTCCTGGCCATCTCTGTTATAAACTGACAAATCAACCATCTTTAAATTTCCATTCCCCAATGCCCTAAGCTTTCTTGGCGCTGCGAACGACCACATAGCCGCCGGCAGGACCCGGCACAGGGCCCTTGACCACTAATAAATTCTTCTCTTCATCTATCGCCACCAAGCCATGGTTCTTTGTCGTTACTCTGCGGTTACCCATGTGACCCGCCATTTTCTTGCCTTTCTTGGGGCTTCCACCGTGGCCAGCATCACTGGCAAAACTCGATATTGACCCGGGCGCCCTGTGTTTTCGTTCCGTACCGTGCGAGGCCGGGAAGCCGTGAAAACCGTGGCGTTTCATAACACCTGCAAAGCCTTTACCCTTGTTCGTGCCCACCACATCTACATACTCGTCTTCGGTAAAGACGGAGACCGTGATAGAGTCTCCAGCCTTATACTGCGGTTCAGCGTCATTGGAAAAACGTATCTCTTTGACAAATCTCTTCGGCACCGAATCGGCTTTCCGCGTGTGTCCAATCTGTGGATTTTTTCTGCGGGACGGTTTTACGTCATCAAATCCCAGCTGGACCGCATTGTAGCCGTCCGTATCTACCGTTTTGACCTGTATAACGGCGCAGGGACCAGCTTGTATGACTGTAACAGGCAGTAGTTCGCCTGTTTTGTCATAGACCTGAGTCATACCCACTTTTTTGCCCAGAAGCATTGCCATTGAACTGAATGCTCCAACAACACAAAGGCCCATGATTTCTTTCTTTCAGGCCTTAATTTTCACAAAGACTCCAGCTGGTACCACCAAACGGTTCAGCACTTCCACCGTACGTGCATTGGCCTCGTGAATATCTATCAGGCGCTTATGCGTTCTCAACTCAAATTGCTCACGCGACTTTTTATCAATGTGGGGACTTCGCAGAACGGTGTATCGCTCGATCCGCGTAGGCAGCGGCACGGGCCCACTTACACGGGCATTGGTCCTTCTTGCGTGCTCTACTATCTCCTTAGCAGACGCGTCAAGAGCCCTGTGGTCATAGGCTTCCATTTTAATTCTTATTCTTTCGGTTTCAGTAGCCATAACTTTCCTCTACGCCGCAGGTGAGGAAACACACCTTTGCAGATTCACGCCTCAAAATTTACAAAGCCCTGTATGCTATCAACTTATAAACAAAACGCAAAACAAAAAATCCTGTTCTTAGCGTACAGTTTCCTACTGGTCGCTATATCCAGATCGCTTAATTTTTGGCAGGAAAGGCACTTTTTACTGGCCGACTTTAATTGGCCTGTCAACGATTAGCAACGCAATATCAAGTCAATAAATTCGCCTTCCTTAAAGAATTGGGGTTCGGACCAATTTGTGACCCTTCCAATGCCATTTATCGGCTTTGGTGTACCCCTAAATCTCACAGAGTACCTATATATACCATCCCTGACCACTACCTTGCAGATATGCAACAGCCCAACTCGTAAACGCAAGGTCGTCCTTGACAATGCTCGCTACGGCTGAAAAACTCTTAAGATATCACATAAACCTACTACTGTCAATAAGATGTCGGTAAAAATTTTCCTACAAATACAAAAAATAATGCTGTTTTTACAGGATAATTTCCTTTGCAACCTGCTCCGGCACCTTTTCGTAGCTTAATGGCTCCATAGTGAAGGTCCCCCGACCTGCTGTCGCACTTCTAATTTCGCTGGAATACCCAAACATTTCAGCCAGAGGCACCCTGACATCAATTACACGCATATTACCATGGACGCGGCAATCTGTAATCAGGCCCCTTTTTCCAAGCAAACCGCCCTGTACTGCCCCAAAATTGGCCTCGGGGACGATTGTCTGAAGCCTCATGACCGGCTCAAGGAGCACCGGCCCGGCCTTTTTGCCTGCTTTTTCCACTGCGATAGCGGTGGCCTGTTCAAATGCCAAATCCGAAGAATCCACCGAGTGGAACGAACCGTCAATTAACGTAACTTTAACTCCCACAACAGGATAGCCTGCCAACACACCGCTGTTTAGGGCATCTTTGGCTCCCCTTTCCACAGCGGGGATATACTCTTTCGGCACCTTGTCAGAACCCACTTTGCTCTCGAATTCAATATCACGGCTCCAATGGCCGTCTTCGGTAAACAGCGGCTCAACCGTCAAAACCACGTGTCCATATTGGCCGTGACCGCCTGTTTGACGCACAAATCTGCCTTCGGCCCGCGACAATTTGGAAATGGCCTCCTTATAGGCTACCCTCGGCTTGCCGACCCTGACATTAAGTCCCTTTTCTCTTGTCAGTTTGTGCTCCAGTATTTCCAAATGCAGTTCGCCCATTCCACTGATGATTGTCTGGCCTGTTTCGCTGTCTACTTTACACTCAAAAGTTGGGTCTTCGCGCCTCAAGGCGGCCAGAGCATTTGCCAACTTTGCCGCTTCGGTACCACTCCTGGGTTCTATCGACATGCTAATAACGGTTTCCGGAAATGTAATACTCGGTAGAGACACAGGATGTTTGGGATCGCAAATCGTATCACCTGTAAGGGTCTCTTTCAGGCCTACCACCGCTACAATATCGCCGGCGCTCGCTGAGTCCAATATCTTCCGCTCGTCGGCGTGCATCTCAAATATCCTGGTTATATTTTCCCGTTTGTTGCGATTTAGGTCTAAAACTCTCGTACCTGACTTCAATGTTCCCTGGTAAATTCTCAAAAAGTGCAAATCCCCGTGAACATCACTGGTAATCTTAAATGCAAGAGCAACCAGACTGGCATCTCTGTCACACCTGACCGATATCTTCCTTTTCTTGTCGGTCGATTTACGTCCTCGGCCCCAGCCAACTATGTCAGGTTTGTCCAGCGGTGAAGGAAGGTATGCCACAACGGCATCAAGCAGTCTCTGCACCCCAATATATTTCAGGGCTGAACCGACAAACACTGGATGAAGCTTGTTAGCCAATGTTGCCTTTCTAATCGCGTTATCAATCGTTGCAGTGTCTATCGGCCTGTCGTGGACGTAGGCATCCATTAGCTCTTCGTCGTACTCGGCCGCAAGCTCAATCATCCGTTTTCTTTGCTGGTCCGCCGTTTCTCGCAATTCGGCCGGAATTTCGGTCTCCTCAAAAACCGCTCCCAGCTTCTCGGGCTTATAGAAAAGCGCCCGCATCTTTATCAGGTCTACTATCCCCTCAAAAGAATCTTCCGCCCCGATAGGAATCTGCAACACAATCGGATCAGCAAGGAGTTTATCATAAATACTTTGGATGGTCATTTCGAAATCGGCGCCGATTTTATCCATCTTGTTCACAAAGCAAAGACAGGGCAGGCCGTATTTCTGCCCCTGTCTCCAGACAGTCTCGCTTTGGGCCTGTACGCCTTCGCTGCCATCAAACACCGCTATCGCACCATCGAGAACGCGCAGCGACCTTTCAACCTCAGCGGTAAAGTCAATGTGTCCCGGCGTGTCGATAAGGTTGATTTCAAACTCCTTCCAAGGACACTTCGTTGCGGCCGAGGTAATCGTAATTCCCCTTTTTTGCTCCTCTTCCATAAAATCCATTACCGCTGTGCCGTCATGGACTTCTCCCATCTTGTAGGTCTTGCCTGTATAATAAAGTATGCGCTCGGTAACCGTTGTCTTGCCGGCGTCAATATGGGCCATAATCCCGATATTACGTAATTTTTCCAACTTGCTCGGCATCAAACAAATCCGTATCAGTATCTAAAGCTTGGTTTTCGTTCCTTGTTGTATGCCATTTTCTAAATATAAATAAAAAACTGCCACGGTTAACGAACATACCGTGGCAGTTAAAAACGACTGCTATTACCAGGCAAAGTGCGCGAACGCCTTATTTGCTTCGGCCATTCTGTGTACATTCTCCCGAGTAGCCATCGCGCCACCGTGCCCATTATAAGCATCGATCAATTCGGAGGCCAACCGCTCCGACATAGGCTCGCCTTTTTTGGCCCGGGCCGACTGTATTATCCACCTGAAGGCAAGAGACTGCTGGCGTTTGGGTCTGACCTGCATCGGAACCTGATAGCTGGCTCCGCCGACACGTTTGCTCCGAACTTCAAGCAATGGTTTTACGTTATTAACGGCGGTCTCAAACACTTCAATAGCTTCGACAGACCCCTGCTTACCATCCTTAGCAGGCGATGCAGCGGCATCCTTCATCCTTTCGGATATAATATTCATAGCGTCATTAAAAACCTTCTGGGCAACGCTTTTCTTGCCGGTCCACATCAAACAGTTGATAAACTTTGAAACCAGCTTACTATTGTATACAGGGTCCGGCTTTAACTGGACACTTGAAGCAGTAAACTTTTTCGCCATTGGTCTTTATCACCATCATTACCATTTACCATTGCGCGGCGCAAGATACGCCTGACGCTATATTACTTCGTCCCTTTCGCACCATACTTACTCCTGCCCTGTTTGCGATTGGCAACGCCGGCACAATCAAGTACACCGCGGACAATATGATACCTAACACCCGGTAAATCCCTGACCCGGCCGCCACGAATCACAACCGTGCTGTGCTCCTGTAGGTTGTGGTCGATGCCTGGTATGTAGGCCGTAACCTCCTTGCCGTTGGTTAGTCTGACGCGGGCGATTTTTCGCAAAGCGGAGTTCGGCTTCTTGGGGGTTTGAGTTCTCACAATCAAACACACGCCTCTCTTCTGTGGGGAGCCGCTAATCTCAGATATCCTTTTCCGACCCTTCGATTTTGCTCTTGGACGTCTAACTAACTGGTTTATAGTGGGCATAACTCACTTTCGCCTTAATTTTCGATTTCCAATCACTATCTGTTAATCAATTCCCAAGACCTCTTTAATGGCGGCCTCTGCTCTAGCTTCTGCGTCTTTAACTTCTTTAACTTCGGCAAATTCCTTTGGCAAGGGAGCTTCTGCAAGATGCTTGACCTTAATGTCCAGGTGCGGCTTGAAAGCGGTACCGGCCGGTATTAGGTGACCAAGTATTACGTTTTCCTTCAGGCCGCGGAGCCTATCTATCGTACCAGACAATGAAGCCTCAGTCAAAACCTTAGTTGTTTCCTGGAAGCTCGCCGCTGCGATGAAGCTGTCGGACTGCAGCGAAGCTTTTGTTATGCCTAAAAGCAATGTGTTAGCAGTTGCGGGCTTTGGTTTTCTCCCCTTTGCAGGCGTGCCACCGAGCGTTTCAATTCTGTCGTTGATATCGGCAAGCTCATCCTTGTGGACAATCTGCCCTTCACACAAATCCGTCGCATCTCCAACCTTGGTAATCCTGAGACTATTGGCCAATCTTTCGTTCGCTCCTCGGAATGTGAATTTATCAACTACCTCACCCGGCAAAAATGAGCTGTCACCAACAGAATCAATCTCAACTTTGCGCATCATTTGGGAACAGATAATCTCAATGTGTTTATCATTAATATTTACATTTTGTGAACGGTAGACATTCTGAATTTCCCCAATTAAATATCTCTGCAATGCTTCTTCGCCTTTAATTCGCAAAATATCGTGCGGCACCAGCGGACCATCTGTTAAGGAGTCTCCGGCCTCTGTCATATCTCCTGTGTGAACGTTCAGGTGCCTATCACGTGGAATGTGGTGTTCTTTCTCCATTCCGGATTCGGAGCGAATTATAACCGTCATTTTACCCTTGCGCTTATCACTTCGCAATTCGACCCGACCACTAATTTCCGCCATCGCCGATGGGTCTTTGGGCTTTCGCGCCTCAAACACTTCGGTTACTCTCGGAAGGCCGCCCGTAATATCCTGGGTGCCGCCGGTCGCTCTGGATTGATGGGCGAGCAATTGGCCAGCCTGCACCTGCTGGCCTTCGGCAACCTCAATCCTAGCTCCTGCAGGCAGATAATGAACATCGAGTATCTTTCCGTTGGCATCTTCGATGATAATTTGCGGGTGCGTATCCCCTTTATGCTCGATTACCACGGGCCTGCCGATCTGACCTTTTCGCTCTTCCTCAAGTCGAATTGTTTCGCCTTCTATAATATCCACAAAGCGGATCAGACCCGGCACTTCCGCCAGAATTGGGGTACGGTGCGGGTCCCACGCGAAGAGTTTGAGTCCGGCTTTGACTTTCTGGCCGTCCGCAACCAAAACAATAGCACCATATGGCACTTTGAACTTGTCGAGCTCTCGTTTTTTTGCGTCAACAATAGCTATTTCGCCGTTACGTTTGAGAGCTACTGTCTGCTCACTGCCATCATCCTGCTTAAAGGAAACCGCATTAATATCGCGATACTGAATTGCTCCTGCCTGTGTAGCCCTCTGCTCGCGTTCAAGGATGGCTCTAGCGGCGATACCGCCGGTATGAAACGTACGCAGTGTCAATTGCGTCCCGGGCTCACCAATTGACTGTGCAGCAACAATTCCAACCGCTGAACCTTGCTCGACAAGAGTACCGGTGCTCATATCCCATCCATAACACTTCGCACAAACACCAAGTGGACTATCGCAGGTTAGAGGACTTCTGACTCTTATGGCATCAAGCCCCAAAGCCTCGACCTTTGCCGCCGCCTCGGGTGTGATAACTTCGTTCTCAGAAACAATCATCTCGTCAGTGATCGGATTGCGAATATTGTCTCTGGCGGTTCGGCCAACAATAAGCCGAGAAAGCGGAACATCAACCTGTTCACCCCTGCTGACCGTACTTTTTGTGATCCCCTGTAGTGTCCCGCAGTCGTGCCCAGTGACAATAACATTTTGGGCCACGTCGATTAGTTTGCGGGTGAGATAACCGGAATTGGCTGTCTTCAAGGCCGTATCCGCCAAGCCCTTACGTGCCCCATGAGTGGAACTAAAGTACTCAAGAACCGTCAAGCCCTCCCGGAAATTTGACTTGATTGGAGTCTCGATAATCTCACCGCTGGGCTTGGCCATCAACGCCCGCATCCCTGCAAGCTGCTGAATCTGGTCGACGCTGCCTCTTGCGCCGGAATCACTCATAAGGAATATCGGGTTCAGGTACGGAGAGCCATCTTCTTTGGTATCCTCTCTAAGGGCACGCATCATCTCGCCGGTAACCGCCACACGGGCATGCGTCCACGCATCAATAACCTGATTGTACCGTTCACCCTCTGTCAGAACACCTGCCTGATAATTCTTATGGATTTTGGTGACCCTTTTTTCGGTCTCATCGATAATTCTTTCTTTCGCCGCCGGTATTTTCAGGTCCGTAATACCAAAGCTCAAGCCCGCAAGCGTGGCATATCTGAAGCCTAAATCCTTTATTTGGTCAAGCAAATCCACCGTCTTGGCGCTGCCAGCCATGTCGAAACAATCACTAATCACCTGGCTTAAGCTCTTCTGGGACATCGTCATATTGTAGAATGGCATCTCCTCAGAAAGCATGTCGTTAAATATGCACCTGCCGGCTGTTGTCTCAACCAGCGTGTTGCGTTCAGTGCGTGGCCCGGGGCCCAACTTTTCCTCGCCCTCTGTGCCACCTGCCCCAACGATTCCCTTATTAACCCGCACTTTGACCCTTGCATGCAAATTAATCTTTCCCATTTCATAAGCCATTATTGCCTCGAAGGTGTCTCGAAACGCCATCCCCTCGCCTTTTTCGCCCTCGACTGCACAAGTCAAATAATAGTTGCCCATAACCATATCCTGAGAAGGCCCAACCATCGGAGCGCCATTGGCGGGCGAGAAAATATTGCTGGTTGGCATCATCAAGGTATGACTTTCAGCCTGCGCCTCGATACTCAGCGGCAAATGCACCGCCATCTGGTCACCATCAAAGTCGGCGTTGAAACCCTTGCAGGCCAACGGGTGAAGCATAATGGCGTTGCCCTCCACAAGAATCGGCTCGAAGGCCTGAACACCCATTCGATGCAGGGTAGGCGCACGGTTGAGCAAAACAGGATGCTGATGAATGACCTCCTCCAGAATATCCCATACCTGCTCATCCCGGCGTTCGATTATTCTCTTGGCACTTTTGATAGTATCGGCAAGGCCGTGCTGCTTGAGTTTTCGAATAATGAACGGCTGATAAAGTTCCAGAGCTATCTTCTTCGGCAAACCGCACTGATAGAGTTTAAGATTAGGTCCCACTACAATCACCGAACGTGCTGAGTAGTCCACGCGTTTGCCGAGTAGGTTTTCACGGAACCGGCCCTGCTTGCCCTTAATCATATCGGTCAAACTCTTCAACGGTCGATTGTTACTGCCCAAGACCGGTCTGCGGCACCGGCCGTTGTCCAGCAGCGAATCGACTGCCTGCTGCAGCATTCTTTTCTCATTCCGGATAATCACCTCAGGGGCATTAAGGTCCATTAGCTTCTTCAAACGGTTGTTACGGTTGATAATTCGCCTGTAAAGGTCGTTTAGGTCGCTGGTTGCAAAGTTGCCGCTCTCAAGAAGCACCAATGGACGCAAATCCGGCGGAATGACGGGAATAACCTCGAGCACCATCCACTCAGCTTTGTTATTGCTACTTTTGACTGCGTTGACTGTTTTAAGACGTTTCGTGAGATCCTTCATTTTCTGCTTGCTGTTGGTTTTGGCTATGGCAGTCCTCAGTTCCCTGCCCAAGGTGTTCAAGTCAAGGTTTGCCAACAGAGCCTTGATAGCTTCGGCGCCCATTAAAGCCCTAAGCGAGCCGCCGTATTTATTTGTTGCCTCGCGGTATTCTTCTTCGCTAAGCAACTGGCCCACTTTCAATGGGGTTTGGCCCGAACTAGTAACTACATAATCTTGAAAGTAAACAATCTTCTCAAGGTCCGCCGCCTTCATCGCCAAAAGAGTGCCGAGATGGTTTGGTATAGCCTTGAAAAACCATATGTGCACCACTGGCGCTGCAAGATTGATATGTCCCATTCGCTTGCGGCGAACTCGACTGTGGGTGACCTTGACTCCGCAGCGGTCGCAGATGATTCCCTTGAACTTGGTGCCTTTGTATTTTCCACAAGCACACTCCCAATCCCGCTCAGGACCGAAGATTCGCTCACAGAACAACCCGTCCTTCTCCGGCCTGTAAGTACGATAATTGATGGTCTCGGGCTTGCGCACTTCGCCAAAAGACCAGCTCCGAATATCGTTGGGGCTCGCCAATGAAATCTTGACCAAACCATAGTCATTAATGCGGTCATAAATATTTGCTAACATTTAAGGTCAACTCCTTAAGTCGATTAAAACCAAAAACCGTCGTATTTAGCTTCACCACCTCTCATCCACAGCACTTTCACTTGTCATCATTTTACAGCGTAGCGCCTCCGAGGCGTTTCTTTTCAAGCTGAATGTTCAATCCCAATCCTCTTATCTCATTGCACAACACGTCGAAGGAAAGCGGGGTACCAGCCTCGAGCGTATTTGCGCCTTTTACCATTGACTCATAAATTTTCGTGCGACCCTCGACATCATCGCTCTTGACCGTCAGCATCTCTTGCAGGGTATAAGCCGCTCCGTAGCCCTCCAGAGCCCAAACTTCCATCTCGCCGAACCTCTGTCCGCCGGTCCTGGCCTTGCCACCTAACGGCTGCTGGGTAATCAAGCTATACGGCCCGGTTGCCCTGGCATGTATCTTGTCATCAACAAGATGATGCAGTTTCATCATATAGATGCATCCTATGGTGGCAGCCTGGTCAAATGGCTCGCCTGTCCTGCCATCGTACAATTGGGTCTTCAAGGCAGGTGGGACATTCACAAAAAACTCATCATGGGGGGGCATTTGCTTGTTTTCTTCCAGTTCGGCCTTTCGCCGACTCATAAGCTCATTCGCCTCGGTAGTAAGCTCCCGAATATCAGCTTCAGTGGCACCATCAAAAACCGGCGTAATAGCACTAAAGCCTAACACCTTTGCAGCCCAGCCAAGATGTGTTTCCAAAATCTGACCGACGTTCATTCGGCTCGGCACCCCCAGAGGATTCAGTAATATGTCAAGACTTGTACCGTCTTCAAGGAACGGCATATCCTCCTCGGCCATAATCTTGGCAATCACACCCTTGTTGCCGTGACGCCCGGCCATCTTGTCTCCGATTGACAACGTCCTTTTGGTCGCAACGTAAACCTTTACCATCTCCAGCACACCGCTGGCCAGCTCATCACCATGCTTGAGACTGTCAATCCTGCGATTCTTTTCCTCCTGAATTTCCGCAATCTTCTTCCAGAATTTGTCTGCGATTTTCTGTACTTCATCACGGACCGACGCCGGTTTGACCCACTTGATATCGAAGTTCTCTATCTGCTCATAAACAACCTCATCATCTTCGCTGACACCGACTTTCTGTCGCGTGGATGAATCGACGATATTGACATCGAATTTCTTATGAACGGCCTTTATCATTTGCCTAAATACAAGGCACTCTTTGGCCCGCATTTCTCTCTCATAATGTTTTATCTGTGCCCTGAGAGCCTTTTTTTGTTCCTCACTACCCGCCCCCCGTCTGGTGAACCGCTCAGTTTTTATCACCACTCCTTCATATCCGCTGGGCAGTTCCAGTGAGTCATTTTTGACGTCCTCTCCCGCCCTTCCAAATATGGCGTGCAGCAGCTTCTCTTCGGGCGTAAGCTCGGTCTTGCTCTTCGGCACGACCTTGCCCACCAGAATATCACCGGGGCAGACTCTCGTTCCCTCACGGATTACTCCATGCTCATCAAGGTTTCGAAGCGCCCTCTCGCTGACATTGGGGATATCACACGTAAATTCTTCTCTTCCAAGACGGGTCTCACGAACTTCTGCTGTGAATTCGTCAATGTGAATACTCGTGAAACTGTCATTCTTGACAAGTTTTTCACTGATAATAATAGCATCCTCAAAGTTAAAACCGTCAAAAGAGACAAAACCCACAAGCACATTCTTGCCAAGGGCCAACACGCCGTCCGCAGCGCCCCCGCCGTCTGCAATAATCTGGCCTTTCTGAACTTTGTCCCCGAGTCGAACGATCGGCTCTTGATTCAGACAGGTCCTCTCGTTCAACCCGACAAACTTGGCAAGTTTATATTCGTCGGTATGATTTATGACTATTTTGGTGGCGTCCACCGCCGTCACGACACCGCCGGTCACCGCCCGCACGACCATACTTGAATTTCGACCAACCACCTCCTCCATACCGGTACCGACCAAAGGTGGCTCGGTTTTTAGAAGCGGAACGGCTTGACGTTGCATATTCGAACCCATCAACGCCCGGTTAGCATCGTCGTGCTCCAAAAACGGGATAAGCGAAGCTGAAACACCCACGATCTGCTTGGCGGAGACATCAACGTAGTCAACGTCATCACTCGAGACCTGTGCCAATTCACCGCCCTTCATGGCCAAGACCATGCCCTCCTGAATACCGCCCGTTTCGGGATCGACTATACTCGGCGCCGCAATAATTGCCGTCATATCCTCGTCAGCGCGCAAATAGTCCACCTCGTCGGTGACTTTACCACCCTTGACTTTACAGTACGGTGTAAGCAAAAACCCGTACTCGTCCACCGTTGCAAATATCGCTAACGACGCAATCAACCCAATATTCGTACCCTCCGGCGTTTCAATAGGGCACACTCTCCCATAATGACTGATATGCACATCCCGCACCTCAAATCCCGCCCGACGCCTGTTCAGCCCGCCCGGACCAAGAGCCGACAGGCGTCTTTCATGGGTCAACTGACTTAAAGCATTGGTCTGATCGACAATCTGGCTCAACTCACCGCGGCCGAAGAAATAATTAATACTGCTCGATACACTCTTGGAATTCACCAGGTCTGCTATGCGCATCGATTCATCAATTTCCCTTTTTAAACTCATCCGTTCCTGGACGGTCTTGCGAAGTTTTAGCAGCCCCTTTCTGATTTCATCAGATGCCAGCTCGTCAATCGTACGCAATCTTCTGTTGCCCAAATGGTCAATATCGTCAACCGCCCCTTCGTTATTGCGTAAGGCAATTATGTACTTCATTGTATTGAGGAAATCTTCAGGTCTAAGCGTCATCTCGTCCTCATCTGCTGTCTGCTCGAACTTCCGATTCAACCTGAACCTGCCGACTCTGCCCAGACGGTAGCGGTTGGGATCAGAGAATTTCTCGGTAAAGAAGGTCCGTGCCTTTTTCTCATTGGGTGGATTGCCGGGTCTCAATCTCATATAAAATTTTAACAACGCCTGCTCGTGGCTTTGACAGTCATCCTCTGCAAGTGTGTTTAAAATGATAGCATCGCGCGCTTGCTCGATAACTTCGAGTTTCTTTATACCACTTTGCTGTATCAAAGAGACCCTATCGCCGATTTGCCTGCCGGCTTTTACAATGATTTCGCCGGTCCCTGAGTCTACAACTGGCCCGACTGCCCACATAGCGGGCGTGAGTTTGTTAGCCGGAATAGTTCTTGTCGGATAAAAAAGCCGCAAGATTTGCTCACTGGTACCGTACTCAGGCGCTATTGCTCGTAGAAAAAGGGTTGCCGGTATCCTGCTGGATTGGTCAATCTTTACGACCAGAACATCCTTGCGTGTCACGCCGATCTCTATCCAACTTCCCCTTTCGGGTATGATTCTGCCGCCGTGCAACACCCTGTCGCCCTCCTTGCTCTCGATGAGGAAATCAACACCGGGACTTCGGTGCAGTTGGCTGACTATGACACGCTCGGCACCATTAATGATAAACTCTCCGCCGCCTATCATAACCGGCATCTCACCAAGGTATATTGACTGCTCAGCTAAATCTTCACCCTCCTTGACATGCAATCTACAACAGATTCTTAGCGGATACCCGTAAGTCAGCCGTAATTGCCGGCACTCAGTGGGCGCATAACGTGGTTTCTCCAGCTCATAATACAGATATTCCAAACGCATCGTCTTGTCGTAGTTTACAATGGGAAATATCTCGCGGAACAAACCTTCAAGCCCAATGGCCTTTCTCCTGGTTGGTGCCACGTCTTTCTGCAAAAAGGACGCGTAACTTTCTCTTTGTACGGCTACCAAGTCCGGAATCTCAACTACATCGCGGACTTTTCCAAAATTACGGACGGTCGTGGCAACCATCTCAAACTCCTTCGTCATTCACAAACTACGAGTTCATAACCCATAACCACAAACCTTACGCTAACTCAACCACCGCACCTACGGCCTCAAGCTGCTTCCGGGCGGCTTCAGCCTCCTCTTTGCTCAGGCCTTGCTTAACCGGTTTGGGAGCGCTATCTACAAGGTCCTTGGCCTCTTTCAACCCAAGCGCGGTCAAAGCCCTTACTTCCTTGATAACCTGAATCTTCTTGTCACCAACTTCCTTGAGGATTACGTCAAAGCTGGTCTTCTCTTCAGCTTCCTCAGCCGCTGCGCCTGCCGCCACAGCTGGCCCGGCCATCATAACGGCTCCGCCCGTGGCCGGCTCAATACCATATTCCTCCTTCAGGTAATCGCCAAGCTCCTTGGCCTGCATCAAAGTCAGCGCAACTATCTTGTCACCAAGCTTCTTAACCTCGCTGCTCCATTTCTTTGCTCCTTCGGTTTTCTTGGCCTCTTTGACTTCTTTCTTCTCCTTGGTTTGCTTTGGCTGCTCAGGCTCCTTTGCCTTTTCGGCCTCCGGTGCCTCCTTAGCTTCCTGCGTTTTTTCCGATCCTTTGGTTTCCTTTTCTTGCTCTTTCGCCATCTCTGTTAACTCCTATCAGCAAAGGCTTGATGGTAGCCGAAACTCCACCGTTTCGTTTAACCCCATTACCAAAGAGAGGGGGCAACCATACAAGCAACATAATCCTTGGTTTTTCAATCTCTCCTTTTTGCTATTCCCACGAATGTGGGATTCCTTTGCACCTTTGAGCTTTTACTTTTACTTAGGCCGCCTGCTTTTCGCACCTTTCTATGACAGCCTCTATACAACCTGCGATGATACCTCCAGCAGTTTTTAAAGTGGCAGCTAACCTGCCCGAAGGCGAGTTCACCAAGCCAGCAAGCACACCTTGCAGTTCCCCCCGCGTAGGCATTTTTGCAAGCCCTTTCGCCGCCTCCGCGTCTAATACCGAGCCATCCAGAAAACCGCCTTTAATCTCTATCACCGGAACCTTCTCGCCCCACTCAACCATTTCTTTAGCAACGTCGACTATGCTGTCGCCGCCGTAAGCAACAGCACAGGGCCCGCTGAAAAGAACCACTGCCGGCTCCATAAGGCAATTCCGCAGAGCTTTTATGAACAGCGAATTCTTCACTATCGATAATCTGATGCCTTTTTCTCTCAGCTCACCACGCATCAGATTATTGTCAACACCGCCGACGCCTCTGGTACTGACAACCAAAAAATCCTTTATATTCTCGCTGGCAATTTTCTTTTCCAGTTCCAACTGGAGTAATTCTTTTATGTATTTACTCATCTTATTGCTCTCAACAGTACGCCACCAAACACAGTAAACGGCGTTGAAACCCTTTTTTAACAGATCTTGACTTTCAGCTAATCGCTAAACTCCGAACAGAAACTCTTTTCTTAAACATTGACCGCTATGCTGGGGCTCATTGTCGCAGATAAACACATTTTTTTTATGAAAGCTCCTTTGGCCGCGGGTGGCCTGATCTTGTTTATATGCGAGAGAAAAGCCTCGATATTGTCGATTAGTTCAGCAGCCCCGAAGCTCTGCTTGCCGACTACTACGTGAACATTACCTCCCGCGTCATTCTTAAATTCGACTTTGCCGGCAGCAAATTCAGCTACGGCGGTCGCCACATCCGCGGTCACCGTCCCGTTTTTAGGCGTAGGCATCTTACCCAGCGGTCCGAGAACTCGACCAAGCTTGCCCACCTTGCTCATCACTTTTGGCGAGGCGATAGCCACATCGAAATCCAGCCAGCCATCAGAAACCTTTTTTATCAGATCATCGCAGCCGGCCTCAACAGCACCAGCCGCCCGCACGGCTTCAACATCCGAGTCCTCGCAGAAAGCGACAACCTTTTTCTGCTTACCTATCCCGTGAGGCAAAGACACTGACCCGCGGACCAGCTGGTCGGCCTGTTTGGGGTCGATGCCCAATTGCAGTACGCATTCTATGCTCTGGTCAAATTTAACCGAGTTGAACAACTTGATTTTTTCAACCGCCTCGGCCAAACTCATCAGCTCTTTACTTAGCTGCTGCGATTCCTGTTTGTACCTTTTACTCCTAACTACCATAAAGACACTTTCAACCGGCCGCCTAATTTATCCGCTATCAATTATCTCTATACCCATACTTCGGGCGGTTCCTGCAATAATTTTCTCGGCGCCTTCCAAATCATACGCATTCAAATCCTTGAACTTGGTCTCGGCAATTTTACGCAGTCGCTCGGAAGTAATTTGGCCTACCTTTTCCTTATTCGGGACACCGCTTCCCTTCGCAAGGTCCGCGGCCTGCTTCAGCAGAACCGCCGCCGGCGGACTTTTGACCTCAAAGGTAAAGCTCTTGTCCTTAAAGAAGGTTATTACAACCGGCACAATTGTACCGTTGAGCTCTTTGGTTCGTTCATTGAACTGTGAAACGAACTGGCCGATATTGATACCGTGCTGACCCAAAGCAGGTCCTATCGGCGGGGCCGGAGTCGCCTGCCCGCCCCGTGCCTGCAATTTAATCTTCGCCACTACTTCTTTGGCCATTACTCCACCTGCAGCTGGTATATTGCCCTACACAAACGCGACAAGACCTGACTTACAATTTTTCAATCTGCCAATACTCTATATCCAGCGGAGTACTCCGCCCGAATATCGTAACAATCACTTTCACAATCCCCCGCTCCTCATCGATCGACTCGACCACACCTTCAAAGTTCTCAAAGGCGCCTTCCCGAATTTTTATCAAATCACCTTTCTTAAACTCGACCTTGATGCTTGGTGCCTCCTCCGGCTTCTCCGCCTCCAAAAGCATCTTGGCCACATCCGTGTCCCGCATCGGTGTGGGGACCCCTTCCGTGCCAATAAAATCACCTACTCCCGAAGTCTCCTTGATGATAAACCATGCCTTTTCCGGGACTCTGCCATCATCCGTGGGCTCTACTTCCATAAAAACATAGCCGGGATAGAGCTTTCGCTTGTGAACCGTTTGTCTGCCGCTTCTGATACGCTTAATCTGCTCAACCGGAACCTCTATCCTGCCCACAACACCACCCATATCCTCTCTCTGCACCTTTTGCGAAAGGGCCTCTTTAACCTGCTCTTCTTTATTTGCCGCAACTCGTAAGACGTACCATCGCATACTAATGCCTCTCATTAGCAGACAGGATTGAGTTTCCTTTCCTATACGCTAAACTCCGATCGCAGAAGCCATCCAAAAAACACCTGGAACACTAAATCTGTGATTCCCAGAAGCACTGCCATAAGAATCACAACCATAATAACGATAAATGTCGAAACCGCTATTTCCTTCCTGCTAGACCAGCTGACCTTTTTCATTTCACCTTCAGCGGCGACCATAAAATCCGCAACGGATGGTTTATTAGCCAACCAGAAAATCAAAAGGCTCAAGCCAACAAACAAACCCGCGGGAACCATGGTCTTTACCCACAATCCCAAATCAGTGCCTTCCAACTTTTTATAAAGCTGAAGACAACCTAATACTGCAACGATCGCTGCCCCAAAGGCACTATAGAGCCTTGTGTACTTGCCCTGACCACGCTTATAAATATCAAAAACCATAATAAACCAGCCTTTTTCGACTCGCGACTCT
Source organism: Planctomycetota bacterium (assembly GCA_020350405.1). Classification (GTDB taxonomy): domain Bacteria; phylum Planctomycetota; class Phycisphaerae; order Sedimentisphaerales; family Anaerobacaceae. The sequence continues at coordinate 2,151,599 of CP070715.1, forward strand.
TCAATTCTTTATCGACAACCGGCTCTCACAAAACAGGCCAGGAGGGAATCGAACCCCCAACCTTCGGTTTTGGAGACCGACGCTCTGCCAATTGAGCTACTGGCCTATACCTTCTTTCTTACCACCAGAAGGTCGGGTTGGTTCTATTTACGCCGTATCTTATGAACAACATGCATACGTTCGTTTTTACAAAACTTCTTTAATTCCAATTTGGGCGTACCTTCTGCCACACTAACACTCGTGCGGTAATTCCTTTGCCCGCACTGCTTACACTCAAGCCAGACATACTCCCTTTTGCTCTTCTTTTTAGCCATAAAAACCTATCCACACCAACCAGGTTCGCTCACCTGAAAAACACCTACTTGCCCTCCAGGTACATCCGACCAGCCCAGACCCGGCTGACACAAGCACCCTTTCTTTTAACGCTCGTGGAGTTCAACAGCTATTCAAAGATATGCTTATTCAACTATCTTGGTTACCACACCTGCGCCAACCGTCCGACCGCCTTCACGAATAGCAAAGCGAAGACCTTCCTCCATCGCTATCGGGGCAATAATACCTACTTCCATAGTAATATTATCGCCCGGCATACACATCTCCGCACTCTTACCTTCTCTGCTCATAAGCGCATGAACTGAACCGGTGACGTCGGTCGTCCTGAAATAAAACTGCGGCTTGTAACCTGGGAAAAACGGTGTGTGGCGGCCACCTTCTTCCTTGGTCAGAACATACACTTCCGCATGAAACTTGGTATGGGGAGTAATACTGCCGGGTTCTGCAACAACCTGGCCTCGCTCTAACTCTTTCTTTTCAACACCGCGCAAAAGCAAGCCGATGTTATCACCAGCTTGCCCTTCATCAAGCGTTTTATTAAACATCTCTACACCCGTAACAACCGTTTTGCGCGTCTCCTTCGAAAGTCCAACTACCTCGACCTCCTGGCCCACTCGAATCTTGCCACGCTCAACTCTGCCTGTACCTACCGTGCCGCGGCCTTTGATGCTGAAAACATCCTCAACAGGCATAAGGAACGACTTGTCAACATCACGTTCAGGAACCGGCAGGTAATCATCGACAGCATCCATCAACTCATCAATGCACTTGCAGGCCTCATCATCTTTACCCTCGCTCTCCATCGCCGCTAAAGCCGAACCTTTAATAATAGGAATCTTGTCGCCGGGGAATTCATATTTATTCAGCAGCTCTCTTATCTCCAGTTCAACTAATTCCAGCAGCTCAGGATCATCAACCTGGTCCACTTTGTTCAGAAAGACCACTATCTTGGGCACATTGACCTGACGAGCAAGAAGAATGTGTTCACGGGTCTGAGGCATAGGGCCGTCGCTGGCCGCCACTACCAGAATAGCTCCATCCATCTGAGCTGCTCCGGTAATCATATTCTTGATATAATCGGCGTGCCCCGGACAATCAACATGGGCATAATGGCGTTTGTCAGTCTCGTACTCCACGTGCGCAGTATTTATCGTAAGGCCACGCGCCTTCTCCTCCGGAGCATTGTCAATGTCTTCAAACTTCTTGACCTTACCCGTACCGGCTTTGCTTACCAGCCGCATTGTGATTGCAGCCGTCAGCGTCGTCTTGCCGTGGTCAACATGACCGATAGTTCCAATATTGATATGTGGTTTTACCCGCTCATATACCGCCTTAGCCATCTTACTACAAACCTCCAATCTGCCGGGTCACTAATTACTTTGCTGTCTACCCGATTTTAAAAAAACCGTCTTTAATCCTTTATAACCAACCCACAGCCAAGACTTTCAATAAGTACTCCCAAGTTATCTCAGCCTGACCTGCTTGCATTTAGCTGCTGATGGGGCTTGAACCCATGACCTCGTCCTTACCAAGGACGCGCTCTACCACTGAGCTACAGCAGCGATTTCCGAACATGCCGCTCGCCGCCTTATTTGCGGTGATTCAAAACAACGCAACAGTATTTCCACCTGCTCCCTTTAAAGCTGCAACAAACGCGCTACCCTGGTCTATCAAGCTAAACACTCTGTAGGAACAGCGCAGGGACTCCAAACTGCCAATAGTTTTTAAATATAAAACCAACAGTGTACAAAGATGGTACTATGATTGCAAACACAAAAAACACGAAAAAATGCAAAAAAATTCAAAAAAACAAAAAATTTTGATTTTTTTCCAAAAAATCACATCAAAACCAGCCTCACCGCCCTACCACACCTACAAATCACCCGCCGACAACAAACCAAATATATGTGTTAATTACTACCGGCCCCGGACTTAGCCGCATCTTGAGTCTGTCCGAAACGTCTGCGCCAGCGCTGCAGCTGCTCGGCCCACATCGGTCTGCTCTCGGAGGTTCTTATCTCAACAAGTACCTCCAATATCGCGCTGGGGTCAGATGTTGCAGGAGGCTCGGCAAAATAGTTCTCAATTGAAAGCACTATCACGTTGTTAGGCCCTAAGTCCTTCTCCAGCAAGCAATTATCCACCAACTGGCTCGCGCCTTCCACATTTGGCCATCTCAGATACACCTCCAGCAGTTCAGCTAAAATTGCCTCTTTCTCCTCGGCTGAGTGGGCTACTTGACGCAGCATCCCCAAATATTCTGCCGCCTGCTCAAATTTACCGCTTCTAGCATACAGTCTCGCCAACCGCTCCCTGACACTCTTGAGCATTTCCGCCTTATTCTCGGCGACAGCCTTTCGCTCTGCCATCTCAAGAAAAGATATCCTCTGCTCATCAGACAGCTTGGCTTTTGTGCCCTGCGAGTCGAGCCTGCCTGTCCATTCATCCAGTACCGCGGCATCAGAGCCTTTGAATATTTTTAGCATCGCCTGCCAGGCCGGCTCGCTTTCAGCGGTTGACCCTACCTTCTCTGCCAGCCAGACCAAATCCTCCTGGCCGCCAACTTCACCGGCAAGGTCTATCAGCTTCTTTCTTACTGCTATGCTGCTGTCATTGACGAAATCTTTCCTCAATATTTTCACCGCCCTTGCTTTGTCAATGTAGATAAGCCCATCCACCGCGGCTTCCCTGACCAAATTTGCCTCATCACGCAGGGCCTCTTCAAATAGGGGCTTAAAAATCTTAGCTGCTTCAGCTCTGTAAACGCTTTGTGCGCACAATCCGGCCATCGCACTAAGCAACTCTCCGCGCAGGCTGCCTTCTGCCCTACCTCTTTCCTGTTTGTATCTCTTCGCAAGCAAACTAAGATATCTGTCAACCTCAGCCGAAGCTAATCCATCCTGCTCGAGCAGCTTTTTTACAACCTCCGCGCCCTTTTGGGCCTTCTCAATGTTCTCGTCCAGAAGATACTTTGTCGCCCATCCAAGGGTCTGTTTTCTCACCTCCTCGGGAACCCTGATTTCGGAATTAGGCAAAAATGCATAGTAGCACGCCCAGCCAAGCGCAACGAACAGCTCCGTTTTAATCTCATCGTTCTGCTCGACTTCAAGTTGCTCCAGCAACCGCCGGGCCGAATCCAACTCCCCCATTAAAGACAGCAGCTTGGCCGCTTTTAGCCGAACGTCCCTATCGGGGTCCGAAATCAAATTCACCAAAAGTGGCCCAAGTTCAGCTGGCAACCTTGATTTCGTTCCTACCCGCCATTGAGAAACCTTCTCCAACGCCCACAATCTCACCGCCGCTTCCGAACTAGCCAAACTCTCGGCCAAAAATACACCTCTGGCTGCATCATCGCTGATACCATCATATATTCTGCCCGATGCGGACAGATACTCTTCTCGCCACCGGTCCCTTTCACCCTGCAGGTCTCGCATCTTTGCTTCTTGGCGAATTAACAAATCCCTGAAGAACTCGTCTCTACCTCTGCGTTTAAGTTCGCTTCTGATTTGCTCCCGAGCTTCGGCGTCCTTGCCTATCGGTGTGCCAAGAAAGCGCAGCGCTTTCTCCGCCTCTGCGGCTACCTGTTCATCAGAATCATCAAGCCGGTCAATGAGCTTAAAGATGGCCCTCATATCGGGCTGAAGTCTCAGAGCATATATTGCATTCAATCTGGCTTCGACGGGCAGTGAGGGGTCTGTAACCATACCCTCAAGTCGCTTGGATATCTGGTCATATTCAAAAATCAGCATTGCCTCCGCGGCAAATTTGGCACTATCGTCGACCTCTGTGGTCAAGATATCAAACAGCGGCGCAATAAAGTCTTCCTTATTGGCTACAACTTTTTGCTCTGCCCTGGCCTGACTCAGCGCCTTGCACACAGCGACGCGTGCACCCAGATTCTCGGATTGCCGTAGTGCGTCAAGCAGGATTTTCCTGGCCAGCGGATCCTCGCTGAACAACATCACAGTTGCGGCATCGATGCGTATCTGGTCCGTGGAACCTTTAAACAAGCCTTCCCTGTTGATTTTCAACTGCCTGCTGAACTCGGCCTCAGCGATTGTTTCATCAACCGGAAAGGCAGGTTTCTCCGGCCCGACTTGAGCCTGCTCACAGCCTATAAGCAAGAGTAATATTGTCAGACAAAACCACTTTGCACGCATTATGATGACCTTACACAGAACCTTACTTGTTTCATTCTACGGGCTGCGACAATCGCCTGCTGTGATTTACTTGCCCTGCCATTTCGCGGTCTCTCAGCGAGACCCCTTCTAAATTTAGCTATCGTCATAATAACCACCAAACTCCACAGAAGTCAACCGCCTATTGCTTATTTGCAATAGTAGCGCACCACTCCGCCAAAAAGTATCTTCACCATTCGCGAGCAGCCCTGGCGCATGGGAATCACGGCCTTGGGTGGAATTTCTTGTGAATCCGGCGCAACCTTTCCTGGTCAACATGTGTGTAAATCTGGGTAGTGGCAATGTCGACGTGGCCGAGCATCTCCTGGACGCTTCTCAAATCCGCACCGCCAGCCAACAGATGCGTCGCAAAGCAGTGTCTCAGTGTATGAACTGTCAGATTTCTGGGCATACCTGCACGAATCGCGTATTTCTTGATTAATCTCCAAATCTCAATACGACTCATAGGCTGGCCTGTTCGAGACAGCAGCAGAAAATCGCCGCTTTCGGGCTTGGCCAATTTCGGCCGCAGGTCTGCGAGGTACTCGATCGTAGCCGCGAGCGCAGCTTTGCCAACCGGTATTATGCGTTCCCTGTTACCCTTGCCCAGGCATCGTACATAGCCAATATCGATGTTCAAATCGGATATTTTCAGGTGGGCCAGCTCACTGGCGCGGAGGCCGGTGGCGTAGAGTAATTCGAGTATAGCC
>CP070715.1:2156919-2169822 GCA_020350405.1 Planctomycetota bacterium
CAGTCCAGCTCGTCCAGGCCAAGCGAATCAAACTGCTCCATCTTCAGCGCGCTTTCGACTATCTTTGCACTGAGCAGGCCCTTACCCTTGACCTGCGCATAGTCTCGTACTCGCTTTAGCAGCCGGTTCGCCACCCGAGGCGCACCGCGGGACCTGCCCGCAATCAATTTTAGGGTCTGGTCCTCACATTTCAGGTCCAGCAGTCTCGCCGACCTTTCCAGAATCGCGGTCAACTCATCGCTGTTGTAGAAATCCAGATGATACAACATTCCGAATCGGCCGCGAAGGGGGGCACTTAACAGGCCCGCCCGTGTCGTGGCGCCAATCAGGGTAAAACGCTTCAGGGGGAAATTGATGGTCTTGGCGTGCAGGCCGCTGTCAACGGTAAAGTCAACTTTGAATTCCTCCATCGCGGGATAAATGAACTCTTCAACCGGTGTGCTGAGCCGGTGGACCTCATCGATAAAAAGTACATCGCCGGTATTGATGTTGCTCAAAAGGCCCATCACGTCACCGGCCTTTCCCAGGGCCGGGCCTGATGAGCAGCGGATTCTGGCGCCCATCTCGTTCGCCACGACGTGGGCGAGCGTGGTCTTGCCGAGGCCGGGCGGGCCGTAAAACAGTATGTGCTCCAGAGGCTCGGCCCGCTGCTTGGCGGCTTGTATGGCAATCAGGAGTTTCTCGATTGTCCTGCACTGGCCGACGCATTCGTCCAGGGTCTTCGGCCGGAGCGAAACATTAAAGTTCTCTTCCGCCTCTGTCAGTGACTGGCCACTTATAACTCTGCCTATCGCCATAATCAATCAACATTAACTTTGAACATTGAACTACACTTCTACTCCCTGCTTTAGTCTGTACACCAGAGGTACCAGCTCCTCAGCCGAGGTTACGTCCGGGTGTCTCCGACAGGCCAGCTCGATAAGCTCAATCGAGTCGTTTCTCTTCTCGCCCCAGGCAATGAGAATCTCCAACGCCTCCGCCTGGAAGGGCTTGAATCTCGGCTCGGCGGCCCGGGGGGCCTCTGCTCCAACCGCAAAGTGACGCAGCTTGCCGCGCAGTTCAGCAATAATCTGCTGTGCCATTCTCTTTCCCACGCCGTCAAGTGACATCAACATCTTGTCGTCGCCGTCCTCTATCGCGGCCGCTATAGTGGCTATCGGAACGCTCAGCGACCGCAGGCCCTTTTTTATGCCTATGCCCTTGACGCTGGTAAACTTGGTGAAAAAGTCCCTCTCGCCGGAACTTAGGAAGCCTACCATTCTCGGCACAAAGGAGCCGCCGCCCGGCGTGCCCTCGTAGTATTCCATCGTGCATAGACTAATATCCGAGCCGATTTTGTCGGACAGGGCACTTACACAATAACTCGGCAGCATCACCTCGTAACCGACCGGCCCGACCTGCACCAGAGCGCTATCGGAATCGAGCTTGACAAGTTTTCCTTCAATCCTGGCTATCACAGCCTGCTCTTTAATGTCACCATTGAATTTGCGCAACACATCGCCGCCGCTATCGCATCGGCCACGTCGGCCGGCTCAGGCACCTGTGGCAGGGACAGAAGCGTTTGAATAGTTCTTTGAACCTGCTCTTTCGAGGCCCTGCCGTTGCCGGTGAGCGATTTTTTTATACGCGTTGCACTGAAGCTTTTGACCTCAGCGCCCGCTTCTGCGCACTTGGCTAGTATAACGCCCCTTGCGTGTCCCATCAATATCGCCGTTTTCGGATGTGCGTAATGCGAGTATAATTCTTCGACCGCGACGACCTGGGGGCTGAACCTTTCCAGCAGCGAGCCGGCGTCCTCGGCAATCTGGTTGAGCCTGACCTCCATCGGCTGGGCGTCATCCGTTTGGATAACACCAGCCTCAACCAGGCTGTCTTTGTCTGCAGCCGTCTCCAAACAGCCGTATCCGCATACCTGCAAACCCGGGTCAATACCCAGTATCCTCATTTCCTCCTCCAAGTAGTGGTTCCATCCGGCCCGTCTTGAAGGACGATACCGATGTTATCAAGCTCGGCACGAGTTCCGTCGGCCAACGCGAAATCTCTGTTTCTGCGAGCTTCGTCTCGTCGTGTAATCCAAAGTCTCACCAGCTTCTCTATCATCTCATCGGCATCCGGAGCCTGCTCCTGATATTGATGCTTGACAATTCCGAGAACATCGTCTCCCAGTCGGCCAAACAAGGCATCGATTGCACTTAAGGTCTGGTCGGTCGTGTTCTCGTCAAGGAGCTGGTTGGCGACTCTGACAAGTTCAAACAACACGGAAAGTGCCACAGAAGTGTTTAAATCATCGTTCATCGCCGCCTCGAATTTTTCCCTGAACTGCTTTAGCTGCTTTGCCAGTTTCGTCTCAATTGGACCTTTGGGTGCCTGCAACATTCTTTTTCTGACTGCCTTGACTGTTTCGGTCAGTTTTTCGTGCCCACTGTGCGCTGCAAAAAGTGCTGCATCGCTGAAATCCAAAGGGCTCCTGTAGTGGCTGTTTAAAATCAGCTGCCTGACCGCGATTGGGTCATATTGCTTGGTCAGTCTCTCGTGAGCTCCGGAGAAGGCCTGTTTGAGCGTAATAAAATTATTCAGGCTTTTACCCATCTTCTGGCCGTCGACGGTGACCATATTATTGTGCAGCCAGTATCGAACGAACTGCACGCCATTGGCCGCCTGCGACTGGGCAATTTCACACTCGTGATGGGGGAACTGGTTTTCCAGCCCACCTCCGTGTATGTCTATGGTCTTGCCGAGATATTTCATGCTCATTACGGAGCACTCCAGATGCCAGCCCGGAAAACCGGCCCCCCAAGGACTCGGCCACTGCATAATATGATTGGGCTCGGCCTTCTTCCAAAGGGCGAAGTCCGCAGGATTTTTTTTGTCCGGCGAAACCTCTACACGGGCGCCAGCCTGCATATCTTCGACGTTCCTGCCCGAGAGTTTGCCATAATCGGCGAATTTCGAGACATCGAAATACACCGAGCCGTTGACCTCGTAGGCATAGTCTTTTTCCAAAAGTGTTTTTACCAATTCTATCTGCTCTATAATATGACCGCTCGCTCGCGGGCTGATATCCGGCCGAACACAGTTCAACCTGTCCATATCCTCAAAATAGCTCCTCGTATATGACTCAGCCAGCGCCATCGGATGCTTCTTCTCTCTCCTGGCGGCTTCGCCTACCTTATCTTCGCCCTCATCTGCATCATCCGTCAAATGCCCCACGTCCGTTATGTTCTGAACGTACGTGACACTATACTGTAGGTACCGCAGATACCGAACCAGGATGTCAAAGCTCACATAGCTTTTGGCATGTCCCAAATGCGCGTGTCCGTACACGGTCGGCCCACACACATATACCCCGACCAGACCCTTCTTCAAGGGCTTAAATTCCTCTTTCGTTCGCGTCAGGCTGTTATAAAGCTTCAGTTTCATCTGCAAAGACCTCGAACAAACTACCTCGTTAAAGTGTCCTCTTGTACTTTCTTTTCAAAAGAATTACCGCCGTCGCAGCCATCGCCTCGCCGGCGCCTATATCGCCAAGTCCCTCGTTCGTTTTCGCCTTGACATTCATTGCTGTAAAATCGAGCCCCAGAAGACTCGCGATACACCTTTTTATCTGGGCCTTGAATGGGCCCAGTCGCACCTCCTCGGCATGTATCGTCAAGTCAACATTGACAATCTCCCAGCGTTTCTGCTCTAAGCGTTCTTTGACGTCAAGCAAAAGCCCCTTACTGTCGGCGTTTTTGAACTTCGGGTCGGTATCCGGAAATAATGTCCCTATATCACCCATTGCCGCCGCACCTAACATAGCGTCGATAACCGCATGAAGCGCGACATCCCCGTCACTGTGACCGGCCAGGCCGTCCTGGTCGGGAATAAGCACGCCGCCGAGCATCAGCTTTCTGCCCTCAAGCACGCCGTGGATATCCGTGCCGATTCCGGTTCGGTACTCGTGGTCATGCTCTTCTATCACAATGTCCCCTTTGTGCTCGGTACGTCGGTGCCTACAATTTCGACCGCTCCGGCAAGTGCCTGAGCAAGCGCCTTGAAAATCGCCTCGGCTATGTGGTGACTGTTCGTGCCATACGGCACGTTTACATGCAGATTAAACTTACCGGCGTTCGAAAAGCTCCGCAGCATCTCTTCTATGCATTCAACATCGAAGTCCCCGATTTTATCGGTGCGAAAGTCGGCATTATATACACAGCTCGGCCTGCCGGATAAATCAATAGACACATTGGCTATGGTCTCTTCCATCGGCACGGAACTGTGGCCGTATCTGGCGATACCTTTCTTATCGCCGAGCGCCTCTGTCAGACACTCGCCGAGGCATATTCCTATATCTTCAACCGTATGGTGGGCGTCGGTCTGTAAATCTCCTTTGGCCTTCACGACCAAGTCGCTCTTGCTGTGCTTGCTAAGGTGTGTGAGCATGTGGTCTAAGAAGCCTATACCGGTATCGATTTCGTATTTACCGACGCCGTCCAGATTAAGCTCGATGGCAATGTCGGTCTCTTTGGTCTGTCTGTGGCTTTTGGCGGTCCTTGCTTCCATAAGAAATCCCTTATTCTGATAAAATCTGTTTCAAGGCGGAAATCAGTTTATCATTTTGCTCATCTGTGCCAACAGTAATTCTCAATTTATCCTCAAGCTTAGGATAAGCGAAGTATCTGACGTAGATGTTTCGCTTTACCAGTTTCTCATAAACCTCTGCTGCTTTGGTGTTGCTGCATTCTGCCAGAATAAAATTGGCGCTGCTGTCGGGTACGTCAAAACCGAGGTCTCTGAGCCGGTCGGTTAGTCTTTTGCGTTCCGCTTTTACTTTCTTGATTGTTTCTTTGAAATACTTTCGGTCCTTTATTGCGGCGGTGGCGGCGGCGATTGCAACCGAATCAACGTTGTAGGAATCCTTGACTTTCATCAGACCCTGTATCAGGCCCGGCCGGGCAATACCATAGCCGAAACGAATCCCTGCGAGAGAGTAGCCTTTGCTCATTGACCGAAGGATTATCACATTATCAAAATCCTTAACCAGGCCCGCGCAGTTGTCCTCGCCAAAGTCCACATAAGCCTCGTCGACCAATAACACACCGGCAAGCTCACCCGCCAATGCGGCCAGCTCGTCAACGTTTACAAAACTGCCTGTAGGGGCATTCGGATTGCAGACGATGGTCAAGGCGGCGCCGGTATCAGCTAACTCAGCCGGCAGGTCAAACTCGCTGTCGAACGGGACCTCAATCGCCCCGCAGTTCTGCAGATTGGCCAACACCGGATAAAGCGAATAGGTCGGGACCGGATATGCCACGGGGCGACTTTCATCACAAAAAGCCTGCAAAGCAATCTTCAGCAGCTCGTCTCCGCCATTACAGCAAATAATATAATCTGGGCCGACCTCGTTGACCTGGGCCGCAGCCTCTCGGAAAGTGCTGCTGATCGGGTCGGGGTATCGGCGGACCTGCTCTTGCGAGATGTTCTTGATTACATCGGCCACGGCAGGCGAGGGCGGATAGGGATTCTCATTGGTGTTCAGCTTTACCACGTCCGTCCGCTTGGGCTGAATACCCGGCTGGTAACCTTCGGCCCTTTCAATATTTTGGCGAAAATAGCCCATATCAACTCAAAAATAGATTCCAAGCTGGGATTATAAGAATATTTGGCTATAAGTGAAAGAGAAGTTTTGCCGCTATCAGCGATACGCCAAAACAACGTTGTCTACTTTTGGCAGTAGTCTATGAGGCGGGCGATTTCGCTTCGCAGGTCCTTGCGGCCCACAATCATATCAACGAAGCCGTGTTCGAGCATAAATTCAGCCGTCTGGAACCCTTCGGGAAGCTCTACCTTTATCGTCTCGGCAATTGTTCGCGGTCCGGCAAAGCCAATCAAGGCACCCGGCTCGGCTATCAGGCAGTCCCCCAACATCGCAAAGCTCGCCGTCACGCCCCCCGTCGTCGGGTCTGTCAGAACCGCAATGTAAAGGCCTCCGGCTTCGTCGAATTTTGCCAGCGCAGCGGAGGTCTTGGCCATCTGCCCGAGTGATACCACACCCTCGTGCATTCTCGCCCCGCCGGAACAGCAAACCGCCACCAAGGGAAGTTTTTCCTCTATGGCCTTGTCAACCGCCGCGCAGAGCTTTTCCCCGACCACATAGCCCATCGAGCCCATCAGAAAATTCGGCTCCATCACGCATAAAATAACGCCTCTGCCCTTGATAAAGGCCTTGCCGATTTGCATAGCCTCCTTTGAGCCGCTTTTTTTCTCCTCGGCCTTCAGACGCTGCTTGTATGTAGTGTCCCTGAACTTAAAGCTGAGAGGGTCCTCGGTTGTCAAATCGCTTAGAATCGGCTGAAATGACTCCTCGTCGGCAAGGTACTTGATGCGGGTCTCGGCCGGAATACGAAAATGATAATTGCATTCCGGACAAACGTTGAGGTTCTGCTCGACGGTTTTTTTATAGAGCATGTGCTCGCAGCCCGGACACCTCATCCAGAGCCCTTCGGGCATCTCTTTTCGCGGCTTCAGCGAATAGCCGCTCCAGTCGGACTTAGTTTTTTTGGCTGTAGCCATTGCCTTCTCACCAAAAAGACATGTGGTATCCTATCAAAGATTTGCTGTCTTTGCCACAAAAATTACTTTGCAGCGTCTCGAATGGCGTTTATTGCAGCAACACGGTTGGTTTTTGAAAATATCGCATGGCCCGCTACAAGGGTGTCGGCGCCGTAAGAAACCACAATCGGCGTCTTCTCCGGGTCTATCCCGCCGTCGACTTCCACACGTATATCGGGGCCGACAATCTCGCGGACGCGAATTACCTTTTTAGCCGCTTCAGGTATGAACTCCTGGGCGCCGAAGCCGGGATGAACCGTCATCACCAAAACCATATCGCACAGCGGCGCAACTGCTTCTATTGCCTCCACGGGCGTCTCTGGATTCAGACATATCCCCGCGGTGCAGCCAAGCTGGTGCAATTTGCGAATAAGGGTCCGCGGCTCGCCGGCCGCCTCGATATGGAATGTAATATGGTTTGCGCCCGCTTCAGCAAAGCGCTCAACATATCTGGCCGGCTCGGTTATCATCAGATGGCAGTCGAAAACAAGGTCGTGGTCGTGTTGGCGGAGCTTGGCAACAACCGGCGGGCCGATTGTCATGTTGGGTACAAAATGGCCATCCATAATATCCAGATGCACCATATTGACCCCCGCTGATTCTATCTCAGCTATCTCGTCAGCTAACTTGGCAAAATCGCTGCTGAGTATAGATGGTACAACCTCGATTGTTCCGGCTTTAGGTAATCGTAAATCCGCCATATCTTTCCCACTGCCATTAATATTCTGTCAAACTGTTTTATTTGTCGTCGAGGATTTCGAGACACTTGAATTTCTTGCCTTCCAAGAACTCAAGCGAAGCTCCGCCGCCGGTGGAAACGTGACTTACGTCCTCCTGCAGGCCGAGCTTTTTTATGGCGCTTGCGCTGTCACCGCCGCCGATAATGGTACAGGCACCTTTCTTTGTGGCCTCGGCAACGGCCAGAGCTATTGCCTTTGTGCCTTCATCAAAGGGCGGTATCTCAAAGATGCCCATCGGGCCATTCCAGACTATTGTTTTTGCGCCGTCGAGTTTTTCGACAAAGAGCTTCATTGTCTCCGGCCCGATATCCAGACCGCGCCACGCCGATTCAATATTATACGCTACTACTTTATTCTCAACACCGGCCTTGGCCTCCAGAGCGACTACACTATCGACGGGCAGGACTATTTCGCAGCCGGCCTCCTCCGCACGCTTGAGAATCTGGCTTGCCTTGTCAACGAAGTCGTCTTCACACAGACTGTCGCCGATACTGCGGCCCTGCGCCTTAAAGAATGTATAAGCCATTGCGCCTCCGATAAGAATGCTGTCTACTTTATCAAGAAGATTCTCGATAACGCCTATCTTGTCGGAAACCTTCGCCCCGCCTAATATCGCCACAAACGGTTTTTCCGGGGCACTGAGCGCTTCACCAAGAAATCTCAACTCCTTTTCAATCAAAAAACCCGTAACTCGGGGTTTACCCTCCATTACCGAAGGTACGGTATACATTGAGGCGTTGTCTCTGTGGGCCGTGCCAAAGGCATCGTCAACATAGATGTCCGCCAGCCCGGCAAGGGCCTTCGCAAAATTGTCCTTGGCTTCGCGCAGCTGCGAATCTTCCTTCGCAGCCTTGTCCTTTATAACCTCTTCCTTGTGAAAACGCAGGTTCTCAAGCAGCATACAATCGCCGGTCTTAAGTGCCCCCGCCTTGGTTTTTACCTCATGACCAACGCAATCATCGGCAAAAACAACCTTTTTCCCTAACAGTTCAGAGAGTCTCCCAGCCACCGGTGCCAGAGACATCTTATCATCTCGCTCACCCTTGGGCCGGCCGAGATGGCTCATTAGTATCAATGACCCGCCGCCGTCAAGTACATGCTTTATCGTCGGAAGGGCCTTAACTATACGGTCGTCGCTGGTAATATTACACTGCTCGTCCAGCGGTACATTAAAGTCGCACCGCATCAGGACTTTTTTGCCTTTTACGTTTATATCCGTGACCGTTTTTTTGGCCATAATAAGCTCCTGCGTCTTTTTAAAAACGTGAACCCATAGATACTTCTAATTTTTGTTGATAAGATATTTGGCCACAACAGCATTTAATCTTCCCTCCACAGGTTCGTTCCGGGCATAGCTCTGGAGAATTGCCAGATCGGTTTTCCAAACGACATCGCCGGGGGCCAGTAAAAACGTGCTATCAGGTTCATATGCGTCATAAAGCTGTCCATCCTTGTAATAATAATGAGTAGTGCATATTTCTGTCTCATACGCCCGCATGAGCGGAGGAAAGTCGTCGGGCACAAACCAGAGCTTGATTTCCCGTTCGGCGTCGGCTGTTGTCGCTGAAGCATGAATTAAATTATCCATTCGATTACCGATAACATTGCCTTTTGCATCTTTGACCGGCACAAGTGTTCCAAGTGCCCTTATACAGCCGGGTCTTTCCTCTCTGGCCTCGTGTGGATTTGTCGGGCCGGCTGTCGACCTTATAGCATTTAGAACACCGGTGCCCTGGTAGACAATAGCGATTACTCGCCGCTTCCAATTTTCCTGCTCGGAATAATGAGCCTTGCCCATAATATGGTCTAACAGGTACTCATAAAACATCTTTCCCTTGTGTTCAGCATAGTGCTCTTCCGCAAGGAACCTAGTGACATTAACAACCTTGGCGGCGGCAAAACGTGCTCCTGTGTGAACTTCTGATAACTGGGAAAAGATAAATCCCGTGATGGAATTCTTAAGGGCGTCCGGCTTGATGAGAACAAGCGACTGTTCAAGCTGTTTTTTGTCCATAAGCCGTCACCTGCTTATAAAACGTTTGCCATAAACACCGTTTCGACCGGGACTTTACAAGATATTAGAAAGGACCCGTCCGAATAAGGACGGGTCCACACCATCACTTTACATCTTCGCCAGTTTTTCCATAATATCAACGGTACGACTTGAATAGCCCCACTCGTTGTCATACCAGCTGACGACCTTTACGGTTTTATCCTTTACCATTGTGCACAGAGAATCGAAGATGCTCGACGCGGGGTCATTGACAATGTCGCTGCTGACTATCGGCTCATCACAATAAACGAGTACGCCCTTCATCGGCCCGTCCGCCGCCGCCTTCATGGCCGCGTTTACCTTCTCGACCGTAACGTCCTTTTTGACGTTGACGACCAGGTCAACAACGCTGCCTACCGGGACAGGCACGCGAATGGCGAAGCCGTCGAGCTTGCCGTCAAGTTCGGGAACGACCTTACCTATAGCTTTGGCGGCTCCGGTGGTGGTGGGAATAATATTCATCGCGGCTGCGCGTGCGCGGCGGAGGTCCTTGTGTATCATATCGGCGACCCTTTGGTCGTTGGTGTAGGCGTGGATAGTGGTCATAACCCCCTGCTCAATGCCGAACGAATCGTTAAGGACCTTAGCCACAGGTGCAAGGCAGTTGGTTGTACAGCTTGCGTTCGATACACACTTTACGTCCTTGGTCAGCATATCATCGTTAACGCCCAGAACAATTGTCGCTTCGATATTGTCTTTTGCAGGAACGGTCAGAACAACCCTACTGGCACCGGCCTTGATGTGGTCACCGTACCCGCCCTTGGGCGATTCCTTGGTACGGAAGACACCCGTCGATTCCACAACTATCTCGACACCCATGTCCTTCCAGGGAAGGGCCGCAGGATTCTTCTCTGCCAGAACCTTGATGGTCTTGCCGTTTATCACGAGGTCGCCGTCCTTGACCTCGACTGTACCGGCCCATTTGCCCATCACCGTGTCGTATTTAAACAGATGTGCCAGGCTGTTGGCATCAGACAGGTCATTGACCGCCGCAACCTCAAGTTCGCCGCCTCTTTCCACAATGATTCTGGTCACGGCTCTGCCGATTCGGCCGAAGCCGTTAATTCCCACCTTTGTTGCCATTTGTAAATCTCCTTTTTAATACTGTAAATGGGGTTTTAGGCTAATTTATAGCCATCTCACAATAAGCGAACGCGCTACTTTATTGATAACCGCCCCCATTGTCAAGAATTTATTGACGACAATTGCCTCAGTGGCCGCTGCCCGCCGCGCTCTTAGAAAACTCATGGGCGCCGATGTCGAACCTGCCCCCGCTTGGAATCTCTGTGCCGTAGTAATCGTGTTTGCCCACGTCTATTCCAAACGCCGACTCGATATCCAGACCCGTATCGATAAGCGGCGATGAGCTTGTCAGCTTATAGGCATTGAGTGTAGGAAGCAGACGTGCATCGCCAATCGTCCCGCCCCTACCTGCGTCAATCAATTTCGGGTCGATTTGAAAACCTACATCCATACCGCTGACCCGCTCCTGGCCACTCGCCACACGCCAGTCATTCAGATTGGTATATTTGGCATCACCCCACTTTATCTCTATATCACCGCCGTACGTCCAGTAGCAGTTGCCTCTGAAGTTCCATCTGCTCTGCGGGTTTGGTATGTCGAGAACCCTCTTGCCGGGCGTCGTCAGAATTATGTTGTTATAAATCTCCGTATCGTAAACATAGCAAGTCCCCTCCTCATCTGGAAAGTCCACAATACCCGCCCCATTCGTTTCATCCCCGATAAATATAGTATTATTGTAAACCCTCGTATTCTGCAGCCCGCCGGACGAATTCGTTGACCAAAAATTAATTCCCCCGTGCTTGTTTCTAATCCCGTCGGCCTCGGTGATGTTATATCGCACCACATTGTTCTTAAACTCCCTTGCGTCCTTGTACTGGTAAATCCCGTACCCCGCCCCGTAATTGCCGTGCGAGTAGTTATACTGCATAACGCAGTTCACGCACCCGCCGTCAAGGTCAAACCCGCCGCCATCGGCCTTGTTGCCTGTCTTGTTGCCATACGCCTCGCAGTACTGAATCACAACATTGCTGGAGTCCCACGCCCAGATGGCAATCGGGCCGCCGCTGTTAGGGTCATCGCTGAGTTGCCCATTGTTGTAAGCCTCGCAGTACTCAATCACCGCTCCATCCACGCTCGAGAATATAATCCCATTACCGCTGTGGCCCCGCCCGCCGGAAATGCCCACGTTGTTATAGACCTTGCAGTCGCCCACATAAATCCCCTTGTGCACCCAATCACCCGGCGGCTTCGAACCGGACGACGCGATCCCCTGGTTACCGTTATCATGAACGTCTGCGTTGGTAATCCGGACGTCTTTGAAGCCGCTGTTACTGGTCGGGCTTCCGCTGATATGGATACCCCTTTGACGGTAGCCACTCACCTCTACGTTATCGATGCGAATATATTCCGGCTTGGCGTCCTTGCCACGATTCGCGAAAAGATAGATGCCGCTAAAATTTTTCTTCACTTCCCTGCCCGCTCCGACAAATATCAAATCCTTTATGACAAAGCCGCCACAGTTCTCCGCATAGAGACCGTGTTTCCTGCCGGAGCTGATTGTCGCACGGCCGCCGCCATATGCCCCGACCGTCACGGGATTGCCGGGCGCACCGCTATCCTTGGCGTCAAATTTGAGCCCGCCTTTGAATGTTTTTCCGCCCTCGAACAATATCCTGTCACCAGCCTTGAAGGTCCTTTCGTTGACCTTCCCGATGGTTTTCCACGGCTTCTGAGGTGACTTGCCCGAATTCCAATTACTCCCTGATGGACTTACATAGTACTCGGTGCCCTGTACCACACCAGCGCAAAATAGAAATGTTGCCAATATGCCTAAACACAATCTGTTACACATGTGAAGCTCCTTAAAAAACTCTTTCACCCATCGGCGAACCGATTTGAAAATCCTTCTCTTTCAATATGCTCATTACAGTTGAGCGTGATTCTCTTCAACCAACCGGCCTATGTCAAGCAATTTTCTCAGACCATTCCTGCCCGACCGCATCACCTGGCTCAACTTCAAAGCCAACAAACGCCTGGTATTCCCTCTGTGGCTGTCAATTTGCAGGCGTCAAATGCGCGGCGAATCCGCCGCCGGATGCCATCTTGATGCTCAGGCTGTCCTTTGCCGTAACCGTCCGCTCTTCCTTAATCAGTTTCCCTGCGTTTTCTCCGGAATCCGGCGCATCTGCAAAAATATGCGCTGTGTATTTGCCCTCGCCAAGAAAATCAAGACCAATCTGAGCCGTCCGCCCCGTCCAGTCCGTCATAGCACCGATAAACCACTTTTCTCCGGACCTCCTTGCCATCGTGATGTATTTACCCACCTCGCCGTTGATCACCTTTGTATCGTCCCAAACGGTCGGAACAATACGCAGGAACTCCAGGCCCGGCTGACCCTTGTAATTGCGAGGATGGTCGCAGACACAGCACAGAGGACTGTCATAAATCACAAACATCGCCAGCTGATGACACCGTGTCCCCATAACCTCGGTCGGC
>CP070715.1:2169922-2174217 GCA_020350405.1 Planctomycetota bacterium
CTGGAAACCCTTATCTAATCGCGCTGTACCAACGAAGCTCAAGTCTTGTATCACGAACGCTGCGCGATTACGTACGTGGATTCCGTCCGCATCTCCCGAACTGATTGTTGGCCGGTCACTACCGTAGTTGCCGACGTATGACCCGACCGTCAGTGGGGCAGTTATTGTACCACCATCGGTTGCATCAAAATACAAAGAACCGCTGAACGTGCCACCACACTCGAAGAATATGTTGTCTCCATCGCCAAAGCTCACGTCGTTTACCTTGTCAATGCTTTGCCATGCATCAGTCGGTGAGGTGCCCGAGTTCAAATCGCTGCCGTCAGGACTGACGTAGTAAGTTGTGCCGAGCGCCGAACCGCCCATACACAGCAGCAAAGCAACGGCCATTAAACTAATTAATCTCCTAAACATAATATTCACCTCCTTAACAATTTTTAATTAAAGTTTCCATTACTCATCCCGCCCCGTGTCTTTCTTCACCTCCTTTCGTGAAGCGGGCCCCGATTTCTCCCAAAATCCATAATTTTCCATTACCTCTTATATGCTTCACGCATCAAGCTGCCGAATTCTCAGCCGCATCTCAGTTCCCGTGCTCCGTTACTGCACGCACATCTGACGCACCTCTGAAATCCGAAGCATTGGCTCCTCCCTGAGCGAAAGGTCTCAATCGAACCTGCGTCGCACGCTTCAGACGACCCCGGCCCCGGTTATTCACCCTCTGCGCCCCAAAAAAGAAAGATGCATATTGGGTGCAGCCTCAAAGGCCTTAACGTCAAGGTACAAACCTTTATAAAACTTGTACCTCGCGAGAAATCTCTCAAGCGAAAACCACAAAGTCCGCGCAGGTTATAACTTACAACTCAGCGGTTTTAATCTCTTGCCTTTCTGCCGACTGACAGTTATATATTTTGCCTTCCAACTGTCAAGACCAATCTGCTGCAAATTTTAATGCCTCCCACACCGAAACGTGTAGCTCCTGTATCTGTAAGCTGTTACAAATGCACCACCTGCAAAAAAATTCCTCTATACTCCCACCCTTGGTGGGGGGGGCGCCCGAGCCAACCCTGCTTGACATTTTACCCTCCCGCTCCTAATATTGCCGGAAAACTAACCTCCAAACCGCCGATTTCGGGCACTTCTTCCCAAAATTGACCAGCTATATTACCATAAATAGGCGACAAAATCAGTTCTTTTGCGTTTTTTTTGACCCTCGAAATCTAATCAAGAATCGAAGACATAAAATGCCGGCCGCATCTGCCCCGAAAGCCGCTTTCCATCGTTTACAGTCCACAAATCGCGAACTCCCTTACATTCTTTTTCAAAAAATCCCACCAATTCCGCCTTCAACCCTCGCACCTTACCCAAAAGCCCGCGTGCAAAACATAAAAAAAGGCTGCAAGCCCTGACCAGTCACAGCTTCCAGCCCATGGGTCTACCTTACTACTTATGTTGTTTAGCGGCCTTGACCTCCTCCGCGATATAGCAACCTCCATAGCCTCCCGCCCAGACTGGAGAACGACTTACCGCGGCGCTTCACTGGTCCCTTCCTGTGAGGGACCGTAACGGTTGCACTCGCTTCCGTGACATTACCCGAATCATCCACCGCCTGATATGTGATCGTGTATATCCTGCCCGGTCCCTTTCCACTGCGTTCTGCTCTCAGATAGATAGTCCCATCATCACCTATTCTAATGTCCTTGCTGGTGTGACCGTCACCTCTCGAATCATCATCCTCACTGGACGTAACGCTAACCAGCGACACCTCCACCTCCTCATCGCAGTTATCACTCACCTCCCAGCTCAGCGTAATCAAAACCATCTTGTGATTCGGCGGCCAGAGAATATTCGGCTCAACAGCCACACTAAGCTCCGGCGGCGTCACATCCTCAACCGTAATCACCACCTCATTGCTGTCAAACGCACCCGCCTTGTCCGTTACCTCTAACATAATTAAATGTTCACCCAATCCTAAATTGCACTCTATAACCTCTCCGCTGCCTAAGTAAACATCACTGTTCGGCTCGCACGCATCTATCACTTCGTACCAGTCAAAATCATTTATATCATCGTTAGTCCCCTCCGTGGAATCCGCATCGCTCGAACACGAACCATCTAATACAACCCTCTCCTCACAATTGTCTCCCACCTCAACTACCCTGTCCCCGCCTACAATACATGCTACCGGCGCGGTGTTTACCAACCCGCCCTCATAAATTCCTTGGATTTCCCCGGCAGATAAAGCCCTGTCGTATATCCGAACATCATCGATTGACCCATCGAAAAAGCACTTCATAGCTGTCTCTGCATCATAAGCACCTATATCCCCGTTAACATGCCGCCAAGTCGTGGGGGCCGCGGCATCACTCGAGCTATTCTCCGAAACACCATTTATGTAAATGTCCACATCAGCACCATCTTGAACCAATGCAACATGCGCCCACTCATTCGCGACCACAAATACACCTGAATCGATGTCTTGGGCCATATTTGACGCTTTCCTGTATAGACCTCTCCACGTAGCTGGCTCGCCTTGAGCGTATATTGTAAAACCACTGCTGCCGCTTTCCCTGTACAAAGTAAGTATTCTCCCCGCACCCGCAAGGGTCTGACTTGGATAGCTTGTCGTATCGGACTTCGCCCACGCCATTATCGTCTTGGTAGCGCTGCCAACAACATCAGCAAACGTGCTTCCGCAATCAGCATAATCATCCACGCCGTCAAACTCCAACGCACCATCAATCCGCCCGCTCGCCCAGACCGGACCATTGATCAGCGTTCCATGACTGCTCCCTACCGAATCATATGCCGTCACCCCAGTGCCTTCTTCAAATTTCCAGTGAGCTATCAAACCCGGGATTACATCTCCTTCCCTGTACAGCCGGATATCGTCGAACCACACGTAACCTGTACCACCCTCTTCCGTCTGCCCTGTCCTTTCGTACCCGCCAAAGCCTATCGCTACCGACCCGACCTCCGTCAGGTCCACACCGCATACATCGAACAGACCGAGATCTATGTTCCACTCGTGCCACCATCCTTCCTTCAAGTCGTTCGCGTCGCCGTCGTACAGAACCAGCGAGGCACTGCTGCTCGTATCCTCCAGTTCCACCCACATCCTGTCATTAATAGTGGGACTATTACCCGCGTCGCCGCGGAAGTGCACCGCCAACGTGTTGGCCCCGCTGGCAGTCCAGTCCGCGCCGGCCCTCAAATCAGCGGGATTCGCACCCATCCATGCCCCGACATGCTTGCCCTTGGATCTGTAAGTATTATCGTAATTAAGAATAACAGAAGCGCCATCGCGAACAAAATTCGGGTCTCTGTCGAGGAAGATTTCCGCGCCGCTGCCGTTGACCCAGTAATCGTTCCATACAGCCTGCAGTTCCGACAGATTCTCGTACGATTCAAAATCGTCCACAACAACATACTCTGCCGCGCTGCTCCCGCTAACGAGCATCATACCCAGCAGCCCGATCATAGCCAACTCGCAAAAAGAGAACTTCCCGTTGACGATACTGCGCATTTCCTTCTCCATTTTTCTGCCCTTTCCGTAAAAAATGAATATTAAATTATCACGCCACAGTCTCAGCACTGCGCCGAAACAAATGGCTGTTTCGCACTCATAACACGCGAAAATGACTTTGGTTTTCCGCTAACCTTCTCTTTTCCGGCCGCTAACGCCTACACAAATCCGCAAATGCGGGGGCATTATAACACAAACTCCCGCTCTACGCAACTATTTCTTAACTCAGCGGCGTTGCAATCCTCTGCGATATACCTTTCTGCCCGGCCGCCGGATCATTACTGTACCAAGTCTCCTCGGTCCCTTCCTGTGACGAACTGCAACGGCCGTACTAGCCTCGGTCACATTGCCCGAATCATCCACCGCCTCATAAGTCAGCGTATAAATCCTGCCGCCGCCGCCTTTACCCTTCCTGGCTCTAAGATAAATCGACCCATCATCCCCCATCTCAACATAGTCGTTAACGTCCCCCGCCACACTCATACTAATATCAACCAGCGAAACCTCCACCTCCTCATCACAGTTATCACTCACCTCCCACTCCGGCCGAACCTCAACCATCTTACCGTTCGGCGGCCAGAGTATATTCGGCTCAACCACCAAACTAAACTCCGGCGGCGTCACATCCACAACCGTAATCACCACTTCATTGCTGTCAAACGCACAAGCTTTGTCCGTTACCTCTAAGATAATTAAATGCTCACCCAACCCTAAATTGCACTCTATGACATCCCCGCTGCCTAAGTAAATATCACTGTTCGGGTCACAC
>CP070715.1:2174317-2205698 GCA_020350405.1 Planctomycetota bacterium
AAGGCGAGGAAAATAGCCAGGGAATTCTAAACGGCCGGTTAGACAATCGAAGTTGTTGGCGGTCGATGAGTTAGCTGTTTATCAAGTGATATGCCCTTATCACTTCGGCCACGCTCCATGCCTGAGCGATACAACCCCTGGGTTTGTAAGGGACATCTCCATCGAATATTTCACTGATTTGTCCGATACAGCCGTCGTTGGTTAAATGCTGCAACAATGGTTCGATAAATTGCGCCGCTTTCTTTTTGCTTTTTCGGCTGAAATTATTCACCCTTAGAAAGGCTTCTACAAACGGCCCCATCAGATAGGGCCAGACTGTTCCCTGGTGATAAGCCTCGTCCCGCTGCTGCTGCGGTCCGGTATAAGTACCTTTATAGCGACTGTCGCTCGGCGATAACGTTCGAAGCCCGTACCGGGTAAGCAGATTCTCCTGCACGGTATCTACCACGGCCTTTGCCTGCTGCGGCGACAAAGGTGAAAAGGGCAGCGAAACGGCGAATATCTGGTTCGGCCGGAGGCTCGAATCAGCAGAACCATCGGGCAAGATGCAGTCATTTAAATAGCCGCACCGCTGGTTCCAAAACAACCGGCAGAAACTGGCTTTAACTCTATCCGCTATAGACGCATAATGTTTTGCGTTGTCTATGCTGCGGTTGGCATAGAATTGAGCGACAAGACAAAGAGAATTATACCACAGCGCGTTGACCTCGACCGCTTTTCCGCAGCGAGCCGTTATAGCCACTCCATCATATTTAGCATCCATCCAGGTCAGCTGCGTGCCTTCGTCCCCCGCGCTTATAAGCTCATCGTCATCCGCGTGAATATCGAACCTCGTACCATTGTAATAAGACTCTATAATCCAGCGGATTGTTGGGAGCAGCTGCTGAGTAAAGGTCGCAAGGTCGCCAGCGGCATCCAAGTACCGAAAAGCCGCGTTGATAAACCAAAGAGAAGCATCGATACTGTTGAAGTAGGCGGTATCACTATAGTCATCAAACCGATTGGGAATCATACCCTCATCGACCGCCGCGGCAAATGTGGTCAAAACCGACTTTGCCTCGTCAAGTCTGCCTGGCAACAGCAGCAGGCCCGGCAAGGCCACAAAGGCATCTCTGCCCCAGTCTGCAAACCAGGGAAAGCCGGCCAAAACAGTGGTCCTGAAGCCGCATTGGGCATCCTCTTTGTCATGATACGCACTGCTCAGGGCACCTGATGAATTCGTATTGCGTTTGGTAATGAACTGGTCAGCAGCCAAGTAAAGTGTCTTGAGTCTCTTATCTCTGGCCCTGGCAGTTGCAACCACAATACTATGGTAACGGTGCAGGTCGTCACAAACTGCCCTGATATCCGTATCTCTGAACTGGTGGGGCTTACATTGGTTGCTGAAATCAGCCCAGAAGACAATCCTCTTGGGTGCTTCTACGCGCCCTTTAAAAAAGCCGGGTGTCCACAAATCTTCGGTAAAATCCTGGCCTCTTTCTTTATCATTGCGATAGACGAAATTAAACCACCACTGTTTGTCGGTTTCGAAGTTCATATCCGGACAACTCAGAAACAATTCGCAACTGCCCGGTACATCATGGCGAATCAACAGGCCGGGCTGGGCGGCACTATTCTCTGCGGGTCCGGGGGCGTTGTGCTCAATCCACGTGGGGTATAAAGGAGCGTAAGACTTTTGCAGAGTGTGAAAACCTCTTAAGGCAACAAACGGGCGCAAGATAAATTTTGCCGGGGCTTTAACCGTCGTGAAATCATACACCAAAGCTACTGTATCGGAATCGCGGAGAAGGTACACTGATTTGGTCAGTTCAAACCCGTCGAGTCGAAAATCAAAATGCACTCCAGTATCCTGGCGGAATCGCTTCATGCAGCCGGAGTTGTCCGGTGCGAATTTACCATCAAATTCGAAGGTTGAAAGATTAAATACCCTCCGATGGTTGCTTTTGTGCGACCTGCCGGAAGGGCTTGCTCCGTTAAGCACCACCATCTCCAGGCATTTCGCCAGCGTCATTATCCTGTTAGCGGGCGGGTTAAGCGAGCCGATGAGCAGGCCGTGATATCTTCTGGTATTGCAGCCGACAATCGTTGATGATGCGTAGCTGCCGCGCTGGTTGGTCAACAGCCATTCTTTGGTCAGTAAGTCCTCGAGACTCCTCCCGTCCAGCGGCATGGAAACAATTTCAACACCATTGGCTTTTTGCAAAGTTAGCACAATTTTGCTCCGAGCAACTGCCGCCGTGAACGTTAACAAAAAGAGTTTCTAATTTACGTTTACAAGATGGGTGTATTTTGGTTTTACGACAGCCCGCAAAATGCACTCTCAGTCGCCTGCCCAGTCAGATTGTTTTTGTTTATCAGAGCTCTATCTACAACATTATTTAGGTCTAAACGAGTTTGCTTGAGACAGCGGCTACTAAGATTGCCCAACACATTCATAAAGTTGATATAAGAATCGTAAGGTGAATTATACGGATTAAAGTACTTATGCACATCGCCGTCGGCGAAGTATTTGGTGCACATATAATAAAAGTGGTCTGATGTCTGCAGTTTTCGCCAGTCGGTTATGATTTTTTCGCTGCCGGTTTTCTTGACTTTCTTTTCGAGACGATAAAGCTCATGAATAGCATTGGACTGCATTGCGTTTCCAAGCCATGCGGAGAGGTCTCTTTCGATATCAGCCCAGCTTATCAGATGAGGTACGTCCACTGTATCAGCGGGCTGGTAGCATTGAATTACTTCGCTGGGAGTCTTGAAGTTGTTGTCTGGATGTTTCAGGATTTTTTCCGGCAGGTGCCGCATGAAATCGAATATTCCTGTATCTTGCCATTGGTGCTCACCGAGTGTCTCATAATCCATAAACAAGTTGACTACGTTGCCGTTGCCGTTAACATCGCTTATCCATCGAGCGAACTTGTCCGCGGTCAAAGGCCATTCCCGCCAATCGCGGTTGGAAAATCTAAAGGCAATATCATCGCTGAGTGAATAGTTCTTCAACAGCAACTTAAGTTTACTGCAGCCTTTCGGCCGGTAGACGAAATTCGGACTTCGGAAGCCGAGTATGTGGTCTGCTCCCTCGGTCATTATCGCATCGAAATCGCCCATGGATTCGACAAGAGCGGCCAAATCGTTATTGTAAATTAATTCGGTATTTCTAAATAATCGCGGCTTTTTACCAAAAAGATTTTCTATGGTTTCCACATGTTTGTTCACCTGCTCTATGAATTCATCCCGTGAGTATAAGAAGCTCAAACTATGATAGTACGTCTCAGCGAGGAACTCGACGCAGCCGGTTTCCGCCAGTGCGTCGAACGTACTGAGGACTTCCGGGGCAAAAGAGAGCAATTGCTCGAGCAACACGCCTGTCAAGCTGTATGCAATCCTAAATCTACCCTCGCACCTACGGATTATATCCAGGAGCAATCGATTGGCGGGAAGATAACACTTGTTCGCCACCTTCCTGCAAATGGCGGCGTTTCTGTAATCATCAAAGTATTGGTCATCCTTGTCAAATACCGTGTAGTGCCTCAATCGCAAGGGCTGATGCACCTGAAAATAGAAACACACCGAAGCCATAAATCCCTTTCTCTTCGTCTAAAGCCCTACGAAACGGCGACTAATGCCCCTTGATAAATCTCAGCGCACTTTCGTGCGCTGTCCTGCCATCGAAGTCCTCTGACTTCGAAATTGCCGTAATTTGCCAAAGTCTGCTGTAGCGCGGGATATTGCAGTACAGCTACAATCTTATTAGCCATCTCGTCGACATCCCAGAAGTCAACCTTCAGAGCATGCTTGAGCACTTCAGATACACCGCTTTGCTTGCTTATTATCACAGGCACATTATTATCCAGGGCCTCCAGAGGTGCAATGCCAAATGGTTCCGACACGGAAGGCATCACGTATAAATCAGCCATTTTATAAATCTTTTGCACATCCTGGCCTCTTAAAAAGCCCGTAAAGAGTACCTTGTGCCCGATGCCGAGTCCGGCCGCCATCTCAACGGCCCGGTGCATCAAATCGCCTGAGCCGGTCATAACGAATTTGACATTGTCCATCACCTCAAGAACTTTTTTGGCTGCTGCAAGGAAGTACTCCGGACCTTTCTGCATAGTAATCCGGCCCAGGAACAAGACGATTTTCTCATCTTTGTCGATACCACTTTCGTTCAAGGCCCAATTGCCTCCATTGCGTTGGACCCCATTATGAACTACTTCAACTTTTTCGCCGGGAACGCCATACCGGCTGATAATAATATTGCGGGAAAAATGGCTGACGGTGATTATTCTGTCGGCCGCATGCATACCCTCCCGCTCGATGTCATAAATCATCTGGTTAACATGCTCACCGCTACGGTCAAACTCGGTCGAATGCACGTGTACAATCAGCGGCTTTCCGCTCATCGCCGCCACCAAGATTCCGGCAGGATAGGTAATCCAGTCATGGGCATGAACAATGTCGAACTGCTCATTTGCAGCCAACTGGGCGGCAATTGCGGCATAGCGGTGGACTTCGCGATACATATCGCCGCTATAGTCCACGGCTCCAAAGAGGTGTCCAGCCGGGCCGCTGCCTTTTTGTTTTTGCCGCAGGGTTTCCTCGATTTGCCGCTGGTAGACGTCAGGGGTCGCATAGGGTTGCAGTGGTGAGTTAATGGCCCGAAAAGTCACATTCTTCATTGGCCCGAATTTGAAGGCGGCTGCTGACCCGTGGAAGCCAGCGGCCAAGAGCTTAACATGACTGCTGTACTCACCTTCGAGGACTGCCGGCAAAACAAAAGTTACCTCTATGCCAAGCTGGTCCATAGCCCGGGTAAGCCCGTAGCAGGCGGTGCCTAATCCCCCGCTGATAAACGGGGGGAACTCCCAACCCAACATAAAAACCCTCATACTGCCCCCGGCATATAACCTAAATAACTGCTTGTTATATCAGAGCTTATGGTCACTTTTCTTCTGAAATCCAAATCCGTTGCAAGCGATTCGCTACGAAGCTGCAGGCCAAATATTTGATTCGCACTTTGCCGGCAGGGTATCTATCGGCAAGAAGCTGTGTATTCTCAACTTCTAAACGGTTAAAAACGCCGCATTTACTATAGTCCCGCTTATATAAATCGGGGTTTTCACAGGGGCAGGTTGAACAAATTTCCCAAGAAATTGGAATTTCGAAGCTGATAATGAGGATTTTACCGGCTGACACAGAAAATATAAATATCTTGAATCAAGCGCGGCGATCCAGATTTAGCCGGTATTTTTGAGCAGTTGTACTGCCCAAAAAGACTTGAAGGACTGATAACCCACAAATGACCGATTTAAACACGCAATATTGCCAACGAAGCCAAATACTGGAAAAAAGCCGTTCCGCGGTCAAGAAAAGCAGAACGGCTAATCTCAAATAGCATCGCCACAAATATAAGCTCAGCAGACAAAAGACGTTAGCACATAAGCCTTTGTGCCCTGGTGTCTTGCGAGCTTTTTCCAAAACGGCCTCTCTACAGGTCCTGTGGCTTGACTGTGCTGCGGCGATTGGCCTTGGTTCGAGCAATAGCGGCATCAAGCATACAATAGACCTTGTCGCTGATCGCTCCAAGGGCATCCGATGAGGTCATCATCTTTTTGCTCTTGATGTAGGCCTTAACTTTGCTGGCTACAACTAAAGACTCTTTTTTCGTTGCCATTGGTAAAAACCTCCATGCAAAAAAGTTAAATTTTGAATCGCCCGGCGGTAAATCCTTCAGACGGGCACGTTAGCACAGACCCAATTTCGCAATAAAGTGCAAAATCAGGGCTCTCAGGCATTGTTATTATAGAAACCCGCGAAGACTTGCAACAAAAAAATATGCCGGAACGCTAAATTTTTGCGTTCACAGAGCCGATAGACGAGAAAGTGCTACTGAAGAGCGGGAAGAGACATCAACTTTTTCGCCTTTGGAGCCCGTTACTGTTAGTAATTTTAATAATCTAAGCGGTTAATTTTGACGAAAAGAACTCAGCGAGTGTTTTTTCGCATTAATTACGAATCTAATTGGATTTCTTGCGGAGAAGTAAAATGGCGAAGCGGCCCCGAAAAACTGAAAAATCGCAGGCTGACGTGCAAGAGCTTGTCATCGTTGCCTTTGCTGAGGACTGGGAACAAGCCAAAGACTATGAAACTCTGCTGAAGACCAACGACATCCCAACTATCGTCAGAGAACAAGATGAGTCCGAACAGGGGGAGACTAAGGGTATCGCTGTAATGGTTCCCGAAGATTTTCTTGACGAAGCACACGTGGTAATCGAATCTCAGGACGCCTACGATGATTTTTACGATTTTGCATTAGAAGATGAAGGCGAAGGTGATTTCGACAGCGACCTGTTCGGCGACGACTTTTGATCTTTTGCGAATTACCTGTGTTTACATTTTGCGAGTTATCACAGAGTATTGCCCCTTCGATGGCGGGAAGCAAAAAAAAATAAACCGGAGGACCAATAATAAATGAGTGACCAACCCTTGGCAGAACGACGGACCGGCAAAGACCGCAGGAAAAGTGTTGTCGACCGGCGGTTGGGGCTTGACCGTCGGCGAGGACCGGGCAGACGAAGGAGCGATGAGCGGAAATCGGCCGAAGAAGGCGAAATGTCCAGTGAGCAGTTTGAATTTCTTATGGCCGTTGACGAATACAAAAGGAAAAATGCTAGGCCGTTTCCGACCTGGACGGAAGTACTTGAAGTGATAAAGGCCTTGGGCTACCGCAGAGTAGCGGAGCCAAAATCCCTTGAACAGTTTAAGAAAAAGCCCAAGCGTCGGCAGAAAGAGAAACAAACCCAAGCGGTAGAATAATGCCGCCTCTTAAAATAGCCGGTTTTGCCCAGCTCGACCGAGTCCGCGACCTTCTAGAATGAGAATAACAAGCAGCGCTGAAAGGTATTAATTAACAAATATCACGCTCGGGAAGAGCCGGCATTTTGCAGTGCCTTACCAGCAGGCATTATCACCACTGAATCTATCGCCGATAGCCGTTCCAATAATTCTTCCAAATAGGACGACCTTACAGGCCCCCAGCCTTCATCATCCAAACCATGAAGGTTATAAACAAGCCATCCTGAATCCTGTGCGAGCAATTTTTTTATTTCGTTGTTCAAATGCTGCTCGGAGTTTCCCGGCCCGAAACCCGTGCAGGTAAGCTTAACCTGGCCCTTATGGGGCAGGGGATTTATTCCTCCTCCGCCTGTCCTAAAAGCCCTCACCACCGCAGGCAACCAGGCTTCTACTTCGGGCGAGGAGCTGTTATATGGGAAATTAAATACGGCCTCGGTGCGGTCGAAACCTTTAAGCTCGGCGTCAAAGTAATCCAGGCATCGCAGTATAAGCTCCTTCGCCTGGTTAAACGGAATTGCAGCTTTGTCCGCGTGCTTATAGCCGTGAGGCATAATCTCATGGCCCCGCGCCTTTAATTCATTCCACAATCCAAAATCCGCAGCGGGCCAGGCATGGTACTTATTTGGAAGCTCGAAGTCCTTATGGTGGGCGGTGGCAATAACATTAATACAGGCAGAGAGATTGTATTTTTCGTAAATCTCGGCCGTTCGGATACTCGATTTCTTAAAGCCGTCGTCGAAACTCAAGGTGACCATGTGCAAACGGTCTTTGTGGGCTTTGCAAGTATTGGATTGAATCTTGTTGTCGGGCCTGCACGAAGACAGGCAGAACGGCAACGTCAGCGATGCCGCCCCTACGCTTACGCTTCTTAGAAAGTCTCGACGCGTATAATTAACTTTACTCATGCTTTTCTGCTCCTTTTTAGCCACGGAAATTATAATCTTTTGTCCCAAAATGGTGCCGAACCTAGTCACCGTTAAGATAGACTATGTTATCAAAAAATGCAATTGCTTAGAACGGTTATTTCTTCGGGTAAGCGTCAAGATAAGCTGAGTCGACGATTTGATTGCTTCTGCAAACCATAGGAAAAGCCTTGATAAACGCGGTATTGTTGGTAAACTTGCCGGGGCTGTTGAAAGATGAGATTTTAATCGCAACGCTTGTAAGATACCGAACATGGCAGGAAAGGTAAACACACAATACAAACAGAGGCATTCAAAATGACCAATTACTCAATAAGTCCAGAAGGTGAAAAGTTTTCTATTCCGAAGGAGGATGAATACGCCGCGGAGCTAAAAAAAATGGAATCGCTGGCAGAGGCAGCTCGCAGCCAAGGCAAAGAAGTCGTGGTAGTGATGGGAGTGGGTTTTGTCGGCGCGGTGATGGCGGCCATCATCGCCGACACCGTCGACAATAAGACCGGCAAACCCAGCAAATTTGTCATTGGCTGCCAACGGCCGAGCCCAAGAAGCTATTGGAAGATTCCGCTACTTAACACGGGCATCTCGCCGGTAAAAGCAGAGGACCCTGAGGTCGAGCCGATGATAAAGCGGTGCGTACTCGATAAAAAGACCCTTGTCGCCACCTACAATAGTGACTGCTTGAAGTTAGCGGATTGCGTCGTCGTGGATGTTCAGTGCGATTATACGAAGAACGACCTCGGTAATATGCGGACCGGCAAGGCTGAAATGAGTGCCTTAGAAGCGACGATTAGGACCATCGGCGAAAAGGTGCCGCCAGGTTGTCTTATACTGATAGAGACGACTGTGGCGCCAGGCACGACTGAGTTCGTGGCCTGGCCGATAATGAAGAAGGCTTTTGCCGCGCGTGGCATAGACTCGGAGCCGCTGCTGGCACACAGTTTCGAGCGGGTCATGCCGGGAAGGCAATATGTATCATCCATACGAGACTTTTGGCGGGTCTGCTCTGGCTGTAACGAGGAGGCAAGAGCACGTGTGGAAAAATTCCTCAGCGAAGTTTTAAACATAGAAGAGTATCCTCTGACGGTTATGGACCGGCCAATAGAATCGGAGACCACCAAAATCGTCGAGAATTCTTACCGGGCCACGATACTGGCGTTCCTTGACGAGTGGAGTCTGTTCGCGGAGCGCAACGGCGTGGACCTGATTAAGGTAATCAAGGCAATCAAGGTCCGGCCCACGCACAGTAACATGATATTTCCGGGTCCGGGTATCGGCGGTTACTGCCTGCCAAAAGACGGCGGGCTGGGATACTGGGCTTATAGACACATATTAGGGTTCCGGGACGATATTTTCAAAATTACACCAACGGCGATAGACATAAACGATACTCGCGGGCTTCATGTGGCGGAACTGACGCGGGACGCTCTTCGCAATATGGGCAAACAAACGGCCGGAGCTAAAGTTCTTATATGCGGCGGCAGCTACCGTCAGGATGTCGGCGACACACGTTACAGCGGCTCGGAAATTGTCGTGCGGAAACTAACCGAGATGGGTGCTGAGATGCGCGTACACGACCCGTATCTCGAGCACTGGTACGAACTGGAAAAACAGGATACTTACCCTGCACCGGGTCATTCACTTGCGAGGTTCTTCCGCAATCAGGGTGAACTTGTTCATATTGAGGTTCAGGGTGACCTTTCGGCCGCGCTTGCGGGTGCTGAAGCCATAATTCTGGCTGTTCCTCACGAGCCGTATCTGCAGCTGGAGCCTGACCAGATAGTCAGCTGGGCCGGGGCGCCACTGGCGGTTATTGACTGCTTCGGCATACTGGACGACGAGAGAATCCGGCGATATTTCGAGCTCGGCTGTGAAGTGAAGGCCCTGGGTCGGGGACATATCCAGCGAATAAAAGAACAGGTGCGAAAAGCGGCAGAGTAGAATCTGTGCCGAGGCAATTAAGATGGACATAAAAAGCAAAAGGATAGCAATTCTGGCGCCGGTAGCCTGGCGGACGCCGCCGAGGGCGTACGGCGCCTGGGAGACCGTTGCCAGCAATATTACTGAGGGGCTGGTAGCTCGGGGGTGGAAGAACGTGACACTCTTTGCCACGAAAGAATCCGTGACAAAAGCAAAACTTACAGGCTGGATCGAAAGGGGTTACGAAGAAGACAAGACGCAAATCCCGCTGGTTTCGACCTGCTTTCATATTTCCAAGGTTATGGAGCTGGCGGGTGAGTTTGACCTGATTCATAATAACTTTGACTACCTGCCCCTGACTTATCTTCCGTTCATCAAAACACCGATGCTGACCACAATCCACGGTTTCTCCGACCCGGACATACTGCGGGTATACCGCGACCACAAAGATACTTACTACGTTTCCATCAGCGACTCTGACAGGGACAGGGAACTGCCCTACCTTGCGACGGTTTACAACGGGATTGACCTTTCGAACCTGACCTTCAGAGAAAAACCAGGCGACAAGCTGGTTCATTACGGGCGAATACACAACGATAAGGGGACACACCTGGCGATAGAGGTCGCGAAGAAATGTGGTATGGACCTGATAATAGCGGGTATAATTCAGGACCAGAATTATTTTGACACTCTCATCAAGCCGCACATTAATGATTCTTCAATCCAGTACATAGGCCCGGTCAATCCTATCCAGCGAGATGCTCTTCTTAAGGAGGCGTACACGGTCATTCATCTTAACCTGATTCCCGAACGATTTGGTCTTGTGATGGCCGAATCAATGGCCGCAGGTGTACCAGTAATCGCGATGGACCTTGGCTCTTGTAGGGAAGTCATCGAGGATGAGGTGACGGGCTATTTAGTGAACAGTGTGGATGAAGCTGTGCAGGCCGTTGGCAGAATCGACAGCATTGACCGCGAGAAGTGCCGTCAGAGAGTAAAAGAAAACTTCACCATTGACTGCATGGTCTCGGGCTACGAAAAGGTCTACGAAGAAATATTCCGCAGGGAAGCTCAAAAGGCAAAGTAAAATGGCGAAAAAACTTGTCACGCGATACAAAGGCAATCCCATACTGACAAAGGACGATATCCCTTATCCGGTGGAGACGGTTCATAACGCGGGCGTTACGAAATTGAATGGCCGGTACATAATGCTGTTCCGGTCACACCTCGATACCGGCCGGTCGATAATCGGACTTGCCGAGAGTGAGGATGGTTTCAACTTCAAGCCCCGCGCTAAACCTTTTATGGTACCGAGTAAGGAAGGCAAATTTGCCGAATACGAAGAGTACAGCGTCGAAGACCCCCGCATTACCCTCTTGGAAGGGACATACTACATAACATACAGCGCATATTCTCGCCACGGGGTCCGCACAGGACTGGCCAAAACAAAGGATTTCGAATCGGTCGAAAGAGTTGGCTTTATCACTCAGGCCGATTACCGAAACACCGTAATTTTCCCTGAAAAAATCAACGGCAGATATGCCAGGCTCGACCGGCCGCATTCTGATATCAGCCCCTGGTCGATTTGGATAAGTTTCTCGCCGGACCTGCTGCACTGGGGTGATTCAGAAGTGGTAATCAAACCTGAGAGGTACCACTGGGACGAGATGAAAATCGGGCCAGGTGCTCCGCCCATACGTACCGATAAAGGCTGGTTAAATATTTACCATGGTGTTTTCCCGACGATGGACGGCTGCATGTACCGGCTTGGAGTTGCTCTGCACAAGCTCGATGACCCCGCCCGGATTCTCGGCGTCGGTGACCGCTGGATACTTCAGCCTGAGGACGAATGGGAGATTGTCGGCTATGTGCACAATGTCGTCTTTACCTGTGGTGCTGTCCCGGAAGAAGATGGGACATTAAAACTTTATTGGGGCGGCGCCGACAGGGTAATGTGTGGCGGCACAGCGGTGATTGATGAGCTTGTCGAGGTCTGCTTGACTAACTCCAGACAGCCACAGGAAAAAATCTGGCGAAAATGAACATAGCTAAATCAGGGTTATTCCCTCATCGATGGCGCGAGTAACCAAAAAACGGTATGTTTTTCTGACTTATGTGGTTTTGGGATTTGGTACAATTGCCGCATTCGAGCGGGTGCGTCTGAACGATTTTATTTATTATGACGATGATAGGTACGTAACTGACAACCCACAGGTCAAAGCGGGAATAACGCGCGAATCTATCCACTGGGCGTTGACTACTACAGATATCGGCTATTGGCACCCGTTGGCCATGCTGAGTCACATGCTGGACTGTGAGCTTTTCGGACTAAATCCTTATTGGCATCATTTGACGAGTTTGTTCATTCACGTAGCAAACACTCTGCTGTTATTTTGGGTTTTTAAAAGGATGACAGGCGCCGTTTGGGCAAGCAGCTTTGTGGCAGCGGTATTTGCCGTACATCCTTTACATGTTGAGTCTGTGGCATGGATATCCGAGCGCAAGGACGTATTGAGCGGTCTTTTCTGGATGTTAACAATGGCTGCTTACGTGTGGTATGTTGAGCGCACGAGTGTAGTGAGATATCTGCTAGTAGTTTTGGGCTTGTCTGCAGGTCTGATGGCCAAGCCCATGGTGGTTACATTGCCGTTTGTACTGCTTCTGCTGGACTACTGGCCCCTGCGCAGATTTCAAAAGTCGACGCGATACTATCTGATCTGCGAAAAAATCCCTTTGTTTATTCTAACAATAGGTTCGAGTGTAGTTACATACCTCGCTCAGCAAAGCGCGGGAGCGACGGAGATGATAGGTAACTTAGCTTTAAGTACTCGCACAAACAACGCTTTAGTCTGTTATGTCGGTTATATAAAAAAGATGATTTATCCGAGCGGTCTGGCAATTTTATATCCTCACCCCGGCGACAGCCTGCCGGTATGGAAGATCATAGTGTGCCTATTTGCACTTTTTTTTGTATCGGCGGGTGTAATCTACTGGGGAAGACAGAGGCGTTATCTTGCGGTGGGTTGGTTGTGGTATCTTGGAACGCTGGTTCCGGTGATCGGCCTGGTACAAGTGGGAGTTCAGGCGATGGCCGACCGTTATACATATCTGTCTGCCATAGGGATTTTTATTATGATTACCTGGGGTTCGGCTGAACTGGCCTCGAAGTGGCGCTATCGTAGGCTAGTATTGCCGATAGTGGCAGGGCTGCTATTGGCAATGATGCTGGTATTCACTAGGATTCAGGTGCGCCGCTGGCAGAACAACTTTACTCTGTTTGAACATACGCTTGCGTTGACGAAAAACAATTACTTGATACACAACAATTATGGAGGTGCCCTGCTTGAAAAGGGCCGGGTCGAGGAGGCTATCAGGCAGTTTGAGAAAACTCTACGCATAAATCCGGGGTATACGCAAGGTTATAACAATATCGGCGTGGCGTTTTTCAAACAGGGAAGGCGTGAACTAGCCATCGCCCATTGGGCTAAAGCGCTGGAATTGGAGGGCAATTGTGTGGACGCGCTTAACAATTTGGGCTGGGCTTTGGCAACCACTGAGGATACGAATTTTGATAACAGCACAAGGGCTGTTAAATTCGCAGAAAAGGCCTGTGGACTGACGAAATATAATCGGCCCAGCTATCTGGACACACTGGCCGCTGCCTACGCGGCAGCGGGCAGATTCGACCGTGCGATTGAAACCGCTAAGAAGGCAATAAAGCTGGCCGAGGCCACAGGCAAAAAAGACCTGGCTCGGGAAAT
Source organism: Planctomycetota bacterium (assembly GCA_020350405.1). Taxonomy (GTDB): domain Bacteria; phylum Planctomycetota; class Phycisphaerae; order Sedimentisphaerales; family Anaerobacaceae. The sequence continues at coordinate 2,187,768 of CP070715.1, forward strand.
TCGAAAGCGGCTGCAGTTATATCAAGCCGACCAGCCTTATCGCCAGAAGTAATCTTGACCAAGTCAAATGGGACAAGGAAACTCTACTGGGGGTTCATCGGTACGGCAATGTGCCATCAGTGCACTAATAGATGAACCTATTGACTTCTGCCTGACCGATTCTCGACCGCCGCTTGGTGACTGAAAGCGTCAGCCAACACCGAAGTACCCGAATTCTATTGCACAGGCAACCTTGGACGATATATTATATAATTGGCTCAACAATTATGTACAATAGCAAGCAGAAGATTATGAAAAAATACGGGGGAGTCAATAAACAGAATATTCTCGCAGTGCTGGTTTAACCAAGCATAATTGTACATGATAACTGAAGACGTCACTACGGATACAGTAAAAAGACAGGCCACGCATTATCGTTACTGGGCCTGGGTAGCGCTTGTGGCCGTCATATTGCTGACGGCTGCAGTGCGTGTACGCCTGCTGGATGCACCGCTGGAAAGGGACGAAGGAGAATACGCTTACGCCGGCCAACTCATACTGCAGGGTATTCCGCCCTATGCCCAGGTCTACAATATGAAGATGCCGGGTATCTACGCCGCCTATGCTTTGATTCTGGCTGCCTTCGGTCAGACTCACAGCGGGATTCATCTTGGTCTGCTAATCATCAATGCAGCGACTGTTATGCTGCTGTTTCTCCTGGCCAAACGACTATTCGGGCCTCTTGCCGGTGTGGCCGCGGCAGCGGTCTTTGCTCTGCTGTCCTTGGGCCAGCAGGTTCAGGGTATCTTCGCCAATGCCGAACACTTTGTCGTTCTTGCCGCACTTGGCGGTCTGGTGTTGTTACTTCGTGCTGTCGATTGCCAAAAATGGCCTTCTCTTCTGGCCGCTGCGGTACTGCTCGGCTTGGCATTTATAATGAAACAGCACGGGGCGGCTTTTATTATCTTCGGTGCGATGTACCTGCTTTTTCGCGAGCTGAGCCGACAGCCTTTTACTTGGAAGCCCCTTGCGGCCAGGGGCGGACTGTTCCTGTTGGGTGTGTTGCTGCCCTTTGCTGTGACCTGTCTGGTCCTCTGGGGTCTCGGCGTGTTCGGCAAATTCTGGTTCTGGACATTCGACTATGCCCGCCAATATGTTTCAGCTACGCCGCTATCCGTGGGATTGGAGAACCTGCAAGAGAATATAATTAGAGTTGTTGGTTCGGCCATTTTGCTTTGGATTTTAGCCGGCGTAGGTTTGAGCAGCTTTTTGTGGAACAAGAACGTTCGTCAGCATAGTCTATTTGTGTGTGGTTTGTTATTTTTCTCCTTCCTAGCGGTTTGCCCGGGTCTGTATTTTCGTCCACATTACTTCATTCTTTTGTTGCCGGCAGTCTCTCTATTGGCTGGCATTGGTGCTGCGTATATCCAGAGCCTTTTCGCGCGGAGCCAATCCATCATGCTATCAAAGACGATATTAATGTTGCTGGCCCTTGTCGTGCTCAGTCACGCGAGCTACCAGCAGCGAATTGTAATTTTCCAGGCCGATCCGAGAATGATATCTCGAATAATCTACGGCGCTAATCCATTCCCTGAATCCCTCGAAGTCGCCCGCTTCATTAAGGAACGCTCAGACAACGACGACACTATAGCCGTTATTGGTTCTGAGCCGCAAATATACTTTTATTCAAACAGGCGAGCAGCCACAGGGTACATCTATACTTATGCATTAATGGAAAAGCATAGTTACGCCCGAAAAATGCAGGAGCAAATGATTTTAGAAGTAGAATCAGCCCGTCCGGAGTTTCTAGTTCTTGTTAACGTTTCAACGTCCTGGCTGGCCCGACCTGACTCGGAGAAAGTGATTTTTGAATGGCTCGAGCAATATACGGACAAATATTATAGAAAAGTGGGCATCATTGACATTATTTCGCAGGAGCTTACGGTTTATCGTTGGGGGCGAGAATGTGAGGACTACGTGCCGCGCTCAAGCCACTGGGTTTCGGTCCTGCAGCGAAAAGGGAGGAACTCTTTAGACCCAGAATAACACACCTTAGAACCTGACCACATCGTTGTACATAATTTGTCTTTATGATTTAAGCAAGAACTGTCATAATAGCAGCATGTTTAAAGATAAAAAAGTGGTCGTTATCATGCCTGCCTATAATGCTGCCCCGACCCTGCGGCGCACGTATGACGAGGTTATGGCCCAGGAGATAGTTGACCAAGTGATAGTGGTCGACGATGCCAGTCTTGATGAAACGACGGAGATTGCCCGCATGCTGCCTAAAACCGTTGTTCATACGCACCCAAAGAATCAAGGTTACGGCGCCAACCAGAAAACCTGCTACAGGCTGGCGGTGGATGCCGGCGGGGATATTATTATCATGGTCCATCCCGACTATCAGTACACTCCGAAATTAATCCCTGCTATGGCCTCGATGATTGGTAACGGCCTGTATCAGTGCGTACTGGGCTCGCGAATTCTGGGGGGATATGCCTTAAGAGGGGGGATGCCCTGGTGGAAGTATATAGCAAACAGGTTCTTGACTCTGGCGGAAAATATTATGACCGGAGCGAAGCTTTCGGAATACCACACAGGCTATCGGGCGTTCTCTCGCGAGCTTCTGGAAAAACTGCCCCTAGAACAAAACTCCGACGACTTTGTTTTCGATAACCAGATGCTGGCCCAGATTCTCTGGCTGGATTATCAGGTAGCTGAGGTCAGCTGTCCCACGCTGTATTTTGCCGAAGCCTCTTCCATAGATTTTGCGCGGAGCCTAAAGTACGGCTTGGGGTGCCTAAGCACCGCGATAAAGTACCGACTGGCGAAGATGGATTTAATCAGGTCCAAATTATTTTCCCGCTGATGGAACAAATCCCCAAAAAGCATCTTCTCCTTATTTATGCTGGCTTGGCTGTAATTACCGTGGTTGCTTTTGAGCAGGTCCGGCTGAACGAGTTCATCGGCTACGATGACAACCAGTACGTCGTTGACAACCCGCAGGTCAAAGCCGGGATAACGCACAAATCCCTCTTATGGGCATTTACGTCCACACGCGCCAGTAACTGGCATCCATTGACCTGGCTGAGCCACATGCTTGACTGCGAGCTTTTCGGATTAAATCCTTGTGGGCATCATCTGATGAATTTGTTCTTTCACCTTGCTAACACGCTGGTCTTATTTTGGGTCTTTAACAGAATGACAGGGGCAGTTTGGCGCAGCGCATTTGTGGCAGCGGCCTTCTCCATACACCCCCTGCGCGTTGAGTCGGTCGCATGGGTGGCCGAACGCAAAGATGTTTTGAGCGGCCTGTTCTGCATGCTGACAATGGCGGCCTACGTGCGGTATGCAGAACGGCCAAGTGTAAGAAGATATTTGCCGGTGTTTTTAGCTCTCGGACTGGGACTGATGGCCAAGCCTATGCTTGTAACTTTGCCGTTTGTGCTGCTTTTGTTGGACTATTGGCCGCTGCAGAGGCTCCACTGGTACCGTCGTAGCCAAGTCGAAGAGTTATTGGAAGGCGAGTCAGGTACAGTTACCTACCAGAGAGCGTCACCGCGGCGCCTAATTTTAGAAAAGATTCCTCTGTTCGGCGTTGCCGCAGCTTCGAGTGCAATAACCTTTGTTATCCAGCAAGGCAAAGGAGCCGTAAGGTGGGGAGAGACTTTTCCCTTAAGCGGCCGCATGTCAAACGCGTTAGTCTGTTACATCAGTTATATCATTAAGATGATTTATGCAAGCCGCCTGGCGGTTTTGTACCCTCACCCCGGCGACAGCCTGCCGGTGTGGCAGGTGGTGGTCTCGCTTGTGTTACTGGCTGTTTTATCTACAGGTATAATCTATTGGGGACGGCGCAGGCGGTATCTTTTAGTAGGCTGGCTTTGGTATCTTGGAACGTTGGTTCCGGTCATCGGCCTTGTACAGGTCGGTGTTCAGGCGATGGCTGACCGGTACGCTTATCTTCCCTCGATTGGAATATTTATTATGATTGCCTGGGGTGCTTTTGACCTTGTGGCTAAGTGGCGGTACCGAAGGATCGGACTTGGAATAACGGCAGGCATTGTGCTTGCGGTGCTGCTGATATGCACGCGGGCGCAGGTGCGGTATTGGCAAAATAACCTTACTTTATTCGGACATACTCTTGAAGTAACCGAGAACAACTACGTAATGCACAGCAATTACGGAGGCGCCCTCTTTGAGGAAGGTCGGTTTGATGAGGCTCTTGCACACTTCAATGAGGCCCTGCGAATCAATCCTAAATATGCAGATGCCCGCAGGAATGCCGGCATTGTGCTTCTCAGACAGGGAAAGATTGATGAAGCCGTTGCTGCCTTTGCGGAGGTACTCAGCTACAGAGGAGATTGGCCCATAACTCATAATTATTTAGGTCTGGCCTACGCTCAAAGAGGCGAATTTGACCTGGCCGTCCAAAACTATAATGCTGCACTGCGGCTTAAACCAAATTACGTTGAAGCACTCAAAAACCTTGGTATAGCCCTCAAAGAGCAGGGCAAAACTAATGAGGCGATTAGTAAGTGGGTAAAGGCCCTTGAGTTCGAACCGGATAATCCCGATGTCCATTACAATATGGGTTTAGTAGTGGCGGAGCAATCCAGATACGAGCAGGCCATCCACCACTTTAATATCACTCTGGCAGCAAAGCCGAATTGGCCGGAGGCACATCACAATCTGGGTGCTGCTTGTTATCTGCAAGGTAAGCTCGACCTTGCGGCTAAGCACTGTTCCGAGGCTATCAGACTAAGCCCCGATTATTATGACGCCCATCAAAATATGGGTATGGTCATGGCCAAGCAGGGCAAACTTGATGAGGCTATCAGGCACTTTAATAAAGCATTGGAAGCAGAACCACCCCGTCCTGAGGTACACTATAATCTGGGAGGTGTTTATTATCAGCAGGGCAATCTCAAACTTGCTGCGGGGCAATGTGCCGAGGCCTTGGGGTTGAAACCCGATTATCTTGCGGCTCGCGTTGCGCTGGCTGGCATCCTCGTTGAAATGGGTGAGAACCAGTCGGCTGTTGAGCACTATCACAAGGCACTTCAGCTTGAACCAGACCAGCCCTATGTCCTAAAGAACCTTGCCTGGATTCTGGCCACTTCCAAGGAGGTAAAGCTTCAGAATCCGAACGATGTTGTCAAATTCGCAGTGCGGGCCTGCGAACTGACTGAATATAATCAGCCCGAGTTCGTGGATGGATTGGCTGCCGCTTACGCTGTAGCGGGCAGATTTACTGAGGCGATAGAGACGGCTGAGAAAGCGATAAATCTGGCTGAGAGCACGGGCAGAAAGGACCTGGCTGAGGAAGTTCGAAAGCGATTGCAGTTGTACCAGGCGGGTCGACCTTATTTTGAGAACTGATCTCGGCCGAGTACAGAGCTACTATGACGTTGCATCGCAACAGTGCCGATAAGCTAATTGCCCGGCACAGCGATTGTTGAGCGACTTGTTGAACTCTTTATGAGCAGAGCAAGAAAGGCAATGTAGATTATGACAGCCAGAATAGCACGCAACAAGCGATATGTCCTTTTGATTTGCGCAGGACTGGCTCTGGGCACGGTCATTGCTTATGAGCACTTGTACCACGGTGACTTCGTCGACTATGACGACGATATGTACGTAACCGAAAATCCGCATGTCAAAAATGGAATAACCGGTGATTCAATTTCGTGGGCCTTTACGACCGGACATGCTTACAATTGGCACCCCTTGACCTGGCTGAGCCATATGTTAGACTGCCAGCTATTCGGGAGCAGGCCCGGCTGGCACCACCTTACCAATTTGCTGCTGCATATAGTAAACACCCTGCTGCTCTTTGGTGTTCTCAAACGGATAACCGGCGCGCTTTGGGCAAGCGGCTTTGTTGCCGCTGCGTTCGCGCTTCACCCTCTGCATGTTGAGTCGGTGGCATGGATATCTGAGCGCAAGGACGTTTTAGGTACCTTGTTCTGGCTGCTGACAATGGCTGCATACGTGCGGTACGTCAGACGTCCGGGCTTAAGCCGGTATCTGTTGACAGTTCTGTGTTTTGCACTGGGGCTTATGGCCAAACCTATGCTTGTGACGCTGCCGTTCGTACTACTGCTTCTGGACTATTGGCCTCTTGGCCGTTTGCAGCTTGAACAAGCCACAAAGGATGCTGAGCCACAAGGCGGCAAATCCGCAAACATTAGTTCTCAATGGCAGGCTTTCCGTCGATTGGTTTGGGAGAAGGTTCCGTTTCTTGCCCTGGCTGCAATATCGAGCATTGTAACCTTTTGCGTTCAGCGAAGCGGCGGGACAGTAGTGCAAACCGGGATGTTGTCTTTGGATGTGCGGATGGCCAATGCTCTGGTTTCCTATCTGCGGTATATAAAGAAGATGATTTATCCCAGCCAGCTGGCCGTGTTCTATCCTTACCGCAGCCTGTCATTATTGTTGGCCATTGCCTGCTTTGCGATACTGGTTTTTATTACAGTGGCTGTAGTTTATTTAGGCCGGCGCAGGCGTTATCTTCTTGTAGGGTGGTTTTGGTATGTTGGTACACTGGTTCCCGTCATCGGCATAGTCCAGGTGGGGTCGCAGTCCATAGCTGACCGCTACACCTATGTGCCGCTGATTGGCCTTTTTATAATCATCGCGTGGGGTGCTGGCGACGTTTCGGCCAGGTGGCGATATCAGAAGATTGTACTGGGCATTTGCTCTGCAATAGCACTAACCGGCCTTTTGATAAGCACCCAGATGCAGGTGCGTCACTGGCAAAACAGCTTTACTCTTTTCGAACATACGCTCGCAGTAACCGAGGACAATTCGATTACCCACAACCATTACGGGGCCTTCCTACTTGAGCAGGGCCGGTTTGGGAAAGCCCTTGCGCAATTCAACGAGGCCCTGCGAATCAGTCCGGGATTTCACGAGGCCCACAAGAACAAAGGCTCGGTGCTTCTTGATATGGGCAAGTTTGATGAGGCTATCGCTACATTTAACGAACTGCTGCTCGCCGCGCCGGATTGGCCAGACGCACACTACTGGTTAGGTGTGGCGTATGCCCGAAGGGGTGCATACCAGCAGGCTGTCAAACCTTTTAAGGAGGCTTTGCGATTAAGGCCTGACTGGCCGGAGGCGTACAATGACCTGGCTCTGGTATATCTGCTGCTTGGAAACTATGACCTCGCTATTGAGAATTACAAAGAGGCTCTGCGGCTCAGACCGGATTATCCCCAGGCGGTTAACAATTTGAAAATAGCTATTGCAAAACAACGGCAACTCAACGAGACGCAAAAGATACAGGAGAAAGTGCCTTAGTATCGGGCAGGATCAATCCGGTGCAAATCTTATCTGCGTCTTTTGTCCATAAGCAGGACAATCTTTTTGTATTTCTCGGCCGACAGGGCCTGCTTCAATATCTTGCGGATATCCTGCATAGGCGTTCGCTGAGTGGTATGAGTGATGACAATATGTTCATTTCGCAGCTTTTCTATAAGCTCTGTAAATTCGTCGATGTGCATATGTCGGCCTGCCTCAGCCCTTTCGGTATGCTCGGTCTCGTAGAACGTACATTCGGCGATTAAAATCTTGCTTTCGGCGATGTAGTTTAGCTGCGAGAAGTCAACATACCGTGTGTCGCCGAGGTAGGTGACAATCGGTATATCCAGGGGGTAATCGATTTCGACTCCCTGCTTTTTTAGCTCGACGATATGTGGCCCTGCAAGCCCGGTGTACTCGGGTCTGAGTTTCTTTCGTCTCTCTATCACGCTGTAACCGACGGAACCCCGGCTGTGGTTGGTGGGGAAGACCCGTGCAAACAGGTTCGGCTTTACCTGATACTCGTCGCCGGCTTTTACGCCAACAAGGCGGGCAGGCACCTTGTTTCCGTCCAGACGGCCCCATGCATCGATTATCTCCTTGATGGGTTCCAGCAAATCCTCCGGAGCGAATATCGTCCCGGCAGGCAGGCCGCAAAAGTTTCGGTGCGACAGGTAATATGCAATACCGGCAGCGTGGTCCATATGCCCGTGCGTGAGCAGAATATTGTTTATGGGAATGACCTGATTATGAGCCTTGCCGATATCGAAACAGACATCCAGTTGCGGCATCGCGACGACGGTCTCCTCGCCGGCGACCGAATAGCCGATGATATCCAGTTCATCTATCTTTATATGTGCTAAATTGTAACTTGGCATTTGGTTTTCACGGTCTGCAAATTCTGGAAAAGCTTATAGTAGGTACGGCCGGGGTGCGTGTCAATTTGTTTTTGCAGTGCTTGTGAACCGCCTGCTTTTGAATTATCATAGCTACCGGTTCAATTAAGGACAGATGCTTATGCCCGACAAGCGAACTCACAGAGGGCCGCACCCGGCGGATAGAAAGCTGTTTGCACCTGCTGCAATCGCCGATTTACGAACGGCCCTTGCCGACTTTTCGATGCTGCTGACAAAAGGTTACGCGGAGAAAAGCGCCCTTAAATTGGTGGGCGACAGGTTCTCACTGACGGAAAGACAAAGGCTGGCGATTATGCGAAGCGCGTGCTCCGACCAGCAGCTTGCTTGCAGGCGGCAAAACTGCATCGAGCTAAAAAATCTCGCCAACCAACCGATTATGCTGGATGGCTACAATATCCTCATAACGGTTGAAGCGGCGATGAGCGGCGCGGTGATATTCAGGGGACGGGATGGCTGCTTTCGGGACCTGGCAAGCATACACGGAACATACCGGAAGGTCACTGAGACTATACCGGCCGTCGAGCTTATAGGTGAATTCCTGCAAGAGGCCGGAATAGTCGACTGTCAGTGGCTGCTCGATAGCCCGGTCTCAAACAGCGGCCGATTAAAAACGCTGATTGGAAAACTCGCGCACGAAAACGACTGGAAGTGGGAGATTGAGCTTTTGACCAGCCCCGATGCCAAACTGATAAAAAGCGGCCTGACGGTGGTCAGCAGCGACGGTGTCGTGCTGGACGGCTGCAAGAGCTGGGTCAATCTGGCCCGGGCTATCATCGAAAAGAAAATCACAAAAGCGTGGGTAGTGGAGCTTTCATAAATCGAATAAGTTTCGCAAATTTGTCTGCCACGTTTTCGCCTGCCGCGCATTTATGATAGTGATGATGGTTGGTACCAGTTCAAAGTTCTCTCAGGAGAGCAAAATCGGCGCTGATGACGAGAATCGAGTATCGAACGACGGCCGGCTGATATCCGAGGCCGCCAGCGACCCTGAGGCGTTTGCCCGGCTGTACCGGCGGCATTACGATGCAGTATTTCGGTACTGCGTGCACCGGCTCTTCGAAAGGCAGACCGCTGAAGACGTTACATCCGCGGTATTTCTCAAGGTGGTTGAGAATTTGCACCGCTTCAGGGGCACTGAGCGGCAGTTTCGAAACTGGCTCTATAAAATTGCAACCAACGCCGTTAATGACCATTTAAGAAAAACCGCCCGACGGGCTGACTTACTTAAAGTTGCTGTTGAGTATGCTAATAACCAGGTTGCTGACTGTGAAAGCGCGACAGAAAAGCCAGACGAGAAGATGGCTATCTTGAGAAAAGCCATGCTCGATTTGCGGCCGAGGTATCAGACTATCATCACACTGCGTTTTTTTGAAAATTTAAAACTAACCGAAATTGCCGAGGTGCTGGGCAGCAGCGACGGGACGATTCGAAGCCAGCTGGCAAGAGCACTTGCAAAACTGCGAAATAAAATGGGCACTTTCCAGAAGGAGGTATTAGAAGATGACTAGTAACGAAAGACAATTTGAAGATTTTATTCGTGGCATCGAGTTCGACGATACCCCAGACCCCGCCCATCGCGACAGGCTCGAACAGAGTTTGCTGCGCACCTTGTCAAAACAATCACCCTGGCAAATGGATTTCTGGAGAACAATTATGAAAGCTAAAATCACAAAACTTGCGGCAGCGGCGGTGATAATTGTAGCCGCTGCATTATCAGTAAGTATTTTAACCAACTTAACTTCACCCGCCTGGGCAATTGACGAAACCATTGAGGCGATGCAGAAGTTCAACGGCGCACACGTTCAGGGTATTTCCTACGAGCAAAACATCTCAGGTGATTCTTTTACTTTATGGGCAAGAGCTAACGAGGATCACAACAAACCGTGTGAATTCAGGCTCGAGGGTAATGTAGTAACTAAGGTAGTAAAACAAGATATGACATATAATTACAACTATGACGAAAACGTTGTCACAATCAGGCATTGGCAGGTAGCTCAACTTGATCCTTGGATGCATGCCGATTTTTTTGGAAATGCAAGAGAGCATGCAGATAAATGGGACGTCTTATGTGGAAGAGACCCGGAAACAGGACGAGAGCGGATTTTTTTGACCTGTGCCTTTGAAAAGTACGATCGGTCGCTGTGGATTGAATTCGACGCGGAAACGAAGCTTCTGACACGCCTGAAGCAGTGGAACAATACCAATTTCTCGGGAGCGCCGGCGTTTTGCTTTGAAAAGATTGTCTACTTTGAGGAGCTGCCGGATGAGCTGTTTGAGTTTGAGATTCCGGAAGGCGCGACGGTTATAGAGGAGGAGGATTGATTTACGAACGTGTTCTTGCCATTTGTTGGTAAACGCCGTCGGGTGGTTCGCTCGGCGGCGTTTTTTTTTGCCCTGTCAGTTATCCCTCTAAAGAGGTAGAATGCCCTACCTGTGAGAAGTCAATTTTTGCGAAGTTAAACATAGAAGGAGACTCGATATGTTGCGTCAGGTATTACGAAAAGGTATGCTGGCAGTTTACATTTCGCTGTGGCTTTCATGCTTGTCCACGCCCGCCGTGGGCCAGGATTTTCACGGTGTTTGGCCGGAGGATGTCGAGCGGACGTGGGTCGGGCCTGAATATTGGGCGAACCGGCTACAGGATTGGCGCATCTCGAACGGCAGACTTGAGTGTATTGAAGACCGGACTGAAAAGCCCATGCGGACAGTGCATGTCTTGACAAGGCGCCTGGGTGCCAAAGAAGGCGACTTTTATGTAAGCGTTCGAACGGGATTGATAGGCGAAGCGGCAAAGGTCTCACCGGATTCGGCGACGGGTTTTTTGATTGGTGCCGGTCCTGAAGTGGACTATCGGGCCGCGGCCTTGGTACATCACAGTTACGGTCCGGGTGGTGGTATCATCGCCGCAGTGGAAGCTACAGGCCGGGCTGTCTTGCGCGATATGACCACAGAGGGCTACCCGGTACTTGCCGCTGCAGAAAATACACCGGAGTCGCTGCCCGAAAAGTTTATACTTTCTCTGGATGGCAAGCCAGCCGATGAGGGGTACAAATTGTACCTTACGGTATCAGACGCCCAAACAAGTCTTGTTCTCAGTCGGGTCACACTGGAAAATGTGGATTCGTCGCGCCTGACAGGCAACGTCGCGCTTGTCTCGCACCCCGGTTCAGGCAATAACACGGGGCGGTATTGGTTCCGCGACTGGAAGGTTTACGGCAGCAAGGTCGAAACTCACAACGACCGGCTGTGCGGCCCGATACTGTGCGCGCAGTATACACTACACCACAACATCCTAAAGATGGCCGCCCAGGTGATGCCGCTCGGGCCGGATGATAACCAGACCGTAGAACTGCAGGCAAAACAGCAGGGCGATTGGAAAACAATCGCAACAACGAAGATTGTCGTTCCCGGCTTTACCGCGTCGTTTCGCGTGGCGGATTGGGACTCGAAGAAGGACACTCCATATCGTGTGGTTTACGAGTTAAAGCAGGCGGACGGTTCGATGAGGCAATACAGTTGGTCCGGCACGATAAGACGCGAGCCTAAAGATGACAAATCGATTGTTGTAGCCGCCTTTACGGGCAACTTCAACGTCCGTCCCTGGGGTGTGGGCCAGTGGGAATTTGCGTGGACGAAAGATGGGCTGTGGTTTCCACACAGCGAAGTTGTCGAGCACGTAGCCAAGCACAAGCCGGACGTGCTGTTTTTCAGCGGCGACCAGGTCTATGAAGGTTACAGCCCGACGATTGCAGTGAAGGTGCCTTTAGACAAGGCTGAACTTGATTATATGTACAAATGGTACCTGTGGTGCTGGGCGTTTGGAGAATTGGCCCGAGATGTACCCTGCATCTGCATTCCGGATGATCACGATGTCTACCACGGCAATATCTGGGGGGCGGCCGGCAGGCCCGCTAAGAAACCGGATGATGGCGGCTATGTTATGCCTGCCTCATTTGTAAATATGGTGCAGCGCACGCAGACCAGCCACCTGCCCGACCCGTATGACCCGACGCCTGTTGACCAGGGCATTACGGTCTATTACACATCAATGAACTACGGCGGTGTCAGCTTTGCCGTCATCGAGGACCGCAAGTGGAAGTCATCGCCGACGGTGATGGTTCCGGACGGCAACGTGGTGAACGGCTGGTTCCATAATCAGGATTTTGACCCCGTCAAACATGCCGATGTGCCCGGCGCTAAGCTGCTCGGCGACAGACAGCTTAAATTTCTTAACGACTGGGCGGCAGACTGGTCAAATGGTGTGTGGATGAAGGTAGTGCTCTCGCAGACGATTTTCTCGAATGTGGCGACACTTCCGGAGGAAAAACTAAATGACCGCGTTGTACCAAGCCTTAAGATTTTTGCCCTAGATGAGTATCCGGAGGACGACATGCCTGTTGCAGATGCCGACAGCGGCAGCTGGCCTCAGACCGGCCGCAAAAAGGCGCTTCGCGAGATGCGGCGAGCCTTTGCCCTGCATATAGCCGGTGACCAGCATCTTGGCAGTACGGTTCAGTATGGGGTGGAGGAGTGGGGTGATTCGAGTTTTGCGTTTTGTGTGCCGGCGATAGGCAATTGCTGGCCCCGACGATGGCTCCCATCTCAGCCGGGACAGAATCAAAAGCCCGGCATGCCGCGCTATACCGGCGATTACAGGGATGGGTTCGGTAACTTGATGACCGTTTACGCCGTGTCGAATCCGATTGTCTCCGGCCATGAGCCTGCCGACCTCCACAATCGAGCGCCGGGCTATGGCATTGTCAAATTGGACAAAAGCAAGCGTAAGGCCACGGTCGAGGCCTGGCCGCGGTATGCCGACCCTGATGCAGAGTCCCCGTATCCAGGCTGGCCCGTTACTATAAACCAGGCCGACAATTACGGACGCAAGGCGGCTGCCTGGCTTCCTTTGATAAAAGTCAGCGGCATGAACGACCCCGTTGTCCAGGTCATCGACGGGCGGAGTAATGAAATCGCGTACACACTGCGCATTAACGGTACGTCGTTTCGACCAAAGGTATTCAGGGCAGGCACTTATACTGTTAAGGTTGGAGAGCCAGGAACCACGAAGATGAAGACCTTAAAAGATGTGCAGTCTATACCTGAAGGTCGGGACGAGACGATTAAGGTTGTTTTTTGAAGGTCTCGCTTTATAAACTGTGGTTAGGTAAGAAGACGAAATCCTTTTGTGTTGTTTTAAAAAATGGGCGGCCGTGGGCCCCAAGACCCACGGCCTATACAGTGTTGTATATACGCCCCCCCTTCGAAACACGTATATGTGTTAGCAATTAAGAGTCCGTAGGAAAGTTACATTCGCCTTTGCTTAACCGTCCGTTTGATGCCTGTCATCAAGCTTTTGCTTAATAAAGACCCCAGCCCGTCGGGCAGCGTCCTTGCTGAAATCCAGGCATTTGTGCATCCGGATGTTAAAAGACTGTGCAAATTCGTCAGACTTTAATACCGAGTGCATTGCGTGTTTTTCGGGGGATTCGGCAGCTTGATCCTCAGGTACTGGTGCCAGACAATAGATTGCGGTTGCAAAACCGGCGAAATAGACTACCATCAGAACTACGAGTTTACTTCTCCAACCTCCCATTGGGGCGTCTTTCCTTTTCACAGAAACCACATTTTTATTGGCCGCTCCCCTCCACCGGCCAATTAAGTTTATCACTATTAAATATTTACGATAAAAAGCCGCATATGCCAAATTCAAAATGGCGCAGAAATGCTAAATTATACTCGCTATTTGCCAAAAACGTGCTTAAGTTGTGTGCAAACTGCTGTCTATAGCACCTTTAAGGGTTTTGCAGACAACCGCCACTTCATCTTTGCTGAGGTTATTATAAAACGGCAATGAGATGGTGCTCTTGCACACAGACTCAGTAACTGGAAACTCACCACCTTTGATATCGAACCGCTGGGCCATAAAGGGCTGTAACAGTACGGGTGGAAAGTAGTTTTTTACCTGAATGCCCTGGTCTCTCATAGCCGTCAGAACGCTGTTGCGCTGTTCTAAAGTAAATTTATCCACCAGGCGTACAACAAAAACAAACCAATTCACATCGCAGCCATCCGCCTCAGTCGGCACTATCAATCTTTCATCATCTGCCAACATCTGCTGATACCATTTTGCTACCTGCTTGCGCTTGGCTTTGAGCTCGTTAATCCTTGATAGCTGCACGATGCCGAGGGCACAATTTATATCGCTAAGGCGGAAGTTGTAACCCAATCTTTCATGGTCAAGCCAGCCACCACCTTTGCCCCTTCCCTGGTTGCGAAGTGATACGCACATATCTGCCAAATCGTCGTCATCAGTTAGAATCATCCCGCCTTCACCGGTGGTTATCTGCTTGTTAGGGTAGAAGGCAAACACACTCATCCGGCCAAATTTGCCGGCTTTTTTGCCGTTTAATTCAGAGCCGAGTGCTTCGCAGCTGTCCTCGATTACGGGTAAACCGTGTTTTAGGGCGATTTCGCAGATCTTATCGAATCCGGCCGGATTGCCGAAGACCTCTACAGGGAGGATGGCTTTTGTTTTGTTGGTGATTTTGGACTCGATTTGGGCGGGGTCGATATTCAGATTTGTCGGGTCAATATCGACGAATACGGGTTTGGCACCCACCATCATAATGGAATTTGACGAGGCGATGAAGGTAAAGGGCGTGGTGATGACTTCGTCGCCGGGGCCGATATTCAGGGCGGAAACGCACAAAAAGAGGGCGGAGGTGCCGCTGTTTACGGCGATGGCGTGTTCTCGGCCGATGTATTTTGCGAAGGCGGATTCGAATTCGGGGAGTTTGGGGCCGAGGGAGAGATTGGGGGTGCGGAGGACGTTGGTGACAGCGTTTATTTCTTTTTCTGTGATGTCCGGCCGGGATAAATGTATCCGCATAAGTGCCTCTGATTATCGAAAAAACAGGAATAATTCTAAAAGCACGCATTTTACCGGTTTAACGGCGCAAATCAAAGAGATTTTCTGTGGGCGATGAGGGGGCGGAATTGGGAGATGGGCGGGATAAAATGGGCTGCGGAGATGTTAAGGTGCGGGGGATTTGTGGGGTGGAAAATCAATCAAAGGTGCAGGGGGAGAAAAGGGGAAATGGGGATTCTGAAATTGGGTTTGGTTGGGTTTGTTTCGGCGGAGTCGGAAGGGAGAGCAATTTCATAAGGCTTTGTTAGACGGGAGGTTACGTTCATTTGGGTGTCCGGGAAAATTGGGTTTGTATTGGCTTTGATTGGGTTTGTTTTGGCCACATCTGCAAAGTCGTTTGTTTTCATAATCATTTGTTACAAAAGAGGTTACGTTCGTTTGGACATCCGGGAAATTGGGTTTGTTTTGCATAATTGACTCAAACTGATTGACCAGTTTGGAAGGTAAAAAGTTAAAAGGAAAAGGGAAAAATTGTGAACTCGGCGTGCTAAGGCGTGCTAACGAGATGTATAATTGATTATTCGCCATCAACTATTCTCTAACGAGCATTCACTGACGACCATTCGTCTCCAATATTAGAGGGGGCTGCGCATTTGTGCTGAAATTTCGCGGATGTTAGGAAGGGAGATATGGGTTAAGTATCTGGGAGATAAGGGGTTAAAATTTTCAAGAAAATTGGCGAGAGTGCGCAAAACGCCTACGGATTTGATTGAAAAGGTCTCGATACTCGATGCTGGATGCTCGACGCTAGATTCTGGTAGCTCGCTCAAAAAGGGGGTAAAGGAGAAGGGGACAGGGGGAGGGGATTTTGTTTGACAATGGGCGGGGACATGGTATAGTAGGGGTGACCGCTTCGCAGTCTTGCGGCGGAAGTAACTCTACACCCGCTTTCGTATTGGCGGATGCAGGAGCGGGAGAAACATCAGCATTGGGCATTTCGTATCAGCAGCAAGAGGGTTTTTTCCCGCGAAAACAAGTTTTTTTGTTCGCTCGGCGGTTCAATTCGGGCTGCCGGGTATTCGGGAAAGGAGGAGCCTGTTTCGATGCACGGAGGGTGCGAGGAGAAGGCAAGGGGGATATTCGGGGTGAAAGGGAATCCCGAGACATTTTCGGCGGGAGATGCTGGCAATAAAGTTTTAGAAAAATTTGGGTAGAAAAATTGCGCCGTTAGGTAGGCGTTTTATGTGAAAAACTAAGGGTATATTTTTTGAAAGGATAAAGGGATGAAGACGGCAAGAATGTTGACAATTTGGATTGTGGCGGCTGTGGTGATGGCATGGCCGGGGAAGTTTGCGAGGGCGGCGGAGATGGGTACGGCGTTTACGTACCAGGGTCATCTGTACGACGCCAATTATCCCGCCGACGGCCTGTACGATTTTCAGTTTAAGCTGTATGACAGTGACGACCCGTGCGACTGCAACCAGATAGGGGCTGACGTGAATGTAGGCGATATGGAAGTAATCGACGGGTACTTTACGGTTGCGCTGGATTTCAATGATGCGAACGCCTTTAACGGCGATGCACGATGGCTGGAGATTGGGGTACGGCCGGGGGAGCAGGAGGACCCGAATGGATATACAGCTCTAAGCCCAAGGCAGGAGGTTACAGCGGCGCCGTACGTGCTGCATGCTAAGGTCGCGGAGAGCACCGCGGCGGGCGGGTACGCGGAGACGGACCCGACGGTACTTGAAGGCGTAAAGGACGGAGTTGACTGGAGTGAGCTGATGAGTATTCCGGAGGATATTTCGGACGGGGTAGTTGACTGGAGCGAGCTGATGGGTATTCCGGACGATATTGCGGACGGGGTGGTTGACTGGAGTGAAGTAACGAGTATTCCGGGCGGGTTTGCCGACGGGGTAGATGATATTGGTTTGACGAGCGAGACGGACCCAACGGTTGATGCGAACGTAAAGGACGGGGTTGACTGGAGTGAAGTAACCAGCAGGCCGGGGGGGTTAGACGACGGTGACGACGTCGGGATAACTGTCGAGAGCGACCCTGAGGTGGGTGTCGTTGACGGCAACTACGTGCCGAAGTGGGACGGGTCTGCGCTTGTAACGGGGACAATCTACGACGACGGCAACGTGGGGATAGGGACGACGAGTCCTGAGGCGAAACTGCATATTGGTGGGACACCCGGTGTAGATGGGATCAAGTTTCCCGATGGCACGGTTCAAACAACATCCGCAGCTGAATTATCAGCACTAATAGCCTCTCTTGAAGCACGTATAGCAGCACTTGAAAACCCACCCGGTTGGGGCTTCCCCTTACGCGGGGCACAACGGATTGAGGCGGACAGTGTGGGAGATGCTGTGTACCCGCAGGTAGCGGTAGACAGTGGCGGAGACGCCGTTGCGGTCTGGCATCAATATGACGATACCCGTTGGAACATCTGGTCAAACCGTTATGTCGCAGGAAGCGGCTGGGGCACGGCGGAACTGATTGAGACTGACAATTCGGGATCTGCTGAGTACCCGCAGGTAGCGGTAGACAGTGCTGGAAACGCCGTTGCGGTCTGGTATCAAAGTGACGGAACCCGTGATAACATCTGGTCAAACCGTTATGTCGCAGGAACGGGCTGGGGCACGGCAGAATTGATTGAGACGGACAACGCGAGCAATGCTAAGCACCCGCAGGTAGCGGTAGACAGTGCTGGAAACGCCGTTGCGGTCTGGCATCAATATGACGGAACCCGTTGTAACTTATGGTCAAAGCGTTTTGTCGCATGAACGGGCTGGGGCACTGCAGAATTGATTGAGACGGAGAATGGATCTGCTGAGTACCCGCAGGTAGCGGTAGACA
>CP070715.1:2205798-2214173 GCA_020350405.1 Planctomycetota bacterium
GCTCGCGAGGCAAATGTCAAGAAAATACTATAACGGCTTGTCTTAACGACAACTCTCTCGCACTAACTTGCGTCCAAGTGAGCTAACCGAAAGCGTGCCGGCGAGGCACGGCAACTCTACCGCGTTAGGCGAGTCGGAGGGCATTATTAGTTTTTTGTTTTTAGTTTTGAGTTTTGAGTTAGACGAGATTGCCACGTCGCTTCGCTCCTCGCAATGACAATTTTGTCTGGGTCGCGGGTCAAGGGCGGATGTGACGAATTATGGGGCGACGGTCATTTTTCTCGGTTTGGAGTGGCCAGGTTGCTTTCACGTTTTAGTTTAGAAACATATCGAATGACGTCGGGCCTGCTAATGATGCCGACGAGTTTGCCTTTTGATGTGACAGGTACCCTTCTGAAGTGGTTACATATCAAACAATCACAGACGTTCAGGAGGCTGTCGTTTTCGTCAAAATGGACAGGGGGCGTTGTCATTAAATCACAAACCAGTTTATTTCTTACGTCTTCCTTGGTATAGACCAGTTTTAGGACATCTTTTTCTGTAAGAATGCCGACCAAACTCAAATCGCTCTGGACGACGGGTATGCCTGTAACGTTGTTTTCTATCAAGAGGCTGATGGCCTCGGAGATGGGGGCGTCATTTTTTACACTAACCACGTCCGCTGTCATAATGTCTTTTGCTTTGAGCATTGCTGTCTTCTGTTGATGGGGCGCTTTGAACATAGCTGGTGGTTTTAAGGCACTTTTGCGAGTGACTTTGCTTTCTCCGGGTCTACAACCAAATCTACGTGCCCGCAATCAAAACAAATATATGCGTGCATAACAGCTCCAGTTGTTAAGACCGCTGTTAATTTAGCATCCTTGGGACAAGAGTAGATCTTTCCGGTGGATTGAAGCTCACTGGGTTTGAGATTTGTGCCGCCACACCTTAAACATTTCATTTCCTCATTCATCATTCAACCTTTCATTTAACATTTTCCACATAAACTGTGCGGAGCAATGTCTCCGGCAGTGCAGCTTTTTCGGTTTCCGCACGGCAAGGACAAGCTTACGGTCTTTTTCGGGCGTTTCCATATGTTGCTTTACAGTGTTTTTTTCGGGCTGCCAAACAAGGCAAGGAGGGGCAAAATGAGGGCCATAAAAAGAGTGTTTTTCGGACTAAGAAGTAGTTTTTGGCTGTATAAAGCCAGAGAAACAGCACTGTTCTGGCTTTGCCTGGGTGGCACAGGCGGTCTGATTGGTGCTGGCGGAGGCGGCATTATTAGTTTTTAGTTTTGAGTTTTGAGTTAGGGGAGGGCGCGGAATTATGAATTAAGAAGCAAGCTTTTTGTTAAAGACTTGAGAGAGCGATATGAGAATTCGAGCACAGACAATACTGTTGACGATGTTGGCTGGTTGGGTAAACCGGCATCAACAAGAGGAAAAAGAGTATTTGAAAGAAAGAAAATAAGATACTGAAGGGAAAAGTCAGGCGGTATATGCGAGCTGCGCGTACTTGTGGCCGCCTGAGCCGTAATCAGCGACATGTACAGGTAACTGGCTGGCAGGGTTTTAAGAGCTGATTATTTGAGGAATGGGTTGTTTGCTTTTTCCTGGGCTACTTTTGTCAGCGGGCCGTGGCCGGGATAAACAACAGTCTCGTCCGGCAGTACCAGGAGCTTCTCCCTTATGCTCTGCAACAATCGCGTCATACTGCCGCCCGGAAAATCCGTTCGGCCAAGCCCAGCACAAAATAACGTGTCACCGCTGAAAACAACCCCCTCATCCTCTGAATACAAACAAATCCCGCCGGGCGTATGTCCCGGGGTATGAAGTACCTTTAGTTTTATACCAGCCTGCTCAAGTACATCCCCCTCTTCCAAAACAAAATCTGCCGGCTCTGTGCTAAACCTTATCCCCTCCATTAAAGACAAGTTACTCACAGCACCTGTCAACATCTCAGCGTCGAGTTTATGAATAAACACCTTTGTGTCAGGAAACTTGTCGCGCAGCAGCGCTACGCCCCTAATATGGTCCGTATGGCCGTGAGTCAGGACCACGGCCACCGGATTCAACTTACGCTCATCGAGAAAATCCATCAGGCCGCCTGCCTCCAGGCCGGTGTCGACAACCAGACAATCTTCGGCTGATTCATCCTCGCGCAGAATATAGCAATTGGTTTGATAAGAACCAAGGACCAAACGGTCGATTTTCATCTAACTGTTCCCTTAAAAACCGATTAAACTAACAATAATGCCATCGGGCGTCAATAACCTTTGGACTTGACCGCCAGCGCCGAGTTTGTTAGTGTGCTTGCGCTATATCTGAACCCAAATATACCGTTCTGCGTCTGGCAGCTATCACATGCGGAGCCAGATTTTGGCTCTAAGCCCGCAGACAAATACAATTGGAGATACCTGTGGAATGAAGGATTTCAAGCGGATATTCAAATACATCTGGCCGCAGTGGCCCCGGCTTATAGTCATACTCGTAAGTGCCATACTGATTGGTATCTTGTTTAGCCTGAGTTTTATGACGCTCATTCCCCTGTTGAAGATTATGATGGGCGAGGAGGGACTGCACGGGTGGGTCTATAGGAAGATTAGTTCCCACCGGTACGGCATTCAGTTTTATGTGCCCGAGCAGCTGGACTTTTCGGACCCGAACAATCCCGCCGTGACACACTTTCTGAGGATTGCCAAAGTCAAAAACAACAGTCCAGCGGAGCAAGCAGGCCTGAGTCGTGACGACCTGATTGTCGGGGCAGGAAGCAGTTTAATCCGTGATACAAATGACAAGATACCGGCCGATAGACTGCTCTGGGAATTAGCAACGATAGCAAACGTCAACTCGATAGCGATTCAATACCGGCGCGTCGACAAATCAGGACAGTTGACAACTATAAACCGGGAAATCCAGTGTGGCAAAAAGCCCTTTTATGCAGATTATGCCCAAAGACTTCTCAGGTTCGTACCGCAGGGCCTGGGCCCGTCAACCAAAACCCGGCCGGCAATGCTGATCATACTTGCCTGGGTCGTCTTTACCATCGGGCGCTGCACTGCCCGCTTCTATCAGCAGTATCTGGCCGAGAAAGTAACTCAGACTTCATTGGGCCGTTTACGCGAGGAAATGTTCGCGCACGCAATGGATATGCAGGTGGGATTTTTCGAAAGCAGAAATCCAAGCGACGCTGTCAGCAGACTGATTCGCGATATAGGCCAACTTGGACTCGGAGTCAAGATTCTGCTGGGCAAGGCACTTAGAGAGCCATTGAAAGCAACAAGCCTGCTTGTCAGCGCTATGTACCTAGACGCGAAGCTGACGTTTATATTTCTTTGTTGCGCGCCCCCGACAATCGCCGTGGTTTCGAAGCTGGGCAGAAAAATCAAACGCGCAACCAGAAGGTCGCTTGCAAGCTGGAGCCAAATGTTAGGCAAGTTAGAAGAAACATTCGGCGCAGTTAAAATAGTCAAGGTTTACAACCAGCAAGACTACGAAAGCGAAAAATTCACAGGTATCAACAAGGGGCTGTTAAGACAATTGTTCCGGATAGCAAAGGTCAATGCGGGCATAGGACCTATCATGGAAGTCCTTGCAATGATAGCAGGTGCCGCAGCACTGCTATTCGGGGTAAACTGGGTCGTACAGGGGGGAATTGATGGTAGTGAGTTTTTTGTACTTGTTGGATTGTTAGGAACCGCCGCCGAGTCGATTCGCAAAAGCAGCGACATCTGGCCCAAGGTTCAACAGGCAAACGCTGCGGCTGAGCGGATATATGCAGTTATAGATGAGCCAACAGAGAAGGAAAAACCAGAGGCGCCAGAGCTTGAGCCTATGCGCCGGGCAATCGAGTTCAGAGATGTTGTTTTCAGCTATCCGCAGACAGACAGACCCATCCTGAAGGGAATCAATCTGAAGGTTACAGCGGGCCACAATGTCGCTATCGTAGGCCCTAATGGCTCAGGCAAAACAACGCTGGCAAATCTGATACCGAGATTTTATGACCCGGATTCCGGCCGGATATCGATAGATGGCAAAGACATCCGTGACGTGACGCTGTTTAGTTTGAGAAGGCAGATTGGAATGGTCACGCAAAGCGTACTGACGTTCAATGACACCATAGCGGCAAATATCGCCTATGGAAAGCCCGGCGCCGACAGAGAAGAGATAATTGGCGCAGCTAAGCGAGCGTTTGCCCACGAGTTTATTTCGCCGCTGGCTGATGGTTACGACACAATCATCGGAGAACACGGCACCGGTCTTAGCGGCGGTCAGCTGCAGAGAATTATTATTGCCAGAGCTATTTTGAAGAACCCTGCAATCCTTATTTTTGACGAGGCCACCAGCCAGGTTGATGCCGACAGCGAAGCCAAAATTCACAGAGCCATCGAGGAAATTATGAAGGACAGGACCAGCTTTATAATCGCCCATAGATTCAGTACCGTCATTAGTGCAGACCTGATAGTGGTAATGGATGACGGGCAGATTATTGCCCAGGGCCAGCACGACGAGCTGATGCAAAGCTGCCCGTTGTATCAAAGCTTGTATGAAACACAATTGGTAAAAGCATAGAATGTACTTTTGCGACTCAGCCGCACGCCAGAGTTACAATCGCGATGCTGTCTGACACGACCAGCAAAATTAGGCCGCTTGAACAAGGAATTTTTTCCGCAGCCGTGCCCAAAATTGGCACTTTGATTCACAGTTAAGTAACCATCTTGCCGATGAAGGTTAGTGGCAAAAAAGAGATGCGGTGGTAATTCCGCAAGGATCTTACGAGATGCTCTGAAACTTTAGGATTACAAAAAATGACAGAGCTTATACGACAGAGAAAAGCACATGAGCTCTTCACAAGATATAAGGGCAATCCAATATTAACGCCGGAAAGCTGGCCCTATCCGGCAAACGCGGTCTTCAATCCCGCGGCAGTTAAGTTAAATACTGAAACACTGCTGTTGGTTCGCGTTGAGGACATGCGCGGCTTCTCGCATCTGACCGTTGCCCGGAGTGCCGACGGCTTAACAAACTGGCAAATTGACCCCAAGCCGACACTCGAGGCCGACCAAAGCTCGAGAGAAGAAAAGTGGGGCCTGGAAGACCCCCGCATCGTCTGGCTCGAAGAGCAAAAGCAGTTCGGCATCACGTATACTTCCTTTAGCGAAGGTGGGCCGGTAGTCTCCCTGGCGATTACCAAAAACTTCAGAACATTTGCCCGTCTTGGCGCACTCTTGCCGCCGGAAGACAAAGACGCGTGTTTGCTGCCGCGAAGGGTCAGGGGACGATTCGCGCTTATCCACAGGCCAATCGTAAGAGGCGAGGCACATATGTGGATTAGTTTCTCCCCGGACCTGAAACACTGGGGCGACCATAGAACCTTGATTAGAACAAGGTCTGCCTACTGGGACGGCCACAGGGTGGGTCTGGCTTGTCAGCCAATAGAAACACCACAGGGCTGGATGATATTTTATCATGGTGTACGCGTTACCACAGCCGGAGCAATATACCGCGTCGGACTCGCGCTTCTGGACTTGGATGAACCCTGGAAAGTCCTGCGTCGAAGCGATGAATGGGTCTTGGGGCCGCGGGAGTTTTACGAGCGAGTAGGCGACGTCGGTGACGTCGTGTTCCCCTCCGGAGCAATTATCCACAAGGAAACCAACCAGCTCAGCCTGTATTATGGCGCTGCAGACTGTACCATCGCTGTCGCAACAGCAAACTTAACCGACGTCCTCGAATATATCAAGTCCTGTCCGGCAACCGAGGAATAGCCCTTCACTGGTCCCGCCATGACACACGCCACTAACATCATCTGAGCTTAACCGTTCGCCAGTCTCTTTCGGAAAGCAGCCGCCTCCCACTTATTAATGAACTCACGCCCACCCACCCCCAGGTCCCTGCCCACAGCCATAAAACTACCGCGGAGTGGCGTCCGGCAGACCCCCATCCACGGGGATTGTCGCCCCCGTCGTGGGCGTCTGACGGGTCGCAAAAAACAATACCGCATTGGAAACATGCCGCCCTGTGACCCTGACCTTAAGCAGATTCCGGTCGCGGTAGTACTGCTGCAATCCCTTTTCATCAAGTCCCCGTGCCTGCATCCGGCCGGGACCTATCTGCTCCCACAAGCCGGACTTGTAACCGCCCTCGGAAAATACCGCGTCCGGCGCCACCATATTCACACGGACTCCATACTGCGCCAACTCTACACTGGCGATGCGCCCCAACTGATGGCACGCAGCTTTTGTCGCACTGTAAGCCCCGAAACCAGCGCCGGGCGCAGGTACGTTCTTGGTGGAGATAACAATAATGTCACCCCCCGTACCCTGCAGAATAAAGTGACGCGCAACTTCTGAAAGTGTCAGCAAAGCTCCCTCCACGTTTACCTTCTCCAGCCTGCGAAACGCTTCAAGGTCCATCTCTTTCAAATGAGAAACCATTGCGATACCGGCATTGAGCACGAGAATATCAATTCCGCCCCACGTTTGAATAATGCTCTCAAAACCCTGGGTAACAGATGCTTTATCAGTGACATCGAGCGGCACACCTATAACGTGGTCACCGCCTCTTTTCTTCAGGTCGGCTAAGAAGGCGTTGAGTTTCTCTCCGCAAAGGTCAGTGGCTGCCAGGTAGCAGCCGCTCTCCAGCAGCCCCCGGCAGACCCCGTAACCAATCGCACCAGCGGCACCGGTTACCACGCCAACCTTGTTCTTAAGAGGCAAATCAGAGCTGTCATCCCGCCGGTCAACGTAAACTATCCCCAGGCCGCGAAGACATACAATCTCCGGCTTGCGGCTGTGCTTCGACGAATAGTCTGAAATCCAGTCACTTAGCTGCTTGCGCAGGTCCTCAGCCCCTGCACCAAATTCCACAGCTTCCACAAAAAGAGGGGGCGTTCGGCCCTTCGTTAAAGGCTCAGGATACTGCCCGGTTTCGGCACTCTCGGCAGAGCCAGCAAATTCAACGGCTCCTCCGCTGTTCAAAGACCTCAGAATAACAGGCTCATAAGGGATGTCCTCACTGCCCGTCGGTCTCGCCAGAAGCCCCCGAATAACAGGCGCAACAAGCGCCAAGCGATTCGAACTTTTTTGGTCTGATCCACTCTCAACCATTGTTCCTGCGCTTCCCTTCCCTGTAACTATGTCCCCCTCTCTTATGCCCTCACCACCTCTGACGAACTATGCATCATAGATTTTATATTTTCAATCGTTGTCCTGGCCTTTGCTCTTGATGTCCTCGTACAGCTCGTATGCCTCGGCCGGCTTAACGTTTTCATGAACAACCTTCCGTACCGCCTGCATCATCGCCTTTGGGGCATCACTCTGAAAGATGTTCCTGCCCATATCAACTCCCGATGCGCCTTCCTGCACCGCCTTATATGCCATCGTCAGGGCGTCCAATTCCGGTATCTTCTTGCCGCCAGCCATCACTATCGGTACAGGACACGAAGCGGCAACCGTCTCGAAGCCATCCTCAACATAGTACGTCTTCAAAAAATGCACCCCAAGCTCAGCGCACATCCGGCAGGCCAAACGAAAATACCTCGCGTCACGCACCATCTCCTTGCCCACCGCCGTTACCGCCATCACCGGTATCCCGTAACGCATCCCCATATCCACAAGGCGCGTCATATTGTGCACCGACCGGCTCTCAAACTCGCCGCCGATAAATACCTGAAGCGTAATCGCCGCCACGTTCATACGAATCGCGTCCTCGATGTCCACGGCCAGGTGCTCATCTGAAAGCTCCTTGAGTATGCTCGGCCCACCGCTGCACCGCATTACTATCGGCTTGGTCAGCCACGGCGGAACCGTCGTCCGCAGAATCCCGCGCGTCAGCATTATCGCATCGGCATAAGGCATCAGCGGCACAATGTTCAAATCTATCCGCTCCAAGCCCGTCGTCGGCCCCTGAAAATACCCGTGGTCGATTGCCAGCATCACCGTCCGGCCGGTATCGGGATTGAATATCCGGGAAAGACGGTTCTTCATCCCCCAATCCAGCGAACTCGCCCCCTTAAGGAAAAATCCGCGATTCTCCATCGGTACATCTTCGTAAAACCTCTTTGCTTCCTTCCCAGCATCAGCTTCCGGCATATTACCGTCCTTTCTCTTGTCCTCGTATTTTTGTTACTAACACCAAATCCATCTCATACAATCGTTTTTAACAGAAAACCCGTCATCAATAAATATATTAGCTCATCCATCTGCTTTCTGCAATAATATATGCCACCTGTCTGACAAACATACTGGATAAGCAGGGACTATTATCTATTAGCAAAGTGCCATTAACCGTTCGGTCACACACGAATAAAAAAAGGCCGGTCTCAAGAGGCCGGCCTTTTTTTGTCCAGCAGATATACTTAATCGTAATCCTTAAACCGTTTCATCCAATCCGGCC
>CP070715.1:2214273-2225435 GCA_020350405.1 Planctomycetota bacterium
AAACTTTGGCGCTGCCTTGCCCTGATTGTCTCTAATTCCACATTGCTGGCTAATCTGTACACACACTAAACGTCGCTTTTTCCGAGTAACTGCTTGACAGTTGCTCAAAGCGATTACTTGTTACCGAATGTAGGAATTTATCCATCAACCCCCGGTCTCCGGCGGTTCTTAAGCTCCTTGTTTTTTTTCTACTGAGTCGGATTCTTACACTTATAAGGACAAAAACCTAACAAAACGCTTACATTATACTGTATTCTACACAAAATCGTCGCCGAACGCACGACTTTATTTGGCGGTTCCGCGTTTGGCCTTGCCAGGTCCTTGATATAAAGTTTTATCCGGCGTAAAATCGCGGATTGTTACAAGCTAAGTGTTGGACTCCATCATGGCTATAAAGTTACTGGCTATTCCTGTAAGGAACTTATAATGAACAAGTCGTTAATTTCCATCGGCGAATCCATTCACGCCTCGATACCGAAGACCGGGAAGATAATGAAACAGTTGGCTGCCCTCGGCCCCGATGCCTATTCTACACCCTCTGAACTGCTCAACTATATCAAGAGCCTTATTGAATCTCAGGCCACCGACAGTGCTGATTATATTGCCGTCAACCTTGATGCCTTTGGCGAGGACGAGCCCCAGGTTGCTGTCGATATGATGGCTGAGTACATCAAAATGGTCCGCAAGTGGGGTTCTGGAGTGCCAGTTTGCATTGACAGCAGCAACGACGATGTTTTGAAGGCGGGCTTGAAGGAGTGGTACAGTACGGACCAGAAGGTTGCAGGCCCGCTTTTGAATTCCGTCAAGGTCTATACAATGGATAAAATCCTGCCGCTGAAAAAGGATTTCGACTTTGCCTTTGTGGGTCTTTTGGTCAGTGAACAAGTGCCAACCGGCCCGGGCGGCTCGCACTCGGTCGATGAGCTTTATTCGCTGGCGAAGCAGATTTTTGAGGGGGCGGTTGGCCAATACGGTTTCAAACCGGGCAAGATATTTTTTGACTCGACCGTATTTCCGCTCGCGATAGATATGCCGATGGAGCCAAACGTCCCCGGCTATACCTACCGTGCCTTCGAGACAATAAAGAAAATAAAAAGCGACCCCGACATGAGGGGCGTGCACTGCTCGCTCGGTGTCAGCAACTGTGTCCGTGACCTGCCGGGCCGAAAAATCGGCGTCTGCAGGGCGTATGTGGCTAAAGCAATGGAGTATGGTCTTGATGCCGGCATTGTTAACGTTGCACATCATTACGGCCAGGTTGAGCCGGCACAGGACCTCTTGGAGTTGGTCGATGCCTACGCGAAGATGGACGGCTCAACCGAAAAAATGAATAAAGCAATGACATTGATGGGCAACTTCTGCCAGCAGTGCAGAAAGCAAGCCAAGTAAGCCGTATCTTTGCTTGTCCCCGTGCCGCTGCTGAAGAACCCAGACCCGCGAGTCTTCTTTATCGCGGCCAGTCTGTCCCCTTGATTCCGCGAATCGTCAGGTTCGCGTCGGGAAGACCGTCGTTGGCCTCGCGAATCTCTTTGGCGGCAAGGAATTGCACCTGACCGTCGGCGAAAAGGTAATTGCGACTGCCCACCTTGCACCACCAGCCATTGTCACTCTCTATGTCGCTCCGCAGATGGTTGCTCAGCCATTCTCCGACAATTATCTTTCCCGAAGGATTGCCCACGTTGCAGCTTCGCTGTGCCACGGACGGCACCGGATTACTGTAAGTGTCGGCCGGGCTGCTCATAGAGTCTATCTGCTCAGGACTGTGATAAAAAGCCATCGAATATGCATAGCTGGTTGACTCATACTTCTCCTTACTGACGCGGTCTTCCGGACACCAGAGGACCGATGGTTTCTTCTCGTCGATCTTCGTATCCAGGTAAGGCTCAATAAAGCTTCGCCAGCCACGCCCCATCCAGAGCCAGTACCCTGTGGGTAGCGGGTCCTCTGCGCAGGGATATTTGTCCTCGTTTCCGTCTAAGTAAAAATTCATCGCCAAATTGATTTGCTTAAGGTTGTGCACGCACCGAATTTGCAGCGCCGCGGACCTTGCCTTGCCGAGTGACGGCATAAGCACCGAAAGCAAAAGCGCGATTATCCCTATGACAACCAGCAGCTCAACAAGGGTAAAGCCGGACCAGGGGATTTTCGCTGTCCGGCCGCAAGGGCCTGTATCGTGTATTTTCCGTCTGAACTTCACGCCCTATAGTTTACTCGACCGTAACGCTCTTTGCAAGGTTGCGAGACTTGTCCACATCGTGCCCCCCAGCACGGCCGCTTGGTACACCAATAGCTGTAGCGGCACAACCGTCAACCTAACCCAAAACCGCCGGACACAGTAGATACATTCCAATAATCTATACCACTTCCACCCATTATAGAAAAATCCGCAACCTCCACCAAATCGATTCTGCTTATTTGTTCCATCACATATTATTATTTGACGAGCCTACTTTTGTGCGGTCTAATTTGGTTTATGATAATCGTCATCGATTACAACGTCGGAAATGTTAAAAGCGTCTGCAACGCCTTCCACCACATCGGCTGCGAGGCAAAGCTAAGCGCAGACCCTTCCGATATCGAGGGCGCCGCAGGCCTCGTCCTGCCCGGCGTCGCCGCCTTCGGCTATGCCGTTGATGCATTAAGCTCCCTCGCCGAAACCATAAAGAAAGTCGCCCTGAACGGTAAACCTCTTCTCGGTATCTGCGTCGGCTACCAATTGCTTTTTGATGAAAGCTGCGAGTACGGCCGACACAACGGCCTCGGTTTAGTCTCTGGAAACGTTGTCCCTCTGCCCGCGGACCAGGTCGTCCCGCACATGGGATGGAACCTCGTCAATATGCCTGATGATATGGATTTATTCACCGACCTCCGGCCAGAGAAGCACTTCTACTTCGCCCACTCTTTCTACGCCGATGTCACTGACATCGGTGCCCAAATCGCCTCGACCGACTACGGTTTTCCTCTACCGGCCGCCGTACAGAAAAAAAACATCTACGGAACTCAGTTCCACCCGGAAAAAAGTGCAAAAACTGGCCTAAAGGTCTTACGGAATTTCGCCCAAATCTGCGAAAGGGGTGACTAACAATGCTGACTAAGAGAATCATCCCCTGCCTTGATGTTAAAGACGGCCGCGTCGTAAAGGGCATCAAGTTTCTTAACCTCCGCGACGCCGGCGACCCCGTCGAGCTCGGCGCTAGATACAGCGATGAAGGTGCCGATGAGCTTGTTTTCCTCGACATCACTGCCACCATCCGCTCCCGCGAGACAATCGTAGAACTCGTCGAGAAGGTCGCCAAGAACGTCTTCATCCCCTTCACCGTCGGCGGCGGCATCCAGACCGTCGAGCAGATGGATACCCTCCTGCGAAGCGGCGCGGAAAAAGTCTCCGTCAATACCGCCGCCGTACAAAACCCCGACCTGCTCACCGAGGCCGCCCAGCGATTCGGAAGCCAGTGCACGGTGCTTGCCATCGATGCCCGCCGCTCAAAACAACACGCAGGCAAATGGCAGGTCTGCGTAAAGGCGGGCTCCGAGCCGACAGACATCGACGTCGTCGAATGGGCCGCAAAGGCGGAGAAACTTGGTGCTGGCGAAATACTCTTAACTTCTATGGATGCCGATGGCACCAAAGCTGGCTACGACAACGAACTCAACAAGGCCGTAACCGATGCCGTCAATATCCCCGTAATCGCGTCCGGCGGGGCGGGTACACTCGACCACCTCTACGACGCCATAACCATCGGCAACGCGAACGCCGTATTAATGGCCTCTATCACCCACTTCCAGAACTACACCATAAACCAGATAAAACAATACCTCAAAGACCGCGGCGTCCCCGTAAACTTGTAATCCATAAAGAGCCGTACGTTACTAACTACCGTCTATGAAGTTCGAACGGTTCGAAAAGTCCGTACCCTATGGTCTCGTATTGCTCACCTGCCGGCGGGCCGGTGCGCGGACCGTTTTTAAACATACTTGGCCACGCTGAGCCCTGGGGGGGATTACCGTGATGAGGACCGAGTGTGTTCTTAAATGTCCCGATAACAATGACCTCGACATTGTTTCTGCCCTCCTTAATCTGTTCTGTTACCTTGAGCTCCCAAGGTTGATGCCAGATATACCCGGCGGCTTCGCCATTGACTGCAACTTTGGCCACGCTCCCATACCAGGATGGTAGCCGCACATAATATTGACCACTTACTTTGCTGATATTGAAGCTCTGCGTATATGAAACGCCACCAGCATAAAACGGATGTCCCTGTTCATCCCACTGTCCTAACTTAAGCCCCTTATCCGGCACAATAACGAATCCTGAATCCGTGGCTTTTAGCGCAAACTCGCCTAACACATAGGCCGACTCAAGCTCATGGTACATAGTCATCGGAGAGGCCTTAATTGTAACTGCATTCTCGCCCACCTTTGCTGCGGATGTGATATCGATTTTTCCGAACGCCTTGTCCAGCCACCACGAACCTTTAGAAACCGTCACGGCTTTCCCATTGCAGCTAATCTCATACAAATCCGCACGTTCGATGACTATGTATAAAGGCTTGGGCACCTTCTTTTCGATTCTAAACCGGTACGTGGCTTCGAAACCGCTGTCCGCCGGAAACTTCTTCGATATCAATTCATCACGAAATTGCACCGCGCTGTCCCACGGATTCTGCCCCAATCCGTGCTTCTCAAACACGAACTCAGATGTCCTGTAAAAATACGTACTCTTCATCGTCTCGCTGCCCGCCGTTACATCAACGTAGTCCAGTGTCAGTACGTTTGGCGTGACGCGGCGAATCCGCACCAGCCCGGCCGGACTCACTTTCCTGCTCTTCTGCGCGTCGACCGCCCCTGATTCTCTCGGCTCCTTGGATAAAAATAAAAGCAGACTCCCGCACCGAGCTAACTCAAAATCAGCCTTGATACCATCACCCGTTGTTTCGAACGCGTACGGCGATGTCTCCCCCGTCTCGGCGTCCCACCCCTCAACGCCGCGCATCGATGATTCTATCTTCCCGCTGCTGCCCGAATCGATGCTCGTGTTGACTAAGAAGAGAATTTCGCCATCATCCAGCCGCCTGCGATGATGATAAAGTATACCTTGGTCACCTCTATCGCGACGGATGGAAAATCCGTCATTCGACTCACTCAGTAAAATGCCAGCCACCGTCCCTGCCCTGACTTCCCGCCACCAAATATTTGCTGATAGTGCCTTGCCGCGATTCGATTGCACACCGTCGACCAGCACCGGAGCATCACCGCAGCACAGAATCTCGCCGCCGCCTTTCACGTACCCTTCCAGCAGTTCCATCGTCTTCGAGTTGAGGTTCTCCGTCAAAGGCGGCAACACCACCGTCTCGTACCGTCGTTTGCCCACCTTCAACACCGAGCCCTCCACAGAGCCGTGCTGACCAACAATCTCCTCGCATCCTATATCATATTCCACCTGCGTCTTTGCTAATTCCACGACTAATTCCTGGAATCCGTCCCCGACCTTTTTCAGATGCTCGCTGTGCTTCGCATCGGCCTGATACATCCACGCTGTCGTCGTCGGCTCTATAACCAGCACCTTATTGACCTGTTCACCGGCTGACAGGACCGCAGAAAGCCGCCCGAAGTAGCTGCTTGAGGTCCTGTAGGCCTCCCACCACGGCTCGTGATACGAAAAGGACGGCGGGTGGTCACGCTTTCGCGCCCCCCGAATGGTAACATAGCTTAAATGCTCGTTCATCGTATTTATTCCAAAGACATACAGCCAGTCGCCGATTCGCTTCATGTCCTCAAATCGCAGGTCCCAGCCGCTCGCGCCATACGCCTCGCAAAGCGTCCGTTTCAACCCTAATTGATTTGCCACGCTCGCTAGTTCCTTGACCGCCCGCACGTTCCCGAACTGCGCATGTGTGTCCTCTTTGTACTGGTTCATCAGCGTATCGATTCCCGGCCGTTGCTGCCACGCATACATCGCCATATTGTCCGGCACAAGCATACACTTCGGCCACTCGTGCTCCCAGTAGTGACCCGTAAACTCTAAGTCGTACTTCTCGCAATACTCATAATAAGGCTTGCCCCACCTCTCGATAAACAGCTCCGTCAGTACCTTAAAGTAATTATGCCGAACGCGCTTCCAGTCACCCACGGCTTCGAAAAGGCTCGGCAGATGGTCCGTCAGCCTGTAGCCCCAGCGTCTCTCGAACACCTCCGGCAAGTCATCCGTCCAGTGATGTCCCCCGGCAGGGGTAAGCCGTGGCTCGTCGGTGAAAACTCCCGGCACGCGCTTGCCGAATTCCTCACTTATCTCCCGCCGGTATGGCTCCATCGTGACCTCTAAGAACTTCTCCGTCACGCCCGGGCGAAGCAAATCCACGTAGTACTTGCCTCCGTACCAGGGCCTTTTGTCGGCCAACCGCTTCGATACAACCAGATACTTCCCTTCGCCCAGCTTCTCACCGGCTCGTATCTTCTCCGTCACGTTCTCATATCCGCTGCGCGCAAGCCGATAAACCACGACTATTTCGTCTGTCAGTTTTGGCGCCTGCCTTGGCTTGCGAACCCCCAATCCTTGTCCTCGCGACTCCGGCATCGCATCCGGAACAAACCCCCCCGCGAAACCTGATGGATATGAGTTCTCATCATATATCCACAGGTCCATACCGAGCTGTTTCGCTTCTTTCAGCGCAACCTTCCACGGCCTGAACCACTCCTCCGAAAGATACGGCGTCATCAGCCCCGGCCGTGGATGAACAAACGCCTGCCTGATTCCCTGCCCTGCCAAATCCCGCAGTGTCGAAACAACCTGCTCGTCCGTCATCATGTCGTTCCATACCCAAAACGGTGCCGTACTATACTCACGAGGCGGATCGACAAATTTTGCCTTCACGCTCGCCGAATCCTCCGCTTCTACGTTAACACCAGCAAAAGCTATTGCCGCAACAGCCAAAATACTAAACCACCGCTCTCGACAAAAAATCTCTCTCATAATGACCCCTTTCCCTTACTTAAGCCATTCGTACAATTCGTAATGGTCCTTGCTCATGCCAAGCTTTTCATACACCTCCTGCGCAAGCCGGTTCTCCTTGTCAACGTAAAGACGCAAACCTATAAGCCCCTCCGACTGCTCAACCTGTTTCTTCAAATTCTCATACAGCTTCTTGAATACCCCCCGCCCGCGCGCCTCCGGAACAACATAAAGCGAGTGTATCCACAGAACCGTCCCGTTCCGCCAGTCGCTCCACTCGGGTATCGCCAGGCAAACGCCGACATTCTCACCGTCCTCCTCCGCCACCCAGTACGTCCCCCGCGAAGGCTCCTCGAATATTCCTCGCACCCCCTTGGCCACCACATCTTTATCTAACTCCAGACCCTCTGTTTCTTCCGCCATCCGCACCTCTAACTCAACGATGCGCTCCCAGTCATTCAATCTCCCTTTGCGAACCTCAACCATCTCGGCATAGCTGCCCTTCGCCAAAAAATCAAGAAAATCTAAAATATATCCAAGTACGTATCAAGCTCCCATTCCGTCACCTGCTGCTTGAACTCGTCCCACTCCTTTGTCTTCACGTCAACATATCGCTCGAACATATGCTCCCCGAGCGCCTCTCGCATCAGCTCATCCTTCTTCAACGCATACACGGCGTCACCTAACGAGCCCGGCAGAATATCAATCTTCTTATTCACACGGCTCTCATCATCAAGGCTGTATATGTCCTCTTCCACCGGCTCAGGCGGCTCTGAGTTGTTCTTTATCCCGTCTAATCCGGCTTTCAGCATTACGGCAAACGCCAGATATGGATTACAGCTCGGGTCCGGATTACGAAGCTCAATCCGCGATGCCTCGCTCTTGGCCTTAAACCATTTCGGAACACGCAAAAGGGCCGACCGGTTCATCGCCGCCCACGTTACATATACCGGCGCCTCGAATCCGCTTACCAGTCTCTTGTAGGAGTTCACCGTCGGACACAAAATCGCGCACATCGCCTTTATATGTTTTATCTGTCCGGCAATAAAATTGAATGCAACCTTCGACAGATTGTACTCGTGCCCCTCGTCGTAAAACGCATTTGCTTTTGCCTTGATATCGAACAGGCTTTGATGAACGTGCATCCCCGAACCGGCCTTGCCCATCGCCGGCTTCGGCATAAACGTCGCGTTCAAATTGTGCATCTGGGCAATCTTCTTCGCGCAGTATTTCAGCGTCAGAACCTTGTCAGCTATGTCCAGACACCCGCCGTAATGAAAATCTATCTCGTATTGCCCGAGTCCCACCTCGTGGTGCGATGCCTCGACCTTAATCCCGAAATTCTCCAGTGCGCCTATTATCTCCTTTATCACCCTGTACCCCTCGTGCGACGAAAGGTCAAAATAGCTGCCGTGGTCTATGGGCGATGTTCTTTGTTCTTTTAGGATTCCGGCCATGGGCGACATTCTTTTTTCGCTGTCCGTTCTAAACAAATAAAATTCAGGCTCAGGCCCGACATTAAATTCGAACCCTGCCTCTGCAGCCTCGGCAGCTGCACGCCTGAGGATAAATCTCGGGTCGCCCTCGAAGGGCTTGCCGTCCGGCCGGAATATATCGCATATCAGTCGTGCGCTCTTGCCGTGTTCAGACAGCCACGGAACTACCG
The DNA here is from genome assembly GCA_020350405.1 of Planctomycetota bacterium. GTDB lineage: Bacteria > Planctomycetota > Phycisphaerae > Sedimentisphaerales > Anaerobacaceae. The sequence goes on from CP070715.1 coordinate 2,222,889, forward strand.
CATACGTCCCCGCATCCGGCTTCAAAAACAAATCGCTCTCCTGTATCCGCGCAAAGCCTTCGATGCTTGAGCCATCGAACCAGACCCCGTCCGTCAGCGCATCCTCTAACTCCTCAACGGGGATTATCACTTCCTTTGTGACGCCAAGCAGGTCCGTAAACTGCAGTGTAATAAATTTTATCTCGTCCTTCTTTACCTGCTCTAAAACCTTTCGAGCTTCCATTTGAACTCCTTTGCTGAACCAGCTTTTTCCGGTTTCTCCGGGTCTGAAAAACCCTGCTGATGCGATCCGGCCTATTCTCAACCTTACGACCAAAAGTGCAAGATAAAATCTGAAAAATTCATCTTTTTAACCGCCCAGCTCCGGAATTCTACTCTTATTAACGTAACCAAACGATATAGGTTGCCAACAGAATTCTTCTGTGGTAATATGCTCCACCTGAATGTCAACTTCTCATTTGGAGGTATTCACAATGCCTAAGCCATGCACAAAATCCTCAAAACTTGCCACTCCTTCCGTTTGTCGCTCCTGCTTGTTTCTCGCCATTGCCTTGGCTTGCCTGCTGCCGATGGTTTTCTTTGCTGGTTGCGAAGAAGCTCGTCTCGCCCCCGCCGAATCTTCCACCGCCGAGCTTCGCCCGCACCCACTCTACGAGCCGCCCGGTTCCCCTTCTCAACAGCAGTGGAAGAAGATACGCCCCGGCCTGCATGGCTCTTTCGGCTCAATTGATGTCCGCTACGACCGGGACGTACCACCCAGGACAACTCGCTTAATGTCATACGATGCCGTCGCTTGGCGAGGTGAAAGGCTCAGCGCCCAGCTCGTCCTCTGGACGTCCGAAGGCGCCGAACAGGTCAGCTTGAGTACTAAACCGCTGCAGAATGCAGCCGGCGCCGAACTGCCGCCCTCGTCTCTCCACCCGGCCTTTGTCCGCTACGTACTCTCTGACGACGGCTCCCAAGGCTGCGGCCCACTCCCGCCCGATGCCCCGCGCGATCTCGTCGCCGATGCCATCGATACCGCCGACAGCCTCGACATCCAGCCGCGAACAACAAGACCCATCTGGCTCTCAATCGATGTCCCCGGCGATGCTGAACCCGGACAGTACACCGGTCAGCTCATCGTCTCATTTGCCGGCGGCTCAATAGCCTTCGAAATAAACGTTGAAGTCCTGTCCCTTAGCTTGCCGCAGCCATCCGACTGGAAATTCCACCTTGACCTCTTGCAGAACCCCTGGGCCGTCGCCCGCTACCACAACGTCCGGCCTTGGTCGAAAGAGCATTTCCTCCTCCTTGAGCCCCTCTTTAGAATGCTCGCTGACGCTGGCCAAAAGTGCATCACTACCACCATCGTCCACCATGCGTGGGGCGGCCAGACTTACGACCCTTACGGCTCAATGATTGAATGGGTCAAGAACCCCGATGGCACCTGGACCTTCGACTACTCCGTCTTTGACGAATACGTCCAGTTTTGTACCCGCCTCGGAATCAAAGAACAAATCAGCTGCTACTCAATGGTCCCTTGGGGCAACAACTTCCGCTATCTCGATGCCGCCACCGGCTCCTACCAGACCCTCACCGCCGAACCCAGCACCGACGCCTATAAAGAACACTGGCGACCCTTCATAGCCGACTTCGCGGAACACCTAAGGAAAAGACGCTGGCTTGACCGCACCTCCATCGCTATGGACGAGCGTGACCTGCCCTCTATGCAGGCTGTAATCTCACTTATAAAAAATATCGCCCCGGAAATAAAAATCGCAATGGCCGGACACTACTTCCCTACGATCAACGACGACGTCCACAACCTCTGCATCTATATCACTCACATAGACAAAAGCACACCCGATGCCATCGCCATAAGAAAAAAGCAAAATCAAATCACAACCTTCTACGTCTGCTGTGCTAACGCCAAACCCAACAACTTTACCTATTCACCGCCCGCCGAATCAGCCTGGCTGGGCTGGTACGCCGCAGCAATGAACTTCGACGGCAACCTCCGCTGGGCCTACAATAGCTGGGTCGCCGACCCCCTCTACGACACAAGCCACGTCAACTTCCAGGCCGCCGACTGCTTCTTCGTCTACCCCGGCCCGAGAACCTCCATCCGATTTGAACGCCTCCGTGAAGGTATCCAGGACTACGAAAAAATCCCTGTTGTCCGTAAGGCCCTCGAAGAATCGAACAACCCTGGCGCCCTGCAGACCCTTGACGAGATGTTAACTCACTTCACCTACCAGAACGCGCTGAAAACCCCTGCCGCCGAAACCGTAAACGAAGCGAAAAAGCTCCTCACTAACCTCTCCAAACAAATCGCTTCGCTGCCCGGCTACGCGGCTGCATCGCTGCCAAAAGACAGGCCCTCACCCCCCTCCATTAACCTCCTCCCGGATAAGCCCGGCAAAACCCCAAACTACTGGTGCACCTGGGGCGCCCAGAACTACGCCTCCACGGACGAGGCCTTCGAATACTGCGTAGAGCTGAAAGGTCATTTCGCCATCGCAGATACCCTTAGCGAAAAGTGTATGTTCCACGACCCCGGCTGGG
>CP070715.1:2225535-2232520 GCA_020350405.1 Planctomycetota bacterium
CATCGCAGCCCCGCGCCGCGAACGTCCAGTATGCGTCCCCTGCCCCACCGCCATCCACAGTTACCGGAGCTAATGTAACGTCCCCCGGCGGCAAAATCTCCCACGCATAGCTGTAGGTCATATTACCCATCGGGTCGTCCGTAATAGAAACACCCGCCGTCAAATCAGAATTACTCTGCCCGGCTATACTCTGATACATCCAAAATTCATCCATATCAACTTCGACCCCGATGATGCCAGTCGAACCATACTCGTACGCGCCCATATCCACAGTAATAGTGTCGTTATAATCGCCATCCACGAACCTCGTCCGCCCGTCAAGGTCCCACGGTATAGGCTCGGTTGTGTTGCCGTCATTATCAAGATCAAAGGTATCAGCCGGCACGGCCGCGTTATACCCAGCGTCGATACACGCAGAACCCGCCGACAGCCGCAAATTGCCGCCTGCCGCATCGACAAACAGCGGGTCGGCATTGATGTTGCCTGTCCCCGTCCAGCCGCCCTCCAAGTCGCTGTAGGTAACACTCGGTGAAGAGGAAATATTGTAAATCTCATCGGGCGTATCGCCCCACAGGATGCAGTTCGTAATAGTCGGGTTGCTGCTGCCGTAGTTCCACATCCCGCCGCCCTCGTAGCCGGCTTCATTGCCGCTGAACGTGCAATTCGTCACCCTCGGGTTGCTGCCCAAGTTGAACATCCCGCCGCCGTAGTCGCCGGCGTCATTGTTGCTGAACGTGCAGTTCGTAACCGTCGGGCTGCTGTTTTCCCAGTTGCACATCCCGCCGCCGTAGTCAGCCGCCGAGTTGCTGCTGAACGTGCAGTTGGTAACCGTCGGGCTGCTGCCAACCTGGTTCCACATCCCGCCGCCGTTGTCACCGGCGTCATTGTTGCTGAACGTGCAGTTGGTAACCGTCGGGCTGCTGTCAACCTGGTTTAACATCCCGCCGCCGTAGCCAAGCGCCGCCGAGTTGCCGCTGAACGTGCAGTTGGTCACCGTCGGATTGCTGTTGTACCAGTTTAACATCCCGCCGCCCGCTATGGTCGAGTTGCCGCTGAACGTGCAGTTCGTCACCGTCGGGCTGCTGTTGTCCCAGTTGAACATCCCCCCGCCGCCGTTGGCCGAATTGCCGCTGAACGTGCAGTTCGTCACGGTCGGACTGCTGTCGTGGTTGAACATCCCGCCGCCACTGCTGTTGGAATCTGTGCCGCTGGCGTTGCCGCCGGTGATGGTAAAGCCCTCTAAGATAGTATTGGCGTCCTCCCCGCTTACGCACTGTAAAACGTGATAGTATCCCGTCCCGTCGATAGTGGTAACATCCGCACCGCCGCTGCTGTACACCCGCACCGCCTTGCCCTTGAAATCAATCGCCTCATAGTACGTACCCGGGGCTGCCTCGATTTCCTCGCCCGGGCTGGCGTCGTCGATCGCGCTCTGAATAGCATCATACAAGAGGTTCCGAGTGATATTACGAACCTTACCCTGAAACTCATAGGCCCCCATATCAACAACAGCACTCCCGTCCCTGTTCCCGTCCACCACACGCGGATTGCCCCCCAAGTCGGTGGGAGGCAGATTCGGTGCGCTGTTATCGCCGGTATCCACGCAAGGCGACGCAACCGATGACAGCCGTAAATCACCTCCTGCCGCATCGACAAACAGCGGGTCGGCATTGATGTTGCCTGGCCCCGTCCAGCCGCCCGCCACGTCGCTGAATGAGACGGTGGTGGAGCTGGACGCATCATCGTAAATCTCAGGGCCGCTTGTGGCCGTATTACCCCAGAAAATGCAGTTGGTAATAGTCGGGTTGCTGCTGACGTAGTTGTACATCCCGCCCCCGACGTCGGTCGCCGAGTTGCCGCTGAACGTGCAATTCGTAACCGTCGGGCTGCTGTGCTCGCTGCACATCCCGCCGCCGTACTGGTTGGCCGAATTGCCATTGAACATGCAGTTGGTCACCGTTGAGTTGCTGTACCAGTTGAGCATCCCCCCGCCGGTGCCCCCGGCCTGATTGCCGCTGAACGTGCAATTCGTAACCGTCGGGCTGCTGTCGTTGTTGCACATCCCGCCGCAGTTGTTGGCCGCCGAGTTGCCGCTGAACGTGCAATTCGTAACCGTCGGGCTGCTGCCGTAGTTCCACATCCCGCCGCCGTCGTAGCCGGCTTCATTGCCAGTGAAGGTGCATTTAGTAACCGTCGGGCTGCAGTAGTAGTTGAGCATCCCCCCGCCAGCGCCGCTGGCCTGATTGACGCTGAACGTGCAGTTCGTAACCGTCGGGCTGCCGTGATCGTTGTACATCCCGCCGCCATTGTTGTAACTGCCGCCGGTGATGGTAAAGCCCGCCAAGATGGTACTTGCTCCCTCGCTACTGTTGCAGGTTACAACAGATGAGCCCAGACCGTTCGCATCGATGACCGTGGCTGCCACGATGTTCGGGTCGTTGGGGTCGCTGCTCCGCAGCGTAATTGCCTTGCCCTTGAAATCAATCGCCTCATAATAAGTCCCCGGCGCCACCTCGATTTGCTCTCTATCGTTGGCGTCCTCGATCGCGCTCTGAATGGTCGCATACCAGCGATCTATAGTGATATTATGTACCTTATGCAACTCAAACGCCCCCATGTCAACCACAGCGCCGCCGTACACATCGCCATCTACAATCCGGTCTCTACCGTCCAGGTCTAATGGAATCGGCTCCGCCGTGTTCCCGTCACCGTCGAGGTCCGCCGTGTCAGCCGGCACGGCCCCGTTATCACCGGCGTCGATACACGGCGAACCAGCCGACAGCCGCAAATTGCCGCCTGCCGCATCGACAAACAGCGGGTCGGCATTGATATTGCCCGTCCCCGACCAGCCGCCCGCCACGTCGCTGAACGAGGCACTGGTTGTGCTGGCGGGAGAATCGTAATCGAGGATTTCATTAGGCGTGTCGCCCCACAGGATGCAGTTCGCCAGCGTCGGACTGCTTTCTGAGTTGGATATGCCGCCGCCGCCCTTGTCTGCCGTATTGCCGTTGAATGTGCAGTTGACCAGTATCGGGCTGGCGAACTCATAGTTGAACATTCCCGCGCCATACCCGCCATTAGTGCCGTTGTACACGGCCGAGTTGCTCGTGAAGCTGCAATTAGTGACAGTCGGGTTACTGTAGTAGTTGTTGCACATCCCGCCGCCGTAGCCACCTGTATTTCCGCTGAACGTGCAGTTGGTCACCGTCGGGCTGCTGCTTTTCTGATTGAACATCCCGCCTCCTACCCAGTCCGAGTTTCCGGTGAAGGTGCAGCTGGTCACGGTCGGGTTGCTGTTATTACCATTGTACATCCCGCCGCCGTAGCTTGATTCATTGCCGCTGAAGGTGCATTTAGTTACCGTCGGGCTGCTGCCGCCGTTGAACATCCCGCCGCCGTACTGGTTGGCCGAATTGCCACTGAACGTGCAGTTCGTAACCGTCGGGCTGCTGCCCAAGTTGAGCATCCCGCCGCCGAGGCCGTCGGCGCCGCCCGTATTGCCGCTGAAGGTGCAGTTGATCACCGTCGGGCTGCTGCCGTTGTTGGACATGCCGGCGCCATGTTCTGCGTTGCCGCCGGTGATCTTAAAGCCCTCCAAAACAGTATCGGAGCCCTCGCCGCTTGCGCAGGTTACGATCGATGTGTTCAGTCCTGTGCCGTCGATGATGGTAACCTCCAGGCCGTCGCTGCTATAGAGGTGGACTGCCTTGCCCTTGAAATTTATGGCCTCATTGTAGGTCCCCGGCGCCACCTCGATTGTATTACCGTTTACGGCTGCATCGATCGCCTCCTGGATACTGTCCAATGGATGCTCTACGCTTCCGTCTTCCCAGGGATCGCTTACCGCGGGGTCGCCCGGCCCGGGATCGCCCGGCGCATTATCATCCACATGCAGCAGGTCGAATCGTGTGAGGACCAAATCGACGCCCCATACATTTCCAGACGTGACTTGATAACTCTGCGAGGTGCCCGTCTCAACGAAGTCGAACGAATCATTGCAGCCTCCCGCGAAGGCAATTATTCCGTACGTGGTATTCGAATTTAAGGCAAGGAAAGCGTATATCCCCCTGCTGTCTGTCCTTGTCGAAACAGTAGCCCCACCGCCCGACTCGCCGGCGAGGACGGTCGCATTAGCAATTGGGTCCCCATTGGTCTCCAGGACGCGCCCGCTTATCACTTCGCCGCTGCCCGTCGTGAAGATGTTGTAGTGGCAATAAGGAACAGAATCATATGGAGGGGACGAATCAATATTTGGAAGATTGTACCACGCGTCGTCCAGCCCCGCCCAGCCCATATTAATGTGGTGGTACATCGTCGAAAAGTCGTAGCCGTACCCGTCACACACAACAGCGTGACCTGCTATACCTTTTGCAATCCCGAGGAGAACAGGATGCTTACCGTCGAGATTAGGATTGATCATTTCGACTAATCTCTCTATATTCTGGTTGTCAACATATCCCTTTATGGTATTACTGTACTTGAAGATACCCTTCAGAGGAGACCAGTCGTCAAATCGTCCCTCCGAGCCCGAGGAGGTGTACTTCGTTCCCGTAGAAATACCGGCATCAAAACACAGTGCCCCTATGGCCTCGCGCTGGGCGGTTGTCAGCGAGCAATCAGGAACAAGTGGCATTTGGCTCCAATTGTATGGCCCACCGGAGCCATCACCGCCGAGCGGGTACGCCTTTTGCTCCACGCCATTGACTTGGAACGTACACTGTTGGTATTTTGGCCCGTCGTTGGGGTGCTCGTGATACCTCATTAACTGAGCTGTTGCCGTAGCCACACAGCCGCAGGGATAATGATTGGGGGTGTAATAGTTGTAGCAATACGCCTCACAGACGCTTCTCTGCTCCCACCGGCTCTGTACCAGTGGAGCCACACGAACATCCGAGATTGAGCCCAGGCCCTTTGAAACAGGCCCATCTTCGCCGCTATCCGCAAGGCTTATCAGCTCGCTCCACTTGGCCTGGCACTTGACAGCCTCTTCCATTCTACCGGATGCTTCAAGGCCTTTGACATTCCGCACCGCTGCGATTCGTCCGTTCAGGTCGTTAGTAACCAGCGCTCCCAGCGGGTTGGTCGGTGACGGGTCGTACGTGCCGTCATCAACGAATCCGACTATGGGCTCGACCAAATCATCTGCGGGCACAATCACAAAGCCCGCCGGCTCCAGATACACGATGTAATAAACCGGCTCACCGTCGTCACCCTCGAAAGTCTCAACCTTCGCCACCTGCCCGCCAAGGGTCGTCTCCAGCGGATGCGGCTCGACGCGGAGCCAACCTGTTGCTGCCTGTTGCGCCTCACGTGCCGTCATCGGCCGTGCCCACACGCCGCTGCAGCACAATTGTAGCACTGCTAAAACCGCCAAAATGACAAAAATACCCTCCTTACCACCCGATTTAGCCCTTCTATCAGCCTCCATAGTCTTTCTCCCTACATTTCCAGCCGTTAACATTTCTTCACCATCCATCCCTGAGCCTCATTCCAATTTCCCCGCCATTATAACCCAATGCCCAACAAATGTCAATTCGTGAACTCCGAAATTTGAAATCTAAAATGTAAAATCTGAAATCAGCGTAATGGGCACGGACTACTTACCAAGTTCTGCCCCAGTATCCCCCGCCATATCGCGTTCGCTATCGACCTGTCCGCCACATTCACAGCACCGTCACAGTTCAAATCGCAGTCCCGCAGCGTATAAGGCCCTGCAGAACCCGTCCGCCAGAATGCATTCGCTATCGAACGGTCCGCAACATTCACCACCCCGTCATTATTAATATCGCCTAATAGTGCTATCCCGAACTCCGCCTCCGCTTGACCCGTATTGCCGTAATCATCTCCCGTAACCGTTACCCTGACCGTAAACGTTTGCCCCGAGTCGGATAGACCTCCCGGCTCATCGCAGCCCCGCGCCGCGAACGTCCAGTATGCGTCCCCTGCCCCACCGCCATCCACAGTTACCGGAGCTAATGTAACGTCCCCCGGCAGCAAAATCTCCCACGCATAGCTGTAGGTCATATTACCCATCGGGTCGTCCGTAATAGAAACACCCGCCGTCAAATCAGAGTTGCTCTGCCCGGCTATACTCTGATACATCCACAGCTCATCCATATTCAAATCAGTGCTCAAAGCCGGCGACTCGTTAACTTCCTTTATAGCAAGACTATGACGTTCGCCTGCGGCGATAGCGACAAAGTCATTACCTGAAGGAGGAGTCGCCTGACCATAATGTGGGTGGCCAGACATTCCAGGTGTGCCAGCTCCCCAGCCGACGATACTGCCGTCGGACTTCAGGGCAAGACTATGCGAACCGCCTGCGGCAACCGCGACGTAGTCTTCTCCCGCAGGAGGCGTCGCCTGACCATGGTTGTTCCTTCCCCAGCCGACTACACTGCCGTCGGACTTCAGGGCAAGACTATGCGAACCGCCTCCGGCAACGGCGACATAGTCAGTGCCCGCAGGAGGCGTCGCCTGACCATGGTCGTTGTCTCCCCACCCGACTATGCTGCCGTCGGACTTCAGGGCAAGACTATGATAACCGCCTGCGGCAACGGCGACATAGTCAGTGCCCACAGGAGGCGTCGCCTCACCATAGTTGTTGTTTCCCCAGCCGACTATACTGCCGTCGGACTTCAGGGCAAGACTATGCCCATAGCCTGCGGCAACCGCGACGTAGTCTTCTCCCGAAGGAGGCGTCGCCTGACCATAGGAGTTATTTCCCCAACCGACGACACTGCCGTCGGACTTCAGGGCAAGACCATGCAAAGCGCCTGCGGAAACGGCGACATAGTCAGTGCCCGCAGGAGGCGTCGCCTGACCATAGTTGTCCCTTCCCCAGCCGACTATACTGCCGTCGGACTTCAGGGCAAGACTATGAAAATCGCCTGCGGCAACGGCGACAAAATCATTGCCCTGAAGTCCGACGGCAGTGTCGTCGGTTGGGGAAATAACTCCTATGGTCAGGCGACGCCTCCTTCGG
>CP070715.1:2232620-2243040 GCA_020350405.1 Planctomycetota bacterium
GAACTTGGCAAGACGACGATTATAAGGAATTAACTTTTGACAGATGAGTAGACAGGTCAAGACAGCTCTATCCGTTATTGCGTTTGTTTTGGTGTCGTTGTTTTTGATATACTGGCGGGTTCCCCGTGATGTATCTACCAGTAGCGGGGCGGCGAGGACGGCTTTTGTGTTGTCGGCGTTTTTGTTTTTGCTTTCCGCACCGTGTTTTTATCTGGTCTTGAGGGCGGTTTTTGGGGAGTTTCTTGGGGTTCTGTTTTCGGTTTTCTATGTTTTGTTGGCGGTGTTTCCGTATAAGTTGTTTTATGGTGCAGAAGTGGCGCTGAACAAGCTCTGCTTTGAGCCTGTGCCGACAACGATGTTTGGGTCAAGTGGTATCTGGGTTGTGGTTCTCTATCTTGCAGTGTCGTTATTGATTACGTCAGCTTATTGGTTTTACAAGAAGGGCAAGTTATTTCCTGTTGTCGAAAAGGGACGAGCGTTGATCTTTGTTTTGTTGCTTTTGGCGGTGCTGATACAGGTTTTGCCGAGACTTGGCGGGCGATCACCGAAAGCTGTGAGAAGGGACCGGCACAGACCACCTGCTGAGCGCACTTATCCTTATCGTACCCAGCAGTTTTATGGCGTCGAGACCGGCGGGGCGGACGTCTGGCACCACGTGGGCCCGAGCGGAATGTTCAGGGGGGATTTCAGGGTGGCCAAGGGGGTGGTAATAAATCGCAGGGGTTTTGGGCCGTACCAGTATTCTTTGATATCGACATATTTCCACCCGTATTATGCGGCGATTATTGTCAACGCGGTGTTTTATTACATGATTGTGGTTTGTGGCTATCTTTTGGCGAAGCAGCTTAATTTAAATGAGTCTATAGCCATTGCTTATTCGGTTCTGTTGTCGGCTAATTATTTCATTTTGAATTTTACTTTGGAGCCTGTTTTTTACGTACAGTATTTTGCATTCATAATTTTGGTTCTTTTGTTGATACCGCGACTTGGGGTATTTGAAGATTCGTGTAAGGTCAAGAACAAGGTTCTGTTTTGTTTTGTGCTGGCCTGCTGTGGACTGACTTATGACGCGTTTGTGTTCAGCGGGATTTTGTTGTTATGGGGCTTTTTCCACAGTTTCAGGGTGCTGAGCGAGGGTGTCAAAAAATCACTTGGTGGCGGAATCAAGGCTGTGGCTTTGGCAGTCGTTCCGTTATGCTCGCAATATTTATGGGAAGTGCTATTACGATTTTATGATTTGCAGGGGATGCCTGATAATATCGAAGCGCGAGCGAACTTATTAGAAAAGCTATTCCTGCTTCCGCGCTACATATACACGAATTTTTGGGAGTTCGGTGCTCTTGTAAGCAGGAACATCATAAGATTAGTGGTAGAGAACCCTGTGTTGCCGGCAAAAGACCTAATTGATGCATCAGCTCATCCTACGGCGTTTACGGGTGAGTGTACTATTGAGTATTGGTCTGTGTTAGGGCTGGCTGGCGTGTTTTCGTTGTTTGTTCTTTTGCCCAGGTATTTGAGCAAAGAGCATAAAGAAGGTATCTACGCCTGTTATATATCCAATTTGAGTATCGGGCTTTTGAGTTCTTTGGCGGCCGCAATCGCCCCTTTGATGAAGTATCACTGGATATTCCTGGCGCCCAGCAGAACCAATAATGCGTATCCGGTTCTTATTCTGGCACAGAGTGTTGGAATATATCATATCACGAAGTTTTGCTGTGATAAATTTAAGATTGCGACAAGAACGCAGGCTGTTGTCGTTGTTGTTGCGGTCGTCATTTATATGCTCTCATTTGTGAGGCTGTTGTTTTTGTAAGTGCAGGGTGTGACATTGACCAAATCAGCTTATCGGGACGCGAGCAGACGGCGGTAATACGAGAAATCGTTGCGAGTAGGGACGGGGGGGCAGGGTTTACGGTGTTTGCCTTCTATAAGCTCGGTTTTGAAATCCAGCTGGTGGAGAAATGTTAGAATTTCCTGGGGGGTGGTTGCGGCTTTGATAAGGCCATAAGGCCAAAATTCCATAAGCACTTTTATTTCGTGGTTGGTCTGCAGAATGTTTCTCATTCCTGAAAGTGCCTTGTGCTCGAAGCCCTGAATATCCATCTTGATGAAATCAACTTTTTCGTTTTTCAAGTAATCGTCTAACCGGTAAGACAGAACGTCAATTTTTTGGCGCTGTTCGTCGGTTTCGTAGGTATGGTGGTCTACATTAAGCTTGTCAGAAAGGTAAAGAGTTATTTTGCCCGTTGTGTCCCCCACCGCGGCCTGGACGAGCGTTACATGGTGGTTTTTGTTATATTTTTTAAGGAGGCTGAAAGTATAAGGCGATGGCTCGAATGCGTAGACCCTGCCTTTTTCTCCTACAATCCTCGCCATGTAACCCGTGTAAATTCCTATGTTAGCACCCACGTCGACCACGGTCATGCCGGGCTTTATAATGTCTCTTAGCAGGGCACGTTCGTACCTATCGACGAACCTCTTGTACAATTTATAAAGTACATTATATACGGGGAAACAGTGCTTAAAGAGTTGGTTGCCTAAAAGAAGTGCCCAGCTTATATTTTCTCTTCTAATCATTTCTATTTTGCTGTCGAATCTAAAGTTAAGGTAAGCGGCGTTTTCGGATAAGGAGTTTTTCAATCAAGCCGCAATGAGCACAAAACTGGCATTGTATGCTCGTTCTAACTCACTGGCCAAAACCAATTTTATGATATCATTAGCAACAGGACGTGTCAACCGTTGTTGAGATCGTGTGATTTGAACCTGGTTAGGGTGAGTTATAAGCAGCGTGTTTGTGCTGGGTAGTTTTTGGTCATGGTTGATAAAACAAATGAGATTTAGGTACCGTTTAGAACAGGCGATGTATAAAATACGTTGACTGGATTGATGCAATTGGATATACAACGAAGTATGTACGGCAAAGTTACGAACGAGACAGCCAGTAAAGAGCGTTTGTTGCGTGAAAAGGAGCATGCGAAGGTTCTTCTGCGTGACCCCGAAGGGATTTGGGGCTGGGGGACTCCGGCGGGTCGTGCGCGTGCTGAGCGGCGGGCAAGATTGATTATCGAAGCGGGTGGCATAGCCAGAGATAGTATGACGCTGGAAATTGGCTGCGGGACAGGTGTTTTTACTGAACTTATCAGCAAGACCGGAGCGAGCATAACAGCGTGTGAATTGAGTGAAGAATTGCTGGAACTTGCGCATAAAAAGACTTACGCTTCAAAGGTTGATTTTATTAACGGTGACGCTGCGCAATTAGGTGGTGAGCATGAGGGGCGGTATGATGTGGTATGGGGCAGTTCGGTCCTGCATCACATAGACCTGAAGCTGTTTCTTCCAAGAATGCTGGGGCTTATGAAGCCCGGGGGGCGTTTTGTTTTTGCGGAGCCGAACATGCTGAATCCACAGATATGGCTGGAGCGTAATGTGGGTATCATCCGCAGGGTAACGGGGACAAGTCCTGATGAGACAGCCTTTTATCGCTGGCGTCTTAAGGAGCTTCTTGTTAATGAAGGATTTGTCAATGTTTCTGTGCGGCCGCATGAATTCCTGCATCCGATGATTCCGAGGTTGTTAATACCCATATTTCAGCCGCTAGTTGCCGTTGCCGAACACGTGTGGGCGATTCGTGAGATTGCCGGTTCGCTTCTGATCAGGGCGGAAAAGCCGAACATTCAAGAACCACGAGGTGTCCAGTGAAAAATGCCGAAACGCTCGTTCAGGTCGAGTGGAAGCGTCGGAAGAATCCGGGGTATTACCGGGAGATTGAGCGGGCCTGCACTTTTGTAGTGCCCGAAGGTGTCCGGGTACTGGAGTTGGGCTGTGCGACGGGTCGGCTGCTGGCTGCGACCCGTCCTTCTTATGGTCTGGGTATTGATATTGATGGGGACAAGATTGCGGCCGCGAAAGCAATCCATACCGGTCAAGAGAATCTGGAGTTTCGGGTCGGTAACGTGGAAGAGACGGATTTTTCCGGTGAGGAGGCCTTTGACTATATTATTATCTCGGACCTTCTGTCAGTTTTGCGCGATGTTCAGAAGACGCTCTCAAGGCTTCATTCGGTGTGCGCGCCGCATACGCGGCTGATTATTACGTATCATTCCAATGTCTGGCGGCCGGTGCTGGCCCTGGCGACGCTGCTGGGGAGGCGCTCGCCGGACCCATCCTATAACTGGCTTTCAACGCGTGATATAGAGAACCTGTTGAGCCTTTCCGGTTTTGAGGAGGTCACCCATTCCGGGCGGACACTGCTGCCGGTGCGGATACCGGTACTGGGCTGGATAATGAACCGCTTTCTGGCGAAGATGCCGCTGTTTAACTCGTTTTGCCTGACGTGGGTGCTTGTGGCGCGGCCCTGCCCAGCGGTTGGCCCCGCTAAAGGAAAACGCGATGAGCCGACGGTCTCGGTTCTTATCCCGACGCGGAACGAGAAGGGAAATATCGAGGCAGCTTTTAATAGGACGCCGAAGATGGGCAAATGGACGGAGCTGGTCTTTGTAGACGGCAACTCCGATGACGGGACAGTAGAGGAGGTTGAGAGGTGCATTGAGAAATATGGCAGCCAATGGCACAGGGCGCTGCTATTGCCACAGAGCGGCAAGGGTAAGGGCCAGGCGGTCCGGCAGGGCTTTGCCGAGTGTGAGGGCGAGATCTTGATGATTCTGGACTCGGACCTGACGATGCCCCCGGAGGAACTGCCCAAATATTACGAAGCGATTGTCTCGGGCAAGGGCGAGTTTATCAACGGCTGTCGTCTGGTCTATCCGATGGAAAAGAAGGCGATGCGTTTTTTGAACATGATTGCCAATCATTTCTTTGCCGGCTTGTTCACCTGGCTGCTCGGACAGAGGGTCAAGGACACCCTCTGCGGGACCAAAGTGCTGTGGCGGCGTGATTACGAGAAAATCGCGGCGAACCGTTCCTATTTCGGTGATTTTGACCCATTCGGGGATTTTGACCTTCTATTCGGCGCATCTCGTCTTAACCACAAGATTGTTGATATGCCTATTCGCTATCGTGAGCGCAGCTACGGTGAAATCAAAATCAGCCGATGGCAGCACGGCTTGCTGCTTCTGCGCATGAGCGTGGTGGCATTTCGTAAACTGAAGCTGTCGTGAGCCTACGCATGACAGCGGAGACGGGAAGTGAGATATGCAATTGTGTGTAAGGCAGGCAGATGAGTGGTGAGCAAAGAGATTCGGCCTTGAACGGAGTTAAGGCCAAGTCAGTTCGTCCGGCATTGATTGCTTCGGCGAAGACGGTTTCCGATTATTCGATATTTTTGAAGCATCTTTTGGTTGGTTTTGCAGCTGAGTCGGTTCCGACGACTTTGATTTGCGGGACGGATTGTGGCATTGATTCTATTGTTCCTCCATCTGTGGAGGTCGTCAGGCATCCCGCTTTCGAGATACCGTTGCTGTGGCGGCAAAACAGAAGGATTCTTTTAGAGCGACTTGAGAAGTTCAGGCCCACGATTCTGCATTGTTTGTGCGAGAGCGAGGCTTCACTTGCAAGGCGATTGTCCCGCCAGTTGGCCCTGCCTTACGTATTGACAGTTAATTCGCTACAAAAGCAGTGGCAGCAGGTTTCCATTTCGTCGAAGCGTTGTGCAAGAATCATTGTTCCTGCGAGGAGTATCGCAGCTAACGTTACGAAAGTTTATCCGGGCTTTACCGACCGGGTTGAGGAGATAAGCATTGGCACGTTTGTCTCGGAGTCAAGCAACTGTTTTGGTGAGTCCGGTCGGCTCGCAAGTTTGGTCACAACCCATCCCTTGGATAATGTGGAGGATTTTGAAAATCTGTTCAGGGCGGTAAAGCATCTGGCGATTGACAGGTATGAATTTATGCTGGTTATGATGGGCAACGGTGCCGGCGAGAGGCAAGTACGCAAGTTATTGACTGGTCTCGGCCTTCCGCAGATTGTTACGATTGTTCCCAAATTAGGGCTTTGGCAGTCGCTTCTTGCTGCTGGTGATATTTTCGTCCGGCCTCGACCGAGTACTTCTTTTAACCCTTTGTTGCTGGAAGCCATGAGTGCGGGAACTGCAGTTGCAGGTTGTGAAGGTGGTGTTGATGACTTGATTATTGCGGACAAGACTGCGGTCGTGTTCGACCCGGAGGATGAACTTAGTATAAGGAGTAAGCTCCAACAGTTGCTTGACAGGCCGGAGCTGGCGCGAGGGATAGCCGCGGGGGCCCAGCAGTATCTGAGGGAAAATCACTCTGTCAGTAATATGGTATCGGCCATTCTAAAGACGTATGAGGATGCGCAGGGCGAGTGGTCCGCGGGCGGTAGTACATAGCCACTGACTTTCGGCGAAAACCTGAAGGCGTTCTTACATTTTACCATAGGGTAAATGTATCGGTGCCATCTCCGTCGAATTAGACTGGTTCATCGTCGCCAGGTCAAGCAGCGGGTCAACCGTGTGGAACATATTGAACGGGAAGACGGCTTCTTTTACGCTTCGCCGTACATTACGGAGTTTGAATCCCACGCACCCATCGATGGATGCGCAATAAAGCTATTTACCTGCCAGCCAGTTGTCGGCTAACTCTCTCAAATCATCAAAGCCGACACTTCCATCACCGGTTAATTCAACCCCGCCGCAAATGCCGCAACCAGATTCCTGCCACCATTCGGCAAAGAAGGCAAAGTCGACCATGTCTACATCCCCATCAGGCTCAAAGTCAGGTATGCCGTGCCCAGCTGCGCTGAAGTCCGTAAAATGGTCCACATAGGCCCAGACAATACCTTTGGTAGTACTGGGCTCCCAGTAGGTGCCGTAATCACCAAGAGACCTGCTTTCAAGCGTCTCCCATGTCGGAGGCGGGTCACTCGGCGCCAATTCCAACCAACGTGTCCCAATAGGGTCAGCGCCCGTATTACCTGCAACCGCAAGCTTCCACGCCTTGCTAACAGCATCGTAATACATCAGGTTCAACTTACAGGGGTCAGCTCCGGCAAGGTCGTTGCTGTCAAAGGGAATTACAATAATCGCAGAGAACTCGCCATCTGACAGCGTAGTGTCAATCCTCAGGGTAGTACCCAGAACTTCAAAGTATCCCTCCGATGGATATACAGGCCTGCTCATCTCAACCACAATGATATTTGCATCACCGGCTGAGTTATTGTCAAATAAAACCAACGCCTCAGTGTTCAGGTCATTTGGACCTCCGCCCGGATTCAGTATAATGTTCGCGTCCGGGCTGATACCTGTCGCACCATCCCATATCACCTCATCGCTGCCCATATCCACCCTGCCGTCAGAGACCCGCGGGTCACCGTCAATATCAACCTGCCCGATGTAGTTTGCGTCACAGGGGTCGCCCGTATTGATGCAAGCTGAACCGGGCCAGCCAGGCACAAGGTGCAAATCGCCATAGTCATCGTTATCCCCAACACCCCAGCCATCGCCACCATCGTTCGGCTCACGCACAAAGTCTGGGTCGTCATTATTTGGGTCGTCTCCAATATTGCCTGTGCCACCGAAGCCGCCTGTCCAGCCCTCAACGCAGGAGTAGTTAATATATGTTCCCGGCCCCAAGAAAATCTGCTGATCTTGTTTCGAACCATAGTACGCAGTGTTGCCCCACAGGATACAGTTGGTTAAGTATGTCGGAGGACTGGGGCCGATCTTGGCTATCCCTCCCCCAGTGTTAGCGTCGTTGCCGCTGAACGTGCAGTTGGCCAATTTCGTGATGCTACCGAGACCCTCGACGATCATAGCGCCGCCGTTGATGATGGCCGAGTTTCCGATGAACGTGCAGCCAGTAACCACCGAGTTACTATCCTTGTTATAGATTCCAGCGCCGTCACCGAGAACAGCTGAGTTGCCGATGAACGAGCAGCCAGTAACCACCGAGTTACTATCCTTGTTATACATTCCACCGCCGGAACCTGCCGAGTTTTTTACAACGGTGCAGCTGTCAACCCTGCTGTTGCCCACAGCTATAATGTAGATTGAGCCGCCTCTGATTGCAGCGTAGTTTGCGGTGAGCATAAGGTTGTTCATAACTATATCGGATAAGATACATGTAATAGCACCTCCGGAGGAAGCAGAACATTCGGAGAATGAGCAGTTGGCCACTGTAATATTGCTATCGACACTGAATAGGCCACCACCGTTACAATCTGGCGGGACGCCGTTGGCATTGCCGCCATGGATGATAAAACCATCCAGCAGCCCTGAGTTGACATCATTGGCGGTTACCACGTGAAAGCTGTTCTCAGCCCGGCTGAGATGGTCTAATAAGTCACATGGGTCAAGGCCTTGTACATCGTTGCTATCTAGGTCGCCGCTGAGTGTGGTTTCGTAGAGCTGAGGTTTTCGCTGTGCCCAGGAGCCTCCACCCGATGGAAATCCGCCGTAAATACCCACGTTACTTAACAACTGGAAAGTGGCTTGCCGGTCGCCGCTGCCGGCCTGATTGGCAAAATTCGTATCGGGCGTGCACGTTTGCTCAGCCACCCAAACTTCCACAGGCTTGGGGACAGAGTTGGCCTCTGCCAAGGCATCCTGAAGATACTTGTAGGCATCGTACCACGATGTGCCGTCGCCGGGTCCCGGGGCCGGAGCATTGGCATCAACAAAGATTGTATAGGTGAACAACCAGTTTGGGTTGTTGCCGGAATCGACGTTCGTGCCGCCACTTGCGTCTATAATGTTGCCCCCAGACGCATCCGAATCCTTGACGTCTACGTAGTCGATAAATGGGTTGTTTCCCGCGGAAGTATTGTCGTTCAAGTACCACGGGTTACCATCGGCAGAAGACCGCAGGTAAACCCTGTTACCGTCGTCGAATCCATCCAAAGTCAGTGTGCCGCCACTATCAAGATCGACCAGAGAGTCCTCCTCGACATACCAGTATATGCCCCCCGACCCTGATGACGGGTCCAGGCTCAGCGTCCCATCAAGATCCACGCTTTGGCCGGTATGCAGATTCAAGCCACCAGTCGCTATTTGAAACGATGCACCCGAATTTATAGTTAATTGGCCGTTGACCTTTACGCTGTTTGTTGTCACATCGCGCGTTCCAGAAGATACGATAAGGTTATAAAATGGGCCTGCAGATGTTCCGCCGGATATCAGGCTGCCGCTTCCCGCGAAAGTCACGGTCCCTGAGCCGGGGTTGAAAGTGCCGTTGTTTGTCCAGTTGCCCTCACAGTAGATATAACTTTGAGGGTCAGCGGCAGTTAATGTTCCACCAATTGTTATACTTCCTCCGATGTCTAAGTCACAGCCTGAGCCTGTGTTTAACGTGCCTGCGGTCACATCAAGGTTGCCATTGCAATTGACATCGTCGGTCATTGTAATGGTATGCATAGGGCTGTTAACTTGCAAATGGTTGAGATTGGCGGAAATAAAACTTCCAAAACCATAGAAATCTGCGCTGGGGGCTATTTCGAGCGTGCCATCGCTAATCGTCGCACCGGGAGAAACAACAATCGGATAGTCATAGCTTCTTAGTGTGGTTGTAAAGGCTCCATTGTATGTACCATCACCCACAGTGAAGTCATTATCTACGGTGATATTCTTGTTTAATGTCGTGGTCTGACCGCTGTCTGCGACATTGAGATTGTAGAATGTATCTACAGCAGCACCGCCTACTGTGCTCGTACCGTCGAAAGTAACGGTGCCGGTCCCCAAGCCGATTCCCGTAGTCCAGGTTGGAGTGTACGCTAGAGTTCCTGTATAACCATTACCGGATGAATCGTACACAGATGAGCCTGTATTTTCATCCATATGATACCAGGCCAGAGTTCCAGACCTAGCAGGATACGGTGCCAGCGCAGAATAATCCTCTTGAATTTCTGTCAGTGTTAGTGCCCTATTAAGTACCCGGAACTCGTCTATTGTGCCCCATTCTTGTCCTCCACCCTGATAATTACCTATTGCCGTAATCTCAGTTGTGGAAATATAACCTAAAACAGTACCAGCGAGACTTCCGTCAATGTAAAACAAGATATCTGTTCCATCTTGAACAGCAGCAAGATGATGCCACCCCACTGATAGAACATTCACATCAAAACCAGAATCCCTGAACCCAGTGCCGCCGGTGGTATCATAGGTGCCCAAATCATAAGCACCACTAGCTATTATAACCTGATGGTCTCCGGCTGTTCCTCGAGTTAAAGTCCTCCAATGAGAGCTCTCCTCCAAGGGGTATTTAAACCAGGTTTCAATTGTCCATGTAGTGCCTAAGTCTATATCTACGTTTGGGTTAAGGTATTCACTACTGCCAGTAAAACTTAACGCATAACTTCTGTTGAACGTGTCGTTATTGGTCCAGTTGCCTGCTACATACATATCGTTGCCACCGGTATCCCAAGTGCCCGATGTGATAGTGAAGTCCCCGTCAATGTCGATGGCGTTGGTCGAGAGCGTCGCGCTTGTTCCATTTAACTCTACGTTGTAGAA
>CP070715.1:2243140-2250731 GCA_020350405.1 Planctomycetota bacterium
CAAAAAAGTCTTGCAAAGAAAATGATGGGCCGTTATAATTTTGAGATTGTGTTTTTATAATGTTCTGTAAGCTTTTTCGATAAGCACATGAAAAACACTGCTGTGCCAGGTTTTTCAGTGTCTCAAACAGATTTGGCCAGAGGTGTGTCAGGAAAGGACGTCCGAAGGATGTTAACTAATCAGGAAAAGAAGAAAATTATAGACGGTTTTAAGACACACGACGGTGATACGGGCTCGCCCGAAGTGCAGGTCGCGCTGTTGACGCAAAGAATCAACGAACTTACCGAGCATCTGAAGCTTCATCGCAAGGACCACGCATCGAGGCGCGGGTTGTTAAAAATGGTCGGAACCAGGTCGGCACTGCTAAAGTACATGAGCAAGAAAGACGTCGCGCGTTATCGAGAAACTGTATCGCGCCTGGGGCTGCGAAAATAAAGGGGCACAACCGCACAAGGAACAAACTATTCAGGCGCTCATGACTGAGGAAGTGTATGTTTAACGTATTCAGAGTAGAAAGACAAATCGGGGACAAGCCATTATCCATCGAAACGGGCAAGGTTGCCAAACAAGCGGACGGGGCAGTCATAGTTCAATACGGCGACACTGTTGTTCTTGTTGCCGTTGTAACGGCCCCGCCCAGGGCTGAGGATATTGATTTTTTCCCGCTGAGTGTCGACTATCGCGAGAAGCAAAGTGCGGCGGGGAAATTCCCCGGCGGGTTTATAAAACGCGAGGGAAGACCAAGCACCAAGGAGATTCTGACGGCAAGGATGATTGACAGACCGATTCGCCCGTTGTTTCCTGAGGGTTACATCCAAGAAGTACAGATTATGGCGAGTGTCCTGAGTTTCGACGGTGACAATGACCCTGATGTGCTGTCAATGATAGGCGCCAGCGCGGCACTTACGATAAGCAAGATTCCGTTCATTGGTCCTACTGGTGCGTGCAGGTTAGGCCGAGTAGAGGGAGAATTTGTAATTAATCCCACGCACAAGCAGCTTGCAGACAGTGACCTGAAGCTGCTTCTGGGGGGTCGTAAGGAAGCGTTAAACATGATTGAGGTGGACGCCAGGGAGCTGCCGGAGGCGGTAATCGCTGATGCCGTTGCGGCCGCTCAGAAAGGAGTCGTCCAGGTCTGTGAAATGATTGAAGAACTCCGTGAGAAGGTGGGTGTTGAAAAGGAAACCCCTCTTGTTGAAACAGACGAACAGCTTAGTGCACAAATTCATTCGGAGATAGCGGATAAGCTCTACGAACTTAAACAGATAGCGGGTAAGCAGGAACGCAATATGGCCATGGAAGAATTGTTTGAACAGGTCAGCACCGAATACTGCGGTTCCGAGGACAGTGCTGAACAAAAGTGCGATGAGGCAATGTTCAAGCGAATCTTCCAAAAGATAGAGGGTCAGGTTGTTCGCAAGCTGTTGTTAGAGGGTAAAAGGATTGACGGCAGGGGCTACAATGACGTTCGCCCAATTACATGCGAAGTCGGTATGCTGCCCAGGACACACGGCTCGGCATTATTCACGCGGGGCGAAACTCAGTCGCTCGTTAGCGTGACCCTCGGTACTATCAGAGATGCGCAGATCATCGACGGCTTGCTGGAGGAATACACCCAAAACTTCACGCTTCATTACAACTTTCCGCCGTTTTCCGTAGGTGAGATACGCCCGATTCGAGGTCCCGGCAGAAGAGAGATCGGCCACGGTGCCCTTGCCGAGCGGGCGTTGAGTGCCGTCAGACCGCCTGAGGATAAATTCGCATACACCGTCAGGATCATTTCGGACATCACCGAGTCAAACGGTTCCAGTTCGATGGCTTCAGTCTGCGGGGGTTCACTGGCACTGATGGATGCGGGCGTTCCGGTTACGGAGGCGGTTGCAGGTATATCGATTGGTATGGTAACCGACGAAAGTGGACGATACGAACTGCTGACCGATATTCTTGGCGAGGAAGACCACTTTGGAGATATGGACTTTAAAATCGCAGGGACGGCCAAAGGTATTACGGCAATACAACTTGATATCAAAGCGGAAGGGCTGATGCATAATATCATGGTCGAGGCGCTCCAGCGCGCCAAGGCGGCTCGCCTGGAGATTTTACAGACTATGTCCAAGGTCATAAGCAAGCCCAGGCCCGAATTAAGCAGGTACGCACCGAAGCTGATAAGTATTGAAATAGACCCTGAGTTTATCGGCAAAATAATCGGGCCGGGCGGCAAGATGATTAAGAGCATTCAGGAACAAACCGACACAAAAATTGAAATAGAGGAAGACGGCACCATTTATATAAGTTGCCTCGGCGGCGACGGCTACCTCGAGGCCAAAGAGATTATCGAGGCAATGACCCAGCCGCCGGAAGTAGGGCGGACATACAAACAGTCCAAAGTGGTATCGGTCAAGGACTTCGGAGTATTTGTTGAAATCACGCCGGGTGTTGAAGGGTTGTGTCATATCAGCGAGCTAAGTGACAGCTTCGTCAAAAACGTCGGTGACGTTTGTAAAATGGGAGACCTAATACCGGTAAAGCTGCTGGAGATCGACAACCAGGGCAGATTCAAGCTTTCTCGCAGGGCGGCCCTTGCCGAGCTTGGGGAGGGTAACGAGAAGAAGCAACTGCAGACTAACGAAAAGAAGGTGTTGGATAGAAAACGATAGTTATGTTGGTCGGAGGGGCAGGTCAAAACATTTTGCTGTAAGGTCAAGGGAGGGAAAGAACAGGTGTGGCGTTTTTTAGCTTGCTTTGCTGCTGGTTTATTGGCCGGCGTTTCGGCTGTCATTGTGTTTATGCGCAAAAAGGCTTCAAAAACTCAAAAGGGTAAAAGCGGGCATTTCAAGCAGTTGGAAGAGTTGAGCAAGCTGACCGGTGAGCTTGCCCATGAAATTAAAAATCCTCTTTCCACCATCAAGATTAATTTAAAACTTGTCAGTGAAGAACTTCAGGACTCCAAGTCGGCTGCGGCGGGCAAGGCCGACGTCGACAGCAACCAGCAGCGACTCGCCAGGGCACTCAGGAAAATGGCCGTTATTCAGAAAGAGGCCGACAGACTTGAACAGATTCTCGATGATTTCCTGCGCTATGCGGACAGGGCCGACTTGCAGCTGGCGGATGCTGACGTTAATCAGCTTATCAGTGACATGGTGGATTTCTATTCACCCCAGGCCCGTAGCCATTCAATTACAATTCGCCAAGGATTGTATGGCGAGCCGCTCGTTTGCAAAATTGATGCAGATATGCTAAAACAGGTTGTGTTGAACCTTTTTATCAACGCCCAGCAGGCCATGAAAGACGGCGGCGAGTTAATCATAAGGACGGACAAGCAGAATGCTCAAGCGGTGATTCAAGTTAGTGATACGGGCAGCGGTATCGCCGCTGATAAACTGGCTCACATTTTCGATGCTTACTATTCGTCCCGGCCCCAGGGCAGCGGCTTGGGTTTGCCGACGGCCAGAAGGATAGTCGAGGCGCATAACGGGTCGCTAAGTGTAAACAGCGAGTTAGGTAAAGGGACATCATTTACAATAAAACTGCCTCTTAAAGCTTGATTGGAGAGTTGGCTTGGCAGAGAAAGAAAATGTAGTTCTGGTTCTCGACGATGAGCGTGACCACGCGGACGGTATGGCCGAGGCGCTGGATAAATGCTGCGCGAAGGCCATTGCAGTCTACAGCGCCAAAGACGCGCTGGAAATCATGCGCAGCCAGAAAGTCGACATTGTTGTCACCGACTTGAAACTGGGAGGTGACATCGACGGCTTGGCGATACTACAAGAGGCCAAAAGGCTCAGTCCGGAGACGGAAGTTATTTTGGTAACGGCCTACGCGACCATTGATACGTGCAAAGATGCCATAAGGCAGGGCGCATATGATTATCTCGTCAAGCCGATTGATATCGACCAGCTTCGTACGCTCGTCGAGCAGGCCGGGCGAAAAGTCTCAGCTGCCGGTCGCCGTCGGGCAAAAGCCGCCGAAGCAGGCGAGGAGGAATTCAAATTTGAAGGCGTACGGGGCGAAAGTCCCACAATGAAAGGCATTTTTGAGGTATTGCGGCGTGTGGCGCCGGCCAATATACCCGTCTTGATTGAAGGCCAATCCGGGACTGGAAAAGAGCTGTTGGCGCGGGCGATACACCTCAACTCACCGCGCTGGGATAAGCTCTTCCGGCCCGTGAACTGTGCGGGGCTGACCGAGACTTTACTTGAGAGCGAGTTGTTTGGCCACGTCAAGGGTGCATTCACCGGCGCCGCCACCGACAGAAAGGGGCTGTTCGAGATAGCCGATAAAGGAACGCTCTTTCTGGATGAGATTGGCGATATGCCGGCGAACATGCAGGCGAAACTGCTGCGCGTAATCGAAGACGGCGTTATTATACCTGTGGGCTCGCACAAACCAATTGTTGTGGACGTGCGTCTGATTAGCGCGACAAATCAGGATTTGACAGAACTTACCAGACAAAAGAAATTCAGACAGGATTTGTACTTTAGAATCAAGGGCGTAAGCATATCCCTGCCGGCACTGCGTGACAGGGCCCAGGACATACCGACTCTTACGGAATATTTTCTAAGGCAAGCCTCCGCCGAGACCGGCTCGAAGGTCGCCGACATAACGCAAGCCGCGCAGGGCGTCCTCAATAACTATGATTGGCCGGGCAATATACGTCAGCTTCGAAACTGCATCAGGACGATGGTCGTGATGTGCGAGAAGGACAAACTCGACGTCGCCGACATACCGCCCGAGATACATCAGGTCAGGCAATTAGCGGGGGCCACCGCACCCACCGATTTAGGGGGCCTGTCGCTGAATGAACTGGAGAAGCAGGCCATTATCGAAACGCTGAAAAAAACGGGTAACAACCGCGAAAAGGCCGCAAAAATCCTGGGTATCGGCGAAAGAACCCTCTACCGCAAAATCAAGGAATACAATCTCTAGGCGTGCGGTGCCCCGCGATGCCGCTGCTTGCGAGAGAGCGGCCTTTAGTTTTTGGTTTACTCGCGCTTGAGAATAATGCTTCTTGTAGCCCTGCCAGGTGAGTTATTTATCCTCCGTCCTTTATCTATCACTCTAATCGTATCCGTCCCCTCGAATATAGTCCCGTCACTGAGTTCACCGCTCACAACCAGTTCCACCTCACCTGGTGTCTCCACCTCAACAAGCACCTCCTGCACCACTGCCCGCCTGAACTTCACTACCGCAAATTCATCCCCCAACCATACCCGCTCGGCCGGAACTTCATCTTCAAGCAATATGCTGTTGACGTCAATGTCAGCAACATTGCAATCTTCAGGCAGCCAGATCCGGCAGGTCAGCCACTTGCCCTTGCTTTTGAGGTTAAGTGTATGCGGTTTTATCTCAACATAAGCTTCACTTACCAGTTTGGGGATTACGTAGATGTGTGAGAAAGTGTCACTCCCGTAGAGATCAATATCAAAATAACTATCATCAAGAATCCAGTAACCCGTTATTTTACCGCCATCGTATATACCCCCTGAAGGGTCGTAATTAAAATCATAAGCATAAAGGTTTATGATGGAAGAACCCCCTGCAGAAATTTTATCTGTTATATTTCCCATATAAACATTTACTACACCTGAGCCTCCAACACCAATCCGTCCAACGGTTCCCCCTGTCATATTTATAATCCCAAAATCAGAGGATATAAGACGGTTAGAGACTGCACTTCCTGAGAAATATACAATTCCATAGTTATAAGCTTCGGCCCCGTTTAGTGTTCCTCCTGAAATGTTAATTATACTGTAATCACAGGCACCAACTTCGGCCTGTCCACCGAAGAAATTCAGGGTACTTTCATCGTATGTAGTTATGTAGTCCGAGGCGCCGCCATACATATTTACCGTTGTGTTGTCCGGAGGTGTATCATAGATATTAATAAAGTCGTAGAAGCCGCTATAGATATCCGTATCTTCAGTGATGTTCCAGACGTCCGCTGCTTGAGCTGATGAAGATGATAACAATATCAAAACCGGGGCGAATAGTAAAACAGTGCTCGCCAGGTTTTTATTTTTGTTTCCTCTTTCCCTCGTTTCTTTCGGTTCCTAGCTTTTCCCTTTCTTTAATTTTATTAAAACACATTATATCATTTCTATACCCAATAGTCAAGTATTTTTTCAGACCCTCCCCGACCAAAAACACACACGCTGCAACTCCCATCCCGCCGACCTTTACCCCGCTCGTCCCAGCGAAGGCTGGGATCCAGTCTCAGTTGCTATCTAACCCGGGCCCTCTGTGGCTAACTTTTTTACCCCTTTTGTGCTTTTTCGCGCCCAACCTATTTTTTCTCTGCACTAGCACTTGCTTGTGCTGCCTCCTGCTCGGATACCGTTTTATCTGCACGCCTCCGGCATGCTACTTTATGTCTCCTCGTTGCCCCTACGGCAGTTTACCCTGTGGGCACCGCGCAATCCCCGTCTAAAGACCAATCGAATCCGCAGGTGTTTTGCTTGCTCTCGCCGATTTTCCGAAAAATTCTTACTCCTTATCTAAAAACGACTTACGAGCATCGGCAATCGAGCATCGAACACCTTTTTCGCAACATCCGCGCGCGTTGCTTTACTAATGAGCGGACCCGCCATCCGTCCGCCCGCTCTTTGATAACTTAATGCATCCGCCAATCGACCACGAGATACGAGATACCAGATACGAGATACCAATCATGTCAAACGAAACCAATTTTCAAAAGCCAAAAATGAACATAAACTTAGGCTTAACAAAGAATTACCAAATGAACAGCTTGGCACACCCAGCCAAAACGAAACCAATTTTGCCCGCCGTCATTGCAGAGGGCTTGTCCGCCGCCCCGCCGGACCCCCAGTTTTCTCCTTACTCCTTTCTCCGTACTCCTGACTCCTTATTCTTCTCCTAATCTTTCCAACTTTTTACACATTTCACCAACTTCTGCGAGCGCAATACCCTCACTTTTTGTAAGTTTCACCTAATCTTTTGTAAATTTTCACACTTTCAAACACTTTTCCAAACTCCCCCTCTCATTTTTGACCCAAAAATGGCGTGTGCTGCTCCTTCCGCCTCTTCGCTTTTTCCATGTTTCCTTAATACTTTTTCCCTTTCTCCTAATCCCTTGACTACCAAACACTTACACCAATTTTTAAAAAAACTCAAAAAAATCTCTTATCACGCCAAAATTACCCTTGACAAGTCAAACGTATGTTTTATACTTTAGTTTGAAACACCTGTTTAAGGAACTAACTTTATGGCCACGACACATAACTCCAATAAAACCAGCGACTTGCCCACCATCACCAAGGACCAAAACAACCAACTCGCTGCCGCGCCTAAGTCCAACAACGCCAATAACTTGCACAACAACGTCGAAGCCCGACTCCTCGACACCGCAGAGCGCCTCTTCGCCGAAAAGGGCTTTGACGCTACCTCCGTCCGCGACATCACAAACCACGCCGGCTGCAACGTCGCCGCAGTCAACTACCACTTCAAAAACAAGCAAAACCTATACACCGAAGTCTGCCGACGCCGAATGGCAATGATGCGCGATGTTCGTATATCCAGTATTGACAGCGTCTTATCGCAAACCGACCACGTGCCTACGCTGGAGGAACTTATC
>CP070715.1:2250831-2254629 GCA_020350405.1 Planctomycetota bacterium
AGGGATTAGGGATTTGTAACACTCCAGACACAAGACGCCAGACGGTGAAGGAAAAGGCGGCGTATAGCGTGGAAGGTGATTTTGGGTGAAAGTTCTTGCAATTTGTGCAGAAATTATGGAACAGCTGAGCCGTTCTGCGCATCTTATAAGCGAACAAGGAGCGAAACTTAGGAAAGGTGCCGAAATCAGTACTCCAACTGTAAAAGTAGGAGGTCGTCAAATGTGTAAGAGAACAAATCCAAGAAATTGGCTGGTAATAATAGCTCTTGTTCTGGCGATTCAGTATTCGGTTGGGCCGGGAGCCCGGGCTGGTTCGATAGTTAGTTGGGGGCTGCAAGTTACACCGAACTCAGAACTTGCTAACATTTCTGCTATCTCCGCAGGCGGTGGACACAGTCTTGCCCTCAAGGCCGATGGCAGCATAATAGGATGGGGGTCTAACTCGGTTGGTCAGGCAGCGCCACCTGACGGCAATGACTTTGTGGCTGTCTCTGCGGGGTGGGGCCACAGTCTTGCCCTGAAGGCCGATGGCAGCATCGTTGGATGGGGGTATGACTATTATGGTCAGGCAACGCCGCCGGATGGAAATGACTACGTGGCTATCTCCGCAGGGGGCTATCACAGTCTTGCCCTGAAGGCCGATGGCAGCATCGTCGGATGGGGATGGGGGTTGAATGGATGGGGTCCAGCAGCGCCACCTGACGGCAATGACTTTGTGGCTGTCTCCGCAGGGGGGTATCACAGTCTCGCCCTGAAGGCCGACGGCAGTATCGTAGGTTGGGGTGAGAATCGTTATGGTCAGGCAACACCGCCTCCGGGGAATGACTTCGTTGCGGTCGCCGCAGGCGCGCGGCACAGTCTTGCGCTGAAGGCCGATGGCAGCATCGTAGGATGGAAGTATGACAGCGCTAGTCCACTAACACCACCTGAAGGGAATGACTTTGTGGCTGTCTCCACAGGGGGGGTGCACAGTGTTGCCCTGAGGGCCGACGGCAGCATCGTGGGATGGGGGTGGGGTCGTTTTTTTGGTGAAATAATGCCGCCTTCGGGAAATGACTTTGTGGCTGTCTCTGCGGGGGGGCATCACGCTCTTGCCCTCAAAGCCGATGGCAGCATCGTAGGATGGGGGCCTAACAGTATTGGCCAGGCAACCGCACATTTGGGAAATGACTTTGTGGTTGTCTCCGCAGGGGCCGAACACAGTCTTGCCCTGAAGGCCGACGGCAGCATCATAGGATGGGGTGCCGGGGCCGAGGGGATGTATCGGCATTGGCCACATTATGGTCAGGCAGCGCCGCCTTCGGGGAATGACTTCGTTGCGGTCGCTGCAGGCGGCTGGCACAGTCTTGGCCTGAAGTCCGACGGCAGCATCGCAGGGTGGGGGGATAATGATGATGGTCAGGCAGCGCCGCCTTCGGGGAATGACTTTGTGGCTATCGCCGCAGGAGGGCGGCACAGCCTTGCCCTGAAGGCCGACGGCAGCATCGCAGGATGGGGGGATAATCATTATGGTCTGGCGGAGCCACCTGAGGGGAATGACTTTGTAGATATCTCCGCAGGGGACTATCACAGTCTTGCCCTGAAGGCTGACGGCAGCATCGTAGGATGGGGGTCTAACGGGTATGGTCGAGCAACACCACCTGAAGGGAATGACTTTGTGGCTATCTCCGCAGGAGGGCGGCACAGCCTTGCTTTGAAGACTGACGGCAGCATCGTAGGATGGGGGGATAATGATGATGGTCAGGCAACGCCACCACCGGGGAATGACTTTGTTGCGGTCGCTGCAGGCGGCTGGCACAGCCTCGCCCTGAAGGCCGACGGCAGCATCGTTGGATGGGGATCTAACTATTGGAAGGGCGAACACTGGCAGGGAGTGGACTGGCTTGGTCAGGCGACGCCACCTGAAGGGAATGACTTTGTGGCTATCTCCGCAGGCGAGCATTACAGCGTTGCGATAAAGGCAGTTGCTCGGCCGCTAATCGAAGCCGTAGTTAAGATTCGCCCGAAGACCCTTAATCTGCGAAGCAAGGGCAAATGGATTATGTGCGTCATCTCCCTGCCTGAAGATTACAACGTCGCCGACATTGAGCCCAACAGCATCTTGCTTGAAGATGAAATTGAAGCCGATCGGGTATGGTTAGGGGATGAATTTGCAGTCGCAAAGTTCAGCCGGACGGCGGTTCAGGAAATGCTTGCTGAGTTGGAAACACCTGGCGAGGTGGAACTGGTTGTGAGCGGTGAACTTAGTGACGGGACTATATTTGAGGGTACGGATACGATTAAAGTGATAGATAAAGGCCGCAGGAAAAACAATTCGGGCGGCAAAGCTGTAAGAAGGGTCATTGTAAAGCGCAAGTCAACCAAAGACTAAAACCAACTCTCTCGAATTAGGCCACATCAAAGAAGCTCGGCCAAAGCATTCTGGCGATGCACGACAACTCTACCGCGTTAGGCGAGTGCGAGGGCAGCTAATCCAAAGCACGCTCGCGAGGCAGCGGTGCAGGTGATATGGGGGAGGTCTGGCGATTGTTTTAGATATTGAATTCTCTGGCGATATATGTGCGAAGGGGACAGAGGCAGAAAAAGGAACTGCCAAAAGGCAGTGAGCTTAAGCACGATTCCCGGGCGCGGTCCAAACACTCGATGAGGTCACCCTCTCCAATGAGAACCATGTTACAAAGCTTAGTGAAGTCGGATTCGTAACATTGAAAATCCCTGTGGCAAGGGCCGGTTTGTTTGTTTTTGTTGAGGATTTTCATTTCCTTCATGATTTTCTGAACTTCTGTTCGATGGTGTTGTGTCAATTGCATAAGCGTTGCCTTTCATTAGCAGAGAGTCTCATCATGGCTTTTGATAGAATTATTGGTATTGAACTTTCATAGTATTAACGTTTGGAGCTATATGATGCCTGCAAGAGAAAACCAAGAAGGCGGGAATAGCATGGGATTCGAGGGGGGGCTGGCTGCTGGTATGATGTATTAATGATGAGATTGAAGTATCATAGCCAGCTTAGGGAAAGGACAGGATTAGGGGAAACTGAGCGTCAGTGCAAGTGATTATCGGACACGCCTCTTGCGATATCTAACAAGAGCAAGAGCACCGCAGCCGAGTAATGCTATTGTTGAGGGTTCCGGCACGCCCGTAGGATGAATCCTAATGCCAAATGTATCCTGGTCGACGGTATTGTCAATTCGGACGGTGAATGAGGCGAGTTCATCAGGCCCGACCGGGTCATCAGAGAAGTCCAGGTGCAAAAAGGCACCAATTATGTCGTTGTTAACCTCCCAAGTGAGAGGCCCCTGTGTACTTGTGGGTTCATAGGGCGAGGATACAACGAAATCGACGTTGGTTACATCCCAACCGACATCCATTATTTTGAAGTAAAAGCCACCCCAAGTTACATTTTGGGATATATTTGTGGCGTTTACGGTAATAGTGCTCTCGAAAGGACTGGTATCTTCGTGGGTAAACAGCTTGGAAAGGGACTCCCCGACATCATGAAAATTTGCGTCGATAGTTACAGGATGTGCTGAAACCTGTGAAACGCTGAGGCCGCCAACAAGCAGAAAAACCGCCAAACAAACGGCGATTTTGAGGCCTTTCATCACACCAATCTCCTCTTCAGAACATTTTGCGGCATAATCCGAAGACGCTAGGGCAGCAGCTTAGGATTACACCTATTCACTTGATTTAACGTCGCAGCGGGGCAGAACCTGCGGAAAAAGATAAATTTTTTTATTGGGCGGATTTATTCCAGGCTATGCATTGTTTGTAGTTGACGGAAGACAGCTATTTTCC
>CP070715.1:2254729-2261520 GCA_020350405.1 Planctomycetota bacterium
CTTGAAGGATGGTCGTTATTAAACGGTGCCATCTCCCACTCGACTATGTCGCCGGATTCCTTCGGCGCACTGTAGACACCGTCGATAAGCCACAGAACGCTGTGTGCGTCTATCTTCGGATGGCCCATCAAGTCCACCAAGCAACGGTAGATACCCATGCCGGGAGCCTTGTCGGGCAGGTCTTGATGCAAATCCATATAGGCGTTGCCGCCAGGCCAGTCGTGCCACCAGTTCATCGGCGTCCGGCAAAATGAGCCGAAGTGGTTCTTCGCGCAGACCGTGATACCATTGCTGCCGTGTGCCTTCAGAACCGCAAAATTAATCATATACTCGCATGCGGCATAGTGTTCCGGTATGCCCTCCGACCACGATTCGCCGGGTCTGCTCCAGTAAATCAAATCGGTTTCCGATTTGACGGCCTGCTCGCGCCCCGGAAGACCCTCATAGTCCATAACGTGCACATCCGGAAATTCATCCTTAATCGGAGCATAAATGTGGTTGGGCACGCCATCAATCGTGCTGCCGATATAGATGTCGCCGTCATCCACGCCCGCATCATAGACCAACTGCCTTAGCAGTGGAACGACCATCTGCGGGGCATTGTGGTAGCGCTCCCAGCCGCCTTTCTGATAGCCGTCAGCGTCGATATTTCGCCCGTCCGTTCCGCGATGGAACGTCACCATATTTATCTTGATATTGACCTTTTCGCCGCTGCTGTAGCCGACGCTTCCCTTGCCGGCGTTGCTGTTGTAATGCTTGAAAATCGAATCCCACGCAGCGGAAAGCGTAGTCTGACCCGTAAGCTCCAGAATGGCTGTGTCTATCATGCTCTCGCAAACACCCTGGTTTGTAGAGCTGTTGTCCCACCACCGAGCCGCATCCGAGGCGCCCTCCCAGTCAGCCGCATTCGGGTCATGGACCCAGACAACGCGTCCGGCATTAATGCCTCGTGCGGTGCCTATAGGGTCATTCGGTGTCGGGGCTTCACCCATGACAAACCTCTCATATCCGCCGCTCATTGCAAAGAACGCAGCACCGACACTAACCGCGATGCACAACGCTCCAACAACCCATCGAGACCGATGAAAGGCGTTTTTGGCCCGTCGGAACGCTGCGATTGAACCGAACGCTCCTATCAGCCAGACCACAAAGCCCGACGCCAGCGGAAAAGCGAGCCTCTGACACGGATAAGTAGCCCGGCTGGGCTTCGGAATAACCCGAATCAGAAACCAAATAAGAGCCGCCAGCCCCGTAACCGGAAACAGCCATCTGACCCAACGGTGTTCCCTCCAGAATTTAGGTAAATGTCTTTCCTTGTGTTCTTCCATAGTAACCTCCGTTATAAAAAAACAAAAAACACTCTTTCCACACCTCCAAAACTACAAAAAATACTGTTCTATTCTCCCTGCAATAACCTCCTTTCTTTTTTTCAATAGTAGGGATCGAATTTCCCCAAAGCCCATAATTCACCACGCTGCAGCCCTGATATCTGCACCGTATGTAGCGTCAGCACCTGAGACATAAATTACTCCTCTAAAGACGCTTGATTGCTGTTGCTGGCGGTACCACACCGGGTACTCCGCCCTCACATTCCCCAAACAAGGAAACTAACACGCGGGTGTGTATAGTATCCCAAATCCTGGTCAAGAGCATATACCCACTGCCACTACACCGCGCCTCGTTCAAGCTTTTTCATCCGGAGGCTGCAAGAATCACGCAAATCACAAGGCCTAAGCTTACCCATTCCACCTATTTTGTCAATATTGCCAGAAAAATAGCTGCTGTCAATAAAAATTTGCCGGAATTTCACAGTTTTTGCAAAAAATGAATAGCGGTCACCATCAAAGAACCTCAAAAATACATTCTGTACGCATAAATCGACCCAAAACTCCAAACTACTCCAAAAATTCTTTCCCTGTTTGCACATTATCGCAGGCATAGCCTCTTGGCGTGAGCGTGTCCGCCGCAAGGACAGCAAGGCTTAAACACCAGCAAAGCAGCGTAAATTTACCCCAAATTGGTCAACGGGGCGAACACGTGCTCCCCACGTTATCACGCAAAGCGCTCCCGGTTTTTATACTGGCATTTTAGTCGAATGCCGGCTCGCCATGAACACTCCGCGGTGATTGGAAAACTCAGTCCTGTTCCTCGGGAGAGCCTTTCAGCCCGCTTTTTCGCCCGTACCGTGCCAGCGGCTTCTCCAGCTGCCCCAGGCCAATCAGCACCAAAACCGCAATCAAAGCCGATATGGCCGCCAGCAGGTGGAAGCCCGCCCCACAGGCCATACCTATACTCGCAACAAGCCAGATAGTTGCCGCAGTAGTTAGACCGTATACACCGGCCCTGTCCCGAATAATTGCACCGGCACCGAGAAACCCGACACCTGTAACTATCTGTGCCGCTATTCTGGTACTTGCACCTTCCTGGCCACCTGCCATATGTCTGGAGATTATCGTAAAAACCGCCGCCCCAAGGCATATTAATACGTTTGTACGCAGACCGGCGGCCTTGCCCCGGATTTCCCTCTCGAGCCCGATTGCCGCACCAAATACGACAGCCAAGATCATACCGATTAAATCGTCCGGCCAAACCATCGCTTTACCTCTCTATCAAAGTCTCATCAACTTGGATACCGAAATGCCTGCCGGCCCTCTCGACATGCCCGAGCACTTTGTCACCCGCTTTCAGCTCCGTGACGGAAATTGCCTTGCCTTCCGGACTGACCAGTCGAATCGTCTCTGCATTTTGCATAACAAGACTTATCGGCTGGCCTTCGGCCTCGGCCTCTATCAGCATCATAGGCCTTTTCTCAATCTTGTTTCTGCCCAGATAGGCAAGCTGGCTCTTGCCAAGGTAGTCGACAACCAGTACCTCATCGCCGGCCTTTAAATCCGCCAAGTATTTCGTCTTGCTGCCCGGCGCCAAGGTATACGCATGCACTGCACCGGCGTTAACACGAAACGGCCGCGACGCCACATAAGGATTATCAATGGACTCAGAATGCACCAGAAAGAATCCCGAAGCCGTATTACCCACCAGCATCCCCTCGCCCAAACCCATCTGAGTACATGTATCAAGACACGCCCTGTCACCCATGCCCAATTGTTTTGTACTTGTTATCGTTGCCGTAACAAGTGCGACCTTCTCACTTATGCCGTGAATAATCTCAGCGGTCTTTTTAATCTCATTTATGTCGGTCGTCTTGAGCAAAACTCCATCAACGCCTTTCTCAAGTATCTCAACCATCAGCTGCGCCTGCTCGCTGTTTTCTACCTGAACCATAATATTCTTGCCGCGCCGGGCCAGGAGATTCTCAATAGGAATAATCGTCCAATCCAACATTCTCAGGACAACAATCTTGCTTTCGGGCACGGCGGCAGCTTCGTCTTCGTCGGCCTTACCGGCTATATCGATGAACTCCACATCGACGCCGGGCACAATGTCCCCCTTGGCCTCGACGGTTTTTATCTTGCCAAATTCCCGTACGGTCTCACTCTTGCCGTCCGGCAGAACGACCGCCTCGGCGCCGCTCTCAAGTGCCGATATTACAACCTCCTCGTTATAGGGGTCTGCATTTACCCACAGCTTCCTCATAGAACTCGCCCTCTAATTGTGACCTGCAAAATGACTCTAACCTTTTAGTATTGCAACTGCTTCGTCAACGCTCGCACTTTCGTGGACCATTTTGCATAAAGCACTTACCATTTTGTCCGGTTTTTCGTGCTGAAAAGCATTCCGGCCGATCGACACGCCCGCAGCGTCCGCCTTCAGAGCGCCTTCCACCATCTTGAATATGTCGTCGTCGCTGTCCATCTTCGGCCCGCCCGCTATAACCACCGGCACCGGACAGCCCTCAACCACTTCACGAAAGCTTTCGACGCCTCCAGTATAAGGCACTTTAATAATGTCAGCGCCTAATTCCGCTCCCACTCTGGCCGCGTGCTTGACGTTTTCAACATCGAATTCATCCTTGATTTTTGGCCCGCGGGTGTACATCATCGCCACCAGCGGCATCTGCCATTCCATACATCGCTCGCTAACCCGCCCCAGCTGCCGCAGCATCTCCTTATCCGTCTCGGCTCCAAGATTTATGTGAACGGATACCGCATCGGCACCAAGCTTAACAGCTTCTTCAACTGTACAAACTATCTCTTTGGCGTTCGGGTCAGGGCTTATCGACGTACCCGCTGAAAGGTGAATTATCAGCCCGACATCCCTGCCCCTGCCCCTGTGGCCTGCGCGGACCATCCCTTTGTGAATCAAAATTGCGTTAGCCCCGCCGGCCACAATCTTGCCCACCGTCTCCCGCATATCAGCAAGCCCCTCGATGGGCCCTACGGTTACGCCATGGTCCATCGGAATTATCACGGTCTTGCCCGAATTACGGTCTATTATTCTCTCCAGCCTTATCTTTTTGCCTATCATTGCCAAATCTCCAATTCTTCTTCGCCGGTTAATCCGCACAAACTACTGTAAAAGACAAGAAAAAGCAACCCAATTTCTTCCCAATCGGCCCAACTAAAAAATCGTCGCCTATTGCTCCAGCTTGCCCACCCCAGCATTGCAATATCCGCCCTCTTACCCTATCATATCGCCAACTTGGTAAGCTTATTGTGAGATACCGCAGCAAATGACCCATTTATCCGTTCCCATAGCGGCAAAGAACCTCGACCAGGCAGCCCGACAAATCAAGGCAGCTCGCGCCGCCGGTGCCGAGATGCTCGAGCTGCGGACCGACTATCTGGAAAACCTCAGCACCGACCTGGTTAAAAGCTTAGTTGCTGCGGCCAAAAGTACCGGCCGCAAACAACTGCCGATAATTGCAACCTGCCGTGACATCCGGCAGGGCGCTGCAATTGACTATCCACTGCGATTGCGACTCGATGTACTCACCGCCGCGCTGCGAGCCGGCGTCGAGTTTATCGACGTTGAATACGAAAATTTCCTTCTTACGGACTCTCGCGAAAGAATAGCGCGGGCGATATCAGAAAGCACGAAAGCCCGACTAATAATATCGGCCCACAACTTTGAGGCAAAATTCGACAATATCGGCAAGCTCTACCGCCGCATCCAGGCCGCATACCCGGCTGCGATTCCGAAACTAATCTACTCTGCAAATCATATCAACGATTGCTTTGAGGCCTTCGACCTATTACGCGGTACGGGCGGCGACCGAATCGTCTTCTGCATGGGCGAGGCCGGCCTCATCAGCAGAATTATCGCTAAGAAGCTCAACTCATTTGTTACTTTCGCAAGCATTGACGAAAACGCCGCCACCGCGCCGGGACAGCTAACGTGCCGCCTGTTGAAAGAATTGTACCGCTATGATTCCATCGGGCCGGAAACCGAACTCTATGGCGTTATCGGTTCCCCCATTGCACATTCATTAAGCCCGGCCATTCACAATGCCTGCTTCGACGACATTGGTGTAGACAAGCTGTATCTGCCTTTGCTTGTCGAGGGTGGCCAACACGAGTTCGACCGCTTTATGAAAAATGTACTTACCAGGCCGCGACTCAACTTCAAAGGCTTCAGCGTAACAATCCCGCACAAACGAAATGCACTCGGCTATACAATCGCCGGC
Source organism: Planctomycetota bacterium (assembly GCA_020350405.1). GTDB lineage: Bacteria > Planctomycetota > Phycisphaerae > Sedimentisphaerales > Anaerobacaceae. Next base: position 2,260,314 of record CP070715.1, read on the forward strand.
AGGGGGGCCGTCGAACCTTTGGCCGAAAGAATCGGCGCGGTTAATACCCTGCTCATCGGCCAGGACGGCAAACTTTCCGCCTATAATACCGATTACGCCGGCGCCATGGAGGCAATCACTTCAGCCTTGGGCCCCAAAGCCAAGCTCAAAGACCTGCCCGTTGCTGTCATCGGTGCAGGCGGCGTGGCCAGAGCCATAGTGGCAGCCTTGCGTGACGCAGACGCCCAAATCCGTATCTACAATCGCACTATCGAAAGAGGACGGAAACTGGCCGCTGAGTTTAACTGTGACTTCTCGCCTCTGGACGATTTGCCGGACATAGATGCAAAACTTATCATAAACTGCACCAGTATCGGGATGCACCCGTACGCTAGCGCAACGCCTCTGCCGAAAAAGTACATCAGAAAAGATATGGTGGTCTTTGACACGGTTTACAATCCGCCGCAGACCCTCCTATTAAAGCAGGCCAAACAGAAAAAGGCCAAAACAATCGACGGCCTGTCAATGTTCGTCAACCAGGCCGCCGCACAATTCAAACTCTTCACCCAAAAACAGCCCAACACTAAACTTATGCGAAAAACTGTTTGCAATTCTCTTTCTCGCCGATAATTTATATATAACCTTCAGAGCATAAAAGACACGAGTTTTCCGAGGCAAAAATGGCGAAGTCTGAAAAGATAGTATTGGCATATAGTGGTGGGCTCGATACCAGCGTAATTCTGCCCTGGTTAAAGGAGACCTACGGCTACGACGTCATAGCCTTTGCAGCAGAATTAGGGCAGGGCGACGAGTTAACAGGCATCAAGAAGAAAGCTCTGCAGTCCGGCGCGGTCAAGTGTGTCATCAAGGACCTTCGGAAAGAGTTTGTCGAAGACTACCTCTGGCCGCTGCTGAAATCCGGTGCCGTTTACGAAGGCAGCTACCTGCTCGGTACAAGTATTGCCCGGCCCCTGATCGCAAAGCACCAAGTCGATGTCGCGCATACCGAAGGCGCAACTGCCGTCGCTCACGGCGCAACCGGCAAGGGAAACGACCAGGTGCGTTTCGAACTGACCTATATGGCATTGGACCCGGCGCTGAAAATAGTCGCTCCCTGGAAGGACCCGAAATTCACGCTGACCAGTCGGGAGGCGGCAGTCGATTACGCCAAGAAACACAAAATCGCGATTGACCAGACAAAGAAGAAAATCTACTCTCGTGACCGCAA
>CP070715.1:2261620-2273435 GCA_020350405.1 Planctomycetota bacterium
CTCCCTAAACAAAAAGCGAGGCATTGACCCGCCTCGCTATAGATGCTCTCCTCACAAACCGTTCCTTTAGCTTCCGGCCTTCTCAGCGGGCTTGTAGTTGCGTTTAAGCGGCTTTTGCACCAGTCCCATCCGTATCGCCTTCGCCGAGACTTTAATCCTGCCCACCTTCCCGTCAACAACTGCTCGGACCTTCTGTATATTCGGCTTAAACTTCCTCTTGGTAATCCCCGTAACCTTCCTGCCCACACCGCCAACGCGCTTCGCCTTGCCGCGCCGCTTGATACTCCGGCCCGATACCGTCCGTTTACCTGTAAAATGACATACTCTCGACATCCAACACTCCTGTTCTAACTTTCGATTCAATATCAGCGAACCACCATACACCATTCTGCCAATATTGCAAGCACAAACCAAATTTTACCACCAAAACACCCCCCTTATGGTCCGCAGCAAAACACACCTGGATAGGCTGTTCATTCCGTTGACGGACTCATATACTGGAAAAACTCCGAATCACTCGGCAGAACAACCGTGGTATCACTCTTCAGGGACTTCTCGTAGGCCTCCAGCGTCCGCACGAACGAGTAAAACTCCGGGTCTTTCTCAAAAGCATCGGCGTATATCTTAATCGCCCCGGCATCACCCTCACCCTTCAGCTTCTCCGCCTCCTTATAGCTTTCCGCAAGCAGAATCGCCCTCTCCTTATCAGTAGTCGCCCGTATCTTTACCGCCTCTTCCTCACCCTCAGAGCGATATTTCTTCGCAATCCTCTCTCGTTCCGCCCGCATCCTCGCATATACAGACCGCGCTACTTCCGCCGGCAAATCAGCACGCTTTATACGAACATCAATCACCTCGATCCCGTAGCCACGTGCCTTCTCATCACACTGCTTGTGAACCTTTTCCATAATTGCCTCACGATTCACCGAGACAATCTCCGTCAGACTATGTCGCGCAACCTCCTCACGCAATTCCGAGAAAACTATATCGTCCAGCCTTGCCTGCGCTCCGGCCTCGCTCCGCACCGCTTGGTAAAACTTCAGCGGGTCAATTATCCTCCACCGCGCGTAGTTATCAATATCAAGGTGCTTCTTATCACTCGTAATTATCTTCGCCTTGTCCGCATCATATTCCAGGACCCGAGCTTCGAACTTGTGAACGGCCTCGAGCAAAGGAACCTTAAAATTCAACCCGGGCTCCGAAACCGTTCTCACGTATTTACCCAATCGAGTAACAATTGCCTGCTGGGTCTCGTCCACCGCAAACACCGACAGCCCCGCAGCAATGACTATTACAACAACCAAAACGATTGGAACGATTGTTTTCGGGTTCATTTCTCACCCCCTTTCTCAAGAGGCAAAAACTGCAGCACGTTCCCCCCCGCCTCTGGGTCCACAATAAATTTCCTAATCCCCGGCAGAATCTTCTCCATCGTCTCTAAGTACAGCCGCTTCCGCGTTACTTCCTTCGCTTTTTCGTATTCCTTTAAAACCGTCAGGAACCTCGCCGCGTCGCCCTCAGCACGCTTCATCCGCTCGGCCTTATACGCCTCAGCGGCCCTGATTATGCTCTGGGCCTTACCCCTCGCCTTCGGCAAAATGTCCTCACGATAACCGTCTGCCTCCTTGATTAACCTGTCCTTGTCCTCCTTCGCGCTCACGACATCGCTGAAGGCCGCGGCCACCTCCTGTGGCGGACGCACCGTTTGCAGCTTCACCTCTATTACTCGCACCCCGCTGTCATATCTGTCGATTATTCGCTGTAGAAGCTCCCGACTATCAATCTCGATTTGAAGCTTCTCGGTTATCAAAACATCATCTATCGGCCGCTGACCGACCACCTGCCTTAATGCCACCTCCGCAGCGTCCATAAGAGCGCCCTGCGGACTCTCCAGTCCGCGAACATTAAACAGAAACTTCTCCGGGTCGCTGACTTGATATTGTACTATTATCTGCGCATCCACTATCTGCTCATCTCCCGTCAGCATCAGCGATTCTTGCGGCATAAACCTGTAACGCGCGGGCGGCCCCGGACTGACCGTCCGAAAGCCGACTTCGAGCCGTCTCACCTGCTTTACTCTTACCTTGTTGACCTTCTCAATCGGAACAGGTAAATGGTAATGAGGCCCGGGTTCAGTAACCCGCACCGCCCTGCCGAACCTCCGAACCACCCCCTCCTCATCCGGACGAACAATATATATCCCAGACAATGCCCACAGCAGCACCGCGGCCGGTATTATCAGCTTCAGCCAACGCACGTCGAACCCAATATTCGGTCCCAGCGGCCCCCTTGTCTCTTCATCCGACCAACGACTGTAATATTCGCGTGCCATAGGTCACCTCACCAGATAAACTTCAATATCAAATCCCTCTAAACTACAATCCCGATTATACCCCCCACCATACCACCGTCAAGAAATACATATAATTCCCTCCAACTGCTCGCAAGACGCACAACGTCGATTTCTTACCATTCCGCGAATTTCGCAAATCCGTCAAACGTTATCGCGCTCATTATTTTTTGCTCAGTACAAGTCTAATCGCTATGTACGGCAGCAGAAAGTACAGGAAGATGCACCCCTTAGTTATGGCCAGTGCCGCGTACTGGATGCAATTGAATTGCTCTCTGGATACTTCAATAAAGCGGCTGTGAACCTTATACGCGAAGTCTCCGGCCAACACCAGGAACCCCAGCCAAACAAGCATCAGAGCAACGCCCATCACAAAGCATCTTATCAGCACTCTGCCAATGGCATCGAGAAGATTATCTACGTTCTTGATTTCGTCCATTCTTCTACTCCCTTAATAATCATCCATCTAACATAATAATATACAACACCATTTCCGCCGTTCTTATCCTGCCATTATCCTAATATCAACAAAATATTTCCCCCCAAATCCAGAAGCGCAGCCAGACCTTCTCAATCCTGCTTCCCCAGTCTGCTATAAACTGCGGTTGCTTTTCTAATAAATCAACTCCTTCATCTCATTTATGTGTAAATTAAGATGTGACAAATATCCGGTAATAACGCTTTCTAAGGTTTCAACTGTCCCTTCGAAATCTTTCCAGGTATTCTTCAGACAATCCGGATTCACCTTCTCAATCACATGAATCAAATGAATGTTGTAGTACTTCCACAATGTGACCAGGTCCTTCCAGTCTTCATTTTGATAATCTTGGATTCTGACCCACGTGTCATTATCCTGCCGATAATCAGGAAATTCTAAATCATTGTTATATTGCAGCCGAACTATCCGATGATGGTTATTCACTGCCGAATCAACCAAATGCCCCAAAATCTGTTTGATTGTTCTGTTCTGTTTATTTCTGTTGTCTGTAAGTGTCTTTTCGGGCAACTCAAGTAATTTCATCTCCCATTCACCAACCAATTTGCTGATTTCATTTCTTAAATCTGAAAAGCTCTCATTCATAATATTTTCCTTTAAATTATAACGACTAACTCCCCCGCGCGCCCGCTGCAGCGGCCGGTTAGCCGCCCGCTCACCGAACACCATCAACAGCGATGAATTCCGCTGCTGCGACACCTTCTCGGAGTTTCCGTGCTTCCGAGTACTCCTCCGAGTAGTAAAACGCCTCCGCATCTGACAGCGATGCAAACTCGATGATAACAATCCGACGAGTTTCATCCGGCCCTTCAAACGTTACCGTTGTGCCGCCCCGTGCAATAAACCTGCCGCCGTACTTCTCAACGATTGCCGGCGTCGCGCTCAGGTAGCTCTTGAGAAGGGGCGGCTCGGCCACGCCTACCCGAGCAACAATGTAAGCTGCCATTTCCTGTTCCCTTCTATTAACATTATGACTGTATAACTTGGAATTAGGCGGGAGTGATTTGCCTGGCTGTTATTTATAAATCCATTCTTTGCCCTTTTGATGGCTGTAAATCCGTTCATTTTTCTGTAACAAATATGCTAAGTCATCTAAACTCTCGTCATTATATTCTTGACCGACATGTGTTTCAAAAGCATACGTTTCGCCGTTATCGTAAGAAATATAAATCTTATAGACCGGTTCCGTCGAATCAATTATTACCGACTGTATTTCCTCATCTTTGATTTTTTCCGCCGCTTCATAAAGTAGCTTCCATAATTCTTCCGGCAAATTATCTTCAACAAGATGCACAACTGGTTTCTCGCCTCCTGAGATATGACCTCCTTGGACCTTTAGGTTCGAGTAAAAATATGTATGCGCGCTCCACCCCTCGGGATATCTCACCGAGAAACCAATCATCTTTACGCCGGGACTATATAAACTATCGTCCCTATCGTTTCCCGAACATCCGGCCAACGCTGCTGATAAAATCAACAAGTCCAACAAATAATATCTCATCGCTCTATTCCGCCCAAAATAACAATATACAACGCGACCCCTGTACTACAGGCTGAACGCCTTCTTGCGGGGCTTATTCGTTAAGCATAGCCATAGAGGTGATATGAAACCCTAAAATCTGCCAACTATCGCCTTTCTTTATAGTTTTTATTTTTACTGTCGCCGGCCCCTTTTCGAATTCCGCCTGCGCTTCGTAAATACCTGTAATTTGTTTTCCTTCTCCGGTCGTAACTGAAATGTTAGCTTGGCCGCTCGAGCCCTTATATTCCTTGAATTGGCCGAGTTTGGCAAAGAAATCAAATATCTTCTCGAATTCTTCTTCAGATGCGGCGCTCTTAAGCTCGTCGCTCGCATATTGAAAGAGCGTCTCCTTGTTTAAGTTCGCCAATATTCTCGGTGTAACTTCATCGACGTATGCTCTACTTTCCTCATCGAGTGCTGTCCCTTTCACGGCAAGCACGCCAAACCCGATTACTCCCAATACAATCAGCACGGCAAAGATGCCGCCAAGAATCATTAATGTTTTTTTCATATCTTATTCTCCTCTCAACATTAATAATATACAACACTGCCTCTTACCAATTTACCCTACCGGAAATAAAATACCAACATATCCCGTACGTCATACGCTGCCCACCGCCCGCTAGCCTCGTTCCTTGAAGAACGATTTTGGAAGTTTATTCTTTCAATTTGCCAGTTGTAGGTTGCACCCAAGCAAGTCTATCTCGGCAGTAATAATCTTGAGTAGGTGGAAACTGCTCCGGATGATCGAGGCTACCCGTAGTGATATCCATTTCATCATCACGCTCTTCATTTCTATATGTCAGTGACGTACCACACGTTGGACAAAATGTTCTCTCTACCTTGGCTGAAGATTGATAACGTTGAGGGTCACCCTTGGTAAACGAGAAGTGCTTGCCGGGCACGGTCACCCAGGCGACCGCCTGAGCCCCGCAAGCACGTCGGCAATCGGAGCAATGACACATTGTCGCATAGATTGGCTTACAAGTGAGCTTGTACCTGATTCGCCCACACATGCATCCACCTTCTGCTTCAATTGATTTCATGTTCCGCCCTGTTCAAACATAATGACACAGAACGCGTTCTGCTTAAAATTTACCCTACCACAAATAAAATGTCAACTTTCCTGTATGGTGCGCCCTGTCGTTTTGTCTTTGGCTCCCTCGCCCACAACCCCCGTTACCCTCTTAAGATACCCTACCTCCGAACCGCTCAATCTCCTGTATTTGCCCGTCCCTAATCCCCGAAGGCCGAGCTTGCCGATATGCGTTCGTTTTAACGACACCACCTTATGCCCCACTCTCGCTAACATCCTGCGGACCTGCCGATTAAGCCCCTGTCGAATAGTCACCTCCAGCGACGACTCCTTATGGCTACGCCTTAATATCTTCACCGACGCCTTCCCCGTCTTACCCTCAGACAGCCAAATCCCTTTCTTCAACTTCTCGACCGCCCCGCCACCAATCTCCCCCTTCACCCTGACTACATACGTCTTGGCCAGACCGTATCGCGGATGAGTCAATCTGTTCGTCAGTTCACTGTCGTTGGTCAGCATGATTAATCCCGTCGTATCAACATCGAGCCTGCCCACACAGAATATCCGCCCTTTACTCCGCACAATATCTATCACCCTTCTCCTGCCCGCGGGGTCCGAATTCGTGCAAACCACCCCCTTGGGCTTATTTAGCAGAAAATACACCTTCGGCTCGGCCCGAATTTTCCTGCCGTTTACCGTTATAATGTCCCTTTCTGCATCGACAAACGCCGGCAGCTTATCCACCACCTTCCGGTTCACCCGCACCGCCCCCTCGAGTATCAATTCTTCGCATTTTCTGCGCGATGCAACACCCGCCGACGCCAGTACTTTTTGCAATCTCTGCTCAGCCATTCCGCCTCCTTCACAGGGCCCCCCTACCGACCTCTCAGCAGCTCATCAATGCACTCGTTCCACACCTCCAGCAAATCCAGTTCCCGCCCATCAACCAGACCCATCTCAACTAATTTCTCATAGCACAGCCGAAGATTACTTCCAATTTTGTCCGTCCCCGACGCGAGTGCAAGCCCCTCCAGCTCCTGACATATCTTCGAGTTGTGCAGATAACCCGGCATCTCGTCCTCGAAATCCCGCATCAGATTATGCACGTTCCGCTCTTGCCACATATTAGGCTCATGGTACAGCACTCCCCACCCATTGACCCAAGCAATCCGCTGCGCAATGAAACTCCGCCAGATGTCCGTCATCCGAAACGAGCAGTACGCCGGCAGATACAATAACCCGAACGCCTCACGCCACCACGTCGTATTCTGACTGTTAAAGGGACACCACGACCCCTCCGTAAGTGCAACCCGCCGGTCATCCCTGAAACTCTGCGGCAGAGGCATAATCAGCCGGTAAACTGCATCCACATCCGGATTCTCATTGCACAAACCCTGCTGAATCGGACAGTCCACCTCCCGCCTCCCCAGCGACTCGAACGCCGCCTCGTTATTGACACACTCCAGAGGCAATCCGCGCGGCCAGATATTCGCCTCCGTAAAATAACGGTAAACGTTCACCCACCCCGCCCCCTCAACCGCCTTAACGGACTGCTTCCGCTCGCGTACCTCCCAGAAATTCTCACCCGCAATATTATCGTCGTCCGTCTCCACCATAACCGACGCCCCGTTGCCAATCGCCAATAGATACCCAATATTCTTGCGGGCGTAGTGCCGCGTCGGACACATCTCCGCAAACTTCAACCCCGTTTCCCTCTGCCTCTCCAGACTGTAAAAATCACACCCCTCTATCTCAAAATCACTCGGGCTCGCTTCGTCTCCTATGACAATAAAATCATAACCTCGCCCCTTACAGCCGCACGCCAGTTCCCTAAGACCCTTGTTGGGCCTGCCTATGGAAGTCACTACGATGGATATCTTCTCTTGCATAAAATCCAATATCTTTCTATCTGAATATCACAAATCACCGGCTAATCGCTTTCTAAACAAGCGCCATAAATTGCTGAACGCATCTGCAACAACGCCTGCATCCACATTTGTGCTCGGTGCACGATAATGTATCGGCACCTCGACTATCTGCATGTCCCGGCAGTACGCCTTGATTTCTGTCTGAAAAAAATGACCCCGCGACCGTATCCCCCTCTCCAAAACTCGTTCCAGGGCTGCCCTCGTGAACATCTCAAAGCCGCTCGTCATATCCTTCAGTTTCGTCCCGAGCATAATGTTCGCCAGGATACTCCCCACACGGCTCATAAAGTATCGGCTAAGCGGACGGTCGGTAAACTTCCCACCTTTGCAGAACCGGCTGCCGAAAACACAATCATAACCTTCCGCCATCTTATCAAAAAACTGCGGGATCTCCGCCGGCTGATGGCTAAAGCTCGCATCAATCTCCAGTATCCACTCGCAATCCGCTCCTAACGCCTCCCGATATCCCCGCACGTACGCATCCACAACGCATTCGTTCTCTGGGGCCCACACCAATTCTAATTCAGCCGGCTTGTCCTCAGATCCCTTCAGCATCTCAAACGTGCCGTCCGTACACGCATTATCAAAAACAGCAAAAAATTTCACCAACTTAAAGCCCCGCCCCCTGCACTGCCCCAAGACCGCCTCCACAAACTCTTCCGCCCTCGACCGTTCATTTGCCATCGGGCATACAATCCCCAATCGGATATCACTAACACTCATATCGCTCTTCGACTCTGACACGCTGCCCGTCTTTACACTCAAACTCAACTAAAACTCACCAAGCACTCTACGCCACATAAATTATTCCAATACATAAAACCACCCACACGATAAACCCGATTTGAAACGGCAAATCATTCAGGATAAACTGCACCGGCCCCGAATACCTCCCCTTCTGTATCAACGCGCTGAAACGGAAAACACAATACAAAACCAACGGCGTAGTATAAACCAGATTGTTCGTCCCAAAAAGCCGATGCGTCTGGTCGTCCATCGCATAAAGCACGAAGCACGCAATCGCCAGACCGCTCGTCACATCCAGCATATGCGCAAGCAGCTCCGGCGTATAACCCGCCAACGCCTCCCGGAACGATTCGCTCGCCTCCCGCAGCTGCGCTATCTCACTGCGCCGCTTGCCAAACGCAAGAAACATGCACAGCGCAAACGTACATATAACCAGCCACGGTGAGATAAACACGCCAACAACAACCGCCCCCGCAACCGCGCGAAGGCAAAACCCAACCGATATCACCACACAATCCAGAATCATCACCCTCTTCAGCAACAGCGAGTAGAGGACCATTAGCCCAATATACCCTGCGATGATGACCGCAAGACCCGGCACAAGCACATAACTGCCGATAAGCGACACCACAGCACATACTATCGACATCACGGCTGCCGAACCAACGCTCACTGTCCCTGCCGCAATCGGCCTTTTGCCTTTCTCAGGATGCAGCCTGTCCGCATCGCGGTCAATTATATCGTTGAAGATATAAACGGCCGACGCCGCCAGACAAAAACAAACAAACGCCCCCACCGCGCTGCCAAAAGCCACGAGTACCCCACCGACCGCCCCCGCAAGCTTCTTGCCGAATATGAAAGCCGCAAACACAAACATATTCTTCGTCCAGTCCGCTGGACGCATTATCTCAAGATACTTCATAACTGCACCTTTCAGTATTGCCTGCCGATTCAGTTATTAAAAATATCGACATTTGAACTGTTAAAGCGTAATATTATACCGCAATGACCGTACACTGTATAGCCCAATGCATACGTTTTACCCAATAAGGGACACCGGCAATGGTAACAGCGGTTATTTTTGACTTGGACGACACCCTCTACGATGAGCTTGATTACTGTAGAAGCGGCTTCGCCTCCGTCGCCGACTTTCTCTCCGGCCTGCCACAAACGCCCCCTGCCGACCGCATCTTCGATTCCCTATCGCAACAGTTCAACGCCGGCAATCACAAAACCACATTCAACGCTGCGCTCGATGACCTCGCAATAAATTACGATGATAACCTCATCGCCCAGCTCGTTGAAACCTACCGCACCCACGTCCCCAAAATAACTCTCCCCTCCGACTCCCAAGATGTCCTCAACCGGCTAAGCGACAAATTCACCCTCGCCCTGCTCACCGATGGCTTCCTCCCCGCCCAACAGCTAAAAGTCCAGGCCCTTGGAATAGAAAAATACTTTAATTCCATCGTCTACAGCGAAGAGCTCGGCCGGGAATTCTGGAAACCATCTCCAGTTGCCTTCGAGAAAATAATCCACGACCTCAATACAACACCCCAAAATACCGCCTGCGTCGCCGACAATGAAAAAAAGGACTTCATCGCCCCCAACAACCTCGGCTGCACCACCATCCAGCTAATCCGCCCAAACCGCTTACACACCAAATCCTCCTCCGACCCTCACGCCGCCGCTCACCACATAATACAAAATATCACCCACCTACCCCCTCTCCTCCAAAACCTCTGAGCGTTTGCCCACTTGCCCCGCCGAACCTTGTTATTGCAAACCTCTGGAGAATCTGCCAATATAAACATCCTTTGTAACTTCGACAGAACTGGTAACACCCGCTAAGGAGTTAACACTATGAAAATGCCGATTAAAATCATCCTCCTGACCGCACTAATTCTATTCATCGCGACCCCCGTCTCCTCCCAGACCCGCCAGAGGTCGCAAATCCCTGCCGCCGACACCTGGAAACTCGAGGACCTCTACCCATCAGACCAGCACTGGAACGAGGCTAAGGACAAGGCAGTTGCGCAGTTCGATCAAATCTTAAAGTACAAGGGTAAGTTGTCCGCCTCCGCCTCACAGCTGCTCGCCTGTCTGGATTTCAACAGCAATCTTTCCAAAGAGCTTGTCCGCCTGCGCAGTTACGCCGCTATGAAGTCTGACCAGGACACCCGCGATTCGAAATGCCTCGCAATGAAGCAGCAAATCGCCCAGCTCATCACCGACTACTCCTCCAACGCTTCCTTCGTCGAACCGGAAATTGCCGAAATGGACAAATCCCAAATCGACGAATTCATCCGCAAAGAGCCCGGCCTAAAAATCTACAAAATGTACCTCCACGACATACAGCGAACGAAAGCCCACAAATTATCCGAAAAAGAAGAAAAGATCCTCGCCGAAGCCGGCCTGCTCAGCGACGCCCCCTCCTCCATCTACGGCATCTTCAGCGACGCCGAGCTCCCCTATCCGCAGATTCAGTTAAGCGACGGCACCCCCGCCTTGCTAAACAAGGCCGGATACGCCCGATACCGCGCCCTGCCGAATCGCCACGACCGCGAAGCCGTCTTTAACACCTTTTGGGCCGCGTTCAACAGCTTCAGAAGGACTTTCGGCGTCCAGCTTTATTCCGGCGTAAAAAAGGATATGTTCTACGCCCGCACCCGCCGCTACAAATCATCCCTCGAAAGGGCCTTGGACGCCGACAACATTCCGACACGCGTATATATGGCCCTCATCGAAAACGTTAATAACAACCTCGACACCTTCCACCGCTACCTCAACTTAAAAAAACGCATGCTCGGCGTCGACACTCTGAAATACTCCGACGTCTACGCCCCCGTCGTCAAAGGCATTGATTTGCAGTACACCTTCGAACAGGCAAAGGCCCTCGTCCTCGACGCCGCAAAACCGTTGGGCGACGACTACTGCCGCACCGTCGAGTCGGCCTTCGCCAACCGCTGGATTGACGTCCATCCGACTCCCGGCAAGCGCGCCGGCGCCTATTCCAACGGCAGTGCCTATGATGTCCATCCATACATACTCCTGAACTACAACGGCCAGTACGAAGACGTCAGCACCCTGGCCCACGAGCTCGGCCATACTATGCACAGCTACTACGCCAACAAAAACCAGCCCTACCCCACGGCCGACTACTCCATTTTCGTCGCCGAAGTCGCCTCCACTTTCAACGAGGCCCTCCTGATTAAGAAAATGTTGACCCAAATCCAGGATGATGCCGTCCGCCTGTCCTTACTGATGAACTATCTTGAGGGCGCCAGGCAGACCCTCTTCAGACAGACCCAGTTTGCCGAATTCGAGCTGCGTATCCACGAAAAGGCCGAGCGCGGCGAGCCCCTCACCGGCGACGTCCTTAACGAGCTCTACGGCCGCATCCTCAAAAGATACTACGGCCACGAAAGGCACGTCTGCCAAATTGACGACCTCTATTCGGTCGAGTGGGCCTACGTCCCGCATTTTTATTACAATTTCTACGTATATCAGTATTCCACATCCTTCACCGCCTCTACCGCCCTCGCCGAGAAGGTCCTAAGCAATGAGCAACGCGCGGTCGAAAAGTATATCGAGTTCCTGTCCTCCGGCGGCTCCAATTACCCAATCGAACTTCTAAAGACCGCCGGTGTCGATATGACCACCCCAGACCCTTTCAATAAAACAATCGACGCTATGAACCGAACTATGGACGAAATCGAACTCCTCCTGAAAAAAA
>CP070715.1:2273535-2276262 GCA_020350405.1 Planctomycetota bacterium
CTTCCCGTACGCGCGCAGGCCCGGCTTCAGACCATTCTTGATTAATGCGTTTCTGATAGCCTGCCGCATCTGGGTATCTAAATAAGAGTACAGCCAATCATAACCAACACCCACAGCATGGGACATCTCGGCCGTATCAAGGAAGTGCGACGGACTCCAGTCCGGAAACTCGCAGACAGCAAGCAGGTTCTCTGTTGCCGCGCGGGCATATTTTTCGCGCCGTGTCCACCTCCAGGCCAAGCCCAGAGTGTAAACCCGTCGAAGGCATTCTCTGCTGACCTGGAGCAACCGCGGTCCAATCTTTTTGTAGGTAAGCACCGATTTTTCGGCATACAAATCTGCATCGCTTAAAACTTTGTCGACGCAGCCCTTCAAAACTTTATCCTCCCTATACTGCCGCTTCAATTTTTCTAACTCGGCCTCTTCTAACATTAGGCGAGGGCGGTCCTTCTGAAGGGTAGCGAGGACACTGCCACCGTTCGAAAAGGAATTCTCCCGAAGTGCTAAACTGCAACCGCAACAGACAAAGACGGCCGCAAAGATAACTTGAAGGCATAAACACATCCCAATGTACCTAGTTCCCGCATGTTGCCCTTTGCACATATAAACTCCCGCAACTATTCTACATCTCCAGCATTGCGCGCCAAACCGCACGGCAAAATTATTAGAGCGCTGACCAATATGCTTACACGAGCCAAAACTGATATGCTGCGTAAAATCATCTTTTTGCTCATTCGTATTCGTAAAGGACTATTTCAAATCGCTGCAATTCTGGGATGATGCATTTTATCCAGCCGGCTTGCGCAGGAGAAAAATCAAGTTTTTTCTCAGCCCTTAAAAGGCGGATGCTTTTTACCTTTCTCTGCGTTTTAAGCCGCAGCGGAATCGTCGAAATCGGGATTGGTTTATGAAAGGCAGTTCCATTTTGGCCGGTGTGGTTAATCAGAGCCACCCACTCGAATCTGCCGTCCGAGTCGGCGTGACGTGTCACCTCAACAAGCGGCGAGGCCTCGACGACGACACTTCGGTCGAGTCCCAAAAGGCCCTCAAGTGCACCCATCACCAGCAAAGAGTGTACGTGATTGCTGCGTCTTTGGTAATGGGAACCGATAAGCCACGGGAAGAACGCACAGCGGCCTTCGCCAAAGCGAGAATACAACAGGCCGGGAATATCTGTTACCTTCGTGTAGTAACATTTCTCCGGCGGGCCGTACATTGCCTCGGGAATAAAACCGAGGAGGCTTTCGGTTTTGCCGGTCGGCTCACACACAAGAAAGTCACTGTCCAAGTATGCTACGTCAAGGGCATTGAGGTCCGAGACTACCAGTTTTTTCTTGTCTTGCGGGCGGATACGAAAATAGGTGCCCCTCGTATGAGGCTGAAGTCTATACGCAGGATCAACACCTACGGCTTTGAGGCGGATGGCATTTAGAGGATTGCCGTGCTCATCCGCAGTTGATGTCATTCCCGTTGCCAAGAGTTTGCCCCCGTTTGCCACGTAAGCATCAAGTCTATTGCAAATAGTATCGCTGAGATTGCTGACATCCGGCAGTATGACAAGCTGATAGTCCTCCAGCGCCTTTGGGGTATCGCCTTGTGCAAGCGCCGCGTTCTCTATGACGTCGAAGAGGACGTGATTTTCGGCCAAGATGCGAAACAGTCCGGCGTACTCGGCACCACCTGCCCTTATCAGACAAACGTCAGCAACAGATTTTGTATCTCTGAACCATTTTTCGTTCTCTGCGTGGAAGGCGAAGACACCGCGCATTATGTCCAGACCCAGGCGGTCTTCCTGATTTTCGAGTCTGCCTATCATATAGTAATCGGCCCAGCCGCCGTTGGCTATGTTCTGGGCAAGGCGCAGCTCGTTGAGATACGGCGAAACGGCAGAGTGGCGGTAGGGGAAATCGATGAAGTGCACGGCTGTGTTGCTGATGACCTTTTTCTTGTAGGAACCAAGACATCGCTTGACGTTGTCGCTGGCGGAGTAGTTCCATATCGGCAGAGGACGGTTTAAAGCTGTGTTCGACTCGTAACGGATAATATCAACACCGGCAGCGGTATATGTGCAAACAGCGATGTCTTTGCGCTTGGACCTGATGAATTTGTTTACACGGTGGAAAAGCTCGTCGGAAGTCTCGCGGCGGAACTGGTCGTATCTGCGAAATACAGGGTCGCTGGTGTCTTCGGATTTGGGCAGGTCGAGGCCGCCGGACCAGTCGGCGAACCGTTTTCGACAGGAATCGCACTGACAGATACCGTGGTAGTTTCCGCTGTAGTCGTAGGTTTGATACCCAATCATATTAAAGAACAAACCGTCAAGCGGATACCTCTCGATTGCCTCACCGAGTATCTTGAAAATATATTCCTGCTGATAGCCGCCGTTGACGCACGTATGCACCTGCCCGTTGTAGTTTACGAATTCACCTTTAACTCCTTTATACAGCCATTCCGGATTCTTGGCGGCAATTGTCTCGTTCACCTTGCTGAAATCGAAGCGCCCTATCACCCGGATACCATCCGCGTGCAGACGTTCGATTAACCCACCAACCAGGTCACCTCTCAGACGCGGATTGAGGTACTGGTAGGCAAGCTCAGTAGGATAGTTAGCAACAATCCCTCCGACATTTATCATCACCACATCGGCATTGAACTGCCTTATCCGTTGCATATAGGTATCAATGTCCAGTGTCGCATCAATCTCACGCAGGTTCGTCTGAACCAAAC
>CP070715.1:2276362-2299491 GCA_020350405.1 Planctomycetota bacterium
AACAAATCCACTGGCCGAGCTCGTCTTCGCAGTAGATGTAGCTGTCATCCTGTATGTAGCATACCTCACCGGACCACTGGAAGAGGGCGGTTACATTGCTGGCCTTCTGTACGCCCTTGCCGGCTTTACCCTTTGTGGGTATCTCGGTAGTGGTCCTGTAAATAGTCTCTCCGACGGACGCGAATGTTGAGACGCCCTGCCGGTCGACCAGGCCGAGAAGGATAAGGTCGTTGCCGGCTTCATCCTCGACATAGACTAAATCCGGAGAAATTGTTACGTTAGGTTCACCGTCGCCGATGGGCTTGCCGGTTATTCGGGCATAGACGGCGTAGCCCTTATCATTGGCGGGCAGACGGATGACCGCGGAGTCTCCCTTGCCGGAGCCGCTGTCCGGGAAACTCTCGCTGCACCAGTCCGTGACCTGCAGGACGGTTATGCCCTGCGCTCCTTTGGGGCCCTTTTTGCCGGATTCCATAAGGACAGTGATAGGGTCATTGCCCTGAACTCGCGGGATGAAAATCACATTGCCGTACACCTGCTGTCCGGTGCAGGGGTCATATTCCGGCGGCGGGCACTGGAAATGGTCTTTCTTGGCAATTAGATTAAGGTTGAAGTGTTTGCCGCTTGGGAATCCGTTGCCAAAGGGAATACCGTTTTCATCTACGGGTTTATCTGCGCTTGCCGTGGCGGCAAGTGCCAACATAAAAATCGTGCACAGACTTAATGTAACTCTGAAATTCATTGTTTTTCTCCTTCGTGGGTGCTTTGGTGCGTGGGAGGTGCGTACTTTTGCCTTCTAAGTACTTCTGAAATGTCTGTTTTTATCCTTCTGGCTAATAAAAGTATACGAAATGCGCTGCGGGCAGGCAAATTCGGGAAAAAATCGGACAGGCCGCATAGGCCGATAAAACGGCGTTAGAGAGGGCAATAGAAAGGGGAAAATCTGCTTGACGGCGGGGTGGCATTTGGTTATTTTTTCGGGGGTAATTTTAGCGGGAGTCGATTATGCCGGATGCGCTTACGATAACGATAATTTTTATAGTCTTGGCCGCGCTGGTAGGGGCGTTTGTGCGAAGGCTAAGGCGGGACAAGTGTTTGACGGATTTTTCAAAAAATATGGTGATGCTGGAGGAGACGAACGGCAAGACCAGCTGGGGCAAGCTGCGGGTCGAGAACACCGGCTTGGAGCTGATTTACCCGGAAAGGCATCAGGACCAGGACGGCCACGAGGAGGCCAGTTATATACTGTATAAGTTTGAGTATCCGAACATCCAGGCGCTGGTCCGTTACCATGACCAGCTGAGCGAAGCCCATAAGAAGGCGCGGCAGAAGGAACTTAAGAGGACGTACCATCCGGGGCTTCTAAGGCGGCTGAGGCGAAGGATATTGAACGTGTTCAAGACGGTGCGGGACTCGGTGATTGAGGTTCTGAATATCGCGATGACGGCGGCGAAGAAAGCAAGTCCGGCGGCCGGTGTTCTGACGGGTCAGGATAAGTACGTTTCGCAGATGAAGCAGGAGCTGATGGGTTCGGTGGGAACATCCTATGAGCCTCTGCTGGAGCGGTATATCGGCATCAAGGTGGTACTCGAGCTTATTAGAGGGGACAAAGTATTCGAATACTGCGGGGTTTTAAAAGAATATACGGCCGATTTCGTTGAAATAATGGACGTAGATTACAAGCCGGCGGAGCAGCCCGGCAGAAAAGTGGACTTGGTCGTGCCTCGCAAATATGGCGTGGTGCGGCATCTGGGGGAGTGATGTCCGTCGCTGGTGGGTGTCAGGAGGGATTATTGGGCTGCTGAGAGGTAATGCTGGAGGGCGGACATAATCATGTGTACTCCAATGGCGGCGATGAACATACACATTACCTTTGAAAATACGAGGCAAAATAGTCTGCCGAGCAGCTTCTGGAGGGTCTCGATGAATCGCATTATCACAAAGAGGACGGAGAATACCACGGCGATTGCAAGAAGGGCGGGCAGCGGGCCGGACGTCTCGAGAGTAGTAAGGCTGGTTACCATTGCGCCCGGGCCGGCGAGCAGCGGGCAGGCGAGGGGGACACAGCCGATTTCATAAGGACCGGCGGTGCCGCTTACAGCAACGGAGCGACGGAGAGTACCAAAGATGAGATGGTCGATGGCGATGATGAGCAGTAGTATTCCGCCGGCGATTTTTAAATCGTGAATCTGGATGTGGAAGACTCCGGTGAGGATTTGCTTTCCGGCGAAAGAAAATATTACGAGGATGCAGACGCCCACGATGATGGCGGTGTTGAAGGCCTTTCGGCTCTGGCCGGCGGGGACGTGCTGGCCTATGTCGAGCATGATGGGGATATTTCCGATAGGGTCGGTGATAGCGAACAGAGCCAGGATTGCCTCGATATAGGTCATGTTTGGTCGGTCTTTATGATACTCTTACGATTTAATTATCGGATGATTCGCGGCGAATACTTGAGGGCAGAGGAGGGGCAGGTGTGCTATTCGGGGGCAGGATGTTTCTTTACGGCGAGGGTGTAGATGGGTCTATTTTCTTTGAGGTATTTTCTTTCGAAGTTTGTACCGACCCATTCGCCAGTGTCCGCGCCTGCGGTGGGAAGGAAATCGGTTTTTTCGAGTTGACTGGTGCAGGCGGCCAAAACTTTCTCTATTTGTTCAAAGTAGTCGGCGTGGTCGGTGGCTATTTTTATCCGGCCTGCGGGCTTTAAGCATCGGAGGAGCTGTTCGAGGTTGGCGGGGTTGAGGAAGCGTCTTTTGTGGTGTCTTTTCTTCGGCCATGGGTCGGGGAAGTAGATGTGGAAGCATTCGATGGAGGTGTCGGGGACGGATTCGGCGAGGAAATGCGCGGCGTCGGTCCGGATTATTCGCACGTTGGTGAGGCCCCATCGGCCGATGCGGTCGACGGCGTAGCGGTAGTATTTTCGGGCGCGTTCGATGCCGAGGAAGTTAAGGTCAGGGTGGGCTTTGGCCTGGTTCAGGAGGAAGGCGGCCTTTCCGGTTCCAATCTCGATATGGACTGGTGCGGGACGTCCGAAAATGTTGGCGAAGTCGATTTTTCCATCCAAATCTTCGGGCCTTAACGAGACCTCAGGATAGTCCTTCAGAGTTTTTGCCATTATTGTGTTTTCCCAAAAAGAGAAACACAGCAAGGTTTCGACGAATGTATTATACAAAAGAGTGGTGGGTTGGGGGAGGGTGGATATTGGGTTTTGGGTGCCGGCCCGGGCTAAAGTCGAGGTGCGGAGTAATCGATGAAAGGTTGCGAACTGACAGTGTGTCGGAGCGTAGCAGTTATAGGACTTGTCGTAAAGTTTGAGGATGGAACTGAGCCATGATTCGGCAATTATTGAAAAAGCGGCGGCAATACATTGTGATTGACATCAATACGCAGAGGGATTTCTTCCTCGCGGGCGGCAACGCGTGTATTGGAAATCACAGGAGGGTCCTGGCGAATGTACGGAGGGTAATAGCGTGGGCGAGGCGCAATAATGTTCCTGTAATTTCGACGTGCGAGGTCTACCCGAACGGTAACGGCGCTGTTGAGCCCGGCTACTGCATTGACGGTACAGAGGGGCAGAAGAAGATAAGCTACAGTTTGCTGAGCAATCGCGTGAGCTTTGCGGCGGATGACAACACGGACTTTCCGCAGGACATACTGCGGCGTTACAGGCAGGTCATTTTGCATAAGCGTAGCGCTGACCCGTTCGCCGAGCCTCGTATAGAGCGGCTGCTTAGTGAGGTTCGAGCCGGGAATTTCATATTGATTGGCGCCAGCGCTGAAGGTGCGGTCAAGGCAGCGGCCCTGGGGCTGCTTCAGCGAGGTAAGAAGGTCACTGTTGTAGCGGATGCGGTCGGTTCGCTCAATAAGCGAGAGTCAAAGCTCGCGTTTCGCAAGATGAGTGCCAAGGGTGCAAAGTTGATGGAGACGAAGAAGCTCGCCGGCGTTTCTCATCTGCGACACGTGGGTATCTGTGAATGCGAAAGCTGTCAAGGTCGTACGCGAAAAGCGGCGGTCAAGGTTGGCTCCAAGTATTAAGGCATCAATATTTTCAAGGCGGGGAACCTTCAGGGAGCCTTCATGACAGGCGCATTTTGTGTCAGGCTGTTTACTATCAGGGCGATACCAGCAATCGTTAAGTATCCTTGGGGAGAGAGTCTTATGCGATTAAAGTGCGAAACTTGCTTGACAAGCCCATAGGCGAGAGTTTCTACTACGGTGGTTTAGGAGCAAGATAATTATTGAAAAGGGTTTGGATATAGGGTATAATCCGGTTGTTATTGAGTAAGCGTCGTCATAATACTATATTTTTTAGAGGTTTATAGCTATGTTACTTTGGGTTCTGCGGGTCATCTTCTTTTTCGTTATTGTTGGGGTTTTATTCGTAAATGCGAGTTCCGAGACCGTATCAAGGGAGGAGAATTCACCAAGCTTCTGGGCCGTGATCTGGAGCGGTCTTGGTCTTGGGGTGTTCGTTCTCCTGTTGGACCTTCTTACGCCCAAGCGGAAACTCAGTGCTCTTGCGGGCGTGTTCTTCGGCCTGCTGGTCGGGATGCTCATCAGTGTGGCGCTGGCCCCTGCAGTCGATATGATAACGGCATCATACAAGGTCGACGTAATCCCCGAGGCAGTTACAGCAATAAAATGGATGATGGGGATATGCATATGCTACCTTACTATCAGTGTCGTTATACGCACGAAGGACGACGTTCGTTTTGTGATTCCGTACGTTGAGTTCGCGAAGCAGACTAAGGGCTCTCGGCCTTTGGTTCTGGACACTTCAGCAATCGTCGACGGTCGGATTGCGGACCTTTATCAGAGCAGGCTTTTCGACGCCCCATTGGTAATTCCGCGTTTTGTCCTCAATGAGCTCCAACTAATAGCGGATTCCGCAGACAAGCTCAAGCGTAATCGCGGCAGGCGAGGGCTTGACATCCTTCACAGGATGCAAAGCAGCCCCCTGATTGACGTCGAAATAGATGACAGCATCGTTCCGGAGGTCGAGGAGGTCGAAGGTGTTGACCAGAAGTTGATGATGCTTACCAAGCACTGCAACGGCAAGCTGGCAACGACAGACTATAACCTCAGCAAGGTTGCACGGGTCCGTGAGGTGGATGTAGTGAACATAAACGATTTGGCAAGTTCGCTGAAGGTTATTGCTTTGCCAGGTGAGATTATGGAAATTAAGGTTATCAAGCCGGGTGAGGAAGCGGACCAAGGGATTGGTTATCTGGACGATGGAACAATGATTGTCGTCGAAGGCGCCCGTAACAAGATTGGTCGTAGCATAATCCTTAGCGTAACCAGTTCACTGCAGACTTCTGCCGGGAAGATGATTTTCGGCAAGTTTGAAGGATTGGCCCGCAAGCCTGATGAGGGCAAGAGGCAGGCACCAAATGCAAAGTTGGCAGGCGCGAATGCGTCAAGGGTCAATAGGCGTTAAATGATGTGGTCATCTGCGACATAGTGACACTTAGCACTTGCGGAGGAAGTTCCCAGTTCAGCTCTTAACTCATCCAGCCTTGATGAGATTATTTAGATTTCGCGAGGCATTTTAGAAAGAGCGCAACGGCCGCTGCCAGACCGGCTGCGAACAAGGGCCAATGAAAATGTGACCGGAAGTCCGGCTCAGTGACGTTCAGGCCCGCGATGCAGAAAGAGACGATCATCACAACAGCGGCCAGAGAAAGGCAAAGCAAATCGATTAGTGTCGCTTCAAGAGGTTTGGCGAGTGAGGAGCGATAGAGTATTACCACGGCACATATAAGCATTATGAGCGAAACAAGGACCGGTGCCAGGACAGGGGAAGCCCAAGGGACCGGCATTAGAAACAGTATATCCCAGTCCATGATGGCGGCAGGCCAGTCGAGAAGGATTTTCAGCCAAACGTAGTAAAAGATATCCCACACCGCGAAGATGGTCAGAAAGTAAGCGAATTGCTGCTGGCGTATCCGGGCGAACAGATATGAGCCGGTAAGTATTAAAACCAACGTGGCAGCTTCTCGGCCGACTTCAATCAGCACCAGACGCTTCCAGAGAGGGCCGATACCAAATTCGGCCAAGGGGAAGGTAAAGCCGTCGGGATAGAAGATTGCTCGCAGGTAAACAACAACGGCGGCTTCAATATATCCAAAGGCAATGCTGAAAACGACGGCGATGATAAGTCGCTTGAGTGTCTTTTTGAAAGGCTGTGGGGATGTGTCGGCTAATCTCTGTGTCATTCGTGTTACAGATTTTTTAATTGTTTCAGTAGTTCGGGAACGATTTTGGTTTCGGGTACTATTGCGATTCTTCGTCCTTTGCGGTAGACGTAGGCCTTGTTCTTTGCGGCGCAGAGGGCGAGGTCGGCGTCGGCGGCTTCACCGGGGCCGTTGACGATGCAGCCCATCACGGCTATGCGCAGAGGTTTATTAATGTCGGGGAGGTTCTTTTTGACTCGGCGTGCTAGTCGGGTTATGTCGATTTGTGCGCGGGCACAAGTGGGGCAGACTATCATCTCGAGGCGGGGCTCGGCAGGCTCATACAGACCAAGGGCAATTAGGACTTGTTTTGCGATTTGGGTTTCGACGAGCGGATTGGCGGCGGCACTTACCCTGATGGTGTCACCAATGCCTTCTGCGAGCAGCGTGCCCAAGGTAACAGCAGAGGGTATCTGCGCATCTTCAGGTAGGCCCGCGTGGGTCAGGCCAAGGTGTATTGGGTAGCCGAAGAGCTTGGCGATACGGCGGTTGATTTCGATGGTTCGCAGGCAGTCGCTGCTTTTTGCGCTTAGAACCAGTTGCGTGAAGCTGCGTCTTTCAAACAGCGCCACATATTTTTTCATTTCCTTCAGCACAAAAGCGGTGCGTTTTTGTGCAGGTATGTCCCGGCTTTTGAGGTTCCTGATGCTTGCCTCGTTTACCCCGATTCTTATTGCGGTCTTGTGTATTTTGGCTGCGTCTATGATCCGGTGAATGCTTTTGGGGTCTTTAATATTGCCGGGGTTAAGTCTTATCTTGGCTGCTCCGGCTTCTATCGCTTCAATCGCGCGGCTGGGGCTGAAGTGGACATCTGCGATGAGGGGGACGGACACTTTTTGTACAATTTTAGCAAAAGCGGCGGTATCGGCGCAGGTAGGTACGGCGATTCTGACTAGGCGGCAGCCGGCACGGGCGAGTTTATTGACCTGTCTTACGCAGCGGGCAATATCAACGGTGGGTACCTTTGTCATCGACTGGACAACAATCGGCGATGATGAGCCGATTTTTACGGGTCCGGCGTTGACGGTTATTGTTTTTCTTCTTTTAATCATACCGAAATTGTAGCTTGTATTGTGGCGTCGGGCAAACTAAAATGCGTCCGAGCAGTTAAGGTGATTTTGTGCCGGTTGTACGCCTGGCTGAGCTCTTGGCCGTAAAAGTGAGCTGTCATTATGAGGATGACAAGGCCGGTGTTGATACTTATAGAAGTCTTTGTGGTTTTGCTTATCGCTTATTCGGCATTGGGGTGGACGCTCTATTTTATGCAGCCGACGTTTGTGTACAAACCTACGCGGGAAGTTTCCTATACCCCGGACGAATTGGGTTTGGACTTTGGAAATGTGGTTTTCAAAAGCGGCGACGGCTTACGGCTAAACGGCTGGTACGTGCCGGCGGAGAATTCGGGGCTGACAGTGCTGTTCTGCCATGGTAACGGGGGCAATATAACACACCGTTTGGACAGTATAAATATCCTTAATAAGCTGGGACTGAATTGCTTTATTTTTGACTATCGCGGCTACGGCAATAGTGAGGGCAAGCCAAGCGAAGAGGGAACATATTTGGATGCAATGGCAGCATACAAGTGGCTTACCGAAACGAGAAAGGTCCCGGCGAACAAGATTATTATATTCGGCAAGAGTCTTGGCGGAAGTGTCGCAGCGGAACTGGCGAGCAGGGTCAAGACGAAGGGCCTGATTATTGAGGGCGGTTTTACATCGTACGTTGATATGGGCAGGAAGTTTTACCCTTATATGCCGGTTCGATGGTTTGCGAGTTTCAGCTACAGGACTATCGATTACATCAGGGAGGTTCGTTGTCCGGTGCTGATAATCCACAGCCGAGGCGACGAGATTGTTCCGTTCGAGTTTGGTCTGGAACTGCATGAGGCGGCCAATGAACCGAGGGAGTTTGTTGAGATTTTCGGCAGCCATAACGACAGCTTTTTGGTCAGCAGCGAGATTTACAACAGGGCATGGACGAAGTGGCTGAAATTCCTGGAAGAATACTGCGAGGGCAGGGCTGGCGCTCAGCAGGCCTCTTAGGGCAGCAGTTTTTGACTATTAGTGAGAGAGTTTTCATTTAGCACATGCAGCAAAGGAGAAGACAATGAGCTGGCAATTGTACGTTATTTTAAGCTTAATGATGTTTCTGGAGTATGCGATTTGGGGGGCGTGGGCACCGGTCTTGGCGGCCCGCTTATTGGGGCCCCTGAAGTTCAGCGGCAAACAAACCGGCTGGGTCTATGCGACGCTGCCATTAGCGTGCATCATCTCGCCGCTGGTTGCCGGACAGCTCGCAGATAAGTGGGTAAACACGGAGCGGATACTTTTTGTATCGCATCTGCTCGGTGCGGGGCTATTGTTTACCGCTGCCCGACAGCGGGGATTTGGCAACCTGTTTGGGGTGATGCTTGTCTATTCCCTATGCTACGCGGCCACGCTGCCGCTGGTCAACTCATTGATGTTTGCCCAGTTGGCGGAAAATCAGCTGGACATTAGCGTCCATTCCCCCGGTATTTTCATCTGGGCGCCGATTGCGTGGGCGCTGGTGGGGTATTTTCTGACGGGCTGGCGATGGGTTTTCAAGACCGGAGGCGAGGGTCGAGACTGTCTTTTCCTTGCCGGTGCCTTGTCGGTGATTATGGCTGCAAGCTGCCTTTTTCTGCCGGAGACAGTCCCAGCGAAATCGGGCGAGATACCGATACTTGGGGCAATGGGTATGCTGGGTGATGCTAATTTCTTAATCTTTATAGTACTCTCGATGATTGTTGCTGGGCTGATGCAGTTCTACTTTCTGGGGACAGCCCGCTTTATGCAGGACATGGGAATTGCCGCCAAGAACGTTCCTGCGTCGATGGCGATTGCACAGGCGGTGCAGGCAGTCGCTACTTTCTTCGCGCTGGGGCTGTTACTGAGCAACCTGGGGTTCAAATGGACATTGACTGTGGGCGCAGGGTGCTGGCTGGTGATGTATATTGTTTACGTGGGGACAAAGCCGCGGTGGCTGGTAATCATGTCGCAATCGCTACACGGTCTTGCATACGTATTTTTTATCATCGCCGGTCAGATTTTCGCGGAAAGCGTTGCGCCTGAGGAGATTCGCAGCTCGGTGCAGGCGCTCGTTTTTGCGGCGACGGTGGGAGTCGGTCTTTTCTTAGGGACGCAGTTCGCCGGTGTGGTGATGGATATATTCAGGAAAGAGGAGCAGTTCCGCTGGCGCGGGATTTATGCTGTGCCTTGTTTAATAACGCTTGCGTGCGTAATAGGATTGGTCTTACTCTTCAAGGGTTAGAATTTTCTCATCAGGCCAATGACGACGGCTTCGATTCGGCAGTTGTCTGAGTAAATGGGGCTGTAGTTGTCATTTGACGGCTGGAGTTTTACCCGTGACTGCTGCCTGTAGAATCTTTTTATTGTAGCGTTTTCATTATCGACGATGGCGACGACAAGCTGGCCGTTGTTGGCTACGGAGGCGGACCGGCAAATCACATAATCACCATCCCGGATATCATCGTCGAGCATACTGTCGCCTCTTACCCGAAGAGCGAAGATATTATCATCCGGTGCGAAATGCGAGCGCAGGGACAGCGGCTGGGTGTCTTCGACGGCTTCTATAGGAACGCCGGCGGCGACTGTGCCGACGAGGGGTATGGCTGCGGGGGAACGGGCTGGCGAATCCCGGTCGTTATCGGCGAGTTGGTCAAGCAGTTCTCGCGCTTTTGAAGTCAGGTTCAAAGAGCGAGCCCTGCCCGGTGAGGTCGAGAGCAGGCGTTTTCTTCGCAGTTCTGCGATATGCTCGAATACGGTGCTTCGGCTTATGCCCAGTTCGGATGCTAATTCGGCCATCGTCGGGGAATAGTATTGACCGGTCTGAAAAGAGTTTATGGCTGTTAATAGCTGTAGCTGACGCGGCGTGAGCTGGTTTATCGGTTTTTTTAACTGCATATTTCAGTAATCCTTTTCGGTGGAGGACAGGGTCTGCAGGCGATTGAGTCTGTGTCAGTTCTTGCGGCACAGCGTCGGGTGTCGAGCCGAGCAGTGCGGGCACAATATGGCTCAGCAACTGGATGAATTTGGTCAGGCGGCTCATGGAAGGGTGGTGGGCTACGGTTGGCTCGGGCGGCCAAACGGAGACGAAGTCGCCGCCCGGTCCGAATCTGCATACGGGCTCGGGCTGACTGTTTAGGCAGCTGTCCATCTTTTTCTCCTGTTGCAGGCGGTGGTAACCGGCAGTAAGCGGATTTTGGCAATGCTACGCAACTACATTGTATCGGTGATGCAAGGGCGAAAACCCTAACAAAAACCGAACAAAAATCGGCGGACCGAGGAAATTTTTTAGCTGATTGGTTTTCTTAACCAGAGGGGCGATTATATGGGACTTTTGGAGGTTGACTGTTTGTGGCTGGGGCTGAATTGGCGGTACCGGAGCGGACGAAGGTCGACCTGATATCGAGTGGTTGAGTCGAATCTCTTGGTGGCGGGATAGGTTGTTTGGCTTCGCAGCATACGGCCTTTGGGATTTGTTGGTGGGGGACAGTTATTAGGGCGGGGGCCGCTACTTTTGCCAACCGGGAACTTGGTATTTGACTTAGAAACAATCCTAAAATATAATCCCTGCGTGTTTTTATGCAACTGAAGTATTTGGCTTTGCTTAGGAGCATGTATGCTGGTGAACGCGACTATAGCGGGAGTATTCAGGCCCGCCAAGAAAGCATACGCGGGATTTTACGATATTGTGCTGATTATTGGCGGGTCCTTGCTCATTGCGTTGTGCGCTCAAGTCAAAGTGCCGCTGCCGTTTAGTCCGGTCCCTATTACGGGACAGACTTTCGCAGTGTTGATGATAGGGGCACTTCTGGGTTCACGTCGAGGCAGCTTGTGCGCACTTGCGTACATAATACAAGGGGCGGCGGGGCTGCCCGTCTTTGCGTTCGGAGGCGGCCCTGCGGTATTGGCGGGTCCTACGGGCGGCTATCTGGCCGGCTTTGTCGTCGGCGCGTATGCTACAGGAGCACTGGCGGAGAAGGGCTGGGACCGGCGAGTCGGCACAACCATATTGGCCATGGTTTTGGGCAATATTTGCATTTACACATTTGGACTGGTTTGGCTGTGCTTTCTGATGGGCATCGGCAAAGCCATACTCGTTGTGGGTC
The DNA here is from genome assembly GCA_020350405.1 of Planctomycetota bacterium. Lineage (GTDB taxonomy): Bacteria > Planctomycetota > Phycisphaerae > Sedimentisphaerales > Anaerobacaceae. The sequence continues at coordinate 2,287,751 of CP070715.1, forward strand.
TTTATCCTTTCGTTGTTGGCGATTTGTTGAAGATAGTATTAGCAGCAATAGCTCTGCCGTCGGCGTGGAAGCTGCTTGAAAAGATGAATCTGCCGGTGAAGAGAGATTAACAATGGTGAAGGGGAATCATTAAAGACCCTTCTTAGCTTTGCATAAAGGCCTTTGGCAATGCGTCAATAATGTCGGTGGCAATGAGGCTGACCCGGCCGGTTTTTTCGGCGGCGATGTCACCAGCCAATCCGTGGATGTACACGCCGAGGACCGCCGCCTCGAAATCGCTCATACCCTGGCCGACAAGGGCGGTTATTACTCCTGTTAAAACGTCACCTGAACCGGCGGTTGCCATTCCGGGATTGCCGGTTTTATTGACGTAGATTTTCTCACCGTCGGTCACGACTGTTCCTGCGCCTTTTAAGACCACGATGGATTTGGTCTGCATCGCCAATTGGGTGGCTTGTATTTGACGGTCAGATGGAAGCGGGTCTCTGAAGAGCCCTGCCCAGAGTCTTTTTATCTCGCCGGGGTGGGGTGTGAGAATCAGTTTGGCCTTTAGACTGTCGGGCCAGTTTTTTATTTTGCTCAGGTTGTTCAGGCCGTCACCATCTATAAGCAGACGCAGATTTTGCTGTTCGAGCAGTACCTCAACAACAGAACGAAGGTCAGCACTGGTGCCTACGCCCGGGCCGAAGGCAAAGCAATCATTGTCGCTAATAATTTCGAGGATGGTGTTTACTGCCTTTGCTGATATCCGGCCAGCGCTATCTTCCGGCAGCGGTATGGTCGTATAAGAGGGCTCTATGGAGGCGACTATCGGCAGCGCACTTTTGGCAGTTGCGATGCGTACAAGGCCAGCGCCAGCTCGCAGCGCCGAGCGGCCTGCCAGGGCAGCGGCCCCGGTCATACCGACGCTGCCGGCTATGACACATACCTTGCCGAAATCGCCCTTGTGACCGTCAATAGGTCTTGGCGCTAACTTTGGAATATCGCTTGTTACCTGCATAATTCAATTATTGCTGTGTTCAATTTTTTTATTAATAAGCGTTGCGGTTACACCGGCCGAAAAGCCGTTATCGATGTTTACTACGGTGACACCGGAGGCGCAGGAATTAAGCATTGTCAGAAGGGCGGAGAGTCCCTCGAAGCTTGCGCCATAACCGACGCTCGTGGGGACAGCGATTACGGGGCAGCTTACGAGGCCTCCTACGACGCTTGCGAGGGCGCCTTCCATTCCCGCTACAACAATTATGACATTTGCGTTTTCAAATTTACCAAGATGTCCGAGCAATCTGTGCAGGCCGGCCACTCCGACATCGCAAATCAACTCGGTCCTTTGGCCCATAATTTCGGCGGTGACCTGTGCCTCGGCCGCAACAGGCAAATCGGCGGTCCCCGCGGTGACAATGGGTACGACAGTCTTCGAAGGCTTAATTGGCCTCTGTTCGAGAACAATCGCCCTGGCGAGCTTTTCGTAGCGGACCTTCGGCAGCTTCTTGGCTTTGGTCAGGGCTTCGAAGACATGCTCCTCGGCCCTAGTGGCAAGGACGTTACTACCCTTCTCGGCCATTGCCGAAAAGATTTCAATTATGTGCTCGATGGCCTTGCCGGGGCAGTAGATGACCTCCGGGAAGCCCCTTCGAAGCTGGCGGTGGTGGTCTATGTGGGCGAAGCCAAGGTCTTCGAAGGGCATGTGACGAAGTTTTTCGACGGCGTCTTCGATAGTGATGTCACCGGCCTTGACTTTTTCGAAAATTGTTTTCAATTCTTCGGCCTGGATATTTCACCTACCTTTTGTTCTTAGTTTTTCAGCCGGTTGCCTTCGGCTCAAGGGTCAAGTCTGCAAACAGTCCTGCTTTGAACTTGTGATACGCCAGAGAAGCTACCATAACGGCATTGTCGGTGCAATATTGTTTTGGAGCGACGAGCAATTTTCTTGTGGGGACAGCCTTATTGCAGGACTGCTGGATAGCGGCCCGCAGTTGCATGTTTGCGGCGACTCCGCCACCGAGCAGGACTGTTTTGGCGTCTGTTCTTTCAGCCGCCCGCCGAGTCTTTTTAACGAGGACATCAATCACGGCCGCCTGGAACGACGCCGCGATATCGGAGATTTCCTGTTCGCTCATCGAGTCAACCTTGTTTTCGCCTTTCATGTCCTGGCCGCGGCAATAGTACAGTACGGCGGTTTTGATGCCGCTGAAGGAAAAATCGAGCGATTCGGGGCCGAGCATTGAGCGCGGAAATTTGATTGCGTTTGGATTTCCCTTTTTCGCAGCCCGTTCAATTGCGGGGCCTCCGGGATACGGCAGCTTCAGGATGTTTGCCACTTTGTCAAACGCCTCGCCAGCCGCATCGTCAATGGTAGCACCAACCAGTTTTAGTTCCAACGGCGATTGACATTCATACAGACAGGTGTGACCACCTGATACTACGAGTGCGACGGCAGGCAGTTGTAGGTTTTCTTCAGTTAGCATTGCCGACTGCAAATGGGCGTGGAGGTGATTAATTGCTATCAAGGGCTTGTCCCAGGCCAGGCTCAGCGTCTTGGCGGCGGTGACACCGACTATCAAGGCGATGGTCAAGCCGGGCTGATTCGCGACGGCGATTGCGTCGATATCATCTTTGTCGGCTCCGGCCTGTTCAAGTGTTTCGGTTATAACAGGGTACATCTTTTCGATGTGCGCGCGTGATGCAATCTCCGGAACGACGCCACCATATTTTTCATGCAGCTTGTTCTGCGAGGCGACGACAGAAGACCTGACAATCCGGCCATCGGTCACGACAGCGGCAGCGGTTTCGTCACAACTGGTCTCAATACCGAGGATATTAACAGGCTTGTCCCTTTCTTTCATAAAGGGATATTAGCGAAACAAAGGCACTTTGTCAATTCGGAGCTCAAGCGCTAAGGACCGATCATCTCTGAGGACGGCGCTGATAACTGATAGGGTTTCGCCTGTCTAAACAGCTCCAAACGCTTGCCGATTTGATTGACCAATTCATCATTTTGCTCGGCAGTGGCCAGCGTAAGCGCCTTTTGCGCGGTTTCGACGGCGACGTCGAAATGACCGGTTGCAGCGTAGGTGGTTGCCAGTGTGTCAAGGATTGTGGCATCATCATATCGTGTCAGTTCGGCTGCACGGCTGGCAAGCTCAACCGCCTCGTTTGCGTCCTGCACATTGGGGTCATAATGTATGGCCAAAATCTGTGCCAGACCATTTAAGGCGGGCGCCAAGTCGGGCTTGGTTTCCAAGGCCTGCCGAAAGTGGCTGACTGCCTCATCCAGGCGACTCTGCGTTCTAAGCGCATAGGCCAAGTCGTTGTGGGCCTTGGCGTAGTCCGGCTTGTTCCGTATCGCCTGACGGTAGTGGCTGATTGCATGATTGAGCTCACCCTGTAATCGAAGCGTATCGGCAAGGCGCAAATGCGTCTCGGCATCATACGGTATCAGGTCCAGCGCCTTGCGATAGTGACTAACCGCTTCATCAAGCTTGCCCTGTGAACTGAGAGCAAAAGCGAAAGCGTTATGCATTGTGTAATTGTCCTTGGTTACCGCGAGGGTACGTTTAAAGAGTGTGAGGCTGTTTCGCCAATACCTCACTTGCTTGCGGGTGCCTATTAGCAGAGCGGCAAGGGTCAGTGCGGCCAGAACTGCGAGCACAATCCTTCGATAAGCTGGGCGGGCGAGAAGTTCAGCGGCACCGAAGGCAAGGATGATACAAAGCCCGATAGAAGGTAAATAAGTATAACGGTCGGCCATAGCCTGTGGTCCCACCTGTACCAATCCGATAACAGGTACAAGGGTCCCAATGTACCAGAGCCAGCCCACCGCGAGATAACGCCGCCGCTGCCGAGCTGCATAAATTGTGGCTACTGATACAAGGGTAAGTATGATAAAGGAAGCGCTCGGCTGCCAGTCTGGCATACTGGCGTAGCGGTGTGGGTACAAAACAGCCAGGTGCGTCGGATAAATCATTTTGCCTATATAGCTAACATAAGAGACCAGGGCACCTGCTATGCGCGCATTTAGAGGCAAAAGCTCTATTGGTGCAACTGTTCCGGAGCTTTTCTGAATGGCATAGGTGACTGCACACGAAGCCACCGATAGAACAAACAAAGGGATTTTTTCACCGATTAACCTGTATGCCGTCGCTTTTTGATAATAGGATTTTACCAATTGGGGCTGGGTAGCAGGGAACCGGCCCAAGGGCCAGAAGTCGAGCAGGAGCAGCACAAAAGGCAAAGTCACCAGCATCGGCTTCGCCATCAGGCCCAGACCAAGCGCCAAGAATACCATCATGTATCGGCCAATGCCCGGGCGCTCCGCGTACATCACATAGGCCGCCATTGTCAGCATCCAGAAAACCGAACTCAAAACATCCTTGCGCTCAGAGACCCACGCCACAGACTCGACGTGAAGAGGATGCAAAGCAAACAAGGCGGCTACAAAGGCGCTGGGCCAAACCGCCTTCGTCATCCTGTTCAATACCCAAAACAGCAACAGCGCATTTGCTATATGAAAGAACAAACTCGTCAAGTGATGCCAGCCGGCATGCAACCCAAAAAGCTCACAGTCCAGCATGTGGCTCAGCCAGGTCAATGGATGCCAGTTCGCCGCATGCGTGGTCGTAAAGGCCCAGGAAACGGAGTCACGGGTGATTCCACCGATGACATGCTGGTTCTTGGTAACATAGTGGTCGTCATCGTAGTCGATAAATTCGTTATTGCGGAGTTGCTCGAAGGCAACAAAAGTGGCCAAGGCCAGCGCCACATAAATCAGAAGCGGATATGGTTTCTTGACTGGACTCTCGGTCAGACGGTGAGCAGGCAACTGCGAGAGGTTTATGTCAGCTTCGCTGCCACCACCCTGCTCCGCCGGGTCAGTACTCTGTTTACTTTCTTCTCGGTCGCTGGAGAACGTTTCGTTCATATAATCATATTACTGCCAAATGCACTTCAGCACAAGATTTAGCACCGGATATCCTCAACTGAAATAAACTACGAACGTCTTTTGCCCTTGGCCATATATTTGGCGAGGAGCAATATCTGCTTGCAGATGCTTTTGCACACATGCGGAAGCGAGAACCTGATTGGAACAAGCCGGGGCAGTTCAAAATCGGTGCATGTGTTTTGCGGGAAACCGTCGCCTACGATTTTTATGTTGGCCGGGTCTGAACATCCAAAAGCTGTTTGCCTTGCCACTTTGATAATCGGCAGGTCCTCGGGTTTGATATTGACGAGCCCACAGCAGATAGTTTCGCAGGCGATTGGCTCTGTTCCGCCGATGAAGTAACCGAGGGGTCTCGCTCGTCCTCCTATCGGCCCCGGGCCGTCCATTACTGTAACGGCGTCAATTATGGTCAAGGCAGGGTTGAGAAATTTAAATATCGCGATGAGTAATTCGCAAAAATCGTCGGGGTTTTTTCCCTTCGCGAAATGCCAGAGGGCCTTTCGCTTGCCTGCGACGGTGCCGAACATGTTTTTGACAGCGAACGTGGCAAGGAGCTGCTGGTGTGTTTTAAACTTGGGTAGATTTATAATCACATCGGCGTGGAGTGCGACCGCGCTTATACCGACCTTGGTGTTGTACTTTCCTATGCGGCATATTTTTGGCTTGATGAGCGGTTTTACAGGCACGCCCAACTTTTTCAGCGGCTCTTGCACTTTCAGTGCCTTAATGCAGCCGAACACGTTGCCCCATGCGGGCGAGTCGCCAACGAACGGCTTTGCACCAAAATCCTTCAGCAGCCTGGCGCTCTCAATAATTACGGCAGGGTCGGTCTGGGTGGCGTGCCGGCGCGACTTGGGGGCTATAAGATTGGGCTTGAGCAGGACGGTATCGCCCGGTTTTACAAATTTTTCCAATCCGCCAAGAAGTTCGAATTGCGTTGCAATTGCCTTGGCGATTTTGGCTTGGCTGTAGTCGCTGCATTGAGTCAGCGCTACCGTTGGATTGGGCAAATGACGGCTCAATCGACAATCCTGGTGCAAACGAACAGATAAGTTCTGACAATCGGTTTGCGTCTGGACCTGCTGAAGAGCAGGCCCGCCAGAGTTACCTGGCGGCTGATGTGTTTTTGCGGCCCGAGCAGGACAAAGTCACCGGGGCTCATCTTTGCTCTTAACCGACAGGAAGTAAAAACAATCTCGCCGGCTTTTTCCCGGTCAGCCAATTGGGGAATTGAAGTGCTTATCGGCGGTGAAAATACGGGCACCACGTCAACGTTGCACACGCCTCTTTGGCCGGGGATTTTCTGGGCTTTTATGCGAAGCGCGATTTTGCCCGGCCCCGCGGTCGTTGCTTCCGTTGAGCCGGACTTTGGCGTGTGGAAAATTGTCCGCCGCCTGCCCAGCCTTCCGATGACAATGTCATCAGGTCGGTCATCGGTCAGCAGTACAGAAATTTTTTCAGCTCTTTCACCCCCGGCATCGCGCAACATGTCGGCTATTGTGTTCCACATATCGAGCTGGCCGAAGCCGACCGCAAAGGAGTTGGCGGCGAACGCATCGTAATCTTTAAACTGCAGCGGTTTTCTGTAGAGCACCTGCCAGATGCCGTCCAATGTGCTTGTTTTCTCAGCCGGTATGTCAAAGATAAAGATGTTGAAATTTATTGTCTTCAGCAATTTGCCAGTCGCATCTTTTGCATCGGTAGCCGGAGCCAAATCCGTGATTTTGGCCTGCTCCCATATAGGTTCGTCTTTTCCACCGCTATTGCAGCCCGCCAGCACCAGGCCGGCAAAGCCAAAAAGTGTAATCTGAGTAATACGATTCATAGAAACAGATTACCGACTGTACAGGTAACTGTCAAATGACGATTGACAGGCAAAAACTGATAACTTAGAATCAGCAGAAAGGTTGGGGAATGGTGTAACGGTAGCACGACTGACTCTGGATCAGTTAGTCAAGGTTCGAATCCTTGTTCCCCAGATTTCTTCTCACCGATCGAATTCGGCGATGATGGGAGTGTGGTCGCTGGGGCGGTCCACCAGTCTAACTTCCTTGTCTATGTAACATGCGGTGCATTCTTCCGCGAGGGGCTTTGTGGCCATAATATGGTCTAATCTCCAACCGAGATTCCGCTTAAAGGCGCCTTTCAATCTATAGTCCCAGAAAGTGTACTGGCCTGGCTCGCTGCAGTGCATTCGAAACACATCGAGGAATCCCCACTTCATGACCTGATTTAACACTCTGTGAACCTCCGGATGGAAGCAGACGTGCCCCAACAAGCCTTCCGGGTCGTATACATCTATCGGCTCAGGCGCAATATTGAAGTCCCCCACCCAGAGGATAGGGTCTGAAGGCTTGAAATTCTTCTCGAAAAACTTAAGCAGACGGTTAAACCACTTTAACTTGTATTCGAACTTTTCGGATTCGGGCGAGTAGCCTTGGGGGACATAGGTATTGACGGTTGCGATACCGTTGATTTCGGCTTTGGCGAGGCGAGGCTCGTCTTTTGGCTCCTCCTCGAAGCCGAATTGAACGCCTGCCATCTCACTTTTGCTGAAAATAGCCACACCATTGTAGCTTTTTTGACCCTTGAAGATATATTTGTAGCCGGTTTCGTCGAACGCATCGGTGGGGAAATCAATATCCTGCACCTTTGTTTCCTGCACACAGAGAATATCCGGCTGATGCCGGGCGAGCCACGCAAGCACGACAGCCAAGCGAGCGCGTAACGAATTAACATTGAAACTGGCTACTTTCACTAAGCCTATCACTCCATAGAAGTCATTATAATGTGACTCTTTCAATGACCAGCTGTTAAGCTGTGCAAGCGTTTCGGCAAGGACATCAACTGGACCTGCGAGGAGGGTGCAAAGTTGCTAAAATAATTAAAGTAATTAACCTACCCAGCCAACCGGTTTTTATGCCGCCTTGGTAGAACAGGCTTCGGCACTACGTGAGTTCCTCAACCCGCCTTTTCGATTTAGTTTTGGAAGAAGTGGTTTTTATAGTTATAGGTTTTCCGGCGGCTTTTGCTATCTGCTTTATTTGCTGCGGCGTCGCTGTTTTTTGCAGTACGTCGGTAGGAGCGGCGATTTTGTCAGCCGCCGCAAAACTTTCGACAACGGTCAGCAGACTCAACAGAAAGCTAAGCGTGCTTTCTGCTCCCTGGTTCAGATTGACGCCGGCAGCCATAAGACCATCGCAACACCCCTTTGTTCTGAAATCATACAGTGGGATATACAAGTCGTTTTCACCGAGGAACCAATCAAAAGCCTTTCTTTGAAGTTTCAGAAATTCGGTGTTTTGCGTGGCATCGTAGGCTGTCCTCAGCATCATGACCGTGCTTGCAGCTTCTATTGGCTGCTGGTCGAATTGTGCCTTTGATTTGCCGCGCTCATACCAACCTTTGTTCCCGACAAAGCTGAAGTGTTCGCCGTTGAAGGTAGCCTTGAGCAGGAATTCGCAGGTTTCCTCAGCGACATCAAAGTACCTCTTGTCTCCAAAGTTAAAGCCGGCTACGAAAAGCGCATGCGGCAGTATGCCGTTGTCATAAGTCATTGTATCCTCAAACCAGTGCCAATCAGGGAACTTGTTTTCCTCATATTGGGTGACTAGGTCGTCTGCGGCTGTTGCCAGTTGTCGTTTAATGTCACTGGCTCCCGGGAACTGTTTGAGGTAATCAGACATACCAAGTATCGAATAGGCCATACCCTTTGGGGGCAGTTTCGGCACGTGTTTTACTGATTTATCGAAGCAGTCTTTGATTATCGGCAAATAAGAGGGGGCGGGCGGATTTGCCATAACGCTGCCGAGGGCCCAGAGTACCCTGCCGAGGGCATCGTGAGCCGGCTCGTTTTCCGCCCAGTTCCTGTCAAAATTCATCAAATTTCTTATCGAACCGTCTTCGTTTTGTGAGTGAAGGGTGAATGACAGATAGGCATCCAAAAACTGCAGGGCCTTAGGGTCGGTGTACTGAGAATAATACTTTGTCATCGCAATTACGGCCCTTGCGTTGTCGTCCGTGCAGTAGCCGTATTCACGATTCGGAACGGTGAACTTGGCATGCTGGTACAGGCCCACGTCGTCGGTAAGCTTTTCCATGTGTACTAATGACGGCTCAGGAAGTTCAACCGTCGGCGAAATAGTTTCTGCCGGTGGGGGCGCGGTCTTTGTGATGAATCGGACAGGCATTGTTTTTGCACTGAATAGTTTCCAATACTTCTGTCCTATTTTCGGCCACGTTCTTGACCTGCCGTATTCGTAGGCTTTCCTCCGCAATGAATAGAACAGGGAATCATCTTTAACTATTTCCACCACAGAATCGGCCATCCCCCCGGAATCGCCAAACGGGACGATTTTCCCCCTGCCGTCGGCCAAGAGCTCCAGTGCCGCCCAGTACGGTGTTGATACGACGGCTTTGCCCGTGCCGACCGCAAAGGACAAAGTGCCGCTGGTCAACTGCTCCTGGTTTAAGTATGGTGTGGCATAAACGTCGGCAGCGCATAAAAAGTTCCGAAGTTCTTCGTCATTCACGAACCGGTTGTGGAAGATAACATGTTTCTGCAATCCCAATTCTTTTACCATTCGCTGTAGGCTGAACCTGTAAGATTCGCCATCATGCTTTAATACGGCCGGATGTGTCATTCCTAGGATTACGTACAACACCGACGGTTCGGCCCGGATAATAGCGGGCATAGCCCTAAGCATAACCTCAATACCTTTGTTTTTGCTCAACAGGCCGAACGTCAATATGGTTCTTCGCCCTTCCATGCCGAATTTGTATTTGTAGTAGTTGCTGTCAACAAAAGGCAAATCCGGTATGCCGTGGGCAATCAGTTCAACCTTCTTTCCGGCAATACCGTAAATATCGCGCAGCATATCCACACCCCGCTCATTCATAGTGATAACTTCATACGAGGCATTGCACACGTCGACTAATGACTTGTGGTAAACAGGGTTGGGGTCATTTAGCACGGTATGTAGTGTTGTTATAACCGGCGCGTTTAGTCTGTTAAGCAGCAGCGTCAGATAAGAGCCGGCCCGGCCGCCGAACAGCCCGAATTCATGTTGGACTGATACCACATCAACATGACTGAAGTTAATGTAGTCGGCAGCGGAAATGTAATCGTTCTTGACATTTTGGCGGATTTCGAACTTTACAGGGTCTTTGTATTTCAGGTCCGCCGATCGCATCGCAACCACGAGCGGCTCGAATTCATCCTTGGCTGCCATCGCAGTACTTTTAATAAGGTCCGAGGTAAAGGTAGCAATCCCACATCTTCTTGGCGGGAAAGAAGAAATAAACGCCACTTTCTTCGGGGTACCTTTTGCCATCCGTAACATCCCCTTAGAGATAGCATTGAACACGGTCCCATTATTTTAAATCTGGTTTTTCCACCTGTCAAGTAAATTGACTGCTGGGGTCGACTAAGCAACATTTTTATCGGACAAATTGTCAAACATCATCCCAACAGCAAACGGGCCGACTTTTCCACAATCGGCCCTATCGGTCACCTCCGACTCCGGCAAACCGGATAAGTCTCTTGCTAACAACAAGATAGGTAGTCTATTGTTGAAATAGCAGCACGTACTGTATACTTTTCTGCTCCGTTTTACAGGCCATGTACCTTCTCCCGCCGCGCAGGCCCGTAGGGCTGCAAAAATTGTCTGTTTTTAGCGGTTTAACGAAAATTTTCACTTTTTTGCGCATTTTTTCGGTTTTTTTGGCAACAGACAGTCATAGTTTCGTGTAATATACTACTAATAAGGTAGGAATATAGGAGACCGGCTATGAAGCTTTCTACTCGAACCAGATATGGGCTGAGGGCCATATTAGAATTGGCTACAAACCAAGCCAAGGGGCCTTTGCAGCTTAAAATCATTGCGCGTAACCAGGATATATCCCTTAAATATCTGGAACAATTAATGGCCACACTCAAATCCGCTGGACTTGTCAGGAGCCTCAGGGGCTCCAAAGGTGGTTACATTCTTGCCAAAGCCGCCAATCAGATTAAACTTAGCGATGTTTTTAGTGCTCTCGAGGGGCCGTCAGCAATCACCGTCGAGTGCCTCGATGACAACGGTTACTGTGTACGAACCGCTGATTGCGTAACAAGGCAGGTCTGGGCGCAGGTGCAGCAGGCAGTAATGGGCGTGTTGGAATCGCTGACTTTGCAGGATTTAGTTGACAGAGCAAAGGAAAAAGGAAACTTGGATTACCAAATATAGCTGGGAGAAGAAGTTATGAGCGCAGTATTCGAAGATATAACCGCCGCTGTCGGATACACCCCTTTGGTACGAATCAACAAACTTGGCTCAGGCAAAGCCACCATTTTGGCCAAACTCGAATCTAAAAATCCGTGTGGAAGCGTAAAGGACAGGATCGCGCTATCTATGATAAAAGCAGCGGAAGACAAAGGCCTTATCAAAGACGACACGGTCATAGTCGAACCAACCAGTGGTAACACAGGCATAGGACTTGCATTCATTTGTGCTGCGAAGGGGCACCGTTTGATATTGACTATGCCCGAGTCTATGAGCATTGAGCGTAGAAAGCTGCTTCGTCTATTTGGTGCCGAGATTGTGCTGACGCCGGCTGAGCGTGGTATGCCCGGTGCTGTCGAAAAAGCCGAAGAGCTTGTATCCGAGAACCCGAATTCATTTATGCCCCAGCAGTTCAAGAACCCCGCTAATCCGCAAATCCACAGGGAAACGACGGCCGAGGAGATTTGGGTCGACAGCGACGGACGTGTGGACGCTTTGGTTGCCGGCGTAGGCACCGGCGGTACGCTTACCGGCTG
>CP070715.1:2299591-2306999 GCA_020350405.1 Planctomycetota bacterium
ATTTGGGTTCGTTGATATTGTTGAAGTGACGGGTACTCCGTAATAGTGGCAGTATCAGGAATAAGGAGTGGAACTGATGCTGTTTTTGAGCGTGGCGGTCATTGCGGCCGCCACGCTTTGTGGGTTGAAGTTACGGATTTTGGAGAATTCAAGGCCCCACGCTGGAAAGGAGGTGAATAATCAACTGAGTGGGAAGAATGAAAGGGGGAGGATTTGTGAGAAGTATTGTTTAGATTGTGTGTTTTACGTAGGCTTTGATATTTTCTCTGGGGGCGTCTGTGCCAAAAAACCTGCGGGTTAATTTGTTTTGCTGTTGTACCCATCGCCGTGTTTGTTTTGAGTCCGGGTCTTCGAGCCAGCGGTACGGGTCATGAACCTGGATGCCGTGGTAGATGTCGACGACGGGTTGTTTTTGTGCGGGTGGGTAAGGTGATTTTTCGAAGCAGGCCAGCGGTTCGCAGCCGGAGCTTAGAGCAGCAGAGACTGCGATGGCGATAATTAAGTACAAGCGTAATGTTTTCATAACGTGTTCGGCTCTTGAACCTGGGCCTGCGTAGAGCACTTAAACTGGGGCAAGGCCGGGGCATAATTGAGTCGGTAATATTAATTGAGGTTCGGCGAGGCTTCAAGTAAAAATTGCTGCGGACAGCGATGCTGGATTTTGGGTTGACAAGGCGGGGGAAGGCTGTACATTTGGTTTTGTGGAACAAATCATTTCAAGAATTGAAAGGGGAAGACTATGGCAGTTAAGCGAATTAGTGTTCATTGTGTGGAGATTGAGGACAAGCCCGGGAGTCTACAGGAGCTTTTAGGCAAGGCGGCTGCGAAAAACGTTGATTTTGTTGGCTTTGTGGCATATTCGGCCGGGGGTGGTCGCGGGCGTGTCTGCCTGAGCGCGAAGGACCCGGCGGCATTAGAGGCCTGTGCGAAGGAGGCTGGTGTCGAGGCTACGTCAATGACAGGCTTTTTGATAAGCGGCGAGGACAAGGTCGGTGTGGCCGCGGCGGACTTGAAGGGGCTTGCGGACGCGGGTATTAGCGGCGTTGCGGGCGCGGCGATGGTCTGTGACGGCCAGTACCAGATGCTTATTGTGGTGGCTGCTGCTGACGGTGATGCGGCCGCGGCGGCACTCGGAGCATAGTTGATAATCGCAGGCGGCGGCCTCATGCCGGCGGGTGAGATACGTTCGGGGCGCAGCGGGAGTTTACGCCAGTAGAGGCGCCTGGAGGCTGGTGCCCACGGCTGAAGTGTTGGAGTCGGCTCTTAGCAGGGCCCTGAAGATATCGAATACGGTCACCAGACCCTGGACACCGCCCTGGTGGTCGATGACGGGCAGGGCCCGCCATCCGAACTGACACATAATTTCCATTATAGCGGCGAGGGGGGTGTCCGGATTTACGGTGCGGATGGTCCTGGTCATTATCCATTTGATTTTGATTTGGAGGGTAGCATCATCCAGAGGTCGCCTCCATTTGGCGAACATAGGCTGGAGGTAGGGACTAAGGGCGCCGTTTACATCAGACCTTGATACGAGGCCTTCGAGTTTTCCATCGGTACCCACCATCAGGTAGCCGGCATCGTTTTGCTGGAGCATTGCAAGGGCATCCTGGATGCTGTCCTCCGGGCCAGCCCAACTTACGTCTTTCTGCATAATCTCTTTTGCGCGGATTTTCAGGCTGGGGCACGGAGTGTGGGGTGCTGAGTCTGGTGGGCCGTGCAGTTCGGGCTCAGACAGAGACTCGGTGGAAGGGCCAGTTATCGACCGGATAGCGTCTGAGACCGGGTGGCTGGGGCTTTCGTCTGGTGGGACTTTTTCTTCAGGAGCATCGGCAGAGGAGTCCACATCAGTATCAGGGCTTTGTGGCTCGGCGGCTGGTTCGGTCTGTTCATTTGCTGTGTTTTTAGTCTCAGCGCTGAGCTTTTCATCTTCGTCGGTCATGGCGAGCGGTTTGGAATCACCGGCCGGGGCTTGTTCATTCTGTTCGGTGACCTTTTGTTCGGGTTCGGGAGCAGGTTGGTCTTCAGCTTGGGGTTCGGTTTGTTCGTCGGGACTGAGCACGGCCTTTTCTTCGGGAGCGGCCGCGGGTTCTTCTTGCGCTTGGGGTTCAATTTTTTCTTCGGCTGCGGCAGGTGGTTTCTCTTGTGCCTGAGGTTCGGCTTTCTGGTCTGCTTGAGACTCGGTTTGGTCTTGAGCTTTGTCTTCGGATTCGTTCTGGGCTGCCTGCCCGGTTTTATCATCAGCTTCGGAGTCAGTTTCTTGTTGAGTTTCTGTTTGTTGTTCAGGTGGTCCGGCAACGATTGTTTTTGGGAAGATGGCGGCGCAATTGAAGGTCGGGTAGGGGCCGACAGTCACTTCACAGAGGACAGACAGGCATTCTTCGTCGGCAGCCATACTTATCTTTTCCTGTGGCTTGTCCCACGGATTTCCAATAAATATATCGGCCTGCATTAGTTGGTCATGGCCGGATAATTTTTCATGGAAGAGCTTGTCCCAAGCCTCGATGATTATCTTGGCCGCATCCGCCAGTGCGTTGCTGAGGGCCTTGGCATCTTTAGTTGAGCCGTCTTTGGTCTTTTTCAGGATTTGCTCCTGGGTCAGCGGAAATGTAATGCCGGCGAGGGTGAAGAGTCCAGCGCGGTCCAAGGCTAACTGGAAAGTTCCGTCGAGTGTGCCTTTTGCTTCGACTGAGACTACAGCAGCCAGTTTAGCGAAGGCCTTCTTAAGTTCCTCGATGGTTGCGGTGGCAACCTGCTGTTGTATGCACTGAGCTTCAAGGCCGAACATCACAGAGATGTCGGCACAAAAGGCCTCGAATGCCATTGTCGATAATTCTGCGACCTGTGATTCGATTTCTGTTTGCGATGCTGCCATTTTTCAATCCCGGTTAATTTGTTTAGAAGCTACTTTGCGTTTTCAAGAAAACCACCTTTCAGCAGGGCTTTGGTGATGTCAACTAGAGTTACCAGTCCACAGACTTTGCCCTGTCGGTCTATCACAGCCAAAGGCTGGGCGGCAGCCTCATGCTGGACATTTCTCGCTATTTCCGTCAGTGGTGTATCAGGAGCTATCGCCTGAACGGCCCTGTTCATTATCCATCTGATTTTGATTTGGAGGGTAGCATCATCGAGCGGCCGGCGCCATTTGGCAAACATCGGTTGGAGATAGGGACTAAGCGCTCCATTTATATCAGGCCTCGATACGATACCCTCGAGTTTTTCATCGGGTCCTACCAATAGGCAGGCTGCATCATTTCGCTGGAGCATTGCAAGGGCATCCTTGACACTGTCGTCGGGGCCGGCCCAAAGAAGGTCTTTCTGCATAATATCTTTTGCTGTAATTTGGAACTCATTGGCGGTGGTTTTTTCGGTGTGGGATTTTATTTTTGCTATTTTGTCGGTGAACGCTCTTTGCTTTTTTGCAGCCTTGACTTTGTGCTTAGCCATTATCCGCTTGGTTTGGGCCTGTAGCTTGACTATTTTCCTGGCATAACTTGTTTGCCTCTGGTCACATTCAAATTTGACATTGACGATCTCGCGTTCGGTCTGAGCCTTTATCATGGCTATCTGCTCTTCGGTTTGGGCTTTGATTGTGTCTATTTCGGCTTGTGCCTGTGATTTTTGTTCGGCTATTTTTTGTTCGACCCGAGCTTCGACAGCGGCTATCTGCTGCTGTGCTTGAGCTTTAACTGCGTCTATAGCCTGATGGGCCTCGACCTGGGCTTGTGTTCTGTGTTCAGCGATTTTCTGTTCGGCTTGCGCTTTGAATTCGGCTATTGTCTCGGTGTAAGTCCTCTGCTTTTCTGCGGCTTCGTCTTTGAGAGCGGCTATTGCCTGCTTGGCCTGCGTTTTTAGCTTAACTATTGTGTCGGCATAGTCCTGCGCCTTTTTTTCGGACTCAAATCTGACTTGGACTATCGCCTCTTCGGCCTGGGCCTTGACCTTGCCTACGCGCTGTGAAGCTTCAGACTTAGCCGTCGTTATCGTTTGCTTTGCTTCGGCCCTAACTTTATCGACCCTCTCTTCACTTTCGGCCTCGGCTTTGGCAATGGTCTGCTGGGCCTGGTTCTTGACATTGCTGATCGTTTCATCGTAGAGCCTTGCTTTTTTCTCGGCCTCGCCTTTGAGCTTGGCAACCGTTTGGTTGTAATCGGTGTGTCTTCGAGCCGCATCGTTCTTGAGATTAGCGATTGTCCGGGCGGCCTGCGCTCTGAGCCTGTTCATTTCATCGGCGCGGGCTCTCAGATTTTCTTCGGCTTCGGTTTTTACTTTTTCTATCGCCAGCCGGGTCTGGGTGTGGGACCTTGCTTCTTGGTCGGCAATTATCTGTTTTGCGTCGGCTTTTATGCTTTGTATTTGCTCGGCGGCTTCGGCTTTGGTCTTTTGTATCTGGTCGGCGGCCTGGGCCCTAACCTGCTGGATTTGTTCGGCGGTTTCGGCTTTGATATTGGCTATTGACTCTTCGGACTCAGTCTTGGCCTTTGCTATCGCACGGTTTGCCTCAGCTTTGGCATTTTGTATCTGGTCGGCGGCCTGGGCTTTGACCTTTTGCACCTGCTCGGCGGCTTCGGCTTTGACTTTTTGTGTTTGGTCCTGCGTTTCGGTTCTGGCTTCAGTTATCTGCTCTGCGGCTTCGGATTTGACCCTGGCAATCTTGTCTTCGGTTTCAGATTTGGTTTGGGCCAGCGCATCCCGAAGGCGGGCTTCTGACTTTGCTTTTTGCTCGGCTATCGTCTGATTTGCCTGGGTTTTAGCCTTCTGTATTCGCTCAGCAGCTTCGTCTTTGGCCCTCTGTATCTCGTAAGCGGCCTCGTCTTTAATCTTTAGTATTTGCTCGGCAGTTTCGGCTTTGACCTCGGCTATCTGTTCGGCGGCCATGGCTTTGACTTCGGTTATTTGCTGTGCAGTTTCAATTCTGACCTGTGCCAAGGTCTCCTGAAGGCGCGCGTGTGATTTTGCTTTTTGCTCGGCTATTGCTTTCTCGGCGCGGGTTTTGAGCCTGGTTATCTTTTGGAGGTAGAGCCTTTCTTTTTCCCGTGACTGGTCTTTGAGCTTTGCTATTGCGTCTTTGGCTTCGGCGCTTACCTTTTGCTCCGCCTTGGTTATGGCTTTAATATATGCTTTCGCCGTGTTGTAGGGAATAATGTAGGCTTTGTGTTTTTCCCCGACTTTAGAGGCGTCTACAGCCTGTTCGTCGTCGAGATAAAAAGGGTCTACAGCTTGCTCTTCTGAAATTTCAGCAGAGGCAATTTCGTTACAAAGGGCATCAAGCTCTTCTTCGGAGAGGTCGAAGATTTGTGATATTACCTGCGTTTGCGATACTGCCATTTGTCGGGCCCGATTATTCCTGTCAGTTTGCCCAAAGGTCAGTTTAGGACTTTTCCTATATAACACCAAGCGCGCAGCACTATATCTATCTCAAGACACCAACCCGCTTTATTTTCGATGGCTTTTGGCGATACTTTAGCGTTTTTTGCACAGTATGGTGGGTTTTTGTTTGCGAGAGTGGTGTGGTTGCAGTTAATGCAGGTGCAACAAGCAGTGAAACTGTCACCAAGAGGATTTAGCCGTAAGTTTTTCCGTTCTGGTCTACGTAGATGGTGCCTTTTGCATTCTTTATTGCCCTGACTGCTTTTGGCACATCACTGAGTTTGGGGACTTTGAAAAGTTTTCGGCACTTTGGACACTTTATTCTTCGGTCGGCGGCGTCCTCGCTGAGCAGCCAGTTGTATGTACATTTCGGGCACTGGGCGATAATCTGCATTTAGCGGATCCCTTAGAACAGAACGCAGTGTATTTTAGGCAGCGAGACAGAGTGTATCCATGATAAATTTTCCCTGCGTCCTATAATACTGGTATTTGTAAGTCGAGAGGGGATTTAGTGAGACAGGAGTGAGAGTGCGGCTCTGGTCAGGGCGTGATTTTGCTTGATTTATGAGCCTTATTTTGCTACGATGGTATTGTCGGGGCGTGATGAAATGGTAAAGAGAATAACATGTCGGGTGGTGAGGAGTGCTCCTCTTGGTGAAGGCTGGCGGTCAAGTCACAATCGCCGTAAGTCAAGCAGCAGGTGCGGGGATGGAAGATTCTATCAGCCCGATAATCCCGTCAGTGATTGTAAATTTGAAGATGCGTTCTGCCAACCGGCGATTTATGCAAACCGGTCAGGCGGAGTAAAGTTGTCATTCGACCAAGAAGAAACGGCGCGGACTTTTGATTGTTACGCCTGAGCCCCAGCTTTTTGGGCGGGGGCCTTCAAGTAAGCGGAGGGGAGCATTCATTTTAAACCAGGTCTTTTAGATAGTTTCTTAGATAGTAGCGGCATTGAGACAATACGACCGTGCTTACCATTATGGTGATGAAGGCATCTCGTGAGACTTCGTTTATTACTACGGCCAGTGCTGTGCCGGCGGCAGGGGGATGTTCGACGTCCAGAGCAACCATCAGGAAGATGGCAACTGCAACTGCGAATGGGTACTCGAGGAAATACGGCAGTGCGGTGAAGTAGAATATAGCTCCGCAGGCGAGGCCGACGAGATGGCCTCCGATGACGTTTCTTGTTTGTGCGGAGGCGGCCTTTGGCATTGCGAAAACGATGAAACTGGTGGCGCCCATTGTGCTGATTATGACGATTTTTTCTTTGCCGAGGATGAGTACGAGCACCAACAGGGCGGCGGCGGCCAAGAGGCTCTGGAGGATGTAGTATTTCCAAAGCTTTTTGAATTTGGCGGTTATTGTGGTTGCCGCGCTGTTATTTGCCTGCCGGGGCATTGTCTTCATACACAGGATTTATTCTGAAAGCAAAAAAATGGCGAGGTGATGGGTCTTGGGGGTGGCCAACAAACCAAACATCCTCGCCGTTCCGCAAATAATCCGTTAAGGCGTACTGTTTCGACCATCCGTGGTCGGCCTTGCGATTTAATGGTCTTGTATTTATATGCCAAATTTTGCGATGTTTTCTGCGGCCTCTCGAGCGTTTTCTGAGGTGTCGAGCTGGCCAGACAGTAAAAGCTCTTGCGCCCGCTGTACGGCGTCGGTATCCGTCGGCGGGCTCTGAGTCGCCTTGTCAATGAACGAGTTGTAATCAACCTGCAGGGATGCATCCGCGTCATTATTTTGAGCAGGCTTGGTGGAGCCGGGCTGCGTGGACGACGACTGTGTCAAAATATCGTGTATCTTGTCGGCGTCTATTTTCATTGCGTACCTTCTCTTTCCTAACCTCTAACCTACAATTGTTTTCGCCGATTTTTCAAAAAACTTTAGGCTTTTTTGGGGAATTTTCATTTTTTTTCTAAAGTCAAGGCCATTTTTAGACGAAAATACTTTCTTCAGCATCCTACCTTTGCGTTACGGATTTATCGTCTCAGCCACCTCATAAGCCACTAATTTGACAAACTTCAGCGAGCTTACA
>CP070715.1:2307099-2310059 GCA_020350405.1 Planctomycetota bacterium
ATCGTCGCCAGCAATGATAAAATCGGCCAAATGGCCGCTGAGCATCTGCTCGACCGGGGCCTTAAGCATTTTGCGTATTGCGGCTTTGACGATATATTCTGGTCGGTCGAACGCAGCGAAACCTTCAGCAAAAGGATTGCTGAGGCCGGTTTCAAAACTCACTTTTACAAACGGCCAAAATCCCGAGTCAAACAGCTGTGGAAAACCGAGCAGCTAATTATGGCCGATTGGCTAAAGTCCCTGCCAAAACCTGTTGGACTGATGGCCTGCAACGACGACCGCGGCCAGCAGGTTATAGACGCATGTAAAATAGCAGGGCTGAATATGCCTGACAACGTAGCAATCATCGCCGTCGACAATGACGAACTCGTCTGTGGCCTTACCGACCCGACCCTATCGAGCGTAAACCTCAATTTCGAAAGGGCCGGATACGAAAGCGCGGAGCTACTTGATAAACTCATCGCTGGCAAAGTCAAAACCATGGGCCGTCAGATAATAGTCCGCTCGACGCATGTCGTGACAAGACAATCAACCGACATCCTGGCAATAGACGACCCTCTGATATCCGCGGCTTTGAGGTTCATCCGCCGAAATGCCAAAAAGGACATCCAGATTTCAGACGTGGTAGAAGCGGTGGCGACGTCACGCCGTACCCTGCAACAGCGGTTTCGCAAGCTCATGCATCGGTCCTTGCACGATGAAATTATGCGTGTGCGTGTCGAGCTGGTTGCTCGGTTGCTGGTCGAGACAAATCTGTCTGTATCAGAGATAGCTATACGCCTGAACTACGCCAGCCCGGAGCACATATCCCGCTCATTTAAGCGGATAAAGGGCCTCACGCCCCTCGCCTATCGCAAAGACCATGGCAGCAGATAACTAACTTTCCAATAGTACTACCCGTAATTTCCCATGAAACCATTCTGCGCAAAAAGTCAAACCTTTCGCGCAAAATGGCGTTTACTTTGTGCTGGAAATCCCTTAATATCATAGAATAATGGTGAATTAGGACTTAAAATTTTGAGTCCAAAGGCAACATTCGCCGAACAGTAAGCCGCTTTTGCGCATCTTATAACCGATAGCCAAAGCTGCAGTTTAAAGTAGTAACATTATTTATGAGCAAAAAACGAGCCTTTACCTTGGTAGAGCTGCTGGTAGTAATTGCCATTATTGCCCTGCTTATGTCAATACTGATGCCCGCCCTCGCACGGGTCCGCAACCAGGCCAAGAGCGTCCTCTGCCAGTCAAACCTCAAACAATTGGCCACCGCCTATTCGATGTACCTGGGCGATTACGACGGAAAGTTCCCACAGGGCTGGGCCGATGGAGCGCGTAATTTCCACACTGAGATGTGGATGGAGGCCCTCCGCACATACTATGGCAACTCCCACGACGTGCGAATGTGTCCGATGACCGTCAAGACCGGCACCGACATAGGCCAGGACGCCTACGGAGGTTGGGGAACCTTTATTGCCTGGGGCAAGTTTGAAGGTGACAATTGCGGCGACCCCTGGAGTTGGGACTCCGTGACGACCTGTGATTACGGCAGCTACGGCGACAACGGATACGTCAACGACCCCCCGCCGGGCGTAACACAGAGCCAGGGTTCCCTCACCGAATGGTACTGGAGGCGGGCTGATGTCAAGGGTCCCACAAATAACATACCTCTTATCCTTGATTGCCAGTGGTGGGGCGGCTGGCCGCGACACGACAACCTCGCCCCCTTGTGGGACGGGCAACCCTGGGATTTCGACCACGAGGATATGATGAGACGCTTCTGCATCAACCGCCACAACGGATATGTAAATGGCGCCTTTCTCGATTTCTCCGTCCGCCCGGTCGGTCTAAAGGAGCTCTGGAAGCTACAGTGGCATCGAGCCTATGACTTCGATTTGACCCCGACAAGGGCGGAATTCGACAACGACGCCCCCTGGATGAGACCCTTCAAATATTACGATTAATAATAACTGGATAAAAAAGTGACAACCTTAATGCACAAACAAACACTTACAACTGCCCTCGCCGAGAAAGCTTGCTCTAAGCGCCCGGCCTTCACTCTCGTCGAGCTTCTCGTCGTAATTGCCATCATCGCGCTGCTTATGTCAATATTGATGCCGGCCTTGGCGCGCGTGAGGGAACAGGCAAAGGCCGTCCTGTGTCAGTCCAACCTCAGGCAGATGGGCGCGGCCTTCGACATGTATACTACTGATAACAAGGGTTACTTCCAGCAGGGCTGGGAGGGCCTGCCGGTTGAGGGTTGTTATGGCTGTGAAAAGCCATGCTCAAATTGGTGGATACACGCTGTCAGGCCGTATTACGCGGACCCGGATGTGTGCCTTTGCCCGATGGCCGTCAAAACGGGCTGGGAAGTCAGTGAAAGCATTTATTGGGAGGGGGGTGCTACGTTTTTAGCATGGTCCGGTCACAGTTGGTTGGGAGAGCCGGGTGAGGTTTACGGCAGCTACGGCATAAATGGCTGGGTTGAACACAATCAATGCCCCGCTGAACCCCCACGCATCGCTCGCCTCAGATTCAGGCACACCGCTGTCGCCGGTGCAGGCAACGTACCGCTGCTCTTGGATGCACCCTGGATTGACTGCTGGCCGCTGGACACCGAGGACCCCGCTCCATATGACGACCACCCGTGGCAGCATGGCAGTCACATGGCACGCTTTATGAAGAACCGACACAGCCGCGGTATACACGCCCTGTTCGTGGATTACAGCGTCCGATGGATAGGACTAAAGGGAATGTACACCCTCAAATGGAATCGAGAGTTCGACGTAACGAACATATATACTTTGGCCGGCGGCTCCAACCCGGCGCTCTGGCGGCAGAAAGCTGAGTGGATGGCAGACTTCAAAGATTACTGATAACAACCTCCCCCCCAGTCTTTAATTCTGCGCTGTGGCTTTACACTTTCCACTTTAATCTTTGATTTCCCTCCCAATCCCTCGCCAGCC
>CP070715.1:2310159-2315243 GCA_020350405.1 Planctomycetota bacterium
CTAAAAAACCTGTTCGAGGCCGACTACTATGCCTACAAACGAATGTGGCCGGAGGTGCTTGAGACATACCACCCGCCTGTAACCGACTTTTTTGTAATTCATGCTGTAAACAGGGCGTTATATCATACCGGCCAGCTAAGTTCCCAGATGTTCAGCTATCCCCAACATCCCAAAGTCCTGCTTCTAACTGGTGCGGAGCACACCGGCGTATACTGGAAAAAGGCCGACACTTATATAGACCTTGGCCATATTAATCAGGCCGAAATTGTTCTTATTGAAGCCCAGGAGAGACTCGGCCGGCGCCCTATGATTCTCGAACGCTTGGCCCTGATAAATCTGGTGAAAGGTAAGATTGGTGCGGCCCGAGTTTACCTTAACGCACTTGGCAAAACATTGTTTGGCAATGACTGGGCCAACGACTACTTGGCCCGTCTCGAATCCGACCCGAATCTGTCAAGAGACGAAAATATCCAGCGATTGCGCAGCTTAATGTTAGATACCGATTACGACAGGACTTCCTATGATTATGTTGAAGAGATGTTAACGGATTTGATGGAGCAGAACAGGCAGAACCGTATGGCCTTTGAGTACCTGATGGCATCTTACCTGCTTGCAAGACAGCTGGAGAAGTTTGCGAAGAACCTTGAACGATTGGATGATTTTGGTTATTCGCAGATTCCACGACATTACGAGGAAGCAATTGTCATATATGAAGTACTGGCCCGCAGGAAAGTCGACCTGAAGGGGCGAAAAGTCAGCTCTGAAACCATGCAGCGTGCTATTGCTTTTGACAATCTGTTTGCCAGATTTCGAGGAGGCAGTAAACGACAGCTTATGCGGGCAGTTGGAAGGGATTTTGGAGATACGTACTTTTTCTATTACAAGTTTGGGCCTGCAATTTCAGAGAGATGAAAAAACGGTATTATTATTTGGTCTGGTTCACTGCAATAGTGATATTGTTATGTGGATTGTTGTACTATTTGTTGGGTGAGGACACTACGGTTTGTGAGCAATACTCATCTGTTGCAAGGGCACCTGTTATAAGCCCCGATTATACCGAGACTGTCATTCCGCCTAATATCGCTCCTCTTAACTTTGTGGTTAAAGAGAAGGGCAGTCAGTACTCTGTCAGGATATACTCAACAAACGGCGGCAACATTAATCTATTCAGCAAGAACCCACGCATCGTAATTCCCGCCGGGCCATGGAAGAAGTTGTTAAATGCAAATAGAGGTCAAAAGCTTTATATTGATATTTACGCAAAGGACGAAAGTAATCAATGGCTCCGCTTCGAAACCATTACAAACACAATCGCAAGTGAGGGTATAGACGGTTATCTGGTATATAGAAAGCTTTATCCCTCACAGGCCAGCTGGAGTGAGATGGGTATTTATCAGCGAAATGTCGAAAACCATCGTGAATCAGTCGTGGTAGATAACAGCTTTTACAACGAAGTGTGTATGAACTGTCACGCATTCTGCGGGAACCGTCCCGACAAGATGCTGCTGGACATCCGAAGTATGAAGTATGGCAGCAGCGCTTTGCTGGTTGAGGATGATGCGACCAATAAGATTGCAAAAAGGCTGGGATTTATAACATGGCACCCGAGCGGCCGGCTGGTAGTCTGTTCTATAAGCAGCCCGCGACTGCTGCTTCATACCGCTCGAAGATACGTGCAGGATATTGTGGAGCTTGACTCGGCCCTTATTTATTACCTGCTCGACTCCGGGACAGTAAAGACCTCACCGAAACTCGCCCAAAAGGACCGCCTCGAAACCTATCCGACCTGGTCGCCCGATGGTCGTTATCTGTATTTTTGCAGCGCTGCTATGTTGTGGTCGGACCGGTATGAAGTCCCGCCGCAACGCTATGACGAAGTAAAGTATGACCTGCTGAGGATAAGTTATGACCCGAACAGCGATGCCTGGGGCGAGCTGGAGACTGTACTATCGGCCAAGGATACCGGCCTGAGCATTCTTGAACCGCGGATTAGCCCCGATGGGCGGTGGCTGCTGTTTTGCATGTGCGACTACGGCAGCTGGCCCATCCATCATCCGACCAGCGACCTGTATATAATGGACCTTGAAGCCGCCCGGCAGACCGGGCAATATAAATACCGTCGCCTCGACATTAATAGCGACCAAAGCGAGGCCTGGCATAGCTGGTCTACTAACAGCAGATGGATTGCCTTCAGCAGTAAAAGGCATTATGAAGTATTTACGAGGATTTACTTTAGCTATGTCGACCGCGCCGGCAGGGTCTATAAGCCCATAATATTACCGCAAACGGACCCCGAATTTTATGAGTTCTGTCTAAAGACACACACAATCCCCGAGTTTCTCATTCGACCTGTTGAGGTCACAGGAGAAAAGCTGGTGCGGGTCATTCGCGGTTCTCGACAAATCGCCGTCGATATTCCTATCTCTTCGGCCACTCCGAAAGTCGAGGCTATGCCTGGCTATGAAGGCCCCTGGAAGTGGCGAGAATAACATGCTCCAACGCAGGGGCCATCTCACATCAAGGGGCAATGGCGAGGTGTGCCGATTGTTTTAGAGATTGAATTCTCTGGCGATAGATGCGCGAAGGCGGCTTTCTGTTCCATCAATTTTGCCTTTTCCCGCCTTTTTACTAAAACATCAGCATACCCGAGATTTTGCATTTTCGCAAGTGATGTCACTGCCTGGCGTCCAGAATATCGGACAAGACTCGCCGGGCAGCGGGCGGCGACGGCATTGTAAGTCTTTACAACAGAAGGCGTTAGATATTTTGGACAATTTTGGGCTGAATGTCAGAGCTGCGCCAAATTCTTCTTGACAAACGCGCATATAATTGGTACAAAAGGGTGTAGCAAGACAGGAGATTTTGGGTTTTTAAGCCGGTGTGCGTTGGAAGAGCACACCGTGCAAAGTTGGCTGAGGAGGCGTTATCGAGATTCAGCCTAACAGTTATTTGCGGCAGGTGCGGGTCGCTTTGAATGCGAAGGTCGTTCGTGCGCGCTGCGCGAGGATTCGTGCCTGTTGGAAACAATTGTGTTTTGGCTCGGAGCCAAAAAAAATATTATTAACACATGTTGAAGGAGGTTAAGTCATGAGTAAAAGATTGTGTTTTGTAATGTGTTTTGTTTTGGTGCATGCTCTTAGCGGCACGGTGAGGGCGTGGACGGACATCGACGACGTCAATTACAACCTGAGCTTTGAGTATGACGTGAACTACGACCGATACATGTGTCATGGGACCGGGGATTTGCTTTATACGCTGGCGTGGAACGACAACGAAGTGAACTTTGCCAACGTTGAGATAGACTGCGCGAACTCGTTGGGTGTTGAGGGGTGCGGCTGCAAAGACGACCCCGCCACGGACGGGGTAATCAAGCTTACGATGGGTCAGTGGGGCACCGACTCGAACCTGATTGCGTGGCAGACTCTGGACCCCGCCATAGACGGCAATACGATTATCCGGCAGGACTACGAGTACAGGATGCGCTTTGATACCTTTAAGTGGCAAGGTCCGGATTTGACTGCCTATTTGTACTACGGTTACATTCCGGACAACAATTCACTTGACCCCGATGTCAATGTGATAGTGGAGTCGCCGATAACTGCCAGCACGACTTACCAGACATTCACGCTGAGTTTTATCGCTGAGGCCGGTCAGCCTTATATAGATGAGCCGTTAGGTATCAGGTTTCTGGAGCAGGGGCAGGGCTGGTACTGGATTGACGATGTTCGTGTACAGTTCAGACCGCTGACCAAGGCACGTGAGCCGGAACCGGAGAGCGGCGAGGTGGACTTGCCGACAAGTGGTATTACGCTGCGATGGGTGCCGGGTATGTACGTCAAGGCTGACGTGAACTCACACGAGGTTTATTTCGGCACGGATTTCACGGCAGTCGAAAACGCCAGCAGCTCTGACACAACGGGGATATTTCGTGGTGATGCCAACGGTGGTCCGGACGCGAATGATAAATATTACTATAACCTCCCCGATACACTGCCTTTAGGGCAGAGGTGCTACTGGCGTGTTGATGAGGTCAACGAAGGCTACGTTGGTCCCAACCCGCCGCCGGGCGGCAGGTGGAAAGGTGATATCTGGGGCTTCAGGATTACGGGAACTGCGATAAATCCCAATCCGGCGAATGGGGCGGATGATGTACCGGTGTATACGGACCTGTCCTGGACTCCGGGAACGGGCGCTCAGAAGCACGATGTTTACTTCGGCACCGATGCGACCGCGGTGGCCAATGCGACGACCAGTTCGAGCGAGTATATGACGCGGCAGGACGCGAATAGTTTTGCGAACGGCAACCTTGTCCCAGCGCCCCAGTTGGCCACGACCTATTACTGGCGTATCGACGAGGTCAATCTGACGGGAGGGACCGTTATAGACGGTGATATCTGGGGCTTTACAACGGCCGAGTACACCATTGTGGATGAGTTTGAATCGTACGAGAATAATCCGGCTATGTATACTGCGTGGAAGGATTACTGGGTCAACGGCACCGGATCTGAAGTCTTCCTTCAGACGGACGCGAACTTCGTTGAAGATGGCAACTCGATGAGGTATGACTATTATGACAATTCGTCTCCGTACTATTCAGAGGCCTATGCGGATATCAGCGCCCTGGGAATCGGTTCTGATTGGACCGTAGGCGGCGTCGAAGCCCTGAGGCTGGCGTTTAAGGGTGATTACGGTAACGCCCTTGACGACATGTATGTTGCACTTCGTGACGGCAGCGGGCGTACGGGTAAGGTACTGTATGATGGTGACCCTAATGACCTGAAGCGATACTGGCTGGGAATGCAGGAGTGGAACATTGAGCTGCAGGAGTTTGTTGACGACAACAGCGTGAACCTGAGCAATATCAGCCGCATTACTATCGGCTTTGGCGACAAGACGGCAGGTGGTACAGGTGTTGTGCACTTTGATAGTATCCGACTGTATGGGCCGCGATGCGTTCAGCAGTTCGCTCCCTCTATGGGTAGTTTCAGGTATCTGGACCATTATGCAGTAGCCGGTTCTTTCCGGCCCGATTGTACTGTGGATATCTATGACCTCTGGTCGTTGTCCCGCGACTGGCTGATGAG
>CP070715.1:2315343-2321870 GCA_020350405.1 Planctomycetota bacterium
CCCCCTTTTCACCCAAGAAGCTCTTTGTAATCCGCGCAGTACTGCTTCCGCTTGCACCCCTGACAATAATACCCCCGCCACACACTATCGAACTGCTCCGCTATCTCCCCCACCATCCCCTTCTCGTCGGTAACAATCCCCGCCTCAAAATTCCTCTTGTCCTTGCTCTTTGCCCCTATCCCCGCACCCGTAAGATTCGCGCTCCCCGTATAAGCTAACTTGCCGTCCACTATCACCGACTTAAAATGGACCCTTGGACACAAAATTCGCTCAATCCCTCCAATCAGATTCGGGTACCTGTCAAAGTCCCTCCGAAAAGCCGCCCCCGGCTCCTTCGCGTGAATCAATCTGACCTCGACCTTCCGCTTAACCAAATCACTCAGCACCTCCAGAAATGGCCGCTTGCCACCCTCCTTGTCCACATACATGTCCTTCAAATCGCTCGTCGCCAGCCAGACATGACTCTTCGCCCTAGGCACCCACCCGCAAATCACCCTCTCGTATATCTCTCTGTTCCTGATAAATTCAAGCATTTACCAAAAATCCCTGTTTCTACCTGCGCACTGTCAGGTGCCGCATCCCGCCGACGCGATTTTTACCTTCTTATCGCCGTTTTCAGCAAGTTTTGTAAAAATTTGCACAAAATCCCAAAAAAAAGCGAAACAGATTCCCCCTTTTAGGGCACTTATATGATAGACACATTTGCTTGCGCCTCTCCAGCTGATTGAGAACTCCTCCAGGCTGGAGAGGCTTATTTATTGCTCTCACACCCCCCTAAAACGCCCTAATTTCACCGATTTATTAGCTAAGATGACCCCGATTTCAGCCGATACTATCATACTGCCAATAAGCATTAGGGAGCGAAATATATGACCTTTAACACCCTAAACCAGATAATCGACCAGAACTATCAGGCTTCTGTAAACTTTCCCGCAGACACCGACATCCTGTTCTCCAATCACAAAAACATCTACAAGCCCAGAATAGAAAAAAGACAGCGAAAGCTGCTGCAGAAAATAACTTTCCTCCCTCCATTCATGCACCAGGGGGAGAGAGTACTCCACGTCACAACCGCCTGTTCGCCCGTCTCCTTCGGCGAACAGATATTGACCGGCGCCATCGTATTTGTCATAAAGCGCTCCCTCTTCGTCTTCACCGACAGGCGCATCTTCCACATACCGACAAAGTCCAACTTCTCTTATCGCGGCTCAATCGCACAAATCCTTTATGCCGATTGTCAAAAAATCTACACCAAGGGACGAACACTCATCGCAGAATACAAAAATGGCACCAAGGAAAGATTCACCTGCATAGCGAGCAGAGAAAAAGCCAAGGTAAAGGCCCTGCTCAAATCTATCTCCCTTGATGGCCAACAGAGCCAGGCTCAGCAGAGGACCCACCTTTGCCCGCGATGCACAAATCCCCTTGTTGAAAACAATTTCACCTGTCCGGCCTGCCGCCTCCATTTCAAAAGCAAAACACGCGCCAGAAGACTCTCCATCATTTATCCCGGCGGCGGATACTTCTACACCCGCCACCCCTACTTCGGTATCGCCGACGCACTCGTCGAAACCTATCTCTTGCTGTTGCTGCTCGTAGCGCTGCTCGCACTTCCTGAAAGCCTCTTCGCCGTAATCTTCTTGGCCGCAATATTGACTATCGAAAAATCAATCACCGTCTACCACGCAAACCGTTATGTTGCCGAGTACATCCCCCTCCAGCCCGACGTCCAGCCCAACAAAAACTACAGGCCGCAAGCCCTACACCACGACCGGCAAGTCCACGCGCAAACCGCCCCTGCCGCAGACAACCAACAAACCCTCAGCCAAATCCTCTCCGCCCGCTAAAAACCACGTCCCGAGCGCAGCGGAGTACCTACTTCATCCGCAGGCCCTATTCCTTCTCAGCCGCAACAAAGTTGATCCTTATAACCAGCTCCCCTCGCAGACCCTCCTCAGGCCCCACCCAAAGGTTCTTGACCTTATACGGCAGCCGTATCTCCTTTTTTCCTGCAAGCTCCTCTTTCTTTCCCCTTACCCTCAGTAGGTTAACCTTCTCCCCGTAAAGTGTAACACTCCCCGGCGCTGAAACCTCTTCCACCTCCCCGGCCGCCTCCAATTCAAAATCCACCTCCGACTTATTCCGTATCTGAACATAAGCCGACCCCTTCCCTTTAATTGTAACCTCAGGATTAATTATCTCAATCGACCCATCAAATATCGGCCTCAGATACTTATCCTCACCAATCAGGTTTTTCCGCCAGTAAACAACCGTCCGCCTGTTCAAAAGTGCCTCTTTAATCGCTCCTTCGCTCTTTTCTTTCGCCAACACAAGCGTCATCGCCCTGTGCTCACCCGCAGCAAAATCATAGTTCAGCCCAGTGGGACTATGAACGTCCGAACCGCCCATCATCGTCAGTCTTTTCTCCAAGGCCCACTTGTGCGCCAGAGGGTAGTACTCATCTTCGTTCACAACCTCTATCCCCTGCATCCAGCCCTTTTTATACAATTCCGTATGCTCCTCGTACCAGATGGATTTCCCCTCCGGCTGCTGACCCGTCCATCCGGGGTGGTTCCAGAATACAAAACCCTTCTGCTCGACCGCCGCCTTTATCGCGTCCCGCCATTCCTCAACATCCGTTGCGTTCGCATCCTTCAGGAAAATCGCATTAAAATGCCCCGGCGGCATATCACGAGTAATCTCTGCTCCCTTGATAATCAAAAGCCCTAAGTCCTCCGCACTGCCCCTCGCTATCTCATGCGACCTGTTATGATTCGTCCGCACGTCCTTCTCATGCGGCTGATGCTCGATATGTTCCGTAATCGCAAATGCGTCCAGCCCCTCGCGCCACGCCTCTTCCGGCCGAATCGTCGGCCAGACCCTCCCATCGGAAAATATCGTATGCATATGAAAATCACACGCCAACGTCAAATACCCCCCCACGTCCGGTATCTTGACCTCGTCCCTTACCCTCGGCTTGCAGACCCCTTCTGCTGCAAAAACCAACGACAATACCAAACATGCAAAAACCACTGCCGCCAACCGCTTGTTCATAAATCCCACTTTCATAGAGAATCTCCTGTAAACAGAAATATTTGTCCTCCGCATTTTAATCGTTAATCCTCAAGATGAAAAACACTTTCTCAGAATCTGCGCAGCCCCACATCTTGAGTTTTGGGTCTGGTCATCATGATTTGTCTCGAATTTCTCTGCGTCCCCCCAGTCACTTGCTCCGGCTCAGGCGCGTACCGCCGCCCCGATGTGACTTCTCAGTAGCTGTGCTATCTCCTCCTGCTTCTCCTTAACCGCCGCATCCAGCGCCCTCCTGGACCACTTGTCCTTCACCTCCACGTCCGCACCCGCCGACAGCAGCAGCTCAACTATCTGCTTCTGGCCCCTTGCCGCCGCACGGTGAAGCGCTGTATGTCCCTTCCTGCTCATCGCATCCACCTCGGCGCCGTGACCCAGCAAAAACTCAACAACCTCACCATGCTTGCCCGCCGCCCGATGCAGAGGTGTATGCCCCTTGCTGTTCGACGCGTTTACTTCCGCCCCATTCTCAACCAGAAACTCGACTATCTCTCTATGCCCCTCCTGCGCCGCCTTATGAAGTGCCGTCGCCCCCTCGTTGTCCTTGGTGTTTATCTCCGAACCGCTGCCGACCAGAAGCTTAACAACATCACCGCAGCCGACACGCGCTGCCACATGAAGCGCCGTCTCGCCCCTGCCGCACCGGCTTTTGACATCCGCCCCGTTCCGGATAAGTAGTAAGCCCACTCCGCTTCGTCCCTCGCTCGCCACCACATGCAGAAGCGTCCTGCCGCATTTGTCCTTTGCGTTCGCGTCCGAACCCGCACCTACCAAAACCTCCGCTATCTCCCTCTGGCCGCGCGCTGCGGCGCTGTGCAGGGCTGTATGTCCCTTATTACTCTCCGCGTGTACGTCCGCCCCCGCCCCAAGTAGAACCTCGACTATCTCCTTCTGTCCCCGCGCAGCTCGATGCAGCGGCGTATGTCCCTTGTTGCTTACCGCGTTCACCTCCGCCCCGCCTACGAGCAGCACCTCGACTATCTCTATCGCCCCCTTGTCCGCTGCCTTGTGCAGTGCGGTCTCACCGTCCTTGCCCCGCACGTGAACAAATTCCGGCCGCCTCGACAGAATCCACCTCACCGCTCCCAAATCCCCCTTCTCTGCCGCTTGGCATATATCAAAATTCCACCCGTACCTCAACCATCCGATTGCCTCCTCAAGCGCACTGACAAATCTCTCAACTCCCATAATTCAGGCTTCCTCACCGCCAAACCACCCTCTGCCCGCTGACGCCTTACTTCTACCTTGTACTAATATCGCCCTTTTCCCTGCTTGACTTACTACTTTTCAGCCGATTTCGCCCTCGTTAACCAGTGCCCAACCCCCCAAAGTCTTAAAAAAAACACCCCTTTTTTCAAAAAAAATTCTTTTTACGCAAAAAAATCCTTGCATCGCTGTCATATTCCGGTCATCCTGTTTATAAAACCCCCGGGAAAAGGCGGCCTGCCATCGTGAAGTGGTTCAAAATCACAATGTCGCTCTCGGAGGTTGCGGGCGATGAGCCTGCAAGATTGCGCCGGCAGTTCAGCGACCTCTTAATGGCCGCTGAGGACACTCGCGGCATGGCCCTCTTCTCCACAGACTCCTCATCAACCAAATTCTACCTCTGTTGTTCTAGAAAATCTATTCCCTACGCCCGCGTTCTGACCGATTACTACGAAGGCCGCCCCTGTGAAAAACCAAAACACCAGAATCTGACCCTCATCGCCGGAGATGCCAACCACCTCACCAAGACCCTTCAGACAAGTCCCTGAAACCTCCGCCCCCGTTGAATTTATATTCTAAATCTGCTGCCCCTGAACACTCTCCACGCTTCAACACGCTGCTCTCTTAATCTCTTTATCTTACCCTCGCCCCGCCCGAAAGCCGTCCTCATCCCATCCACGGACGTTTGCGGTTTTTTGTTCCCGCGATGACCCTTTGGGCAATCTCCCCATCCTCCTTTACCTGAAAGTCGAACATCCCTAAACAAATAAAGTCCGCCCCGCTCTCGAACGCATACTTAAGTCCTTCCTCTACACCGATGGCCCCCGCGGCCAGAACCTTAAACGCTATCCACGGGACCTTCACATCCTGCATAAACGCCGCCGTCTCCTTATGACCGTCGCACCACAGGTTATCGTGAAATTCCCCGTACTTGTTCGACCACTCGTCCCACATCTCCATGTACTTTCTGTTCCCCTTCGGATGAGCGGACCAGTATCGGTCGTGATGAAATGTCTTAAAATAAAAGTCCGGCGCCAGCCCCTCCTTCTCGCAGAACTTAATCGGCTCCAGCCGATGCGCCCCTATCCCCGCCGGAATATTATATTTCTTCATTATCTCGAAGGCCTTGATGATATTGTCCTGTTTCTTCTCGTAATACCAGATGTCACTCGCACCTCCCCACAGATACGCCGCCGACGCCCCCAACTCCAGATGCTTTACCAGCAGTTCTTCGTACTTGTCTATCTCCGTTGTAATAACATCGGCAATCCATACCATTTTGCCGCCCCACTCGTCCCAGTATTTTTCCAGTCTGAACTGCTCGAAATTATGGTCTTTAAGAACTATTGCGTTGATTCCGTGCTCCTCGCACTTCTTCAGCGTCATAAAGATTCTCTCTTCGGTGTTGTAGTTCGTCGCAAGCGCGTTCACATAATCCAAGTCCCTCGCGTGCATATTCATACTAATCAGATTGCTCCCGCATATCACCCGGCCCATCCTAAGGTTCCCGATTCGCCCGACCGGCATATCCTTTTGCTTGGCAATTGCTTCCGGTGCACTCAGGTCCATCGTCTTGAGCCTCGCATATTCCGCCTTATATATATCGGGCACCGCCACGGCCGTAGCCCCCGATATGGCGTCTAATTTCTTTCGCAATTTCCCTCTCATAAACGGATATGCAAATACACCGAGCACCGGCAGCCCGCCCAGACTGCTAAGTATCTCTCTCCGGCTGAGCTTCTTGCCAGTCTCATCTCCACCCGCTCTCTTCCGAAAAAACAGTTCCTTCATTTTCCCTAACCCAAAGACCGAATCCGTCGGGAGCAAAAACAAAACGACAAATGCCGCCATCTCAATCAGCAGTTTATTAACGATAAACGAGTATTCTCCGCCGACAGGACTTGAACCCATAACCGCAAACGGCGGATTCGCCACGTAATACAAAGACAAAAGCAAAAAGCCGAACAGGCTTGCGGTTCGCCCAAATACCCCCAGAATCAAAGCCAGCCCAATCAGTATCAATCCCCAGATATTGATCATATCAACAACCGCCAACACAGACTTCGTCTCCGCCATCCACCGAAACACCCCGGCCAGCAACCACTCAGAGTTCATCAAATAAGAATAAGACGACCACGACCTGTCGGCTAACTTTATCATCCCCTGATAGAAAAAGTGACTCCCGCAAACTAATCGCAACACTACCAAAAACACCGCCTGACTTTTACCAA
>CP070715.1:2321970-2329356 GCA_020350405.1 Planctomycetota bacterium
ATCAGGCCGGAGAGTTCCACAAGGGTCGGTAACTGGTCAGCGTTTATCGGCAGACCGGTTGAGGGGTTATTGCACTTTAGTGAAAATAATCTGTAACCGTCGAGAGGCTTTAACATTTTGGAGAAAGGCTGGACCTGTCTTCGGGCCCTTCTCGCGGGAGCTTCGTCTTCTTCAGCGGGTTTTTGTAAAATCAGCTCGGCCTGGACGCAACTGATTCTGCCTTCGTCGAACTGTGCGGGCTTTTGGCTGCCCTGTGTCTGGAGTGCCTGCCACTGGTTTGGGTCGCTTACATCAAGCTTTGAGCCGGAGAGGAGTTTAGAAAGCGTAGCTAACTCAGCGCCGTAGATTTTAGCGGAGGTGATTGGCTGGAGCTGGGCGACATCGGTTGCACATTCTGACATTTGAATGAAAGGTTCGGCCAGCGGCGCCTGCTCGTAGGTTACGGGCGGGGGGAGCTCAGCGATGTTGTTTAGCTTGAACTCGACGAGAACAGGGGCGAAGCCGCTTGGGATGTGGAAGGCGAAGTCAATCCACCTTACCTTGCCGGGGAAATCACCGCGTTCTATCTTTATCTGGTCATTTAATTGTTTCACGGTGAGTTGGTTTGCGGTTTTGAGGTATCCTATGGGATAAACATTTATTCCTTTTCCTGCGAATTTGTCTTTGGCATCGGATTTTGATTTGGCAACGAGCCTTAGTTGCGAGAGGGTAAAGGTGCCGGCGTCTTTTATTGCGGTCTTGCGAATACCTATTCTTGCGATTGTAATGTTATGTCCGCTTTTTTGGAGGACGGATTTACCGTCGGAGTCTTTGAGGT
The DNA here is from genome assembly GCA_020350405.1 of Planctomycetota bacterium. Taxonomy (GTDB): domain Bacteria; phylum Planctomycetota; class Phycisphaerae; order Sedimentisphaerales; family Anaerobacaceae. Next base: position 2,322,788 of record CP070715.1, read on the forward strand.
CTTCCGGTGCAGGCCAGACGGCGTTTTTCTTTGGTACCTCAATGGCCGGCGAGGTGGTGATAATTGAAATGCCGTCGGAGATGTTGTGTCGATTCAGGGTGAGCTGGTCTACGAAGCCGGGATGTACGGTTGCAAAACTTGTTTTTCCGCTGAAGCTGCCGCTGCTTAGAATACCAAACCAGCCTGTCGCAAAACCGTCGGCATTGAATAAGGCTTTGGCGGGTGTTTCAGCGTTGGGGCTTGCGGCATCAAAACGCTGATAAGGGTATTTTGTCGGTATAGGAGTCATAGCGACGGCCGTGAGCAGTACACCGGATATGAGAAGGCCCAAGAGGATACTGCAAAGGATGCGTCCTGCGCGTTCGGGGACGACTCCCAAATCGACGGAGCGGCGAGTGAGCTGTGAGGCGATTGTCTGCAGGACGCCAAAGGCCACGATAAAGAGTAGCACAAAAGCAAGGGGCTGGGCCCAAGGTATGAGCTTGTTTCGGCTGATGAGGACGTTTGCCAAGAGCTCGAAGTAGGCGAAGGCAACGACGCTTGCACAGACGGCGGCTATTAAGGTGGCGAATGCTTTAACGAGGGTGGCGTTTAGATACTGATAAGCAATACAGCCCAAGATAATCAAGATTACAGCTACGGCGGCCATTAAGATTTCTCCGATTCATAAATGATGCTTCAGGTAATAGTATCGGGATATTTGCATTTTATGCTTTTTGTTCGGGTCTTCTGGCTTTTTGTCTTTTGGGTGTTGAAAGTATTCTAACCATTTCATTTACCGATGTTGTTCCGTCGATGACCTTTCTGAGCGCCTGCTCCTGGAGGTAAAGCATTTTAGCCCGTCTAAACTGGGTGCTGATTTCGGAGAGGGACTTTGCCTGCATGATGAGATTTCTGAGCTGGCCATTCAATATAATCATTTCGAATACGCACATTCTTCCGAAGAAGCCCGTTCCCTGACAATTTTCACAGGTACTGGGTTTGCCGCGTTTGTCGTATACGACTTTTCCGGCGCGGTAGAGTACCTTGGCCTTTTCGGCGGGGATGTTGAATTTTCTGAGCAGCTCTTTGTTCGGCTCGTAGGCCTGCTTGCACTCGTTGCAGAGTTTTCTAAGGAGGCGCTGGTTGCTTATGCCAAGGAGCGGTTCGACGGCGAGGGACTTATTTGCGACTAATTTCACCCATTTTCCGAGGGCTTTTATGACGTTGTCGGCTTCGAGGGTGAGATATATGAGTTTTCCGTCCTTTGCGGCGGCGCAGGCGATTTGTGCGGTTTCGGTATCGTTGCAGTCGGCGATACCGACGACATCGGGCTCCATTCTTACAACCTGCTGCAATTTTTTGGCGTAGGTGGTTGTTCCGGTGTCGCTGAGTGTATAAGTGTTTTGCGTTATGTTTGGCAGGTTGAGAGAGGGCTGCCTTTCAAGTGTTGAAATACCGGCGAGGAAGGCATCATGGTTTCTGAGGAGTGAGTAAAAGGTACTTGTTACGCCGGTTTTTCTGGGTCCGGATATGATAAGAAGACCCTGTTTTGCGCCACGAATTTTGTTCATTTGCCCGTATTGGTCGGGTGTCAAGTTGATGTCGGCGAGTCGTGTTATGGCCTGTTCAGTCATATGCTTGAGGCTGATTTGCTCGCCTGCGGTCGAGCCGGCGGTGGTTATTTCCCAGTCGTAATTTTCTTTTTGTTTGTGTATTCTGAACTTTCCTCTTTGTGGTTTTCTCTTTTCGTCAGGGTCGAGGTTGGCGAGGTTTTTGACGAATCGAATGAAGTATTCCATCTGGTCTCTGGGGATGGAGGGCTGTTTTAAGGCTGCGCCGTCAATATAGTAAGCTACGTTATATTCCTGTGGAGTGGGGGCGAACATGATATCACTTGCCCTTCGCCACATAGCATCTGTGAAGATGTCAAAAGCTGTTTTGTAGCCGAAGAATTCAGGTGTCCTGGGTTCAGGGACAGGTATCTCGTTGTTGTTGGGGGTTATGAAAATGAGTTCGCTGAGGGCGTCAATTTTCTTTTGCTGGTTTTCGAAAAGTCCCTTGATGTGTTCCGGGGTCAGGACGCGGTCGAAGTGGGGGACCTTGGCGTTGCGGTGTATGACATAGCTCATAGAAGTTGCGATGACGGCTATGATGAAGAAGAGCATACCGATGATAAAGAGCGGCATAAGCAGCCAAACTATTGCGGCGACGGCGCCTGCGCCGAAGACGACGGCAGTCCAGAGGGTATCTTTTGCTCCGACAGTCCGAGCGTCTTCGCAGACCCAGCCGACCAACGGCAACCACAGAAAAAACAGGACGAGAAAAACAAGAAATTTAATAATTGATATATAGCCGCCGTATTCGATGGCGCTTAGGAATAGTCCCGGCATAAAAGACTCCGTTTATAGAATGTATGTTTGCAACTCATAAGATACCGGTTATATCAGCCCTGATGCCCTTTAGGGCCATTTTCAGTTCGTCGATGTTGGGCGCGTGCTTATAGGCTTCTTTTGGCTCAATACTTCCGTTCTGTATTAGTTCAACAAGTGTATCGGTAAAATCCTGCATGCCTTCCTCTTTACAGCTTCTGATAAGCGTGGGCAGTTCAGATTCGCGTCCTTCGTAAATCAGTTTTCTGGTGCTTGGGTTCGCCAGAAGTATCTCAACAGCAGGTATTCTGTCGACACCTTCTTTTATGCTTGGCATAAGTATCTGGCTGATGATTGCCTTGATGGCGGCACTGAGGGTTTGTCTGGCGAGGTCTCTTTCGTTTGGAGGGAAGAGGTCGAGGAGTCGCTGGACGGCGTGCGTGGCGCTTGAGGAGTGCATGGTTCCGAAGACAAGGTGTCCGGTTTCAGCGGCCCTCATTCCGGCGGTTATGCTCTTTGAGTCGCGCATTTCGGCGATGCAGACGACGTCAGGGTCGTGCCGCATGAGATATTTCAGTGCCTGCTCAAAGTCTTCAACGTCGATGCCGATCTCCGTTTGTGAAACGATTGCCTTTTTGTCCCTAATGAGGTATTCGATGGGGTCTTCGACAGTAACTATATGACAAGAACGGGTCTTGTTTATGTAGTCCAACATTGAGACCATGGTTGTGGTTTTTCCGCAGCCGGTCGGGCCAACGGCGAGTACCAGTCCCTGGTTTGTGTCGGCTATTTTGGCGAGTACGGGGGGCAGGTTGAGCTTGTCAAAGGTGAGGATTTCAGTGTTTACACGTCTTGCTGCAAGACTGGTTAAGCCTCGCTGGCGAAAGATGTTCATTCGGAATCGCTCTCGGTCTTCGATACTGTAAGCGAAGTCGACCGTGCCGGTTTTTACGAGTGTTTCTTTCTGGGCCTCAGTGAGTATGTCAAGGATGAGGTGTTCTATTCTTTGTTGTGTCATTGGCTCACCGGTGGTGTCTTTGAGCTGACCGCGAATGCGCAATTTTGGGGGCTGGCCGACCTTTAGGTGGAGGTCGCTTGCGAGGTTTTTGATAGCGACCCTGAGAAGCTTGTTTAACTCCGGCTCGCGGGAGGAGCCGGCCCTTGCGTCGATAGATTGTTCTGTTACCATAATTTCTTCTCTGCCAAAGCCTTACAGTGCAATTACCTGTGATTTAATCGGTTTATTACTGATTGCAGCTTAGAGCTGAGAGTCTTTTTATCCTAAGATTCGTAAGAACAAACTCTTACAAATCATATTATAGGTCTTTGGTGTAGTTTGTCAACCTTGGTGGGGGGAACAATTATTATGGCTCATCGATTTTTCGGCGAGATTTCGCGTGTCTTTTTGGTAACCGTGAAGTCTGGATTGTTAGAGGAGATCTAACGGTGGTGATGTTAAGTTTTGGTGATTTTGCGGGGTTGTGGGTTGCCAAGTGCGAATGTGCAAATTTTCCCAAAAAGATGGTAAAAAGTGTTTGCCAACAGTGGGCATGTTGGCTGGTCCAGACTGTGGGCGTGTTTTTTTAGATTTTTGTTGTGAATTGAGTTTAGGAATATATAATCTGCCCGAGCCGAACTTGATTTTACTGTTGGAAAAGCAAAACGGATTTGCAAGGTCGCGGCGTTGGGCAAGCCATGAGGTATCGGCGTTTTAAAGTAAATAATAAGTATGTAATGGGAGTTACAGGGAATGAAATTCAGGTATCGGGTGTGTTAGTATGGATGCTCTTACCCCTACCAAGATATTCCTGACGAAGGGGCTCGGCAGGCATAAGTATCAGTTGAAATCGTTCGAAGAGGCTCTGAGGAGGGCGGGGGTGGCGCAGCAGAACCTTGTTCAGGTGTCTTCAATTCTTCCGGCGAAGTGCAAATTCATCAGCCGGGAAAGAGGCCTGGCGAGGCTGATTCCCGGGCAGATATGCTACTGTGTAATGGCGCGGTCAGACACAAATGAGCACGACAGGCTGATTGCAAGCTCAGTAGGCGTTGCCATTCCCAAGGACAAAGACAAGTGGGGGTATCTGAGCGAGGTGCACGGGTACGGTATGAACAGTCGAGAGGCTGGGGACATGGCGGAGGACTTGGCAGCGGCGATGCTCGGGACGACCTTGGGCCTGGAACTGGACCCTGATACGGCCTGGTCGGAAAGGTCTCAGGTATACAAATCCAGCGGGCTGATAGTCAGGAGCTCCAGCATAACGCAGACGGCAAAGGGCAAGAACGGCCTCTGGACGACGACGGTTGCAATAGCCATGTTCATTTTCGACTGAAATGCTGGGTGCGGAGTGAGCCAACGGGTCTTTGCCACGTAAGCCGACGACGCACTGTAACGGCAGGGGGTCAGGCAGGCGTATTTATACTATGGGACACAGAACCAACTTTGGTGGCTTGAGCAAAGAGTACTGCGACGCAAAAGATGCCCGCGTAGTTATAATACCGGTTCCGTATGACGAGACGAGCACGTGGATTAAAGGGGCGGCGAGGGGCCCGGCGGCGGTGATAGAGGCCTCGGCGAATATGGAGCTTTATGATATAGAGACGGACTCGGAGGTTTACAAATCGGGTATATTTACGGACGAGGCGATAGAAGAAAAGTCGAGTCCTGAGGCGATGGTTGAGGCGGTCGCCGGGAGAGTCAGAGAGCATATAAAACACGGCAAGTTTGTTGTAGTGGTAGGGGGCGAGCATTCGGTCGGCATCGGGGCGGTGAAGGCCCATATGGAGGACGGTAAAGATATTACTGTTTTGCAGTTGGATGCTCACTGTGATTTGCGCCAAGAGTATAAAGGCTCGAAGCATAACCATGCGTGCGTTATGGCGAGGACCAGGGAGCTTTGCCCGATTCTGCAGGTGGGTATAAGAAGCATGGATTCATCCGAGAAGGAATTCGTAGACACAGAGAGGCTTTTCTTCGCGAGAGACATTTACGATAATAGAGACTGGATTGAGCCGTGCGTGCGTAAGCTGACGGACAGGGTGTATGTTACGATTGACCTGGATGTATTCGACCCATCGATAATGCCGTCGGTGGGGACGCCGGAGCCGGGAGGGATGTTGTGGTATGAGGCTCTTGAGCTGCTGAGAGCCGTTGTCGAAAGGAAGGATGTTGTTGGTTTTGATGTGGTTGAGCTGTGTCCGGATGAGAGGAACAAGTCGCCGGATTTTTTAGCGGCGAAACTTATTTACAAGGTGTTGAGCTACAAATTCGGCGGTTGAGACCGATGCGGGGCTGTTCGGAAGGAGCAAAAAAATGAATAAAATTAAGGTGACTATCAAACTTGTGGGAATATTAGCTTGTCTGCTGATTCTGAGCGGCTGTGACAGCGATGAGGAGAAAGAGGCGATATTGGAGGCCGCGCGCACGAAAAACGAGCTTGCAAGGGTCAAGGCCAATCTGCAGAGAACGAAGCTGGAGAGGGACAGTCTAAGGGAGCGGCTGAGGATGCTGCGGGAGGTATGTGATGAGGTGGAAGAGGAGCTGGTTGCGCTGCTTGAGGAGCGAGACGAGGTGGCCGGCGAGGCGGATGAGGCCTTTGGCAAGATTGATGAACTGGCAGAGAAGTTAGCTGCGGAGAGAGGGAGGGTGAAGGAACTTGAGGGGCAAATGGAGGAATTAAACGGGACGATTGAGCAGTTAGAGGCAACGGTGGCCGAGCAGAAGGCGGCAATTGAGCAGCTCCGAGCTCAACTTGGAGGACCAGAAGGGCGGCTGACGGAGGGGGCGGTCGGGGAGCCTAATTCTGGAGTTGTGGCAGAGCCTAACGAGCAGGAGGGTGAAGGAGAGTTTGAGTGAAACGTTCTGGCGAATGTAGGGGATTAACGGACAGGAGAGAAGGGCAATGAAGATAGCGGTTGATTTGGATGGGACGATTTCGGAGTATCCGGAATTTTTCAGGGTGTTCTGCAGGGCGATGCGGGAGGCGGGGTGCCGGATATATGTTGTTACGGACCGGCCGGAGGGGACGGAAGATGTGGTGGCGGAGCAGTTGGAAGGTTATGGGGTAACGTATGATGAGATAAAGATAACGGCAGAGAAAAGTCGGTACATATTGGAGGAGGGGATTGAGGTTTTGTTTGATGATATGGACCACTACTTTACGGACTTGCCGGTGGAGGTGGCGGTGTTTAAGATTCGGCAGAAATATAATTTTGACTTTG
>CP070715.1:2329456-2333591 GCA_020350405.1 Planctomycetota bacterium
CGCTGAACAGCCAACTGTGCTATATGCCCGTTAATCTCTTCCTCCGTAACGTTGATTTCCAGCTTCTTGGCGATTTTGTCCATTATGAAAAATGTTTTGAGCTGTTCTTTTGCCCGCTGGTCACTGCTCGCCTGCAGTTGTTCCATCTGCTCTTCGACCTGCTCGCGCGCCAGGCCCCGCATCAGCAGATTGGAATACTGTCTTTGCAGCAGCGTTGTCGAATGGTCAGCAACAACATCCACAGGAAGGTCAAAATCGGTATTATCAAGCAGATACTTATAAATCTGCTCCGACATCTCTGTTCGCGCCTGCGTCTCCAGCCGGCCGTGCAGTGTATCACGCACCTTCTCCCGCAGTTCGTCCTCGTCCTCGACGCCGAACCTTTTGAAAAATCCCTCATCCAGCGCAGCCGGCTTGAGCCACTTGATGTCCTTGACGGTAATTTGGACATCTACCTTTTTGCCGCGATACTCCTCTCTAAAATACGTCTTTGGAACATCGACGCTTGTCTGCTTGGTCTCCCCGGCCTTGGCGCCTGTCAGCACCTCATCCAGCTTCTCGACCGGCACCGCCCCCACAAAGCCATTTTGCCTCACGTATATCTCAATATTGTCCAGTTTCTGCTCTTCCTCAACGTCCTCAGCCTTCAAAACCACATCGCCAATTATCTGGTCCTCAAGCTCAACCACTCCGCCCTCCCGCGGCGCCCATATCCCCGACCATCTTCGCAACTGCTCAATTTCCCTGTTGACCTGCTCGTCGGTAACTTCCAGCTTCGTCTTCTCTACCGCAATGCCCTCCAACGACGGCAAATCGAACTCCGGACGAACTTCCACCTCAAAATCAAACTTCAGCGGCCCTGCCTCAGGAAGCTCTATTTCTTCAAAATCAATGTCCGGGTCCCGAAGCACATCAAGCTCGTTGTCTTTAAGGGCCGAGTCGCTCGCATCAGCCAACAGCTTCAGCTTGACTTGCTCGTTTGTCTCTTTGCCGAATCTCTTCTCTAAAAGCCGCCGTGGCGCCCGCCCCTTGCGAAAACCCGGAACCATCGCTTCTTTACGCAGAGTCTCGTATTGTTCATCTGTGGCATTTTTCACCGCCTCTTCCGGTATCTCCACGGAGACCTTTTTCTTGCAGGGCCCGGCCTCCTTGATTGTTACTGTGTTTTTCGATTCTGCGGTTTGCTCCTCTTCAGCCATCTTGGTGCTCCTATGGAAGATTGCGTTTTAGCAGCCCTAAAATAACAAACAAAAAAGGCGTCGGAAAACAAAATTCCTTGGCCGCATGTCAATAACTTTCAGGCTCCAAACTTACTCGAGCCTTCAACATATCGGCGACCAACGCCAAACTACCGCTTAGCCGGTAACTCACCGATACTATATCAAGACACTATCCGTCAAAGCGGGTGATGGGACTTGAACCCACGACATTCACGTTGGCAACGTGACGCTCTACCACTGAGCTACACCCGCGGTTACCACCACAGTATAAAACCTGAAATTCCTCTTGCAAGCCTCTTTTTGCAAAAATTTTGCTTGTATCTGCCCCTTGTGGGTATGGTACAATGGTAACTGCTGGCAACCGGTTCACCGCTGCACCAAGGGCAATAAAAACTCAGGAAGGGGCAGTAATATGGCCGCAAACCATCAACGATTGTGCAGGAAATGGATGCCTGTGACGCTGGGTTTGTTAGTGCTTGCCGCGCTGTTCGTAGGGAGCAGTCTACTCACTCTTGCTGCCGAGAAAAAAGACGCCGAACCCAACCAGCCCAAGCAGAAACAAAAAGCCGCAAAGAAAAAGGAGAAAAAACCTCCCCGCCCCGACCATTCCTATCCGGCCTTCACCGAGCGCACCAAAGAGCGAAACAGACTGGTCTCCAGATGGATAGAGCGGCAGGGTGTTCGCGACCCTAACGTCCTGACCGCAATGCGCACCGTGCCGCGCCACGAGTTTGTCCGTCCCGGCGATTCACGCAGGGCCTACGGCGACCACCCGATTTCGATAGGCCTCGGACAGACCATAAGTCAGCCGTATATCGTCGCCTATATGACCGAGGCCCTGAATTTGCGGCCCGAACACAAGGTCCTGGAGGTCGGTACAGGCTCCGGCTATCAGGCCGCCGTCTGTGCCGAGATTGCCCAGCAGGTTTACACTATCGAGATTATCGAGGCCCTCGCCAAGTCCGCCAAGCAGCGCCTAAAAAAGCTCGGCTACCCCAATGTCTCCGTCAAGGCCGCCGATGGCTATTTCGGCTGGCCCGAGCACGCCCCCTTCGACGCAATTATTGTAACTGCCGCCGCCGGTCTTGTCCCCCCGCCGTTGACTGAGCAGCTAAAGCCAAACGGCAGAATGATTCTGCCCCTTGGCAGCCCCTATGGCTCACAGACGCTCGTGCTCATTACCAAGGATGATAAGGGCGAGGTCCGGAGCAAAGGCGTTATGGGAGTGCGATTTGTCCCTATGACCGGCCACATACTCGAGAGTAAACGGCCGCCTAAGAAATGACCATAACCTCAATCGCTATCTTCCTCGTATCCGCGGCAACACTCGGACTCGAACTTGCCTTGGTACGGGCGTTCTCTATCGGCCATTGGCATCATTTCGCCTTTCTCGTCATAAGTACCGCGCTGCTCGGCTTCGGAGCCGGCGGCACCCTCGTCACCATCGCTTCAAAACCCCTCACAGCCAATTACAAAAAAACGCTCTGGTTTTTTGCCTGTGGGCTTGCCCTGACGGTCCCGATTGTCTTTCACTTAAGCCAACGAGTCCCCCTCGACGAGCTGCAGCTTATTTGGGACCCCCGCCAGATACTTTATCTCTTCGCTTATTACCTGTTGTTTTTCATCCCTTTTTTTTGTGCAGGCACATTCATGGCCCTGGCATTCACCGTCTGCGCCTACAAGGCCCACCGCCTGTACTTTTACAATATGACAGGTTCCGGCACCGGCGCCGCGGCAATCGTCGCCTTGATGTACGGCAATGCCCCGCAGCATCTTCTGCTGCTAACCAGCTCTGCCGCATTCTTGGCCGCGCTGCTTCTAACCTTTTCGATGCCGCGACGTTTCCTCCTGACAACTTTTATTCTTGCCGCAGCTTGCATTTTCGCCGTTAGCCCACCCGGCCCCTTTGAGCCGGAGATTGAAATCTCCGAAAACAAATCTCTGGTTTACTACCAGGCACTGCCTGATTCCGAAACTCTTGCCGTCCGCTACAGCCCACTGGGCCGCCTGGACTGTCTCCGGGCGCCCGCCGTTCGACACTTCCCCGGCCTCAGTATTGCATACGAAGGCCCGCTGCCCGAGCAAATGTTACTAATCGCCGATGCCGATGGCATCTCAGCGATAAATCACTTCGACCAGCTCAGTGACCTCGACTGCTACGACCACACGACCTCGGCGCTTCCCTACCATTTACTCAGCCAACCTTATGCCTGCATCATCGGCGCAGGCGGCGGCTCCGACGTCGCCCAGGCCCTCGCGCTCGGCGCAAACAAAGTTACCGCAGTCGAGATGAATTCACAGACAATAGATTTGGTCCGTAGCCGGTTCAATAAATTTGCATCCGGCCTGTATAGACGCCCCGATCTGGAGGTCGTAATTGCCGAAGGCCGAAGTTTTCTTCAAACCACTGACCGGTCATTTGACGTCATCAACATCTCCCTGCTCGACTCGTTCACCGCCTCAGCAGCGGGAGTCTACGCCCTCAATGAAAGTCATTTGTACACCATCCAGGCTGTTGAACAGGCCCTCCGACGCCTCAGCCCTAAAGGCCTTTTAAGCATTACCCGCCTGCTCAAAGACCCGCCCCGTGACAGCCTCAAAATGTTAGCCACCGCAGCCCAGGCCCTCCGAAAAAGCCGCTGCCGAACCCCAGCCGACCATATCATTATGATAAGAAGCTGGGCCACCGCCACAATTGTCGTCTCGCCCAACCCCTTCTCGATATCCCAAATCCAAACCGCGCGCGACTTTGCCCAACAACGCTCCTTCGACCTCGTCCACCTGCCCGGCATTGAGCCAAACCAGGTCAATCTGCACCACGTCCTCGATGAACCCGTTTACTACCACAGTGCCCAGCGCATCCTCTCGCACAACTACAAAACCTTTTATCGCGACTACGCCTACAACATCCGCCC
>CP070715.1:2333691-2352800 GCA_020350405.1 Planctomycetota bacterium
CCGAGCCGTCTAATCCCTGGATGGCTGGCCTTGCTACCCTCTTTACTCATGATTTTTTTACTCTGGTTGAGAAAAGACTGAACGAAGGCGGCATATTTTGCCAATGGGTACATTCCTATCAGATGGATTGGCCGACCTTTGTCCTCATTGGCCAGACCTTTACGCGGGTTTTTCCGACCAGTCTCCTGGCGTCGACCCAGCCTTCTACTATCGGCAATGATTACCTCCTGGTCGGATTTAAGGGCAAGAGTAAGCTGATTCTGGAAAATGCACAGCGCAACATATCTTACATCCAGCAATCGGAAAATGTTGCTCTCTCCGACCCCAGACTGCTTTACAGACTGGTTCTATCTGAAGACCTGCGGACACTTTTTGGCCAGGGGCCTGTCAATACGGACAACTGGCCTCTGCTTGAGTTTGCTGCGCCGAAACTGATGCACCATGCTGACCCAATGATCGGTAAAAACATTCTCTCTGAAAAATGGCTGATGCCAGAGACAATAAATATGATTCGGCAGCTCATAGAAGATGTAGATGCACAGATTGATTTCGCTGCCTTCGCTCTTTCGGTCTATGAGCCGTTCCCCAAAATGGTCGTTCTTTCCGCTGCTACGCCGCCGCAAAAGGAGCGTTTCTTTAAGCTTATGGAGAGTTATTGTGCTGACAATCCGTTAGATTATTCCTTTTTCCAGGATGAACAGCTTAAGCAAAGGTGTCGCGCAATTCAGATAGAAGCAATACAGGCAAGGATTGACTCTATGCCCGACAAGGCTGTGTCCTACTTTTATCTTGCCAATCTTTACGATGACCAGGGTGTGCTGGATGAGGCCATAGCCAGCTATTCTAAATCACTGCAGTTCGACCCTGATAATGTTGAGGTGCACTACAATCTCGGGTATTCTTTGACCAGCAAGGGCAGGCTCGACGAGGCCATTATGCGCTTTACCGAAGCTCTGCGAATCAGGCCGGGCTTCGCCATGGCACACACCGAGTTGGCATATGCTCTGGCCAGCAAGGGCAGGCTCGACGAGGCCATTATGCACTTTACCGAAGCGCTGCGAATCAAACCTGACAATGCCAAAGCGCACAGTAATCTGGGTGGCGTTCTTAGCAGACAGAAGAAATTTGACCAGGCCATAGAGCACTTTACAGAAGCATTGCGGATCGACCCCAATTTTGCTGATGCACACAATAACCTCGGCTACGCTTTGGCCAGACAGGGCAAGCTCGATGAGGCCATCAAATACTATACCAAAGCGCTGCAAATCAAGCCTGACTTCGCGGATACACACTATAATTTCGGTGTCGCGCTGGCTCGGCAGCGTAAGTTCGATGAGGCCATAAAGCACTTTAATGAAGCGCTGCGAATCAGACCCAGTTTCAAGGCTGCCCGCGAAAGCCTCCAAAAAGCCCTTTTCTTCCAGAAAAAGATGCAGGGCCAATAATTAAAAAAGTTTGATTTGCTCACTGTTTTTATATTAGAATACTGTCGTTTATACGGGGCGTGGCGCAGTTTGGCTAGCGCGCTTGACTGGGGGTCAAGAGGTCGCAGGTTCAAGTCCTGTCGCCCCGATTTCATACCATCCGACCCACTAATTGCTTTTGGGTTTATGGGTATATTCAATATGCAAGCACAAATTTTCTCATTCCTTGTCTTTGCCCACATTTTATTTATAATGCCTGCACCTGCGATTAATAGCGTCTTGACACTGACAGAGGGTAATTTGATAGATTAAGAGATTATGAAGAAAATCATTTAAATTATTTCCTGGTTCAGGAGGTTTCGTGAAAAAAGTCATTATTTGTTGTTCACTCGTCGCATGTTTGAGTCTTGGGACCTTTTCAGGGTGTGGCAAGAAGTCTCCAGATGTGAAGGTGTTAAAACTGGCTCACGGTCTGGATACAAACCACCCCGTCCACAAAGCTATGGTATTTATGGGGGAGAAGGTCGAAGAAAAGTCCGCAGGTAGATTTCGGATGGATATTTATCCCAGTGAGCAACTAGGCTCCGAGCGAGAGTGCATCGAGCAGCTGCAGATAGGCGCCTTGGATATGACCAAGACCTCCTCGTCGCCGCTGGAAAGCTTTATCCCTCAGGTTAAGGTCCTCGGCCTGCCCTATCTTTTTAGAGACTCGGAGCACTATTGGCGGGTCTTGCTCGGCCCCATAGGAAAAGAGCTTCTGGCCGCCGGCCAAAGTGTCGGTCTCAAAGGTCTGTGCTTTTATGATGCGGGCGCGCGCAGTTTCTATACCCGTAACAGACTCATCAACACGCCGTCTGACCTGGCCGGAATGAAAATTCGCGTCCAGAAAAGTAATATGGCCATCAAAATGATTGAGGCTATGGGTGCCTCCGCCACCCCTATTGACTGGGGCGAGCTGTATACTTCTTTGCAGCAAGGCGTTGTGGACGGCGCCGAAAATAATCCGCCCAGTTTCTATACTTCTCTTCATTATGAAATTTGTAAGTATTATATTCTTGACGAGCACACCCGCCCGCCGGATGTCCTGCTGATAAGCACCGTGGTATGGAATAAACTCTCGCCGGAATTTCAAACTATCCTCCAGCAGGCTGCCGATGAGTCCGTTGCCTTCCAGCGACAGCTCTGGGCTCAGAAGGAAAAAGAAAACCTCCAGCAGGTCGAGAAAGCCGGTGTGATAATAATCCGGCCGGACAAAAAGCCCTTCCGCGACGCCGTAAAATCAATGTGGGACGAATTCGAAGGCACACAAATAGGCAAACTGGCAAACAGAATTAAACAAGTCCAATAGCACATGTTCTCTAAGCTTAAAAAAATTCTGGACCACAGCCTGGAAGTGCTTGTCACCGTATCTATGGGCGTCCTGGTCGTGGATGTTGTCTGGCAGGTCTTCACGCGGTATGTCTTGAGGGACCCGAGCGACTGGACGGAGGAGTTGGCAACATTCTTGATGATTTGGGTTGGCCTACTCGGTGCCTCTGTAGCTCTCAATCGTGGTGCACATTTGGGGATTGACTATTTTGTTCTGAAGTTCTCAGCCAAAAGACGCCTCTACACCGAGGTATTTGTGTTTTTTTGTGTGGCCGTGTTTTCACTGCTTGTCCTCGTGATAGGAGGTATCAACCTTGTCAGGATTACTATGCAGACCAATCAAGTCCCACCGGCTTTGGGGGCTAAGGTGGGCTTAAAGATGTGGCATGTGTATCTGGCCTTGCCTATCAGCGGTTTGTTCCTCGTCCTGTACAGCGCAGAGTTTCTTATCGAAAGAATCGTCGCACTTATCGAAGGTAAATACATTGAACAGCCGCACGACTTTGAATCAGCGGCCGCAATGGATTGAGGAGACTATTTATGGACACGCCCACGATAGCCATTTCGGTGTTGATTGTAACTTTCATTCTGTTGCTGGTACTAAACGTCCCCGTAGCCTTTTGCATGGGTATCTCAACCCTGCTCAGTGTTCTCGTAATCGGCAGTCTCCCATCGTTTCTGATAATAGCCCAGAAGATGGCTACCGGCATAGACAGCTTCGCACTGCTGGCGATACCCTTTTTCATCCTGTCCGGCCTGTTAATGGGACGCGGCGGGATTGCAAGACGCCTAATCGATTTTGCCAATGTTATAGTCGGGAGATTTCGTGGCGGACTGGCTTTTGTCAATATTATGACCTGTATGCTCTTCGGCTCCATCTCGGGTTCGGCGGCGGCGGCCGTATCTTCCGTCGGCGGGTTTATGATTCCTTTGATGAATAAAATGGGATATCACAGGGACTTCAATGCTTCGACCAGCATCACCGCCGCAACCACCGGCCTTCTGATTCCGCCAAGCAACGTAATGATTGTTTACTCCCTTGCAACCGGCGGAATGGTTTCCATCGCCGCCATCTTTATCGCCGGCATCCTGCCTGGAATCTTTGTGGGATTGGCGCTTATGGTGGTCGCCGGCATAATCTCGGCCCGATGCAACTACGGCAGGGGTGAGCGTTTCGGATTTAAGGATGGCGTGGTACGCTTCGTAAAAGCTGTCCCCGCCCTGCTGCTCGTAATCATTGTATTGGGAGGAATTCTTGGCGGCATATTTACCGCAACCGAGGCCTCCGCCATTGCCGTTGTTTACGCCTTCATTCTGTCGGTCTTTGTTTACAGGGAAGTGAAAATAAAGGATTTGCCGGCTATAGTACTCCAGTGTGCGGTTACCACTGCGGTCGTGATGATTTTAATCGCCACTTCAATGGCAATGAGCTGGTTCCTGGCTTACCAGAACATCCCACAGGATATCAGTGCCTTTTTACTCGGCTTAACTAATAATAAAGTAGCTATCCTGCTTATTATAAATCTTATATTGCTTGCTGTTGGCACGTTTATGGATATGACCCCCGCGGTCCTGATTTTTACCCCCATCTTTCTACCGGTAGTCAGGAATCTCGGCATTCATCCCCTGCATTTTGGCATAATTATGATTATGAATTTGTGCATCGGGCTCTGCACTCCGCCGGTTGGCACGTGCCTGTTCCTCGGCTGCGGAATTGCTAATACAACCGTGACCAAAATAATTCGCCACTTGCTCCCCTTTTTCGCAGCTATGATTGTTGTCCTCTTGATATGTACTTATGCGCCGCGGATTTCACTGATGCTACCGCGATTGATTGGCTTTATAAAATAATTATAGAAGATACACGCGCCTAAATGGAACAAAAGCCTTATCAACAAACACTTGCTGAGTTCGAAGGCATAGTGCGCAGCAAGACAAAAGACCGCACAATGGTTGCGCTCATCGTTGACTCGCCGTGGCTGCCGGGCTATGCCGGTGTCAGCACACTTGATTTCTATTTCGACCGCCAATGCTGGCTCGATGTCTATTTCAAGGTCCTTGAAGACCTGCCCGGCGTTGCCTTTATGCCGGGCGCCTGGGTCGAATTCGGAATGGCTGCCGAGCCGAGCGGATGGGGCGCATCAATTCAATGGAGTTCGGATTCCCCACCGGCCATAAGCCATTGCCCGGGCGGACTGCCGGCTCTGCTTGAAGCGGATGTGCCCGACCCGGAAACAGATGGCCTTATGCCTGTTATCCTCAAACAATATGAGTCGGTTATACCTGCACTGGAGCCAAAGGGACTCGCCCCGCGCATGGCCGCCGCGAGAGGGCCGCTTGCCGTTGCTTCACATTTGCTCGGCGTAACAGAGATGCTGCTTGCCACAAAGACCAAGCCCGGAAACTGCCTCTGCCTGCTGGAAAAAACCACCGATTTATGCATTCGCTGGCTCCAGTGCCAGCTTAAAAGGATGGATAATCCGATCGGCGTGTTGGTTCTTGATGATGTTGTCGGCATGTTAAGTCCTGACGATGCCGAGAAATTCGCCCTGCCTTTTCTGCGCCGGATATTCGACAGTTTCCCTGATTTGATTCACATCTACCACAACGATACTCCTAATGAGAGTGTATTCCGGGGCCTTTCAACTATAGGTATGGATGTGTTTAATTTCAGTCACGAAATTGATGTAGAACTGGCAAGGGAACTTCTCGGGCCGGATATTGTGCTGATGGGAAACGTCCCTCCGCTTGATGTCCTCGTTCGCGGCTCAACCAACGAGGTTCGCCGGGCCGCGCAGGACTTGCTGCAAAAGGTCGCTGATTTCGGCCCTCTGGTGATATCGGCTGGCGGTGGCGTCTCTCCCGGGACACCGATTGAAAACTTACAGGTTATGGTCGAAGTGGTCAACGCAGGATAAATTCCTGCGGGTTTGCCCCGGGGTCAAAAATCAGGTAGACTATCTTGTTGCTAAGCAAGTGAAAATTTACAGGAGCAAGACAAATGGCCAAAAATCCGAACGCCGTCGTGGCCCAGTCCGGCGGGCCGACCGCGGTGATTAATTCAAGCGCCTGTGGAGTAATCCAACAGGCACACAAGTCAGGCAAAATCGGCTGCGCATTGGGCGCAACCAACGGCATACTGGGCGTATTGAACGAAGACCTGTTCGACATCTCCACCGAGAAACCCGAGACTATCGAGGCATTAAAGCGGACGCCCGCCGCCGCCATCGGTTCGTGCAGGTATAAACTAAAATCGCTCGAAGAATCCGAGGCCGACTTCGAGAGAATACTCGACGTATTCCGCGCCCACGACATCCGCTACTTCTTTTATGCCGGTGGCAACGACTCAATGGACACCGCCGACAAGGTCAACAAACTCGCCGCCGACAGCGGCTACGAGCTGGTCTGCATCGGTATTCCAAAGACCGTCGATAACGACCTCGCCTTCACCGACCATTGCCCCGGCTACGGCAGCGTCGCAAAATACGTCGCTACGTGTGCGATGGAGGCGGGCAGAGACACCGAAGCATTATACACCCACGACACATGCACCATATTCGAGGCAATGGGTAGAAACGCCGGCTGGATTGCTGCGGCAACCGGACTCGCCGCACGTTGCCCTGAAGATGCGCCGCATCTTATATATGTGCCCGAGGTGCCCTTCTCATTTGACAAACTGGTCAGCGACGTCAAGCACGTGCTCAAAGAGTTTAGAAGGGTCTTTATTGTCGCAGGTGAAGGACTAAAAAATGAAAAAGGCGAATATATAACCGCCGACAAGGGCGCATTCGGCACCGATGCCTTTGGCCATCTGCAGCTTGGCGGCGTAGCCGATATGCTCAAAGCCGTCATCGAAGACCAGGTCGGCATAAAGGCCCGCTGCAATAAGCTCGGCACAAACCAGCGAAGCGCCATGCACTTTGCCTCACTGACTGACGTCAACGAGGCCTATATGTGTGGCCAGATGGCGGTCGAAGTCGCTCTTGACGGTGAAAATGGCAAAATGATAACCCTCGTTCGACAGGATGAGCCCGAATACAAATGCACCACAGGCCTTGCAGAACTTAGAGACGTTGCCAATGGTGAAAAGAAGGTCCCGCCCGAGTACATAAACGACAGCGGCAATCATATAACCGATGCGATGCGCGATTACGTTCGCCCCTTGGTTAGAGGCGAGGCGCCAATCGCTATAGGAGATGACGGACTGCCCGTCTTTATGAGGTTCGAAAGAAAACCCCTCGAAAAAAAGTTGTCAAAATATATGTAGCAGCGCCCCAACATTACAAAGATGCTTGTGGTTTAAATCCAGATATGATTTTGGAAAAATATTCATTTGGACTTGGTGACAGATTTGCCCGACAGGGCAAAGCCCTGCTGCAGGCCATAATCGACGCAAAGAATAGCGGCGTAAGTATCACCCCTGCTTGGAACAAATCTCACCGCGAACACATGATAACCAATACTGAACCAGCCGATGTCCGTGTCGAAGCGGATGCAGCTGTTAAGGCACTCGGCTGGAATGATTCGTATTATGTGGATGCGGACCACATTAACCTCAGCAATGTCGATATGTTTATCGGTTCAAGCGATTTTTTTACTATTGACGTCGCCGACTTCATCGGCGGGCCTGCTGATGAAAAAGGCATTACCGCTTTCACCGACCATTGTAGAAAGTATCTTGGCTCCCTGACGATTCCCAACACTGATAGAACCTTGGATATTACAGAAGAGCAAATTCGGGCGGTCGCACGCCAATTCCTCTCGGCCGTGAAAAAGGCCGGCCAAATCTATCGGCATATTGAAGCCGCCAAAGGACCAGACAATTTTGTTACTGAAGTTTCAATGGATGAGGCCGACCGGCCGCAAACGCCCCTTGAATTGTTCCTTATCCTTGCCGCCATCGCCGACGAGGGTATCCTTGCTCAGACGATAGCCCCGAAATTCACGGGCCGGTTCAACAAGGGTGTTGACTACGTCGGCGATGTCGATAAGTTTGTAGAAGAGTTCGAGCAGGATTTAGCGGTTATTGACTTTGCGATTAGTGAATTTTCTCTGCCTGAGAACTTGAAACTGAGTATACATTCCGGCAGCGATAAGTTCTCTATCTACCCATCGATAAACAAGGCCCTGAAGAAATTTAACGCGGGCCTGCACATAAAGACCGCCGGAACAACCTGGTTGGAAGAACTTGCCGCCCTCGCTGTCGCTGGCCCGGATGGCTTATCAACCGCCAGACAAATCTACGCTAAGGCATGCTCACGATTCGACGAACTATGCGCCCCATACGCTGCGGTCGTCGATATTGACAAAGATAAGCTACCCGAACCCGAAGTTGTCGACCACTGGAGCGGCGCCGAATTCGCAAGCAGATTATGTCATGACCAGTCCTCCAGTGACTACAACCCGCATCTCCGTCAGCTTCTGCACGTAGCTTACAAAATCGCCGCTGAGATGGGTGATGATTTTCTTGGCGCACTCGAAAAATACCGTGACATTATATCGCCGAACGTAACAGAAAATATTTACAAACGGCACATAAGACCTATCTTTATGGAATAAAACTGTAAGGACAGAGTAAAATGAAAGAATTATTCAATCTGACGGATAAAGTCGTTGCAATTACCGGCGCAGGCGGTGTTCTCTGTGGCGCAATAGCCAGGGCCCTCGCTAAGGCCGGCGCAAAAGTTGCCGTCCTGGATCTTGCGGAAGATGCCGCGAAGGAGGTGGCCGAGGAAATTAAAGCCGACGGCGGCGCCGCAATCGCCATAAAGTGCAATGTTCTGAAGAAGGATACCTTGGAGGCTGCGAGGGACAAAATAATCGCTGAGTTCGGCAGGGTCGACATACTGATAAACGGGGCCGGCGGCAACAGAAAAGATGCCACCACCTCCCCAGACCTATCGTTCTTCGACCTGCCGACAGATGCTGTCCGCTCGGTTTTCGAATTGAACTTCATCGGCACCGTCCTGCCGTCTCAGGTCTTCGGCGCCGAAATTGCCAAGAACGACGGCGGAGTTATATTAAATATCTCCAGTATGAACGCCTTTCGTCCCCTGACAAAAATCCCCGCCTACTCTGCCGCCAAGGCGGCCGTCAGCAACTTTACGCAATGGCTGGCCGTCCACATGTGCCAAAACTATTCGGATAGTATCCGCGTCAACGCCATCGCGCCCGGCTTCTTTCTCACCGAGCAAAACCGCTTCCTCTTGACCGATGAGAAGACCGGCGAGCTGACCGCTCGCGGCAAAACCATAATCGACCATACGCCTATGGCAAGATTCGGCAACCCCGAAGAGTTGGTCGGAACTGTCTTGTGGCTCATAAGCGATGCCGCAAGATTCGTCACAGGAACCGTCATTCCCATCGACGGTGGATTTTCCGCCTTCAGCGGAGTGTAAATTTTTCAGGAGACTAAAATGACCCACCCCGCAAAACCGCTAAAAGAGTTTAAGCCAACAAAGAAATTCTTCATCGGCATCGACTCGGACGGCGCCGTCTTCGACACTATGGGAATCAAGCAGCGCGAATGCTTCTGCCCATGGATGATTGCTTACTTCGGCTTACAGCCGGTCGCTGAGGCCGCCCGTCAGTGCAAGGAGTTTGCGGACCTGTTCTCTAAAACACGCGGCGCAAACCGTCACAAAACGACAAAGCGCATCATCTCGGAGCTTCTTCCATCTCATCCGATGGTCAAAGCTCGCAATTTTCAGGTCCCCGACTTCCCCCACTATTTCGCCTGGGTCGACAACCCGAAGAGCACGCTTAGCAATGATGGCCTTAAACAGGCCATTGATGCTGCCTCAGACACCGATGCAAAACGCGAACTCCAAAATGCACTCGACTGGAGTGAACGTGTCAACTGGTCCATAAAAGAAATCGTAAAAGACATGCCCCCCTTCCCATACGTTCGCGAGGCCCTCGAAAAAATAAAGCCCCTGGCCGATATCATTGTTGTCTCAGCCACACCCTGTGAAGCACTCGCCCGAGAGTGGGCCGAGCACGACATCGCAAAATACGCCCATGTCATCGCCGGCCAGGAAATGGGCAAAAAAGCCGAACACCTCAGCTACGCCACGGCCGGAAGGTATGAAAAAGACCACGTCCTGATGATAGGCGACGCCCCCGGCGACATGAGGGCCGCCAAGGCAAATAACGCCCTCTTTTACCCAATCATCCCCGGCGAGGAAACCCAAAGCTGGAAAAGGTTCCACGATGAGGCCCTGGATATGTTCATCAAAGGCCAGTACGCTGGAAGCTACGAAGAAAAACTAATTGCAGAATTTGACGCGCACCTGCCAGAAACACCGCCTTGGGAAAAATAAAATGCTCATTGAAAGACAAACCGAAGAGGATTTCCTCCGCGACAGCCAGGCCGATGAGGCAGTCGCCGAATTCTTCGCTCAGAATGACTACACGGGCAAACGGGTTTTAGTGATTGTTCCCGACAACACTCGCTCCGGCCCCGTAGGTCAGATATTCAAAGTCATTTATGCCTGTCTCGACCAGAAAGCAAAGGCCCTTGATGTCCTGATTGCTTCCGGCACACATAAACCGATGGGCGCCCACCAAATCTGCACCAGGCTGTCGATGACCGCCAAACAACGCAAAACCACATACGCATCCGTAAACTTCTTCAACCATGAATGGCTAAAGCCTGAAACATTTACTTCCATCGGCCAAATCTCCGCCGCCGAAATCGAACAGATAAGTAATGGCCTGTTCTCCGAACAGGTTGATGTGGCCGTCAACAAATTGATTTTCGATTACGATGAGTTCTTCATCTTGGGCCCTGTATTCCCGCACGAGGTCGTGGGCTTCTCCGGCGGGCACAAGTACATCTTCCCCGGAATCGCAGGCGCCGAAATAATAAACTTCTTTCACTGGCTCGGCGCCGTCATCACAAACCCTCGCATCAACGGCAACATTCAGACACCAACCAGGGGCGTGGTCGAGAAAGCCGCTTCCTTTATAAAGATGCCCCATAAGCTCTTTGCAATAGTGGCAATCGAAGACAAACTAAAGGGCCTGTTCATCGGCGACTGCGCCGAAGCCTGGGAAAAGGCCGCTGAGCTCTCGGATAAGGTCCATATCGTCTATAAGACCAAACCCTTTAAAACCGTCCTCGGTATCGCACCTAAGATGTACGACGACATGTGGACGGCAGGAAAAGTCATGTACAAACTCGAACCCGTCATCGCAGACGGCGGAACCCTCATCATTTACGCCCCGCACATCGATGAAATCTCCTTCACACACGGAAAATTTATTGATAAAATCGGCTATCACACGCGAGATTACTTTCTAAAACAAATGGATAAATTCACCGATATCCCGCGGGCCGTGTTGGCTCACTCGACACACGTCAAAGGCATCGGCACTTATACCGACGGCATCGAAAGGCCGAGAATCAATGTCGCACTGGCTACCGGCATCGACAGGCAGCGTTGCCGGGATGTAAACTTGGGCTATATAAACCCGGACCAGATTGATATACCCAATTACCGAAATAAAGAAGACAAGGGCATACTGCTCGTACAAAACGCCGGCGAACAACTTTACAGACTCGCTGATGGAACTATACCAACGATTCCCGACCAATAAAACGAAATACGATTCCTGAAAGGGGTGATACAAAATGGCAAAAGCGGATATCGGCCTGATTGGCCTGGCGGTAATGGGTGAGAACCTTATCCTCAATATGGAAAGCAAGGGCTTCACAGTCGCCTGCTACAACCGCACCGTTGCAAAAGTTGACAACTTCATCAACGGCCGGGCAAAGGGAAAAAATATCATCGGCTGCAAATCCATCGAACAGCTTGCCGAAAATCTAAAACCTCCCCGCAAGGTCATGCTCATGGTGAAGGCCGGTCCACCCGTCGATGCCTTCATCGAACAACTTCTGCCCGCCCTCGAAGATGGTGACATTATCATCGACGGCGGAAACAGCCACTTCCCCGACACCATCCGGCGAACCGAATACGTCGAGAGCAAAGGCAAACTCTACATCGGCACCGGCGTCTCCGGCGGTGAGGAAGGAGCGCTCCGCGGCCCGTCAATTATGCCCGGAGGCTCGCCAAAGGCTTGGCAGCACCTAAAACCCATCTTCCAGGCCATCTGCGCAAAAACCGACGACGGCGAACCATGCTGCGACTGGGTCGGCGAAAACGGAGCAGGACACTTCGTCAAAATGGTCCACAACGGCATCGAGTACGGTGACATGCAGATGATTTGCGAAACTTACCAGCTCATGAAAGAGGCCCTCGGCCTGACAAACCAGCAGATGCACGATGTCTTCGCCGAATGGTACAAGGGCGAGCTGAACTCCTACCTAATCGAGATTACACGCGACATCCTTGCCTATAAAGACGAAGATGGCAACGAGGTAATCGACCTCATCCTCGACACCGCCGGCCAGAAAGGTACCGGCAAGTGGACCGGCATCGAGGCACTCAACCTCGGCCAGCCCTTGACCCTCATCGCTGAAGCCGTCTTCGCTCGCTGCCTGTCTGCACTAAAGGAAAAACGTGTCGCTGCCTCGAAAGTCCTCTCAGGGCCCAAACCAGAATTTACCGGCGACAAGGACGCGTTCATCAACGACCTCCGTCAGGCACTCTACGCCTCCAAAATCGTAAGCTACGCACAGGGCTACCAGCTCATGCATGCCGCTGCCGCCGAATACAACTGGAACCTCAACTACGGCGGCGTCGCCCTTATGTGGCGCGGCGGCTGCATCATCCGCTCGGTCTTCCTCGGAAAAATAAAAGATGCCTTCGATAAAAATCCCGACCTCGACAACCTGCTCCTCGACCCCTTCTTCAAAGATGCCGTCGAAAAGGCCCAGGGTTCTTGGCGGCGCGTTGTTACTACCGCCATCCCGTTCGGCATCCCCGTACCTGCCATGACCTCGGCCCTGACCTACTACGATGGCTACCGCCACGAGAGACTCCCCGCCAACCTCCTGCAGGCCCAGCGCGACTATTTCGGCGCGCACACCTACGAGCGGGTTGACAAGCCTCGCGGCGAATTCTTCCACACAAACTGGACCGGCCGGGGCGGCGAAACCGCTTCAACCTCATACACTGCCTAAACTACCACTGAAGGCAGCGAGGTGACGCGCCAATGAACCAAACAAGCTTACTTCTGAATGCCTACTACGAAGCCCTCCACGATCTCCTCGTCGAAAACAAGCCCCGCCTGACCGAAACCGCAGAAAACCTCCTCCGCGAAGAGCTTAAAAACCGTAGCTTCGGCAGTTTCAACCGTAACAAATATGACGCCTACCTCGAAGCCTGCCTCGCCTTCATCGCCGAAAGAATCGAAATGTACAACCCCATCGGCGTCCAGTATACCGTCGACCGTATTCCTTCCGGCCTGGCCCAGGAACTCGAGCTACAGCTGAACTTCTACGATAGCCGCTCCGAATTCCAAAAATTAAAAGATGCCGCCGCCGAACTCACCCAACAAGGCCTCTCCGATGACCAGCTCCCCCAGCTCGCAACTGAGCTAATAGCTCAGGTAGGCGCCTTCCCCGACAGATCAATAATCTCCGCCTACCAGGCCAAACCCACCCTCAACAAACTCCCCGACTACATCACCGCCCTATCCATCGAAAAAACAATCAAAACATAATGCACCCGCCTTCACCCCGCTTGCCTGCACCTGCCCCATTGCCTATAGTGCATGGGGCTCTAAATGGGGGCCTATCTCTCTGCGGCCGCCTGCATGCCCCCCCAAGCGGACCGAAGCCCCTGAGGGTCAGCTGCCACGGACCCGCAACTCCGGGACCCAAAAAAAACCCGCGAAGCGCTTCCTTACCGTTTAGCCCTCGGCTCTGCCGGGGGTTCCCCACGCCTGCCCTCAAAGGCGTTAGGATTTAGCCCCGACCCCGCGCCGTCGGGGGCATCCTGCTCTTCCCACCCTTACTCCTCACTTCTCAGTTCCTCCCATGATACCCACCTGGCGTTTCCTTGGACACCCGACTTCCTATCTCTCCCCCTTTTACATTCCCCTTCGAAAGCTTCCCCGTTAGCCCGACCAGGACCAAACGCCGTACGTCATCCTGAGCGCAGCCGTGCGTAGCGCCGCGTAGTCGCAGGGTCTGGCCACCGAAAAAAGTCAACCTTACGCAACGCGCAAGCGCGATTATCATTTATAATCTACATCCCGGACCCTGCCTCGTAAAGCTCCTCAACCTCCTCACCGCTCAAAAGCCTGTTATACACCCGAATATCGTCTATCCTCCTATTGAACTCCTGACAGCCCCCAGCTGTGGCAGTCGCCCTATCTCTTTGTCTACTCCAGCAGTTGAATAATATGTCCCGCCCGCCCCTCGCTTTCATACCTCACCCCCCAATACAAAAAGGGACGACTGATACACGTCAGCCGTCCCTTAAACCAGCCATCCGACAAAATCACCAACTGTCCAGCTTCAAATCTAATCTGCTATTTTTCCCACAAAAGTATCACTCCCTTAAGTAAGGATAGCTGTTACCATCGTTAATATCCCAGACGTTCACAAAATCCCAGTCTTCAAATGTATTCACGTCCATCATCTCTGTAGTGGTCTTCCCCGTCCCCCCATAACTCGTCGACCACCCGGATGTGTTAACGTCCCAGTAGCTATCATACGTGACACCGCCTTGGTAGTTATAACCAACAAGACCGCCGCCTGTACCGCCGGTTGCCGTCACCTCCCCCACCGAATAACACCTCTTGATGTACCCGCCATAAGAACCCCACGTATTATCGCCTACAAGACCGCCAATCTTCCTCTTGCCCGACACTTTCCCGGTTGCATAGCAGTCGATTATGATACTCCCCTTACTATTCAGACCAACTAAGCCCCCCGACCGATTTGTTGTGGGATAGGCGCCGATAGCAGAAACATCTGCAGACGAATGACACCTCGAAACGACTGTATCAGCCCAGATACTGGAGCCCATTAACCCTCCTATTGGACCTTGGTCCGAGGCCGTTCCTCTAGGAGTCCCGGATGAGCAGCACCGATCAACCTTTGAGTACCTGCCCGAACCTACCAGAATCCCTGTTCCGCCAAGGCCGGTCACATTGGCATCTGCTACGTTAACATCCCTGATTGCAGCGTACATAGTCAAACCAAACAAACCAACATGCCCTTGTGAAGGCCTGTTTATGTACAGGTCTGTTATCGTGTGCCCTTGTCCGTCAAATATACCGGTAAAAGGCGTAGCTTCACTGCCGACAGGGTCAAATCCTGCACCACTATTCCAGCCGCTTGTTGCAGAAGCGTCTATATCGTTGCCCAAGCAGTAGTACATGTCCAAATCGTCCTTCATCGCCTGCAGCTCGTTAACATCGGTAATGACCGCAACCATCTCATCTGCACCAATGTCCACACTCGGGCCGATAACACGCTCCTGACCATCAATGTCCAGCTCGCCACTGTAATCACCGTTGGGGTCGCCTGCATCAATACACGGCGAGTTTGGCCCAATGTGAAAATCATTTCCATCGATATCAACAAAGCAAGGCGTGTCGCACAAATTGTGCGTAACGTTTGCATCCCCTACATCATTGCACTCTGAAATACAACTGTATGTCGCAACGCAGCCAGCTAGATCATTATCATTGCCCCAGATAATACAGTTACTGATAATCGGGCTCGTAGCACCTCCCTGGCTCCATATTCCTCTCTTGCTGTTATACACAATCGTATTGTTCCGCACCACCGTGGGTGTGCCCGTTATCCCCTCAAATCGTAGCCCCTCCTCATTGCGATAAAACCAATTACTTTTGATCTCTGCGCTTGACGCATAACAATTTATTCCATAGCTCCCATTCTCATAGATTTTGTTATTTTCTATCTTCGCCGAGCCACCGCTGCCGTATACCCCAGCTGAAGTGTTTCCTTTAATAATGCAGCCATGTATTGTCAGGTTAGCCATATCACAATACACCCCATAAGTCCCGCCGGTAACTGTAAAACCACTCACTACTCCATTAGCCTCTGCATCTACTGCCTGTGTCGCTCCATTAGCGTCAATTATCGTCGCTGACACCACGTCCCAGTTACCCGGCTCAGTACTACTCAGCTCAACAGACTTACCACCAAAGTCAATACTCTCATAGTAGGTACCTTCAGAAACTTCAATAAAATCGAAATCATCAGCTTTATCGATGGCATCTTGGATATATGGGTGCCATGTCTGTTTATTGATGTTTCGTATACGTGGCAACCGTGTTTCATAAGCAGTCAAATCACTTTCAAAAAAGTTGGCCGGAACACCACTTCCCTCTGACAGTCCAGCAATAGCTGGCCATACCGCGCTTTGCCAGAACAACGCCACGTCCAAATACGTAATCCGTATCCTGCCATCGAAAAATATCTCTGCTTGGAAGCTGTTCAAATTATCAGGCCAACCCCACTCAGGAACATCAGCAAACGTTAACACAACCTTATCTGATAGCTGTTTGTAGCTGATCTCTCCACCATCCCACGGCGCAAGCCAGCTATATAAAGCCGATATCCTCGGCACCTCAAAGTGACCCTCTACCTGAATGTTACATGGATCCACACCGCTTACAAACACAATAGAGCCGTTACCGCTTAAGTAAATACAAGAATAGTCAACGCCATACAGTGAAACCTCGACACCATCGGCAAGAGGTATCTCGTACCAAGAATATTCAAATGGCTCGCTAAACCAAATGTTCTCACCCCCATTTGGGTCTGTTGGGAATCCAGTCGCTTCCCCTCGGCATACACCGTAAAAATCGGATGACCCATCCGGATAGAAAGTAAATGTCTTATGTTCTAAATCAAGGTCAGAAAAGTCGAACACTTCTGTTAGATGATCGTCCACATAATGCAGGCAAACCTCTCGTTCATCGGATCCTCCGCTCGTGCTATTCGCAAAAGTAACCATGTCAAAATAAGAACCCTTAGCCAGATTATATGCGCTTGAATTAACACAAACAGATACATCAATTGATTCATCAATATCCAAACTGCCACCGTTGGGCTCAATATCAAGCCAATCCTCAGTACTTGATGCAACCCAGTCAATAAGTGTATTTCCATAGTTCGTAAGAGTATAGATCATACAATCTTTTCTGAACGACCCTGATTCGCCCAAGCGGACTGTTTCAAAGTCATCGTTAGGTTCAATTGTGAGGTTATATATTACATTTAAATCATACGTCAGGTTAACGCCGCGTTCATGAATATTACCATTATCGGTATTCGTAAAGATAATTGATCCGTGATGAGAACCTTCGGGAAGGTCATATACATCTAAATTAACACAAACATTCACATCTACTGATTTATTTGCGGCAACAACACCATGATCTGGCTCTATATCAAGCCAGTTTTCCTCGTTCGTTGCTGTCCAGTGATAAGCCCTTTGTCCTTCATTTATAAGTGTATAGGTCATACATTCGGGCCTAAATAGGTTTTGCTCTCCGATGCGTATTGAATTAAAGTCGTCGCACGGGGTTATAACAATCGCCGTTCCTTCCCTGACAAAATCAACGCCCCAGAGATTCCCTGTTATCGTTGTCGGCCACCAATCAGTTGACTTTGCGGTAGTCACTACTTGCTCAGCAAAAATATAACCTGCCTTTGTTGCATTAATAGTATAAGTAGATTCCGAAGGAACCTTGGCTAGGAAATAGATACCCTTATCGTTCGTTACTGTAGCATACTGACCACCACCATCTCTGTCTGCCGTAATCGTCACGCCATTCATTGGGCCACATTCGCTAGTAACCCGACCGCTTATGATCTCACCGCTGCCCGATGTGAATATGTTATATACGCAGCTATTGACACCTGGACCGGTTCCGTCGTTGGGCAGGTGGTACCATAGGTCGCTAAGCCCACCCCAACCCATATTAATATGGTGGTAAATAGTTGACAAGTGATACCCGTAACCGTCCGCTACAACTTCATGTGATGGGTTACCAGTAGAGGTGAACAAGACAGGATGGCCCGAATCCAAATTAGGATTAATGGCACCATAAAGGCCCCCGTGCAACTGGACTATTCCAAAGATGGAATTGCTATAGCCAAAACAATCTGTTAGCCGCAAATCCGGCTTGTAACACCAAGCACCCGAGCCGCCAGCAGTGTACATCGTTTCCACAGATATGCCTGCATCATAGCACAGCGCTCCAATTGCCTGTCGCTGGGCCTCGGTCAACGTACCGCAATTTGAAGCAGGGTCGAGTTCCATCAGGTCCCAGTTGTAAGGTCCGCCCTCACCATCGCCCCCGCGTGTATAAACTACTTGCGAATTCCCGCATCTATCGATCTGGATACCGTACGCTCTTACACCTATCCCGTCGGCAGGATGCTCATGATACCGCATTAACTGGGCCATCGCTGTTGCCACGCACCCGCATGGATAATTGTATATACTACCATCTGGGTGCTGCTCGTCAAAAGGTGGTGTGTAGTAGTTGTAGCAGGCAAGAGGATTACCATCACAAAATAAATTCGTTTGAGACCACTTGCTTTGAACCAACGGAGCCACCCAAACATCAGAGATAATCGTCAAACCGTCGCCAAAGTAGCCACCACCATTGCCAACAACGCCGTGACCCCCTTTGTTGCTTTTTGCATTCGCCCCAAATTCTCGCAGCTTCAACCACTTATCCTTCGCCTTTGCACTCGCTTGTTCAATCGCCCCTTTATGTTTCTTCAGGTGTCCTCTTAGTGGCTGCCCAAACGCAGATGCCTCAACAGCTTGAGCGGCAGCAATACGGGCTGGCACGTCTTCACTAACAAGACTGCCAAGGGGATTATCAGCCGAGGGATCATACCTGCCCTCAGAGCTTATTACTATGATCGGCTCAACTAAGTCATCCGCTGGAACAATGATAAAACCAGAAGGGTCTAAATATATAACGTAGTAAACCGCTTTTCCCTTCGGATCTGTAAATGTATCCACCTCCCGTATTTGATCACCCACAGTTGTACCTAAGGGTCTGCGGTCCACCTTAAGGAGCCCTTTAACTACCTGCTTCGCCTCTTTGGGAGTCTTTGGCGCAGCCAAAGCTAATCCACCCGTCAAAAATAAACATACTAAAACCGCTCCAATAACAATAATCCTTTTTCGCGCAAACATTGTTCTTCTCCTTTCATCAAATAAATTAAAATAATTTCACACAATCTCGACTCAAACAATCGCGCCTTGTGCCCCTGATTGGGCGCGCAAAATCCACCAACCTAATAATCGAGGAAATACCAACGACATCTTTGAATGCCGCCCTGACTTCCTGTCAAACTAAGTAAATGTCCCTGTCTGCCTGTTCTAGCGGTGAACACGTCCCCCG
>CP070715.1:2352900-2355924 GCA_020350405.1 Planctomycetota bacterium
CCGAGCCGTCTAATCCCTGGATGGCTGGCCTTGCTACCCTCTTTACTCATGATTTTTTTACTCTGGTTGAGAAAAGACTGAACGAAGGCGGCATATTTTGCCAATGGGTACATTCCTATCAGATGGATTGGCCGACCTTTGCCCTCATTGGCCGGACCTTTGCCCGCGTTTTTCCAAATAGCCTTTTAGTCTTGACAAAGCCTTCCGGCCTTGGCAAAGATTATCTACTGGTCGGATTCAAAGACAAAAACCGCCTTTCTCTCGAGACTGCAGAGCGGAGATTGTCCTGTGTCCAACAGTCAGGAAACGTAACTCTCTCCGAACCCAGACTCCTTTACAGACTGGTTCTATCTGAAGACCTGCGGACACTTTTTGGCCGGGAGCCCGTCAATACAGATAGCCGGCCTCTGCTTGAATTTGCTGCACCGAAGCTAATGTACCACAGTGACCCGATGATAAATAAAGCTATCCAGTCTGAAAAATGGCTGAGTCCGCAAACAAGAGCTGTAATCGACCTGGTCACATCAGATGTGGATGCGCAAATTGATTTTGCCGCCTATGCCCTTTCGGTTTATGAGCCGTTTCCTAATATGGTCGACCTGTCCGCTGCCACGCCGCCGCAAAAGGAGCGTTTCTTTAAGCTTATGGAGAGTTATTGTGCTGACAATCCGTTGGATTATGCGCTTTTAACAGACGAGCAGCTCAAGCAAAGGTGTCGTTCAATTCAGATACAAACAATACAGGACAAGATTGAGCTTGTGTCCGACAAGGCCGCATCGTACTTTTATCTCGCCGGTCTTTATGATGACCAGGGTATGCTGGACGAAGCCATAGCCAGCTATTTTAAATCGCTGCGAATCAAACCTGATAACGCTGATGCGCACTACAACTTAGGTGTGGTATTTGTCCGCGAACAAAGATACAACCAAGCCATCAGGCACTTAGCGGAGGCGTTGCGAATCAATGCCAGTCTCGCCGAAGCGCGCTACAATATCGGCTTGGCACTTACCCGCCAGGGCAGACTCGACGAAGCCGTCACACACTATATCGAGGCTCTTCGAATTAATCGTGACAATGCTGATGCACACTACAATCTCGGTGGCGTGTTTATGCGCCAGGGTAAACTTGACAAAGCTATCATACACTATGCAGAAGCGCTGCAGATTACCCCCAATTCTGCCGACCTGCACAATAACCTTGGTTACGCCTTGGCCGGGCAGGGCAAATTGGTTGAGGCCGTACAACACTACACCGAAGCACTGCGAATCGAGCCTAATCTGGCCAATGCGCACAATAACTTCGGGTGTGTTCTGGTTCGGCAACGTAAGCTCGACGAAGCCATCAAGCACTTTACCGAAGCGCTGCGAATCAATCCCAACTTTCCGGATGCCCACCGTAACCTTAGAGACGCACTGAACCGCCGGGCGAAAATAACCGGTGATTGGTATTGAGTACCAGCTGCAACTTCATAAACACGGCCTACCCGGCGCGGTCGAGGGGGATTAGGTTTGACTTGTTTGCAGATTATGTTATTGTGAAAACCCATAATTAATCGGTTTTTTGTGCTTTTTGAACCGTTCCATTGCAAAGTTTTGTCGAGATAAGAGAGATAGGACAAGGCGCCTCCGGTAAGCCGAACGTTATATTGGCATGAAGCGAAACAGGGAACCAGTGTCTATGGGCCAAGGAAAAAAGACATCGGCAATGAAAAGTCTGTGGTGGGTGCCGGTTGGCATTCTTGGCTTCGCTCTGTTGGTGCGGCTAATCTTTTTGGCGGAAAACATGGGTGTCCCGTTTTATAACTACCGCGGCATCGATTCGCAGCAGTACCATACGATGGCCGTTGGTTTTGTGGACGGGACTTGGCCTGATGGACAGGTCTTTAGCTGGCCTCCCCTTTATCCATTGTTCCTTGGCATACTTTACAGGACAGCCGGACAAAACGTCACTTTTCTCAGAATCGTTCATCTAACACTGGGCTCGTTAAGTTGTGTGCTCGTTTATTTTATTGCACGGGCCGTCTTTAGCGGTCGATTTGTACCGATTGCTGCGGCCGTTATATGCTGTTTGTACGGGACGCTTGTTTATTTTGATAGTCAGCTGCTGTCCGCCAGCCTTGATGTGCTTTTGGGACTATCGGTAATCTGGCTGTTACTTTTTGCATCCCGGCGCAGGCATGCAGTCTGGTGGGCCCTGGCCGGAGTGATTATTGGCTTATCCGCTATCAACAGGGGGGCAATCCTGTTGTTTGTTCCGATTGCTCTGTTCTGGATGTATACGGCACAGCGTCAGAAGTGGCAGCCCGCGGACAAATCCGATGCGATGGTGTTTTGGAAGAATGCCGTTGCCCTGCTGCTGCCGGTGGGCCTTGTCATCTTTCCGGTGGTCGTTCATAATGTCAGGTATGATAGAGCGCTGGTAGATAAAGAACCGCAGCCGGTGGGCTTAAAACAGCTTGCCTCGACCGGATTTCTACCTATCGCGACAAACCTCGGTATCAATTTCTATCTTGGTAACCATTTGGAGCTTCGCGAGGTCAATAACATCAATCATCCGGAACATTTTATGTACTTCCATCGCATCATGGATGAGCCCGGCCGGAAGGGAATTGAGAGTGCTTTCGGCCAGAGCAGGTATCTTGTTCGGCAGACTCTTGGACATATCTTTGAAAAGCCGGGGGATTTTATCAAGCTGATGGGGCTTAAACTGTTTCACCTTTTTAACGGGGGCGAGATCCCGCGTAATGCCAACCTGTATGCCTTCCGCCGATACTCAATTGTATTGAGCATACTGTTATGGAAGAGGATAATCGCTTTTCCATCGGGATTGATAATCCCTCTTGGGCTTGTGGGTATGTTTTTAAGTTTTAACGCGTGGCGCAAACACTTGCTGCTGTTGGGCTTGATTGTGGTACACTGTATTTTCATTCTTGCTTTTTTTGTGACCGCACGGTACCGTCTGCCGGTCATACCTATGCTTGCTATTTATGCCGCTTTTGCCCTGGAGTCTTTCATTTGTTACGCC
>CP070715.1:2356024-2361864 GCA_020350405.1 Planctomycetota bacterium
TATATGGAAGTCCTGCGTGGACGAGCGGGCGGGTTGCAGCTGCGCTGGCGTTTGATGGTGTGGATGATTATGTTGATGTTGGAGACCCAGCGGATGGGAGTCTGGACTTCGGGAGCGGCAGTTTTACAATAGGGTTGTGGTTCAAGACAACAGCACCATCGGGAGAACTTGTTGACAAGAGCGGGGGCGGCGGGGGACGTGGGCTTGGTTACTCACTATATATGGGGCCTGTCGAGATGGGCGCCGGGGAGGATTATGCTGAAGTTGGCGCGTTATCGCTGCGAGTGAGGGAGAATCCGCCGGGCGACGTAGACCGGATAGAAACGATTAATACTTATAACGAT
Organism: Planctomycetota bacterium; assembly: GCA_020350405.1. GTDB lineage: Bacteria > Planctomycetota > Phycisphaerae > Sedimentisphaerales > Anaerobacaceae. The sequence goes on from CP070715.1 coordinate 2,356,369, forward strand.
GGAGGCTGGCATTATTTAGCTGCAGTAAGGGCGGGAAGCGGAGCTGCGAATCTTAAGATTTATGTTGACGGAGCGGAGGTTACGACTTTCAACCCCAAGGACGAGGGCGCAGGTGATATAAGCAATCAGTACGGGTTATCAATAGGGGCCAAGTTTGATGCCGGTGATTCTGACGCCTGGGAGGATTTTTTCGACGGTGCAATTGACGAGGTTGGGATATGGGACAGGGCGTTGGATGCCAATGAGATAGAGCGGCTGTATGAAGACGGATTAGCCGGGCGCGGGATAACGCTTGGTCCGTTGTTTGCGGATGCGAATGGGGGGGACTATCATCTATTGAGCGAGCGGGGCAGGTACTGGCCGGCGGAGGACGTGTGGGTCTTAGATGATGTAACGAGTCCCGGCGTCGACGGCGGCGACCCGGCGGTTGAGCCGAGCGCAGAGCCGATGCCGAACGGGGCGAGGGTGAATATGGGCGCATACGGGGGGACGGCGTACGCGAGTATGAGCGAGTGGCCGATGGCGGGCGATATGGATGAGGACGGGATAGTGAATATGGCCGATTACGCCATACTGGCGGACAGCTGGCTGGAAAAAGAGGAGTGGTTTAACGAGGCACCGCAAGTGTATATAACAGACCCGCCGGATGGGTTTGAGTTTTACTGGCTGACGGAAACGGTGTTGATCGTGGCAGACGCGTGGGACGGTGATGGCTCGGTGGTTAAAGTGGAATTTTTCGCCAACGGCGGCAAGATTGGACAGGACAATGACGGAGGCGACGGCTGGCAAATAGCTTTAAGCTTCGATGTTGGTACGTATGTGCTTACTGCGAAGGCAACGGACGACGATGGTGCGACGGATATGTCACCACCTGTAACGATAACGGCGACCGAGTAGGGATGCCTTTAGAACAGGTGGATTAGTAAATAAAACTTCAGGTAAAGTGCGAAGGTTGGGTCGGGGAAGCGAACGGGGTGTTCGCGGCCCTGATTCTGTGCGCGGAAAAAAGGTTGATTGTGAATTGTTAATGTAGTATAGTAAGAAGACAGGAGTAAGGCGGCAAGGAGCAGAGAAATCAAGGGCGAATAAAACGAACCAGGAGGGCAAGAGAATCGGTTTGGGAGTTAAAAAGTCCGGCGGGGGGCAGCGGCGAGGCAGAGGGTTTACTCTGATTGAGCTTGTCGTGGTGATAGGGGCCATCACGATTGTTGTGGGGATACTGCTGCCGGTGCTGGGCAAGGCGAGGCGGCAGGCGCTGACGGTGGTGAATATGAGTAATCAGCGGCAGGTGGTAACCGGCGTGGACTGCTTTGCGTCGGACAACGACGAGAGCTATCCGGAGTCGGCGGCGGCGATAGGGCGTCTGGATGGATACTGGAACTGGCAGGAGCCGATGATGATTGTAATGCCAGATTATGTTGATCCCCGGCGGCACCGGTCGATGAGCGCGTATCTGAGGAGCTATATTCCGGATGCTGGGGTGATGTTTTGTCCGTGCGCACCTCGAAGATACACATATTATCAGCGGGCGTGGGACGCGGGGGACGAGTGGGACCATCCGGGGACGCCGATGCCCATGGACCGGCTGGTGGGGACGTACTGTTTTTACTGGAACTATTTAGGGTGTCTGGAGGAAGGCAGGCTGTTTCTGGGGCCATCCGGCCCCGAATACGGGGGCGGGCAGAGCGAACTTGTGGTGAGCGATTACTTCGGTTACGGGCATTGGCGAAATAAAGAGCCGTACGGGACTTATGAAGTCTACAACAGCTGCGAGAAGTTTAAAGGCTCTTCTGTTTTAGCCGAGACGTATGATGTGGCGGCATCCTGGGCGGGTCTGCCGCGCAGGAATGTTAAACTGCATGCGGGCTATACGGACGGGCACGTGGAGACTTTTAAATCATCCGAGGCGGTGCCGATGAAGGTTTCGATAACCCCCGACGGCAGTAAACCATATCCGAGCGGGGTTGGGGCGGGGATAATCTATCTACCTGAAAATGCCGTGGATTGACGCGGGCGCGCCTAGCCAAGAGGCGGAGACGCGGGGGTTTTCAATCGTTAATATGTGCGGGGGAAAGCGTGTTTTGGAGTGGTGCGGCGGGGCGCGCAATGACGATAAATAGATTCGGCCGCGGGCGGCAACCAGGTAAGGGAATGACTGAAAAGATGGGTACAAAAGCCTTAGAAGGACGTAATACTATAAGCAAAAGCGATGATATATTCAGTTTTGCTGTTGATGGAGCAGATATTAGAAAGATAATTAGGCGTCGGCGTTTTTTCTAAGCTCTTTGTTGACAGAGACTTGTGCTCCTAACTGCGTCGGGAGTGCAGTATTTTGGCTCTGTTTTGGGGCTGCGGGCGTTGACGAAGGTGGTATTGGCTGTTATAATGGAATATTTATGGCAAAGTCTGTAAAGAGAACCGGAAAGAGACGAGTTAAAAAAAGCACTCCTAAGGTCGCCAAGGTCAAATCGAAGAAGGCCTTCAGAACCTACAAAGAGGCGATGAAGTACCTTTTTGCGCAGACTGACTACGAAAAGCAGGAGCGTCTGCGCTATAATGTGACGACTTTCAACCTCAAGAGGATGGAAAAACTACTGGGCCTTTTGGGCAATCCTCACAAGAAAATCGCTACAGTCCATATAGCCGGCACAAAGGGAAAAGGCTCAACGGCGACGATGTTGGCGAAGATGCTGGAGTCGAACGGCTATAAGGTAGGATTGTACACGTCGCCGCACGTGGTGCATCTGCACGAGCGGATTGCGGTCAATTCGAAGATGATAAGCGACTCGCAGATGTTCGGGCTGCTGAACCGTGTTTATGCTCCGGTTCAGAAGATGGCGAAGATGGATGCGCCGACTTTCTTTGAGATAATGACGGCACTGGCGTTTTTGCATTTTGTGGATTCGGAGGTGGACCTGGCGATAATTGAGACGGGTCTGGGGGGGAGGCTGGACAGTACAAATGTTATTAAGCCGGAAGTGATTGGCATAACCAGTCTGAGTATCGACCATCAGAATCAATTAGGCAACAACCTTGACAGCATAGCGAAGGAAAAGGCAGGTGTTTTCAAGCGTGGTGTTCCGGTTGTTACGGTTCAACAGGCACCTGAGGCGCTGCGTGTCCTGAAATCGGAGGCTGTGGCGGTGAAGGCACCATTGAGTATTACGGGCAAGGACATTGACTTTTCATATCGATTTGAGACATCGCGTGAGCATGGCCCGCATACGAGAATCTGCCTGACAACGAAAACCAGTAAATTTGAGCATCTTCGGGTGCCCCTGTATGGCAAACATCAGGCGATTAATTGTGGTCTGGCACTAGCGATGCTGGATAAATTGAAAGCGAGCGGCTACGAGATAGATAGCGAAAAGGCAGCGAGGGGCTTGTGCGATGTTTCGTTGGCCGGGCGAATGGAGATGATATGCCACGACCCGCGAATTATGATAGATGGGGCGCATAATGCCGCCAGCATCCGCGCGCTGGTACACGCTATAGGCCAGAATGTTCCCTACGATTCGATGGTGATAATCTTCGGCTGCAACAGCGACAAAGACGTTGCGGGGATGTTAGCTGAGTTGCAATACGGCGCCGACAAGGTGATATTCACGCGGAGCAATTCAGCCAAGGCGATGTCTCCACAGGATTTGTCGGATATGTACACGGAGATATGCGGGAAGATGTGCCAGACGGCGTCGAGTCTTGGCGAGGCCCTGCAGCTTGCGCGGAGCGCGGTCGGGCAGGAGGATTTGGTTTGCATAACGGGCAGCTTCTACCTTATCGGCCAAGCCAAGATGCGTTTTCAGTCGAGCGCGAAAGGAAGACGCAGGGTAACGGTGTGATTTAGGCGGGGTGGGCTACCTTTGCCCGATGGGCGGGCGCGACACTATTGGATTGCAAGTCTATTGCGTGGATAGTTTGCAGTTGTAGCGAGCGTAGGATATTGTCGGCGCCTAGGACGTCGGAGATGCGATGGACGGAGGTTTTGACTTTTTTTCTAAGAACTTTCTTAGGGCCTATGTAAATCAGGCCGTTGGCGACGGTGTAGGTGAGGTCTGCAAAACCGCCAGATACGGAGTCCAGCAAGAGACTGAAGGCCATATTTAGTGGGACCTTGGCGGCCGAGTCGATGTTTATCGGGCTGGTTCTGTCAACGTCAGCCTCGTTGTATAAGTCGTTCCAGAAGACGAAGACATTCAGCGGCGGCTCGACGGAGTTTTTTATCACATCCAGCGCATCCGCAAAGTGCATTTGGGGCGGCAGCTCGGAAAGGTCAAAAATCTGTTCCAATTGCTTGTAGACAGCTTCGTTAGAGGGCTTCCGTTGAATTGGAGCCTTCGCCTGCTTATTCTGGTAACCTTCTAAAACGTGCTGGGGCACCGGAACAAACCATAGGCCGGAGACCTGTCTTTTGCTGTCATAGACGACCTTGATGTCAAGCGGACCTTTCTCAAATTCACAGGTAACATACACAATATCAAAACCGGGCGTTTTTTCCGTCCGCGTACCAATTTGTTCTTTGAAAACCCCACTTTGGCCGACCAACCCTTTCCAAACATCTGCAAGTCTTTCAGGTGGCATTGCCTGTCTCATAGTCGCGTCGAAATTTTTTGTCGCAGCCGAAAAATTTCCCTTCACCAATAGTTCAACAAATTCCCCGGCTAAAACTGTTGGCCCGGCTTGTTGAGCAATTTGCTCACGTTGTTTATGGGATGTTTTCTGCTCAACCTTCTCCATTACATAATATCGTGGCTTTTGTCCGCGTATCGTAACATCACCACTAAGCCAGGGCAAAAAGAGGTAGGTGGTGCCGTTTATCTTCTTGATTTGATAGCGGGCCTTCGTCCGGCCATCTTCATGACGAATCCAGCCCCTCCTCCACGTAAAGGAACTCGACGTTTTTCCACCCTTGTTAAACTCTACGTCCTTCAGGAAAAGCTCGCCAGAGAAGCTCCTTATGCCAGGTTTAAAGTCTTCTATCCGGCGAACAAAATCGACACTGCGCCACTTACCTATCGGATTCTGGCTAACCTTCACTAGATTTTCGGTCTGTGCCATCTTTGCGGGCTTAACCTGGACATCGGTTTTAGTTGCCGGTTGGCTGTGTGCTAATTGTTGAAAGCGGTCATAAATTTGGTAAATCTCATCAGCAGATAAGGCCCTTTGGTAAATTGCAACTTCGTCTATTTTGCCCTGGAAATATTCTTCCCACGGACCGGGATTAGCCCCGATACAAGCATTGTGCGTACCGACGTCTGTTGCGGGAGCAGCGCCCCTTGATTTGCTTAGGGCATTTTTATAAAAGACAAGATTTGCACCTGGCTTAAAAACCGCTGCAATGTGTTGCCATTTGTTAACCTCTACATTGAGGCCGGAATTCCAGGAATACTCTCCCGTAAAGACCTGCCATTTCCCTCCTTGGCTGAAAATCGACCAATCATGCCCGCCATCATCTGTGCTTATCACTTGGTGCCTAATACCGCCTATAGTAGTTGGATA
>CP070715.1:2361964-2367659 GCA_020350405.1 Planctomycetota bacterium
CCACCTGAACCGGTGCCTTCGCCAGTTTTGCTAACTTCGCCGCCTCTATGGCCTGTCCGTTCCGCGTCTTTCCCCCGAACCCTCCCCCAACGAACGGTGTGATTACCCGCACGTTTTTCTTGTCCATCCCCAACTCCTCCGCCAAATCATCCTTTAATGGAAACGGCGTCTGCGTCGACGCCCACACAGTGATTTTGTCCCCTTCGAACCTCGCTACCGCCGTATGCGGCTCTATCGGCGCGTGCGCAACGTACCCACTCAGGTACGTCCGCTCAACCACCTCATCGGCAAGCTCCTCTCCAGCTTTCAAATCGCCTGCCTCCTCCGCAACGTCCCTTTTCACATCCCACTTCAAAAAATGCTCAAATATGCTCTTATCGTCGACCTTTGCCTCCGGCACATCAAAATCCGCTTTCACCTTCACCAGCGCCTTCTCCGCCTCATCCGGACTCCTCCCCAATACCGCCACCATATCTCCCTCCCGCACCACTCGAATCCCCTCCATCTTCTCCGCCGCCGACGTATCTACGTCCTTTAGTTTCCCCCCATGCGCCGGCGGCCGCAAAATCTTCGCGTACAGCATCCCGTCAAGCCGGATATCTCCCGCGTACTTCGCCTTGCCCGTTACCTTCTCTACCGCATCCAGCCGCAGCGTCGGCTTGCCGATAATCTTAAAGTCCGACACCTTCTTCACCGCGGGCTTATCTTTCATATGCCTCTCGATTGTCTTGCCCTTCGCTAATTCTCCGTACGTAACCCGCTTTCCCCTCTCGCTCTTGTCGAATACCACACCGTTCTCCGTCATCAGCCGCTCGCGGGGCACCTTCAGCTTCTCGGCCGCCAACTCTATCAGCACGCCCCTCGCCTCCGCACCCGCCTCTCGAAGTGGCGGACCGAAAAACCGCGTCGTCAAAGACCCGAACGTACCCATGTCCCACGGACACCGGTCCGTGTCCCCCATAACCATATCCACCGACTCTAAGGCAACGTCAATCTCGTCCGCTAAGGTCTGCGCCAGCGACGTAATAACGCCCTGCCCCTGCTCAATCTTCCCCGTAAAGCAGCTCACCCTCCCGTCTGCGCCGATTCTAAGGTAAGCGTTGAAGTCCTCCGGGTATCCCATCCGCCGCCTCTGCGCCTCAACCACCGACGAATCTCCCACGAAAAAGAAAATGAAGATTCCACCCCCGAGCGCCTTCATAAACTCCCGCCGGCTTAAGCCCGTATCAGTCGTTTCCCCGCACTCAATATTTCCGCTTCGTTCCTCTCTCATGACCGCTCACCTCCTTTCATCTCACCCGCCGCTGTTTCAATCGCCTCTACGACCCGGTTATGCGCCCCGCATCGACAGAGGTTATTATCCATCTCTTCTATAATCTCCGCCCGGCTCGGCCGCGGATTTTGCAGCAGCAAACCATACGCATTCATTATCATCCCCGGCGTACAAAACCCACACTGCAGAGCATCATGCTTTACAAACGCCTCCTGCACAGGATGCAGCTTGCCGTCCTTCGCCAATCCCTCAATCGTAACGACCTCCTTGCCTGCAACATCCTTCACCGGCACCCTGCACGACCGCACCGCACTGCTGCCCACGATAACCGTGCACGAGCCGCACAGACCTACCCCACAGCCGTACTTCGTCCCCGTAAGCCCAAGCTCGCTGCGCAGCACCCACAATAGGCCCCGCTCACCATCAACGGTCACTGTCGTAGGCTTGCCGTTGAGTTTAAAAGAAATCTTTTCCATCGTATCAGCCTCCTTTTAGAAGACCCAGCCCCCTGACCATTAAATAAAAAAGCCCATTTCTCATCACACCGTTTTGTTATACAATTAACCGCCGACAATGCAAGACAGAAATCAACTTCAACAAATTAGAGTCTCCGCCCCAAAATTATGAACGACCGCGAAATTTACAGCAAAGCCGCTCAATTGCTCGAAGCCGGCCAGAATATCGCCCTGATAACCGTCATATCGACTACCGGCTCCACCCCAGGCAAAGTCGGCTACAAAATGCTCCTCTCCGGCGATAACGCCCAGACCCTCGGCACCGTCGGAGGCGGCTTCATCGAAGCCCAAATGATTACCACGGCCAAAAACCTGCTCTCTAAATCCCAGACCCGCCTTTGCTCGCTTAACCTCGACGGCATCGCACACGACCAAAAGCCAATTTGCGGCGGCTCAATTGAGTTGCTCCTTGAAACCTTCGATAAAGACTCCCTCCCCTTATTCAAAGACCTCTCAACCGCCGACAATCTTACCAACGCCGCCCTTATCTCATTTATCGCCCCCCAAAAACCGCCCCGGAAAATCCTCCTTAAACACGTCGACCGCCACGACGCCTTCTCCAACCTTAACTACTCACCCGAAGCTCTCAACTCTCTAAAACAAATCGTCGCGAAACAACAAACAACAAAGACAACCCTCCCCGATGGCACACAAATCTTCGTCGAAACCTTGCCTTTGCACCCAATGCTCTTCATCTTCGGAGCCGGCCACCTCGCCTGCCGCATCTCGAAATGCGCAGCATCCCTGAACTTCCGCGTTACAGTATGGGACGACCGCCCCGAATTCGCAAACAAAGACCGCTTCCCCGACGCCGCTCAAATCATCGTTGACGACTACGAAAACGTCCTCGATAAACTCGACATTAACGACGATTCTTACATCGTCATCGTCACAAGGGGACACAAGTCCGACCAGACCGTCCTCGAAAAGGCCCTCAAAACCGACGCCAAATACATCGGAATGATAGGTAGCAGGAAAAAGACCTCAGCCATTTTAAACAATCTCAAAGAAAGAAAAGTCCCGCTCGAAGCACTGAGCAGGGTCTATTCCCCCATCGGCATCTCAATCGGCGCCCTTACACCCGAAGAAATTGCTTTGAGCATCGGCGCTGAGCTCGTAAAAATAAGAAGACTCGGCCACACCCCCAAACCAACCCATATGACAATAGCTTCAACAAAACCTGAAGACCAAAACCTATGATAAACGCAGTAATATTAGCCGCCGGCGAATCAAAGAGAATGGGAAAGCCAAAACCCCTCCTCAAATTCAAGGACAGAACTTTCCTTGAGCAAATCATCTCCGTCCTCAAATCCTCTGACATCGACACAATCACCGTCGTCCTCGGAGCACACGCCGACACCATCAAAAAATCCATCGACCTCTCTGAAACTAATGTCGTCATAAACAAAGACTATCAAAAAGGCCAGCTCTCCTCCCTGATTGCCGCATTACAAAATATTCCTGAGGATACCGAGGCCATCCTCCTCTGCCTCGTCGACCACCCTTTTATCACCAAAGACCTCATCAACAGCATCATCGCCAGATTCAAACAGACCGCCGGCCCCATCATAGTCCCCGTCTTCAACAAACAACGCGGCCACCCAACAATCTTCGCAAAGTCCCTCTTCAACGAACTGTTGAATGCCCCAGAAGACAAGGGCGCAAGATACGTCCTCTATTCGAACGAAGACAAAGTCACCGAACTCGAAACTTCCGAACCCGCCGCCCGCATCAGCATCGACACCCCCGCCGACTACAAACTCCACTTCGGAACAGACCCCTAACCTGCCCCTAAACACTGCCTAAGCAAAATTTACTTGAATTTACTGCTCCTTTACGGTAAACAACGAACCTTACAGACGATGCACCGAAGCTCCTTTACCCCTGTTATCGCGAAAGGAACAAAATATGCCTCAGTCCCCTAAAAAGCCAAAAATCCGGCGTAACCGAAAATCCCTCTCCACCCGCTCAATCCACGCCGGCGAGCCGAGAAGAAAATACGCCGACTCTCTTATGACCCCCATCATCCAGACCTCCACATACACCTTCAGAGGCAGCAAAGGCATCGAGGACTACACCAAAAAGGGCAAAGAGCACTTCGAATACGGCCGATACGGAAACCCCACCGCCAAAATCGCCGAAGCCCGCCTGGCAAACCTCGACGGCGCCGAAGACTGCGTCGTCTTCTCCTCCGGCATGAGCGCGATAACCACCACCATCCTCTCCCTCGTACAGTCCGGCGACCACATCGTCATCACCGACGACAGCTACAAAAAAACCCTCGAATTCTGCCGCTCATACCTAAAGCAGTTCGCAATCGGCTGCACCATCGTCCCCTTCGGCGACTACCGCAAGCTCGAACGCGCTATAAAGAAAAACACCCGCTTCATCTTCTCCGAGTCCCCCACAAACCCATACCTCAACATCTTCGACCTCGTCAAAATAAAAAAAATCGCCGACCGACACAACGTCCTCACCCTCATCGACAGCACCTTCGCCACCCCCTATAACCAGCGCCCCATCGAGTTCGGAATGGACATCGTCCTCCAGAGCTGCACCAAATACCTCGCCGGCCACAACGACATCCTCGCCGGTGCCGTACTCGGACGAAAGGACCTCATCGAAAAAATAAGAGACCTCCACAAGTCTATGGGAGGAACCATCGACCCACACTGCTGCTATCTCCTCCTCCGAGGCCTGAAAACCTTCCCACTCCGCGTCGAAAAGCAAAACCAAACCGCACTCGAAGTCGCAAAATTCCTCGAATCCCACCCCCGCATAAAGAAGGTCTATTACCCCTTCCTCAAATCCCACCGCCATTATCGCGTCGCCATCGCCCAGATGCAGGGTGGCGGCGGAGTCGTTACCTTCGACATAAAGGGAAACCTCAATACCGCAAAGCGGTTCCTCGACCGCCTCCGCCTCTGCTACATCGGCCCAAGCCTCGGCGGCGTCGAGACACTCATCACCCACCCCGCCTTGGTCAGCTACTACGACTGTTCCAGAAGGCAGCGATACGCCCTCGGCATAACCGACACACTCTTCCGTCTCGCCGTCGGCTGCGAGGACCCCGAAGACATCATCGCCGACCTCGACCAGGCCCTCAAAAAATAACCCCGCAATCTCAATCCGTCATCCGTACTCCGCAGCCTCGCTGCACTTCTCACTTTCTTCCCACCCCCATTTCCAGCCCAAAAACGCCGCCCCCAAATCGTCATACTCCGGCGGGCCGACGGCTCCGCCCGCCTGCACAATTACCACAACAATTTTTTTTCATCTAAAGTTTTTACCCCACCCTGCGATAACAGATATGGAAAGGTATTCTTAACTCTCGTTCTATAGGTGAGTTGTGAACACAGAAGGCGTAAATGCCCCAAATGGCTACGCTTACGGCCTCCAAAAGCCCCACACGCACGATTCCTCTCCGGAACAATCTCCCCCCATTGAGCCCCTCAACAACGAAACCCCCGACGACAACGATGACCAGACAAAGGGCGTTATCCGCCTGCTCCAGGAAGGCCATTTCAAGGGTGTCGCAGAAGTGCGCCTGACTATAAACTTTTTCGATGAGCTAACGTCAATTGAGGCCGGCCAGCTGAAGGAGGCCGCCGACGGCCGGATAAGCGGCATTATTGAAGCAGTTGCCACGCCAGATGACCTCCTGCAGGCCCTCGGCCAGCCGGATTCAGAACAGGGCGAGGCCCTGTCAGCGCTCTTCGACGCTTTTGCGCAGGCCGTCAACGATACCAACGATGAGTTTATGGCCGCCGAGATGCCGTCGACCGATGGGCTTACCGACGCCTTAAATAATGCTTTTGCCGCGTTTGTTGAGGGCCTCTGGAATCTGTTCGAGCCGGAGCCGACCGACCCACCCCCTCCGCCTGGTGAAGGCGAGCCCCCGGAGCCC
>CP070715.1:2367759-2397268 GCA_020350405.1 Planctomycetota bacterium
TTGAAGGTGGTGGGAGAGGCCAAGATTGCGCTGTGTCTGGATGCGTCGAAGGTGGATTTGACGAAGCCAAATGCCAAAGGCATCGAACAGGTGAGTATATTCGGGCCGACGGAGCAGACGTATGCTGATTTGGTGGAGATAGTCAGGGAGTGCAAGCTGCCGCTGGCTGAGCCGGTAACCTTGGGGGAGGCGGTAAGGTTCTCAGGCTGTACGGCGCTCGGGCATATTGAGCGCGAGCTGTTTGAACTTGAGCCGGAGAAGGTTGATGCGGGAGAGAGCATTCGGATTGTGTCGGCGGCGAACGGGCGAGCGGAGGTTAAGTTCGTGGCGAGGGAAATACTGCGGTTGGTGAAGGAGAGAAATTATCGGTATCGCGACATCGCAGTCATTGCGTCGGACATCGATTATTATCAGCATTATGTAAAGGCGCATTTCGAGGACTACGGGATACCGTTTTTTATTGATAAGCGAAGGGCGCTGGACCAGCATCCGGTGGTTGCGATGGTGAGTTCGGCGCTGCAGGCGGTGACGGGCGGTTTTTCCTGCAGCGATATCTTCGCGTATCTTAAGACAGACCTAGTGCCGGTGGAGCGATGCGATGTTGACCTGCTGGAAAATTATTGTCTGGCGTTCGGCATAACGGGGCGGGACTGGATGGGCGGGCAGGAGTGGTGCTTTGCAGGCGAAGATGAAAAACATTTCGATGAAGGGCGGATAAACGAAATTCGTAGGAAGGTGAGCGGGCCTTTGTTAGGGCTTCGCGACAAGCTTGGCGGCGGGGACGGGGGGAAAGGGATTAGCGCGGCAAAGTTTGCGGAGATTATCTTCGATTTCCTTGAGACGTTAGGCGTTCGAGAGAGGGTCGGGAGCTGGATTGAAGAGGCGACAGAGAAAGGAGATTATGCGGCTGTTGACGAGCATCAGCAGTTTTACGAGAGGCTGGTGGATATATTCGATGAGCTTGCGGAGGTGTTCGGCGAAAAGGAAATGGTCTGCGGGGATTGGCTGGCGATAATTAGTTCGGCCTTTTCACAGATGGAGCTGGCTTTTATTCCGGCGACGCTGGACCAGGTGCTTGTCGGGTCAATCGAGCGGAGCAGGCATCCTGATTTGAAGGCGGTTTTCCTGATAGGGGCGACGCAGAGGCAGTTTCCCGTGCCGGTAAGCTGGGGGAGTATATTGACGGAGGCGGACCGGGCGGCGTGTGAGTCGGCGGATTTCGGGCTAGCGGCATCTTGTGCGGAGAGGCTGATTGAGCGGCAGTACTTAGCTTATATTGCGTTTACGCGGGCATCGGAATTTCTGTGTGTGAGCTACCCGTTGGCGGATGAGAAGGGTAGCAGTGTTGTGCGCTCGCAGTTTGTAGATAACCTGCAAGGGCTGTTTGAGGAACTGAGAGAAGAATCTGTGTCTGGGGAGCAGATAGACGCTGGGAAGGTAAATAGTGAGGCGGAGTTAGCTGATTTACTGTGCGGAGAACTTGGCAAGGATGGTATTAGTGCCGAGACGAGTGAACGAAAGCAGCTTGCTGAGTTATTGGATGATGTTGTATCAGATGAAGAGCTTGGAGGTTTGGGGTTGGCTGTTCGGTCGGCGCTGGATTATGACAATCGAGCGGAATTAGATGGGGCGATAGTGAAAGAACTGTTCGGGCGGGAGATAAGGAGCTCTGCGACGCGGTTGGGGACATTTGCGGCGTGTCCTTATCAGTATTTCGCCACATACATACTGGGATTGGAGGAACGAGAAGAGTTTAAGTTCGAGCCGCTGGACGTGGGGCTGTTTTATCATCGGGTTTTGGACGGTTTGTTGAAGTGGCTTAATTCGGATGAGAAAGATTTTGCATCTATCGGCGAGGATGAGCTGTTGGGGCTGCTGCGGGGTCAAATGGGGGAGTTTATACAAAAGGACCCGTTCGTATCGAATTTCCTGAGACATTCGGCGCATAACGCGTTTATTATTCACGCAGCGGGTGAGGTGCTTGAGGACTGTGTTAAGGCGATAAGAGAGATGGTTCGGGCGGGTGAATTTCGGCCGGAGGTGTCGGAGGTATCATTCGGGCAGGTCAAGGACGCAAAGGAGACGCTTGGTGAATACAGGGTAGGGCTTGCAGATAAGCGGGTGTTATATCTGGGCGGTAAGATTGACCGGCTGGACATAGCGGAGGTTGACGGCGGGAAGCTTGGGATTGTCTTTGATTATAAGCGGAGGACGAGGGGGTTTGGGTGGTCACAGTTTTATTACGGGCTGGATATGCAGCTTGCTATATATATGCTGGCCGTTCGTAGTGCATCCGAGAGGCAGTATAAGGTGAACAAGGTGGCAGGGGCGTTCTTTATGCCGGTTGAGGTAAGTCCGACAAAGACCACGTTAGAGGGACTGGCAGAGGGGGCAGAGAGTTTTGGCTATAAGGCGAGGGGGATATTTAAGGGTGAGTTTTGGGAGCGGCTTGATAAGGGGGCGTCGAAGGACAGCAGGTTCTATAATTTCTATGTTACGAAGGACGGTCAGCCGTATGGAAGTTACGGGAATAGAGGTGCGCTGCGGCCGGGGGATTTTGAGGCGGTCCTTAGATTCACGGAAAAGAAGATGGTCGAGTTAGCGGAGGAGATTGTATCGGGCAGGATTGACGTGAGGCCTTATCGTCTGATTGGCGAGTCACCGTGTCGGTGGTGCAAATACAAGTCGGTGTGCCGGTTTGACTGGCAGGTAAATGAGTACAACTTCTTAGAGTCGCTTGGGAAGGCGGAAGTATTAGAAAAAATCAAAGATTAGAAATCAAAATGCAAAATGACAAATCAAAATTCAAAAGTAAGCACGTGAAAGGAGAGGAAAAAATGAATTGTTTAGGTGAAAATACGAGCAAAAAAGAGAAAGACGTACAGCGCCGCAAGGCAAAGGGCAACATAGCAGCAGAATGGTCGTTCATATTTGTTCTCGTAAGTATTATCCTGAATCTACTCCCACCGCTCCTACCGCCCCGGTTCTCCATGGTATGTTTGACCGGCCTTCGCATTGTTGCACCGCTTGCGGTGATATTTGGAATCATTGGTATTTATAAAATCAAAAAGAGCAAGGGCGAGTTGGGAGGAGTTGTGCCATCTCTGTGCGGGATAATAATAGGGACGGCAGTCGTGACTTGGATTGCCACTGGAGGGATAGAAGAAATGAAGAGCAGAATGATATGCTACTCGCCCAGAATGGTATGCGGTACAAATATATCGGGCCTGGGAAGAGCAATGCTTATTTATTCGAACGAGTACGGAAAATACCCAACGCCGGATAAATGGTGCGACTTGCTGATGGAACATGCGGACGCAACCGAAAAAACATTTCTCTGTTATGGTGCCGTTCAAAATGGTGACGAAGGGCCATGTCATTACGCAATTAATCCCCACTGCCAACCGAATTCAAACCCGGAAATGGTTTTATTATTTGAAGCCAATGGGAGTTGGAATAAGTTCGGGGGCGTGGAGTTATTGACTTTTGTAAATCATAAGGGATATGGCTGCAATGTATTGTTCAATGATGGTCGTGTCGAGTTTGTTAGCCCCGCAGAGGTCGTGGAACTAAGGTGGACAGACGAGCGAGGGGAGCGTATCGAGGAAGCAAATTCGGTTGAGGAGTAAATGGCAGGTAAGAAGATAGAGTGGACTGAGCAGCAGAGGCGAGCGATAGAGCAGCGGGGCAGCGATGTTCTGGTGACGGCGTCTGCGGGTACGGGCAAGACGGCGGTGCTTTCCGGCCGGTGCGTGGATATTGTTTCGGACAAGGATATATGTCCGGATGTGTGGAGCATATTGGTATTGACATTTACGGACGCGGCAGCGGAGCAGATGCGGCGGAGGATTGGCGAGCAGTTAGAGGCAGCGGTGAAGGGGAGCGGGGACCGGCACCTTCGGTATCAGCTTTTATTGTTAGGCGGGGCGGATATAAGTACGATACATTCGTTCTGCAAGCGGCTCATTACGGAGTATTTTTACAAGCTGGGGCTTGACCCGACTTTCAGGGTCATAGACGCCGACGAGCAGAGACTGCTGAAGACGGAGGCGCTGGAGCAAACAATCGAGTGGGCGTGGGAGCAGGGTCATTTGGTGCAGGGGCTTGAGCAGCTTTTTCGGCGGCGGGACCTTCGGACGAACGATGGATTTCTTTCGAAGATAATAGATGTGAGTGATTTTCTTGATGGTGTTGTCCGGCGGGAGCGGTGGTACGAGAGGGCGATGGTGCTTGTGGAGGCGGTCAATCCTTTCGCAACTGACCTCGCTCAGAAACAGAAGGAGGTTGTTGTGGAGAGATTACAGTACATTCAAAGCCAGCTTCGACATGCCGAGGGACTTTATGAAGCGGAGAAAGCGGAAGGCAGCTGGGTCAGTGAGTGCGAGGAGAAGTTTGTAAGGCCTGTTGAGCGGTGCATTGAATTCTTGGAGGCCGGTGAGTGGGACAAGTGCGCGGAAGAGATAAGGGGATTTGAGAAGCCGAGGGTTAATAAGCCAAAAGACTTGGGAGAGGCGGCAGGCGAATTAGTGCAAAGGACGGTGAAAAAAGCGGTAGATGGTTTTGATGAGCTTCGCAGCCTGGCGATTGTGAATCCGGGGTACCTTGAGATAGTTGGGGGCGCCGTGAGTTTGCAGACGCGGGTGCTGGTTGAGCTTGTCAGGAAGTTTGATGAGTTTTACGCTGAGACAAAGCGGAGTATTAACTGTCTTGATTTTGCGGACCTGGAGCACTATGCGTTGGAACTTTTGGTCGGCGAGGAGAGTTGGGAAGATGAGTTGAAGCCATCGGCGACGGCCTTGGCGCTTCGTGAAAAATACAAATACATATTTGTTGATGAGTATCAGGACATAAACGCCGTCCAGCAGGCGATTTTGGATATGCTCAGCGGGGGCGGTAATGACCTTTATGTGGGTGATGTTAAGCAGAGTATTTATGCGTTCAGGGGAGCCAAGCCGGAGATATTTTTAGAGCATTTGAAGCCTGCATCTGTTGACCCGAAGCGTGCACCAAAAGGCTTTCGGGTCGACCTTAATAAGAACTGGCGTTCCGCCAAGGGGATACTTGATTTTGTCAATGAGGTATTCGGGCGGATAATGACGGCCGGCTTTGCGAAGATTGATTATGATGAGTCGGCGAGACTGAGGGCGGCGGATGAGGAGGCTGAAAGGGCAGGTGAGGCCGTTGTTGAACTGCACCTTATAGATGAGGAAGAGTCAAAGAAAGCGAGTGGTCATTACAGCGGCAGGCAGTATCAGGCGGCGATGGCGGCGAGGAGGATAAGGCAAATGGTGGGGGCGGAGACAGGTAAGGCGGAGTTCGAGGTATTTGACAAGCAGGCAGGGGGGTACAGGGCGGTTGAATACCGTGACATAGTTGTTTTGATGCGTTCGCCGGCCAAGAGGGTCGATGATTATGTTGAGGTGCTTCGGTTAGCGGGGGTCCCTGTGAGCTGCGAATCGGCGACGGGTTATTTCGAGACGACTGAAATCAGCGATTGTCTGAGCCTGCTGAAAGTATTAGATAATCCGCAGCGTGATATTGAATTAGCGGCGGTATTGCGGAGTCCGTTCTTTAAGGCAAGCGACACAGAGTTAGCGAAGATAAAGATTCATAGCAGGAACCAGGAGGCACGGAAGAATTTTTATGAGTGTGTGGTTGGGTATTGTGAGAGCGGGGGCGAGGCAGAGCTCGTCGGTAAGCTCAAGAAAGTGCTTGGGCAGATTGAGCGGTGGCGGGTAATTGCACGGCGGGGGGATTTGGGGGATTTGTTATGGCAGATTTATCGCGAGACAGGGTATTTGTCTTTTGTTTCGGCACTACCGAACGGCCGGGCGCGCAGGGCAAACCTTCTTAAGCTTCATGAGCGGGCGATACAGTTTGAGGGTTTTGCCAGCAGCAGGGCGGGAAACTTGTCGCTGACGCGGTTTGTTGAGTTTGTAGAAAAGCTGCAGGAGAGCGGGCGGGACTGGAGGGACGCTTCGCCGGAGGCCGAGGCGGAAAATGCGGTCCGGATTATAAGCGTGCATAAGAGCAAGGGGCTTGAATTTCCGGTTGTGTTTTTGGCGGAGTTGAACGGTGAGTTCAGCAAGAAAGATTTTCAGGAGGATTGTCTTGTTGAGGCGGATGGGCTGTTGGGCTTGCGAATTATTGACAGGGAATCGAACAGGAAATTTGATTCGATGGCATATCAGTTGATTGAGCGGGAGAAAAAAGAAGCGGACTTAGCGGAAGAGATGCGGATTCTTTATGTTGCGACGACGCGGGCGCGGGAGCGGCTTATTTTGAGCGGCTGCGAGAAGAGCGGCAAGTTGACGGAGATTATTTGCGACTGTTTTTCTTTTGGGGACGGGCCGATTGGCGATTGGCAGCTTCGCGGGTGCAGGAGCCATCTGGACTGGATTCTGTACGGTCTTTCGAGGCAAAGGAGTTTGCACGAGGCCTTTAAGACGGGATTAGCGGAGAGATGTGAGGATGGCGGTTTATTTAGTTTGGATGTTTATGGGAAGAGTGAAATTGGACAGCTGTGTAAGTATGTTGACAAATTGAAGAAGGGGAGGTCTCGGCGGGCGGCGCCGAAGGGAAAAAAGGCTGGGGCGAAAGGAGCGGAATCGAAGCTGCTTTGTGAGGTGAAGGAGTCGTTGGGGTGGCGATATGGGTTTGGCGGAGCGTCGGTGCTGCCGGCGAAGCTGTCGGTAACTGAATTGACTCATCAGGAGGATGAGTTTGTGAGGCTGGATTATTCGAAGGCGCTCGAGCGAAGGCCGAGGGCGGTTCTTACTGGTGATTTGGCGGGGCAGATAGACGGGCGGCTGGTTGGGACGGCGACGCATCTTTTAATCAGTGAGCTTGATTTGGGCGAGGCCGTAACGGAAGAGGCGATTGGGCAGGTGAAGGAGAGACTTGTGACGGAGGGTGGGATAAGTGAGGCTGTTGCCGAGCGGATTGATGCCGGTTCGATAAAAGCATTTTTCGAGTGCGAACTGGGGCGAATGGTCCTCGACGGCAAGAATACCGTATGGCGGGAGTGGCCATTTACGTTTTCTATGTCGGCTTTGGAAGTTCGAGATTCGTGGTTTGTGACTCGCGGCTCGCGTGAGAAACTACAATGTGATGATGAGACTGTGGTTGTGCAGGGGATAATTGACATGATAATCCGAACCGCAGAGGGTTTAGTGGTAATAGATTTCAAGACTGACGACATAAGCGGCAAAGAGGTATCTTCGCGGGCTGAGCTATATCGAGGGCAGCTGGAGGTTTATGGCAGGGCGGCCGGGGCGATTTTAAAATCTGAAATGGTTAGCAAGTATTTGTATTTTTTAAAGCCTGGCCGTGCGATCCAGGTGTAAGAAATTCAAAAATGGCGACATCTTTGTTTTTTGGCTAATATCTAGCTTTTTGGGCACGCAAATGTGCATGTGAGCCCAAAGTTTGGTCAGAACAGCACAAAATTCTGCAGAAATTTGCGAAAATGCATCGCTTTTGAGCGGGAATCGGGCGAAAACGGGCGGTTAGAGAGCGGATGGCACATATGTGCTGGTGGAGAAACAGGCTTCGGCAGAGATTACCGCCTTTCTATTACCGATACAAGCTCATGTCAGGTATTGTCGCTACTGGTTTAACTATTGCTAAAATGGGAAACTTAAGTTTTAGAAGGAGCTTTCCTAAGTAACCCAACATCAAGGACTTATGCAATTTTTTCCGCAAGAACAGCCGATTTTAGTACGAGCCTGGTTGATAGCGTGATACGCACACTGACCATAGTGCAACACGCGATTGTGAAAAAATATTTGTCTTTTTGATAAAAACGTTCTTGACAGGGGCGTAGTCTCGTGTTACAATTTGTGTCAGGTTGCGGTCGTGTAAGCTACTGAGTTTTTGAATTGGCCAGTACGCGATTGCACAGAAATTTTAAGATGTTGAAAAATTGGGTTCGTGAAAATGTGCTTTTTTTGTTAGAACAGAAATCATGTTGGGTTTGGCGTTACCTACTGCGTTTTTCAACTTGGTGAAGCGAGATGGAGGACAGATAGATGTCTACCGAACACTTCTTGTTAGGGCTTTTCGGCGTTCTTTGTTTCTTCGTCACTATAATCGTGGTCGTGTATATGGGTAAATCGGTCAACATGGAGCGCAGGGCGGGAAGAGCGAAGGTCGACATAGGTAGCTCGGGAGAATTAGACGAGACGGACGATTGCGGAAGGAAGAGTGTGGTATGAATTATTAGTTTAGGAGATAACAAATGAAAGACCCGGAAATAACAGAGGATTTTCTGAGCGCTCTTCGCAGGTACCTGAGCGGTGAGATTTTGATGGACGAGGCGGTTAAAAGAGCGAAGCTGAAGACGCGCAAGCAGTTTCAAGATCGGTTAAAGAGTGCATATGTTCGTCGTCAACTTGTTGTACGTCGGCGGATCGATCCGGAAATGGGGATAAAAGTAAGAGAGTGGATACACCGGTCCCGAGGTATTGGTAAAGGTGTAGAAGTATATGTTGTTAATGGCATACCGAATGATGAGACTTTTTTTAGTGCTGCGGCGGAGAAATTGCTCGCCTTTTTTAAGGAACGGCTGCAGCGCGAGGACAAAGAAGAGATAACAATAGGAATTGTGAGCGGGACAAGTACGGCCGACTTGGTTGAATACGTAGGGAAGCTTTGGGAAGAGGTAATGGGAGGACTTAACTTTGAAGAAAGAGAAAAGAAAAGAAAGATCAATATCGTTGCAATGTGCTCAACTACGTTGAAGGGTCCGGACCTGGAGGGCAATGCTAACATATCGACGCTCATATTAGCAAAGCTGTTGGACAAAAAGCTCCCTGATTTTAAGGTAACCCCCTACGGCATCAGCACTGAACTTGTTGTCTTTGAGGAGAATTTGGAAGAAGTAGACGGTAGAGTTTTGAACAAGGAGAGACTTAGAATAGTGGATCCGAGCCGTCTTAAGGAGGGTTCAAATGGAAAGTCAAAATTGGATATATTAATAGCGGGAGTTGGCCTTAGGGGGGATAAAGAACATCCTGATAGTGTTCTTCAAAAGGTTATTCAAGCAGAGGGTATAGAGCTTCCCGAAGAGGTAGTAGGAGATGTCGGGTTTTGGCCTATAGACAGGGAAGGTCATGAGGTAGAAATTCGTGATAAAGATAGTAAGAAACTAATGGTGTATAGTTTGATTACTCCTACGACAATGCGGGAGTTGGCTAAAGGGGGTGGTATCGTTATGCTGATCGCACGCAACCACCGGCGCGGCCAAAAGGTTTCTAAAACAATACCTATACGAGCGGCTATTAGAGGAGGTTATGCGAATGTAATTTTCACCGATGAAGATACGGCCAATGAGCTTCTTGAAGAACGTCTATGAGATTGATAAGGTAGTTAAATTTGTATCTGATTTAGGAGGAATGTCATGGAAAAAGACATGGAAAAAGAAAAGATAGAGATAATGGTCATTTGTGACGATGAAAGGCATCTCAACGAACTAACCAGTGATATCAATCGGCGTCTTGCGGAGATAGCCAGTGCTATCGGTCGGCGGGGTGCGGAGATTACCGTCGTAAGCTTTGCAAGGACCAGCGACTTGAATGGAACAACTGCATTTAACGTAGAAAATTTGAAGGTGATAGTGCTAAGCTGTGCGGGGAGAGCTGATCCACCGTATGATCTTTGGGTTCTTCGACATCGGTTTCCCCGGGCCAGTAGAGTTGGTGAACTGGATATTGATACTCAAGAAAGGGCCTACCATATGATCGACTGCTGGGGTGCTGATGATATCTTTAGCAAAGGCGAAGATGTTGTGGATGTTATCATAAAGATCTTAGAGTTAAGAAGCTGGTTGGCCAGTTGGGATAATTGCAGGTAAGGGACATTCAGAAAATGTTCAGATTGCGCTGCGCCAGCAATAAAGGGGGTGTCACAGCAGCATTTTTGAAGCGATCCAGTCCTGTGCAAAAAGTGGGGGAGTCGAATTGTCCAACGATGCCCTGCCAGATGAGGAGGGAATAGCAAGTTTTGAATTTTGTGTGTTGAGTTTCGGGTTGGGGGGATTGCCGCCAATTTAGTTGAGATTCCGAGAGTTGTTAGCCGAGACACAATCACCTTAAGCTTTTTTTCCATCCGGCGCATTGAAATTATCCTTGCATGATGATATTGCCTTAATATAATACTTTTTTCGAAAATTTAAGCTAAAGAAACAGGAGCAAAAAATCGAAGAGTTGATTAACAGTCTTATTCAAGAAAAGGTCAGGAAGTAATGAATGCGCCGAAGGCGAATGCGGTAGTGGGGCAATCAGGTGGGCCGACAGCAGTTATAAATGAGTCTTTGGTCGGCGTAATCGAAGAAGCCAACAAGCATCCCCAAATTGAAAATCTTTACGGAGCGGTCCATGCGGTGGCCGGGATTGTCAAAGACGACTTCATCGATTTGAAGAAGTTGTCAGCCAAGGAGTTAGAAAAAGTAGCTGCTTCGCCATGTTCGGCCCTCGGTTCCAGCAGAGATAAGCCTGATGATGAATATCGCGCGAAAATTCTTGAAGTTTTCAAGAAGCGGAACATCAGGTATTTTTTCTACATCGGCGGAAACGACTCGGCGAATACAGCTCATATTATTAACTCGATGGCTGCCAAGAGTGGTTATGAGCTGCGAGCGTTCCACATTCCGAAAACAGTAGATAATGACCTTTTGGTTACGGACCATTGTCCGGGCTACGGAAGCGCCGCAAGATTCGTAGCTTCTGCCCTTATTAGCGATGACCTGGACAACCGCGCCTTGCCCGGCATCAAAATCGATGTGATTATGGGCCGGCATGCTGGCTTTTTAACCGCCGCTTCCGTGTTGGGCAAACAAAGAGATGATGACGGCCCTCACCTCGTATATGTTCCTGAGCGAGGTATTTCATTGGATAAATTCATTAGTGATATAGAGGAAGTGTATAAAAAACTTGGCCGCTGTGTCGTTGCAGTCAGCGAGGGAATTTGTGATGCTGACGGCGTAATTTGGGCTGAGAAACTGGCCAAGGAGTCAGAAACCGATGCACACGGCAATATACAGCTTTCGGGGACGGGTGCTCTGGCGGACTTTTTAGCCGCTCAGGTAAAAGCCACGCTGAAAGTCAAGCGAGTCCGGGCGGATACGTTCGGGTATCTGCAGAGGAGTTTTGCGGGGCTGCAGTCAGATGTAGATGCCCGTGAGGCGAGGTGGTGTGGGCGGCATGCGGTTCAGTACGCTATGGAGCAGGCCAGCGGCTCGGTGGCGATAAAGCGTCTTGCAAGCGGGACGGATTACAAGATTGAAATTTTCCGCACGGAGCTTAAGAACGTGGCGGAGAAGACAAAATCTATGCCGGAGGAATTTATCAACGCTGAAGGCAATGGTATAACCGATGCTTTTGTCGAGTATGCGATGCCGCTGACAGGTGGGCTGCCGAAGACATGCTATTTAGGCAACTATCCGCGGGCTTAGAGGGGGCTCTGCGGCAGAATATGGCTTGTGGACTTTAATGGCTACGGGCTTTGTGCGGTCTACTTGAATTCGATGGAGTCTTTTATTCTGGGGGAGTCGCCCCAGTAGCGGCAGGAGGAGTAGTAGCCGCCGCCGAGGACGGGGTCGTGGCGAACGTGAGTGAGGTAAATGTAGACGGATTTAAGATAGTGAAACTGGCGCGCTGATTTGAATTTTACGTCTGCCCAAGTTGGGTCGAAGGGAACCCAGCCGTACTTTCGCATGTAGACCTCGGCCCAGGCGTGTCTCGGTGTAAGAGTGGCTTCCGTTGTGTATCCTATAGCTACTCTGGCGGGGATGTTCTTGGCTCTGCATATAGCGACGAAGAGGTCTGCGTATTCGGAGCAGTCACCTCTTTTCTTTTCGGCGGCTTCGAGCGCTCCGAGGTCGGCCTTGTTAAGGCTGTAGTCCATATTCTTTACTACGTAGTCGTGGATGTTTTTTATGAGGGCTGGTTTGTTGTTGCCTTTTACGTCCTTGGCGATTTGCTGAATCTTTGGGTTGTCTTTTTCTATGTACTTTTCGTGCTTTAGAAAGTTGTGTGAATTCGGGTCGGGAGGCGGATTTTTTTTGTGTTTTTTGCGGGCTATGGACAGGTCGTATCTGAGGAGTCTGGCCTTTACGTTTATTTGCACTTTGAACTGTTTTTCGGGGTTGGTGAAGAGAAATTCGGCGTAGTCATTTTGGTTTTCGCTGAAGAGCCTTGTGGGTTCCGGAGAGCACTTGATGTCGTATATTCGCTGTCTATCCGGCATTGTTTTCGGAAGGGCGACAATGAGCTGTATTTTAGGCGTCTTGCCGGGTACAGAGAAGTCGTAGGATATGTTCATCTCGACTTTGCTGGTTTTACTGTATACGGGCTTCTGGCGGTCTTTTTTTCGGGTGTTTGCTCTTCGAGTTCTGGCCCGGACGTCTATGTCGGCCGACGAAATAAGGGCGATTAGCACTACTGTCCAAAGAAGGGTTTTGCAGCTGGTAGTGAGTTTACAAATCATTTGAATACGATTGAATCCCGCAGCTTGACTTCACCGACCCAGAGTCCCTGCACTACGACGGCCTCATCGAGTATTGGGTCATTGCGAGTGCTGGTGAGGTAGATGTAAATGGGCTTTAATTTTTGGAATCTTTTGTTTTTGGTCGATTTTTGCTTGACGTCTCCATAGGTTAGGTCGAAGGGGACCCAGCCGAGTTCTGTCAGGTAGACTTCGGCCCAAGCGTGTTCGGGCGAATCGTCAAACTTGGTTACGTAGCCCTTGATGACTCTGGCGGGGATGTTTTTGGCCCTACAAATCGCGACGAAGAGGTCGGCATACTCGACGCAGTCGCCTTGTTTTGCGGCAAGGGCCTTTACCGCGCCTAATTCATCGGTGCGCGGTACGTAGCGGAGCCGGTCGGTTACAAAGTCATATATGTTTTTGACGATGTCTATTTCGGTTTGGCCGCGGATAGTTTCGGCAATTTCGTGTATGCTGGCGTGGTTTTTTTGTATGCAGTGCTCGTGCTGTATGAAATTGCTGAGGTTGGGGTCTTTGGGTGGGGGTTGTTCTTTATACTGTTTTTTGGCGGTGAACAGGTCATATCTGTAAAGTTCGGCCTTGACGTTTATTCTTAGGGTGAACTGTGTTCGGGGCCTGCTAAAAGCGAACTCGGCATAGGTGTTTGCGTTTTTGGTGAAAATCCGCCTGGGCCGTGTGGAGTACTTTATATCGAGGATTTCCTGTCTATGGGCAATTGTTCGCGGTATAAGGGTAACAAAATTCATTTTAGAGGGGATCGCTTGCATTGAGAAATCATAGCGCAGGTCGAATTCAACTTTATCCTTATTTGCGGCCCTGATTCTTTGCTGGTCGGATATATCGCGGCTTTTTCGGCGCGCGGTGGTTCGGGCGTTCATGGCGGTCAGAAGTATCAAGCTGCTCAATAATAACGTCAAAAATAAATTTCGATGTTTCATCAAGTTTTCCCTGGAGGCTTACGGGTGTTAGTTGAATAGTGCCTCGACGAAGTTTTCGGGGTTGAACTCGGCGATATCCTGTGGTTTTTCGCCGAGGCCGACGAATTTGACAGGGATGTCGAGCTGGTCTTTGATGGCGATGACAATTCCTCCTCGGGCGGTACCGTCGAGTTTTGCGAGGAATATGCCGGTAACGTCGATAGCTTCGGTGAACATTTTTGCCTGAGCGATTGCGTTTTGGCCGGTGGTAGCGTCGAGGACCAACAGGACCTCGTTTGGCGTGCCGGGTACTTTTCGTGCGACGACATCGCGAATTTTTGTCAGCTGGTTCATCAAGTTCTTTTGGGTGTGCAATCTTCCGGCCGTGTCGAGGATGAGAAAATCGGCGTTTCTGGCGACGGCGGCCTCGCAGGCGTCGAAGGCCACAGCAGCGGGGTCGGAACCGCTTTTTTGCTTTACGATTTGGGTGCCGATGCGCTCGGCCCAGATACTTAGCTGCTCAACGGCTGCGGCACGGAATGTGTCACAGGCGGCTATAACGACATTTTTGTTGTCCTGGCCCAGTACGAAGGCGAGTTTGGCGATACTTGTGGTTTTGCCGGAGCCGTTGACGCCAGCGACCAGGATGACGGTAGGGGGGCTCTGGGCGAAATGTAGTTTTCTGTCGCGGTCAGGCCAGTAGCTTTTGATGTGGTCTTTGAGAAAGGGGATAATATCGTCGGTGGCGGCGATTTGCCTGTCTCGGTAGGCCTGGCGGAGGTCTGATATTAGTTTTTCGGTGGTTTCCACGCCGATGTCGTCGCTTATCAGGGTCTCTTCCAATTTGTCAAGCAGGGCCTCGTCAATATTTCTGCCCAGAGTCAACACCGCCGACAAAGAGGTGCTGATTTTGTCGCGTGTTTTACCAAGTCGGTCCCTGAAAAATTCAGCGGTTTTAGTAAAGATTCCCATAACTGGTTTCTCAAAGGTGAAATAAAGTTCTTCTAAGGCTGAGTTTCGCACAATCTTGCGGAAATTTCAAGTGTAGATATCCAATTGGTTTTTGTGAACTTTTGGCTCTTATGGGGGAATTTGCATTTTTTGACGATTTTTGCGAAAGATAGGTATTTTTCTTTGACAAGGCAAGCGAATGTCGTTAGATTTCGAATACCGCTTTTGCTAGGGATGGCATGTGTTCGGTCGTAGAGGGTGCTTTCTCTCGGGAAGGAATTTTCGGCACTGAATTTTAGGCGGGTAGTGGCTGTTTGCATAGGGTATTGATTCGGAAAGGAGAGAGATTTGGCGGCTCGGGAAGTAGAAGCGATTTTCACCGATATCCTTGAACGTGCAAAAGCGCTCGACCCGGCCAATGCCCGTCAGTGGTTCGACAAGCTGACTGTTCGGCACCTTCGGGGTGGCTCACTGGAGGTTGGTTGTCCCGACGACGCCACGTATCAGTTTTTACGTGATAATTGCAAAGCCAGTTTCACTCGGGCGGCCCAGCAGATAACCGGTCATCTTGTTGCGGTGGAATTCAGCGTGGATACGCGTGAAAGGGCTGCTCGTCGTCGTCGCGGTCCGGTCGAATCGGAACTTAAGCTTCATCCTGATTACACATTTGAAAATTTTGTAGTTGGTCCCAGTAACCGGCTCGCTCAGGCAAGCTGTGTTGCGGTGAGTCAGTCTCCGGGCAACACGTACAATCCTCTTTTTCTTTACGGCAATTCCGGTCTGGGAAAAACACACCTATTACACGCGGTCTGTTGCGAGGCCAAGCAGAGATTTGACGGGGCGTTTATTCAGTTTTCAGGGTGTGAGGATTTTGTGAACAGATTTATCAGGGGGATACAGGAAGGAAATCTTGCAGGCTTTCAGAGCCAGTTTCGTAAGGTTGATATGTTAGTGATTGACGATGTCCAGTTCTTGCGTGAGCGTGAACAGAGTCAGGAGGAATTCTTCCACACATTTAATGCTCTTTACAACAACGGCAAACAAATCATCCTCAGCGCCGACAGTCCTCCGGGTCAGATTCCTTCGCTTGAGGAACGGCTAATCAGCAGGTTTAACTGGGGCCTTGTTGCGAGGATAGACCCGCCGAGCTACGAGACAAGAGTTGCAATCGTGCAGAAAAAAGCCCATCTTCGCGGCCTGGATATTTCTGATGAGATAGCTGAATATGTTGCCCGGAAGGTGCACGCCAATATCAGGGAACTGGAAGGCGCTTTGACAGCGATTTATGCAGTGGCGATGACCACCGGCAGGCAGATAACGCTCGAACTGGCTCAGAGGGCGCTGGAAGGGCAGATTGAATCGGCCGTCAGGCACATAAATATTACTAATATCATCGAGGTGGTGACGAGGCATTTTGACGTTCGTCTTGCGGATTTGCAGAGCAAAAAGCGGAGCCAAAGCATAACCGAGCCGCGTCAGATTTGTATGTATCTGGCAAGGAACCTGACGAAACACAGTCTGGAGGAGATTGGCGGCCATTTGGGCGGCCGGGACCATACAACCGTTATGCACGCCTGCAACAAGATTGGCCAGGCCAAAATCTCCGACTCCCAGATGCATGCCTTGCTGGCCGAGTTGACAAAACAAATCACGCAAAGCCCACTGGCTTAAGCGCGGTTAAATCGGCGAATTGAGTAGATTTAGGGGGAGTACGGCGGGGGCATAAGACAAGAAATAAAAAAAGCTGTGAAAGATTCACAGCCTTGTAATCCTCAAAGCTTCAAACGCGTCTTACCTGCGTTTACGACGAGGCAGGAACAGAGCGCCGAAGCCGAGCAGGGTAATGGTGGTCGGCTCGGGGATAAGTGGGCTTTGCAATCCGTATGCCCATTCCTCAAATCCGTCGTCGGCTACTGAGTTGACGCCGAACTTCGAATAGAGGTATACATACTGGCTTTCGAGCCCGGTAAACACGGCGTCGGGTATAAGAGCGATTATGTCTCCGTGGCCGCTTCCCGCGTTTAGGCTATAGTCCATTTTGATCCAGTTGTCTCCGCCGGCATCGAGGTCGTAAATTGGCGACGCAAAGATGCTCGAGTATCCGGAGAGGTTACCCGTGTCCCAGAGGGCTATTCTGAGCTCGTCGAGCGACAGGATGGGTTCGCCATTTTGGTTGATGTCCAGCATGAATTCGCGGTAGAGTGTTCCGCCGATATCTATGGTTGGGAGGTCACTTATCTGGATTGAGTGCGTGAACGAGGCCATGGTGTCATATTCAATGGTTCCATCAGTATTATAGCCGTGTTGGACTCCCATGCCCTGAATCCTGAGGAATGAGTCGATAACTCCGCTTCCTGTCGGGATTGAATCAAACTGATAGAACAGGGCCCCGTTCACGCTTCCACTGGAACCATCCGTAGTGAGGTCAATCACCGCTGCGTGCGCGACCTGCACACTCATCGTCATGGCTAATGCCATAGCCCCCGCAGTAAGTATACTGCGCCTTCTCACCCTAACTCCTCAACTCCTTACTACCTTCTCATCAGTCCTCTTGACTTGTTGTTGGGCGTTAATGGGTGCTAAGAATAAACTTTGCGGTTTTGGAGAAAAAAAACGCCTGTGAGGAAGGCCCCCAGCCCGACTCACGCTCTTCTCCTAACACATCATATATTCACTGGAGAATGGTACCGCAGCGTCCGGTAAAGTCAAGTGGAAAATCGGGATAAATTAAAAAATTTTAAAAAAGTTTTCGCAGTTTTGGCGACGGGACAGGTCGTCTTCGTAAAGAATGGGGTTTTGGCCGCAAAAAGGCGTATTATTGGAGATAACAAGCGCGGCATTGGCCTTGCTTATAGGCGACTCATCCCGGCAGATTCCTGCGGGGGTGACGTGAAAATAAAAAAAGCTGTGAGAGATTCACAGCCCTTGCCTTCTCGAAACTTCAAATGGAATTTCTATCTGCGTTTACGACGGAGCACAAACAGAGTACCCAGGCCGAGCAAGGCGATGGTGGCCGGCTCTGGGATAAGTGGGCCTTGCGTCCCATATGCCCATTCCTCAAATCCATTATCGGCGACGGAATTGACGCCGAACTTCGAATAGAGATATACATACTGGCTTTCGAGGCCGGTGAAGAGGCTGTCCGGGATGAGGGCGAGCATGTCTCCGTGGCCGCCTCCGGTGTTGATGAGGTCATCCACTTTTATCCAATTGTCCCCGCCGGCGTCGAGGTCGAATATCGGCGAAGCGAAAATGCTCGAGTATCCGGAGAGGTTACCCGTATCCCACAGGGCAATTCTAATCTCATCCACCGACAAAATACGCTCACCGTCTTGGTTGATGTCCAGCAAAAACTCGCGGTAGAGTGTACCGCCAATGTCTACGGTTGGGACGTCACTTATCTGGATTGAGTGTGTGAAGGAAGACATTGTTTCAAATTCGACGGTTCCGTCAGTATTGTACCCTTGTTGGACGCCGAAGCCCTGAATCCTGAGGAATGAGTCGATAACCCCGGTTCCCGTTGGGATTTCATTGAATTGGTAGAATAGCGCTCCGTTGGCACTTCCGCTTGCGCCTTCGTAGGTAAGGTCAATGACCGCGGCGCGCGCAGACTGTTGCACAATTACCATGCCTAATAGAAAGACATACAGAGTAGACCGAACCAGCCTTCTCACCCTAACTCCTTTTCTCCTCGACTGTCTTCTCATCACTCCTCTTCCAAGCAAATGCAGTGTATGCCTAGAACAGGCTTTCCCCGTAAAAGGGCCTCAACCTTTTAAGGGACTCTTCTGAATACATCCTCTTACGCGCCTTGTATTACGATAAACAGTATTTGAGCGGCAAAATATTGTCAAGGCGAAAATTGAAAAAAAAACGAAAAATTTTTTAAAATTTTCTTACCATTTTTAGCGACAGGACAGATCCTCTTTATGGGAGCTTGGATTCTAGGTGTGAAAACGGTGTTATTAGTGATGGGCGGCGCGCTATTAGTTTTACTTATACAACGAGGTTTCTCTTTACGAGATTCGCCTTGGCATTGAGGGCGAGTTAATTGTTGTGCGGTTCGGGGATCGGCAGGTCGAGTTCTGCGAGGACTTTCTTCATGTCTTCCCAGACCTTTCTGCGGTTGTCCTGCGAGTAATTTCGCAAGAGATATGCGGTGTGATATGTGGGCATAAGTTTAATAGGCGTGCTGCCGAGGCCAGCGTAATAGTCGTGGAATTGTCCCCGCAATTGGCCAATCGCTTTGTTGGTGTTCAATAAGGTCTTGGCAGCAGGGGCCCCCAGCGCCACAATTATCTCGGGATTTATTATCTCAATCTGTTGTTGAAGGTATGGGAAACAATTTATTATCTCGTCGGGGCGAGGGTCGCGATTGCCAGGCGGGCGACACTTTAGAATATTGGCTATAAAGACATCGTTGCGTTTTAGCCCCATTGCCGCGATTACCTTATCTAATAGTTGGCCTGCCCTTCCGACGAAAGGCCTCCCCTGGGCGTCTTCGTCAGCACCGGGGCCTTCACCTACGAACATTATTCGAGCGTTTGGGTTTCCCTCGCCAGGGACGGCATAAGTTCGAGTAGAGCCGAGGTCACATTTGCAGCATTGGCGAACTTCATCGGCAATTTTCTCTAATTCTTTGGCCGCCTTGGCAACGGCCGCATCATCCTGTCGCTGTGGCGCCTGGCTTTCTGAAGATTTGCCCTTGTGCGTGAAGCCGCCGGTGAAGAAATTGTCGATCTCGGCGTGCTGGCGAACGACTTTAGATATATCCGCCTGGTTTTCCATCTTTGCTAATTTTACTTGCTTCCGTACGGTTTGCGCTATTTATCCAGTCCTATTTTACATCTTTGTTTTTCGTATAGTCTGTGGGCTTTTTGTTCCTGGTTTTTGTAAGCGTCCAATCTTTTTATCATCAAGTCGAAATTGACCTTATGGCCGTCGAATTCGGGGCCGTCAACACAGACGAATTTTGGCTGGCCGTCGTACTCGATTCGGCAGCCACCGCACATCCCCGTGCCGTCAACCATAATGGTGTTCAGCGAGACCTGGATGGGTATGTTGAACTTTTTTGTGACCTCGCAGCAGTATTTCATCATTATTGCGGGGCCGATTGCAAGGACCTGGTCGGGTTTTGGGTTGCGTTGACAAAGCTCCTTTAGTGGTTCGGTTACCAAGGCCTTGCGGCCGTATGAGCCGTCGTCGGTGGTTATTATAAGTTCATCACTTGTATGGGCGAAGTCGTCTTCCAGGACAAGAAGGTCTTTTGTTCTTGCTCCGAGGATGGTGATGATTTTATTTGGTGCCTTTTTCAAGGCCCTTGCGATGGGCAGCATGGGTGCGCTGCCAATTCCGCCGCTGACGCAAACGACGGTGCCGAAGTTTTTGATATGGGTGGGTTTGCCCAGGGGTCCGGCGACAGCAGCAAGCTCATCGCCTACCTTCATATCTGCCAGTTCTGCGGTGGTTTTGCCGATGCGCTGCCAGATAAGACGGATAGTACCCTGTTGGGGGTCTGCATCGGCGATTGTCAGAGGGATTCGCTCGCTATATTCGTTGCTTATGATGACGATGACGAATTGGCCGGGTTTTCTCGCACGGGCAATGAGGGGCGCTTCAATATCAGCGGTGAAGATGTTTTCGGCAAGCTGGCTTTTAGATACGATTTTGTGCGGCACTTGTGTTAGTTCCTTTCGGTTTGGAATAAAGGAAACATCAATGGTATATAAGCGGGACCGAGTTGTCAAGGCAAGCTCAACGCATTGGGTGGATACGGGGCCTCTTTGGTCAAGCAGATTAGTATATTTGATAGCGTGTATTAGCGTTTTTTTGTGGGTTTTACTGCCTAACCGACGTAAAGTAGATATAGTAGGGAAATAGTTTGGGCCGCGAATCCGCAAGGATGAGTAGAGCGACATTGAGTCACAGCGGCCTCGATTTATGAAGTTGAGGAAGATATGCAGAAAGACAAATGCTCACATCTGTGGGAAATGATTAACGTTGCCAGCGGCTTGATTGTAATGAAAAAGTGCTTTCATTGCGGTAAGGTGTCCACGTGTTTTACCTTTCACGACAGGCCGCCTTTGGAACCGTGTCACGAGGAGAGGCATTTCTGGAATTTTATGGAAAGCGACCCATCCTTTCATTTTGACTTGAAGTGCAGCAAGTGCGGCGAGCTGGTAAAGCTTGGCGAGTTGGTCGGGCTTATGATGTGCACGGGATGCGACGAGACATGCGAAGTTTGCGTCCTTAAGCAGGAGCTTGAGCCGGGAGGGGTGCGTGTTTGCATAGCCTGTGGCGGTCGGCCCATTGACGAACGGAAGCAACTGCCCGAAGAAAAATTTGGCGTCCTGGAAGAATATTTGGAGCAGCGATGCCGAACGTTGAAGTCCAAGATAAAGGTTGTGCCGCATGACATGGTGAGGAACATGGGTCGCTGTTATGCAGAGGTGGTCAAAGATGTGGAGATGCTTTTCGCCGCCGCTCCAGTGGTGGAATGATGACCGGCCCAGAGCCTTTACAGCAGGCCGCCCCTATTGGTCAAACCGAGCTTGCAAGCCAAGTTGGTCAAAGCGTTGGTTGCTGTTGTTGGCCTGCGCTGCTCTGGAGCTGCGCTAATTACATTATACTAAGCCTTGGGCGAGCATGGCGTTTGCGACTTTGATAAAGCCGGCGATATTGGCGCCGGCAGCGAAATTGCCCGGGCAACCGTATTCTTGCGTTGCATGGCTGATTTTCTTATAGATGTTGGCCATAATACCCTTCAACTCTGTATCAGTTTTCTCGAACGTCCAGAAAATACGCTGGCTGTTTTGTGCCATCTCGAGGCCGGAGACAGCTACGCCGCCCGCGTTGGCGGCCTTGCCAGGCAAAAATACTACCTTATTCTTCTGGAATACATCGACAGCTTCCGGCGTGCAAGGCATATTAGCACCTTCGGCTACTATAATACAACCATTCTTGGCCAAAGTTCTGGCGGCGGTCACATCGAGTTCATTTTGTGTTGCGCAGGGCAGCGCAATGTCGCATTTTACATTCCAAACGTCATTGCAACCTTCAGCATATGTGGCAGTTTTATGAGTCTTAACATATTCTTTTATACGTTTTCTCTCTACCAGCTTTAACTGCTTTACCGTGTCGAGGTGAACTCCGTTAGGC
Source organism: Planctomycetota bacterium (assembly GCA_020350405.1). Classification (GTDB taxonomy): domain Bacteria; phylum Planctomycetota; class Phycisphaerae; order Sedimentisphaerales; family Anaerobacaceae. The sequence continues at coordinate 2,389,293 of CP070715.1, forward strand.
GCATGAATAAAGCCGTTTGAGTCACTAAGGGCAACAACCTTACCGCCAAGCTGATGGATTTTTTCAGTGGCATAAATAGCAACATTGCCGGAGCCGGATATACTGACGGTCGTGCCCTCAAGGCCTTTTCCCAAGGCTTCCAGTGCCTCTTCAGCTATATAGACAAGTCCATAGCCAGTGGCTTCAGTGCGTCCCAGTGAGCCGCCCCATTCAAGACCCTTGCCAGTAAAAACACCGGTGAAATCATTACAGATTCTTTTGTACTGGCCGAACATGAAGCCTATTTCGCGTCCGCCGACCCCGATGTCACCGGCGGGGACATCAGTATTTGGGCCGACATGGCGGAAAAGCTCGGTCATGAAGCTCTGGCAAAAGCGCATCACCTCGCCATCGCTTTTGCCCTTGGGGTCGAAGTCGGCCCCGCCTTTTCCGCCGCCCATCATTAAGCCGGTTAGAGAATTCTTAAATACCTGTTCGAAGCCAAGGAATTTGAGGATGCTGGCACTGACAGTTGGATGGAATCTGAGGCCACCTTTGTATGGGCCAAGTGCACTGTTGAACTCAAAACGGAATCCACGGTTGACATGAATGTTGCCCTTGTCGTCCTGCCAGGGGACTCGGAACATAATCTGTCTTTCAGGTTCGACCATCCTTTCAAGAATCTTTGCTTCGACGTACTGGGGTTTTTTTTCGAGGACCGGACCCAGAGAATCCAATACTTCTTTGACCGCCTGATGGAATTCCGGCTCGCCGGGATTTCGTTTCAGGACTTGTTCGTAAACTGCCTGGGTAACTGTGTTAGCTGCCATTCGAGCAACCTCCCTTGAAGTTAATATTTTTCTTTTCTATGACCAACATTTATAATAAGCTACACTAATAACGAATACTGACAAGGCCCATGAAAACGACCAACACAATACCTAATATACGGTGTACAAACCGATAGGACAAAGAATTAATAGTAATAGAGTCTATCAGGCGAGCTTATAATGCATATAGAAACGCTGAAGATATTCTGTGATTTGGCTGACTTGCGAAGCTTCTCAGAAACAGGAAGGAAGCATGGTCTGAGTCAATCGGCAGTTTCGCAGCAGATTGCGCAGTTGGAACTGGCCCACAAGACGCAACTTTTGGACAGAAAAAAGAGGCCTCTGGAACTGACGTCTTCGGGAGAGTTGTTTTACGCGGCTTGCAGGGAGATTATCGACAGATACGAGCAGCTCAGAAGTGAGCTGAGTGCCTTGCAGAAATCGTCTGCGGGTAGGATAAATGTGGCAGCGATTTACAGTATCGGCATGCACACTCTGCCGGATTACGTCAAGAAATTCATGGTCAATTATCCTGACGTTAATGTCCATGTTGAGTATCTAAGCTCAGGCCAGATTTACGAGCTGGTCTTAAATGGTGAGGTGGACATTGGTCTTGTAGCTGTTCCGAAGAGGGATAAGAGACTGGAGGTTTACGACTTTGAAGAGGAGCCGCTGGTTTTGGTCTGTAGCCCCAAGCATCCTCTGGCGAACGAATCGAAGATAGATATTCATAAGGTTCAATTTGAGAGATTTGTGGGGTTTGGGAAAGAGGTTCCCACGCGTGTGTGGATAGACAGTATTTTACAGCGTTACAATGTAGTTGTCCGGCCGGTGATGGAATTTGACAACATAGAGACGGTCAAGCGTGCGTTGGAGATAAACGTCGGGATAAGCATGTTGCCGCGGAGTGCGATAGTTCAGGAACTTGACAGCGGGACGTTAAAAGCGGTGAGCTTCTCGGATGAGGATTTTGTCAGGCCGACAGGCATAATCATTCGTAAGGACAAAATATTCGGTCAGGCCGGGCGGTACTTTGTCGAGCTGCTGCGGAAAAAAGCTCAATAATTTCGCGTCACCGGATTAGCCGGTAGACAAATCCTATGGCGATTAGAGCTGTGATATTTGATTTGGATGGCACAATAACCAAGCCTTTCTTTGACTTTGACGATATTCGCGAGGAGATGGGCCTGGAGAGGGATTCGGGGCCTGTTCTGGAGTCAATGGAGAAGATGACGCCTCAGGAGCGTCAGCGTGCAGAGGAAATCCTGCATTTTCACGAGCAGCGGGCAGTGACGGAATCGGCGCTCAATGCCGGTGCGCGAGAGACGCTGAAGGCACTGGAGGAAGCCGGCATTGGTATAGGGATATTGACACGCAACAGACGGGGCAATGCCGTTGCTATTGCCGAGAAACATGGCCTGAAGTTTGATGTTATCGTTGACAGGGAGGATGGCCCGGTCAAGCCGGATGCCTTCGGCGTGTTGCAAATATGTCGGCACTTTGGGGTAGAGCCACAGGAGACCCTTATGGTGGGGGATTATCTTTTTGATTTGCTCTGCGCGAAGGCGGCGGGTGCAGTGGCGGTCCTGCTGGCCAACAGCAAAGGTGCAGCGGAGTATGCTGAGCATGCGGATTTTACTGTTGAAAATATCGACCAGATACTTCAAATTATCGAGGAGGCAGGAGACGGAAGTCAGAATTAGGGAGTAGAAGCGAGCGGTGAATAAAAGGACACTGATAAGACTTTTAGTAATATTGGTGACCACAGCCAACGCGTGCTGGGCGGGAGGGTGCGCAAAGAATTTAGCCTCCTCCGGCCCTGAAAGAACGGACGCTAATTCGGTTGATACGGTTTTAAGGAACTTGAGGGAGAGAACTGCGAAACTCAAATCCTTCGAGGGGCGGATTGAATATTTAATCATCCAGCCGTTGTTCGAGTCGCAGAGCCTAAGGAAGGGCGTTCTGTATTATCAGAAGTCGGATGAGAGGTCGAAGCTGAGGATAAATTTCGAAACACTTAAGCAGGACGATGAGGATGAGGAAAAATATATCCAGCAGTATATCTTCGATGGTGTGTGGCTTACTGAGATAGACTACCAAATTGAGCAGGTCAAGCGTTATCAGCAGGCTGAGCCGAACGAGCTGGTGGACGCGTTTGAGCTGGCCAGGCGAAATTTTCCGATAATTGGCTTTGGCGAAACGGAAGACTTAAAGAAGGAGTTTGATATAGAGTTAGTCGGGGAGCAGTTGGATAAGGCGAAGGATTTTATTCATTTGCATCTGAGAGTTAAACCGGATTCCGTTTATAAAGATGATTATACCGCTATCGATTGTTGGATTGATAAGAAATTGGGTCTGCCGGCAAGGATAGCCGCGAAATCCACCGAGGAAGATATTTACCAGATAGGGTTTCTAAATGCCAAGGTCAATGAAAGGATAGACAAGAAAGTCTTTGACTTTGAGATTCCGAAGGGTTTCGGCGAAGAAATAATCCCATTAAAAAAAAGTAACAAGCGAAAATGATAAAGCCCACCCTTCTATGTCTTATTTGCGTACTCTTGTTGTTCACAAGTGCTTTTGGGGAAACATGCCGTAGTAAACACTTTGTCATCCACAGCGATTTTGACCCTCGCTACGTACAAATAATTCAGGTAAATGCCGAAGCGTTTTATGCAAATATGAAGAGTCGGTATTTCTGGACAGGGGGTCGGACACCTGTTACGATTTATTATTCGAAAACACAGTCAGATACATTTAAGCTGCTCCGCGAGCGCGGTCATAAGAAGAAAGCGCGGAGAAGCTACTATATGCCTGATGAGGCAGCGATATACACACATCGTTTCACAAAGCAGGGACGCGCCATTGAAATGGGAACACTTTTCCATGAGATTACACATCATTTTGTCCGCTCGAATTTTAAGGACCCACCGGCGTGGTTTAATGAAGGTCTGGCCTGCTTTTTTGGTGATGAGACGCGGATAGTCAAGGGCAACGTGACGCTGGGAGAGCCAAATCCGCGGCGCGAGGTGGAATTGCGGGAGAGAATCGAGAAGGGTGTCAAGCCGAACCTGAAAAAATTGTTCCCGATGACGCAGAAACAGCTTTATAACTGGCCTGTAGGTTACAATTTTTCGCGAGCACTTTTTTATTGGCTATACGAGAGCGGAAAATTGGGCGAGTATCTGCAGAGTGCGCGAAGAAACGGCTATGAGGTTTGGGTCTTGGAACAGACGGTGCACAAACCAGTCAATGAGATAAACAGGGAATTGCTGGCGTTTATACAAAAGGATTGCTATGCCGGGGCCTTTCTGAGGGAAGGTCAGCGCAGCAAGAACCAAGCTAAGAAAGAGGAGGCATTTCTGAAAGCACTTAAGTTAAAGCCGAATTACGCAAAGGCGAAGCTGGAGTTAGCTTTCTGCTATTATCGACGGGGCGATTACAAGCAGTGTCGTAGTTGGCTTTGGGACATTCTGCGATTTTCGGAAGGCGGCGAACATCGAGCTGCAGCCGAGCAGATGGGGCACAGCTATTACGAAGAGAAAAATTATGTAAAAGCGCTTGAGTACTATCAGAAAGCATTGGAATATTCGGACTACTATGAATGTAAGTACGAGCTTTATTACTGGATGGCCAATTGTTACCATTACCAGAAAGATCATGCAAGGGCTAAGGAGCTGCACAAGGTGTTCTTGGACAATAATTGGGAACCTGAAAAGGACCCAAGAAAAGTGGCATACGCTAAGAAATACCAAAAATGGGAGGAGAAGAAGGGCAGTGAAAAAGATTAGAAGATAAGCAACAGGTTGAACAACGTTAGTAATCGTGAAAGAGAGGTGTTTTCGGCCCTTAAGTTGCGGCGACTGTTGTCGCAAGACAAATCTTTCAGGAAAAAAGCAGTTGAAGGGCGTGGTGAAGGTCAAGCGAACGGGGCAGTTTTAGGCCAATAGCTGTGGCGCAGAATGTGAGTCAGAACCAGCATAGCAAGTTACAAACACGACAGAATGGAAAGGACGGGACATGGCAAAGGGAATAGTTGTTTATTATTCGAGGAGCGGTAATACGAAGGAGATGGCCCAGATAATAGCCGGGGCGATGAACAAGGCCGATTTGCCGACCGAGTGCAAGCCGGTCAATAAAGTGAAGGCGGAAGATTTGTTAGGCTATGATGCGATAGTTGTGGGCTCGCCCACTTATTACGGGCATATGGCGGGGCCGATCAAGGAGTTGTTCGATGAGACGGTGAGCTGGCACGGCAAACTCGACGGCAAGGTGGGGGCTGCCTTTAGCAGCGCGGCGAATATCGGCGGCGGTAATGAAACCACTATTATGGGCATAATAGAGGCGATGCTGATAAGCGGGATGGTGGTTCAGGGCGACCCGGCGGGCGACCACTATGGGCCAGTATCCATTGGTAAGCCGGATGATAGAGTTAAAGAGCAGTGCCATCGCAGGGGCCGGCGGGTTGCGGAACTGATTAAAAAACTGCGGTCCTAACAGGCAAAAGGCGGGAAAATGGCCAAAAACCTGCTGGGTGGCAGAAGCAGTGCCGCGTCAGCAGGGGGAGGTGCGTAAGTGCTTGAAAAACAAGGGGATAGGTTATCTACATCCTGTGCTTTGGGCGGCTTTGTTTAGCGGGGGAAATAAAAAATATTGATTTTTTTTGCAAAAAAGCCGATTTTCTTTGACAAAAGTATTGTCGGCCGTTAAGTTTCTATCGATTTTAACCTGAAAGTGGAGGTTTACTTGATGCAAGAGTATGAAGACCTCAAGGCATTGGTAGCCGAAATTGAGAGCGACATCAGCAAAGCCGAAGGCGGAAACAAGGCAGCAGGGACTCGCGTTCGCAAGGAGATGCAGAAAGTCAAGCAGGCTGCTCAGGCTGTTCGAAACCGCATTCTTGAGATAAGGTCAGCTCAATAAGAGCGTCGTAAGTACGTTTAGGCGCTGAACATGATGCATGTTCCGGCTCGGCTCGCGCCGTTATTGGGCTACCGAGGCGAGCGGGATAGGTGTGTTACAATTGCGCAGAGCATATCTGTGCGGAGGTCGATAATGCCGCCAATATTGCTGTTTGATTTAACACAAATAGACTTGACAGTGGAGCCTATTTTCGACAAGGAGGCGATTGGCAGAGAAAATCCACAGCGGTTTGAAATGCAGCAGCTCGACGGTATTCTCTGGTACGACAAGGAGAAATTTCTGATTTTGGGTTATAAGGATGTTAACGCGGGTGAATTCTGGGTACGGGGTCATATTCCGGGTCGTCCGTTGATGCCAGCGGTGATAATGATTGAGGCCGCTGCCCAGCTTTTGAGTTTTTTTGTAAAGCGGATTTATGAGGTAGAGGGCTTTATCGGCTTTACGGGGATAGATTCGGCGAAGTTCCGTTCCGTTGTTGAGCCGGGGCAAAGATTATATCTGCTTGGCCATCTTACGAGAATCACGACGAGGAAATACAGTGCTGATATCCAGGGGGTTGTTGACGGCAGCATGGTTTTTGAGACGAGTGTGTCGGGTATGAAGGTTTGAGGTGTCTGAGAGGCCTTTTTCAGTGTTATCAAATAGCCCCAAGGGGATTCGAACCCCTGTTGCCGGGTTGAAAACCCGGTGTCCTAGACCTGCCTAGACGATGGGGCCACGCGAAGCTATTCCATAGTGATTGCCTCGGAGGGACAAACATCGACGCAACTGCCACAGTCGACACATGCGTCGAGGTCAACCATAGCCTTTTCGTCGGCCATTTTTATAGCCTCGCTCGGACACTCCGGCACACAGGATTCGCAGCCTGTGCATTTTCCGTCATCTACTTTAGCCGGCATTTACACACCCTTTCCAGAAAACTTAAACATACCAGTAAAAGGAGAATTTTTACAAAATCATGGCTGTATTACAACAGAAATTTTGTGAAATTCGAGCGGGAGCAGAATTACCTTTGCGTTTTGGGCAGATGAATTATACTAGCAGTTGCAGGCTGGTGTTGGTGGATTTGCGAGAAATACGGTATTAAAGAAGGCCAGCATATGGATAGAGCGAAAAGTTGGTTGGCAAGGGGATTTCTGTGCTTGTTTGTTTTAATTTCGGCTTTCGGATGTAGCAGCGCGACCAGAAGCGACAGGGAATCTTTTGATGTGGTAGTTTTGGGTGGTACATCGGGCGGCATTGCTGCGGCGGTGCAGGCGGCACGGATGGGCAAATCCGTAGTTTTGATTGAGTCAACTGAGCACTTAGGCGGTTTAACCTCCGGCGGGCTGGGCGCCACGGACATCGGCAATAAAAAGGCAATCGGAGGTATAGCAAGGGAGTTCTACCATCGCGTTTATTTGCATTACGTAGAAGAAGATTCCTGGGTATATGAAGACCGCCGAAACTACAGAAGGAGGGAAGAATATGGAAGGGGCAGAGCGGAAAGTTGGGACAGAGAGGGGGCATGGTGGATGTTCGAGCCCCACGTGGCAGAAGCGATCTTTGAGGAGATAATTCGTGAGGCGGGGGTGTCGGTTATTTATGGCGAGCGTCTGGAACTGGGCGGTGGCGTGCAAAAAGAAGGTTTGCAGATTGTCGCCATCAAGACCGAGTCAGGAGAGGTGTTTCGCGGAAAGATGTTTATCGATGCTACTTACGAAGGTGACCTGATGGCCAAGGCAGGTGTCTCCTACGCGGTCGGGCGTGAGTCCAATACAAAATATGGCGAGACCCTAAATGGTGTGCAGACACAAAATGCACGATACCACCAGTTTGAAAAGCCGGTGGATCCTTATGTGAAGCGGGGCGACCCATCCAGTGGACTGTTACCTCGTCTTCACGGTGAAGGTCCGGGAATTGAGGGGGAGGGCGACCATCGGGTGCAGGCGTACTGCTTTCGTATGTGCCTGACCGATGTGGTCGAGAATAAGGTTGCATTTGCCAAGCCGGAGGATTATGACGAGCTTCGCTATGAACTGCTGTTGCGGTACTACGAAGCCGGCTACGATGATATTCCCTGGCTGCCGCACATGATGCCGAATCGCAAGACCGACACCAACAACAGGCACGGGTTCTCAACGGATAATATAGGGATGAATTACGATTATCCGGATGCCAACTATGCCGCGCGTGAGCGAATCATTGCTGAGCACGCAAGCTACCAGAAGGGGCTGATGTGGACTCTTGCGAATCATCCTCGTGTGC
>CP070715.1:2397368-2405833 GCA_020350405.1 Planctomycetota bacterium
GCCGCGATGCGTTCAGCAGTTCGCTCCCTCTATGGGTAGTTTCAGGTATCTGGACCATTATGCAGTAGCCGGTTCTTTCCGGCCCGATTGTACTGTGGATATCTATGACCTCTGGTCGTTGTCCCGCGACTGGCTGATGAGTAGTATGGGCGACGTTACGGCCTCCAGCGCGAGCACGACTGGCATAGTAGGTCACTGGGCATTGGACGACGATGTGGGTGGGGGCGCCGCCTTGGATAGGGCTCGCGTCCTCGACGACTTAGCAAGCCCCCTCAATCACGCATACCTGTATGATGGCTTTACGCCGGCGGACCTGCCGAAGTACGGCGTTACCGGCGTTCATCATACCGATGACTGCGCCATGGGCACTGGTGCCCTGACTTTTGACGGCTTTGATGACTGGATTACCATTCCCAACGCGCCCAATCTGAACTCCAATACCGTCACAGTTTCGGCCTGGGTCAAGCCGGCTGACTGGCTGGGTATGTGGGGTACATATCCACCGATAGTTGCTTCCAATGAGCCCAACGGCTTCAAGATATGTCTTGGCAGTAAGGCGTCGTACGAGACGGGCCAGGAGTGGATGCCCAACAACGAACTGACCTACTTCTGGACCGGATGGGCGTGGGATTACCATTCCGGGCTTATTATACCCCCTGATTTGTGGACGTTTGTTGCCCTCGTGGTGGAGCCGACAAAAGGAACGCTGTATCTTTATGACAGCATGAAGATGTCTGCATCAACAAACTACGAAGACCATGAGGCGAAGCCCTTTGATAACGCCTGCTTTATTGGTGGTCATATTGATCCCAACAACCCTGCAAATAATATATACTTCACCGGTTTGATAGACGATGTATACTTTTATGGCCGCGCTCTGGCGCCGGCGGAGGTCCTTGACCTTGCAGGTCTCAGCGGCACGCATCATCTCGGACTTGAAGCGTGGCGCCCTGACGCCGACGGCGATGATACGGTCAACTTCGATGACTATGGGATTATGGCGGATAACTGGCTCAAGGATCTGGTTTGGCCGTGATTTAGTCAGCGCGGATAATAACGCCTTACAATGAATTTGCACCAATTCGGGGCCTATACCAATTAACTCTGGTATAGGCCCCTTCATTCTACCCCCTTAGCTGAAACCCACGCCCTTACTTCTGTTTATCAAGGCTCCTTGTCTGAGGCTGCCTCTCATGCCGGGCCGGATTCCCTGCTGGAATTGTCCTCCTGAATTCCTTACCCCGCAGCCGCAAAAACCCTGCGCAATATCGGACTAACTGACCTCCGGACTCCGAGCACCCTTGCTTTTTGCGGTTAAGACACCTGACAGATTTGTCGATTAAAACTGCAAAAGCACGGACTTTATCCGCTCCGTGACTGTTGCCGTCTGTTTGCTAAAGACTTATGGAGAGACAAAATGCCAAAGGTGCGTAGCTTTACCGTCCTGCCCGCGTTGCCGGAGCCTCTAAAGGATCTTGAGATTATCGCCAAAAATATGTTTTGGTCGTGGAACACCGACGTTGTTGACCTCTTCAAGCGCATCGACGCCAACCTGTGGACCGCCAGTGGCCACAACCCCGTCAAATTGCTTGCGGCTGTCCCCCAGCAGCGCCTTGAAGAACTCGCCGAAAACCAGGGATTCCTCAGGCAGCTCCAGAGTACCGCCGAAAAACTAAAAGTCTATCTTGATGGGCCAACATGGTTTGAAAAGGTCTGCGAAAAATCTCCAAAGCCCGTTATTGCATACTTCAGCGCCGAGTTCGGCCTGCACGAATGCCTGCCCCTGTATTCGGGCGGACTCGGAATCTTGGCGGGGGACTACTTAAAAAGCGCTTCTGACCTCGGTGTCCCGATAGTTGGCGTCGGACTTATGTATCAGAAGGGATATTTCCGACAGTACCTAAACATCGACGGCTGGCAGCAGGAGCTCTATGTCGAAAATGATTTCTATGCCTTGCCGATTGAACTCGTTCGCAAAGACTCCGGCCAGCCTTTGACTATCAGCGTCGAATATCCCGGAAGAATCGTCCACGCGCAAATATGGTCCGTCTCCATCGGAAGGGTAAAACTTTATCTGTTGGACACCAATATTGCTCCTAATTCGTCCGCAGACCGTATGATTACCGTAACGCTCTACGGCGGAGACCTCGAACTGAGAATGCGACAGGAGATTATGTTGGGTATCGGTGGCTTAAAGGCTTTGGCTGCTATGAATATTACGCCTGACGTCTGCCATATGAACGAAGGACATGCCGCTTTTATGGCCCTCGAACGTATCCGCGAACTCAGAAATGCCAATGGTATGACTTTCGATGAGGCACTCGAGGCTACAAAGTCAGGCAATGTATTTACAATGCATACCCCCATCAAGGCCGGCCTTGACGAATTCAGTGTCCAGCTTATGGACAAATATTTTGGCACCTACTTCCCGTACCTCGGCATAGACAGAAGGCGATTTCTCGCCCTTGGAAGAATACTGCCGGACGAGGATGACGAGCCATTTAAAATGCCGGTCTTGGCCATCAGACTCAGCAGCTATATTAACGGCGTCAGTCAATTGCACGGACAGGTTTCAAGAGAAATGTGGTCCGCTCTTTGGCCGGGCATACCTGTTAATGAAGTCCCTATCGAGTCCATTACAAACGGCACACATATCAAAAGCTGGCTCTCTGATGAGATGAACTCTCTATATGAAAGGTATCTTGGGCCAAATTGGACCGATGAGACCACCGACAAGTCCATCTGGGAAACTGTCAGCCAAATTCCTGATGAGGAATACTGGCAGACACATCAGAGATGTAAAGGACATCTTATCGCTTTCGCACGCAGACGCCTTAAAGAACAGATGGCCAGACGTGGTACGTATCATACCGAATTGAACTGGGCCGATGAAATCCTTGACCTTGAGGCCCTCACCATCGGATTCGCAAGAAGGTTCGTAAGATACAAAAGGGCAAATCTGCTGCTTAAGGACCCGCAGCGCCTTGTCAAGCTCCTTACCGACCCCAATCGACCTGTCCAGATTGTATTCGCCGGAAAGGCACACCCTAGAGACACTGAGGGCAAAGAGATTATACGACAGATTATCCATTTCGCCGACCAGTACGACGTCAGACGACGCATCGTTTTTCTCGAGGACTACGATATCAACGTCGCCAGGGTCCTCGTGCAGGGCGTCGACCTCTGGCTTAACAATCCAAGAAGACCAATGGAAGCCAGCGGAACAAGCGGCATGAAAGCTGCCATCAATGGCGCCCTGAATTTCAGTACGCTTGATGGCTGGTGGTGTGAAGGCTACACCTCCGAAGGTGGATGGGTCATCGGAGCGGGTGAAGCCTATAAGGATCAGGCTTATCAGGATACAGTCGACTCCCAGGCGATTTATAATATCCTCGAAAACGAAGTTGTCCCGTTGTTTTATGCTCGCTCGGCCGACGGTGTGCCACGCCCATGGCTCAACAGAATTAAAAATTCTATTAAGTGGATAGCACCGCGATTCAACACACACAGAATGATTGCTGACTACACCAGAAGGTTCTATAGTCCCGCCGCCTCGAGATGGCAGTACTTGGCCGCCGATGCTATGGCCGGGGCAAAGCAACTTTCAATGTGGAAGGCAAATTTGAGGAAGGCCTGGTCCAGCTTCCAGATTCAGGATGTTCAGGTCAGCATAACGAACGGCCAACAGAACCAGCCCTTAAATCCCAAAAACCCACAGCTTAAAGTCGGCTCGCAGCTCAGTGTAAGGGCCCTCGTCAAGCTAAATGGTGTCAGCCCGGATGATGTTTCAGTCCAGTTCTATCATGGCAGCGTCGATGCATGGGGAAATATCTCAGATGGTTCTCCCATCCAGATGGAACGGGAGAAAGCGTCGGGTCAGGATGGTGAGTACTGGTTTGCTGGCTCCATGGCCTGCACAAAAACCGGACGACGGGGCCTCGCCGTCAGAATCCTCCCCAGACACCCTGAACTTGCTGACCCGTATGAGCCGGGCCTGATTCTCTGGGAAACAACATCTGAAAAGAATAACTCCGCTCGGAGTTGAGCCCCTCTTGTGTTTGCTCTTGACCTCTGCTGTTAATCCCCCACACGCTCCGGGCCTGAATTTGCTCCGCTTAAGCCCACCGCGTGCCGCTCGATGCTGAACCTTCTCTCCTCATTGCGATGCCCCCCTGCTCTTATTTGCCCTCTTTCCTGTCTAAAAGCTCGTACACCTCCTCCGCAGAGCTCGCTCCCTCAACCTCCTGTTTGAACCCCTCCTCCAGCATCAATCTGCTTATCTTTGCCAGAGCCTGAATGTGCGGACCTGTCTGGTCTGCGGGTGAAACCAGCAAAAAGATAATTCTCACGGGCTTTCCGTCTACGCTCTCGAAATCAAGCGGTTTGCTCGTAAGTCCTATTGCCATGACCAGTTCCTTCACGGCCGCGCATTTACCGTGAGGAATCGCAATCCCCGACCCGATACCCGTGCTCTTGGTCTGCTCTCGGACCAGCACTGCATTCAGGGCCATCTCTTTGTCAAGCAGGGCCCCATTGTCGTCCAGCAGGTCTACTAATTCTGTTATTACGGATTTCTTGTCTTTACCTTCCAGCGGTACCTTCACGCAGGTCGGCTGCAGTATTTTTGTTAACGTCATCTCTACCGAAACCCAATATGCTATGTTTCTCGTCAATATTTACATAAACCCGTCATTATACCTAACTTCCGCAATTTTTGCAATAATTCTGAAAAAAAAACCAGACTTTTACCTCCCATATACTTCACCGCCCCCCAAATGCCACTTTATCCTTTACATCCCACGCCGCCATAGTAGAATGAGCTGGCCAAAATAGCGTAAATTCGTAAACTATAAGGGTTTCCAGTTTAGTCTGCTCAAAATCGAGGTGTGATATTGGCCGCTCAAAGGATAAAGCTCTATGATACAACCCTTCGCGATGGCATGCAGGCCGAAGGCGTCAGCTTTTCCCTCGAGGATAAGCTCTCTATCGCCCGCTGCCTCGATGACCTCGGTGTCGAATATATCGAAGGTGGTTACGCTGCTTCAAACCCAAAGGAGATGCAGTTCTTCGCCGCCGCGGCCGAACTCGGCCTGAAAAACTCAAAAATCGTCGCATTCGGTAGCACCCGAAGGGCCAACACAAAAGTCGAAAAAGATGCTTCCATCACTGCCATACTTGACTGCAAAACACCCGCAGCCACCGTGGTCGGCAAATCCTGGGATATGCACGTGGAAACTGTCCTTGCCTGCTCACTTGACCAGAACCTCAAACTCTGCGCCGAGTCCGTTCAGTACCTCAAAAGTCGCGACCTCGAAATCATCTTCGACGCTGAGCATTTCTACGATGGCTACAAAAACAATCCCGAATATGCAATGAAGGTCCTCGCCGCCGCCGCAGAAGCTGGCGCCGACGTCCTCGCGCTTTGCGACACCAATGGCGGCTCTCTCGACAACGAAATCTACGAAATCACAGAGGCCGTCTGCCAAAAATTTAGCCCCCTGACAGTCGGTGTCCATACCCACAATGACAGCGATTGCGCAACTGCAAACACCCTCGCTGGTGTTCGCGCCGGCGCCCGCCACGTCCAGGGAACCCTCAACGGACTCGGCGAGCGCTGTGGCAACGCCAACCTCTGCACTGTCATTCCAAACCTCGCCTTCAAAATGGGCTTTGAGGTCCTCACACCCGAGAAAATCAAAACGCTCACTGAGGTCTCGCGATTCATCTTCGAAGTCGGCAACCTCAATCCCGTAATGAATATGCCCTACGTTGGCGAGAGCGCCTTCGCGCACAAGGCCGGCCTTCACGTCGATGCACTCCGCAAGAGCAAACGCTCTTACGAGCACATCGACCCTGCGCTCATCGGAAACGAGCGGCGCTTCCTTATATCAGAACTTTCCGGCAAATCGAACGTCCTCGCAGAGCTCGAAAAGGCCAAAATCGCCCAGGACAAGAAGCTTGCTCGACAAATCCTCAAACGAGTCCAGGACCTTGAGAACGAAGGATACCAGTTCGAGGCAGCAAACGCTTCATTCGACCTGCTCGTCAAGAAAATTATGGGAACATACAAGCCATCCTTCGAGTTGCTCAAATACTATGTGACCGTCGAGAAAAGCCCCTCCGGCCAGATGGTAAACGAAGCCACCGTCAAACTGAAAATCGCCGGCAAGGTTCAGCACGTCGTTGGGGAGGGCGATGGCCCCGTCAACGCACTTGACGCCGCACTCAGAAAGGCGCTCGAAGACAAATACCCCGCCATAAAAGATGTCCACCTGATTGATTACAAGGTCCGCGTGGTGAACGCCAGAGCAGGTACCGCCGCCCGCGTCCGAGTAGTCATCGAGTCACGCGACAAAACCTCCATCTGGGGGACCGTCGGTGTCTCCGAAAACATCATCGAGGCCTCCTGGCTTGCGCTCGTCGACTCCGTCGAATACAAATTGCAAAAAGAATCCAGGTGACCCTTCGCCCATCAACGAACCTTCTTTAGGAGCTAACCACATGCAGGACAAGAAAGCAGACCTCGCCGGCCCGGGAATAGGCGACTATAACGAGCTCGAAAAAATCCTCCCCAGCGACTACGCCTCACTGCTGACGCCCAAGGAAACTCAAATCGCCACCTACGCCGTCAAAGACTACATTGAAGAAAACCTCTGCAAAGAGCTTAACCTCATCCGCGTCACCGTCCCGCTCATCGTCGACGTCGAATCCGGCATCAACGACATGCTCGACCGCGATGGCTCCCGTACGCCAATCGAGTTTGCCTGCGGACTCGGCCTCGACAAACCCATCCGCGCCTCCCTTGTCCAGGCCGCCACAAAATGGAAGCGTATGGCTTTAAAGCAGTTTGGAATGGATATCGGCGAAGGCCTGCTCACGGATATGCGTGCCGTTCGCAAGGACTACTTCCTCGACCACGACCACTCCGCCTACGTCGACCAGTGGGACTGGGAGCTCGCCATCACCGCCGAGCAGCGTAACCTCGACTTCCTAAAAGAGGTCGTCCGCAAGCTCTGGAAGGTCATAAAAGGCGCCGAAACCCACGTCCAGAAGCTCTTCCCCCAGCTAAAGACCGACAAATACCCTGACCTGCCCGATGAGCTTATATTCATCCACGCCGAAGAAATCCTCGACCGCTTCCCCGACCTGCCCCGAAAGCAGCGCGAGGAAGAAATGCTCCAGTCCCACCCCGCAATGTTCATCATCGGCATCGGCTGGGTCCTCAAGGACGGCTACCCCCACGAAATGCGCGCCGCCGACTACGATGATTGGGCGACCGACACGAGCTCCGAAACAGGCAAAGACACCCACGGCATTAATGGTGACATCCTCGTCTGGAACCCCGTAACTAAACGCCGCCACGAATTGACCTCAATGGGCATCCGCGTAAACGCCGAAACCCTCAAAATCCAGCTCGAAAAGTCCGGCCAGCTCGACCTGCTCAAATTCCCCTACCATCAGGGAATTATAAACGGCGATATCCCCCTCTCAATCGGCGGCGGCATCGGACAGTCACGAACCTTTATGATTATCCTGAAAAAAGCCCACATCGGCGAAGTCTCCGCGACCGTCTGGCCCAAAGTCCTGAAGGATATCTCCCGCAAGAAAAATATCCACGTAATCGAATAAACTGTCATCCCTGCGAAATTTATCACTAGGACAGCGGCAATTCAGTTAATGTCATTCCGCACTTGATGCGGAATCCAATAATTGTCATCTCTGGAAGTGCGCGACGTGGCAATCTCAATCTCGATTATCAATTACCAATTAGATGCCCCCTTTCAGCCCAAGCTCATCCGCCGCCTCCCTCATCCCCATTATGGTATCTTCTATTAGCTCCTCCACGCTCACCCCTAACATCTCCGCCCCCTTCTCAATCACGCCCCTGTCCACCCCCGCCGCGAACGCCTTTTCCTTCCACTTCTTCTTGACCGATTTGACCTTCATATCCATAACGCTCTTGCTCGGCCGCACCAGCGCCGTCGCCGCCACCAGCCCCGTCAATTCATCAATCGCATACAGCACCTTCTCCATCTCGCTCTCCGGCCGAACCTCCGTCCGCAGCCCCCACCCGTGACTCATCACCGCCCGGATATACTCCTCCGGCCAGCCCGCCTCCCGAAGTATCTCCTCCGTCTTCTGGCAGTGCTGTTCCGGATACTGCTCATAATCCAAATCATGCACCAGCCCGATCACCCCCCATTTCTCCTCATCCTCCCCTCTCTTCCGCGCACAATGCCGCATCACTGCCTCAACCGCCAGCGCATGCTTTATCAATCCCTCGCCCTTGTTATACCTCTTCAAAAGCTCCATCGCCTCTTCCCGCCCCGGCCTGCCTTCTGCCATAACTTGCTCCTTCACTCACATCATCCCTCCTGTCGCCTTTTCTAAGCTGTTTTCGCCGACCTTCCAGAATTTTACAAATTTTTTTCAGAAAAACTGAAACAAATCCCCGCCAACGGGCA
>CP070715.1:2405933-2429752 GCA_020350405.1 Planctomycetota bacterium
GCCCCTCCCTGAGCCTAATTCCAAGCTTTCACCCCATTATATCCCAATTAACGTTCGACTGCAACACTTTTCTCTGAACATTATTGATCATTTTCTTGCTCCGTGTCATCCGCGAAATCCGTGGTTTCAATCAAATCCGCAGGCGTTCCCAGCCCGGCCGCCGATTTTCCCAAAAATTTTTTTATTCCCTATTTCCCATTTTTTACTTCATAATTCATAATTCTCACTTCTCAATTCCGCTTTAGCGGTCCGCCCCTCCGCGAAATTTCAATCAAATGCGCAAGTTCACCTAATTAGGGGAGCCTGTTTGTTGTCCGCCGAAGCCTTCGTGAAGGCGGATTTCACCCCCCCTGAATAAAACTAAATACTAAATACCAAATACTAAACACTAATCATGGCTGCCGAACCACAATTTTGCCTTTTTCCTTTTAACTTTTTACTTTCCAAACTGATCAATCAGTTTGAGTCAATTATGCAAAACGAACCCAATTTCCCAGCCGCCCAAACGAACGTAACCTCTTTCTATTCAGTGGATTATGAAAATACATCCAATTGGAAACTTGCTGAAAACAAACCCAATCAAAGCCAACACAAACCCAATTTTCCCCGACGCCCAAATGAACGCAACCTCCGGTCTAACAAAGCATTATGAAATTGCCCGTCTCCGCGAACGCAAAAAAACAAACCCAATCAAACCCAATTTCAAAATCCCCATTTTACCTTTTCACTACCCGCACTTTTGATTGAAACACCTCCCCCCGAAACTTGCACTTCTGATTGATTTCTCACCGCCAAACTCCTCGCAAAATCCCACAAAATCTGCTGGCTATTTGTACAAAATCCTGCTAATAAATGCGCGTTAAGTGATTATGCCGGAACAAAATAAGACATATCGCATCTTCCTAAGCGCCGCCGAACCAAGTGGCGATGCCCACTGCGCAGGCCTGATAAACGCCTTAAAACAAAGCACTTACGACATCGATTTCGTCGGCGTAGGCGGCCAAAAAATGGCCGAGGCCGGCTGTAAACTTATCGAAACCACCACCACCAAAGCCGCAATGATGTACAAGGCCTTCAGACACGTCTTCCATTTCTACAAGCTCATAAAACGCATAACCTCTTTCCTAAAAAGCAATAACGTCGACTTGGTTATCGTCTGCGATTCCCCCGCATTCAACTTCCATGTCGCAAAGGCCGCAAAAAAAGCCAACATTAAAACTCTGTTCTATATCGCACCGCAGTTGTGGGCCTGGGCCGGCTGGCGAATCGTTAAACTGCGAAAATACTGCGATAAACTCTGTTGTGGGCTGCCTTTCGAGCAGGAGTGGTTCAGCAAAAGAGGTATCGACGTGGTCTTTGTGGGCAACCCAATGCTCGATCAACTGGACTTGGATTTGACCACCTGCCGGAAGCAATATGCCGATTTTGAGCCCGAAAATGCATGTTTTGCCCTTATGCCGGGCTCCCGGCCGGCTGAGATAGGTGCGCTTTGGGTTCCGATGCAGGAAATAGCCGTCCGCTTAAAGCAGAAATATGCTAACGCTGATTTCACTGCTGTGGCTGTGGACGCCGATAGGCGGGAGGTCCTTGAAGCTTCGAAAATCCCCGGTTTTGAGTGCAAATACGCGATTGCTTCGGTTAACGACGCTGCTCAGGCGGCTGATTTTGCAATTGTAGCCAGCGGCAGTGCGACTTTGCAGGTAGCGGCGGCGGGCTGTCCAATGGTGATAATGTATCAATCCAGCAGGGTATTGTGGCACTTGGTTGGCAGATGGATAGTAAGAACAAAGTACCTGTCGCTGGTTAACATCTTGGCAGGTAAGGAGTTAGTCCCGGAGTTTATGCCGTATTTTGGTTCGATAGAGCCGATTTTGGGGGCGATGGAGGGGTTTTTGGCGGATAGGGAGGGGTTGGTTCGGGTCAGCGGCGAGCTTGTTGAATTGGTGCGGCCGCTGGCGGAGAACAAGGCATGTGAGCAGGTTGGGCAGAAAGTTGTGGAAATGCTGCCTTAAGTACTGTTCTGAAAAGCAGCTACGACGAGGAGCGGAGGGCTGGTAAGTTCGGTAAAACGCTGGTGGAGGGTCTGCGTAGAAATATTCGGCCGGAGGCTGATTAAGGCGGACTTAAGTGCCCAATTTGTGTAGATTGCCCAAATTGACGGTGGGGGCGGTGAGGATGGCGGGCGGTAGAAAATGGTTTTTGGGCGAAAAATGCGGTGGGGTGTTTGGAAACGTTCGAAAAAGTTGGAAAATTTACAAAAATTAATGTCAAACTTACAAAAATTATGGCGCAACTTACAAAAAATAGCACGAAAAGTTGGACGAATTTGGATGTTTTTTCCCTATGCGTACAAAATCGGTAATTGGGCCCTCCTTCGGCGGGTCTGCGCTCCGCTTCGGGGTTTTTGGTTGACATCGCGGGTCAAGAGGATATACTGGTATTGGTTTAAGGAGGAGTTAAGCGAAGGCGTATCCTTCAATAACACCCGTCTCCTCCACGGTAAAGCGGTAGTTGTATTGCGCAGGGTGGAAGCCGGGCGAGAAACGGAGGTTGATACGGATACGCAAAGACGGCTGAAAACGGCCGGGGTAATGGTGGTTTTGGTGTGTCTTTTGCTTTCGGGGCTTGTTTTACCACTGACGATATGTTCTGGGGGAGAAATTGTAGGTTGGGGCAATCAAAAGACACCAAACGCACCATTAACAAACTTGACACAAATTGCCGCGGGCTATGGGAATAGCCTCGCCCTGAAGTCCGACGGAAGTATTGTAGGTTGGGGGAGCAACGTGTTTGGCCGGTCGACGGTCCCTCCGGGCACAGACTACGTCGCCGTTACCGCAGGCAGTCAGCATAGTCTTGCCCTGAAGTCCGACGGCAGTATCGTTGGCTGGGGAAACGACAGCTATGGTCAGGCGACGCCTCCTTGGGGCAATGATTTTGTTGCCGTTGCCGCCGGCGACGGGCACAGTCTTGCACTGAAGTCCGACGGTACTATCGCAGGATGGGGGGCAGGCACGCGGGATTTGGGTACCTCGCCCCATTATGGTCAGGCAGCGCCGCCGGACGGCAATGACTTTGTCGCCGTTGCCGCAGGCAATCAGCATAGTCTTGCCCTGAAGTCCGACGGCAGTATCGTCGGCTGGGGACGGAACGATTATGGTCAGGCGACGCCTCCTGGCGGAACAGACTACGTGGCCGTTGCGGGAGGATGGTATCATAGTCTTGCCCTGAAGTCCGACGGCACTATCGTTGGTTGGGGACGGAACGACTATGGTCAGGCGACACCTCCTGTGGGAGAAGACTACGTCGCTGTTGCCGCAGGCGGGACGGATGCAGGTGGGCACAGCCTTGCCCTGAAGACCGACGGCAGTATCGTCGGCTGGGGATACAACAGCGATGGTCAGGCAACTCCTCCGGATGGCAACGACTTCGTTGCCGTTGCTGCAGGCGGTTGGCATAGTCTTGCCTTGAAGACCGACGGCAGTATCGTGGGATGGGGAGGGTACAAGCTTCCAGAGGGGGGAGACTACGTTGCCGTTGCCGCAGGAAGGGATCATAGTCTTGCCCTGAAGTCCGACGGCAGTATCTTCGGCTGGGGAGCCAACGATTCTGGTCAGGCGACGCCTCCGGATGACAATGATTTTATCGCCGTCGACGCAGGTGGTTTCCATAGTCTTGCCCTGAAATCCGACGACAGTATTGTCGGCTGGGGAAATAACAGCGATGGTCAGGCGACGCCACCTGGCGGGACAGACTACGTCGCCGTAGCCGCAGGCTTGGCTCATAGTCTTGCCCTGAAGACCGACGGGAGTATCGTTGGTTGGGGAAACAACGGCTATGGTCAGGCTACGCCTCCAGGGGGAGGAGTATACGTTGCCATTGCCGCAGGAAGTTGGCATAGTCTTGGCCTGAAAACCGATGGCAGTATCGTCGGTTGGGGACGCGACAACTCTGGTCAGGCGACTCCTCCGGATGGCAATGATTTTATCGCCATAACCTCAGCATATGCCCTGAAGTCCGACGGCTCGATAGTAGGCTGGGGAAGCAGCCCGACGCCTCCTTCTGGGACAGACTACGTCGCAATTGCCGCAGGCGGCGGGCATGGTCTTGCCCTGAAGTCTGACGGCAGTATTGTCGGTTGGGGAAGCAATATCGCTGGTAAGGCGACACCTCCTGCGGGTGCTGATTTTGTCGCGATTGCTGCAGGCCGAAATCATAGTCTTGCTATAAAGGAAGTTGACGAAGCGCAAGCTTTGAGCATTGATTTGGATATGGATGAGACGTGGATGTATCAGAGTGTAGCCGGGCAGAGTAACTCTGATTTGACGGCGGGCGTTTCAATTACTGATGATCCGTGGAGTAACAGCAGCTACAGCTATGAGTGGGAGATTGTATTGGCGGGGGATGTCAGCTTAGCGCCGGTGACTGTAGCAGGTGGTGGGGCCGGCGACGATTACTGGACTTTTGCAGCACGGGGCTGTGATGAGCCGGGAGGTTTATCCGACTCGGGGCAGACATTTACGGTGAGAGTAACAGTCACAGGAGATGATTACGGCAATACGGGTGTGGCGGAGGCGGAGTTCGGTATTGCACTTTTAGGTGATACTAATAATGACAGTGTGGTGAATGTTGCGGACCGTTCGATAACGAATGCATTCTGGCGGACGGGTTCGGCAGGGACTTATACGCTGCGGGACTGTGATGTGAACTGCGATGGTGTTGTGAATGTGGCGGACAGGTCGATAGCGAACGCGATATGGCGGGGGATACTGGGCCAAAATTCGGTAAGTAGTCCGTGCCCGCTTAGATAATTTTGAATTTTGAGTGTTGAATTTTGAATTGTGGAAGGGGGATTTTTTGGATTGCCGCGTTCGCGGGAATGACAAAAGAAAACACGGGGGTAAGCGGGGCCACTGGCGGTGGGAGTGTTTATAGTGTAGAATGGGTTTATTCGTCGTTAGTCGGTGGTATCTCGGGAAGAAAACGTATTCCTGCCGCCTGCTATCGCAGGGGTGACAATCGCAGGCAGGAATGATAAGGTTTAAAACTACGACTGGATCCCAGCCTTCGCTGGGACAGGGAAGTCAGGAGGTTTGAGATGCGTAAGTTAGCGTGGGTTAGTGTGGTGTTGTTGGCGGTGGTTTGTACTGCGGTGTTATGGTCGCGCGGGTTTGCGAGTGAGGGGGAGTGTAAGGTGGCGATAGCGGAGGTTATGTACGAGGGGGTAACGTGCCGGCTTGAGGGGGATGAGCTTGTATGGTACAAGAAGGACGCGGCGAAGGAGCTTGAGGTTACGGCGAAGAAGGAGGCAGTAGTTACGTTCATCAGCTTTACGGTTGAGGAGGGGACGTATCATGTGATGTTAGCCAAATATGCGGCGGTGGAGGGAGAGGCGGGCGTCAAAGAGGTGTCGTTTTATTACGTGGACTTTTCGGAAAAGGGGGTTTGGTATAAGAAGCTGACGCTGCCGGAGAAGTGCAGGTTCTGGCTGGAGAGGGGCGATAGGCATTACAAGATAACGAATATCATGAGGGCGGACTGATAAGAGGAGAGCGGCAGGCGATGTCAGGACTATACAAATATAAAGATTATGTGGTAATTGTGATGGTAATAGTGTGCTTTGCGGGCGGGTGCAAGAGCGAGCAAAGGGACAATGGCGAGGCAGGAGGGATGAGGGCGGCTTACAGGTTCCTTTTTGAGAAACTTGAGAAGGACGGGGTCAGGCTGATTGCGTCGGAGGCGGATGCGGATTGGGAGATGATAGGGGAGGTGATTGAGAGCGAGAAGATGGAGCTTGCCGTTGAAAGGTATGGGAATATAGAGCGGGATTCGAGCTTGTGCTATTATTCGAAGGCGACGGGCGAGATGGTTGCGGTTGTGGGGGTGGCAAGCAGGGGGGGAAGCAAGCATTATGTGAGCTACTACCTTGGGCCGGAAGGAGGGGCATCGAAAGAGATACAAACTGAAAAGAGGCGCGGGAAATGGGCGGTGGTAACCGATGATGAAATGTGGGAGGTCAAATGAAGGGCGTGGTAAAGACGATGGGTGTCGAAGTAAGGGATAACGAGGACTGAAATCAGGAGTTGCGGAAGGCGGCGGGGACACGGGGCAAGATATGGGGACTATTGCGTACAAAACGGGGATTTATGGGTACTGTGGCGGTGAATCGAGGAAGCGAGCTGGGGGGGACATGGGTCAGGAGGCGGGTGGAGTGAGGAGGCGAAAAAAAATTTTTTTTATAGGGTTGACAGGTTGAGGGGGAAGTGGTAATATGTATGTGTAGTGAATGTTAGCGTGTGGGTTAGCGAAGGGTCTATTTCAGACAGAGCTATGAAATGTAAATAGTTTTAATTCCGGGGCTGGGTTTTCCTCTCCTCCCTCCCTCCGCGTCCCAGCCCTGGTTTTTTTTAATGCGAGAGGGATGGGCAGGATTTTTTGCTGGTATAAGGACTGATGCAGTAAGAAGCTCTTCGAAATAAGAAAACGGTATTTCGTACTTTTTCCAGGGCTGGGTTTTTCCTCCCTCCCTCCCTCCGCGTCCCGGCCCTGGTTTTTTTTAATGCGAGAGGGATTAGTGTGGACAGGATTTTTTGTTGATATAAGGACTGATGCGGTGAGAAGTTCTTAGAAACAAGAAAACGGTGTTTCGTACACTTTCCAGGGCTGGGTTTTTCCTCCTCTCTCCCTCCGCGTCCCAGCCCTGGTTTTTTTATGCGCGCGGATTGGGCAGGGGGGGCAGATGAGGGCGAAGGTTTTAGATTTTTCGTTTTTTTAGTGCCAGGTGTAGTCGTCGATTCTTTTCAGGTCGACGGGCTCATCAAGGACTCCGAGCGTGAAGATGGCGAATGTGAAGGCTTTTGTATTGGGGTCGAGATGGCCGCCAAGCGCCCTTTTCTCGTCTGTAAAAGTGATGTGGCAGTGGACGCGGCCGTCTATGACGTAGCCATTGACGGCGAGGAGGTCCTCGGGGGTATCATCTGTCATAGAGAGACCTTCTACGGGGAAGGTTTTGTTGGCGACGGTGTGGACGTTATACTGGGTCAGTGAGCCCATGCCGGAGAGGATGACGGCGTTTTTGATTTTCTCTTTCTCGATGGCCTGGCGGAGCCCGGCGAGCAGGTCGGTGCCGTATTTGAGGCGAATTATGACGATACGGCTGAAGCTGGTGTCGATTGTGTGGACGGCGGGGGCCGGAGACGTATAGGGGTCGGGTGCGGTTCGGGTTGTGCAGCTTAGAATACCGGCGAGGAGTATTACGGCTGTCAGGGAGATTGTTGTTTTCATAGTGCCTCCTGTGTTTGAATGTACGGCTGGGTTATTCATTCGATAATTTTTAACAGAGATAACGCGGGGGAGGGAAAAAGTCAACAGAGATCTGGCGAGCGGGGCATGAGCGGACGAGGTAAACAATTGATTAATGGGAAAGGGGTGTGTCTGCGGTTTCGGGGGAGCGTGGAAAAAATTTCGGGACAAACAGGGATATAACGATTAAATTTCTGTCTATGAAGGACGTATTCGAGAGGTACAAGGCTGCTTTGATTTGTGTAATTTTAGCCGGGGCGACGTTTGGGGTATACTGGCAGGTCCTCAGGAGTGATTTTGTCAATTTTGACGACCCGATTTATGTTACGGAAAATGAGTACGTCAATACGGGGTTTAGTTGGGAGAACATCCGGTGGGCCTTTACCGCGGGGAAGGTGAGCTACTGGCATCCGCTGACGTGGCTTTCTCATATGCTGGACTGTGAGCTTTACGGTTTGCGGCCGGGGCTGCATCACCTGACTAACCTTATTATTCATATAGCCAATAGCCTGCTGGTGTTTTTGGTTTTTCGGGGGATGACGGGGGCGGTGTGGCGGAGCGCGTTTGTGGCGGCGGTGTTTGCGCTGCATCCTGTTAATGTGGATTCTGTGGCGTGGGTGGCGGAGCGGAAGAATGTACTGAGCACGCTGTTATGGTTTTTGACGATGTGGGGGTACGCGAGTTATGTTCGGCGAGGCAGGGCGGGGCGATATTTGGTTACCCTTTTGCTGTTTGTTGTCGGGCTGTTGGCGAAGCCGATGTTAGTTACTCTGCCTTTTGTGATGCTTGTTTTGGACTTTTGGCCTTTTGGTCGCCTTGGAGGTGAGGGCAACAAGGTAAAGGCAGGGGAGCAAAGGTCACAAATATTTCGTTTGGTGTGGGAGAAGGTTCCGTTCTTTATCCTTTCAGGGATATCGATTTATTTGTCATCACTGTCTATTCGTCGTCTCGGTATAACGACACCGATGGGGCTGGTTCCAATGAAGCTTCGTATCATGCAGGCTCTTGTTTCATATGTGAGCTACCTAAGCAAGATAGTCCTGCCACGGAAGTTAGCGGTTTTTTATCCGTATCCTGACGGCGTTGCGGTTTGGCGGAGTGCAGTGGCATTACTATTTTTGGTGTGTGTAACTTTTTTGTTAGTCTGGGTATTTCGAAGGAAGCGATACGCAGCAGTCGGGTGGCTGTGGTATGTTGGGACATTAGTTCCGGTTATCGGTTTGGTTCAGGCTGGTCTGTGGCCGGCAACGGCTGACAGGTGGCTCTATGTGCCTGCGATTGGGGTGTTTGTTGTTGCGTCCTGGGGAGTTGGTGAATTTGTCGGGCGCGTACGTTTGCGTCGGATTGCTGTGGGAACGGCGGCGGGCGTATGTATTTGTACGTTGATGGTATGTACGTGGATTCAGCTGGGTTATTGGCGGAGCGGGTTTACGCTTTTTACACGTGCTCTTGAGGTGACGAAGGACAACTATATAGCGCATCTTAATCTCGGCAATGAGTATCTGAGAGAGAAAGACAACAATGAAGCAATTGGGCACTACAAGCGGGCGATTGAACTGCATCGTGATTACGTGGAGGCACACTATAATCTGGGGATTGCGCTCGGTCTGGAGAGGAGATATGAGGAGGCGATTGAGGCGTATCGTAGGGTACTTCGGTTGAAGGAGCAGCACGGTCGGACGTTTTTTTATCTGGCGACGGCATTGGCGAGGACGGGCCATGTTGACGAGGCGATAAGTTACTACAAGAAGCAGTTAGAGATAGATGCGGAGGATATGGAGGCGCTTAGCAATTTTGGTCTGGCTCTGGTCAAGAAGGGGAGATATGAAGAAGCTATTGGACATTATAACAAGGCGCTGGAATTAGAGCCTGAGTCTGCGGGGGTGTTGACTAATCTGGGCAGCGCGCTCGGCAAGGCGGGGCGAGTTGAAGAGGAGATTGCGTGTTACAGGAAGGCGCTAAGTCTGCAGAGCGATCTTACGGCGGCGCACTATAATCTTGCGAAGGCATTGGCCGGTCAAGGCAAGAGTGATGAGGCGATTGTTGAGTATCGTGAAGCGCTGCGGCTCAGGCCGGATGATATGGACGCCCACTACGGGCTTGGATTGGTGCTGGAGGGGCAGGGGCGATATGATGAGGCGGTGAAACATTATGAGAAAGCAATTGAGTTAAATCCGGATTTCGCGCAGTCATATTACAGTCTGGGAGTAATCTTTGCGAATCGGGGGCAGACTGATGAGGCGATAGAGCAGTTTCGTGAAGTTCTGCGAATTCATCCTGATGATGCAGAGATGCACTGTAACATAGGGGTTCTGTTGGCTCAAAAAGGCGCTTTAGATGAGGCCATTAAGGAGTTTCGCACAGCGGTTGGTCTGGACCCTCATCTTTCGAGGGCGCGGGAACAGTTAGAGGCCGCTCTGGAGAGGAAGGCTGTTTTGGATGGCATATGAACGAGGGGGGATTTAGCTGGTTATCAGGAAGGGCTGGCTGTCAGGGTGGCAGGCAGAGAGGTTTTGGGTGGGGATTTTGGCAGGCGGGGGCATTTTGGTGTGTTGTGCGGTAAGCTGCTTTGAGATAAGCACTTGCGGCGATATGTTTCCTTAGCGGAGCATTTGGCACGATATTTGCATAGATTATAGGAGCACACAGGCGCTTATGCTATGAGTGTGCAGTTTAGAGAATTATGGTTGCAATGCGAGATAAACTGGATGAGGTTAATGTGCTGGCAGGCGGTGGCCAGTGGGCATGGCCTGCGGCAGTACGGGATATATTTCGGCCAAGAGGAGTGAACCTGCTTGTCGCCGAGAGCGTGGGAGAGTTTGTCAATATAATTGAGCGGAGACGGATTCACACGACGATAGTTGATATGGATACGGTCGGGGGCGGTCTGGCGACGATAAAGATTATTCGTATGGACCATCCCCTGATTCCGTGTATTTTGCTGTGCAGCGCTGTAGGTGAGGATTTGTTGGGCAAGGCGCTGGAACTTGACGTTTTCAGCGTTATTGACAAGCCGGTTGATATGGGTGTTTTGCGTGAGCAGCTGAACAGGCTTTTTATACGAAAGTATGACAGCTATATTTTTTCGGAGTAGGTGTACAGCAGATAGAACAAGAAGAAAAAGCGAACGCTAAAGGTTAAAGAAGTATATTGAAAGGAGAAAGGACAAAATGAAGATCAGACCATTGGCAGATAAGGTACTTGTTCAGCGGTTAGAAGCTCAGACGAAGACGCCCGGCGGCATAGTTCTTCCGGACACTGCGAAGGAAAAGCCCCAGAGGGGCAAGATTGTGGCGGTAGGCAGCGGCAAAGTACTGGATGACGGGACGGTCAGGAAGATGCAGGTAAAAAAGGGTGATACGGTGCTTTTTACAAGCTACGCAGGTACGGACGTGAAGATAGACGGCAAGGAGCACCTGATTATGAATGAGTCGGATATTTTGGCAGTAATTGAGAAATAAAGTGCAGCGGACGGCGGCGAGGCAGTCGCTATTCGCTAACGAAAGGAGAACGAGATGGCAGCTAAAAAGATAGCTTTTGGTACTGACGCACGTACAGCAATCCGGACAGGGGTAGAGAAGCTGACGAAAGCTGTTCGGATAACATTGGGCCCGTGCGGCAGGAATGTGGTTTTGGAGAAATCTTTCGGTTCGCCGACGGTAACCAAGGACGGAGTGACGGTGGCGAAGGAGATTGAGCTGGAAGAACCGTACGAGAACATGGGCGCTCAGATGGTCAAGGAGGTAGCATCGAAGACATCGAGTGTAGCGGGTGACGGGACGACGACGGCGACGATTCTTGCGGAGAGTATCTTCGAGGAAGGTCTTAAGAACATCACAGCGGGAGCGAATGCGATGCAGGTGAAGCGGGGCATCGACCTTGCGGTGGACAAGATAGTGGAAGAGCTGCAAAAGATGAGCATACCTGTTGAGTCGGGCAAGCAGATTGAGCAGGTGGCGACGTGTTCGGCGAACCAGGACGTTGAGATAGGCAAGAAGATGGCGGAGGCGATGAACAAGGTGGGCAAGGACGGCGTTATTACTGTTGAAGAGGGCCAGTCGTTAGAGACGACAGTTGACCTTGTGGAGGGGATGCAGTTTGACAAGGGTTATCTGAGCCCTCACTTTATCAATAATTTTGAGAACATGGCGGTTGTTTTAGATAAGCCGTATATATTAGTGCACGAGAAGAAAATCAATTCGGTTAAATCGCTGGTTCCGATGCTTGAGAAGGTGGCCAAGCAGGGCAAGCCGTTATTAATTATCGCAGAAGATGTAGAAGGTGAGGCACTGGCGACGCTGGTTGTGAACAAGCTTCGCGGGGTCCTGCAGTGTGCAGCGGTGAAGGCTCCCGGATTTGGCGACAGGCGAAAGGCGATGCTCAATGATATTGCGGTTTTGACGGGCGGGCAGGCGATATTTGAGGATCTGGGATTAGAGTTAGAGAACATCGAGCTGAGCCAACTAGGCAGAGCGAAGCGCGTTACAATTGACAAGGAGACGACGACGATAATCGAGGGGGCGGGCGACTCGGCGGAGATAAAGGGCAGGATAGAGCAACTTAAGGCAGAGATTGACAAGTCGACGAGCGATTACGACATTGAGAAGCTTCAGGAGCGATTAGCGAAGTTGGCCGGCGGTGTTGCTCAGATTAACGTAGGAGCAGCGACAGAGGCGGCTATGAAGGAGAAAAAGGCGCGTGTAGAGGATGCGTTGCATGCCTGCCGGGCGGCGGTGGAAGAAGGGATTCTAGCCGGAGGCGGAGTTCCGATGCTGCGGGCGTTGCCGGCCCTGGATAAAATCAAGGTCAGCGGTGACACGAAGATAGGTGTTGATATAGTTCGGCGAGCGGTGGTTGCACCGATTAAGCAGATTGCGGAGAACGCGGGACTTGACGGACCGATAGTCGCACAGAAAGTCATGGAGAGCAAGGAGAAGAACTTCGGGTATGACGCGCTGCGGAAGAAATACGGCGATATGATAGATTTCGGTGTGATAGTTCCGACGAAGGTGGAGCGTGCGGCACTGCAGAACGGTGCGTCGATTGCATCTCTGCTATTGACGACGGATGCGATAGTCAGTGAGATACCCGAGAAGAAGGAGGCACCGCCGATGCCGCCGGGAGGCGGAATGTATTAGTCCATCGCCCGTAGCCCGTGAGCCGGCGCT
Source organism: Planctomycetota bacterium (assembly GCA_020350405.1). GTDB lineage: Bacteria > Planctomycetota > Phycisphaerae > Sedimentisphaerales > Anaerobacaceae. The sequence continues at coordinate 2,418,404 of CP070715.1, forward strand.
CGCCGCGAGTTCGGCTCACGGGGCACGGGATGTGAGGTGTGAATTATGGTCTTTCGTTATTACTCAGATGCGATATCCCGTGCATCAAGGCGTGTTGCATACGGGATATTTGTTGTTGGTCTGCTGCTGATTGGTTTTGGGGTGCTTATAATATCGCTGCCGGAGCTGTTCGCACTTCTTGCAGCGGCAGTGTTTTTTATCGGGGGGATGGGCTGCGCGATTACAGCTGCGAAGATATATCTAGCGCAGCGGAAGATAGACAAAATGCATTCCCGTCATTCAGGGGGATACAGGGAGAACGTACAAATTCATATCAAAGAGGACTTTGACTTGTGAGAACCTTAAGGGGGGGCGGACATTTTGCGGAGCCGCGGAGGCTTCTCTTTATGTTTTTCGCGCGTTGCTGGTCAAGTGATTAATATTGGTAGACCCTGTCTTCAATTAACAGTTTTATGATGGCGGCGTGACCGGATGAATCTATTTTGACTTCAATTCTGGCCTGGGCGGAGTGTTCCCGCAGGTCATTTTCGACTGTCTCTCGTGCGTTCTCAGGAATAAAGTACGATTCAATTCCATAGACGATTCTGTCATTTTTTTTCTTTCCCTTGATAACTACAGCCTCATTGGGCAGATGTTCCGGCGAAGAATTATGGACGGAGTCGGCGTACCAGATTTCATTGTCACCCTTTTTAAGGACTACCCAAACGCCCTGACGCTCGGGCCAAGAGCGCCACTGTTCTCGAGAGACTTGTGGGCGTGAGATTTCGTGGGTGAGTCTTACATAGTAGCCGCTCATTATTGTGTATGGGTCGTACGGGGAAGTTTTTAGGATAACGGCTTTTCCTGTTTGTCTTGTATAGATTTTGCGAGCGGGAACAGCGGTGAGGATGAGCATCTGGAGCGCGACGGCTATAATGAACCAGGTTAGACGTTTATTCATTTGTGAGCCTCCTTTTTTTGAGATAGCCTTCGAAACCGACACCTGCGAGGATGAGGCTTATGCCGCAAGCGGTGAAGACGGCGGCCTTCAGAAGCAGGTCTGTCTCGTATTCAAGAAAGCGGCTTGTAATAATCAGGGCGGTGAAGAGTATGCCGGTCCAGAAGAGGCGTCTGTCCAGGGCAACGAAACCGGCAGCGGTCAGGCCGACAGCGAGGACGAGAGACAGGATGTTGAAAAGGATTACGTGAAAAAGATGATAGCCGCCGGTCAGGTAAGTCGAGAGTGGTACTGAGGCAGCCAAAACCGCTGATACGAGTACGGAGATAGATATAAAACGAAGTCGGCGATTTGCCATAGCCGACCTGAAGGTATACGCCCAGAACATTGCGGCAATGATATAGGCCGATGCGACGGGAACGGTCCACATCCAACTGTCCATTGGATCCAGTGGAATTTCTTCGGCCAATTCTCTGAAGGAGAAGAAATATGCGTTAAACGCGGTAAGAACTGTGCCAAGTACCATGGCCGGCCCTGCGAAGGCCTTGAAATTGACGCTTAGGTTCACGAGTAGGCCGAGACCGAAATAGAAGAGGCCGACGCCTGCTGTGGCCAGCAGAAATGCCGAGAATTGTTCAGTATCCAGACCGGCACATACTATAACGGAAATTCCTATGGCAAGTAATGAAAGGGCAAATGTCAGCACTGAGCGGCGGAGGCAGGCGAACGGCAGGAAGGCGGCGGCAGCAACGAAAGTATAGTAACACAGGGTGTGAGGATAGTCGTCGAGCCAGCCGCAAAATGCTATAAATGATACAATGATGGCAATTACGGCATTGGGTATGCTTTCGAGGGCGTATGCCATTACAATGGCTCCGATGGCCCACGCGAACAGGCCGTTGTAGAAATTTGCCTTAATGTGGAAGATCTGGGCGAGCAGGCCGATATTAGCGCCAAAGACGAGTGTTCCGAGGACGATAAGGGCGTGGCCGAGTCGGGGGCTTTTGGCGGAGATTTTCCACAAATAAAATCCTGCGATGTGACAAACAAGCATAAAAGCAACTATCAGTGCGACCTTTAGTGACGGAGTTATCATGTCCCAGTGGGCGGCAACGAAACTGATGACACCAGCGGCGACGAGGACGGAGCCAATGATGTATATTGCGAACAATAAAATGTTTGAAGTTTCCCTTGCTGTCTGGTCGAGCTTGTATCTTTGCGAGATTGCCGCTGATTGGTCTGTATTGATGATACCGTCCGCCTGCCAAGATTGTAATTCGTGCCTGAGTTGTTCTCTGAAACGACTGGAAATTCTGGAATATTTCTTCATTTTTCAGACGCTCCGTGCATTTATATTTTATTGCGATGCCGCAGGTCAACTGGTAATTGGGAGCATTATACGCTTTGTCCCAGGATTGAGTCAATCATTTCCAGAAAGTCACAGCAACCGAGATCTCCCATAAATATTTGGTGGATATAGGGAGAACGTCCAGATTCACATCGAAGAGGATTTCGACGGGTAGCCAAGCGGCTCTTTTGGAGGCGGCAGGAGTTGTTATTGTGGCGCCTCCGGGGGGACGGCGGGCTTAGGTCTTTGCTGGAGGATATAGTCGATGATATCTTTTCTGCTGATTATGCCGACGAGCTTTCCTTGTGATGTGACGGGGATTCTTCTGAAGTGATTTGTCATCAGACAGTCGCAGATGTCCAAGAAGCTTTCATTTGAGTCAAAGTGAATTGCAGGCTGGGTCATGAAATCATCGACTGTTTTTTCTTCGGCATCTTCCTGATTGTAGACGAGGCGGAGTGCATCTTTTTCTGAAAGGACACCGACCAAAATCATGTCTTCTCTGACGACGGGTATGCCGGTGATGTTATTGGTTGTCAAGATTTCGAGGGCGTCAAATATCGGGGTTTCTTTTTTTACGCTGATTACGTTTTTGGTCATGATATCTTTTGCTTTCAGCATCGGTGTCTCCTTTGAACAATTCACCTGCATATACCGAGGTATACTTAAAAACCCTCAGGCAGAGTAACAAGGAGGTCAATTTTTGCCCCATTTGGGACAACATTCCCCGAGGACGGCTGCATTTCAACAATGGCTGTATTATTAGTCGGCTTAAGATGGATGAAACTTTAGATTTTCGAGATTTTTTTAACGGTTTGGCGTGGGGTGGGTGCTTATGTCGGTGACATTAGCGGATTTTGAGTGTGGCGAGTGCGATGGCAGCGAATGCGGCGGCAAGGAGCCAGAAGCGGACGACGACCTGCGGCTCGCTCCAGCCAATAAGGTGAAAGTGATGGTGGATGGGAGCACATCTGAAGAGTCTTTTTCCGCCGGTGTACTTGAAGTAACCGACCTGCAAGACCACGCTGGCAAGTTCGACAACAAATACACCTCCTATGATTAGAAGGAGGATTTCGTTTCTTGTTACCAGCGCGCCGTAACCCATAGCTGCTCCCAATGGGAGGGAACCAACGTCACCCATAAATGTCTGGGCGGGATGGCAGTTGTACCACAAGAATCCAAGGGCGGCGCCTATGATTGCCGAATAGAAGATGCTTAATTCGCCAGCCTGCGGTATTGCAGGCAGCAGGAGGTAGCTGGCCCAGGTGACAGGGCTGGTTCTTGTCATAGTCTCGGAAGCGACGTAGCAGAGCACGGCAAGGACAAGCGCGACCATACTGACACAGCCAGCAGCAAGTCCGTCCATGCCATCGGTAAGGTTAACGGCGTTGCTTGTTGCTGATATGTAGAAGATGGCAATTAATACGAACATCCAGTTTGCGAGTGGCAGGCCGTGCTTGTAGAACGGCACCCAGAAGAGTTTGCCGTCGGTAATGTTGGCAAAGTCGGCGTACAAGAAGGAGGCTATCAAGACGGCGCCGCCGATTTGGAAGATGAGTTTTTCCCAAGCCTTGAGACCATCTCTGCTTCGGTGTCGGATGTCTGCGGTGAGCTTGAGCCAGTCGTCAACGCCGCCGAGGGCACCGAACCATATTACCAAAATAATGGCCTTTTGGACGAAGGGGTTGTTGAGCTTTGCCCAGAGCAGAGTGGTGGCGATGACGGAGAGGACGATGATGAGGCCTCCCATGGTGGGTGTATTTGCTTTTTCCTTGGTTAATTCGTTGAGTGCGGCGTGATGGAATTCGGGGCGGTCGCCGATTTTTTCCCCCATCAGCCAGCGGATGATTTTGGGACCAATCATAAATGCAATCACCAGGCTGGTCAGTATTGCAGCGACGGAACGAAACATCACGTCCTGGTAGGCGTAGAAGCCCAGCCTGTGTGTGAAGACCTCGCGCAAGCTCCATAGCAGATGGTATATCAATTTAAACTAAAACCTCAAAGTCAAAAACCAAAAACTGAAATTTGAAACGCAAAAGTTTAACGCAGCTGTTCGATTAGTTCCCAATTTTAGTCTGAGCCTGACGTTCCAGGCGTAAGTTATTTTTCTATCTGCCAAAGAGTTCTTTTAGTTTTTCCACGGCCAGTTCCAGTTTGGCCACTCTTGAACCTTTGACTAATACTATATCGTAATCTTTTACGTATTTATGCAGATTATTACAAGCCGAAACAGTATCGGCGAAGGATTTTGTGTGCAGGTCGTATTGGGCGTGTGTTTTTGCGGTTTCGGCGGTAACTTTTGCAAGGTCTCCGACCGTCAGTAACAGCCGGACTTTTGCTTTTGTGATGGAATCGGCGAGCTGGGCGTGCAGTTTTTCGGAGTGTTTGCCGAGTTCGGCCATGTCGCCGCAGATAAAGACGAGTCGCTGTTTTTTTTCTGAGCCGAGATTGACCAGTATATCCAAGGCATTTTTCACTGATGCAGGGTTGGCATTGTAGCAGTCGTTTAATACGGTGAGGTTTCCGATTTGAAGGATTTCTGCGCGCATGGGGACAGAGGGCAACGTTTTTATAGTCTCGGCGAAGTCATTTGTGGTTATTTTGAATTGGCGGCAGATGGAGAAGGCGGCGAGTGCGTTTTCGACGTTTCCGGCGCCGGACAAGGGCAGATTAACCGGTGTTTCGTCGATTGTGAAGTGGCTGGTGGATGCGCTGAGAGTTATGCTGCGAGCCTGTACGTCGCATTGATTGGATTTGCCGAAGGTCGTGAATTCGGTGCGTGTCGAGCGGCAGGCTTCAAGCAGCCGTTCACAGTCGGCGTTGATTATCAAGGTGCCGTTGTGCCGGAGGCCCTGCGATATTGAGAGCTTCTCTTGCAGAATTGTTTTCAGGGTGGCGAAGCCTTCGAGGTGGGCCGGGTGTACATTTGTTATGACGGCGATATCGGGTTGGGCAATTCGGGTCAGGTAAGCGATTTCGCCGGGGTGATTCGCACCGAGTTCGGCGATAACAATTTGGTCATTCGTGTCGGCGTCGAGCAGAGTCAGAGGCAGGCCGATATAGTTGTTGAAATTCTTCGGCGCCTGACGAACACGGAAGTGCTGACTTAAGACGTGATAGGCGATTTGCCTTGTGGTTGTTTTTCCTACGGAGCCTGTTACTGCGATTACTTTGGGATTGATTTGTCGGCGGTAGTCCGCGGCGAGGTCACCGAGGGCTTTTATGGTGTCGTCGACCTTGAGTAAGGTTTTGCCAGGTAATTTTTCGACGGTGTCATCTTTACTGACGACGGCGCAGACAGCGCCATTATCGAAAGCGTCGGTCAGGTAATCGTGGCCGTCGAAATTGTCGCCGGGGATAGCGAAGAAGCAGTGGCCGGGCGTGGTGGTGCGTGAGTCGGTACTTACACCGGTAAAGGCGCCGGTGTCTTTTGTCGGCCGGGCCTTTATTATTTTGGCCAGTTCTGTGATTGAGAAGCTCTTCAAATTCTTTTCGCGAGATATTGTCGGGCTATTTCAGAGTCACTGAAGTCGAATTTTTCCGTTCCGATTATTTGATAAGTTTCGTGGCCTTTTCCAGTTATCAGGACAATGTCATCTTTAGCGGCGGTTTTCAGGGCCAGTTCGATTGCTTTTTTTCTGTCAGGCTCAACTTTTATATTTTCGGAGTCTGGATTTTTGAGGCCGGTGATAATCTCACTAATTATGTCCTCGGGTTTTTCGGTGCGGGGGTTGTCACTGGTGACTATTACAGAGCCAGCCAATTGTTCGGCGACTTTAGCCATGCGCGGGCGTTTGGTCCGGTCTCTGTCGCCGCCACAGCCGAAGACGACGATGAGATTGGCCTTACATAGAGGCTTTAGGGTGGAGAGGACATTTCTCAGGGCGTCGTCGGTATGGGCGTAATCGACAAGGACTGAGAAATTGCCATCCCATTGGACCTCTTCCAGTCGGCCGGGTATTGTTTTTAAGGCTGAGAGGCCGGCAGCTATTGTTTGTAAGTCGAAGCCCACTGCGAGGCACAGTCCCGCCGCGGCGGCGTGGTTACTGACATTGTGCGGACCAATCAGTGGGGTATTTACGGCTTGTTTTTGGCCGGCGTACTGCAGGATGAAAACGGTTTCGTCGATGTCCATCGACTGGATATGAGCAGTAATATCTGCTGGTTCGTCGACAGCGTACCAGAGGATTTTTGCATCTGTTTTCCGGGCGATTTGTTGGGCGTGGGGTGATTGTTTGTTGAGGACGGCGGCGGCGTCAGGTGACAGGTCCTGGAAAAGTCTGGTTTTTGCGGCGAGGTAATGTTCTTCGGTCTTATGGTAGTCGAGGTGGTCACCGGCGAGGTTAGTGAAGGCGGCAGCCTTGAAATTGATGCCGAATAGTCGGTTTTGCTCGAGGGCGTGGCTGCTTGCCTCGATGACCATGTACTTTGTGCCAGCTTTTAGCATTTGATATTGAGCTTCGGCGATATCAAGGCAATCGGGAGTTGTGAGGTTTGACTCGGAGGCAGCGAGGCCGGTATCGTAGATGATTGTGCCGAGGAGGCCACACCTTTGGCCGGTGTTTTGGATTATCGACTGGGCGAGGAAGGCGACGGTGGTCTTGCCGTTGGTGCCGGTTACGGCCAGGTTGGTCAGTTTTGCGGCCGGGTCGTGCCTGCTGGCCTGTGCGAGCGTGGCGGCAGCTTTTGCGGAATCGCCAACGATTATGATTTCGCAGCTCGCGGTTTGTGGCTCGCGGCTGGGTTCATAACTTTGGCAGACAATGAATTGGGCGCTGTTTTGGACGGCCTGGTTTATGAAGTTATGCCCGTCCTGGAGGGTGCCTTTTACGGCTATGAAGACATCACCGGCTTTGACGAGGCGCGAATCGGTGCAGATGCGCGGGGGGGCTTCTGAGGAGAGCAGCGCTAATAGCTCATCAAAGTTCATAAGTTACACCAAAAAAGTAAAAGCTGGTTGTATTGTAGCCAAAGAGGGAAATAATGCAACAAGACGGGACGTGGACGGGTTGTTTGGAAGAGAAGTGGATTGACAAGTTGGGCGGCGGCTGGTATAATACCGTGCGATGTTTTGATATGCGGACGATATTTTGCGATGGCAAATCCATTTGTTTACTGAAAGGCGGACAGGCTATGAGGACTTTTCTTAGTATCTGTTGTGTGGTTTTAATATTTAGCAACTGGTCGGGGGCGAGCGAGAGCGAGACGGAATATTACGCGGTATTTATGGAGGGCGCAAAGATTGGTTACAGCATCAATACGCGCAGCGTAGAGGACAGGAGGGTAACGACGACCGATGAAACGACTATGACAATGGGCAGGGGGGCTGCGGCGGTAACAGTACAGATGGTCGAGACCAGTATCGAAACGATGAGCGGGGAGCCTGTTGGCTTTAAGCTCGTACAGAATTTAGGCATGATGAGGACGCAGGTGAGCGGGAAGGTCAGCAGGGACGGGAAGGTAAATGTGACGACGACATCTATGGGGAGCGAGCAAAAAAGCACATTTGACTGGCCTGAGGGGGCGTTGATGGCTGAGGGCCTGCGGCTGCTGGAGGTAAAGAAGGGGCTCAAGGAAGGATTGACGTATCGCGCTAAGGTGTTTAGTCCGGCCACCATGCAGGCGATGGATGCGCAGGTACGGGTTGGGCCTAAACAAAATGTTGACCTGTTAGGGCGTGTTGTGCCTTTGACGGAAGTTGAGACTACTTTATTTTTGCCCGGTGCCGGTGAGATGCTTACGAGAAGTTACGTAGATGATAATCTTCGAATTCAGAAAAGCATCACGCCAGCGATGGGGATGCAGATTGAGGTGATAGCGTGCGATAAGAAATTCGCGCTCAGCGACAGTGATGTTGTTGATTTCTTCGGGCGGTTTTTATTGAAAAGTCCGGCTCGGCTTTCGTCATCGGACTTAGGTCACGGCAAGACGATAACGTATTATCTTGCTCCTAATGCCGATGCGGCCCTACGGATACCTTCGAGCGACAATCAGACGGTGCATTGGATGCAAGATGGGAAGATAGCAGTCAGTGTAGAGCCGGTTAGGGCGGCCGGGGCATCGGCATTTCCGTATACAGGCAGTGAGCCGGAGGCACTTGAGGCGATGAAGGCGACGCAGTATATTCAAAGCGATGCTCCGGAGATAGCGGAGCTTTCGCGGCGTGCAGTGGCCGGCGCGAAAGACGCGGCTGAGGCAGTCAAACAGATAGAGTCGTTTGTTTCGGGGCATATTAACCAGAAGGACCTTTCCGTCGGGTACGCGTCGGCGCTGGAGGTGGCGTCGAGCAAGCAAGGCGACTGCAGTGAGCACGCGGTCCTCGCGGCGGCGCTTTGTCGGGCGGCCGGGATACCTGCGCGTGTTGCATCAGGGCTTGTATACAGTGAGGGGTTTTTGGGTCAGGAGGATATTTTCGGACCACATGCGTGGACGGAGGCTTACGTCGGGGGCAAGTGGGTCGGCCTGGATGCGGCGCGGTCACCGCAGGGATTTGGGCCTGGTCATATTATGTTAGCTATGGGTAATGGGGACCCTGCGGATTTCTTTGGGATGGTTTCGACGTTAGGACAGTTTAAGATTGAGAAGGTGGAGGTGGAGGATTAAGTAAGGGTCTGCGTGGACGAGAGCATTACTCGAAGCGGACGTCGGCGAGGACAAGCTCGACATTCGCGGCGTTGTTGAAGTTATTTATCTGGGGGTAGAAGGCCACATCGAAGAACTCGCGTTCAAGCAGTTTCTTATCGAGTCGGCCCATACCGAAACCGATGCATCGGAGGGTGTTTGTGTTATCAGCTACGGCAAGCTGGAGGTGGTCGGCTTTTGTACCGACTTTTCTCGGGTGCGAGGCGAGACGGACACCTTTTGCCGCGAAAACCGGTTTCGGGTTTCCCGGGCCGAAGGGCGCAAGCATTTGCAACTCGTCCACGGCGTCTTTGGTAAACTGGCCAAGAGAGGTGAGCGCATCGATGTTCAGCTTGTTGACTGCGTCGTCGGAGTTTAGATGTTGCTTAGCGTAATTCTCGAAGCGTTGGGCGAAGTCGTTGATTTTCTCGGGCTCTATAGTTATTCCTGCGGCGGCCTTGTGTCCGCCGAAATCGATTAGGTGCTGTGAGCAGGCGGTGACGGCGGTCAGCAGGCAGAAGCCATCGACGGAGCGTGCGGAGCCCTGGGCGAAGCCATTTTCGGAAGGGGCGGTGTTTATGAGAATTGTGGGGCGGTAGTACTTGTCGACGATTCTCGATGCGACGATTCCTATAACGCCTGTGTGCCAGTCGCTGGATGCGAGGACGATGGTTTTTTGGTGCGGGTGATGGAGGTTCTGGCGTACTATCATTTCACAGGCCTGTTTGAATATTTTCCTCTCTAACCGTCGTCGTCTTTCGTTCTGGTCTTTGAGGTATTCGGCTATCTGGGTTGAGTACTCAGCGCTTTGGGTTGTCAGCAGTTCGACGGCGAGCCGTGCGTGTCCCAATCTGCCGGCGGCATTCAGCATAGGTGCGATTCGAAAGCCAATGCTGAAGCTATCGAGGCCCTGTCCGGTTAGGCCGGCGGATTCAATAAGCGCCTGTACGCCACAGAGCTCACAATGCGGGATGGACCTTAGGCCGTAGCTTGTGAGAGTCCTGTTTTCGCCGCGGAGGTCTACGATATCGGCTATTGTGCCCATTGCGGCGAGGGAGGTGGCGCTTAACATAAACTCACGGAGTCGAGGCTGCAATTTTTTTCCGGTTTTAAATTCGTTAGCCACGGCCCAGGCAAGTTTGAAGGCGACCATTGAGCCGGACGAGTCCTGATTTGGGTAGGATTGCTCGAGCGCGGGATGGACAATGACGTGTGCCGGAGGCAATTTGGGGCCGGGCTGGTGGTGGTCTGTTATCATAAGTTCAATGCCGAGCTTCCGGGCCAATTCAGCGGAGTTGAAGGCGGTAATGCCGCAGTCCACGGTGACTAGCAGTTTAGTGTGAGCCTGCGCCAGCAACCTGACAGCATCCTCATTCAGGCCGTAGCCCTCATCGACGCGGTGGGGGATATAATAGTCAACGCGGGCGTTCAGGAGCGTTAGAAGCTGCCAGAGGATAGCGACTCCCGTGATGCCGTCGACATCGTAGTCTCCGTAGATGGTGATTTTTTCTTTGTTTTTGATGGCCTGCTTTATTCGTTCGACCGCAGGTTTGACTCCGGGCATCAGTTCAGGGCTGATGAGTTTAGTCAGCTTCGGCCTTAAGAATGCTGAGCCTGCGTCGACATCGGTTACTCCCCGGTTGATTAGGACCTGAGCCAGCAGAGGCGAGACCTTTAATGATTTGGCGAGATGCGCGGCGCGTGGGTTTGGAGGGGCTATTACCCATTGCTTTTTTGGGGCCAAGCGGCGTGCCTGAGTTCGCTCGCGGTAGTCTGGCGTTTGCAGCGGCTCGGGAAGCCTCCTGGTTTGCGTCCGTGCAGAAACTTGCATTTAAACTCTGTCCTAATTCTTTTATGAATATGCTCATATACCAAGAAGCCCTGCAAATTGCAAGAGCGTTCTGAGAGTTTCTTAAAAGAAGTCGGTATCCAAGGATGGTTGTTCTTCAACAGTGAACGCCTGTCTGGCGAGGGTTTCGACGCTGCCCATTTCGGGAGAGTAAGGTCTTATTCTGAAGCTGTAGCTATACGGCTTGCAGGGCAGGCGATATTGCGGATGAGGTCTTGCGCCCCAGCCGTCGTCGCCACCGACGCCCATCTGTTTGTAATCAAGGTTCAGGGCGATAGTATCTCTTTCAGGCAGTTCGTTTATATGGCGGGCCCTCTCGAGGTCCTCCATTGTATAGGGCCAAGCGGTTACGCTAAGCAGTGGCATACCAACAACGAGCAGGCCGAGTCCATCGTCGCCGGTAAGCGTTACCCATCGGACATCGGTTCTGTTGCCATTTTCCTGCGGGCGAACGTAATTGTGTATGAGGTCCTGCACCCGGCCAGAATAGACACCGACGGCGGCGGAGGTTTTGCGGTCCCAATAATTTTCGTGCGGTCCCCGGCCGTACCAGGTCATATTATTGAACCGGCCGGGGATACCCATCTGCAT
>CP070715.1:2429852-2432617 GCA_020350405.1 Planctomycetota bacterium
GCGAAGAAGAATCCGCCACCTTACTGCCTTTATGGCCACCATCGGAATAGAAAGAAGCAGTACCACCGCAACAACCTTCACATCCGCGCTCGACAGCACCCCCCAGACCTTACCCGGACCCGCCCACCATATCGCCGCTACCACTATCACCGGCCCTATCAAACGCCACAGCGGAACCTTACGCAGCCACTTCGATCTCATAACCAAATATCTTTCAATAACAAACTATCTGCAACGCCGCCGCTGGCAAAAATACGGCACCCGCAGTCTAGCCGCAAAACAAACAAGAGCATCACCGGCGATTCTTTAGGCTATACATCCTTAGCCCCGGGATTCTCCCGCCGGTTATCTCCTGATAACCTACTAGAAGCGCTTGGTCAAATGGTCCGCCGCCCCACGCAAGATAATAGTCTATCTCGTATTCTTCTAATTGCCTCTCCAACTTCGCTCTGCTGATGTCCTTCTCCTGAGCGCCGTAATACCTGCACCCAAGGTGGTATGAAAGAAACAGCGATGCGCCCCAATTATCATTTGATGCAATATTGCTGCCCGGCTCAACAACGTTTTTCAACACCTGTCCTAAACCATACATCCCCCTGCCCACGCCGGCCTTCGCATTCAAACTCTGCGACGCCGGCAGCATAAACGACAAAAAGAAAACAACTAACAGGGCCCATCGTCTCGTCTTTGTAAAGAAATTGCTCGCGAACAATCTGCCCAGCACATACCCCCCCATCAGCATCATCAGCATAAAAATCACATACAAATACCTGTCCCTCACCCACACCAGACTATAAGCCCCGGTCATCAACGCAATGGTTAGCGTCGGATAAAGCACCTCAGGCTCAATCGCATTTATATTAAATCTCCGCAGCCACAACAGCACGTACGCAACGCCTATCACCAGCGCAAGCGGCGAAAACTCCATACAGAATTCGCCAATCTTGCGAACGTGTCTGCCAACAACCTCCATCTGATGCCCGAAACGTGACCATGCATCCGTCGCCTCCGGCGGCGGAACCTTCACATAAGATGGGTCCTCCCAGGCGCTCATCGCCGTCTCATCTGGCGGCTCCAAAAGACCTATCCATAAAACCGCCGAACCCTGCGCACCCGGCGAGGCCGCCGCTCGGTACGTCGTCTTGCCCGATGTCCCAAAAGTCAGCTTCCCGTATTTATTGCTTATTAGTCCTATCCACAGCCCGCTGATAATCGCGAAAGCAGCCGCCCCCGCCAAAAAATTATGCACAATCTTTTTTCTCGCCTCACCCGTCTCGCTCCGCAGGAACCGAACCGCATTCATCAAAACAAAATGTGAAATGAAAAAAGGAAAAGCAAAACTCTTCGACAAGTACGCCGCCCCGCCCAGCGCCCCGCACACTATGCCTTTCCTAATGCCGCCCTCATACTCCGCACCGAACACCACCGAAAGATAAAAAAGTATTATGCATGTCAGCAGCGCATCTGGCGTAATGTAAAAAAATCCGAAAGTCAATACCGCCGGAACGGCCGCCAACAATATCACCGTCCGAATCGCCTCCGTCATCTCAAGCCTGTATGACAACCGCCACAACCCTATCAGTGTCGCCACCCCTATCGCCAAAGCCAAAACCTTCGACGCTAATAGAGCCTCTATACCGAAATACAAAAACGGCATCAGCAGCCACGAATAAATCGGCCCCCAGTACCCGTTAATCGCCCCGCTAAAGTCCCCGGCCAAATACTTCCGTGCCACCGAAATGTACGAAATCCCGTCAGGATTTATCTGATACCGATACTCGCCGACCAGAGACGCACCCACGACTACGAATAAAATCAGAACCAAAACCAGACGCACGTCAAACTTCAAACCAAAACCCTTATAAGCCCACGTCCTCTATCGTGGCATCAGAAATCCAAAAGACGCAATGCTAATCCTCACCCTTCCTGGACCTCGCTAAGTACAAAATCTCCTGAAGGAGCTTCCTGTTCGCGCTCGACAAATCCGCCACTATACCCAGTGTAATCAGACCAAAGCCAATCAACAAGAGTATCGCCGCCAGAATAAGAGACTGTATATGACCCGTACCCCGCCCGCTAAAATAAAAGTACAAAAACCGGATACATATCGCCAGCCCCACGATAGTCGGAACAAGCGAAAGATAAAAGAATGTTCGCAGCGGCTTGTACGTCACATACGACCGAAGGATTATCGAAATCGAGCGCCAAAGATATCTCGGCACCGACGATATAAGCCGTGACTCCCGCGTCTTCGGATTCACCTGTATCGCAACATGACCGATTCGCATATCCATATGCCCCGCCTGTATAATCGTCTCAAGCGTGTACGTGTAGCGGTTAAAGACAACCAGCTTCGTGGCCGCCTCCGCCGAATATGCCCGAAAGCCGCTGGTTGTATCCGGCACGTCCGTACCCGAGAACTGCCTCACTGCAAAACTTCCCAGCTGCTGAAGCTTCTTCTTCGTCCACGAAAAATGCTCAATCTCCTCGATAGGCCTCGTCCCTATGACAATGTCCTTCTCACCTTTTACAATCGACTCTATCAAATCTTTTATACACGCAGCCTTATATTGATTGTCGCCGTCAGTATTAACAATGATATCCGCCCCCAACTCCAAAGACTTCGCAATCCCCCGCGCAAACGCAGTCGCCAAACCACGATTCGTGCCCAGACTCAGCACGTGATGCACCCCTGCCTCCCGCGCCACCTCCACCGTCCGGTCGCTGCTCCCGTCGTCTATCACTAAATACTCAATTCTCTCCAC
>CP070715.1:2432717-2448796 GCA_020350405.1 Planctomycetota bacterium
GCTTTATAGACGGGTCGGCGGCCAAGGCTTTATGGTGGACGGTCCAGCGGCTATTACGGCCGGAATTGATTTTAGCAGTGGAAAATGAAAATGAGCTGAATGATATCATTAGCGGCTTGCGTCGTTTTGAAGGACGGATAGAGAGGATTAAATCTGCGGCAAAGATTGCGAAAAAATCGCCGGAGGCAAGGCGGAATTACCGGCGAGGGCAATTCAGGAAGTACTTTGAAAACTGCTGTGTTTATGATATCAGGCTGAGTGAAGTGGCTGTTCAGCCGGGTATGAATTTGAATCGGAGCGGTTTTGTTCAGCGGCTCGTCGGACTAAGGGACGCAAAGGGCAGGGACATCGCTATGGGTGTGATAGCAGACTGGCAGGAGGACAAGGACATTGCGGTAATCAGGGCACCTGAGATTGATATCCAGCAGGTTTGTTGTCTTGTTATCGGAGATATCTCGGTAGATTTTGCTGAGCAATAGTATGGAAACTGTATTCATTGACGGTAGTACGGGTGAAGGAGGAGGTCAAATCCTGCGAACGAGCCTGGCGCTATCCTGTATAACCGGAAGGGATTTGCATATTGAAAACATCCGCGCTGCTCGGCGTAACCCTGGTCTGGCCAAACAGCACCTAAGCTGTGTAGAGGCCGCTTGTCAGATTTGTAGCGGCCGGTCTCAGGGGGCTGCTCGAGGGTCGACGGTGCTGGATTTTTACCCGGGGTCAGTACAAAGCGGCAATTTTGATTTTGACATTGGCTCGGCGGGCTCGGTGACTTTGGTAATTCAAACAGTTCTGCCCGCCTTGTCTTTGGCCAGCGAAGCTTCGACAGTTAGTGTTACCGGTGGTACGCATAATCCGATGGCCCCGCCGTTTGACTTTCTTTGCGAGACATTCCTGCCCGCTATAGGTACAGGGGGTTTCTGGAGCAGTTGTAAACTGATAAAGCATGGTTTCTATCCTGCCGGCGGGGGCAAGATAACTTTTGAAGTTCGGCCCCGGGCGAAACAGTCACAGGGAATAATCAATCTTTGTGAAGCGAGTAGGCAGTTTCAAATCAAGTCACGCATATACACTGCTAAGCTTCCAGCGCACATCGCGCAGCGTCAAGAAAGACTGTTAGAACAGAGCGGCCTTGATATCCAGGACATTGAGCACGTCGAAGTTACGGATTCAGATGGGCCGGGGAATTGTGCGATGATTCGGATTTGTGACAATAAGCGCACGACAGTATTTACTGCATTTGGTATGCGGGGCAAACCGTCGCAGGAGGTGATTAGCGAGGTGGTCAGTTTGGCTGAAGATTTCCTAGCGAGTGGTGCTGCTATTGACCATTTTTTGGCCGACCAGCTTTTAATCTATATGACATTTTCAAGGGCCGGCTGCTACGCGACCAATGAGCTTTCCTCGCATCTTTTGACAAATATTGAAATTATAAAGAAGTTTCTTGATGTTGATTTTGGCATAAAAGAAGACGGGCAGATCTATAGGATTTCGTGCCTGCCTGCTTAAGAGCAGCTAAGACTTGATAATCTCGTTATTATTTGGCGCTTTACGGCCGAGTCTGTTAGGAGTCAGGGTCGTCTACCTTGTTTGTGTGTTCATGCTCTTGTTTTTCTTCGAGTAGTTCCGAAAGTTGCTTCGTTAGATTCTCTGCCTTGTAGTCAGCAATCTCGTAAACCCAGCCGCTGTGTTTTGCTGAGAACTCGTTTGCCTTATCTCTTGCAAGGAGCTTCGCCTCCTTTTCCTTCAACTGCTCTTCGGATTCGACGCCTTTATCCTTTGTAACGGGTGTTGTGTCCGTAAATTCGACGTGGCAAGCCACGTATGTCTTATCATTCTTTTGAGCAATATCGATGGTATAAACGGTAGAATCCTTCAGCCTGCAGACGAATTGCCCGTCGAAGCTCAAATCATCTGCGGCTGTTTTTTTCTGAACATCGTCAAACCTGATATCCTTCAAGGCATTGAAGACCCGCCCAATATCGCCGCGTTTCGGCGTTTTGTCCTCGGGGGGGTTTTCCAGGACGACACCGCCCTCTTCTGCCTTGAGCGTATAAGATTCGTTGTCGGAGGTAACGGTTACAGACTCAATGTCGTCATGCTCCAATGATATAAGCTCCGGCTCAATGTAATCCATTGCCTGGTCTCTAATCCAAGGAGCTTGTTCTGTTCCGTAGACCTTGTTGCTTGATGCCAACCTAACATAGGTACCGCGGCCCTGCTGTTTGGGTTTTCCTATGACCACGCCGGTAAGCAGCGAGGAATCTGGCTTGAAAAATTTAACGGCGCTGCGAGCATCATCTTCGGTGACGCCAAGGGCTTTGTGGTTTTCGGGGTCGTCCGTATAGAGTTCATCGGTTTTGATGTCCAGGCAGGAAGTGATAAGCTCATTTATTTGGCTCGCATCGGCCGGGTAATTGTCTTTATCAAGAACCACAAAATGTCCGCCGGTACGCTTGAGAGTAACCGTATTTTCGGTCGAGCTCAAGACGATGCTACCTACGTCGGCGGGGTCGAGCCCTTGTATAAGGTAACGCGGTTTGTCCGCCTCAGTCCTAGGTCTGTTTGAGATACGTGACTGGACCACCGCCCATACGACCGTAACAACTGCAACAATGCTTAATATAGTAAGTTTTCGGTTGGTCATTACGAACTCCTGCACAACTGTCTAAACAAACAACTTGTCACGCATCACTGGCGTGACTGATATAATGCCTCTTTCTGACGCTGCGACGAATCCCCAACACTATGGCGATTATCAGTATGACCGCTGGCGCCATCAGCATATTAAAGTTTCGAAGCATATTGCCGAGATGCTCAATGCGCTCGCGCCTTTTCATCTTAACCTGGCGCAGTCGACGCTTGGCCTGATGTATTTTCAGCTCAAGGTCCTGTTTTTTCTGCAGGATGGAGCTTCCTATGACCTCTTCCTGGCCTTCTTCTGCAGAAGATGCTATCGACCTTAACTCATTTTGGAATCCTGCGATCTCGGCATTAATCTTTGCTTCCTCCTCTGCGGTTTCGGCTTCAGCCTGCTTTTCAATTTCATCGACGACGATAAACGGCCGCCTGAAGTTCCCGCGTGACCTGACCGAAATCAAATCGCTGGAGCCCTGCAGGTCGTCAATCGCATTAAGCATCAGGGTGCTGTTGTCTCCGACTACGACCTTGCCGAAGAAGAAATTCCTGTAGGCAAGGGTATCGCCTATGAAGTCTACATCCGCAAACACCACGACCACACAGTCTTCAGCAGACTCGGTCAGTCCTGTGATGCGCCTCTTTATTTTCCTGGTCTTTTTTTCGTCAGATGGTTCTTCGGGATCCTCTGTGGGCTCGTCTTCGGGTATCTGGACTTCAATTTCAATACCTTCGGGGAAACTGCTCGTGAATTTTCCCGTGACCCTATAACCCATAGCTACAGGCTTGGTACCGTCGATGAACTTGTCCATAAGTCTGGACGGCTCCAGCACCGCCAATTCAAACGGACTGCTTATCGACCAGCTGTTGCCCTTGTTTGTCGTGGTTATAAGAACTGTTCGCTGGATGTTCCCCGCCTGGTCTTTATTTGGGTCTGCGATCTCCCTCAAAACACCCGGAAACAGAAATCTAACTTGGTTGAGTTCCGCGGTAATGACATTGTCCGGGTTGAAGCACTGAGGGGGCGAAAGATTGAGAAAACCGATAACCTTCTCGGGTCTTCTATCCTGGGTTATTGATGAACTGAGGGCCAAACTGCGGTCACCTGCAAAAGTACTTTCAGGCATCTCCAGGCCCCAGGTTCTCAAAAGACGATTCAGGTCGGAGCCCGGTTTCGAGGGCGCGCCCATTTGCAGCTCTCTTCGCTCCTGCTCGTCAGTAAAACAATGCGGGTCAACACAAACAATCATTCTGCCGCCCTTTAGTACAAACTGGTCTATGGCAAACAGGGTCAGCTCCGGGAGTTCCTTAGGATGCATGACCAAGAGAATATCAACTTCCTTAATCTCATTGACATCGGTAGGGACGCTTGTGACCTCGTATCGCTGTCTTAATTGCTCGACAAAGGTCCAGGGTGGCTTTGGCCTCTGACCCTGCATGCGCATCATCTGGGCCATATAGCCGCTCATATCCTCGCCCATTACCGGCAGCGAAGTCATAATGCCTATTTTGGTCTTTTCGCGCGTGATTGCGGTATCTATAAGATAGCTTATGTCATATTCGACAAAACTTTGGCGGTCCGGCGAGAAGAAAGGTATCGACTTTTCCACCCCAAACTCGGTCTGAACGACAAGCCCAAAGAAGAAGTTCTCCTCCTCCGTTATCGAAAACCTTCTCAGCCCGTAGCGCAAGGCCTGAACTTCGTCGTCTGAGAAAGGTCTTGGGTCAATTACCTGCAAATCAATCATACCTTTCGCTTCGGCGGCGTATTCTTGGAGCAGCGCGCTTACAAACTCGTAGTAATTGTTGAAATATTTTATCTGGTCCGGACCTTTCAGGGCTGCTGTCTTGGCATAGTAGAGCTTGACTTTAATGGGCTGATTAAGTTTGGCTAAAATCGCCCTGGTCCCTTCCGAAAGCGTGTAAAGCTTTTGCTCGGTTACATCAAGCTTTAGTAGCCGACCAAGGCTTTGACACACGCTTATCGCAGAAAAGACAATCACTAAAACCAAAATCACACCTATAATCGCTCGTATGGTTCTGTTCATCAAGCGGCCTTCCTTTCGTCCAAAATGACACTGCATGCAGCAATCCAACCAACTATCAATAACACAAAGTAAGAGAGGTCCTTGAATTCCAGTACGCCTCTCTGTATCGATTCAAAATGGCTTTGAAAACTCATGGTCTCTATGGCCGAGACAAGACCACCCGGCAAAAACATTGATAGATAATTCATTGTTGTCGGCATGCCCGCAAAAACAAGTATCGCACAAGCGACGACTGCGAGAACAAAACTTATCACCTGGTTCTTGCTAACGGCCGAAAAGAAACAGCCGATAGCAAGAAATCCTCCTGCCATCAATAAACTTCCCACGTATCCGGTAATTATTAAGCCGACATCCGGGTCACCCAGATAGCAGACGGTAACTACCATAGGGAAGGTCAGCAGCAGCGCAATGGCCAGGAAAAACCAGGCCGCAAAAAACTTTCCTAAAACAGCTTGAATAACGGTGATGGGCAAGGTCAACAGAAGTTCAATTGAGCCTACCCTGCGTTCCTCGGCCCAAAGGCGCATGGCTGTGGCGGGCACCATAAAGACAAACAACAGCGGCAGGTTCATAAAAAACGCGCGCATATCAGCCTGTCGCGCCTCAAAGAAACCCTGCTTAAATGCGAGGTATCCCGCAAAGAACAGAAAAACAACGAGAAACACATATGCAACCGGGGTCGTGAAATAGGATTTTAACTCTCTTTTGAATACCGACCAAAAACTATTCATTCTCTACTCCTATACGAACTGCAATCTAACAATTACAAGTGCAAATGAGTTTTAGGCGACCTTCGTTTGGGTTATCTTACGGAACACTTCGTCGAGGCTGCATTTATGTTCGGATTTCAGCTTCTCCGGTGTCGAATCTACAAGTATCCTTCCTCTGGAAATGATTATTGCCCTTGAACAGACGGCTTCCACTTCTTCGAGGATGTGAGTAGATACGACAATGCACTTGTCGGCGGCCATTTTATTTATAAGCTGTCTGACTTCATGCTTTTGATTGGGATCTAACCCATCGGTAGGTTCATCGAGGATAAGCACCTCGGGGTCGTGAATCAGTGCCTGAGCGAGCCCCACTCGCCGCATATACCCTTTTGACAGGGTCTCTATCGTCTGATGGTAAACGGACTCAATTGCACACATAGGGACAATGCGGTCAAGCGACTGCTTTCGCTGCTTGCCGAAAATCTGTCTTGCATCGCACACAAAGTTCAGGAAGCTTCCCACTGTCATCTCATTATATGCGGGTGAATTCTCCGCCAGATAACCCAGCGACTGCCTCACTTTGACCGGGTCCTTTAAAATGTCGTACCCGCATATGGTAGCCGTTCCGCTGTCCGGCCGGAGAAAACACGCAAGTATACGCATCACCGTGGTTTTGCCGGCACCGTTAGGCCCGAGAAATCCCAGCACCTGGCCTTTCTCCACCTCGAACGAAACTCCATCGACCGCAACGATTGGTCCAAAACTTCGCCGCAGTTCCTTCACAGTTATCATATCTGTCTCCTGTCACAAGGCTTATAACAGCTCGCTCTTACTCAGTACCCTAATACTTAGCACTTTTCGTGCGCCGGCATTGGCTGTTCAAATAAATTTTTGCCGGGATTGGGATTATACTTATTTTTAGCAACTTGTCAAGACCCTAAATAGTGGGTAATAGATTATTTATAATTGACGAATCTAAGATTTTCGGAGTCTGATGTTGACGTCCTCGCCAAAAGAGGTATCATAGTCACTTCTTTTGGGTACGTACGTGCCGCGGGAGATATACGCCTTGGTGTTATCCAAGTTAATCCGTTAATCACCGATAGCCGGGTCAAGACAGATTTGGCGCTGAAAGCATATTAGAACAGGTGTCAGAAGGAGTGAAATATGACGTCGGAATTTCGGTCGTTATCTGAAGCTGAAGTTGCCCAGTTAAAAGAGCAGGGGTGTACGTGCTCGGATTGGGCACACATTAAGGTTGCAGAGAAATTTAAGCCCGAAAGAGTGAGATTTACCCATTTCTCCGGTAATGTGAAGTTAGGTGTGTTTGAAAAGGATGTGTCTTTTTCAGGTGGCCTTAAGAAGCCGGCCGGGATTAGTAATGCGACAATTCACAACTGCACAATCGGCAATAACGTATATATTGACCAAATCAGAAATTATATTGCCAACTACGTCATCGAAGATGATGTATTAATCGAAAATATTGATTTGCTTGCCGTTGAGGGCGAGAGTTCATTCGGTAACGGTACACAAGTAACTGTTGTTAATGAGGCCGGCGGCAGAGAAATACCTATTTACGACCATCTGTCTGCTCACACCGCTTACATAATAGCGTTTTATCGGCACCGGCCGAAAGTAATCGAGAACCTGCAGAAAATGATAGCTAACTACTGCAGTTCCGTGACCTCGTCTATGGGCGTTGTGGCAAGAGACGCCAGGCTTATCAACTGCAGGATTATCAGGAACACCAAGATAGGTCCTTCAAGCGTTATCGAGGGTGTTAACAGGCTGGACAACGGCTCGGTAAATAGCTGTCCGGAGGACCCGGTTTATATTGGGCCGGGAGTTTTTGCAGAGGATTTTATTGTTTGCAGCGGCTCGAAAATCACTGATGGCACAATAATATGCGAATGCTTCATAGGCCAGGGCACCGTGTTAGGCAGACAGTATTCCGCGGAGAATTCCGTATTTTTTGCTAACTGCGGCGGTTTTCACGGGGAGGCCTGTTCGATATTTGCCGGTCCCTACACCGTGACACACCATAAATCCACACTGCTGATTGCGGGTCTGTTTTCCTTTTTGAACGCGGGCAGCGGAACGAACCAGAGCAATCATATGTACAAACTGGGGCCGGCTCACCAAGGGATAGTCGAGCGCGGCTCCAAGACGGCCAGCGATTCGTATATACTCTGGCCTGCAAAGGTCGGGGCCTTTACCGTTGTGATGGGAAGGCACTATAGAAACTCGGATACTTCGGATTTGCCTTTTTCATACTTGATTGAACACAATGATGAAAGCGTTCTTGCCCCCGGTGTGAATTTGCGGAGTGTGGGTACCGTTCGAGATGCTCGGAAATGGCCGAAACGCGACAGGCGCAAAAGCCCCAAGAAACTGGACTACATAAACTTTAAGCTTTTGAGCCCATATACTGTTCAGAAGATGCTGAACGGCCGGCAGTTGCTTGCGAACCTCAAGGCAACCTCCGGCAAAACCTCAGAGTATTTTACGTATCACAGTGTCAAGATTAAGAATTCGTCGTTGGACAGAGGAATTAAATTATATCAGATTGGTATCGACAAGTTCTTAGGCAATTGTCTGGTCAAGCGACTGCAAGACAAGCAGTTCGAGAGCGTCAAGGAGCTGCAAACCGCCCTGTTGCCGGAAACTGAGGTAGGGGTGGGCAAGTGGCTGGACCTGGCCGGTTTGTTTGCTCCGGAAGAAAGCGTTGAAAAAATGCTCAGCGATGTTGAAAACGGCACTGTCAGCACTCTGGAACAAGTAAGAGAAGCTTTCCGATCGATGCATGATAATTACCAGTCATATGAGTGGGCCTGGGCGGCAAACGTGTTACAACAGAGGCTGGGTAAAACTATTGAGAAAATAACACCAGAGGACATTATTGGGTTTGCAACGGTATGGAAGGAAGCAGTGGTGGAGCTTGACCAAAGGCTTTATGCTGATGCCAAAAAGGAATTTGTCGCCACTGCCCAAATCGGATACGGTCTCGACGGCGACGAAGGGACAAAACATGCTGACTTCGCGCAAGTGAGGGGGACATTTGAAGAAAATAGTTTCGTTTCCGAAATCGAAAAACACATAGTAGCGAAAAGCGAACTCTGCGATGAGCTTATCAGCCGAATGGGAGAATTGCGTTAGACAGGAACACTTTAGACAGGGCTAATGGATACGTTTGGCAACTTTATATATCCGCTTTTTGCCTCCTTGCCAATCGCAAATTTAACTGCTGCAAAGTAAAAAACAGAAGAAGCGTTGTCGCGTCAGGTAAGATATGGTCATTTTATTGCCTAAATTGCAGGGGCATGGAATGGGACAGGCGTCCTCCGTTTTTTCGCAAAATGATTAAATAAAATCGGAAAATGACGTTCATTGGAGAGTGCAAAACGAGTATTCTTATTGCCAAATGACCCTTGATTTCAGTTAGTCGTAGAGTAAAAAGACTTTAGAAACTACTGAGGATGTTAAGTGTTCAGAAGAAGCCAGTTTCTGCCGTGCAGCTTTTTTGGCGTACGGTGTCAGCTATTCAATGTGACAATCTCTACAATTTTTCAGAATAAATAAGTAAGATGGATGAATACTGTCAGTTGTTTTAAAGAAAAGATAAGTGGGAAGGGTTTATCTGTCGTTTTTCCCGAGGGCAGCGACGAGCGTATCATTCAGGCAGCACGAAGGCTCAAAGATGAAGCTATTGCACGACCGCTTTTGCTCGGCAAGTCTGAGCAGATTGAGGCGGCAGTTGAAAAAGCCGGCGTCAACTTAGATAGTATAGAAACTATAAACCCTGGTGCGAGTGATAAACTCGACGCTTATGTCGAAAAGTATATCGAGCGAAGAGATGACATCTCGGCTGCTGTTGCGAAGCGTATGGTTATCAAGCCACTTTTTTACGGCGGTATGATGGTGGCAAGTGGGGATGCCGACGCTGCGGTCGGCGGCGCTGCCAGCGCGACTTCAACTTTAATCCAGGCGGCAACGCTCACCGTCGGCCTGATGCCCGGCATCAAAACCGTCTCCAGCTGCTTCTTGATGATAATCCCAGATTTCCTCGGGCAGAATGATAAGGCTTTTATCTTCGCCGATTGTGCTGTGAATATCGACCCGACGGCGGAGCAGCTTGCCGATATTGCAATAGCATCCGCTGCAAGCGCAAGAGGAATCCTCGACACTGAACCGCGGGTCGCTATGCTGTCATTCTCCACGAAGGGAAGCGCCTCGGCACCAAGCGTTGATAAGGTCAAGCAGGCCATCGAGATAGTGCGTGCCCGTAAGCCTGAATTGGCAATCGACGGTGAATTCCAGGCAGATACCGCTATTGTCCCAAGCGTAGCCGCCAAAAAGGTCACAGAAAAGAGCAGCGTCGCAGGAGATGCAAACGTCATCGTTTTTCCAAATCTTGATTCCGGCAACATTGCATATAAACTCGTACAATATATGGCAAATGCCCAGGCCATTGGGCCGTTCCTTCAGGGATTTGCAAAACCGATAGGCGACCTTTCGCGGGGCGCAAGCGTTGATGATATAGTTTCAACCACAGTGTTAACCCTGGCTCAATTGTTGTAGAAAAATAAATTTAGTCAGAAAGCAGTAAAAAGCACAAAATGAAGGTGCTCGTTATAAATACAGGCAGTTCGTCGATTAAGTATCAGTTGTATGAGATGCCCGAGTCAAGGGGCCTGGCAAAGGGAGTTGTTGAAAGAATTGCAGAAGAAGTCTCAAAACTTGCCCATTATTTTGCCGGCAAAACTCATGCTGTCGAAACAAAGGTACAGACGCATGAAGAGGGGATGGAACTCATATTGAATACGCTCGTTAGCAAAGAAGTGGGAGTTATAGAGGACATTTCTGCGATTGGCGCCGTCGGGCACAGAGTTGTTCACGGTGGCGAAGAGTTTACCGGTTCAGTGGTCATCGACGATGAAGTGATTGCGTCAATCGAAAAGTTCGCGGGCTTGGCTCCACTGCACAATCCGCATAACCTTACCGGCATCAAAGCTTCGCAGGCCAAGTTGCCGAATATCAAGCAAGTTGCCTGTTTCGATACCGCTTTTCATACCACCATTCCGGAAGTTGCCTATATGTATGCTTTGCCTTACGACCTTTATGAGAAATACCGGATTCGTCGGTATGGCTTTCACGGGACCAGCCATAGATATGTCGCCCGGCGCGCTGCCGTGCTTATGGGCAAAGATAAATACGACATCAACGCCATTACCTGCCATCTCGGGAACGGCTGCTCCGTCACTGCGGTACGACAGGGCAAGTCTGTTGACACGTCCATGGGATTCACTCCCCTTGAGGGAGTGGTAATGGGAACAAGGTCGGGCGACTTTGACCCGGCTATCCTGTTTTACCTCACTGATAAAGGCTATGATGTAAAAAGCCTCAATGCGCTTTGCAATAACAAAAGCGGGCTGCTCGGAATATCAGGTATATCGAATGATATGAGAAATCTCGAAGAACTTGCAAGAAAAGGCAATACCCGCGCAAAGCTGGCCATCGATATTTTCTGTTATCACATTAAGAAATACATTGGCGCATACAGCGCTGTTCTGGATACTACTGATGCCGTAGTATTTACCGGCGGAATAGGTGAAAACTCTGTGTGGGTGCGTGAGCAGATATGTGCAGACCTGACACAAACAGGCGTCGAACTCGATTCAACGGCAAACGAGGCTGCGCTTGCGAAAGAGGCTGATATCAGTACTGCAGAGAGCAAGGTGAGGATTTTTGTCATCCCCACGGATGAAGAAGCCGCTATTGCCCATGATACTTATGAACTGGCCGGGTAGAAAGAGGTGATTATATGTCTCAGTCAAACTCCTATGGAAACCTCACACAAGAACAAATAAAGATTCTTGAGAGACAAGATTGTTCGGCACAGGACTGGAGCGAGGTTAAAGTCGCCGACGGTTTCAATCCTGCTCGTGTAAGGAACGTTCAGTTCCTCGGTCGCGTCCATGTTGGTCGGCTCACAGGTAATATAAGTTTCGCTGGGGGGCTTGAAAAACCGAGCGGTATATACAATGCAACCGTCGTTGACTGCACGGTGGGAAGTGATGTGCGGATATCGAACGTAGGCGTGCATATCGCGAATTACGACATAGGCCCTAACGCCTGTATAGAAAACGTGGGAACAATGGTAACGCGGCCCGGTGCATCGTTCGGCAACGGTGTCACGGTAGCGGTCCTTAACGAGGCCGGCGGCAGAGAAGTTATACTTTTTGATGAGCTTTCCGCCCAGTTTGCCTATCTGATGTGCATGCACCGGTATCGGCCTGAGCTGATTAAGAAACTTCTCGAAATCGCGCAGAACGAGGTTAAGAAAGCCCGCTCTGACGTTGGAAAAGTAGGCAGGGGTGCACAAATCTGTTCGACCCCGGAAATCATGGATGTTAACGTTGGCCCTCACGCCGTAATAAAGGCGGCGGCTTCTCTCGTGAACGGAACTATCCTAAGTTCTGCCGAGGCCCCAACAATCGTCGGCTCAAATGTAGTTGCGGAAGATTTTATAATCGCTGAAAGTGCTTCGGTAGGCGGCGCAGCACATCTTAAAAAGGCATTCGTCGGCCAGGGCTGCAAGGTCGGCAGCCAGTTTTCGGCAGAAAGCTCGCTTTTCTTCTCCAACTGCGAAGCATTCAACGGTGAGGCTTGCTCGATATTTGCAGGACCCTATACTGTGACCCACCACAAATCCACCCTGTTGATTGCCTGTCTCTTCAGCTTCTATAACGCTGGCAGCGGAACGAACCAGTCCAACCATATGTACAAACTTGGACCGGTGCACGAAGGAAAGCTCGAACGTGGAACCAAGGCTGGTTCATTTTCGTATATGATGTGGCCCTGCAGGGTCGGACCGTTCTCTGTCGTCCTTGGCAAGCATACGCGAATTTTTGACACTTCTGACTTTCCCTTCACTCATTTGGAAGCGGGAGCCGATGGAAGGTGCTCAATGATTCCTGGACTGTACCTTACTACTGCCGGAACTTTGCGGGACGCTGAAAAATGGCCGAAGCGCGACAGGCGCAAGGGTGCTAAAATACGTGACATCATTTCTTTCGATATCCTCAGCCCCTATACGGTAGGAAAAATGGTAAAAGCATCCTCGATATTTGGCAATCTCCGGGATAAGACCGACAGGTCGGTCGAGGAAGTTTCCATAAACGGCGCACAGATGAAGCGCGTGCTGCTTCGAACATGCCAAAAGTTCTATCGCACCGGCATAGAGATGTATCTTCTCGGGAAGGTATTGGCGAAATGCGAGAAAACGCTGGACGGCGGTACAAAAAAGATTCGCAAGGCCTTCGCCACAGAGGCCGACACCGTTTATAGTTGCGACTGGGTCGATATCGGCGGACAGCTTATGCCAAAGCAACGCTTACTCGATATAACTGCCTCTGTAGAAAGTGGTAAAATCACCGATGCTGCGGCGTTCAGCAACGAAATGGAGAAGGTCCATCAATCCGCAGATAAAGATGAATGGCTCTGGGTGAAAAACACTTACAAAGAATTTTATGGTCATGCTTTGGAAAGCCTGACGAAGGATGACCTTATTCAGGCAGCCGAGTCTTACCGGAACACCAGGGTTAAGTTCCTCAAACAAGTTCTCGTTGATGCGGAAAAAGACTTTGGCGGGCTCAGCCGTACGGGATTCGGACAGGATGGCTCGGCCGAAGACCTTGATGAGGATTTCCGCCAAGTACGAGGCCTGTGTGACGAGAATAAGTTTGTTAAAGAAACACGTGATAATATTGAAGCAGTCGAACACCGTGTGACCAAATTCAAAGAAAAAATCTTGGCTGTCTTATAGAGTAACCGACGATAAGAAGGGATAGTAAAAGGATAAAAGCAAATATGGATATTGAGCAGAGAGTGAAAAAAGTCGTTGCCCGACAACTTAAGCTGGATGAAAACGAGATAAAGCTTGAGTCCGAATTTGTTAGGGACCTGGGTGCTGAGTCAATTCAGAGCATCGAACTCGTTGCTGTTTTTGAGGAAGAATTTGATATCGAAATGGATGAGCAGGCTGCCTTGGCGGTCAGAACGGTAGGCAGCGCAGTCGAGTTCATCCAAAAGGCGATAGGAGAACATTGTGGAAAAGCTAAATAGTTTGGTGTTGAAGTAAATTTTGGTTTTTTTATTGAAAGGGATGTAGCATGAGAATAATTATTCAGCCGGACTACAACAGAGTATCTAAATGGGCGGCCAATCATGTCGCCAGGAGAATTAAAGACTTTGGTCCCACGGATTCTAAGCCGTTTGTTTTGGGGCTTCCAACCGGCTCTTCACCACTTGGGATGTACAAAGAGCTGATTGAGTTGAACAAAAAGGGCGTTGTTTCCTTTAAGGATGTGGTGACTTTCAACATGGATGAGTATGTGAATCTGCCCAAGGACCATCCCGAAAGCTATCATTCGTTTATGTGGAACAACTTTTTCAGCCACATAGATATTCAAGAGAAAAACGTTAATATTCTCAACGGGAACGCAAAGGACCTAAAGGCCGAGTGTGAGAATTACGAAAGCAGAATGAAGGACCTTGGCGGTATTGAGTTATTTGTCGGGGGCATAGGCCCTGACGGCCACGTCGCATTTAACGAACCAGGGTCATCATTGTCGTCCTTGACGAGAGTAAAAACCCTTACTTATGATACGATTGTGGCTAATTCGAGATTCTTCGACAATGATATCAGCAAGGTTCCGAAGACCGCTTTGACGGTGGGGGTCAAAACGGTTATGGACGCCAGAGAAGTGCTGATTATTGTCAATGGTCATAAGAAGGCGCATGCCCTGCAGAAGGTTGTTGAGGAGGCTGTCAACCATATGTGGACAGTCAGCGCCCTTCAACTGCACCCGAGGGGCATCATTGTCTGTGATGATGCGGCCACTGCTGAACTCAAAGTCGGCACTGTTAACTATTTCAAGGATATTGAGGCTAAGAATCTAGACCCTGCCACACTTTTGAAGAATTAACTTGCTGGCGTTGGCATGACGTGAAAATCGTTTGCTCGAATCGGCTGATGTTTAACCGGCAAAGCCAATAAGCGCTTCGACGGCGGTTTTGATATCGCCGATGCGGTCATCTCCGGCTTCACGTTCTATGGCTAAGGCACCTTCAAAGTTTATCTCTTTGAGGGCTTTTAGGAATTCGGAGCCACCCACCTGGCCGGTGCCCCAGGGGACTTCCAGACCCCACGTACCCGGTGTTTCTGTACGCAGCGCGTCTTTTACGTGAATATGTTTTATCCAGGGTGTGAGTGTTTGCACCGCTTCGATTGGGTCACCCTTATCATATAAAATCATGTTGGCAGGGTCGAAGTTGACGGCGAGGGCAGGGTGGTTTAGCTCTTCGAGGAAGTGACGCAGTTCGTCGGCGGTTTCCTGGCCTGTCTCCATAAGAAGCTGGATGTTTTTTTCTGCGGCTTTGTCGGCAAGGGTTTTGCACCTGTCGGTGAGTTTGGTGGTGCTGTTCGGCTCTGTTAGGTCGAGAAAGCCGAAATGAAGCGAGAGGTATTCAACACCAAGTTGTGAAGTGATACATATGGCGTCGAAGACTCGTTTTTGGTTCTGGTCCCAGGACTGGTCGGGCACGATGCCGCCAGTGGCCTTAATTGATTCGAGGCTGGTATAATCCTCCTGTGGAAAGTCAATCATTGTAGCGGTTATGTTCCAGCTTTCCTGCCGGATGCACTTTAGAAGATGCCGTCCGTCACTGGTGTTTAAAACCGGCGAGACGGCAAAATGGATGTGGCTCAGTTGCGTTTGGTCCCTTAGTGTGCGAACCTTACCGAAGTCGTTACCCAGCGACCATGTGCAGACGCCTATGGGCCAATTATTACAAGTAATCACCGGACCGGGATTTCCTTTCCGCTTTGTGCCGACTCTCGCTCGGCCAGGATAAGTTTAACAGAGTCGCGCGACTGAGCAGGCGTTGTTATCTGAGGTACTTTTTGTCCGTTCACGGCCTTTATAAAGTGGGCAATCTCAAGCGACCAGCCGTCGCCCGATTCGACTTTGGGGGTAAGAGCGTCTCCCTCGGGGGGGCAAATCTTAAAAGGGGGCTCGCGCGTGCAGTCGTAGACAATCGTAGCTTTTTCGAATATTATGTTGAAACTCATTTCGAAACCAAAACTGGGACTCATGACGAAACCACCCTCGGCAGTGATAACCTTTTCATCGTCGTAGATATACTGTGTCATGACGTGGTCAAAGTCACCGCTGGGACCCCTGGCGGCCCGGGAATAAACTGCTTTTGGTATCCCAAAGACGTACTGCACAAAGTCCGAGTCGTGTATATGCAGGTCCATTAGAGCGCCGCCGCTTCGTTTGCCGGTGAGCAGCCAGTTGTCCCACGACCACGTTGGGGTAAGGCTCAATCGCTGAAAGGTGGCCGCCATTACCCTGCCGTGTTCGCCTGAGTCAATAATCTCCTTGGTCTTGGCATATTCCGGCCAGAACCTTATGCAGTGACCAATCTGCAGGATCTTGCCGCTTTTCTTGGCTGTGGCAATCATCTCATCGCACTGCTGAAGATTCAATGCCATCGGCTTTTCGCACAGGACGTTCAACCCGGCTTCAAGGGCTTTTAGCGTGAAATCTTTGTGCATATAGGTTGGCAGTGTAATGGACAGGGCATCAAGTTTTGCGTCAGCGAGCATTTTGTCGTA
>CP070715.1:2448896-2452995 GCA_020350405.1 Planctomycetota bacterium
GATTAGCGGCTAAATCGCTGCCTGCATCTACGCAGGGGCTCTGAATTTCCTGCCCGGCTGCAACCTGGCTCAGATAGTAATCACCCAACGGACCGCTCACAAAACAAGGATCAGAATGAATATTACCGCTACCTGCGATAATTTCCTCCGTGCAGCTGTACGTCACGGTCACTCCCGTCCCATAAACGTCATCACCAGAATTGGCCCAAAGGATGGAATCGGTTATGAGGCTGCTATTACTGCTGAAGACCCCGTGTCCCTGTTCTGAACCACCAGCGGAGACAGAATTGCCCATGATAGTGGTGTTTGTTATGCTGTTGGCACCGTAAATCGCGCCGCCTCTTGCATCACCGTCTGGTCCCGCAGAGGGCCAGGTATATCCGCCCCAGCCTCCCTGGACGGAGTTGTTGTACAACAAGCAATTCTTAAGAACGATCTGGCTGCCATCCGCACCGTAAACACCGCCGCCTGTGCCATCACCGCCCTCAGTGGCATACCCCATATTATCTATCCCATCGCCACCGCGGACATAATTTGAATGTATGACACAGTTCACACACGTGGCGCTGCTACTCGCATCACAATACAAACCTCCACCCCGTGCGTCTGCTCCTTCAGCAACCGGTGTTGTGTAGCTTTCTACGACATTGTCTGCGATGAAACAGTTGCGGACCACCGGATTACTATTACTCCCGCAGAATATACCTCCACCCGCCGCATAACCTAAATCGAATACCCCCATGACCTCATTGCCGATGATGTGGCAGTTTTCTATAGTTGGCGAAGCGCCCTCAACATATATGCCGCCACCTCCCGAAAACACCGGTCCAAGTCCGCCTGAGACGTAACCTCCAGTGATGGTAAAGCCGGAGACGACACTGTTTGGCCCTTCGCCACTGTGGAAATAAAATCCCCGGTGACCATTCGCGTTCTGACAGTCAATCACCGTTGCTGATACGACACATGGGTCCTCCGGGTCTGCACTACAAACTGTGATGACCCGCCCGCCAAAATCTATATCACGGTTGCCAGCACCCGTATAAGTGCCCGGCAGGACCACAACAAAGTCCCCGTCATTGGCATCATCTATTGCCGCCTGTATGTTATCAAAGTCCGCAGGCCCGTCATCATTGACTATGATTATCCTCGCCTCACAGATAGTAGCCAAAAACAGCCACACCAAAACCACCCCCAAAACCACGACCCGGCCGCAAATCGATTTGCCCTTTACTCTGCCCTCCATTGTCCTTCTTCCCTCTACCTGGGATGTTAACATTCTCCACCGCCCCTCCATGAGCCTCATTCCAGCTTTCGAACCATTATAACCCAATTTCCTTCTGTAAGCAACTATTCTTTTTTTCAGCGGCGTTGCAGTCCCCTGCGATATACCTGCCTGCGCAGCCTGCCGTCCGGACTTTTCAGTAACCTGCCAGGCAGTTTCCTCGGTCCCTTCCTGTGACGAACTGCAGCGGTCGTACTCGCTTCTGTAACGTTCCCTGAGTCATCCACCGCCTCATAGGTAAGCGTGTAAACCCTGATATCCTTGCCTTTGCTGCGTCTGGCCCTAAGATAAATCGAGCCATCATCCCCCATCTCAACATAGTCGTTAACGTCCCCCGCCACACTCATACTAATATCAACCAGCGAAACCTCCACCTCTTCATCGCAGTTATCACTCACCTCCCACTCCGGCCGAACCAGAACCATCTTACCATTCGGCGGCCAGAGTATATTCGGCTCAACCGTCAAACTGAGCTCCGGCGGCGTCACATCCTCAACCGTAATCACCACTTCATTGGTGTCAAACGCCCCCGCCTTGTCCGTCACCTCTAAGACAAT
This sequence comes from Planctomycetota bacterium, assembly GCA_020350405.1. Taxonomy (GTDB): domain Bacteria; phylum Planctomycetota; class Phycisphaerae; order Sedimentisphaerales; family Anaerobacaceae. The sequence goes on from CP070715.1 coordinate 2,450,736, forward strand.
TACATGCTCACCCAACCCTAAGTTGCACTCTATAACTTCTCCGCTGCCTATGTAAATATCACTGTTCGGCTCGCACGCATCTATCACCTCATACCACTCAAAATCATTTATATCATCATTCGTCCCGGCCGTAGAATCCGCATCGCTCGAACACGAACCATCTAACACTACCCTCCCCACACAATCCTCCCCCGCCTCAACTACCGTGTTTCCACCCACTATACACGCAACCGGCGCAGTGTTTGCCAAGCCGCCCTGATAAAGTGCCTCGACTTCTGCAGCAGATAAAGCCCTGTTGAAAATCATTACATCGTCTATTATTCCATCAAATTCTTTGCCTCCCCCGATCCTGTTCCCTATGGCAATACTAACCGATGGGTCGAACAGAATTGTTCCCGTTGCCGGCGTCTGTAACATGTACGACTGCTCAACTCCATCTACATACACCCTGAGTGTTCTGTCGCCTGCGTCGTCATACGTCATTGCCGCGTGGTACCACTGTCCGGCTTCAGGGATGAAATTCGACCTGCCGACTGCCGGAGTCCCGCTTGTTTCGACTCTCCCGGTCAGCCTGCAAGAATAGTCCCTGTGCAGAATCAACGTCCATACGATGTCACCCAAATCTCTCTGAGCTATCAAATGACGATGCATCGGCCCACAAACCACATCAGCCTTAAACCACATGCAAACCGAGAATGCAGACAGGCTGTTAATTGAAGCTCCATTGCCACAGTCAACGTAATCATCCACGCCATCAAAATCCAGCGCGCCTCCGACTTGGCCACTTGCCCAGCCCGGACCGTTAACCAGCGTTCCATGATTGCTCCCTGCTGAATCGTACGCCGTCGTGCCTGTACCCTCGTCGAATTTCCAGTGCGCAACCATACCACCTAGGCCATCCTCATAGAGCTGCCAGATTTCAGCGCCAGATAAAGCCCTGTTGTAGATGCGGACATCGTCAATAGTACCATCGACAGTCCGGTGACCATTACCATATCCCGAAATCCGCAGAGGCATCGATGAGTTATATATGTTTCCCGTGTGACCTGCTGGCGTCCCAGCAACTCCATCGATATAAACAATTACTTCCGATCCGTTATAAACGCCGGTTAAATGGTACCATTTACTCGTATCATCAACAGCAATCGATCCGTAAGCAACACCATTCATGCCCGTATACACCACAAACATAATAGTGTTTGTCTCACCGAGATAATCATACCCCAAAGTATACGCGCTGTTTGTCCCCAGCCATTTGGACACTATTTGAGCATTAATGTTGACTGCGCCATCTGAGCTCGCCGGTTTAAACCAAGCCATGACTGTTATCTCGTCCCCTGTTATATCCAGGGCTGGCATGTCCCCGGCATCAACATAAGCACCGTAAGGACCCCCGTCAAACTCAAGCGCTCCACCGACCTGACCGTTCACCCAACTCGGGCCATTGATCAGCGTTCCATGATTGCTACCTACCGAATCGTACGCCGTCCCGCCAGTACCTTCGTCAAATTTCCAGTGAGCAATCAAACCCGGGGTTACATCTCCGTCCTCGTACAGCCGGATATCGTCGAACCACACGTAACCTATACCCCCGTCTGCCGTCTGTCCTGTCCGCCAGAATCCGCCAAAGCCTATCGCTACCGACCCGACCTCCGCCAAGTCCACGCCGCACGCATCGAACGACCCAAGGTCAATATTCCACTCGTGCCACCATTCTTCCTTCAAGTCGTCCGCGTCGCCGTCGTACAGCACCAGCCCGACATTGCCGCTCGAATCCTCGAGTTCAACCCACATCCTGTCGTTAATAGTGGTGCTATTACCCGCGTGACCGTAAAAGTATATTACCAACGTGTTAGCCCCGCTGACCGTCCAGTCTGAACCGACCTCCAATTCGGCGGGATTCGCGTCCATCCATGAACCTATGTACGTGCCGGCTTTTCTGAACGAGTTATCGTATAAAAGCCACACAGAATTGCCATCGCGAACAAAAATGAAATTTGGGTCCTTCTGCAGAAAGATCTGCGCCCCGCTCGAGTTGACCCAGTGATCGTTCCATACCGAGAAAAGTTCCACGTTGTTCTCGTACGAGTCAAAATCGTCCACAACAACATACGTTGCCCCGTTGCTCTTGCTAACAAGCGGCAATTCCGGCGTCGCGCCGCCGCTCCAGCCCGGCCCTACCCAGGCCAATACCCCCAGCAACACGATACAAACCGCCGTCATGATTTTTCCTCTTGCCTTCATTTCCCTGTCCTTTCAA
>CP070715.1:2453095-2462544 GCA_020350405.1 Planctomycetota bacterium
GATTATCAACCCGCCGGAACAGTAAATCCCTCCGCCGGGTCCTGTGCTCGAGTGGTTACTTATCGTGGAGTTCGTAATCGTCAGATTGCCGTCGCACCAAACTCCGGCCCCCTCATTGCGCGTTATAGTGCAGTTACTAATCGTTAGATTGCAGTCTTCTTCACAGAGAATTCCACCCCTGGACCCGGCCGAGTTTTCACTGATAGTTGAGTTATTAATGACCAAGTTGCTCTTATAGCAGTAGATTCCGCCGCCTTTGCTAAATGCTGAGTTCCCCTCAATAATACAGTCAGTTATAATGGCGCTGCTCCTGACGCAATCGATTCCCCCGCCCTCGCTCGTGAACCCTCGGATGGCATTATTACCTGTTATGATGCAATTGCTAATCACGGGACTGCTGAATCGGCAGCGAATCCCGCCACCAACGCTCGTCCTGCCTTTTGTGATGGTGAAACCATCGAGAACTGAATTCTGATCTTCGCCACTATAGAAATAGAAGCCTCGGCCATCCCCGTTGCAGTCAATGATGCAGTTTACCGGCCCGGACTCCGATTTAACCGTGATGGCCTTACCGAGAAAATCGATGTCTCGGTTGCCCTCGCCGGTGTAAGTGCCGTCGGCGACTATGACCGTATCGCCATCGTAAGCGGCATCAATGGCCGCCTGAATGGTGTTATAGTCGTCCGGCACATGCAACTCGCCCGGTCGCGCGGACTCGGCAAGAGCCAAAATACAGATTGTTGTGATGATTGCCTTTGTTCTGCTCATTTTGTTCTCCCTTGGAGGTTTATGATGGCTTTATTATTGCGGCGCAATCTCCGCGCGGGCTGCGCCTGGTTAACTAGTTTTCGTCTGGTTTGGGTGTTTTTGATTGTGATTGTGTCGGTGGCGTAGAATTCCCGGCCGGTGGTGAGGGAGCCAGATACGGTTACTTCAATTTCGCCCGTTTCTGTAAGGGCCTCGCAGAAGGCGCGGCGGTCGAAGGCGATTTCGAGTTTTACGGGGCCGGTGTCGCCGCCAATGACCCTGATATATTCGGATTCGATGTCCATCGGCTCTGCTACGGCCGGGGCGTTAACGTCGATATCTTCGGGCAAAATCTCTTCGGGAAACGTAATGTGGGCCTTGATGAATTTGCCTTTGCTCGCGCAATTTAGTGTCTGGGGCGTAAGTGTCATCCCAACTTCGATGGGCGGAACTTGCCTTATGGCAAGACTGTGGTCGTACCCTGCGGCGATAGCGACAAACCCATTTCCAGAAGGGGGCGTTGCCTGACCAGACCAGTTAGCCCCCCATCCTGTGATGCTACCATCGGCTTTCAGGGCAAGACTGTGATAGCCGCCTGCGGCTACGGCCACAAAATCGGTGCCCCCGGGCGGCTCGGCCTGGCCGTAATACTCCTCCCCGTAGTTGGACCCCCATCCCACGATGCTGCCGTCGGCCTTGAGGGCAAGACTGTGCCACCGCCCTGCGGAGACAGCGACAAAGTCATTTCCCGAAGGTGGCGTTGCTTGACCAAAACGGTTATCCCCCCATCCTGCGATACTGCCGTCGGCCTTCAGGGCAAGACTGTGAAATAACCCTGCGGAGACAGCCGCAAAGTCATTTCGCGAAGGCGGTGTTGCCGCACCATGATAATTACGCCCCCATCCTGCGATACTGCCGTCGGGCCTCAAGGCCATGCTGTGGTAGCCGCCTGCGGCGATGGCCACAAAGTCATTGCCCTCCGGGACATCGACCTGGCCATACGCGTTAGAGCCCCACCCAACGGCACTGCCGTCGGCCTGCAGGGCAAGACTGTGTTCCCGTCCTGTGGATACAGCGACAAAGTCATTTCCCGAAGGCGGCGTTGCCTGACCAGCATTGTTGTACCCCCATGCCACGATGCTGCCGCCGGCCCTAAGGGCAAGCGTGTGCGACCCTGCGGAGACAGCCACAAAGTCATCTCCCAAGGGCGGCGCGGCCTGAGCGGCCCAGTTACCCCCCCATCCTACGATGTTGCCGTTGGCCTTAAGGGCCAAACCGTGAGAGCCGCCTGCGGAGACAGCCACAAAGTCATTCTCTTCAGGCGGTGTTGCTTGACCATAATAATTAGCTCCCCAGCCAATAATACTGCCATCCGATTTTAAAGCTAGACTATGACTGATGCCTACATCAATAGCAATAAAGTCATTGCCATCTGGAGAATCAGCTTGCCCCCAGTAATTATAACCCCAACCAACAATAGCACCATTTGTTCTTAAAGCTAAATTATGCTCATAACCTGCAGCGATAGCGATAAAATCATTACCATCTGGGGAACTAGTTTGCCCCAATCCATTATAACCCCAAGCGATAATACTACCATCTGACCTTAAGGCCAGACTATGCTTAGAACCTGCAGCAATGGCAATAAAATCGTTACCTTCAGGAGGATCAGCTTGACCATATTCATTATTCCCCCAGCCAACGATACTGCCATCTGATTTTAAAGCCAGACTATGCCACCAAGAACCTGCAGCAATAGCAATAAAGTCGTTACCCTCTGGAGAATCAGCCTGACCATATTCATTATGACCCCAGCCAATAATACTGCCATCTGATTTTAAAGCCAAGCTGTGCCGAGAACCCGCAGAAATAGCAACAAAATCATTACCTTCTGGAGAATCAGCCTGACCATATTCATTATGACCCCAGCCAACAATACTACCATCTGATTTTAAAGCTAAGGTATAATTAGAACCTGCATCGATAGCAACAAAGTCTTTGTTAGGGATATCTGAAGAAACTTTTTGCCTGCCCCAGCCAACAATTGTACCAGCAAGGGCAGATTGGCCGATGACGAAGTGGATTAGCAAAACAAACACTAAGACAGCGATTGCGTTTTTTGGACTTGTTCTTCTCATTTTGTTCTCCCTTCGAGATTTATGATGGATATATGATGGAGGGCACAGGCTGCGCGCGGATGAGCGATTTATATAATTTCTTTTTTTGCGCATCGGCCAGACGCAGCCTTGTGCCAAACTCTCCGGTTGGGTGCTCATCTTATTGTCCTTTTCGCGCCTAAATCAAAAGGCGCGGCAAAACAATAACAATGCAGCAGAATCTAAAGTTTGGAAGGCGGGTCGGTATGAAAGGTTTTTTGAAGGTATAATAGCTTACTGAAAATTATGATATTACGGCTCTTTGACCTGCCTTCACACCTTATCTATTTAAATTGTACACGCATAAGCGGCAATTTTGCAAGGAAAATCTTTGAAAAATTCGCAATTTTTGTCGGAATTTTGCAAAATTTGGGGGAAAAGGGGGTGGGGAGAGAGTAGAAAGTGACCCTTCGACAAGCTCCCTTCGACTTGGCTCGGGACAAGCAGGACAGGGGAGGCAAAAGGCGGAAGGAAAGGACCATTATTTTTGAGGCAAGAACGGGGGTCAGGGGCGGTTTTTGGGGGCATTTTGGAAATATGGCGGAAAATAAGCAAAAAAATGGTAAAATGGCGGAAAGGCGCGTTACGTTTCGGGCGGGAAGTGGCACTTAGAGGTAGTTTATGATGGGCAGTGGAGGCGACTACATCGAGCTGGTTCGGACGGCCCAATTAGGCGATGAAGGGAGCCTGAATCGCCTGGCTGAGGCGGCGAGGGAGCGACTGCGCGTCTATGTATATCGGCTGACGTTAGAAGATGAGAAAACGGAAGATATTGTTCAGGAGAGTATGTTAGAGATGTTTAAGGTATTAGGTAAATTAAAGAAGGCGGACCGTTTCTGGCCGTGGCTGTACGGGATAGCGATTAACAAGACACACCGGCATCACAGGAGCGAGCGGCGTCAAAGAAGGGCACAGGACCCACGTTCAGGATACGAAGGCGGGCAGCGAGAGAAGCAGGAAGGATTAGAGAAATTAGTTAGCTCCGAACTGAAGCAGGTGGTGTCTGCGGCGATGCGGACGCTTGCGATACGGCAGCGGGCGGTGCTGGCGATGCGGTGCTATGATGACATGTCGTACTCGGAGATAGGCGAGGCGATGGGGTGCAGCGAGTTCGCAGCGCGGATGCTTTTCTGCAGGGCGAAAAGAGCGCTTCAGAAGCAGCTATCGCGGCGCGGATTAGGGAGAGGGGCACTCTTGACGGTATTAGCGGTATTCGGCAAGCTGACGGCGGACAGCGAGGCGGCGGCAGCGGGGGTATCGGTAACGAGCGGCACTATCAAAGTCGGTGCGGCGGCGGGGGCGGCGGTCTTAGCGACGAGCAAGGCGGTTATAGTGCCGGTGGTTACTGCAGGGGCATTAGCGGTAGGTACGATGGTGGTGACGTCGCAGCCGGACAAGAGTATGGCGGAGCAGGCAGAACAGGTAGTGAGACACGTTGAGGCAATGAGCGCGGTGGACGTGGATAGGATCGGAGAGGGAGAGGAGGAATACTGGTATTACTGGCCGAAAGGGGTCGGCGGGCCGGTGATGATGCGGGTTATGAGGACAGACAGGGGAGGGAAGAGTTACTGCGCGGTGCGGCAGAATGAGAAGGGAAACTACTACTACGACAGGGGCGAGGGCACGATGTACATCAGGAACCGGCGGATATGGCGGGGGGATTTGGGTGTCTGGCGGCTGCCGACGGATGGGCCGGAGCTGAGCGGATTTATTTCGGCGGTTGAGGGAGAGACAGCGGAGATGGATTATATTCGGGGGCGAGGAGAGGGCCTGTTGGTAATCACAAGGCGCGGCGTAGAGGAAGTGAGTAACGGGTTGCGGGTGATTCGGCATTATAATGTATTGGAGGAGGAATACTTCCGGTATAGTCTGCCGGTGGGGATAGAGGTAGTTGACGAGCGGGACGCGATGCGCAGGCGTGGGTGGACGTGCTTTCGGGTGACGGGTGAGATTAACGGAAAAGAGATTACGGGAGGAGGGAGGATACCGTTTGTATATGAAGCGGCCGAGCAGTACGGGCCGTGGCTGCGGCTGAAGGTGGGGGAGAGACTGGAGATAGTGGACAGTGACAGAGGGGCGTCGATATATGATGCGGAGGGGAAGTTATCGGGGAGGTACGCGAGGGGGAGCTTCTTTAGAGGTCTTGGGCGGCCGTGGATGGGGCTGCATACGATAGATACTGTCCGGCGGGACGCGGCGGAGCAGGGAATGCGGTTCGAGACGAGACTGACAGGAGGAAACAACGCGGAGATTAAGGTTTCCGGCGGAGAAGGGGAACTGGTTTATACGATCGATATGGCGAGAGACGTTGTAGAGAAAATAAGAATTTCAAGCAGTAATGGCTGGGATGCGAAGGGAGAGATTAGGTTTGAATACCTGGAAGGAATTTCGGGAGTGGGTGAAGAGTTTGTCCGGCCGAGGAGAGGGCCTTATCGAGGGAGGCAGGAGAAGAGCATAGGGATGCGTTGGTTGATGAGGTTAACGACGAATTAACAGAAAATAAGCAAGAAAAAGGGGAAAGATAAAAGAAACGATGCGGAAATTGATAAGGGCACATCAAAAACAGACCAGAGAGCGCAAAAGGTTCAGAAGGCGCGCTGTTGCGGCTGGTACCGCTGCGGCGATTACGCTGGGAGCGGGCGTAAGCCTGCATAAAGCTCTTGCTGCGTATACGCCTGACCTGCACGAACTGCCGGTCAGCCAGGATGCAGATGCGGACCTGCTTGCCAACACCGAAGAAATCGCGATTGGCTACCACGCATTCAAGGGCGACCAGAATCGCAACGAGACACCTGATGGAGTCGAATTAGCTAAACGCTGCGCTGCTGATATCAATGAACTGCCTGAATATATCTCTTACAGTCGCGAGGCGGAACCGAACGGGCCATATAAAACAAACTATTGGTGTAAGGGGACAGAATCCTGTGATGTTTGCGGTGAGGTGGTGAACATGTGCTGGGTGACAATCACGAATCCGCAACTTGCGTTGAGTACGGATGTTCCGTATCTGTATTTGCATTACATGGAGCACGGTTCTTTCAGCGGCGAAGGTACCTTGCATGACGGCAGAGTGGACGTTCCGCAATTGCTTACTGTGCTTGAGCGCCAGTACCCTTATGAACCCAATGAGCACCAGCTGGCGCTGGATTATTGTACCGATCCATGTGATCCGAATTGCGAACCATTAGCACCGGATACAAATGACGCAGATGGAGACCTTTTGGCAGACAGTGAAGAAGCCGCCACAGGCTACAATACGAATGACGCCGACCAGGACAGCGACATCACGCCCGATGGCGTCGAACTTGCGAAACAGTGCGCGGCAGCAATTGAACAATTGCCCTGGGAACACGAGGCGGAGCCGAACGAGACTTACAGGTGGTGGGTGCCTGCGGCCGGCCTGGAGATGTGCGATATCTGCGGCCAGGAGGTAAATATGGGCCCTGCAGGTGTGGAAAACCCGCAGCTGGGGATAGATGTTTATTGCCCCCTGATTGCCATACATTATATGGAGCATGGGTCATTCAGCTACGCCGGCGATGTGCATAATGGCAGAATTGACGTGGCGGCTTTGGTGGAGGCACTTGAGATGCCAGGGCAGTGCAATGACTTAGGCACTGAATTTTTGGCGGGCGATTTGAATGACGATTGCGAGGTAAATCTCGCTGACCTCGGCAAGCTGACTGAACGCTGGCTCAAAGACTGTAGCTACTTTGGGACGTCATATATTCTTGGCGACCTAAACAGCAACTGCCAGATTGACTTGCCAGATTTCGCCAAGCTTGCTGACCAATGGCTTGAGTCCACTGAGCCGAACTGAGTAATTATTTTATAGAGACGGGATATGCGGAAGCTGAGAAGGGCACGTCAAGAACACGCACGGGAGCGTAAAAAGTTCAGAAGGCGTGCCGTAGCGGCTGGTACCGCGGCGGCGATTACGCTGGGAGCGGGCGAAGAGTTTGTGCGGCCGAGGAGAGGACCTTATCGAGGGAGGCAGGAGAAGAGTGCAGGGATGCGTTGGTTGATGAAGTTAACCATGAATTAAATGCGAAGAAAAGAGAAGGTCATTAACCACGAATGAACACGAATTGGAGAAAATGGATGATATGGGGAGCGAGGTAATTATGAAGGTGATAGAAATGAGAAAAGCGATATTGGCGGCGGGGGTTATAGTTCTGGGCCTGTGCGGGTTAGCTGTTGGCGGAAGTGCGCTGGAGTTTGATGGCGTGGATGACTATGTTGAAGTTGCTGATGATGATAGTCTAACGCCATCAGACGGATTAACAGTATCTGCGTGGATTTACATTAACGCTGTTTCATGGATTGACAGAACGGCAATAGTGTGTAAATACGCTTATGTGTCACCTGACCGTTCATATACATTGGAACTGGGTAAAGGTGGCAATCCGGATAAAAGTAGTGTTTGTCTGGTCGTCTCAGAGACGACGAATCCTTTTAGCGGAAAGATAACGTGTGGGACGACTGAATTGCAGGCCGGCCAGTGGTACCATGTCGTGGGTACGTTTGAGCCCAATCATCAGGAAATTTACATCAATGGCGTTGAGGAAACTGATGATGTAGATCCTCAGATTGCCGATTCGATAGCAAATAGCAACGAGCCTCTATATATTGGGTATAACAAAACCGAAGACACCTACTTTGACGGTTTAATTGATGAGGTGGCGATATATAGCAGGGCATTGGATGTTGATGAGATAGGTCAGATATATCACTGCGGGGTGTTTGATGATGCGAATTTAGTTGGGTACTGGGACTTCGAAGAGGGGCAGGGGCAGGTGGCATACGACAACAGCGGCTATGGCAATGACGGCCAATTAGGTTCATCTGGCGATGCGGATTCGGCGGACCCTGCGCGGGTGTCGTCGGAGCTGCCGGGGGTAACGTATCATATCGATGTTATTAACGGTGATAACGGCAATGACGGGCTGACGAAGGAGACGGCGTTCGCGTCGATACAGAAGGGGATAGACAGTGCGGAGGACTGCGACAGGGTACTGGTTTGGCCGGGGGTGTATAACGAATCGCTATTTTTTATAAATAAGGCGATAACGGTGCAGAGCGCGGCAGACGCGGCTGAGATAGTGGCATCGGGAATTTACGCGGTGTCGCTGTATACCGCGGAGGGGCCGAACAGTATCTTGAAGAACTTCGTTATAAGGGACAGCGATACGGGGGTGTATGTCTCGAGCGGGGCGCCGTGGTTAGAGCATCTGACGATAGTCAACTGCGATTTGGGGATTGAGGGGGAGGGGGGGGCGGACCCGAATATCGTCAACTCGATTCTGTGGAACAATGCGTACGACTTGTTCCAGTGCGAGGCGGAATACAGCTGGGTGGAAGAGGAAATTGAGCCGAATCTGGTTTCCTACTGGAGGTTCGAGGAAGGAAGCGGGACGACGGCTTACGACTGGGTCGGCGATAATGATGGCACTATTTATGGAGCTACCTGGACGAGCGGGCAGGTTGGGGGTGCGCTGGATTTCGATGGGAGTAATGATTACGTAGAAGTTGTTGACCCTGGAGATGAAAGTTTAGATTTTGGAAGTGGAAATTTCACTATAAGCCTCTGGTTCAAGACAACAGACACAGATGGAGAGGTTGTTGATAAAAGCGGCGGCAATAAAGGGCGTCAGACAGGCTACTCGGTATATGTCGGCACTTTTGGAACTATTAATGATGGTGAAATAGGCTTTCGAGTATCGGACGGGACCAATCGCGACCTGATAAAAACAAATAATACTTACAACGATGGAGGCTGGCACCACTTGGCTGCAGTAAGAACAGGAAGCGGGTCCGCGAACCTTGATATATATGTCGATGGAGTTGATGTTTCTACCAGCAGTGTACTTAACGAGGTAGCGAGTGGGATAAGTAATTCATATGACTTATCCATAGGCGCGAAGTATTATGCCGGTTACACAGACGTTTGGGGAAATTTTCTCAACGGTGGAATTGACGAGGTTGGGATATGGGACAGGGCGCTGAGTGCGGCGGAGGTGGAGCAGCTATATGAGAAGGGGTTGGCGGGGCACGAGTATATAGACCCTGTATTTGCGGACGCCGAGGGCGGTGACTATCATCTAAAGAGCGAGCGCGGCAGGTACTGGCCGGAGCATGATGTGTGGGTATTAGATGAGGTGAGCAGCCCCTGCATAGACGGCGGGGACGCGAGGGTGCAGCCAAGCGGGGAGCCCGCGGCCAATGGGGGTAGAATCAATATGGGGGCCTACGGCAATACGGCGTACGCGAGTATGAGCGAGTGGCCGCTGAGAGGCGATTTGAGCGGTGACGGAGTGGTGGATGGGAGGGACTTGGCGATATTCGTGGACAGGTGGTTAGAGGCGGCGGAATGGAAATGAAAGAGGGAACCACGAATAAACACGAGTTGGAGAAAATGGATGATATGGGGAGTGAGGTAATTATGAAGGTGATAGCAATGAGAAAAGCGATATTGGCGGCGGCGATTGTTCTGGGTCTGTGCGGGCTGGCATTTGGTCTTGATTGCCAGGTAACGGACATAGGTAC
>CP070715.1:2462644-2507763 GCA_020350405.1 Planctomycetota bacterium
GCCCGTAATGGACTCAGGCCCAGTACTACTCGCCGTAGAGGCCGCTGGGCTCATATGGCCCGGCGATTTGTCCGGCTGGTGGCGATTGTAACTCATTCGCCGGCACTCTACAACATATCTTACCTCATCAATGTGCAAAAATGTATCTCACTCTGCACATCAATTCTTGCAAAACATGGTAAATATGGTGTATATGGTGAGGCAGAGCAGATTGCGTAAATCTCTCTGTTAAAGTAAGTCGCCGCTTTCTTCATCTTTTTTGCCTCTTTCTTCGGCTGGAACCCGCGCCTCGTTTTTCAGATATGCTCAGCTGACTTGGGTCGGTGCGTAGCACATCACGCTAATCTACGACCGCCTCGTCTTCTTGTCCTTCCTGGGTGAGAAGGTCCGCAAGGATTTCGCGGATCTTCGCGTTTTCTGGCTCAAGGCGAAGACCCTCCCGCAACCGTGAAATTGCCTCGTCAAGTTGCCCTTTTTCCGCGAGCGCAATCCCTAATTCGAAGCGAAAGCTCGCCTGCTCAGGCATAAGTCTCACTGCTGCTGTAAAGTGCTCAATTGCCTTATCGACCTGCCCGTCTTCCAAAAGAAGCCTCCCGGCGTTTTCGTGGGCTGCCGCGGTGTTTGGGCTGCATTGTACCGCCTTTTCGGCGGCATTTAGCCCCGCTCGTCTGTCGTTTCTTTGTTGGAATAACCACGACTTTATCAACCACGCCGGACCAAATTCTGGTTCCTGCCGCAGAATGCCGTCGATATCAAGCATCAGATGGTCCGGGTTAAACAAGCCCGCATTAAGTGCGCTCGGGTAAGTCAGCAAATCACTGTCCTCCTGCTCAATTAGCGATGCGTGCTGTGGCATAATTTTCAATCCGTTAAAGCTGTGCCTAAGGCGTGTAATGAAGCGGGGCTCCATTCGTAAGGCCAGCAGGTATCCGGAGGCCTTGTGGAACAGTGCATATTCCTGCAGCCATTTCTGCCGCTCATCTTGCGAAAGGCCCGTCCAGTCTATATGTTCGAAGATGCTGTCATATCGCCGAGCTTTTGCAGCAAATGCCGAGAACCACTGCTTTTTTTCGCTCAGACTTTCGTTTAATTCCATGCTGAACTCAATGTATGGGCTAAAATCGCTATTGAGGTCAAACTCCGTAATATATCGCTCCAGGTCCTTTTTATCCCCCATATAGCAACTCAGAACGTAGTGTGAGTTGTGGAAATTTAGCTCCCTTGTGCTCTCGCCGATACCATCCTGTTTTAATTTGTCATCGATGTACTTGGGCGAAAACAGTTGAGGCTCCTTTGTTCCGACCAGATAGAAAAAATCGTGCCCCGATGGCGCTGTCGTCGGAAACCATATCGTCACGTGGGGAAAAACTTCCGCAAAAGTGCCCATAATGCTCTGAATGCAGGACGCGGATATCGGCCTGATCGGCAGGTATGATGCAAATATACCTCTCGGCTTTAAGTGTTCCAGGCCCGCTTGGAAATACTCTTTCGTAAACAGAGACGCGTTATCCGCCACCGCCTTTGGGTCGGTGCAGTCGTTTACAATCAAATCGTACTCTCGTTGTGTAAGGTTGATATAATTCTTGGCGTCCATATAAATCATGTTGACTTTTTCATCCAGTTTCTCGCCGAGGTTAATGTGTCTGAAGAACTCCAGCGCTACCTCTACAAGCTCTGGCGCGATTTCCACCGTGTCGATGCGTTTCAGATTATGCAGTGACATACATAGCGATGTTTCACCCGCGCCGAAGCCAACTGACAGTACCTCCTGCGTGTTGCTGTTCAGAAGTATGCCTAAGTGCCCCAGCATCTTTTGTACGCCGCGCAGGTGGTCGCCCGCGACGGGCAGGCCCGACGTGGCAAGGACCAAAGTCTCTGCGCCGACCTCCCTGTGCACCGAAACCGTCGTAGTGACACCCTCTTTAACCGACAAAAGATGCGTCTCAGGCAGCTGAGCTGCAACGAGGCGACTGACGAATATGTCCGATGGTATCACAATGGCTAACACCGTCAGCCCGGTTGCTGCGGCTAAATGGCTGACGCGTCGGGTAATCGTCGGTCTGTCCGCAAATGCCTGCACCATTGCTCCGCCCAGCCATATCCCCCCAACGCCCAAGACCGTGATTGATAGTTGCACTCCCACAAACGGAATCAGCAAAAAGCCCGTTACAAGGCCGCCCAGCACTGCTCCGATTGTGTTGACTCCGTAAACTGTTCCTGTTGTCTGCCCAACTTTGTGCCGGTAATTGCTCCACGCCTGCAAAGCCAAAGGAAAGCCTATGCCCATTGTCACTGCAGGTAGAAAAAACAAAAACGTGGTATGAAATAGCGGCCAAATCATTGCCTTGAATTCGGCAACACCCAGCGCCGTGCCGAACATGCGTGTGATATTGGGAACCATTCTCGTATGCCACATGCTCAACCAGGGTATGTAGAATATCCCCAGCGCCCCAAGGCACGTCAAACTTACACCAAAACCCGCAGCAGGCCGTTTTAACCGTTTCGCCAGACGGCTTCCAATCCATGCCCCGACTACGTTACCCAGCAAATATACGGTAAGAACTCCGGAGAACACGTACGTAAAACCCCTCAGCAAAAAGACTATGCTGCGCATCCAGATAAGCTCATACCCTATGCTCACGAGCCCGCTTGTGAAAAATGCAAGCATTAACAAATAGCGTCTGCCGTTTGCTGTTTGGACGGTAGCTGTGCTGCGCTGCTGCTCGCTAGTTGCCCCTGTAACGGCTGTGCCCCCGGACTCATGTAACCGTGACAGCATCCAGCCGCCAAATGCCACTAACATATTAATCCCCGCTGCTATATAAAGCGTTCGCATCACACCGACTAGGCGTATCAAAACAAATCCTGCCAAAAAGCATCCGACCGCCGCCCCCAGCATATTCAGCGCATACAATCTGCCTACTAACCGGCCAACTCGACTCTTAAGCCCCGTAACGTACCGGCCCAACAGTGGCAGGGTACTGCCCATCACAGTGGACGGCACTAACAGCACTACTGTTGATACGACCACCTGTAAAAACAATAGCACCGTTGGCGAAGGTTCGAACCTGACAAAGAACCACTTGTATACGGTGCCTACGAGCCCCAGCAACCATGGCATTGACAGCGCCGATATGGTCGCAAGTACCTCCAATAACGCATACAGACGCAGCCGCCGTCGAACCCCGTCTGCGTACCGACCCATCACCAATGCCCCCAGCGCAAGCCCACCCATGAAAACCGATACTACTATGCTCGAAGCATATACCGTATTGCCCAGTGTCAGCTTCAGTAAGCGCACCCACACCACCTCGTCTATCAAAGAGCACACCCCCGAGGCCAAGTATATCAGCATGACCCACTTGATGCCGGCCGCGTCGGGTGCCATCGACTTGGTGACTGAACTGTCTTTGCGCCTCGGTTTTCTGCCCATATACGCCCTCATAGTGCTCCGAACCGCTGCCCCTTGCGTGACAAAAGCGCTACGAAACCCGCTTGTCTTTGCAGCTAACGCTGCCCCCTGCAAAAGGTTAATAAAGCGGTTTGGTCTATATTAATCTCGGGCAGCCCGGAAAGCAAAACCTTTCCATGGATTGGGGTGTCCCTTTCTGCAGGTTCCTTGCGTCACTGCGTTGAGCGCTGCCCGATGTGCTATTCCCGTTCCCCCCAGAACCTGTAACCCCTTGGCTTTCCGGCCGTCGGCGTCGCCATGGTTATCGGCATAGCTGCCTCAATCTTACGCGAGCCCCGAACAACCCGCGCAAGTTCTTCTCCTGTAGTTTTAACAGGCCCGGTGACAAGTTCCGGAACGCTGAATGTTTTCAGGCAGGAATCGTAATAATCAGGGTCTCTCTGCGGAACTATTATCGGTTTATAAACGTTGCCTGCCTCGTCTACATAGCTGATATAAACTCTGGTAAATTTCCCGTAATCCCTCTTGCTGCTGAAGGCTATCCACCGGCTGTTGCTCGACCAGCTGTGCCATGAGTCACTTTGGTCGCTGTTGATTTCTAAACGACGGTACGTATAGTGGCCGGTCTCTTGCGACGCTTGAAGGTCCATCAGGTACAAATCGCTGCTTTTTTGATAGACTGGAAAGCACCCGTAATTGCACATGCAAAATAGAAGCCACCGTCCGTCCGGACTAATCCTCGGTTCCAGAATACTCAACCCCGTATCTTCCGCCGAAAGCACCGTTTCCAGTTCGCCCCATTGGTCCTTCCCGATATCGTAACTTATTCTAAGCAGGTCATACCTGATTTCATCATACTGTTCAGGGACATTTTCTGTCGTCTCGGACCACCGTAGAGGTGCGCTGCAGAAATAAAGATAACGCCCATCCGGAGCCCATGTGGGATACGTTTCCAGCCGGTCCTTTTTGGAAAGATTTTCGGTGGTCTTTACCGTCTCGGACCCCACCAGAAAGTAGGCCAGAAGCGAATTAAGGTCAATCACGTCGCGAACCTCGCTTCCTGCCGTGTGAAAAAACTGACCTACGCGATTGACCGAATATGCTGCAAGCCGGCCGCTTGGATGCCAGCTCGTATAACCGAATTTTGTACCGATTTTCCTGACTGTTCCATCTGCCGCCAGGACAGCGCTGCTGCCATAGGCAGCGCTGCGAATGCCGATTAACATCTTATCCGGCTTATTTGCCCGAAACGTATGACAGTTCACGCATCCTCTCTTATAGTATTCATTGTCGAGCACGACGGATTCCGAGAAGTTTTCGAGACTACGCTGATAAATCCCCATCCTCCTCCACAGGTTATGCCCCGGATGGATTTTTCTATATACCAGATAACGGTCTATATCTTCGTTGGCGATTTTGTTGCTGATACTTGAAAAACGATTCCAACGTCCTTCGCTCGTTTTTACATAAACGTCAAAATACACCTGCCCCCCTCTGTTCGCCTCTAACAGCTTATGCCAACGTTTCTCACCAATGACTATCTTGGGTGAATTGCTCGAAACATCTATAGCTGGCCCTTTGTTGGAGTGTACCCTTACGTAATAACTTACGCCATCCTCTTGAATTGAAAAATTCAACGGCGCTATATTCGGCGGTATGACCGTTCCGCTGTAGTCGGGACGAATACGAGCGGGCAGCTGTGTGTCATACCACCGCTTGATTGATGCTTTGCTTTCTCTTGTAAAATAGTAGAGCACGCCACCGACCAGCACCGCCGCCGCCAATAAAACGGCGTAA
Source organism: Planctomycetota bacterium (assembly GCA_020350405.1). GTDB lineage: Bacteria > Planctomycetota > Phycisphaerae > Sedimentisphaerales > Anaerobacaceae. The sequence goes on from CP070715.1 coordinate 2,467,854, forward strand.
ACTGTCTTATCGACTTTTGCCGGGCGAATATCTCTCGGTAATTTCTCGTAATCCCTGCTCATTATTTCATGCCCGAAAGTTCATAAACATGATAAAAGTAATAAGTATCACCGTACTTGCTCGACAGATGATTGTAAGCTGCCTGCGTATTCGATGCGTACATGCTCAAGATGCGATTAAACTCACTGAAGCTCTGCTGCGACTCCGAGCTTATCTGCCGGCCGTTCAGGTCCACCGTCCTTCGCCTCGCGTATGAGTAAAGCAAAATTGCCTCTTCATAATGCCGCGGTATCCTTGTATATCCAAAATCATCCATACGCCCGAGGTTCCCGACAAATTTGTCCAGCTGCCTTGTCAATAGATACCAGGCCATCAGATATTCGAATGCCATTTTGTTGTGCCTGTTTTTCTCCAACAAATCCAACAAAAGTGGTTCATTCTCGGGGAACTGCCAAATAGCGTCATCTTCCACAATCAACTCGCGCATCTGTTGAATAAACCGGTCTCTTGATAAATCCGAATCAGACTTCAAAGCAAACAGGTAATTATTGGCCCAGTCAGCGTCGAACAAAGTCTTGCCAAGCGCGCGAAGATAAACGCGGGCCGTATCAATATCACCCTTGACTATATTTAAAAGGGCAAGCCGCCTTAGAATCACCGGCCGCTCCGTGTTCGAGCCCAGCGATTCGATTAGTGCATGCTCGGCTGAATTAATACAGCCGAGTTCAAAAAATACGCCAAATCTCTTCCACCACGCCTCAAGCACCTCTTCGGAAGTCAAAAACAAGGTGTGCCTGTTCTGATGATGGCGGAACATCTCATCTCCAAGCTGCCCCGTGTTATATAAAGCCATATTGACTGCATAAATCATAACATAGTTGTTCGGGCTGTATTGAGCACGCTCAAGCACCTCCGGCCATAGCCCGCGGTAGGTATAATAGTCAAGTTCAAACAGAGCTTTTTGCTCGCTCTCATGGCAGATAAATACGCTGGTGCCGGCAACAACAAGCAGCAGGGATGTTCCCGCACACCATCTGCGCACCGGTGTTGCGTTACACCACGCACTCAGCTTCCGGCTCACTCCTCCGGATCTGCGGTGCGCCTTCCTCTGTCCCTTACCCTTTTGCCCCACTGACTTTGCCTTTGGGCCAGGGCCTCCCATCCGCGAAAGGCCCACCGCAAACAAGACAATCGGGACGAGTCCGTAAGCAATGCACGTCACAACGACTGTCTCAAAAGGATTTTCAGTCCCGAGAATCTTCCAGGATACAGGCAGCAGGTTGGCAAAAGCATCGCCCATACTTACTCCGAAAAGCACGATGCCCTCAACGTAAATAATAGCGACAGACAGTAACACATATGCCGCGCCCATTGCCCGGCGGCGACTGAAAAACAATTCGTAAATTACACAGAGCACTGCGAACAGCAGGTACGCTCCGCCGGCTATCGTATAGACTATCGCCGACAAAAACACGTAAACCGCTGAGTTAAACAGACTATCTTTTAAGGCTGTTCTTAGATATAGACATACAAAGAGCAGGGCCGCCAACAAAGCTGCTGCACTGTCAAAGTAGTACGTATATTCCGTGTATGTAACCAGCAGCAGTATCGCTGGAACAAAACGTACCCAGCGAAGACGAGATGCACCTATAGCTTTTAAAATATACTCGGTGCAAACCGAAATAAGCCACACCTGCAGCGTTACTATAATTGCCCCCGCCCAGGAATAATAAAAAAACTGCGCCAGAAAGGCCGAGACATATTCGATAAGACCGCCCGGATATGATAAGTGGTCTCTCAGAAATCCCCAGTCCTGGAAAAAAGTCGGAAAATTTGCAACCGTCCCCACCCCATAGTAGATAAGACGCACATCGACCCCAAGCCAAAGGTAAAAATACAAGCCTATAAAAAAAACCACATCCCGAATTGACTTGCCGCTGTCTCGACTCAACAATTTCCGGCACGTCTCAAGCATCGTTTCTTTACACCACAAAATACCTCTTGCCCATCTGCACAGCCCCCGACTAAATCATCAGCCCATAATAAAAAAGTCGGGTATTGGTTGTTCGATTTAACAAACATCGAACTGCGCGTGCATTATATCATATCTTCTTCAGATATATAGGTTATTCGCGCAACCTGGCATGATGATACGGGTACCTGAGGAGCCATTTTACTCCCTTTGACCCACCGACCGCCTCCTATGACAACCGCTTGGCTAGCTCGCTCAGGGCCTTAAGTTCTTGTGGATTGAACGGCCCAACTCCCCCTTCTTCCCGACCTGCATGTATAATCTCTTCCAGCAGCTCCTCTTCCGAATGCTCACGTTCGCTTATTTCCCGTTGCAGCTTCTTTTTTGCTGCGGCTAATTCTTGCTCTACGCGCTTGCGCCTGCTCGCCTCCCGCCGAACCTGCGCATTCGCCGCCATCAGCTCGGCAGTCTGCCACTCCGTCTTTTCCTCAAGCTCACTCCGAAACTCCTCCCATTGCTTTTCCGACTCCTGACGCTCCGCGAGTTCCCGTTGTAACTTATCATTGGCGGCCGTCAATATCTCCTCTGACTGCTTGCCCTTCTTTATTTCCTCTACAAGCTGTTCATTTGCCGCTCTTAATTCCTCCACTGCTTGCTGAAGCTCAGCGCGATGTTCCTGCCACTGTTGCTCTGCCTGCTCACGTTCGCCGATGTGCCGTTCTGCTCTTTCATTTGCCTCCGTCAATTCTTGCTCCGACTGACTGCGCTTGCTTATCTCCTGCTGGAGCTTCTCGCCGGTGGCCGTCAGCTCAGCCGTTTGCTCTTCAATCCGATTGCGGTGCTCCTGTAGTTGTGCCTTCGACTGCTCGCTTTCGCTCATTTGCTGTTGCAGTTTTTCGTTTGCTTCTGTTAATTCTTTCTCTGATTGCTTGCGCTTATTTGTTTCGGCCTCAAGCTCCTCCTTCGCTCCCGCTAGTTCCGACCCCTGCTGCTCGATACGCTTCTCAAGCTTGCTCTGGCGTTCTTGCCATTGCTTCTCTGCCCGCTCATGCCCGGCAATTTGCTGCTCCAGTTTCTTGTTGGCTGCTTTCAATTTGGCCGTCTGCCGTTCAAGTTCGCTCCGATCCTCCTGCCACCGGTACTCTGCCTGCTCATGCTCGCCGATTTGCTGTTGCAGTTTCTCATTCGCTTCCGTTAATTCAGCGCTCTGTTGCTCGATGCGCTTCTCAAGTTCGCTGCGGCACTCTTGCCATCGCTGCCCCGACTGCTCTCGCTCAGCAATTTGCTGTTGTAGCTTCTCATTCGCCGCCGTTAATATTTCCTCAGCCTGCTTGTATTTGCTTGTTTGCGCCTGCAGCTTTTCATTTGCCTTCGTTAGCTCGCCCACTTGCTGTTCAGTCTGCTTACGCTGTTCTTGCAGCTTCTTTTCGGCCTGCTCACGTCCCCTGACCTGCTCTTGTACTTTCTCATTTGCCGCCGCCAGTGATTCTTCTGCCTGCTCGCGCTTCTTTGTCTCTTGCTCGACCTTCTCATTCGCTGCCGTCAATTCTCCCTCTGTTTGCTTGCGCTTATTCAGTTCAGATTGAAGTTGTTCCTTTGCCGCTGTCAGTTCGGTTCCTTGCTGTTCAATGCGCTGCTCGAGCTTACTATGACGCTCTCGCCATTGCTTCTCTTCCTCTTCATGCTCCGAAGTCTGCCGTTCGAGCCTTTCATTAGCTGCTTTAAATTGTTCCTGTGACTGTCTTAGCTTGCTTATCTGCTGCTTCAGTTTCTCGTTCGCGGCCGCCAGTTCACCGGACTTCCGCTCAATCTTTCCCTCAAACTGACCGCGGCATTCCCGGCATCTTTCTTCCGAACCCTGTTGCTTGCCCACTTCCTCTTGGAGTTTCTCCTTCATTGCGGCCAGTGCCGCCTTTGCTTGTTCTTGCTTATTTACCTCCTGCCGGAGTTTCTCACCTGCTGCTGTCAGTTCCACGCTTTGCTGTTCAATCCGTTGCTCAAGCTCGCTGCGACAGTCCCGCCATTGCTGCTCCGCCTGCCCACGCTCAGCGTTTTGCTGTTGGACTTTCTCCTTCGTTGCGGCCAGCTCTGCCTTTGCTTGTTTTTGCTTATTTACCTCCCGCCGGAGTTTCTCATCGGCTGCCGTCAGCTCAGCCGTCTGCTGCTCAAGCTGATTACGGTATTCCTCTAATTGCTTCTCTGTCTGCTCGCGCTCACTGGTTTGTTGTTGAAGTTTCTCATGCGCCGCTGCCAGTTCGGTGTTTTGCTGCTCAAGCTCGCTGTAGCGCCCTTGCCACTGCTTCTCTGCCTGCTCGCGCTCGGCAACTTGTTGCACTAGTTTATCTTTGGCCGCCGCCAGCTCCGCTTTTGCTTGTTTCCTCTGATTTATCTCCTGTTGGAGTTTCTCATCTTTTGACGCTAGCTCAGCCGTCTGTTGCTCAAGCTCAATACGGCATTCTTGCCACTGCTGCTCCACCTGCTCGCGCTCACTCGTTTGTTGCCGGAGTTCCGCACTGATAGCTGCCAGTTCTTCTTCTGCTTGCTTACACTTGCTTGTTTCCTCTTGGAGCTTTTTATTTGCCTCAGTTAGCTCGGCCGTTTGCTCTTCAGTCTGCCTGTGGTGTTCTTGCAATTGCTTTTCAGCCTGTTCGCGCTCACTGATTTGCTGCTCTAATTTCTCATTGGCGGCCGTTAATAGCTCTTCAGAATCCTCTTGCTTCTTTAGCTCCGCTCGAAGTTGCTCGTTTGACGCTCTCAAACCGTTAAGTTGTTGGTCAATCTGTTTATGGTATTCCTCCAGTTGATGCTCCCACTGTTCGCGCTCGCCGGCTTGCTGTTGTAGTTTCTCCCTGGCCGCGGTCAGCTCAGTGCGCTGCTGCTTGATGCGCCGCTCAAACTGGCTGCGACACTCCTGCCACTGCTTCTCTGACTGCTCACGCTCGGCAAGTTGCTGCTGTAGTTTCTCTTTGGCCGCCGTTAATACATCCTCACTCTGCTTACCCCTGTTAATTTCCTGCCGCAGTTGTTCCTTTGTCGCTGCCAGTTCGCCCGCCTGCTGTTCAAGTTCCTGCTGGTGTGTCTCCCATTGCTTCTCCGCCTGTTCGCGCTCACTGATTTGCTGCTGGAGTCTTTCATTTGCTGCTGCTAATTGTTCCTCTGACAGACTTTGCTTGCTTATCTCCTCTTGTAGTTTCTCAGCCGTAGTGGCCAGTTGCGCCCTCTGCTGTTCAATCTTATCACGGTATTCCTCCAGTTGGCGTTCCCGTTGCTCGCGTTCTTTTGTTTGCTGCTCGAGTCTTTCATTTGCTGCTGCTAATTGTTCCTCCGACAGACTCTGCTTGCTTATCTCCTCTTGTAGTTTCTGATCTGTGGCGGCCAGTTGCGCCCTTTGCTGTTCAATCTTATCACGGTATTCCTCCAGTTGATGCTCTGACTGCTCGTGCTCTTTTGTTTGCTGTTGGAGGGTTTGTTTCACTGCCGCCAGTTCACCCTCCTGCAGCTCCATACACTGCTCAAGCTGGCAGCGATGCTCTTGCCACCGCTTCTCCGCCTGCTTGCGCCCGGCAGTTTCTCGTTGCAGTTTCTCATTCGCCGCCGCCAGTTCAGCCGCCTGCTGTTCGAGTCGTACCTCAAGTTCGCTCTGGTATTCCTGCCATAGCTTCTCTGCCTGCTCGCGCTCGTCAATTTGCTGTTGTAGCTGTTCACTTGCCGCTGTCACCTCGGCCGCCTGTTGCTCGATTCGTGACTTAAGCTCCGTATGGAGTTCTTGCCATTGATTCTCAACTCGCTTGCGCTCGGTTATATCCAGAGCAAAGCACATAAAACCGATGGCCTTGCCTTGCTCATCTCTGGCTAAGGTCATTTTCATCTCTGTTATGAACTTCGTTCCGTTCTTTCGAACGTGTTCTACCGGCCCTGCTAATTGGCCTCTGCGCTGCGTCTCCGTGATGAACGGAGTAACATCGGTTTTCATCTGCTGTTCGGTATGCAATACGCTGATTTGTTTGCCAACCAGCTCACGGGCGCTCTCGTACCCGTGCATTCTGACCCATTTTGAATTGACGAAACCAATGGTCCCGGCTAGGTCGATAACGGCAATCCCCTCCTGCGCTTGCTCGGCGATTTTAGACAGACACAACAGCGTCCGCTCGATACGTTTATGCGCGGCGATTATATCCTGCATCTAACAGGCCCTTTACAGACCACTAATACCTTCCTGGTTGGCGCTCTGAGCGCGTAATAGCACTAATTCATCGGCGAAAGTGACCCCGTCCTTTTCTACCGCAAGGCCCCGGCCGCAAACCTTTTTACAAACCGCGATTATACGCCACTATTCCAGCTATTACCGGGCCTGCCCTTGACATACTTGGCCTCTTGCCGCATCGGACCGGCCTTCTCGGACACGATGGCTGCTTATGCCCCTGACACCATGAGCCGCTGATGAGCACAAAACATGCCCCCCAAGCAACTTAAATCGGAAGCGCCGGATTTGTAGATTGCCGTATCCTCATAGGCTTTTTCGCAGGACTTGTACCAACTCCTCATCTGTCAGCGCAATCGGGTTGCCCTTCATACTGCTTGACTTTCGACTGTTCGCCGCCGCCGTTGCGAGGTCTTCTTCTTTCAGTCCCAATTCACCCAGCGATGGCACCTTTAATGCCTCGCAAAGCTCCTCAACCCACGCAACACCCTCGCCCGCTCGTACCGTCGATGTCCCCGTCAGAAGCTGTGCGATTTCGTCGTATCGCCCCAATGCCACCGAATCCGCCGCTCGCTCCTGCAGCACACGAACATTTACCCGCATAACATAAGGCAGCAGCCTCGCGCATATGACCCCGTGAGCCGCGTGAATCATCCCGCCCAGCGGCCCCGCAAAACCATGCACCGCCCCTAACCCTGCATTCGCCAGCGCCAGTCCGCTAAACAGGCTCGCCGTCGCCATATCTTCACGGGCCGCCTCGTTGCTCCCGTCTTCGTAAGCCTTCCGCAAAGATCGCCCCGTCCGCCTCAGTCCCTCCCGGCAGATTCCGTCCGTCAGCGGGTTCGCCTTACTGCACACATAAGCCTCCATCAACTGGGTTAGCGCATCCAGACCCGTACTCGCCGTCAGCGCCGCCGGCATCGAATAGGTCAATTCCGGGTCAACCACGGCAATCCTCGGCAGCATCAACCCGCTCCGCATGCTGACCTTCCGCTTGTGTTCCGGCACCCCTAATACCGCGTTCCGCGTCACCTCAGCCCCTGTCCCCGCCGTCGTCGGAATCGCAATATGTGGTGCGGCGCGCTTGGCTAATGCTTGACCGCGACCGACTACTTCCAGATAGTCCTCTAATTCCCCGCTGTTAGTCAGCATCGCCGCCGCCACTTTACCGGTGTCAATAGCGCTGCCGCCCCCTGTGCTGATTACCAAATCGCACCTGCCACGCCGCGCTCGCTCCACCGCCGCCTTCGCTATGGTCGTTGTCGGCTCGCCGCCCACATTAAACGTGATGTACTTTATCTCCTCTTTGTGCAGCTGTCCGACGACCCGCTCCGCCCGTTCGGTGCTTCGGCCGGTCACGACTATCGCCCGGCTTCCCATCCCCGACGCTAACGACCCGACTTCCCGGATTGTGCCCCGACCGAAAATTATCCGCTCCGCACTCGCGAATTCGAACATCATAAGCCCTCTTCTCTCGCCCAAAATGACCCCACTAACCCCACCCCTGCTCGCCGGGGAACACATTATTGTACTTGATGCTGCTCCGCGGCTCCGCCATCATCTCTGCCACCGTATCGCGCCATCTCTGATAATGTGTCGTCTCCTTGTGACGCGCAGGGTCCTCCGCCGTCCGATACACCTCCACTAATACAAATCGCGCAGCGTCATCTTGTTGTTGGATGACGTCGAATCGAGCCACCCCCGCCTCCTGAACGCTCTTGCGGGCGTTTTCAATTGTCACCGCACGGAAAGCCTCAACCGCGTCAGCTTTCACGTGCGCAAAAACATGGACTATAAGCATAATGTCTCTCCTTACAGGTATCAATTTTCGTTCCGCAAGTTTACCAGATAATATTGGCGATAGCAACCTCACTTGCGTCTGTGTTTGATAAGTGTGATGGCCTCTGCCATGCCCTCGATGCTCTCCCCTCTTTACCCCAGTAAAGACGAACAGGGCCTATACCGAACCTAATCTGTATAGGCCCCGTCTTGGTGCTATAATCATCCACCCTGCAAATGACCTTTTACCAGTCCGGCCACAACCTTTGCGCCATCCAGTTGTCTGCAAATATCGCGTAGTCCGCGAAGTTCACAAACCTTTGGAGCTTGGGCTCTGGGTCGGTCAGATTGGCAACTGATGGCACAGGCCCGTAAACATTTGTAGGTGTGCCTGAATCAGCCGCTGTATAGCCCGTTGTCTCATCAAACTCGTAGCGGTACACCGGCGCGGGATTGGGGTCTGCTGTCTGATAAGCCAGACCGTTAACATCATTGAAATCCAGAGCGTAGGCATAGATGCGGACATCGTCTATTGCGCCTTGGAAATAACCTTCTCCATCCCCCTTATCATCGCCGCCAATAACGAAGTGGTCAGAGAAATTCTTCTGTATAGAATGCGCTTCGACGTTCCTTAGCCCCGTCTGCAGATTGCCGCCGGCCTCTCTCTTGTACAAGGTAGCTCCGCACGGGTCCACTGACAGAGCGACGAAAGTCCAGACGCCGTCCGTTATATCAATCCCTGCATCCCATTGCCACTCTTCTGTGCCGCAGGACCAGTCGTAGCCTAAGCCGTCCGGGCCGCCGTACTCCCCGCCGTAAACACCTATCTCGGTGGCATCGTCGCCGCAGCCGACGTCTTCTCGGCTGCTCACTATGCCTACCCACCTATTCATACCAACGATTGGCTTTATCCAGGCTGTTATTGACATAGAGGCAACGCCGTCGAGACGCGGGTCAGTAACCGTGATGTCGCAGCCATCGTTAACTTTTACCGCGCCTGTACCCACAGCACAATCTGTAGTCCAGTGGGAAGTTTCATCCGGGAAGCCCGTCAACGTAGCCGGCCGGTTCTCCGTGAGGGTGTCGCCGTCCGCTAAGAGCCAATCGGTCGCAATTACGTTGGCGTCATCATAATTAACGTTGCAATCCTCGGTGAAGTCGCCTACAAGCTTGCCCAGCTCTGGCCTGCATCGCGACGGATACAGCCTGATGTCGTCAACGTACATATAACCTATGTCCAACATCGCCTTCGCTTGTCCGGTCTTTGCAGCGCCGCCGATACCGATGGTGAATCTGTCAATCGCCGAAAGCACCACGCCGCAAGCGTCGAAGATGCCTAAGTCGATGTTCCACTCATACCAGCCGTCGAACTGGGCCATTTCGCCTCGCGGGTGCACGACATAGCCGACGTTGCTGCTCGTGTCTTCTAATTCAACCCACGGTGTCGCGCCGTCCCACGCCACGCCCTTTTTGTCGGAGTACATCACCTGAACGTTGCATGGGTCGCCCCGCAGGTACATAAACAGCGACTTGACCCCGCCGATTGTCCAGTCGGAGCCGATATCCAGTTCTGTCATGTCCTGAACGTCGAACTGCGAGCCTATTAGGCTGCCCTTGTCGGTGCTTACATTCTGGAATTTCAGCTTCGCCGACCGGTTGCCATGCGGTCCGACAATGTTCACGTCTTCCTCAAGGAAAATTTCTCCGTCGCTGCCGTTCACCCAGTAGTCGTCCCACACCTGGTACAGTTCGCTGTTATTGGCGTAGGACTCGAAGTCGTCCACTACAAGGAACATGCCTACCTGGAACACCCAGGTATCGCCTTTCAGACCGGCGGGATGGACCGCGCTCTTCTCATCGACGCGCCAGTAGTATGTCTCGCGTACTGTCAGGCTGCCTACCGCATAGCTCTCTGTAGCGGCCGGCAGATTCGCCTCAAACTCCGGTGAGCTCGTCGTCGCGTCGGAAACCGCCTGTTCGTCGGTCCCAAGATAAACCAGGTGCCGCGTTGCTTCCGCGCCTGCTGTCCACTCAAGGTCCAGACCTAAGAAGATTACGTCCGTCTCGCCGTCTCGCGGGCTCGGGTCGTGCGCGTGGCCTTCTACCCTGAAGCTCCATACATCGCCCTCCCATGGTCCGGGGGGTATCCCCCCGCCGGGAGGCGTGCTGTTCACCTCGGTTATCTTCCAGTAGTAAGTCTTGCCTAACTCAAGCGGCCCCGGAGGCGTATAGCTGCACGGGTCCCGCGTGTCTATATAGATGCCCGTCGTATCAGTGTTGTCTGCATTCGCCACTGCTGTCTCATCTGTCCCGAAGTAAACCTCGTGCTGGTCCACCCATCCCCCGGGCTCCCACGTCAGAGTCGGGTTCTTGGTCACGAGCTCGGCGCCGTCCCCCGGGTTTGGGTCATACGCTTCTGTTGCGTAGGCCCACGTCAAGTGCACGTCATCCATGAACGAGTAGTCATTGTCCGGACTCGGGGTGTTACCGGCGAACTTTATGCCGAGGGTCTCGCCCAGGTATGGCTCGCCCGACTCGGCCACGAACGTCAATTCGCCGTAATACCAATCCCACGGTCTCTCCCCGCTCTGCGCCATATCCTGCGTCACGGTCACAATCTCATTGGCGTCGTGATTGTCGCCGTAAAACAAAGTGGCGTCGAGCGCCTGGTTCCACCAAGCCAATCCCCACCAGCTCAGCGTGTACCGTCTCCCGGCTGCTATCACGGTGTTGGCATCGTTCGAATCAAGATGCTGGAAGATATGCGCGCCCACGTCCGAGTACATCCAGGCAATAATGCCCCCATCGGGCCAGAAGGTCACAGCGTCGTGGTCCCAGCAGTCGTCGCACGCTCCAGGCGCGTTACTATCACAGCTCGTACCCGTGAAACCACCCTCGCTAGCCCAGCCCAGCACCTCACCATCATCTATATCGAGGCCACATGTCGCTTGTACCCCGTTGGCATCAAGCTCAAAGCTCGGGTTCACCACATTGATGTCCGTCTGCGCCTGCACTGCAAAGCTCAGACTAAGCACCAAAATAACACATAAAAAACCTAATCTCTTTCCCATAATGTTCCTCCTTCAATCCAATAATATTAAAAAACCTCTTTGGCCAAAAGCCAAAGACTTCGTTGTTCTCAAGAGGTGCGAACCTTCGTGCAACGGGCACAAATAACCTTCGCATATTTAAAATTAATTCGCACCTGTCTCAAACAACTTTCAGTTTCACAGATGACAAAGACCACAACCTGTCTTTGCACCTGTCCGATTTCAAATTCTCACCAGTTGACTATCTCCTTCTTGGGTGTCAGTGGTCCTGGAATACACCGCTTACCCTCTTGCAATCGCCCCCCACATAACAATTCCCCGCGCCTCGATATTACTATTCTCCATCACCCGAAACACTCTGACTCTTTAGCCTTAAAAAAGCCAAAAATCCACATTTCAGCTACTTTACTTGTACCATCTTCCTGTGAGTCTGTCAAGAGAAATCTGCCCCAATCTCACATTTGCCGCCAAAACCGCATAAGATGCGTAACCTGTTGTATTCACAAGATATTACAAGCTTCAAGTTGCTCGAAAGTACCCATTGCGCACCCCGCGCATCTTGCTTTCCCCCACGCCGCCTTAAAATATACACACGAATATCCGGAATCTACGGAACACACGCCCCAATTCGCGCATCGTAATGGCAAAGCTAAATCGCAATGCACAAACCGCGACCGTTTATTGCCTTGAATTACGCGCGGTTCTCTTCTATAATATTACAAGTTGAGTGGTGATTTGTAGAAAACTATCTTAGTAGCACTGACACGAGGACTTTCCTTATGACCAAACGCCCACGAGCCTTCACTTTAGTCGAGCTTCTCGTCGTTATCGCCATCATCGCCCTCCTCATGTCCATATTGATGCCCGCCCTTGCACGCGTACGCAAGCAGGCAAAGGATGTCCTCTGTCAGTCAAACCTCCAGCAGTGGCGACTCTGCTTCCAGATATATCTCGACACCTGGGACAACTCCTTCAACAGGGGCTGGCCTTCTATATATGGTGATGGCGCCCTTATGGAGTGGCACAACTCACTCGAGCCCTGCTACGCCGATAGTCTCGACCTCGCCTGCTGCCCAACCGCTACGAAGCCTTTCTCTGATGGAGGCCAGATGCCCTTCGCTGCCTGGGGCGAATATGGCCCGCCATGGTTTAGAAAGATTTTATTCGGCAGCTACGGCATAAATGGCTACGCACATAATCCACCCAACGACCCCGAGTATCTCTCCCATGGCCGCCCCGCCAGCTACTTTTGGAGGACACCTGACGTCAAGCGCGCCGCTCGCATACCCCTGTTCCTCGATGCTTGGCGATTCGATGGCTGGCCCCTCGAAGATGACTTTCCGCCGGACATCGAAAGCGCCTATTTAGAGGGTGACTGGAACCACCAGACCAGACGCTTCTGTGTCAACCGCCACGACGCCGCATTACATTGCCTCTATATGGATTTCTCCGTCAGAAGAACAAACCTAAAGTGCCTCTGGAGCCTCAAGTGGCATCGCCTCTACGATGTAGACGCCCCCAAGCCCAACTGGCACTCCGAAGCCCCCTGGATGACCAAGTTCAAAGACTGCGAGCAGTAACTTCCCCCTCGCCCCGGTTTATTTGTTTGATTTATAACCGCCCATCCGATTATACTTCACCTGCAAAATACTACAGTAAAACCGTCCACACTCAGGAGAACAAAAAATGAATACTACTCGACGCGATTTCCTAAAGGCCGCCGCAGCACTCGGCTTGACCTCAACTCAGCTATTAAAAACGACTAAGACCTTCGGTGCCGAAAAGCCGCAGGGCCAAAATAAACTAAAAAGCGGCCATAAGGTAATGCCCCTCCCCGCCGGCCTCAAAATCAAATCACTCGAAACCTTCACCCACGGCCACGTCAGCATCGTCCGCATCACAACCGACGACGGCTCCGAGGGCTTCGGCCAAATCTCAACATACGACGCCGACATCTCCGCAACCGTCTTCCACCGAAAAATCGCCCCCCACGCCCTGGGTAGAGACCCCGCCGACATCGACTCCCTCGTCGACACCTGCATCGAGGCAAACTACAAATACCCCTGGTCCTACGTCTGCCGCGCCCTCTCCGGCCTCGACACCGCCATCTGGGACCTCCTCGCCAAAAAACAAAATAAGACCGTCTGCGAGCTCTTAGGCGCAAAGCCAAAACCCATCGTCGCCTACGGCTCATCAATGCGAAGAGATATCACCCCTAAGGACGAAGCCGACCGCCTCCTCCGCCTCCGGGACTCCCACGGCTACCGCGCGTTCAAAATCCGCGTCGGAAAGGTCAATGGCCACGACCAGGACGAATGGCCCGGCCGAACAGAAGAACTTGTCCCAGCCGTAAGAAAGGCACTCGGTGACGACATCACAATCCTCGTCGACGGCAATAGCTGCTACACACCTCCAAAAGCCATCGAGGTCGGTCGGCTCCTCGAAGACAACAACATCGGCCACTTCGAAGAACCCTGCCCATACTGGGAACTGGAATGGACCGCACAGGTCACTGCCGCCCTAAGCGTCCCCGTCGCCGGCGGTGAGCAGGATAACGACCTCGCCCAGTGGCGGCGAATGATAAAAATGCCCGCCGTCGACATCGTCCAGCCCGACATCCTCTACCTCGGCGGACTCACCCGCTCGCTGCGCGTCGCCGCAATGGCCCACGAAGCCGGCATGCCCTGCGTCCCTCATTCCGCCAACCTTGCTATGGTGACCCTCTTCACCCTCCACATGCTCGCCATTATCCCGAATGCCGGTCCGCACATCGAGTTCGCCATCGAACCCTGGCCCTGGCAGTTTGGAATCTTTTCCCCCGAGCTAAAAGTAAAAGATGGCCTCGTAAACTTCCCCTCCGGCCCCGGCTGGGGTGTAACAGTTGACGAATCCTGGCTACAAAAGGCAACCCGACAAATTTCCCAATAACGCTCTGCCTGCGGACTTCTGTCCCTTATATGTCTGCCCCCCACAAATCTACGAGAACTCTAAGGTCGAGTTCATCGATAAAATCATCATTCGGCTCTGAGATGTCGCACGCTGCGTTCCAGTTATCGTCATCGGGGCCGCTCTTCCACGCCTCCGCAATATAACCAAAATCAAAAAAGTCGACAAAGCAGTCACCATTGAAGTCCTCCACGATGCTTTCACCACAGTATTTTACCCTGAATCCTGTCACCTGTGTGTACATCTCCGGAACCTGGGAGTATCCGATAACTTTGGCCCAAACCCTGTAGCTTCCCTCGGCCAGCGGCCCTGCATATTCTGTGTGTGACCAATCCGTAACCACATAGTTGCACGGACTTTTGCCAGGATGAAAAAGGTCAATGTAAATATCGTTGCCCACCACAACACTATTTAAGTTCCTCGGTATACAACTATCCGGCCATTCCCCTCCTAAAGTTATCGCCACTACGTCGCACGGGTCTGGTCTTCCTGGAACGACCTCCCTGTAGTCTGGCGGCCAACCCATCCCGTACACTGCCCGCGCTGTTAGTACGACCACTAAAAACGTGATTTTTACCGCTGCCTTCATCTCGCGCCCTCCACAAGAACGCTTTATCTGCCCGTATTCTACCACCATACTACCCAACTTTCAATCAATAAATCCCAACTTTTTCCGCTGATTTATCCTTTTTTCCCTTGACATCCCCCTACATGCCCTCTATAATTTGCCTCTAGTAAAGCGATATTCCCGCATCCTCGCTGCTAAACAGGCCCCCGCGTTGGGATTATGCAGGTCAAAGGTCTTAACACCCACCTCCTTCCTCCGAGCCGGGGGCCTTAATTCTGCCCGGCCCTCAACCTCCCGCTCTGATTATTTTTAATCGTTTTTTCTTTTTTTGTTGACCCCCCGTCAGTCCTCCTCATATAATCATCGGCACTGGAGCATATTCTCCCGTCTCTCAAGAATATCCTCTTAAACAAAATCCGAGGGACATAATTTATATGGCCGTTACTAGGCCAAAGGAGCACTATTGTGGGTACAGGTACAGTAAAATGGTTTAACGAGAAAAAAGGCTTTGGGTTTATCACCCCCGATGACGACAGTGATGACTTGTTCGTGCATCACTCCGAAATCAAGGGTGCCGGCTACGCCACCCTTCAGGAAGGCCAGAAGGTCGAGTTCGAGATCGGAGAGGGCAAAAAAGGCCCCTGCGCCACCAACGTAATGCCCGGCTGAGCCAAATCAGCTTCCTCGAAAAACCAACGGGCTCCGCTTCAACGCGGAGCCCGCTTCATTTCCAATTCACATCACCTCATTGACCACGTTCCGTGGCCTTCCGTCAATAAACGCCGCAACATTTTCCACCGCCGCTCGATACAGCCTCTCTCTCGCCGACCGCGTCGCCCACGCAATGTGCGGCGTGATGTAGCAGTTCTTCGCCTTCAGCAGCGGATTGTCCCCACTCGGCGGCTCGGTCCTCGCCACGTCCAGACCCGCCCCCGCAATCTCCCCGTTATTCAGAGCCTCCGCCAGCGCCGTTTCATCCACCAGCGGCCCCCGGCTGGTGTTTATAAGAAACGCCGTGTGTTTCATCAAGCTAAGCCGTTCTTTGTTTACAAGCCGCTCGGTCTCAGGCGTCAGCGGGCAATGCAGACTTACCACGTCCCCCAGCCGAAACACATCCTCCAACCCAACCATCCTGCATCCTTCCGGCAAACCCGCCGGCTGCACCACATCATACCCAATCACCTTCATCCCGAACGCTCCGGCCAGTCTCGCAACTGCCTTCCCGATTCTCCCCAATCCAACGATGCCCATTGTCAGCCCCTCCAATTCGATTAGCGGCCGCTCCCAGTAGCAAAAATCCGGACACGCGCTCCACCGCCCCTCCCTCACCGACTCCGAATGCTCCCCCACGTGTTGCGTCAGATTCAATAAATGTGCAAACACCATTTGTGCCACCGACTCCGTCCCATATGCTGGCACATTCGTCACGACCACACCTCGCTTCCGCGCCGCCTCCACATCCACAACGTTGTACCCCGTAGCTAACACACCTATATATCTCACCTGCTCGAGCTGCTCAATCACCTCCGCCGAAAGCACTGTCTTGTTAGTCAGCACAATCTCCGCGTCTTTCGCCCGCTCCACCGTCAGCTCACTCGGCGTCCTCTCGTACACCGAGCACGACCCTAACTCCTCCAACTCCTCCCAGCTAAGGTCGCCCGGATTAAGCGTGTACCCGTCCAGCACAACGATTTTCATTCGCCTTCTCCCCGACGCCCCTCAGCTATTCAATCCTCAACCTAACCTTACCCAGCGCCCCGCACTCGCCCTTATACCTGCCCTTTATCTTCTCGCCCTTGACCTTGTATGCCGGCGCCGCCGTGCCGCTCACCACAACCATACCCGGCTCCAGCGTCCCGCCGAGCTTAACGATATGGTTCGCGCACCAAACCAGCGACTTCCACGGACTACCCATCACATTCGTCGCCGGGCTTTTCGCGATAACCTTCCCGTTCCTCGCCAGCACCAAGTCCACCGCGTCCACATCTACTTTTTCCGGCCGCACCCCCGGCCCAAGCACAAAAAAATGCGCACCCACCCCGCTCGCAATCATATCGGCAGGCGTCGGCTTCGTCTCACCCTTCACAAACCGATAATCACCGATATCGAAAGCCGTGTGCACCCATTTGACGTAGTCCTTAATTTCTCCAACGTCCTTAACCGGCTTGTCTATCCGCTTGCCTATCGTAAAGGCAATCTCCGTCTCTAACGTAACCTCCATAAACGCACTCGCTGGAAGACTCGACCCGCTCGACACACGTTGAAGCAGGAAAAACGGCCCGCTCGCCGGCTCATCCACACCGAACTGCTCCTGTGCCGCCTTGCTCGCATACGCAACTTTGTAACCGACCACCGGCCCTAATTCCTTGCTCACCTCCTTCGCCAAAGCAAGTTGTATCTTATAAGCCTCATCAATACCAAACTCGCCGTACGTCTTCGTCAGATATTCTATCTGTCTCTGGCCCTTCCGTGCTGCCAACATCTCCTTGACCATACCATCAACTTTTGCTTTTTTCTTGCAGCACGCCTCCTTACCCACCACCCCCGATGCAATACCAACAACTGCGATACCAACGACCGCCAATACGATTCTTCTTGCCCGTCTCATCGTAAAACCTCCAAAAAACCACTTTTCTTAAATCCTTTATCCTGCAGACCCTCCCCACCATACAAAATCTCTCCACCGATAACCAACAAATTATCTCGTAGCGAAGCGAAGACCCCATGACATGGCGGTCACTTGCCCCTTTGCTTAGAGTCCACCGGACTCTACTGGGGGCCTATCTCACTGGGGTTTTGCTCTTGACCGCCCAGCCCGCCCCCCGTTATTATTACCACTAAAGACTTTTTTCTCCCTTTCAGGCTGCCTGTCATCTCTTGTTCACGCAACAGGCAGCCCCTTTTTTTTCGTTCCCGTGTTCTGTTCTTCTCTTGACCGCCGCGCCCGCCTCTCCCTGCGTGCCGTAGGCCGAGGTCAACAACTTCAAATTTTCCACTGTGGCTTTACACTTTCCACTTTAACTTTTAATCTTCCTTCGCCCCCCGACTCTACTTTATCCTTGGGACCCTGCGTCCGCCAGGCCCTCAACCTGTTGCCCCGAGTTGACCGCGAAGCTTCTTCTTCTCGCCCTTAAACTTGCTGGGGTTCGGACTATTCTCAATGCACTCAATCGCCAAACGCGTAAGTGATTCCCCTTTCTTATCTCTTGCCTCTTCGATTACTCGTTTGAGCAGCGCCTTTCCTGCCTTGTCTCCACAGCCAACCTTAAATATCACCACGTCGCGCCACTTGAGCTCATGGATTGGAATGGCCTCTGCATCATCGACCATCTTGGCAACATAGAAACAGAAAAAGCAAGGACGACGGAACTGGTAAGTCTGGCCTTCTCTGGCATCAATCAGGCCCATCTTGTCTGCTTTCCCCAGCAGCGCGGCCACCCGTTCTTTGTCCGCTTCCAGCGGATTGTTTGCACCTTTCAGCCCTCGCGTCACATCAACGACGGTAAACTCCGGATTACGCTCGGCACCCATCGTATTAATCAACTGGGTTGCAACCGCAGCAAGCACCGATTCGACATCGTTCACATCATTTTTCGAAAGCCCTATATTCTCCGCCCGATTCTGCACGAACGCATTCGTAAAATTATACTGCCGGAGAGAGCGCACATCCAACTCCAACAAAAAGTCCGGGTCCAAATCCAAATTCGCCGGAAGACGAAAGAACTGTAACCACAGCCGTCGTTTGTCCGGGTCGGCCAGAAGTTCAAGAAGCTTCCGGCGATTTTCAAGTGTCACACGCGGTGAGAATATCCTTTTTTCCACCGCCGCTTGGCCACTCCCGTAAAGCAACGCTGTGCTGAAGCCCTTCTTTCTAAGGGCTTCTGGTTTTCCGTGGAGAACGTCCGCATAGTCGCGAATCCGGCTCGTCACCATAACAGAAGCGTAATTCGCGTCCTCAGTAAGAGCCGCCACCGCACCCGCAGCCTGTTTCATGCCCTGCGCTTCGTCCAGGGCATCTAACAGCAAAAGGTATCTCCGCTTCGTGAGCTTAAGATCTTTAACTTGAATTGTACTATCCCCGAATGTCCTGGAAACATTCTTAATTTGCTCACGCAGCCCCCCCGGAGTCAGTTCATCCGCCTTCACCTTACCCAGCTCGACAAAAACTGGAACCGGAGCTTTATCGTCCGCCAGCGCACGCCGGGCGGCAACTAACTCCAGATATTGCAACATGGTCGTCTTTCCGCTTCCCGGTTCACCCAGAATCAGAACATGGGGGTTATTACTGCGCTTCAACAGGTCAACATCGCACAGGGGCGACTCCACATAATCATAGACATCCTTCGCCAAATCGCTCGGCTTGTCTCTTTTCCCACGGACCGGGAGGACCCACCTCAATACGCCGAATACTCTGGATATCACTTTCCACCTGTGATCCACCTTGCCGAGTCCCGAGCGCCAGCGCAGCAGACCTTCGAAAACCACTATCGGAGGGGCCTCCGTTCCCGGCTCGCTGAGAACGAAAAGCGTCGACGTCGCATAATCCCGTTCGAACTTCCCGCCCCATTCTCCCTTCCTCAGTTGAACTATGCCCCGAAGGTAGGTGTTCAGCTTTTTGTCACGCTTCAACTCCTTATTTTCCCTTTGCATCCTTGTAAACACCCCTTCAAACGTGCCAAACGTCAAGCTTTCGGGCATCACTCCCATGGCGATAAATGCAGCTATTATTATCAATGGAACCGCCACGGGCACCTTCTTGCCTGCCAGCAGGATGACTACTACACCGATCAACGCTAGGCCCGCCAGGATTAGCCCGCCGATAGGAAGGCACGTTTCCGGATCAATACTAATCAATAACATTGTACTCACTCCCATTTTTCCAAACTGCTCACGCAAAACAAAAAAATCAACCCCCTAACAAACGGCCAAAACCAACATCACGCAAAATACCACCTGTTCCGCAAATCTCTTCGAAGCCTGACCCCTGACCCGCCACCCCCTTGTCAACCTCTCGTGCAAGCTTCGTGTCCGAGACCAGGTTCTTCAGAACTCTGTCAGCGAACCTGCCGCATACCCGCCTTGTCAGACCTCCTGTCACCCTGACAGAACATATCCAACTCTTTTTTCTCTGCGGTGAACAACGTTCCCCACCCGGCTGCTTCTGGGTGTGTGTTCCCCACTTAATGGTTTTTCTCTTGTCCGCCACCCATTACACACCTCCCAAACGCCTCCGTCAACAAAAAAAACCGTAAATAATAAAAAAAATATCCCAATCTTCCCTCAACCCCCCATCTTCACTCCCACCTGCCCTCGTAGCGCGGCGAAGACCCCGTGAGATGACGGTCAGCTTGCCCATTGCATAGAGTCCGCCCGACTCTATTGCGCGTCTATCTAACTGGGGCGAACCTCTCACCCCCATTTTCTCTCTGCCTTAGCGCTTGCTTGTGCTGCCTCCCGAAGCGTAGCGAATATCCTCGCATGTCGTTGGCGGGGGATGGGGAGTCTCCTCTAACTCAAAACCCAAAACTCAACACTAAAAACTAATCGTACTCCCTCCCCTAACTCAAAACTAAAAACTAAAAACCAAAAACTAATAATGCCGCCTCCGGCAGCACCACGCAACCTGTGCCCAAGGTATCACGTTTCCAACTTCCGAAAATCAAAACCACTTTTTAATCCCAACTCTCCCGCATTTACCCCGCCTGTCCCTGCGAAGGCTGGGGTCCAGTCTACTCTCATTCCGTTTTGAGCGTGCAATCTTGATGTAGATGCAAAGCGCCCCTCCCCCCCCACGCCTCTCTGTGCCTCTTCGCACGTTTGTCTTTTTAAGCGCTGCCTGACTCCGCAATTGAAGGAGGCGCAGGCACTTCGCCCTCCATCGGTTCCGCCGGCTCTTCAACCGAAGGAACCGATAGCAATTCGTGCTCACTTGTCTCATCCAGCGGTTCCGGCGGACAAGACACAGGCCCCGCACCCTCCCCTCTCTCTTCCAAATCATCCAGAGATGGAGGCTCCGCCACCTCCCCTTCTCCGATAGTTCGCACCGCCGAAACCACCCCTCCCTCACCGGCCATCGGAATCTTGATTGTTATTTCGGTAAACATATGTAGACCTCCATACTTAACGGTCGTTGTTCTGGCTTCGCCCAAACAACATCTGACCGTTCCAAACACAATACCGCCAAAACCCGACTATCTGAGAGTCGCCTGTTCTATTTGGCCGTTACGGATGTACACATCCACTTTACGACTGTTCGCCAGACCTGCGCAGAGTATCTGGAACACGTTGCTTACTCCATCGCTCGAACGTGGATTCACTCGCCGCCAGCCGCTGCCCTGCAGGTAGGCCCATGCCATTTGTGAGCCGTTCTTCGCGTGCGTCCTCACCACCGTCTTGTTGTACAGCCATGCGCTCGTTACCGCCGGAATCATTTGCCGTAAGTCCGGCCGATTCCCGATATGCTGGGTCTTCGGCCGGCCGGGGGCATCTTGCTGCGGTGAACCGTACTTACGAACCAGACTGATCGCTCGTGCCGGCGTCAGTAGCGGGCCGCCCTGTGCCCGCAACGCACCCTGGATACACCCCAGCGCCCCAACCACAATTGGAGATGCGCTCGAAGTCCCGCTGAATTGGTCCGTATACCACTCGTCTTTGTTGGACCCGCCCTGAAGGTCACCGTAGCCCGTGCTTGTCACTTCTCGACCCCAGCCTTGACAGTCAACTCGCGCACCGTAGTTTGAGAATCCGAGCCGAGATCGGTCCGGACCATGGTTCCTGCCATGAGTCCCCGGCGGCGGCGCGCCGGCGCCCACCAAAACGGCCCCTGAGCTGGGATTGTCCGTATTAAACGGATTCCGCCACCAGCTCGGAAACCCCGTTGGTCGAGTGTTGTAGATGGCGTCGTCTAAGTTTTGAGACCCGTTGCCTGCTGCCTCGACAACGATAATACCCTTGCTGACTGCATAACGGATTGCGCTGAAGTCATCAGGCCACCACTCTACCGCGATGTAACCGAACTGCCCGGCCCCTGTCGCATTCGGACCGGCACGGTGTATCTCTAACAGTATTATGTCGCCCGCACTCAGTTTATCCGCCGCCTGCCGGATTATTTGCGCAGTGTTGCCGAAGCGAGCTGCACCAACAATCGCATCGGGGCATATCCCCAGGATACCAAATGCGTTCCGGTCGCCGCTGATTTCACCCAGAACCGCCGTCCCGTGGTTGTCGTTGCTTGAGCTGTTGCCGATAATCACGCCCATCTGATTCTCAAGCAGGTCCTCATGTGTAAAACGCCAGCCCCACTCGCAGTCAACTATCTTCACTCCTGCGCCTCTGCCGCCGGCCACGCTCCAGGCGTAATGGGCATCGATTCCCCCCGGAGCCGGGCCCAGATAGCCCTGCCGATTGGCGAAGTCCGGCGTCGTAATCGGCGGCTCCTCCGTCGCTGGCGCCATGTCGTTAAGGACTTCTACTTCCTCCGTCGCAACCACAGGTTCGCAGGATGGCCCTTTCACGTAGGCGTTTTCTACGACCTCCAGCGCACGCAGTGATTCCGCCAGCCCGTCCAGCCGCTCATCGGGCGCCTCAACATGGTAGAATACCGACATATCCGGAACATCCTGCCCGCTCTCCGCCGCTAACGAGCGCGTCCTCTCACGCATGCGCTCTTCGCTAAGCCCGCACAAAGGCTGCATACTCGCGCCCTCCGATTCCAGAAGCTTCGACAGCGCAGAAACATCCGTACCCGCTGCAGACGCAACACCCTCTTTGGTTGCCCGCAATCCCGCTTCCGTCTTCGCAATGACGACTAACTCACGCTGCCCCGCCTGCCCTTCCGACTTGAAAGGCCGACCACCAGACGCGCCCTTGCCCCCGCTCCTTGATGATTTTCTTTCTTTTTCCATGGCTACACCTCCTAAAAATTTTATTCCTGTAAGAGACACTGTTTCCGTTTGACCGCTGACAAATACCTCACGCAATTTTCGCGACCAACTTTGACGCAAAAACCAATCTTTCCCTGCTGCATCTTATTACCGGTCCGCTCTCCAAAACGCGTTTACTTGCCCCTTCATAGGCGCCCCTTTTTAACCTTCACTGCACCCCAAAAAACTCAACCCACAACGTCAGCCTTCACCTCGCAAATCTAACCACCTCCGTCCAATTGTCAATCAGGCCGAAACCTGTTTTTTTTATAGGCAAAACCACTACCTCAAAAGGCGTACCTGACACATCGAAAAAGCAATCGCCATGAACCCGCGACCAAACATCTGCAGCCCCCCCGACACTAAACTTTACCCCGTCACATAACGTACACCTGCCCCATCCCTTAGAGCCCGCGCGACTCTAATGAGGACCTATCTCTCCGGGGCCTCGCCCTTTGCGTCCTCCACGCCAAACAAATAATTAGCGTTAATCCGCGTTCACTTGTACCCGACCCCCGACATCTCTCCCTTTGGCCCTCAATTTTCGCCGCCCGGGCGAAAATTGTTGTAATTTTTCAAACGTTTGCGCATTTTTTTTGTAAAAAGCGCGCTAATTTTTGTAAATTTTTGTAAGTTTTACAACTTTGTCCAACTTTGTCGAACGTTTCCAAAAACTCAATCCCCGTTTTTCCCAGAGAAACGGCGACACAATTCTTTTGCCTTTTTACTTTTTACTTTCTTCCCGCCTTTTTTCGCCCAAAATTGAGGGTCTCTCTTCCTCATCGCGAGCTTGGCCGAGCTAATTCAAACTTTCCCAATTACTCCATCCTCCCTATTTTCAACCAACCTCACCTGGACTAACTCACCTTGCCTCAATTTTTTTGCGCCCGTTTTCCGCACAAAAACCATGAAATACCTCTCACTCCGCCCCTTAAACCCACCGTTTTCCACCAGAATCTCGCATTCCTCCCCGATAAACCCCTCCCGAAATCGCCGCCCCAACTCCGCATCCAAATCCCGCAACACCTTCGACCGCCTCTTTATAACTCTATTATCCACAACACCTTGCATCT
The DNA here is from genome assembly GCA_020350405.1 of Planctomycetota bacterium. Lineage (GTDB taxonomy): Bacteria > Planctomycetota > Phycisphaerae > Sedimentisphaerales > Anaerobacaceae. Next base: position 2,491,365 of record CP070715.1, read on the forward strand.
CCGCCGCCGCAGTCCCTCGACGTGCCGAAAACCCGAAAACATGCATCTTTGCGAACCCCACTGCCCTCGCCAACCCCACCGTCGCCTCAAACTCACCCTCCGTCTCACCCGGAAACCCCACTATTACGTCCGCTGTTATCGCCGGCCTATCCAGCCGCGACTTCACTAACTCCACCGCCCGCAAGAACTTACAAACACTGTACTGCCGCCCCATCCGCTTTAGCACCGCATCTGAGCCTGACTGCAGCGAAAGGTGCAGATGCGGCATAATGTTACGATGCCTGCAGAAACTATCCACCAATCGCTCCGTTACGTCCCCCGGCTCCAGCGAGCTCAGCCGTATCCTCGCAAGCCCCGGTATCCTTGCCATCTTATCAAGCAAATCAGCCAATTTATCATTTTGCTGATTCGCCCACGTCTTTCGTCTGACGCTCTCTTGGCCGTAAGCGCCGAGAAATACGCCTGTTACGACAATTTCCTTATGGCCCGCCTCCGCCAGTGCTTCCGCCTCTTGCAGGACCGCTCCGGCCGCCTTGCTGTGAACATTGGGTCGCGCCTTCGGTATAATACAGTAGCTGCAATATCCGTCGCAGCCATCTTGAACTTTGAGAAAAGCTCGTGTATGGCCCTTAAACGATGTTAGTTGCGGCAGTTTCGCGGGATTGCGTAAGTTATTGTTCGGCCTGACTTTAGGCCCGTTTTTTGCTCTATTAACATGTTGGTCGGTCTGGAGCTTTCGGGAATTCGACTCGCCGGCTTCGCCATTGACTATTTGCGTCAAAACAGCCGCTGTGGCCGCTCGTTCCCTAATCAGACGAATGTTTTTACCCAAATGCCCTAATTCGCCGATTTCCACACTGGGCAAGCAACCGCAAACGACGATAAATGCATCAGGGCTTAGTTTTTGGGCTCTTCGGAGACATTGTCGGCTCTTGGCCGAAGCACTGTGAGTAACACAGCAGGTATTGATTACAACTACGTCGGGCCTCTTGGCAGTTTCGGCTTGGTTGAGTCCGAGTTGTTCAAGCAGCTGCCGAATCTGCTGACCTTCGTATTGGTTAACTTTGCAGCCAAGAGTAGTTATGGCAAAGGCTTTCATAATATGATATAATATGGTATAATGAAGTATTGTTGAAGCTAACTTACAAGATTATTCAAATCAGGTTTGGACCATAATCACGAGGGCTAATTATGGCGTCGGAATCCGGCTCGGTTTGGGCAATAGATATAGGCAATAACTCCTTAAAAGCGTTACATTTAAGCAATGTAGGAGGCGCCGTTGAAGTGATCGGCTTTGACAATGTCCAGCACGGCAAAATTCTTAACGGAAGTGGTGTAAAGCCTGCAGAAAGAGACGAGCTGATTGCATTAAGTTTGCGCCAGTTTGTCAAGCAGAACGATTTGAGCAAAGCTGATGTGGTTGTTTCTGTGCCGAGCCACAGTAGCTTTGCGCGGTTTGTGAAGCTGCCGCCAGTAGAGCAGAAGCGCATTCCAGAGATTGTTAAATTTGAAGCCGCTCAGCAGATTCCTTTTGATATCAACGATGTGCAGTGGGACTGGCAGTTGATGACAGAGCCGGACAGTCCTGAGAGCAGGGTGGGTATTTTTGCGATCAAGAATGAGGTAATCAGTTCGCTGCTAGAGCATTTTAGCAGGGAGAATGTGACGGTTGGTTATGTTCAGATGGCCCCGATGGCCCTGTATAATTACGCATTGTACGACCGCGGTGATTTGGTCAAGTCCGAACGTCAAGCTGTTGTTGTTATTGATATTGGTGCTGAAAATACCGATTTGGTTGTCTGCACGAGCTCAGCGGTTTGGCAAAGGTGCATACCGATGGGCGGCAATGCTTTTACGAAGGCTATAGCCGATACGTTTAAGCTTAATTTTGAAAAAGCTGAGAAACTTAAACGCACTGCCCCTATGAGCAAGTACGCCCGGCAGGTGTTCCAAGCGATGAGGCCGGTATTTACGGACTTAGCCTCTGAAATCCAGAGGTCGCTCGGGTTTTACAACAGTTCCAACCCCAACACTAAATTATCGAGGATTATTGCGTTGGGTGGCGGAACGAAGATGCGCGGTCTGCTCAAATATCTGCAGCAGACGCTGCAGATGCCTGTTGAAAGGCCGGACTCGTTTAAGAGGCTTGCGATTAGTTCGGGTGTCTCAACGGCGAAGTTTCATGAGAGTGTCAGCGATTTTGGCATTGTGTATGGTCTTGCTTTACAGGGCTTAGGCTTGGCGAGGATAGAGAGTAACCTGCTGCCTCGCAGTATTGCCCGTTCGATGGCTTGGGCAGGTAAAGCCAATTACTTTAAAGTTGCGGCCGGTTTGCTGTTATTAGTTTCGGTTCTGGCTTTTGCGAGGACGTTTTTTGTTGATAGGGTCAGTTACGCAAATAACAGTCAGGTTCGACAGAAAATCAATGCTGTTATTAGTGTTGCCAAGCAAGCCAGCAGCAAACTTCAAGCGCAAGAGAACAAGGCCTCCAGTTCTGAAGCAGCAATAAAAAAGGCATTTGAACCATTTGAATATCGTGACGTGGTTCCGTTATTGCATCAGACAATATTCTCGGTTTTGCCGAACGAAAAATACAATCCTGAACAGCGCGAGCTTTACAGGGCTTTTGCCGATGGTGATGTAGAAGCGGTTTTGGAAATACCCCGCAGAGAGCGCAAACAGGTCTTTTTGACAAATATGTCAGTGTACTTTTCAGGTGATATTGCCAAGGCAGAGTTTGGCGGCGCGGATTTACTAAGGGCGGGCCTTAGAAAGAAAAGAGGACGGGGAGGAGTTGGTGGCGGTCCTCCTGGTTACGGTGGTCCCCCTGGTTACGGTCCTCCTGGTTACGGCCCTCCTGGTTACGGCGGTCCTCCCGGTTATGGTCCTCCTGGTATGCCTGGGATGTCTGGTAGGTATGGTCCGAGGACGCGTTCGAAAAGAGGCAAGACAGATGACTCCGCAGAGGATGAAGGGGAAAAGGCCGGGTTTGTGGTAACGATAGTCGGATATAGTCCCTATAAGAACCTGGGTGAACTGATGGACCCTGCGGGGGTGGAGGACGACCCGAGCAAGTGGGGCGTTGTTACTCGGCTGCTGCATCTTGACGATATTGTTGACGGGAACAGCCCTTTTGAGCTATACAAGAAGGCCAGGATCGAACATTTCAAGCTGGAAATAAGTGAAGTAGACCTGGAGGCCGGGGTGCCGGCCGGGATAGGCATTAGGGATACTAAGCTTGAGAAAGGTAAGAAGGCCGATAGGTGGGGTGCTGAGGAGTTTTTAATTGACCCTATGACCCAGGAGACTATCGGTAAGGTTCCTGAGCTGGACGAGTACGGAAAAGAGAAAATCGACAGGTCGGGCAACGTTGTTTATAAAGTTAATGACCATTGGTTCAGGTTGGATGCTAAATTTATCTGGAGGGATGCGCCAAAGGAAGCGAGCGAGGAGGATACAGGTAGTTAAAGCTGCGACATTGCAGGTTCGTATTATTTGCAGGGCACTATCTTGCGGGTTCTGCGAAATGGGGACCCGGAGAGCAGCGTTGCTTTAAGACACAGTTGCGCTACAGAAGTTCCGGAGAGCCGGGACAGGAGAGCCAAAGACAGAGACAGGCGGTTGAGCTAAAATGAATATCTCGGGATTTAAAGAGGCCATACAGAAGCTAAGTTTCTTTAAGAATTATTCCTCGCTGTTGGTGCCGGCTATTATATTCTTGGTTGGTGTGCTTCTTTTTATACCTACCCAGTTAATGAGCAGCAGGCTCAGGGAACGGATAGCAAGGGAAAGTGTTTCTACAGGCAGGCAAGTTAAGTCCCTAAGCAAAAATATCGTTGCCCGTGACCAATGGCAAATTGAGCAGGAGTATCAGCAAGCTTACCAGAGAGATGCTAATCAGGCAGCCCTTTTGGCTAAGCAAAGCAGCCAAAGGGAGTTGCTGAGTTACAAAATATTTCCTGAACCGAAAGATACGTCTACGTTGATTTTCAAGGAATTTGGCCAGCGGTATCGTGGGGCTATTGATGAGCTAATCACCCGTGTAAACGCGCGTGATTGTCCTACGGAAAGCGAGTTACAGAGGAATTTGCAGAGCTCATCGGGTTTCAGTCTGAGAGGGGGAAGGGGCTTTGCGGGGAGGTTGAGCGAGGTCGATACTACCATAACGGACGTTATTTGCAAAGAGAAGGCGCAGTCTGCTTCTGTTTATGCGAACCCGGCAGACTTGGCCGGATACGAGTTCTGGGACGAATATCAGTATTTCGGAAGGGTGGAGGCAATTGAAGATTGTTGGTATTGGCAGTTGGCTTGCTGGATCATCGAAGATGTTGCTGATACTATAGGTGCTCTAAATTCCGGCTCTAATAGTGTTTTCACCTCGCCTGTCAAGCGGCTTTTGGATATAAGTTTCGCTGGAGATGTTATGGGGGGTGCCAAGAAAGGTTCAGCCAGCAGTCCACCAGCATATGTTCTTTCGCTGGGTGAGGGGTTTGCGGAGCCTTGTACTGGAAGGTTTACTGATGATGATATTGATGTTGTGCATTTCAATGTAGTTGTTGTGGTTGGCGCGAAGGCTGTTTTGCCGTTTATGCAGCAGTTATGCAGTGCCAAGGAACATAGGTTTAGCGGGTCTTTTGGAGAGGAACAAGAGCGTGTTTACAAGCATAATCAAATAACGGTTTTGGAAAGCACTATTAGTCCGGTTGGTCGGGAGGATACAAATCATCTTTTGTACCGTTATGGTGAAGATGCTGTCGTGGAGTTGGATTTGGTTTGCGAGTATATTTTCAATAAGAGCGGCTACGATGAGATTAAGCCGGAATCGATTAAAAAGGCCTCAAAGGCTGCAGGCGATTAAACGAAAGAATTTGAGAAGATGGAACTGGATTGGTTGGGAGCAGGTTGGCAGCACAGATGGCAAGTTGATTTGCCCCGGTGACGGGAATTAAAACAGGAAGGTCAAAATGGCAAAGAAAAGTGGTAGCTTTTTCGAGGAGCATGTTGAAAAGATAGTGTTGGCGGCTGTCGGGCTTGTGTGCATCTGGCTTTTTGTCGCCTATGTTCTTATCGGTCGCACTTATGTAGAGTTCGACGGCAAGAAATTCAGTTCCGGTGGCATTGATAATTACATAGTCCAACAGACCAAGGCTCTGGAGAGCAGGCTGAATAGCAAGCCCCGGCTGAAGCAACCATATGAGTCAAGAGTTAGTGATTTTGTCGCTGTGATCGACTCGGCCATAAGTAATATTGACGTTGGCCTCTGTCCCGTACAGCCTCCCGTTTTGGAGGACATAGATATTAATAAAGGCAAATATCGTTTGCCGCTAATTGGTCAGGTTAACGATATTGAGGTCGAGCATATCAGGGCAGTGGCTTATGTGCCTACCGAAGAGATTGATGAGGAAAATACTTATGATGTGGTGGAGCATGAACCAAATGACATCGATTTTGTAACTGTGGCGGCGAAGTTTGATGTTGCGGGACTATATAAGAGGTTTCGTGAATGTTTTGCTGGTGAGGTACTTCCGGAGGAGTGGCGCGACCCGTGTCTTGCCGTCCCGGTTTTTGCGGCCGTACAGTTGCAAAGACAGGAATTGCTTTCCGAAGGCAGTTGGAGCGCTTGGGAAGACGTCCCTCGAGCCCAGATTGACCATCGCAAAAGGATGTTCGAGATTATAGAAGATGTTGAAGAACTGCCGGCGGGTGGGATAAAGGTGCGTTTACTTCAGTTTGATGATCAACAGATTAGGGCGGACCTGCTGCAGCCGGCGTCCTATCAGATTGCATCTGCCAAAGAAGAATGGTTGCCTCCATCGCTGCACAAGGAATATTTGGAGCATCAAAGAGAGATAGAAGCGCAGGAGAAACGTGAGGCCAAGGCTGCAGAAAAGGAGGATCGCGAAGAAGGACGCCCAGACCGGCGCAGCAGGACACCGAGAACACGGTCACGTCAAGGAGGAATGGGAATGAGTGGTCCTTTTGGAGGAGGAGGTGGTGGCGGACCCCCTGGTTACGGCGGCGGCGGCGGCGGTCCTTCTGGTGGTGGCCTATCCACAAGAAGAAGGGCGCCGACAAGAAGAAGGCGTGTCGATCGCGACCGTGAGAGTGATAAAGAACGTCGGGAAAGAAGTAAAGAGGCTACAAAGACAACAACGGATGTTTATAAAAAATTTGACGAGCTTTTAATTACCAGAGAAAAAGATGTTGCGAAGATGGATGAGCCGTTGATGTTCTGGGCGCACGACGATACTGTTGAACCGGAGAAGAGCTATCGGTATAGGATTCGGTTAGGTGTTTATAATCCGATAGCCGGTACGAATCAGTTCCACGAGCAATACAAATCGCTGGGGAACAGAGCTATTTTATGGAGCGAGTTTTCTGACACAACGGAGGCTGCAGATATTCCGGGGAGGTTGTACTTCTTCCCGCGAGAGATACAAGAGGCAACCGAGACGGTGACAGTGCAGGTGTGCAGATATGTGCTGGGGTATTGGTACACCAAGGACTTTACTGTGAAACAGGGTGAGATGATTGGCAACGCCAGTGAGTACAAAATGACAGAGGAGGAGGAGAAAGAAAAGGTTACCGTGCCAGAGATAGTCGAGTATGCTACTGGAGCAGTCTTGGTGGACGTTATGCCTGTAAATGACTGGTCGGGCGGAAAGAATCTGCGCGCCAGGCATTATTTTGATATGCTTTACAGTTTCGATGGGGCGAATATAGAGCGCGTACCTATTAAATCGAGGTATTGGTCCGAAGAATTGCTGAGCAAGTTTAACGAAATCAAAAGGTCTGAGAAGGAGCCGAAAGAGCCTTTGCGAGAGTGGGGCACCAGGGCGGGTCTGGATAGGCGTGTCACCAGACCGGGAGAGGTTGGGCCTCCTGGGTATGGTCCTCCCGGCTACGGGCCTCCAGGTTACGGGCCTCCGGGTTTCGGGCCACCCGGTTATGGGCCTCCTCGTCGCTGACCAGGGATGTTTTTAAGTAGTTTGAAATGCCGATTTAACAGAGCTTAGCTGTAGTTCCGATTCAATTGAGGAGACAGGCTGCTCACAATCGAGTGTTATCTCACGCTCTTCAGGTGGTATCAGGTCTATAAAATTATCGCTGAATTCCGCTTCGACGAAACTTTTGATCTGAACGTCCTTTGCAATCGCATTTGATTTTAGTTTGAGCTTCAATTGCCTGTCACTTATTTGGGAAATGCGCGAGGTGATTTCTGCCTCAGGCCAATCGATGTATTTGTCGGGCAGGTAGAAAAACAAATTTTCCGCGATTTTTTCGCCGTTCTTTTCAACTGTCATGTGTAAGGCGGATTTGTTCGGACAGGCGGGGGAAATGATTGCTTTGGGAAGCTTAGGGGACGCTGATGTGCTAAATGGGGTAATCGCGACGGGGAATATGACCTGGTCGAGTAGATGTCCGAACAAATCAATCAGTCGACAACTTAGGGTAGCGTTTATTGGCTGAATGCTGTCGTTTATCACGGTGACATTGAGTGGTTGCAACGCCGGTGCCGAAGTTGTTTGGGCTTGCTCCGATTCCGACGCAATCGCAATTAAGACCTCTGAAAAAAAACGTCTTGCATAGTAATAGAGTGCTTTTGGTTTGTTGGAATAGTCCATCGCCGACCAGCTTATTGCGGGGCAGCAGTCGTTGAACTGCCAGAATAATACGCCGTGGTTTCGTACGTTGTGTGCCCTCAAGTATTCAACGTATGTTTTGACGGCCCGAGCCTGTGTGAGTTGTGATAAATACACAAAGTTTTCAAGGTTTTCAGCGCTGCCGAATAGGTCGCCCACGTAACGGTATAGGCGGCCATTGCCGTCTAATTGATAGTTGTGTTTTTCGATTGGGAAGCTGGCGACGCGCAGCTGTTCAGGGGGACAAAAATTTTTTAGGGTGTCCGTGTTTGGCAGTGATTGTAAGCCAAATTCAGTAACGAATCGCGGGATGTTTTGCGGTCGGCATAGGTATTGGCGAACGGGTTGATGGCCCGACCAGACATCCCATTGGTGTGTTGTCAAGGTCTTGCCGGTTTTGAGTTTGTCTTTTTCACCGAACGGTGTTGTCGGTATGTAGTCGGTATCAGGGTCCAATTCAGCAACCAGCTGCGGCAGAAGCTCGTGGTAAATTGTTTTGCCATGGAACTTTTTGCTCTTACCGAGCTTGCCGGTATGATGCATCAAGTCAATTTCGTTATTGCCGCACCATAGCACCAGGCAGGGGTGGTTTCGCAACTGCCTTATAATTGTGGCTGCTTCTTCTTTTACTTGCTCGAAAAACCACTGTCGGTCGGGATAGTAAGCACAGGCAAACATGAAATCCTGCCAGACCATTATTCCAACTTGGTCGCACAGTTCATAAAATTTGTTTGCTTCGTAGTAGCCGCCGCCCCATACACGGAGCATGTTTATGTTGCGCGTGGCTGCTGCGTGGAGGAGTTTTTCGTAATCGCTGACAGTGACGGAGCCCGCAAATATCGAGGTGGGCACCCAGTTCGCTCCTTTAGCGAATACAGGTTGGCTGTTTATTTCGAATTGAAACTTTTCGCCGTGCTCATCTGGCTGGCGGTTGAGTTTCACGGTTCTTATACCGATTTTTCTTTCTGTTTGGTCTATAATTTCATCGCCGCTTAACAGCACAAGCACCAGTTTGTAGAGGTGCTGTCGGCCGTAACCACTCGGCCACCAAAGAAACGGCTTCTCGATGCGAATTACGGTGGATTCAGAGTCTTCGCCGGGGTTGAAAGTCAGGTTGTGCTTGATTACTTGCCCTGCACAGGATAAATTTAGCCTGCAAAGGACTTCTGCTTCCGCAACTGTGTCGAGCTCTATCGCGATTTTGAGATCGGCATAGCGTTGGTTGCACTCAACTGTTCGGATATGTAAATTGGTGATTCTGGCTTTCTTGGTACCCTCAAGGCGAACGGCCCGCCAGATTCCGCAGCCAGGCAGTGCAGGGCAGAAGTCCCAGCCGAATTGGTACTGCGCCTTTCTCACGTAGACGCGATATGGATTGCTGAGGTCTGTTTCGGCAAACGGAGTGTATCGATTCATTAGCTTTTGGGCGTATTGGATTGCGGACTCGAATTTGACCAGTAGCGCATTCCTTCGTGGTTTCAAGGACGCTGTTACGTCGAACCGAAATGGAACAAACATGTTATTTGTTTTGCCGATAAGTTTGTTATTAAGCCAGATACTGGCTATTGTGTCCAGGCCGTCGAAAACCAATTCGGCTCGGTCGCAGTTGAGCAACTCAGCTGAGGCATCAAAAACTTTTTTGTATATCCACGGTGTTTCGCTGACCCAGGAGAATTTTTCCGGGTTGGCATCAATGTCAGTCTGATTTATTTGACCGGCCGCAATTAAGCTGTTAAAGATAGAGCCGGGGACGGACGTTTGCGGCCAGCCGGATGGGTCTAGGTCGCGCATTCGGCGGGCTGAGAGTGGATATTGCTTGAATTCCCATTTTCCAGTCAGGTCCAAACATATTTTCGGCATTAAAAGTTACTCCATTTTAGCCAAGCAGGCGTCGCTAATATAATTTGCATCAAAATAGCTTACAATAAAATTTATCCTTAACTGTAGATTCGCGCGTGTACTGGACAGTGAACGGATATCAAAAGAGGAAATAAACGCTCGGAATGAGGTTTAACTGCGTAAACTGTTTTTGGATTCGGCTGGGGCTTTTTGTGCGGCGGTTATTTTAAGCGGTCTTTGAATCTTCTCATCCAGCCATCACCGGCTGTATTGAATTCCTCCTCCGGCGGTACCAAGTCAAGGTTATAGTTTCGATGCCACTTAAGCTTCCACAGCCCCTTCAGGCCCACTGACTTGACAGAATAGTCCATAAAAACCCAGTTTACATAGCCATCGTGGCGGTTCAGGCATACGCGTACCATGTGGCTATAATTGGCAGCAGGTCCCCATGGCTCGCCATCACATGACGGGATTACATCGGTTACCTCCGGCCAGCAATCAATCCACTGTTCATCACCAAGCAGAGGTATCTCAGATGCGCCCGTGATGGTGAGAGTCCTCCAGTTGTTTTTCGCTACGTTATGTCGCTGGAATTCTGGTGCATCGGGCGGTGGGTTGCAAATCCAGGCGTTCATTCCGTAACTGCCGTAATCACCCCCCGTCACGGCTGGCCACCAGCTCGAGGGCTTCCCAAGCTCGCCTGGAAATGTGCCCCAACCCACAAGCGCGCCAAGCTGTCCTGTATAAAATCCTGCCCGTACTTCGGAGCCGGGCTTTATGGCTCTTGGGCAGCAGCGCAACTGGTGTTCATTACCATAGTACGACCGCAGGGCTTCCATCCAATAATCAGTGTGTTTCACCTGCAGACCACTCGCACTGTTCTGCCACCAGCCTCTGGGGGCAGAACCTTCCCAATCACTGGCATACATCGAAAAGCAGGCGCCCCACTGTTTCAAATTAGATTGGCCGAGGACGTTCTGTGCCTGCCTCCGTGTCCGCATCAGCGCCGGCAGCAGTATTGACATAAGAAGTGCAATAATGGATATCACCACCATCACTTCCGCCAAGGAAAAGCCTTTTCTCCTGCTCATCCTGTACTCCTCGATTCCGACCAGACCTATACCCCCACCTTACGGGGCACCCTAAGCTGGCCTTTCATATTCACGGTTTTTCCTCGTTTTTTGCATTTTAACTGTAATCAGGCTCTCCGTCAACCCCTATTTTGCCACGAAAAAATTTTTTTTTGGGCACTACCGTAGCGTTTGGGATGCAGCTGTTGGCCGGTTTTTGGCGTTTTTAGCCGCTTAGGGCCCGAAAAAAGCCGAATTTAACCTGTTGGCCGTTGTTAGCTGGCTTTAGGGGCTTATCAGTAAAGGATTTAAATAAGTTTTACTTGCGCGTTTGCGATTACTTGCAGAAACGAAGGTTTAGTGAGTCGCATAATCGCCTCGACAGTGCGGCACTGGGATTTCTTTTCCTTTGTCAGCTTTTTTGGCTGCAGTGGGTAGAATGTATGCCATGTTTGCGGAAATAAAGGTTGCAAATTTTGGCTTTTTTTCTTATATTTCTGGCTTTGAGTGGTGTTCGAAAGGGTTTGTAAATGAAGAAAGATGTAGCTAATTTATCGTTAGCCGCAGAGGGCAAGAGGCGGATTCTGTGGGCTGATAATGATATGCCGGTGTTGGCGGCGATACGTAAGCGCTTCGCGAAATCAAAGCCATTGAAGGGCAAGAACGTTTCGGCCTGCCTGCACATAACCGCCGAGACAGCGAATCTGGCGAGGACGCTGAAGGCGGGGGGGGCAAATGCTGTATTGTGTGCATCAAATCCGCTGAGCACGCAGGATGATGTAGCGGCTTCTCTGGTGAAGGATTTCGGGATACCGGTCTTTGCCATCTGTGGTGAGAATCGCAGCACGTATTACAAGCACATCCACGCGGCGATTGACCACAAGCCGGTTATTACGTTTGATGATGGGGCGGATTTGGTGAATGAGCTGCATACGAGCAGAAAGAAGGAGGCCGGGCGGATTATCGCGAGTATGGAGGAGACGACGACCGGTGTTATTCGTCTGCGGGCGATGGCGAATAAGGGCAAATTGAAATTTCCGGTGATTGCGGTAAATGACGCTGACAGCAAACATTTGTTTGACAATCGGTACGGTACGGGTCAATCGACTGTTGACGGTATTATTCGAGCGACGGATTTTCTTATGGCGGGCAACAAGGTTGTTGTGGCGGGTTACGGCTGGTGTGGCCGGGGCTTTGCCATGCGGGCCAGAGGTATGGGGGCCATCGTTATCGTTACTGAAGTAGACCCAATCAAGGCGATTGAGGCGGCGATGGACGGCTTTGAGGTTATGCCGATGGGACAGGCGGCAAAGGTGGGAGATTTGTTCGTAACTCTTACCGGTAACAAGAACGTGATACGTGCCGAGCACTTCCGCGCGATGAAAGACAGGGCAGTTGTTGCGAACAGCGGGCATTTCAATGTCGAGATAGATATACCGGCTTTGAAGAGGCTCAGCAAAAGGGTAAGGCGCGATGTTCGCAATTACGTTGATGAGTATGTCCTGCGGAATAATAAGCGGATTCACCTTCTGGCGGAAGGGCGATTGATTAACCTTGCCGCCGCCGAGGGGCACCCGGCAAGCGTGATGGATATGAGCTTTGCCACTCAGGCGTTAGAGGCGGAATATGTGATAAAAAGACGGAGCAAGCTTGCTGTTGCGGTTCACGATGTTCCGATGGAGATAGAACACCGGGTGTGCAAGCTCAAGCTACAATCAATGGGAGTTGGCATAGACAAGTTGACGCCAGAGCAGGTTGAGTATCTTGCCAGCAGCGGCGAGGGGACATGACGGACCGGTATCTCGTTTGGCGTATTTTTTTGAAGCGCATCGTCCGAGGCGTGAAATAAAAACGAAATGCGAGATTGAGGCCTATGGATAACAAAGAGACTGAAAAGGCGCCGAAGGTAGTCTCGAAGTCTTTTATGGCTGTTGGTCCTACGTTGCATTACAGCCATGAGAATGTCCAAAGATGCTGGCTGCTTGCTGTTGTGGCATTTGGGACGAGCTGCCTTTTCTGGTCGAAGATACTGACGGGGGCGTTCTGGTCGTTTAATTTCAGGACGTTAACCTCTGCGGAATTCCGGCACCTGGGTCAGTTTGTCATAAGTGGGGTGGGAATATTTGAATATCCGTGGCAGATTCTGGTGTTAGGGCTGCTTATGGGTATTCTGGCAATTGTGCCGGTACTGATATCACAGCTTATGAGTTTTGCCTACAGTTTGCCATTTATATTGGGGGTAGCCTTTTTGGCCAATTTGCGAGGCTTTGCGATATGTCTTTTGGTAAGTTGTGTTGCCGCGGCATGCCGGCCTCTTCGTTTTCGCTCGCGTTTTACCGCGATAGCGTTGTGCACGGCGCCGCAGCTTCTTTATTGGGCATACTTCGGGGGTGCAAGGGGGGTCGAACCTATTAAGGTGGGTTTTTCTTTCACGCCGTGGATTTGTGCCTGGCTTGTCGGGCTGGGTATAGCCGGACTGGTTCTTGGCATAGGACATTTTACGCGTTATCGCCCCGGGCTGGTCTGGATGTTTACCTGTCTTTTTGTTGTTATAGCCGTTGCTGTATTTGAGGTAAAAGTCGGTTTTGCCGAGTTGGACTATCAGCTCTACGTGGCCAAGAATAATCCGGAAAAAACAATCGAATTTCACGACCACAGCATAACTGAGGCCCTGGACGAGACTCTTACAAATCCTGCTGTCAGGAGTTATTTGGCGGGTTTCTTTTATCCTACCGAGCCAATACCGCTGCGTGCGGAGTTAAAGAAGGAAATCCAGATTCAGTTAGGTCACGGTCGCTGGCCCAGCTGGTTTATAGTTCCTGAAGAGTTAGAGTACCAGGCGAAGAGGCAGTGGCTCTTCGAGCAATATGACTTATTTATAAGCAGGCGGCCTAAAACCCGTCGGATGCCCATAGCGCTTTACTATAAGGCACTTCTGAGCGAATACAGCCCCGAGACGCAGGCCCTTGGGCAAAAAGAAGTACTGCATTTTTCCAGCGATTATCCGCGCGAGAGGTCACGCGAGATATGGTATCAGCTGTACAGGGAATTTCCAGACAGCCCGGAGTCTTTGGAGGCGCGGTGGCGTATCGCCAAGCATTGGGCCGGGCAAGGTAGATTTGAGCAGGCCGATGAGCTTCTTGCAGAGGCACAAACCAGGCTCGGCGAGCAGCTGGAGCTACTTGAAAAAGAGCCAACCCGGGACGAGACATTCTTTAGCTTGTTTCGTCCGCCGGCTGATTCCGTGATGACGGCGTTCAAACTGGCCGAATTGCAAAGGAAATTAAATCAGTTGCGGACCCTTATAAGCCCGGAAAATCGTACCCCCAAACCGGCATCGGCCAAACGTCAGGCGGAATTTGTCATGCTGGACCCGCACGCCTCCGATTATGCCCAGCGTCTTGACCAATTGCTTGGGCAAACCGGCAAGAACGACCCGCTCCGCGATAATATCTTATTGGAGCAGACGAAGCTTGTTGCCGATGACCAACTGCGGGGCGAAAAGTTGAACCAGCTACACGAAGAATTTCAGGACACCGACGGGGGGATGCAGGCATTATATGAGCTGGCGATTCTGAAGATTCATTTATGGCGTCAGCAGAGTGAGTCCAATCTCCAGCAGAGAAAAAAGTATCTGGCTGATGCGAGAGCAACCCTTATGAGCTTTCTAAGTTTGTATCCGGAGGGCATCTGTACCGAGCAGGTCAAAAAGAATCTGGAAGACCTGCCTACAGTCGATTAACGGCAAATAGTATATAATGCTTTTTGTCTGATTTAGGTTTTTTCAGCGAGCCGCCGTTTAATCGGCCCGTCCTAAGACAGGGCCTTGTAGTACACAGCATACCGAATATATTAAAGCTGTTATGGTCGTTGACCTGCCTGAGCTGCGAGAGAAACTGGGGGTTTTTAAGGACCGACAGGATGCTGGCATAAGGCTGGCTGAGATGCTCCAGGCCTACAGGGATAGTTCCGCGATAGTCTTTGCCATTCCTGCCGGGGGTGTACCGGTAGCGGCTACCTTAGCGGAAAAGCTGAATCTGTCTCTGGATGTTGCAGTTGTCAGTAAGATAACGCTGCCCTGGAACACAGAGGCGGGCTTTGGGGCGGTCGCCTTCGATGGTACGGTGCGTTTAAATAATCGGATGCTGGGACATATAGGCCTAACCGACCAAGAAGTCCGACAAAGAATCGAGCTGACAACAGTTAAGGTGCAAAAACGTTTCAAAGAGCTGCGGGGCGCCGAGCCAATGCCCGACCTGTCAGGCAGGAAAGTCTTTTTGGTTGATGATGGGATAGCCTCGGGATTTACCTTTCGGGTCGCTGTTGAGGCGCTAAAGAACCACGGGACAGATGAGATTATTGCCGCTGTTCCTACAGGCCACCGCCACGCGCTGCAGCCTGTAGCTCCGCAGGTTCAGGCGGTGTACTGCGCGAACGTCCGCAGCGGCTGGAGCTTTGCCGTGGCGGCAGCGTACCAGAGATGGTCCGATGTCGATGACGCCGAGGTATTGCAAATCCTTACACGTTTCCGCGGCCGCAGGGGAGCTTAAAGCTTTTTAATATTGACCTGTGGCTTAACCAGCCGTTGGCGTTAGGATTTGACGTTTGTGTGGATTACGCTACTATAACTTCCATGGTTCAGAGACAAAAATCCGCTGGCGTAAGGAATATGCGGTGGGTGACTGTATTGCTGCTGCTGGTCGCGGTAGGGGGGTGGCTGGTGCTGCGCTTGGGGATTTTGCGAAGAGAAGTTCGCCGCGTTGTCCTTATCAGTATCGACACCTGCCGGGCCGACTACCTGAGCTGCTACGGCTATCCTCGCAGTACTACGCCTAACATTGACCGGCTCGCGCGGCAAAGCGTCCTTTTCACCAATGTAATTACTCCCATTCCCACGACACTTCCGGCCCACTGCTCGATGCTCACCGGCACCATCCCGCCATATCACGGTGTACATTATAATGTCGGCTACAGGCTGGGCCAGTCCAATGTAACCTTGGCGGAGATTTTGCGCCCAATGGGATTTACCACCGCCGCTTTCATCAGCGCTTTTGTGTTGGACTCTGACTTCGGCCTTGACCAGGGATTTGACACCTACGACGACAGCTTTGAAGAGATTCGCCGAAATATTTTCGGCAGTGAGCGCAGGGCCGGTGAGACCAGCCGTCTTGCTATCGAATGGCTCCAGCAACGCGACAAGGGCGAAAAATTTTTCCTGTTTTTGCATTACTATGACCCTCATCTTGAATATGAACCGCCGGAGCCGTTCGCATCCGAATTTGCCGACAATCTCTATGCCGGCGAAATCGCCTATACCGATTATTGCATAGATCTCGTGATTGACAAGCTTAAGGAGCTGGGTGTGTACGACTCGACCCTTATTATTGTTACCAGCGACCACGGCGAGATGCTAGGCGAACACGGTGAGCCGGACCACGGCTATTTCATTTACGAGAGCGCCATCAACGTTCCGCTCATTTTCAAGTTACCCCGGCGAAACGAAGGCAGAAAGGTGGACGGCGTGGCCGATATAATCGATATTGTGCCAACGATTTGCGGAATGGTTGGCGCAGATGTGCCGCCTGCGGTGCGGGCAAAGGACCTGTCGGTTTTTTTTGGTTCGGGCCGGCCGGGCCGCGAAGAAAGGCATCTTTACTGCGAGAGTATGATGCCGACAAGATATAATGCCAGTTCTTTGCTGGGCGTTGTCACCGACCGCTTCAAATACATCCAAACCACCCGGCCGGAACTCTACGACCTTGTTGAAGACCCCAATGAAACAAACAATCTGGCAGAGCGGCAGCCCCATCAGGGCCGTATTTTGCAGGACCGATTAAAGCAGATATT
>CP070715.1:2507863-2517553 GCA_020350405.1 Planctomycetota bacterium
GGATTTCTCTGTGTCTCACTCGTCAGAGACCGAAGAGTTTGGTTATCAGCTTTGGCTGCACTACTGTGGGCGGGCCACAACGGATTGCACGCCGTTCCACAATTGGCCCTGCGACTTGCACGTAGAACTAATCATATCGAGCATACGTCTGCTGAACAACTTACATACTCATATTACCTTGAGAATTCTCGCCGGCCTCGAAGCGATATCGAAGGCACGCAATATATAGGCCTGCTGCACCATCTCGCTGGAATACCCAACAACCTGCGCCTTTCGCCGCTTTGCTCCCATTCCAAATATCTCAATACTTCTGTGCAGACACACGATAAGACCGGAACGTCGCAATCTGCGATAATCCGGCCCTCGTCTTACGTAATCATAGCACACAACCGCACAGCTTTACTAGCTGAGCAGCCTGTCAGTTTTTCTCCCGCGTTTATTTTCCAAAACCTGCCTCGAGGCCCCCCTCGATAGGCCTGAAAGATTTCTTCGAGCGTCTAAGGGCGCATTCTCGAGTAAATGACTAATTTTAATCTAAGGCTTAATCGGAGAACCAGCAAGCGCATCAGAAAGATATGATGTCTGTTTGCTGCATTCCGGGAGCCCTAGGAGGTAAAAGTAGGTAGTATGAAAATTATTAAAACAATGCTTGTTGTTTCAGGGTTGTTAGTGCTCTGTCAACCGCTGCTTGCCGTACCAACCTTCCAGACTTACATCGTCGGCTCTTCGCCCGGCAATAACGGTCCAGACCAGCAAACGTGGATTTCGGCAGACAATCCTTTCGAGCTGATTGTCGCCGGCGCTTATCAATCGGCAGATTCAGAGGGAAACGCCCAAAAAGCCACTGAAAGCCTTACGGATGTTAGACTACTTCTTTCGGTCCCGATAGACCAGGAAGGCACTATTTCATTCCTTGCTGGCGATGCTACCCTCATGCTAAACGGCTTCGAGGATTCGGAATTGCTGACGGATGTGGCGGGTGATGATGGCTACAGCATGACCAGTCTTTTCTTTCCTGCTAATTTCAACAACCATTATCCGCTGCATGATAATGTTTCCAACTACATTGTTTACGACATTGGGGACTTCTTCCCTCCAGTTGAAGACGCCGTCTCTAACTATGATACCGAGTCGGGAATTGAAGCTGGTGTCGCTGACGGAGTGGAAAGATCGTTTACGATCTTCGTAACTGGATTTGATAGGGTACACATTGATGCTTTCGGCCTTGAGACGTACGTGGACGGAACAAACAATTGGGAATCTTCATGGTCGGACTGGAATATTTCCCCGGGCTCACATGACGCTACTTGGGTTCCGGCTCCGGGTTCGGTTTTGTTGGGTGCTTTTGGCATTTGTCTTGTTGGCTGGTTACGAAGACGACGGGCACTATAAAGTAGTAACAATGTGTTTAACGGCAGGGGGGGTGGCTGTGCCTGGCCGTCGGCACATGGGACTAAGGAACGTCCACATGAAAAAGCTGTTATTATCGGATGTCATAGCGATATCAGGTATGCTCCTGACGCCCCACGGAGTCTATCTCACCAGCGAGCATCGATGCATGTTTCGCCGGTTCACTAAAATAGAAGGAATTTTGAAGACTAAGCATATTATTACCTGGGAAGAAAGGAGGTGAAGATGAAATAACAGACGCCAGTCCTTGCACCGGCAACGCTGAATCTTGGCTGTAACCAGTAAGAGCACTAGGATGTACTTGATGAGGCGCCAATGGCAAGCTCAGGCAATTGCGGCCCGTCCTGATGGGGCCGTTGCTGCAACAGCCATACGTTTATCATTCGCGTGGTTTCAATCTTAAGGACGGCCGACCGACTCGTGCTCTTGTGACAGGGACCATGGGCCTGTCATGAACGAAACCAGCCAAGCACACATTGCCGGCGGCCGCAAGGACTAAATGCACCTTGGAACTATGGATATTTTTTGTATTTGCAAAGGAGCTAAAACATGAAAAAATTATTAACAATGGCTGTGATGGCTTCCACAGTACTGCTGAGTTCTTCTGTGGCGTCAGCGATGTTTACCATCGATGCTGACTCCTATGCAGACGGTGCAAACATGAGTTCGCCAGGTTACGGTGTAACGCTGTCTTCACCTTTTTCTGGCGCCTTCAGCAGTGACGGCTACGTATACGCTCAAACAGCGGCCGACTCCAGCCACGCAAGCACTGGCACAAACGTCTTCGGAAACAGCGTGGCGGGAAGTGACGTCCACGGCAACCCTTTTGACGAAATCTGGCACCAGACCGCCAGTTACGGTGAGGTGCGTCTGCGAGCGGATTTCGCCGCCCCGGCTAATTACGTGGCAATTGACATCATTGGCAACAACGACCTGGCTGACTACGGAATCCTTGAGGCCTATGACTCCGGAGGTTCTCTGCTCGCTTCGGTCTCAAATGGCAGCGCGTTGTACGATGGCGATGTCTTTACCGCCACCATCACGCGACCCTCCTATGACATCGCATACGTAATTGCAAGCGGCATCGGCGGTAACACCGTGCACCTGGACAACCTCGAAGCAAATGTTATCCCTGCCCCCGGCGCCGTCTTGATGGCCGCCATGGGAGTAGGACTCGTCGGCTGGCTCCGCAGAAGCAGAGCATTTTAAGTCAATATAGAAGTTAAAATGCATCCGCGCTAAGGATGTGCAAGATGCAGTCAAACGAAGGGCTGAGGAAGTTGCCTCGGCCCTTCCTTTTGCACCCCTAAACACCTATCAACCCTTTGATTGAGGATACCTTTGTACAAACCACAGGTTTTATCCCGCTAAACGGTCGATCTAAACGACCGATGGGCTTCGCCAACTGCCGATACCGTCCCACCAAAAAGAAACGTAGTCGATAATACTAGAATCCTTGTTCTGACTCTTGCACAGCTCCATCGCCATTAAGTGCAGCTCCCGCATACAGTTCAGTCCACCTATTTGCCACGCCCGAACACCGAGTCCGACCGCTTCTTCTTCCACCTCCTTATAGCCTCTCTGTCCTTTCAATAAAAGTTCCGCCAGTTTCTCAGCGTGGGGTTCAAGGATCTGCTGCCACTGCCTTTGTTCCATCCTCTCCTGTTCATCAACTTCCGCAAGTAAACGCTTGCGCTCTTTCTCGCGCTCCTCGCGCCACGCGCGCAGTGCTGCCAGACGTTCGAGCCGATGCTTCCGGCTCGCTGGAAGCAGCATCTCTAGGAAACCCGCAGCCGGATCAACCACAATCCATACCGAAAACGTCGCCCACAGACTGCCCAACGCAATCCCCAAGAGAAATTGGCTGACCCGCGCTTCGCCTATCATACCCAACATGCCAGCCAGACCCCCCAAAAACGGAGTGCTGACGTAGAATGCCATATAGTAACCAGTGCTGGTCAACGGATGCTCTACCTGTATCTTCTGACTGCGCGCCACACCGCGGAATATCGCAAATAAATAAAGACTTATCAGCAGAAGTACCAATAGCGTCGAATACCCCGACAGCGACACAATCACCCACCAACTCTTGCCCGCCTGACGCAAGGCGAGAACCAATATATACCCGGCGCTGAGAATAAACCAAGATGTACTGGCAATATGGACCGGTCTCAGCCGGTTGCGACGAACCATTGACACTACCCCTCTATTTTTACCTTATAATGTCTACCCCAAAGACGAATTTAGCTGAAAAAACTTACATTTATGGCGCCGCAGCCTGTGTAATGCTCACTGTTGAAAAAGCTTGAGTAATTGGTCGTATAAGTTCTGCTATCTTCAATCCTACAGCAGCCAGAACTGTTGGTGGAACGTAAACTATATCACCTTCCTGGAGAAGAACATTCTTGCTGTTATCACCATGAGCTCTCATACGGTCATAATTCAGTTCAAAGATTTTAGGCGGAATATTCTCATCGCTCGACGGCCTTATTATTTGAATCCGTTCAAGCCACGCCATAGCGTTCGGCCGGGCATCTGCTATCGACCGAAGCACAGTATCTCGACCGGTGCAAACCTTCGGCCCAGGAAAAAACACCTGACCAAGAACATAATAGAAACCGCTCTGATACACCTCCACACGAACGTCAATAGGATTTTCTCCGGGCAGGGCATATAACAGCATAACGCGCTCACGCAGAACGTTCGCCAACTCCTTTGGCGTTCTGCCCGCTGCCTGCAGTTCGCCCACTCCCTCGAAGCTCACCCTCCCGTCCGGCCGAATCTGCTGGAGTTGCTCATGAATCTCCGGAACCTTCGTGCAGAATATCTGGATTTCATCGGGCGGCTGCAGTACATAGTTCTCCGCCGTTACCAAAACCTTTTCTGGCTTGGCAAAGGCCTCTACGTCCTCAGGATTGGATGAGAAGCAGCCCGTCAGACATATCGCAATTGCCAACAATAATACACGTAACAGAATTACTTTACTTCGCATTTTCGGACCCTTTCGATAAATTATTAATACCCCCCCTATCTTCCTCTTAGCGTAATAATTGCCCCTTACATATAACTCATTACTATATATGACCTTACGTGTCCCATCAAGCCTTACAGCACGAAACCTTAGCTATTCTCACACCAAAGCCGCTTAACCCATAACTGCTTTCGTATAAAGACCTTACGCAACCCATCGTCACCCATCTGCGCACCACATAACTAATTCTTCCTCCTGCCTTGTTATCGACAATAACAAAACTTTCATAAAATAAATCCCCAACTTGCCTCGCCTGCCTGGTAATCCCCGCGCAAGCGGCGACCCAAAATCTGCCGTGACTTTGGCCTTATAAACGTCTCATTTTCCAAATACCCATTTGCGTCGAAGATCGGACTGCTCATATAGACGGTCATGTATGTTTATTTTGGTGCGGGGCTGCATTCCTTAGCAGATGTCGCGCTAGGGCGGGTAGAAACCGGTACCACCGGTCAGGTGCTTTTCTGGTTCGGCATGGCGGCCACGGTTGCACTTACCGTGTTCGTCACCCGTATACCATGAAGTGCGCTTAAACAGGCGGTTCCAAAAAATTCTGCCCAGACTGTCGAAAACCGGGAGTGATTGTTTGAAGAGTTACTGCAGTATCATCTTTTACCTACCCGCGAACTGCCGGCAAGCATTTTATTGAGTCCTTTAATTGTGGTTACCGGCTGATTACACACGTAGTTTTCACATACGTATGCCGTCGCCTTGCCATCGATTGCAACCTGTCCTTTTAGAAATGGAACTATGTTTTCGATGGTTTTACCCGCCTGGTCTATACCGTGGAACAGAACAACCGCATTGGGCAGCAACTTCCCACGCACTAATCCAAGCATCTGCTTTGTGTCCTCTGCATTGGTCCCGCCGGCGATTACAATTTCCTGTGTAGGACCGAGCCAAAAGTTCAGTGCCATCAGCATCACGGATGAATAGCCGGGCGACTGCTCTAATTGTTGTGAAAATGCTTCGAGTGTCTTTGTTGCCTGCTCTGTGTATTGTTGATTCGTAGTTATACGGCCCAGTCTCAACAAGGCTAGCGCCGCGACCGAGTTGCCGGAGGCAATTGCCCCATCGGAGTCCGGTTTGGTGCGGGCGATTAACTTCTCACCATCCGTGCCGGTAAGATAGAAACCTCCGTGCTCCTCATCGCCAAACAGTTGTATCATCTCATCGGCGAGCTTTTTCGCATGTATAAGCCATTCTGCATTGAAGGTGGCCTCGTACAAATCCACCAAGCCCATTATCATAAACGCATAATCATCGAGAAAGCCAAGCCCGACGACCCGGCCGTTGCGGTAGTATCGCATCAAACGACCGTTTTTGTGTAAAGTACTTAATATAAACTGTGCCGCGCGCCCGGCAGCCTTTGTATATTCCTGCTCCTGCAAAACCGCTCTGCCGTAAGCCAATGAAGAAATCATCAACCCGTTCCATCCCGTTATCACCTTGTCATCCCTGTGTGGCCTGATTCTCTTTTGCCGCTCATTAAAGACTTTGGAACTGGCTTCGGCCAAAATATTTTCCGTCATGACTTCGTCCTTTTGAACCTTTTCTACTAATTGCTCAACTGAGCTTGTGATATTCAGAATGGTTTTACCTTCTTCAAAATTACCCTGCTCAGTGACACCATAGTATGCGCTAAATATCTCGGCTTGGTCCGTATCCAGAATAGACTCTATCTCTTTTGGCTTCCACAAGTAGAATGTCCCTTCTTTTCCTTCACTGTCAGCATCCTCGGCGCTGTAAAATCCTCCTTTAGCATCTGTCATATCACGCAAAACGTAATCAAAAATTTCCTCCGCAATTCTGGCATATTCCTTTTTCGTGGTCGCCTGATAGGCCTGCAAATAAGCTTTACTTATTAGCGCCTGGTCATATAGCATCTTTTCAAAATGCGGGACAAGCCATCGACCATCGGTTGAGTAACGGTGAAAACCACCTCCTATGTGGTCGTACATGCCCCCCTTGGCCATCGCATCGAGTGTCTTCTCGACCATTTGCAGCGCCTGCTCAGCGCCTGTACGCTGCCAGTAGTATAGTAGAAATGACAGGTTGGTCGGCTGTGGAAATTTCGGTGCGCTCCCGAAACCTCCATACCTCGCGTCGAAGGTATTCCGCAAATAGTTAAAACCACCTTCGAGCATCTCCACTGAGAGATCCTCTTTTTCAGTCGGAAGGGCTGAACTTGCCAGAAAGTCGCCAAGTTTCCCGGCCGAATCGACTAATTCTGCCCGCCTGTTATTCCAGGCGTCGGCAATTCCTAAGAGCAGTCTCTCAAAGCCCGGACGGCCGAACATATCATTCGGAGGAAAGTATGTCCCCCCGTAAAAAGGCTTACCGTCAGGTGTCAAAAAGACCGATAGAGGCCAGCCGCCGCTGCCCGTCATTAGCTGGACCGCACTCATATATATCTTATCAACATCCGGCCGCTGTTCCCGGTCGACCTTGATATTCACAAAATGCTCGTTCATTATTTTCGCGATTTGCTCGTTCTCGAAGCTTTCATGCTCCATAACGTGACACCAATGGCACGTCGAGTAACCGATTGAAAGGAAGATGGGTTTATCTTCTTTCTTTGCCCGCTCAAAGGCTTCATTGCCCCAGGGGTACCAGTCAACGGGATTGTGAGCGTGCTGGAGCAAATAGGGACTGCTTTCATTAATGAGTCGATTAGTAGGTTTTTGTTCTATGGTCTTGCCTTCCACGGTCTTACCTCCTTTTCCGGTTAGAATCGAACCACTGATGAGCAATCCCACCCCGGCCAGTATGCCCGCGATTGTCACGCTCTTGCCCAAAACCATTGTCCGGTTTCCTCTAAAGCAACCATCAAAACACTTCCTGCTATTTTAAATACGTAACAAACGATGGTTCTGGTCGAACTATTTTGTACCCCTTCCATGGGACACAAATAAATTGAATCCTCCAAGATGACGGCCGGATGTCTTCTACAGGCTGGTCAGGCTTAGATTTGCTTTTAAAAACAAAACGCTTGAATATAAGGTGTTGCCGAGACAACGGTCATTTTCCAAGTGCCTGTTTTAAGTCCATTGCGTGTTCCTGCTCGGTCGCGAGGATATTCCTGAGCTGCTGAGCCAAGGCAAACTCTTTAAGCTGCTCGGCCTGTTCTACTCTTATCTTGTACCTTTTTATGGCGTCCTCCTCGCCATCCAAATCCTGCTGCAGCATTTTATCATTTTCCTTGGAAGTCCTGATTTTACCTACTTTGACACTCGGCGAACCTCCAAGGTAATCGATTTGGTCTGATATAATCATGGCATGCTGAATCTCTTCGTTGGCATGAATCTTGAGTTCTTTTATGATGTCCCCGTACGCCGCGCCCGTCATCACCGCTGCGTGGTTTATGTACTGTATTGCTGCCGAGTACTCCAATTCCAAATCCATATTTAACAGACCCACAAGTTTTTCCAGAGTTATGTCCATCGTGCTTCCCCTTCAAAATGACTTTTTTCACTTTTACCGAATCAACAGGTTTGAGGTTTTATTTGTGATACTACTGTGCATACTCCGGCTCATTTCCCTGTTTCCACTTTATATTGCAGCCGATGCTCGGCCTCTGCTCACCGGAAACCTGCTTTCCTTCAAGAACACTGTCAAGTGCGGCTCTGAGGTCGGCTCCGGTTACTGGTATATCATTTCCCGGCCGGCTGTCATCCATCTGGCCCCTGTAAACGAGCGTCCTTTCTTTGTCGAACAAGAAGAAATCCGGTGTGCGGGCCGCACGATATGCCTTGGCAGCTTCCTGCGTCTCGTCATAAAGATAGGCGAATGTAAAACCTGCCTGTTTTGCCACCTTTGCCATCATCTCTGGCCTGTCCTCCGGAAAGCTTTCCACATCGTTCGAATTAATGCCGACCGCCGCCACTCCTTTTGCTTGGTATTCCTTAATAAGCTCAACCAGACCGCTCAAGATGTGTTTCACAAAGGGACAATGGTTGCACATGAAAATCACCAATAGCGCTGGGGCCTCTTTAAAATCCGTGACCGAAACCGTCTTCCCCTCGATGTCCGGAAGACTAAAATCTGGTGCTGCTGTTCCCAAAGCAAGCATTGTAGAGGCTGTCATAACCATAACTGCGTACCTCCTCTAAAATTACTCAAACTTACGATTTTAACTAGTTATTCGTCAAACACATTTTGGCAAAGTTGAATTTGGCGTACTAAATATTAACCTCACGCTCAGTTGCTACGCGGTCTTTAGAACCGTCCTCCCGGACCGCTCTATGGCCTTTATAGCAAGGACCCAATTAAGGTGCCAACCCATTTCGCTATAGGCGCCAGATTAAGAACCCCGTCACGGGTCGGCTATCGATGCGGGCAGGCCGGTTCGGATATCTTCTCGAGAATCTCCCATGCCAAACGCTCGTCCCGACTCTTGCAGGCAAAATCCGCAAGTGAGACAAAACCAATCGGCTCGTTGTCGCTGTTGAGGACCAGAAGCCTGTGGATAGACTTTTCTTCCATCATCGCAGCGGCTTCATGAATGTCATCCTCCTCAAAGCAGTAAAAAACCGCAGGCGTCATAACTTCATTTACCCGCGTGCTCGATGGGTCTTTTCCCTCGGCAGTTGCCCGAACAGTTATGTCACGGTCTGTAATCATGCCAACCACTTCGCCACTTTCCCAGACCGGCAGAGCTCCCACCTCAAGCGGTCTCATCTTCTGGGCCGCCTCAACCAAATTGGCATCCGAACCGACAGTCTCCGCATTACAAGTCATAATTTCTTTTACTTGCATGATATACCTCCTTTTCAAACTATCTGTGCCTGTGCCTAAGCAGTACTTAGGCTAATGGAAACGCCAATAATTCTAAGCTGACTGGTATACCTGCTGACCTCCCACTTGGGGAGGTATCGCAAAATATGTTCCATCTCGCTTGTAAGCCAGCATCTCCAAGTCGCTTGAATCAAGCCTCGGCGTCAAAGGCATAGTTAACGAAGGTGCCTTTGACGCGAAAAGGCTCCAGTAAGCTTGCCCAACTTTCGACCAGGTCATCGACCTTCCATACTCATATGCACTCTTTCTCATACCATGAAAAAACGCGCTGTTACTTAGGATTTCAACTATCGACTGAGCTAAATGTTCAGAATCAGCGAATCGAACCAGTTTGCCCCGACCCTGTGCCAGTAACTCTTGCGCGGCCCAATAGGGGGTCGATACAACCGCCTTACCTGCGCCGACTGCAAGGGCCAGAGTGCCGCTGGTCAACTGTTCCTTGTTTAGATACGGAG
>CP070715.1:2517653-2543971 GCA_020350405.1 Planctomycetota bacterium
AAGTCCGCCTGGCCCGCGAAATTCAGCTGACCATTATTCACCACGGTCGAAAACGGTGCAATCGTCAACAGGCCATTTTGTGTTTGAACATCCACCTCAGTCCGGCCGAAATCAAAACCCATATACTCCGCCCGCTCGAAACCAAGCCTGCCCTTTGCGTTAAGACCGGCCAACGGCTCATCTTCCCGATACCCGCCAACAACATTCACAGCTAACCCGCAGCTTATTCCCGCTACTTCAAGACGCCCGCCTCCCCTGTCGATTACCTTTAAACTACCATCGTTGACAACAAGGTCCACTTCCTTAACAGGCACGAAGCTCGCACCGCGCTCTTGGTAACTGCCCATCCCTTGCATAAATCCTTTGCTCGGCTTTGCCTGCAAACCTTCAAAGTTTATCTCCACACTCGGCTCATCTACTATCGTCTCGCCAAATGATAAACTCCCCCCTAAAATGGAACCATAATGCGGCCTTGCAGCAACCTGCTTCACCGCCACTGATATCTGGCCCAAACTGTCTCTAAAACTAACATCTGTAAGCCTGATGCCCTTGAACCAGCCCATCGAAAGCCTGCCAAAATCCACCTCTCCATCTATCGAATCATTGATTTTAGCCAATATCATCTTCCGCCCGCTCTCGGATGACACTAACCGGGGCAAAAGAGCAATCACTAAAAAAAATAAAATAACAACGCACACCAATAACCATACTACTATCTTTATCTTAGGTCTTTTTCGCTTCTCCGCTTCGTGGTTCTTTTCAGCTTCCATCACTTTGCCCCCAAAAAGAAAAATGGTTTCTAATAGCCGTAGGCGTCCAGCCGCTTAAGACTGTCCAACGTTCACCCGGCTCAGTCAAGCATTATCTCATCAGATTTTCCCTTCACCACCACGTCAACCTCGTCGGCATATTCCTTGGTGATATCATCAATTCGCTTCTTGCCGTGCTCTAAGTCATCCTCCGTAATAATTTTGTCTTTCTGCTCCTTTTCGAGTTGCTTGTTCGCTTCCCTTCGCATGTTGCGAATACTAACTTTTGTCTGCTCGCCAATCTGCTTGGCCTGCCCGACGAGCTGCTTTCTTCTCTCCTCGCTCAACGGCGGAACATTGAGTCTTATCAGTTTCCCGTCCACAATCGGTGCAATGCTCAAATCGCTGCTCTTGATTGCCTTTTCAATTTCCTTGATTGAACGGGGGTCGAATGGCTTAATCAAAATCGTATCAGCCTGTGGGGCCGCCAGTGTTGCTATCTGTTTCAACGGCGTCGCCGCCCCGTAATAGTCCACTTTTACATTCTCAACCAGACCCGTCGAGGCTCGCCCCGCCCGGACAGACTTCAACTCGTCCCTAAGTATCTCAATCGCCTTCTTCATCCTTGATTCACACTCAGAGACTATTTGTTTGGTAGGCATCTCTAACCTCCGCAGTATTCAACATTCAGCTTTGGTCTTTCCGTCTGCCGTGCATAAACCCATATGCCGCACTATTCAGTTTCTCGCCGTCCGCCAAATACTGCTCATGATTTGGCAATCAACGTGCCGACCCGTTCACCGCGAATGGCCTTGGCTATATTGCCCTTCTTGAAAATATTCAAAACAATTATCGCAATATCATTATCCCGACAAAGAGCTATCGCCGAATGGTCCATAACCCTAAGGTCCTTCTCCAGCACATCGGCGTAAGATAACTTCTCAAACAGCTCCACATTCAAGTTCTTCTCCGGGTCATCACTGTAAACGCCGTCGACCTTCGTCGCCTTTATGACCAAATCCACATCCAGCTCCGAAGCTCGCAGCGCAGCACACGTATCCGTCGTAAAAAAAGGATTTCCCGTTCCGCCCGCCAGTATCACCACCCGCCCACGCTCAAGATGTCGCAGTGCTCTTCTGCGAATGAATTTCTCGCATATTGCCGAAACTTCTATCGCGCTCAGGACCCTCGTCGGCTGGCCTAGTTTCTCAAGCGTCTCCTGTAGAGCACAGGCATTGATGATTGTCGCTAACATTCCCATATAATCAGCCATGTGCCTCGGTATCTCGCTTACCTTTGAAAAGCTCGCTCCTCTGAGAAAATTGCCCGCACCGACCACGACCGCCACTTCCGGCCCGAGCTCACGCGCCTCTAATATCCTCTCAGAAATAGAACCAAGCGCCGACCCCTCAATACCAAAACCGCCCGGCTCGCAAAAACTCTCGCCGGAAAGCTTCAACAGCACTCGCTTATACCTGCCATTCGCCATCTTCTGCCCGATTGCCCCAACCAGCTAAAGCCAAAACACGCCAAAACTTTTCACATTTGCGTTTTTACTTTTTCCTTCTTACCGCTCCGGCTATCCCACTTCAAATCGCACAAATCTCTTTATCTTCGCCTCGCCGCCGGCTTCTCTGGCCGACTCAGACAAAACCCGCGCAACCGTCTTGCTGTCGTCCTTCACAAACTGCTGCTCCAAAAGGCAGTTCTCGGCATAAAACTTCTTCATCTTGCCTTCCACTATCTTTTCGATGATATTTGCAGGCTTGTTCGTGACCTGCTCAGCAAAAATCGCTTTCTCTCGCTCGATTATTCCAGGACTGATACCTTCCCTCTCAAGTGACAGGGGTTTCGTCGCGGTAATGTGCATCGCTATATCGGCCGCGGCTTGTTTTAGGATATCAGCAGCCGCAACCTTATCATCGCTGGTTTCAATTTCAACCATAGTGCCCACTTTCCCGTTGAAGTGAATATAAGTGCTTATCAATCCGGGACCATCCAGCTTGTATCTCGCAAAGTCGCCCACCCCTATCTTCTCACCGGTCTTGCTGACCGTCTCGGTGGTAACATCCGAACCTTTCTTGCCCTCAATTTCCGTTTCAAGAATGGCGCCTGCCCCGCTGTCACCCTCGCATTTCTCAATACAATCCCTGATGAAGTCGACAGCGCCCATAAAATCATCGCTCTTTGCAACAAAATCCGTCTCGCAGCAAAGTGTTGCCAAGCCGGCCGTCTTCCCGTCTGTACTCTCCCAGGAAACAACCATCCCCTCCGAAGTCTCTCGCTCTGCCCTCTTGGCCAAAGTCGCAAGGCCCTTCTTCCTCAGTATCTCCATAGCACCCTCAACATCACCGTTCGCCTCCTGAAGTGCCCTCTTACAGTTCATCATCCCCTGCCCGCTCATCTTCCGAAGCTTCATCACCATTGAAGCTGAAATTTCCGCCATCTCAAAAACTCCTTTATGCCTGTCTTAGTAGATAGGCCCCTGTATCTGATTTCGGCTCGTCTAAAACAGGGGCAAATCTTCCTCGATTTTTTGTTCTTGTTTTTATCCTCTCACGACCCCTTTGCTTCCTCGTGCTCAGCCCCGGCTTTCTCTGAAGCTGGCTCCGCAGTTTTCAAAGCTTCAGTCGAAACCGGCTCTGTACCCTTCGCTTGCTCTGTAGCCTCCGAGGTTTCCGCCGGAACCGCCTCCCCACTCTTTGCGGGCTCCGCCTCAACAGCTGTTCCTTCCTCGGGTTTCTTGTCACTCGCTCGGGCCAGCGCCACCCTACGCGAACGAACCCGTTTAGGCCGTGGCTTCGCTTCAGGCCGGGCCGAAACCATCGTCTTGCCAATGGCCACTGCATCTGCTAACTCGTTAAGGACCAAATCAATCGCCCTGATTGAATCATCATTCGCCGGAATCGCTACATCCACCGTATCAGGGTCCGAATCAGTATCTATAAGACCAACCGTCGTAATTCCGAGTTTCTTGGCTTCACGCAACGCAAGGTATTCCTTCTTCACATCGACCACTACAACAGCGCCAGGCAGACGAGTCATCTTCCGAACACCCTCGAGGTTACTCTTTATCTTCCGCATCTCACGTCGTAGCCTCGAGGCCTGCTTCTTGCTCTCGCTCTCAAGAGCACCTTTCTCCTGCATGGCCTCAAGCTGCTGAAGTCTTTTCAGCCGGGAACGTATCGTTCTAAAGTTAGTAAGCATCCCCCCAAGCCACCGCTCGGAAACATAGTGCATCCCGCACCTTCCTGCAACCGCCTCAACCGCCTTTTGCGCCTGACGCTTTGTGCCAACGAAAACAACATCTTTGCCCGAGGATACCACCTCCGCAAGCAGCCTCTTGGCCAACAGCAGTCCCTCTAACGTCTTCTTCACATCGATAATATGAATATTGCCGCGCTTCGTGAAAATATAAGGGGCCATCTTGGGATTCCACCGGCTGACGCCATGCCCAAAATGCACCCCGGCGTTAATCAGTTCACGCACTAACTCTTTAGCCACAAAAAACTCCAAAAACCTTACAACAAACCTGCTTCTTACACTGCCGCTTACACAGCCAAACCAGAAAAGCTAATGCAAATCGCACTATATGTCAAGAACTTTTGCTAAATAGAACAATATTTGGAACTCGGACAAAAGTCCGAGAATAATCTGTCTTCTCCAATATCCTCTTCACCGCTTCCCAGCCATATAGTCCGTACAAGACCACTACCCCTACCGCCCCCGTCACCTTACCTAATTTATAGGCAAACCTGCACGATGTCCTGCCTGTCCGCCCCAAAAACAGACCTCCTTGACCAAAAAACCATTGACCTAACTGCTCTATATATGTTAAAATGCATAGAATGCACCCATCCGATTTTTGCTTTTTAAAGTCTGCAACTTGCCGGTTTACAGGGTGAGAATCATAGCCTGTGGTCTACTCTGCGAGGAAGGAGATTGAAAAGTGCCCTACTCCGCTAGAGTCGCACTGCTCTCGTTGGTATTGATAGCAGCTTTAAGCAGCTCACTTAATCTCTACGCCTGCCCCACAGGCGACTTAAGCGGAAACTGCATAGTCAGCTTCGAAGACCTCCAGATTTTCACCGAGCAATGGCTGGACACCGGCGGGTGTTCCGAACCCAATTGTGCCGACCTCGATGACAGCAACAACGTGGATATGGCCGACTACGCCATCTTCGCTGCGAACTGGCAGAAAGACGGCTTCTTACCTATAGTAATTAACGAGATTCACACAGACCCGGACGTCAAGACCGAACAGGTGGAATTTGTCGAACTCTATAACGCTGGCGACGAAACCGCCGACTTGTCCGGATGGTATTTCTCCAGAGGCATTACCTTCACCTTCCCCCCAGGCACTTCGCTTGCATCGGACGCCTACTTAGTCGTCGTTCAGGATTCGAATATGTTTGACCCGAATTCCACCAGCGATGCGGACTTCGTCGCCAAGTTCCCCGGCGTTACTCCCACCGGCGTATTTCTCGGCAGGCTCACCAATGACGGAGAAAATGTCGAATTACGCAATGCGCAGGGAGAGGAGGTCGACCAGGTGGATTACCAGCTCGGCTTCCCCTGGCCAACTGTGGGTGACCCTGTACCCTTTGCCGATCCGCCCGACGGCAATGGACATTCGATGCAACTGGCGAACCCCTGCCTCGATAATGATTTGGGCGGCAGTTGGCGCTCGGCTTATCCCACGCCGGGGGCCAAAAACACGCCGGTTTATTCCGACAACATCCCCCCGCAGACTCGCCAGGTAGACCACAGCCCCGAACAGCCAAAATCCGGCGAAGTGGTTTCTATCACGTGCAAGGTTACCGACCCCAACGGCGTCGCCAGTGTCACGCTGCACTATCAGCTGGTCGACCCCGGCAGTTATATTCCAATTACATTACCATACGGCAGCACTAATCCTGCTTATGAAAACGCATCTAACTGGACAGACCAAACTATGTATGACGATGGCACGCACGGCGATGAAGTTGCCGATAATGATATCTATACTGCACAAATGTCGGCCCCTTTGCAAACGCACCGTCGTCTTGTGCGCTACCGCATCACGGTCGAAGACAACGACGCCTGTAGCGTTACCGTACCCTACGCCGACGACCCAGTGCCGAATTTCGCCTATTTTGTTTATGACGGCGTGCCGGCCTGGAGCGGCGCTATAGAGCCGAATAGCAGCGACCCCTGCAAGGCACAGGTGGTAACATATGGTATTGACGTTATGCGCAGCATCCCGGTTTATCACCTCATAAGCAGAAACTCAGATGTTGAGGATTGCACGTGGTGGGACTTATACGAGGGCAGCGACTACCCGTGGGCGGGAACGCTGGTTTATGATGGCGATGTGTACGACCACATCACCTATCGCCCACGCGGTGGCGGTCATCGCTATAATATGGTCAAGAATATGTGGAAGTTCGATTTCAAGCGCGGCCACCATTTCCGGGCCCGCGACGACTACGGCACAAGGTACGATACCAAATGGGACAAGCTCAATTTCTCCGCTTGTATCCAACAGAACAACTGGGACACCAAGCCGTGGATTACCTGCGGCGGATACCGCGGCGAACACGGAATGTTCGAAGCTATTTCGAATATGTTTTTCAATCTGGTTGGAGTTCCGACATCAAAAACCAACTGGGTGCAGTTCCGCATTATTGACGATGTCAATGAAGCCGAGGCAGACCAGTACGAAGGTGACCTCTGGGGACTGTATATGACCCTGGAACAGATGGACGGCCGTTTTCTGGATGAGCACGGCCTGCTCGACGGCAACCTGTACAAAATGGAAGGCGGAACCGGTGAACTCAACAACCAGGGACCCACTGGAGCTACAAACAAGTCTGACCTTAACTCCTTTATGAGTGCATACTCCGGCTCTCCGGGTGCAAGTTGGTGGCTGGCAAATGTCGATGTCAATTCCTACCACAGCTACCGGACTATTATTGAAGCCATCCATCACTATGATATTGGCGATGGTAAGAATTATTTTTATTATCTGAACCCGGTGACTGGCATCTGGACACAGCTGCCCTGGGATGTTGACCTGACCTTTGGTGACGAGAGCTGGGACTGCGGTAATCATGGGCTGAGCCCTTTCAAGCAATACGGCCTCTGGGGTGACAGCAGCCTCGAGATTAAGCGAAATAACAGGATACGCGAAATTCTCGACCTTCTTCTCAACGAAGACCAGGAATACGAACTCATCGACGAGTATGCTGCCGTTATCGGCGAACCCAATGCCGGCGGGCTTGCGTTCGTCGATGTTGACCGGGCAATGTGGGATTACAACCCGAAAATGGAAGAAGGTAGCGGGTACTCTCAGTGGGATGTTCAAGCCCGTACGGGTGCGTTTTACCAGTGGCATGGAAACTTTGCAGGTATGATGCAGCACATGAAAGACTATATACGTCATCGCGTAACCGAGGGAGACCCAAACGAGGGCAGCGCCGAACCAGGCTTAGAAGAAATCGCCGAAGATTTGGACATTCCCAACACGCCCACGGTCACCTACATCGGCGGGCCCAATTACCCAATCAACAACCTTGCCTTCCAAACCAGCTCCTTCAGCGACCCGCAGGGTGCCGGCACCTTTGGCGCGGTGAAATGGCGAATCGGTGAGGTTACCGATGAAAACAGTCCGACCTACGACCCTTCAAGGCCCAGGAAGTATGAAATCGAACCTCTCTGGGAAAGCGAAGAGATTACCCCCTTCCAGAGTGATATAAATATCCCCGCCAGTGTGGTTAGGGTGGGCCACACCTATCGTGTTCGCTGCCGAATGAAGGACGACACAGGCCGATGGAGCCACTGGTCCGACCCGAATCAGTTTGTAACAGGTGAGCCGCTATCGGCCGGCATCCTTAGTTACCTGCGCATAACAGAGATGATGTTCAACCCCGCCGCCGGAGGCGGCTTCGACAACGATGAGTACGAGTTCATCGAGCTAATCAACACCGGCCCAAACACCCTCGATTTGACCTATCTGTCCTTTACCGACGGCGTCACATTCGATTTCAATGACAGCAACGTCACCAGCCTTGACCCCTGCGACTTTGTCTTGGTCGTCAGCAACCAGCCCGCCTTCGAATCCAGATACGGCACAGGCCTCTCTGCCAAAATTGCCGGCCGCTATACCGGCCATCTGGCCAACGGCGGAGAGCACGTAGAGCTGACCGACTACTGGAATGGCATCATTGTCGAATTTGGCTATGAGGACGGCCGAGGCTGGCCCTTGGCCGCTGATGGCGCAGGACATTCTTTGGTGCCATTAGACTCAGCTATATCGGGCGAGCCTAATGGCTCACTTAAATATGGTGGTAATTGGAGACAAAGCACCTACCTCGGCGGCTCACCCGCTACTGATAATCCCGCCGCGATAACAAACGTTGTCATCAACGAGATTATGGCACACACTGATTATAACGTGCCTCCACACGACTCCAACGACTGGATTGAGCTGTTTAACACCACCGGCTCAGGTATAAATCTGACCGACTGGTACCTAAGCGACGACCTCGATAACCTTACAAAATATGCCATACCGGGAACTTCAATCTCCGGCAACGGTCGGATCAGCTTCGATGAAGTTACCGGCTTCAACCAGGACCCCTGCAGCCCCAGTGGCTTTGGCCTGAACAAGGCAGGAGATGAGGTTGTCCTCTCCTACCTGCCCGGTAACCCCAACGACCGCGTGGTTGACTGCATAAGATTCAAGGGCCAGGAAAATTATATATCTCTCGGCCGGTATCCCAATGGCGGCGCATACTTCTTCCATATGACCCCATCGAGAGATGCTGCAAACGTGACACCAAATCAGTCTCCTGTGGTTATAAGCGAGATAATGTATCATCCAATAGACCCCAACGAAGAATACGTCGAGCTGTATAATCCTACAGGTGGGACCGTAAACCTGTGGAACGCCACCGACACCTGGCGCCTGCGGGGAATCGGCAATAATGATTACTACTTCCCCGCCTCTACATCCATATCCAGTGGCGCAAGAATAATATTAGTTGGCTTCAATCCCGCCATGGACCCTGTCACCCTCGATGCCTTCGAAGCCGCATATGGAACCGGTGAGCTTACTCCCAACGTCGATATCTTCGGCCCCTGGGATGGCAACCTATCAAACGGTAGCGAAAGAATAGCTTTGGAAAAACCCCAGGCGCCCGACCCCCCCGATATAGATATCTCCTGGATTATTGTCGACGAAGCAATCTACGGTGACTACTCGCCCTGGCCTGAAACTCCGGATGGCTATGGCGACGCCCTGCACAGAGTCTCTGCCGCCGCCGACGAGTCTGGCAACGACCCCACAAACTGGACCGCCGCCTCGCCTTCACCCGGCAGCTAATCACCCACCAGCAAAGAATAAGCGTGGCAGCCATACAGACCGCCACGCTTGTAAATCAACTCACCAGCACAAGACGAGTATTAGCTGCCGCTACTGGGCCGTACCTGTAACCTCGACATCGTCAATACGAGCCCACTCTTCCTTGGCATGGCTCGCGATAAGACTAAACCTTATCTTGAAGGATGGGTTGTCGTTGGCTCCCGCGCCGCACGTCTTGTCATAGAAAGTCCACCCACCGGGCTTCACCGCATCAAGCTCGTGCCAGTTGCTACCGTCGTACCATTCCGCGTACAGAAGTTCCCCGCCATCGAGCCCCTTTGTCTTACAGTAAAACTTAAGGTGGATGTCGGCGAAACCAGAGGTACTGATGGCCGTCTCCATCGAGGAGACCAACTGCATTTCCGCACCATAACTTCCGTTGTATTTCGCTTGAGCTCTAACCAATGCTGTACCTGTTGTGGTCCAGCCGCCGGCGATGAAGTCACCGCTTTCGAATCCGTCGAACCACGGCAACTCACCAGCACCCGCAGGGTCGGTCGTAGCCGATTCCGCCGTAGAGTAAGCCGTCTCGTTCAGGTTGCTCGACTTATCGCGGGCCTTGACCTGATAGGTATACGTCGTATTCGGGTCAAGCCCCGTATCCTGATAGCTGGTATCGTCCTGCCAGCCGCTGTCAGAGCCTCCGGGATTGCCGGATAGCTCAGCAAAGTAGTATTCAACACCGCTGATATCCGAAGCGGTCGTGGCTACCATCGTAATTGAGCTCGAGCCTGTCGAATACGGCACCGTCGCCCACGTCATCGGGTCGGGACTCGGCGGCGTCGTATCCTCAGGGTCAGTCGTAGCCGATTCCTCAGTCGAGAAGCCCGTCGCATTCTGGTTGGGGCTCTTGTCACGTGCCTGCACCTTGTAGGTGTACGTTGTATTCGAACTAAGCCCTGTGTCCTCATAGAATGCGCTGTCCTGCCAGCCGCTGTCAGAGCCTCCGGGATTGCCGGATAGCTCAGCAAAGTAGTATTCAACACCGCTGATATCCGAAGCGGCGCGGTGCGCAGCACCGCGCAGTCGAAGGACCTGGCCTCCGGCCACAAATTGCCAATCCCCGATAACCAATTATCATTTAACGGTCACCAATCTTACTCCGCAGTAATACCCTTGCCGGCTCTGATGTCCTCTTATTTGAAATGTCTCTTGCAATTGCACCCAGAGCTTGGTACTATCAGACCGACGAAAGTGGCTGTTCATTAAGGAGACCCAAATGAAAGTCAATGCCACCACGAC
Source organism: Planctomycetota bacterium (assembly GCA_020350405.1). GTDB lineage: Bacteria > Planctomycetota > Phycisphaerae > Sedimentisphaerales > Anaerobacaceae. The sequence continues at coordinate 2,528,049 of CP070715.1, forward strand.
CTATGGCCTTCTAGCGGTGGGCTATATCGCCCGAAATCAGGACAAAGGGCTTGTTATCAGTCAGAATATTGCCAAGCACTATAACATCGATCTCGAGTATCTGTTTAAGACAATGCAGCAGTTAGTCAGGGCCAACCTCTTGCGAAGCAAAAGGGGACCTCGCGGTGGATTCTCGCTCGCAAAATCACCCAGTAAGATTACTATGCTCGACATTATCGAAGCTGTAGAAGGGCCTCTCACAAGTGATTTGGTTCTGTCCGACCATGCGCCAAGAGATAAGTTTGCCGCCAGAGCCGAGAAGTCCTCCGAAAGTGCGTTCAAACAAGCCAGAAATGCCCTGAAGGCCGTAAAGCTCTCAGACTTACTCTGACCCACATCGCCCCTCATAGCAGCTCCTTCCCGGACCATGCTCCTTACACCTGCTTGGTACAACCATGCACTGTCTACACAATCCGCACCCACAGTAATTTTGTCAGTCTCTGCCTAACCGCTAACCCCTAATCCCAATTATTACTCTTTCCTTACCATTTAGCCCGCGGCTCCGACGGGCGCTGTCATTCCCGCGCGGCAATGTCACCCTTGTGACACACAGCGCCCGGAACGCAAAACAGCGGCAACAATCCCGTTTTGAACTTTGGATTTCGATATCCGGATTTGACGCCCCCCTGACTTAGCTTGCCCTGACTGACCCTGCCTAAGCCGGCACGCACTACTTACCGTGTAAACACCTTTTTGCGTTATTTTTCCCCATTTTGCGAACGCTTCGCCGCGAACGGCCACAATCACTGTGAATGCACATGCCTTGTGAACTTGTACCCTTATGGCCGCAAACCATTGCCGCTGCTCTACCATCGGATTTTTCTGAATTTTGTATTGGCCTAGAACAGCTTCAAACTATATAAATAATGTATATATGGCAGAGATTCCAAAGATTATATTACGCATAGAGACCTCCGTCGCGTATGGACGGGGACTATTGTACGGCATCGCAAAGTATTCCCGTATCCACGGCCCATGGGCCTTTTATAGTGAGCCGGGAGCCGAGCAAACTGCCCTGCCTCACCTCGACAAATGGGGTGCAAGCGGAATCATCACCCGTATTCCTGACGAAGGTAAGCTCGACCAGTTGGTAATCAATGGTTTGCCCGCAATTCTCATTCCCCTCAAGGAGAAAATCCCGGACTTTCCCAATATCATCGACGACTGTGCCACCGCTGGCAGGATGGCGGCCGAGCACCTGCTTGACAGGGGCTTCCGGAATTTCGCTTTTTGCGGCTTTAGTGATATGCATTGGTCCAGAGACCGCCGGGAAAACTTCACCAAGAGAATTGCAAAGGCGGGTTTCGAGACACAATCTTACGAACGACCAAGGGCCAAAGTTGTGTGTTACTACCAAAAGGAGCTGCGCCTGTTGGCTGAGTGGTTGAATCTGCTGCCCAGGCCGGTGGGGGTTATGACCTGTGATGATGAGCACGGCAGACACGCTGTGGAAGCCTGTAAAGTCGCGGGCCTGCACGTGCCGGAACAGGTAGCTATCGTCGGTGTCGATAACGACGAGCTGACCTGCACTCTTTCTGACCCGCCGCTCTCGAGCATAGCTGTTAATACCAGGAAGGCTGGATATAAGGCCGCCGCCCTGCTGGACAGACTGATGACCGGCAGGGAGAAAATGGCCGAGAAGAAAATAATCGTTCGGCCTTTACATGTTGTCACCAGACAATCTACGGATGTTTTGGCAATTAAGGACCGCGAGGTCGCCGAAGCCATCCGCTTCATTCACCGAAATGCGAAGAGACCGATTCAGGTCAGTGATGCCGCCGATGCGGCGGCTTTGTCGCGGCGCGTGCTGGAGAAGCGCTTTCGTAAGATTATGGGCCGTTCGGTCTATGGCGAGATAAACCGTCAACGGATTGGGCACGTCGCGGGGATGCTCGTGGATACCGACCAGTCGATATCGCAAATCGCACTTAGCTTGGGCTACCCCAGCGTTAAACATATAGCCCGGTCCTTTAGGCGAGAAAAGGGGATGAGCCCCCTGGCATACCGCAAACAATACGGGTTCAAATAACACAACCCTATACGTACCGATATAAATGCTCAGGTTCTGTATTTCCGAACCTTAGAGCCATGTCGTTTCGATTGAAAGATATCACCAACAGCAAGCCAAATGCCATAACGAGCATTCTGTAAAATAGTAAGCCTGTTATTCAGCACCTGTCCCCAGTCCTACACAATCCTGGCTCTGCGCTTCTTAAAAAGACGTGGCGGCCGTAACGACCGCCACGCTCAAAAAACAGCCTCTCATCCTCAAGGCCGACTTCAAAAGCATCACTGTGTGCCTGTGACCTCCACATTGTCAAGGAAACCAGGCTCATTGTTTTTGTTGGAGTTAAGCCGGAATCTCACCTTGAAGTTCGCGTTGTCGTCGGCTCCTGAACCACAGGTCAGGTCCTTCTCGGTCCAGACGGTATCCTGAGTCGCCTCAAGCTCGTTCCAGTCGCTGCCGTCCCACCATTCGGCATACAGGTACTCACCGCTGTCAAGACCGCTGGTCTTGCGGACATACTTTACGTGGATTCCGCTGTAGCCGGCCGTACTGACCGCTTTCTCTATCCAAGTAACTGCTTTAAGCTTTACCCCGTACGTACTCTGGTAGCCGCACCAGTCCTCAACCGTCGCGTCGGAAGGGCTTTCTATGGTCCAGCCGCCCTCTTCAAAGCCGCCGCTCTCGAAATCGTCGCTGAAAATAGTCGGACCCGGCGTTCCCGTAGGTGTAGGTGTCGGGGTCGGGGTCGGCGTTGGTGTCGGAGTCGGTGTTGGTGTAGGAGTAGGCGTTGGAGTCGGTGTTGGCGTTGGTGTTGGCGTTGGTGTTGGCGTTGGCGTTGGAGTTGGGGTCGGTGTAGGCGTCGGTGTCGGTGTAGGCGTTGGAGTTGGTGTGGGCGTCGGTGTAGGCGTAGGTCCAGCACTGGTGGATTCGTGCGCGCCTATATCAAACCCCCCGGCCTGCGGAATGCTTGTCCCGAAGTAATCCCGCGTCCCCGGGTCTATTCCGAACTCCGTCTGAAGGTCTATACCTTGGTTAATACAAGGTGATACATCTTTCAGTCTGAACGCGGTATCGCCACTGCCGCCCATAAGGCACGGGTCCGCCTCCAGACCAACCGGCTGACCGCCCAGCATCTCCTCGCCCGTGGCGCTGCGCCAGGCCGCCAGACTTGTATAAGTTTGGCTGCCCCACCTGATCTCGAGACTGTTGCCGTCCGCCCAGTAACAGTTGCCCAAAAAGTCGAAAGCCGAAGCATTCTCAAGCTGTATAACAGGCTTGTCTACGGTGCTCATGATGATGTTGTTGTAAAGGTTGATGTTGCTGAAGTTCCTTGTCCAGGCTAGTATCGTCGCGCCCTTTGCCGGCTTATACAGAGTATTGTTATACACGTCCGCGTTCGAAATGCTTGTGCCGGGGGACGCCCAGAAATAAACCGCACCGTGTTTGTTGAAAAGAGAATCGTTCTCGCCGATGTTATATCGAATCTCATTGTTAGTGTGGCTCTGGGCCTTCTTGATTTGGAAAACACCGTATCCCGTCCCGTAGTTGTCGTGCGAGTAGCAGTATTGGATAATGTTGTTTTGACAGCCACCGTCAAGGTCGAATCCGCCACCGTCGCCCGCAGACGTCTTGTTGTGGTGCGACTCGCAGAACTGAATCACGGCGTTGTCCACCTGCCATTGCCAGATGCCGAAAGGCCCTCCACCGGATGCATCACACAACTCACCGTTGTTCCACGCCTCGCAGAACTCAACTAACGAACCGTCTATGTCGTCCATCTCAATGCCGTTGCCGGAGTGCGGCTGCCTGCCCGGAATACCTTTGTTGTTGTAGATTCTGCAGTCAGCAACGTAGAAATTCGTGTGTGCCTTCGCGCTGCCGGGAGGCCAGTCGCCCCAGGTGGTCATTCCGTAGTCCCCGTTGTCATGAAGGTCTGAGTTGGTGACCTCCACGTCGTTGTACCCGACGCCGTTACCCGCTGCAAAAGCGATTCCCTTCCAGTGATACTGGCTGATGTCCACGTTGTCGATGCGAACGTAATCGAACCTGCTGCCGCTGCTTTTGTCCGACTTAAACTTTACACCACTGCCCCCGTCTGGGTCAAGTGGCCCCGAACCGACAAATATCAGGTCCTTTACCTCATATCCTCCGGCTTCATACACGTGTAGCCCGTCGCTGCTGTCTGAGCTGATTGTTGCCCGGCCCGTCCCGTATGAGCCTACCGTTATGGGACTCGACGACGTGCCGCCCTCATCAAAGTAAAGAGAACCGCTGAACGTCTCGCCACCTTCAAACAATATGCTGTCGCCGGCCGAAAACGTCACAGAGTTTACCTTGGCAATTGTCTGCCACGCCGTCGATGGCGAAGTACCCGCGTCGTTGTCGTTGCCCGTGGGGCTGACGTAGTAGGTCGTTGCACTCGCTGCGCCGCCCCAGACAAGCACTACAACAACTGCTGCCAAACATAATTTCTTACGCATAAAAAGTCTCCTTCAAAAATGGCTTTTTACAAAAAACAGTCCGTCACCTTCCCGCCCGTCAATTCTTCACCTCCTTTCCTTCGACGGGGCCAAATCCTTACAAAATAATAATTTCAGTTCACAAATAGCGTGGCGGCCTTGCCGACCGCCACGCCTTATAGTACGCATCAATTGGCTACACCGGTAATCTCGACATTGTCAACGTTGGCAAACTCAGGGTTTTTATCGCTGTTGGTGCGCCATCTTACCTTGAAGTTAGCGTTATTATCGGCACCTGAACCACAGCTATATTCCACAGTGCCCCAAGCCTGCGTGTGCTCAAGCTCAGTCCACTCGCTGCCGTCCCACCACTCAACAAACAGGTATTCACCGGCATCATAACCCACAGTCCGCCGCCAATACTTAACATGTATGTTGCTGTAGCCAACGGTGCTAAGTGCCTTTTCAATGAAGCCAGAGTACTTGATTCTTGCAGAATAGCCGCGGCCAATCCCTTCGTCGATAACGGTTGCACCACCAGTGACCCAGCCGCCTTCGGTAAAGCCGCCGCTCTCGAAATCTTCGCTGAAAATAACCGTTGGAGTCGCCGTTGGTGTCGGAGTCGGCGTAGGTGTTGGCGTCGGTGTTGGTGTCGGTGTTGGTGTCGGCGTTGGTGTTGGTGTCGGTGTCGGCGTCGGTGTCGGTGTTGGCGTTGGTGTCGGCGTAGGCGTCGGTGTCGGCGTAGGTGTCGGCGTAGGTGTCGGCGTAGGTGTTGGTGTCGGTGTCGGTGTCGGCGTAGGCGTAGGCGTTGGTGTTGGTGTCGGTGTCGGCGTCGGTCCGACGGAGTAAGCAGTAACTTCAACATCGTCAACAAGAGAATAATGCTTGTTTGGATGCTCACCACCGCTGGTGAACCTTATCTTAAAGTCAGCATTGTTGTCGGCTCCCGGCCCACACGCTATGTCCTTAACGCCCCACGAGCCGGCTCGCGTCGTCTCAAGCTCAATCCACTGGCTGCCGTTCCACCATCTGACAGCTAAAATTGCTGTTACTGTCTTGCGGGCATACTTAACATGCACAGCAGTGTAGCCAGTCATATCGATAGCCTTCTCCATCCAGGAATTCTTGCCGAGTTTTGCACTATACGTGCCGCTGTAGGAATCTTTGTTCGTGGCATCCACGTCGCCCGAGGTGGTCCAGCCGCCTTGTGTGAGGCCGCCGCTCTCGAAGCCGTCACTAAGCAGAGTGGTGGGGGGGCCGGTGGGCGTCGTTACAGATTCAGTTGCCGACCAGCCGGTCTCGTTATGGTTGCTGCTCTTGTCCCTGTACTTGATTCTGTAGGTGTACGTATATCCACCGCTAAGATTCGCATCCTCATAAGGTGAGCCGTTCTGCCAGCCGCTGTCGGAACCGCCGGGATTACCCGAGGTCTCGTCGAAGTAGTATTGCACGCCGCTTTCATCCATCGCCCTTGTCGCCTTCATTGTAACCACGCTTTCGCTCGAGGCATACGGCACATTCTCGAATGTCGGCGGGTCAGGCTCCGGTGCAGTAGTATCCGGTGGCCCGGCCACGTACTCGTGCACTCCTATGTCGTAGTTGGAGTCCACCGGAGTGCTTGTCCCGAAGAAATCCTCCGTCCCGGGGTCAATGCCAAACAGTGAGTTAACGTCCAGGCCCTCGTTGATAAGCGGTGACGTGCTCATAAGCTTGTAAGCGCTAAGCGTATAAAGCAGGCACGGGTCGCCGACGGTTTCGCCGTAACCCGGACTTATCAGGCACGGGTCACACTCAAACCCTACAGGTTGCCCGCTAAGCATCTCCTGACCGGTGGCATTGCGCCAGGCAGCAAGGCTCGTGTACGTTGTGCCGGCCCAGTAAATATCCAGAGGGTCGCCTGATGACCAGTAGCAGTTACCCTTGAAATAGTAGCTGCCAGTATTGCTCAGATAAATAACGCGTTTGCCGGGGTCGGTCAGAAAGATATTGTTGTAAACTTCCGTGTTGTTAATACCCCCGCTGGTGACCCTGAATGCCCCACCGCGCGTTGCAGACGAGGCATAAAACGTGTTATTATATATCTTCGTACCCTCTATTGTCTTGCCTGCCCAGAAATGAATTGAACCCATGGCTCCTCTGGATGCTATTCCATCATTCTCACTGATGCAGTACCGAACCGTGTTGTTAAAGAAGCTTGGCACTGTACCTGTGAATGTGCATATCAGGTACCCTGTTCCGTGGTTGTCATGTGAGTAGCAGTACTGCATCACGCTGTCCTGGCATGCGCCGTCCCAGTCAAAGCCGCCGCCGTCGCCGCCGGCCGTCTTGTTGTGGTGTGACTCACAGAACTGTATCAGGATATCCTTCGCGTCCCATGCCCAGATGCCGAACGGACCGCCGCCGGAAGCGTCGTTCAACTCACCGTTGTTCCACGCCTCGCAGAACTCGACTGTTGCCCCATTGACGCTACACAGTTCAAGCCCGTTGCCGGAGTGCGGCTCCACACCGGGAACACCACGGTTGTTATAGAACTTGCAGTCACCGAAATACCAGTCCTCAATCGCGTAGCCGGACGGTGGCCACTGGCCCCAGCTTGTCGCCCCATAGATGTCGTTGTCATGAAAGTCTGAGTTAGTAACCTGGATATCTCTGTATATGCCGCCTTCAGCCGCAGATACATTGAGTCCTCGGTCATATTTACTCACATCAACATTGTCAATGTAAATGTACTCTAATGTGCCGCTGGATTGGGTGTTGGCGAAGCGAATACCCATTGCGGAGCCCGAACCAACAAAGACCAAATCCGCTATAAAAAAGCCCGCACAGTTAACTGCGTAAATCCCGTTGTCGGTGCCCGAACTGATTGTCGCTCTCCCCGTACCATACGAGCCCACCGTTACCGGGTTGGCTGGCGTACCAGCGTCACTGGAATCAAAATCCATACCGCCGCTGAACGTCTCGCCGCCCTCGAACAATATCGAATCACCCGGTGAAAACGCCACCGTGTTCACCTTGGCTATCGTCGCCCATGCCTCCCCGGGGCTTGTCCCCGAGTTATTGTCGTTCCCGTCAGGGCTGACATAGTACGTGGTGGACTGTGCGGCCCCGCTCACCAAAAGCAGCACCCCAAAAACCATTAAAAACCTTATTCTCTTACACATAATACACCTCCTTCAAAAACTCTTAATTAAAACCCTGTAAAACACACAAACTCAGTACCACCTTTCACAAATGCTTTTTTTATCCTGTCACTCTTTTGCTTCACCTCCTTTCCTGCGGTTTGCGTAACGTTCGCAAAATCCGCAATTAAGTTCCAACTCTTTACCTCTACTGCCGGGCCGGCGAGCAGATCTTCCATCTCGCGCATTTTCGACGCTTTGCTTCACAGCCAAAATCTCTACAGCCTCTGCAACACACAACGTGAATGTCCCCACAAGCAGCCGACTTATACACAGTCGCTTACTCTTTTAGCGAACTTCACCAAACAGACTTCACCCTTGACGCCCCAAAGAGGATGCTTGGACGGCGCAATTCCTCAAAAGTATAATTCCACTGCTTGCCGTGTAAACACCTTTTTGCGTTTTTTCTTCCCCATTTTGCGAACACCCCCGCCCTCCTGCCCTCGCAGCGTGGCGAAGGCCCCAGACTCCGACCTGGAGCCCGGAAAACTTGACCCGCCACCCACAAAAAACCTCCCCGTGCCCTATAGACACCTCCAAATCAAAACACGTACCCAAATCTCTGTTTGGAAGGACCGCCGGCCCGCCAGCACGCAAAAGCACAGGAGAATGCCAAAATCTGGAAATCTCCTTGACTTTTCTTGCCCGAGCACGTACCTTAACGATTTTATGGAGAAGGGAACAGATGTGTGTGTTTCCCAACGGAATGTCTCCCCCATAGAAGTGTGGCGGTTGTCTGAGCCGAGCACGGAGAAGGCTTGGAGAATAAGTTATGTTGTGACCCGATGGAAGTTCTAAGGAAAAGCAAGTTTCATCCTGACCTTTTAACGGAGGAACAATTATGAACCGTTCGAATAGAAAAGTTGCCTTGTGTCTGTTGCTCGCAGGTCTGCTGCCGTCTGCCTTGGCAGTTCCCGCCACGGCCCAAGAAGGCAATGCCACCGCGGCAACTACAGCAGCCGGTCCCGAAATACCGGGGACAATCGAAGACACCGGAACACACTTCGAGGTCACCGACAGCGATTACCTGAATATAACACTGCAAAGCAGCCAACCAGTGCACCTCATCCTGGAGTCCGTGCCCCAGATGGTTATCATTGACATCGAGGCAGCGGAGCAGGCGACCGAGGCACAGATAACACTCGGCGGCTTTGAGCCCTCGACCGACTATTACCAGTACGAGGACAGCTACCATAACGGCACAACTATCACCACCGACGCCAGCGGCGGATATACTTATACGCAGGACCTCTTAGAGCCACATCTGGTTTTCATCCAGCCCAGACCGAGCACAATTTTTTTACCCGGCGATACTTCCATCGGCGTATGGGACCCTTGCAGCAGGACTTACACCCTCACTTCCGATGTGTCCGAGACAATCCAGATAGATGAGGACAACCTTACGCTGGATGGCGCCGGATACACGGTGACCGGCTCCGGTTCCGGTCACGGAGTTTACCTTTATCAAAAAACGGGCGTTACTATCAGCAACCTGGACATTCAGGGATTCACCTATGGCCTCTACGTCTTCGATGCCATGGGCAACAGCCTCTCAGATAATATCTGCTCAAACAACTATTCCGGAGCCTTCCTCAGATATTCCACCGACAGCACACTGACCACCAACACCTTCTCAAACAATTATTCCGGAATCTACCTGTACAATTCCAGCAGCAACACCTTGACCAGCAACACCTCCTCAAACAACAACCTCGGAATCTATCTCTACTACAATTGCAACAACAACAGCCTCTCAGGCAACACCACCAACTCAAACAGTACCGATGGAATCTACCTCTATAATTCCACCGGCAATAGCCTCTCAGCTAATATCTCCAACTGGAACAATAACTACGGAATTTACCTGTACAATTCCAGCACAAACACCCTGACGGACAACATTTTCTCAAACAACTACATCGGAATCTACCTCTACTACAACAGCAGCAGCAACGTCGTGACAGGCAGTACCTCCTCAGACAACTACTATGGAATTTATCTCTACTACAACAGCAACAACAACGAAATCTACAACAACAATTTCATAGATAACGGGACACAGGCCTATGCTTACTCGGTAAGTGGAAATCATTTCAACCTCCCCGAACCGACAGGCGGCAACCACTGGAGCAACTGGACCGCACCCGATGCCGACAGCGACAGGTTTGTAGATAATCCCTTCGTCTTCACCGACGGCCAGGACAATCTTCCCTGGGTTCGTCGCACCGGCTGGATAAACCAGCTTCCCGTCGCCGACGCAGGGCCAGACCAGACGGTCCAGGTGGGAACTCAAGCCACCCTCGATGGCAGCGGAAGTTCGGACCCCGACGAGGATTACCCGTTAACTTACTCCTGGCAGATAGTATCAAAGCCCGCGGGAAGTACCGCCGTGTTATCCGACCACAATGCGGTGGCCCCATCGTTTACGGCCGACATGCTTGACGACTATACTATCGAGCTTATCGTAACCGATAACCGGGGCGGACAAAGCCCGCCCGATTACGTTCTGGTAAGCACCTTCAACACCCCTCCTGTGGCCGACGCCGGCCCCGACCAGGCCATAATCGAAGTGGGAACCACAGTCCAGCTTGACGGCACACAGAGCTATGATGCCGAAGGTGACGACATAGCATTCTTCTGGACAATCACGCAAAAGCCCGTCGAAAGCATCACGGAGTTATCCGACCCGTGTTCGCCAATCCCAACCTTCGTGGCTGATATCCACGGCGACTACGTCATAACGCTCGTCGTGACTGATATCTTCGCAGCGGCAAGCGACCCTGATTCTGTGACCGTAGGTTTCGACAACGTAAAACCTGTAGCCGACCCCGGCCCCAGCCAGGCGGTTATCACAGGCGATACGGTCCTACTCGACGGAAGCGCTAGCTCCGACGCCAACGGCGACCTTCTTACCTACAGCTGGGCCTTTACATCGGTACCGCCGGGAAGTACCGCCGTGTTTGCCGATCCAACCTCACCCCAGACAAGCTTTGTGCCGGACGAGCCCGGTTTGTATGTGGTCAGCCTCGTCGTCAATGACGGCTTTGTCGACAGCAACCCTGCCAATATCACCGTCGAAGCGATCTCCGGCCACGACGCGGTGGTGGCAGTGCTTTTTGAGGGCATCGACGCAATTCACAACCTCGACCCGGAGGGCTTGAAGAACAAAAACGTAATAAGTGATTCCATGATTAACAAGATAACTACGGTACTCAATATGATAGAGCAGGGACGATACCAGAGTGCGATGGATAAACTGGAGAGAGACCTTCTCGACCACATAGACGGCTGTGCCAATACAGGCAGCCCCGACAAAAACGACTGGGTCATAACCTGTGAAGGACAAGCCGAAGTCTACCCCCTCATTTTACAGGCCATCGAGCTTTTACAGCATCTTGTTTACTAAGGGAGATTGATAATGGACAACAAAGTCAGTGTGAAGACGTGGCTGTTAACTTCAACAATACTTATTGTGTTACTTACACCTGTAATCTCTATTGGGAAAACAATCTACGTCGACGCCACTAAGAACGGCAATGGCTCAAACTGGGCCAACGCCTACAAAAATCTTCAGGACGGCTTGGCTGCCGCTGCAGGCGGCGACGAAATCTGGGTCGCTCAGGGCACATACAAGCCCGATGCGAGCCTGGCTGACCCGAATGGCAGCGGCGACCGCACTGCAACGTTCGCCCTTATCAACGGCATAGAAGTTTACGGCGGGTTCCCGACCGGCGGAGGGCTATGGGCCGACCGCGATGCCGGTACCTATCCTACCATACTAAGCGGTGACCTAAACGGCGACGATGTCGGCTTCACCAACAACGGCGATAACAGCCGCCACGTTGTCACGACCAGTTACGTTGACCCAAACACCGTCCTCGATGGCTTCATCATCACGGCCGGGAATGCCAATGGCAGCGGCACCGATGGTTACGGTGGCGCCGTATCCAACTATCAGAGCAGCCCGACCATAAAAAACTGCACCTTCACAACCAATACCACCACCAAGAGAGGCGGCGCAGTATTCAACAAGCAGAGCGGACCCATGGTTACAAACTGTATCTTTAGCGGCAACTCAGCGGTTAACGCCGGCGGCGCTATGTACAACCAAAACAGCACCCCGACCGTAAGGAATTGTGTCTTCACCAGCAATTCCACAGGTAACTTCGGCGGCGCGATTCACAACGGCTCCAACAGTAGCGCAACAATTATTAACTGCACCTTCACGGGCAACTTAGCCTATAACGCGGTCAGCTACGGTGGCGGCCTGGCAAATGACCTCAGCGGTTCAACCGTGATAAACTGCATCTTCTGGGCCAATACCGCCGCTAATGGCCCACAGGTCTCACTGCAGTCCAGTAGCTCTGTCTCCATCAGTTATTGCGACATTCAAGGTTCCTCGTCGGGCATTTACTACGATGGCTCAAGCTCAGTCACCTGGGGCTCCGGCAATATAGCCGATGATCCGCAGTTGCAGCCGGACAATTACCATCTTCAGGCTGGTTCACCGTGCGTTAGTGCTGGAGACCCGAACGGTTACTACAATGGTCAGACCGATATCGACGGTGAGCCGCGAGTCATGGGCCCCTACGTTGATATAGGCTGCGATGAGGTGCTTCCCAGTCCATATTATGTCGACGATGATGCGCCGGGCGACCCGGGACCGGGCGACCCGGACATCAGTGACCCGCTCGAGGATGGCAGTCAGGCACACCCCTTTGACTCGATTCAGGAAGCCGTCGATGCCATGGACGGAAATGCTGTAATCGTCCTGGACGGAACCTACACCGGCGCCGGCAATCACGATATTGACTTCGCCGGCAAAGGAATCACCGTCCGGAGCCTCAATGGCTCGGCCAACTGTATCATAGATTGCCAGGCGGTAGGGCGCGGCTTTGACTTTCACTCAGGAGAAACACAACATTCAATATTAATAGGTTTTACCATTACAAACGGCTGGGCCGCATACGGCGGGGCCATCCGCTGTGCCAATTCAAGTCCGCAAATCCAAAATTGTGTAATCACAACAAATACCGCCACAATCCAGGGCGGCGGACTTTACTGTAATCTCGCCAGCCCCATCCTTGCCGACTGTACCTTCACCAATAATAGCCCCGATGGCATTTGGGTGCAGGGCAACAGCCCTCTGATTGTCGGCACTGTCCAAATCATCTCCAACAATCTCACGGGCAACGGCACCCTACAAATGGACCCCGATGCCACTATGCACATGCGAGACTCCACCATCGACTGCAATTTGTCCGGTCCCGGGTCCGTTCAGGTCGATATTGACACCGAGCTGGTTATATCCGGTAATGCGGTTATCGACCTTGCCGACTCTAACGATCCCAATGCCAACGGCCAAATCCAATGCGAAGGTCCGCTGTCGGTTCGAGATAACGCTCAAATCATCAATACAAATCTCAATGTCACCGTCGCCAGTTTCGAGGACAACACGAGTATTACGGACAGTGTAATAACCGTCGACGCCGCAGCTCCATACGGACAGTTGTTCCTTGCGGATAATGTTACCTGCGCATACAACAGGATTAACTCCAACGGTGACCGCTATATCAACCTCGAACCATCGACATTTGTCGGAGCGATGCAGGGTAACCAAATCTTCGTCACGGGAACCGAGGGCGTCAGCCAAGACCAAGGTGGAGTCTTTGAGGCGCGGGGCGAGGACGGCCTTGTTAGCCACTCATGTGACCCCTGTGAATTTATGTGCCAGGTCGCGCCGGGTACCATCCCTGACTGCAATCTCAGAACATGGACGATTGAGCGCCTGGAACTCATCGCGGATGCCAAAATGACCGTAGCCAACCGAACAAGCTTCCAGCCGCCTTACATCTTCGGGGCGGAAGATGAAGTCCTCTATGTCAAGGAACTCATCCTCCGTGAGGGTTCCATTTTCAATACCGCGTTCAATCGCATCTACTATGAGAATTTGACCATTGAACCCAACGCTTCTACCACCGCCGAACCGCTTTTGGGATTTTCTCTAAGTAACATCGCTCTTGACGATTACATTGAATTCCTAATCCGGGTAAGGCACAACAACTACGAGGACCCTCAGGATCCCAACAATAACAGGATTCACGTGGAGCGCATTGAGGGCAGCCCCCCCGATCCCAACGGAATGATGAAAATGACCAACCTGCTCGATGCCAACACCGGCCTTGTCGTTAACGCCCGCGCCAAGGGCCTGTTCGCCAAGGGCGGCGAAGATGAAATCCTGATTCGCTTCGAGTATATCTTCGGCACCTCCGACCCCAATATCGCAATGGCTGAACTTGTGGTTTATCTGTCCGATGTCCCTGAACTTCTGGAACACCACGACCCCAACCGTCTCGACCATTACATCGAGGTTGCCCGCCTGTTGCCACCCCCGGCCGGCAGGTACGGCTCAATAGGCAGCGACCACTTCGGAATCTTTGAAAGAACCGTCCCCACCGGCACACTTAATTTCGTCCGAGGCGCGCGAATGGAACTGGAGTTAATCGGCCCCGAGGGAACGTACATACTAATCAACAACTGGGACCCCTTTGTTGCCTGTGTATACTGCGGCGATGTGACAGGAGACTTTGCCGTATCGGCAAGGGACTTCCTCACCGTCCTCGGTGAATTCGGACAACCGTCTTCTGGCAACAACAAACAAGGCCAGGCGTTATACTGCCTCAATTCTCAGTTTGCCGATGATGGCTACGTGGGCTCAACGGATTTGATGGGATGGGACTGGGGCCAGTATATGGACTCGCAGGGATGGATATCCAGTTTCTGTTTCAACCTTTGCATGACACCGTGCAGTTCCAGCAAAAAAGCGGCTTCGGCAGCCACGATACCGCCAAAAGCCTCAGGTGGGCCTGCCGGCTTCGAAGGGGCTCTTCTCGTCAGCGGCAAAAGATACAATCCTGCCGAACAGGACTTCATGACCGACCGGCTTTATGGCCTAGACGACGAGGGCAACTTCGTCAGCGGGCCTTTCGCCATGGACAATGACCGCGTCAACCTTAAACTTGTGCGAGACCACGCCGGAGAACTCTATCAACTAAATCTCCAAGATGGTTTGGTCCGCATCTCTGACCAAAACTCGGTGATACCAAGAGGAGCTGGTTACCCTATTAACCCAGACCCACGTTACGGCGGCTCCGCCACGGTTTATGTCGGCTTTCAGGACCAGGGAGAGGATACCTGGGGCAGGCCTGTTCTCGATGCCGCCTTCGACTCGGCGGGGTATGCATATGTTACACCGGTGGTGGTTGACCCCGGCATCAATGACCCCTATGTCGCTTCTGCCAAGCTTCAGCTGGCTCCTGGTCAGACACCCCCTTACAGTGTTGTTACGCTCTATGATGACCCGCCTCTGCCTCATGACAATCAGGACGCCAACAACCTGCGCGAAATCGAAGTGGATAACCAAGGAAAGGTCTACATTCTCAATACCTGCTACGAAAACAACAGTGACATCCTGCGGGTATATGACAGCAACGGACAGTTGGCTGATAAATGCGAACTGCAGGGTCTGGGCATCTACGCACCCGTCGGACTTTGCTGTTCAGCTTATGATAATGCTCGGCTTTATCTGGGCTCTTCCGACGGCGAGCCGGATGCCAATTCTCCGGATGCCAATTCTGTCTCGGTGCATAGCTTATTCACAAACGACCTTACGCTGGACCGGTCTATCCAAATAAACAATATGGGGCACATAACCGACATCACCGAGGACCCCAACAGCGGCACACTCTGGATCCTTGGCTTTAGTATGCCCGAGTATGTAACCACCTTACCCGGCAATCTCTCCCTGATACCGCAGTTCTATGACCCAAATCTCGCGCAGATTCCCTATGACAGCAACGGACCTATTTCTGCTACAAGCCTCGCGGACGCCAACGATTTGGCTCTGCCGCTCTCAATCGTCTGGATCGTCACACCAGAAAAATGCGGCGGAGCAGATGTCGATGGCGGCGGCACTGTAAACTTCAACGACTTCGCTATCCTCGCCGACTATTGGCTTGATTCCGATTGTGCGCTTTCAGACGATTGCGATGGGGCCGACCTCGAGCCATTAACTGCGCCCGATGGTGACGTAGATATGGCAGACCTCGCCGTCCTGGCTCGACACTGGTTAGAAATCGGGTGCGCCAGTCCCTAATAACGGATAACTCATCGGCTCCACACTTAGAGATTCGACGTGGTAATAAGAGGAATTTGAAAATTCTCAAAAAGCCCCCACCG
>CP070715.1:2544071-2567596 GCA_020350405.1 Planctomycetota bacterium
TCACGAGCTTTACGATAAGGTCATCAGGGAACATGCTAAAAACATGGCTTTTGTACTTGTCGGGGGATACAGGGCGCAACTGCGGCAACGGGGGGTTTCGACAGCCTCGCTGGCGAGGTATAACTCGGCGTTTCTGTATGGGCCGGATGGTGAGCAATCGGATAAACAGTACAGCAAAATTCACCTGGTTCCATTCGGCGAATTCGTGCCGTTTAGGAAAAGTTTGCCCCCGCTATACAATTTGCTGATGATGTTTACGCCCTACGACTATGATTATTCGCTTGACGCGGGGACAGAATATACTGTCTTTGAAATGAGCAGCGGCGAAGGGGAGAACGAACGGATTTACAGATTCAGCGTAATGATTTGTTATGAGGATGCGGTCCCTGAAATTGCCCGAAGGTTTGCGAGGGGTGAACAGGGGCAAAAACGCCTCGACTGGCTGGTGAACATAAGTAATGACGGCTGGTTCGTGCAGCTTAAAGACGAAAAGATTGTTCCGAGCACAGAACTGGCCCAGCACGCGGCTATTTGTGTGTTCAGGGCCGTTGAAAACAGGCTTGCCGTCGTGCGAAGCGTCAATACCGGTGTAAGCTGCTTGATAGACAGCCTGGGGCGAGTGAAAGATGGGTATCAGGCGGGTAATTTGCCGGGTGAGGCTATGGCGCGGACGGCCTGCGCGGGCTGGTTTATCGACAGGGTCGCCATAGATAAAAGGACCACCTTTTTCAGCAGATACGGCCAATGGCTGGATTTTTTTTGTGCGTTCTGTCTTTTTTTGCTAATAATAGTGCCGACTTCGGCGAGATTTATCCGAAATACGAAATATGCTGTTTCTTTGCGGCGGCACAAAAAGGAGAATTAGGCTTACAAGTACCAAAGGTTAAAAGTGATGACCAGAAGATTGAGGTTTTATCTTATTTGGACTTTGTGTGTTTGTTGCACGGCGTTTTTTATATTCGGGTGCGGTAAATCGCAGCAAACAAGTTACGGATATCCCGTTGCCATCTCCGCTCACAAGCTTGTTCCTGAAGCTACCGGAGTTATCCGTGACGGCCTGGCCGACGACAGTCCTCAAGTCAGGGCCAAGGCTATCGAAGTCGTAGCTGGCACCAAAAGAATCAAGTTGATGCCTAAAGTACGACGGTTGTTGAAGGATGACTTTGTTCCTGTTCGCTTCTTAGGCGCTTTGGCCGTGGGTGATTTGGAATACAGGCTTGCGAGCAGTGAGATTGGACTACTGTTGGGGGATGAGGACGAAAATGTGAAGATATCCGCGGCCTATGCTATGGCCAAACTTGGCTCGCCTGACAGCCTTGAAGTCGTTCGCAAAGCGATAGTCAGCAACGACCAGAAGGTCCGGGCCAATGCGGCACTACTTCTTGGCAAGAGCGGAGACAGAAGTGCGCTGAAGTTTTTGTACTGGGCCCTGCGCCACGAGGATTCGGATGACAAGGTCAGATTTAACGCAGCGGAAGCGATAGCAAGGCTTGGTGATGAGCGCATATTCCCAAAACTGTTGGCGATGCTTCAAAGCGGTTACAATGACGACAGAGTTGTTAGTATACGAGCAATGGGGGCGTTGGGTACAGCCAGAGCTAAGGATTCCATTATTACAAAGCTGGATGACGATGTGTTGGAGGTTCGCCTGGCGGCGGCTGAACAACTCGGGATGCTGGGAGACAGCATGGGGGAAGCTGTGGTGCTCGATGTTTTTGGGGAAAATCAGCTTGGCGGGCTGAATAAAAAGGGCATCGAACGTGTTAAGGTCCTGACGGCACTTGCGATAGGGCAAATTTGCACAGAGCCTGTCAGGCGATTTTTGCCCGGGCTTCTGCAGGATGAGTCAAAATTTGTGCGTTTAGCGGCTGCTAAAGCCGTTTTTGAGTGCACAATGAGGGATTGAGCTATTGAGGGCTGTCTACTTACGGTTTCATTGTCAGACTTAATTGTCGGCTTTATTTAGGCTATCTGGGAAAAATAGGGGGGTGGAAATCTAAAAATAACTTGACCTTTTGGCGTCTAAAGCGTAAAATATCATTAATTATAACGGTATAATAGCCCGATGTGAATTTGTGGCGGTGAGACGGGATTCGAATTAGAAGGCAGTGAAAGGAGCCAGTTTTGAGTACGCTTACGAAGATATTGATACTTTTGTTGACGGTGTCGTCATTTATCCTGTGCGGAATCGTTGTAACCTATGTTGGCACCGCGGATAATTACCGGCAAAAATACGACGACTTAAGGGCCGATAGAGACAGCCTGAGCAAGAAGGTCAAATCTCTTAACAAGCAGGTGAATGAGAAAATCGACCAGGCTAAGCAGCTTGAGGACAAGCTCAACAGTGAGATGACCGCAATGAGGGTAGAAATTGGCGAAGTGCAAGGCCAACTGAAGGATGCCGAGAGAGAAAAGGCAGGCCTGCTTCAGAAAGTAAACAGCTGGGCAAGCATAGTAGAGGATTTCTCCGAGACTAACGACAAGCAGGGGCAGTTATTAAAAAATACGCTGGAGGAGCTAAATGAAGTTCAGGCTGAGCAAATCAAACAACGAACACAGCTTGATGAAACCACAGTGGCTCTCGTTGAAAAGATGGCGATAATAGAGACGCTGGAGGCGGAAAAGAGGCGTCTGCTGGAGGAAAGGACGGACTTACAGAGCCGTCTGGACGAGTACCTGCGTCCGTTCGGCAAAGCCGCCGTTGCGGCGGTGCCGGTTACTCCGGACAGGGCCGCAGCCCGACCAGCTCCGATGCCGATACCTGCGGTCAAGGATATTGGCCTTGAAGGGCTGGTAACAGCGGTGGACATGAAAAATTCCATGGCGGGTATATCGCTCGGCAAGGTAGACGGTGTCAAGGAGGGTATGAAATTCCACGTGACTCGCGGGGACGAATTTCTTTGCGACATTGTCATTATAGACGTAGACGCGGAGGAGGCAGTTGGCGTCCTTGACCTTGTTCAACAGCAGCCGAGAATCGGTGACAACGTATCTACGGGTTTGTAGTTTCGTTTCCTAATCGATAACTCGAAAAGACAGATGGGTCCCGGATGCGTTTTAGGGTGTTTGGGGGCCGCATGACAGACAAGCATTACAGCACAATTGCGGGCCGGCAAACGCCAAAGCAAGATGTATGCAGCTTCGGTGATGGATTGCAAAAGCGGTTTTATATTATTATGAGGTAGGATATGAGTCCAGATGGACAGGTTGGCGGTGGAAGGGCAGTAGCGTCCAATAACCTCTATACGGCTATTCTGGCCTTAGCTGTGGGGGCGGTGGCGGCGACGGCGTTTTTTGTAGTATTCATGTGCCATCACCAGTACGGCGTTTATCTTAAAATCCCGTAGCACAAAAAAAAAATTGACTATTGACAATTTTGGTTTTTGTCATATAAAGATAGTCAATTGAAAATCAGGAAGGGACTCGGTTGTGCTGCTGGATACAGTCTTAGGCTGGTTTAGCATGGATATGGGCATCGACCTTGGTACTTGCACGACCTTGGTTTGTGTCCGGGATAAAGGCATTGTCCTCAATGAACCCTCCGTTGTTGCGGTGCGCAAGGGGACCAATATCGTTTTGAACGAGGGCGAGGCGGTCGGTCTGGTTGCGCACGAGATGCTTGGCAAGACGCCGGGCTCAATTAGCGCGATAAGACCTTTGAAAGACGGTGTAATCAGCGACTTTGAGATAACCGAGGCGATGCTGGGCTACTTTATTCGGAAGGTACACGGCAGGGGCGGTCTTGTAAGGCCTCGTGTGGTAATCGCGGTTCCGAGCGGGATAACAGCCGTTGAGCGCCGTGCAGTCATAGATAGCGCCGAACGTGCCGGAGCCCGAAAGGTCTATCTGGTTGATGAGCCGATGGCCGCCGGAATAGGAGCTGACCTGCCAATAACCGACCCGACAGCTTCGATGATTGTCGATGTTGGCGGAGGAACCACAGAAGTGGCCATAATGAGCCTGGCCGACATCGCCACGTGCGAATCGATTCGCATAGGGGGGGACGATATGGATGAGGCGGTGATTAATCATCTTAAAAGGACGTACAACCTGCTTATCGGCGAGGCAAGAGCTGAAAAGGTAAAGATACAGATTGGCTCAGCCGCTCCGCTGGAAGAGGAATTGACGATGGAGGTAGCCGGCAGAGACACCATTTCGGGGCTGCCGAGAAAGATTGTTATAACGAGCGAGGAGATCCGGGAAGCGCTGCGTGAACCTATCGCTGCAATCATAGATACAGTTACGGCAACGCTGGAAAAGGCGGAACCGGAATTGGCGGCCGACCTGATTGACAACGGGGTACACATCTGCGGGGGTGGGGCACTGCTGCGGGGAATGGACACGGTGCTGGCGAACGCGACCGGCTTGAGGGTTGAAAGAGTCGAGGACCCACTTAGCTGTGTGGCGCGAGGCACCAGTGTATACCTGCAAAATCTGGAATTGTGGAAAGATACAATGGACCACAATGAGTACGGATAGGAGTAGAGGTTTCTATTTTGCGGTATGCCAGAGCAGAGCAAAGTGAGAATCCGGAAGCATGACTGATTGACAACCGGACAGCATCGTATCTGGGCATGGATGGGATACGAGTGGCGAACATGACAAGGAAGCAAACCAGAATTTGGGTTCCCAGACATAATAAAAGGCGCGCGGGGTCCGTTTCAAGACGAATGGTATTTACGTGGTTTACGTTAGCCGGGTTAATTTTGGTAGTTGCCCCGCAGAACCTGACAAATAAATTTCAGTTTGCTTTCGCTCGTATTTTTCGGTGGCCTTTAAGTATCGGCAGGAACATCTCGCTTTCTGCCCGCACGCGTCAGCCTCTTACCGACGTTGTCAGCCGGAGAGAACACGGCCAGCTGCAGAACCATCTTGCCAACGTTACAGAAGAGTTGCTGCAAAAACACAGGAAGGTAGAAGAGCTATCGGGGCTGCGCGATAGATTATACGCGTTGGAGGGTGCAAAGCTGATGCTGGCTGATGTAATAACAGGCTCAATCGACGGAGACAACAAGCTTATAATCAATCGCGGCGAGAGCGACGGTTTAGCTATGGGACAGTTCGTGTTGGGCGATAACAGTATCATCGGAACCATATCGGAGGTTTCAGCACGGACGGCCAAGGTCAATTTGATTACCGACCCATCATCCAACATAGCGGCAAGAATCGTGGGATTGGACGTAGAAACGGTCATACAGGGCGATGGAAAAGATTCGGTCAAGGTGCAACTTCTCTCGATAAAACACAAACTGAAAGTGGGTGACGACGTTTATGCCTGTAAAAAGCCGGGGTTGCTGGATACGGCCATCAAGATAGGGACAGTGGCGGGATGTAAGCGGGACGACGGAAACCCTTTGCTGTGGGATGTAACGGTCAAACCTGCCTGTGACATAAAAAAGCTAAGCGAGGTAGCGGTTGTCATTATGAATCCGCAACAGTAACCGGAGATACACAATGCGGTGGCTTAGGTTTGCCGTTTTTATTCTTATCGTTACCGTGCTGCAAGCGGGTATGGTCGATATACTTGCGGCAACGCGGTGGAACGTCAAACCCGATTTCTTGTTAATCCTTTTGGTGTTTTTCGCTATTTACTGCAACACATCAGAAGCGATCGTAACGAGTTTTACCGTAGGTTTCGCCGCCGATATTATCGGTTCGGCAATGGGCTCTCAAACGCTGAGCTTTGGTCTTTTCGGCACTTTGCTGGCATACCTTCACCGTGTTATCTCCATCAAAAAAATACCTTATCAGTCGGCAGCGATATTTATGACCGGAGTACTGGCAGGGACTCTGGCTTACCTTTTAAGTCTGCTCAAGGGTCAGCCGGCCTCATCCAACGTATATGGTGTCATCTTTGGGTCAAGCCTGTACTCCAGTCTGTTGGGGCCGTTTTTTTTCCTGCCGTCGGCCTGGTGGATGCGTATGAAGACACCTCGTTTCCGACGAAAGTAAAAAGCGAGATATGTACGACAAGCGGGTCAAAATCTTTGTAATTTTGATTGCGGTTCTTTTGTTAGTCTGCGTGGTACGTCTGACACAAATGCAGCTGGTATCGGGCTCGTTTTACCGCGACAAAATAACAAGATTAAAGCTCCAAGAGGGGCGCTCACGGCAGCTCAAGACGATAAGAGGGCAAATCCTGGACCGGAAGGGGGAAGTGTTAGCCACCGATGAAGCGGAATTTCAGCTTTGTATCAGCTACAGGCTCAGCCGGTTTATGGATGAGCGCGTTCGACGGGCTAAATTCGAGGCAGCAGCCAAACAGGATAAAGCAGCCGTTGCTCAGGCGAACGTTCTGGATGAACTGCAAAGCAGGGTTGATGACCTAGAACAGATAATAGACAAATGCGTCTATTTCGGTTTGGAACGAGGGGAGATTGAAGGCAGAATCAGGACAATAAACGACAGGACATGGAATTTGCGCAGCTTTTTGGGCTGGGTACGAAGTGGTCCCGACCCGAATATACTTGAAAAACATAATGGTCAGATAGACAGCATTCCGGAATCTGAGGCGCTTGCTGATTTTGAAAAAACATTTCCAAATGAAGACGAGCGTTTACTGCGTATAGCTCAGGTCGATTACATCGCAGAAATGGACAAAAGCTGGCGGCTGCTGGAGCTGAAAACTGATGCCGATATCTTTACCGCTCAACTGGAGTTTATGGATATTGACGGAGTCAGCATTCTGCCCAGAGCGCATAGATTTTACCCCTATGGTTCGGTTGCCGCTCAGACAATAGGCTGGGTAGGCCCTGCGACACAGAAACAAGATTTAGAGCTTTTTGAAGGCGACAAACTATCAAGGTATTTGAGCGATGAAGTCTGTGGACGGGAAGATGGGGCAGAATATGTTTGTGAAGCCGTGCTGCGCGGCAGGCGCGGTCAGGTCGTTTACGATATAGACCAGGAACTGGTAAATCGTACCGAGAGCCGGTTTGGCAAGGACATAACACTTACGCTGGATATCGAGCTTCAGCAGAGAATAGAGGAATATCTGGCGGATTGCAGCCATAATTCGAATTGTCAGGCGCCAATGGCGGCGGTTGTGATTGAGGTTCCAACAAATGACATTCTGGCGTTGGTTTCGATGCCGGTTTTCGATTTGAACTACATCAGGCAAGACTATGGGGCCGCCTTGCGCGATGCGAATGAGCCGCTGCGAAATCGGGCACTAAATAAACAGTACCCGCCCGGCTCAGTTGTTAAACCGCTGATTCTTATCGCAGGTCTTGAGTCCGGCAAAATCAGCCCGGATGAGATTATCGGTTGTCCCGCCAAAAAGGCGCCGAGCGGCTGGCCAAGCTGCTGGCTGTACAACAGATTTTCGTGGACGGGTCATGATGATAAGGGGCCAAACTACGCCCGCAACGCAGTCAAGGGAAGCTGCAATATTTATTTTTCCCGGCTGGCGAACAGAATCGAGCCTTCGGTCCTGCAGGGGTGGCTGTTTGCGTTTGGCTACGGGCGAAAGACTCCACTTACTCCATCCGCTGTTCGCCAGACGAAACAAAAAAGAGATATGAGGCAGGCGGCCGGGGTAATCTCCACCAGTAAACCTCAAGGACCAATTACAGCTCTTGAGCAGCTACCAATTCTTGTTGCGGGAGAGAGAAGATACTTCGGCATAGGACAGGGCAATTTACGAGCCACGCCTCTGCAGGTAGCTAATGCGATGACAGCAATCGCGAGGGGAGGTCGCTACACAGTCCCTCGGCTGTTTATAGAAGAGGCGAACGACACAAACTGCGAGTCGCTTAATCTGAATATCTCGGCTGCGACTTTGGATGTTGTCCGAGATGGTATGAGAGCTGTTGTCAGCGAACCGGAGGGCACGGCTTACAATGAATTTGCGCCGGCAGGTTTTGCGTGGCAGGGCATAGAGGTTTTCGGAAAGACCGGCTCGACGGAAGCACCGGACCATGCGTGGTTTGCCGGTTTTGCTGAAGACGGCGCAGGCCGGGGCATTGCGATTGCTGTTGTCGTCGAGGGAGGCCAGCACGGCTCAGCCGACGCCGGTCCCTTGGCCCGCGACATTATCCAGTTCTGCATCGACGCCGGATACATCGGCCAAACTCAAGCTGAAGTTGCGATGGATTAAGAAGCTGGAGACAAACGGCAGGTTTTCGAAACGCTGCTTGGTCACGGATGGGTCAAGGTCAAGGCTCGTGTTTTGCAATACGCACCGAATCCTTCTTCTTGCCTTCCGGTACTCGGAGGTAGTTCAGGGTTTTTTCGAGGATGTTGGTGGCGACGGGGGAGGCCACGATTCCACCTGTATAGCCTTTGCCGAGGGCCTTATTGGGCTTGCGGACTGAGACCAAGACCACCACTGCAGGGTCCTCAGCAGGCGCGCCGGCGACGAAGGAGGCGACGCAGTCGTTTTCGGAATAACCTCTTTCAGTGCTCTTGGCGATATCGGCGGTTCCGGTCTTGCCGAATACCTGCCATTTTTCGAGCCTAGCCCTGAATCCGGTGCCTTCATTGACTACGCTGGTCATTGCCTCGGTAACGACCCAGCGGGCGACCTCGGGCTTGATGGCGAAGCCGAAAGCCGGCGACGGCCTTTTTAATTTGATGATTTCGCCGTTGTTATCGACCATTGCCTTGACAACGTAAGGGCGAACCTGATGTCCGCCGTTGGCAAGTATGCAGAAGGCCTTAATCAGTTGAATGGCCGTTACGGAAATTTCCTGACCGAAGGGTATTCGCGTCACGCTATAGCCTGTCCATTTTTGCATAGGCGCGAGGACTCCCTTGGCCTCGCCGGGCAAATCAAGGCCCGTCCTTTTGCCGAAACCGAAATGCTTCAGGCCTTTGTAGAGCCGGTCTTTGCCGAGTCTTTGTCCGATTTTGGCCATTCCTATATTGCTTGATTTGACCAGAATCTCTCGCATCGTCATATCGCCGTATTGTCGGTCCCTGTATTCACCGATTCGGCCGAAGCCTCTGCCACGGTAGCTGCCGTTCTCGCAGAAAATTTGCTCATCGAGGCTAACGGCGGTGGCGTCAATCGCAATTGCCGCGACAATCGGCTTTAGGATACTGCCCGGCTCAAAGGGGTCCGTCACCGCTCGATTGCGGAAATTATTCGGGTCGGTTGAGCGGGTCTGGTTGGGGTCAAAATCGGGCAGCGAGACCATAGCTAAAATCGCACCTGTCTTTGGCTCGGCGACGATGGCGACGGCCGACTCGGCCTCGTAGCTCTGGTATTGGCTTATAAGTTCGGCCCGTGCAATCTGCTGGATGGCAGCGTCGATGGTCAAAATAAGTCCCGCCCCGTCTGTCAAAATACCCTTCTGCTGTTTTAGCCGAATTGGCCTGCGAAATGCGTCGGCGAAGAAGACATTCCGGCCAGACAAACCGCTGAGTTCTTTGTCGTATTGTAATTCAGCGCCCGCCAGGCCGCGGTTGTCAAGACTTGTGAAGCCGACGACATGAGCGGCGAGGGGGCCCATCGGATAGTGTCTCTGGAAGTCGGATTGAATGCCGATGCCATAGATTTCACGGGCGGCGCTACACTGACTTGCTTCGGCTCGGACCTTGATTTTTGCAAAGCCCGGATTTTTGCTTTCGGTAATGAGTCTACAGATATCGTGCGCGCCCATATCGATTATAGGGGCAAGCGCGGTGGAGGTGGTCTTGGGGTCTTTTATTATTCGCGGCTCGGCAAAGATGGTCTGAATTTTGTTGCTGGCGGCAAGGACCCTGCCTCGACAGTCCAGTATCGCACCGCGTTGGGGCTTGTGCGTCGCTCGGGCCTGCTGCTGCTTTATAGAGGCGGCAATGTAATAGTCGGTTTTGAAGTACTGCAGGTAAAGGCAGCGAGCTGCGAGGAAGAGAAACGCTGCAATCAGGGCGACAAGGAAGAAAGTGATTATACGGACGCTTCTGGATTCTTCATTTTGCGACAGCCAAGGTCTGAGTGCCATTTTCCGGGTTCCCAAACACGTGAACAGGTACGCTTGCGGTACCTGTAATGAGACTCGAAACAGGTTTTGTGTCAATAATCAAGACGCTGCGAGACGGCGGCAGGGTTTATTAAACTTTCCAGCCGGAGCTGTTTGTTGCCAAGTTCTTGCTTTAGCCGGTTGTGTTGGGCCTTTTGCACACAAAGTTTATAGAAGGTGCGATTGTTGATGTTGCGCAGATGAATGGCTAAAATCGAAACGGCCGCGAAGTAAAAAACAACAAAAACAAAACAGAATCGGGAACTCATGCAGCGTTATTGACAGCTAATTACCAATAATCCAACTATGAATCGATGCGCTTTACCAAGCCGGCAGCTTCAGTCGCATACCAACCGTGAGCGCGTCCTCGTCATCTATAACGTCGCCATTTAGTTTAGCTATTTCGTTGTAGCGGCTGCCATCTCCAAGCTTATCGGCGGCAATTTGCCACAGGCTGTCCCCCTCCTGCACAACATGTACCCTGCTTTGCACGGCCGGCCGGGTGTCGGACGTAAGGCGCTTCCGGCCTATGGATTTGACCTTCTCGAACAGTGTCGTTGAAAAGATATTTTCAATCCCGCTTTGCTGAGGTTGCGAGGCCGACAGAGGCGGTATGATAAGCCTTTGCCCGGGGTATATTTCATCGGCTGACTTCAGCAGCTTGCGATTGGCCTGAAATATCTTTGTAACATTTACATTTCTATTGCCTTCCTGCGGACCATACAGCTTTGCCGCAATATCAGCGAGACTATCACCCTCGCGGACAATATAAACTGTGGGCGAAGGGGCCTTGGGGGGCCTAGCTTGCTTAACGTCACTGTCCTGGGGGACAGGTGGGGAAGGTGGTGTCGGAGCAGCTGTCAGCGTGATTTCAGCGCCTTGGCTGGTCTGTTCGATAGGCGCGGGGTTTTTCGGCAGGGGCATTTCAAATCGAAGATCTGGATTGCTTTTGGCGGGGGGGACAGCGGCAAGGGATTGCTCTCGATTCGGGGGGCTTTGACTGATAAGCTGACGGTTGACTTTGCGCTCCTTTGTTGCGATACCGGGCGGGTTGTTGTGGGAACCGACAATGCTCGTGGTAAGCTCGTTGTTGTTACTGTCTTTGCGGAAGGTAGGGACCCCATTGATTATAAATGCGATTATAAATATGAAGACCAGACCTAACAGCAATCCGATTTTGGCGTCGGAAGTCATAAACGAAACTCCATTTTCACTTTTTGTTCTATTGTCTTCGGGCTATTCTTAACTTCGCGCTCCTTGCACGGGCGTTTTTTGCTATTTCCTCTTGTGATGGGACAATTGGTTTTTTTGTGATAATCCTGTACGTGCCCCTTTTTGCGTTGTCTCTAAAATCGTTCTTAACTAATCTATCTTCCAGGCTGTGGAAGCTAATAATCGCTATGTACCCATTTTGGTTTAGCAACGGCGGCGCCGAAACAAGCAGCCTTTTTAGGTTCTGAAGTTCATCATTGACCGCAATCCTCAGCGCCTGAAAAGTTCTGGTTGCCGGATGTATCCTGGTCCTTCGCTTTTTGGCCGGGCTGCCGATGGCCCTGCAGACTATCGCAGCGAGTTGACCGGTTGTGGTTATCGGCCGGCTCCGACGATGCTGCGCTATGAATCTTGCAATCCGGCGCGAGGCCCTGTCCTCGCCGAATTTGTAAATCAAATCAGCCAAGGACTTTTCATCTGTTTTATTAACTATATCGGCAGCGGTGGTCTTTAATCTTTTGTCAATTCTCATGTCCAGCGGCATATCCTCAGCGAAGCTCAGCCCCATCCCGACGTCGGCCAGTTGGACCGAGCTTACGCCCAAATCCGCCAGTATAAAATCGACCCTCTCTATGCCCTGTTTATGGAGGTGCTCTGTGAGCCGGGAGAAGTTATCAGGTATAAAAAAGACCTTGCAGGCAAGGTCTTTTAATTTCAAATGGGCCCTTTGGATAGAATCTTTATCGACATCCAAGCCAACGATCAGTCCCTTAGGGCCCAACTTTTTGCCGAACAGGAAACTATGACATCCCTGTCCAATGGTCACGTCGACCATCACCCCATCCGGCGGTAAGTTTATCTGTTCGGCCAAGATTTCAGCAAGAACCGGAATATGTTCAACCGCCGAGCAGTTCACTTTTCAATCAGAAAGCACTATTTGGTGCTCTCTTGCAATAATATACTTCTGTAATGTTAAAGACCAAAAACACCATTTACTGGGCCTTAGCCCACGGTTACTGCGTTCTTCCGTTCTTTAAGCTGGTCAACATAGAATGAAAATCCAATGTCGGTAAACGGTTTTCCGAGCTTTTTCACCCGCTGGAGTCGTTCCGTCAGAATCTCAAGTGAAGCAAAGGTTTCCTCATCAACCGGCCTTTGGCCTGCAAGAGTTCTCTCTACGATTTGCCAATGATTCGAATCCATCCTTGTCATTCGCCTCCACTGAAAAAGTCAAAGCTCTTCGTTCTGCTTTTGCAGGACAACCTGCCTGGCCTGCGACATCTGCTTCTGGTACTGGGCCATATGGTCGGCCAGATACTGCTCCCAGTCTTTGCTGTTCCACAGTTCGATATGGTCCCTAACACCGACCAGCGTCACATGGTCTTTTAATCCGGCTCTTTTGCGCAGCCTTTCATTCAACAGGAGTCGGCCCTGGGCGTCCAGCTCGACCCTGCTGGCCAGGGCGAAGCTCATGCGCTCGAATGCCACTGCCTCATCTGGGGCGGTGGTCTCGGGCGCGACGGCAAGGGCTATCCGCTCGAAATATTTCTCGGGATACAGACAAAGTATGCCGTTCGCGCCGAGCACAACATAGAAATTGTTGCCATGTTCCTCCGCGTCAATCTGACTCCGCAGCTTATTAGAAATAAGAACCCTGCTTTTGCTGTCGACTACGTGCTGATATTCGCCTGTTAATAATAGCATGGCAATAGTTCCACTTATCTTCCTTGCATTGGGAGAATTTACCACTTTCTACCACTCTGTCAACAACGAAAAGTGATTTTTTTAAAATTTTTTAAAATTTTATTATAGGACCTTGGCTAAAAGAAGCTAACTGCCGTAACCAGCGGTGCTTACGGAAACAGCGGATATTCGGTTAGGCCAATGATTTATCACAGTTTTCTGCGGGTTCTTGGCAGTAACGTGTAAATTCCGTCGTAACTACGGCGGCGAAACTAGCCAATTGATGGCTGGAAATCTTAACAGCAGCGTAGACGCATTGTAACTAAGTATTGATCCACTCGCGGCACTGACAATGCCTCAAATTGATTGGGCTGTAGCATTGTCTCCGGGCTGGAAAGAGGTTAGAGAGCCCTATTGGAGACGTTGGGGTAAAGGCCAGTACGATAAAAGCGGGTGGCGGGGATCGAACCCGCGTGACCAGCTTGGAAGGCTGGGGCTTTACCACTAAGCTACACCCGCAGTGCGATTTACTATTTACTATCTACCGTTTATTATTTACTATCGGCTACTGAATTATAAGTAATCAATGGTTAATTATCAATGGTCAACGGGAAATCGAGATGAGTATTGCTGAAATAGCTGCGGCGGCCAAGGTCGCGTCGATTCAACTGGCGGGGGTCAAGAGCGACGTCAAGAATAAGGCATTGGCTAAGATTGCCGAGGCCCTGAGGCAAAATAGTGCAGAAATAGTCTCAGCCAACAAGCAGGACTTGGCCGATGCCGGGAAGAGTAATCTGTCGGCACCCCTGTTGAAGCGCCTCAAGTTTGATGAGCAGAAAATCGCCGATGTATTCGCAGGCATTAAGAGCTTAATTAAAATCGACGACCCTGTGGGCAGGACAATCTCTGCGACTGAGCTTGACGAAGGATTGGAACTGTATAAGGTTAGCTGCCCTATCGGGGTAATCGGTGTTATTTTCGAGTCTCGGCCGGATGCCCTTGTCCAAATCTCGACCCTTTGCCTAAAAAGCGGCAATGCCGTCCTGCTGAAAGGCGGAAGTGAGGCACGGCATACCAATAAAATCCTGGCCGATGTCATTTGCAAAGCCTCAGATAACGGTGGCATCCCCAAGGGTTGGCTCGGATTGATGGAAACCCGGGCTGAAGTTGCGGAAATCCTGAAAATGGACGAATACATCGACCTGCTTGTGCCTCGAGGCAGTAATGAATTTGTCCGCCACATAATGGATAATACAAGCATACCGGTATTAGGCCACGCTGAGGGGATATGCCACGTTTACGTGGATGCGGAGGCCGATTTGGACATGGCGGTAAAGATAGCCGTTGATTCGAAGTGTCAGTACTGTGCGGTCTGCAATGCGGCCGAGACACTGCTTGTAGATGAGAAAATCGCCAAGGATTTTTTGCCAAGGGTTAAGGCTGCATACGAGCAAAAGAGCGTAGAGATTCGCGGCTGCGAAAGGACAGCGGCAATTATAGACGTAGGGCCTGCAACCGCGGAAGACTGGGGCAGGGAATATCTGGATTATGTGATTTCTGTAAAAGTGGTTGGCGGCATTGATGAGGCAATCGAGCACATAAACCAGTACGGTTCCGGCCATACTGATACAATCATTACCGCCGATAAGAAGAAAGCGGCGAAGTTTATGGATTTGGTTGACTCGGCGAATGTGTTCTGGAATTGCAGTACGAGATTTAGCGATGGCTACCGGTACGGACTTGGAGCTGAAGTAGGAATCAGCACCAATAAGATACACGCCCGCGGGCCTGTGGGTATGGAGGGGCTCTTAATACACAAATGGAAGCTATTGGGTTCCGGCCAGATTGTAGCTGATTATTCCGGCAGCGGCGCCAAGAAGTTCAAACACAAAAAGCTGAACAAGGATTGCGAACTGTAGATGCGGGATTTTACTAACGCAAAGAAGATTGTCGTCAAGATAGGCACCAACATACTTACGAAGGAAGGTACTATCGAAATTGACATCGGCTATGTCGGCCGCATCGCCCGCCAGATAAGCTCTTTACTTCGGAGCGACAGGCAGGTCGTAATCGTCAGCTCAGGTGCCATTGGTATGGGTGCGGGGCAACTTGAGATGGTTGACAAAGTGCAGGGTATAAAGATGCGTCAGGCGTGTGCAGCCATCGGCCAGCCCCTGCTGATGGCCGAGTACCGAAAGTCATTCGGCCGTTATGGCGTCACCGTCGCCCAGGTCCTGCTAACTGCTGAAGTGCTCAACAACAGAAAGACTTATCTGAATCTTCGCAATTCCGTCGAGACGCTGCATAAACTCGGCGTTGTCCCGATTCTCAACGAAAACGACAGTGTGAGCACCGATGAAATCGGCACGGCTTTCGGTGACAATGACAGATTGAGCGCCTTGGTAGCCAGTAAAATAGACGCAGATTTGCTGATTATGCTAAGTGACATCGATGCTCTTTACGATAGGGATCCACGAAGATTTAAAGGCGCACAGGCTGTACCGGCCGTCTATGAGATAACCGACCAGATTATCAAAAGCGCCGGCGGCAGGGGCAGCAGGCATGGAAGCGGCGGAATGAGAACCAAAATAGAGGCTGCAAAGATAGCCTCAAACGCGGGCTGCCGAATGGTCCTGGCTGACGGCAGGCTGAAAAACGTCATCGGCCGGATTATCGCCGGTGAGCAAATCGGCACCGTCTTTATGCCCAAGAGAAAACTGAGCAATCGTGCAAGGTGGATTCTAAACAGCGTTACCGTCGGGACAATAAATATCGACGAAGGCGCGATGCGGGCCGTTAAAAACCGCAAAAGCCTTCTGCCAAGCGGTGTAGTTTCCATCGAGGGCACGTTCGAAGCGGGAGCGGTCGTTATGCTCAATGACAATGTCAAGGCCGTTACGAATTTCAGCAGTGCCGAGCTAAAGGCCCTGACCGGCAAGCACAGCACTGAAATAAAAAAGATTCTTGGACCTGGTAGAAGGGATGTCATCGCCATTCCGGAAGATATCGTCTTTCTAGATTATTGACAGGGAGTGTTATGGGGCGATTTATAAAAACGACACTGAAAATAATCGAGTCATTAGTGTTGTGTGTGTTCTTTGGCATAGTGCCGGTGTTGCTTTGTCTGGTGGCCCTATTGACTATCTGTTTTTTTACTGGGTTGCTTACTGACGAAACAGGCCCCTATCTTGGCCTTTCGGCATTAGCGATTGGGATTATCATCGATTGTTTGTTTCTCAAGAGGTGGGTTAAAAACGCTTATCAAATAAACGCTAAGATTGTTGGCGGATTATACATATTCTATTCTGTCTGCGCGTTGGGCTTTTTTATGGGTATCCCGATAGGCTGTATTTTTCTCGGTGTCCTTGCCGGTTTTTATGCCGGCAGGAAAGTTTCACTTGCAGGGAATAATCAAATAAATAGCAGAGGATATTTTCGAAGAGTTGCAATATTCAGTTCGGCCGTAATGGTTTTAATATGTGCCTTGATAACATTATGGGCGATTGCAGGTAACATGATTGGACACGAAGTTGAGTTTCCTGTATCATTTACTCTTACCGCACCTCTATTTTGGGCTGTGGTGTTTGCTGGCGGGGCCTTTCTGGTTTTACTTCAGTACTGGCTGACAAGTACAGCGGCGAAAGTCACCTTCAATTTGAGCAATTGACAAATCGTAATCAATAAACAATAATCAATACCAAAGCCGAAGTGGCGGAACTGGCAGACGCGCGGGACTCAAAATCCCGTCCTGGCAACAGGGTGTGGGTTCGAATCCCACCTTCGGCAGTTGTTGTCCCACTGTATGACAAAATGATGAGGTGACTAGGATAAAGTAGAAAAGGAAGACCCATGAGTGACATAAGCTTACAACAAGCACACGCAGCCGTTGAGGCGGCACTTGAAAAGTCTGAGGAACTTAACCTAAAGATGGATATCGCTGTAGTAGATGCCGGAGTCAACCTCAAGGCATTTGTTCGGATGGACGGAGCGTGGTTAGGCTCAATTGATATTGCCATCAAAAAGGCCCGGACTGCACGGTTTTTCGATATGAATACCGGAGAGATTGGCAAGCTGTCGCAGCCGGCAGGCCCGCTCTACAACATCGAGCACTCCAATGATGGCCTGATTACATTTCCGGGCGGGGTGCCAATAAGGAACTCCGCCGGCCAAGTCATCGGGGCCATCGGGGTCTCGGGCAGCACCGTCGAAAACGACCATACGGTCGCCGAAGCCGGAGCAGCAGCCGTTTCATGACCTTTGAAAACTACAAAATCTGCACGGTACCAGGCCCCCGCTTGGCAACAAGGTGTGGGTTCGAATCCCACCTTCGGCAGTTATGCGAAAGCAGGCAAATGTGAACTGAAATTCAAGGCCAAAGCAGAGGGCTCTATATATTAGCCTTATTTGATTATGGGAGACTATTATGAAAGTTAGAGAACGAATATTAGCCATTGTAATCTTGCCACTGGCTGCGTTACTGATAGCTCTGGCCGGGTGTGCAGATGGGACAAAAGCCGGCAGATGTGTAGGCACAACAGTGCCGGTGGATGATGCGATTTGGTGCAAGACTGAGGGCGGTGAACTGACAAAGGGCAGACCAGGCTTCTGGCGGTTGAAACGAGATACCAACGGCGTGTGGTGGTTTCTCTCACCTGAGGGCAAACAGGAATTTTTAAATACAGTAACACACGTACAGCCGTTTCAAAAAGGACAGGATGCAAACGGGCCGCATTACGTAAGCGGAGACTACAAGGGCCCGACGGATGTTGAGATATGGAACGTTGACTCTACTGGTTTGGACGAGTATCTCGATGAGTGGGCGGTGAAAACAATTAAGCGAGTGAAGGAAGCCGGGTTTAAGTCTCTGGGGGGGTGGTGCCAGCCAACCTTTCATAGACATGATGTGGCAGTCTCTAGATGTCTTGTTGTTTGGCGTGAGGTTGGCAAAAGTAACAAACTGTTCTACGAACCAGGTTGGCCTGAAGCTGCGGAAAAGGTCATCAAAAAGCAGGTTGTCGGGCTCCGTAACAATACCAATCTCGTCGGCTACTTTATCGACAACGAGCTGGGCTGGAAGGAGGATTTTGGTGCTGCAGACCGCTATTTCAACGATCTTGCGCCTGACAATCCCAACCGCCGCGAGGTTATGAAGGTAATTGTGTCTCTGTGGGCGACAATCGAAGAGTTTAATCAGGACTGGGATACTTCGATAAAGAGTTGGGACGAACTGGACGGATGGACGGAGCTGCCCAAATTTCCGGCCGCAACCCGAGCGCGACTTAGAGAGGCGTGGGTGCTGCATCTCGCCAGAGATTACCTGAGCCTGACGACCAAGCTGATTCGCGAGTATGACCCGAACCATCTGATACTCGGCGTACGATTCAAGGGCTCTGCGCCGAAGCAGTTGTTTGAAGCCTCAAGAGACTACACTGATGCTATGTCAATTAATGTTTACGCCTCTGATGCCAAACTTGGTAGAGAGATGTTTGAGTCGATGTATAAACTGTCGGGCCAGCCGATAGTTATTACGGAATATGCCTTTCATTCTACCGACGGACGAAGCGGCAATCTCAATCGCAGCGGCTTTATATGGGGACACGTCATCGACCAGCAGGCTAAGGCCGATGGCTACAGGCTCTTTACCGCCCGGCTTGCCAGAGTCCCGTATATCATTGGCGCCGACTGGTTTCAATGGAATGATGAGCCGCCATGCGGCCGGGGAGACGGGGAGGACGTCGATTTCGGCATCGTTGATGTTTACGACAGACCCTACGAGCATATGGTCGAGGCCATTCGTCAGACAACACCCTTACTTAATGACTTGCACGCCAATAGCTTCAAGGACACGCGGGGAGATATCTGGCAAAAACCGGCCCGTACTAAGCCTAGGTTTTGGGCACCGTATCTGGACGAAGTGCCCACGCTTGACGCGGACCTGGACGACTGGCCGCAGCAGGCCCTGATACCGAAAATGCAATACTTAGAGACAGTTGGTATCGAACGGGCCGACCAGCTAAAGGAGCCAGGTGTGTATCTTGGCTGGACGGAGGAGGGGCTGTATCTCGGGCTGGAGGTCTTCGACAAAGATGTCGATGGTTATGTTATTAACGAAGAATCAATCAAACATATTTGGAGAAGCGGGAGCTTTGACTGCATCGAGGTGTGCTTTGCCACTCAACCTGCCGCCGATGACCAGTACTGGTATGACCAGTATTGTCACAGTTTTCTGTTTATACCGGACACCGATTCAGGCGAAGCCGGAACAGTTCTCCAGTGGCACCGTTCTTGGGATACACTTGATGAGCATCTAATCCCGCACCCCGACATAGAACATGCTCTTGCGGTCCTTTTGGGTCGATATATAGTCGAGATATTCATTCCCGCCAAGGCCCTCAATGGATTCGACCCACAGGCCCATCCCAATATTGCAGGCAATGTCTTCATTCGCAACTGGCAGCCGAGGATAGATTTCTTCTGGGCATGCACAGAATCGAACCCCCCGAACAAATGGGGCAGGGTAAGGCTTATCAGATAGGCAACTTTGGCGCTGCAGAGCTGCTGGGCGGGTGATTGTTTTGCCCCCGGGGCAGGCGGGGTATAAATGTCTTGACAACAGTGCTGGTATTTGTATCATAGTTTCATTCATACGGAGCATTTTTTAGGCACAAGGAGGATGAAAGAAACCGCTTTATTGAATATTTTGTTGGTTTTTGTGGCTCTGGTTTTTTTCGGCTGTGGGAAGGCCGGGCTTAAGGGGCCTGTCTTTTTGCCGGGCACTGAGGAGACTTTTCCGCAAGTAACGGAGCCCCCACCGGCACCGAAGTATAGCACCGGTGATATTGTCAGATACAGGATGCTGCCCCACCGGCAGGGCATAATGATGAGCCCTGACTATAAATACCTACCCAATATGAAAACGTGGTACTGCGTGGTGGATTTCTATCCTTCATCGGCTCTAATTCATTTTGATTTTTCGCAGTTCGACAACTATGAACGAAGATACGTATATGAATTCGAGTTAGAGCTGGTAAGAAAATTCAGCAAATACGACCAGCACAGAAAAAACCGCTGGATTCGACAGTAATCAGGTTCAGTTCTTACTTCGGTACGAAGGGGGACAGTTCGCGGAGTTTGTTTACGATTTCGGGCATTTTTTCGATTGTGTAATCGACCTCTTCTTCGGTGTTGTAGCGGCTCAGGCTGAAACGAATTGAGCCGTGTGCGGCGGTGAAGGGGACACCCATCGCGCGGAGGACATGGGAAGGTTCGAGTGAGCCGGATGTGCAGGCGGAACCTGAGCTGGCACAGATGCCGAATTTATCGAGCATCAGCAGGATGGCTTCGCCCTCGATATACTCGAAGCTGATGTTGCTGGTATTGGGCAGGCGATTGTCTTTATCGCCGTTAAGCCGACAGTCCGGACACTTCGCCAATATCGCCGTCTCCAGTTTATCA
This sequence comes from Planctomycetota bacterium, assembly GCA_020350405.1. GTDB lineage: Bacteria > Planctomycetota > Phycisphaerae > Sedimentisphaerales > Anaerobacaceae. The sequence continues at coordinate 2,564,369 of CP070715.1, forward strand.
CGCAGGCATTTCACCCTCTGATTCTCCTGCTTGATATTCTTTCCTGCCAATTCACATGCTTTTCCCAAGCCTATGATACTGGGGACATTTTCAGTGCCTGCTCTGCGTCCGGCCTCCTGATGACCGCCTAACATAAACGGCTGAAGCCTTGTCCCTTTCCTGACATACAGAACGCCGACACCCTTTGGTGCGTGCAGTTTATGGCCCGAGATGCTCAGCAAATCGATGCGACTTTTCGCCAAGTTCAACGGTATCTTTCCAATCGCCTGCACCGCGTCGGTGTGAAATGCAGCGGCCTTGCCTGCAGTCATCTCCGCTATTTTCTCAACCGGAAAAACAACACCGGTTTCGTTATTCGCATACATTACCGTAACCAAAGCGGTATCATCATCAATTTGCCTTTCAAGCTCGTCCAAGTCAAGTCGTCCATGCTTATCGACCGGAATCTCAACAACAGTGTAGCCGTGGTTTTCCAAACTCCGGCAGACCTGCAGGACGGCGGGATGCTCAACTCTCGAAGTTATCACTTTGCGTTTGTCTGGCAGGGCGGCGAGCGTGCCTTTGATGGCGGCATTGTCGCTTTCGGTCCCACAGCTTGTAAATATAACCTCGCTCGGGTCACAGCCAAGCAGAGCAGCCACCTGCTCACGGGCTTTGCGGATTCTGCGCCCGATTTGTCCGCCGAAGGTGTGCATACTCGACGGGTTGCCGTAAAGCTCGCAAAACAACGGCCTCATCTCTTCGAGCACTTCCTCAGCGACTTTTGTCGTAGCGTTATTGTCAAAGTATATGGTTTTCATAGTTATCCTCTGTGCTGATGAGGCTGCTGCGACGAATCTGTTTCTTCCTCGACGAAGAGTGATTCCGAGACGAATTCTCTCAGTTTGGCTTCGACGACATCTTTCATTGTGAGCTCGGTCAGCATGCACTGGGCGCACATGCCTCTAAAGGCAACGATTACCTTGTCCCCTTCGACGTCTATCAACTCGATATTGCCCCCGTGTGCCCGTAGCGCGGGCCTTATCTGCTCGTTTATCGTCTGCTGAATCAATTGTATCTTTTGAATGTTGGTTAGCCTGCCGGCCCATCGAGGTGCCGTTTCATAGACCTGTCCTGCCTTGTCGCCCTGAATTTCTTCCAAGATTTCTTCGATTTCGCCCTGGCATCCGCCGCAGCCGCCTCCGGCCTTGCAGTAGTTAGTTACCTGTTCGACGGTTGTGAGGTCATTTTCGCGGATTACGCGTTCGATTTCGTTTTCCGTGACGCCAAAGCACGTACAGATCACTTTGCCCTCGAGCTCGTGCTTCTTTTTGCCGCCGCCGCGATAATTTTCAATCGCCGCCTCAAGCGCTTCTCTTCCCATAACCGAGCAGTGCATTTTCTGCTCCGGACGACCCCCGAGGTAATCGGCGATATCCTTGTTAGTTACTTTTGCGGCCTCGTCAATGGTCATGCCCTTAATGAGCTCGGTCAAGACCGAGGATGTTGCGATTGCACTTGCACAGCCGAACGTCTTGAACTTTGCGTCCTTGATTTTCCCATCTTCATCGAGTTTGAACGTCAGCTTCAAGGCATCGCCACAGGCCAGTGAGCCTACCTCACCAACACCGTCCGGATGCTCTATCTCTCCGACGTTGCGCGGGTTGAAAAAATGCTCTTTAACTTTGTCGGTGTATTCCCACATACCTTTTTTACCGCTGGCTTGCCTTGAGTGCCTGTTCGAAGTCGGCGATTATGTCGTCAATGTGCTCGGTGCCCGCCGAGACCCGAACGTAATCGGATGTGACGCCGGCCGCAAGCTGCTCGGCCTCCGTCAACTGCTGATGCGTCGTACTGGACGGGTGAATTACTAATGTCTTGCTGTCACCGATATTAGCGAGGTGACTGGCCAACTTAACATTTTCTATAAACTTGATACCGGCTTCTCTACCGCCTTTGACCCCAAAACCCAAAATTGCGCCCTGACCCTTAGGAAGATATTTCCTGGCGAGCGCATAGTCAGGATGCGATTCGAGGCCTGGGTAATTGACCCAGGTGACTTGGCTTTGTTTTTCGAGCCATTGGGCAAGCTTAAGTGCGTTCTCGCAGTGCCTGGGCATACGCAGATGCAGCGTCTCCAGCCCCTGCAGGAACAGAAATGCATTGAACGGTGACATACAGCTTCCCATGTCCCGCAGAAACTGCGTTCTGGCCTTGATGATGTATGCCAGTTCGCCGAAACTCTCGACGTATTTTACGCCATGATAACTCGGGTCCGGCTCGGTTAATTCAGGATACCGCCCGTTTGTCCAGTCGAACTTGCCCGAGTCGACAATCGCGCCGCCGATGCTCGTGCCGTGCCCGCCGATGAACTTTGTGCAGCTGTGAACAACAATATCGATGCCGTAATCAAAAGGTCTGAACAGTATGGGTGTGGTAACTGTATTATCGCAGATTACCGGTATGCCGTTTTTGTGGGCAATGTCCGCTATCTTTTCATACTGCAAAACATCGTTCTTCGGATTACCGATGCTCTCAATGTAAACGAGGCGCGTATTGTCCTTTATCGCCTTGGCAAAATTCTCCGGTTCCTTCGGGTCAACAAAGCTCACCTCCATGCCCAGTTTGGGAAATGTCTGGCTAAACAGCGTAACCGTCCCCCCGTACAGTGAGTTCGAAGATACGATATGACCTCCTGCGCCGCAAATATTAAATATGCTCACATAGATTGCCGACTGCCCGGAGCTGAACCCCAGGCCGCCCACTCCACCTTCCAATGCGGCTATCCGCTTCTCGAACACGTCCGTCGTCGGATTCATCAGCCGCGTATAGATGTTGCCGAACTCTTTGAGTGCAAACAAGTTCGCCGCGTGCTGTGTGTCTTTAAATACATAACTCGTTGTTTGATAAATCGGCACTGCACGACTGAGCGTATCCGAATCTGCCTCCTGGCCCGCATGCAACGCAAGTGTTTCCATGTGATATTTTGCTTCTTCAGCCATCTGTTTAAATCCTTTCCTACTTAGCAGGTAAAATCTCCACCATTCTGTCAAGAGCCTTTTGGGCTTTCGCTCTTATTGGTTCCGGGACCGTGATTTTGTATTGCATGTCTTCCAATGCCCAGAGTATTTTTTCCGGGGTAATCCGCTTCATGTTGGGACAAACGGCTCTCTTACTTGCTGGGATATATTCGCCATCAGGATTTTGTCTTTTCAGGGCATGAATCATACCTGTCTCAGTGCCTATTAT
>CP070715.1:2567696-2586865 GCA_020350405.1 Planctomycetota bacterium
CACGCCAGGACCGTTTGAGCTGGAAAAATGCCATAACGAAGTGGTTGAGCAAATCATAAGACCGACCGGCCTGGTAGACCCTGAAATTTTCGTACACCCGGCCAGCAATCAGGTTCCGCATCTTTTGGGTGAAATCGAGAAACGAGTCAAAACCAAAGAGCGAATGCTCGTTACAACGCTGACAAAAAGAATGGCTGAAGATCTGTCCGGATTTATTGCGAAGAAAGGTTTCAAGTGCCGCTATCTTCACAGTGAAATCGATACCCTTGAACGAATAGAGATACTGAGGGATTTGCGTAACGGCGACTTTGACGTGCTGGTCGGCGTAAACCTGCTGCGGGAAGGTCTGGATTTACCGGAGGTCTCAGCCGTAGCAATCATGGACGCCGACAAGGAGGGCTTTCTTCGCAGCCAGACATCACTGGTGCAGACAATCGGCAGGACCGCCCGAAACGTCAACGCTACAGTCTTTTTGTACGCCGATACAGTTACACAATCAATGCAAAAAGCTATTGACGAAACCAACAGACGCCGTAAAATTCAGTTAAAATATAATAAAGAGCACGATATTACACCAGAGACGATAAAGAAGGAAATTCGCAGAAGTCTGGCGGAGCAGGTAAAAGCAAGGAAGACGGCCCAACAGGCGGTGCGGTTCGGGGCCAGCGAATATGAAAAGGTCGAATTGGCAGGACAGATTGAGAGAGAGATGTTCGAGGCGGCGGAAGAGCTGGACTTCGAGCGGGCGGCTTTCCTGCGAGACCAGCTCCGGGAATTAAAAGAGCTGCCGGAATTTGCATTGATAGAAGGTAAAAGACGGAAAAAGAGCTACCTGGCGACGAAAAACCAAAAAAGACGAAGGAAGAAAGTCAGATGAAACCACTTAAAATTGCAAAAGCGCTTCCGCTGATTGAAATGGCAATTGCTGAGGACCTCGGCCAAGGCGATATGACCAGCGAGCTTCTCTTTAAAGATGACACGATGGCCAAGGCGAACATCATATCCCGGGAGGAAATAGTAGTGTGCGGGATGGACGTTGTCCGAGAGATTCTGAAGCGCTATGACAAAAGGCTAAAGCTGAAGGTGCTGGTAAACGACGGAGAGTCAGCTTATGTCGGATGCAGAATAGGTGTGATCGAGGGGCCGCTGCGTTCCATGCTAAGCGCCGAGCGGGTGACGCTCAATTTCCTGCAGAAACTTAGCGGAATAGCTACCACAACTCGCAAATTTGTCCGCGCGATCCAGGGAACAAAAGCAAAAATTTACGATACTCGCAAGACAATGCCGGGCTGGCGAATCCTCGAAAAGTATGCGGTTCGCTGCGGCGGGGGGTACAACCACCGATTAGGATTGTATGACGCTGTTTTGATTAAAGACAACCATTTGGCAGAACTCGGGAGAAACTTTTATCCAAAACTTAAAAAAATAATCGAGGAGGCCAGAAAGGTAAAAGGCGCCAAATTTATCGCCGTTGAGGTCGACCACGTGGACGACCAACTCAATCACGTGCTGAAGATTCCCGGTGTTGACATTGTTTTGTTGGACAATATGGGGCAGTGGCAGCTAAAACACGCTGTAGACATGCGAAACGAGATGTGCGGCAAGACAAAGAAGCCGCTACTCGAGGCCTCAGGAAACATAACGTTGAGCAGTGTCTCAGCCATTGCCAACTGCGGCATCGACCGAATCGCCGTAGGGGCAATCACCCACTCAGCAAGAGCTGTTGATATTGCACTCGACAGGTAGAATAAAACTATGCCAACAACCGAGCGGCTCGACCCGGACATAATAGGCGCCAACTTGAAGACGAACCGTATCGGCCGGAAAATACTGGTATATAAGACCACCTCAAGCACCAACGACATCGCCGCCAAATACGCAAAAAACAAAGACAATGACGGGCTGGCAATCTTTACCGAAGAACAGACAGCAGGTAGAGGCAGAGCAGGCACCAAATGGCACAGCGGGCGGGCAGACAGCATTCTATGTTCAATCGTTTTGACAGACTGCGAATGCAATGCCGAATTGCTCAGCCTCGCCTGTGCAGTAGCGGTCGCCGAGGCCATCGGCAAACCGGCCAACAAGCAGACGAAAATAAAATGGCCAAACGACATAATTGTAAGCGGCAAAAAAGTGGCAGGTATCCTGCTGGAATCAAAAGCAATTGATGGAAGTACTGTTTACATTCTGGGCATAGGAATAAACTGTCACCAAAAGAAAAAATCCTTCCCTGCCGAATTACAACAGACGGCAACAAGTATCGACATCGAAAGCCGCTCAATTGTCGATAGAAACTCGCTGGCCAAGAGACTACTGACTTCGATAGACCACTGGCTTGAGATGGCTCAAAAAGACAGCGATAGAGTAACGAACCGGTGGCGTGATTTGAGTATCCAATTGGGTCACGGAGTAACACTTCTCTACAACCGGAGGAAATTCAGCGGCAACTGCATAGGTGTAGACCCAGAAAAGGGCCTAATCCTGGAACTCGAAAGCGGTGCCCGCAAATTCTTCGATGCGGCCCATACGAGCATCGTAAAGTAATTTTGTTTAACAAAGGTTTGAAAGGAAGCATAATAATGAGGGCAAAGGACTTTTTGATTGGGGTGATGGTCACGACCCTAGCGGGCGTATCGTCGTGCCAACAGTCCGCAGGACCTTCGGCCGCGTCGTCGACAGAAAAGGCAGTTTGCACCAGGACACTGCCTCAAATGCCAAGATTAACACCGGGACCAACCTCCGTCTCAGGCATTGATGAGCTTCAGGTCAGTCTCAACGGCACCTGGGGCTTTAACCCCAATCCACACAGAGATTCCTGGGGTGGCGAGGCGAGAACCGGTCCCGCCTGGGCCGATATTGAAGTGCCGGGCGAATGGGTCATGCAGGGCTTTACCGTAGAAAAGGACACCGCTGCCGGTTATCGGAGGCAGTTCACGCTCCCGCAGGATTGGAAAGGTCGTCGCATAAAGCTTCGCTGTGACGCCATTTACAGCGACGCCAAGGTCTGGGTCAATGGCCTCGAGGCAGGACAACACGTGGGAGGATTCACACCATTCGAATTAGACATTAGCGAGCTGGTTGAGTTTGGCCGAGACAATACCATAGCGATTGCAGTCAAGAATGAGTCAGTCGCTGATACCTTAGCCAGTGGAACCTTCTATGCCGCTCATCAACTCGGGGGCATAACACGGAAGATTTACCTCTTTGCCGTGCCGGAATTGAACATCTCGTGCCTGCACGTCGATACCACCTTCGAAAGGGACTATCGTGATGCGAGTCTGCACATAATATTAGAAATTGCCAATGAGAGCACTCAGGATATTCAGGAGGCACAGGTTCAATTCAAGCTCAGAGACGCAGCCGGCAAACCGGTAACAATTGAACCGAGCGCAGTAGAACTGCCGCTGATTAAAGCCGGCCGGACCGTCAGACAGACGGTAGAAATCCCCGTAACTACTCCGCAGAAATGGGACGCCGAGCACCCTAATCTCTATGTACTTGCCTGCCAACTGAAAGCAGCAGGTATGGCTCTGGAGACAGTCCAGCGCCGGTTTGGCTTTTGCCAGGTGGAGGTTCGGGGAAGGGAGCTATTTGTCAACAGTATGCCGGTGAAACTGCACGGCATCTGCCGGCACGAAGTGCACCCGCTGCGAGGGCGGAGTCTGACGCCAGAGTTAGGCCGAAAAGACGCAGAGCTCTTTCGCAATGCCAATATGAACTTCATCCGCACGTCTCATTACCCACCTTCTGAGGAATTTCTTGATGCGTGTGATGAATTGGGCATATTCGTTGAAGACGAAGCACCTTACTGCTGGGCAGCTCGCTGGGACGAGGACAAGAAGGACGACCCGAACTATAGTGAGGTAGTGGTCCGTCAGACGCTGGAGATGGTGCAGCGTGACCGCAGCCATCCGTGTATAATCATCTGGTCGGCAGCGAATGAATCTACGTGGGGCCCGAATTTCGAAAAATCGGCCGAAGCGATTCGCATGGTTGACGCGAGCCGACCGCGGATTTTTAGCTGGCATCATACACTCGATATTGCATCACACCACTATCCGGGGGTAGATATATGTGATGAACTTGCAAAATTCGATGTGCCGGTTCTGTTTGATGAGTATATGCACCTGAACTGCTACAATCGAAGCGAAGTTGTCACAGACCCGGGCGTCCGTGAGGATTGGGGAAGGTCTTTTGCCCGTGTGTGGGAGAAGATGTACGCCGGCGAAGGGTCTTTGGGCGGGGCCATCTGGTCAGGCATTGATGAAATCTTCCATCTGCCTGACGGCAAGTCAACAGGCTACGGCCCGTGGGGTCCGCTCGACGGCTGGCGGCGGACAAAGCCGGAATATTGGCACATCAAAAAGGTTTACTCACCGATTAAGATTTCTGCTAAAACAGTCGCCGTTCCCAAAAAGGGCGAGCCTATAAAATTGGAGGTTGAGAACCGCCATGACTTTACGAACCTGAATGAAATCCGTATCGAATGGGCTATAGGCAACGACTCCGGCCAAGTCGCAGCCGCTGTACCACCACGCAGCACGGGAACAATCGAATTCGAGCCTAAGACTAACGAGCTTAAATGTAAAAAGTTGTCGCTTAAATTCTTCAGCCCTCGGGGCTTCATAATCGACAGTTATCTGCTGCCCATAGGCGATTCCGAAGAAACTATCCCAAAATCCGGTATTCAGGCAGAGGAACTATGGTTACTTAAAGATGAAAATAATTTTGTAATTAAAGGTAACCGCCTTACGTGGGTGATTGACCGACAGACAGGACTGATACAAAAGGCTGAGATTGACGGCCAAGCCGTTCTTATTGGAGGCCCTACACTGATGGTACTACCTCTGACCGGCGGAAAATGCGAACCAACCTACCACGATGACATTCTGCCCTTCACCAACACGTGCAGTCAATGGCAGGTAAGCGATGTCACTGCCCGCCAGAGCACCGATGGCGTGGACATTTCTGTTAAGGGCAGATATAAAGAAGCCTCTGGTACATATACGATGCACATCAACAATAAAGGAGAGTTGACTGTTTCGTATCGGTTTAGCTATGACGGCGAAATCAAGCAGCTTCAACCGATGTGGGGCCCGCTTGAACCGGCTAGGCTGCGACAGTTGGGCATTGTCTTTGACCTGACAAAATCTTTTGACACTCTCAAATGGCAGCGCAACGCCCTCTGGACTGTATACCCCGAAGACCACATCGGGCGAGCGGAGGGTCATGCAAAGGCCTTCCGCGATGCCGGATGGCCTAACATAAGAACTCATACCGAGCCTCCCTGGCCCTGGTCGCTTGACAGCAACGCTCTGGGGACCAATGACTTTCGCTCTACAAAACGAAATATCATTTGGGCCTCGCTAAAAGATACCAACGACTACGGTATTCTCATACGCTCCAACGGTAGGCAGAGCACACGCTCATATGTAGAAGGCGACCGAATCCGTTTGCTTGTAGCAGAATATTCCACAGGAGGAAGAGACGGGGTTAGCTTTGGACACCTCGGTGAGGAGCAGAGACCATTTGAAAAAGGTTCAGTATTTGCAGATTCCATCCGCCTCGAACTCGCTGGCCCGTATAGATAGTGTCATAGCATAACCTATTCTACAACCGGACCAAGGTGCGCTGGGGAATATTTGGCGCGAAACGCGCTGTGTTCGGCCAATAATCCCAGAACTTGCAAAATCCACGGAATGTACGAAAATAGCAGCTTGCAATGTTGACATTAGCTGAAAAGACACAAACTCGCAGCTTGCAGATACGCGATTGCGGGCTGGCCGACTACCGAGAAGTTCTGCAACTGCAGCATGACCTGCGCGAAAAAAGGGTGCTGTGCCAGATACCAGATACTGTCCTAATCGCCGAACACACACCCGTCATTACTCTCGGTGCCAAGCAGAGTGCCAATAAACTGCTGGCCGAGCCGTCTGAGCTGACAAGGCAAGGTATCGATGTAGTTGATATTCGAAGGGGCGGCGGCGCGACGGCACACAATCCGGGACAAGTGGTTTTCTATCCCATTTTAAGCCTGAAAGATTTAGGTATTGGCATTAATGAATACATAAGAGAATTAGAAGCAATAGGCTCGGAACTGTTAGAGCAGTTGGGGATACGCTGCCAAAGGCGGAAGGGCCTGCCGGGCCTTTGGGTCGAGAAAAGAAAAATCGCATCCATCGGGGTGCGCGTATCTAAATCAGTAACCTATCACGGTATGGCAATAAACATCCAAAACGACCTGAGTATCTTCGATTTTTTTGTACCATGCGGCCTAAACGGTGTGAAAATGGCATCGGTATTGAAAGAGACCAGCAAACACCATTCAATGAGCGAGATAAAGCAAAAATTAGGCCAACTTCTCACGAAGCATTTTTCCGGCTCGAATCAGCTACAAACTATAAGCCAGAAGCGGGGAAGGCTGCCGGGGTGGCTGAAGAGGCCGTTGCCGGCGAGACAAACCTACAATAAAACGAGTCACGTATTGCACTCGCTGGGCCTGCATACAATATGCTACAACGCCAATTGTCCGAATCGCGGGGAGTGTTGGGACAGAGGCACTGCAACGGTTTTGATTTTGGGGAATGTCTGCACTCGAAACTGCAAATTTTGCTCAGTAGCGACTGGCAGGCCTGAACCACCTGACCCCACCGAGCCCGACAGGGTGGCTGAGATGGCTACACAGATGGGATTGAAATACCTCGTAATTACCAGCGTTAACCGCGATGATTTGCCGAACGGCGGCGCCGGACACTTTCGCGACTGCATTAAAAAAGTAAGAGAACAATGCCCTGATGTAAAATTCGAGATTCTAACGCCTGATTTCTGCGGCTGCCAGGCCGAGCCCGTAACAATCCTGCAAGACGCTTTGCCTTTCGTATTCGCCCACAATATCGAAACCGTCCCTTCTCTCTACTGCCACGTACGTCCCGGCGCTGACTACCAACGCTCCCTGACCCTTCTCAAAATGGCCAAGGAAAGCTACCCTGACACCCAGACCAAATCTTCAATTATGCTCGGATTAGGGGAAACTGACGCCGAAGTCAAGCAGACCCTACAGGATTTGCGCAAAGTTGGCTGTGACAGAATCACAATCGGACAATATCTGAAACCATCCAAAGATTCCCTCGACGTCGTCGAATATATAAGCCCGGCGAAATTCGACCAGTGGAAACTACAAGCGGCCGAACTGGGATTCTCCTGGGTAATATCTTCGCCGTTTGCCCGCAGTTCATACCTTGCAGAACAAGAGAGCACCCTGTAAAGAGGGCGAACAATAAAAATTAGCACTGCTTATTCACCGTACAAAGTTTTCTTATTTGACAGGCTAATCTTTATATAGTCTAATCCGCCGCAATATATTTGCGCCCAAGGCAAAAACATTGACGGAAACGCAAAAAAACGGGAAAAACAGGAGAACGAAGTATGCCGAGACGAGATGACGTTAAGAAGGTGATGATTATTGGTTCCGGTCCTATCGTGATTGGCCAGGCCTGCGAATTTGATTACTCCGGCACTCAGGCCTGCAAGGCCCTCCGCAAACTGGGGTATGAGATAGTCCTGGTTAATTCGAACCCGGCAACCATCATGACCGACCCGGGCATGGCTGATGCGACCTATATCGAGCCGCTTAACGTGGAGGCGCTAACAAAGGTCATCGAAACCGAGCGCCCTGACGCCCTGCTGCCCAACCTCGGCGGCCAGAGCGGACTTAACCTGTCCTCTGCGCTCGCAGGCGCCGGTGTGCTTGATAAATACGGGGTCAAGGTAATAGGAGTCAAGGTCGACGCAATCAAACGAGGCGAAGACCGAGGTGCTTTCAAGGAAACAATGAACCGGCTTGGCATCGACCTGCCAAAGAGCGAACTAGCCTTTACCGTAGAAGAAGCGGAAAGAATTGCCGATCAGCTGGGCTATCCTGTCATAATCCGGCCTGCATACACCATGGGCGGTACCGGCGGCGGCGCCGTCTTTAACGTCGAGGAGCTGCGCACAGTGGCGGCACGCGGCCTTTCCGTCAGTCTCGTCGGACAAATCTTAGTTGAAGAATCCGTGTTAGGATGGGAGGAACTGGAACTGGAAGTCGTTCGCGATGCCAAAAGCCAGAAGATAACCGTCTGCTTTATCGAGAACGTAGATGCAATGGGCGTGCACACGGGCGACTCGTACTGCACCGCACCGATGCTCACCATCGACAGCGAACTGCAGAAAAAACTGCAAAAGTACTCCTACGATATTGTTGACGCTATTGAGGTCATAGGAGGCACCAACATACAATTCGCCCACGACCCCAAAACCGGCAGGGTCGTTGTTATCGAAATTAATCCAAGAACCTCACGCTCGTCGGCACTTGCTTCCAAAGCCACCGGCTTCCCAATCGCATTTGTCTCTTCGCTTCTGGCCGGCGGCCTGACAATGGACGAGATACCATACTGGAGGGACGGTACGCTCGAGAAATATACCCCCTCCGGTGACTATGTGGTGGTCAAGTTTGCCCGCTGGGCTTTTGAGAAATTCAGAGGCGTGGAGGACAAACTCGGCACACAAATGAAAGCCGTCGGAGAAGCAATGAGCATCGGTAAAAACTACAAAGAGGCTTTCCAAAAATCTATCCGCTCTCTCGAAATAGGCCGGTACGGGCTCGGATTTGCGAAAAACTTCAACAAGCTTTCTCTCGATGAACTGATGGCCCGGTTGAGCGACGCATCGAGCGAAAGACAGTTCATTATGTACGAGGCCCTGCGTAAAGGTGCTGATATACAGACCCTTTACGAAAAAACCTATATAAAACCCTGGTTCATAGAGCAGATGAAAGAGCTTGTCGAGCTGGAAGAAAAAATCCTCAAATACAAGGATAAGCCACTGCCGGACAAGTTACTGACGCAGGCCAAAAAAGACGGCTTCGCCGACCGATACCTCTCAAAACTACTCGGCGTTCCGGAAGAGAAAATCCGGCGGCAGCGCATCAATCTCGGAATGGTTGAAGGCTGGGAACCTGTACCGGTCAGCGGCGTAGAAAACGCGGCATATTACTTCTCGACCTACAACGCCCCCGACAGCGTCCAGGCCAGTACGAGACGCAAGATAATGGTCTTGGGCGGTGGACCAAATCGCATCGGCCAGGGAATTGAGTTCGACTACTGCTGTGTTCACGCCGCGTTCACCCTCCGCGACGAGGGATACGAATCGATTATGGTCAATTGCAACCCCGAGACAGTCTCAACCGATTACGACACTTCGGATAAGCTGTACTTTGAGCCGCTGACAGTTGAGGATGTGCTGAGCATATATGAAAAGGAAAAACCTGAAGGCGCTATCGTGCAGTTCGGCGGCCAGACACCGCTCAATATCGCAAGCGAGCTTGAACAGGCGGGTGTCAAGATAATCGGAACATCGGTGGAAACGATTGACTTGGCCGAGGACCGCGACCGCTTCCGGGCAATGATGAAAAAACTCGGCATACCGATGTCCGAAGCCGGTATGGCAAGCAATCTTGCCGAGGCACTTGTCATCGCCAAGCGCCTCGGCTATCCATTAATGGTTCGTCCCTCCTATGTGCTCGGCGGACGCGGCATGGAGGTTGTGCACGATGAAGAAATGCTGCGCCATTACGTTGCCGCCGCAGTGGAGGTAACACCGGAAAGGCCAATCCTGATTGATAAATTCCTTGAGAACGCCATCGAAGCGGAGGCGGACGCCATCGCCGACGGGACCGATGCCTTCGTACCCGCCGTGATGGAGCACATCGAGCTGGCCGGCATCCATTCCGGCGACTCGGCCTGTGTAATTCCGCCGGTCAGCATACCCCAAAAGCACCTAGATACCATCTATGAATACACGAAAAAAATAGCGACAAAACTAAAAGTCGTGGGTCTGATGAACATGCAATACGCAATAGCCAATGATACCGTGTATGTGTTAGAAGCCAACCCACGGGCATCGCGTACGGTGCCGCTGGTCTCAAAGGTCTGTGGCATTTCAATGGCGAAGCTGGCAACACAGCTCATGCTTGGCAAAAAGCTCTCTGAGCTTAACGTAAAGCCGCAAAACATTCCGCACTTCGGTGTAAAAGAGGCGGTCTTCCCGTTCAACATGTTCCATACGGTCGACCCGGTGCTTGGCCCGGAGATGCGTTCCACCGGCGAAGTTCTGGGCATGGCCGATTCCTATGGGATGGCCTTCTTCAAGGCACAGGAAGCAACGCAGCTTTCTTTGCCTTCCGAGGGTGCAGTTCTTATAACCGTCGTTGACAGCGACAAGGCCGCGGCCGTTGACATAGCAAAAGAGTTTATAAATCTCGGCTTTAAGATAAAGTCCACTGAAAACACTCACCGCCTCCTCGCAGACAACGGCATCAAGACCGAGCATATCCTCAAAATGTATGAGGGCCGACCGAACATTGTAGATGCTATCAAAAACAAGGAGATACAACTGGTCATCAATACTCCGTCCGGCAAACTAAGCAAACACGACGACTCATATATCCGCAAGGCGGCCATCAAATACAAGGTCCCGTACGTTACTACAACAGCAGCGGCCTCGGCGGCGGTCAAGGGCATTGCCGCGAGTGTTAAAGGCCCCAATACGGTAAAATCACTGCAAAACTACCATGCAGGCATCAAATAAGTAAAGAACCGAAATAACCACATAAGTTATAAGTTCTTTGTTGCTTGTCTTACACAGGAGGTTCGCAGGAATTCTATGGTTTTTTTAGCGGCCGGCCTCCAATTTACGTCGTATATTATTTTAGTTGGTATGAGAAATAGCCGAATTAACAAAATACTAAACAGCCTTAAAATTGGTCGTTTTTCAACAATAGCTGGTTGGTCCAAATGATAACAAAAGACCCTGACAGCATTGAGCATTATTTGCACAACGAAAACAAGGAATTACGTGAGCAAAATCACGAATTCAAACTGCCGGACGTGATGGGCATCCTGCCCATTCGAAACACTGTAGCTTACCCGGGGACGGTAACCCCGCTGGCAATAGGTCGTCAGAGAAGCAAAGCTCTGCTCGCCGACACCAAGCCAAATGAATCCATCATCGGACTCGTCACCCAGCACAACCCGAAAACAGACAGACCTGATTTTGACGACATTTATTCGGTCGGAACCGTCGCCTCAATTCTGAAAGTCATAAAAATGCCGCAGGGTTTGACTCATGTTGTCGTCCACGGCATAGCCCGCTTCAGAATAAAAAAACCGATAGCTATTGAACCATACCTAAAGGCACGAGTTCAACTGCTTGATGTCAAAGCAAGGATGACCAAAAAGCTCCGAGCGCTTATAGTCAGCGTCCGCCAGACTGCAAACCGCGTTATCGCACTAAGTCCTAATGTTCCCGAGGAAGCGTCCGTACTGCTGGAAAACATCGAAAATCCTTCTGCCTTAGCCGACTTCTTAGCAGCCAACCTCAGCCTCGACATCGCCGAAAAACAAAACCTGCTCGAGGAACTTGATGCTGCCAAACGCCTCGAAAAGATATCCGTCGCCCTGGCAAACCAGCTGGAAGTCCTGGAGCTAAGTCACAAAATCCAGGGCCGGGTCAGAGAGTCCGTAGAAAAAAACCAGCGGGAATACTTCCTGCAGGAACAACTAAAAGCCATTCAGTCTGAGCTCGGAAAAGGAGACCTGCGAACAGAAGAACTAAGGGAAATCGGCCAAAATATCAAACAGGCCAAGATGCCGGAAAAGGTTGAGGCCGAGGCACTTCGGGAGTTAGACAGACTGGGTAAGATTCCCCCTGCTTCGCCTGAATACAGCGTTATCCGAACGTACCTGGACTGGGTCTGCGAACTGCCCTGGTCGATTAAGACAGAAGACCGGCTTGACATAAACCAAGCTGAGCGAATACTGAACCGTGACCATTACGACCTGCGCAAGGTAAAAAAACGCATCCTTGAATTCCTAGCTGTCCGCAAGCTACATCCAACGGGCAAATCCCCTATACTTTGTTTTGTCGGCCCGCCCGGCGTCGGTAAAACCTCGCTCGGCCAGTCTATCGCAAGGGCGATGGGAAGAAAGTTCATCCGTATATCACTCGGCGGAATAAGGGACGAGGCTGACATCCGCGGACACCGGAGAACTTATATCGGTGCCCTGCCCGGAAGAATTCTGCAGGAACTGAGAAAGGCCGCCAGCAAAAACCCGGTATTTATGCTCGATGAACTGGACAAGATTGGAGCCGACTTCAGAGGCGACCCCGCAAGTGCTCTTCTGGAAGTGCTCGACCCCGAACAGAACTTCAGCTTCACAGACCATTACCTTGACCAGCCTTTTAACCTTTCCGGCGTGATGTTCATCGGCACGGCAAATTATACCGAACCGGTCCCGCCGGCACTTCGAGACAGAATGGAGGTCATAGAGCTACCGGGCTACACGGAACATGAAAAACTCAACATTGCCAAAAAATACCTCATTCCCCGCCAACTCAAAGAGCACGGCCTGAGCAAAAATCGGCTGAGCATAAAAGATGAAGCGACGCTCGCAACGATTCGCGACTATACCCGCGAGGCGGGCGTGCGAAACCTCGAAAGAAGCATAGCTGCCATCTGCCGGGCCGTCGCCACTGAAATCGCCAAGACTAAAAAGAGGCGAGCAACCATCGGTAAGAACAACCTCGCCAAAATCTTAGGCCCCCGACAATTCGAATCAGAGTTGGCCCTGCGAACCGGAATACCTGGCGTAGCAACGGGGCTTGCATTTACGCCGGTCGGGGGAGAACTACTCTTTATCGAATCAGCTTCTATGCCTGGAAAGGGTGGCCTGGTGCTAACGGGCCACATCGGCGATGTTATGAAGGAAAGCGCACAGGCTGCGTTTTCCATCGTAAAGGCAAATGCTAAAAAATTAAAAATTGATGCCAACAAATTCAAAAAGTTCGACTACCACATCCACGTCCCCGCAGGAGCAATCCCCAAAGACGGCCCAAGCGCAGGCGTGGCAATGTTCACGTCGCTTGTCTCGCTGCTCCTTGGAAAAGCCACCCGCCCGGAGGTAGCTATGACAGGCGAAATCACTCTGCGCGGCCTGGTTTTGCCGGTCGGCGGCCTGCAGGAGAAAATCTTAGCCGCAAAACAGTCCGGCATAGAAACTGTAATCCTGCCCGCCAGAAACAAAAAAGACATCCCCGAAGTACCCGCCGAAGCTAAAAAGGGCCTAAGATTCGAATTCGTCAAGAATACAACTGAAGCCCTGAAAATCGCCCTGAATACCGAATAAATGCAATTCCATGTTACTTACAGTTATGCTTTACTCCGAAATCGCGCGCGCTACTTTCACTACGTCGAGCATTTCAGCTACATCGTGCACGCGGACGATTGAGACCCCAGCTGCAACACACAAGGCAACCGTAGCAGCGGTGCCGAATATTCGCTCAGCAGGATTTTCTCTGCCAGTAATTTTTCCTATAAAGCTTTTTCTACTCGTCCCCACAAGCACTCGATAACCACTGGAAACAAACTTGTCTAAGTGCCTTAATAACAAGGTGTTATGTCTCAAGGTCTTCCCGAAGCCGATCCCCGGGTCAATGAAAATTTTATTTCTCTCAATCCCTGACTCATCTGCGCGTTTTGCTCTGTCTAACAAAAATTGCAGGACCTCAGCGACAACATCATCATACTTTGGCTCAATTTGCATAGTTCTCGACGTACCCTGCATGTGCATCAGAACAACCGGTACCTGTTTCTCGCCGGCTAATTCAGCCATCTTCTCATTACTCAACGCCGTAATATCATTTATCATTGACGCCCCCGCCTCCAAAGCCGCTTTGGCAACCTCAACGTCATAAGTATCAATACTAATCGGAACATCTATTCTCTTCGAAAGGCCTCCTATCACTGGAACTACTCGTCGTATCTGCTCTTCCGCGCTAACACCCTCTGCTCCGGGCCGGGTCGACTCGCCGCCAACATCTATTATCGCAGCACCCTCTGATGCCATCTTCACCCCACGTTCAATGGCCCTGTCCCTGTCAAGAAACTCTCCCCCATCACTGAAAGAATCCGGTGTAACGTTCAAAACACCCATAACAACACAACCCGCCGAAAAATCCAACCGCCCTCCCGGCCACTCTAATATCTTCTCATGCGCCATATCAAACCCTGAATCCAATACCACCCAGCTTCGCCGCCAATGACTCACACGGACCGTCAAGAACTACCTTCGTATTGTGAAATTCCCTGCGCACCGGATAATTCTTTCGCAAGTCGTCAAAGAACTTCGCCCGCTCTGCTTCCGGAACCATTGCGATTTCTCTGGTGTTAAAATCATCTCTGTTGATTACATACACCTGCTGTACCGTTTGGTGAATAATATCCTGCTCCGGACCAGAGTCAGGGTCTACTTTCAATTCGCCCACATCAGGCTCATGCAGGAAATCAGCAACATCATATTTTGCCTCAAGCCCGAAGTACGCACATACTGCTTTATATATCATAATCATCCCTGCAACTTTACCATCAAGCGAGTATCCGGCAATATGCGGCGTCGACAAATCAACTACCCGCAATAGTTCAATATCTATATTCGGCTCATTCTCCCAGACATCAAGCACAACAGCGCCGAGCCTGCCCGACTGAATCGACTCCTTCAATGCAATTGTATCGGCCACCACACCACGAGAGGTGTTAATAAAGACACTCCCCGCCTTCAGCGACTTGAAAAACCTCTCATCAGCCAAATGAAACGTCTTATCAACTCCTTCAAAAGTAAGCGGCGTATGAAGGGTTATGAAATCACAACCGAAAAGCTCCTCCAAAGGCAAGTATTTCGCATCGCCGGTTTGCCGCTGCAAAGGTGGGTCATTCAGCACTGGCACCATCCCCAGCGCCTTTGCCTTTTTCTCAACCTTGCTGCCCACATTGCCCACACCGACGATGCCAATGGACTTACCTTCCAGCTGGATTTTGTGCTTCTTGGCTACTGAAAGCAGCGCCACCAGGACATATTCCGCTGCTGAATTCGCATTCGACCCCGGCGCAGATGCAAAGCCAATATTATTCTTCGAAAGGAAGTTGGTATCTACATGGTCTAAGCCGATAGTGGCAGTACCTACGAAACGAACGCTGCTTTCCGCCAGCAGTTCGGAACCCACCTGCGTTATACTGCGAACCAACAGAACATCAGCATCAGCTATAACGTTTGACGTTATCTCACGGCCGGGAACAACCTCAACCTCGCCAAGCGACGAAAAACAATCCTTCACGAACGGAATATTCGCATCTGCAACTATCTTCATTACAAATTAAATCTCGAAGCCGGCTATTTTCGCGCCACAGTCGGGACACGAGCTTTCTTTTACATGGTTGGCAAGTATCCTGTAGCCAACGCGCTCAATCAACACCCTGCCGCAATCATAGCAATATGTGCTCTCGGATTTCGACCCCGGCACATTACCAAGATAAACGTAATGCAGGCCGGCCGCCTTGCCTATCTGCTCAGCATGTTCGAGAGAACTAATCGGCGTAGAAACTGAATCCTGATACTTATACTGTGGATGGAACCTGCTGATATGCCAAGGAACGTCAGGCCCCGCCTCATTGACAATAAAATCAGCAAGCTGCTTTAACTCATCTTCGGAATCATTTTCACCGGGGACCAGCAGCGTCGTAATCTCCATCCATATCTGCGTCTCCTTGGCGATGTACTTAATCGTATCGAGCACTGGCTGCAGCCTTGCCTTGCACAGCCGCCTGTAGTAATCCTCATTAAACGCCTTCAGGTCAACGTTAATGCCAGCAAGCCATTCCTTTGCAAAATCGATTGCCTCAGCTGTCATAAAACCGTTACTTACGAAGACGTTAGCCAGACCTTGCTGTTTCGCTAATCGCCCACACTCGTTGGCCAGCTCCATAAAAATGGTCGGCTCGGTATAGGTATAAGCGATACTCGCACAGTCATACCGAACCGCCGCCGTTACAATCTGCTCGGAGCTTATGGCCTGTCCGTCGATTCGCCCATCTTCAATCGCCGCCTGGCTTATCTGCCAGTTCTGACAGAATTCGCAGCGGAAATTGCAGCCCATCGTCGCGATAGAGAAGCTCTGCGTGCCCGGCTGAAAATGAAATAATGGCTTTTTCTCAATAGGGTCGGGATTCGCCGAGCAAACCTTGTCAAACGTCAGCGAACATAATACACCGTCAATATTCTTGCGGACGCAGCACCTGCCCAATTTGCCATCATCAATCACACACCGCCAACTGCAAAGCTTGCACCGTACCTTCTTATCCTCCCCGGACGCCTCCCAAAGCACGGCTGTTTTAAGACCATTTTCCTTCATACTGTTACCGCCTATTGCATCTCATCTCGCAGCATTTTAAAGCCAGCGCTCATCACGCCGTTTCCCGCACACACTTCACCGGCCATACAGAGGATTACGTGCTATATATATCACGAATACGCTTCCGCCAACACTTTAATTGGGTGAACGACCGTGGCGCCGCTCAGGTGCTCTATCTGCATCTTGCAGGCGCTGCATTCTGTTAATACATAGCAGGCCCCATGCTCGCCCAGGGCTTCTTTTAATTTTGCAGCTATCTTACTCGATAATTCGTAGTTTTTCTTCTGCATGCCGAACGTCCCCGCCAGGCCGCAGCAGCCAGCATCAAGCTCGGTAATCACAACAGGCCCAAATCCTTTCAAAAGCTCTATACTCGCTCGGCCGGCCCCCAGAGCATATAAATGGCATGGGCAATGGTAAACGTAAGTCCGTGACACCGGCTCTTTGACAGGCTTTAATTTGCCCTGCTTTGATAATGCCAGAAGATAACTCATCAGTTCGTACGTATTTTCGCAGACAAGCTTGGCATCGTCGCCGCTAACGAAATGCCTCAGTTCATTTTTCAGACACAATGCCGCGCTCGGCTCAGAGCAAACGATTTTATACCCGTCCCGAACCACCTTGGCCAATTGCTTTACACTATACGCCAATTCTCGCCTGGCTGTCTTGACGTCACCATAACAAATAGCCGGCAGCGGCGCCGCCCGCTGCTTAGGCAAAATCACCTCAATACAATTAGCCCGCAAAACCTCAAGCACCGCAAAGCTTAATTCGTGGTCGTTATAGTTCGCATACGTATCCAAAAAATAGGCAACCTTATCAACCGACTTCCCGAGAGGCTCGGACGATGCCAGATATTTGCGTCCCGCTTTCAGGAAGGACCTGCGTCCAAATTTAGGCATAGCTCTCCGCCTGTCAAGACCGGTCGTCCTCTCAAGTAGCCACTTAAAGACACCCAATCGCATCACCCAATTCGAGACAGGCGCAAAAACGCTCGCTGCTAAACTAAGATACCGATTGTGACTTAAAACCGACTCTGCACGCCTCAGTCCCCTGCGTTTGACATATTCTGCCCGTGCTGCGACCATCAGTTTGGAGACGTCAACCCCCGAAGGACATTCCAGCGAACACGCCTTACAGTTGACGCACAAATCCAGGAATTTCCTAAACTCCGGCGACTCAAAACCCTTCTGGTCTAACTGCCCCGTTGCCCAGCAACGAAGGACATTGGCCTTGGCCCGTGAACTGTCCAGCTCATCACCTAGTACTCGAAAAACAGGACAGGCCCGCAGGTCGGATTCGGTGCTAAGACAAGCCCCACAGCCACTGCACTGCTCAAGTTCGAAACGAAGTTCATTTTCCCCAAAAACCAAATCGGTCTTGAGCCTTTCCGGCAACAATCTATGCTCAGCACGCAGATTCTTAACCATAACATCAGCATCGTCACTAATGATTTTGCCGGGATTCATTAAGCCATTAGGGTCGAATACATTCTTGACTTTGCGCAGCAGCTCGTAAAACTCATCACCATACTGCTTTTTGATAAAGGCCGCTCTGACCAGCCCGTCGGCGTGCTCAGCGCTAATGGTCCCGCCCAACGACCACGCAAGCGAGAAAACATCATCGGCTATCGCCTGCATCTTCTCGACCTCTGCCGGCTCGCTCAAGTCCATATAAGGCCTTATATGCAGCTCGCCGTCGCCAGCGTGGCCATAAAAGCTCATTGCAATATCATATTTCTTGCCTATCCGCTGCAATCCAGAAATATACTTACCAAGCCGCTCATTTCCCACAGACACATCCTCGATAAATGGTACCGGGTGTTTGGACCCCTTTAGCCTGTCAAGGAGCGGCACAGCGTCTTTCCGCGCTTTCCACAAACGCTGCTGCTCAGCCGGCTCGGAAACGGTCCTTCGCCCCGATGCTAACTTTCCAACCGCCGAGTCAGTTTTTTTTATCTTATCTCTTACCTGCTCGGCCGTTCCACCAATATGCTCAATCAAAAGAACTGCGGCCGCCCCACTAGGCAGCACGTCGCAATATTGTGGCAAGGCCTCAACTGCTATATCAATCAAAGTCTTGTCCATCAACTCGCACGCCGAGGCGCCACTGTTAACAATAATCGGTACAGCCTTTGCCATCTTCGCAAGAGAATCGAATTCAAGCTGCAATAACACCCTTGCCGACGGCAATACAACCGTCCTAAGAGCAATCTTAGTAAAAACGCCTAACGTCCCTTCCGAGCCTGCCGCCAGCCTCGCCAAATCAATCTTACCATCATGACATACGCCGGCTGCGCAATAGCCGCTACGATTCGACTTGCCCCCAGACACTGCTTTCTTTATAATCTCCTCGCTCTCTAAAAGAACACTCAGACACTGCCCGGCAATCGAACCAAGCTTCTCGTCTTTTGCCTCTGCCGGGTCAAGATCATTTCTCAGCTCGACGACACTGCCGTCAGCCAGTACCATCTCAACGCCTTCCACGTAATCCGCCATATAGCCGTATTGAAGCGAATGAGCACCCGTGGCATTATTGGCCACACACCCCCCCACGGTTGCGCGATTGCCGCTTGATGGGTCTGGTCCAATCTGCCGTCCATACTCAGCCAAGCGGTCATTTAAGTCGTCCAACACCACCCCAGGTTCACAAACCGCCAGCTCGCCGTTATCCCCTAAACTGATGATCTTATTCATATAACGGGCCATATCAAAGACCACACCGCCGCACAACGCCTCACCCGCCACACCGCTGCCCGCCCCCCGAGCAACCACCGGTATGCCTTTCGCTGCGACATATTTGACAACAGCGGCTACGTCGGCGGCGTCACCCGGCGCAACAACACAAACGGGAATTATCTGATAAATGCTTGCGTCCGTGCTGTAAGC
>CP070715.1:2586965-2591740 GCA_020350405.1 Planctomycetota bacterium
CACTGGATGGAACGTCCGGTGAGTTCTCATCTGTAGTAGCCCTCATCAATCCGAGACAATGTCCCGCCCTAGGGTTTTTTTGTTGACATATTCGGTGAGCAGAGTATACTGATATAGGTTTAAGGAGGAGTTAAGCGAAGGGGTATCCTTCAATAACACCCATCTCCTCCTCGGGAAAGTGGTATTTGTTGTGCGCCGGGCGTCGGTGAGTCCGAGAAACGGAGGTAGACGTGAGTACGAAAAGAAATCCAAGAACGAGCGTAGTGATGGTGTTTTTTGGGATGGTATTGTTGTGCGTGTTTTGCTCGGCGGCTTCGGGGCAGTATTGCAACGCTTCGGGAGGCTGCGGCTTAGAGTACATAAGCGATGTGCAGGTAGGAAGGATCGATAACGATAGCGGGTGCAATAATTATGGTGATTATACTTATCTATCGACGACGATGGAGATGGGGAGAGATTACACGATAACAGTGACCAACGGCAACCCGGACGAAGAGAGTCAATGCGGCATCTGGGTTGACTGGAATGCGGACGGCGATTTTAATGATGCGGAGGAAGCGATTGCTGTGGCCGGCACTCCGGGGCTTGGACCTTACACGGCGTCCATCACGCCGCCGGGGGGAGCAGTTCTGGGTGAGACGCGGATGCGGGCACGGATAAGGTGGCAGGGTGTGGTTAGTCCATGTGGTGATACGCCCTACGGTGAAGTGGAGGATTATACGGTTTTTGTTGTGGATTACGTACCGCCGGGGTATGGCGGCGGTACAGGTGAGCCTAATGACCCGTATTTGATTTATACGGCGGCGCAAATGAACGCGATTGGAGCCAATCCAAGTGATTGGGACAGGCACTTTCGGCTGATGGCGGATATTGACCTTGGGGGGTTTGCGGGAGCGCGTTTTAATATCATTGGGTTCGATATTGACCGTTGCTTTACAGGAGTATTTGACGGCGACGGGCATACAATCTCCAACTTTACCTACAGTACCGCGGGGACAAATGGGATAGGACTTTTCGGGTTCCTTGATGGTTCAGGTGCAGAGATTAAAAATCTGGGATTGATTGACCCTAATGTTAACGGCGTGGACTATGTGGGGGCTCTGGTTGGCCAAGTAGGAGGTGAGGGAACCATCAGCAACTGTTACGCAGAGGGCGGCAGTGTTAAAGGAAGATATGGCGTCGGCGGTCTGGTGGGAGCTAATAGCGGGGTAATCAGTAACTGCTCCTCGCGCACTAGCGTAGAGGGGGATCAGGGTGTCGGAGGCCTGGTGGGAGGGAATTGGATTGATCCAGGTTCGGCCAACACTGCAACTATAATCAACTGTTATGCGAACGGAAGCGTTTCGGGCAGTATCGGGGGCGGACTGGTGGGAGGAAATGGAGGCAGAATCAGTAACTGCTCCTCGAGTACTAGCGTAGGGGGATCTCAGTTTGTTGGGGGGCTGGTGGGAGCGAATTGGATGGATCCAGGTTCGGTCTACACTGCAACTATAATCAACTGTTATGCGAACGGAAGCGTTTCGGGCGGTATCGGGGTCGGCGGACTGGTGGGATCAAATGTAGGCACAATCAGCAACTGCTACTCGACCGGGGGCGTTTCGGGGAATCGCGACGTTGGTGGGCTAGTGGGAACCGGCGCGGGGGTTTACGGTTCTTTCTGGGACGTTGAAACCAGCGGACTTTCAACAAGCGCCGGGGGTGAGGGTAAAACGAGCGCCGAGATGGAGGACGCAAACACATATCTATACTGGGGCTGCGAGGCTGCCTGGACGCTCGACGCGGGTGTTGATTCCCCAAGGCTTTGGTGGGAGAACGCACCTGGAGAATTGCTTGACGCGGAGCTTGGCGATTTTGTAGGTGGGGCCGGGACCGAGAGCGAGCCATATCTGATTTATACGGCAGAAGAGCTTAACTTAGTTGGCTTGTTTTGGTGTGAGTTCGACAAGCATTTCAAATTGATGGCGGATATTGACCTTTCGGCTTATACGGGAACAAGTTTCAATATCATCGGTTTTCGCTTTAGCGGAGTATTTGACGGCAGCGGGCATACAATTTCCAACTTTAGCTACGGTACCAACAGCTCCACCCCGGTACGCGGGATAGGACTTTTCAAATACGTTGATGGTTCAGGTTCAGAGATAAAAGATTTGGGTTTAATAGACCCTAATGTCGGAGCTGACACGCTTTTTGGACCAGCCGATGTTGGCTCATTGGTAGCCTTTTTAAAGGATGCAACGATATCAGGCTGTTATGTAGAAGGCGGCAGGGTTTCGGGGGTTGACGGCCTCGGTGGACTGGTGGGCGTCAATGGTGGTGAAATCAGCAACTGCTATTCGACGGCCCGCGTTGTGGGACGTTCTCAGGTCGGGGGCCTCGTGGGAAACAGTAACGGCGTAATCACGGACTGCTATTCGACGGCCAGCGTACGGGGATGGCATTCGGGTATAGGGGGGGTGGCGGGCGGCAATGGTGGTGAAATCACGAACTGCTATTCGTTAGGCGACGTTCAGGGATGGACAGAGGTGGGCGGGCTGGTGGGAGGTAATAGCGGTACAATCACCAAATGCTATTCGACGGCCGGCGTATCGGTAGTTGATAATAGTAGCGGCGATAGAGTCGGCGGGCTGGTGGGAGGCAATGGTGGTGAAATCACGAACTGCTACTCGTTAGGCGACGTTCAGGGATGGACAGGGGTCGGCGGGCTGGTGGGAGGTAATGGTGGTGAAATCACGAACTGCTGCTCGTTAGGCGACGTTCAGGGACAGACAGAGGTCGGCGGGCTGGTGGGAGATAATGAGCAAGGAGGAAGAATGACCTATTGCTATTCAATTGGGAGCGTTTCCGGCAGTAGTTGGTTCGGTGGGCTGGTGGGACGGAATGGGAGTGCAGTTGGTGCTTGTTTCTGGGACACTCAAACAAGCGGACTCTCAACAAGTGCGGGGGGCGACGGTAAAACAACTGGCGAGATGCAGATGGCGAGTACGTTTACATCGGCAGGGTGGGACTTTACGAGTCCTGTGTGGACGATTGACGAAGGGGTGGATTATCCAAGATTAGCATGGGAGGCGGGCATTATGTTGGCAAATATTGATATGGATGAATTTTGGATGTATCAGAGTCTGCCCGGGCAGAGCAACTCGGATTTGACGGCGAGTGTTTCGGTTACGTATGACCCGGTGGGTAATACGACCTACAGCTATGAGTGGGAGATTTTGCTGCCGGGGGATGTTACGTTGGCGCCGGTAACGGTAGCAGGCGGCGGGGGCGGCGATGCATACTGGACGTTTGCAGCGCGGGGCTGTGATGAGACGGGGGGATTATCCGACTCAGGGCAAACATTTACGGTCAGGGTAACGGTTACAGGGGATGATTACGGCAATACAGGGCAAGCGGAGGCGGAGTTCGGGATAGCACTTTTAGGTGATATAAATAATGACAAGGCGGTGAACGTAGCGGACCGTTCGATAGCGAATGCCTTCTGGCGGACGGGGTCGGCAGGGGCTTATACGCTGAGGGACTGTGATGTGAACTGCGATGGTGCTGTGAACGTGGCGGACAGGTCGATAGCGAACGCGATATGGCGGGGGATACTCGGGCAGAACTCGGTAAGTAGTCCGTGCCCGTTGAGGTAGTATTCGTGGTGCGTGATGCGTACTCGGTGGATGAGGGAATGCGGAGGCGTTTCGATTGGTGATTTGGGGTTGTGGGTCAGATCTTTTGACTTCGCTGTGCTTCGCTCAAGATGACAGGATGGCATTGGGCCTGCGTGCCTTCGACACTTCGATGATACTCAGAACAGGCGGGCTCCCTTCGACTTCGCTCAGGACAGGCAGGCGTCAATGGTGTCCACCCAAGGCAGGCTTGGGTGCTAAACAGTGTTGATTATTTTTGTTCGGGTTGGGGTTCTTCTGGCTGGGGGATTTCGGCGCCTTCGGGGAGCTCTTCCTTAGGTGCAGCTTCTTTTGCCTTTCGGCCGGCGTGGCTCTTTCGATGGGCGACCTTCGCGAGGGCAAAGACAGAATCACCCTCGGTCCATCGCTCTTCTTCTTTTAGCTTCTCGATGCGCTCGGCGCGTGTAAGGACGTTACGGTGTCTTCTCAAGGCACCCTTGATTTTCAGTGAACGGTCAACGGACATTCAAAATTTCTCCTAAGAACTTATTCTTCAAATCTCTTGCCGTAGGCATCGTGAAACGGCTTTTCGCCGAAGGTTTCGTATCCCAATGGGGCTTTGTACGCGGCACCCAGCTCGATAATTTTCTGTTTGGCAGCATATCCATCAGTTCCGGGCCTTTCGGGATTTTCGTATCTGTCTTTGGTAAGCAGGTAATACCAATCACCGATTTTCCTTATTTCGGTTTCAATGCCAAACCGTGCAAAATACTGCTGTACGGGCACTAAATGCGGCCTGAGCTGATAAGTCTGGATGACAACTCGGTTATCGCCTGTCGGCTCGGGCTGTTCGATTCTTTCGGCGAGAGCCGCAGCAATTTGCTCTTCGGCAGTATCAGGCATCTGCGTCAGTTCTGTCGCTGGTGGTATTAGCTGCCTGGCGGCAGGCGGCGTTTCTGCCTGTGAGTCTGCGAGTTTCTGGTCGGCCGGAGAGCTGGACTGGCCGAGGCGAAAGACTATTAAAGCAAGCAGAATAACGCCGAGAAGCAGTGCAACGGCAACCTCGTAGGGTATTGATATTTCAATCCTGCCTGCGTTGAGCTGCAAGATTCTGGGTCTTCTCGGCCACATAGTCAGTTTTTCAGAGAGCTTAGCCGCCTGCTG
>CP070715.1:2591840-2631697 GCA_020350405.1 Planctomycetota bacterium
ATTTGACGATAAACGAGGCCGGCACAGGCAATATAGAGTTTGCCAGCACGGTCGACAGCGAAGAAGGCAGCAATCACACACTAACGGTAAACAGCGGCGCTGGCGCGACGATCTTCGGAGATGCCGTTGGCAGCGATGCTTTGGACGGGTTGTCTGACGATGAAGGTCTGGGTGCTGTTACGACGAACGCTGCCGGCACCACCCAGATAAACGGCGGTTCAGTTACGACCACCGGCGACCAGACATATAACGACCCAGTAACCCTTGGCGATAACACAACACTGAATGGCACGAATGTAACATTTGCCCAGACTTTGGACAGTGATTCAGGTAACTACCGGGGTCTCTACGTTTGGGCCGGCGGCGTTACGAAGTTTAACGGCGCAGTTGGCGCGACCGACCCTCTTTATTGGCTTTCGACTGATTTCTACGGTTCGACTCAGATTAATGGCGGTTCGGTTACGACCTCCTGGCTACAGCAATACGTTGACCCTGTAACTTTGGGGGCAGATACAACGCTGAACAGCCAGGATGTGCAGTTTTTGAACACATTAAACAGCGACAGCACCAGCACTCCCCGGACCCTCTTGGTTAATTCCTACATGGAGACGCTATTCGGTTCAACTGTTGGTGGTATAGCTGCGCTTGCATCTCTGACGACTGACGCACCGGGCAGCACTCAGATAAACGGTGGTTTGGTTACGACCACCGGCGACCAGACATATAACGACCCAGTGACTCTTGGTGCGGCTACGACACTGAACGGCACTAATGTGACGTTTGCAAATACGTTGAACAGTGATTCGGTTGCTGCCAGGTCTCTTCTGGTCAACGCCAGCGGCGTGACGAAGTTCCAGGGTCAGGTCGGTGGCATAGACGCCCTTGCGTCTCTGACGACTGACGCACCGGGCAGCACCCAGATAAACGGTGGTTTGGTTACGACCACCGGCGAACAGGCCTATGGCGACCCGGTAACGCTCGGCGCAGATACAATACTTACCGGCGGTAGCGGCAGTCATATAGGTTTCGCCAGTACGGTTGACAGCCAGAGCGGCTCCAATTACAACCTGACGGTATATACACCAGGCGTGACGATGTTCCTGGGTGAGGTCGGTGGCATAGATGCCCTTGCATCTCTGACGACTGACGCACCGGGCAGCACTCAGATAAACGGTGGTTTGGTTACGACCACGGGCGACCAGACTTATAACGA
Organism: Planctomycetota bacterium; assembly: GCA_020350405.1. GTDB lineage: Bacteria > Planctomycetota > Phycisphaerae > Sedimentisphaerales > Anaerobacaceae. The sequence goes on from CP070715.1 coordinate 2,593,054, forward strand.
CCCAGTGACTCTTGGTGCGGCTACGACCCTTAACGGCACTAATGTGACGTTCGCGCAGACTCTGGACAGTGATGATGTTGTTACGGCGAGGTCTCTTGTGGTTAACGCCAGCGGCGTTACGCAGTTCCAAGGTGAGGTTGGTGGTATAGCTGCCCTTGCATCTCTGACGACTGATGCTCCGGGCAGCACTGAGCTTTCAACGAACGTAACCACGACAGGTGCTCAGACTTATAATGATGATGTTGACCTGATGGGCGACGTTATTGCCGAGTCAACCGGCGACGATGATATTACGTTTGCGAAGACGGTAGACGGCGGTCATAATCTGACAGTCAATACCAGCGGCAATACGAGGTTCGGCGGTAACGTTGGTTCTGAGACAACTCTCGTGACTCTGACGACTGATGCCGGAGGGAGAACGTTTGTCGGCGGCGACGTGACGACAACATCAGGTATAACGTTCGGTGACAATGTTTTCGCGGACGGGACCGGTTCTCCGCTGGACCAGCAATTGAAGGTTGAGAACGGCCCGCTTACTGCAGAGGGCTTTGTATGGAAAGTGACACCCGGTGACCTTTACCTCTACGGTAATACCGAGCCCGGTACGGACGCGATAAGCCTGAATAATAATCGCGATTCGGGGTGCCCGCTTTTGGCGTGTTTGCCGGCTGCAAGCACCTGCCTGGGCAATCTTGAGCTGCTCGCGCCCAATGGTGACATACAAATCAGCGGTGATTTGACAACATTCGGACTTTGTTGTGGCGGAGAGCCGGGACCGAGGGTAACGCAAAATGGCGGTGATGACGGCTGCGCCTGGTATGACAGGCCTACGGGCGGCGTCTCGGTTATCGCTCAAGACGGCAAGATTTATACTGCCGCTGATAGCCCGGACCCGGAGGCGGGTGACTATATGCTTAATATCGGCATAGTTGGCAATTCGGACGATGTGAGCCACAGAGTGCGTGTAAACGGCAACGGTGAGAACCATGCCGAAGGGCTTGGTGTTGACCTGCCCTGGCTGGACGAAGGCGAAGAAGGCAAAGCAGCCATTGTGGTATTAAGCCGAGAGGATTTGGTCTTTGGTCCGGATACACAGCTGATAGCCAAAGGTAAATACGATGCTTCTTTTGTTGACGACCGTCCGGGAGTTGATTTCCTGGCTACACCGGACACCTCTATCGGCGGAGTTGTCAGAGACGAAGGTGATGCGATGGATGTCGCTATATATACCGGAAGCATGGGAACGGAAGAAGGACAAGGCAATGTTCACCTCGACGGCAGGGCAATCGACGTTGAAGCCGGCGGGACAATGGTTGTCGATGCTTACGATACGGTAACCTTCGGTGACTTTGACACGTTTGACCTGAGCACCTTTGAAGGCTGTGCAGACATGGCGTGCGTCCTGATTAAGCTCGCATTGAGATTCCACGGGGATATAGAGGGTATAGACCGTGAAGCGCTTTGTAGTGCCTTCCATGATTACGCAGACGGGTATGACGGTGAAAACCTGTTGGAAGACTTCCTCAACGACTACTTTGACGAAGGTGCCTTCTTCAACATCGACAGAATGGAGGTTTGCTCTCGCATAACCGAATGGCTGTTCCAGGCGGTGAGTAATGGCAGGCTGCCGTTTGCGGGCGATGCCGCCGCCATAGCGGCCTTTGAGGACTTTATCGGCGGAGAGTACGTACTGCGCGGCGCCGGCCTTGGCAACCCCGCCATCACTGACGGGAGGGCCTGGGTGCTTGAGGACCCGATTCTGCCTCCGCCTCTGTATGAAGAGGCAGGTCAACCGGCCGAAGAGCAGGAATTCGGAGAGGGCGGCTGTCCCGCTTTGATGAACTGGCTGGCCGGAGAACTTGGGATTGAAGAAGATGAGATTGACGTTTTTGTAGCCAATACGTTTGCCTATTCTTCGGACATCCAGCCGTGTGAAGCGTGTGCGAGGCTCAAAGAGGCATCTACAATTCTGGAGGATGCCGAGGGTACCGGTGTGGCCGGTTTGGTACAGGTTGTTAATGAGTTCGTTGCAACGCCGGCACCTCCATCTGAGGAGCAGATGGCTTCGATTGCTACGGCATTCGCCGACCATACTGATGATGGCACGTATTATGCCACAGCCGGAGAATGGATTGATGCTCTCGTAGAGTACGTTGGCATCCTGACCTTTGAGATGGGATACTCAGCAGAAGAGTCAACGGGGTATGCGAGCAAGTACATCGAGCCTGTGACCGATACGGGTAACGCAAGTCTCATCGCGTACGTTCAGGCTCGCTTAGCAGCGCTTGGTGGTTAATAGCTGTGACGCTTTAGCGCGATGGTTTATTATGCTTGCCGCTGGGAACAAGCTTCTCAGCGGCAAGCTTTTTTATGTCCACAGCTTTTTCATTTCTTAGCTTTTTTAGCCAGTGCCTGCCCAGATTGCCAGTGCCTGCGGCTTGGTAGCGTACGGTACTGTAATCCCAGCAGGTCATCTCAGACATACGGTTTTGTCGTGCAGGTCCGTCGTAACCGTTTCTGAGACAGGAATAATTTTCTGTGAAAAACCTCTAAGAAAGACATGGCTATCGGACCATAACCACAAATACAGCTGAATCGGCCGCTTGGTGGCAAGGTGGGGACGTTTAGTATAGACATTCAGGTTCAAAATGGGTAGAATAGTGTAATTAGATATGCACGGTTACTGGTGCTTCAAAAAGGGGTGTTTTTAGCATAATAAGGGGGTACGGACTATGAACCTTTTAAGAAGGTTTTCCATAAGAGACTGTTTTCGGCAGGTCATGCTGTATCTGGCGGTGTGCTGTCTGCTCGTGGTGTGCTGTATGGTTTTCAGCATATCACCTTCAGCTATACAGGCCGGGCCAAAGGGCAAAGGGCTGGCCCTGGGTCATGCTCATGGTAATCCGCATGCTAATCCCCAGCTTAATCCACACGGTAGCCTGAAGGGGGGAGGTGCTTCTCTTCTAAGTGGCGGCGGGCTTAACCCCGCAGGGATTCAGGTTGGCGCCGGTTCAGGGGCTAAGCAAGGTTTAGGTACTATCGGCACGACGAGCTTTAATACCGGTTCGGTAGCAAATCCAAAAGTGCACGTTATATCAGGTGGTGGCAATCAGATGTTTTTCGGCAAGCCGAACAGCAACGTTATTGTTAAGATTGCGTCGCTGCCGCCCAACAGCTCGGCCATAAATCAAGTGAAGAATAAATGTGCCGGTCATCCATCCGGCAAGGGGATCGCTCTTGCTGCCGGCGATATCTTTTCCAGCGCTATCGAAAACCTCAATACGTTGTCAGAGCCGCTGGTTGTACCGGACCCAATCGGCGCAAAAGGCGCCAACCCAGTCCACGGGGGCAGTCATGCCAACAAGGGTGACGGAAACCCGGGCGGCGGTAATGGTAAGGGCCACTGGGGCCAGGGCAATAGCGGTAATGGCGTAGGTAACATTTGGACAGGCAATCAAGGCCGTGGTGTAGGTGAAGGTATGGCCGGCGGGCGGAGACCCGAGCCGCCGGAACCACCCGAGCCGCCTGTGCCGCCCAAGAATAATGGGGAAATAAACACCGAGCCGGCACCTCTTTATAGAGAAGCGGGCCAAGCAGCCGAAGAGGAGGAATTCGAAGAAGGTGGATGCCCTGCATTGATGAATTGGTTTGTTAATGAACTTGAACTCGATGAAGAGAACCAGATTTCGATAGATAGTGCTTTTACTTATTCAACGGATATACAGCCGTGTGACCTCTCTGCAAGGCTGAAGGACGCAGCCGGAATTTTGGCAGAGCCAAATGGCGTTGCCGCCCTGGCAGAGGTTGTCAATGAGTTTGTCGCTCCGGAGGCACCAATCTCCGATGAACGGATGGCTATGATTGCGGCGGCACTGGCCGGCCACACCGATGACGGCACGCACTACGCCGAAGCCTCAAGATGGCTTGATGCGTTAGTGGAATACATCGGAATTCTAAACAACGAGATTGGCTGGCCCATAAGTCGCTGTGTAGCATTTGTTCTGGACAAGTACGGAAAACCAATAGAAGAAACCGGCGACGTGAATGTCATCGCTTATATCCGGGCACGCCTGACAGGGCTGATACCCTCTGACGGCAAAGTCCGCGGTAGCGGCGAAGCTCCCGCTTCCGAAAATCCACAGTCCTTGCATGCAAACGAGGGTACAGGGCCTTTCGGCACAGATGCGGCGATTGCACCTGCCTCTGCTATGCCCATCTACGTTTTCGGTGGTTTGGGAATCTTAGGCGCGGTGGGGGCCGTATTAGTGAGATTGGCCAGTCTGAAGAAGAATAGGTGATTGGTTGCCGACAGGTCCGCTCTGTTGGTCCGGTATGCTTTTGCTATGTCAGTAAAAGTGGATATTTTCTCTCACTTGATGGTTTTCGCGACTGGCTCATAAGCAATTTGAGTGCGCGAGCGTATTTTTTCCACGCGCTGCTCGAGTTCTGTCGCCTTTGCCACATTTCCCACCCTTTTATGCAGGTCGGCCAACGTCTCCAATACATCCGCCACGCTGGGGTGATTTCTGTCAAAAATGCGCTCCAGAGTCTTCAAAGCCCTTGTGCAGAGTTCCTGAGCTTGAGAGTACCTACTCTGCTGCACATACAAGCTTGCGAGATTATTAAAGGCCATTGCCGTGCAATCATTATCCGGCCCGAGTGAGCTTTCGAGGACTTTCACTGCCTGCGTACAAGCCTGCTCGGCTCTTTGATATCTGCCCTGCGAAATATAGAGTGCCCCGAGCATACTCAATACTTTGCCGGTGAGCGGGTGGTCGGTTCCACGTTTGGCTTGCACTGCGGCCAGCGCTTTGTTAAGGAGCTTGCCAGCCTGGGCATAGTCGCTCTTTGCCCGGCAGATTATGGTCATTGTCAGCCAAGTGGGAGCTAAAAGATGGTGTTCGGGGCCGTAGATTTGTTCCTGCATAGCAAGAGCTCGATTAATCAAGACGTCGGCTTCAAAGTACCTGCCCTGCAGGGCGTACAGTCTGGCGACACCAGCAAGCACGCCTGCCGTGTAAAGGTGGTCCGGCCCATAGCTTTTGTTAATTAATTCAATTGCCTCGAGATAACAGCTTTCGGCTTCCGCATAATTACCTTGCGCGACCAGCAATTTGGCGGTATCTACCTGGAACGGCGCAATGATGGGGTCATCCTTCATGTAATTATGCTTCATGATGGCCAGGGCCCGGTCCAGAACAAGCTGAGCCCTTCGATATTTAGCCTGGTCTTGATAAGTCGAACCGAGGACCCGCAATGTGTACGCGACATAGGGATGGTCTTTATTGTAAACTTTTTCCTGCAGTTTCAAGCCTTGTTCACACATTTTTTCCGAGTCGGCAAGCTTGCCTTGATTTTTGTACAGGTAGCCCAGGTCGATGAGACACAAACACAGTTCAGAGTCCGAGACGCCGGTTTTTCTTGCGAAGTCCAGTGCTCGTTCTGCAAGCGGCTGTGCCTTTTTGTAATCCCCACAGGCCATGTATACCCTTGCCATTGCTCTTAGTGCCTGGCATGAGTAATCGCCTCTGACAGGGTTGGTTGTTCCCGCCGCGATATTCGGCCAAAATGGAGCTGAACCGCAGATAACGAAGGCGAGAAGAATTACGATGCCGCACCGTCCGGGAAATTCGGTTCTTATTCGACGCATTATAAAATTTCCTAACACTTACCTGTTGAAAAACATCACCATTTAAGACCGCCGCTTCGGACCGACAGTAAAGCGGACGGGCTTTTGCGACTCCTGTGATAACCCTCCCTGCAACAGTCCACCCCGTTTTAGACACCGTTAACTTGGCGGTTGTAATAGGCATCCTCAGGTGGGATGAAGAGCCATACTCAATCCGTGCCAACAAGTCACACAATTTATGGTCGTAAAATTCCAGGCCCCACTTTAGTCGGAGTTTGGCCGTTTATCGGCCTTATGGCTGTTCGTGCGTTCGTCTCGAATGTAAGCAACTGTTACCCAATTCACAAAGCCGGTGATCTGAGGAAAAAATATGCTGTTGGCATTATCGGTCTAAATCGGATGACCTCGCGGAAGAATTTGCGGGAATGCTCTGGCGGTTAAGATTGCGCTGCGCAAGACACTAGGGAGCCATCGATGGGACGGGTCGATGTTGGGAAGGGCTGCGGTTATCAAAGTTTGACGCCGAGTTTCTTCCACGTTGCCAGGATATCTTTCTTGGAATAGAAGCCCACATGCCGGAACAATTCGGTGCCGTTCCTATCGAAAAAAATCTGAGTGGGAATCATTGTGACGCCGTATTTTCGGCCTGCGGCTCTATCCTGCCACACATCAATATACCTTATGTGGAATTTATCTTTGTACTTGGCTTTTAACTCGTCGAGTATCGGCACCATCTGCCTGCAAGGCGGGCAGCCCTGCGAACCAAGCTCCAGCAGCATGGGGAGACCGGAATGGACACCGTCCTCAACGCCGGGCAAACTTTGACTCCACCTGCTGCCGGACCTTTCAAATTCAATCCTGTCGTGGTGTATTTTAATGACTTTTACATCTTCTATCATATCCTCTTCATGCACTATTTCGCCGTCAACTATGGCCAACGCACTGTCCTGAGAATAGACTATCGCTGTTAGTGGTAAGTCTTTTTTTGATACCTCGGGTGCAGCAGCAGCCGGGCGAATGCCTTTTGCCGCTGGCCAAAAATAGTAGGCGGCGCAGCTGGCAAGGATAACGACCAGGCCCAATAGAAGAACCCGTGGTGACCTGTTACTGTTTTTCTTTCCTGGTGCTTGCCGCATTATGCCTGGTTCGTTCACTATTTGCTGTTCTGAGGCCCGTTGACTGTTTTGCTCAAAATCAATCATTTGCGCACGTGTCCTCCCACGTATATTTACCAAAAGTCACATATTGCTGGTTTTCGGCAATTCCTGACGTCGGCTTAACGGCAAGTGTTAAGCGGCGGGGCTTGGGGGGAAGATGTGTCGAGGCCGATTCCGATATAGAATCAGCAGCTTTTTGGCGGTTGGGAGTGCGCCTGAGAGGGCTCGAACCCCTAACCTTCGGTTCCGTAGACCGACGCTCTATCCAATTGAGCTACAGGCGCGAGTACGTCGTCAATCTTACAATTAGGGGGGTGCTATTGCAAGAAAATTAAGCACGGCTCGTGAGCTCAGGAGGAGAATACACGTTTTGAAGCTGGGCAAAAAGCCGGCCTCAGCCGGGGGGCTGCTGGGGTTGCTGCTGGTCTATGACTTTTGCCGGGAGGATGACTTTGAATGTGCTGCCTTTGCCTATTTCTGACTCGATTTGGATTTCGGCACAGTGCTGTTCTATGATTTGTTTGGCTATTGCCAGGCCCAGACCTGTGCCGAGTTTATTTTTGGAGGACTCAAAAGGCTGGAATATTTTTTCCTTGGCCTCTTCGCTGATGCCGGGTCCGTTGTCGGTTACGCTAAGCTGGACTGCGCTTTGCTCCTTGAGGTACTTGGTCTCGACTGATACAACGCCGGTTTTTTCGTCTACTATGTCGATGGCATTCAGTATAAGGTTCGCGGCCATTTCGTGTATGCGCTCGCCATCCAGCTCGATGAGGGGAATTTGCTGGTCGATGCGGATATGTAGCTTGGTCTTTTTTTGTTTTAGTTGAGAGTTAAGCGACTCGATGGCGCCTTGTATTACAGCGTTGAATTCGCACGGCCCCAGTTCGAGGTGTCTTTCTCTGCTGAAGTCGAGCATATCGAGCATGAATTTCTTAACCCTCTCGAGGTTGGGTTTTAATATGCCCCAACTGCGTTTGACGCGATGAATCTCATTGGTCCGCAGGCCGAAATCTATGACCTCCGCGGCCCCGGAGACCAGCTGTATGATGTTCTTAACGGAATGTGAAATCTTCAAGGACACCTGTCCCGCATTTATCAGTCGCTGATTTCTATCTCTTTGCTGCTGTGCCCGGACAGCTTCCAAGGCCAGCTGTGTGTACCGGGCTACAAATCCCATGAGCTCTAAATTTTCTTCGTTCCAGTTGCACTGTTGCTGTGAGCTGTCCAGGTACATTACGCCGGCTGCTGTATGGGCTGCGTTCACTGGTGCGCACATAACTGCTTTGATATTGAATCTCTGAAGATTGGGGTCTCCCGCAAAGTCCCTGTTATTCATTGCATCGTCGAGCAAGATGGCTTTGTTGGTTTGAAGAACCTTTTCTATCACGGTATTGCTGAACGTATCGGCTGGTTCGCTTTGCTTGTCTTTGTGAACACTGGTGAAGAGTTCTAACTGGTCGGTATCATCACTTTTTAAGAGGATATACCCGTTGTCTGCGGAGAAGCGATCGGTAATGACATGGAGTGCCGTCTTTAGAGATTGCTGCTGGTTATCAACCGTCAGGTTCGACAGCGACAGAGTTTGCAGAAACTGAAGTGTCGCGTCCGCAGTTTGTCCCCGGCGAGTGCAAGTGGTCGGTAAATTGGAGCGCTCCTGTTCCATAGTGCTTACAGTCTGCTTAAGTTTAGGTTACCTTCGGCAACCAATCCTGCCAGCAAATTTGGGATCTCTGTTTATAGTAAAATATCGTGTCCTGATTGTTATCGAGTGTTTCAAGTGCGGACTTAACTGGTCTTTACCTTATTTTATGCCATTTGGGCACCGAAGACGGCTGTTTATGTATTATCGGCCTTTTTGCTTATGCGAGTCTTGTTCAAGGGGCTGCTTGTTTGCATCGGTTAAGTTAACTCGCCCAGATGCCGATACGAGTGCCAAAAATGCAGTTTGGCTTTTTGGGGACAGTTCCTTTAATGCAGGATGATGATAATATACTCTCATTTCTTGCCAAGGAAAACATCCTCGGTGAGGATGTTCTGCAAGGTGTAGTCGAGAAGCGGCAAGATACCGGACGGAGCGTAATCGACATACTCAAAGGGGATGAGCTTGTCGGTGAAGATGCGCTTAACAAAATCATTTTGTTCAGTAGCGGAATCGAGTTTGTAACGCTTTCCCCGGAGATGGTAGATCCGATGGCGGCGCAGATGGTTTCTTACGAGACCGTCAACAAGCATAATCTGATTCCCGTCAGGAAGGACGGTAACAAACTTTACGTTGCGATGGCATCTCCTCTGAATTTAGCGGTTCGTGACCAGATTGAAGCGAAGACGGGCTGCCAGGTTGTGCCGCTTTATGCGACCGGCAGCGCGATAAGACAAACGATAATGTATCACTTCAATGTTGGCAACGTCACCCGGCAGGACATAGTTTCGCTGCGACTGAAGCAATCGCCGTCTGAGAGGTCACCTGAGGCCAGGGGAAAATTTAAATCGTCAAATGTTGCCGATGCCCCCGTTACAAGGCTTGTCTCTTCAATAATCAACGGTGCTATAGACGCCAGAGCCAGCGACATTCATATTGAGCCGCAGGAGTATGATGTCAGGGTGCGCTACAGGGTCGACGGTATTCTGCATGACGCGATAGAGATTCCCTCTTCAGTTCAGCAGGGAGTCATCTCGCATATTAAAATCCTTACGGATATGGATATCTCAGAGCACAGGATGCCGCAGGATGGGCATCTGACTGTGCAGTTTCATGGTAAAGAATACGACTTGAGGGTATCGTCACTTCCGTCTGTGGGGGGAGAAAAGATAGTCATGAGAATTCTGGACAAGAGTGCAGGACTCTGGGCCTTTGACGATATAGTCACTTCAGGCGCCGATAACAAAAAACTCAAAGAGCTGATAAGCAATCCGTACGGAATGATATTGCTAACCGGTCCCACGGGCAGCGGCAAAACCACTACGCTATATTCAGTTTTGCAGAGTTTAAACAGCCCGGAGAAAAATATTGTCACGGTTGAGGACCCCGTCGAGTATCGCCTGAACGGGGTCACGCAGGTTCAGGTAAATCCGGTTGCGGGGATGACCTTTGCCAACGGGCTGCGAAGTATAGTAAGGCAGGACCCCGACATTATTTTTGTGGGTGAAATTCGAGACCTTGAGACGGCAGAAATCGCGATAAGCGCGGCTCTGACGGGCCATCTTGTTCTTAGCACGCTGCACACAAATGACGCCGTCGGCGCGGTGTCACGTCTGGTCAACCTTGGGATACAGCCATTTTTGGTTGCTTCCGCACTGTTGGGAGCTGTGGCCCAAAGGCTTGTGCGGACCTGCTGTGACAAGTGCAAAGAGACGTACGAACCGTCACAGGAAGAACTTAAGATTTTGCGGGACCTGCCAAATAAGAACCAAGACATTAAACTTCGCCGCTGCAAGGGGTGTAACACCTGCTATCATACGGGTTATTACGGAAGAAAGGCCATCTATGAGATACTGAGCATCACGCCTGAAATAAGGAGGATGATTGTTGCAGGCTGCGGTGACGATGAAATCAGGACACAGGCGGGCAAGGAAGGAATGAGGACTTTGAGGGAAAGCGGCGTGGAGGAAGTACTCGCCGGTGCCACGACGCTCGAGGAACTACCTCGCGTCGTGGATATGGAGCAGAGATAATGGCGGTGTTTGAATACAAAGCAAGGGATGAGGAGGGAAACATATTTTCGGGGGTGTACAACGACATTGATAGCCTTGCTGCGCTGCGGGAGGAGCTGGGAAGACTGGGCTACGCTCTTGTCAAAGCTCGCCGCAAAAAGGCCTTGCGCGGCGACAAGCGCAAGATTAAGCGGAGCGAGGTTGTCAGCTTTGCCCACCGATTCGCCGGTATGTGCTCTGCCGGGTTGTCGATAGACAGATGCTTACAGGTTTTGGAGGAACAAACGGAAAATCCGCCGCTAAGAGGCAGAATCGCCGATGTCAGACAGCATGTTGAGACCGGTTCAACCCTAAGGGAAGCTTTTGGCAAATACAAGGACGTATTTTCTGATTTCTTTCTGGGCATGGTTGAGGCGGGCGAGTCCGGAGGCAAACTGTCGCACACACTGGAGCTGGCCGCGGTCTATATGGAGAAACAGAATGATTTGCGGAGGCAGGTAAAATCAGCTTTCGCGTATCCGGTTGTCGTCGGCGTTATGTGCCTTCTGATTGTAATCTACCTAATCATATTTGTTATTCCGGTATTTTCCAAGGTATACCAGCAGCTGCATGTTAACCTGCCCGGTCCGACACAGGCCCTGTTAAGTCTTAGTGTGTTGTTCAGGGAATGCTGGATGTTTCTTTTGGTTATGGCTTTTGGGTGTGTAATATTGGGGCGCAAACTTTCGAAGAATCCCAGAATATGTGTGAGGTGGGATGCTTTCAAGCTTGATATGCCCGTTTTCGGAAAACTCAACAAGATGTTGGTACTGTCACGTTTCATTCGAACTTTTGCAATGCTGGCTTCGGCAGGCGTTTCGTATATTGACTCCCTTGAGATTGCAGGCGTGGTCGCGAATAACCACACAGTCAAGAACATCGGCGCCAAGCTGCAGGAAAGACTCGAGACGGGAAGCACAGTTACCGAGGCGATGGGTGACCATGAGATTTTCCCGCCAATGGTTATACAGCTTGCCTCTGCGGGGGAGGAGGCGGGGGTGCTGCCTGAGATGCTCAACAAAGGGGTGGATTTTCTGGACAAGGATATAGGCAGAAGCATCAACGCCTTGCTTGTGAAGCTTGAACCGACACTGACGCTTGTTATGGGTACGGTAGTCGGCTTTATCCTGGTGGGCGTGTATCTGCCTCTATTTGACTATATGGCTCATCTGAAATGACTTCCGAAGGGCAGAAGCGTCATTTATCGGAACTAAAGGACAAGAGCAAGTTAGCGCTGATTAAAGGATTTACCTTACGGCCATGGAAAATATTGACATTTTTTTTTGTTATTTTGAAAAATGGGGTATATTTTATGTATAGGGTGGGTAGTTAGGGTGCCAGTCGGAGATGTTCCAAGTGCGTTGTTTGAACTGCTTTTAAGAAAAACCAATGGGGACAGATGAGCAAAGTAGCTTATGTTGTCCCGCGCAGGGACTTTTCGGACTTTTGTTTAAGATGTGCAAAGGAAAGAATAAAAAGTACTTATCGGAACTAAAAAAAGAAAAGTGACTCGTTAATTATGTCGATAACTGGTTTTGGGTTTTGAGAATTTAACTCTTTATCGAGAGGAACTTAAGATGGTGAGAAAAAAGAAAGGTTTCACGCTTGTTGAGCTGCTGATTGTGGTGTTGATTCTGGCGGCGCTGGCGGCGATTGCGGTCCCGAGAATAGGCGCGAGCGCGTCGAATGCCAAGCGAAAGGCCTGTGATACAAACATTGATATTATGAATGGCCAGATCGAGCTGTACACAGCCAATGAGGGCTCGCCTCCTGCGGTGCTAGGGGACGTTACCAACGACCCAAACTATTTCCCGGATGGTGCTCCAGTGTGCCCCTTTGACGCCAGCGCGTATGTTCTGGGTGCCAACGGGCACGTTACGGCGCATGCCCACTAATAGAGGTGTTGGTTTTTATAGAGGCTGTGCGCAGTGTTTTTCGTAGAGACTGTGCAAAGTCCTTATCTGCAGGGAGGCGCGTGATTTTCGTGGAATGAAGTAAATCAAGGATGGTCACTGCATTTTGGTGGCCATCCTTTTTGTGTATTGAAGGCGGTAGCTACGATGAGGCATAGAAGGGCATTTAGCTTAGCCGAGCTGGTTCTGATTGTTCTGATTCTGGCTGTAATGGCAGTCGTTGCGGTGCCAAAGATGCAGTTTGCCACCTTGCGGCGGCAGAAGGCCGACGCGGCGGCGAGGAAGATTGCGACCGATTTGAAGCTGACCCGCCGACTGGCTGTCTGCAATGCTGCTGTAAACGTAGACGGTTACGGCCTGTGGATGCAAGGCGGCCCGCCGTATACGCAGTACAGGATAAGGAACCTTGCAACAATGGAATCAATAGACTTACGGGACATTGACCCAGACGTTTCCTGCACGGGCGGCAGTAGGTTCGAGTTCGGGCCCTTGGGTAATCTGTTGGCCGGAAGCGACAGCCTGCTGACAGTCTCGGCTGAGGGCACAAGTTTTACCATAACCGTCGTTTCCGCAACCGGTGCGGTAAAGTGTATTGATAACTGATTATGGTTGCAAAAGCCGTAAAAAGCAAAGCGCATAAAGGATTTACCCTTACGGAGGTCCTGGTGGCGGCGATGCTGCTGACCCTCGTGATGGTTCCGATTCTTAAGGGCCTGACCAGTGCGCACTCGCTGGATATCAAGATTGAGCGCAGGATGCGGAGTTTGACACTCGCCGAAGCCAAACTCGAGGACATCAGAGGCAGGTCAATCTACAACTACGGTCTTGATTTTAATGACCCATCGTCGTCCATAGACGGTGCGTATCTTTGCAGGGTGGTTGATACGTCTGCCGGGGTGGATTTGCGGTCGATTTTGGTTTCCGTAGGCTATGACGAAAACGGCAACGGTGCGCTGGAGGGCGGTGAAGTGGAGGTCACTCTCAAGACGCTTGTCGCTAAAAGGTGGTAGCGTTGTGGGGCGTGATGAATTTTGTTTTAGCTCTCTGTGATTTTTTGTGCTTAAAGGCGGACAGGGGTATTGGTGGTTGTGTAAGGAGAGAGCTTGCGGTGTATTGGCAAAAAAGAAACAGGGAACGGTTTGGGATGACGCTTGTTGAGATACTGGTGGCGATGGCTATCATAGTAATAGTTTTTGCCGCTATTGTGCCTCAGATACGGGCCATTCAGAACAGCTGGGGTTCAAAGAGGAAGACGGTTGAAGCCATCCAGAACGGCCGGGTGTTGATGGACCATGTTACCTTTAATTTAACACAGGCCAACAAGGTAACAGCCGTAAGTGACTCTACCGAGATAACCGGCTACATCGAGTTCGAGGACAATGACAGCAATACGATGCGATACGAAGTCGGCGCGGGCAATCTTGTCCAGTTCGGCCCTGTGGGCAGTCTTTCGGAATTAGCCGGGCCGGTAAGTCAACTGCAATTTGCCTGTTACGATGCCTGCGACCTGGATACGCCTATAACAGACGTAAATCAGATTCGCAGCGTGAAGGTCCAATCGACATTTACCAACGCGGCTGCCTTGGGCAGGGACCAGGGCTTTACCGCCCAGGCATACCTGCGTACCAATGCGTTAGGTGCCGGTGCCGGTGAGACTGTAACGGAAGAGCCGGGCGCCGAGTTTGAATTCGATATAGGTAACGGGCAGAATCCCGTATTGTCCCGGATAGACGCCGGCCATCATCTCTGCGTTTACAAAGGATTCGGAGGAGCCGCCGGGAAGGGCCAGGCAGTGGTTTTAATCGTAGATACTGGTAACTGGACGATTAGTGCGGGACCGGCATTTACTTTCGACACAAAGGGCTGTGGGGGACCGGATCTGAAGCGTATCGACGCCATAAATTATCTCTGTGTTTATCAAGGCGACAAACAGGATGGCTATGCCGTAATACTGACCGTCAATCCTGCCACGTGGACCGTTAGTATGGGAACACCTCTTGAGTTTGACACACAGGATTGCGGTGGCCCTCGTCTTAGTCAGATAGACTCAGATGATTATCTTTGTGTCTACAGTGGACGCGACGGCGACGGCTTTGCGGTTGTTTTAACGGTGGATACTGTGACAGGAACAGTCACCAACGGGGCGGCCTTTGAATTTGATACAGATGATTTTGGCTCTGGTACCGTTTCTAACATAGACGGTGTTCATCATCTTTGTGCGTATGGGAAGATGAGTTCCGGCGGCTGGGCTGTTGTTCTTACCGCGGATGCCGTTACCAAGACCGTTACGCAGGAAGGAACAGCCTTTCAGTTTGACATCCAGCAGGCCATGCAGAATGAGCTGTACAGGATAGATGAGAATCACCACCTCTGCGGCTACAGGGGCTGGGGAGAATCAGGTCAGGCTTTCATAATGACCGTAGATACCAGTACGTGGGCCATCGGAAAAGGAGCCACGATACTATATGACACGTCTGCCAAACCTCAGAGTGAACACCCTGCTTTCGCATGGATAACCGGGGACGATTATCTGCTTGCATATACAGGTACTCTTCAAAGCGAAAGTGATATAGGTAAGGCCGTGGTGTTAACTGTGGACACACAGACGGACTCCGTTACCACAGGCACCGGCCTTGTCCATGACGACAAGGAGGGAATGGCTCCTGATTTATCGAAGGTGGATGATTCGCATTTCCTCTGTGCTTACGAAGGCGAAAGGGACGACGGCTTCGCGACCATATTGACGATTGGTGCGCCGATACGGCCGTGAGATTTTCGGGAAGGCGGATGGTGTTTTTTAGGAGATTCATCGGCGGAACTTTCTTTGGGTTATGGGACGGGGGAGTCTGGGTGCTTTCGCCAGCGCGGTTTATATGTTTTGGGCCCGATAAGAGTAAGTTTAGCCGGCAGCGGGTCTGATTTTATGCGAAGTTCTTTTAAAAACCCGTTTAGCGCAAAATACTTGAGTTATTAGGCAACTCGGCCTCTATGGTGAACGATATTATCAATATCGTAGCTGCCGGGATATGGTGATGATACAGGGGGAACCAGGTGGAGTATCGGAAAACTGATAGCAGGCGAGGAAAGCCGATGATAGACCTGTTGCACAGGCTGGTATCGCGAAAAAAGGGTTCTGTGCTGGTAATGAGCGTATTCGTGATAGCGCTGGTGTCAGCGCTGGTGATAGGTATTTTACAGATAAATATGTCTGAAATCCGGCTTACGCAGCACAGGGTTTACGCATCGCAGGCCAGGGCACTTGCTGAGGCGGGTCTTAATGCCGCCCTGGCCGAGATTCGCTGGGACCGTACCTGGACGAAAGGTTTTCAGAATAAGATAATGTCAGGCGAGGAGAAATTTGGCGGTGGAGATTATGACGTGGATGTCAACAGCGACAATCTGACGATATCGGCAGCTGTTACTTCGTGGCAGGGCTATACTTCCACTATTGAGGCCCAAATCACGGTAAGTGACGGTAACAGCCCTTACATAATCAGAATAGACAATCTGAAGGTCAACGAATAGGCCGGATAAGTATGGAACGATTACGAATACTTGCCAAGACATCGCTGGATGCGCTTAACAAAGCATCGCTGAATGTGCTCAGCAGGACATCGGTGGGCGTGTATATCTTAGATGAAAGGATTGAGCTGGCGTTGCTCAGGCAGACCAAAGACGGCGTCACATTGGTCGAAGCGGCAAGTGAGTCCATCCCGCCGGGTGTGGTTAGTAACGGCAGCGTCAAAGACCCGGCCATACTGACAAAAGCGATTAAAACATTGAGTAATCGCTGCAAGATAGGCGCAAAACGAACTGCAGTTTCGTTGTTTGCCCGACCCATGCTTACACAGATTATGGACCTGCCGGAGGATTTACCGTCCAATGTAGGGCAGTACGTGCGCAAAGAGGTAAAACACTGTGCGGTGCTACCTTCCCGAAACATATCGCTGGACTATTGCGGCGTGTCGTCTCTATCACAGCCGGCAGGGAAGCGAGTTTTTGTCGTTGCGGCGGAAAACGAAAAGGTCCTTACGCTGATTAAGGCGCTGAATGATGCGGGTTTAAATGTCGAGTCTGTTGAGCCGGCCGAGGTTGCCTGTGCCAGAGCGCTTTACGAGAAAAAGATAGCAGGAAGCTCCAATTCCAACGTCCTCATTGCCCTCGTGGATGGTGCCGATATAACCCTGAGCGTCTTTCAGAACCAGAATTTGGATTTTATCCGCAGGAGGAATGTCACCGAAGATGTCTGTCAATCCGAAGAAGGGCTTGTTCGTTTTATGGAGGAAATAGGCGCCATTATCCAGTACTACGATGTGGAAATTGGTGAGAAATCGGACAGCTGGCGGTTGATTACGGTCCTGCGTCGCGGCTGCGAGCGCGCGGGTGAAATTGCCGATTTACTGCGAAGTAAATTTGGCAGTTTGGAGTTAGATGTAATTTCAGAGGCAGATGCAGGTGAGAATACGCCTGTCGTTACGGGTTCTGATGCGCCGGCGGCTTCGCTTGTCGCAACCGGTTTAGCTATGGGATTAATGAAGGTACCGCAGCCGAAGGTGAAAATAAATCTCATGCCCCCCGAAAGTGCTGATGTTAAGGCCGTAAAAAAGTACGCTTTGATAACGGCCAACATCGCCGCAGCGGTCCTGATTGTCATGATATTGGCTGTAGGAGTGTTAAGTGCAATCCTGAACAGGACGAACGAGACAATTGTGCGGCTAAAGCAAGAAGAGCCGGTTATGGGCACGAGAGCCCTTTTGGTTGAGCAACAGAAGATATCTGAACAGGCAGAAGAGCTTCGCGAAAAGCTTAACAAGATAAACGAGATTCTGCATTCGGAGCACTGCGGCGAGTGGCACCAGATTCTTGAGGATATCAGGCGCAGAACTCCGCAGTCGCTTTGGATTACCAATCTGTCCGGCGAGGACAGCTCAAAGATAGTAATAAAGGGACGTTCAACTTCATACGAATCGGTCCATGTTTTCGTGGATATGCTTGGCGAAAGCGAGTACATGGCCTCCGCTGCTCTGGTCGAGGCGGAAAAGGACGAATCTGTCGAGGGATTAGTTTCATACTGGATTGACTGCTCCCTGACGACTTTTGAAGGCACATAACCTATGTTGATGAATGCACTTGCAAAATCGAGTCGGTCATCAAGGATTGCGTTTTCGGCCGCGATAGTCATTATTGTGGCCGTAGCGGCATATAACTGGATGGTTGCGCCGCATACCAAATATTTACATGCCGCGCAGGAGTATGAGCTTATGATGGGGGACATGGCGAGAAAAAATAAAATCATCAAAACAAAGGAGGCGATAAAAAGGAAAGAGGTTGAGAATCTGCGGGCTGAACTGGCCGGTGTTCAGAGCGCGGTATTTACTCCTTATGAGGCGAGAAGATTCTTCAGTGATATTGAAGCTGTTTGTAATGCAGCCAGCTGCCTTGTTTATTCGATAAACTTTCTTTCGGGTAATTTGGCTGGTGTTGCGGCTTCCGTCGAGAGCGACAGCCAGATCGTCGAGAATAGCGCGGTTGTTAGTTTTGTGGGCTCTTATGGCAACATTATAAGTTTTCTCTCGAAAGTAACGAACCGACCCCAAAAGGTGGTTGTCCGTTCGCTCAAGATAACTGCCTTTGGTGAGAAACCCGATCCGTTGGAGTGTGAGATGGTGGTAACAATTTACACAGTTCGTGACAGGGAGATTTTCGCAAATGAATAATTTGTTATGTCTGAAGATGCTGCTGTGTTGTGTACTTGCGACCACTTCATTCCAGCATGAGTATACACAGGCAGAACCCGGGGAAACAGAAAGCACGGCTCTGGAGGCGGTCGGACGTGAGAACCCGTTTGAGGAGGTGGGCTCTGAAAAGAGAAAATCGCTGTTTGAACGGGTATTTAGGTCTGAAAGGCCCGTAGAACCTGCCCCTGAGCTTTTTGTACAGACCGTTACGCTCAAGTTCCTTGACGCCAAGAACCTCAAAGCCGCACTTGAAAATATGCTGTCGGGGTACGGAACTATTGCGGTCGACGCGAAAAGTAACACGCTGATTATTTCGGATAATAAGGAAAATTTGGAAAGAATCATCAAACAGGTGCGAGAGGCAGACAGGACCCCTCGCCAGATTGTCGTAGAGGTAGTCATTGTCGACGTTCAGCTTGAAGATGATACTCAGATAGGGGTTAACTGGGACATACTTTCTGATGAGTTTTATGATATAAGTTACAGGCAGAATTTTACGGACAGGATGGGCTCGACAATTGATTCAGCCGCAAATATAGGAAATGCTACGGCGTTTAATACCACCGGAATCGGCGGTGATTTTGCGCTTATCAGCGGCACCGTTCGGAATGTTGTGCACTTGCTGCAGCAGAAAACGAATCTTGAGATACTTGCCAGTCCGAAGGTTATGGTTGTAAGCGGCCGAAAAGCGGAGATAAGGGCAGTAGATGAAATACCTTTTAACGAGCTTATACAAACATCTGAAGGCGGCCAGTTGTCAGCAACTTCCTTTAAAGATGTCGGCGTTACCCTGAAGGTTACGGCGACACTGACAGAGGATAATGAAATCTTTTTGCAGGTGGATACCGAACAAAAGGTCGAGACGGGGGCCAGTGAAACAGGCGTGCCGGTGGTGGACGCAAGGATAGCCAACACTTCACTTTTGCTTGAGGACGGGCAAGTAGTCGCTATAGGAGGGCTTCGTCGAAGGGTAACAACCGAGAGTGTGGACCAGATTCCGTTCCTTGGAGACCTGCCAATTGTTGGATTTCTGTTCCGCAACACGAGAACTGTTGAAGTAAATTCGGAGCTGGTTGTGTTTTTATCGCCGCGTATCTATAAGGGTGAGCCTCTGACACAAGAGCAGATGAGCAAGTTTAATGAGCTTAAGGGCTATCCTCTGCTGCAAATACGCAGACCACGTAAGAAGGACTTACTTCCGCTGGTGGAAATGCTGGACGATGCTAACGATAAATGAAACTGACGAGCGTCCGGCTGCGAATCTGTGTATTTAGGTTATTTTAAGGTTGAGTTGGATTAACAACCTTTACCCAGGGGGGCCAGCTGTGTTTCTTCTCACCGCACTCGGGGCACCTCCAGCCATCGGGCAAATCTTCAAATAAAATTCCTTTTTTGGTCCCTTTGTCAGGACGTCCGACCTCCGGGTCATATATATAACCGCACCTGGGACATTTATACTTTTGCATAGGCCAAGTCTTCAAAAGCTATAGATGTTATCGTTAAGCAAGGTTAGACACCTCGTCAGCACATTCCTTATTTTGGGAGTAGAAATACATGGCCCGGAAAACCGGAAAACCACATTCACCACCATATGACGTTATTTTATCGGCGATGCCCCGTGTGTCAAGCATTTTAATTTTATTTTTTCATATTTGCCAAAAAATCTCGCAGGTCTGTCTTTTAAAGATGCGACATACGCAGCCTTTTTGCTTAAATCGCGCTTCGGATGTGTCGATAAATTTTATGTGTAGCTTGGATAAAGGCCTCCTAATTATAGGACGTTCGACGGGGCCGCAGATGTGTGGCCAGGCTCAGGGACAAGTTTTAAAATACTGTTAGGAGTTTAGCTTGTTGGAGAGGAGAACTTTTGGAGAATGGTGCTGCGGAGAAATATCCGGCATTGAGACAGGTGATTTTGTGAAAATACGCCAGGGGCCGCATTCGAGTTACGAATCCAAGCGGAGCTGCGTTTGTAATTAGGTAAGCGAGCTTGTCTGGAAATTTACTATGGCTTCCAAAGCGATTAATCTTTTGCTGGTTGATGATGATGTGGTTGACCGCCGGCTGATAACGAAGGCTTTGAGCCGGTTCTCCCCAAGTGTACAGTTTAACATACAAACCGCGGAGACTGTGTCCGAAGCGATAGAGCATCTGAACACCAGTAAGTACGACGTTGTACTGCTCGATTTAAATCTTCCGGATAGTGGCGGAATCGACACCGTTCAGAAGGTTTACAACACGGATTCAAATGTTGCCATTGTTGTATTGACTGGCCTGCCCGACGAGAAAATGGGCCTGCAAACGATAGAGAAAGGTGCCGGAGATTACCTTGTTAAAGGCAAGTTTTCTGATGATGCGTTGATGCGGGCAATTCGGTATGCGATAGAGCGCAAGCGGCCGGAGCAAAGACTTAAAAGAGCTGCACAGGAGTGGAGAACAACCTTTGACTCTATTACCGACTTCATTTCGATTCTGGACAGAAAGGGCAATATCCTAAGAGTCAACAGGTCTTTGTCCGACGCGCTCGGAGTGGAACCCCAGCAACTTATTGGCAAGAGGTGCTACGAGGTATATCAATGCCCAAACCAGCATACTTCGTGTTGCCCTCATGCTAAAACGCTAAGAACGAAAAAACCAAGTTCAGCAGTATTCTTCCAAGAACACATGGGGATCTACATTGAGGTAACTACCTCTCCCGTCTTCGATGAAAATGGCGAGATTCGGGGTTCCGTTCATATAGCCAAGGACATCACCGACCGCAAACGGGCTGAGCAGGAACGGAAGGAGCAGGAAAGACTAAAGAGCGAATTTGTTGCATCCGTATCTCATGAAATACGGACACCTTTGAGCATATTCAAAAATATAGTCTCAAATGCCTTGGCGGGTGTAAAGGGCCATCTTAATCCGAAGCTGCGAGAAAGTCTGGAAATGGCTAACGGAACTATCGACAGGCTTGCAAGAATCATCAATGAGTTCCTCGATATATCCAAAATTGAGGCAGGGAAAATGAGGTTTCGTCTGGCTAAGTTCGACATTCGCTCAGCAATTTCCGAGACAGTCAGGGTTTTATCGCTTCTCGCGAATGAAAAAGACATTGAGCTAAAAACTTTTCTACCTGACCGTGAACTTGTTGTAAATGCTGACCGTGACAGAATTGAGCAGACGCTGATTAACCTCATTAGCAACGCTATAAAGTTCGCTCCCGATGGAGGCCACATTTTCGTGCGAGCAAAGTGGCTTGATGCGACGGTTGCGGTCGAGATTGAGGATGATGGCCGCGGCATTGAAGCCGGCGATATAGATAAAATTTTCGACCGCTTTGTCCAGATTGAAAAGCAGATTGGTCCGGGGGAGCAAGGTACAGGCTTAGGCCTGTCGATTGCGAAGGAATTGGTCGAGATGCACGGCGGTAGAATCGAGGTCGAGAGTGAACTTGGCCGCGGCACGACATTTACAGTATTGCTGCCGTTGGTCCCTCAAGAGAGCTACCTTGCAGCTTTTCTTGGACGATGATGTGGCATCGAAGGGCGAGGGCGTGAAGAAGGAACAGCTCATTCATTTTGACGGAACAGGCTTGGAAGTAAGATGATTTTACAACGAGCGTGACTATGAGGTTGGCTTGATTTGGTATTTGAGCGGCTACTAATAGCGAAGCTATTAAGTTGGGCGCCAGTGCCTATTGATATGCGCCGCCGAGGCGCTAGTGCTGTGGCCGGTTATTTCGGCTGATTTTACCAGATGTACGGGAAATCGCAGAAAAGGGGGCGAGAAAAAACTTCAGTTGGAGGCCGATTTTACCGATGTTGGCAAGAGCCGACTGTGCGATTCGTGCGGGAGCAGAGGAATCGGAGAAGCTGGGCGCAGGGCCGAAAAAATAGCTGATTTTCGGAAAAGAGCGACCCAAAAGTTAAGCGATAGCATGGGAGAGCAGATATGTTTGATTTTATCGGACGAAAAAAGAGTACCAACAAGACTAAGATACTGATAGTCGATGATGAGCCTGACCTTGTGCAGACGCTTCAAGACAGGCTAGAGATGAATGGGTACAGCATCGTGACTGCCGGTAACGGCAGAGAAGGTTTGGAGAGGGCTGTAGAGGAAAAACCGGATATCATCCTGCTTGATGTGATTATGCCAATTATGGATGGGCTTCAGATGCTTGAGGCTTTAAGCAAGCATCCGGAGTGTAAGCAATGCGCAGTTATAATGTTGACCGCGCGAAGCCAACGGCAGGATATTGTACGGGCAAAGACTTGTGGTGTCGTGGATTATGTTGTTAAGCCCTTTGACTTGGGCGAGCTGATTGAGAAGATCGAAAATGTTCTTGAACACCATTCGGTTGCTGCCAAATAAGGGTGAGTATCTGCTTTCCACAACTATCTGGTGTTTTACGAATGTCTCGACACTCCTTATAGCTCCTACAATAGTTGGGGGAGCTTTCCAGTTAGCCTTGGCAGACCGTACTGCGAATTGAAGAGTGGTTCCGGTCCAATTCGTGCCTAATCTTGCCCCAGGAACTGACGGCTTGAGGAAATAAGCGTCAAATTATGCACTTTAGCGATGTGCCTAATGCCCAATTTCACCAATCTTCTTGACCTGCCGCTGCGTTTAGTTTTTAATGTTGTTTTTGTGCAAAAGAACGCGAATTTTAGGAGGTACGAAAAGAATGAAAATCAGCAGACGAGCTCAGGATGTTCCGCCCTCGGCAACTATAGCTGTCACTGCACGGGCGCAGGAACTAAAAGCACAGGGTGTGGACGTCATTGGTTTTGGCGCAGGAGCACCGGACTTTGACACGCCGGACTACATAAAAGATGCTGCCATTGCAGCTCTGAAGGCCGGCAAAACAAAATATACGGCAGCGGCGGGAATAATCGAGCTAAAAACTGTCATCGCCCAGAAGCTCCGCAGGGAAAACAGTCTGGAGTATACTCCGGAGCAAATCATCGTCAACATCGGTGGCAAGCACTCCCTCTACGAAGCGATGCAGGCGGTTCTCGACCCGGGCGATGAGGTTATCCTGCCAGCACCATACTGGGTGACGTATCCGGAAGCAATAAAGCTTGCCGGAGCAGTACCGGCAATAGTTCAAACTGACAAGGCCAACAGCTACAAAATGACAGACCAACAATTAAGAAATGCTATCACAGATAAAACTGCTATGGTAGTCATCAATTCACCCAACAATCCTGGCGGTTTCACCTATACACCAGATGAACTTTCGGGTCTTGCAAAAGTTCTCGAAGGGACGAACGTGATTGTGCTTTCGGATGAAATATACGAAAAGCTCATATATGGCAATACCAAGTTTGTCAGCTTTGCCTCACTGAGCGAAGATGCCTATAACAGGACCCTTACTCTCAATGGTTTCAGCAAGGCTTTCTCTATGACAGGCTGGCGTTTGGGCTATACGGCGGGGCCCGTGGAGGCAATAAAGGCTATGGGACGTCTACAGTCCCATATGACTTCAAATCCAGTAACGTTCGGCCAATATGCGGCGATAGAGGCATTAGGAGAACCTGCCGCCGAGGCCATAGAGAATATGAGGGTAGAATTCGAGCGTCGAGGCAAGTATATGGCCGACCGTCTGAACAGCATCAAGGGTGTCGTCTGTACCGAGTCTACCGGAGCTTTTTACTGTTTTCCTGATGTTTCGAGCCATTATGGCCGAACTATTAATGGTGCAGAAATCCGCGGCAGTATGGATTTCGCAAAGGCACTGCTGGAACAGGCCAAGGTTGCTCTTGTTCCAGGCCTTCCGTTTGGCTGTGATAATAACGTACGTTTAAGTTTTGCCTGCTCACTAGAACAAATTACCGAAGGATTGCATAGAATAGAAGAATGGCTGAAGCAATGAGAGCGAAAATGCTCTGGTTTATTCGCCAAGGCGTCGATTTTACTACGTTTCACCGTGCAGCTTTTTGGACTTTTTTATTTTATCACCAACACCTCTAAATGGTAAAGCGTCTAATTATGGCAGTTAGTCGAGGGGCGAAAGTCTATGGTCAGTTTTGGAGATGTGAGTGCGACATAGATCTCAGCGGCAGAATTTAAAGGATCTCCGTGAAGGACGGCGACAGGCATATGAGGCGGTAATATGTCAACACTACAAGGAAATTTACCGTTTTATGGCCTATTTGAGCGGGCATGCAGACCTGGCCGAGGACCTGACCCAAGAGACATTCGTCTCGGCCTGGGCCGGCATTGGAAATTACAAAGGTCGCGCATCTTTGGGAACATGGCTGCACCGGATTGCTTACAATAAATTTATTGACTCAAGGCGTAAACTCGGACGCGATACTACTTTGCTGACTGAATTGAAAGGTGCGAAATGTGCTGCGCCGCAAACTTCGGACCCTTTTTATCAAGCCATGGCTGATGAACAGTCACGTTTTTTGTACAAAGCGATGCATCGGTTAGGCTCGTCTGAATATCTCGTGATCGTGTTGCACTACATTCAGGGTCTTAGCTTTCGCCAAATGGCTGAAGTATTAGACGAGCCCGCTGGTACCATTAAGTGGCGGACAAACCGAGCACTTAAAAGACTAAGGGCATCTTTAACTGGTAGGGTATAATCATGACAGAAAATAAAGAACACGATTGGGAAAATATAACATTGAAGTCACTGGAGGCGAAGTTGCGGTCTCTCTCGGAGCTGCAAGTTCCCCCGTCTCTTAGAGGGAAGCTTCTTGCCAGCATTCCTGAAAGACAGGCAAGAGTGGCGCCAGCACATCCTGTTCAATGGCGGCTTGGAGCTTGGGGTTTTGGGGCGGCGGCCGTTGTGGTCTTGATTTTGGCGTTAATGTTTTTGCCGAATTATGGTCCATCCGTGCCATCAAAAACGTTAATAATGGACCTAAACGATAAGACGATAGACCTAAATGATAAACCGGCAGACCTAAACGAAGGTTTCACACACTACATAATGACGGACCAGAACAGTGCGCGTGCCATTGACGTTGGGCTGCGTCGTTTACGGTGGCCAACGGTCAAGTCAAAATGAATCTGGACAAAAAAATTGAACCGTGGTATGCTTTGCTAGCCCGAAGCCTTCATTCGAGGTTTTGTGGTGAATGTCAGTTGAAGAGAGAAAAGATGGGAAAGGAAGAAGGTATAGATGAAGGGGATACAGACTTACAGGCTGAAGAGACGAGAACTTCCTTACTGGCCATTATGTCTGTGGTGTTTGGGATATCAGGTCCTTTTCTGTTGGGGGCTATGTGGATAGTATCATTTTTATCATTTCACAATTTAATTATATCAGGTCCCTACACAATAACGCTCTTTTCTTGCGGCCTAGCATGGATATTAGGGCTCGTATTAGGGATAAAATCGCTCACGCAGATAGAAAACAGCCAGGGGCAATTAGTGGGAAAGGTATATGCCATTGTGGGGATTTCCATATCTGCAGTTTGGATGCTTTTGATTTTAGCAGGTCTACTTTTGCCTGCTCTTTATTACATCAACAGCTGAATATTTGACTTTCAAGTTTAGCCTGTTCGCTTGAACAAATTACTAAAGGATTTAATAGAATAGAGAAATGGCTGAAACAGTAGAAACAAGAAGACGTATCGCTTTATCGGGCTGGCCGATGATATTTTTCTGGCTTGGAATGCTGATTTTCGCATTCCATGCCAGTACTCATATGGTTGGTGCCGGTGATACCTGGGTCGCGATGGCCTGTGGTCGGCATTTTATCAATCACGGCGTAGACACTGTGGAACCCTTCAGCGCCAATTCACACCGGGCCGGGCCGACAGAGCAAGATATAAAAAAATGGCCCCAGTGGGCTCAAAGGATTACGGAGGCGGTTGGTCTTGAGACAGTCAAATACTGGCATCCCACCGGCTGGGTCAATCAGAACTGGCTGACGCACGCTCTTTTTTACTGGCTGACCCACTTATCACCGTTCGCAGACGCCGAGACTTATTCATTTAACACTCTTGTTTACTGGAAGTTCGTTATTTACATAATCACAATTGTCTGTGTTTATTACACTGGTCGATTGTTAGGTGTCAATCCGGCTCTGTCGGCGGTTTTTGCCTGCTTTGCGCTGTTCGCAGGCCGCTCCTTCCTCGATATCCGTCCCGCAGGGTTCTCCAACCTTCTCGTGGCGGTTTTTGTCCTCGTACTTGTTCTTGCTACCTATCGGAATATATTGTACATCTGGCTCATAGTACCGGTCACGGTATTTTGGTGTAACGTCCACGGCGGATACATATACGTTTTCATAATTCTCATGCCTTTTATAAGACTATACATGCCGACCGCCTTACCGAAAAAATGGTCCGTTGCCTTAAATGTCGCAACCTATCTTGTTTTCTTACTTGTCCTTGCCAAGTTTCACAGTAAGCAGTTAAATCCGGTTTTCTTAAAACTCTTTCTGTTGTTGGTTTTGGTGACCGCTTTAGATATTGTACAAATCCTCTCTAAGGACAAATTTGCTTCCATCGGCATGAGGGGTCTTTGTCATACCGTTGCCGCCAGTGTTGTGACTTTTTTAGCAGTGATTGTTTTCAATCCTTTCCATCTGACTAACCTGACCCACACTTTCATCATCAGCGTCAGCGAACACGCCAAGATGTGGCGTACAGTCAACGAATGGCATCCTGCTTTTGCATGGAGCAATCCTGTGGGCACGGGCTTTCCTTTTTTGGTTTTGTTTATTTTAAGTATCGGCTTGGTTTTTCTCTGGTTTTTCAGTCGCTTTTTCATGCCTAAGCTTTTGAAAGCGCCAAAGAACGAACTTGATACACAGAAAAAACTGTTCGAAATACTGTCAAAGATTTTCGGCTGCGCAGCCGCCGTCTTAATCTGTTGGGTCACATTTATTTCGTTTTCATTCATCCGGCCCAATGCAGCCGATTTGTTTATTTGCGCTGTATTCGTAGGTATTCTGTTGCTTAGTATCTACAAAAGCGTTCACTTTATCTATTTTTCGCTCTTGTTAGTACTGGTCGCCTTGTGGTCTGGGGACGCCGATGCCGGCTATACCGGTCGGTATATCTATCCGTTTTGTATATTGCCGGCATATCTCGTACTGCATATACTTGCCCCAATGCTCTCAAAAACCGTCAAAATCAGGCCGACGAATATCATCTTTGTAACGGCCACGGCGATTACTGCGCTGTTATTGATGATGGTGCTGTTTAATCCTTTCAAATTCGATATGTCGGCGTGGGATGTTAGGCAACTTCTCACTTTGAACCGGCCGTGGCGTCCGAGGTATGAAGCCAACCTTTCTTTAAGATATACGCATTTATTCACGGTGCTTTATATTATAAACATCTCCTCGGTTACTATTTATTTAATGCTAAAACCCATGCGAAAGTTATTTGGCCATCCGCCAAATAGAACCGAAGAAGAATATCGAGATGATTCATATCAACTACCAAAAATTGATTTGGCCTTAATGGCTGTTGCCGCCCTTACTATCTATATGGCCTATCGCTCCCGCAGATTTATTCCGATAGCAGCTATCGCAGCCTGCCCGCTTGTTGCGATGTTCATTGACCAGATGACTCGTACTATCTCGGCCGCACGCAACTTCCACAGCCGAAACTCTCTTGCCGTCAGCCCGATGCCATACTACCTGCAAGTCTTTTTCTCTCTTGTCGCTGTCGCTGCAGTTGTATTCTTTGGCACATGGTGGGGACTTAAATTTAAGCGTGTTTATCTGGACGAATGGCCGGCCGACCCGAAATTGAATTCTGTTTTTATCCGGATGACTGCCTCACACGCCAAGCCATTTTACGCCGGTAAGTTCATTAAAGACAACAGGTTAGAGGGGAAGATGCTTAATTACTGGACCGAAGGCGGCTTCATCGCATGGGCGCAGGAACCCGACCCGGACACAGGCCGCACTCCTCTGCAATTGTATATGGACGGCAGAGCACAGGCAGCCTATGAGCCAGAAGTCTATCAGGACTGGTCCAACATTATGGCGGGAGGACCGTCCGTCCAGATTGCAAAGATAAGAAGGCAGAAACTTGATTATGCAAAGGTGGGACGGTGGGTAGGCGATGAGCTAAAAAAGCGCGATGTCTGGGCGGCCTTAATGCCCCTGTCCGACCCAAAGGTTTATAATGGTCCTTTTGTAAAAGGGATTGAACGTAATGGTGATTGGCAGCTTGCCTTCTTTAATAACAAGCAGAAACTGTATGTTGATAGGACCACCCCACAAGGCAAGGAACTTTTAGAAGGTATATTTAACGGCAAGACGCGCTATCCCGATGATTTCTCCAGAAACCTTATAATTGCCCATAATATGCTCTTCTTTGGTGTGGGAGAGGATACGAAGAAGCGTGGACTTGACTTTGCAATCAAAGCCTTTGAGTCAAACCCATCGCAAGCTCCGATGCGGGAAATAATATTTGCTTCGAAATTCGCCGAGTTAAGGCCCCGTATTAATGCTTTCTGTAAGAATTATTTTGATGACTTTGCAAAAAATAAGGACCTTTACGCCAAGCAGGATGGCTACCTCCACAGAATCTGGGCCGTATTGATTGCCACCGACTATTTGCAGAAAGTCGCCAGGATGGAGAAAAACACCCAACTTGTGCAGTTCTATGAGGTCAGGAAGCAGCAGTACAACGAAGAACAAAAACCGCTGCGCAGAACAAAAAGATGGTAAAATATGATAAAGGATAACTTGCCAGATGCCGGCGTTGATTCAAGGGGGCAAGTTGCTATTTCTGTCAGCATTTTCTTTCCCTGCTATAACGAACAAGACAATGTCGGCCACGTTGTGGAACAGGCACTTGCCGTGCTAAAGAAGCTGAATGTGGACTTTGAAGTAATCATCGTTGACGACGGCAGTTCCGATGCTACCGGCCGAATCGCTGATGAAATCTCGCGCCGGGATGACAGTATAAAAGTGGTTCACCATCCCACTAATCTTGGTTATGGCGCTGCCCTGCAATCCGGCTTTAAAGCAGCTACCAAAGAACTTGTCTTTTATACTGATGGTGACGGTCAGTTCGATATCAACGAAATGCCACCTTTGCTGCCTCTGATGACGGAGTATGATGTTGTTAGTTGCTATCGACTGAACCGTCGGGACCCCCTTATACGCAAGGTGAACGGCTGGTGCTGGACAAAATTGGTTTGTCTGCTGTTTGGTATGGAAATCCGAGATATTGACTGTGCTTTTAAGTTATACAAAAGAGAAATTTTTGACAACATTAAGTTGACAAGCACCGGTGCTTTGATTGATACTGAAATCTTGGCGCGAGCTATCCGCAGGGGCTATCGCATCGCTCAGAAAGGTGTGCACCATTATCCACGAACCGCCGGCGCACAGACCGGCGCCAACTTAAGGGTAATATATCGCGCGTTCAAGGAGCTGTTTAGACTCCGCAGTCAAATCCGAAGCGAGAAATGGTAATTCAGACTCAGTCTGAGATATGAATGAAGAAAAAGTGAATCTGTTTATCTACGGTTCGCTACGCGAGCGCGGAATTTTCAAATCTGTCAGCGGTTTGGGATTCACGTTGAAACATTGGTTGACTGATGACCAGACTCTCCTAGCGGAACCTGCTTTACTTCCGGGCTACCGCAAGGTCAGTCCCGATAATGTTTATTTCTACGCGGTTGAGAGCCCCTCTTCGAGAATTGAGGGGGTTGTAATCTACGATGTTCCAGCCCGGGCGATGGCGGAAATTGACAAATATGAGGGAAAGCGCTATGACAGGGAAGCGGTCAAAGTGAACACGGCCAGAGGTTTTGTCGAGGCTCAGGCGTATTTAGCAAGTCATGAGTCTATGAGAAAGCACTTTGGTGACCGGTTCCATGTTAATTTGATACACGAGCTTTGGCTGCGTAAACGAATTGCCAGATTTATTAGGAAGCATACGCGCCCCGGGGAGCAGACCGCGGATGCCGAATTGGAGCGCCAGGCCGACAGGGAGCTGCTTGGCACAACCGAGCGAGACCTGGTCATTAGCCATTACCGTACTGACGCGGTAAGTGATTACTACCTTGAGCGCGAGCTTGACCGTCCCCGACAAAGCATAAAGCATTTGTATGGCGACCCCCAAGCTCGGCCTTTTATTGAGAATTATTTGGCCCTTGTCATGAGACAGGTTTTGCTTAATCAACTCGAAGAGAAAATTCAATTCCGATACCGGTTTGGCCTTGACCACATGCGCACTTCGGAAAGGTACTTTGGTCGGTCTGTTAGTCTCCTTGCGGCTTTGCAGATAATAAATGCAAACAGTTCGGCCGTTGATGTGATTGTTGAGCGGTGCCTTGAAACAATGCCCTACGAGAAGAAAGACCTTATTGATTACGTCAAGTACGCGGTAGGGGCCGCGAGGAGCATTTTTGATGCTCGTGTTGTTGAGGCGCATTTGAATCGCATTCGTTCCAGCCTTCAGCCTGGCCTGGTGCCGCTTGGAGCCGAGATAGAGTTGAGCGATCTCGGCTATGCAGCCGTTGAGCCGCAGAGGAGCTCCAAAAGGGCCTCGGACCCCATATATGATGATTTTCGTTATTTTCATGATTTTTGCATGGACGTTTTGTCGTGGAAGCTGGGAGGGTATATTGATGACCACTCCGGGTCGACGGACCAAGCGCGTCGACTTGGGTTCCTTGAGTTGGCGCCGGGCAGGCTGAACATTGCCGGGGAGCTGTCTCGCGCGGCAACCGCCGACCCATGGCTTCTTAATCAATTAATTCGTGAGATTGTTATCTTCTATAATGTAACGCCGCACAGTCTACACCTTTCCTTCCAGCTTCGCAGGAACCAAATCGGCAAGCAAAAAGTGCTGCCCTTACCGTTTGTCAAGTGTCTGCTTGTTCTCGGTGGTGGTCTGCAGCAGAAAGATACCGGCAGACTGTGGGTTTCCAGAATGGGCTATGATGAGATAACACAGCGCGAATATGGCGAAGAGCTTGTCTTTGCAAGGACCAGCAAACGCAGATGGTATCTGGGCGGAGATGAAATCGCGGATAGGCCCCCGGCGCAGGCAACCACGTATGTCCAGCAGTATAAATTTATTCGTCTGCACAAAAGAGCCAATTATGAGCCCTTAATACTGTGCCTTAAAGGCCTGCAGTTGGCCTATAACCCGGCTGACTATCTAAGTACTGAGCAACTGAGAAGCAGCAAAAGGCTCCAGCAGCAGTATGAGGATTTGAAAAGGTGGGCTGCCGAACCCACAGAAATTAGTCCGCAGACAATAAGCAGGTTTTTAAATACCGTCCAGACCGGCTTGATGAATGAAGGGCACCACCGTCCGGCCCATAAGTTGCACTATATTGATTGGGCACTGAGCGCCATTGATGTACAGCTGCGCATGTTCAACAAACAAATCAGGAAATCACTCAGTAGGTCCTGACGGCTTTGTCTTTCTTCTCTTTTGGTTCAACCGATAAATTTTTTTTCTTTTTAGGTTCTTTATCGCGAACTTGGCCACTTCGTCATGGTCAAATGCCATGTCCTCGGGCAATTTTTCGATGTCGAACCATCGTGCATTTGCTGCATCATCGCCGGCTTTTATCTGGTTCAGCCCCTTTTTCACAATGCCTATGAATGCAATGGTGATTTGTCTGCCCCTCGGGTCACGACCAACGGTGCCGAAGGTGTGCATCTGTTCCAGAGACACATCTACCAGACCTGTCTCCTCTGCCAGTTCTCTGGCTGCGGCGTCTTCAAGTTCTTCGGCCATGCCCACAAATCCCCCTGGCACAGCCCATTTGCCTTTGAATGGGTCATTCCTCCGTTTGACCAATAGCAGTTTGGCTTTATTTCGGAAAAAGCCAAAGACGACGGCATCGACAGTGACCATCGGCCTCGGCCAATCATAAATATATTTGCTCTTCTTAGCCATATCAAATAAACCCACCTTTAGACGATTAATGGCGAGTAATCGATAATTTAGTAGGCCAGTCATCGATAATCAATAATCAATTGCTCAAAATCTCCATTTTGCTTACAATTGTCCCGTTATGTCGGAAGATTTCAAAAACATCCTTTTAATCAAGCCGAGCTCGCTGGGTGATGTGGTGCAGGCTTTGCCGGCACTTTCTGCCTTGCACAGGAGTTTTCCTGCCGCCAAGATTAGCTGGCTCATTCGACCGGAGTTTGCAGAACTTGTTGAAAATCATCCTCATTTGACCGAGACAATCCTTTTTGACCGCAAGTTCCTCGGTAAGGCCTGGTTCCATCCACACGCATTGTTTTGCCTGCTGTCACTTATTCGGCAACTTCGCCGTAGTCAATTCGATCTCGTAATCGACTTACAAGGTCTTTTCAGAACCGCTTGCTTGGGCTGGCTCTCTGGCTGCAAAAAGCGCTTTGGAATGACCAACGCCAGAGAATTCGCTCATATCTTTTACACGCATAAAACCCGGCGGGACCAGAATTCAATTCACGTGGTCGATTACTACTTGAAGATAGTGCGGGCTGTGGGTGCTTTCGAGATAGAAGTCCAATTTTTGTTGCCGGTTAGCTCCAACGCTGCCGATTCGGTCAACAAGCTGCTGGAGAGTCATGACATCAAACCTGACAACTATGCGGTTTTTGTGCCGGCTTCTGCGCACAAGTCAAAGTGTTGGCCGGCTTGCAATTTTGCCTCTTTGGCAGAAAAGATGGCGGCAAAGTTTGGGCTTTCAATCATTTTAGTTGGTACAGAGCCTGAGAGGCTTATCACCGAAGAGATTGTATCGGCCTCAAATTTCAAGGTGACGAATTTTACGAGCTTGACGACTCTGCCCGAACTGGTGGCTTTGTTTAATGGAGCGAGGGTTGTGGTGAGCAATGATACCGGCCCGGGACATATAGCGGCAGCCCTGGGCGTACCACTGGTCATGATTTTTGGGCCGTCAAATCCGATAAGACTTTTTCCGTATGGCAGAGCCGAAACGCTGGTAGCTGTCGACCCTTTCGGACGCGGGCTAGGATTGCAGAGCACCGATCCCGCCCATGCGATAGAGGCTATAACCGTCGATGAGGTTTACAGAAAGGTGTGTGAGCAGATAAGTTAGTGCGGCATACAGTTTTTTACTATCTGCTATTGATTACTTCAATGCATCGCCCACATAAATCGGGATTCTCGCTGTTAGTTCCGACACTCGGCCAATAATTCCAGCATCGCTGACATTTTTGATAGCTGCTTTTCTCGGCTGCGACTATCGTTTGCTCCGCAGCTTTCTGAATCTTTACTTCGCTGACAATACAAAGTGCCGCGAATTGCTCAAATCCAAACTCGTTTAGGATTGCTGCAGGTTCTTCATCTCCGCAGCGGATAGTCACGCTGGCTTCTTGGTTACTCGCAATCTTTTTCTCCTGCCTCAAACCTTCCAAAACCCGCAAAACCTCCTCACGCAGCCCCATTATCTTGTCCCACTTAGGTTCCTGGCCCTGCCAGTCAATCGACTCGTCGACCTTTGGCATCTTAGCTAAGTGTACGCCTTCAACGTCCTGCGACTTGAACTTCATCGCTGCCCACGCCTCTTGGGCTGTGTGCGCCAGAACCGGTGCAAGCATTCGGACCAGGCAGTCAAGTATCATGTACATCGCGGTTTGTCCGCTTCGCCGAGATAAGTTGTCTGTTGGGTCGCAGTACATCCTGTCCTTGAGTACATCCATATAGATGCTGCTCATCTCGACCGTACAAAAGTTGTAAATAAGCGAAAAAACTCTGTGAAAGATAAAGTTCTCGTAAGCCTTTGTTACGTTCGCAATCAGCTTCTGTAACCGCTGCATTGCCCACTTATCAATCTCGAACATTTCCTCGTAGGCTATCGCTTGCTCATTCGGGTCAAAATCATCGATGTTGCCCAGCAGATATCTGAGCGTGTTTCTGATTTTCCTGTAGGCGTCCTGCGTCCGTCCTATTAATTCGTCATTGCATCGTATATCTTCCTGATAATTTACACTCGCCACCCACAGCCGTAAAATATCCGAACCGTACTTTGCTACCTCCTCTTGAGCATTAACGTAGTTGCCCAGCGATTTCGACTGCTTGATTCCCTTTTCATCAACAGTAAAACCATGGGTTAGAACGGCCTTGAAGGGCTCTTTTCCGGTTGCTCCCAGTGCCGGCAGGAGTGATAGTTGAAACCACCCGCGGTGCTGGTCTGAGCCTTCCAGATACAAGTCGACAGGCATGGGCCAGCCTGCTTCTTTCACACACACACAGTACCAGCTGCAGCCTGCCTCAAACCACACATCAAAGATGTTCTCTTCTTTTTCCAGGTCGCCAAAATCAAATCCTTCCGGCAGCTCAAAATCCTCACCCAAAATCTGCCGGGGTGAATCGGTAAACCAACTGTCGGAGCCTTTCTGCGCAATATGCCTGGATACGGCTAATACAGACTCTTTTGTAAGCAGGGCTTGGCCTTCTGAATCTACAAACACCGGCAGCGGCAGACCCCAACTCCTCTGTCTGCTTATGCACCAGTCGGGCCTAAGTGCCAGCATCCCCTCAATCCGCTTTTGGCCCCACGCAGGAATCCATTTTACATTTCTGACCCGTTCCAGCGACAAGTCACGCAGGCTTTTTCCTATACCAAACAGTTCCTTGTCGACACTAATAAACCATTGTTCCGTAGCCCTGAATATGACCGGCATTTTGCTGCGCCAGCAGTGAGGATAGCTATGCACAATCTCGTCCTGCGCAAAAAGTAGTCCCTTTTCTTCCAGGTCCTTATTTACGACAGCATCAACCTCCAGTACGTTTTTTCCCCGCAGCCAGTCCGGCACAGTATCATCATAACAACCGTTGTCCAGCACAGGCGAATAGACTTCCAGGTCATACTGCATCCCTGATACAAAGTCCTCAAGACCGTGTCCCGGTGCAATATGGACAAGTCCCGTGCCGTCTTCAGTAGTAACGTATTCGGCGCAGATTACCATATAGGCGTCCTTTTCCGTTGGATTGTTCCTTACAAATGGATGCTGATATCGGAGTCCTTCAAGCTCTTTGCCTCTGACTTTATTTTTGCCAACGGTATATTGTCCTTGCTCTAAACCGCCCGCCGCAACCGCCGCCTCGACCCGCTCGGTCACCAATATTGAGACAAACTTGCTGCCGTTCTTTTCGTAGGTTATCGCCGTATAATCAAGATGAGGATGCACCGCTACTGCCAGATTAGCCGCAAGCGTCCAGGGTGTGGTCGTCCATATCATAAGGCATACCTTTGTGTCTTCAGAATTGCCTTGCTCAACCAAACCGAGTTCAGCCAATCGTCCGATACTTTCTTTAGCAACAGGAAAATTGACGAAGATGCTCGGTGATGAAATGTCTTTGTATTCCAATTCCGCCTCGGCCAGGGCCGTCTCACATCCAACCGACCAGTGAATCGGCTTAAGTTGCTTGTAAACCAATCCCTTGTCCACCAGCTCGGCAAATACCTCTAAAATCCCGGCCTCGTACGCGGGCTTAAACGTCAGATAGGGGTTCTCAAAATCACCGAATACCCCCAATTCCTGAAACTGCCTGCTTTGCACCTTGATGTATTTGCTCGCATATTTCTTACACGCCTGGCGGATGTCGAGCTTGGCTCTGCCTCGCATCTTATCACCCAGCTCTCCCACGACCTTCGATTCGATGGGCAGGCCGTGGCAGTCCCAGCCCGGTACGTACGGCGCATCAAGGCCCGTCATAGTCTTGTACTTAACAACAAAATCCTTGAGGACCTTGTTTATGACGGTCCCCATATGGATATCGCCGTTGGCATAAGGCGGCCCATCGTGAAGTATATATAATGGAGCACCCTTGCGGGCCTCTCTTATCCTGCCATAAATATTCTTCTTTGCCCATTCCTTGCGGAACTGCGGCTCACGCTGCACCAGGTTGGCCTTCATCGAAAAGCTCGTCTTCGGCAGATTCAATGTGTCACGATAACTTTTCGTTTCCTTTTCAGACATTTAATAAGTCCTCATAAATGCACCCAAATTCTGGATGCTAAATGGCTTTGCAATTTCTGTCAATAGTTCAACGTATATTTATCCCATTGTTATATCGTTCTACACTTGTGACTTACTTGCAACCTACCGCGACCAGCCTGTTGGCTTTTTGGTCGTACGGCGAGCCGTCTAAACCGCCGTAAGTGTCTACTCGGCTGAATCCGCAACTGCTCATCAGCTCACAAAGCTCAACCGCAGAATAAAGCCTCGCGTACAATTTACGTTCGTATCTTTTCCCGTCCTTAATCAGAATCCAGCGGCTTTCTATAAAGTGCCAGTTCTCACCGACTTTTCGTTCTTCCAGAAGGATAATGCCTTCTTCCTCTCTCCAGTCCCGTTCCTGGAAGATTCGTGCTAATACTTCTTTTCCCACAACGTCTATTAGTAATTTGCCGCCGTCTTTGAGCGATTTATATATATTTTCTAGGCATGTTCTTTCGTCGGCCGGCTCCTCGAAATATCCGAATGATGTGTACAAATTGAGCACGGCATCGAAAGAATCCGCCTGATAGAAGTCCCTTATATCCTCGTGTATAAACTGAATTTCCAGACCTTCACTATCTGCCTTTTTCTTCGCCTCCTGAAGGTAGCTCATAGTCCTGTCCACGCCCGTGACCTTGAATCCTCTGCGGGCCAGATCCAGACTATGCCTGCCTACGCCACAGCACAAATCGCAAATAATTGAGTCCTGCTGCAACTTCAATAAGTTCATAAGCTGTTCCGCCTCCTGCGGTGCTGCCAGAATCGTCTTGTTGCTGAATATCACAGGAGCGAACGTTTCCCAGAAACTGTCCTGCTCGTGCCATGGCTTTTCTACTGTTTTTTGCATATCGGAACCTTTCAAATAAAGCCTGAGAAATTGATAAAAAAAAGCCTTCCAGAGTTAGCTGCTCTGGAAGGCCTTTAATTCAGTGAATATAGCTTTCTCAGGGCAGCTTGAGCTTGTCCGCAATAATCATTATAATCACGTTGTTTATGGTAATACTCATAATATTCAAACCGACGCAATATAGTTAAATAGTCACCGACAGTATTTACTATAATAGTCGGCCAATGTCAAGCCTTAATTTAAAAAAATGTATAAGTCGGTCAGTTTTTGACCTATCAGTGCTGCAGTTACCTTGTTCGGTACAGTGCCGCACGTACCGCCACTGTGATAAAGACCTATTCTGCCTCACTTTTCATAAATGCCCAACAGCTAGCCACTGATTAACCAGGCAACAAAAGCTTTTGCACTTGGCCTGAAAAAACCTATACTGTTGCCGGATATGTTGGGATACCTGTCAACAGGGTGTCGTCAGGGTTTGGCTGATGCGGGTCTTATCTCGCAGAGTAGTTAGGACAGGAAGTGGCTAAAAAGAAAAGAGTCTCACGCAGTTCAACCAACAAAGAGCCGGTCTCACGCAGCTCAGCTGGCAGGATAGAGGCGTTGGTTTTGACCTGTTTCTTTTTCTCCGGCGTTACGGGCCTGACCTACGAGATACTGTGGACAAGGATGATAGTCAAGGTCATCGGGGCGGCCCCATTTGCCATAAGTATCGTTCTGACCGTCTTTATGGGTGGTTTGGGTCTGGGCAGCTACATTGCCAGTCGCACCATAGACCGCATCAAACAGCCGCTGAGATTGGTAAGGATTTACGGCATACTGGAACTTGCCATAGGTGCTTACGGACTTGCAGTTCCGTTTCTGCTGAGGGCATTTACACCCCTTTACGCGGTTGTTTACAATCAGCTCTTCAGCCACTTTATGCTGTATAACTTTATTACCTTTATTGGCTGTGTTGTTCTATTGTGCATCCCTGTCATCTGTATGGGTGCGACACTGCCCATCTTATGTCGGTTTTATGTTAGCAGCCTGTCGCACTTGGGCACGCACGCGGGCAGATTATACGGCTTGAATACCATTGGCGCGGCTTTGGGTGCTCTTCTGTGTGGATTTTGGTTTATACACTATTTAAGCATGCCGGGCACATTGATTCTGGCGGTACTTATCAATGGCGTTATTGGGATATTGTGCCTGCGGGCCGGCTCTGGGACACGGCCAAGGAAGGCAGCTTCGGACTCAAAAACACCCTCCCAAGCAGATGTTGTCGGGACTTCTAAGGTTGCGCAATATCCGGGGGCCCTTACGGCTGCACTGGTAATCTTTGCCGTATCTGGCTTTTGCGCTATGGCCTACGAGGTGATATGGGCCAAGTTATTGGGTCTGATAGTCGGCCCTACCACATATTCATTTACTATTGTACTTGTTACATTCATTTTGGGCCTGGCGTTAGGCAGTATGCTGTTCGGCTGGCTTGGTGATAAGACCGGCAAGCCCTTGTGGCTGTTGGTATCGACTCAGATTGTAGCTGCTTTGATTGTATTGGGGGTAAGTCAGGTGATGGGCAACAGTCAGTTCTTTTTTGCGAAGTTGATTTTTACGTTCAGGGAGCGTTTTGCGCTTCTGAGTATATCGAAGGCGTTTATTTTATTTTGTCTTATGATTTTTCCCACGCTTTGTCTTGGCGCGACTTTTCCCTTGGTAGGTAAGATTTACACTCAGTCTGTATCTAAGGTGGGTAGATCCATCGGTGTTGCTTACGCAATCAATACAATCGGTG
>CP070715.1:2631797-2643411 GCA_020350405.1 Planctomycetota bacterium
ACCGGAGGCAATTGGAACTCAGCAATGGGTTATGATGCTCTTGCGGACAACACCACAGGCTATCGGAACGCAGCAATGGGTTATCAGGCTCTTGCGGACAACACCACAGGCTATGACAACTCAGCAGTGGGTCATCAGGCTCTTCGCTACAACGGCGGAGCTAATGAAAACTCAGCAATGGGTAGCTATGCTCTTTACAGCAACACCGGAGGCGGTCAGAACGCAGCAATGGGTAGTTATGCTCTTAACAGGAACACCACAGGCTCTGGCAACTCAGCAATGGGTTATAAGGCTCTTTACTTCAACACCACAGGCTATAGCAACTTAGCAGTGGGTCGTGAAGCTCTTTACAACAACACCGGAGGCTTTTACAACGCAGCAATGGGTTATAGGGCTCTTTACTCCAACACCGGAGGCGGTCGGAACGCAGCAATGGGTGGTTTGGCTCTTTACACCAACACAGGCTCTGGCAACTCAGCAATGGGCTATCAGGCTCTTTACTCCAACACCACGGGCTATGACAACTCAGCAGTGGGTCGTGAAGCTCTTTACTCCAACACCGAAGGCCGTTACAACGCAGCAATGGGTTATAAGGCTCTTTACTACAACACCACAGGCTTTTGGAACGCAGCAATGGGTGCTTTTGCTCTTGCTGGCAACCCCACAGGCTCTACAGGCTCTGGCAACTCAGCAATGGGCTTTGAGGCTCTTTACTCCAACACCACAGGCTATGGCAACTCAGCAGTGGGTCGTGAAGCCCTTTACTCCACCACCGAAGGCTCTTACAACGCAGCAATGGGTTATAGCGCTCTTAACATGAACACCACAGGCGTTCGGAACACAGCAATTGGTACTTCTGCTCTTTCCGGCAACACCCAAGGCAATTACAACGTAGGAGTGGGCTATCGGGCAAATTATTTGAACCAGGAAGGTTCAAACAACACGATTATTGGCTACGAGGCAGGAGGAAGAGGGGTCGTGCTACATAACAAAAGTGGAAATGTCTTTATTGGCTACAAGGCAGGTTACTATGAGACAGACAGTAACTTGCTCTATATAGAGAACTCTGATTCAAACTCTCCACTCATTTATGGTGAATTTGACAATGACCTTTTAGTTGTAAACGGCACGCTGGATGTAAACGGCCCAATCTATCAAAGAGGAGGCGTGCTGCACGCTGACTATGTCTTTGAGCCGTATTACGAATTGGAAACAATTGATGAGCATTCGGAATTTATGTGGGCCAATAAGCATCTGCCGGCGATTCCAGAGGCAAAAGTGGATGACAGTGGCCAGCAAATCGTTGAGGTTGGAGCACATCGAAAAGGTATCGTAGAAGAACTGGAGAAGGCACACATCTATATCGAACAGCTGCATAAACGGATTGGCGAATTGCAGGAACGGAACGGGAAAATGGAGAGTCGTTTAGCAGCGATGGAGGGTTTGGTGGCCGGATTGAGCCGGCGGCAGGAAGGAGGTATCTAGAATGAAGCTTCGAAAAATGCTATTCGTGCTATTGGTGACTGCAACAGTCCTGACTGCCTCTGCATTTGGCGATTATGAGATAAGCTGGCATACAATAGACGGCAGCGGTGGTGGGTTAAGCAACGGCGGGCAGTATGTCGTAATGGGTACAGTCGGTCAGGCGGAAGGCGGCTACTCGGCAGGAGGTCAATATGAGGTGCTTGGCGGTTTCTGGCCGGGCGGGCCACTTTGTACTGTGGAGTTTCATCACTACGCGAGGTTCGCGGACTACTGGCTTTCCAGCGGGTGCGATGCGGGTAATGACTGGTGCGGGGGGGCGGACCTGGACCAGATGGGCGATGTTGACGGGGTTGACCTGGGGCTGTTCGTTGAGGAATGGCTGTACTGGTGCCCGTATGACTGGCCGTTGAAGTAAGAGGAAAGAGTAAGCCCTGCCTACGAAATGCAG
This sequence comes from Planctomycetota bacterium, assembly GCA_020350405.1. Taxonomy (GTDB): domain Bacteria; phylum Planctomycetota; class Phycisphaerae; order Sedimentisphaerales; family Anaerobacaceae. The sequence continues at coordinate 2,633,731 of CP070715.1, forward strand.
GGGCAGGTGGGGGGAAGGATTAAAAAAAAGCAGGATGGACCGTGTTGGTCCATCCTGCCTTGTTGTTGTGATTTTTTGTAAAATTATTCAGCGTCGTCAGAGTTCCAGTCACTTACTGTGTAGGTCACAGTGGTGGTTTCAGGTACAGGCATTTCGACGAGCGGCCTGGAAGGAAGGTCCATTTCAAGCGATTCGAACTGAGGCGTGGCATTTTTAACCATGGCAAGTTTGTCGGACCAGTTTACCAGAGAAGCAGTCTGAAGCTCTGCCTGCCTTTTCTGGAGCTGAGCAAGTTTTCGCTTAGAATCTTCTCGTGCGGCCGTGGCCTGAGCGAGTGCAGCGGCTAAATCAGTTCTTCTAATAGCCAACTGATTATGCCGGCCGGCCATGTCGATTGTACGCTCGGCGTTGACCTGCTGTATTCTCGCGTTGAACCTGGCCTTTACAGCGTCAAGATAGGCCTGTGCGGACTGACGTTTTGCAGTGTTGGCAACCAGAACAATGTCCATATCGGCCTGCACGGTCGCACGTTGGGCATCTATGTTGGCATTTTCACAGGTTTTGGTTGTATTTGCCTCTGCAATCATACGGTCACAGACGGCTTCGCTGCGGAGAAGCTGGCTTAAAGCCAGTTTTCTATCCCGCTCTATCTGCGCTTTTGATATCGCGTGCTCCATTGCAAATTGTGCGTTAGTGCGGCTGATTTCGGCATCTATTTTTTGCCGCAGAGCGGTGGCCTGTGTAACTGCCTGCTGATAATCGGCTTGTGCGATTCTTTGGGCCGATTCGATTGAATTCTGAATTTTGGCCAGCTCAGCGCCAAGAGACCTGCGTGCAGAATCAATCTGTGCATCAATGTGGAGCGCAAGGGCTTCCTGGGAATCAGAGACGCTTTCAGCTTCCGTCATAAGTTTCGAATACTCGGCATTGCCGCGTTGTTTTACGGCCCAAAGGGCGACCTTTAATTCTTCAATATCATTTTGCCCACACTTAGTAACGGCCTGTGCCTCGGCAAGAAGCTGCTCAGCGCGAGCGTTGGCAATATGCTCGAGAGCGTCCGCCTGAGTCTGATAATCCAAGACCTCTGCTTCCTTTTCTTTGCGGAAGGATTCGGCCTGCACAAGGTGCTGGCGGTATTTTGATTCTGTGACATCCATCTCTTTTTCGGTCTTGGTTTCAATCTCGCTGAATCGTGTCCGAGCCTGAGCCTCAAGGGCATCGGCGATTGCCAACTTTTCTGATGCAATGGCATCCTGTTGTGTTTTTACAGCCTGGAGATTTGTTTCTGCTTCTGCGAATGTCGCCTCAGCGACCAACTGGTGCGCGTCAGCCTGCGCCCTTGTTCTCATAACCTCGGCAAAGCTCGTGCGAAATTCCGCAATGTGATTGGGTTCTATGCGGGGCGCGACGGGCTCGACCTGTGGGACATCCGGTACCTCGTGGAGTTCTTCAGTCTGCTGCGATACGACAGTGGTGTTGTTGTCCATTTCGACTTTATTTGCCGCCTTTTTCGAAGCGATTTCATCCAAGACCTGCTGTTTGATTCTTGCAGCTTCGGCTTCGGCCTCGGCGATAATCTGAAGCTTTTGTGCTTCGGCTACCGCTTCGGCATGGACGGCTGTTTGACGTACGGCCTCGGCACGGGCGGCAGCTTCCGCTTTGACGAATTCCGCACGAGCGACCTGTTCGGCCCTGTCCGAACTAATTCGCAATTTCTTGATTTCGTTGAGCTCATCGTCGAGTCTGGCCTGAATTTCTGCAATCTGTGATTCGTAGTCGGCTGCTGCGTTTTCCTGATGATAACGAACCTCCGCCCGGAGACGGTCGATTTCGGCCATAGCCTTTTCAAAGCGGGTAGGCGCATTGGCGGATTTTTCCTGTGCTTTTGCCTGAGCTTGTGCCTTGACAGAGGCGGCTTCTGCCAGTTTTAACTGATACTCTTCATTGGCAAGATTCGCCTGAATGGTAGCGGCTTTGGTACGAAGCTCTTTTACGTGAGCCGCCGCATCCTTGAGGATTGCTTCGCGGGAGACGTTGAGTCTGTCTGCTTCGGATTCTGTCTGAATGGCAGCAGACTTGATTTGCTCGTCAAGTTCATTCACGCGAGCCTGTGTTTCCTGTTGAACGGCACTCGCCTGGGCCTCGAGTTCCAATACGGTTGCAGCGGCCCGTTCGCGGGTGGCTTTCGAGGCTTCGGTCATTTCAAGAATTTTAGCGTTGCTTTCGACTTCAATCGCGTCGTGAATCTCTTTGAGCTGTTCAATACGAGCGGTTTCGCTCTCGAACTTTTCACGTGCGTCAGCGATAATATCGTTGCGCTTGCTGTCGCCTTCCTGGGTCAATGACTCTACAATTGTGTCTTTGCGTTCGATGAGAGCATCAAGTTCTGCTTCTCTTGCTGAGATTTGCGCCATAGCCTTACTGAATTCCTTGTTGTACTTTTTACGAAGAGCATCGGCTTCAGAGAGGTCCATGTTGACTTGCGCCTGGACCTCCATGCGGCGGGCGCTGAAATCAGCCAATTGTTTATTCAATTCGGCACGAGCCTGCACATCAGCAGCGTCGGCTGTTTCCAGGACGGCTTCGACTTTGGAAACGCCAATTTTACCCTCACTTACATACATGACCGGCAGGTCCGACCTGTTAGCAAGTGTGGAAAATTCCGAGTGAGTTTTCGAAATTTCCGCACGCTTATTTGCCGGCTTCAGGACCTGCCCATACCTGTCAGCACATCCTGATACGAGCAACATGAGAATCAGATATGTGTTTAGCACAACCTGAGCAACCCGCCTTTTTTTTGCGTGAATCATTTCATATCTCCTTAGTCCAGATTTATAATGTGCCCCCATTGCCATTCAACGGGCTCGGCACACGGTTTTTCGTCACAATGAAACAACCCCTTTAAGAAGTGGGGGCGATTTTTGGGATTCTTCCGCCAAATGTACAGGTAGTGGCCAAAAAACACGCTTTACAGCGTGGAGAACACGTCTGCTTAATTGCATAGCAACCGGTCATACAAAACTTATCGGAACAGCTATGTCTGGGGCAGCGGTGCCTGTTCTTGGGGGCACATTAGCCTACGGGGATGAGTTTTGGCACACTTGTAGAAGCGTCTCCTCTGCCAGGGCGAGATGGGGTATCAAAGAGGCCGGATTGGCTGAGATTTCCCCGATGAGATTGGCACCACTTATGAGAAAAATATCGGTTCCAAGGGGCAGGTGATTCAAAAAGTGATGCAGCGATGTACTATTCATAGAGTACTCATAAACTATTGATATACTATTCTCATCAGAAGTTTTTTTTTGACTGCTGTGACGCTTTTTTAGAACAAATACTTACCAAAGCGTGGTTTCGGACTGTCGATTCGAAGGTTGAGTGTTCGAGTCCCTCCGGGCTCGTTGTAAATAGTTCTAATCAGAACACTTATTAATAAGCAGCTCATCGCTAAAAAGTGCGGCAGCAAAACCTTGGGATTTTCTTAGGCAAGCCCGACGTTACCCCCTTTTTCTTAGGCCACAATTTAACTTCGTTAGTCTGTCAAGTGATGTTCCTTGGGAATTGTAACGTCCGCGACATTGGTTCGTGAGAAACAAATATACCGGCGGTAAGTGCGCGGTCAATAACAAGTCGTTGACGACTAAGTATCCGTCTGAGCATTATTTGTTTCATTTGAAAAAGCAGACAACTTCCTGGGACATGATGTCACACATGATTTGCAATCGTTCATTGTTGGTTTCGCATACCCTCACGGCACTGGAATACTTGCTGCTTTCCGGTAGAAATTCAGTTAGCAGGTTGGGTATTTTCAAAGGAACACGATGCAAAAATGGACTCCCGCGTTCGCGGGAATAACAAGTGTTTAAGACGACGACTGGATCGGAGCCTGTGCGGGGACAAGCGGGTGAGATTGGGGCGTCGTCTGGCTGCGGTGCTTTTGGCAATGATATTGCGTCAGGTGGAGTTTAATCGTAGCGGGTAGGATTATTAATCCAGTGTTTGGGGTCGCTTAATTCTGCCGGGAGCTGGTCGCCGTCAGTAGGGTACTCCGGGTGCCACTTGAGACTCCAAACCTCTTTGACAGGTACTATCCTGACTGAATAATCCATAAAAAGCCCGCAATTGTCTCCTGCGGGGTGGCGGACAAGCATAAAGTGGGCCATGTCATTGGCGGTGATCCCCTCCCACTGACCGGGCCACTCCGGTACCATATCGAAGATTTCAGCCCAAGCCTGGTCCCACCAGGCGTCCAGGAGCACAGGTACCCGGTAGGGTTGTCTTATCTGACAGGTCCTCCAGTATTTTGTCGGCTGGTAGACGCGCGCGTCGCCAGGCGGATTACAGACCCACTCGTTTACACCGTAGCTGCCCCACCACGGGCCGTCACCATCCGGAGGAGGAGGAGGAAACCAGTCGGGGCCCCAGACTCCGTGGTTGGCGGCAGCCATCCCCGCCCACGCTTTTTTATCCTCGTTGTTTGCTTCGGGGCAGCGGAGCAGGTTCCTGTCTTTGTAATATGGTTCGAGTGCACGCCACCAGGGGTTTTCTTTGGAGCTCTCCGGGTGTCGGCCTGCCATCATTTTGGTCTCAAAATCGTCGCAGTACATTGCGAAGCATTTGCCCCATTCCTTCAGGTTTGACTGGCATAGCACGACTTTTGCCTGCCTTCTGACGCGGGCGAGTGCGGGCATCAAGATGGACATCAAGAGGGCGATAATGGCGATTACGACGAGAAGTTCGACCAGTGTAAATGCTTTTTGCTCTTTGCTCATTACAGTGCTCCTTGTTTTTCTGGTGATACAAGTTGTGAGATATTTTACGGGTGCATTACAAACACCACCACTCACTGCTCAGCCACGTTGATTTTAGCACACTGTGGCCCCTGATGTCAAGCAACAATTAGCAGTAAGATGCGCAAAAGCGGCCTTCTGTTCCGTCAATTTGACATTTTTTTCCGTATTTTTGGGCTGTTTTGCTGAAATGGGCGGTTTGGAGGTTAGTTTTCCGGCAATATTGGGGCCGGGAGGGTAAAATGTCAAGCACGGTTGGGCCGACGCCCGCCACCAAGGGTGGAAGTTAGTCGGATTGTTTCTTTTTTGCGTAGGCGGCGATGATTTGCTGCTGGACTTTCGAGGGCAGGCTGGGTCCGGAGCCTGTACCGGGACAAGCGGATGAGATTTTGGCGTGGTCCGGCTGCGTTGCTTTTGGCAATGATATTGCGTCAGGTGGAGTTTAATCGTAGCGGGTCGGATTATTTATCCAGTGTTTGGGGTCGCTTAACTCAGCCGGGAGCTGGTCGCCGTCAGTGGGGTACTCTTTGTGCCATTTGAGACTCCAAACCTCTTTGACAGGTACTATCCTGACGGAATAATCCATAAACAACCCACAGTTGTCTCCTGCGGGGTGGCGGACAAGCATAAAGTGGGCCATGTCGTTCATTCCTATGCCTTCCCACTGACCCGGCCACTCCGGCATCCAGTCGAAGCTTTCGGCCCAGGCCTGGTCCCACCAGGCGTCCAGGAGCACGGGTACCTGGTATGGTTTTCTTATCTGGCAAGTTCTCCAGTATTTTGTCGGCTCGTAGACGCGTGGGTCGCCGGGCGGATTACAGACCCATTCGTTTATGCCGTAGCTGCCCCACCAGGGGCCGTCACTCTGAGGAAACCAGTCCGGTCCCCAGACACCGTGGTTGCCGGCATCCAGCCCCGCCCATGCTTTTTTGTCCAAGTTGTTTGCCTCGGGACAGCGGAGGAGGTTCCTGTCTCTGTAATAATCTTCGAGTGCCCTCCACCAGGGATTTTCCTTGGTGTCATCCGGGTGTCGACCTGCCATCATTTTGGTCTCATAATCATCGCAGTACATAGCGAAGGCGCCACCCCATTGTTTCAGGTTTGACTGGCAGAGAACAACCTTTGCCTGCCTTCTGACGCGGGCGAGCGCGGGCATCAGAATGGACATCAAGAGGGCGATAATGGCGATAACGACGAGAAGTTCGACCAGCGTAAAGGCCTTTTGCTGTTTGCTCATTAGAATACTCCTTGTGTTTCTGCTTATACAAGTTGTGAGAAATTTTACGGGTGCATTACAAACACCACCACTCACCGCTCAGAAACCTTGATTTTAGCACGCTGTGGCCCCTGATGTCAAGCAACAATTAGTAATAAGATGCGCAAAACCGGCCGGTTGTTCCGTAAGATTCTGCATTTTTTGAAAGGATTTTTGCGCTATGGGATTTCCGGCATTATGGGAAGTTTGTACAGGCAGATACAGTAGAACACTTTCAGCAGAGTCTGACATCTGTTTTTAACGCAAAAGGGCGTTTTCCCGATATAAGGTCTTTTTAATTAATTATTTATAATGTCATTTTATTGTAAATATGTCAAGGTGTGTGTCGCAAAAAGAGGAAGAATTGTCACAAAGGGGGCTTGTTTTAGGCGGGGGGCGGTACGTTATTGGCGGCAGCGAGTGCGTGGAAGCGGCTTTTCGTACAGGGCTTTCCTATGATAAACAAGGATGTTTTTGCGTAACCGGCGTCTGGCGTGCAGGAAACCGGCCGGACGCGGGTGTAGAATTTGCGCGGTTGATGCGCGATGAACATAAAAGGCAATGGAGATTTATGGATTTTGGAGAAATTCAGGAACCAACGGAAGACAAAGAGGTGAAGAAAAACAAGGGGCGGGATGAAGAGAAGGTTTTAAGCGGGACATTGCTCTACCCGGACGGGTAATTGGCTGTTAACAGGGGACAGGCTCTGGAGCTATTCGGGCTGAAAAATCCTGTCTCATTCAACATAGCTGCGGGGCTTTCGGGGGTTGTTTTTGACTTTTTGGCATTTCTTTAGTAATCTGGGCGTGGTTTTAGGTGGAAGCTGGAAAGAGAAAAGAGAAGAGATGGTGGCAGAGATAATGACGGGTCATGACGGGGCAGGTCTTATCCTTCGAGCCCTGATTCCCTTGGGCATTTTTATGGCCGCGGGGTATCTGTTTATCGAAGGTATTGTGCCGTCTTTGAAGGATAGAATCAGGGGGCTATTAGATGTGAGCATCGTGGCGATTTCTCTTGGGATGTCAATCTTTACGTTTGGCTTTGTATTGCTGAATGCCGTCTTTGGTGTAAAGCTAAGTCGAACAAATGTATGGATTTTCACAATAGCATTATTAGGCGTGCTGTTACTGATTGCGTTTTGGCGGGCAGTTAGGCGGAAGAAAATAATGCAGGCGGGAAGAGGCGGCCGGCATTTTCAGTTTAGCCTCTCCGATTTTAAGAAAGGCGCGACCGTCTTTATTTTGCTGGTCTGCATATTCAGTTTAGGGATGCACCTGAGACTTAAAAACACGCTTCGGCATCCGGATAAGCTGCTGGATGCGGACCCGTATCGTCACCATATAAGGACCGTCGGGATAGTTGAGACAGGGATGCTGTCACCGTGGGACCCGTACGTTGAGGGGGAGATACCGGTAGTGGAGCCGCAGGGCTGTTACGTTCTTGCCGCGGTGATATCTATGTGGTCGGGTATTGACCCGTGGCATTTATGGAAGTTCGGCTCAATTCTGTTAGGGAGCTTCAGCATAATTACAACATATGTTCTTGCGAAGTATCTGTTCGGAGGCAGCGCGTTTGTAGGGCTGTTGTCGGCCGGGTTTATATCTGCGAGCCCTGTTCATATAATAAGGACGAATATTGGTTTCAGCGAGCCATGGGGACTTGGGTATGTTCCCATAACGATTCTGTTTTTTGTCTTTTTGATGACGGACCCAAGGTGGAGGACTTCAACTGCGTTTTTATTCGGGGTGTTCTTTACATCTATATTTATCCATAACCCTATTCCGGCGGCGTTCCTTGTTCCGTTGTTCGGCCTCTATGCAATTTATATCCTAGTTAAAAGGCGCGGGGGGAGAGTGAAAGTCGTCGGAGGGGTATTTGCGTCGGCGGCGATTTTCTTTTTGTTTATGATATTATGGGCAAATACGTACATGGGGGTGTCGATGGCAAACGGTCTTTTTGCGACAGAGACAGAGGGAAGCGGGGGCCTGCAAAGAGGCCTTAAACAATTAGACACCTGGGGGCAGGCTGTAAAAAACATAGGGACGGCGCAGATATGGCTTTCTCTGGCCGGGCTGATAGTTTTGTTTATAAAGCTGAAGGACAACAGTAAAGATTTGCAAGAGAGGCGGGCGGTGAGAAGACACAAAAACAAAGGCAGGAGGTCGGCCGGAGGCTTATGGGGAAGGCTTGAAAATCCGTTTGATGAATTGAGAGTTTTTATACTGCTGTTCTATGTTGTATATATAGTGTATATTCTTGTTCTGCCGTTAGGGGTTCCCTCTTTTACACAAAAATTCTACAGGTATTTTCTGCTGCCGGCCTTCGCGTGCTCGATTCTTTCGGCGTATCTTATATTCAGGGTCTACGAGCCGTTGGCGAGAAGGACGGCCAGAGTAAAAGACGAGGTTCTGGGAAAGCTTGGGTCCATCGCACTGACAGTCATAGTATCGGTGGGGCTTGGTATTTTTATCTGTAACAGCAAGACGTGGGGCAACTGGCCACCTTCAGCGACTGTGGGTGAATACAGGGCGGCGGACTGGATAAATGCTTATGCCTCAAAAGACGCCGTAATTATCTGCAACTGGTTTACGGGGGATTTTATCCGCAGCCTTACCAGGAGGCGGACATGCATAAGCAACTATTTCAGGCCTGAAGTGAGGGCCACGGTGAAGAGGGCGAAAGGGCTAAATACGGTCCTGCTGAAGAACACGAGGGAGATTATAGAATTTGCAGAATCGCGGGGGCAGGAGGTGTATCTGCTGAAGAGTAAATGGGGTCCATCGGGGAATTTTGACAGAAATCCATTCTTTGCAAAGGTTATGTCGGGAGGGAGCGGCACAGATGAAGCAACGCTTTACAGGGTCGGTGCCGAGGGTGGTATTGACAATCTGGCCTTTCGCGCAGAGCCGATAGCGGGGGCTTTTGGGAGCGGCGTGAGGGTAAGGAACCTGGACAGATTAAATGACCTGAGTCTCGGCAACAACACGGATGCCGACGCGGCGGCGACGAACCCTCCCGCAAGGTCGCCGCAGAAGGCGTGGTTCGGTGTTGATTTTGGAGAGGAGCAGGAGATAAGCAGAATAGTTGTCTATCCGGCATTTTATCTAAATCCGGAGCAAATCAAGAAGAGCAAATTAATCTATGTGGCCTATCACTACGTCCTTCAATACTGGCAAGAGGAGGGCTGGAAAGACATTCGCGGGACAGAGGTCAGGGATAATGTGCTTACCAGGGTGGCCCACGAATTCGGGCCCATGAAAACATCCAAGGTCAGGGTGCTTATGTATGGTGCATACTCCGACAAGGGTCTGGTTGCCGAAGGCGTGTTTAGAACTGCGTGCCTGGAACTTGAGGCGTATAAATAATTCTTATAATAATAGAAGCCCGAGGGGGAATTTGGCGGGGGATTTTAGGGGGGGCAGGTGTTTCAATCAAAAGTGCAAGGGGAGAAAAGGGGAAATGGGGATTCTGAAATTGGGTTTGATTGGGTTTGTTTTTGTCGCGTGGGCGGAGAGGAGCATTTTCATAAGGCTTTGTTAGACTGGAGGTTACGTTCATTTGGGCGTCCGGGAAAGTTGGGTTTGTATTGGCTTTGTATTGGGTTTGATTGGGTTTGTTTTGGCCAACTGTCCAATTGGA
>CP070715.1:2643511-2653097 GCA_020350405.1 Planctomycetota bacterium
GGTCATCCGTAACCGAGACACCCGCCGTCAAATCAGAGTTACTCTGTCCCGGCAGACCCTGATACATCCAAAATTCATCCATATCAAGTTCGGCCACGACGACGCCGGTCGAACCAAACTCGTACGCGCCCATATCCACAATAATGGTGTCGTTATAATCGCCATCCGCGAACCTCGCCCGCCCGTCAAGGTCCCACGGTATAGGCTCGGTTGTGTTGCCGTCATTATCAAGGTCAGGGATATCCTCCGGCACGGCCGCATTAACGCCGGCATCGATACACGCCGAACCCGCCGACAGCCGCAAATTGTCGTCTTCTGTCCCGACAATATCATCTGCCCCGTCAGCATCCACCAGTAGCGGATCGTCACCATGGTTGCCCGCGCCACCAAATGCACCGGTCCAGCCCTCAACGCAAGTGTAGTAGATATGTGGAGTGCCCCCCCAAATCTGGTTTTTTTCGACCAGCCACCCGCCTGCCTCATTGCCCCAGAATATGCAGTTAGTCAACTCCGGGCCACCGGAGTTGTTGAACATCCCGCCGCCACTATCGGCCGCTGCCGAGTTGCCGCTGAACGTACAGTTGGTCAGTGTTGGACTGCCGCTATCGTTGTACATCCCGCCGCCGTCGTCCGCCGAGTTGCCGCTGAACGTGCAGTTGGTCAGGATTCGGCTGCCGCCACCGTTGTACCTCCCGCCGCCAAGGTCTACTGCCGAGTTGCCTATGAACGTGCAGTTCGTAAACGGCCCGCCGCCGTATGCCCCGCCACCGTAGCCCAACTTCGCTCCGCTGGGGAACCCATTTGCCGAGTTGCCTATGAACGTGCAGTTCGTAAACAGCCCGCCGCCGTATGTCCCGCCGCCGCCTCCCCAGCTCGAGTTTCCGATGAACATGCAGTTCGTCACCATATCGCCGCCGCACAACCCGCCGCCCCACGCCGTTGCTGAGTTGCCGGTGAACGTGCAGTTCGTCACCATATCGCCACCGTACATCCCGCCGCCGCTCTCGCCTGCCGAGTTTCCGCTGAAGCTGCAGTTGCTAATCGTGGCGTTGGAGAGATGAGGAGGGGAAATACGTATCCCGCCTCCCCATGAACCAGCGGAGTTTTCACTGAAGGTGCAGTTTGTAATCGTCGGGCTGCTGCGCTCGTTGCCGATACCGCCCCCATCGTTTTTAACAGCCGAGTTTCCGCTGAACGTGCAGTTGGTAATCGTTGGGTTACTGTCCTGGTTGCTAATCCCGCCGCCGTTGAGATTGGCCGAGTTTCCGATGAACGTGCAGTTGGTAATCGTCGGGTTGCTGTCATCCCGGTTGAACATTCCGCCGCCATCGCGATTGGCCGAGTTTCCGCTGAACGTGCAGTTGGCCACCGTTGGGCTACCGGAGTAATTGTACATCCCCCCGCCATCCTCGTTTGAATTTCCCCCGGTAATCGTGAAGCCATCAAGAACGGCGTTTGCATCAGTCCCGCTGCCGGTAACGACATGGTAGCTGTTATCACCCAACACCTCTCGGGTTATCGTAATTGTTCCATAGCCTTCCGAATAAGAAAACTGACTACCGACCCGGATTAGACAATCGGTACCTTCAGTGACATTGAATAAGACGCTGCGATTTCCGCAGGCCATCAGGACCGTCGGCGGGCATGTGGTGCCTTCGTACACCGCAAGACGGGGAGAGTAATCGCCGCTGATTGCCACTAGAACTGCTTTATAGGACCCAGTGAATTCTGCTGTGTAAACATACCAGATGTCGTTGTACACTGTGCAGTCACCGGGCCCATCGGCGGTCGAGCCGATGTTATTATAAACAGTTTCACCCCTGTTGATGGGACCGGCTTCGGCGCAGTTTTCGCCGGGAATACCCCCGCCCGGACCCGGCTCGATAACAAGGTCGTCATCGCCGGCCGGGTCCCCGCTGAGGACGGTCTCGTAAAAATTTGGGTCTCTGTCTTCCCATATGCCTCCACCCGCCGGAAATCCGCCGTAAATGGCCACGCCGTTAATCAGTTGAAATGTCGCGGTTCGGTCGCCGCTGCCATCGGGGTCCGCTGAGTTGCTGTCAGGTGTATATCTACCGGCAGCCACCCATATCTCCACCGGCACACCACGAGAATTGGCATCTGCCAGCGCATCCTGCAGATAGTTATATGCATCCGCCCACGATGAGCCGTTATTGCTGCCGCTGGCGCTGCCATCAACGTAGATGGTCTCTCCACCAGCCGTGCCCACCACGGCCAGACCCACCACAACCACACCAAAAACCACCATTACCATGCCCGTTCTTGGATTTCTTTTCCTATCCATATCAACCTCCGTTTCTCGCCCGGCCTCCGCCAGACGCAATACAAATACCGCTTTTAAGTGGGGGAAATGGGTGCGATTCGATGATACGCCTTTTCTCAATTCCTCCTGAACCTACACTAGTATATCCTCTTGACTGAATATGTCAACAAAAAACCCCAAAATTCAGCCCCAATAATCGATAATCACTTATCAATAATCAATTACCTCCCCGTGTCCCCGCGAGCCCACCCATTTTCCGTCGAAACTTTTGTAAATTTTCAAACGTTTCTCCCTATTTTTTGTAAAAAGCGCGCATATTTTTGTAAGTCTCGTGTAAATTTTCAAACGTTTTACAACTTTGTCCAACCTTTCCAATTCCCAACCCCGTTTTTTACCTCAAAATCAATGGTCGCTACCCGCCATCCCCAGCGAAGTCGAAGGACCTACCCGTCAATCTGGGAAATCTGCATAATTTTGGCAGCCAAATCCACCTAAATCGCCTGCTTTCAAAAACTTCTCCATTCACCACCAATTTAACTTAAATATTTATTTGATACATTTATAACTAACTCCGTGCAAAACCTACACCTACGAACCGCGCTGCCGTACGTGCCCCCCCCGTGTTGTCCGTCTTGTTCTTTATGTTTACTCCTCCAACCTTATTCATAACCATTGTTCCACGTGAAACATCTTCCCTGCCCGGCCCGCGTCGGTGCCCCATTCGCCCGCTACAAACGCCCTCTCTTCCTGCCAGAGCCGCCAAGGCGATCTCTGCAATTGTGACTACTGCACCCTCTGCAATAGAGTATTCCTTGCGTCCTGCAATCTTAATGGTTAATTCCTTCCCCCGGCCGGGCCCCGATGCATCATCCAGTCCGAATGGTGATAAACACCAAAAAGCCATCCCAGCATTTCGCCCGCTGACCGTCCAAACTCGCAACTCATGGCGCCTTTCTGCAGCCTGCTTTGCCTTTATTAATTGTTTCACGTGAAACATTTTTGTCCGAAAACCGTTTTTCAGTTGTGCAAAGTTGCAGAATTTTCCGGAAAAATTCCGAAATATTATTTGAGCTGACGGTTAAACCTCAGCCCGAAGTTCCAAGAGGCAAAACAGGATTCATGTACAGGTTGTGAAGGAGCGTTTATTATGGGCAGCAAGAAAAGAGAAAAACCAAAACATCTCGGCAGGGGGCTCGCGTCACTGTTAGGTCCGATAATATCTGACCCCATCGGGGCAGATCGAGTGTCATCAAGTTCTGATATGGTAGCTAACTTCCCGCCAGACAAAGAGTTACACAGCTCACTAAAGGAAATTAGCATCGAGGCGATATTCCCAAACCCCTATCAGCCGCGGACAGTATGGGACCAGCGGGAGCTGGAGGATTTGGCTGAATCCATTAAGGCCAACGGTGTAATTCAGCCGATTATTGTCCGCCCCGCCGGCTCTGGGTTCGAGTTGATTGCCGGCGAGCGTCGCTTCCGAGCTGCAAAATTAGCGTCCCTGGCAACCATACCCGCTTTGGTTCGCGCAGCAACAGATGAGCAGATGCTCGAATTGACACTGGTGGAGAACATACACCGGGCCGACCTTAATGCGATAGAACGCGCAAAGGCCTACAAAAACTATCTAAGTACCTTCTCCCTGACCCAAGCCGAGGCCGCCGAGCGACTCGGCGAAAACCGCTCGGTTATTGCCAACCACCTGCGGCTGCTCGACCTGCCGGATGAAATCCAGCGAATGTTAATCGAGGGCCAGTTGACTATGGGACACGCCCGGGCCATACTTGCACTGCCCACGGACGAGCTTCGCCGCAAGCTCGCCAACCGGGCGCTGGCAGGGCGGCTCAGCGTACGCGAGGTCGAAAGATTAGTCAGAAAATATCTTGCCGGCACCGGCCAGCTCAAGACACCGCCAAGCACCAAACCAGCCCATATCCTTGACCTGCAGAGCGAGCTCAGCCGGCAGCTTGGAACGAAGGTCGCTATTGAAACCCGCAAAAATGGGCAGAGAGGCAAGATAATCATTGAATTTTATTCCCTGGACGAGTTCGATAGAATCACAGAACGCCTTGGTTTGTCCTGCGCCGAGCAGGTCTGAGAGCCTGTCAGCCACAAAACAGCAAATTTGTGTGATTTTTGCGCAGGGACTTGGAACATTATCCGGTATAATCTGGTATAATAAACGTATGCTGTTAACCGGCAGACTTAGACCGCCGGTCTATTTTAATTGACATTATTATAGTTTTGGAGGACGTATTGTGAAGCGCGTCATTATTGCCGTGTTGGTTTTACTCGCAGTTTCTTTAGGTCTCATCGAGGTTTTTGCCCAGCCGCCGGGATACGGAGGACCGCCGGGATACGGGCCGCCCGGCTATGGGCCGCCACAACGTAAACGAGCCGAGAGGGCAGAACGCGACCGGGCCAAGGATCCAAATTCGACCGCGGACGCCAACGGCGTGGCTGACCCGAACAAAGACATAAGCAAGATATTTGAAGGCCAGCAAGAAGCGCTAACGCGGTTTAATCAGGAAACTGACAAAGAAGCAAGGGAGTGGGCACGTATCAATGTTGACAAGAGAGCCCTGGCAAGAGCGGTGAATGAGGAGGTCGCCGCGGAACTTAATCTGCTCCGAGAGCTCGCCGTCGAGGAGCAAGCCGTAAAGATAACAGCGGGGATTGATGCCCTGCTCTCGGAGAGACAGAAGCGGTTCGAGGAAACAACCCAAAAAATTGAGGATGCGAAGAGGCGCCAGAGAGCCCAACAACGAGAGGGCCGAAGGGACAGAGACCGTGAGCGTGGCAGAGACCGCGGCCGCAACAGAGAGCGCACTCGCGAACCGAGAACAAGGAATCGCCAAGGAACCAGAAGGGGTGCAGGGCCGCCGATGTAGAAAAGCGTGAATTGCACGACAGTATTATCAGATAGAAACGGTCTCTTCAGTCGCAGCGCGCCGTTCCGGTCAAACGCAGAAGGCTTGCGAATAATCGGATTAGTCTGCAAAGCTTGGGGGAGAAAGGATAACTGTGCGGGCAGTCATACAACGGGTCTTGCAAAGCCGGGTCGAAGCAGAGGGCCAGATTATTGGGCAAATCGATAATGGTTTACTCGTTTACCTTAGCGTCGGGAGGGCCGATACGCTGAGCGATGCTGAGTTTATGGCCGATAAGTTGGTTAATCTGCGTATCTTTGCGGATGAGGCGGGCAAGATGAATCGGAGTGTTCTGGACGTTGGCGGCAGGGTCCTTTTAGTGAGCAATTTTACACTTCACGGGGATTGCCGGAAGGGTCGGCGTCCCGGATTTGAAGCGGCTGCGGAGGCGGTTGACGCGGAGGAGCTTTACGAAAAAGTGGTGTTTTTGGTAGCTGAGAGGGGTGTGGGGGTAGAAAAGGGGGTTTTTGGGGAGCATATGCATGTGAGCAGCGTTAATGATGGGCCAGTAACTTTGCTGCTTGACAGCACTCGTCTGTTTTGACCTATCTTTTTATCTGGTAAGGGATTATGTGAATCCGGTTGTGAACTGGGTCGGGGCGTGTAAGCTGTTGATTAAGGTGCGGATGAATTGGCGGATTGACGCGGGATGTTAAAATGGGCAAGATTCTGTTGGTGCTGGGTTTCTCGTTTTGGATTGCTTAGGTTGATGGAGAATTGGGTTTGATTGGGTTTGCTTTTTTCGCGTCGGCGGAGAGGACCAATTTCATAATCGTTTGTTAGACCGGAAGTTGCGTTCATTTGGGCGTCCGGGAAAATTGGGTTTGTATTGGCTTTGTATTGGGTTTGATTGGGTTTGTTTTCACCAGGTTTCCAATTTGATGTATTTTCATAATCCACTCTATAGAAAGAGGTTACGTTCATTTGGGCGGCCGGGAAATTGGGTTTGTTTTGCATAATTGACTCAAACTGATTGATCAGTTTGGAAAGTAAAAAGTTAAAAGGAAAAAGGCAAACTACTTTGCGGATTCGACCTGCAAACGAGATGTATAATTGATTATTCGCCATCAACTATTCTCTAACGAGGATTCACTGACGACCATTCGCCTCCAATATTGGAGGGGGGCGCGCGGTTGTGTCGAAATTTAGCGCAGGGGAGGAAGGGAGATAAACGCTAAGTATCTGGTAGATAAGGAGTAAAAATTTTTTGGAAAATCGGCGGTTGGTGCGAAAACGCATGCGGATATGATTGATTGTTGATTAGTGATGATTGATTATTGTGGTGGAATGTTTTTAAAAATTTTGTTTTGACGGGGATTGTGGCTGAGGGTATTGTCTGCTTTTGCGGAGTTGGGTGGCATAGAGCCGGCATTGCCCGGCAACACGAAGATAGCAGCAGGAAATCGGTGGAGGTCTTGTTGTATGGAAAATGACGGATTAACTGTTCGAAGGGGACGGAATATGGGATGCAGAGGTAGAACAATTTGGGCAATAATGGTGTTGCTGAGCATGGGGTACGCGGAGGCAGGCTGGGTCACGCTCGATGCGCCCGGCGCGGCTCACACGGTGATATACGGCATCGAGGGCAGCAATCTTGTTGGCTGGTACGCGGACAGCACGTGGTATCCTCAGCACGGCTTTGTCTACGATGGGAGAACGTGGCTTACGGTCGATGCACCGGGGGCGAACCAAACATGGGTAATGGGCATCGAGGGGAACAATCTTGTAGGGTGGTACAGCCCGATGTATTCTATCCGGGAGTACGGGTTCATTTATGATGGCTTGAGCTGGGCGACGCTCAGCGCTCCGGGCTCATTCCAGACAGGCTTTTGCGATATAGATGGTGGAAATCTCGCCGGCACGTACACGTCTAATAACGAATGGCATGGCTTTATATACGATGGTACGAACTGGACGACGGTAGATAAGCCCGGGGCTGCCAACACGTGGGTGTTGGGCATTGACGGCGGCAATCTTGTTGGTTGTTATGGTACGGTTACTGACGTGCGGGGGTTTCTTTATGATGGTACGGACTGGAGCGAAATCGATGTGCCCGGAGCAATGTGGACGTTTGCTTATGGAGTAGACGCGAGTAATCTTGCCGGTACCTTCGGGGATGCCGGAGGTATCCACGGTTTTTTGTATGATGGGTCGAGCTGGCTTACGCTCGACGCTCCCGGTGCTAACGAGACGTGGGTATATAAAATTGAAGGGGACAATGTTGTGGGTAGATACGTGGACGATGCCGGGTGGCACGGCTTTGTCTACACGATTCCCGAACCGGCGACGGTGTGGCTACTGGGCTTTGGTGTTGTGATGTTGAGGAGAAGACGGTAAGGACAGCTTGAGGGGTTGGGGGTTAGGGGTGAGGGGTTAGGGGCGAGGGGCGAGAAGTTGGAAAAAGGAGTTGACGGGAAGGGGAGATTGGGGTAATTTATTGGCGAAAGTTGGCAGTGGGATAAGCAGCCGGGAGTTAGTTGTGAGTGCTGGATGTTGCGGGGCAGCAGAGATTTGCAGTGAGGGAAGCGAATGAGCGATGCTGAGGAAAAAAGGGACAAGGGGTCTGATGGGACAGGTGGTGGTCCTACGCGGTCATTTGACGGGTCGGTGAAAGGAGCGGGGGAGGAGATAGGCGCGTTTCGGATAGAGCGGGAATTAGGCCGGGGGGCCGCGGGGGTGGTTTACTTAGCTCATGATACGAAGCTTGACCGGCAGGTGGCTATAAAGAGTCTGCCGGGGGAGTTGATGGAAAATCCCAAGGCGCGGTCGCGTTTTGCCCGTGAGGCGAAGGTTCTGGCATCATTGAATCATCCGAACATTGCCACGATATACGAGCAGGTGGAAGAGGCGGAGGGTGTAGGTTATCTGATATTAGAATATGTTGCGGGGCAGACATTAGCGGAGCGGTTAGCCCGTGGGCCGGTGAAGTTAGAGGAGGCTTTGACGATAGGATTGCAGATGGCGGAGGCGGTGGCGGCGGCGCACGAGCATGACGTGATACACCGGGACCTTAAGCCAGGCAATATCAAGATAACGCCGGAAGGGAAGGTTAAGGTTTTAGACTTTGGTCTGGCCAAGGCGGTCGGCGGCCAAGCCCTGGACAAGCAGAGCACTGTCACGGAGCCAGGGAGGGTGATAGGGACACCGGCCTATATGAGTCCGGAACAGGCACGCGGCAAGCCAACCGATAAGCGGAGCGACATCTGGTCTTTCGGCTGTGTGCTGTATGAGATGCTGACGGGCAGGATGCCCTTTAGAGGCGAGACGATTTCCGACACGCTGGCTAACATCCTCCAGACAGAGCCTGACTGGCAGGCGCTACCGGAGAACACGCCGGCGAATATTCGCTCTCTACTGCGTCACTGTCTGAAGAAAGAGCCACGTCGGCGACTTCAGCACATTGGGGATGCGGCTATCGAAATCGACGAAACGCTGAGCATACTGACGGTAACAGTCCCTACGGTTGAGAAATTACGACCTGCGCGATTGCGGCGATTGGTAGTGGGAATAGTTTTTCTGGTCCTCGTTGCTATGGTCGCAAGTCTGTTAACTTGGAACCTAAAACGGCCCACGCCACCGAAGCAGCCGGTAAGGCACTTTGTTATCCATCCAGAGATGGCACTGGGTTTTGAAGCCTTATATCACCATGCGCTGGCGCTGTCGCCGGATGGGAGACGATTAGCTTACGTTGGGGAAGACAGTGCCGGAAGAAGAAAACTCTATTTGCGCGAGCTGGACGAACCGAAGGCCAGGCCGCTGCCGGGTACGGAAAGCGCGATCAACCCATTCTTTTCGCCGGATGGGGAATGGATTGGTTTTACTGACCACTTCGAGGCAAAGCTCAAGAAGGTATCGGTGAAGGGTGGGGCACCCTTTATCTTCCCAGGTGAGTGTCGGGGGTTCCGCGGTGGCAGCTGGGGAGAAGACGACAGCATCATTTTCTCGCCCGGTAGCGGGGGCCTGTGGCGGGTTTCGGCGTCTGGAGAGGGGTTAGAGCGATTAACCATGCCAGACCCGAATCAGGGTGAGGGTGGGCACCGGTGGCCACAAATCCTGCCGGGCGGCAAGGCGGTGCTGTTTACTAATGCGCGAAAGTACAGAGTTGATGAGTTTCAGATAGAGATATACTCGCTGGAGACGGGCAAGCAACATATGCTGTTCAAAGGCGGAACTTATGCGCGATATGTGTCGACCGGGCACATTATTTATGGTCGTGATGAGACGCTGTATGCGGCGCCGTTTGATATCGAGCATCTCAAGGTGAGCGGTTCTAGCATTCCGGTCGTCCCTGATGTCATGACTCCCCGCGGCAGCTTCTCGGCACAGTTTGCCATTTCCCGAGATGGGACGCTGGTCTATGTCCCGGTCCAAG
>CP070715.1:2653197-2660114 GCA_020350405.1 Planctomycetota bacterium
GCCGATGTAGCTCAACGGTAGAGCACAGCTTTCGTAAAGCTGGGGTTGTGGGTTCGATTCCCACCATCGGCTTTATGAATCTTGAGCAAAAATCTGCATCGCTACAGCAAATCCTAAAAGACCTGACCAAAGTCGTCATCGCATACTCCGGCGGCGTCGACAGCACCTTCCTTCTAAGATCTGCCGTCGATAGCCTCGGCGCCCCAAACGTCCTCGCCTGTGTCGCCACCGGAGCATCCCTGCCCAAACGCGAGCTCAGGCAGGCCGTCAAACTTGCGAAGGATATTGGCGTCGAAGTCCAGGCCGTCGAGCCGGATGAGCTCTCTGACCCCAACTACGCTGCTAACAAGGCCGACCGCTGCTTCCACTGCAAATCTCATCTCTTCGCGCTCCTCACTGACCTTGCCAAAAAAAGGAACTTCAACCATGTCATATGCGGCCACAACTTCGACGATAAGGATGACTACCGTCCCGGCATCCGCGCCGCTAAGGCCTTCGGCATCCGTTCCCCGCTGGCCGAGGCCGAACTAACAAAAGACGAAATCCGTCAGCTCAGCCGAAAACTGAACCTCCCGACGGCAGATGTCCCCGCCTCACCCTGTCTTGCCTCTCGAATCAGCTACGGCCTCGAAATCACCGAACAAAGGCTAAAGCAAATCGAGCAGGCGGAAGCCTTCCTCAGAACATTCGGCCTCGTCGAATTCCGCGTTCGCCTCCACGAATCCATCGCCCGTATCGAAGTCCATCCCGAGGACATCGCCAAAGTAACAACGGAGCCTACCCGGTCGCAAATCGTCAAAAAGCTAAAATCCCTCGGTTTCAAATTCGTCACCCTCGACCTCCAGGGCTTCCGCTCCGGCTCTCTAAACGTCATGCTCTCAGAAGACCAAAAGCAGCAGAACCTCTAAGGGGCCTTCTGGTCCATAAAAACATTACCAACTTTACGAGCGCGCTCGGCCTCGTCAAGGTTTATACTTAGACTTATGCCGGCCTCCACCAAAATGTTCCACCCCGCTGCCATCAACGGATAATTCGTCAGACCGTCAACCGCTTTTACCTTTACCGTTGGGAAAATCGTCTCTTCTGCGGCAACTGCAAAGACCTTAAGACCTGCCTCTTCAATTAAAACCTCCTTGGTTTTTTCCAACTCGGATTTGTAGGGGTCTATCAATATTACCACATCGTTAGTCTTCATTACTTCCTGAGCGCCGTGCATGTAGCTGGTTCCTTCCAGAAAGCCGCTTTTCTTACGGACTATTTCGTTGACCTTCACGCTCAGCTCTTCGGCTACACCATCGTTTCTGCCGGCAAGATAAACAGTCTCGGCGCCGGCAACCGCTTTGGTAATAGCAGGGTCAACCGAAACGGTTAAAGCGTCCTCGAAGGCATCGGCCAGTGCGTTTAATTTATCACTGAAAGATTTACCCTGTACCTGTGCCAGCAGCGACTGATAGAAAAGGGCCTGTTCAATACAGCTTTTGCTCGCAGCGAAGGCGTCCTCCTTGCCGCAGCTTATGACAAAAGTCTGGTTTGAAAGCTCCTGCAGTTTGGTGTTCTGATTGGCCGTTAGACCGAATAATCTTTTATGGCCTGCTTTTCTGAGCTTATCGAACAGACTTACCGTCTCTTTTGTTCTCCCGCTGTTGGACGCGGCAAATACCACAAAATCCCTCAGGTCATACTCGCCGGCCTGGTAAGAACCTTCCGTTACCAGCTCGACGCCTATTCCCTCCTTCATTGCCCACGCGATGGCGTTCTTGGAGGGAAACATTCGACTGGAACCTTCTCCGCTAAAGAGCACCTTGCCCGTTTGCTTTATTTGTTCGACCGCGTTCTCCGTGTCTTTCAGCTTAAATCGCCTGATAATATCAGGGCTCTCCATCATCTCCCGTACTAAAGCGAACTTTGTGTATTTTTTTTCGTTTTTCATGGCGGGCAACTCTCCTCTAAGCCTTGTGACATTGCAAGGTGCTGTACTGCGGCAATTCTCCAATCAGAGGTCTTAGATAATCCCTGAATGCCTCGGTAACGAAATTTCCTTCGGCGTTTATGAATTCATCCGGCATCGGCTTGGACTTGATTGCGACCTCGGCCAGCCCGATTGTACCGGTGGTGCATTGGTATTTGCCTCCGGCCTTCCTTTCGAGCGTTACCATAAGGCTGGTCTTGCCCTGTTTTGCCAGTTCCACCGCCGCCTTACCGCACATATAGGCCTCCTCCACGTCTATCTGTGATGTCCTGTCGGCGGCGCTCATCGGCAGCGACTCCGTTATCTCGAATTCACCCCTGAACCCGAATTCATCCGAAATAATTCTGTGTAGCGCCGTCGCCGCGCTGACGCCGCCCATCGCGCCGAATTCTACATTGTCAAACTTGTCGGTTACTTCGGATGCGGATACGGGCCTGCCGTCGGCGTACGTAACTCCCTCACCGCAGACTATCGAAACGAACCCGAATTCGTCATAACATCTTTTGACGTCTTTAAGGAACTTGTCCTTGCTGAAAGGCCTTTCCGGCAGACAAAGAAGATGCGGCGCATCTTCCGCGGACTTTTTGCCCGCCACGGAGGCCGCTGTTAGCCAGCCGGCGTCGCGGCCGATTGCCTGGAAAACTACGAACTGGTCCACCTTCTGCATATCACGCGCCAGCAGACCCTCCTGCATCACTGAAAGAGCGATGTATCTGGCGGCGCTGGGAAAGCCCGGCGTATGGTCTGTGCCGAAAAGGTCGTTATCCACCGTCTTCGGTACGCCGATTCCTATCAGGTCATAACCCTCTTTTTTTGCATATCCCTCGATTCGATGTATCGTGTCCATCGTATCGTTGCCGCCTATCATAAAAATATAGTGAATATCCTGCTTCCTCAGAATATCGAGAATTACTGGAAGGTCGTCATCGGACAGCTTGTGCCGGCAGCTGCCGAGAGCGCTCGATGGAGTCCGTTTTAATCCATCAATTACTTCTGCGGATTCCTTGTCCAGGTCGATAATATTGCCGGCCATGAATCCTTCGATACCGAATCGCATCCCCAGAGTCCTCTTAATGCCCTCGAATTCTTTTGCTGCGGTAATTATTCCTGCTAAGGAGGCGTTGATTACGGACGTTGGGCCGCCTGACTGACCAATAATCGCGTTACCTTTTAACATTTTCAAATTCTCTCCGAATGTATTTTATTTAACTAACTGTTGGCGTCGCCATCATATTAGCTGATAAGGTGGCATGTCAAGTCTGTAATCTCTTGTGGTTTTGGGTTGAACACGGGTGACTGACTGATATACTTATTTTTTTATGGGTAAGGCAATATTGTATCTCGGTGACACCACATTGGAGGGAGCCGGCTCGTACTTGGCCGGAGTTATGAGTCATCACAATATTGACTTTGACTATCTACCTTCCGACCGGAAATTTGCCGATGCTTTCCTAAAAAATAAACATCAGGCCGTTGTCATAAGCGATTATCCGGCGGGAAACTTCTCGGCCGAGCAGATAAATCTCATGGTAGAGCAAGTCGCCGCAGGGATGGGACTCTTGATGATTGGTGGTTGGGAATCTTTCACCGGAGAGAATGGAAAATACGCGGATACTGAACTAAGCCGGGTTCTGCCGGTCATTATGCAGTCCGAGGATGATAGAGTAAATTGGTTTGCTCCGTGCTTGGTGGAGAAAATAAAAGAGCATGAAATTCTTGGCTCTTTGCCGTTTGAGCGAAACACGCCTGACATTGGCGGCTTCAACCGCCTCAAAAGTAAGCCCGATAGTGATACCATCCTGCTTGCGCGCAGGTTTAAGGCCTCTTATGTAAATAAAGCTTTCACGGTCACATCCCTGCCGGACACCGACCCGCTCTTGGTTCTCGGCTCGTATGAAAAAGGCAGAGTATGTGCTTTCGCTACTGATGTCGCTCCTCACTGGGTTGGTGGCTTGGTTGATTGGGGCTCCAGCAGGGTAAAAGCTCAGGGACCGGGCGCGAATCCTGTGGAAGTAGGCAATTGGTATGCAGCGCTGTTGGCAAATATGATTAACTGGACGGCTCGTAGACTTTAATTTATTGGGGATTTACTTTTGTTTCTGAACATCTTGGGCTAGCGCTGCGGCCCCCACTATACCGGCATCTTCGCCCAGCGTCGCAAAGCATATCTCGACCGTCTCCTTCTTCAGCCGCCATATCTGCTCGTCGAAGTATTCCCTTATCCTGTTCAGCAATACCTCGCCCGCGGCTATCATCCCCCCCGCGAAAACTATCCGCTTCGGTTCCGTGATATGCAGCATATTTATGCAGACCATTGCTAAGGCCTTGGCTGTACCATCGGTTATTTCCTTCGCTAAGGCATCTCCCGCCTTTAGATGTCCATAGACATCCTTCGCTGTAATTTCGCCTTTTTCCTCAATCACACTTTTCAAGCTCGATTCTGCCCCTGCTTTGATGGCCTCTGTTGCTCTTTTAGCCGTTGATTTTGCTGATGCATATGCTTCTACGCAGCCTCTTTGACCGCAGCCGCAGAGCCGCCCATCGGGATAAATTATAATATGCCCCAATTCTGCAGCGGTATCATTCGAACCATGAACGAGCTTGCCTTTATTAATAATGCCGCCTCCTATGCCGGTCCCGAGCGTGAAAAAGACCATATCCTCAACACCTCTACCGGCTCCGAGAGCGTACTCACCCCAGCAGGCGGCGTTGCCGTCGTTTTCTAAAACAACAGGTTTGCCTAATCGTTCGACAAGTATTTTCCCAAAGGGGACGTTTTGAAATGACGTTAGGTTTGGATTGCTTATCATGAACCCATCGTCAAGATTGAACTGGCCTGTTGAGCCCACTCCGATTGAACGAAGCTCTTCTTTACTCAGGTTGTTGTCGGCCAGCATCTTTTCGATTGTCTCACCAATCAAATCGACCATCGCCTCAGGAGCTATATCTGCCTCGACAGGAACTGATGTCTTGCAAACAAGTTTTAGTGCCGAGTCGAACAGACCAAGCTTGATATTCGTTCCGCCCACGTCTGTACCGATGAAGATTTCACTCATTGTTTTTCTCCATATTGTTCATTTGTTGCAGATTTCCGGCTGCTCTAGCTCCCGTATCCAGATATTCCGATACCGGACAGGGTTGCCGTGGTCCTGCAGCAGCAGCGGAAGCTTTGCCGCGTGCGCCTCGTACTTGGCCCGCTTCTTCCATACTGTCACCCCCTCTATCTCGAAGTTATCCTGCACCAGTACCCCGTTATGCAGCACCGTTATGCTTGCTCGCTTCACAAGCTTTTTCCCCTTGAAGACAGGACGACGGAAAATAATGTCGTAGCTCTGCCACTCTCCCGGAGCCCGGCAAACGTTAACCAAAGGCGGACTCTGTCCGTACATTGCCCCCGCCATACCGTCCGCGTACGTCCTGTTCTTGTATGTGTTCAATACCTGAACCTCGTATTTGCTCATCAAATAAACCCCGCTGTTGCCGCTGTCCTGACTCTTCCCGCTCACCTTGGCCGGCGTCGCCCACTCGACGTGCAGCTGACAGCTGCCGAACGATTGCTTCGTCCTGATATCACCCGTCTCCTTCACTACCTCCATATAGCCATCCTCCACCTTCCACTTTGCGCGCCCGCCGTCCTTCGCGGACTCCCACTGTGAGAGGTCCTTGCCGTTAAAAAGCACAATCGCATCGGATGGCGGCTGGCCCGGATACTTGCTGGCAGCCACAACCTCCGGCAGCGGACGCCCCGTATCGTGCACACCCCATCGGTGACGACTTTCGCAGCCCGTTGCCGCCGCCATCAGTATAAAACATAGTGCCGGTAAAAGTAATTTCACTTTCATAGTTACTCCCTTTGTTTCTTTTTACTCAGTCCGGATAGCCGTCCGGGTGTTCGTTGTGCCATTTCCACGCCGTCTCGACTATTTTCTCTAATTCGGTGAATTCTGTCTTCCACCCAAGCTCATTCATCGCCTTTGTCGCATCGGATGTCAACACCGGCGAATCACCCGGCCGACGCTCCGAATCTACAACTTTAAAGTCTTTCCCCGAAACCTTCTTCACCGTCTCGATTACTTCCCTTACCGAATGGCCGTTCCCGTTCCCTAAATTATAGACCAATTCGCGGCTTGCCTCCAATTTGTTTAATGCCAGCAGATGTGCCCTGCACAAATCCTCCACATGAATATAGTCACGAATGCACGTCCCGTCCTCCGTCGGATAGTCCGTCCCGTAAATCTTCACCTCGCTCGCCTTGCCCATCGCCGCCCGAATCGCAAGCGGAATCAAATGTCCCTCCGGCCGATGGTCCTCCCCCAGCGCACCGTTGTTCCCCGCCCCGCACGCGTTGAAGTACCGAAGCGTCGCGTACCTGAGCTTCCCCGCCCGGCTGTGCTCGTGACAAAGCCGCTCCGCCGCCAATTTCGTCTCACCGTACGGGTTTATCGGTACCGTCGCCGAGTCTTCCCTTATTGGCACCTGCTCCGGCACGCCATACACCGCCGCCGTACTGCTGAAAACTAATCTCTCGACCCCCGCCGCCTCCATCGCCGAAAGCAGTGTCTGCGTATTCGAAACATTCTCCCGATAGTACTTAAGCGGCTCCTTCACCGACTCCCGCACGTCAATCGAGGCCGCAAAGTGCATCACCGCCTCAATCTTGTATCTCTTTAACGTCTCCGCCACGAGTTCGTAATCGGCCAAGTCCCCTCGCACAAACTCAGCCCCGCCGACCGCTGACCTGTGCCCTTTGCTCAGATTGTCAAAAACCACCGGCTCAAATCCTTCAGCCGCTAACATCGCTGTAATGTTGCTGCCGATGTAACCGGCTCCGCCGCTGACCAATATCCTCATCTCTCGTTACTCATAAAAAGCCGTTACTCATTTGCTGATTCACGCTCAAGCCGTCCTTCAATTCGCTTCAAAATCTCCGTCTCCAGCTCTCCGTCCC
>CP070715.1:2660214-2668783 GCA_020350405.1 Planctomycetota bacterium
ATCGCCGAAGATAACGGGGACGTTCCGATTGGGGCGGTGATAGTTCGTGAAGGCCAGATAATAGCCAAGGCATATAACCAGAGGGAACAGCTTCAGGACCCGACGGCGCATGCGGAGATAATAGCTCTTACACAGGCCGCTGCAGCGGTAGAGAACTGGCATTTGAACGGATGTACGATGTATGTCACTTTGGAGCCATGTCCTATGTGCGCCGGAGCGCTGGTGCTTTCGCGGATGGACAGACTGGTTTACGGCTGCGATGACCCGAAGGCCGGGGCCTGTGGGACTCTGTATAATATTGTGGAGGACGGCCGGCTCAATCACCGATTGGAGGTTACGGCCGGTGTATTACAGGAAGATTGTAAGGCACAGTTGCAGGATTTCTTTCAGAAGAAGCGAGACGAGAAGGCAAAATCTAAAACACAATAATAGAAGTGATCGCGCACTTTGGAGAGGTGTCCGAGTGGCTTAAGGAGCGGCCTTGGAAAGGCCGTGTAGGGCTTGCCCTACCGCGGGTTCGAATCCCGCCCTCTCCGTTAGGCGGGATGAGAACACGCCTGACGCGAAGCGTCAGTACGCGGGTTTGACACGCCGAAGGCGAGCCGCGAAGCGAATCCCGCCCTCTCCGGTTCCCGTAATGTGTTGTTAAAAGATTTGCTTAACGTTGTGTTGAGATTAGCGCTCAGTTTTTATGTGTTACCTACCGGCTAATTTCAAAACAAGTTGCTCGGCGGCCACTTGCGTTTTTGTTTGGCCGGTCTTTATCGCGTAATCGGTCGCAGCTAACTGCTGCAAAACCGAGCCTATCTGCTTCAAGGGCATTTTCCGCACCAGACTGAAGAAGCTGTCTTTGTTGCCCCATATTCCGAGCCTGCTGGCAATTTCCGGGGGGCTTAAACCATCATCAAGCAGTGCTCTTGCGTTGAACATTCTGCGGAAATGAAACGCGAATCCGCCGATTGTAGTGTACTCAGCGGATTTATCCTGCGCGAACATGTTTCGGAGTCGGTCGATTGCGGCGGCGACGTTGCCGGCCAGACAGGCATCAATCACGGTGAAGACACTGAATATCCGATTGTGACCGATAAGCGACTCAACATGTTCGGCCGTGATGGCTTTTTTGGTATGCGCGAACAGTGCCAGTTTATCAATTTCGCCGTACAGTCGGGGCAGGTCGTCTCCCGTCAGCTCAATTAAAAGGCCGGCTGCATCTTTGTCGAGTCTTTTGTCGTGCGCATCGGCGGCATATTTAATGAGGCGCGGAGGCAGCTGCCATGATTTAGGCTGAGTTACACTGAGTAATTTACCGACGCGGGGCAGCTTCTTGGCCAGTTTGGTTCGGGCATCCCAATTGCTTACGGTCAATATGAGTACACCAATAGGGCAGGGATTGTCGAAATATTTTTCGAGCAACTGACGGTTCTCAGAGACGAATTTATCCGCGCCTTTGACAAGAACTACTCTTGTTTTGGTCAGAAATGGCAACGTCCTGAGTTCATCCAGTACCGCCGATGCGGAGACTTGAGCGGGGTCGGCGTTGAAAAGTCCGGCAACTCTTTCGTCATGCTCGAGCAGCGTCTCGAGAAGTTTTTCGCATTCAGCGCTAACAAGTGCATCTTCTTTGCCGGTGATTACATAAATCGGCTTGTGTTTTTTTTCGGACTTGCTTGTAGTCTTGGACATTTTTAGATACAGCGTCGTGCCGATATGCTACTTCGATTTGGGAGTTTTACGGCTGCTCTTTTTTTTGCGTTCAGGTTTCGGGGCTGACAGCAGTTTCTGCTTAGTACCAGCCTTTTCTTTCCAATCCTTTATTTTTTCGCTGGTTTTTGTTTCGCGTCTTTCTTGCGGCGCAGTGGTCTCCGTTACAATCTTTTCGGCGGCGACGAGTTTGTCATTGGATTTGAGCTTAATAAGTCGAACGCCCTGTGTGGCCCTGCCAATCGAGCGGACCTGCTCCAGGCCCGTGCGAATAATCATCCCGCTGGCGGTTATCATCATCAACTCATCCTTATCATGCACGGCTTTGAGGGCCACTACTTTGCCGTTTCGGGCGGTTGTTTTTATATTTATCAGACCTATTCCACCTCGGCTTTGGGGCCGGTAATCGTCGAGGCTGGTTCGCTTGCCGTAGCCCTTCTCGCAGACTGTAAGCAGTGATGCTCCTTTCTCAGGTATCACCATATCAACCATTACATCTTTGGGCCGGAGCTTTATTCCTTTGACGCCGCGGGCGACCCGCCCCATCGAACGAACATGCTGTTCTTCAAAGCGTATTGCCATACCGTCTCTGGTCCCGAGTATAATCTGGTCGGTTCCCGTGGTTAATTTGACCCCAATGACGTCGTCATTAGGGTCAAGCTTGATTGCATTGACGCCGGTCGCTCTTGGATTGCTGTAGGCGGACAGCCTGGTCTTTTTTACAAGGCCGTTTTTGGTTGCCATGACAAGCTGGCGCGGTTCTTTGTCCTCTTCGCCTTCACCGTCGAATCTGCGGACGTTGATTATTGATGCTATCGTCTGGCTGCCCAGCTTCAGGAGGTTGACGATGTTTCTGCCTTTGCTCTGTCTTGACATGCTGGGCACGTCATAGACCTTCAGCCAGTAACATCTGCCTCGGTTGGTGAAGATGAGCAGATAATCGTGCGTGGAAGCGGTAAAAAGGTGTTCGATGAAATCGCCTTCTTTGGTGTCTGAGCCTATGATGCCCTTGCCGCCCCTGGCCTGCTTGCGGTACGTATCGATTGGCATTCGCTTGACGTATCCGCTGTGACTTATGGTTACGATAACTTCCTCCTCCGCGATTAAATCCTCTATGTCGAGCTGCTCGACCTTGGCGGCAATTTTAGTTCGCCTTTTATCGCCGTATTTTTCCTTTATTTCGTAGATATCTTCGCGAATAACATCCAGCAGCACCTGCTCGCTGGCCAGTATAGCCTCGTAGCCCTCAATCTTCTCGGTAAGTTCGGCGTATTCTTTGGCGAGCTTTTTCATTTCCAGCCCTGTCAGTCTCTGCAGTTGCATTGTTAAGATTGCATCTGCCTGCGGACCTGTCAGAAACTGGGTGGACTTGCCTTTTTCCTTGACAAAAGCCTCGGGCAACAGTTCTCTCAAGGTCGCTGACTCGGCCAATCGCAGCGGCTTTTCCATCAGGTTCAATTTTGCCGCTGGCGCATCGGGGGATTTTTTTATCAGCTCGATGATTTCATCGATGTCACTTACAGCAAGGATAAGACCTTCAAGAATATGTGCCCTGTTTCTGCATCTTTTCATCAGGTATCTGCTTCGGCGGCAAACGACTGTTTTGCGATGTTCAATGAAGCAGTTGAGGGTCTGCCTGATGTTGAGCGTTTCGGGTTTGTTATTGACGAGTCCAATGTTGGCGATTGCGAAAGTCGTCTGCAGAGACGTATATCGGTACAGCTTGTTCAGCGCGATTTGCGGGTCAGCGTCTTTCTTTACCTCGACGACAATTCTTAAGCCCCGCCGGTCGGATTCGTCCCTGACGTCGGCGATTTCGGCAATCTGCCCGTTGCGGACGCAGTCCGCAATCTTGGAAACAATTGTGGTCTTGACCACCATATAGGGCACTTCAGTTATTACTATTTTTTCTTTGCCCTTCTTTGGCGTTTCAATATCTACTTTGGCCCGGACCATCAAATGGCCCCTGCCGGTGGTGTAAGCGTCCATAATCCCCTTTTTGCCGCAGATGATTCCACCGGTGGGGAAGTCCGGGCCGGGCAGGCGTTTGATGATGTCCTTGAATCCGCAGTTGGGGTCTTCGATGACTAATAGTAAAGCATCGCAGACCTCGGCAACATTGTGCGGTGGTATGTTGGTGGCCATTCCGACGGCTATCCCGGTCGAGCCGTTGACGAGCAGATTAGGGAATTTCGAGGGAAGGACCGTGGGCTCGGAGCGGGTTTCGTCATAGTTCGGCACAAAATCGACGGTGTCGTGGTTAATGTCCTCGAGCATTTCCATAGCCGGCGCAGCCATTCTTGCTTCCGTATATCTCATGGCGGCCGGCGGGTCCGCATCAATACTGCCGAAGTTGCCCTGCGGGTCAATCAGCGGATACCGCATGTTCCATTCCTGCCCCATCCTTACGAGCGTCCCGTACGTTGCCTGGTCGCCGTGGGGATGGTAGTTGCCGCCGGTATCGCCGACTATCTTGGCGCATTTTCGGTGCTTGCTCCGCGGGCCAAGATTCAAATCGTTCATCGCGACCAGAATGCGCCTCTGTGAGGGTTTTAGACCATCGCGGACATCCGGCAGGGCACGCGAGACAATCACGCTCATTGCGTAGTTAAGGTAGGACTTCTTCAGCTCATCGAGGATGTGCATGTCCTCGAAATGTTCCCTCGGTTTGGGGGGCCGCCTCATCTCGTCGGAAGTTTTCGCCTTTCGTGCCATATCCCTGTAAATTCTCTAATCATTCCGTTGTGGAATTTCCAACGGCGTCTTATGCCCTCTGCCGCCCTGAGCGAAATAAAGGGCTATAATTCAACGCAAATAAGTTACCCGCAATCGGCCGAATTGTCAAGAATCAGAAACGATTTTGTATTCGTAACGGAGGTGCCGCTTTGACATCGATTTGTCGGTGGATTTTCGCGCCGGGCTACCTTTCAGCTTGGCCTTTGATGCCGGAGGGAAACAGTGTCTTTTGCCAGTACTTTAGATACTCTGTGGGTGGAGCGTTGGCGGGCAGCCCTCGTTTTTTCTGCTCCGGCTCATAGTATTCCTGAACGTCTTTGTAGGCCTTGACGCCTATACTTGGGTCTTCGCAAATCGCTCCCTTATCATCGGTGCCTTTGCTCCACTTATCGAGCATCTTTCGCAGGCTCCGCAGAAGGTTATTATGCCTGGGCACATTAGCGAGATTGTTAAGTTCATACGGGTCGGTCCTCAAATCGTAGAACTCTTCCTCCGGCCGGGTAGAGGCCATGAACAGCTGCTGCTGCGGCGTAAGTTTGTCCTCGGCGTAGAGAATCTGCATCAGCGCCCACATCGGATAGCGGTGCTTTTTGTATAGGTTGAACTGTGTGTAGGGACGATTAGGGAAGTAATTGCGGATGTACTTGAAGCGTTTGGTGCGGACGCAGCGGATTCGGTCAGCGGTGCCGTCACAGCGGTCGCGGGCGGCAATAATGTGGTTGCGCCTCCTCGTGCCGGCGCCCATAAAAATGTACCCTTGCATATGCTTTGGCGGCTCGATACCGGCTAATTTAAGTGATGTCGGTGCCAGGTCAATCGCACTGACCAAATGGTCAACGACAGTGCCCGGCTCGATGTGGCCGGGCCGGCGAATTATTAATGGAATGTGAATCCCTCCTTCATAGAGAAATTGCTTGCCGCGGAGGTGAGGCCGGCCGTGGTCGCCGAAGAAAAACACCACAGTATCATCTGCCAAGCCGTCTTCTTCCAGACGCTTAAGGACCTTGCCCACTTTCTTATCTAAGACCTGAACGCATTCGAGATAGTTCGCCCAGTCGCGCCGGGCAATCGGGTGGTCAGGATAGTAGGGGGGCAGTTCAACTTCATTCTTGTCGATTGGATTGTCAGGGTCTAGCTTGAAAATCCGGTGCGTCTCGGACAAATTTACCTGTGCGTAAAACGGCTGGCCGGCCTTGCGCTTCCTCCAGTCGGTGCCGTCGAAAGGTTTATCAACAGCAAAGTTAAGGTCGGTTTTGCCCGGTCTGTGCCAGGCTAAGCCCTCACAGTTGCTGGTAAAGTACCCCGCCTCATGGAAATACTCGGTAATTATCTTCACCGGCTCCGGCAGGGTGTAACCATCGTATCTGTGGCTGCGATGATGATGACAGCCAATACTCGTTTGGTACATCCCCGTCATAAACGCCGACCGGCTCGGCGAGCATACCGGCGAGGTCGTGAATGCGTTGGTGTACCGTGCGCCCTCGCCGGCGAGCTTGTCAATATTGGGCGTCTTGACGAGCGGATGGCCGTAACAGCCAATATCCGGGCAGATGTCTTCGGCAATAATCCAGAGTATATTCGGCCTGTCATCGGCTGCCTTGCCCGCAGCCCCCTGTAGAGCACCTGAATATAGCGTCAACGATGCCGCTGCCAGAGCAGTCGTTTTCAAAAAATCGCGCCTTGTGCACATGTCTGTCGTCATATTCGTACCTTCCTGAAACTTGTTCCTCGTTTTGCTTCTCAAACCTTCCGCCGCATTTTCGCCCGCTAAGCACCTAATGTCAATTACATCTTCTCGGCGCACGGGCGGCGCAAATGACTCACCTCCGCGCACAAAAAAAACCGCGAGCTTTTCTCCTCGCGGCTGTTATCGACCAAACGAATTGCGGTTTTACTTCCTGCGTCTTCTAAGTAGTGCCACGCCCCCTAACGCCAGCAGGCCCATAGTCATCGGCTCGGGCACGACGGTAATGTCGATGTAACTTAGCTCGTCGGCATACCAGGAATAGTTCGGCGGCCGGAAAAGTCCAATTCTTGTGGTTCCCACCTCGGAAGAGGAATAATCCATAGCGTGCTGTATACCGGCCTCCACTTGGCCCGAAATCGTCTGTGTCCGGAACTCATAGCCTGACTTCGCCCACCCGGGTTCATCATACCAGCTGTATCCGCCACTTTCCCCGGCGTTGCCTATTATTATCAAGTTCGGGTCGCCGTAATACGAGCGGCCGTTACTCAACCAGCCCACCATCGTTGAAGCTACGCCCGTATCCTGCTGAACCGCGAAACCAAGCCAGTTAGAGGTATCACTCGAATAAATCTGAATGGTGATTACTTCGTTAGTCGGGATTTCAAGTGGAGTAACAGCGGGGGCAGACTCCAAGTAGTATGACAGGGCCGCGTCAGCGGTGGAGGCGAGAGCTAATATCATAAATAATGCCAATAACCTTTTCATCAATCTCTCCTCGATTACCTTCTGCGTTTTCTAATCAGGACGAGGGCTCCGCCAAGGGCAAGAAGGCTCATCGTCATCGGCTCGGGGACGTTGATGTATAGCGTATCAACCTCATCCGAATCCCAGTCCCAGCCGGAACCAGGAATGAAAATTGCCAATCTCGTGTAACCGTCCGCCATAGGCGCCGTGTACACAAATGTGTGCTGTATGCCGGCCACAACCT
Source organism: Planctomycetota bacterium (assembly GCA_020350405.1). Lineage (GTDB taxonomy): Bacteria > Planctomycetota > Phycisphaerae > Sedimentisphaerales > Anaerobacaceae. The sequence goes on from CP070715.1 coordinate 2,667,327, forward strand.
GTCCCGAGATACTCGCTGTCTGGGTTTCAAAACCGTCCATCCAGCCCGTCTCATAGTACGCCTGGCTGTTGCCGCTTTCTCCGGCGTTGCCGCCGTCAGGGCCATTGTCAGAGCCTTTGTACGTGTGCGGGCTGCCCAAGCTGCCATACGGACTCATCGTCGAAATGTCCATGCCGGCATAGCCAAGCCAGTTCGCCGTGTCATCCGAGTGAATCTGGATGGTAACACTGGCCACCAAGCCCACATTAATGCTATCAGGCGCGGGTGAGCCGTCGATGTAGAATGAGAGTGCCGCGTCGGCCGTGGACGCGAGGGCCAATACCATAAACAATACTAATAAGCTCTTCATCAATCACTCCTCTATTATCAGCTAAAATTTATTCAACGGCCGGTGCGGAGAATAAGGTTTCTCCGGCACCGGATTAAAATTCTGTTACTTTCTGCGTTTTCTCATCAGGACGAGAGCTCCGCCAAGGGCAAGGAGGCTCATCGTCATCGGCTCAGGGACGATGGTGATGTCTATGCGGTCAATCTCATCGCCATCCCAGGAATAGTTCGGCGGCAGGAAAAGTCCAATACGATCACTTCCTACTTCGGAGGATGAGTACTCGACTGTAAACTGCAGACCCGACGGCGGCGGTTCGCTAATAGTGTACACCGACAAGCTAAAGCCTGTCCCCCAGTCGGGCTCAACGACATCAGGGTCCGGTCTTAGCACAGGAGGGTCTCTCCAAAGCTCCCAAAGGTCGTACAGACCACCCACGCCATCTCCGACTATATAGCCGAGCCAGTTGGAGGTGTCGCTCGAGTAAATCTGAATCGTAATGACCTCGTCAGTGAGCAGCTCGATGCTTGACGGCGCGGCCGAACCATCAATGTACAAGGACAGCGCGGCGTCGGCCGTGGAGGCCAGAGCAAAAACAACAGCTAAAACTGCGAGCCTTTTCACCATTCTCTCCTCTGGTATCAGCTAAACCTTATTCTCAATGCCAGTGGCAAGCTGAAATTAGAACCCTGCTCTTATTTTCTCATCCTCCTCCAAAACGCGTGGTGTACGCATCCGCTTTTTGGAGTTAAATAAATACTATCAATTTATCGGACTTGCCGTCAAGCGTTTTTTTAAGTTTTTTACAAAAAAAGTGTTACAAATTATATAACTCCTTTAAGATAAGCAACTTACAGCAGGCTTTTTTTGTCTGGCGGTGGATTTTCAGCCCCTCGCGACAAAAAAGACCCTCCTCTCTACGCCCAAAACACAGCCCACAGCCCCTCGGTCAATGATAATTACCCTGCGCCCTGTGTTATCGCATAAGTACAGGGCCGCGCAGGTCTGTTACCATCATCGCTGCGTCACTGCAGCCGCCGCCGTGTAACGCCAGCGCTCCTTTGCCTTGTATTTGCCCGGACGCACGCGTTCGAACCAGGTGATGGTGACATCGAGACCGTTGACCACAACC
>CP070715.1:2668883-2678358 GCA_020350405.1 Planctomycetota bacterium
ACCTTGTTTTCTAACTCCAGTGTATTGTGCTCCGTTGTCAAAATTATTGGAGTGTTACTGCTTACTGTCCTCAGCAGTTCGACCGCCTCATAGCCGTCCATCTCAGGAAGATTAACATCCATTATGATGCAGTGAAAGTTTACGGCCTGAGCCTGTTCAAATGCCTCGCCAACGCATTTCGCTATCTCCGGTTCGTAACGTTCAGGCTCAAAACGCCCAAATTCGCGGTGAAGCAGCATAAATATCTCTTCAGCAACCCGAGGGTCAGGTTCAACTATTAAGATTCTTCTGACCATATTTACGGTCTCCTGTCACTTCACCAAAACCACCAACAACTCGCGTGCCAATCGCTCGCACAAAAATAAAGGGCCACTTGAAAATTCCTCTAAGTGACCCGTATCAATGAGGTTATAGTTTTGTATAGCTCTGTGAAAACTTTATGTCATTTTATCTCGACCTGTCTTGCCTCGTCGAAAATGGGGCGACTTTCCCCCTCTATGGGAAATTTTACCCCCCCACCTGCTCTAATCTATTCCATATTTTTTTAACTTCAGCCGCAGCGTCTTTCGGTCTATCCCCAGCGCGTCCGATGCCTCACCAATTCGTCCGTCCAATTTCCTAAACGTTTTCTCAATATGTTCTCTTTCAACATCATCAAGGGACTTGACTTCATCATCCTCGGAACCTGCAGCTGTCTCGCGACTAAGCTCATAATACCACAGATCACCTGCCTCTATCACCCCGCCCTTGGTCAGTACCACTGCTCTCTCAATTACATTCTCTAATTCCCTCACGTTCCCCGGCCAGTCATACTCCTTTAATATCTGCATCGCCTCCTCGGATATTGCTTTCACGCCCTTCTCGCGCTTCTTGTTATACTTTTCCAGAAAATGATTCGCCAATACCGCAATATCTTCCCTTCGATCACGCAGCGCCGGCAAAACAATGGGAACCACACTTAGCCGGTAAAATAGGTCCTCCCGGAAAGTTTGCTCCTTCACGCACGCGAGCAGGTCTTTGTTCGTTGCGGCGATGATGCGCACGTCCAACTTGATAACCTGCGAGCTTCCCACCCTCGCAATCTCCTTCTCCTGAAGTACCCTCAGCAGTTTCGCCTGAATACCAATGCTGATGTTTCCAATCTCGTCCAGAAAAACCGTCCCCCCGTTCGCCACCTCAAACCGCCCGTATTTGGTCTCAGTAGCGCCCGTAAAAGAGCCTTTGACATGTCCAAACAGCTCGCTCTCAAACAGGTTTTCCACCAGGCCGCCGCAGTCGACCACAACGAACGGCTTGTCCCTTCTGCTGCTTTGTGTATGAATCGCCCTGGCTATAAGCTCCTTGCCCGTGCCTGTTTCCCCGCTAATCAGAACCGTGCTGTCTGTCGGCCCCACCTGCCGAACAAGCTCTTCAACCTTCTGCATTGAGCGACTTGTCCCTACAACTACCTTCTCGCCGAATCTGTCTTTCAACTCCGCACGAAGCAAAATATTCTCAAGCGAAAGTCTTCTCTTCTCAAGCGCCCGGTGCACTATCATCCGCAGACTCTCAGGTGTAAAAGGTTTCGGAATAAAATCATACGCGCCCAGCTTCATCGCCTCCACCGCCGACTCCACCGTCGCGTATCCCGTAATCACGACTACCACAATCTCAGGCTCCCGTTCCTTCATCTTCTGCAATACTTCCATACCGCTCAAACCAGGCATCTTCAAATCAAGGATGACAAGGTCAAAAGATTCCTTCTCAAACATCGAAAGACCTTTCAAACCATCCTCCGCCGCAACCACCTTATTTCGACCCTTGGACAGCGCCCGCCGGCACGAGTCCCGCATCGACTCTTCATCGTCGATGACCAAGATGTTAGCTTCGCCGTTCATCTACTTCTCCTTTTCGTTTACTGGTAATCTGATAATAAATGTCGTCCCCCTGCCAGGTTCGCTTTTAACCTCTATCGTCCCTCTATGCTTGGAAATTATTCCGTGGCTTACCGCCAAGCCCAGACCCGTGCCGTGCCCAACCTCCTTGGTGGTAAAAAACGGGTCAAATATCTTGTCCTGGTGCTCCGCCGCAATGCCGCACCCTGTATCGCTGAATTCAATCTCGATATGCTCATTATCGCCTGCCATCCTCGTTGCAACCGTCAGCTGCCCTTTTCCTTCCATCGCCTCGGCGGCGTTGAGCACAGTATTAGTGAACACCTGCTGCATCTGCCCGACATCGATGAATATCTCGGGCAGCGAAGAGCAAAAGTCCTTTGTTATTTTTACATTTTGAAAAAGTGCCTGTTTCTCAACTAAACCTAAAGTTCGCTCTAAAGTCTCGTTTAAATCGCGCTGCTCGACCTTCGGTTCCGTTTGACGCGCAAAGTCCAGCAGACCCTTTACTATGTCCCTGCACCGGGACGCCTCCGCGACCGCTTTTTCTAGGTTATTACGCGTTGCATCCTCGTCCTCCAAATCCTCTAATGCCAAATGAGTGTACATCAGCACCGCCCCAAGCGGATTATTCACTTCATGCGCCACCCCTGCCGCTAACTGCCCCAGTGTTGCTAACCGCTCCGATTTCATTATCTGCTGACTGGTGTACTCCCTGAGCTTGTCGTCCCTTTCCTTCAGCGATGATGCCATACGATTAAATGTCCCGGCCAGCTCCCCTATCTCGTCTTTGCTCGTGCTTTTTACCCTGTGGTTGAGATTCCCTTTCCCCCACTGCTGGGACGCATAAACCAGCCGCTTGATGGGCCTCGATACACCCTGAGCAAGAAAGCTCGATACTATCAGTGCCGCTGCCATCCCGCCGCAAGTTATCGCTAAGAATACCGCCACCGCTCTCGCCCGCATATCCGTAAACTTCTCTTCTAACACCCCGACGTACAGAATTCCTACTATCTGTCCCTCCGTGTTTTTTATTGGTTCGTACGCCGAGATGTACCAGTCATTCACCACAAAGGCCCTGTCTATCCACGGCAGCCCTCTCTCCAGCACCTGTTCGTATACTTCTTTGGATACACGCGTCCCAATCGCCCGCCTGCCGTCCTCTCGCTTGACATTCGTTGAGACCCGCAGGTCGCCCTGAAAGATGGTCGCTGTCCCGATGTCCTTGCCCTTGTATTTGACCCCTTGATATACCGTGGCCTTGACCTTATCTACGAGCTCGTAATTCCGATTAAGCAGTTTACCGCCGTATAGCACCCCAACTAACCTCCCATCGTAACCGAGCACACCGGCCGCCGCCTTCATCATCATCCCCGAAGTCTCCTCGCTCTTCACGCTCCGTTTCGCCTTCGCAGTGGCAACAAACTTTATATACGCCTGCTCAGCTAAGTCTGCCCCTTCCTTCACCAATTCCTCCCTTGGCACAATCACCGTCCCCGCGACGACTCCGCCACCCGCCAGTATCTCGCCGACCAACTCATCTTCCGATTGGTCGTCCCCCACGGCCGATGGGTTGCGACTTCTAACAACCACACGACCCTCTTTGTCCGTAAGCGTCAGAACATCTAACGATTCAGCCTTCCTTACATTCGCCAGTTCCACCTCCAGACGGTCTATATCGCTTTCTAAAATCGCGTCTTTCATAAAGAACCGATGTGCCGTGAAACGCACCACGTCTTTCAGAGCCTCCGTCTCGCCGCGATAGATTTCCCGCGCGGAATTAAGGTCTTGCTTGACCTTGTCCTGGGCCTGCCCGATTATTCCCGTCCCGATTAGACGCAGACCCACTAAGGTCGCGACCAGCCCGCATATGACAATCACCGCCAGAAAGCTCACAATCAGCTTTGTTCTGAGCGACATCTTCATCATTTTTACCGCAAAACTGTCCCTCTTTGCCTCAGCCGCGCATACGCCGGCCTACTTGAACACCTTTACAATGGTAAGAACGCCGAGAATTATCGTAAGTATGGCAATGGCAAGCTTTAGTCTCTTTTCGCTAATTACTTTTACGCTCTTCGCCGATAGCGGCACCGAAAGCACCGCCCCCATAATTACCCATGGAGCTAATTTCCAGTCAAGCGGGTTTTGTGAGACAAGCATGTAAGTAATCACTCCAACTAGGCACGTCAGCCCCTCCGCCAAAGATGTAATACCTACCGCACTTTTCCCCTCCACCCCGGACAAAACCTGCCCGCCTGTTACAACCGGCCCGTAGCCGCCGCCGCTCATACCCTTGTTGAACGAAGCTACCAGCCCCAAAAGAGTAATCTTCTTCCAGCTGAACCTAAAATTCCTGTTTAGACACACTAAGATTACTATCCCCATCGACAGCACCAAAAACCCTATATAAAGCTTCAGCCAGAACTTCGGAATGTTCACCGCCACAAAAACAGCCGCCACCGTCCCCACTACGCTGCACAACCCTAATAGCAGCGCAACCTTCAAATGCAGCGGAACCGTCTTTTTAAAGCTCTCAATATAACCCAGCGGGCTTAGCATCTTTGTAATCTTGAATATGTCTGCCGACTTCGGTTTCAGGTCCACGTTGCCCTCCCGATGGTGGAAAAATCCCGCCAACAGCCCCGATATCAATTCAGATAGCAGAATGACCGGAACAACCTGCATCGGCGAAAAGCCCATCAGCATAAATACCGGCGTCAGTGTCGTCCCGTACCCCATACCCAGCGTCGAGTCCATGTACTCGCACAAAAAAGCAATCACCACAATCGCAACAATCGCCCACAATGACATCTCTAACATTTTCCTTACTCCCCAATTTCGCCGCCTCCCTGCTCGTTAACAATTTCCTCGTTAAACCACATCGGCTAACGTCAGACCCTCCAGTTTCTTTGCCACGTAATCTCGTATCTCCTTGAATCTCTTTATCAGCTTCTTCTCCCTCGACAGCGGCGTCGACGAGAAAAAGTACCTGCTCACCGACTCCGTCGGTGCCAGCGCCCCGTCCATCACCCTTATTATCTCCGCGATACTTATCTTCGACGCCGGCCGGCCTAATCTGTAACCACCGCTCGCACCTCGCTTCGCCTTTACATAACCGCCCTGCCGCAGTATAGAAAACAGCAGAACTAAGTACTGCTGCGGTATATCGCACTTCTCGCATATCTCCTCCATCTTTATATACCCCCGCTCCTCGTTCCGTGCGATATGCAGCAGCGCCAGTATCGAATACTCACTCTTAGTCGTAAGCTTCATTATATACTCCTTTGATAAGTAAGTTTATAAACATACTAAACAATTCGTCCGCACTTGTCAACCAAAAAATCCAAGAAAAATCTAAATTCCCCCGACACCCCGCTTAAACGCTCAAAATCCCACAACCTTATTTCTTCTCTGCCCTAACACTTGCCTGTACCATAGGTGCTTCGGCTGCCTCTCGAAGCGTAGCGAAGATCCTCGCATGTCGTTGGCCCGGACCCAGCATAATTCATAATTCCGCGCCCCCCCTAACTCAGAACTAAAAACCAAAAACTAATAATGCCGCCTACGGCAGCACGACGCAATCAGCTTTCCAACTTCCCCGCATTCTGCTCTTTCACCTCCCTCTAACTCGTAACCCGTAACTCGCAACCCGCAACCCTGATTCAAGCCCGAATATTCATCTGTCTAATCTTTAACAACTTCGATGCAACAGCCGTCGAAGAGTGCAAAGTCTACGAAATCAACTGTGGAGCTGTGGTTAAGGTCTACACCCCCGCACCAGTCAGGCACACCGCAGCCTGCCTCAAGCCAATGAGACGCCATAACAGCAACGTACTTGAGACCGCCAATGACTATCCTGATTGTGTCTGTGCCATAGAAGTACTCACCATTGGTAAACGAACCTATAACTCTCACCTCAACGGCCCCGTCATCAACTTCGGCCTCACAGACAGCAGCACGGTCAAAAGCTGCTTCAATCTCAACTAAGCCATCCTCGTTCACAAAGACGTTGATATGGTCCGATTCGATACTGAACGGCTCAAACAAAGCTGGCGTATTGTCATCCACATCTTCAACAGCGAAACCTTCGGGTAGAACCAGATGTGCCTTAATCCACTTGCCTCGACCAAATGGATTCAGTACCGGTGGTGTAAATCTCATTGACACTTCTATTGCCGGGAAAAACTCATAAGCACCCATATCAACCACTGACTCACCGTCGTTGTTGCCGTCAACTATACGTGGATTTCCTTCGATGTCCAACGGGATTGGCTCACCTGTGTCTCCATCGCCATCGAGGTCGAACGTGTCAGCTGGAATGCTGTCGTTATGCCCAGAATCTATGCAGGGCGAACTGGGGAGCAAACGATAATCACCGTTGTCAGGCTCGACAAAGCACGGGTCGTCAACAATATTGCCAACCCCGCCACCGGTCCAATCTTGAATGCAGCTGTAATTGACTGTTCCACCGTTAATCTGTGCTCCCTCGTTACCCCACAGAATGCAATTTGTTAGCTTCGGACTGGAAACGAAGTTGTATATTCCCCCCGGGCCGGAGCCTGCTGAGTTATTGTTCAATATGCAATTGGTTAGTGTAGGGTTGCTTGACTGATTGCGCATCCCACCGCCCTGGTGGATCGCTGAGTTCCCACTAAAGACACAGTTGGTTACCATCGGGCTGCCAGCAGCGTTGTGCATTCCTCCGGCGATGCCGGCCGTGTTTAGGCTGAATGTACAGTTGATAACGGTTGGACTGCTGAGCTCACCGTAGATTCCTCCGCCCGCTTGGGCGGCCGTGTTTGCGCTGAATGTACAGTTAATAACGGTTGGGCTGCAATATAGCCAGTTATACATCCCTCCGCCGCGGCTGCTCGCTGAGTTCCCACTAAAGACACAGCTGGTTACCATCGGGCTGCCAGCAGCGTTGTACATCCCACCGCCCTGGTAGCTCGCTGAGTTCCCACTAAAAACACAGTTGGTTACCATCGGGCTGCCAAAGTTGTTGTACATTCCTCCGCCCAAGGCGGCCGTGCTTGCGCTGAATGTACAGTTGATAACGGTTGGACTGCCACCAGCGTTGTACATCCCGCCGCCGCGGTTGTTTGGCTCAGACCCGGTGGCATTCCCGCCAGTTATGGTGAAACCATCCAGGATGGCCGTTGCATCCGTACCGCTGCCGGTGACGACGTGGTAGCTGTTGCCCCCGCCGCTCAGAATTGTTTCGTATAGTTTGACATCATGAGCATTTGGGTTTGGCTCACCGGAGCCGGCGTAGCCGCCCTTAAAAGCCACACCATTGATAAGCTGGAATGCCGCCTCGCGGTCGCCAGGAGGTTCTGCGGGCGTGTAAAGACCTTGAGCTACTCGAACCTCCTTGACAACATCAGGAAACGCTGCTGCGTTGCTTAGCGCTTCTTGTAAATTGACAAACCCATCGAACCAGCTCGTGCCATTGTTGGCGCCCGGGGCGCTGTCATCAACATAGAGGACGCTTGGGATGGAATCGTTCTCCAGTTCACTCGCATTAACGTCGCCTGTAGCGAACCCAGCGGCGCTGACCCAGATTAGGGCCGTTCCGTTGAGATAGTCTCCATCCTCTGCTGCCGCAAGTGTGACTGTCTGAGGAACCCAGTAGTTTGACGAATCGAAAGTCAATAATGCTCCCGACTCGACGGTAATGTCAGCATCGCCGGACACGTGAGCTACAGTTACATTGACGGACTGGACCGGCTCCATCCCGACCGCCACCGTAAATGTTGCTGCACCTCCCTCTGAAATGACAACCGAATTCGTGCTGAGCGCGAAGCCCTGATGCGGCCCCTCATACGCACCCATATCTACAATCGGAGGTGTGCCGTTACCTGTATCCGGAGTACACGGGTCGTCAGAGAACCGGGCATCACCATCGAGGTCCGTGGTAACGGAAGCTGGAACCGCCTCATTATTGCCAGCATCAATACAAGGCGAGTTGAACAATAGGCGAAAATTCCCATTGTCCGGGTCACGAAACATCGGGTCGGCGCAAACATTGCCATTTGTGCCGCTGCAGATACTGCCGCCAATATCACAATAGGTCACGTTGTTACAATCCTGCCCTGTCAACTGGTCGGGAGAATTGTCCCAGACAATCGTATTGGTAATAACAGTATTACTGTCGGCATAAGCGCCGCCTGCCTGCCCTTCCTCGCCGTCAGTTCCGCCATTAGCACCTGTGCCACCAGCACCAGCAGTATTATTAGCTATGGTACAATTGATGACCATCGCTGATGAACAGATGATTCCACCACCGCTTCCACCATTACCACCGTCGGCAGTTTTAGGGGGCAACAAACTACCATTACCACCATTACCCGTCATATTGTTCGTAATAGCGCAGTTTGAGACTGTCCCTGAATAGCAGAATATGCCGCCGCCGTTGCCTCCGTCGCCGCCTATGGTTTCATGATAATAATTAACAGTCCGACTTCCGTTACCTGTTGTATTGTTTGCAATGGTGCAGCTTGCGATTGTAGCCACGGCAGACCAAGTACAGTAGATACCCGCGCCATCACCCCCGTGGCTGCCGTTGCAATTACTCTCACCGCCGCGACCCGTTTTATTGTGCGCAATCTCGCAGTCTTCGACCTCTATCTCGCCAGAATCACAATAGATACCTCCGCCATCACCGCCTTTTGCAGCCTCCCGATGTCGATATTCAGCATTGCCACCGTTGCCGGTTAAGTTACTGCTAATCGTACAATTCTTAATCGTGGCAGTGCAGCAGTGGATACCGGCACCATCTCCACCGTCACCTCCATGTGAGTCTCCGCCCCAGCCGCCGCGGCCAGTTTTATTACGGCTTATTACACAATTCTCAATATTCAGTAAACATGAAGCTGTGCTATAAACACCTGCACCACCACCGCCTTTCCCGCCATCAGACCTCATCGTGCAATAGTAATTTCTACCACCAGTGCCTGTCGTGTTACCAGTGATATTGCAATCCAGGATAATCAGTGAAGAAGCTGTGCCGTAAATACCCGCACCACTACCACCTTTCCCACCAGTAGAGGTCCCGCTGCACACAATATTTCCACCGCCACTACCTGTCGTGTTACCAGTGATATTACAATCCAGGATAATCAGTGAAGAAGATGTGGCATAAATACCGCCACCATTACCGCCGTCTCCACCGGCACAGTCTGAACCCCACCCCGAACCCCATGAATCCCCCCCCGTCCCGGTGGTATTACTCATTATTAAAGTACCGACAAGGGTAACCGAGGCCGAAGAGCAGTAGATACCTCCACCATGCCCTCCGTCGTTTGCATCTCCCTCCCAGTTGCCTTCACCGTCAGCGGTTCCATTGCCCGTGATGACGCACCCAGAGACTGTTACGTTGCTATCTTCACAGTAAACACCACCACCGTTGGCGTCAGCCAGGCCGTTGCTGATTGTCAAGCCTTCAATAACCGTACTTACGTCGATGATTTTGACGACAGAATCCTCCCCGCCGCCGTCAATGACAGTTGCATCTACAATATTGACGTCATTCGGGTCTATGCTAATCAATGAAACATCGTTGCCCTCCACGACGATGTTCTCCAGATAAATATGAGGAA
>CP070715.1:2678458-2681439 GCA_020350405.1 Planctomycetota bacterium
AACCCAATCAAACCCAATTTCAGAATCCCTCTTTTCCCTGTTCACCCCCCGCACTTTTGATTGACATACCTACCCCCCACGAACCTGCACTTTTGATTGACCTTCCACCCGCAAATCGTAGCCAAATTAACCCGCGACCCAAAAATCCGACGATCTACCCAACTCCGCCAGCACGCAACACCAGCCGCACCTGCACCCAGCGCCCCTAATCTCTGCCCAGGAAAGCACTTACAAAAAAAGACTGACGACCTCATAAGCCATCAGTCTCAACTCCTCCCTCGCCCGCTTCCCTACGAAAACCAGCGACTATAGCGAATGTTACTATACCGCCCTTGCGCTCTAATCAAACTTAATAGCGACCCCTATATTGGCAGCCTTCAGCAAAGTTGCGCGTTCCACTCTAACTACCTTGCCGCTCTTTACGCGCGCAAACTGCCCTTTTTGCTTCGCTAATGGCTCCGTCCTTGGAAAATTGACCTCCACGGTGTGCCCTGCCCGTATAGGCGTTGTCATCGGAACCCTCACGAAGACGCCTGTTTTGCTGATGTTAGAACTTCTCCCGTTAAAAAATCGATTCGCCTCCGGCAGCCAAATACTAACAGGCCAGCACAGGCTCGTTCGCACATCCGTACGTTGCTCGACTAACGTCTCCATAACTAATAATCTCCATTGAAGAACCGTTCATTTACTCCATGAGCTTATCGGCGATGTTAACTTAGAAAGATTAGCGTATTTAGGTAAAATAGTGTCACTCTGTTAAGATTTTTTTCCTGTCAGCTTATTGTTCTATCGGCAGCTTTTTTATCGGGCTTTTGCCCCAGCTACTGTCCCAGTATTTAGAGGCCATTCGACTGGGCCTGTGGTTGTGTCCGTCTGGGTTATTATCGCAAGCGACACACAAGCGATAAGGCCGGGAGCCGGCAAAGCACAATTTTTCATTTCGTTGGCGCCCTTCTGGTTGAGAGCTTGCGTAACACTATGACCGACCCTATCTTAGGGACTATGGCCAGAGCCACTACGGTTGCCCGGTAAGTATCTTGTCATTTTGGATTGTTTAGTGTATTTTGGATTGTGATGAAGACAAAAGTGATAAAGGTCGACCCTGCGAGGGTCGACTTGGCGTCAGTCAGGGAAGCAGCCAAGCTTGTCGACGCCGGCGGAATTGTGGCGTTTCCCACCGAAACCGTCTATGGGCTTGCCTGCAGAGTCGAAAGCAGTTCGCTGGCTAAGCTGGACGACGTAAAGGGGCGAGCGCCCCAAAAACACTACACTGTCCATATCGGTGATAAGGTCGACATCCAAAAGTACGTGCCAAGCATTGGTCTAAGGGCTGAAAAGCTAATCCGGAAGGGCTGGCCGGGGCCGGTAACAATAGTTTTCGAATTAGGCGCGGAGGACATTTGCAAACAAGAAAGCCGCGTTGACCAAGACGTCTTTAGGAGCTTATATAAAGGTGGTTCCGTGGGTATTCGCTGTCCTGACGACCCCGTGGCTAAAGTGTTGCTGCAGCAAGCGAAAAGTCCTATTGTTGCGCCAAGTGCAAACCGCACGGGTCAGCCGCCTGCGACAGATGCCGATACTGTTCTTGCTCACTTCTCCGGTCAAATCGAGTTATTATTAGATGCAGGGCCGTCTAAGTACAAGAAAAGCAGTACGGTCGTGAAAATAGGAAAGAGGGGGCCCACAGTTTTGAGACTGGGTGTATATTCGCAGGCAGAACTACAAGAAATGTCGGACGTGAAGTTTCTGTTCGTTTGCACTGGCAATAGCTGCCGAAGCCCGATGGCGGAAGGGATGTTCCAGAAACACTTGGCAAAAAAATTGCAATGTAAGGTTGACGAACTCGACGCAATGGGTTATAAAGTGGTGTCTGCCGGCGTCATGGGTATGTCTGGGATGCCGGCGAGCGCCGAAGCGATAGCAGCTTGTGCCGCGAAGGGGATTGACATAAAAGCTCACAAAAGCACTGCGTTGACGGCGCAGCTCGTTGAAGAGAGCGACTTTATATATGCGATGGACGAAACGCACTGTGAGCGGATTGCGGGTTTTGGCCCAGACACTGCAGCGAAGTGTGTTTTATTAGCCGAGAACCGCGCGATTGCTGACCCGATAGGCCAACCGCAACAGATTTATAATAAGTGCGCTGAGTTGATAGAAGAAGCTGTGAAGAAGAGAGTTAATGAACTTGTATTATGAAGATCGTAGTTGGAAGTGACCATCGCGGTTTTGAGGCGAAACAACTCATCAAGGCCATAGTAACACAGCTCGGGCATGAGTGCATTGATATTGGCACCACTGACAGTAATCCGGTCGATTACCCCGACCAGGCGTACGCAGCAGCGAGGGCTGTGTCAGAGCAGGAGGCCGACAGGGCTATTCTGGCCTGCGCGACCGGTCTTGGAATGAGCATAGCAGCAAACAAAATAAAGGGTATCCGGGCCGCTTTGTGCCACGATGAATTGACGGCGCAAATTTCGCGGGACCATAATGATGCGAATGTGCTTTGCATATCAGGAGACCAAATCGTGGAGGTTCTATTGCGGAAGATAGTGGAAGTTTGGCTGGCGACTGAGTTTAGCGGTGGCCGTCACCAGAGGCGAGTGAAGAAGATATCGGCAATAGAGGAGGGTGGTCGGCCGGAGGAGGTTAAAAACGGTTAGCAGGGGGTGAGGGGGAGATGGGTTTTTGGATTAAAAATGGGGGTAAGAAGAAAGTGAAAAGTGAACGGGCAAAAGGAATTGGCCCCTTGATTTTGGGCGAAAAATGGGGTGGCTGGTCAATCAAATGTGCAGATTTTGAGGGTCCTTGTGTGAATAAGAAGTGCGAGCGGTGGAAAGGGGAAATGGGGATTTTGAAACTGGGTTTGATTGGGTTTGTTTTTGTCGCGTGGGCGGAGAGGAGCAATTTCATAAGGCTTTGTTAGACGGGAGGTTACGTTCATTTGGGCGTCCGGGAAAATTGGGTTTGTTTTGGCCAAGTGT
>CP070715.1:2681539-2685749 GCA_020350405.1 Planctomycetota bacterium
ATCGGCAATGTCCGCGTCGGCTATAGCGCCGACCTTCTTATAGTCCGTCCCGCAGTCGTATTTGAACATCATCGAGTTGCCGTCGCGAGTGAAGTTCGCGTCCTGCTCAATGAAGACCTCCGACCCGGTCCCGTTCGCCCAGTAGTCGTCCCACACGGCCAACAGTTCGGGATTAGTTGCGTAAGAGTCGAAATCATCCACGATAATATAATTTGTCACCGTAAAGTGCCAGACCCTGCCTTTAACCAGCGTGTCGGCGGGTACATTGACCTCATCAATCCGCCAATAATACTTCTTGCCCATTTCAAGCGCGGAGGGAAGGTCGTAGACGGTAGCTGTCTGCCGGCTCATGTACACGCCAAGAGTTACAACAGTATTGGCATCAGCTACATCACTTTCCGAGGTGCCGAAGTAAACATCGTGCGCATTTGCGTCGTCGCCCGCCGTCCAGCTAAGGTCGGTATACATATCCGCATCCTTGGCACCATAACGCGGATCCGGGTCGGTGGCCGCTCCTGGTATGATGCCCGCAAGGATCTTAACATCATTCACGTCCATAGCATAGTCGTAGAAGCGGACCTCGTCGATGATACCGTCAACGGGCAAACCCGCGCCGCCATAGCCCTCGTCTTTCCACGAGCCGATGATGAAATTGCTGGGGTAGTCGTTGTTATCGGCTTGCCACCTTATTGAGCCTACGCTCGTTGGGCCTGCCGCAAGTTCGCCATCGACATAGACGCTGGCGGACTGCCCGTTATAGGTAGCGGCGAGGTGATACCACAAATCCGTATCGTAGTCAGTCCCCGTTTCGACATCCCACCATCCGGTTACGGTCCCCATCGATATACCAAAGTTATTTCCATTGCCGCCGCCTTGCAGGAAGAATCCGACCTCGGCGCCCTCGTGGCCGTTGCTGACAAAACCACCGTAATAGTTGAATGCATCGAGCTTGGTCCAGCAGGATATGGTGAATTTCTCAGGCATCAGCTCTGCGGGGTAGGTGCCCGGATTGTTTCCATCCCTTTCGGCGCAGACCACATAGTCGGTGCTGATCCAACCGTCGAATTCCATCCCGGAGTTACATGGGTCAATGGGGCTGCCGTCTGACCAGGTGGGGGTGGCGCTCACGCTGACGCCGGTGTTGCTGTAGGCGGAAGAATCCGCAACAGTATTGCCGTCACCCTCATCGAACATCCACCACCCTACCATGTTGGCGTCACAGGGATCGGCCTGGACCACACCACTAAGACCCAGCACCAAAACAAAAATAATTAGGAAGTACAATTTTCTAGACATGGTACTCCTCCTGAAAAAATAAAACCTTAAAACGTCCTTTGGCTGCACAGCCAAAACAATTTAATTTTTCAAGGGGTGTGTTACAAATCCTAAGAACCTGTCTTACTACTTCATTTTGCCAGCCGTCAAGCCGGCGCGAAACTTCACGTCTGCCCTGTTTTCCACAGACTTTTACCAAAGTTTATCCAATCTATTGCATTGTACGTATTCTCAACCTTGAAGTCAACACCATTTTGCGCAAAATGTTTGATTTTTCGCGCAATGTGAGGGGTTTTGACGGCATGGCGGGATGGGTGCGCAAAATATCAAGTATTATGCGCAAAATGGCGTTGACGTGGCGGCGGGAATCCATTAATATAATTGAATAATGGTGGATCAGGGCTGAAAATTTTAGTCCAAAGGCAAAATTCGCCGAACAAAATGCCAAGATTGCGCATCTTAATAACTGGACACCCAAAAACTTAGCACAAATAAGGAATCTTACGTATGACCAGCAAACGAGCCTTTACTCTGGTGGAGCTCTTGGTGGTAATTGCCATCATTGCCCTGCTTATGGCAATTCTGATGCCGGTCTTAAGCAAAGCGAAAGAACAGGCCAGGGACATAGTTTGTAGGTCAAACCTCCGCCAGTATGGCATAGCGGCCACTATGTACCTGGAGGATAATGAACACGCCTTCCCACCCACACATACCTACCTTTTTACCAGCGATTGGAGCACATGCCAATGGCATGATAAGGCACGATGGGCAACTGTTAATGGGCCAATGTGGCCATACCTGAAGGACAAAAACATTCACCTCTGTCCCAGCTTCAGAAGCATCGCCAAAAACAGAGGTCAAAAACATCCCTGGCATGACCCTCAGATACCTGTCGAACCTCAATACGGCTATAGTATGAACGCGCACCTGGGACCGTTTCAGGCAGCGTGGGAAGCGGCTACTGGACATTTTAAGAAAGTAACGCAGATAAGGCATCCAGCAAATGTGTTTTTCTTCTCAGAAGAGAATATATGGCCTATTTGGGGCATGAGTGTCACCGTGCTCAACGATACCAATTTGTGGATTGGGCCCCCTTATGATGACAGTGGCTACGATTTCTTTGCTACATTCCACAATCCGACTCGCGGAAACCTGGACAAAGGTACGTGCAACACGGTATTTATAGATGGACACGCCGAAAAGCTGGTTTTGATGGATGGAACGCTTCCGGAGGCCAAGGAAAAAGCATGGGAAGTGGCCTGGCCGGCCTACCCGGCTTCGCCGATAGACTACCCGCCTTTGGAAGAATAATTCGCCCTGCACACCCAATTCATCCCCTCCGCACAGATACAGTATAGAAACTGCAACGGAACCGTCACAAATTTTACATTAGCCATTCAGAGCGGTCGCAGCCAGATGTTACGGAACCGTACGGGATTGTCGTGGGCCGAGAGGCTCAGGGGCAGTTTTTCCGGGATGGGCTTGTTGTACTGCGGTAAAAATCGATGGCCGGTAGGGCCGTAGATTTCCTGGTTGTGATGAACAAGGACGCCGTTGTGAATGACGGTGACATAAGCGGGCTTCTCGAGCTTGCCGGATTTGAAGACGGGGGCAAAGAAGATAATATCATAGGACTGCCATTGGCCGGGCCTCCGGCAGGCGTTTACAAGCGGCGGTGTCTGCCCGTAAATCGACGCCGCCTGACCGTCCGGATACAGCTTCTCCGTGTATGAGTCGTAAACCTGGATTTCAAACAGGCCCATTAGCATCACGCCGTTGTTACCCCGGTCCCAGATATCGCCCCGGGGTGGGTCTGGCGCCTGCCATTCGATGTGCAGCTGGCAGTCGCCGAACGCCTGTTTGCTCGTCAGCTCGTCGGAGACCGCGATAAGCTCGCCGTTTTCGATTTTCCAGTCCGACCGCTCCCATTGTGAAAGGTCGGTCCCGTCAAATAGCACAATTGCATCCGATGGCGCCGTTCCGGTCTTCCCCTCGATGTCCGGCGGGGCTGGCGTAACTTTTTTAGGTGCTGGCCGGTCTGGGTCGTGAACGTGGTAGCCGCACCAGGGCAGAATCGGCGTGTCTTTGTAACCTATTATGCCGGAGCCATCTTTCGCCTTAAACAGTTTCGGTTCCTCATCCCCTAAGGCATTTTGTGTAAACGCAGCCACCAGCACTGCCCCGCAAAGTATCCCAATTACGACGTAAATTCCCGCCTGACGCTTCATAATAATCTCCTTAAAGAATTTGACGCTTGCAGTCACCTAAAGCCGCCATAACAGATTACAACTTCCATCCCTTTCGGTACTCACGGTGTATGTATTGGTTCGCCTCCGCCATATTGGTGATTTTCATATTCGGCCCGTCATAATACAGTTTCTTGTGCATCATTCGCAGGGCAATGTTACCAAGCAAAACTACCTCGGTAAGCGGCCCCGCGTAGTCGAAATTACACGCGGATGGCTGACCCGTCTTACAGGCCTGTATCCATTCGATATAATGGCCCGGAGAGCGGGGGATGGTCTTCGGCGGCCTCTTATACTCCTTCATCTTCGATTCCGGTATGATGCGAGCGCCTTCGCACCCGGGGCCGCCGCCCATGATTTTGCCTTTGTCTCCGATGAAAATTGCCCCGCCAAACATATCTCCCATACGTCGGCCCTCTTCGAGCTCTACAGGGCGGGGCGGCGTCAGCCCGCCGTCGTACCAGGTAAGCTTGACCGGCGGCATCTCGCCCCTCGCAGGAAACTCATAGCGAACTATGGATGCCTGCGGATAACTTTCGGTGTTCATCGGTTTGTCCCAGCTTGCGTCTTCTGGAACAAAAATTGAGGCACAAGCCTCGACGCTTGTCGGATAACCGAGATTCAGAGCCCAAAACGGGGCATCGAGATTGTGGCAGCCCATATCGCCCAGAGCCCCGGTCCCGAAATCC
>CP070715.1:2685849-2689827 GCA_020350405.1 Planctomycetota bacterium
AACCACAATACTTGAGGCGCTCGGAGAGCACGCCTCTAAGACCAAAAACCCCGCTGTCCTCACAGAATTGGTTCGAAAGTCATTAAGCAGAACCATTACCGAGCAGTACAAAGACCAGAACGCCAAAATCTCCGCCATAACACTCGAGCCTGCCCTCGAGCATCAAATGACTGCAGCCTTGCAGCAGGATGCAGACACAATGACTCTCGCCTTGCCGGCCGAAGCGGCAATGGACATAAGCAAAAAAATCGCCCAGGCCTGGAAACAGGCTATGGACAAAGGTAAGGACAAGACCGTCCTGCTCTGCGATTCCAGATTGCGGGCTCCTCTGGCGGCCATGTTATCGCGAACGGTGCCGCCACTGCCGGTTATAGCTTACAACGAAATCCTGCTCGGTACCGACGTCGAACCAATAGAAACAATATCAGTCCAGCAAACCCAGCAGACTATGCCGAAGGAACAGGAACTTGTTGAGGCCCTGAAATGAGCCGCTATGCCAAAAATAAATGCGCTACCATACAAAGGAGTTGCTGATTATGCCATTACACATCCGCTCAATTGCGGTAAGTGCCGCTGTGATAGCTTTCTTTGGCATTGGCATAGCCGGCTCAATCTCCGGACTTCCGCCGTTTACCTGCTGTAAAAGGGCTCTCGCAGGGGCGGTACTTGCCTATATAGCGGCAACTTTCGCCGTAAAAGCAATTAACGCTATTTTGATAAATGCCATGATTAAAAACCACATCAATCGACAAAAGGAAAAGAACATTGGCGCTACAGGCTAAAGAGATTCCGAACCCGCAGCTTGTCAAAGACAGTCCGAAGCGTCTCAAGACTGTCGCCCTGCGCGCGTACGCCCGCCAGAAAGAACCATCCCTTGAAGACCAGCGCATTACCAGCTTATTGCCTATGGTACGCAAAATAGTCCAGCAGGTGGTAACCTATCTCAGGCCCCCGTTGTCATTCGAAGATTTGGTCTCGGCGGGAACCGTCGGATTGGTCAAGGCCGCACGCGATTACGACCCTCTCCGACAGGCCGAGTTCAAAACCTATGCATATATTAGAATCAAAGGGGCTGTCCTTGATGAACTCAGAGGATGGTCCTTTGTGCCGGCAAATCTCAATAAGCAGATTCAAAACGCACTCGACCTCAGCCGAAAGATCACCGAACAGACAGGCTCCGCACCCACCGACGAGGAGTTAGCCCAAAAACTTGGCATAACCGTCGACAAACTTTACCAGACTTTTGAAAATGCCCGCGCACAGCATTTCGTCTCAATCGACGGATTCGCTGATAACACCCCCGTACTCGGTGATATCCTGGCATCTGTAAATACTACGGCCCCGGATAAGCAGATTGAAAAAACCGAGCTTATAAATAAGTTGACAGAGGCCATACAGCAGCTGCCCGAGAGAAAACGACAAATTGTCCTGCTTTATTATCAGCAGCATCTGACTATGAAACAGATTGCTGAGGTCTTCAATATTACAGAGCCTCGCGTCAGCCAGCTCCACGCAAGTGCTCTATTTAACCTTTCCGTAAAATTGAGGCAATGGAAAGATGGCAGATAATGATTCCAGTATAATAAAGCCGGTCGAAAGCCTGCAAAATATCGGAAGCTTAACACCCACAAAGCGCCGGGAACAAAGAAAGCGCCGACAGGACCTCAAAAAGCAAGATAAGCAACCGTCCGAACAACAGCCGGACGACTCCAGCGGCGAGCAGAACCTCACCGGCCAGCCCACTGAGGACCAGACCCGCCGCAATTCCGACGGTAGCGGCATTGATTATTGTGCTTGAACTGATAATTATCGCGCGAAAATAATGAAAGGTTGGGATAACAGATGGTAAAGGCGACAGCACGCATCTTAAGAGCCGACAGCGTAAAAATCGAAGGCAGACTCTCTCTTCAGCTCACACAAACTCACCCACAACCGCCAAGGGCCAGAGACGCAGCCTCGGTACAACCACAGGTTCGTATTCTGGAAAACCACCCGGATTTTGCCGTCATAGAGATAACCTGCTCCTGTGGCACAAAAACAAACCTAAGGTGTGAGTATGGTGCCGCCGAGTCACCGCCCGAGGCCCCACAAACGCAAAGCGGTACACCGCCGGCAGACGCAAATTCGCCGAATGCTCCAAAGACAGTCCCACCCGCCGACACGGTAAAAGAACAAACAAAATAAGGAGAAAAGTACCATGCAAACTAACAAAAAAAAGGCCTTTTTAATGGTTCAATTACTGTTAATATTTCTGCTGTCTGGCTGTGAAATCCCCAAGGGACCCGTCAAAATTGTCTTTCCGCCGGAGCCTGCTACGGCCCCTCCCAGCGGCACCGCCGCAAGAAGATTTCAGGAATCTGCACCAAAAGCTCAAACCGCCGTAGAGTCCGCCGTGGAGCTGTCGGAGAAATACGCCAGCCTCTCTGAGCAGGCCGCTGCCATGCAGCAGCAAAACCACGACCTAATCACCGAAAACCAGCGCACCAAAGAACTGCTCGACTCCTCCCAGGAACAATTACGACAGACGCAAAAGGAATTAGCCGAAGCGAATGACCTCTTGATTGAGATGCGAATCGAATTGAACAATTGGAAGACCAATGTCATTGGTTTCCGGGACGAGATGCGAGATGCCGAAAAGGCCCAGCTTGAGGCGCTCTTTAAGATACTCAATGTGCTTGGTGCAAAGGTCAAACCGGAATCGGCGCAGGGTCAAAACCAACTGCCGCTTGAACAGTCGCCCAAGCAGCTCAGCCAGGCCCAGCCAAAGGAAATTCTGACTTCAGGATTATCAAATGAATAGGGTAAAAATAATACCTCTGTTATTGCTGACCTTTCTTTTGGCGGGCTGTCAGGTCTATAGCGCACCTGTCCCCCTGGCGGACTACTATTTTCTAAATCCCGATAAGGACCTGTACGCCGTCGGCAGGGTCGCCCTCATCGAGTTGAACAACAGTTCGAGTTATCCGCAAATCTCCGTTGATGTAACCGAAGCGCTCTTCCAGGCACTGCAAAAAAAACAGGTCTTCGGCCTGACCCTCGTTCGCCAGAACGACCCCGCTTGGCGCAGCTTGCAGTTGGACCTCGATTCGACATACACCCTTGAGCAGTTATCTGCAATCCGCAGGACGTTGAACTGTGATGCGGTATTGATCGGAACCGTTACTGAATACCGGCCTTACCCTCATTTGACCATTGGGCTTCGCCTGAAGCTTCTCGACCTAAACGATGGAATTTTGCTCTGGGGTCTCGAGCAGATTTGGGACAGCGCCGATAAGGCAACCGAATATCGCATAAAAGACTATTTTCTGTTTCAGGTCCGCTCGGGCTATGAGCCGCTCCGCGAACAGTTGGTCGCTGTAAGCTCGCTGAAGTTTGTCAAATTCGTGGCTTATGAGGTGGCTGAGACGATAAATCCGTAACGCAAAGGTAGGACGATAAACATAATATATTCGTCTAAAAATGGCCTTGACTTTAGAAAAAAAATGAAAATCCCCCAAAAAAGCCTAAAGTTTTTTGGAAAATCGGCGAAAACAATTGTAGGTTAGAGGTTAGGAAAGAGAAGGTACGCAATGAAAATAGACGCCGACAAGATACACGATATTTTGGCACAATCGTCGTCCACACAGCCCGGCTCCGCCAAGCCTGCTCAAAATAATGACGCGGATGCGTCCCTGCAGATTGATTTCAACTCTTTCATTGACAAGGCGACCCAGACACCGCCGACGGACACCCAAGCCGTACAGCGGGCGCAGGAGCTTTTACTTTCCGGCGCGCTCGACACCATGGAAAACTCTCGAGAGGCCGCAGAAAACATCGCAAAATTTGGCATATAAATATAAGACCATTAAACGCAAGGCCGACCACGGATGGTCGAAACAGTACGCCTTAACGGATTATTTGCGGAACGGCGAGGATGTTTGGTTTATTGGCCACCCCCAAGACCCATCACCTCGCCATTTTTTTGCTTTCAGAATAAAT
>CP070715.1:2689927-2701030 GCA_020350405.1 Planctomycetota bacterium
AGATATGGGCTAAGTATCTGGGGAATAAGGGGTAAGAATTTTTAAAGAAAATTGCGGGAGGGATGAAAGTACCTGCAAATATGATTGATTTTGTTTTGATCGGTTCTCTTGGGCATCTGCGGCGTTACGGGCAGCGCAGCCGGTCCTCGAAGTACTACAGTACACCTCCGGTGAGGCTCCGTGCCCAAGCCTTGCATCTGCGACAAGATTCCTCGCTCAAAAAGGGCCCGGAGTTGGGGGGGGAAGACTGATTGCGTGGTGCTGGCGGAGGCGGCATTATTAGTTTTTAGCGTTTAGTTTTTAGTGTTGAGTTTTGGGTTTTGAGTTAGAGGAGATTCCGCATCCCCCGCCAACGACATGCGAGGATGTTCGCTTCGCTGCGAGGGGCGAGGTACGAGGGGTTAGGGAGGTGGGAAAAGAAGTTGACGGGGTGTGGGGAGGGGGTATAATTGGGGTGGTTGGGCAATGTGGTAGCTGCCGGCGGGCCGGCGGGGAGGTTTTCGAAGTGAGAAGAGTGAAGGGAGAAGAGAGAAGAGTGAAGAGAGAAGAGTGAAGGGTGAAGAGTGAAGGGGGAAGGGTGTGGGGGGAAAACGGGATGGAGAACGTCGAACGTTGGGGGGCATGGAGGGTAAGGTTAATTTTATTGGTAGGCCAGATCCTTCGACTGCGCTCAGGATGACAGGGGCGGCCGCAAGCGGAATTATGAAATAAGGAGCGGAGCTCGCGTGGGCGCCCCCGCGTAAAACGCGGTGCCAAATACGAATGAGATTGGTCGTTTGGGTGGGGCAAGAAGCAACAGAGCGGTCAATAATTAGGTTTTAAGCGGTATAAAGATGGCTGAAGCAGGGCTTTTCTTTTGTGATTGCTCAGGGTATGATGAATGTAGATAATGAGAGTAAGTGAAAGAGGGTTGTTGTGCCATATAATATACGAATAGTCAGTACATACCCGCCGCGGAGATGCGGGATAGGCACATTTTCGCGTGACCTGGCCAGTGCACTTGAAAATTTTACAGGTGAAGTCGGGCACATAAGAGTTGCAGCAATCGACAAAAAGAACGGACCATACAGTATTCCCGTTGACCTTGTTATTGACCAGTACAACTCGGAATCCTGGGGTTTAGCCATTAAAAACATAATAACGAGAGCGAAAGAAAGTCCAAACCCGACGATTGTTGTATTGCAGCACGAATACGGCCTTGACCCTGATGAAAACGGAGAGGACGGCAAAGGGACGCATTTTGTAGATATGGCAAAAGCGTTCAGCGGTCAGGGGCTCACTACGCTGGTCTACCTTCACACTGTACTCGACGAGCCGAACGACCATCAAAAAAAGACGTTACAGGAACTGGCCGGGTTTAGCGACGGTCTTATTCTGACCTCAGAAAGCGCTATAGCAACATTAGAATCATCAACTTATAAAATCGAGCATTCAAAGCTCAAGCACATTGACCACGGAATCAGGATGCAACATCGTTCCGAATATGACCGACTGGCAGTGAAAGAAAAATACGGTCTGAAAGACTTTTTTCTCGTTACCACACTGGGATTATTGACCGCTGACAAAGGAATCCAGTACAGCATTAGGGCGTACGGGAGGTTTTTAAAAGAGTCCTGTACGGACAAGCAGAGGGAAAGAATAGTATATTTAATTGCAGGTGAATGCCATCCGGATTTTATGCGAGCGGAGGGAGGCAGGGAATACCAAGCTTATCAAGCAACACTGACCAAGGCGCTGGAAGAGCCCGGATTGAAATGGTGCAAGGTCAAAGGTTTAGAGGGTGTTGATTTTGGACAGTACGATATTGTCTTTCTCGACGCGTTTTTGGAGGAGAGCAATTTGCTGGAACTTTATGGTGCGACCAACGTTATGGTGCTTCCTTATCTCAATATGTTCCAGACATCAAGCGGTATATTAGCGGACACTTTGGGCTGCAGCAGAGTTGCAATAGCGACCAAATTTCATTGCGCTCTGGAGCTGATTCATTCAAACAAACCCTGTCCGAGCGGCCTGGTCATTGGCAGATATGCAAGAGGAATTCTGGTCGACGCCGGGGAAGCTTCGGTGGAACAAATAGCCAGAGCACTGGATTTTTTAGTGTTCAACCAAGATAGACGCCTTGCGATGGAGAAAGAGGCGCACCAGAGAGGCTTCCAGATGCAATGGAATAACAGCGCCTGGGCATTACTGCGACATATCAAGTTTATCAGGGAGGAAAAAGGATTAGTTACAGGCAGGGCGAAGATATTCACAAGGGGAAAAAACGACTAACTATCGATGTAGCCTGCCCGTTTCTAATGGGGGTATGAAGCGGAGGGCAGGCATGTCAGACACAAGACATAAGACTTAAGAGGGTGGGTCCGCTGTGGCGTAAGGGATAAACTGTGCCGGGTCAAGGAAGTGGATTCTCGGGGATAAAAGGGCGGTGAATGGGTTGATGAGTAAATGCGTAGACGAGTAAAAGTGTAAATGGGCAGATGTGTTAATGCGTTGGTGGGATTTGTGATTGACGGGAATGGGTGGACTTGGTAGATAAGGGGCTGTTAGAATAGAGAACAACTCATAGGAGAAGCAATGGCGAGATTCGAGGAATTTCGGGAGGCGCTTGGGCAGATTCTCCAAGAGAGGCCGAATTGCTATTGGCTGGGCTATCAGATTGTGGAGATGCTTAGAGAACGTAACCCGGAGATTTTAGAAGTGTTAGAAAAAAAGTTCGCTACTGCATACGGTCGAGGCGGGGGAGATTATTACCGCAGCGATATCGCGATTGCACACTGCCTGCAGGACTGGCCGGAATGCGTGGACGTTAAGTACCTTCTCGGGCGGGACCTTCAAATTGGCAACGTAAAAGCAAGCGAGGAGGCAATAACAATCTACCGGTGGATTGGTTAATGGCGAAGGAGTAAAATTATACGGGCAGCGGATAGGGGAATTAAGAATTATGAATTAACAAGGATGAATCGAAAGGAGACTTAATATGCTGTTAATGAGCACTACGGTTTGGGTGATTATTATTGTGGCTGCTGTGGCTTTGGCTGTGTTTATTGGAACGAAAATAAAAGATAAATATTATTAGGGAGAAGGAGATTGTCCGGAAGAGCGGAAAAGGCGGGAAGCGGAATTATGAATTTAGAATTATGAAGGTGACCCCGCAACGCCCTTCGGGGTTGAGGGGCTAAACATAGATGCGGTTGCCGCGGAGAGGGATAGTTAGTAGTTCGTGGTTCGTAGTTCGTGGTTCGTTGGTGATAAATGAAGCGGGCTCCCGGGTTAATGGGAGCCCGCTGGTTTTTCGAGTGTTGTGAATTTGTCAGCCGGGGATTACGCTGGTGGCGCAGGGGCCTTTCTTGCCCTGTCCGGCCACGTACTCGACCTTCTGACCTTCGTGCAGATTGGTATATCCTGTGCCCTTGATTTCGGAGTGATGGACGAACAAGTCATCACTGTCGTCATCCGGGCAGATAAAGCCAAAGCCTTTTGTCTCGTTAAACCATTTTACCGTACCTGTACTCACAATAATGCTCCTTTGGCCTGTTAACGGCCATATAAAATATGTCTCCCGGATTTATTTAAGAGGATATTCTTGAGAGACGTGAGAATATGCTCCACGAACGTCCATTATATGAGAAGGAGTGAGGGAGTCAACAAAAAAATAAAAAAAAGATTAAAAATAATTATAACGGGAGAGTGAGCCGGTTTTCGAAGGGTGAAGAGGGGAGAAGTTGAACGTCGAACATTGAACGTCCAACGTAGAACGTTGAAGGGTGGCCCCAGATCGGAGTCGTATTTCCTGGGTCCCGGATCCGGTCCGGGGTCTGCGCTGCGAGGGTGTTCGCTTCGAGGGGCGGTTTTTTTGGCGAGAAAAAATGTGTTGACAGGGTGTGAGGGATGCGGTATAAGGCGAGCGGTTGTAAGTGAGGATGCGCTGACGCGCGCTTCCGGAGTTAGTTTTGAAGGGATGTGTGTTGTACGGGTGGTGGAAGTAGCCAAGCCGTTTTAAAAGCCATTTATTGAAAAATCAAGGCTTTGGTGCGTAGCCAAAGCGGGCTTTACAATTTTTTTAAGGAGTGAGTGTGATGTTTAAGAGAGCGTTTCTATCAATGTGCATCCTGCTGGTGTTGGCCTGTGCGTTGCAGGCGGCAGGGATGCGCAAAGGGCCGTACCTGTATTATCCGGGTGTTTGTACGGAGATGACGGTGCTTTGGCAGCTTCATGCGGAACCGGAGCCACCAGCAGTTTGTACGCTGGAGTGGGGTCTGGATCCGGAGAATTTAACCGACAGCAACGATACGGTCGAGTACGGCGATGACCATCAACACAAGTACACGATAAGCGGGCTTGTACCGGGGAGCAAGTATTACTACCAGGTTACAGCCGGCGAGGATGTGTACGAAGGTACGTTTATTGCGGCGCCGAACGATAGCGAGGAATCATTGAAGTTTCTGGCGTATGGTGACACACGGACGTATCCTGAGGACCATAACAAGGTTTGCGCTGCGATGGTAGCTGCCTTCGAGGCTGACCCGAATTATCAGACATTTACGCTTCTTAGCGGCGACTTCGTAGGTTCCGGGACATCAGAGGAAGACTGGGACACTGAGTACTTTGGTGGTGTCGGCCCTGATTATATGTTTACCTACGACTATGAGGACCCTAATTATTATTGGGACACGAGTTATATGCTGGCGAATCTTGCCATCAACGGTTGCGTTGGCAACCACGAGGCGCTAAGTCAGACATTGTTCCCGAAGTACTGGCCGTATCCCTTTGTGGAAGGTTTTTACTGGTCGTTCGAGTACGGTCCAGCGCTTTTTGTAGTGATCGACCAGTACAGGTCAACTCGGCTGACAGACAAAGGGCCGAAGGCGCACAACCAATTACGATGGCTTGAGGATGTGTTGAAACACAGTGACAAGGAGTGGAAGTTTCTGGAGCTACACGAGCCGGGTTACAGTGCCGGAGGCGGCCACGATGACGACGTGGATATTCAGAGGCTGGTGCAGCCGTTGTGCGAGGACTACGGGGTTGATATAGTTTTCGGCGGGCACAATCATTATTATGCCCGGTGCGACGTGAACGATGTTCAGCACCTTACTCTTGGCGGAGGCGGGGCGCCGTTGCGGGAGCCAGAGCCGGATTATTCGGAGTATGTGGTATATTGTGAGATGGTCCACCACTTCGGCAAGGTTGCGATTGACGGGAACACTCTTAATTTTGAGGCTATCAACGCAAACGATGGAAGTGTTATAGATTCATTTACGATTACGCATTAGTCGGAGTAATCGGCGCGAGCAGTTGGAGGTTGCAACTGAGGATTGCAGGCCCCGTTTCGGCGGGGCCTGTTTTTTTTGTCGGCGCGGCGAAGGCCAAGTCGGATTCCTGATGGTTTCTGTAAGGGTCGGAGGGCAGGCAGGCCGCTGGCGCGGAATTGAGAATTATGACGTAAGGAGGGGAGGGACTAACGTCGAACATGGAACGTCAAACGTCGAACGTTGAAGGAGGGGGAGCGGCATAATTAGGGGCTGCGGGTTAGGATTTTTTTTGTTTGTGGGAGGTGGGAAAAGGGTTGCGGCGGGGGTGTGAAAGGGGTAGAGTTGTGTGTAATCAGCAAAGCGATAAATCATCCGGGGACTTAGGCCGCGGCTCATCGATTCTGGGGCGATTGATAATTGATTAGGCCCCGCATTTGCGGGGGCGAGAAGTTCAGCGATTGGCTTGCGTGCGCACGGGAGATTAGGCCGGCGGCGGTTGGGCATTAAGAGCGGGTTTCGGGCTGTCAGGACTTGAAGCAGATTTGGCGGTTTTGGGGAATTGAAAGGTTTTGACTCTGTAGGCAAGCTTTTTATATGGGAAATTGGGGTCTAAAGAAAGGAGGCTTTCGATGGGAAGGTGGAAGAAGTCGGTTTTCGTCTATCCGTATAAAAAGCTAAGTAAGCTATCTTACAATGACTTTTTCCCTCCTCTGGGCTTAGAGTATATCGCGACGGCAGTTAAGGAGCTGGTAGAGGAAGTGACCATCATAGATATGCGGTATGAGAAGGAGCCGCTGCGGCAATTCTTAGGGGGCGTGGAGGTGGTGGGAATAAGCATCAACTGGCCGCACCAGAGAGAGATTGCTCTGGGTCTGATTGAGCAGCTTGACGAAGGAACGACTGTGATTGTAGGGGGGATTCATGCCACGGAGAACGTGGAGGAGTATTTAGAGGCCTCGCGTCGAATCAATATAGTGGTTCGCGGGGACGGGGAAGAGACCGCGCAGGATATTTTTTCCGGAAAAGAGTTAAGCGCGATAAGGGGTATATCGTATCGGCGGAGCGGAAGGATAATCCATAATGAGACGAGAGTTCTTGGCGAGGTGAGAGACTTCTATCCGGACCGCAGCCTGCGCCGGTACCGGTATCGGCATAAAACGATATTCGGTTTGAGCTTCGGGATAGACGCCGTGATGAGCTCGCGTGGATGTCCTTATAAGTGCGAATTCTGCACGCACAAATTAAATCCATTGGGGGAGCTAAGGGGGTGGTCGGCTCGTTCTGCGGAATCCGTTGTGGAGGAGATAGAGAGTATCAAAGCGGAGGTAATAATTTTCTCCGACGATAATTTCAGCGTTGACCCAGAGCGAGTAGAGAAAATCTGCGACCTTTTAATGGCTCGCGAGATTAAGAAGAGCTTAATGGTGGAGCTGCGTATTGAGATAGCCCGGCATCCTGAGACACTTAATAAGATGTGGAGGGCTGGGTTTCGGTTTCTGGCGTACGGCATCGAGTCAGCTCAGGACAAGACGCTTAAGCGGATGGGGAAGGGGTTCACGATTGAGGAGGTGGGCGAGGCGTTTGAGGTTTTGAGGCATTTCAAGATGGTTCACGCAGGTTATTTTATTGTTGGGTATATCGGAGAAGATGAGAAGGAGATGCGGCAGATAGCCGGCTTTGCGCGTGGGTTAGGAATAGATATTCTAATTCCGTCTAAACTGCGCGCGATGCGATACTCGCCGCTGAGGAAGACGGTGGAGAATACGCCGGACTATCATATAGATGAAAAAGGGAAGGTGTTTTCGGATGAGTATTCTATAAAGCAGCTGCGGCAGATTTTCAAGAAGGTCAGGAGAGACTTCTATCAGCCGGGTCAATTGTTGAAGATAGGCAAGAAATTCTGCGTTAGCGGCATAATGACAAATCCTGAATTCCTGCGATGTTTTTTCATTACTTTTGTTGGAGTTATGGAAAAAGTGTTTAAGAGACGATTACTGCGTCTCGAATAGGACGGCTGGTAGCCCCCGGTGAGATAGGCAGGAGTAAGAAGTAAGGAGTAAGAATGGGGCTGGGTGCCAGCCTGCGGCGGTACAAGCGGGGTAGAGGTAGGGGGCGGATAGAAGAATCAAAGATTAAAAATCAACCCGGACAACGACGTTCGAGGGCAGGGAATGCAAAGATACAGCGCAAAAATTAAAAATGTTGACCCCTGGCTACGACATGCGGGGGCAGGCGGGCGGCAATGGGAGGACTCGGCAGAGTTTTTTTGTGTTGACGGAATGGGGAGATTGGGGTAATTTATTGGGGAAATTGCAGAGCGGCTAAGTGGCAGGCAACTGGTGCGGCGTTATTAGGGACGAGGGGGTATGACAAGCGATACTGTTTTGATGGTAAGGCACTGCAGGACAGAATCGAGTATGTGCAGAGGCATGGTTAAGAAAGGGAGCGAGAAATGAGAAAGAAGCGCAAGAAAAAAGAGTTCAAGCGTGCGTGTCCGGAGGTGAAGACGGGGTGGGGGGATGGGTCTTTCGAGACGGGAGATATTGTTCACGTAAAGGGGCAGGGTTTGCTTTCGCGGCTGATTCGCTGGTTCAGCCGGGGCGGGGGCGAGCAGCGGACGTGGGCATCGCACTCGGCGATGGTGCTGCGGTGTGTGGGTGATGAGGTAGAGATTATCGAAGCTATCTACAAAGTGGTGGTGCGGCCCATAAAGGCGTACGCGGGCGGTAAATCGCGTCTTTTGGTCAGCCGGCGGCCGGGAGGGCTGAGTGAGGAGGAGAAAGAAAAGATGACTGAGAAGGCGGAGGATTATCAGGGGAGGAAATACGGGTACTGGAAGCTATTTATGCACGCGCTGGACAGGATTTTCAATAACAGATATGTTTTCAGGCGATTGGCGGGGATGGATGATTATCCAATCTGCTCGTGGCTTGTGGCTTACGTATATGACCGGGTATTGGGAGTGCAGTTTGGCGGACCGCCGGACGCTGCGCAGCCGGATGATATTTTGGACCACTGTGTGGAGAAGGAGTGGGAGTTTGTGTGGTCGGATTCGAAAGAGTCGGTGGCGGATTTTTGTGGGGTCTATGGGTTGGCGGGGACGGCCCCAGAGAGATAGGCTGACGCCATCTCACAGGGA
This sequence comes from Planctomycetota bacterium, assembly GCA_020350405.1. GTDB lineage: Bacteria > Planctomycetota > Phycisphaerae > Sedimentisphaerales > Anaerobacaceae. Next base: position 2,698,319 of record CP070715.1, read on the forward strand.
AAGTCAGCGTACAGCGCTTAGCGTATAGGAAAGGAGGGGGGAGCCGTCTCGGCGGAAGTAACGACGCGGCAAACAGGCGAGTGGGGTGATTGGGGTTGAATTGGGAGGGTCAATCGTTAAAATGGTGGCGTGAAGAGGTGGTTTTTTGAAAGGCAAGAGAAATGAATATTGACGCGTTTTTGTTATGTGATTGTGCGACGGACCAGGGAGGAAAGCTGAATGTTCTCGGAGCGTTTGACAGTATTTTTGCCAACAAGATGCCGGCGGTACATCGGGCGTGTACTATCGCGGCAAGAATAAGATTTGAGAAGATTGAAGAGGGCGAGCACCAGGTAAGGATAGACGTGGTGGATGAGGACGGCAAGGCGGTGGTGCCGAGATTAGACGGCGAGATATCGGTAAAGGTGAGGGAAGGCGCTGGGTCGGCGGCCGTGAATCTCATTCTAAATCTCCAAGGACTAAAATTTGAAAGGTACGGGAGATACGGCATTAACCTGGCAATCGACGGGCGACACATACAGTCGCTGCCTTTCAGCGTGCGAGAAGCGGCAAGTCAGAGTTGATGGGCAGGCTTAAAACTTAAAGTGGAAAGTGGAAAGCCACAGTGGAAAACTTGAAGTTGTTGCCGCTGCCGACGACAAGCAGGGGCAAGGAAGAAAGGAGCGCAAATGAGTTCGGAAGAGAAAAAGCAAGGGCAGCATTACTTTTCGCTGCAGCCGAGTGAGAAGGCGGTTTTCAGAAGTGCGGCGGAGATATTCGCCGCTTACGTTTCGGCAGGGAAGGTGGGCGAAGAGAACAAGAACGAGTATTACAAAACGGCAATCCGAGACGCGATAAAAATCGGGCAGATAGTAGAAAAGAACATTCAAAGCGACGAAGAGCTGGCCGTGTAGAGAAGGCGAGGGAGGCGGCCGGTATTTTGTTAGAAATAAGGTTCGGCGGTGCGGCTGAGCAAAGATATACAATGTTATTTTGCAAATCGGCGAGTAGGGAACATTGCATTGGTAAAGTTTAAAATCATTATGGCAGGTATAGTATGTTGGTGTGCGTATGCACCTAATGGCTTAGCGGAGACGCAGCGTTTTTCTGATAGAGAAGTAGCTCTCGAAACACTCAACTATAAGCTGGCCATAAGAATCGATCACAAAGAAAACAAATTGCGTGGCCGCTGCTGGTTAACGATGTTAAATTCTTGCAAGCAGACTGTCCGTCACATTCCCATCATACTGTACCCACAGTTAAAAGTCATTACTGTGAAGACTGCGGACGGTACAAAATTACCCTTTAGTCAAGAGGTACTACCATTCGAGGACAGAGAAAAGAAGAAAGTGAACTACATCGATGTTGCCGCAAGAAATCCAATACCCGCTGGGGAGAAATCCATCGTACAGATTGAGTACGAAGGTCAACTAGGAGGTTATGTAGATGCTGGCTATCGTTATGTACAAGACCATATAAGTGAGGAGTTTACGATTATTCGTCCTGAATGTCACGCATATCCCATAATCGGTTATCCTTCGGAAAAACCCCTCTACAAATCCATCATGAAATACTTCAAAAAAGGATTTGATTATTGGGTTGAAGTAACGGTTCCTAAGGACTTTGTTGTTGCCAACGGGGGCAAGCTTGTCGGGAAGACCAACGAAAATGGCATGGTTTCATATACGTACAAAAACATCAAACCAGCCTGGAGAATAGATGTTTGTGTTGCAACGTATGGAATTCTTGAGGACAAGGAGAGTGGTTTAAAGGTGTATTATTTTATAAATGACGAGAGTGCGGCGAAGAAGGTCTTAGATGCTATGAAACGCTCGCACGCTCTTTTCAGCAAATGGTTTGGGGAATTAAAGAACCGTGGAAGCCTTACAGTTATTGAGCTGTCAAACAGCTACGGGTCACAGGTGGATGTAACTTGTATACTTTTAGAGCGGGAAGCCTTCGGAGAGAAGCTGTATCAGGTCTATCATGAGGTTTCACATTTATGGAGTCCGACGTCACTGGACAGTTTGCCGTCGCGATTCGAGACCGAGGGGCTGGCTAATTTTCTTCAATTTCTGGTCGGTGAGAAACTTGAAAATAAAGAAGTCCTTCTCGAGAAAGGTCTGGAAGAGAAACGCAGAGATTTTATTAAGCACTGCCAATGGAAACCAAAACTCAGGGATACTCCAATCGCTGACTACGGAAAACAAAACCTGACCGACGCATCCTACTCAAAGGGGATGATAGCATTCTACGTTTTATACCGCTTGGTCGGTGAAGAGACGTTCATCAACATTGTGCGAACATTCTATCAAAAGCATGGCGAAAGCGGGGCTACTTTGGAAGACTTTATAAACGTGGTAAAACAGCTGTCAAGAACCGACCTGACTAAGTTCTTCGGGGAGTGGATTTATGGTGTGGAATCTTCTGAGTATCTTTTGAGTAGTATGTCAATGGAACATATCATTGCAAAATATAAGACTTAATTTCTCAGCATAAATAAAACACAAATATTATCCATAGAGATGAGGTTCGGCGGTGCGGCTGAGTGGTAAGTATAGTAGATATTGGTTAAGAGGTGTGCGATGAAGGTTGGTAAAAGTCAGGCGGTGTTTTTGGTAGTGTTGCGATTAGTTTGCGGGAGTCACTTTTTCTATCAGGGGATGATAAAGTTAGCCGACAGGTCGTGGTCGTCTTATTCTTATTTGATGAACTCTGAGTGGTTGCTGGCCG
>CP070715.1:2701130-2708397 GCA_020350405.1 Planctomycetota bacterium
AAGTCGGCACTGTCAACTATTTCAAAGATATTGAGGCCAAGAATCTGGACCCCGCCACGCTTTTGAGCAATTAACCCACCGGGCGGGAGCACGTGAAAATCGTCTGCGTTTGGCCGAATCGGCTGATGCTTAGCCCGCAAAAGCCTTAAGCGCATCTACGGCGGTTTTGATACCGCCGAGGCGGTCGTCTCCTGATTCGCGTTCTACAGCTAAGGCACCTTCATATTTTATCTGTTTTAGGGCCTTTAGGAATTCGTTACCACCAACCTGGCCGGTGCCCCAGGGAACTTCCAAGCCCCATGTGCCCGGTGTTTGCGTGCGCAGAGCGTCTTTTATGTGAATATGTTTTATCCAGGGTGTGAGTGCTTGCACTGCTTCGATTGGGTCGCCTTTATCATATAAAATCATGTTGGCGGGGTCGAAGTTGACGGCGAGCGTGGGGTGGTTTAGCTCTTCGAGGAAGCGGCGCAGTTCGTCAGCGGTTTCCTGGCCTGTTTCCATAAGGAGCTGGATGTTTTTTTCTGCGGCTTTGTCGGCAAGCATTTTGCACCTGTCGGTGAGTTTGGTGGCGCTGTTCGGGTCTGTCGGGTCAAGAAAGCCGAAGTGAAGCGAGAGGTATTCAACACCAAGTTGTGAAGTGATACCTATGGCGTCGCAGACTCGTTTTTGGTTCTGGTCCCAGTACTGGTCGGGGACAATTCCGCCGGTTGCCTTAATTGATTCGAGGCTCGTATAGTCCTCCTGTGGAAAGTCAATCATTGTAGCGGTTACGGTCCAGCCTTCCTGACGGATGCGCTTTAGAAGATTCTGGCCGTCGCTCGTATTTAAAACGGGCGAGACAGCAAAATGGATATGGCTAAGTTGCGTTTGGTCCGTTAGTGTACGAACCTTATCGAAGTCATTACCGAGCGACCATGTACAAACACCTATGGGCCAGTCATTACACTTAATCATCGGATGCAGACTTCCTTTCCACTTTGCGCCGACTCTCGCTCGGCCAGGATGAGTTTAACAGAGTCGCGCGACTGAGCAGGTGTTGTTATCTGGGGTACTCTTTGTCCGTTCACGGCCTTTATAAAGTGGGCAATTTCAAGGGACCAGCCGTCGCCCGATTCGACTTTGGGTGTAAGAGCATCTCCCTCCGGGGGGCAAATCTTAAAAGCAGGCTCGCGCGTGCAGTCATAGACAATCGTAGCTTTTTCGAGAATTATGTTGAAACTCATTTCGAAGCCAAAGCTCGGTGTCATGACGAAGCCGCCCTCGGCGGTGATAATCTTTTCGTTGTCATAAATATACTGTGTCATGACGTGGTCGAAATCGCCGCTTGGGCCCTTGGCAGCTCGTGAATAAACTACTTTTGGTATCCCGAAGACATACAGCACATAGTCCGAGTCGTGTATATGCAGGTCAAAAATTGCACCGCCGCTCCTCTTGCCGGCGAGCAACCAATTGTCCCACGACCACGTTGGCGTAAGGCTCAATCGCTGGAAGGTAGCTGCTATTACTCTGCCGTATTCGCCTGAGTCGATAATCTCTTTGGTCTTGACATACTCTGGCCAGAACCTTATGCAGTGACCAATTTGCAGGATTTTGCCGCTTTTCTTTGCTGTGGCGAGCATCTCATCGCATTGCTGAAGATTCAATGCCATCGGCTTCTCACACAAAACATCCACTCCCGCTTCAAGTGCTTTTACCGTGAAATCTCTGTGCATATACGTTGGCAGTGTGATGGAGACGGCGTCGAGTTTTGCTTCAGCGAGCATTTTGTCGTAATCGGAATAAAGCTCAACGTCGGTCAAATCCAAGGGTTTTTCAGCACCTTCAATATTACCTGCCGCTCCGGCGGTACCTTTAAGTTTGTTTTGGTCAATATCACAAACGGCGGCTAATTTCGCGTTCTCAAGGGCCTGGTAGTTTTTGGCGTGCATATTGCCCATAAACCCAAGGCCAACTACACCAACTCTAATCATCTCTCGGTCCTTTATTTAAAGATTTTTTTCATTGCCTGTGCTGTTTTTCCGGGTCTGCCCGGCGCAAAAGGCAGCATCTCGGCCGTAACGTAGCCGTCATAGCCGACTTCAGCAAGGGCTTTTTTAACCGCTTCGAAATCTACATCACCTTCCAATAAATCAACAAAACCCTCCACCGTGCCAACGGAGGTCTTGAAGTCTTTGATGTGAACTCGCTCTATCCGATCGCCAAGAATGCGAATCCACTGGTCGGGATAGCCGGTCAGCAGGATATTGCCAACATCAAAGTACGCCTTGACCTTGCCTGACCCAAAGCTGTCGATAAAATCCCGCATCTCCAGTGGGCTCAGCAGAAATTTGTTCCAGACGTTCTCAATACATATTGCCACGCCCGTTTCTTCAGCCGCCGGCAGTATCTGCTTTACCGCCTCGGAGGCACGCTCATAACACACATCGTACGGTATTACGTCGGCGTCGGGTAAAAAGAATACATCCACGGCACCGGGGACAAAAAGATATGCATCTGTGCCGAGCCATTTTGTTACCTGCAGCGCCTTACATGTATAGTCGATAATCTTAGCTCGAAGGTCAGGGTCGTTCGCGCTCGGCGAGCAGGTCCAGCTTTCGCCGCTGGCGACGCTTGAAATCTCAATGCCGGTTCTATCCGCGGCAGCGGCGATATCCTCGCACTGGGCCTGCGTGGCCTCGTGCGTCAAAACACCCTGACTGGCAATGCAGACCTCAATTGCGTCAAAACCAAGGTTCTTGGCTTCTTGCATCGCATCAGCTATCGGTTTTTTTGCTTCAAGTCCTCCTTCGAACATCCAGTAGCTCGCGCTTATTTTCATTTTAGGGTCCTCTCAATAATCTATACATTTTGAAACGGTCGCCCGTTTTTCCAGGTGGTAACAGTATAATTGCAATATGAATAAAAACCAAGGTAGTATCAAGGTTTTTCTCACCTTCGTTTTCGCGTTTTCTCAATTCATTCTGCTATTCGCAGGCAGCCAAATGCACTCGGAACGTGAAAGTCAGGTTGCTTAGTGCCGGGGTCGACCCAGCTTATCCAGTGCTCGTGCAGTTTGGAGTTCTGCCCACGATTGAAATCAGCGCGAAAAAGACCAACCTTGAGCACTCGGCCGGGGCCCAAAGGCGGCAAGCCGAGAGCTTCAAGGCTCTTTAAAGGAGCAGACCCTTCAACTGTATAACCTTCGCTGGTAATCGAGGCGGCTGCGCGTACACCGGGTAAGCTCCAGGAATTGTCGAACCTGCGATAGTAGGAAGCGGCATAATCAAGCACCCGGCCCAGAGGGTCAACCTCTAAGCAGAAATACTCTTTCAACTTGTCGTCATAAGCAAAAAAGATTTCCACGCGGTCTTCTCTTGCCACTACGGACTCGGTATCGAACTTCTCTTCAACGACCACGTCTTCGTCATGAACGTTGAAAAAAAAGTAAAGAGAATCGTCATCGCGGAGCGCACGAAATTTTGTAGCAGGCGCTGCTCTGTCTTCCCAGGGAAAGGAGAAGTCTGTTTCGCAGTATGCCTTGTTCCAATCGGATTCATCCAGTATGCCGTCCACATTGATCCTGGCTTCAGGTACGTAACGAACGTCATATGTCTTCGGGCAAGGATTTGAAGCACAACCTGCTGCAGCGGTGAGAATCAATCCCGCTGTCAACCTAATCATTTTTTGCATCTTTTTACCGGTAAAAATCGCCCTGTGAGCGCTGAGTAATTATATATTTTTACAGGCTGTAATTGATGGCCAGTCGCACCATTGAGTTATAATTAGCCAGAGTTTTGGAAGTAATTTCTCTGCCAAATGGAGATGACGAGGGCATAAGGACAAAGCCTCTGCCCTGCCCGGCAGTGCCATCTTTAAGGGTCCTGACGACAATTTTTTCGAACTCAGCCAGTTCAGCCCCTTCTATATCAGAGATTTCGAGGTTACCGAAAAGTACCAGGTTTTTACCGTATTCACGGCGTACATACTCGATTTCCACATCTCCCTGGGGTGGCGGCTCAATCGGGTCAATCGCATCGGCTCCCATCTCGATGATATAATCAAGGACAGCTCGAGTCCTGCCGTGACAATGAATTCGGGCAAATCCACCATATCTTTGGATGGCTTCTATCATTGATGTGTCGTAGCGTACCACGTATTCTTTGAAAAGGTTTGGCGGCAGAAAAGGCTCAGTGGCATATTCCGGCCCGTATATTCGCCAGAGGTGGCCGGGGAACTCTTTAGCGACCTTTTCCGTTCTTGTGTATATATAGCGAGAAAGCTTTTCCAGCAGACTGTGCATCAATTGGTGCTCTGTAATGGCAATAATGGTAAAATCTTCCATACTGAAAAGCGACGCAGCAGCGCAAATCGGGTCTTCCGTATCAACCATTAAAATACCGCTGTCGCCGAGCTCCTTGTCCTCCTTAATCAATTTACCAATATCGATGTTCTCGGTGAAAACCTCGTCAGGTAATTCTAGATAGGCCTTTAGGTCATCTGTACTCTTAAGCAAGTGCTCTAAAGTCCAGACGGTATCGGCATCAGGATCACGACGTGTCAGCGACGTCATAGTTCTATCGCCGATTTTTAGGCTAACTCGATTGAAACGGCATCCGTCTTCAACATATTGTTCTGTTTTGAAGAATTCACTACGACAAGTATCAGCACCTGATCTGCCAGCGAGATTCTCAACATCAAAAGACCGCAGCCTGACCGGGCTTCTCAGGCGAATGAGGTCTGTCTGCTGTTCGGCTAATTGGAGTAACGGCTGCCAGGATGGGTCGTTATAAACGTTGAATGGGTCGGTATCCGATGGGTCGACCTTGAATCCCCCTATTTCATAAAAATTTACTGCCGGGCGGTCTACCGGTTCACCGCGCAGGCTCGCCATTAATCTCTCACGTCTGTTCATATCGTATTGTTATATTGAAGATTTTTCTTTGCCCGAGGACTTTTGGTCTATAGTCTACCAATACGGCACCTTGAGTGTTAACGTTAATAGCCAAAAGGAACTTCTCAGTACTTCTCGTAGACTATGTGAACTTCAGTCTGGTCCAGGATTTCAGCAGTAACACCATCGCTACGACAGCAATAACGGTCAGGACCGCCCCTTGGGTATAGTTTAGATATATCCACGCACCGGCTGCAAACAGGGCCGCATAAACAGCAAGACAGCCGAACACCATACATAAAATACCCAATGGCACGTCCCATCTCTGACCCGATTCGTCAATGGGGTCGTTTTCGCTTTTTGCACGCATCAGGACCGCCTTCCAGCCGGGACCGCCGGGCTGAACCAGACTGTAAAAACTCCGCAGTGTCTTTTCCTCGGTGGGTCTCGTGGTAAGTGTAACAAGCAGCCAGGCAACGGTGGTGATACCGACGCCGATAATCAATTTCTGCCAGGTTGCCAGCAGCTCAAAACCTATAGCTGAGTGAACAAACTCAAAATAACAAGCCACGAGAAACGATACAACCATTGCTGCCAGCTCGCCGAAGGCGTTAATTCGCCACCAGAACCACCGCAGGATGTAAATCAGGCCGGTGCCGGCACCGACCTGCAACAGAATATGAAAAGCCGTAAGAGAACTCTCAAGGTACAGGGCCAGCGCCGCCGCCGCAATCATCATCGAAACCGTTGAGATGCGTCCGACCCGCACCATTTGTCTCTCGGTGGCATCGGGTCTGACAAATCGCTTATAAAAATCATTCACCACGTATGATGAGCCCCAGTTAAGATGCGTCGAGATTGTCGACATGTAAGCAGCAATCAGCGACGCCAAAACAAGGCCCAGCCACCCGTGAGGCAAAAAAGTCAACATTGCCGGATAAGCCAGGTCATTAGCTATGATGCCCGGGTCCACGTGGGGAAACGTCTGCCGCAGAGAATCCAGGTCCGGGAAGACTATCAGCGAGCATAAGGCAACGATAATCCAGGGCCAAGGGCGCAGTGCATAATGGGCCGCGTTGAAGAAGAATGTTGCGCCGACTGCGTGCTTTTCATTCTTGGCCGCCAGCATCCGCTGGGCGATGTACCCTCCCCCGCCGGGCTCAGCGCCCGGATACCACACGCTCCACCACTGGACCGCGATTGGGATAAGCAGAACAGAGACAAGCAGGTCGGCACTATCTTGAGTGCTGAAATCAAAGGCCGGCAGAATCGATAGCTTGCCCTCAAGATTCGCGTGGTCGAGCATCCCCGTGAGGCCTCCGACTGCTTCATGCCTCAGCGCGACTACCGCCGCCGCAACCGCTCCTACCATCGCAACAATGAACAGTAGGAAGTCGGTCAGCAGCACTCCCCGCAGTCCGCCCATAGCGCTGAAAATCATGGTAACAAGTGCCGCAAGAGCAATGGTCTGGATTGGTGAGAGGTTCAGCATTACGCCACCAATCTTGATTGCGGCCAGCGTCACCATCGCCATAACCATTATGTTGAAGAATACGCCCAGATAAAGTGAGCGAAACCCGCGCAGAAACGTGGCCGCTTTGCCGCTGTAGCGAATCTCATAGAACTCAATGTCCGTCAGGACCTTCGACCTGCGCCAGAGCTTGGCGTAGACGAAAACCGTCAGCATTCCGGTCAGGAGAAATGCCCACCATCTCCAGTTGCCGGCCACGCCGTCCTCTCGGACTATATTGGTGACAAGATTCGGCGTGTCGGTCGAGAACGTCGTTGCCACCATCGAAAAACCAAGAAGCCACCAGGGCATATTTCTGCCGGACAAAAAGAACTCTGAAGCACTTTTCCCTGCCCGCTTTGAAACAATAACTCCGATGACAAGCGATATGACAAAAAACGCAACGATAAAAAGCCAGTCTATAGATTGTAAAAGCATACGGTAAATTCTCCTAATCTTCTCTAATAAACCGGCGCCGCTATGGCTTCCTTCTCGTCGGGTCGGTTCGACCTGCGGATGCGGCGTTAACCATCTTTATCTTACAACAAACAGATTTTGCCGTTATGTTCTACCTGAAACCAACCATAATGTCCATCTTGTTCCCTTGTTCATCTTAAAAAATTTAGAGATTGTATTGTCAACTTGCGTTGGTCGATGTGGTTCTCAACCGCCGCAGCGGTGGGCGGGAAATGGCCTGCGGGTACTACCATCCTCGCTCCTCTCCGATTCGAAGCACCTATAAGGGTGTTGACTCAACCGTGGGTATATGTTAGAATAAAGGAAGATTTTGTACGAATTTTTATTCTTTGGGCTTGCGAGTTACAAATATACGACTGCGAACAGTCACCCAAAGATGCCGGTGAGGAAGGGAATGAGAAAAGTACTCG
>CP070715.1:2708497-2711740 GCA_020350405.1 Planctomycetota bacterium
AAAATATCGAGGAGCTTGTCCGGTGGGTTGACGATGTACGGGTGCTGACGACGCACGACCGGCTGCTGATTGCGGCGCGTTGGCGCCGGCCGGTGGCGCTGGTGGAGTGGCCGGGGCAAACGTGCTACGTGGACAATGAATTAGTTGCGCTTGATTTTGTGCCGATGCCGAATCTGGCGATTGTGAAGGTTGTGGGGCTGACGGGTGCCGGCGAGGGACCGGAGCCGGGGCAGGTGTGGCGGCGCGGCGACCTGGCGGCGGCGGTAACGATATTAGGCAAGCTGGAGCAGATGGACGCGACGGTTACGCCGGAGAGGCCGCTGCTGTATGAGATTGGCAGTATCGACGTGAGCAATTTCGAGGGGCGCAAGAACCGGCGGCAGCCGCATATTGTTCTCTATACGAAGGACAATACGGAGATTATCTGGGGGGCGGAGTTCGGGACGTGGCAGAGGTATCTTGAGGCGCCGGACGATGAGAAATTAGCGAAGCTTTATAGCTATTACGAAGAGTACGGTACGCTACTGGGTGGGGCGAAGTACATCAACCTGCGTGACCCGCAGGAGACGATACCCAGACCGACCGATAAATATTAGGCAGGTGCAGAGGTGTTTAGGGCGGTGGGCAGGTCGGCGTAGTTGTAGGGGATGTGGAATTGGGTGCAGAGGGACTTTAGTTTTTGTAGGGTGGATTCGGCAAGAGCGCTTTGGAGGTCGGGGTCTGATTTGCAGTAGAAGATTCTGCAGCCGGCGAAACGGTAGTCGTAAACGGTGCATTTGCCACCGGTGTTATAGGGGCAGAGGCCGGTGGGCATCGGTTTTAAATTTTCGTCGCCCCGGTTTGCCTTTAGATACATCAGTTCCGGCGGTGTTACGAAAAGACGGTGGTCGAATTGAGCGAAACCGCAGCATTTGCCGCAAGCATCACATTGGGCAGGTGTATCGGCTGACTGGCGGATTTGCAAATCGAGCCAATCGTAGATTTCAGCTACCTTTTTCAGGAGTTGATTGTTTGTTTTACATTTAGCCACCATTTTCTGCTGTTCTTAATTTTCTGTATTTCTTCAAAGGTACAGAGTCTGCCACGGTTTATGCCGGGGCATTTTTGTGCGGCCTTGTTCCAGGTTTTTTGGCTGGTCAGGTTATTCGGCCAGAAGGGCCAGGTTCTGCACTGGTTCGGGCGGACGGAATAAATTGCGCATTTCCTCTGAGCATCTCTCTGCTGTAGGAACATACAATCCCTGGTGACCGGCTGTTCAACAACTGTTGTCCGCAGGCCAACGCGTCTGAGATATTCTCGCCGCAGTTGCCCGATTGGTATTTTTAGGAAATCGGCGATGAACTCGATTTCCGGGCGGGTGACCCAGATGTAGCCCGCACCGGGCCCAGAGCAACATCTGCCGCAGCACAGACATTCAAAGTGCAGGCCGGCGGCATACCAAGGGATTTTGGTGGTCTTTAGCATCGGTTTACCATTTCAGGACTGCGCCGGTGTCGGCGGAAGTTGCCATTGCGGCGTATTTTGCGAGGTAGCCCCTTGTAATTCGCGGCTTAGGCGGCTTGAAGGCCTTTTTGCGTTTGGCCAATTCGGCATCCGAGAGTTTTACGTTTATGGTATTTTTCGGGATGTCGATTTCGATGATGTCGCCAGCTTTTAACAGAGCAATTGGCCCGCCAACGGCAGCTTCGGGACTTATATGGCCGATGGAGGCACCTCTCGTTCCGCCGCTGAACCTGCCATCTGTAACGAGCGCGACGGATTGGGCCAAGCCGGCTCCAGCGATATAACTTGTTGGCCAAAGCATTTCCTGCATTCCCGGCCCGCCCTTCGGACCTTCGTAACGAATCACCACAACATCGCCGTCGCTGACCCTGCCACCCAAAATACCTTCGCAGGCATCCTCCTGGCTCTCGAAGACAACAGCGGGGCCGGAATGAGCCATTATGCATTCAGGAACACCAGCGGTTTTAACGACACAGCCATCCGGAGCAAGATTGCCCCTAAGTATGGCCAGGCCGCCGGTTTCCGAGTAAGCATTGTCAAGTGTTCGTATGCAATCAGTGTCGTTGATTTTGGCCGGTGCGATGTTGGCACCGAGTGTCTCGCCGGTTACCGTCAAACAATCGATATTAATAAGGCCGGGCTTCTTGCTGATTTCCTTAAGTATGGCGCTGATACCGCCGGCAGCATCAACGTCTTCCACATGATACTCGCTCGAAGGTGATACCTTACAAATGTTGGGGCATTTTGTCGCGATTGCATTTATGCGTTCGAGGTCGTATTTGATGCCGGCTTCGTTGGCGAGCGCGAGTGTGTGCAGGACGGTATTTGTCGAGCCGCCCATAGCCATATCAAGAACAAAGGCGTTATCAAGAGACTTTTCAGTGATTATATCCAACGGCTTGATGTCCTTTTCAATCAGGGCCACAATCTGTTTGCCCGCTGCTTTGTAAAGCTCCTGTCGCTTCGGATTGACGGCAAGGATTGTTCCGTTGCCGGGCAGAGCCATTCCAATCGCTTCGCACAAGCAGTTCATTGAATTTGCGGTGAACATCCCGGAACAGCTCCCCTGTCCCGGACAGGCGGTTCGTTCGAGCTCTTTTAATTGGTCGTCGGTGATTTTGCCGGCGTTGAATTGGGCCACGCCTTCACCTATGGTGATAAGGTCAATTGCTTTTCCATCGGCTGTTCTACCGGCCGCCATAGGCCCGCCGGAAACAAAAATCGTCGGTATATTGAGCCTAGCCGCGGCCATCAGCATACCCGGTATTATTTTGTCACAGTTGGGGATGCAAACAAGGCCGTCGAGGCAGTGCGCCTGGGCCATAGTTTCGACGGAGTCGGCGATGATTTCACGGGAGGCGAGAGAATACTTCATACCTGTATGGCCCATTGCAATACCGTCGCAGACGGCTATGGTGTTGAATTCGAAGGCGGCTCCGCCAGCCCGGCGAACGGCGTCTTTTACGAGGCGACCGACCTTGTTTAAATGGACGTGGCCGGGCACTATTTCGCAGTAGCTGTTGGCAATGCCGATGAATGGTTTGTTAATATCGGCATCACTCAACCCGCAGGCGTGAAGTAAGCCCCTGTGCGGAGCCCGCTGAAAGCCTCTTTTTATCGTGTCGCTTCGCATCTGGTTTCCTTTCTCTGAAAGTGGCTCATAATATAAACCGGCAAGCCCAAAAAACCGATTTTAACCATGAATGCCCGACAAATAAAGAAAAATCGGTTGTAGAGGGG
>CP070715.1:2711840-2723770 GCA_020350405.1 Planctomycetota bacterium
AATCGACAGGAGAAATACTGACATTACCCCCGGCATTTTTGGATTTGTCGTCCTACGCACTTCAACCTCCGTTTCTCGGCCGTTTCCTGCCCGGCACGAAGTAAATACAGCTTTTCTGTAGGGGGAGACAGGTGTAATTCAGGAAAAGGCTGTCGTTCAACTCCTCCTTGAACACAAATTAGCCTGTTGCGTTAGTATATCCTGTTGAGCAAATATGTCAAGAAAAAATCCTCCCCGCCTCAATTTTGACCCTTCCACTGTCCCCTTACCCCCCTGCCTGCCCCCTCAGCCGGGCTCCGACATCCCTTATCCGTTTTTTGATCCCTGCCTACTCAAACTTTATGTGTTCTTCCTTGTCCAAATCAATCTTTATAGTCTCCTTGCCCTCGAATTTACCCTTGTCGATTTCTCTCTTAAGCGGCAGTGTTATATACTTCTCTGCTGCCTTTTCAACCGCTCCCGCACTTACTTCCACCTCGAAACCCTTGTTTATCACATGGTCGATGGCGTCCTCGCTCGCCTGCAGCTTAGGTGCTTGCTTCGGCGGCTCCAGCTTACGCCCTTCCTCCGCCAGCTCCTCTTCAAACTTGCCAATTTCGCCCCTGATGATACGTCGAAAATAGTCCTTGGGATGAGGCGGCTTAACTGCCCCGTATATCAACCATCCCAATACCAGCACACCCACCGCAGTCCATGTGCAGCGCGCCCACATAGCTACTTCAGCGCCACAAGTTTCCCCGGCCACTCCGCCTATCTTATTCCGCCAGATAAGATACAGCCCGCCCGCAAGACCCGGCAGAAATGTCGCCCAATAAAGACCCACCCTGCTTATGATGGCCCCGACCTTCCTCCCTGACCACGGTTCTTCATTAATCCGCATGAACAAATACCACCGCGCTGGGTCCTTCCAGGCTGAACGCGATGACGCGTAACAGGAGCATAGATACGAGTGAGTATAACGCCGATTTGATTCCGCAAGGCTCCCTACCACTAATATCAATACTAATCCCGCCACCCCCGATTCCACGTCGCCCGGGAACCATTTCATAGCCCCCCCTAACACCGCCCCCGCTAACGTAAGCGCGTATATACGAGTCTGGAATATCTTCGACGAATAATGCGATATTAAATCCGACGGCTCTGCCATATCCGCACCTCACTCTCTTAATCTGCACTTCTTAATTCCCAATTCTCACTCCTTACTTCTTATCTCCTGCATCCAACCTGTCCTCCCTCTGGGCTCGCTTCGCAAAACGCTCAATCACTCCAATTTCTACCAAGCCCCAGATGTGCACTGCAAAACAGGCTAGCGCCTCTATTGTAAATCCCACGCCCCACAACACATGGTTCGTGATCTCAAAGGTAAAATAGATCAAAATCATAAAAATCAGTATATATCCCAGCGCCTGCAAACCACACGCAGCAAAGAAAGCACTACTCGGTCTTGCCATATATCTTGGTGTGATTCGCGTGTTCCAGATGATAACATTATCCTTAGCTAGCTCATTCACCCTCTGCTCCAACGCACGCATATAACCCACCCGCACATTCTGGTAACAAAATAGCGCAGCATAGAACAAGCATAACAGTATCTCAACCTGTGAGAGTAACAACACCAATACGGCCTTTTGACGCTCATCTATGAGTCCTTTTCCAAAGTACACACCTATCGTACCCACGAACGCCGTTATGAACACAAAAACAGTCCTGTGCATCGAGCGCGCACACGTACTCAGCTCCTGACGCAAGCGATCCATTTCCCACGATATAACCTGCACCTTCTCATAGTCAGTCATACGCTACTCCCACAACTTCTCTAGCCCAAGCTCCAGCTTCACTCCAAACTTTCGAATCCAAAAATACCACAGCACGTTGATTACCGCCCCAGTTGCCCGACCTCTGCTGCCTTCATTTTTCACGCCAATAAATTACCCCAAACAACAATATCCGTCAAACCCTAAAATCAATCAAGTCCGCAACTACATGAAATCCAGAGCCTCAAATTTCAAAATTTTTTAATTACCTTGTTCAAAACAACTTACGAGTATCAAGCATCTAGCATCGAGGAACTATTTCGCAACATCCGCGCGCCCCCGCGCAATACTGACCGGGCCCTCCGTGTCGTAGCTCAAGCGAAGATCCGGCGTCGTTCTGACGGATCCGCTCTTTGAAAACCAAATAAATCCACAAATCCCTGACACTCGACCCCGACCCCTAATATTTCCTCCCACCCCGTCAACTCATTTTTCCCCTGCTCGAAGCGTGGCGCAGACCCCAAACTCCGATCTGGGACCCAGAAAAAATTGTCCCGCTCTGGGGCCCCGTCACACTCCCCAGAGAACCTTCGCTCGTCTGCCCCAGCTTGTCACTCGAGCCAGTCGGAGGCCAAAAGCTTAAGGTCCAACAAGTTCACAAAACAGTCGCCGCTCAGTTCATAATATGGTGACGCTATCCCGTTGATAAGTGTCAAACCCATCCAAGGTGAACCTGCCCACGGCAGAAGCAAAGGCAGTGGCCCGGAGCCTGACCTTCCATCGCGGTTATCATGTACGATAATCGCGTCTGCTCCCAACGGATTGCCCGCGTCCCCACCCAGCCAGTAACCAACTATCGTAACCGTGTGCCCAAGACCCCGGTTCGGGTCCCAGACCTCGCCTGTTACTTCATCCGTGTAACCGTTTGGGCCGTATATGGGCGCTTCTCCCCAGTCGGCCCAATCAAAATCGTTGACTTCGTTGAAGTCGCTGAAGCCGTTGAAGTCGTTAACATCTGTTCTTCCCACAAGTTCGAAATGCTCGAAGTGACCAAGCAGCGGACGATTGCCGTCAATCGACAACCAAATCTGGACAAACCCCGCTTCGTCAGTGTGATATACTTGATTTGGCTCTCCGCGATTTGTATCGAATTTCGCGTAGACCCCCGCATTCAGTGCGTACGAGCCGTAGTTCCCCACACAGACAGAGGTCAGGCCTGCGGACGGGAAATAACCACTTCCGGCGCCTACAAGGCCACCATTACCCGCAGTTCCGTTGAGAATATGCTCCAGCTTCGTACCCCTGTATGTGGGCGAGCCCGGATTTCCGCCGAGCCCAATGTCATTTGTATTGAAATACCAGCCGAGGTCGGCACGCGGGCCCCCGCTCGCGTCGGCAGTATCATCCTGCCAGTCCGGGTCTGTCCATGGTGGCGTTGCCGGAAACACATTGCTGTCGCCGATGCCGCCCACCCCGTTGTCATTGTAATAACCGACGATGTTCGCTGTTGCCGTTGGTGTGCACCATGCTCCCCATGACCCGGCCGGCGACTGCCCCGCCGCCAGGGCCGGCTGGTCCCAGTCCGGTACACCCGGTATATACACAGGGGCCCCGAAACCGGCCCCACACGTGCACGCCACAACAATAACCATCGCCACTAAACCATGATAGTTTCTCGAACCACTTTTCATTTTCTTACCTCCTTAACAATCCTTAATTCCTTGCGGATTAAAACCATCAACTCCTACTAAAAATCTTCTCTCATATGCACGCCTCTTTTCACATCACTCGAGCCAGTAGGCGGCCAAGAGCTTAAGGTCCAAAAAGTTCACAAAACAGTCACCGTTGATGTCATAATATGGCGACTCTACACCTTTGATAAGCGTCAAAGCCTTCCACGGGGAACCTGCCCACGGCAGAACCAAAGGCAGTGCCGTAGGCCCCGGGAGTGTTCCATCAGCGTTATCATGTACGATAATCGCGTCTGCTCCCAACGGATTGCCCGCGTCCTCACTCAGCCAGTAACCTACTATTGTAACCGTATGCCCAAGACCCTCGTTCGGGTCCCAGACCTCGCCGGTCTCTTCGTCCTCATACGGAAATGCGTTCGCATCTGCCCACGTAGCATGGTCATAGTTGGGGTTCTCGCCGAAGTTGGGATCCAAAGCCCTTGTCTTTGACTGGAAATGAAAGTGCTCGAAGTGACCGAGCAGCGGCCGATTCGCGTCAATCGACGCCCTAATCTGAATAAACGCCGCCGCGTCGTTATGATCAGCTTTATCCGGCTCTCCCGTCGTATCCGTAATGGCATATTCGTTCGGACCCATTGTGTGCGAGCCGTAGACCGCGACGCAAACTTCGCTCAGGCCGGCCGACGGGAAGTAACCGCTCCCGCCTCCAATCAGACCCCCATTCCCTGTAGCTCCGTTGACGATATGCTGGCGCTTCGTGCCCCTGTAGCCGGGCGAACCCGGATTGCCGCCGAGTCCGTGGTCATTTGTATTCAGATACCACCCGAGTCCGGTTTGTGCCACCCCACCTAGACCTGTTTGCCAGTTCGGACCGATAGCCAAATTAGAGATGTCCGCATCGATTCTGGAACCGACATACTTGCCCATGTATTTCAACTGATTGTCATAGAGAAACCGCATCGAGTTACCATCGCGAACATAAGTCGGGTTCGTCTCGACGAAAACTTCCGAATAGGTCCCGTTCGTCCAGTAGTCCTCCCACACGGTCTTCAGCGCAGCATCGCTATCGTACGAGTCAAAATCGTCCACAACTTGTGGCCCGCTCACTATAATATCCTCGAACCACACCGTACCTGTACCGCCCTTCGTGACTTGTCCGACCTGCGGTCCGCCGAAGCCGATATGCACCTTGTCAACATTCGCCAGGCTCACGCCCGCCGCAGCGAAGATGCCTAAGTCAATATTCCACTCGTGCCAGCCTGGCTCCGCCACATCACTCGCATCTCCGTTATATATCGCAACACCCGAGGTGCTGCTCGTATCCTCCAGTTCCACCCACATCTGGTCATTAGTACTAAACGCGTTGCCTGCCTTGCCGTAGAAAAACAGGCTTAATCTGTCAGCAGCGTCGGCGGTATCATCCTGCCAGTGCGGGTCTTTCCATGGTGGCGTTGCGGGAAACGCCTGGTTGTCGCCGATGCCGGCCACCCCGTTGTCATTGTAATAACCTACGATGTTCGCTGTTGCCGTTGGCGTGCACCATGCTCCCCACGGCCCGCCCGGCGCCTGCCCCGCCGCCAGCGCCGGCTGGTCCCAGTC
Organism: Planctomycetota bacterium; assembly: GCA_020350405.1. GTDB lineage: Bacteria > Planctomycetota > Phycisphaerae > Sedimentisphaerales > Anaerobacaceae. The sequence goes on from CP070715.1 coordinate 2,716,885, forward strand.
CGGTACGCCCGGTATATACACAGGAGCACCAAAACCACCCTCACAAGTACATGCCACAACAATAAGTACTGCCACTAAACCATAACAGTTTCTAAAACCACTTTTCATTTTCTTACCTCCTTCAAAATCCTCAATTCCTTGGCGATTAAAAACCATCAATCCCTGCAAAAAACCTTTTCCCATACGCACTCCTCCTTTCACAGCGCAACAAATCCACCTGACTGCAAAATACGAATAAAATTCCCGCCAAATACGACTCGCGGCTTCTCCAATATATCCGCCCCAAAGTATATCCCCCAATATTCCATCTTCAATCCTTTTTTATATTTTTTTATAAAAAAATAGCCCTTTATTCCCCACGACCCTAATTTTTTTCTTCTCTGCCCTAACACTTGCTCGTGCTGCCTCCTGCTCGGATACTGTTTCACCTGCACGCCTCCGGCGTACCACTTTACGTTTCCTCGTCGCCGCCTCTGCCAGCACCGCGCAACCTTGTCTATCCTAATTCGTGCCCATTAGTGCTAATTCGTGGTTAAAAATCTGCCTAACTTGTGCCCTAGGTATCTGCATCTAAAAATCAATCAAATCCGCATGCGCTCCCACCCCGGCCACCGATTTTCCAAAAATTTTTTACCCCTTATCTCACATCGACTTACGAGTATCGACCATCGACCATCAAGCACTTTTTCGCAACATCCGCGCGCCCTCTTCCAATAGTGAGCGGACCCGCCATCCGTCCGCCATTTGAAAACTCAATATCGAAGACCCGGCCACCCCAGCCGAACTCATTTTTGATCCGATGCAAACTAAAGTTTGCCTCTGTGGCAAAAAAAGCTTTGTGGCTAACCAAAAAATGTCAAACAAAACCAATTTTCGAATGGAAAAAATCAACATAAACTTAGGCTTAACAAAGGATTACGAAAATGGTCGTCCTGTCGGACATGAAAAAACAAAACCAATTTTGCCTGCCCTCGCAGCGCAGCTAAGACCCCGGATCCGTCTGGCTTTCCCTGACCGCTGATCCCCCACCCCTAACCGCCGACCTTTTTATGCAAAACGAACCCAATTTTCGAAGGGCAAAAATGAACATATACTCAGCTATAACAAAGGATTACGAAAATGAACCGCCGCTCTGCCCCCACCAAAACGAACCCAATCAAAGCCAATACAAACCCAATTTTCCCGGACGCCCAAATGAACGCAACCTTAAACTTAACAAAGCCTTATGAAATTGCTCTTCTCCGCGGACCCGACAAAAACAAACCCAACCAAACCCAATCTCGAAGCCGCGCCCATTTGTGGACGGAACCATCTAACCGCTCTCGAGCAAAAGGGCAGGGGGGCTAAGTCCTTGCAAATCGCAGACATAAGAACAGATACAGAACCGATGTCACCGCCTGACAATGGCCGGGAATTGAATGGGCGATGCAGGATTCGAACCTGCGACCGGCTGATTAAGAGTCAGCTGCTCTACCGGCTGAGCTAATCGCCCTTGAAGTTCAAGCACCATTGACTAATGGATTATGAATCTCGTTTATACACTTAAACGGAAACCTTTTATTAATAGACACTTAGCTCATTGCTTCTTTCTTGTCAAGGAGTTTTTGTGTGCATCTATGTGCAAATAGGTACTGTCCGCGTGCATCTGATATAGCTTTGTGACGTTGAACAAATGTTGAATGAAGCACTCGCGCGAAGGTCTATGCGAGCAGAAAGAACTACTATGCAACCATTTCACTTTTCGGCGCCCTGATGTTATAAATCATTTCGCCTGCCTCTTAATTGCTGCAGAATTTCCCTTCCTCCCGCTTCAAGCAATTCATTCGCCAACTCTCTTGCGCAGCTTTTAGCTGCCTCGAGGCAGGTGGTTTTCGAACGCCTCACGTATTTCTCGCCTTTAATGTCAGCTATCATCGCATCAATTTCGAGCTGCCCTTCGGCAATTCTTGCGTATACTCCCAGCGGTATGCTGCAGCCGCCCTGTATGCTTGCAAGGACCAACCTCTCGGCTTCAGTTGCGATTCGAGTGGGCTTATCATCGAGTTGGCGGGCCAGATCGATCAGCTCGGTGTCTTCCTCGCGGACCTGTACGGCCAAAGCCCCTTGACCCGGCGCGGTTATAAATTGTTCGGGTGCAAGAACTGCAGAGATTTTGTCCGCGAGGCCGAGCCTGTTGAGCCCGGCGCAGGCAACGATGGCTGCGTTAACCTCGCCTTCGGTAACCTTGCGAACCCTGGTTTCGACGTTGCCCCTCAGTGGAACGCATTTAAGGTCTTTTCTGAGGCGGCACAGCTGGGCGATGCGCCTAAGGCTTGATGTTCCGACGGTCGCCCCGGCCGGCAGGTCCTTGATAGAGGCTGCTGGTCCTGATGCGACTAACGCGTCAGCAACTGCTTCTCTTTTCGGTATGGCGGCAACGACCAGCCCGGTTGTCTCGGCTGTAGGCAGGTCCTTCAGGCTGTGCACAGCTAAGTCCGCTCTGCCGTCCGAAACCGCCTTTTCAACTTCAGAAGTGAAGAAGCCGATGGATTCGGATTTATAAAGAAAGTTGGATTTATCCCGGTCTCCTTTGGTGGATATTTCTACGATCGATATTTCTATGTCATCAGAGAGCTTTTCGAGCGCTTCTTTGACAATGTTGACTTGTGCCAGAGCAAGTTTACTGGCTCTGCTTGCAATCCTGATACGTCTCATTTGAGTCCTTCAAAAAGCCGTTTTACAAGCCGTTTTTAGAGCTTCTACATCATTACCGGGGCAGATTCAAGCGTTTCTTTCAACTTGTTCGGCCCCGAGCTTAAATAAAGCGGCCTTACAAGGCCGGCTTGTAGTAAGGGGACGAATTTAGTATGATTGTTGTATGAACAGGGCGGTTTTGCCAATGTATGTTACAGAGCCCCCAACTATAAATAACAAGGGAGAAACGTAGGGATGTTTGCACTTCCAGGGCCGGAGATGGCCATATTCGTCTTGGCTATAATGTTGTGTATCGCAGCAGGCGTAGTGGGCGTTGTTCAACTGCTGGCGGCAGGTGAGAGATACAGGCGCTTACTGATGCCTCTTGTCTGCCTGGCGATAGTGCTGGGGGCCGTCATACTTATTTTTAGGGCGGTTGCAATAGGGGGGGTACCGCTGACGGGGCTTTTCGAGTCCATGATTATGCTTACTATTGTGTTTGGGTTGATATACCTTTTTTTCAGTATTGCAATCGAGCAGGTTTGGTTCGGTTCTGTGATGGCGTGGGTTATCCTGGCAATGATTCTGATGGCCGGTACCGTTGCTGAGCCTGCCTCGGAACCTCATGCGGTGGCTGCTACACCTTGGGCAATTGCTCACGCTATTGCGATGATTCTCGGCGGGGCATCGGTGATATTTGCGACGGCAAGTGCGTTTCTTTATTTGCTCGGTACGCACAGGCTCAAACATAAGAAGGTGATACAGGTTCTTGGGCGAGTACCCAACATTGAGAAGCTGCAGCGTTTGAACCTCTTTGGAATAAGGGCTGGTTTCGTGCTGATTACAATCGGGCTGATAAGCGGACTTGGTCTTGCTTCTCTGCGGCTGGCGACACTGGGGATAAGCATCGTCGAGTGGCTGACAGATGGAAAGGTAGTCTGTATGGCGGCGGCGTGGGTCCTGCTCGCAGCAGTATTGTTATTGCACCGATTGGTTTTGCTGAAAGACAGGGCCAGGGCATATGTCACCATAGCAGTGTTTGTTTTGGTTTTATTCGCGATTTTAGGTGTGACTGTTTTAGGCGCGACCAAGCACGATTTTGCCTATTATGACCCGCCGGTCGCTTCGGTGGTGAGAAAAGCGTAGATATGAATATTATAGCTGTAGGACTCAATCACAAGACCGCCCCGGTAGCCATTCGAGAGAAACTGGCGTTTGACGCAACCAAGACAATGGCGGCACTAAGGCAGCTGAAGAACAGGTTCAGCCAGGCGGCCGAGTTCGTACTGCTGTCAACATGCAATCGTGTTGAGTTATACAGTGCTGCAAGCACCGAGTCGGGAGTCACCCATAAGAGGCTGACAGAGTTCCTCTCAGAGTTTCATGGGATTGAGCCGGATGATTTTAGGGATTTGCTGTATATTTACCGTGATGAGGATGCGGTAAGACATTTGTTGACCGTTGCGTCCGGCTTGGACAGCATGGTGGTGGGTGAGGGACAAATACTGGGGCAGGTTAAGGAAAGCTACAGACTCGCCTGTGCGGCAAGAAGCACGGGAAAAGTCTTAAATCGGTTTTTCCATTGTGGTTTCACCACTGCAAAGAAGGTGCATACAAATACCTCAATCGCAGGTGGGCGAGTCAGTGTCGCCGGCGTTGCTGTGGAGTTGGCGACGCAGTTGTTCGCGGACGTCTCATCGGCCAAAGTAATCGTCATTGGAGCTGGTGAGATGGGCGAATTGCTCGTACAGCATCTTCTGCATGAAGGATGCAAGAACATAACAGTTGTTAACCGGTCTTTTGACCGCGGTCGTAATGTGGCGGATAAGTATGGAATCGCAGCCGGCAAGTGGGACCAGCTCAATGACCAACTAATCAATGCGGATATCGCGATAGCTTCGGCGACGGTACAGGGTTATCTTTTCAGCAGGGACGCATTTGAGCAGATAGCCGACCGCAGGAGAAAAGGTTCACTTCTGATTATCGATGTTGCGGTGCCGCGCAACATCGAACCGGCTGTGAATGAGATAGAAAACGTGTACCTTTACAGCATTGACGAGCTCTCAGTCGTGGCCGAACAAAATCGCAAGACCCGTGAAGCGGACATGTCGAAAGGCATGCAGTTTGTCTACGAAAGTGCTGCCGAATTTATGGATTGGTTTAGGGCCAGAGACATAGGGCCCCTGATAGGTCAGATGAGGGAGAGATTTGCCCAAATTAGCCAGGAGGAACTGGAGCGGTTTTTTGTGGGGCCCAGGCAGGAGGCTTCATGCAAGGAAGTAATGGAGCCGATGGTTAAGCGCATCGTCAACAGGCTTTTGCACTGTGTGATTAAGAATGTCAACATTGTAGCCGAGGAGCGTGGACCGGCCGAAGCCGCAAGGTTTGTTGACAGTATTGTACGGCAGGCAAAAGAGATATCAACTGAGCCGGATAATGAGGGCAATAGCCAATCAAAAACGTAATTTTCAATGACGACTCATGGCTTGGAATCAAACGAGGCAGCTTTTTTAAAGACTTATCAGTAGTCCAACTCGAAAGCCTTCTTGTACTGAGCAATCGATGATAAATATCAGCAAGCTATATTGTGGCGAGGTTACGCCGGGGGATTGGCTGCGTTACGGTAAGAAAGTCTCGGGCGAGCGTGCCGGCGAAATCGTGCCTAAAAAGGCCTCTGAAAGACGGCCTATTGTCGTATGGAATATCACCCGAGCATGTAATCTGAAGTGTGTTCATTGTTATAACGACAGCGGAGCTGATAAGGCCGCTAATGAGTTGACAACAGATGAGGCGACGGCTGTGCTGGATGACTTGGCCCAGTTTGGTGTACCTTCGACATTGTTTTCGGGTGGTGAGCCGTTGATGCGAAAGGATTTGTTCGAGCTGATTGGATATGCGGTTGGGCTTGGATTGTGTGCGGTTATCTCGACGAATGGCACACTTATAGACGTTGATACTGCACGGAAAATCAAGCGAGAAGGGACTTCGTATGTTGGCGTAAGTCTTGACGGAATAGGTGAGGTTAACGATAAGTTCAGGGGTGTTGTTGGTGCGTTTGACAGGGCCGTAAAGGGCATAAGGAATTGCCAGGATGCCGGTGTACGAGTAGGCCTGCGGTTGACGCTGACGCGGAGGAATGTTCAGGATTTGGAGCGATTGTTTGAGTTTTTTGAAGCAGAGAATATTGAGCGGGCGTGCTTTTACCATCTTGTGCCGAGCGGCCGGGGTGAGGAGATTGCAGATGAAGACCTCACCCATGCCCAGAGCAGGGCGGCGGTTGATATGATTCTGGCCAAGACAAGACAGTACAAAGAAGAAGGCAGGAAAACGGATATATTGACGGTAGACAACCATGTCGACGGAGTTTACCTGTACCTTAAATTGCTGGGGGAAGACCCTGAGCGGGCGTCTGATGTTTGGAAACTGCTTAGCTGGAATGGCGGCGGGCTGTACAGCAGTGGGGTTGGAATCGGGTGTATAGATTTTAACGGCAAAGTACACGCCGACCAGTTTTGGTGGCACTACGAGCTGGGAGATGTTCGTAAGAAACCTTTTAGCGAGATTTGGGCGGAGCCTGATGAGCCGTTGTTGAAGGGTTTGAGGGACCGCAGGGCGTACGTGAAGGGTAGATGTCGTTTATGCAGGTTTTTTAGCGTGTGCGGGGGCAGTTTGCGGGTTCGTGCGGATTTGCATTTTGGCGACTCGTGGGCACCGGAGCCGGCGTGCTACCTGAGTGATGAGGAAATCGGGCTTGACGAGGCAAAAAAGGGGGAATTGGAGCGTAGCGGGGAGGTATTCGAGATGCCGGAGTAGGTTTTGATGGGGGTTTTTAGGTTAAAAATGGGGGTAAGAAGAAGGTGAAAAGTGAAAGGGCAAAAGGAATTGGCCCCTTGATTTTGGGCGAAAAATGGGGTGGCTGGTCAATCAAATGTGCAGATTTTGAGGTTCCTTGTGTGAATAAGAAGTGCGAGCGGTGGAAAGGGGAAAATGGGCATTTTGAAATTGGGTTTGATTGGGTTTGTTTTTTTCGCGTGCGCGGAGACGAGCATTTTGATAATGCTTTGTTAAGTTTAAAGTTACGTTCATTTGAGCGGGCGGGAAAATTGGGTTTGATTGGCTTTGTATTGGCTTTGATTGGGTTCGTTTTTGTGGGGGCAGAGCGGCGGTTCATTTTCGTAATCCTTTGTTATAGCTGAGTATATGTTCATTTTTG
>CP070715.1:2723870-2738427 GCA_020350405.1 Planctomycetota bacterium
GGGTTGTCACCGAAGCTGGGAGGGCCCCGTCAGCCACGACACCGAGTTCCTCTCTTACTGCGCAAACAGCGACTTGTCTCTGGCGGCGATAACACCCGCCGCTTATCTCACTGAGGCAGAACCTGTTGTAAGTTCCGCACGCGAAAGAAAACCGATAGACTTTGAGAGGATTGCAGATGCTTACAACGAGATATGTGAACACAGCGACATAGTTATCGTCGAAGGCATTGGCGGGGTCCGCGTGCCTCTGACAACAGAGTTTGACCTGCTGGATTTGGCCGTTGAATTCGGTTTGCCGGTGGTTATAGTCGCGCGGGCGAGAGCGGGAATGATAAACCATACACTTATGACGACAGACTGCGTTCGCGCAGCCAAACTGAAAATAGCCGGTGTAGTTATTAACGGTTTCAACGCCACCGAATCCACAATGGTCGACGAAACCGCCGAAGAGGTAATAAGCCACTGCGGCGGTGTGGATATACTTTCGGTTGTGCCTTTTGATGAGACCGTTGATATCCAGGAACCGAGCCTGGGAGAGTTCATCATCCCCACATTAGCTGAATGTGGCTGGGCAAAGTTAGCCCGAATTTAATTTAATTAACCAATTTCGGGTCAGCCCTGTTAATCCGATGATATTCCATCTTTGTAAGTACGAGGTAAGTAAGTATCAAGACGACAAGTGTTCCCCAGAACAGGAAAGTACTGATGACAGTAATTTGCCTGCTCATCAGAAAACTATCTTGAAGATATTGTGTATAAAGCGCGGAGTTCTGAGGGGCAATACTTGTTCCAGCTTGAGGCACGATCAACCCTATTGCCATTCCACCAGTGGCTATAAGCCCACACGCAAAACCTCCAACAGCTACCAAACCAAGGGCAAAGCCGCCGTACGCATAGCCGACTGCCGCGGCAGATAGGCCGCCGAACGAAAATAACGCGGCTAAAGCCAGTCCACCAAAAGTAATCAGCCCGACAGCCAAACCCCCAAAAGCAAACAATCCGAATGCCACGCCACCCATAGCGATAATACCCACGGCCTTAGGTCCTACTGCAACAAAACCTCGTGCGGTGCCGTGAGTACGCACATCCACCCAGGAAAAACGCTTCCGCAGACCATAGCCGACCGTTCGTGGATGGCCGTGCTCCTCAATTGCGCCAAACACAGCATCCTCACGGGACAAGCCGCTTTCTTCAAGGTCAGCAATTTTCTTGAGCAAATGGTCTTCCAACTCCGCTCGAATCTGCGCGGCATCCTTTTTATTGCGATTAGCGTAAATCATCACGCGGTCAAGATATTTTTGTAATGCCCTGCTCATATTGTTGCTCCTTTTAATTGAGGTTTTGGTGAAAGGTTTTTTGTGGACTTTAAAACCCTTCTCATCACTACCCCCAGCATTTGCCATTGCTGGCGGTTCGTCACTAGAGCTTTGCGCCCTCTTGCGGTCAGACGATAATATTTACGCTCTCTGCCGTTTTCTGCTAAACGCCACTTTGCGGATATTAGCTTCTTTTCTTCCAGCCGATGCAAAACGGGATAAATCGTGCCTTCACCCAACTGTAGAATTCCCTGGCAGCGCTGGTTTAGCTCTTTGGCGATTGCATAGCCGTAGCTTGGCCCAGCCTCCAGAATGGCTAAAAGCAGCGTCTCAACATTGCCGTCGAGGGTCTGTTTACGAAGTCGTACCATATCTTAACTTCCCACAGTATGTAACAGTATATTCGCAAATCCTCTTAAGCTGTAGCTAGCTGTTCGAGGTATACAATACTATACAGTGCAAGGTATAATTGTCAAGCGAAAAAATCTCTTAATTTTAAAAATTTTTTATGGAATACCTACAGTTTTCTGATTTCTTAACGGGGGGGGCAATCATATCAGGTGCCCAGGCCCTGTGGCATTTTTCTGGACTCTTTCGGCCTGTTTGGTTATCATGGCAGGGAAACTAAAACATCTTTAACTGTGATACAAGCAGACGAATATATGGAGTTTTATGGCAGAGCCGGAATTCAGACGGTATCTGGTAAACGTCGAGTCTACCTCAACACACCAGCTTTTTACCGATTGTCTGGTAATTGGGGCGGGCATTGCAGGCCTCCGCGCCGCTATTGAGGCGGCCGAGCACTGCAACGTAATCGTTGTCTGTAAGAACTCCCTCGAAGAGAGCAACACCTGGCAGGCCCAGGGAGGGATAGCTTCGGTGCTTGACGAAACAGACACATTTGAATCCCACATTGCGGACACGCTCAGCACAGGCTGCGGCATAAGCGACCAAAACATAGTCGAGCTGGTGGTCCACCAGGGACCGCAACTTATCGAGCAATTGCTTCGCTGGGGCACCGAGTTTGATATGGTCGATGGGTGCATTGCCACCACGCTGGAAGGCGGCCACAGCCACGCACGCGTCGCTCACGCTCACGGCGATGAAACAGGACGTATGATTGCAGAGGTGCTGATAAAAAAGGTAAGGGAAAATCCTAACATAAAAATTGCAGAAAACTTTTCCGTAGCTGATTTACTTACGAACGACCAAGACGAGTGCATAGGAATAATCGGCCATGACAGGCGAGGCCCGCAGATAATCTGGGCCGTCAATACAATCCTGGCCACCGGAGGAGCGGGGCAGCTCTATCGCGAAACCACCAATCCGGCAGTTGCGACCGGCGACGGGATTGCCATGGCTTACCGTGCCGGAGCCGTACTGCAGGATTTGGAGTTTATGCAGTTCCATCCGACAACGCTTTACATTGCGGGCGCCTCACGTGCCCTGATTACCGAGGCATTGCGAGGAGAAGGAGCGGTACTGCTCGACAGCAAAGGCCGGCGCTTCATGAAAGACTATCACGAATCGGCCGAACTGGCGCCGCGCGACATCGTCAGCCGTGCCATCCTCAGCCAAATGCTGAAAACCAACTCGACCCATGTTTTTTTGGACGTGCGCGGCTTCGACAAAAAGCATTTCGCAGAGAGATTTCCGCACATAAGCGAACTGTGTGAAAGCTTTGACATTGACATCACCAGGGACACCATACCCGTACGCCCCAGCGCACACTATATGATTGGGGGCGTAAAGACCAACATATCAGGAAAGACAAGCGTAGAAGGCCTCTACGCCTGCGGCGAAGTGGCCGCAACAGGCCTGCACGGCGCAAACCGCCTGGGCAGCAACTCACTGCTGGAAGGGTTGGTATTCGGCAAGACCGCCGGGCAGTCTGCCTGCCAGCAGGCGCAAACCGGTATCGCTCACATCAAGCATCCCCCTATAAAATATCAGATTCGACACTCGGACAGGACTCGGCTGGACGCAACTGATGTTCGTAACTCACTCCGCGCTCTTATGTGGCGAAACGTGGGCATCACCCGCAAGGCCAGGCCGTTGGTGGAAGCGCAGGAGATTATCAGATTCTGGCAGCGATATGTGATGGACAAAATCTTTGATACGCCGCAGGGCTGGGAATGTCAGAACATGCTGACAGTATCGCTTTTGATGGCCCAAGCCGCCGAGATGCGTCGGGAAAGCCGGGGGGTGCACTTCAGAAGCGATTTTCCCGATGCCGACGATGAACATTTCAAAAAGCACATTGAAATCGCCCTTGGAAAATAGGCTGAATTCCTGTATAATACCAACTGATACGAATATATATCGTATCCTTGGATTGTGTGGAGAACTTGAAAATTTAAAGAGTGGGTCGGGCGGTCGCCGGTCCGCCTCAGGCGGGCCGGAGGAAAGTCCGAGCAGGACAGGGCACGGTGATGGCTAACGGCCACCGGGGGCAACCCCAGGGAAAGTGCCACAGAAACTACACGGCCGATGGTTTCGGCTTGCCGGGACACAGGCAAAGGTGAAATGGTGCGGCAAGAGCGCACCGCGGCACCGGTGACGGCGCCGGCAGGGCAAACCCCACCGCCTGCAAGACCAAGCCGCTGATACTCGGCCCGGGTATTAACAGCAGGTAGGTCGCTTGCCGAAAGGCAGAGCCGGCTGGCAACAGTCGGTCAAGACAAATGGCCGCCGTCCGCCTCAAAAGGCAGGATACAGAACTCGGCTTACAGACCCACTCTTTTTGCTTTTTAAACGAAATGCTTCTCCTGCCGTAAATTCCGCAGGTGCTGGTCATTAGTGGTTCGTGCCGATTCTTGGCTATTCTTCTAAGGCAAAAGGATCTTCAAACGTCCATCTAAGCGAGCCTATACCGACGTTTACATTCATTATCTCGTCTGTAACGCTCATCATACTAATGCGCCCCTTGCCGAGCGTGATATGGTCGAAATCCATGCCTTCCGCGGCGCTTAACTTTGATGCCAGCGACGGCGAGGCCTCCAGCTTTTGCAGAACCGTCTGCAATGTCTGATTGACGAGCATCCCGCAAATATCAAGGGTCTTATTGTCCTGAGCAAGCTCGTCAATATCGGCGCGGAAGTTCTTTAACAGCTGCTGCAGCATTGCTATTCGCCTGGCGTTCTCGTTTGCGTAGGGCTCATCCAAAATGTCCGATTCCAAAACCGTCTGACAGTCAAACTGCAGGCTTCGCTTTGGTCCAAACAGAAAATCTTTGCCCCTTTCATCGACCACAAAGAAGTACTTGCGTTCTGCAGTGGCTCTATTCTCGTCGAAGGCAACCATATTGAACCACATCTGGTAGCCTTTCTTCTTCTGTCCGGCAGATGCGGCAACGCTTTTACTCTGGCTGAGCACCTCATACTCGGGCCTGTGAATCGTGGTAAGCACGTCGGCGGAGCTGCTTTCTTTTAGCCTGGTTTGGTGATAACTGGCGGCGAGTTCCTCATCAAAAGGAGGCTCATCCTTTTTAAAGTACTCTACAACAGAACAGCCCGACAATGCAAAACAGCAAATGAAAACTAACAATTTCGTCGCTCTCACGGCATTTTCCCTCACATTCTATCTGGCTCCATCACAACACACGGGAACAACCCGATTATACTTCTTTTGAATCAATCCACTTCATCATTTTACGTAATCCCCTCCCCACTTTTTCCAGCTGGCAGTCGTGGTCTTTGTCATATAGCCCTTTGAACTTTTTTAGTCCTGTCTGATATTCGTTCACCCATTCTTTTGCAAATTCGCCTGAGGTAATTTCCGAGAGTATTTTTTTCATTTCGGCTTTGGTTTGCTCGGTAATAATCCTCGGCCCTCTTGTCAGGTCGCCATATTCCGCCGTGTTGGAAATACTGTACCTCATATAGCTCAATCCGCCCTCATACATAAGGTCCACTATCAGTTTGACCTCGTGCAGACATTCGAAGTAGGCGATTTCCGGTTGATATCCTGCCTCTACAAGTGTCTGGAAACCGGCTTTGATTAGCGAGGTAAGGCCGCCGCAGAGAACACATTGTTCACCGAACAGGTCCGTTTCTGTTTCCTCCTTGTACGTTGTCTCAATGACTCCCGCTCTGGCGCCGCCGATTCCATTTGCCCAGGCCAGAGCGATTTGTTTGGCGTCGCCGGTGGCGTCTTGCTCGACGGCCACCAGGTTCGGCACACCGCCGCCTTTTACAAACTCACTTCGCACCAAATGCCCCGGCCCCTTAGGCGCAATCATCACTACATTAATATCCTCCGGCGGAACAATATACTTAAAATGAATATTAAAACCGTGACAAAAGCCCAGGGTCTGGCCTGAGACTAAATTGGGCGCAATCTGCTCTTTATAGACTTTCGCCTGGACTTCGTCCGGCACGGTTACAATAACCAGCGTCGCGCCATCCATGGCCGTCTTTATATCACCCGGCTCAAAGCCGTGCTCCCGGGCCAGCTTGTAATTGTCCGTCCCCTCAAGCTCGGCTACCGCAACATTTATCCCGCTGTCGCGCAAATTCAGACTGTGGGCGTGACCCTGACTGCCGTAGCCAATTACTGCTACCTTCTCGCCCTTTAGCGCATCTATCGGCGCATCCTTCTCATAGTAAATCTTCAATGCCATGCCTCTTGTTCTCCTTTATCTTCTAAACGAAAGTTATTGTCGCGTTGAGCTTTTGTCCCTGAATTTCTCAGGGGGATTCCCGTCGGTCCAATCCCGCTGAGGAGTGGACGTTCACATTATATTAAGCGCCCCACATTACGCAAGAAATTTATGCCTCTGATTGCCCTTTATAAAACCCGGCAGCGAAAACCATCCTGCGCCTGCAAAAGGTCTGCTATCTGCAGGTTGTTTGTGCGATGGGCACAGAATTAACAAGGCACGCGCTGAACTGTTCGAGCCAATATCATTCTCTGCCCGCGCACGCTGCTTGTTTGTGCCAAAACCAACGGTATTTATAGGACGTAGCGTCATAGAGACAATTACTTATTAGGCTGCAAGTTATAAACTGCGGCTTCCGTGTTAAATAGCCTCGGATTTAAGGCCGATATGGAGAAAGCATAAAGTCCGAACAATGGGAAAGAAAAGATGGCAAAGGGAAAGAACGTACTGACGACGGGTGACGTGGCCAAGATTTGCAACGTCGCGCCGCGAACAGTTTCCAAGTGGTTCGACAGCGGCCAGCTAAAGGGCTACCGCATACCGGGCAGCAAGGATCGCCGAATACCCGTCAGCGAGCTGATTCGCTTCATGAAAGTGAATAATATGCCTGCAACAGCTCTTCCTGTTGGCAAGACGCGGGTCCTTATCGTAGACGGCGACGGAGCCTCAGCCTTGGTGGATGCACTCCAAACCAAAGCAGATTATGAAGTACAAACCGCCCGGAGTAATTTTGAAGGCGGCCTGGCCGCCCTGAAATTTGCGCCGCATGTATTACTCGTCGGCCTTTTGGCTAACGGCGTAGACGCAGCGGATATATGCAAGACTATCCGCGATAATGAGGAATTGCAAACCACCAAGGTAATTGCCCTTGCGAACCGGCTGACCGAGTCCGAGTCAGAAGCACTCCTAAGGAAGGGCTTTGACGGCTACATATCCAACCCGGCCGATGCAGCCGAGGTCATCGGTAAGATAGAAGAGGCAACCGCAATTATCTATTGACGCTGCTGCCGGACGGGTCTTCCTGCAACCCCCGCAAATTTATCACTTAGCAAACCCCCGATTAATTCTCAGCCATTAACGATAAAAAGGGCCGGCCTTTCTTGTGCAGCGGCAATTACCAGTAATCTTTGAATCTGCGCATCCAGCCGTCACCGGCACTGTTGAGCTCTTCCCTTGTCGGCCTCAGGTCAAAGTCTATGAACTTATGCCATTTGAGAATCCAGAGCTCTTTTAGTCCTACGGGCCTTACGGAGTAGTCCATAAAGAGCCAGTTTACGTAGCCGCTGTGGCGGTTGAGGCAGATACGTACCATATGGTCAGTTTTCGCATACGGCCCCCAGTCCTCGCCACTGAATTCCGGGACTTTATCCTTGGAATCGGGCCAGCAGTCAATCCAGCCCTCATCTCCGAGAAGTGGTATGCTCCCCGCACCCTTGACAGTGAAGGTCCTCCAGTTGTTCCTTGCGACGTCATGTGACTCAAATAGTGCCTTATCTGCTGGCGGATTGCAGACCCAGGCATTCATACCGAAGCTGCCGTAATCACATGCTGTCACGGACCCCCACCAGGAGGAGGGCCTGCCGCATTCCTCACCGCTAAAGACGCCCCAGGCGGAAAACGTCCCGTAAGCGCCATTCACCGTGCCGTCACGGTTGGTCAGAGTTTTTGTGGCGGTTGGGCACAATCTGAGGTCGTGCTGATCGCCGTAGCACGGCCTGAGGGCATCCATCCAGTAATCAGTGTTCAGCGTGTCCCCACCAGTTACCACGCTGCTGCCCTCCCACCAGCCTCTCGGGGCTGAGCCTTCCCAGTCATCGGCATACATACCAAAGCACACGCCCCATTGCCTGAGGTTTGACTGGCACAGCACGTTCTTGGCCTGGGCGCGGACCCTTGCCAGCGCGGGCATCAAGATGGACATCAGTAGCGCAATAATCGCTATTACTACCAAAAGCTCCACTAATGTAAAGCCGTTCTGCCTTTTGCTCATTATCAAACTCCTTCTGCTTTTAAACAAATCGTACAAATTGCCGTTATTGGACGTAAAAACTCATTCTACCACAATAACTCACAGGATGTCAAGCAATTTCTTGGCCGGGCAGGAGTACTGCATCATCCAAGTTTCGGCGTTTTGCTGACCTCTCCCCGTCGGTCGTCTTCGCTGGCAAGGCCCACTTTGGCACCCAAAACCAGTGCCAGCCGGACCCCATTTTTCGCCGAAAAAACCGGCCTTAATCGCAAAAATCTTACTCTTTACTGTTTTAAGATGCGCAGAACCGGCCTTCTGTTCCATAAATTCCACATTTTTTTTGGCTGTTTTGCAGGATAACTTACAAAAACAGCCCTAAAGCCTGATTTTCCCGCAATATTGGAGCGTGGAGGCAAAATTTTATGCAGATTATCCCCAGGTTTACCGGCTGGTAAACCGCTCGCTAACCTTCGATGGTCTCCGTTTTACTCACATTGCCTTTCAAGTCAATTGTAACATCTTTAAAAGGCATCTTTGCGCCGCTGCGCGTTATCGCTTTGCGAGTAATCTGTGTCAGGCCAAAACAGCACGGCACTTCCATATGAATCACGGTCAGGCTATTGAGCCTTTTGCCCTGCAATATCTTAGCCAGCTTTTCAATGTAAAACTCGGCATCGTCAAGCTTGGGACAACCCACCGCAATACTGTGGCCTCTCAGGAACCGGGCGTGAAAATTGCCCATCGCAAAGGGCACACAATCAGCGACAAGCAATAAATCGGCGCCGGCAAAATACGGAGCCTCCGGCGCGACCAATTTTAACTGGACCGGCCAGTGACGAAGCTGCGACGGAACTTCTGTCCCTTCAGTGCCGGCCGATTCACTCTTTGCCCTGAGCTCTTTGGCCGCCATGCCCGGACAGACAAAATCGGACGGCGCAACAGCCGCTTTTCCTCCGGCCAGATGCTCTCTGGTCGCTTCTTCATCGAACTCAGCCGCCTCACGCTGCTCAATACTAATTGCATCCTCCGGGCAGGTCCCCAGACACGCCCCGAGGCCGTCACAATATACTTCACTGACCAGCTTTGCCTTGCCGCCGATTATCTTTATGGCACCTTCGGCACAGGCATCGGCGCACTGACCACATCCGTTGCACTTGGCTTCGTCTATTTTCACGATGTTTCGCAAAACCATATTCGTAATCTCTGACTAATTACATTTATTTCAGCATCTCTGTCATATCTTCGTCGACATCCCCAATCGGGGCAATGCTGAACTTATCCACCAGCACGTTAAGGACGTTCGGGGTGATAAAGGCCGGCAGGCTCGGACCAAGTTTTATGTTTTTCACCCCCAAATGCAAAAGAGTCAGCAAAATTGCAACCGCCTTCTGCTCGTACCACGATACCACAAGTGAAAGTGGCAAATCGTTCACACTACAGCCAAAGGCATCTGCAAGCGCCACGGCGATTTTGATAGCTCCATAGCAGTCGTTGCACTGGCCTGTGTCAATCAAACGCGGAATCCCGTCAATATCACCGTAATCACGGTCATTCAACCGATACTTCCCGCACGCCGCCGTCAGTATCACACAATCATCCGGCACCTTCTCCGCGAACTCTGTAAAGTAATTCCGGCCCGGCTTGGCACCATCGCAGCCACCGATAAAGAAGAAGTGCCGAATCTTGCCCGCCTTTACCGCTTCGATAATCTTGTCCGCCATGCCAAGTACCGCTGTCCAGTGAAAACCGGTACTCAGCGTCCCTTCGGGCTTTTCCTCAAGCGGCGGCTGGGACAGGGCCTTATCAATCACCTGGGTAAAATCCCTGTTTTTTATGTGCTTTACACCGGCAACGCCGGCTATCCCGCACGTAAAGAGCCTGTCCTTGTACGAGTGCTTCGGAATCATGACGCAATTGGTTGTAACCAAAATCGCGCCGCTGAACTGGTCGAATTCCTTTTTCTGATTCTGCCAGGCCGTACCGTAATTTCCCACAAGGTGCTTGAATCTTCTGAGTTCAGGGTAGCCGTGAGCGGGCAGCATCTCACCGTGAGTGTAAATGTTAATACCTTTGCCCTCCGTCTGCTTTAGAAGTTCGTAAAGGTCAAGCAAATCATGGCCGGTAACAACGATTCCCGGTCCCGCCTTTGTGCCTCTTGGTGCCGTTGCTGGCGTCGGATTACCGAACGTGGACGTATGAGCATTGTTCAGCATCTCCATTGTGCGCAGGTTCATCTCGCCTGCCTTGAGCACCAGTTCCAGATAACGATTTAAATCGAAATCCACGTTCGTCAATGTTGCAAACATCGCCTCGTGCATAAACGCGTCAACCTCCTCGTCGGTTTGTCCCAGCTCCCGAGCATGATACGCGTAAGCAGCGATGCCCTTTAGCCCGAATACAAGCATATCCTGAAGGCTTTGAATATCAGCGTCCTTGCCGCAGACACCCACCTTGGTACAGCCGGTACCTCCCGCAGTCTGTTCACACTGATAGCAAAACATAATTCTTCCCTTTCACTTCTTAGTTGACTTAAATTTCATTTCTTACGAACAACTCCAATGCTATCCGGCGACCCGCACACGTCCTGAAGGTTTTACCAATAATCTGCTTCAATTCCTCTTTGCTGGCGCCGGTAAACTCAGCAGGGATATCCACAAGCCTGTCCGCATCCCACACGACATTGAACTCAATTGTATCTATATCCCTGGCACTGTGATGGCTTGCAATAATCCCGCAGATGTGCTCCACATCCGCCTTGTCCAAATCATATTTTGTCAAGATCCCCCTTGCTATAATCGGCCCTTCGGCCTGCTGATACTTGGCTTCCGATGAACCATATTTACGCTCTGCCTGCGCAATGCCGATGTCATGCAGAATGGCGGCGGCTTTGACCACCATTGCGTCTCCGCCCTCCGCGGCCTGTATCCGCTCGGCATAATCAAGCACGCCAAGTGCATGCTCTATTCTCTGCTCATCTCCGGCAAAGACTTTTTTCATTTCATCTATCAATTTGTCCCGGATGGCGCTGATTTGCCGGCCGACGGATACCCCAAGACACTGCTCGGCGTATTGGCACCATTCAGCACAGCCAAGGTCAATCTTCGGATTAGCAACAGTCCTCCCACAGTTCCGGCACTTTAGCTTCGGCTCGTCCTTAAAAAACTCCACAGCCTTGCCGCAGCCCGGACACTTCACTTCGAAAATGTCTTCCGGCTTCCAAAATCTCTGGTCCTGTCCCGGACATCTGAACATATTTATATGTCCTCGTCTGTTCCAGTAAAAATCAAGCTTGCTTACGCTCGAATCATTGTAAGCAACATCTTGAATCTATCCTCGGCATAAACCGAATGCGGCACATTAGCGGGCATCATGATAATCTCACCTGCCGACACTCGTTTTTCATCCTCGCCTATGGTTAATCTGGCCTTCCCGTCAAGAACCTGAACAACAGCGTCATATGGCGCCGTGTGCTCACTTAAACTCTGCTCCTTATCGAACGCAAATAAAGTGATTGTGCCCGCGGGCTTGTCCACTATCGTCTTACTGACTATCGAGTCATCGGCATACCCAACCAGGCCCGCCACATCCTGCACCTTTGCAAGACACTCTTGCAGCACATTCATCTTCGCTTTCGCGCTACACATTCTTTCGTCTTGACTTGTATTTCGTTTTCGATTTTTTCATTAATCGGCTTGTTGACAGCTCATCCAGTGTAATTGCACCAAGATAGCCGTCGATGTGTCTCTGAAGCTCGGCAAGTCTATTGCTCACGGTGCATTTAGGACGGCGAGGGCACTCGGAGACACCGAGCAAGCATCTGTTCAACTGCACCGGCCCCTGAGTCGCTCTTATCAGTTCCAGCAGGTTTATCTTCGACGGCTCACGGCTGAGACGAAATCCACCCTTGGGCCCCATACAGCTTTCCACCAGCTTGGCATTATGAAGCCTCTGCAGTATCTTGCAGGCAAGCTGATACGAGATATTTTCCTGACTCGCTATCTGCTTGGTGGAGACCGACTCCCGGCCGTAATGTCTTGCCAGGTTCACCATCGCCCGCAACGCATAATCTGTATTTCGCCTCAAAACGTCCATCTACGATAAAACCTTCAATTAGAGCGTACATGTACTATATAAGACTATTATAGTCCTACTTATATGTTCTGTCAACATCAAAAAATATTTTTTTAAAATCCTGTATCCTGGCCTTATCTCTCCAAATCAGCCATTCAGCTCGATATCCTTATGGTCCCGTCCGGCGAGATAAAAAGGTGCTTTTCGAGGCCTTTGGTCGATACAAAGCGGTATTCCGTCGGGCCTTTTAGAAGAATATTCTCGCCGTCGACAACTATTTCGATGTCCTGAGGAGGCTGCCTGTTCAGAATAATATCGGCCAGCAGAAAGGCCTTTTCGAGCCCATCGCCGGCCTTGTAATTTGCCACCTCGTCCGGCTGAGCAAGCCGTTTGCTCGTGTAAATCGAGGTATTTTCCACCTGCTCAAGCCACCTGTGCACTTCATCGACGGACATGGACTCGACCATTTGAATCGAAGCGGGGTTGCGCTCGACCGCCGCCTTGATAAATGGGGCCCAGTCACAGCTTTCCATGTCGCGGTACGCGTAGAAGGCCAGATCTGCGGTGGTATTGTCCTGGCGTATTTGTCGCAGATAGTCGATTATCTGTTCCCTGCTTTGCTCAACGCTGATTTCAATCGGCCCAGCTTTGAGGTAATTCTTGTCTAAGGTCGGCAGCTTTGCTTCTATGTGAACAAAATCAGCCAACTCGTCTACAAACTTCTGTGCATCAGGAACAACCGTTTCAATAAATTTCACTAAAGCCATCCGGCCGCCCGAATCTTTTATATCAATCTTCTCTTTCGCAATAAACTCTTCAAGCTCGTCACAGCGAATTCTGCCGGGTAGCTGATACGGGACAAAATCTTCATCCGAGACCTCGGCCAGCAGTTTCTCGTGCGTCGCGTCGGCTATCCTGTAATTGCTGCCGTGCTCATAGTGAAAAAGAACTTCCGCCTTTATAAAATGCGCCTGTCCCCGACAATCGCGACATGCCTGAAAGAATTTTTGGTAGTTAGGATGAGAACGCAGAAAATTTGCAAAGACTTGCAGGGTCAATTCCATCGAGAGGTACGAGGCAAGCTGCCGGGTAAAATATTGGTAAGCTTCTTTATTCGTCGTAGCATCATCGTACATGCAATGCACATAGCCGGAGGAATGCGCCACGATTGTGACGTTCTCATTTCGAAGTGCCCTCTGGGCCTTGTTGGAGATAGCGGTTCCGTTGAACCACATCGCTTTGGTGACGAGCCTTCTGTTGTTGGTCAGGACGCCGTCTTGTATATCGATGAAGTTTTGCGAATGAAGCGGTGTCAGTATCATATAGATATCTTCGAGCGGTATCTGGCAGACTATGAATGCCGCCGCCACGTACAACGCCGCAAGCGATACGCACTCACCCGCTGCCGTGCTGTAGCCCTCCTTGAAACGGAAGGCATTCATGGCCTCAATCGTCTCGGTCTTCCAGTAGGGAATAATGTCACTGTCATATTTGTCCAGACCGAAGTGCTTGCGAATATCCACGTCGAAGTAGTATTGGTCACCATGGTAACCAAAAAGAGCGTTGCTCTTTGCGATATCTTCCGCAGAGACGAATTTTTCAAACCGCTTCAGTTCCTTCGCCTTGCTTGTAAGGCCCCACGTTTCCAGGTCAAGATTAAACTCGTACTCGTCCATTATAAATTGCTTAAGACGCATCAGCTTTTTATAGCTGCTCTTGCCCTCTAATTTCCTGAAGCAGTCGAGTTCACGCCACTGCCAGATAATCGGGCTCATAATGTCAGCCAGAACCAGACTGTACATCAGCTCCGGAAAGACAAATATCTCCATGTCCGAGAGCGTTATAGCGGAAGTATATTTTTCAAATTCCTCAGAATTCATCTCTTATAGCCTCACTATAATCTGCCTCGGTCATTGTTGACCCCGACGACCAGCACCACTGGCAACCTTGCCTTTTGTCCTGACTTACTGAGCATCTTCATTTTGTAAAGCCTCCGGCAGCGTCTCTATAAAAGCCCTTATGTCATCACGTGACTTCCGAAAGGCCGCCATAACCTCTTCTTCACTGCCTGTCGCGAAATAGGGGTCTTCGAATGCCCTGTGAATCAGCCTGGCCCCGCCGCCGAAAACAGGACACTGCTCACTGGCATTGTCACACAAAGTAACGACATAATCAAAATCAATCCCACCCAAGTCATCGATATGCTTGGACGCCTGATTTGAAATATCAACGCCGACCTCTGCCATGACCTTTGCCGCCCTCGGGCTAACGCCAATCGGGCGAATCCCGGCAGAGTACGCATCGATGGAATCAGACTTGAGGTGACTTGCCCAGCCCTCTGCAATTTGGCTGCGGCAGGAATTGCCCGTACAAACAAACAACACCTTTATCTCGTCCTTGGCTGTACTCATAACATTTCCACGCTTCTTACCAAGGCTCTTGTTCGCCTTGCTTCTGGAAACAAAATTTAAAGAGCTCGCAAAATTCACAACCGCTTCGGTGCTGGCCCATACAGTTTTCAAGTATCCCAATTCGGCTCAA
>CP070715.1:2738527-2754549 GCA_020350405.1 Planctomycetota bacterium
ACAACCGCCAGCTTGATATAGAAGTGTACCAAAACACCGGTGATATCGACTTGGCCGAGAGTGTTTTCGAATCCATGGCCGAGAGTTTAAAATTCGAAGACAACCCATTGTTTGAGGCTGGCAGCGAAATTGTTTCAGAGATTAAGAACCAAGGACTCGACCGTTTTTTGCCCTCTCCGTATCCGACCGGGCCGGAAGACGCTGTTCAATCAGACTACCGAAGCCGGGAAAGTTTTTTTTTGATTAAGGATGCGAGAGGACGGAGCGTCGGATTTACGATGGCGGGGCTCACAAAAAAGACCCAGCCTGTTAACTCGGCGTCGAATGCTCAATTAAATATCCAAGGGGCAAGTTTTTACTATCTTCGAAGGCGGTATGACCGCGAGCAGTTAACCTTTTTTCAAAGCGATAACAGTTTCAACGAGTTTGCCTGGAAAAGCCATACCAGCAGTATGGAAGGTATAAGTGGCACCGAGGTAGCCTTGGGCGACGGCGAAATTATGACCATTAAGAAACTTGGCACTCGGGTCGAAGAGGAGAATTATCAAGTTGGCCCTGCAGCGATACCGGATGTCTTGGGTGAACTCATTTTTGGCCCGCTGCTCGATAGCGGACACGAGAGAATCTTCGTGGACATAATTGAGCCTGAAGGGACAATCGTGCCGGTCGTTGTTTCCAAGGCTGAACCAGAGGACTTTGCTGCCGATGAAGATGTTGCCTATGTGTTCACTGTGGAATTCCTGGACGGTCAAGGCTTTTCAGAATGGCTCTATCTCGACGAGCAAAGGCACATCTCAAAGAGATTGCTGAGGCACGGAGGAATATATCTCATCGAGCGCACCAGCGCGGAAAACATAGCGAAACAATTCCCTGAGTGGGCTGACTATATTTTGAATTTTCCATTTTATCAGTTGCAGGATAAGTTTGAGCCTCCTTTTTTGAATAGTTCGGCCGAATAGAAACCAATGGAGCGTAAAGCCCGCAAAGGCGTGAATGTTTGCAAAAATCTGAGAAGGGGTAATTATTATGTCTGAGCATTATGATTGCGTCATAGTTGGTGCCGGGCCGGCCGGTCTGGGGGCGGCACTTTATACCTCGCGTGACAGGCTTAAAACATTAGTGCTTGAAAAATTCGTTCCCGGTGGGCAGATCATCAACACGGACAGAATAGAGAACTATCCGGGTTTTGAGCGGATACCCGGACCGGATCTGATTGAGAGAATGCAGAAGCAGGCAGTAACCT
The DNA here is from genome assembly GCA_020350405.1 of Planctomycetota bacterium. Taxonomy (GTDB): domain Bacteria; phylum Planctomycetota; class Phycisphaerae; order Sedimentisphaerales; family Anaerobacaceae. The sequence goes on from CP070715.1 coordinate 2,739,771, forward strand.
TTGGGGCACAGATAAAAACAAGCAGTGAGGTTACAGCCCTGAAAAGGCTTCAGGAAGGCGATATCGAGGTCAGCTGCGATACGGGCAAGTACATCACAAGGGCTGTCGTTCTGGCACCTGGCAGCGACTATCGCAAACTTGGTGTCCCCGGCGAAGAAAAGTTTCGAAGTGCTGGTGCCGGTGTTAGCTATTGCGGGACATGTGATGCGCCTTTCTTCAAAGGCAAGCAGGTCGTCGCCGTCGGTGGTGGTAATACGGCCTTAGAGGAAACGTTACACCTGACCAAGTACGCCGACAAAGTCACGCTCATACACCGCCGAGACGAGTTTAGGGCAACCAGGGTCCTGCAGGAGGAGCTTTTAGGCAAGGCCAATGAGCAAAATTCGAACTTGCTCGTAAAGTACAGCACAGTAGCAACTGTCATAGAGGGGCAAGACAAAGTTCAATCAGTCAAACTCAAAAACGTCAAGACCGGTGAAGTGCAAGACTGTCCCTGCGACGGCGTATTCATATTCATAGGCATGGTGCCGAACACCGAGTTTTTGAGGGGTTTTGTGGAGTTGACCGAAAACGGGTTTATCAAGTGTGACTGTGCCTACCTTCGTACAAACGTCCCCGGTGTATTCGTAGCTGGCGACTGCCGGGTCGGTGCGGCCATGCAGTTGGCAACGGCGGTTGGTGACGGCGTTAACGCTGCGATGATGCTGAAGCAGTATTTCAGAGACCCGAACTGGTGGAACGAGGCGGTAAGCGACGTTCTGCAGCCGGGTGGGTGGTGAGCCAGCACGGCATTATCGGTTTCATAGCAGTAAGATGCGAGGGGTAGTTGAGTTCGAAACAGAACCCGCCGGGGTTTATATGCTCTCGGCTGACAAGTAGGGACGAGGACGTGCCAATGGATTATATTGCTTTAGGGATGGCGTGGTACGTGATTTTCATATTCTCCGCGACTTTTCACGAAGCGTCTCACGGATTTGCTGCTATAAAGCTGGGCGACCCCACAGCCTACCACTACGGCCTGGTCACTTTGGATCCCGTACCGCACATAAAGAGAAGCCCTTTCGGCATGGTTATTATTCCTATACTGTCATTTGCCCTTTACGGCTGGATGATAGGCTGGGCCAGCGCACCGGTTGACCCCTACTGGGCAAGGTACAACAGAAAAAAGGCCGCTTGGATGGCTTTGGCGGGACCTGCCGCCAATCTGATTCTTGTGCTGGTCGCGGCGCTGCTTATCCGGGGTGGGATGGCTCTGGATTTTTTTCACGCGCCAGAGACAATCACTTTCACCCATGTCACCGCAGCGGCATCGGAGGGGTTTGCAAATGCTGTTGCTGTTGTGGTGAGCATCCTCTTTTCACTGAATCTGATTCTATTGGTTTTCAATCTGATTCCACTGCCTCCGCTTGATGGCAGTAACGTGCTCTTGCTTTTTCTAAGGAACCGGGCTGCCGAGCGCTATGAAAGCTTTCTATGCCAGCCGATGCATATGATGATAGGCCTGGTTATTGCCTGGCAGCTCTTCGGCCCCGTCTTTAACTTTGTCCACACGATCGCTTTGAATATCCTCTACCCAGGAGCTGGCTATCATTAAATCACCACCGGTAATCGTTACTCAGTTTCCATGCGCCGGCCTAAACGAACAAAAGTGTTGATAAAGGGCAGAATCCGTAATATGCTATTGCCGCATAAGTCTGTGGTTTCGAGGACCGATTATGCAGACAAGGCAATTGGGCTATACGGATTTGCAGTTAACGACGGTGGGATTTGGCGCGTGGGCGTTGGGCGGACCCTGGCAGTACGGCTGGGGACCGCAGGATGACGGCGAAGCAGTAGGCGCAATCCTGACCGCGCTGGAAAAGGGAATCAACTGGATAGACACGGCTCCTGTCTATGGCTGTGGTCATTCGGAGGAACTCGTAGGAAAGGCCCTCAATCAAACCAAAGAAAAACCGCTCATTGCGACCAAGTGCAGCTTGCTGTGGAACGAAAAAAGACAGAAAGTAAGCTGCCTCAAGGCCAAGAGCATTCGCGAAGAATGCCACGCGAGCCTAAAACGGCTCGGCATAGATGTAATAGACCTGTACCAGATTCACAGGCCCGAGCCGGATGAGGATATTGAGCAGGCGTGGGAAGAAATCGCGAAACTCAAGGAGGAAGGTAAGGTGCGGTATATGGGCGTGTCGAATTTCAGCGTTGAGCAGATGGAGCGGGTCCGGGAAATGGCCCCCGTTGCCTCGCTTCAGCCACCCTACAGTATGATTCATCGTGAAGTTGAGAGCGACCTGTTGGCTTATTGCGCCAAGAACAATATCGGTGTTATTGTATACAGTCCCATGCAGAGAGGTCTGCTGACGGGCACATTCTCACAGGAGCGGTTGGCGGGGCTGCCTTTGGACGACCATCGAAGGAGAAGTCCTGATTTCCATGAGCCGCGGTTTGGCGCCACGCTGGAGCTTGTTGACCGACTGCGGCCGATTGCCGAGCGCAACGGAAGGACTTTGGCTCAGTTAGCGATTAGCTGGGTGCTGCGTCGGCGGGAGGTTACAGCCGCTATCGTGGGCGCGAGAAGACCTGACCAGATTGCTGAAACCGCTCCTGCTTCAGACTTCGAACTAAGCGCAGAGGATGCAGAAGAAATTGAACAGCTTTTGGCCGAACGTTTGAAAGAAATAGCTAATGCATAAATCTTTAAGAGGCTGAAAAATGGCAAATAACAAAGACCTTTATGTGAGCCCCCTTGTTGAAAGAAACGCTTCGAGGCAGATGGCTCAGCTTTTCGGGGCACAAAAGAAGTTCAGCACGTGGCGGCGGCTATGGCTTGAACTTGCAAGGGCGCAAAGGAAACTCGGCCTGGACATAAAGCAAAGCCAGATAAACGAAATGGCAAAGCACCTCGATGATGTTGATTTTAAGAAGGCCGCAGCTTACGAAAAGAAATTCCGTCACGATGTTATGTCCCACATCCATATTTTTGGCGAAGCGGCGCCGAAGGCCTCGCCGATTATTCATCTGGGGGCGACCAGCTGTTTCGTCGGCGATAACGCCGACTTGATAATTATGCGGGAGGCGATGGAAATCGTGGTGGGCAAGCTGGCCGCGGTTATAAGTCTGTTGGCTAAGTTTGCCAAGAAGCATCGCTCGCTGGCCACGCTGGGCTTTACCCATTATCAGCCGGCCCAGCTGACCACCGTCGGCAAAAGAGCAACAATGTGGTGCTATGAGTTCGTGATGGATTTGCGGGAAGTCGAGTATAGACTCGAAACTCTGCCATTTAGAGGTGCAAAAGGCACCACCGGCACGCAGGCATCCTTTTTGGAACTGTTTGACGGCAGCCACAATAAGGTCAAGCGGCTCGATAAAATGATTGCCGCTGCGTTCGGGTTTAAAACCACGTGTGCCGTCACCGGCCAGACATATCAGCGAAAAATCGACACGCTTGTGGTCAATACCCTTGCATCTATAGCACAGTCTGCCCACAAGCTTTGTAACGACCTTCGATTGCTTGCAAATCTGAAAGAAATTGAGGAACCGTTCGGAAAATCCCAAGTGGGTTCCTCCGCAATGGCCTATAAAAGAAATCCGATGCGCGCCGAACGGGTAACCGCCCTTAGCAGATTGGTGTTGAGCCTGGCAACGAGTCCGCCGATGACGGCCTCCGAGCAGTGGCTTGAGAGAACGCTTGACGATTCGGCCAACAGAAGGGTCGTTATTCCGGAAGCGTTCCTGGCCGTCGACGGAATACTCGAAATCCTCATAAATGTGCTTGACGGTCTGGTTGTCTATCCGAAGGTAATCGCGGCCAGAGTAGCGGCGGAGCTGCCGTTTATGGCCACTGAAAATATCCTGATGGCCGGAGTAAAGGCCGGCGGCAACAGGCAAAAACTGCACGAAAAGATAAGACGGCATTCGCAAGCCGCCGCCGCTCAAGTTAAACAAATGGGCAAACGCAACGATTTAATTGACAGGCTGAAGGCCGATGACGCTTTTGGCAGAGTCGACTTCAGGAGTGTTCTAAATGCGAAAAACTATGTCGGCAGGGCGCCACAGCAGGTCGATGAATTCGTAAGAGATATAGTAGTGCCTGTCCGCAGAAAGTACCGCAAAGAATTGGATCGAAAAGTAGAACTTAAGGTTTAACCAATAAGGTGAAGTTGAAGGGCAAGGTAGCTTTAGTAACAGGTTCTGCAGGCAATGGTATGGGGCGCAGTATTGCGCTTACGTTGGCTCGTGAAGGTGCAAAACTTGCTGTAAATTATCGTACGAGTAAAGATACAGCACAAGCCATAGTCAACCATATCAAAAACCGAGATGGTGATGCAATTGCCATAGAAGCTGACGTGTTTGAAGCCCATGATTGCAAAAAGTTAGTAACTAAAGCGCTTGACGATTTTGGCCAGATTGATATTTGCATCATCAATCCCGGTGCAGGCTGGCATCCAGAACCTATCGACAAGATTAACTCATCCGCTGCGATAGAGGACATTCAGCAAGAGGTTGCGCCTTTCTTCCATTTGATGCCACTGGTGCTGCCTCAAATGTATAAGCAGAAGTGGGGAAGAGTAATTGGTATTGCCCTGTTGCCACCTTATGACTCACCTGCTTACTCTTACAATGTGGCTAAGGCCGCCAGAGTACATGCGTTGCTCCAAGCACGCGATGAGGCTTGGCGCAATGGTGTAACGGTCAATATTATTGGTCCAGGACCTGTACCTGCAATCGAAAGCTTAACCGAAGCTATTGAACAGTGTGACCATGGTCCCGCATGGCAAGAGCGCCCCAATACCTCACCGCAGGATGTCGCAGAAAGCATCGCTTTTTTGTGCTCCGATGCTGGCAGGTTCATTACAGGATGTGTATTACCTTTTTTGTTTCATAAATAGGTATTGCTGGCATGTTTTAGTCGATTGGAATAAATAAAGAATAGTTGTTTTTGAAATCTGTCTCCAAGGTAACTTATATTATGACCAGAGAAGAACTGATAAAACGCATTAAGCAAACCTCTTATCTCGAAGGCGATTTTACACTGCGAAGCGGAAAGAAAAGCAAGTATTACCTTGATAAGTATCTGTTCGAAACCTGCCCGGACATACTTGAGGCCCTCGGAAAAGAATTTGCGAAGCATCTTACCGACGATGTAACATTGATAGCCGGAGCCGAATTGGGCGGCGTGGCGCTGGCGGCGGCGACGGCGATGCACTCCGGCAAAAATTGGATAATCGTCCGCAACGCCAAAAAAGGTTACGGCACCGGCAAAATGGTCGAGGGAGTGTTAAAGGCGGGCGACGTCGTTCTGCTGGTTGAGGACATAGCCACAACCGGCGGTCAGGTCCTCGAAGCCGCGAAAGTTATTACTGAAGCGGGCGCAGCGGTTAAAAAAATCGTCTGTGTAATTGACCGGAAACAGGGCGCTGGGGAAAATGTCACCCAGGCCGGCTACAAATTCGAGAGCATATTGACAAAAGACGACCTCGGCATAAAAGAGTAGATGAACCTAGTGTGGTGGGATACAACGGCCCAAAGGAGTAAGAACATGTGGCTTAGAAAAGGACAATGGCCAATATTAATTTCGATTCTGTGCGCTTTAGCTGTTTTTTCAGCTCACTTTGTCACGAGGAAAAACTATGAATTTATCATTTATGTTGGTGTCATAATTGTTTTCCTTGTCATCTTTATCGTCACAAAGGAGAAAGTATATTTCCCGAATAGTGTATTATGGGGGCTGGTACTCTGGGCCGTAATGCACATGGCCGGCGGCTCAGTTCATATCAATGGAACACTGTTGTATAAAATGATGATAATATCATTATCTGAGCGTTACCCGGTCTTCCGCTACGACCAGTTGGTACATATCATAGGTTTTGGGGTAGCTACAATAACCTTGTTTTACCTGCTCAAGCCCCTGCTCCGCACTGATGTTAAAGGCTGGGCCGCCTTGTCTGTTGTACTTGTTGCAGCGGGCTTGGGAGCTGGCGCATTTAACGAAATAGTCGAGTTTATGGTTTCATCGACTGTCCCTGAATCTAACGTCGGAGGATACCTCAACACCTGTCTCGACTCGGTCTCCGATTTGATCGGAGCGGCACTTGCCATGGTCGTTATTCGGTTAACGAACAGGACGCTTTTTACCGCTCAATAGCTGGGCCACAACAGGAAATGCCTGCTAAGTAATTTCTATCAAGGCAATAATTTGTCTTGCGATTATCGCTTTGCGTACGCGGGGAAGTCTCAGCCATTTTGCGTGAGGCGTTTTCATCTGAACAGTTTATTTTGACACGTATTACGATTCATCAAGGACTATCGGCCGAAGTTTTTCTTTCCTCCATATCTTTTAGCCCCCGATGAGCTCGCGGGTGTCCGGGCTCGATTTGGAGTGCTTCGCGATACTCTTTGGCAGACTTTTCGATTTGGCCTTTCTCTAAGAGGGCGTCGGCAAGGTTGCAGCGGAATTCTACGTCGCCCGGTTCGGCCCTTGCCGCCTCAGTAAAATAGTAAATGGCTTCGTCGAGTTTGCCTTGTTGCGATAGCACCACTGCCAGATTGCCAAGGGCTTTGGCATAATCCGGTTTTATACTTATTGCCGTTCTGTAACCGGCAGCTGCCTCCTCGAGCTTACTTTGGGCAAGAAAGGCGTTCCCAAGATTGTAGTAGGCCTTAGCGTTGCGAGGATCAAGCCGGATTGCCTCATTATAATGTTCTATTGCCTCGACAAGCTGATCTTTAGAAGCCAGCAGCATCCCCATGTTGTTGTGTGTTTCTGAAACAGGGAGTAAATCGAGAGCCACCTGGAGCTCATTAAAGGCCTTATCTAATTGCCCCTGTTGGAGTAAGGCTACGCCGAGGTTGGAATGCAGGTGTGCATTCTTCGGATTAAAATCCAATCCGCTGCGGTACACGCTAAACGCTTGCTCAAGGTCACCGTGCTCCACTAAGGCCAATCCAAGCGAATTATAGACATCTGCGTCGCCTGGTTTTGACTTCAGCACTTCGTTATAATGCGGTATAGCTTCTCTGATCCTGCCCTGCTCGGCCAAAGCTTTGGCCAGATTAAAACTCACGTCAGTATAGTCGGGTTTTATTCCGAGCGCCGTCTTATAATGTTCTATAGCTTGCTCAGTCTTGCCCTCTTCGGCAAGGGCGACACCAAGACCGTAATGTGCTAAGTAGTTGTTCGAGGTGACATTAAGTGCATGTTCAAATAATGTAATACTGTTCCGCCAGTGGCGGATTTGTACCCAGCTACTAAGCATCAAAGCTGCACATAGTATGAGGCCTGCGACCGCAAGTATGGTCCTTCTGTATCGCCATTGGGCAGCGAGGTCACGAGCGGACCATGCTATGATAATAAACAACCCCGTAAGGGGTAGATAGGTATATCGGTCAGCCATGGCCTGAGCGCCAACTTGGACCAGCCCGATAACCGGTAAAAGGGTCCCAAGGTACCACAGCCAGCCCACCACCAAGTAGTGCCTTTTCCGACCCGACAGAATCACCCACGTAGATATGAAGACCAGCACCACAATGGCGAAAGCAACTTGCCATTCCGGTAGTGTGTCCCCCCGATGCGGATAAAATATCGCCAACCGCACAGGCCAAAAGACTCTTGCAATATAGGTTGCATAACAGACCAAAGCATTAGTGACACGAGCTTTCAAAGAAAACGTTTCCATCGACATTACAGTCCTTTTCTGCACAATCAGTGTCACTATGCTTGAAGCAGCCGCCAATGCGAAAAAAGGGGCCTTCTCGAGGACCAAAAAGAGTAGCGGCTTTCGGCTGCCGAGACTGGACGAGCGATTTACTCCGACGTCCTTATCACCTGTGGATTGCTCAAGTTCCATTCGCTTAAGCGGCCAGTAGTCCAAAAGAAGCAAGACACAGGGAAGCGTTACCAGCATCGGCTTTGCCATAAGGCCCAGCGCCAAGACCAAAAATACCGTCATATACTGGGCAATTTTTGGCTGCTCGACATAGCGAACGTAAGCAAGTGTTGTCAGCATCCAAAACAGAGCGCTCAAGACATCCTTCCGCTCAGCTATCCAGACAACGGATTCGACATGAAGAGGGTGCAGTGCAAATCCTATGGCGACAAAAGCACTGGGCCACAACGCGCGAGTACAACGATTTAGTACGATAAACAGCAGAATGGTATTGGCGACGTGAAGCAATAAGCTGACCAGATGAAACGCACCGGCATTGAGGCCGAAAAGTTCTCGGTCCAGCATCAATGACAACCACGTCAGCGGATGCCAATTACTTGCGTGTTCGGTTGTGAAAGCCCAGCGGATACTGTCCCAGGTCAGACCTTGTTGTACATTTGGATTTTCGGTGACATACTTAGGATCATCAAAGTACGTAAAATCGAAATGTAGCACTTGCCAGTAGATAGCAATAGTAATGATGGACAAAACCAAGCATATCAAATAACGCCGATTGTTTTTCATGCCTTTGTGCCGTTTACATAAACCTTGAGCCGTAAGCTCATCCACAAAAAGCCGGTCTTTAAACAGGGAACGTTTGCATCAGTCGTATTATGTGTCTGGCAAGCGTGTCTTTCGTTGCTTGGGGAAGCTTTACCCACTTGTGGTTTAAGGTTTTTATCTGAACGGTTGAATTGGCCGAACCGATTGCGGCGGGAGAATTGGCGATAACCATATCAAGGTTCTTATCTTTCATTTTCTTTTCGGCCCGGGCTCGCATGGCTTTGTCTTCCAGAGCGAAACCGACGACGACCTGGCACCTGGTTTTGTGTCTTCCTGCCCATTTTAGAATGTCTGACGTTGGTTTTAATTCAATGGTCAACGACTTGTTGGTTTTTTTTATTTTCGTTCTTGATGGTTTGGCAACGGTGTAATCGGCCACGGCCGCGGCCATTATTAGACAGTCGCATTTATTAAAATGTTTCTTTACCGCCTCAAACATCTCGGCTGCAGTTTCGACTTTGACTACTCTTGCTTTATTTGGTAGCCGGTGGGTAGCTGGTCCCGTTACGAGCGTTACTTTATGGCCGGCTTTAAGTGCTGCGCGGGCAATCGCGAAACCGGTTCTGCCGCTGCTTGCGTTGGAGATAAAACGCACCGGGTCAATATGTTCGCGGGTACCACCTGCTGTGATTAGAAAGCGCAGACTGCCAGGTCGTTTCTGAAAATGCATTTTGCCGGCTGGTTTATCTTTTCTTGCGTTTGATTTTAGAAGCCATTTTTTCGATTGCGCCCAAAATACCCTGCGGCTCCGACATTCTACCAACACCTTCTTCGCCGCAGGCAAGCCGCCCGGTTTCTGGACCTGTTAATTCAAAGCCCATTTCTTGAGCGAGCTTTACGTTGCGCTGGACGGCGGGATTGTTCCACATATTGTCGTTCATCGCAGGGGCCAAAAGCGTCGGCTTGCCCCAGCATGCACAGAGAACCGTACTAAGCAAATCATCACATATGCCGTTTGCAATCTTGCCTATTATATTGGCGGTTGCGGGTGCCACGACAACAATATCAGCCCAGCTAGCGAGGTTTATATGGTCGATTTTGTAACCCTCGGACGGGCCCCATAAGCTGGTAAAGACTGGCGAAGTGGTAATGGCTTCGAAGCTTTTTGGCCCGACGAGTTGGCAGGCATTTTCCGTCATTACCGTGTTCACCTTCGCACCGCAGGCGCATAGCTTACTCGCCAGGTCAATCGCCTTGTATGCAGCGACTCCCCCGCTGACACCCAGCAGTATGTTCAGACCACCAAGATTTGTTTTTTTCTTGGGCATCGTCAGTCTAATTATTCTTCAGATCCTTGAATGCCGCTGGTTTCCTGGTCGACGGCGATCTTGTCCTGAAGAATTTCCTGGATGACGATTTCCAGATGTGTTTTGCCTTCGGCGTCCTCTATTAACGGCCGGCCCCCCTGCATCAATTCGTCTAGGCGTTTTTGAATAAGCGCTGTAAGCTTGAACTTGCCGCCAACCTTGTTGATTATCTCTGTGCTCTTGAGCTCCTCTATCATTCTATTTCTCCAATGCTCTGTCCAGAAGACCGGGCACCATTTTGCATTCTTTCCAGGAGTACTTATCCTACAAAATGATAACTCTCCTAAGCCCTCTTACTGTCCTTGTGACCCTTCAATAATCTGCACCACCTCTTTTACTGCCTGGTCCAAATCATCGTTTATGACCATATGCTCATAGTATTGCCAGGCAGCAGCGATTTCGGTGCCTGCTTCGTCTAATCTCCCCTCTGCTGTTTCAGCGTCTTCTCTGGCTCTAAAACTCATACGCTCTGCTAGTTCCCTTTGTGTGGGTGGTAAGATGAAAATCATTGTTGAGTCGGGGTATACCATTTTTACCTGTTTGCCGCCTTGAACGTCTATTTCTAAGATGACGGTTTTACCGGCCTGCAACGCTTCGTCCACCTTGTCCTTTGGTGTTCCGTAGTGGTGACCGAATACCTTGGCATGCTCCAGCAGCAGGCCTTTGTTGAATTGCTCCTTAAACTCCTCTTCTGAGATAAACCGGTAATCCTCGCCGTCAACTTCGCTCTCAGCTTTGGGCCTAGTGGTTACCGAGACACTAAGGTAGGCGTTGTTTAGCTGTTTGACTGCTTTTTCGCAAATCGTGCTTTTGCCCACACCCGACGGGCCGCTCACTATCACCACTTTGCCTTTTTTGTCCGTTTGTTCTTTCATTCAGCGATATCAAGCTACAAGCTGAAAGCACGGTTTAATATTTTACATTTTCAGTTTTGGTTTTGTGCTTTTCGCGCTTTTACTCTATGTTTTGGACCTGCTCCTTAATGCGGTCTATCCGGCATTTAATATCGACGACCCAGTGGGTAATCTCACTATCAGAGGCCTTGCTTGAGATGGTGTTGATTTCTCTCAGCATTTCCTGACTGAGAAACTCCAATCTGCGTCCGGCCGCAGCATTGCCCGTGTCCGCCGTGCCTTTAGGCTGGCCTTGGCAGCTTTCAGTAAACTGCTGCAGATGTGAATCCAGTCGGGTAATCTCTTCTGATATGTCGGACCTGTCGGCAAAAACCGCTACTTCTCTGGCAAGCGTCTCTTCATCGAGCTTCAGCTTTGCATCCGCAAGCAACTCATCGACTCTTTTCTTGAGCTTTTTCTGATATTCCTGCAAGACGACTGAACTACGGGCACATATCTGCCCGAGGTTCTCACTCATAGCCTTACAATGACTACCCAAATCGGCTGCGAGTGCCGCGCCCTCAGCAGCGCGCATTTGTTTGAGCTGGTCTATCGCCTTTTGCGTAGTGCTCAAAACTTCTTTCTTAATTCGTTCTGCTGCTTTCTCGTCCGGTGATGCCGGTGCTAGTATCCCTGGAAGTGCCAAAAGACTGCCAACGTCAATATTACATTTAATATCAGCCGAGCACGCTATCCTGTTCAACCTTTCCACAATGGCTCGCAGGGCCCTCTCGTCTATATCATACAATTCGCTTGCAGAAATCTCTTTTAGTCGAAGAACGTAATTTACCGTCCCTCGCAATACGTTTTCCCGCAGAAGTTTATCAATATCTTCCTCAAGGAACGCTACCGCCTCCGGCAGCTTTATATTGGCCTTGAAATAACGATTGTTGACCGTCCTGATCTCCACGATGTAAGTTACACCGTTGCTCTGGCCCTGTGCCTGTCCATATCCGGTCATACTGTTTATCATGGCACTCCACTTTCGAACGAAATCCAACGGCTCATGCGGGTTATTGTGTCCTGTCGAACCAACCTTACGTTGCGCCGAGTGAATTTGCGTCAGCGTTTTCATCTGTGGGCATAGTTCCGATGTCCTCAATCGGAGATGGTAATCCTGGGCCTCTTGGTTGCTCTTGTCGAACCGGCGCCTCCTGGAACTGACCTGCCTCAAAGTCGCTGATAACCGGTTTGTAGAATTTAGCCATTACTATAGCAAGTGTTAAAAACACACCCACGAGTGTTATTGTAATCCAAGTCAGCGGTTCCTTGCTTTTCGAACCCAGAAGCCCGCTTACGGCACCTCCGGTGAGCGCGCCACTCAAACCGCCGCCTTTGCCCTTTTGAATCAGAATGATTAAAATCAGCACCACCGCACATATAAGGAAAAGCACGGCGACGACATTCATAATAAAGCTTATAGCCAACACTGAAAAAACAATCATTTTCGTTTCTTCCAAATCCTCTTTTTTTTGTAATCTTGGTTTGCCGGAACCACAACTACGCGGCTGCCTGAATTATGGAGACAAAATCATCCGCGTTCAAGCTTGCTCCGCCGACCAAGAGACCGTCTATATCTTTCTGAGCCATCAGCTCAGCTGCATTTCCGGGTTTCACCGACCCGCCGTAGAGGATGCGAATCTCCTCAGCCAGCTGGCTGCTATACATCTCGCCAATCAGCTTTCTTATCAGGGCGTGAACCTCTTGCGCCTGCTGCGGTGTTGCTGTCAGACCCGTCCCGATGGCCCAAACCGGCTCGTAAGCTATGGTTACGGCCGAGGCCTTCCCGGCACTTAAGCTGGCCAGACCGTTCTTTATCTGTCTTGTCACAACTTCTTCTGTCTCAGATGCTTTGCGCTGTTCAATCAGTTCGCCTACACATAATATCGGCAGCAGGCCGCCGGATATTGCAGCACTTACCTTCTTGTTTATCAGTTTGTCAGTCTCGCCGATAACATGCCTGCGCTCGGAGTGGCCGCACAGGGCATACGTACAGCCAATATCTTTTAGCATTGAGGGGCTTATCTCGCCGGTGAAGGCCCCTTTCTGCTCGTAGTAAATGTCCTGAGCGCCGACGGCAATACGTGCGGTGCTGACCGCTTTAACCACTGCCGGAACGTACACAAAAGGTGGTATTACCGCTATGTGCACCTGCTCAGCGACATCCGACGAGCCGGAAGCAACTGCTTCGGCGAGACTTACGCTGGTGTGACTGTCGGTGTTCATTTTCCAGTTGCCGGCCACAAACGGCTTTCTCATAAACGACTCTCCTGGCAAAATCAACTACTCCTTATCAATAGTCCGTTAAAGTAACTCTGTTGCCCTCGGGAAACTGCCTAATATAGAGAGCTGTAAACAGTGCTCACGAGCCTCTTCCATGCCCTTTTTTACATGTTCTTCCGTCCTGTGGCCGAGGAAATCCACAAAGAAATAGTATTCCCATTGCCTCTTCTTGCTGGGCCTGGATTCTATGTTTGTAAGGTTGATATTGTATCGCTTGAAGACCTCCAGCACATCAGCCAGAGCACCGGCTTTGTGTGCGGTGCTGAATAATATAGCGGTCTTATCCTCGCCGGTCGGTTTTGCATCTTCGCGGCTAACGACCAGGAATCGCGTTATATTATTGGGGTTGTCCTCAATATGTTCGCAGACAATTCTCAGGTCGTACAACTCTGCGGCTACGACAGAGCCAATCGCCGCGGCGCCTTGTTTATCTGTCGCTGTTTGCGCAGCTTTGGCACTGGAAGCGACAGGGACCGTCTGTGTGTCCTTGAAGGTGGCGCTTAGCCAGTTTCGGCACTGCGCAAATATTTCGGGTTTTGAGTAAATCTTGGCGATTTCTTCCAGCGAGCAATTTGCCAGTAGATTGTGATGAATTGCCATCAGAACCTCGGAGCACACCTTCACGTCGGAGTCTATCAGGGCATCGAGCGTCTCTATTACGCCGCCGCCTGTAGTGTTCTCTATCGGCGCAAGGCCTAAATCGCAGTGACCTTTGCTGACTTCATCGAAGATGCTTGTGATATCGACTAATGGCTCGTATTCGACACTTTGGCCGAATTTAAGCATTGCCGCGGTGTGGCTGAAGCTGCCCTCCGGTCCCAGATAACCAATCCGCAATGGTCTCTCGAGGGCGAACGAGCCGCTCATTAGCTCTCGCCAGATGGCTATAAGGCATTTGTCCGGGAGGGGGCCTTTGTTTGCCTTGACCATTTTTTCAAAAACTTTTTTTTCGCGGTCGGGCGCGTAGATTTGTCCGCCAGTTTTGTTTTTTAGTTTGCCTATGTCGATGACGACGCGCGCTCGTTCGTTAAGCAGCTTTACAAGCTGCTGGTCAATTTCGTCGATGCGTTTTCTAAGTTGTTCGAGAGACATAAGTTAGATATCAAAAGCAAGCGTCTAAAAACAAATGTTCGGTGTCCGCAGGCGCGGTCATTTTCTGTAAAAACCCATAACCCTACCAGAATTTTGGTGTTGCGTCAATGAATTTGACTGATTAGAAATGAAATTGTGCTGAAAGCGAGGATAAAATGGAGAAAGTGGCAAAATATGTGATTTTTGGGACGCGGTGGGGATATTTTGGGTTAGCGGGGGATGATAGGGGACTTTGGAGGTCGTGTTTGCCTGGGCGGCGGGATTACGTTAAGTTCAGGCTGTTAAAGGGCTTGGTGGCCAGGCGGAGGGACAGGGCATTTATGAAGGGGTTGCAGGAGCTTGTAAGTGCTTATTATGAAGGAGCTTGCGTAGATTTTGGGAGGGATATTCCGGTTGTACTGGATGAGGTCGGCGAGTTTGGAAGAGGCGTGCTGGAATCGCTTCGCAGGGATGTAAAGTACGGTGAGACAATAAGTTATGGTGAGTTGGCCGGGCGGGTTGGCCGGGTCGGGGCGGCGAGGGCGGTCGGGGGGGCGCTGGCGAGAAATCCGCTGCCGCTTATAATTCCTTGTCACAGGGTGATTTGCGCGAATGGCAAGTTAGGGGGATTCAGCGGAGCAGGGGGGGCGAGAGTCAAGAAGAGGATGCTTGATTTTGAGCGAAAAATGGGGGCTTAGACGTTAGTTTTGAATTTGGAGTGTTGAATTTTGAGTTGAAAATG
>CP070715.1:2754649-2770716 GCA_020350405.1 Planctomycetota bacterium
CAGGATGTAATCGACGTTGCTCGGTTCCAGCTGCGAGGCGTTGATGTATTGTTCGCAGGCTCTGTCGTAGTCTCTGCTTTCCTCAGCAACGACCCCCATCCAGTACCAGCCTTCCGCACGCTTCTTGTCTGATTTTAGAGCAAGCTCAAATTGCTCTGATGCCTTGCTGCGCCGCCCGCTCGCCAGCAGTATTTTCCCATATAAAAGCTGAACCTGCGGATTATCCGGGGCGGCCTTCACACACTGCTCTATGGTCTCCGTCGCCTGCTGATACCTTCCCGACTTGTACTGCCGCTCAGCCAAGGGAAGCTTCATTCGAGAAGTGGCTTGGTTCCATCTGTCCGCAGCCGCTTTTCTCTGCGTGGCATGTGGCTCGCAGCCCGCGCAGAGCCCCAGCACAACCATCGTCACCATCACAATTGCTTTCCGTAACATCGTAAATCTCCTTTCTATATGCGTTGGCTTGGATGCCGCGACAACTCATCGGTTGTCTTTATAGTTATTCGCATCCTCGCGGTTTTAAAATTTTGCCTTCAGCGTTTTGTACTAAAACCGCCGGATGCTTGATTACGCCAACGGGGTTCCCAGAACCGCGTACCGGTCTGGGAACCCCGAACCACAACATGCTAATACCTGTGCCACCGCGGAGCTTCTTCCTGCTCGATAACCTCAAGCATGATCCGCTCGATTTGTCCTACCTCATCGGGCGATACCTCAGAGATGATTCGCTCCTTCAGACGCAGAGCTTCAAGGTAGGTCGGACGAAACGCGAGGGCCTCATCGACTTCGTACATAGCGGCCACGCTGTTGCCGTCGGCATAGTGATCGACCGCGTTCGCGTAATGGTCCTCGGCAAGTTTCGCTCTGCTTATGCCCTGAAGTGTTGTCCGAGCGCCATAGCGCTTTCGCATAATGTCAGCTGCCCTCGCCTCTCCATCGGTTTCTTCGGGATCACTGATGATATGCGGCGTGAGCATCACTATTATCTCCTGTCTGACTACGCTGTCATCTGTCCCTCTAAACGCCGCTCCGACAAGCGGTATATCACCCACTACCGGAACCTGTGACCGTGTCGTTGTTACCGAGTCTCTAAACAGCCCGCCGATGACTATCGTCTGGCCGTCTTTGACCATGATGTTGGTCACAAGCTCAGCGGTCGTTTCTGTCGGGATACCTAGCTCATCCAGCTCGCCGGAACTGTCTTTCGGATAAATGTCCATCCGGATGTAACCGTCGTCGGCGATGTATGGCCGGAACGAAAGCTTAGTACCGGTGTCCAGAAATTTGACTTCGCCAACAGTAGCCTGGCCGCTGGCGTCTATGGTTGTCCTGTCTCTGTAGCCCAGTCTTGTACCGATGAACACCGTTCCAACCTGTTTGTTCAAGGCCAAAATCTTCGGATTTGCGAGAATAGTGATATCGGTGACCGTTTCTAAAGCGCGAATCAAGACGCGAAGGTGGTCGTTAGTTATACCGACAGTCAGCCCGGTAACTCCCTCGACAAAAGCACCGAATCCGTCCGTCTGCACTCCCGTAGTTGTCGGTTTTTCTACTGCGACACCGTCTACGGTGTTCCAGTCGATACCGAGTTGTATTCCTTCAGTAAGGTGAGCGCTGAGAATCGTAGCTTCAATTAGTATCTGTTTCGGCCTGACGTCAAGCGCCGCTATGACCTCTTCAGCTTTGGCCAGGTTCTCAGGGTAGTCATAAATCATTAAGCTGTCATGCAATGCCATACTGTCGCCGCCGACCGCTGAACCCGATACTACACCCTCTTTGGCCAACGATATGCCCTCTTTGGCGGCGGAGCTGGCCTGGATGATGGCCGAACTGCTCAGCACCGGCGTGACAAGCTTTTCGGCCTCTGTCGCCGTGATGTAATACAGCCTGAAGACCTTGTGCGTCATTCGGCTTTTGTCTTCCTTGAATTTTTTGTATTCTTCGGCTGTGTAGACCCTGATGAAATTGTCTTCCTGGTCATACTTATAGCCGTAGCCCAAAATCGCCTCCAACGCCTCTTCAAATGTCACATCATAAAGGCTCGTAACCGTAACCACACCGTCAACGCTCGCTGAAGGAACAATGTTTTTCTGGTACTTGGCCGCCAGAAACCGCAGCGCATCACGAATCCCTATGTTCTTCTTGAAGGTGATTGACTGAATTGTCTTGTCCATAAAGATGTCTTCGTCGCTTGCCTCAATACCACCCATCTGCGATTGGTCCCAGTCAGCCTCTGCTGGGCCCTGCTCGACGTCTCCGACTGCAATGGCTCCCATTACGGCCAATACAATGCACCATACCATCAACTTACTTCTCTTTCTCACATTGCTGCTTGAATCTTTCTCACAATACATAATTTAGCTCCTTTTCTTGAAAAACCTCTCTTCCGATTTGCTTAATCACCTACTTCATTTAACTGCATAAGTTTCAGTTTTATTTCCCCTTCTCCACATCTTATTAACACCATGTCTCGTTCAATTCTCACTACTTCACATTCATACGTCTCGGTCCCATCTTTGACGAGCAGTTTGCCCCCCACCGTCAGCAGCCTGTCATTTATAAAAACCTCGGGCTTCTCGCTTAGGCCTATTGCTTCCAGCTTGAGCTTGCCTGCAACCCGCTTTACTACTTCTTTACTACCACCTCTTGAAACAATGTTCACTGCTTTAGTGCCGTCTGAGTTTGCGACCTGACTTTCCATAAATTCCTGCCACCCTTCTACGTCAAAAAAATCTCTTGTAAGTGCGTCGTTTCGCCCTTCGACTTTGGGCGGTTCTATAAACGATATTTTTGCTTGCGATCCCGACCCTTCTGAGGTTGTTTGCCCTGTCCGTTCTCTTGCCTCGGCGCTCCGGGACGCTTCTTTACCGAGCACTTTGGCCCACATAAAGACCATCACGCCAATCAGACAAAGCACTATGACGGTTTTTTTCTTGTCTGCCGCCAGTTGACTAAGAAGCCTGCTGGCTCTGTTGCCCTCATTTCTCGTATATTGCCGCATGTTGCTCTTGCCTTATTGGATTAAACCGTTCTTATCCCTGTTTAGCTTTGTATCTGTAATAAACCACCGCGCTTGTCTCCATACTCGCCTCGCCGCTGAAATATCTGTCGTTGACAAGTTTTATCTGCTCAACGCGGACCAGCCTGTCCAAGCTCTGCAGCGATTTAAAAAATTCGAATATCTCGGTCAATCTGCCTTTACAGCGCATGCTGATGGGTATGCAGCTTAAATTCTCCGCTTCTATTTCGTTGCCGGGTTGAATCAGTTGTTCGCGGAGATTATGTTCATCCATCAAATCGGCTATTCTATGCAAAAACACACCGATGTCTCTTTGCGCGGGGACCTGTCGCTCGTAGTTGCCAACTGCCCTTTTTAATTTTGCCAGTTGCTCTTTGAGGCTGGGCAGTTGTGTGCTCTGCGCCGAGGCCTTAGCAATGCCAACTGCCTGCAGGGCCCTTCTTTGTTTGACAGCTCTCATGCGTTGCCGCAGGGGCAGGTATCCGAACAAGGCGAAATCGGCCACCAGCATCCCGGCCAAAATCAAGATTATTATTTGTTGCCTTTTACCAAACAGCATCAGAGTGCACCTTTTCTCCACCAGCTTCTGCTTTGCTGTTCCTTAGCCAGAACAACAGCTGCCTGCTGATAATTTGCCAGATGACAGCTTATCTCGAACTCAGTTACCTGTAGACGTTCTCCGATAGTATTGCTTCCGGGTTCTATCATTACGCTTCGCGAAAAAGATGGATAAACGTGCCGAAAATACGCCGACTCTTCCAGCCTGCATGTCAGCTCCGCTACTTCGCTTGCATCTGCCGCCACTCCGCTGAGCACCACCTTAAACCTCACGTTGCCCAGTGGTGCTCTTTTTTTACCGACAAAATTAGAACCCACAGCTTTAATAACGGAACCGCTGCCTGGTTGCTCCGGCGCCCAATCTCCCAGCTTCTCCGCGACGAGTTCAACTTTGCTCAGTACTATCTTTTTATCGATTAAAAAGCTCAACTCGCCCAGAACGCTCGCGACATCAATTTTGGAGTCTATTCTTTCCAGGATTCCGACCTTTTTCTCCAATTCGGTCACTGCGTTTTTAACAAGCGTGAATTCTTGTGATATATCCTGTGCAGATGCTGCCTTAAGTTGCCCTTGGGCAAGCTCCTTTGTCGCTCTGGAGATCGAAACAGTGGCAACAAGATTGCATAGCATCATCGCAACAAATATCGCACCTAAAGCGATATATTGTGTCCGGTAGCTAATCTGCTGCCGTCTGCCGCTTTTGTACCAGCTTGGAAGAAAATCAATTTCTTTCATTGTTATCACGTCCCCTGCGGTCTCTTGTCTGCCTCACACACCGATGTTCTGTCTCTTCACTGTCAGCTGTCTGCCAACCCTTCAGACTAAGACCGACGGCCACAGCCCAGTCACAAAGTGAGCCGCGCTTGCACACATCGAGTTTCACGTCTGTCATGTCAAAGCCTTTCAGGGGCTGTGCTACCTCAATCTCAACCGGCAGTTGCCCTCGTAAAACATCAAGCAAAATACCTTCGTGTGCTTCGCCCCCGGTCAGAACCGCCCGCTCCACGCGCTTGCCTCTAAAAGTTACTGTATAATATCTAAAACATAACGATATTTCTCTTGCCAGCTCTTCCGCAACTGCGCCGATTGCGTCAGTTACCGCCTGCCGTGTTAAAGCGTCAATGCGGTTGTCGCTTCTGCCGTTTTGCATACCCGTTTCCGAGGCCGAGCTGTCGCTTCGCAGATGCTCTCGAAGAATCTCCGCCTCCTTGGCGCTGATGCCCAATTTGGCTGCGATTTCGTGGTTAAATTTTTCCCCGCCAAGCTGCATCTGCTTGACAAAACTAATCTCGCCTCCGCAGCCAAAAACAACGGTCGTGAACCGCTTTCCCAAATCTACGAAGACGACCGTGTGCTCTCTATCTTCTTGACGCCTCAGTAATCTCTCGAAGCTCCTGAACAACGCGCACGGGACGGTATCTATTGCGACCGGTCTGAGCCGCGCCTCTTCAAGCATATTAATGTGCTGTTTTATTGTTTCGTTGTCTGCGGCAAACAATATCAGCTCCTTCCTGATCTCATCACCCTGCCGCGTGCTTCCCGCTACTAAGAAGTTGATTAAGTCCCTCTCAGGGTTAAGCCCGAAGCGCTGGCTTACCTCTTTTCGCAGCACCTGCTCGATTTCACCCATTTCCGCCTCAGCCAGCCTGAGACTGGTTATTTTCAATTTGTCGTTCGGCAGGCACGAGACCACATTCCTACCCTGAAAGTTGCCCCGTACTAACATCTGCTTTATGGTTGAAATGACAAAGCTTCTCCTTTCTTCCGAATCGCCGTTCACATCACGGTCAATGTGAATTTTATCTGCTGCATGGACACTGACCTGCTCCCCGTTGACCGCCAGTTGTATCATCTTGATGGAGCTATGCCCTATGTCCAGTCCTATAGGCCGCAAACCCCGTGTTTTCATTCTCCAGCTTATCATCTACGACTCTCTTCTGAATCAGTCCGAAATCGAGATAAAACCTGTAACAGGCTCTACAGTTATCGTCATCGTTATCTCTCGTACCTGCAGGGTAATGGTCCCGCTGTTGAGAGGGGTATCGTTACCGTTGTAAGGACTTCCGAGGTAATCAAACTTGACCGTGCTGGTCGCGTCAAAATCCGCACTGGCAATATCGACCTGGTCGAGTCGGCCGTCGCTGGCCATATTCACTACGTACGTAAACCCCTTCTTTACGGGGTGGTTGATTATTCCATTGGGGTCCTCGATTTGGTAGCTCTCCGCGGATGCATCGAAAAGAACACTATATACTTTTTGTCTGCCGATTGCCATGCTTTTGGCATACTCCAAATCCGCTGCAATCATGTTTGCGGCGGAGCGAAGCTGCATGTCGGCCGCCGAGCTCATCATAGGTATAATCATCATTGCCGCGATGGCGATTATTACCACCACGACCAGCACCTCTATCATGGTAAAGCCGCCGCTCGCACCTCGACAATCGTATTT
Organism: Planctomycetota bacterium; assembly: GCA_020350405.1. Taxonomy (GTDB): domain Bacteria; phylum Planctomycetota; class Phycisphaerae; order Sedimentisphaerales; family Anaerobacaceae. Next base: position 2,760,676 of record CP070715.1, read on the forward strand.
GCCCGTTTGGTTACGGCAGAAACAGCCCAATAGCCAATGCCATGAATTCGTCATTTTTACTACCCTTCCCTCTTTATTTTGATGCCCTGGGAATCCCTTCCTCCGTTCTTTTTTCGTCCTCTTTCACGTCTGTCTTTACCGCCCTCTCACCGCTTCAAAACGACCCCTTGAGCCCTCTAAAACCACTATATTTTCGGGTTGTAAAATGCCTCCGGGTGCGTTCGCCCAATTCGCGTCGTTTACATACACCGGAACCGGTGTTAAATGCCGTTTCTACGCCCTACTAAGAGCAGGGTCAGCAAAACCCGTACAATCGTTAAAGTGATACGACAGAAACCATCGAGCTAACCCGATGGCCCGTCCGGACCTGGATAAGTAATTGGTGTGTTTAACATACTTCTGGTTTTTCTTTTTATTGAGTGTAAAGGCCGATAAGCAGCTTTGCCCACAGCCTTTTGTGTGGTCCTATAAGCTCTCTTTAGTTTCTTTCGATACTTCTAAAAAACGCCCCCCCGCACGGTGTCCACCTGACGGGATTGCCCGGCGTCGGCCAAATCTCGATTGACGCTATCGCAGGAGCTGCTGTGATGTTAATCGAATTCGAAAGCGAGCTGCCGTTTACCCCGTCGATCTCGCCGTTGGCGATATACAAACCACCGACTATATCAATGTCCACGTTCTCAGCCGCGTCATCAACATTTATTCTATTACCAATTTGGGCAAGCCCGTTAACCTGCAGGGTCCCGGCGGTTCTCATTATCGCGTCACCGCTTACCAGAAGGGCCGGGAAATTCTTGCCTGCCGTAATCACGTTTGCCGAACTGCTGTTCGCATCGCTTACTATCATGTTTTGTCCAACTACCAGCATCCCGTTTATCGTTACGCCGCCGGCAAGCTCGATGTCCCCAGCACAATAAAAGACTTCCGGCGGCTCGCTCAAAGCCGAACCAAACGTACAATTGGAATAAACACCCGAGCTGATATCTTGAACCGAATGACTTGTTAACCCATAGTAGTAAGTCGAACTAAAATCGTTTATGTCAAGTCCGGCCCAGGCCACAGGTGACTGGGTAACGTTTTCGTTTTTCCGGCCTTCAATGTATAATGCCGTTATGCCCAACTTTGCAAACGCATCACCGTTGATGTCCCCTTCACCTCCTAAGCTGCCGTCGCAATAAACGTCGCCGTTGACTGTGGTCTGCACCTCGCTTTGCCAGGCACCGCCAGCCCAGAATGCTATCACCGGGTCGAGACGCAGCTCACTCGTCAGCCTGCTGCTGCCAATTCGTTCACCATTTTTCATTCTGTATGCGTCACAGGTTATCTGGTAGTTACACTCACCCAGCTTAACTACGTTGACATCGTAGTAATCATTGCTGCCTGGAACCAGTTGCAGCCCCTCTGCGCCCGTCCAGTATTCAGAGCTGACGTCCTGCGGATTGACGATGAGCCCTCTCGCGTGCTCCAGTCCCGATTCGGCTAAGTAATCCATTTGCGTTCTAAGTATCGTATTCTCACCACACGCCAGCTCGACGTCACTTCGTGACAGAAAGCCCAACGATAAAATTGTTATCGCCATCACGATAATCAGCACAACAAGTAGTGCCGTCCCTGCTCTATGAGTTCTGGCTCTTTTGTCGTTCATATCTAATCGTCGTCACTTACAATTGCGTCTGCGGTCGCATTCAGCAGATGCCCCGTCCACCCGCGAAGCGAGGCGTTTATCTGATACTGCCGGGTAACACCATTTTCATAAAGCTCAAATGAGATACTTACCAGCTTACTCATCGGTGGTGCCTCATCAAACGCGAACCGGACGTTGCTGCATTCCGGCACCACCAGCATCCTCCTCTCATCGCAGGCCATTACCAGAGCATCCTTCGTATTGATATCTTGAGTTTCGAACAAAGTAAGGTTCCAGCTCGCCGACCACGTAAAGTCCAGTAACTGTAAAAAGTCTCTCCCTGTACCCGATTCTATATAGACTAACTCAGTTGGATTAATCTTATCGTCGCCGTTATCATCAGCGCGCCAGATACACAAATCATCACCCGGTGCCCCGCATATAAGTTTGCAGTGTCTTATCAGCTCTGAAATCCTGAGCGTGGCATAACGCACCTGTGCCTGCTTCTGGCTCGTATCATCGCTGACATCATTCGCCGTATCCAAAGCGTGGGCCAACGTGACCACCGCGGTCAAAATAACGCTCGTGACAGCCAGCGCCATCAGCAGTTCGACCAGCGTAAGTCCCTTAGTACCAAAACCTCGGGATGATGGTTGTAATTTCTTCATAACTTCAAACCGTTGCCTTTTACGCCTTGGCTCAATGCTCACCTATCAACCGGTTTATAACCGCCATTTCGCTGCCGCTGTAATACACACGGACCGTAACCCAGATAAAATTCGGTGCAGCGAACAGCTCACTCTGCGGCGGCACATATACATACGCGCAGCTTGCACCCCTGCTGAAATTGGCATAATTTGAATCACTGAATACTACGTCGTTTGCGTCCTTGACCTGTCCCTGCGCCTCTGTGTGACCGTCATACTGGCTTATTATTTGGTCGAATGGTGTGTTAATAATCTCCTCCATCAAATCGCCTGCTAACTTCGCCGCCAGCGTCCGACGAGTGCCCTCGGCCCGTACCCTCGCCCCTGTTGTAAATGGCACGAGAACCCCGGCCGCAGCAATACCTAATACGACCGTCGCCATCATCGCCTCAGCCAAGGAAAATCCCTTTCGATTTTTGTCTGTCCGCTTCTTCATAGCTATTATTAAAAATGCTGACCTTTTATCAGCGTTTGCCTCAGCACGGCCAGCACATTTGTCAGTCTCACGACTCTCGTAGATGACTCTGGTCTTGCGTCGTATCGTCGTTGGTTAAACAACACCTCCCTGGGCTTTTCACAGGGTTGCATACCCCACATTGTCAGCCTGGAACAAACCGCTCGCCGTATCGAGCCGCCACCTGGCCTTACCGGCGCCTGCCGCTTCCCCGTCGAACCTCACCGTCTCAAATTTGTTAAAAGGATTCGTGGGAATCTCCTTGATGTACGGACCATACTGCCCGACCTTTGTTGTCATCGCCGCTTCAAAACTGGCGAATGTATTAGTAAGAGCAAGCTGGCCGGTGTGCTCGGCACGGCACAGGTCGAGCTCATCAATCAGTTCGCAAACCTTTGCCTCCGGGCTCGCTTCAACAAATTGGGGCGCAACCATCCGCACAGATAAACACGGTATAATAACCATCATTGCAAGCTCAACGTACGATACGCGATTCATACCCCTCATTATGCCCCTCCCAATGAACTTCAAAAGGCTGACCGGCTTTTGCTATATGCCTAAACCGGTCAGCCCGTTTATTCAACTATTGGCCGTCTTTACGACGGCCCGGCGGTTCTCGCAGAACCATTTAGTAGTCAACATGCAAGTCGGTATCATCGAGTGGATTGGCCAATGGGTCGGCAGCCTGGAAGTGACCTCTGTCAAGACCAGTTGCAGCGTTGACAAAATGCCAACCGGCAGTGTTATCTCCGGCTGCTAATTTCGTGTCGCTTACTGAAACGCTGGAACGACCTTCCGAGATGCCTAACACCGTGACTGCCTCCGAATTGCTGAAAGGATTATCCGGAATCTGACGCATATACGGTCCGAATCTAAAAACGGCAGGGTCACCAGCGCCGGGATCGACATTGCCGTACTGGTCGGTCTTGCTTGTGAATGCGGTTACGAAACTGACGGCAGTGGCCGCTGTAATTGTACCATCCGCGTTTAGAATCTCGCCCGGAAGTATATCGTTGTGCTGAATCTTATACAGCTCAACCTGTGAACGGACCGACTGAAGGTCGCTCACCAGCGCCGATTCTTTCGCTTCGGTGCTTGCCCCGGTAAACTGCGGAATCACAATCGCCGCAAGGATACCAAGGATGACCACCACGATCAGAATCTCTACCAATGTAAACCCACTTTTCGCTCTCATCTTCTTTACCCTTTCCTTTCTTAATAATGATTTTTTCTGCCTCTAATTTACAACCCATTTCTCGCTTCTACTATCGTCCTAAACAAAACAGGGCTTAACCAGCCCTGTACTGCTATCCAATTAAAATATAGAAAATAACCGGTTATCCGCCAAATCTGCACGCCGGACAATATCGGATGTAGCCGACTCTTGCCTCCTTGCAGGCTTGTCACCCCTGCATAAACAGGGCCGCAAACCCCCTTATTTAGTCTTTTATCGCTCTAGGAGGGCTCACCGGGCCGGTTTGCAGATATGGGGCAGCGCCTTGGATTTGTATTTTTCTTTTACTTTGCCCCGCGTCAAACAGCTCTATCCTGATGTAATCTGCGCCCTCAAGGGCACTTTCGATTTTATCGGCCCACTCAATCACGACTACCGACTCGCTCCCGCAGTAGTCGTCAAAGCCTATCATCTCGAACTCTTCTATCGAATCCAGCCGGTAGGCATCTATGTGGTAGATGTCTAATCGGCCTGCATATTCGTTTACGATAACGAACGTCGGACTTGTAACGTCCTTGCTGTCTTTGGCCCCCGCCCCTGCCGCAATCCCTTTAATAAGATGTGTCTTGCCGCTGCCTAACGCCCCGCAGACTGCTATGATTTCACCTCCTTTAAGTTTTGCACCTATCTTCCGACCAAGCTCTATGGTCTCATCCGGCGAGTTAGAAACAATCTTAAAATCCATATACAGTAATCAATAATAAATGACAGCCGCAAATTACTTCAGGTGGTCATATCCATCGGGCTTCAAATCACTGACCTTACCGTCGGCTGCTTTTATCTCCACTTTTTTGCTATCTGTTATTTTGCCGATACGTGTTATGGGCACCGTCCCGTCCCACGCCTTCATTAATTTCTCGCACTTCTTCTCGCTCAGTGTAAAAAGCAGCTCGAAGTCCTCGCCGTCATTAAGTGCCGCACCTAACGGGTTCTCACTTTTCTTGGCTTCGTCTGAGATTGGAATCTGCTCCGCATTTATAATCGCCCCCACCTTGCTTGCCTTGCAGATTCGGTTAAGGTCGCTGCTTAACCCGTCACTTATATCAATCATCGAATTCACGCTTACCATTTGAGCGAGTCTTGTCGCCTCTTTAACTCTCGGCTCAAATTCCAAATGCCTGCCGAACCGCGAACCACCCAATGAGCCTGTAACACAGATAACATCACCAACTTTCGCGCCCGACCGCCGCACGGCTTTGTTGCCTTTTGCCTTGCTGAGCATCGTAACACTTATTGCGAATGGCTGCTCGTCGTGCCAGCTTGTAATATCACCGCCAACGAGCTTACACCCAAGCTTATCGCCCGCCGACGTAATACCTTTATGGAGTTGCTTCAATTCCCCCTCACCGAATCCCTTCGGCAGGGCGACGGACACAACCGCCGCCACAGGCACCGTAGCCATCGCCGCACAGTCGCTCAGACTGACGGCCATAGCCTTATATCCCGCCTGTTTTAAAGTGGCTTTGCCGAGTTCAAAATGCACCCCGTCCAGTAGCATATCGGTGGTAACGAAAACACTTGTACCCTCACCCCACTGTATCTCTGCCATGTCGTCTCCGATGCCGATGGGAAATTCTGCTGCGGATAATTTACTCTGGCTCTCAAACCATGCGATTATTTCATCTTCGCTCGCGTTCATCGCTTTGCCAGTTGTTTCTCCCAGTACTCAACCTGCTCTTTCGCCTGCTTTGGCCCCGGAGCACCTTCTGTGGCGTATTTGCTCACAACGTTTGCCGCACCGAGATGGTCATACACATCCGACTCAATCACCGCTGAGTGCTTCTTCAGCTCATCCAGACTAAGCTCAGCTAACTTCCTGTTCTCCTTCTCACACTGGGCAACCAGCGACCCTACAATACCGTGCGCATCACGAAAAGCTGTGCCCCTGCCGACCAGATACTCAGCCAAACTGGTCGCATCCAAATACCCTTCTTCCAACCCGGCCGATATCTTGGTGCTGTCAAACTTGGTATGTGATACTACAGCTCGCGCCATATCCAGCGACTGACTCACGGTATCGCCCGCGGCAAAAATATGAATCTTGTCTTCCTGCAAATCCCGATTATAACCGGATGGCTGACCCTTCAAAATTGTGAGCATACCGACAAGTGACCCGTAAACCGCGCCCGTCTTTGCGCGAACCAGTTCTAAAACGTCGGGATTACGCTTCTGTGGCATCATACTCGAAGATGTGCAGAAACTGTCGTCAATCCGCACAAAACCAAATTCACTCGAACTGTAAATTATCCAGTCCTCGGCCAGTCGCGAAAGATGCGTTGCAATAAGACAGCAATCGAAAATAAACTCCGCGCAAAAGTCCCTGTCGCTGACTGCGTCGATACTGTTGTAGCTGATATCGGAAAAACCTAACTGGTTGGCCGTACTTTTTCTGCCTAATGGCAGAGTCGAGCCCGCCAGCGCACCACTGCCCAACGGTGAAATGTTAAGCAGCTTCCGGCAGTTCGCCAGCCGAATGAAATCCCGCTCAAACTGCTCCACGAAGGTCAGCAGATACGATGCGATAACTATTGGCTGAGCGCGTTGCAGATGTGTGTAACCCGGCATCACGGTCTCTGCATATCTGCCCGCCAGCTTGGCCAATGCCTTTTGAAGCAAAGTTGTCTTTGCCTGCAGTATCTCTATCTCATCTCGCATCCATAGCCGAATGTCCGTCGCGACCTGGTCATTCCGGCTTCTGCCGGTGTGAAGCTTCTTGCCTGCCTCACCTATCTTCGAAACCAAAGCCGATTCGATGGCCATATGAATATCTTCATCTCTCTTGTCGAACTTGAACCGCCCTTCCTTGATTTCCTCCTCAATCTCCAGAAGGCCCTCTTTGATTTGCTTGAATTCATCTTTGGTAATCACCTTTTGCTCCGACAGCATTTGTGCGTGAGCAATCGAGCCGACAATGTCGTATTTATAAAGCCGCTGGTCTGTCGATAGCGACTCTACAAAATCAACCAGCATCTCGTCACGCTCACCGGATAACCGCTGCTCCCGGCTTTCTTTCTTGCTATTGTCCATTACCTTGGCCTCGGGAAAAAATAGTATTTGTTTCTGCTCATTATGGAAAGCCAAACAACTATACGCCCTATCCTGATGCGTGTCAAGAACCTCCGCCTCCTATTGTTCTAAATTCCCCGCTCGGTATTCGGCATTTTGACAAACCTCTTGCTTATTTGACTATGCCGCTTTTTGAACCGGCATGTGAAACTAAGAAGACGAGCCTAAAAGCTCTCACGGCTCAGGATTAGCTCGTCTGTAATCTTTACTGAACCCGTCCATCAAGTACCCAACCGTCTCCCGCACCGACTTTACAAGGGTCCTTGACGGGCAGTAACCCAGCCTTCCCTTTCTCCAAGTAATACTCATAATGCGAATCTTCGTGTCCCTCGCCAGACTGACCTGCTGCAAAAGCCCTACGTCTACGTGATATACATAGTCCGCCACTCGCTCTCTCTTAAAGGCGCTGATATTCACGTATATAACCGGACTGCCGGCTACCATCGCCGCCTCCTCTTGCGATACAACTCTAATGCCTAACTCCTTCAGCCTTTTCTCAAGTTCAGTTCGTATCCGCTCGCTTCTCAACCCGGTTCTTTTTGTCTGCTCCGTTAGACCTTGCACAAAAACGCTGACCGCCTCTATCTCAGCTAATGACCACTGCTTCTCACTCAGTTGCCCAAAGGCCTTCACACTACACACGCCCGCCAGACACACTACTGCCGCCACCGCCACAATCCAGCACTTTTTTCGTCCCATCACTTTCTCCTGACTTTTTTACTTTTTACTTTTGTATTTTCAAGGCTATTATAACCGTAGAGTCCCATGGATGCTATTCTATACATAATTGCCGGACCGCTGTTTCTAATATCCGTCGCGGGATACATCTTCGTGAAGGTCCGCCTCCGCCCCACGGATCCTCAGCTCGATGAATATTACCACGAGTTAGAGGACCAACACCCCGAGTACGCAAAATACCTCAAATGGTCAAAACTCACCTTTACCGCCGTCATCATCAGCATGCTTCTGCTGCTAATCGCAGTAGTTATTTGACCTCGCCTGCAGCCTGCGGTTCGAGACTGGCTCTTTTGCCTGTGGCTGCTTGCGTACTTATTATGATATCTTTATTCCTGCCCCCGCTTTGAGCTGTAATCTGTCGTTGGCGTTTCCGTTCTTTAAACTAATCTCTAACGTTCCACACGACCCTTCTATCAGAAATAATTCCCCTTCTTTTGCTGAATCGTAGTTAGGATAATATGCCATCTCACTTTTTTGCCCCCCTGCTTCTACACAATACGTGTCTTTCTCTTGTTTTGTTAGATTGGTTATGATATTTCCGAACACATCGATTCGAACAACTGTCCCTTCTCTGCCTTCTTTATAGAACTCTAGTTTTTTGATTTCCTCTATCTTTTCGCCTACGTCCTCAAAATTACCTGTCTCAATATTCGCCGCCGCCTTCGCAAATACGTCTCTGCCGTGAAACGTTTGGCTGGCGTCCTCAGGTACGGCAATCTCCCTCATATCAACTATCCTCTGCTCAGAAACCGTCTCCCAGAAAAGCCCGTTGTCCGGCCCGACAAAATAGTACTTATCCGTCCTTACCGCTATTGCTTTTCTTTCCGTTCCTACACCGGGGTCAACCACACAGCAAAATATCGCCCCTTGCGGAAAATGCTTGTAATTATTTTTAAGTACCCACGAAGCTTCGACAACACTTTGCGGACCGATGCTGTGACACAAATCAACTATCTTCGCATCCGCCGCTATATTATAAATCACCCCCTTCATCACCCCAACATACTCACTCTGCCCAAAGTCGGTCAGCAAAACTATCATACCAGCCTCGCAACTCTATGCTCAATCAACAATGGCCTGATACGTCAGGACCTTGAACTCCTCTGTAAACTTGTTTGTATAAGGCAGAACCTGTGTCATCAAGATTCCTATCAACTCTTCCCTCGGGTCGATCCAGAAGCCCGTGCTCGCCGCACCGCCCCAGCTGTACGCCCCTGCCGACCCGATTGAGCCTGATTTGGCTACATCCATAAGCACCCCAAAACCCAGACCAAACCCGCTGCCTCCTCCAGGGCCGGACGAAAGCAGCTTGAAATCCAGATGGTTCATCGTCATCAATTCAACTGTCTTTCGTCCCAGCACCCGCACCCCATCCAGTTCACCCCCATGGAGCATCATCTGGCAAAAACGCACGTAATCCGATGTCGTACCCACCAGGCCTCCGCCGCCGGACAAGAACTTTGGCAATTTCGAAAACCGGCCCCAGTACTTCTCATCAGCAATTGGCCCAAGTCCTCCTGTCTCTTTTGTTTCGTAAAAACCTGCCAATCGACTCATTTTCTCCGCTGGCACATAAAAGCCGGTGTCCTTCATTTCTAATGGCCCGAACAGCCTCTCTTCCAAAAAGACATCAAATCGCTTACCTGATATCACCTCTACAAGGTAACCAAGCACATCCGTCGATATACTGTACCGCCACTTACTCCCCGGCTCCTCCGCCAGCGGCAGCTTCGCCAATCTGGCAACCTTCTCCTCGAGTGTCTCATCCCACTTGAGCATCTTCTCTTCTTGGTACATTACGTCAACTTCCGTATCTTTGCCCAGCCCGTAAGCCAATCCCGATGTATGCGTCAGCAGGTTGCGTATCGTTATCTGGCGTTTCGCCTCAGTTACTTCAACGCCCGCTTGCGTCTTTTTCACAAAGACCTTCATATCCTTAAACTGAGGTATGAACTTCGAAACAGGGTCATCCAGCTGAAAATGTCCTTCCTCATACAGCATCATCACCGCCGCACTTGTAATCGGTTTGCTCATTGAATAGATTCTAAATATCGCATCCGGCTTCATTGACTCGCACGGCTCGATATTCATTAGTCCGAAGCTTCCGAAGTGGGCCACCTTACCCCGCCTTGCAACCATCGTAACAAAACCAGCGGCCTTTTTCTCCGCTATGTAACCCAGCACCACCTTATTTATCCGTTCCAGCCGCTCCGATGAC
>CP070715.1:2770816-2787466 GCA_020350405.1 Planctomycetota bacterium
AAATTGGGGCGGGGTAGAGAAAAAAAATTATTTATTTTTAAATTTTTTTCCGGGCTACTTGCACGGATTCGGCTACCTTTGGTGCAGGATTTTTTCCGTCCGCGGCAAGCCGTTTCAAGGGCCGAAGAGACTCGTCAGTGCCAGACGGTTTCTAATTTTCCCCAGCGCAGAAGTTTATTGCCTGGCTGACGAGCGTGCGGTAATTTGGATTGGCGTAGGCGCGTGGGCCGTGTCCGAGCTGGATGAAACAGACTCTGGCGTTGGCATAGTTTCTTACCCAGCAAAGCTCTTTATTGCTCAGCGGGTGGTCCGTCGTCAGGAGGACACGGCTACCTTTGTCAAAGGTGTACTTGGTGTAAGTTTCATCGTTAATTGAGAAATCACTCAAGCTGTGTGTGACCGGATGCCCGGGGTCCCTTATGTGAACGTTGATGTCCACATCATGTTTATACTGGCCTCGCGGATAAGTTACGCCGTTTTCGGTAGTTACTTTCAGGTAGTATTTTGCCCCGATGATATTTCGATATTCGGGCCAATCCTGGAAGTTTGCTATTGAATGATGCAGCCCAACGAGGCCCACGCCTTTGTCGAGCAATTTCTTAAAGTTGGCCTGTCGCTTCGGTGAAATCTTTTGTGTCATATTGTAGAGTACCATCACGTCGTAGTCCCAGCCGGCTATATCCTCGAATATCTCACTGTCGTCTTTTTGTTCGGCCTCTACATATTTGATGTTGTCGAAAGAATCGAATATTGCAAAGAACTGTTCACGTTCAAAGTCATGGCCGGCGGTGACGACGACAACCTTGATATTTTCCTGCTGCTTATCAGCAAAGTCCTGGTGGGATGAGAAAGTGCTGCATGAGCAAATAAGTGCCGTCAAGAACAACCAGATAAGCAATGATGTGTTTCGCTTCATAATTTAATCCTTTCGCAGACAAAAAGTGTTAATCAGTCGATCTTTTGGTCCATTAGTTTCATGAATCGCTGAAGGATGGCCTGTGCCGGGTCCATCGGGACCTCTGCTGGTTTGCAATCTTTTGGAATGCTGATGGTCGGCTTAGGCGCTATTTTTTTACCTTCGAACTGCGGTAGCCATTTGCGCTGGGCCTCGAGCAGCTCGCTGCACATGTCGCGGATTTCCTTTAGGGTGCAGACGGCGGAGGTCAGCGGGTCTATGGCAAGGGCGTGGACGATGTGTTCAGTCTCGCCGGTGAGGGCCGCCTCGACAACGAGCGTCTGGACGTTTATGTTAGTCATGCAGGCGGCGGCCAATTGAGGCGGCAGGTTGCCAATGCTTACCGGGTGCAGACCGGTGTCGTCAGCGAACGTGGGGACCTCGACACAGCAGTCGGGCGGCAGATTGGTGATGTAGCCATCATTGCGGACGTTGCCCATAAGGCTGAAGGGCTCGCCGGTCGCGACCGCTTCCATAATATATGAACAGTACTCGACGCTTCGCTCTTCGATTTTGGTGGATTCGAATTCCAGCGGGTCGTGCTGGGCGTATTTTTCCGCTACGGCCCTGCACCATTTATAATAGGCTCCGCTTTCTCCGCCGAAGCCGGGCTCGTCGCAATAGAGGTCGAGCGCCTTTTGGTTTTTGCGGAACCAGGGGACATACTCGCTGAGATGGCCCGTGCTCTCGGTCATGAAATAGCCGAAGTGGCGGAATACTTCGCCGCGGACTTTTTCATTTTTGTAGAACTCCGGTCTTTCAAAGACCTCTCGCAGTTTTGGGTAGAGGTCGCTGCCATTGTGCTCTATCTTCAGGAACCAGTCCATATGGTTGATGCCGCCGCAGGTGTAGGAAATTTTTTCTTTTGGGACGTCACAGTAGCTTGCTATAAGTGCGAGTGTGGTTTGTACACCGTGACAAAGACCAACAAAGCTGATGTGGCTCGCCCTGCCGAGTGCCATACAATTGGAGGCCATGGGATTGGCGTACTGCAGCATAATCGCGCCGGGCTTGGCGAGCTTTTCCATATCGCGTGCGATGTCGACCAGAACCGGTATGGTTCTAAGTCCTCGGAAGACCCCGCCGGGGCATACCGACTGTGCGGTGCACTGATTTACACCGTATTTCAAAGCAATGTTGTAATCGAGGCCGAATACCTCCACGCCACCTATATCAATCATGATGACGACAAAGTCCGCATTTTTGACAGCTTGTTGGCGGTCCAATGTTGCGGTGACCTCGCCGGGGACGTTGTTGTCTTTGAGCATTTGTTTGGCGAAGGTTTCCATTCGACGCAGCTTCTCCTTGTTCAAATCCATCAGGGCGAATTCACTGTCGGCAAGAGCAGGTGTGGCCATAATGTCGCTGAGCAGTGTCTTACAGAAAACGACGCTTCCGGCGCCAATCATTGCGATTTTCATACTCATAGTTGAGTCTCCAATTTTTTCCGAGTAACTACTTCGGCGTGGTATCAGAGGGCAGGTCACCCAGGGCGAACTGAATACCGTCGAGCCAGTGCTGAAGTACAGCCTTGTTCCAGAAGATATCGTGGTCGTGGCCGAAGGCGGAATAGAATACGCGTCCTTTGCCGTATCTCTTGACCCAGCACTGTGCGTAGTCATTATCACTTCGCTTGCCTTCGAACTTCTCTTTGTCTGGAGTCCTGGCCATATCGAGGCTGAGCAAGACTCGGACGCTGTCGCGGGAGTAGGGGTCGGTAAAGACATAAATCTCGTCGGTGATATCGAAGCCTCTGCCGGCAAAGGCCGCACAGAGCGGATGGTCCGGGTCGTCGAGCTTTATTCCGACTTTTTCATGCCAGGGATGGCTGACCCAAACGGCGCCGATGATATTGGCGTATTCGGGCCAGGTATAGAAGCACCAGACGGCACAGTGGATGCCGGCCAAGCCTTTTCCGCTCGCGACGAAATCCTGAAGGCTCTTTTGCAGCTGCTGGTTGCGCATGTTGGCGAGATGCTGTTGTCTGGGGGACAAACTGTTTATATCTTTTGGCAGGAACAGCTCACCTGAGTTGTTATTTAGAAACACGGCGTCGAACTGTTTGAGTTTGTCCGGCTCGAACATCGAGATATCGTCACTGAAGACCGGTTCAAAAGCGCCGGTTTTTTTTGCCATTGCCTCGATGGCTTTTTTGCCGTACGGAATGGCGCTGTGTACATAGCTATTGCAAAGACTAAGGACGAGGAGTTTTCGCGGCCGCTTCGGTACTACCGTCGCCTTAGTCGGCACAGCGGCTTCTATCTTGTCCAGCTGGTCTGCCGGGATACCTGCGGCCCTGGAAACAGAGGAGTTTGTTGTGCAGCCGCATAACGAAAAACAGCAGAGCACAGGCAATACGATATAGCTAAGACTTGATTTTCGATTCATTTTTTTACCTCTTTCTTACAGGTGCCATGGTGTTCGCATAGCGCGTTTTAGCATCGTGTTTGCCTGTTCGCTGTTAATGAACTTTTCCTTTTCAGCATCCCAGGTAAGCTTGCGTTTCGTCCTGGTGGCGATATCGGCAAGCTGGCAGACTATTTCCGAGCAGACCGCCGATTCAATTGGAGAGATAGGATTGCCGCGGCTCTTGACACAATCCAGGAAGTTCTGCTGGTGGTGATTGCTTACCGGCAGGTGTATCTGGTCGGGTCCAATCTCTTCGGTCAATAGAGTCTTCGGGTGTGCGTCTATAGCTCCTCGTTTTACAAAGACCCAGCCGTCAGCGCCTTCGAAGCGGACACCCTGGGGATGTTGGTTATTGTCGGTAAAGTCGAGGCTTACGCCATTTGCATATTTCATCTTTACGTTCCAACTCGTCGCGCAGTCACACAAGCCTTCGTCAGGAAAGACACCCGTACCTTCTACTTCGACCGGGCCGGTGAGTTCGGTGCCGTTGCCCCACTGGGCGATATCGATGTGGTGGATTCCCCAAGCGGATATCCATCCAAGAGAGTAGTCGCTGATATGCCACCAGAGTTTCTCCCAGTCCGTGCCGAGTGTTACCACGCGTTCTTTCATATATGGCGCCCAGGGTGCGGGGCCGAGCCACATCTCGTAATCAAGTCCCGGTGGAACGGGGACAACGGGGAATTTTCCGCTCTTGATACTTGGTGGGACACTTACCTTTATTGTGTGTAGCTTTCCGACGTAGCCGTTTAAAACCAACTCACAGGCAAAACGAAAGTTGCGGTCGGAGCGCTGCTGCGTTCCGAACTGAAAGACGCGGCCGTAGCGTTTTATCGCCTTGCGCAGGACCTGTGCCTGTTCGACGCTCATTCCTATTGGTTTTTCCAGGTACATGTCTTTACCTGTTCGGGCCGCCTCTAAAGCATGCAGGACGTGCCAATGGTCAGTAGATGCGATTAAGACGGCATCTATGTCGGTGCGTGCGCAAAGCTCTCGAAAGTCGTTATATAATGCGCAGTCTGCCTTGCCTGTCTGCTCTTTTATTACTGCGAGGGCGTCGTCGCGCTGCGACTTCCTGCAGTCGCATAGTGCCACTACCTGCGCTTGTGGTAGTTGGAGGAAGTTCCTCATCACAAACTGGCCCTGCTTACCGGTGCCGATGCAGCCGATAACAATTCGGTTGCTCGGCGCGACGGAGCCAGCTTTACCTAAAGCAGAGGATGGTACGGCATACGGAAATGATACTGCGGCGGCCGTAGCGGTCGCCTTCTTCAGGAACTGTCGTCGGTTTAATTTTGGATTTTTAATCATGCTTGTGCCTTTCTTATTTTTTACTTAATTGTCTTGATTATTTTCAACTAATTCGCAATGCCCCTCTTTACCTTTCGGCTCGGCAAATAACCGATTCGGACGGCCTTGGCACGAACAACGGTGCCGGGCTTTAGATGGATTGGTCGTGTGTAAATTAGCCAGCGTCCTTTTTCGCCGACGCGATATCCAATAGAAGCGCCCTCCGTGGCGCAATTAATCTTAACGGTCATTTTTCCACCTGCCGCGGGCTCTGCCTCAACGGTCGGTGTAGCGGTCAGTGGTTGTTTTCTGCCGGGCCACATACGTTCGATAAGTTCATCCTCCGAAATCCTGCCCAAATCGTTCGTATCTTCCATCCACCTTTCTAATACGCCGCGCATTCGCTCAAGCACGTGCTTATACTGAGGTGAATGGGCAAGGTTGTTTATTTCGTAGGGGTCGGCCTCAATATCGTAAAGTTCCTCGGGTGGTTTGGTTTTTTGGAAGAATAACTTCTGCGGCCCTTTGAGTTTTCCCTCGGCATTCAGGCGGCGCCATTCCTGCATGATGGGCATTTTTTCCATGTACGGTATACGCTGCGCGTAGGGTCTTTCCGGCGTGAAGTTGCGGATGTATCGGTAGCGCTTGTCGCGAACGGAGCGGATAAACTCGTCGCTTGTGCGGTCCATGCGCTCGCGGCCGCCGAAGACATACTTTCTTGGCTCGCCCTTCTGCGCGCCGAGGAAGGCTCGTCCCTGCATATATGAGGGTATTTCAATACCGGCGACGCTAAGGACAGCGGGACCGAGGTCAATAAGGTTAATAAGATCGTGGCAAGTACTGCCAGGCTTGACTTCCCCAGGCCAGCGAACAATCAACGGCACGTGCAATCCTGAATCGTAGGGCCAGCGTTTTCCACGTGGCAGCCCCATGCCGTGGTCGCTCCAGAAAAAGACGACTGTGTTATCGGCGAGGCCATCATCTTTAAGCTGTTTAAGGATGTCACCGGCCTGCTTGTCCATCAGGCTGATTCTGTCATGGTACCTGGCCCAGTTTCTGCGGACGATGGGTGTATCGGGGTAATAGGGCGGGAGCTTTGCCTTGGATGGGTCGTGGGTCAAGGGTTCGTCGATGTCCCAGCACTGGGACTCGTGGGTTACGAAGAGGTTTATTACGCTGAAAAACGGCATATCCTTTGGGCGGTTTCGCCAGTGGGCACGGTTGCTGGACTCGTCCCAGGCGGTGAAAGGCGGGCTGAACTGGTAATCAGTTTTGCTTTTATTTGTGCAGTAGTAGCCAGCCGCGCGAAGGTACTCGGTAAAGCACTTTACGTAAGGAGCAGGGACAGTTTGATAGCCTTTCAAGCTTGTTCGCATGTGCATTGAGCCAATCGTGCTCGGGTACATGGCCGTAATAACGGCCGAGCGGGTAGGTGCGCACACAGGATAGGGCACAAAGGCATTTGTGTAGCGACAGCCCTGCTTGGCGAGGCGGTCGAGGTTTGGCGTGTCGGCGTAGGCATCGCCGTAGCAGCCTAGGTGAGGACTGATATCCTCACAGCTAATCCAGAGGATATTGAGGCGGGACTTTTCACAGCTTTTCGATGCCCGCCGAGAAATGCTCTTACATCCGGGCACCGCGACCGAGGCAGCTGTCAACATACCGAGGGATTTTAGAAAATCACGCCTATTTAGGTTCTTTGGGCTCACTGGGAAGCCTCCTCGAGCTTTATTAGCTTGAAATATTGACAGCCAAGTCCCGGCGCTGCTTTTCTTCGCACAGGGCGGAGTGCATTATATAAGGGCGACGATGTATTGTCTACTTGGTTATCAAATCGAATGGTAAGATGTAATCGCCGTGTTTATCTTGTGCTGTTTTCAGACGTTTGCGGGCCTCGGCAAAGGTGTCATAAAGTATCTGAGGGGTATCGGGGACCTTATCTTTGTATATCTTCTCAACGCGGTCGAGCTTGGCGAGGTTTTCGGGTATACGAATGGTGAACTGCTGGACATAGTCGGCCTGACTGTATTCGGCGTTTAGATGGTCTTTGAAGAGCTTTGCCAGGTCTTCGTACTTTGGTATCAGGCCGGTTGGGGTCTTTATAGCATCAACGTCGCCGTCCGCCCTAAGCTCGGCCCACAGTATCCAGACTTTTTTGTCGGCCATGCCGTTCAAATATTCGCCATCCTTGCCCCTAAGGAAGTAGTTGACCGAGAAAATTAAGGGTGGGTTGTCAATGCCTTTGGCGAAATCGAGATTGTTCTGGATGTACCGGCCGAGTGGTATTGAGAGGAAATCCAGATTCGACATCAGATTAAAGGTCCTGACGCCCTCTTGGCCCAAGGTTGCTGAGGTGGTTTCGGATTCGAGGGCAGCACCTTTTATGATAATGCCTTCGGTCCAGTTGAAGGCCTGTTCGACGGGGACCCAGGTGTCAGAATCACGGCCGCCGTAGACGATGCCGCCGAGCGGTGCACCCTCCGGGTCGTCGAGCAGCGGGTCGCAATTGTCAAGATCCGGGATATTCAGGCAATAACGTGCGTTTTTGTGTGAGGGAGTAATTTCGTTGCTTTTAGCGTCGGTTTTGCCTTTCTGCCACTGGCCACTGTGATTTGTTCCTTCGGTGGGCAGTTCGCTGCCCATGCCAAGCCAGTGGGGCTTGTTGTTACTGTCGACAAGGACATTGGAGAAGATGACCTCGCAGGGGTTTGTCAGCGCCTGGTAAATAATGGGGTCGTCTTCGGCGTTGACGTCGCGGATGATGCCGAAGATGCCTTTTTCGACGTTTACGCATCGCATCTGCCCTTGTTTCCTGCGGAGGTATGCGATGTCGTCGCCGACGATGGTCTGTCCGGGCAGCATTGAGGTTGAGGTCTTTCCGCAGGCGGAGGGGAAAGCACCGGCAAAGTAGGTTACCCGCCCTGCCGGGCCGTGGACACCCATTACGAACATGTGTTCGGCGAGCCAGCCCTCGGCGGAGCCCTTTTGAATGGCCAGGCGGAGGGATAATTTCTTCAGGCCTATTGTGTTGCCGCCATATTGGGTGTTGACGCTGTAAACCAGGTTTTCTTCTAAGTCTATGTAGACGCGGCGTTTTTCGATGTTTTTGCTTACGGCGTTTTCCAGCTCGCCTTCAGAATGGATAAATCTGAAGAAATCCGGTGATGAGCCGAATTTCTTGAACTGCTCGTAGCCGGGGCGATAAAGGATGCTTTCGCTGTGGGCGACGTAGGGCGAATCGGTTATTTGAATGCAGGGGATGGTGAAGTCGGAATCGGGCGGGCCGAGGCACCAGAAGCAGATTAGCATTTGGCGTCCGGTCATTATATCTTTGAAAAAGGAACGGACTTCCTCGATACCTGCGGTTTTTTCGATTGAATTGAGGCTTTCGCCTAAATCCGAGCCGGGCGGCAGGAGGTATTTGGTCCGGGCTTTGTCGCGTGCCTGGTCGTAGTAACCGTCGAAATGGCACGTGTGGCCCTTTATGTTGAGGGGTCTTTCTTCGCCGGCCTCTATCGCCAGCCGGCGAAAATAAGCGATGTCATCGGGTGAGTCGGTGCAGACAAATACAGAGGATGGGTTGCAGAGTTGGACGGCATCGGCTACAAAATCGTGCATTTTGGGGTTGTTAAGGGCGATGATGCGTTTGTAATGTTCGGCCGTGAGTTTTTCTTTCAGTAATTTTTTGGCGTCAGACATATCGGTAAATCCTCTTTATAAGGCGATTAAGCTAAAAAAAAACCAAGAAATTGTAACTGTGGGGGCGGTTGGCGTCAACTTGTTTTTGGGGGTGAGAAAAAATGGCGTTTCAGGGGAAATTAGGGGCAGTTGGAGCGGAAGGTTTTTGAGGGGTGCGGGTGGTTGGGCAGTTTTTTGCAGGTTGCCTAAATTGCCAGAGGGGGCTTTTCGTCCGATAAAGTGGGTAAGATATTTTGGTGAACCGGCAAAATGGGCGCGATAATTTCAATCAAGATTGCAGCTTTTGGGGGAAAAGATGCGAGAGTGAAGGAGGATTTTTGGGGGAAAAATGCAGGTGCAGGAATGGAGGTGGGCGCGGGCACCTTTGATATTGGGCTGAAAATGGGGGTAGGGGGTGCTGGAAAAGTGTTTCAAAGTGTGCCGACGTGTGAAAAGTTTGGAAAAACACAAAAAAAGTTGCGCAACGGCGCTGGAATAAGTTTGCAGGATTGAGCGAATGTGTGAAATTTTACGAAAAGTTAAGCGGTTAAGATGGGTGGATTAGGCAGGATGGGGAGTGGCGGCGGGAGGTAGGGGTGAGATTGTACCAAGGTTAGTAGTACAAAAGATTGGAGGGGAAATCTGCGCGATATGGCGAATATGATATCACTTTGCGCGAGGTTTTGAGCGGCCGTCTTGGGCAGGGGTTGCGTGGTGCTGCCGGAGGGGCAACGAGGAAACAGAAAGTGGTACGCCGCAGGCGTACGGAGAAAAAAGTATGAAAAAGAAGCTGGGGCCCCGCCAACGACATGCGAAGATCTTCGCTACGCTTCGAGAGGCAGCACAAGCAAGTGCTAAGGCAGAGAAGAAATATTTTTTTGCGGGGGAAAAAATTGGGGCGAGGGGTGAGGTACAAGGGGGATTTGATTGATAAGTGATAGTAGATTATTGGAGTGGAGGCCTTGCAATATTAAGTGATGACTGATTGTTGGGCCTGCACTTCTCTGGCGGCGAAATGCCTTAATGTGTGCTACTTTTGGGGGAGGTTTTTCTTCGTTTTTAAGCGAAAAATGAGGATAATTAAGTTTTTTGAAATTTTTTCTTTTTTTTAAAGAATTTTCTTGACTTTTGTGTTACAGGTGTAACAATTAAAGTTGTTACAAATGTAACATATAGGAGATAGTTATGGCAGATAAACCAAGAATATCAGATGCCGAGTGGCACGTCATGCAGGTCCTGTGGAAAAAGTCACCGCTGACTGTCAAGGAAGTAATTGAAAGGCTCTCAAAGAAAACGGCGTGGAAGTCCGAGACCATCAGGACGCTGGTCAACCGGTTAACAAAGAAAAAAGCAATCGGCTTTGAAAAAAAAGGCAGGCGGCATTACTTCTATCCACTGTTGTCGCAGGAAGAGTGTGTCAAGGCGGATGCCGATTCGTTTCTTGCCCGTTCCGGCGCTGCGCTTCTTAAGCCGATACTGACAAGTTTTATCGAAAAGGAACAACTGTCGGACGAAGAAGTCGCGGAACTGCAGCGGATTCTGGATAAGAAAGGGGGAGCACGATAATGGAATCTTTTATTAATGAATTGTCTACGTTTTTTCGATGGCTGCTGGTTTGCTCGCTACAGGTGAGTGTGCTGATTTGCCTTGTCCTTGCAATAAAAGCTGCACTGGGCGGCCGGTTGGCTATTCGCTGGCATTATTGGTTGTGGCTGCTTTTGCTGGTACGTATGATAATGCCGTGGGCTCCGGAGAGTAAGTTCAGTATTTTCACCTTTATTTCTCAGGCAAAGAAAACTATTGCAGCTCAGGAAGCTGACGAAGTGACCTTTGAAGTCAAAACAGTTGGCGCAGAACCAAAGGCAATTAGCAATTTGCAAAGGCAGGATGTCAGACCGGAACAGACTACATCACGAGCAGTTCAGATATCGAGCGGTATAAGGTCGCTTTCGCCGGGGTTGGTTGAAACGTTGTCACTGGCATGGCTTTTAATTGCATTTGCGCTGGCAGTTTTTGCTATGGCATGTAACTTGAGGCTCTGGAGAATAATTAAATACCAAAGGCCGTTAACTGAAGGAAAAATTCTTGATTTGCTGGAAGACTGCAAGGCTGAGATGGGTATCCAGACAATTTTAGGGGTGGTTGTTACTGACAGAGTCAAGAGCCCATCTCTTTTTGGTGTTGTCAGGCCGAGGTTATTATTGCCGGAAGGGATACTCAAAACTCTAAGCACAGAAGAATTGCGTTATGTTTTTCTTCATGAACTTGCTCACCTCAAGCGCAACGACATTTATCTTGGCTGGCTGATGGTGGTCCTGCAGATACTGCACTGGTTCAATCCGCTGGTGTGGTTTGCGTTCGGCCGTATGCGGGTTGACAGGGAGCTGGCCTGTGACGGACTGGTGCTGTCAACTACGGGCTCTGATAACTCGCAGGCATATGGCCAGACACTGGTTAATCTTTTTAAGGGATTTTCTCAGATTCAGTTCGTGCCCGGGATAGCGGGCGTACTTGAAAACAAATCTCAATTGAAAAGGAGAATTACCATGATTGCACAATTTAAAAAAGGCTCATATCAATGGTCAGTGTTAGCGGTTGTTCTGTTGGCAGTATTGGGCGGCGTAGCTTTAACAAACGCAGAGACCGCAGAGAGTTTGTCTGACTTGAATGCTAAAGTAGCTCAATTAGACATCGACAATGCGGTCCTTGACGACGTCATATACGTCTTTGGTGAGCCACTGAAGTATGTGTGGGGCAATGTAACTATACCGGCGGAGGAAATTCCCACGGACCGTTATTGCATGGAATACGCAGGGTTCTCGATTTTTATGACCGGGAACTTTATAAGGGAACTGCGATTTGAATCACCGGCAGGGGGATACGTTTTCCAGGATGGAATTCGCGTGGGTTCATCCCTTGATGAGGTATTGGCTGTCCTGGGTGAACCTTCGAAGACAGTCGAAGGTGAGCCGATCAACTGGAGAGATGTAGATGGAGTTTTATATATGGATATCGACGGCGAGGAAGGACGCTGCTATTACCAACGGCCGGATTGGAACGTGAGGATGTTCTTTGCTAACTATAAGGTAATGGCGTTGTACGTAACAAGCAAGGATAGTACGGAATTCAGGGAAAAGCTCCGCGAAGAGGACCTTCCACCGACCAGTTTTGTTAACGAAGACGGACGTATCGTTGACAAGGTCGATTATCCGTTTGTTAATGACCCGGAATTGATAGGCTGCTGGGAAAGCGTTGATTATGTGGGCTATATTGAAGACTTCAACCCCAACAAACGAAGTTATAAAGGCAATTTGTTCCGTAAAGAATTATTTATTTTCGAAAACGGCAGGGCCAAGCCCTTTTTTACCTGGACGAAAGGACTTATCCTTGATCGCGGAGACAGGACTGCTTCGGAGTATATAATCGACGAAATAAATGGCACGACATATATGTTTTTGGAAGACAAGGACGACGATTACACGATTCGCCATATGAAGCCTGCGCTCTATGTCCTAAAGAAAGTCCCGTACAGACCATACGTTGAAAGCAGAACTTATGATAAAGTCGACTATCCGTTCGTCGACGACCCGGAAGTCATCGGAACCTGGGACGCTATTGATTTTGTCGAGACTCCCGAAGAATTCGACCCAGGGCACAGAAGGTGGACAGGCGGCGAAATGTTCCTGTCGCAACTTGTCATCGAACCAAACGGCCAAATGTCTCAAATTCTGGGCAAGCAGGTTACTGAGGCAAGGCGGGCCGAGAGCAAAAGAGTACGCGAGTCGTTCCTTGCCGAACTTGGCGTTGATTTGAATGGTGAAATGTCTGAAATACTCAACAAAAGCATATCCGACTTCAACGTGGTGTGGGCGAAACTTTTTGGCCAATCTTTCCCAATTGAACTTGATGTCGATCCGAGCACGAAAATGACTGACATCCTGAAAAAAGGCAGCCCATTATTTGAGCAGGTCCTCGAACAAGGAGTCAGCGAATCATTCCTCGAGGAAGTTAGTGACCCGAACACTAAGATATCTGATATCGTGAACAAACAACGACCCTGGCCCACGCGGGTCTGGACAAAAGGACTGATTATTGAACCGGCGGCGAAAAAAGCATCCAGGTATCAAATTAGAGAAATACAAGGTGCGACCTATATGTTCTATGAGTGGAAAAGCGGCGATTATGTACTTAGACAAATGAAGCCCAAGTACTATGTTTTGAAAAAGAGGTAGCCTGCGACGTGCAGGGGCAGGCAGGTGAGGTGATTTTCGTTGACATGTTCGGTTAAGGAGATATACTGATATAGTTAGCAGGAGGAGTTGAGCAAGGGCGTATCGTCGAATTGCAGCGAACTCCCCCACGGAAGCGCGGTAATTGCAGTAATTGTTTTTGGCCGGGTGTTGGGCGGCCGGGAAATGGAGGTAGATATGGATAGGAAAAGAAGTCGAAGAATGGGCGGGGTAACGGTGTTGTTTGCGGTGGTTGTGGTGTGCGTGTTTGGGAAGACAGGGTTCGGGCAGGCGGAAGGCGCGGGCGATGAGCTTTTGCGGGCGATGCCGGCCGAGACCCTGTTTGCGGTGCGGGTAAACAAGTTTGACTGGACTGTGGGTCAGCTTGACCAGTTTCTTATGGGGGCGTCGCCGGTACCGGTTGGCGTCTCGATGATCGCTCGGATGCAGATAGCCGGTGTGCTTGGCGACGCGGAGCTGAAGAACGTGGACACGAACGGGAGCTTTGCGATATTCGGGCTTGCGGCGGGCGAGCCGGGAGGGGGTGTGGAAGGTGTGTTTATTGCGGGTCTATTGCCGGTGAGTAACTTCGAGGCGTTTTTGAAGGAGAATGCGAGCTGCAGCGAGCCGGATGAGAACGGAATTTCGCGGATAACGACGGCTGATATGACGGGGGGGAGCCGGACGATGCTTACGGCGAAGGTGGGCAGCTTTGCGATGGTGACATCGGGTGAGCTGTATGACGGATTGGTCAAGGTCGTGAAGGCGGTGTCGGCGCCGGGCTATGCGGGACTGACGGGTAAATTGGATGAAGGGCAGATAGAGGAGTCGGTCAACGAGCCGGTGTGGGCATATGTGGATATGCAGGAAGTGCAGAGGCGATTCGGGGATGTCATCAAAGAAGAATTGAGTGAGATTCAAGGGATGATGGCGATGGCGCAATCAGGTGGGGGGCAGCCGATGCCGGCGGGGCTAATGGAGGCATTAGGCGGTCTTATGGAGGGGTTTATGAGTCAGACGGAGTCGATAAGCGTGACAGCAGACCCGAAACCAACGGTGCTAAATTTGCGGGAGCGGATAAAGGCAGTGGACGGTACAACTATGTGGGACCTGTGTTCTGCGGGTCCGCCGTTAGGGGAACGGACGGAATTGTTCGGTTATCTGCCGGACAAGACGACGATGAGCATGGGATGTACCATCGATAAGGCGGGCTGGAAGGCCCTGAACAGGTGTGGGATTGAGTTTTGCAGGGTAATGGCGGGGGAAAGTCTGGGGTCCGATGACGCGGAGAAGATGCGGCAATTAGCGGACGATTTGGTGGATTCGTTTGGTGAGCGTCTTGTGTGTTCTTTTGTGTCTGAGCCGCCGGAGAATCCCCTTGTCTATACATATGTTATCGAGGTTACAGATGCGGAGAAGCTCAATGCAGTGATAGATGCGGGGCCGGAGGTTTGGAACAAGATTGCGGGGGTTTTCAAGGATATGGGATTGGAGATGAGCTATTCTGTGGAGCGGGGGTCGGACAGTTATAAGGGGGTTACGATAGATTCAGCTTTTATGTCGATGACGTCGACCGAGCCGAATACGCAGCAGGGTCAGATGATGGATGCGATGTACGGCGGGGGGTTCGACTACAGGTGGGCAATCGTTAACGGGCTGTACGTTTGTGTGATAGGCGGAGATGTTGATGCGGGGGTTCGGCGGCTGATTGACCAGGTTCAGGCGAGCGGGGCAAAGGAGATACCGGCGGAACTGGAGCAGGCGATGGGGCTATTGCCGGATGCCGGGGCGGCGGAAGCTGTGGGGACTTATAATCTTTTGCGTGCGATGACGATTGGGTTTGCGATGTCCCCTATGCCAATGCCGATGCCAGATATAGAGAGCAAGAGCAACATTTCGTTTGCAGCTAAGGGTGGTGACGGGACGCTTAGTATTGACATTGCGGTTCCGAAGGAGCATTTGAGCGAGGTGGTTTCTGCGGGGATGATGATGCAGCAGGCGATGATGCAGGGTCAGAAGCAGGCAGCAGCGGCGCCAAAGGCGAGAGCGGCGGCTAAGCCTATGCCAAGGGTGAAGATACCTTCAGCAGGGCCGGTGACGGAGATTGGCCCGAATAAGGGTAAGCTGGTCATCGAGCCGGGCGTCGATATTGGTGGGGTTCGGTTCGGGATGACGGCCGAGAAGATGGAGGAGATTCTTGGGCCGGCGGAGAGCCGGACGGGATGCGCGTATTACTATTTTGACTCGGGGTTTGCGGTAATCACGGCAAGTGACGGTACTGTGGATGTGGTTTTGTGCGGGTGTTTGGGTAATGCGGACTCGCCGCTGGTGAAGAACTGCGGGTATCGTACGAGCGGAGATGTGGGGATGGGCTGCAGGAGAGCGAAGGTGATAGCCACATACGGCGAGCCTACTTCGGTGCGCAAACACGGTGACGGGACAGGGGCGACGACGCTCGAGTACGACCAGATGTTTTGCAGGTTTACGGTAATCGATGACAAGGTGGTGCAAATGGTTTTCAGGAGGCCGAGGTAAGAGGGGTGAGGGGGCGAGGTACGAATGGAGCCCCAGGAACAGGTTTGGCGGGGGGCAATGGGGAAAATTAGTGCGGTAGAGTTGGGGTTGGAAGTTTTATTTTGACGGGGCGGGGGCCGTGGGTATAGTTGTGGTAGTTTTAATAGTAAAAGTTTCGAGGAGTGTATAATGAAGATTGGAAAGTACGGTCCAGATAAGCAGAGTGGGAGACTGACACGGCGTCGTTTCATGAAGGAGGCGTCGAGGGCAGCGGCGGCATTTGCGGTATTAGGGACATCGAGAGCCCGGGCAGGCGCAAACGACAAGCTCGGCGTGGGCTTCATTGGGTGCGGCGGCAGGGCCAACGATCACATGAAGGCTGTGCACTGGCTCAAAGAACACGGCGGCGAGGCGGTTGAGATAGTTGCCATGTGCGACGCGTATCGGCCTCGAATGGCCAAGTCAGCCAACGGGTTCGGGGGGAAACAGTACACGGACTACAAGGACCTGCTGGACGATGGTAACGTTGACATAGTCTGCATTGCGACGCCGGACCATCAGCATGGCTACCAGGCGCTGGACGCCATCAAGGCCGGGAAGGACGTATACTGTGAAAAGCCCGTGACGCACTGGCGGCAGTTCGAGCTAACGAAGAAACTCGCTCATGAGGTTAAAAAGTCCGGGAGGGTTCTGCAGCTCGGAACACAGGGGATGAGCGACTCGGCCTGGCATCAGATGAAGAAACTCGTTCAGCAGGGCCGAATCGGCCAGCCGATTCACGCGGAATGCGGGTACTTCCGCGTGGGTGACTGGGGCGAACGGGGCATGCCGATTGACGATGCGAACGCCAAACCGGGTAAGGACCTCGACTGGGAAGCATTCCTTGGTGACTCGCCGAAGCGAGAATTCGACGTGAGCCGATACTTCCGCTGGCGAATGTACGAGGACTATGCGGGCGGGCCCTGCACAGACCTGTACCCTCACAGCCTTACGCCGGTGGCACACATACTCGGGGTGAAGTTTCCCTCGATGGTCGCCGCCACCGGCGGAAAATACCGTTACCAAGAAAGAGAAGTACCCGACACGTTCAACATGCTTGTGGATTACCCGGAAGGAATAAGCGTCGCCGTACTGGGGACACAGGGCAACAACTACTCCTCAAGCCTCGGCACTCGAGGGGCTGGAAACCGCGTCCCGGTAATTCGCGGGTGGGAGGGGACCCTGACCATCATTGACAACGAAATCGCCTTTATCCCGCGCAGTGCAGGCTGGATGGTCGAGGCATCGAAGGAACAGCCGGAGCGTATAAAGATCGAGCACGGCGAGGACCAGGTCGAATTCTGGAGGACGTTCCTCCATCGCTGTCGTGACGGGAACCCGAAGACGCTGAGCCCAATGGACCTCGGCTACTATGTCCAGACGGCGTGCCATATGGCAATGCTGGGCCTGAAAGCCGGTAAAATCGCCAAGTTCGACGCCGAAAAAGAACAAATCATCCTGTGATGGATGTTCGAAGGGGTTATTGGAGCCAGTCGTTGTCGAGGGCTTTAGTCTTTGGTTGACTTGCGCTTCAGA
>CP070715.1:2787566-2790121 GCA_020350405.1 Planctomycetota bacterium
CCGCCCGAGCTTATTGTTGAGCCGGGATGGGGTACCTATTATGAAGTTGAAACATTAGTGATTCCTTACCCTGTGCAGCCTGGTATACAGCACACTGTTGATTATTCTTCTTCTCAAGCAGGAGCAGCTGTCATCGGTCTTTTCCTTGGTGGTACCAGTGAATATTCCTGGGATGGCGATGAGATTGACCGCATAGACATCACAGTCGTCCCCGAGCCGATGACGGTGAGCTTGTTGGCCCTTGGCGGAGCCCTCGTCCTCATAAGAAAACACAAAACACAATCTCACTATTAATGAGGAAAGAATGATGAAACGCCTGTCAGTATTATTTATGGTATTAGCCCTCGCCTCCACGTCCAACGCGGCTCTCTCGTTCTACATCGACGGCTCGCCCGCACCTGCTACAATGACAATACAGACTGACGAAGTCATTACCATTCAGCTTCACTCGAGTGATGCCTCCTTTTGGCTCGCCTACGGAGGTCTACGGGATACCGGCGTGCCCTCAACAATGGTTGGGGGCATGGGCAATGGCCATACGTACAAGGGTACTGACTTTGGTCCCGACGGGGGCAACGCCGGAGAAATAGGCGACATCGTATTTTTTACTAACGGTTTTGAGGCCGTGACAGGGTCTACTTCAGGCCAAGTGGTCGCCGGTATACAGCACAGATTCGATTATTCCTCTTCAGAGGAGGGAACGGCTACTCTTGGACTCTTCCTGCCCCCGAACTATTCCTGGGATGGCGACGAGATTGACCGCATAGACATCACAGTCGTCCCCGAGCCGACGACGATTACCCTGCTTGGCTTGGGAGCATTATGCCTCTTGCGAAAACGCAAAACACAATCTCACTATTAATGAGGAAAGAATGATGAAACGCATATCAGTATTACTTATGGCATTAGCTCTCGCCTCGGCCGCCGAGGCAACCGTGTCCTTCTACATCGACGGCTCGTCCGCACCCGATAGCATTACGCTCGCTCAGGGTGCCAGCGTAACTGTCGAGATTCATTCAGATGATACAGCCAGCTGGGTTGGCTATGCTGGTATGGATATAGAGACCATGAGCCCATTTGGCAGCGTAGATAACGTTCAAACGTATGCCGCAGCTGGAGGGAATGGTTGGTCAACTCCGTACTACGAGGCGGGCTGGATGGACGGCTTTGAACTGAATACTTTGACTCCCAATATCCAAGTCGGAGTACAGCACTCGTTTGATTACACGGCGCCTACGGCGGACGGTTCGACGACGATGGTAATTTTCATTCCTGATTATAGCGGGTGGGAATGGTGTGAGCCTCCTACGCTAAACATCGTTGTCCCCGAGCCGGTGACGATTACTCTGCTCGGCTTGGGCGCATTATGCCTCTTGCGAAAACGCAGGCCTTGAGCAGTAACCACCTCCAAAGAAGGGTGAGAGACGGGATTTGAACCCGCGACCCCTGGATCCACAATCCAGTGCTCTGACCAGCTGAGCTACTCTCACCACAAAACCAGGTTGCTTCGCAGCAACAAAAAAGGTGCACCTGGCCACCCACCGGCACACCTTTGTATTTTACACAAAACCGAATTTATGTCAAAAACTCTCCTACTTATTTCTCACCGCCGCCTGCGCAGCCGCCAGTCTCGCTATCGGCACCCTAAACGGCGAACAGGACACATAATTCATTCCGACACGATGGCAAAAGTCGATGCTGTCCGGGTCCCCGCCGTGCTCACCGCAGATGCCAACCTTCAAATTCTGCCGCGTCTTCCTGCCTCGCTTTATCCCCATCTCAACCAACTGCCCTACCCCCTCCTGGTCGAGCGTCTGGAAAGGCTCCGCGGCAAGTATCTTTCTCGAAAGATAATCCGGCAGGAACTTGCCCGCATCGTCCCGGCTGTACCCGAACGTCATCTGTGTCAAATCATTCGTCCCAAACGAGAAAAATTCCGCCACCTCCGCAATTTCATCCGCCGTAATCGCCGCCCGCGGTATCTCTATCATCGTCCCCACAAGATATTTCACGCGAACACCAGCCTTGCGAATAACCTCTTCCGCAGTATCTACCGCCAATTGCCGCTGATTCTCTAATTCCGCCTTTGTCCCTACGAGCGGAATCATAATCTCCGGTAGCACCTTCACACCCTGCTTTGCTACGTGGCACGCCGCCTCGATAATCGCCCGCACCTGCATCGCCGTAATCTCCGGCCGGGTAATACCAAGCCGACATCCCCTGTGCCCCAACATCGGATTTAACTCATGTAGCGACTGAACTTTAGCTCTTATAGCATCCGGGGAAACGCCAAGCTGCTTCGCCATCTCCGCCTGACTCTTTGCATCCTGAGGCAAGAACTCATGCAGCGGCGGGTCAAGCGTCCGAATCGTCACCGGCAGACCGTCCATCGCCTTAAATATCCCGATAAAATCCTTTTTCTGCAGAGGCAGTAATTTCTTAAGCGCCTTATCCCGACCCGCCTTGCCCTCCGCCAGTATCATCTGCCGCATCGACGCTATCCTGTCCGGCCCGAAGAACATATGCTCCGTCCGCGCCAAACCTATCCCCTCCGC
>CP070715.1:2790221-2796315 GCA_020350405.1 Planctomycetota bacterium
CCATACTGCCACAAAGTAATCGTCAGCTCGTCATTCACATCGGTAAACGCCGCGCTCGGAATACTCACGTAGCCTACCTGGTCGAAGTCCAGAACCCAGCCGCGGCACGGGTCGTTATACCACTGCGGCAGGAAAGCTGGTCCGCCCAGCGTGCCATTGTTGCTGCCCGCGCTGTCATAGCAGGTATCGCCGGTGCCCTCATCGAGCAACCACCAGCCAACAGGCCCGCTCGCCGGCGCCGTCGCAACAATGTTGTAATCGCTCAACAGCCAGTCAGTCGTCACCGCGTTCACATCCATATAGTCAACTGCGCAGTCGCCGGTGGCATCACCATCAGGTCCATACGCATCAACGCATCTGATAGGATGCACCCGGATGTCATCGAAGTACACCGTACCTGTACCACCCACCGGCGGATCCGGATTGGTCCTGTCACCGAAGCCGATGTATACGGTGCTGAGATTGGGCAAATTGACACCGCAAGCGTCGAACACCGCCAACTCAATATTCCATTCATGCCACGATTCTTCCTGTACATCGTTCATATCGGGATATTTCACAATACCAACATTGCTGCTTGTATCTTCCAGAGCAACATACATCTGGTCATTTACCCCGATACCGTTGCCCGTCTGACCATAGAACTGCAGCACCAGTGCCTTAGCGCCGCTGGCGGCCCAGTTCGAACCAATCTCCAAATTGGCAGTTGCCGCACTTATTTCAGAACCGGTATATTTCCCCGATTGTTTGTTCGTGCCGTCGTACGTGTATCTCACCGAGTTGCCTTCGCGAACAAAATTCGCGTCCGTCTCTACGAAAATCTCCGACCCGCTGTCGTTCGTCCAGTAGTCACTCCATACCGCCCTCAGTTCCGTCTCATCCGCGTACGTGTTGAAGTTGTCCACTCTGACGGACTCGCCTGCCGTAAAGTTCCAGACCGGCCCCGGCCACACATAAGGCGCGCAGGCATCATTCACCTCATCAATCCGCCAGTAGTAAGTTGTGCCGAATGCCAGATGACTCGGCGGTGTATATGTAGTCCCCGGCTGGTTCGGACTCACGGGAGTTGCGCTTTCATTTACATCACTTGCACTGGGCCCGAAGTAGACGCTGTGTGTGTCTGCATAGATCCCCTCACTCCAGCTCAGTGTCGGCAGCCAGCCGATATCTGTCGAACCGGGAAGAGGACGTGGCTTCCACGGGAGCGTAACGTCGGGCGACGGGTCGTACGTCACCACCGTTACGTCGTTCACATCGTCGTACACCACTGAAACGTTACGCGGGTCAGGGCTGCCCCGGCCGGTAATCCAGCCGTTCTCGACATACCCGATAACAGTCCCTCTCGCATCGCCCCGGACGTTCAGCACGCCCTCGTTGATATCCATCGTCCCTCCGTTGCCTAATCCCATCGAAATGGCCCCGCAGTTAATAGTCCCGGCATCCAGATTTACGTGGCCGGAACCTATCCCCTTAAGCCAGTCAATTTCTCCGGGAATATGCAGTGTTGAGTTAATGTCAATCGTACCACCCCCGATGCCGCATGGGTCCGTCATGTTCAGTGTCCCAATACCATACGCCCCAACGAACACAGTATCCAGCGTCTCAATCGTTCCGCCGGTCATATTAAGTGTCCCGCGGCTGGAGGCCTTGCCACCTATCAGCCCTAATATGACCTCCCACGTTGTCAGCAGCTCGCCCCGAGTCATCGTTAGGTACGCTTCATCCGGCCCGGTGACCCACGCGCCTACTATTATCGTCAGAGATTTGCTACCCGTACACGGGTCTGACAAAACTACACTCTCATCAACAATCGGGCTGTTTGCAAGACCGAACCCTGATTCGACATGCACAGCGTCGCCTAATTCCGTGTTCGCGTCGATAAGCACCGGAACACCATCCGGGTTCCAGTTGTTCGGACTGCTCCACAGGTGGTCGCACGGGTCGCCGTCGTCCCAGTAAATATCATCCATAGCTGCCGCGCTGCCGATCAGACCAAACACAAAAACAATAGAAATTAAAATATGCGTTCTTTTAGACATGATACTCCTCCTAAAAAAATTAAAATGTTAACACGTTTTTCGGCCCTCACAAGCCAAAACAATATAGTTTTCAACAGCCGCGTTCCTTCACACAACGAGTGCGAATAACATCCGCATACCTTCCTAAATCAATTCGCACCTGCCCTTAACACTTCAATGCGGTATTTCAACCTGCTTCAACGCGGTGAAAAACCTCATAGCCCAGTGCTTTTACGCGTTGTATTTTAACATCCCTGCTATTTTAATGCAAGCCTATTTTGCGCAAAATATTCCTCATTTTGCGCACCACCCTGCGGTCAAACCCTTGCCTATTTGATGTTGATTTGATAGCATAGCGCCAATGGAATTGAACAAGAAAAGGCCGTTACCACATCCGCGAGATAGCACCATCTCCCTATATTGCGCAAAATGACTAAATTTATCCGCAAAATGACGTTTACTTAGACGCCGAAATACATTATCATTGCATGTTGTAAAAAACTCGATAAAATGCTAAAAAAAGACCGAGTTAAAGGGAACACTACACTCCTGATGCGCATCTTAGTACTGGTAACGAACATAATACCCAAAACACGGATAGCCCGATGAAGCAAAAAACCTCCATTGCGAGCAGAAAAGCAGGATTCACGTTAGTAGAGCTCCTCGTGGTAATTGCCATCATCGCCCTGTTGATGTCCATACTTATGCCCGCCCTCGCACGAGTAAGAGAACAGGCGAAGGACGTCCTTTGTCAGTCCAATCTCAAGCAATGGGCACTTATCTTTTCTATGTACACCGAAGATTTCGAGGGCTATTTCTCCGAGGCCGTATATCAGGATACTCTGTGGTCCGATGTGACACTGCCCTACTACAAAGACCCGAAGATTTGCTGTTGCCCAACGGCCACAATACCCTGGCGTGACGGAAAACGCGGAACCTTTGCCGCCTGGGACATGAGCATGGTTTGGCTGCCGTGGGGAGGAGCAGCCGACGACAGTTATGGTAGCTACGGACTCAACGAGTGGCTCTATAATCCACCCGATGATTGGGAAGTCCTCTGGGGTTCACCCACCGAATTTAACTGGAGAACAATCAATGTCAGAGAC
Organism: Planctomycetota bacterium; assembly: GCA_020350405.1. Classification (GTDB taxonomy): domain Bacteria; phylum Planctomycetota; class Phycisphaerae; order Sedimentisphaerales; family Anaerobacaceae. Next base: position 2,793,346 of record CP070715.1, read on the forward strand.
GCATCCAAGATACCGATGTTACTGGACTGCTGGTGGCTCGGAGGCGGACCAACCCACAAAGATGAACCTCCCGACTTCGAGGGAGACATATATGATGATGGTAATTTTAATGAGATGAAGCGATTCTGTCTCAACCGGCACAACAAGACCGTAAATGGCGCCTTCCTCGATTTGAGCGTTAGGAAAATCCCTCTTAAGTGTCTCTGGACGTTTAAGTGGTCGCGAGACTACGACCTCGGCTTCGGGCTCCCATTCTCCTGGAACAAACCCGGCCATTGGATGAAAGATATGACGGAAAAGTGCCAGTAACCTCCAACACTACCTGAATCGACACGGCTCGCTTACCGAGTTCCGGCCAAGTATCCCCCGCCATATCGCGTTCACAATAGACCTGTCCGCCACATTCACAATACCATCGCAGTTCAGATCCAGCCTCGCAGAGATTTATACTCGCACGGGAATTGCTCCCCACTCTTGGCATGTAACACCTTGTTACATTTGCCGCCTACAAAGACGGCGAAAAGGCAAAGTGGTATACTTATTAAGGTATTACTTTAATGGCATCGGAAGCCGCAATCGACGTCTCGTCTGTCAGCTTGCCGGTCAATGTTACTTCTACCGCCGGACCCGGCTCCAGCAGAAGCTTGAACCTCCGAACGGTCGAATTTCAGTGTCAGCTTCCGCGACCCGCTTGGCTATTTTAACCTCGGATACAGAAGATTTGTCACTGCGACGCAACAAACCACCCCTACACCGCCTACTGTAAATCTTCGAAAGACGCACTTACTCAGCAAGACCACTTGACCAGAAATTACCGACAGCAGAACCCCCCTGATACTACAATGCTCTCAGACGGAATGGTTTTCTTCGGCCTTGAGCCTGTGAAGCACTGCGAGAAAGCTGCTGACCCAACGATAATCTAACCTGCCGTCCCCAGCGCGCTGCCTTATAATACCAAGCGCCGTGCGCCTTTCTGAAGCCGGTAGTTCCTCCAGCGCCTTCGCCGCCTTTAGAAAGGATGACCTGCGATTTGAGGGTAAATGTTCCGCAAGTTCCGTGATTGCGTCTTGGATTGTTTGCCGCGGCGCTACAGGCGATGATTTTGTTGCGATGCTGCCCATGACACGCCTCCGTACGAAAAGTCCCGAATTGGCGGGGTGCCAACGCAAATAATGCCTTGAAAGAAGGCCTTTTCAGGCAATTCTATATTTCCGCTGTTTCGCCAGGGATTGTTATATCTCGATTGCTCCAAACTTTAATTATCGACCGGCTGCCCTTCTTGTCAACAGCTAACAACAAAAAAAACCAAAAAAATTCATCTTTTTCCAAATATAACTGCCGCCAAGCCCCCAACTAAGAGCAAACTGCCCGAGGTTTACTATAAATGACGTAGCCGCCTTTTGTTTTGAGCGGCCCTCTCGTGCATCTGCTGCGTTACGGGCCGGGCGCCTGGTCCTCGAAGTACTACAGTACACCTGCGGGCGGGCGCGGGCCCAAGCCTTGCATCTGCAGCCCGTTCGACTTTGCTCAGGACAGGCGGGTGTTTTAGTTGATTATAAGTTGATAAATAGGCTGTTTTTGAGTTAGGTTTTTTGGTATAAGGGCGGAAGTGGTCGGGGTAAAGCTATGTATATGGAAGATGACAATTTATACAAAGAGGAGGACGGTAACGGGCGGCTGAACAAGCACGCGGCTTTGGGGTTTGGGATTGTAGTTTTAGTGTGCATGGTTTCGCTTGTCAGCTGGAGTGTTTATCGCGGGTGCACTCGCGGGCTGATGCGGGAGGAGGTGAGGTGGTCGGACGCGGATGCTATGCCGTGGGAGGAGCATAAGTGGCTGATGTACGATGAAAAGCTGGGCGGTGGCAGGCCTGAGACATATGAGGGGCAGCCGGATATAATAGAGGGATTAACATATGAAGCGGAACTGCATAAGGGAGGGAAGACATACGGTGAAATAAAGCTGGTGGTGCGAAGGGACGGGACGGTGGCGGGGGAGTGGAGCGGAGAGTTTATAAAGAGCGCGCGGACGAGGTTGAAGTATGGCGCGGCGAGGGACAAGGAGAGAGGTCATAGGTCGAACAGCTTCAAGGGGAATATCGTTAAGACGAAGATTTACAGCGATGAAGAGGGGCAGGACGGGTCGAAGCTTTACTTTATTGCGATGCGGCGCCCGGAGTTACTGCTGACGGAGTACAATTATCAGGTGCGCGAAGGTCGTTCAATCAAGGAGGATGTGTATGTGACGGGTTGGATTGGGAGTGACTACAATGTAGAGGGGAAGCTGCACGTGTGCTGGACGGACTTGATTGAAGCGGCGAAGCAGAAGCGGCTGGCCAGGGAGCTGGGCGACGGGGGCGAGGGGTCGGTTTTATTTGCTGCACCCGATATGGCGGAGGTTTTTGAGTGGGAGGGGACCCCAGAGAGATAGGCTGACGCCATCTCACAGGGTGAAGATGCGGGTGGGCGTGCAGCGAAGCTGCGGAGGGCGGAAGGCAGATGACGGAGGACGGAATAGCTTAGGGATTGGGGATTTTGGGGTTGGATAGGAAGGTCAAAGACGAAGGTGGAAAGAGCAAAATTGCAGAGCAAAATTAAAGCTTGTTGAGGGGGAGTGGGCTTTTGGGTGATTTTTGCGGATTTTGGTGATTTGCGTGGTGGGTGGAGATGTGGGATTTTGGGCTGATATCGGGGATTTGGGTTGGAAACCGGTTGCTAAGTGAAAAATTTTAAAAAAATTATCGGAACAAGGGAAAAATGCTTGACACGGGGGTGGTAGTTGCATATAATCAGATGAGTTGCAATAGCAACCGGTTGCTTATGCATCCGTTTCGGTATGAGCTGCCCGGTTGGAGAAGAGGAGTGAAGAAGAGAAGAGTGAGTGATGAAAAGAAGGTCGAGAGAGGGTGAGCATTTCCATACCTCACAAATCTTCTAACTCCGCGAAAATAGTGTTTTAAATTTGTTCGAA
>CP070715.1:2796415-2804814 GCA_020350405.1 Planctomycetota bacterium
ATGGGCTGGGTCAGCAGTGGTGGGTGGGTCGGCGCAGACGTGGATTGCAACGCACCGGGGGTCTGCGAGGACTGTCGCCCCCCAGCTGCGCCCGATGGCAATGTCTATTCTTACATGCAGAGCAACAACACCTATTTATATCAGATTCTCGACCACAATATCGTTGAGGGTAAGCTGTACATACTCAGTTTTGATGCACAAACGCGGAGTACTGACGTTGAGCTTATCCCATCGTTCTTTTACGATGACCCCTGTCTCGGCCATGTCGAAGTGGCCAGTGATACGATAGATTTGAGCGACCCCTGTGAATGGATGTATGACCTGACGGTGGTTTTCGTCGCCCAGGCCAGCCAGGACTATATCGGAGAAAAACTCGGCATCAAGTTTTTTGCTCCCGGCGAGGGTAACAACACGTACACCTGGGTCGATAATGTTCGAATGGATGTCAGCACTGCCGCTCATTCACCACGGCCGGCTGATGGAGCTCAAGGAGTGGTCGGAGATGTGGTCCTTAGCTGGGGTCCGGGATTTTTTGTCGCAGATGTAAACGGGCACGACGTGTACTTAGGCACCGATTTTAATGATGTAAACAATCGCGATGTAAGCGTATACAGAGGCGTCCAAGATGTTAACAGCTACGACCCACCCGGGGCACTTGAGTTAGGCCAAATTTATTACTGGGCGGTTGACGAGGTAAACGCATCTGATCCCAATAGTCCGTGGCCGGGGCCGGTGTGGAGCTTTACAGTTCATAGCGTTTATTACGTTGATGCAAACGCCACAGGGGCCGATGACGGCTCAAGCTGGAGTGACGCTTACAACCATCTGCAGGATGCATTGGCTGACCCCTGTTTGGCACCGGGCGACGAGATTTGGGTGGCTGAGGGTACATACATGGCTGATACGAACTCAGCCGATCCTAACGGCAGTGGTGACCAAACTGCTACCTTCCAGCTTATCAATGGTGTGGCTGTCTATGGTGGATTCCCTCCTGGAGGGGGCAGCTGGAACCAACGCGACCCAATTGTCTACGAAACCGTCCTCAGCGGCGACCTTGATGGCAATGATGTTGGCGACCTGGACGATCCATCGCGGAACGAGAACAGCTACCAAGTCGTCACCGGCAGCGGAACCAACGCAAGCGCCATTTTGGACGGCTTTACTATTATCGCCGGCAATGCCAATGGTTCTTTTCCAAAAGACAGAGGTGGTGGGATATACAACGATAATGCTGGTCTTATAGTGAGAGACTGCTGGCTGAGTGGAAACCAGGCCTACTACGGGGGGGGGATGTGTAATGTTGGAACCAGCGACCCGGTAGTTATTAAGTGTGTCTTCATCGGTAACAGGGGTAATTACCAAGGAGGTGGGATGTGGCATCACAACAGTGAACCGATGATATTGGATTGCGCTTTCAGCGGAAACAGGGCGGAAGGTAACGGCGGTGGGATTCGCTGTGTAACAAACAGCGACCTCACCATAATTAACTGCACGTTTAGTGGGAATGACGCAGGGGAGAAGGGTGGGGCAGTTAGCATTGACTACACCAGTAATTCAGACTTGATGAACTGTATTTTTTGGGGTAACACTGCCACTAATGGCGCTCAGCTGGCAGTAGAAGACAGCAATGTGTCAATTAGTTACAGCGATCTGCAGGGCGGGCAGGCGGCGATCTACACAGATAATAGTACGGTTACCTGGGGTAGTGGCAACATTAACAACGACCCGAATTTTGTGCGTGAGCCCAACGACGGCGGTGATGGCTGGGGTGTGGGGGGCAACGACGACTTCGGTGATTTGCGTCTTCTGGCTGGTTCTGCCTGTATCGACGCCGGTGACAATAACTCCGTACCCGCCGATATCGCCGACCTCGACGGTGATGGCAACACAGCCGAGCCGACCTCGCGAGACCTGTACGGCCACCTGCGATTCATCGATGAACCGAACACTGTCGATACCGGTAACGGCACGGGCCCAATCGTAGATATGGGTGCGTATGAACACATACTTCGTATCTATGTTGATGATAATGCAGCGAATGACCCGGGCGCGGGAAATCCGGATGTCAGCGACCCTAATGAGGATGGAAGCTGGGGGCATCCGTTTGATGCAGTCCAGGAGGCCATAGACGCATCTGTGGACGACGATACGATAGTCGTACTGCAAGGAACTTACGGGGGCAGCGGCAATCGCGATATTAACTTCTCGGGCAAGGCGATTACCGTCCGGTCCACAGACCCGAACGACCCTAACGTAGTGGCATCGACGATAGTTGATGCCAACGGCACGGTTGCTGAACCACATCGCGGGTTTTGTTTCCAAAACGGCGAAGATGCAGGCTCAGTGCTTGCAGGTTTCACTATCAGCAACGGTTACCATGACAGTGGCGGGGGAATCTACTGCGAGGCCAGCAGCCCAACGGTGGTCAATTGTGCGCTTATTAGAAATTCAGCCGGGGACGTCGGCGGCGGAATGGGCAACCTTAATAACAGCAGTCCGACAGTGACGAAGTGCACATTCAGTGGAAACTCGGCAAGCTACTCCGGCGGCGGGATGTGCAACAAGAGCAGCAGCCCAACGCTGTCCAGCTGCGTTTTTATCGGCAATGCAGCGAGTGAGAATGGAGGTGGGATGTACAATGAGAGCAGCAGCCCGGCGGTTAAAGGCTGTACGTTTGTCGCAAATTCGGCGCACAACGGAAATGCTCTGGCTTGCGATTCTCCGTTGCAGTCGTCACCGAGCACCATTCAGGTGACCAACTGTATCTTCTGGGACGCCGGGGATGAAATATGGAATAACGACAGTTCGGCGATTACAGTCACATACAGCGATGTGCAGGGTGGTTGGTCCGGTACGGGCAATGTTGATTTCGACCCGGTTCTGACGCCGGATGGACATCTGCACTCGAGCTCACCGTGTATCAATCTCGGAGACCCGAATTTTGTGGTTGACCCAAATGCGGCAACCGATATGGACGGCGAACCACGCCTTATGAACGGACGCGTGGAAATCGGCGCTGATGAATTCGCCGACGGCGATGGTGACGGGCTGCCCGACTGGTGGGAGCAGGAGCATTTCGGCGGACCCAATACGGCAGACGCAAACGCAGACCCTGATGGTGACGGGATCAATAATCGGGACGAGTACGAGCTTTACGGCAGCAATCCGAATGCACCGCCGATCAATGTGCCGGCGCAATTGTCGACCATCCAGGCAGCGATCGATGCCGCCAGCGACGGCGACACCGTGCTAGTGGCTGCAGGAACATATACGGGCGCGGGCAACAAAAATTTGGACTTCGGCGGCAAATCAATCATATTGAGGGCGCCGAGCGGCTCCGGCAATACAATCATCGATTGCCAGAATTCCGGGCGCGGGTTTAATTTCCATTCCGGTGAGACGCCGGCGTCGGCGGTGATTGGCTTTAAGATAACCAACGGCCAAGCTGGTAAGGGCGGCGCAATTATATTCGCCCATTCGAATCCTCAGATACGAGAGTGTTTAATCACCGGCAATAATGCAACAATTCAAGGTGGGGGAATTTATTCGAGCTTATCCATACCCACGTTTGCCGATTGCAACATCAGTGATAATAATGCGCCCAACATTGCTGACATCTGGATGGAGTATGGCGGCGCCTGGATTGTCGGGGCGGTCAGAATCGAAGACAGCAACTGGATTGGAAACGACATCACTCTCAGCGGGGACGGTACGCTGTGGATGTACCCCGGCGCCGCACTGAACCTGGATGAGTCGGAGATCCTTTGCGATTTGGCCGGCCCGGTTACTATGCAAGTCGAGGTTGACTCGGAATTGCTTATTGAAGGTGATGCAATTATCGACCTCAATAACCCCGCTGACCCCAACAACAATGGCGTAATCGAGTGCGACGGCCTGCTGCGGATAAAAGACAGCGTTCAGGTCATTAACGGCAATATCAACGTCACCCGCGCCAGTTTCGAAGATGATTCGACTGTCTCGAGGAACGTAATCACCGTCGACTCGAGGGCTCCTTACGGGCAGTTCTTTATAGACCCTAACGTCACTATTACATACAACGATATATATGCCGACGGCGACCGTTATATGGACCTTGACCCTTCGATATTTGAAGGGGTGATGCAGAATAACAGGATTTTTGTTACCATTACCGGGGGTGTAGGCCAAGAGCGCGGCGACCTGTTTGAACTGAGAGGTGACCCGAACTACGCAGACCCTAACTGTGACCCCAATGAATTTATGTGCCAGATGGACCCGTGTAGTATCCCGGATTGCAACGTGGGTACGTGGACCATTGAGCGGTTAGAACTTATTGCAGGGGCCAAAGTAACCCTTACGAACCGATTTGGCTTTCAACCGCCTTACGACTTTGGTGGTGAATATGAGGTCCTTTACGTTAAGAGCCTTATTCTTCGTGAGGACTCCATTTTCAATACTTCATTCAATCACGTATACTACGAAAGTTTGACTATGGAACCAAACGCGGATACCAGGGACGAACCGCTGCTGGGTTTCTCGCTGATCAACATAGCTCTTGATGACCAAATTGAATTTATAGTCCGCGTAATACACAATAACTTCGAAGATCCTGTAGACTCGAACAATAACAGAATACATGTTGAACGGGTGGAAGGCCTCGGACCCGACCCCAATGGCATGATGCGAATGTGTAATCTGGTTGACCAGAGTACATCTCAGGTTGTCAACGCACGAGCCAAGGGACTCTTTGCCAAGGCGAGCGAGGATGAAATTCTGGTTCGATTCGAGTATTTGTTTGATAGTAACGACCCGAATGTTGAGCTGATAGTTTACTTATCCGATGAGCCTGAACTTCTTGATTATAACGACCCGTGCCGTGCAGACCACTACCTGCAGGTAGGCAGCCTCAGGCCACCTCCGCCGGGCCGATACGGTTCACCAGACAGCAATCACTTCGGCGTTTTTGATAAAGTTGTTTCGTCGGGCAGCCTGGATTTTATCAGGGGCGTCCGCATAGAGCTGGAGTTGAAAGGGCCTGATGGAACATCCATATTGATAGATGATTGGGATCCATTTGTGGCGTGTACGTATTGTGGTGACGTAACGGGAGATTTGGGCGTATCAGCAAGAGATTTCCTGACTGTGCTTGGTGAGTTCGGGCAACCAAGTTCCGCAAACAACCGAGCAGGAGAGTCACTTTACTGTACTAATTCCAACTTCAGCAAAGACGGTTATATAGACCAGACCGATTTGATGGGCTATGACTGGACGAGTTATCTGGACACGGCGGGGTTGATAGGCAGTTTCTGTTTCACATGTCAACACCTGCCGCTTCAACCCTGCAACAAATCATGGAGGCTTGGGGGCGGGAAGGCATCGGGGCCGCTGCCCAAGGCAGGGGGATTGACGAGTTTTCGAGGGCCGCTTCTTATTGCGGGCAAGAGATTTGACGCTGCCGGCGGAGATTTCTTAAGTGACCGACTTTATGAATTTGATGAGGACCCGAATTTCATCGGTGGGCCCTTTGCAATGGATCCAAACCGGATGAACGGGAAGCTGGTCCGCGATTGTGATGGCAAGCTGTATCAGATAAACCTGGATAAAGGTTTGGTTGCTGTCTCCGACGGCAATGAAGTTATACCGCGAGGGGACAGTGATTCCGATATCAACGAGCCGCGGTACGGTGAATCCGCTACTGTTTACGTTGGCTTTCAGAACAGCGGAGAGTACAGCTGGGGCAGGCCTATGCTCGATGCCGCCTTTGACTCTGCGGGGTACGTATATATTACTCCGGTGGTAGTCAGCCCAGCGGTCAACGAACCGTATATTGCCTCAGCGAAGCTGGAGCTGGTCACTGGTGACCCTCCGTACAATGTCCTTGAAATCTTTGATGACGCTCCTTTACCCGCTGACAACGAGGACCCGAACAACTGCCGGGAAATCGAGGTGGATGACCAGGGGCGGGTGTACGTTGTCAACAAAGGCTACGACAATAACAGCGATATTTTGCGGGTCTATGATGCCAACGGGACAGTGATTAAGAAATGCAACCTACAAGACGTGGGAATTCATGGACCGACGGGACTGTGCTGTTCGAGTTATGACACATCACGTCTGTATGTAGCATCTTCACTGAGTGAGCCGGACGCCTGTTCAACTTCGGTTTATATTATATCCAGGCAAGACCTTCTCCAATCACCGGGAGACCCGAATGTTCAGATTATTACTGTCAACGGTATGGGGCATATAACCGACATAACCGAGAACCCTGAAACAGGGAAGGTGTGGGCCGTGGGTTTCACGATTCCAGACTATATTGAGAAGTTCCCAGGGGCACTGGCGGATATGCCTGAGTTCTACGAGCCGAATCTTGTCGAGATCCCCTACGGCAGCAGCGGCCCGGTGCAGGCAATAAGCCTGTCGGATGCAAACGACCTGGGTTTGCCGCTGTCGATAGTGTACACAAAGAGATGCGGCTGGGCAGACCTCGATGGAGGAGACGACGTGGACTTCGGGGACTTTGGAATTATGGGCAGTCAATGGCAGCAGGTGCCTGGAAGTCCATCGGCAGACATTGCCCCAGGGACCCCTGATGGTATCGTCAACATGCTTGACCTTGCCGTGTTGGCTGAGCACTGGTTGGAAGACGGCTGTACCAGCCCCTGAGAAAAGGCAGGCGAATGTGCCTTCACGGACAGAGTGACTGAGTGCCAAAAAAAGCTCAAACCAGCGAGAGGTAGCGAGCACACCACAGAGTGGTTTCCTGCATCCAACCAGCCGTAAAGTGAACACGCCCGGCAGGACTGGAACCGGTCGCTCACTGTTTCCCCTCAGCAGAACTGGCACAGGTTAAGGGATTTGGTTAGGAAGCAGTTGCATCAATAAGAATTTTTCTAATTTAACGAGGCCGAAGGGACTCGAACCCTCAACCTTCGGATCGACAGTCCGAAGATGGGGTTTGTAAGTGTTTGTAAATTAATGGTTTATACTTGCAAAATAAAGACTTAGGATGCTGGCCGAAGCGCAACCGTAGCCTAAACGTGCATGTCTGTTGCAAATTGTGTTGCAAATCGGTGGCTTGGATTAACCCGTTCCACTGCTTTTATTGGGGTTTTAATCACTATTGATGGTACAGTACCACTTTCAAAGTGTACAATTGCTTTGAGACTCTTTAACTCATAAGTGACGTTCAGACTCTCAAATTTTGAACCGATTGGCAAAAAAGGTAGTTATCGGATTGAACATACGTTGACCTAGGATCGTCTCCATAGCATAACTTTTTTTCAAATATAGTCTTACAATTCCTTTAATTCTCAGACCTCGATTCATGTCTCCATTTTGACACCGATTTGCACCTATTTCAGCCGTGTTTTTGCCTTGATTCAGCTCTCCATAATTACGATAGAATGGATATTATGAAAAAGGTTTGGGTTTATAAAAGAACGGGTATAAAGGGCTGGTGGGTCGGCTGGTATGAGAGTGGCAAACGAAAAGCAAAAGCTCTGCCTTCCAAGAGATTAGCTGAACATTATTGCCAGCTGAAATATAGTCAACTCAACTCTGATGTATTTACAGGGATTATGACCATAAGTTGGGAACAGATGGTTGAAGAATATAGAGAAACTAAAAAGGTCCAAGGTGTTACAGAAGCGACGCTTTATGAAACAGCTCTTACACTGCGACACTTTGAGCGGTTGATAGGAAAATGCAATTCAAAGCAGATTTCACAAAATAGTATAGATAAGTTCGTTCTCGAAAGAGGGCAGGAAATAAAACGAACAACGCTTAATAAAGATATTAGGAATCTGAGAACATTTATCAACTGGTGCCGAGAAAAACGTTACTTAAATGGAACCATAAAAATCAAGGAATTGAAGGAAGAAGAGAAGCCGGTTAAGTCACTGAACGATGCTCAGATTAAAAAATTGATGTCAGTGACTGAGTATTACCCAACAATGAAGATAAGGATCTTGTTAGCCTTGGGCACAGGTCTTAGACTAGGTGATATACAATCATTAAATATTAGCGATATCAATTTTGAGAATAACTCAATCACTACATCAAGCCGAAAAACAAGAAAAAGCATGGGCACACGTCCGGTTTCATCCATTGTAATGACAGAGCTCTCAAAATATGTGTGCGAATTAGATCCAGGACAAGAAAAATTGTTTAACGATAATTTCAGCCACAAGAGATGGAGAAAACTATGTCAGAAGGCTGGGTTAGCTGATTTGAAGTTCCACGATTTGCGGAAGACCTTTGGTTCCATGCTCGCTCAAAACGGCATATCCACTGCTGTAACACAGAAACTGTTGGAGCATTCCTCATCACGCCTCACTAATAAGGTATATACAAATGTTGATCCTGTCTTGCGCCATGCGGTAGAGCAATTGCCGGTTGGTGAATGGCTGTAGCGAAAA
>CP070715.1:2804914-2813756 GCA_020350405.1 Planctomycetota bacterium
CGAAAAAGTACATCAGAAAAGATATGGTGGTCTTTGACACGGTTTACAATCCGCCGCAGACCCTCCTATTAAAGCAGGCCAAACAGAAAAAGGCCAAAACAATCGACGGCCTGTCAATGTTCGTCAACCAGGCCGCTGCACAATTCAAACTCTTCACCCAAAAACAGCCCAACACTAAACTTATGCGAAAAACTGTTTCTAATTGGCTTCGTCGACAATAATTTGTACGATTTCGCCTTTGATTTTAAGAAAAACCTTCACTAAGGAAAAAATGTTATGCGGAGAAAAGACAAACAAATAAACGATCTCTCCACTATAGAAGAAATTATCAGTACAGCGGCTGTGTGCCGATTGGGTCTGTGCCAGAATTCACAGCCGTATATAGTGCCTCTTTGTTTTGGCTATAAAGATGGCGCCTTGTATTTTCATTCCGCACGTAAGGGTAAAAAGCTGGACATGCTCAGAAAAAACAACAATGTTTGTTTCGAGATCGATGTAGAGCATGAGCTTGTAAAAGCAGAAGAAGCATGTGACTATGGTATGAAGTACCGGAGCGTAATCGGATTCGGCAAGGCGGTAATCATAGATAAGACTGAATTAAAACGTGAGGCATTGGACACCATCATGACCAATTATTCCACCGGCCCTTTTGAATATTCAGAGCAAGTTATTGAAAGGACTCTCATCATAAAGGTGGAAATAGAGGCTATGACAGCAAAGAAGTCGGGTTATTAGAAATCACCATAACCGTGGTTAACTGGCTCGGTCTTGTTGCGGTTCTCATCGGCATTGTCCGTTCGAATGGTTGCTCCGTTTTCCCCTCGTCTGTCGCTGAATTCTCTGCTTTTCCTTCGCTTTTAATTGTCTTTGCGGCCGATAGCCGATATAATCCTCACAAGCTATGGATGTTTTCTGAGGCAAAAATGGCGAAGTCCGAAAAGATAGTGTTGGCATATAGCGGCGGGCTCGATACCAGCGTGATTCTGCCCTGGCTTAAAGAAACGTACGGCTACGACGTGATAGCCTTTGCGGCAGAATTAGGTCAAGGTGATGAACTGGCCGGCATCAAGAAGAAAGCCCTCCAGTCCGGCGCGGTCAAATGCGTAGTCAAGGACCTGCGCAAAGAGTTCGTCGAGGACTATCTCTGGCCGCTGCTGAAATCCGGTGCTGTTTATGAAGGCGGCTACCTGCTCGGTACAAGCATTGCCCGGCCCCTTATCGCGAAGCACCAGGTCGATGTAGCCCACGCCGAAGGCGCAACTGCCGTCGCTCACGGAGCAACCGGCAAGGGAAACGACCAAGTACGCTTCGAACTGACCTATATGGCGCTGGACCCATCGCTGAAAATAGTCGCTCCCTGGAAGGACCCGAAATTCACGCTGACCAGTCGGGAGGCGGCAGTCGATTACGCCAAGAAACACAAAATCGCGATTGACCAGACAAAGAAGAAAATCTACTCTCGTGACCGCAACCTATGGCACCTCAGCCACGAGGGAGCTGACCTTGAGGACCCCGCCAACGAGCCTAAAGACAACCTTTTTGTTATCTCCCGCCCCCTCTCAAAGACGCCCGACAAGCCGGATTATGTCAAGATTGGATTCGACAAGGGTATGCCCGTAAAACTCAACGGCAAAAAGATAAGCGGAGTAAAACTCATTGAAACCTTGAACAGCCTCGGTGGCAAACACGGCATCGGCCAGATCGACTTGGTCGAAAATCGCTTGGTCGGTATGAAGTCGCGCGGCGTTTACGAGACGCCCGGCGGAACCATCCTCGTCGCAGGGCACAAAATCTTAGAGAGCCTTACACTTGACAGAGAAACTATGCACTACAAACAGCAGCTCGCTCTAAAATACGCCGAGCTCATTTACTACGGCCAGTGGTTTTCGCCTTTGCGTCAAGCTCTTGATGCGTTCGTCAATGTTACTCAGCAGAACGTCTCCGGCGAAATCAGGGTGAAACTGTTCAAGGGACGCTGCATGCCTGCCGGTGCGAAAAGCCCGAATAGTCTGTACGAAACCGATTTGGCAAGCTTCAAAATGGGTGCTGAGTATGACCCCACTGACGCAACTGGCTTTATTCGTTTGTTCGGCCTGCCAATGAAAGTCGCCGCCGCGGTCAACAAGAAAATGAAAAAAGTAAAGCCGAAAGCGAAAAAGCGTCCCCGCTAAATCGGATGAGAGTCTTGGGTCTATCGCTTTAAGCTCTTAGATGCAAGGAAGCATTGTGGTAACAATAGACTGGATTTGGCTTGTCTTTATCTTCGCGTTTGGCTGCTGCGTGGGTAGCTTCCTCAATGTTGTCATCTATCGATTACCCCGTGACCAATCGCTCGTAAGCCCTGCCTCAGCGTGTCCTGCGTGCGCCAAGCCCATTGCCTTTTACGACAACATTCCTCTGGTCTCGTGGCTGCTCTTGGGTAGAAAGTGCCGTTACTGCAAGGCCCCAATCTCGCCGCGCTATTTCGTTATCGAGATGCTGACCGGTGTGGTCTTCACCGGCCTGTTCATTTTGTACTTTCGGACCGATTTGCGTACGGGTGTGCCTCCGTTTCTGCGGGGCGGTTGGTTTATTTATCTTCTCCATATCATTATGCTGGCAGCGTTCATTGCCGCTTCGGCAATCGACCTAAAGCTGTGGGTGATTCCGGTTTCGATTTGCTGGTTCGTTACAGCGGTTGGATTGATTGCCTCCGCAGTCGGCGTCTACATAATCGAACCCAATGTAATTCGCAATTACGGCCTTTTGCCCAGCGCATCAGCCGCAACCGCTTCGCTGGCCGCCGGGGCCGTGATAGGACTGGCCATATCTATGACACTCGTGACAACCGGTCTAATCAAAAGAAGTTACGAATCCGACCGCGAGGATTTGGCCCACGACCTGCAAGAGTCGAAAAAGCCACAGTACAACGATCGTCGGGAGATATATAAGGAAATCGCTTTTCTGCTGGCGATTATCATCTGCTCGTTGTCGGTTTTCCTGATTTGCAGAGAAATCGCCCCGATATGCAAATGGTGGGCGGATTTTTCGCAACGGCCTGTCATTGCAGGACTTCTGGGCAGTCTGTGGGGCTACTTTGTCGGCTGTGGCCTCGTCTGGGCAACCCGCATCTTTGGTACGATAGGCTTTGGAAGGGAAGCGATGGGCCTTGGCGACGTCCACCTGATGGGTGCTGCGGGAGCGGTAATAGGCTGTGGCCCGGTAGTTGTGGCGTTTTTTATTGCACCTTTTTTCGGCCTGGCATGGGCTGGCTTTCAACTTTTTTTTAAAAAAATCCGACAAATTCCTTATGGTCCCTTCTTGTCTTTGGGCGTACTTGCTGTTATGATTTTACGTGAACGGATTTTCAGCCGTTTGGTTGCAATATTTTATTATTAGATTTCGATAGAAAGGAGATATCGAATGCAAACCTTCAGCAAAAAAACAATAATTTTGTTAACTGCTCTTGTATTAACCTCTCAACTCTGCAGCTGCACTGACTGGCAGAAAAAATACGAAGCCCTGAACGTGGAGCACCAGAACCTCAAAGGGCTGTTGGAGCGCGAAAGGGCGGAGAAACAGCAGCTCGCCGTACAGAGCCAGCAGACAATCGAAGAACTCCAAAACCAGATCGCCGAACGCAACCTCAGCCCTGGCGAAGTCACCGGTTTTGGTGCCGGTTACGACGTTTCAGTTGACCCCTCAGCCGGAACCATTACCGTAACTCTGCCCAACGCGATACTTTTTGACCCCGGAAAAGCTACACTCAAAAAGGCAACAAGTGTCGAACTCAACCATATCAAGTCCGTACTCCAGCAAAACTACGCCGGCAGACTAATAGATGTCGTCGGACATACCGATTCAGACCCCATTAAAAAATCAAAATGGAAAGACAACTGGGAGCTCTCCGCCCAGCGCGCCCTCGCCGTCGTCAGATACCTCGTCAAAGGCGGATTTCCCAAAGACAGAGTTCGAGCTGTCGGCCGTGGAGCCACCCAACCCATCGCTTCAAATTCCACAGCCAGCGGAAAGGCAAGGAACCGAAGAGTCGAAATTGTTGTTCATATGAGGTGAGCTTAGAGATTAGTTGGTCGTTTATAATCCAATTCACGTCGCAATAAAAACAGCCTTTCCCTTTCAAAGGCTATTTTTTCATTTTTGTTTTACAAAGACATTAGTTCTTATCGTGCCGTCACTATCAATGCAAACAGTAACGGCTCCGTCCTTGGGCGTATAAAATGCCTTTACAGTGTCCCGGCATTTGTATATCTGTTGCCTTTCATATTGTCTCCGGCTGCAACTGTATATTAAGACATCGGCCCCAAGCTCATCAAGAAAATCAGCCTCCAATGTACTCACCGAGCCGTGGTGAGGAACAAAGACAACCTCCGGCCCGAGCTTCGGAACCAACCGCAGAAGCTCTCTTTGTGCAACGTTCTCGATGTCCGAAGACAGAAGCACTCCAGCCCCGGCAAATTCAATCAGCGAAACGACCGATTTGTCATTATCATCAAATTGACTATTCGCGCATACCTCTTTACTCGGCCAGAGTATCCTTATCCTGGCGCTGCTACTCAGGTTTAAATCCTTGCCCAAGGACCGTATCTCAAGTCCCTTGTTCTTGAGAGACTCCTTGAGAAATTTTGCGTTACCTTCCTGCTCAGTTTGGCTAAGAAATGCGTCATTGGCATAAACACTGTTGACTTTGCAGTGTTCGATAATCTCAGGTACCCCGTTAATATGATCTAAGTCACCGTGGCTTATTACAATCGTGTCAATCTCATTTATTCCGCTGTAGTCCAGAAAGCTCGTTACAATTCGTCTGCCAATATCACCTTTGTACAGCGAACCAGCGTCGAACAAAATATTCTCCCCGCCGGGCAGCTTAGCCAATATGGCCTGCCCATGACCGACATCAAGACAGGTAAGTTCTAAACTATCCCTACAAGTCCTTTCCCATTTCGTAACGCCTAAGAAAACAACCATTGCCAAAATCATCACCGTACACGTCGCCTTCCTTATCGCCGGACGCCGAAAATAAACAAAGGCCGCAAAAACAAAAAAAACGTAATAAAAAATTACCAGCACAAGGGGTACGCAGCCTACAAGTATTTGTGAAACACCCAAGTCTGCGATAGATTTTACGGCCCAAATCAGCCACTGTGAGAGCCCTCTCACCATAACGCCTAAAACCGCGCTCAATGTCGGCAGCAGGAAAAATAAGATTATCTTTAGAAACCCCAACACCAAAATTGCCCAAACAAAAGGAAAAACCAGTACCGTCCAGACACTTGCCAGCGGCGTGATTGTGTAAAAGTGATATAACAAAATACCGGCGCCTCCCAGCCACGCCGTAAAGCCCACCGAAAATAGCGCTACCACCGCTTTTCCAAATCTCTTCGCCAGGCGTCTCAGCACACTCACATCCTCCAGCGGAATGTTCCAGAACCAATCCCCCGTTATCTCATGTAAAAAGTTTGCCACTCTTTCATTGAAAACTAAAATGCCTAATACGGATGCGAACGACAGTTGCCAGCCTGCCTCAAACAGGCCAGTCGGCCTTATAAGCAGCAGGGTTATTGCCGCCAAAGATAACGTATTGAGAGGATTGGAGTATCGCCGAAAGAAAAATGACAGGCAGAAAACAAAACCTATAACGGCCGCCCGCAGCGTCGGCGACCTCAGCGGAACAACCATCAGGAAAACACCAATCGCGATTATACAGATAATCGCGCGCGCACGTTTTAACAAACCCGCCGCCTTGCACAGCCACCAGACAGTCCCCATCAGTATACCTACATGCAGTCCCGAAAGGCTGATAAAGTGCAAAAGCCCGGTCTTGCGAAATGCCCTGTAAGTTTCACTGTCGATATTGCCTCTGTAACCTAATAGCAGAGCTTCCAACAGTCCCCGGCTTTGTTCCGCCACCGAAAGCTCGCCGACCAGCGCACGAGTGGCCGACTCTCGCAGCTTCCTTTTTACTTTCGTAAAAATACCTAAACCACTGCTTTCCAGAACCTCAATGCCATCCCGTGATTTAACCGATGCCCCTACGAGCACATTTTTCCGCGCCAGATACTTTGCCGTATCGAATTGCCCCGGATTGCTCGCCCCTGCAAATCTGTCCAGCCAGCAGTACATCTGCAAAGAATCGCCGGTCTTCAAATCCAGAACCGGCTCGGCAACCTGCACTCGCACCGTACCGCTCGCCTTCGTCCAGCCATCGACAGCCTCCACCTCCTTCAACCTCAGATAGAAACTGCTGCCCGGATCCGTCCGCCTAAAACCTGCGAATTCCCACCGCTGCTTATCAACATACGGCTCAGTCAGAATCACTCCCCGAATCGTCGCAAGCCTCCTCTCATCACCAACCAAATGCCGAATATCATCTGACTTCGCCCGATGGTAACTTGCCAGCCGAATGCCGCCAAGGCACGCAAAGCAGACCAAAGCCGTGTATCCGATTGCACAGGGGACAAATGCCTCTTTCCTGCTTTGCAAAATGAAAAATACAACTGCTGCTACCATACAGACACCCAGCAGGACCCACCACAGTAACACCGGCAAATCGAGTGTGCTTTGTACAACAATCCCCGCTATCAAACCCACTCCTGCAAACAGCAGGGGGGCTGTACTTACAATCTGCTTATGAAAATCCTTCTGCCACGCAAGCTGCTTGTCAATAAACTCCAATTTCCGGCGTACCGCATCCATAACAGCCTAGATTACAGACTTAAAAGGCAAGACTCAAGACTAATTTTAGGCACGGTAGCTGGGCAGATAATAACTCAGCAGCAGGCAGAGGAAAGCTAATTGCCTTCTCTTACAGTTGTATGTATTCCTTCGGCTGGAAGTTGGTCTCCATCGTCCAGACTGTGGCTCGCCCGTTCTTCAGACAATATACAATCAAAACGTCATAGCCTTCTCTATCCACCCATTCCTTCAGGAAAGGATAATCCCTCACGACCTGTTTTTTGAGCTCCAGGTCTTCCAGGACCTCCACCGTGCCCCCAATCCTCACCTGTCGTTGCTCCTCACCGCTGTAAAAACACATCTCAACCTGAGGATTCGCCGATAGCTGCCTGTGAACATCCTTGTTCTCCCCGGTAGTGAAGACAATACCATTCTCGTCCGCCCTATACAGCATCATCATCCGAACATGCGGCTTATTATCATCAGCCGTTGCAAGACCGAAGACAGGATTCTTCCTTATAAATTCAAAAATCTCTTCTTTGGTCATTGGTCAGCCCCTCACTTAAGTTCCAGCGGTTATCTTTTCTTTGCCGTTCATATACGGCCGCAGTACCTTCGGTATCGTTACCGAGCCGTCCGCGTTTTGATAGAGCTCTAGAATCGGTATCAGTACCCTCGGTGAGGCAATCACCGTATTGTTTAGTGTATGACAAAATAAATTCTTCTTCGTCGCCGCGTCCTTATACCGTAGGTTCATCCGCCTTGCCTGAAACTCGTAAAGTTTACTTGCACTGTGCGTCTCGCAGTAACCGTCTCGCGAGGGCATCCACGCCTCTATATCAAATTTCTTCGCCTGACCCCTGCCTAAATCGCCGGTGCAAACGTTGGCCACACGGTAGGGCAGTTCCAGGGCCTGCATCACGCCTTCGGAATTGGCTAATATCTCTTCGTGATACTTCCTGCTCTCCTGTGAACTGTTCTCACAGATAACCACCTGCTCGACCTTGTCAAACTGATGGATTCGGTAAAGGCCATATGTGTCTTTGCCCGCGGCGCCCGCTTCCCGCCTGAAACAGCTTGACAGCCCCACGTACTTTAGCGGCAGCTCCTCACCCTTTAATATCTCACCCATCCGATATGCTGTAAGTGGCACCTCTGCCGTACCCGCAAAACTCAGCTCATCCTTTTCCATCCGATACGTCTGGTCTTCCGAGCCCGGAAAAAAGCCCGTCCCTACCATCGCCTCATCCCGCACCAGAACCGGCACTGACAGCGGCACATAACCTCTGCCAACCATAAAATCCATCGCGAATCGCAGAACCGCCCAGTGCAGCAGCGCTCCATCACCCCTTAGCAGATAGTTTCGTGTCCCAGCCAATTTCACTCCGCGCTCAATATCAATAATCCCCAAGTCAGTACCCAACTGCACATGGTCCTTTGGCTCAAAATCAAACTTCCGTATCTGCCCCTCTTTCCTTATTTCAACATTCTCCGTATCATCCTTCCCCAACGGAACATCATCATCAGCCGGCTGAGGAACCTGCAGCATAAGGGCATCAAATTGCGGTTGTAGCTCCTTGATGTTTTTCTTCCATTCTACGTCATCCCGCTTCAAATTTGACAGCGTCTCCAGCTTGGATTCTCTCTCTTTTCCTGAGAGAGCTGGGATTTCCTTCTGAAGCATATTTTCATAAGTGGCATTGTCTTGAAGTAGTTTCTTTAGGTCTCTCAGTGCTTTATCCATTTTAAGCAGTCTATCGATATCAACCGCAAATCCTTTGTCTTTGCAGGCACGTTTAAACTTCTGTGGGTTTTTTCGTATTTCTTTAATGTCAATCATGTTTATTCCTGGTATCGCCTGATGATAACAACATTATTTTGCCCACCAAAGCCAAAAGACTCATTCATCGCAACGTCAATCTGCATTTTCCTCGGCTCGTTCGGCACATAATCAAGGTCGAGCACCGGGTCGGGGTCATTTAAATTCATCGTCGGCGGGGCTATGTTGTCCCGTATCGCCAAAATGCAGGTAATCAATTCCGCTGCCCCGGCCGCACCAATTAAATGTCCTAACATACTCTTGACACTGCTTGCAGGTTTATTATTCGCCTCCTCTTTAAAAACCGCCTTTATCGCCTTGGTCTCTATCTAGTCGTTCTCGGTTGTACCC
>CP070715.1:2813856-2818297 GCA_020350405.1 Planctomycetota bacterium
CACCCGTGTAGAAGGCGGTGTTACCAGTATTTGTCATTATGTATACCCAGCATCGGCTCATAATGTATTTTGGGATTGAGATTGCCGCGTCGGCCGCTTCGCGGCCTCCTCGCAATGACGGAAAATTTGACCGTTTAGCAACTTGCTTATGACGGCCCCCGCCGACGACTTCGATCTCGCGTTTTTCAGTTTCTCCAGAAGCTCTTCTTGGCGGCTTGTAAAGCAGACCGGAGTGTGCAAATCGAGTTGTCGGTTGGCAATAAGGTCCTGGATTTTGTTTATGAGTGTATCGATATTAGTCTGGAATTTTGCGCTTATCAGGACCGTGTCTGAGAGGACAGATGGGAGTTTTTTGGCGTCGAGTTTTGCTGGCAGGTCGGATTTATTGAGAACGGTAAGGATTTTTCTTACAGAAAATTTATCGAGCAATTTATCATCGAACTGGTCGGCGGATTGATTGTTGTCGAGGACGAACAGGATTAAATCAGCGGCCTGTAGGATTTCGGTGCTCTTTTGTTGTGCGGCCTTATCGACGGCGGTTGCCATAAGGATTTCGCCCAAGCCGGCCGTGTCGATTAGCTCGGCGGAGAGCCGTCCGATTCGGCATTGGGCGGATACCCAGTCGCGGGTCGTCCCCTTGATGTCGGTGACGATGGCCTTTTGCGTGCCGCACAGGCAATTAAGCAGCGTGCTCTTGCCGGAGTTAGGAGGGCCTGCTATTGCGATTTTGCAGCCGGCGATGAGCAGTCTTGCAATCTGGCTTCTCTCGAGTATCTCGGCGGCGCCTGCTTTTATTTCTTCGAGTGGGATTGACTCTATCTTATCGAGCCATTGTTGTGCTGTTTTGGTCAGGCCGGACTCGATTTGGTTCGCGATTATCTTGGTACCTTCGAGTGTCTTTGCCTTCGGCTGGGTCAGCTTGGCCTCGATGGCGATTGTATTGAGCGATTTTTGCTCGGAGAGGATTTTGGCAAGGAGCTGTTCGGCGGCTATGAGCTTTGCGCCGTGTTTTTTAACTAATTGCATCAGCATCTCGACGATGAGCGGGTTGCCGTGGCAGTTAATTGCGAATGAGTTACCGCTCTCGCAGCCGATAGTGACCTGGTCGATGGTCTCCTCGCCGTCGGTTATCCGGCCGAGGTGGATTTTGCCGGCTTCCAAGGTCGGCGATTTATCCCGCGCGGGTGTGAATATTTTTTTCAGGATGGTTTTGGATTTCGGGCCGAAGAGCTGAATGGTTGCTATCGCGCCGGTCCCTTTGCCCGTCATTACTGCGGCGAATGTGCTCATGGGGATCTCACCGCTTTTGTTCGATATATTTTCTGTAGGCGAGGACGATGCCTTTTACGACGAGGTTGGGGACGTAGGAGTCGATGAAGTCGCAGTCGTCTTTTATGGTCTTTGCCGCCGAGCCGGTTATCACGGTGTGCGGCCACCTGCCGATTGTCTCCGCATACCGCCTGATTACCTCCTGCAGGGTCGAGATGGCCGAGTAGTACAGCCCCGCGTTTATAGCATCGGCCGTGGACTTACCGTAAGGGGCGTTCGGCTTTTCAACTTTGACTTTGGGTAGTTGTGCCGCGCTTCGCTCTAATGCCTCTGCCGATATCTCGAATCCCGGGCAGATGACGCCTCCTTGGAAGATTCCGTGCTCGTCAACCAAATCGATGGTAACCGCCGTGCCGAAGTCGGCGATGACGACGGCGTCCTCGACGACGGCATACGCGGCCGCCGCCGAAACGGCCCGGTCGGTCCCGACCTTCTCCGGCTCGTCCACCCACATAGTTATGGGGGCGGGGATGTCCTCTCCTATAAGGTAGATTCTTTCGTCTAGGGCCTCTCTTGCGATTTTGCCGATTAGCTCGGTCCATTCCGGCTTGACCGAGCTTGCGACGATAACGCCGTCACGTCTTTTTTCCTTCGAGCTTTTCGCGACGGGGATTTTGTCCCAGGCGGATTTGAGCGTCTCGGTCAGCTTCTTAGTGGATTTGCCGGGCACGGACTCTATGAACTGCTCGGTGTCCTTGACGAAAAGGCCGATGGTTATATTCGTATTGCCGATATCCACTGCGATTATATTCATTTATCGTATCCCGCAAGGCCAAGCGCGTATCTCGCAACCTGCCGCCTTTGTACCGTATTGTTGGGTTAATGTCAATCTGCCGGCCGCGCCCAAAACAAACCCAAATTATGCCCAAAAAAGTTTCTTGACAATGTCCGATAATTGCTGTAGGATACAAATGCTCGGTTAGAGCCAGCTATGAGCTTATTCGCCCTGATAAAAGTTAGTGCGCAACAAATAGTGATTTTTAAGGGTCAGGTCGCAAAAGCTTATGTGAAGAGGGTAAATAACGATGAAAGATATAAGGGACTTCAGCTGTATTGTCATATTGGGCGGCATGGTTTTCGTTTTCTGTTGTTTTTCCACATCGGCATATGCATTACCCGGTGATGACATAGTAGTTGATATACCTGAGCCTTGGGATGCAATTGTTATTTATCTCGTTGAGCATGATGGCGTTTTAGAATATGTACTACCCCCCGGCCGAGACATCCCGTCTTACCGACCGAGACTTAATGGGGCATCGTCTCTTGATGTCGATGGCTCGCTTTCAAACTCTTACACATCGTCGGACGATGAGCCAATATTTCAGATACCTGCTGAACCTATAGATTTTGTTCCGGGATACGCTGGCCAGTTGAATTTAGACGATATAGAACACGCTGAACACCCAGTTTTGCCCGAACATCCGAGGCTTGTTTCGCCTATTGACATAGATGGCACGCTTTTCGACGCTTATAATCCCGGCACTAATTTTTACGAAATCGGGCCTCCAGTTGGTGCTACATTTTCTTATATTGATGGGTCTTTTGTTGCCAATCCTGAACCGTCAACAGTCTTGCTTTTGGGCCTGGGCGCTTTGGCCCTGAGAAGAAAACACTAAGTCTCATAATATTGCAATAAGATTAGACCTGTTAGAACCACCCCCATTCTTAACTCAGAACGCCCGATGTAAGACGCAGGACAAAGGACGCGCGACGAATTATTCCTTCTTTCCTTTCACCATTTTCCAGAGAGTTTCTGAAAGCTCTTTTACGCCGGAGCCGGTTACGGCCGAGATTGGGTGAACGGTTTTTTTGAGCTTTTTGCCGATGTTTTTCGCGATTTTGCCGTTCGGGTCGAGGTCGATTTTGTTAGCGATGATGATTTCCTTCTTCCTCGCGAGCGCCCTGCTGTACTGGGCCAGCTCGCGTCTTATGGCGCGATAGTTCTCGGCCGGTTCGGAGTTATCGGCGGGCATTATATCGATAACGTGTGCGATGATGGTGGTTCTTTCTATGTGTCTTAGGAATTCATAGCCGAGGCCCGCGCCCTCGTGGGAGCCTTCAATCAGGCCGGGGATATCGGCCATTACGAACCGGCGAAAGTCGGATAGCTCGACGATGCCGAGGACGGGTTCGAGGGTGGTGAAGGGGTAGTCGGCGATCTTGGGTCTTGCGGCCGAGCAGCGCGAGATGAGGGTGCTTTTGCCGGCGTTGGGCATGCCGACGAGGCCGACGTCGGCGATGAGCTTTAGCTCGAGCTTGATATTTCTTTCGCGGCCTTTCTTGCCGGGCTCGGCGGTCTTCGGCGCCTGGTTGGTCGAGGTTGTGAAGGCCTTGTTGCCGCGGCCGCCTTTTCCGCCCCGGCAGATTTGGACCTTGAGGCCGGGTTCGCTTAGGTCTTTTAAGAGCAGGTCGTGGTCGGTATCGTAGATGAGCGTGCCGGGGGGTACGTTTATTATCAGGTCGTCGCCATTTGCACCGTGTTTATTTTTTCCGGAGCCCGGCTTACCGTTCTGCGCTCGCCAGTGATGCTTGCCGGCGAAGTCGAGCAGGGTGTCGAGATTTTCGACGGACTGGAAATAGACATGGCCACCTCTTCCGCCGTCGCCGCCGTCGGGCCCGCCCTTGGGGATATATTTTTCCCGGCGGAAGCTGACGCAGCCGGGGCCACCGTCGCCCGCCTTGACGTAGATTTTTGCCTGGTCGATAAACATTGCTTGGTAGTTAAGCCGAACATCCAATTTATGTAGGCCGGTATTCATTATAGCTGAGGCAGCGGGGTTTGGCATTAACAAATGTGGCCTGCGTTCGAGGTTTGAGGGTTTGGGTCTAACGGGGGCTTGTGCTTGGAATTGAGGGCACTAGGTTCGACAATTAAGAGCAAAAATCGGTTGACTAATCAACTAACCCACGTTATAATTGTGCAGTTAGTTGAGTGCGGGCACCTATCGTTTTCTTTGTTTTGCGCGGGTCCGAAGCAGGGTAGTTATCGTAATTAAGTTACGCAAGGATTCCAACGGAAGGTTCTGCTATGCGTAAGTGGGTTATTCTAATGGTTTTGGCGGTCTTAGGGGCACCGGTTCAGGGCGAAACTGTTTATTTCCTGGTCGGTGAG
>CP070715.1:2818397-2822524 GCA_020350405.1 Planctomycetota bacterium
TCGGGGCGTGTCATTGAACAGGAAAGCACAGCGTAATCTTTTTGGACATCCAATACGAAGAGGCTTTCTGAGCCATCGGAGTTTATAATTGTCAGATGTATCTGAGTCAGGCCATCGACGATTTTCTCGACGGCGGAGGATTCGGCTGCGGAGAGGCTCTCATAGGCGTAGACGCCATATCCCCAGGGTATGATTCCGGCCCTGAACGGACCGCTGATGCCATGTGGGACGCCCTCTGCTGCATCAACTAACGAGTGATTGGCGCCAGGCAGGTAGGTAGTGTATTTTTCGCCATCCCATGCGAATATACGTCTGGCGTTCCAGGTCAGATTTAATTCGTCGGTCATAAAATTGGCTTTGAGGTCTGAACCTGGCCTTACCGAATCGGTTCGTGAGTCGATGTTTACGTCCCCGTAAAACCTTTCTCCATCGAATCTTATGAGCACGTTCGAACGCATAGTATATTCGTTGGAGAGTTCATAACGGACATTGAACGGTATTGCATCGAGCTTCATTTTTCGCAGGTGTTCGGTTAATTCAATTTTGTCCGGATTGCTTACGTATTCCTGGAGCTTTTGGGTGATTTGGTCGTTGATTTGGTTTGGGTCCGTTGTTTTAGGGGCTTTGTACTGTTCGTGGGTTGCCTGAATTGTACCTGCAGGGAGCCAGATCTTTCGGGGCTGGGCGGTCAGTTGTTGAAAGATTTGCAGAATTTCATCTCTGGACAAATCCCTGTTTGCGAAAGCGGCGGGACTTAGGGAGAATAAGAAGGGAATCATCAATAGGACAGGTCTGGTGTTCATAGACACCTCCTCTATGTATCATATATCCGGGTTTAAGGCAAAAAGATGGCCCTGCAGGTGCCGTCCTCCTGGCACATGTGCTCCATCTGCTTGTCTATAACATATAACAAACCTAAATTATGAAATGTTGATTGCTTTTCCGAAGAAACCTGAAAAATTAGCAAGGTGCAAAGTCGCGTGGGGCCGTGGAAGTTTAGATTTTGAGCACCCCCCGTTCGTTCAGCCCGGCAATCTACAAATAAGTTTAAACTTACTTGTAACTGTTGGCATCACGCATTAAAACCAGGACAGGTTGGTTCTTTCGACCCAGAAATCCACGAATAACCCCAAATCGTTGCCGTCAACGCTACCAGTGTTGTCAATGTCAGTGCCCTGACACCAACTTGGTTCGGTGCAGTCGGTCGCCTGCCAGTATGACGCAAACAGGTTGAAATCCACAAAGTTGACTATGCCATCATTATTTAAGTCGCGTGTTGGGACGTGAGTAAACTCAAGGTAATAATTAGGCTCAGACATACTTATGTCGTGGTCATAGTAAGCCACTTTACAACTGCCCACGGCGGTAGCGTTGTAGTCGATAATAAACCAATCGCCCGCCTCCACGTCTTTAACGCCCCGATACAAACTGTAGCCCGCAATACCTGACTCAACCCAGGTGTAAACGAGGGCATTCGGACCTGCAGGGGGCAGAATTGAGCCCTGACACTCAATTCCGTTTTCGTCCCTGCAGGCCAAGACTCCGTAATCTCTATTGGCATCGGCAATAGCCAAATCGATGCCGTTAGGAATAGCTTCAGGGTCATTGGAATAGACGATCAGCGTGAGCTGCGTTCCAGCCATTATAGGTCGGTATACAAGAGGGACGCAGGGGTCGGCCAGCTCGAGGGGTGTGTTGCCATCTGCCATGCATACTCTTACTGAGACCTGGGCGACGGCGACTGAGGCCGTGCTAAAAAAGAGCAAGATTAACAGCAGTTTTTTCATAATGTGCCCCCCTTATGAAAAAATGTTGTTCCGGCGACAGAGACAAAAACAAGCACTTGAAAGAGTAGGGGGATTTATCGTTTAGCTGGCTGTCATCCCCCACCTTCGCGCGGTTTCGGGCAATGCTGATAAGCAAACATTTGCCGTGCGTAATATAAAATATACACGAATTACGCGATAAGTCAAGGAAATAAGGAGATTTAAAATCATAAGAAGGAGTCACTCGGTGAGGAAAGGTGGATTTACGGCTAAGAACGGGTGCAGTTATTTGTTCGGCAAGAGGTAAGTCTTTTTTTTCAAGCGGTTACGGGGGGAAAAACTGCTGTTCTGCGGGTTCCTACTATCTTAGGTTTTTGGGTAAATACGGGTGATTCTTATCGGGCGGTCGCTGGAGGGGGCCGTTTTTTCTAACATTTTTGCAATTTTTTTGAAATTGTTTTTGAAATGTCACCGACTGCGGGGGTATCATATGAGTCGTACAGAAACTAAGCGGTCCGTGATGTGGACTTCGATAGTTCTGTGGCGGCAGGCTGATGACTTATAGGACGTGGTAGGTATGGAAACTACAGTCCAGGATGGAGCCCAGTGACAGTCGGCAGAGTTTCGAGGATGGTCCAGGTTCTGACGACACTGCAGTCGGGACAACGATATGCGGTCGATGATTTCGCCGAGATATTAGGAATCAGCCGGCGAAGCGTTTTTCGCGACCTGAAAGACCTGCGAACGGCGGGGATACCGGTCCACTACGATAAAAAGAAGCGTTGTTATGCAGTAGATGAAGAGTTTTTCCTCTCTCCACCAGAGCTGACCACGCAGGAAGCGTTGAGCTTACTTTTGCGCGTGCATAAAGCCAAGAACCACATTCAGCTTCCGTTCAAGGAATCGGCACTGAGAGCAGCACTTAAGCTGGAGAGCAGCCTGCCGGTCAAAATAAGGCAGTACTGCGGTAATGCCCTTCGGAATATCAGTATAAGGCCTGAGCCAATTGCGAGGCTGAATTCGCTCGATAGGGTGTTTGCCCAATTGCAGAGGGCCATCTCCAAGAAAGAGACCGTGAAAATTCGTTATTGCGTAACCGGTGAGCAAAAGAGCGAACTGACCGATTTGGACCCTTACCACCTGATACATTGCGGCCATACCTGGCATGTGGTCGGTAAATCAAGCTTTCACGGAGGAATCCGGACTTTCAAGCTTAACGAGATCAGAGAACTGACTGCGCTGGACAGGCTCTTCGTGGAAGAAGAAGAATTTGACGTCGAAGAATATATAGGCAGGGCCTGGTCGGCGAAGCCGGAGGGCAGGCTTTATAACGTGAAGCTGAGATTTGCGCCAGCAGTCGCCCACAGTGTTGCCAACGTCCAGTGGCACAAGACGCAGAAGGTAACTTTTCAGAGTGATGATTCGGCAATCCTTGAATTTCGTGTTGACGGTCTTAATGAGATAACCTGGTGGGTTCCAAGCTACGGCAACGCGGTGGAAGTTCTTGCGCCGAGAATTCTGCGGCAAAGAATCGTCAAGATAGCAGAGGAAATGGTACGGAGTAACGAGGACTAATCGCGTTTGATGTGGTACCACGCGTGCCCTTGCAGAACTGTGGTTCGAATCATCAACTTTCTTACCGGTCACAGGGCCTGGCAGCGGTGCTGTTAAGAAGAAAACAATGAGGTGCGTTCTCTCAGTGCCGGGCGACGCCATAAAGAGGGGGCAAACAAGGGCAGATACACTCACCCAGGTCTTTCTTGTTGCTTGTAAACGGCAGCTCATAAAAATCTGTGAATTTTGCTCAAGCGATTTATGGTTCCTTGGCAGCGTGTTCGACGGATTCGGGGAAGATACCGCTGGTGCTCAGCTGAGGAGGTTTACAGGCCGGTATTAGTCCGAAAACGCTGTTTATGCAGGGTGTGTTTTGGCCTTTGTTGCGTTGATTTTCGAGCTGCAGGAACGGGCGTAATGGTAAGCATTAAAACGGCCGATATACAGGCCGGGCCAAATTCGCTCGTGGTGCCCCGCACGTGCGGGGTGGATAACCGCTGGGCACAGGCCCAAACCACACTTGTCTGAAAGGAGAACAAGATGCCTGTGGCAAATGTATTAAAGAAGTCGATAACAATGCCGGAGATAAGGAAAAAGGCCAAGAATCTCGGGATGACAGCCGGGAAGATGAAAAAGGCAGAGCTGATTCACGCCATTCAGCAAGCAGAGGGATATACCGCGTGCTTTGGAAGGTCAAACGGCCAATGTGCGTACACTGACTGCTGCTTTATCAAGGATTGCCTTAAAACCAATTTATAGCCTGCTGTGCAGAAGCTTGTACGGCGCATGTCAGGTAAACGGGTGACA
>CP070715.1:2822624-2827703 GCA_020350405.1 Planctomycetota bacterium
AATCGACCAGATAGTCTGCAATTTCGCCACACCACAGCAGGTTTACTCGCTAAATACCAATACGGCCGGTGACAGAAAACAGCGGCTGTACGTCACAGAAGATACCGTGATTGTAACAATGAAGTTTACCGACACCTCCTTTGGCAATCTAATAGCGAGCAGGGTCTTTGGACCGCAACGCACCTCCCTGAAAGTCTATGGTAAAGATAAAATCCTCACAGTTAGCGATACACAGTTTACCGTCAGCGATGGCTTTGGAGGGACCGGCGAGGAATTCGAATATGACGACAATAAGTTTGTCTGCATGACAAAATTACTGGAAAATTTCGCCCTGAGTATACTATCACCCGATGAAAACAAGCTCTGTAGCACCGCAAGGGAGAATCTAAAGAATATGGCGGTCATTGAATCTGCCTATCTTTCGGCTCGAACGGGTATGCCGGAAGAGCCCAACAGAATTCTGCAAATGGCCCAGACCGAGCCGATAAACATATGGCAGGGCCACAAATAATTAAAAAATAACTATTTGACAAATAACACGACAAGTAATACATTATTATAAGCCGCTGATTGTATTGTTGTTTGTTTTGGAGATTTTGCTATGGAAGACAGTAAGAAAAAACCGATTATGATCGGCGTAATTGTGGTCTGCTTGGTCTTAGCCGGCGTAATAACCTTTGCAACCCGTTCAAGAAGCGGCGGGGGCATCGAAGACCTGAAACGCGGCGTAATGTACTGGGTCAGCTGCACCAATCCGGATTGCGAACACGCGTGGGAAATGGATAGAAAAGATTACTTCCAGTATCTCAAAGACCATCAGGACCCTATGTCAATGGCGGCACCCGGAATCGTCTGCGCCGAGTGCGGTGAGGAATCGGGTTACAGAGCCGAAAAGTGCGCGAAGTGCGAGCTAATCTTCACCAGAGGTAGTGTCCCGCACGACTTTGCAGACAGATGCCCCGAATGCAGCCATAGCGAAACGGAAAGATTAAGAAAAGAAGCTCGTGCCCGCCGAGATGAATAGTAACGGACGGCAAAAAACCGCAAACAACGGTTCCACGCTGTCCTTTTCTCTCCAGATAGGCACGAGATAGGGGCACCATCTGGTGCCGTTCTGGGCGAAAGTAGAAAACATAATTAGCGCTATCAAGCCCGACTTAAAGCAAGGTCGGGCTTTTTCTGCGCAAAGCTGGCCCGCCGTACCACGAAACATTCTCAACCTAACTTCGGTTTGTTTCACTCACTTAACCGTCCCAAGACAACCCTGTGACAGTCTTCTCCTCCTTCCGCCCCTGTGAGGTTATCATACTTCGCCTGAATATTCTCAGTCACATATACAATCGGGTCTTCTGCAGACGAATCTGTTGAGAAGAACTTGATAGACCTGGTTCCTTGCTTGTCGTGAACCATCCGCACAGTCTCAACCATCCCGTAAGGATTGTAGTCGCCCCACTATATAATCCCCCCTATGTATGCGACTTTGAAAAATTCTGTTTGAAAACCGAACCACTATCTATTATAAACTTGCTTTATTCCACGTGATAGAAAAGAGCTATGAGCCAACAAAAACCCTGTAAGGACTGTTACCAAAAGCATGATTGCCGGGAAATCTATCACCATCTCGGCAACGCCAAAGGCCCCTCCGTCGCCCCCAAGGCCGTGATTGCTTTCCTTCTGCCGCTGACGGTTTTTACCGGCACCCTGGCTGCCTTTGAAACATTCTCAGATCTTACTAAAAAAGCCGACCATATTCACATAGTGCTTGCTCTGTTGCTGGCAACCTCAGCGGCTCTCGCCGTGGTAATCATCACAAAGGCGGTACACAGAAAACTCGGTAAGCCAAAATAACCCCAAGACTGTAATATGAAAATAAATACCAAAGGCAGATTGTCTTTTCCCGGCGGGGTACACCCCCCGGAAAGTAAAGACCTCACTTGTGAGAGCAAAATACGGCCCGGCCCTGCCGTAAAACAGGTCGCTATAATGCTCAGCCAGCATATAGGTGCCGCTTGTCAGCCGCTCGTCGAAAAAAAACAAGCGGTTCAGGCAGGTCAATTAATCGGTGAAGCTGACGCGTTCGTTTCCGCACCCGTTCACTCGCCCGTCAACGGCACCGTAAAAGAAATCGCCCTCCAATCCCACGCCATCCTCGGCCGAAGTATGGCCGTAATTATAGATGCAGATCCTGACAACAATCCGCCTAAACTTCCCTGCTCCGAGTTCAAAGATGGCTTCGACGAGAACAAATATTCAGCACAGCAAATATGTGATGCCGTCCGTGAGGCCGGCATAGTTGGAATGGGAGGTGCCGGATTCCCCACAAGGGTCAAATTGGAACCAAACCCACAAGTACCCAAGGAAACTATGATTATTAACGGCTGCGAGTGTGAGCCATATATTACCTGCGACTACCGCCTTATGCTTGAATGGACAAACCAGATTGTCGCCGGCGTCAAACTCGCCAAAAAAGCCGCCGCCTGCTCAGAGGTCATCATAGCAATCGAAGATAACAAGCCGCAAGCCATTGAGGTAATGCACACAGCACTAAAAACTCACGAAAACGGCGATAACATCAGGGTTGTCCCCGTAAAAACAAAATACCCCCAGGGTGGTGAAAGACAGCTAATCAAAGCCATCTTGCGAAAGAGCGTCCCAACCGGCGGCATACCGCCGATGATTGGAGTGCTTGTTCAAAATGTCGCGACGGCCGCGGCCATCGCCGAAGCGGTAGTCACCGGTGCGCCGCTCACGCACAGGGTTGTAACTGTCACCGGCGAAGCGATTGCCAATCCCGGAAATTACTATGTTGCCGTAGGAACTTCAGTCGGCGAACTGATAGAATTTTGCGGGGGAGTGACAGAACCCAGTGCAAAAATCATTCTTGGCGGACCAATGATGGGAATTGCAATCGCCGATTTGACAACTCCAATCACAAAAACGACCTGTGCTATAACGGTTTTAACAAAAGAACAAATCGGCAAAGCCAAATTCGCCGGACGCCAGACGCCTTGTATCCGTTGCGGCAGATGCCTGGAGGCTTGTCCCGAACACATCAACCCGACAAAAATCGCCCACGCCGTCAAAAACAATTTGCTGGATGTGGCGGAGGACTATTACATCAGTGCGTGTATAGAGTGCGGCTGTTGCAGTTACGTCTGTCCAGCCAATATAGAACTGACGGGATATATCAAAACAGGCAAAATCTTCCTGGCCAGACAGAGGAAAAAAATGCCCGAATAATATTACACTGTCCTAACTTGGAATCGACATAGATGCTCAAAAACATAACAGTTTCACCTGCGCCGCACATCAGTAAGCCGCTTTCTACCCGCACGGTGATGATAGATGTCATAATCGGCCTGGTCTTTGCGATGATAGCCGCCGGCTATTATTTCCGCCTCTATGCACTTATACTTATATCTACCTGCGTCATTTCATCAGTCGCTACCGAATGGCTCTGTAATCTAATCCGCAAAAACCCGAAACCGACAGAGTCCCTCGGCGATTTCAGCGCCGTCGTTACAGGCATAATACTTGCGCTGTCAGTTCCTCCGAGCCTGCCCGTCTGGGCGGCAATAATCGGCAGCGTCTTTTCCATCGCCATAGGTAAAATGGTATTCGGCGGCCTCGGCTGCAACATCTTCAATCCCGCCATGGCAGGCAGGGCCTTTTTGACCGCCTGCTTCGGCGTCTTGATGACGACCTGGACCGTACCCGCCACGCTCGATGCAAAAATGCCCAAAATCTCCGCAGATAACACCCTAAGCGCAGTAACCCAGGCAACACCGCTGGCCTGGAGTAAACAAGCCATAAAAACCAAGACAGGCACCCATACCGTCAACGACCAGATCCAAGCTACCTTGACGGGCGAAATCGGCGGCTGCCTTGGAGAGACCAGCACCCTTGCCCTCTTGCTCGGCGGGCTTTATCTGCTCATAAGGCGAACGATAAACCTGCATATCCCGCTGGCCGTCCTGCTCTCCGCTTCCGTGTTTGCTGCTATTGCCTACTTGATTAACCCAGATGCCTATATCTCCCCCTTAACACACCTGACGACCGGCGGAATGTTACTCTGCGCGTTTTTCATCGCCACCGACCCCGTCACCGCGCCGTTGACAACCAAGGGAATGTGGATTTTCGGAATCGGAACCGGTGCCATAATAATGCTCATAAGAATCGTCGGAGAATATCCCGAAGGCGTAATGTATGCCGTCCTTTTGATGAATGCCGTAACACCTTTGATTGACCGCTTCTACAAGCTGGTCCCGGCAGGAGGCAAGCCGAATGTCTAAGGTAAAACACTTTTTCGAACAGAGCTGGCTGCTGATTATATCGTCATTTTGCTTCGGCCTTCTGATAGCGGTCACAAATGCTGCATGGTCGCCACGCATAGAACAAAATGAGAAAGACAAGCTAAACAACCTGATGGCCGGCCTGATAACCGAGGCCAGGAATTTTGAGATAACGATAGAAGACGTACAAGTACCCGGCAAAAAGGGCAAGATAACCAAAACCGACATTTACACCGCCCTCGACGATGCCGGCAGCAACGCTGGCTTCGCGTTCGTCGCCACAGGACCCGGCTTCGCCGACAAAATCAAACTCGTGATAGCCGTTGACGCTAAATGCGAGAGCTTCCTCGGATTCAAGGTCCTCTCAAGCAACGAGACGCCGGGCTTCGGTGACAGAATCAAAGAAGATTACTTCGGCAACCAGTTCAAAAAAGCACCGGCAGATGAACTACAACTGCTAAAGACGGGTGACCCCAAAACTATCGACTCCGAAATCATTGCAATAAGCGGAGCCACCGTAAGCAGCGAAGCGGTCGTACACATTCTTAATACATACATTGATAAGGTAAAAGAACAGTTGCAGGCAAAGGAATCGACAGTAAATGGCAAGTAAAGCATCAGATACACCGGCTTTCGGACAGACCTTTATAACGGGCCTGTGGCGAGAGAATCCGGTATTTCGCCTCCTGCTCGGCATGTGT
Organism: Planctomycetota bacterium; assembly: GCA_020350405.1. GTDB lineage: Bacteria > Planctomycetota > Phycisphaerae > Sedimentisphaerales > Anaerobacaceae. The sequence continues at coordinate 2,827,618 of CP070715.1, forward strand.
CCGACGCTAGCGGTTACCGCCGCGGTAAAGCCCGCCTTTACGATGGGCCTCTGTGTCATCTTTGTCCTGCTCTGCAGCAATATAAT
>CP070715.1:2827803-2857880 GCA_020350405.1 Planctomycetota bacterium
CTTTCGGTTAGCTCACTTGGACGCAAGTTAGTGCGAGAGAGTTGTCGTTAAGACAAGCCGTTATAGTATTTTCTTGACATTTGCCTCGCGAGCGTTCTTTGGCTCAGCTCCCCTTGCACTCGCCTAACGCGGTAGAGTTAGATTTTATACTTTGTCGCATTTTGGGCTTTGACATATATTCTTCTTTGCGGTATCCTATGGCCTGAAAACCTAGACCAGCAGAGGCTACACCGACCCGAAGAAAGTCAGGTGAATTTTGGCAAAAAATATTCGCCACTGTCAAACGCCGGAAGAATTGGCCGACGCCATTGCGTACCACCTCAAACAAGGAGGGATGCACCGAGACTATTACGACCAGACAGGTTTAAGGGAGACGAAGTACGACGAATTTGAAACCAAAAGGCTCTACGGAAGCGCTCTAAACAAGTACAATGAAATACGCAAGTTATATCCAAATCTGCCCTCTATACACCTATCTGTATCTGACCCACTTTCGGGCTTAGCTCAGATTCAACAACTATGCGCAACCGAGCACGAGAGTTTACAGAAAATAATAGACGCACTAAAGAACTGGCAGAAATCACAGAAGACACACAAACAGTTTGAAGCCGCAAAATTAGCATTGCCGCCAATTGCAAAAACTTATGAAATTCTATGCAGGTCTAGAGGTCAATGCGGGGCCAAGACAGCAGACATCATTAGATGGCTGGGATCTGCCGAAAAAGATGGAAGCGGATATTATCCGGCTTTGCTTGAAGCTTTTTCAAGTGCACAAGTTATTGCAGACCTTGAGAACTGGCAAGCAAAGCCAGCAGAAACACGGCAGGACATAAAAAGAGAACCAGAAGGAACTATCAAACCCACACCACCCGAATTTCTTCAAAAGCTTCTGTGGATACTAAAGTATGGCAGAAAATACGCGTGGCTTCTACTATTGGCATTATTTTTACTATTGTTCTGGGGTATTCTCACTTGGCCAAAATTCCGCTTCTTCAGTAAATTTTATCATCCAACCAAAAAACACGCATTGAACGACTATGGACGGACAACAAAACAAGAGTTAACGGCCGAAAAGAGGGAGATAGCCGCAAGTACTGAAACAAAAACACCTCATACTATAAAAGACGTACAATCGAAACACCTTCAAGTACAAGTAGGAAAAGCATACAGTGACCCTACATTGGGATTAATCATTACTGTTAAAAGCGTCGTCTATAGAGATTACGCTGCGAATTTACATTTGGTACTTCCTGGCCACAAACCAAGAACAGAATATAGGGTTGCTATAGGCAAAAGTTGGGATTTTCAAACTGCTGATACCCAGTACAAATTAGTTCTTATAGAAACAGATTGGCATAAAGGCAGCGTCTTGTTTGAATTAAGCCAGATAGTATATAAACAAGCAGAAAAATGATAACCTCTTTATTACCCAAATGACAGCATTTGATATTCTTCGCTAAATCTCCACCCTCCCTCTTCCTCCTTTTCCGCTTCGCCCATTCTTCCATATCCCTTCTGCCTTTTTTGCACTTTCACAACCACTGATCAAGGTAAATAGTTTGTCTCAGAAGTTTCACCGCCAGTTCGGCCATCGCTTCGAGCTCCGCCTCCGCAACCTCAGGCTCGTCCAGCAGTCGCTCATCGTTCCAAGGATCCTTTACATGTACCCACCTGTTTCTGTATTTCCGGAGTTCGTGTAACTCTTTCCTCATAGTATCGTCCATCGCTTCTTTATCAATCAACTCCCGTAGTGTTAGTTTACAATCTTCCTCTGGCGCAGAATTCTCATGCCGTAGATGACACTCTATACCTGCAACGCAAGTAAGAATCGCAGCCAAGTTCGCCCCCTTCGCAAACGCCAGATCGGCATCCCGTATGATGAAAGTCGACCACTCGGAAAGTGTGACACCGCCTACAAGCAGCCGCTCGTCAAGTTCATTTATATACTTCCATTTCTCTTCTTCGGTCCGCATCGCTCATTCCCACACAAAATCAACTTTCCCACCACACCTCTATATGTTTAGCAGAGCCGTCTCTGTGGAGTGTAAAAATGACGTCACTTCATCAAAACAGAATACAAAATCTGCATCCGTCTTCATAGCCCTGACCGTTTCCAATCCTCTCGCTCCGGTTTTACCAGCCATCCCGGCGACCAGCATATATCTAATATCGTGGACATCCTTCTGCTCCAATCCAAGTCCGTCTAGAATAGCCTCGCGCCGCTTACCAACTTCTATCCTCCACTCTCTTATCTGGTCCAAGCCCCGTTGCAGCTCTGAGTGTAACCCCCCATCTTGCTTAACAAGTTTCGTCTGTGGTTTCTCGATTTCGACAAAGTATAAAACCTTCATTCTGGTCAAAATCGCGAAATCCGCATTGTATTTCGTCGAAATTGACGGCTTCTTCCAAATCTTCAGCGGGGCAAGAAAGTTCCAAATTATCGGATTCTCTTCAATAAATTTCTGGAAATCCTCCTCTCCTTGATCTTCGCACCTATTAAGCATCTGCTGATACCGACCCATTATTGCTCCTATGCCTCCTCTTTGGTACAAAGGGATGAATTTAAGCTCTTCCCGCCCATCCATCCTACTTGCCCTTCGAAATACGTCATGGAAACCTTCCTTCAGATAGGTAAGAGGTACACTGCTCTTCCCACATTTGCACTTCCACTCATCTGGGGCGCTTGGCAGGTATATAGCCCCCTTCACCTCATCAGGAGCGGTCCTACTTCCGTCAAGCGAAACATGATACGCACTCTTATCTCCACACTTCTTACAGCCCAACCCGCAAACGATCCCCTTCAATGCACCAGGTCTGCTCATAATTGCCAGTCGCTCTTCCTCCGAAAGCGGAGCGGGCTTGCAAAACCTGCAGTGAAACGCGCCGATCCTAATTTCCCGATCACCAAGTTCAGCTAGCACTTCTATCGTCGTTGGTCGATCCACAAATAAAGGCGGGCATGGCATAGACATCAGCTTATAACCTACCTCCGGACAGATAAGCAAGGGGTGTCCCCTTGCCTCATCACCCTCTCGTCCCTCGCGCTCTCCGACTGCATACGGTCTAGCGATACCGCTCGCGCGCACCCAACTCGTAGCCCCATGTTTCAATTCAACTGTCAAATCCGTCCGCCCAGTCCTACACGGTTGATTCTTATCTTTAATACTAACACAGAACCGCGTGCTTCCCTTTATCATTTCCGTTGATAGCACAACCAACAGCAATATCCCACGTAAACTCTGCGGGAAGTACGGCATCAATAATACCTCACCAACATCGTAAAAGTCTTGCAGTACCCCCTCCCCCTTAATGAGCGCCCCCGTACAAACTCCCACGAAAATTGGAATGTCACTTTCTCCGCCAATAACAAACTGTCGACACCCACGTTTTGTCTTGGCTACTTTCGTCCCACCCTTCCTCTTCTTGGATTTCCTCTTTTTAGACACCGCCCGTTTCCTTTTTGCACATCCGAACAACTATCCTTAGCGCAAACAACAACTCAAGAGCACAAACGACCTGCTCCGCAAATATATCTTTCAGCCAATACCCTACCCAATATTTTCTAATCCGTCAACCCCTTTTTCCCCTCACTAGCCCTTATCCTCCTTACTTCTTACTCCTTGCTCCTTACTCCTTTTTTTTCTTAAAAAAAAACAAAATTTTCCTTGCCTTTGCCGCTTTTCTCTGTTCTAATACACCCGTTCTTTGACAGTGTATTTTCGGGTGCTTAACCTTGACGCTTCCACCGAAATGCGAGCACATTTCTACCAGGAAGCGTACGAAGGCAGGTGCCCCTGTCGTTTTTGCCTTATAATTAAGGCAAAATGGGGCACTGCCTAACGTGTTCCTGGTGGGCTGCTCGCAGCCTCGGTGGCGCACGAGTTGGCAGTGCCCTATTTTATTGCGCTCCAATCGTGCTGAACATACACACCCCGGCCGATTTCCTACACATAAGTTCCCCAAAAGGCCCCTCCGGCTGGTAATTCACCCCGATTACCAGACCAATGGTGCCCTCACTGCTTCACACATGGTTCTGCCATTGTACCATTGTACCGGGGGGGCCGCAAATATCCCGGCTGCTCCCGCCTGACGGCTCGGGCGCCCTTCAGAGCTGGAGTTTTGACTCTTGAGGCTGGAGCGGCCATAAAAAAATACCAGCTTCGGCGAGGGCTGGTCAAATGCGGGCGGAGCGACTCCCTAACCCACCTCCGCCCGCTCACATTTTCCCCCCACCTCCACCCACCCCAAAAATCCCGAATAGCGTTCCCTTATTCCTCCGCATGTAACCAATCAGTATCAAGGGGTGCTGGTTTTGATTCACTAAAATCCTTCAAGTCCCCCAAGAATTCTGCACTTGGGTTATATAGTTGAACAAGTCTGCGAGTCATATCAACAACCTTGCCTTGATTACGTTCTACTAATCCTTCTTCATCCCATCCAGAACCGACTACGCCATATTTTGCCAATTCTTCTCTATCCCATTTAGAAACAATTACATCAACACCTGCTTCTTTCATAACTCCCGGAAGCTTGTCAGCGATATATTCGAGAGCCTGAACAGGGTCATGGTAACTAAAGACCTGTTGATGCTGCATATAGCCGAATTCCCTCCCTTCCAGCGCCTTATTCTGAGGAGGTGTATATCTCCGCCTTCCATCTACTTCTTGGCCCCAGTATTCTAAAGCACTAGCATCCGAATTAAACTTCGGATGAAATTGTCTCTCCTTCCCATCTACTTTTTCTTCCCAGTAAGCAAAAGCTATAGCACGTGAATCATAAACACCTACTATTGTTTCTTCCACGCTGGCTGCTTCTTTTGAATATGTCTGACTTTCCAGACTTTCATCGTCCGTTTTTTTGCAGCCAATTAATCCACCAGCTAATGCTAATTCAATGATTGCCAACAACGTTATCAAATGTTTCTCTTTCGCCTTTTTCTTCATGGCATATTTCCCTTTCAAGATTCTATTGACACCCCATTCTAACGATTGCCCCTTTCAATTCCACGAAAAAATCAATCAAATCCGCAGGTATTTTCATTCCGCCCACCAATTTTTACAAAAATTCTTACCCCTTATTTCCCAGCCACTTACCGTCTATCTCCCTTCCGCCCCTCCGCGAAATTTCAATCAAATGCGCAAGTTCACCTAATTAGGGGAGCGTGTTTCTTGTCCGCCGAAGCCTTGGCGAAGGCGGATTTCAACCCCCCCTGAATAAAACTAAATACTAAATACCAAATACTAAATACTAATCATGGCTGCCGAACCACAATTTTGCCTTTTTCCTTTTAACTTTTTACTTTCCAAACTGATCAATCAGTTTGAGTCAATTATGCAAAACAAACCCAATTTACTGGCTCTCCCAAACGAACGTAACCTCTTTCTATACAGTGGATTATGAAAATACATCCAATTGGAAACTTGGTGAAAACAAACCCAATCAAACCCAATACAAAGCCAACACAAACCCAATTCCCCGAAAAGCCGAAATGAACGTAACCTTAAAGTTAACAACGCATTATGAAATTGCTCCTCTCCGCCCACGCAAAAAAACAAACCCAATCAAACCCAATGCAAACCCAATCAAGGCCAATTGCGAAATCCCCATTTTACCTTTTCACTACCCGCACTTTTGATTGACCGCCCTCACCAACGGAGCGGGAGGGATTCGAACCCCCGGTGCCTTCCGGCACAACGGTTTTCAAGACCGTCGCCTTAAGCCGCTCGGCCACCGCTCCAACTCCCTTCCCTGCCGATACTTACGTATCGGCCCAACAACCTCACTGCCTCCAATCCTTCCCCCATTTTACCCCCAAAACCCTTTTTTGCAAGCAAATTGAAAATTCCCAAAATTCCCCCTTGAATGCATTTGGCGCCTAATGTATACTCCGCCCAAACAAGCACTTACGAATTTTTGAAAGGACATTCCAATGGCCTGTAATTGCCATTTATTCCCATTAACCTGCCCGTTTTCCCGCCGCCGCTTCCTCTCCGGCTGTGCCGCCTCCGCCGCTTTTGTCGCCTTTTCAGCCCTAAAATCCACATCCGCCACCGCCGCAATCCCAAAAGCCCCCACCCAAAAAGCCAGAATTCGCCTCCTTTTCACCCACGAACCGCCCGAAAACGCCACCTGGCCCAACATCGGCTACGACTACGAAGCCCGCAAAAAACAACTCACCCAAAACCTCCGCCAAGGCTGTCCAAAGATCGAATTCCTCCCCGCCACGGCTCAAAACAGCGAAGGCGCCAAAAAGATTCTCGAGTCCGACACAAACATCGACGGCTACGTAGTTTACATGCTGGGCCTCTGGACCGGCGCACCCCAGGTAATAGCCGCTTCCGGACGCCCCACAGTCTACGTTGATGACCTCTACGGCGGCTCCGGTGAGTTCCTAAGTGCCTATGCGGCCGCAAGAAGAAACAAACTAAAGGTAACCGGCGTCTCATCCTCGCGCTTTCAGGACGTCGCCGACGCCGTAAACTGCTTTGAATGCCTCAAAAAGCTCCATTCCTCCGTTATCTTAAACGTCGGTGCCGGCCCCGACTGGTGGGTATACATACCCCCAAAGCTCGCAAAAGAGCATTTCGGCATCAAAATAACTGACATCACCTTTGAGCAGCTCGACAAGGCCTACAAAAACACAAACCCAGCCGAAGCCCGCAAATGGGCCGACCGCTGGATAAATAACGCAGAAAAAGTCGTCGAACCCTCACGCGAGACTATAGAAAAATCCGGCGCTATGTACTTAGCAATGCTCGACTTAATGCAGCAGCACAAAGCCCAGGCCATAACCATTAACTGCCTCGGCGGCTTCTACGGCGGGCACATGACCGCATATCCCTGCCTCGGCTTCTTTCAGCTCAACAATGACGGCCTCGTCGGAGCCTGCGAGGCCGACACGATATCCACCATTACAATGCTTATAATGACCTATCTGGTGTCCCGGCCGGGCTATATTTCCGACCCCGTAATCGACACATCCAAGAATCAGGTCATCTACGCCCACTGCGTTGCTCCTAACAAGGTTTTTGGCCCGGAAGGTGCAGCTAATCCTTACCACATCCGCAACCACTCAGAGGACCGAAAAGGCGCAGCCGTACGTTCACTGCTGCCGTTGGGTGAAATGACGACCACAGTCCAGTTTGACCTCCGCAAAAAGCAGGTTCTCTTCCACCAGGGAAAGACCGTTGCTAACATCGACGAGGACAAGGCCTGCCGAACCAAGCTCGCTGCCGAGGTCAAAGGCGACATTGATAAGCTCTTCAACCACTGGGACAAATGGGGCTGGCACAGGGTAACCTACTACGGCGACCTCGAACAGCCCGTACGGCATATTGCCGCCCTGCTTGGTTACGAACTCATAGAAGAAGCCTGATTCGGCCTATCTAGGGGATTTTAAAAATCGTAAAAATTTTGATTTTTTGCTTGACACTTATATAGTAGGTATAGCATAATATGCAAAACAATATATGAACGTGGTCTTTAGGAAAAGGAGATTTTTATGAAATTTGAAAGTCAGCTGTTAAAAGGAATCGCACCGGTCGTCGTTTTGGAGATTCTCGCCCGCGGCCAGATGTACGGCTACGAGCTGAGTCAGGCCATCGAGCAAAGAAGCGGTGATATCCTGACATTAGGTAAGGGAACATTGTATCCCCTGCTTTACAACCTGGAAGCCAAGAAGCTCGTCAAAGGCAAATGGGAACAGGCCGACTCCGGGCGGAAACGAAGGTACTACTCCATCACCAGCAAGGGCAAGGCCCAATTAGCGAAGCAAAAAGAGCAACTCAAGGGACTCGCCACGGGCCTGAATCTTGTCTTCGGTGGGGCACTGACACCAGCCTAAAGTCTTCTGAATCGCTAGTTCAACCGCCTAAACCAAGAACGGAGGCCTTTATCATGGCAAAAAAATCACCCAAAGCCGATTGGCAAAGTCTTCCTGCTCCGGCCGCTGAATTTATAAGACTTGTCATCAAGAAGATGCGGTATCGCAAAAAGGCCCGCGCGGATGTGATGGCCGAGTTGGCAGCGCATTTCGAAGACGAGCTAAACGAGTGTACCACCGACGAGGAAAGACAGCAGAAAGCTCAGCGGTTAATCGGGGAGTTCGGCGATGCGAAACTGCTGGCCGTCCTGCTTCGGCGAGCCAAGAAACGCTGCCGGCCGCTCTGGCGGACTGTTGTCGCCAGAATGTTTCAAACTTTCTGTGTACTCGTTGCATGCTTGGTTTTGTATCTCGCATGGTTTCTCAGCGGAAAACCCAACATTACCGTTGATTATGTCGCCGAGCTAAATCGCATTGTGCGTCCCACCGCCGACGAGTCACTTAACGCCGCGCCTTTCTACAACAAGGCAGTTCAGCTCTATGAAGAAAAAGCATCCGAGGAAATCACCGAGCTTCTGGGAACAAAATATAATGAGGTGACTACCAAACAAAAGGAGACTATAGAAAGATGGCTAAATGACAATAAAGAAATCTTTGATTTGGTTACTGCCGGGACGGCTAAGCCCTATTACTGGCAAGAATACAAAGAAACCGAGGGGCGGGAGGGCGAGGGCATGATATCTGTTATTATGCCAAACTTAGGCGAATTTCGCAAAATAGCTTACGCCCTGCAATGGCGGGCCTGGTTGAGTGCCGAAAAGGGCCTATACGATGAAGCGCTCGAAGATGCGATGGTTTGTTATCGCCTCGGGCGCCATCTAAAACCGGACAAAACTATAATCGAACAACTCGTTGGGATTGCGATTGAGGCTTTAGCTCTCCAAACTGTGCGAGACATCATAAGTGAGCATAAAAAAGACTCTGCTTCGCTGGCTAAGCTGCAACAAGACCTTGAACAGATTACCGCCAATGAGAGCTTCGTAATCAGCGCAAAGACAGAGAGATTGTTTATGTACGATGAGATTCAAAGATGCTTCACTGAGGACCGTCTGGGCCATGGCCACATATACCTGCCGAGAATCACGGGCCTGATAGCAATGACAGAAAATGGAGGAGGTGAGAAGGGGAGCTGGTTGGATTCTTTCTGCGCAGACTTAGTATACTATTTGCAATGCGGCGGCCTGATTTTTATTCATCCCAACAAGAAGGAAACTCTAAGAACGGCAAATGAGTTTTATGACTACTTTGAGCACTTGGCGGTAAAGAGTGCGGCACAGATGAACGCAGACAGGGAGGTTATAGACACAAAATTTGAGAAACTTTTTGGCAGAAATGTTCTTATGCGCACCCTTGCCCCAGCCCTACGAAAAGTGATTGAGATAGGCAACAGGTTTTTAATAGACGTCAGGGCTACCGTGGCTCTAGTAGCTATTTTACGCCACCGGCAGGACACGGGTTCTTATCCGGAAAGCCTGGGCGAGCTGATAACTGGCGGCTATCTTAAGGAAATACCGTTAGACCCGTTTAGCGATAAGCCCCTTGTTTACAAGAGAGCCGATGATGACTTTGTGTTGTACAGCGTGGGGCTTAATTTCATCGACAATGGCGGGCAGCCTTATCGGAATGATAAAGGCGGAGTCCTGCAGTGGGCAAATGAAGGGGATACAGTTTTCTGGCCGGTGACCAAATAAAAACCGAGTAAGCTTGTTAAACTCACCCGCTCGGATTGAAGGTTTTTAAAGATGATTGCCGGGAAAAGTGTTATCTGTAACTCGATGTCCGCTGGGCCTTGCGCATGCGGCGGCGATTCTTCTCCGAGGGTTTCTCGTAATAGGCGTTGCGCTTCATATCCCTGATTAGACCCTCCTTTTCGCAGAGCTTCTTAAAGCGCCTTATCATCTGCTGAACCGACTCGCCTGCACGTGATTTAACTCTCAACATAAAAAAAAGACCCTTCCAATACTTCCAACATCACAAGCAATGAGGGAGCAATGGTAATATATTAGTTCGTCAAAACCAGCCAGAACCATGATAGTAATTCGAATGAATTTTTTTATCAAGCCAAAATTTTTACGGCTACCGTTTTTGGCCCTAAAATGAGTTTTTTGGCTTAAAAACACGGTTCTGGCTCGAAAAGACTAATAAATTGGCCAAGCTTTGTCGCCCTATTGAGTAATACACTGGTATGTGCTAAAATAAACGAAAGTACGCATAAATGGAGGCGTTTTTTAGGTGGAGAAACTCCGCGAGACGCTCAGAGTCAGAAAGGAACGGGCCATTTTGGTGGCTGCGGTGCTTGGTGGCGGCAGGGACGGGGACGATTTAGCGGAACTGACGGCCTTGGCCGAGAGTGCAGGGGCGGTAGTCGTTGATAGATTCCAGCAGAAAGTCCACGCGATAAATCCAACCACTTATATAGGCAAAGGCAAGGCCGACCGGCTAAAGGGCCGTGTAAAACGATTCAGAGCGGATGTCGTCATATTCGACAACGACCTTTTGCCTCGTCAGATTCGCGAGCTTGAGGAAATCGTCGAAGTCAAAGTACTTGACCGAAGCGAACTGATATTGGACATATTCGCCACCAGAGCAAAGACAAAACAGGCCAAACTGCAGGTCGAGCTGGCTCAGTTAGAGTACACTTATCCTCGATTGACCAGGATGTGGTCCCATCTCGACAGCGTCGCCGGCGCAGGGGGGGGGACCGCCGCCGGTGCCGTCGGCGGTATCGGAACCAGAGGGCCTGGCGAGCAGCAATTAGAAATCGACCGGCGACTGGTTTCCAAGCGAATCACGCAGCTAAAACGCGAGCTTGAAAACGTCGACAGACGCAGGGTCCGTGAGATCAGCAGGCGAAAGGGGCTGTTCAAAATATGCATTGTAGGTTACACAAATGCCGGAAAAAGCACACTGCTGAACGCACTTACCGATGCGGAGGTAGTTGTCGAGGACAGACTCTTTGCAACCCTTGACACGCGCACGAGAAAATGGAAGCTCACGGGCGGGGCCGAGGTGCTTCTCAGTGACACCGTTGGCTTTATAAAGAATCTACCTCATCAATTGGTCGCTTCATTCAAAGCAACATTGGAAGAGGCCATCAACGCCGATTTGCTGTTGCATATGGTTGATATCTCGAACCCCGACGCACTAAAGCAGATTGAGTCCGTTAATAAAGTCCTAGCCGAGATTGGCTGCGAAGGAGCGCCGATATTAGACGTTTTCAACAAAGTTGATGCCGTAAAAAGAGTCGGCCAACTCGAAACGCTTCAAACACTTCATCCCGATGCCGTTTGTATTTCAGCTAAGACAGGCTTAGGTCTGGAGCAGTTAAGCGAAGCAGTCTTGGCCAGGTACAAAGGCGGTGAGCTTCTGCTGCGTGTGGCCACCAGTCAATCAAACGGCAAAGTGCAAAGTTTCTTGCGGGCCTACGGCCGGATTATCAAAGAGCAATATTCAGACGGCTCTGTTCTCGTTGACGCCCGTCTGGGTCGAAACCAGTTAACAGACCTCAAAAGACTCGGCGCCGAGATAGAAATTCTATCCTGAAAAAGTGGGGACTGAGAAATCTTACTGGTCCGTTGTTAGTTTCGAGCCTTACACCGTACTTTTGCCTGACGGCTTTTAGCTTTTGACTTTTCCGCCAACCAATGCTTTAATGCCAGTCCAGTAAATATCAGCCCGACTGAAAAACACAAGTGTCGAGAAATGAGTATGTTTGAGCACGTTTCTATAATCGGCGATGGTGCGATGGCGACTGTCTTGGCGATTCTGCTATGCGAAAAGAATGTCGGCGTCCGGATGTGGGGTTATGACGCCAAGCAGTTGAAAGAGACGGCCGCAGCCGGTGAAAATGTAAAATTCTTGCCCGGCTACAAGTTACCCAAAGACCTTGTGTTAGAACCAGACGATGCCCGCATAATGACGGGCGCTGACTTGATAGTTTCGGCTGTGCCGTGCCAATTTATGCGCGGGGTCTGGAGCAGGCTGAAGAAAAATATCCCCAATGATGTTCTTAACGGCGCAGTCCCAATTGTCTCGGTGGCCAAGGGCATCGAGAACTATACGCTGCTTCGTCCGACCCAGATAATTGCAGATATATTAGGTGACGGCATTCGCTGTGTGGCACTTTCCGGGCCGACGATTTCCGACGAACTGGCAAGAAAGCTCCCGGCCGTAGCCTGCGTGGCCTGCCCGGACGAAGAACTGGCCAAAAAGGTTCAGTACACCTTCAACGCTCCCTGGCTTCGAGTCTATACCAACACTGACATCGTAGGCGTTGAGTTAGCGGGGGCAATGAAGAACATAATTGCCATAGCCGCGGGTATCATAGATGGAGCAGGCGCCGGCAACAACGCAAAGGCGGCACTTTTGAGCAGAGGGCTCGCTGAGATAACCCGCCTCGGGATAGCCTGCGGAGCCAGGCCCGAGACATTCGCCGGGCTAACGGGACTCGGCGACCTTGTCACAACCTGCATCTCACCAACCGGAAGGAACCGCTCATTCGGAGAAAGAATAGGCAAAGGACAAACTGTGCGGGAAGCCCAAAACGCCACCGAATCAGTTATAGAGGGTATTGCCACCTGTGAATCCGTCTATAAAGGACTCGCGGCCAAATACAATGTTGAGATACCGATAACACAGGCAGTTTACCAAGTTCTGTTTGAGAAAAAACCCGTCCGGGCTGCAATTGCCGACCTGATGAGACGCCAGCTCAAAGCTGAATGATTAAATTAATACACTAAAAACTAAAATCTAATCCGTCCTATAACGCTCGGTTTGCCTCTCTTGGAAAAATCCGGCGAAAATTCTACAAACCGCTTCCGATCCATCTACCAAAAGGCCCTGTTATCACCGAAAGCGAACCAAAGCGGCAATAATCTATTCGAAAAGTTTTGCCTTCTTTAAAATTTTTCACAACCTGAGGTGCTCAGAACCACCCCCTACACATCGCAAAGGCGGAAGACTCCACGAAAAGACCTGCCCTGGGGAGCCAGAGATCAACATTTTATAGGAAGTAAAATTGGTCTCTGTCTTCGGCATCCGGGAACTACAAAACCAGCCCTTAATGTTCCGCCCCTTTTGGCCAACTGTTGTTTTATTTCTATATTTTACTTAGCACAACCCGGGTAAGCCGGGACTGGTCGAAGTATATGTTCAGACAACTTTAATGCAGCCACTAACTTGGTACGATTATGAAGTTTGTAGGCACCCCGACAAGTCGGGGCGAACAGCCTTCAGAATAGGGTCCCAATAGCTTTTTCGGTGAAATGTATATGCTTGAATTTTTGAAGAACCACACATATTCGAGTATTTCCGCTTTGCGACGCGCCGCAAAATGCTGCGCGATTGGCGTCGATATGGCCGACGATGCGCTGAAGATTGCACAACTCATGGCTGATGAAAAGACTATAAAACTGATCGCAGGCGGAAGTAAAAATCGGCCGATGAACGTCGAGCCAGGCAGTGCCGACTGGCAAAGATGGGCGATTCAAGCTTTGAGCGAGTTAACCGCAAAGGTTGAATTTCGCGGCAAGGACATAATAGCTGCGATGCCCGCTCGCGAGGTCTTCATCGAGTATACAAAAATGCCAAAGGTCAAGGACGAGACTGGAAAGGTTAAAAGGCCCAGCTGGGCACCCGAGCGCAAACTCGAAGATGCGATTGTCTCGAAGGCCAAACAAAAACTGCCTTTCGAGCCACATGACGCGGTGATACGGTATATTCCCACTGAGGAGGACAATGTGCTGGTCATGGCAGTGGAACGGAAGATTGTCGACAGGCATCTGGCAATATATGAAAAGACTAATATGCAGGTCAAATCGATTGCCATTTGGCCGTCAGCACTGGCGACGACATATGCCAAGTTTTTTGGTAGACGTAAATCTGATATTGCGGCGGTAGTGATGCTCATCGATATAGACCGGAACGCTACAAACGTTGTAATTTGTCGGCATAAAAGTCTGCTATTTGCGCGCTCGATACCGATCGGAGTTAAGCAGCTAAGCAAAGCGACGGAACCGGATAAAACTTACGTGCAGAGCCGAAACGAAGAAATGGTCACGAGATTAGTCTTGGAGCTGACCGCCTGCAAGCGCCAGTTTTACTCTATGCACAAGAACGCGCAAATAGAACGTCTGATCTTCCTGGCGGGTCGGTTCGTTGACAGGGTCATATACGAGACCATTGCGAAGCAACTGGAAATGCCTGCACAAATGGGAAATTGTTTGGCCGCGGTGGAAATAGACGACCCTTGCGGTGTGGGAATAGACAGGAGGGAATGTAAGCTCAATTGGTCCACCGCTTTCGGGCTTAGCTTGTCGTAAAGAGCAAACCCCAGCCTAATTTTGGGACAGGAAAAAGAAGAAAGGGTAGGTTAAAAGATGCTCAACATAAACTTTGTACCAGATGATTACGTTCAAAACAACGAATCTCGCAGAACCAACCTGATGTACTTGGTGTTGTTCGGCGTGGTGATGGCAGCATTGGGTGGTTCGTTTATGACGATTAAGATAAGACAGCGAGCACTGATTGCCGAGGGAAAGCGCGTGAGCGCTAAAATGGCTCAGGCAAAAGAGGCCATGAACCAGTTTGAAGATCTTCAGGCCAAACGGAAGGTAATGATAAAAGCGGCTCTTACCACGGCAGAGTTGCTCGAACCGGTACCGAAAAGCGTTTTGCTGGCCTCGCTAACAAATAACTTACCTCCAGGCGTATCGCTCTTACGGCTGAAACTCGTTCAAAAACAGCCACAACAAATACGCCGCCGCAGGCCCGCCAACAAGTATCAGGCGGCACAAGCCAAAAATCCAGCGGCCGACCTGCAGCAATTATCGCAAGAGAAACTGTTGGAGACTTACATAGATATCGAGGGTATAGCCCCCAGCGACCTTCAAGTAGCCTCTTATATTGAGCAGCTCAGCGGTTCAAACTTGGTCGACAACGTTGCACTGGTGGAATCAAAAGAACACAAGGACAGAAGCTCTTCGCGGACACAATCATACGTCTTTAAAGCCGCTGATACGACATACAGACAGTTCAAACTTACGGCAATGCTTAGAAAAAACGTCCACCTTACCGATGAGGAGATTGGCAAGATTAAAACGAAATGTGAAATGGCAGCGCGTAATTTTTAACGGGCTTGGCCCTGGACAAAGGTTCCCAGACCCGCTGGACAGCCAGAACCGACCGAGTCAGGGAACCTATCAGCTGCATTTAACCTATTTTAAGATATATTTAGCTTAAAAAACGCTATAAAAGGCTTAATAAAGGGCGAGATTATGAAAGGTGGTCTAAGAAAAGCTGTGTTGTTTATTTCGCTTTTAGGCATATCTTACATCGCGTACCAGTATATGATCAAACCGGCCAACAAGCATTTGGCCGTGCAGAAAGCACGCGTCCAGGCAAAACTGGCCAAGCTGGAGGAGTTTGAACAGGCGACTACGGCCGCAGCCGGCCTGAGTAAACAACTGGAGCAATTGCAGGAAGCGATTAAATTCTTCGAGAGCAAACTGCCGCCTACAAGTGAAATTGACAAAGTACTGCACGATGTCACTGTTATCGTCCAAAAACAGGGATTGAGGTCAAAAAGGGTCCTGAGGCTCAAGAAAGAGGATAACAGTGGCTACGTAGAGCAGCCCCTGAGAGTGGAACTGGAGGGAAACTTTAATGCGTTTTATTCTTTCCTGTTAGAGCTTGAAAAACTACCCCGGATAATGAAAATCCGTGAGCTTGAGTTGGAGAAACAAACCAATGATGAGGGCCAGATAGCAGCCGATTTTGTAGTTAGTATCTTCTTCCAGAATAAGACCGGTTAAAAGAGGCGTTGAAAAGCAGGGAGCACAAATGCCGATTTAAAAAGCGTCAAATGCAAGATATTAGATTATGGTTTCTAATTGTTAGCCTTAATGGAGCTTAGCAATGCTACCGTTTATGCGAGATCAAAATGATAGCGGCCCCAAACCTCTGAGAGGACAGGGCTTTCTCGATCAATCGTCAGCGCAAAAACCGCTTCGCGATGGTACTGCAGCCGCTGACCAGAGCAGCGACAATAAACAGCACAACAAGCATTTGTCTTCGGGCGGTGGTGCGCAAAATAGAGCGGCGAATCCGGCGGCGAAGGTGCAAATGGCTCTGGAGGCTCCTGGCGAGGCTCAGGAGGCCGAGTACCTTACCGTTGCGGGTCGGGGCAAGGTTGTTCGCAAGATGAGTTATCTGCTTGTGGGACTGTTCATGCTGGCACTGGTATGCCTTTGGGTCATGGTAAGAAAGAGCACGCCCCGCGGAGCGGGTGCAGCCGGTCGCGAAGATACGCAGATTGAGCAGGCAATCAGCCGGCTGACCGGTGTCAGTTCGGAAATGTTTCACAGAATGGACGAGATCGTCAGGAAATTCTACGAGTTTTCGGACGTGCAACAGGTTAGGGTACATGAGCTGGCGAAAAATCCGTTCAAGCATGAGATGTTTCTGGGCGATTTACGGGCGCGGAGAAAAATCTCCGCCGCCACAGATGAAGCGCTCAGACAGACGGCAGGAAGCATGCAGCTTCTGAGCATCATTGAGTCGGAGCAGGGAAATTGCTGTATGATTGATGACACGGTCCTTTACGAAGGGGATTCGATAAGGGGTTTTAAGGTTCGCGAAATCAGCGATAAATCAGTCAAACTGCAGTCACAAGAGTCGGAAATAGTATTGAAGTTGTCGGAATGAATCCGCCATTTACATTTGAAAAAGGTCAGGATGGGCCCGCGGCTGCGCCGGAGCAAAACGGTGGTTTGCAGGAATGCGTCGCGGCCGGAGGCGCATCTGATGAGGATTGCTTTGAGAGCGAGCCGATTCGCGGGCTAAGCGATCTGTACATCCCGCAGGAAGACGACGAGTCACACGTCCAGGATATCGCTGATGTCCTGCTAGACATGGGCAAGCTTACGGCCGGCGAACATGCAGACGTGCGCCAGCAGCAGTCTGCAAGGCCCGGAAGCGATGTCACAACATTACTGCTCAAAACCGGGAAAGTCGATAAGGACGACATTTTACGGGCGCGCGCACGCCTCTATGGAATGGAATTCCGAGAGATACAGGCTGATGAGGTAGAAAAACAAGCCTTCAAGATGCTCGACATCGACTTTATAAAAAACACTTCTGTCTGCCCGATTGCGGTCCAGGCGGACACTCTGGTCGTTGCAACTTCTGAACCGGCAAATCTCTTCGCGATAGAGGAAGTCAAACGAAGAACACAGATGAACGTGCAGGTGGTGGCGTGCAGTGACGAGGCGATCGAGGCGGTGTGCAGTTCGTTCGACGAGGCAAAGATTGAATACAATCTCGATGATATAATCAGCGACATGATGGACGTCGAGGTTATTCAGGACCAGACGGGCGAGAAGGCGGAAGACCTCGAAAAAATGGCAGGCGAATCACCCGTCATTAAATTCGTCAATTATCTGGTCAGCAATGCCATACACGAAGGCGCCAGCGATATCCATATCGAGCCCAAGCAGGAATTTACCAGAATAAGATACCGCATCGACGGGACACTTTTCGAGACGATGAAGGCCCCATTAAAGATGCACTCGGCGGTGGTGTCGCGCGTCAAAATTATGTCCAATCTTGATATCTCAGAGAGGCGACTGCCGCAGGACGGCAAAATCTCGGTTATCGTGGGCGGAAGGGCAATTGATTTGCGGGTCTCGACACTGCCGACAAACCGCGGCGAAAAAGTGGTTATCCGTATACTGGACAGCAAAGCGATGCTGCGGGACCTCGGGCAGCTGGGTATGGAGGCCGCAGCATTGACCACTTTCAAGCAGCAGATAACATTGCCGCACGGAATTTTGCTTGTTACAGGCCCTACTGGCGCGGGCAAGAGCACCACGCTGTACTCGGCACTCTGCCAGATGGACGGCGATAAATTGAACATCTCGACCGTCGAAGACCCGGTTGAGTACGAACTTGATTTTTGCAACCAGGTACAGGTCAACGATAAGATTGGGCTTGACTTCGCTTCGTCGCTAAGATCTCTGCTCCGCCAGGACCCGGATATAATGATGATTGGTGAGATTCGCGATAATGAGACGGCCCGAATTGCGGTCCAGGCGGCCTTGACGGGGCATTTGGTGCTCTCGACGTTGCACACCAATGATGCGGCCAGCAGCGTCACGAGATTGGTCGATATCGGCATCGATGCATATTTGATTGCCGCCGCCTTGAACGCCGTGCTTGCTCAGCGACTTGTCCGCAAGATTTGTCCGAAGTGCAAACAGCTTTACGAGGCACCCGACAACATCCGCAAATACGTCAAAAAAGCAGGCGTTGAGCCGGGGCAGCTTTTCCACGGCGCCGGGTGCGATTCCTGCAGGAACTCCGGTTATTTGGGACGAACCGGCATCTACGAACTTTTGGTCATCGATGACACGTTTAGAGACATGATTAACAAAGACGCTTCCGTAGATAATATGCGCAAAGCCTTTCACGAAAGCGGCCAGCCGAGCTTGTTTGATGACGGAATTAAGAAAGTGAAACAGGGTTTGACAACAATAGAAGAAGTTCTGAGAGTGACCGAAATCTACGGCCAGAATGAAGATGAGGTTTTCGTTGAAAACATCAAATAATAGAACTCGAAATGCCCAGTATAAAACGTCAAGCACAATAAATTCATAAAGAGAGTCCCGACAATGGTAGATGTAAAAACGATATTAGCCGAGGCGATTGAGAGGGCAGCAAGCGACGTGCATATAAACGTAGGCATGCCGCCTATATTGAGAAAGAACACCGAATTAATCAATATGGACTTCGAAGACGTCAGCAATGAAGATGCAAAAGAAATGGTTCTTACTATGGTCGGGCCCGATAGATTCAAGAAGCTTAAAGACCAGAGAGACCTTGATTTCTCAACGACCCTCGATGACGGCCATAGGTTCCGAGTCAACGCCCATTATCAGCGCGATACCATCGCAATCTCCTTTCGAGTAATTCCAAACCAGATCCCTGCCATAGACGACCTGCATCTGCCCCCAATAATGAAAGAACTCACAGACCTGCCGAGAGGATTGGTACTGGTAACCGGCCACACGGGTTCGGGAAAAAGTACGAGCCTGGCAGCAATGATCGGATTGATAAATACAAAGTACAAGAAACGAATAATCACGTTGGAGGACCCTGTCGAATATGCCTTGGAGAACAAAATGAGTATGATAGAACAACGCGAGATTGGCTCTGACTGTCCTGATTTTGCCTCAGGACTGAGGCACGTCCTGCGCCAAGACCCGGATATCATTATGGTCGGCGAAATGCGCGATCTGGAAACTACCAGTTCGACAATCACCGCCGCGGAAACCGGACATCTTGTCTTCAGCACCCTGCACACGATCAACGCACCGCAGACCGTTGAACGTATCATTGATATCTACCCTGCAACACAGCAGAACCAGATTCGGACGATGCTGGCAAACACACTGCAAGCCGTTATCTCGCAGACCCTCTTTAGGCGAATAGATGAGCCGGGAATGGTACCGTGCGGCGAAATCCTCCTGTGTACATCCGCCGTCAGAAACTGTATTCGCGAGAACAGAATCTACGAGATACCAAATATTATTGAAACTTCAAGAAGAGTGGGTATGCAGAATTTAGACAGCTCTATTGCCGATATGTATTTCAAGGGCTACATTGAAAGAGAGGAAGCAATTGCGCGGTCTAACAACCCTGGGAAGATGGAAAAAACACTTATTCCTACGGAGCAATTTGAAGTTGTTCAACCCCCTGAAGTAATGATTAACGAAAGATAAAGAACCTGGCACCGAAGACAACAAAACCTTAACCTTTGCGCTTTTTTAGCAATTATGACGAATCCTTTTTATTTATTATATTTTAAGTATGAGAACCGATAGCTCTACGTCCATAGTCACGGATGATTCCCAGCGGGCTCAGGTACTGCCGGAACAAACTCAACAGCAGCACACCCCTGACGAGCGCATCCTCAAGAACCCTCAGCAAACCGCTCTCCGGATGATAAAGGGTTTTAGGGTAGAGTCCGGCCCAAAAAATAAAGATATCCTGCACTTTACAAATCAACTTGCTGTCATGGTTCGAGCCGGTATAAGCCTTCAGGATTCCCTGGAGTCAATAGCTGAACAAGTTCAGAACCTGAAATTCAAAGCCATAATCGTCGACTTGAAGAATCAAATCGAAGCTGGTCAAAGCTTTTCGCAGGCTCTTGCGCAGCACAGCCAAATTTTCAGCAATCTTTATATAAATATGGTCGCCGCAGCCGAAGCTTCCGGTTCGCTGAGTGATATGTTGCAAAAGTTAGTAGAGTATCTGGACCAGGAAGCTGAAACTCGCTCGCAGATCAAAGGGGCGATGGTTTATCCGATTATCATAGCAGTTATGGCTGTGGGAGTGACCATCTTCCTTCTCTGCTTCGTGTTGCCAAGATTCACGGCGATATTTGCAGGAAAGGAACATCTGCTACCTCGCCCCACTAAAATACTAATGGCAAGTAGTGCATTTTTGCGAGGTTACTGGTTCATTGTCATGCCGCTGGTCGCGGGGGCATTTGGAGGATTTCTGTACTTTATTCGTACGACTATCGGCCGGCTGTGGTGGGATAAAACAAAGCTGGCATTGCCGCTTATAAAAACCCTGTGTCAAAATCTTTATATAACAAGAAGCATGCACACAATGGGCGTACTGACGAAGGCCGGGGTCCCCATCCTAAATACCATCTCGATAACGGCCCAGATCGCCGGAAACGCTCTTTATAAACATATGTGGCTCGGAGTCTATGATCAGGTTTGCCAAGGCAAGAAAATCGCATCGAGTCTGCTCCAGTATGATTTAATGCCAATAAGTGTGGTACAAATGATAAAAAGCGGCGAAGAATCCGGCACGCTCAGCGATGTGCTCAGAGACGTCTCCGACTATTACGCGAGAGAACTCAAAACTATCATCAAAACAGTAACATCGATGATTGAGCCGGTGATGATAGTGCTGATGGGTATTCTGGTCGGTTTTATCGCAATGAGTATTATCCTGCCGATATTCAGAATGTCCGCTGCCGTTGCCGGCAGATAAGAGCGTATCTGGTTTGGGATGCGAAGACAAGGCACAAGATTATGAAAAAAACTGGCTTCACACTTGTTGAGGTCTTAGTTGCAGTAATATTGGTAGGCCTTGCGATTGCGTGTTTGCTGGCGGCCAACACCTCTTTTACAAACACCAATGCCGCAGGACTGGATTTGTCAACCGCTGAATTTCTCAGCGAACAGATAAAAGAGCTTACGGCTTTGCTGCCGGTGGTCGACCCCAATACTGGAACTGACCTCTTCGGCCCGGAAGAAGCTACTCTCGCTGACTACGACGATTTGGATGATTTTGACGAGGCAAGCTTCTCGCCACCCATCAATGCTGACAGACAGCCCCTCAGCAACTTCGCTGCATTTACTCAGCAGGTCACCGTGGAAAATGTCAACGCTGCAGATTTTGAACAGGTCGTCGGTGACCACACCAGCGACTTTGTTAAAGTAACTGTAAAAGTTTCTTTGAACGCGCGAGAAATCAGTTCTACAAGCTGGCTTCGTGCCAGTCTTGATGAGTAACTATGAGGGCAGCTCTATGGCGTACAGGCCCAAAAAATCTTCGGCTGGTTTCACCATCGCAGAATTGCTTATTTCTCTGACGATAATGGCCCTGCTACTTGCCGCTGTGGCCGCCGCTTTTAATGCCTCAGTGGTAAATTACCGCGACAACGAGGACATCTTTAAAACGATCAATAAAGCTCGCCAAGCGCTGACTCGAATAACAAATCAGCTGCGTACCGCAGACGCCGTCGATCCAAACGCGCCGTCCAACCAGTGCTCGCTGATTACCGCGTCCAGCGAAGACATAACCTACCGGTATGACAATTCCGACAACAAGCTTTATCTGGACTTTAACAGCAACTCTTACGTCCTTTGTGACAATGTCACGGCCATGACTTTTACGAAAGATACGGCGACGGAAGATTCGGTTACATATGTCAAGAGTGTACAGGTTTCCATGACCGTAACGAGTGGCGAGCTTGAGAAGACGGTTTCAGCAGCAGCAGTTGTCAGGAGGAATCTGGACTGATTAGTGCCGGCTTAGCGGTTATTATGCTGCCGTTGGCCTGCAGTGATGGGCTGTAAGTCCTTTTGGTATCGTATCTTACATTCCCCGTCAAACCCGCGACTCAACGCGCTGAGTGGTTGGCGGCACATCTTATTTTTTTTGTAAAATGGTTTTGTAAAAAAAACTTGATTTTTGCACTTATATTGGTGATAGTGTTGGTAAATGGCGCATGGGCGGTTAGCTCAGTTGGCTAGAGCGCCTGCTCGACACGCAGGAGGTCACAGGTTCAAGTCCCGTACCGCCCATTGATAAGCCCTTGTAGAATAAGGGCTTATTTTTTTTGGGCGCGGGAAGTTTTGTTGCGGCGGATGGCATTATTTTGCAACGACTTGGCCGGATTTGGCGTCATACGTTTGTTGCACATCAATACCTTCGCGCGGGGTGGGTCCGGCATTTGAAACTGGGTTTGATTGGGTTTGATTGGGTTTGTTTTTGTCGCGTTCGCGGAGAGGAGCAATTTCATAAGGCTTTGTTAGACTGGAGGTTGCGTTCATTTGGGCGTCCGGGAAAATTGGGTTTGTATTGGCTTTGAATTGGCTTTGATTGGGTTTGTTTTGGCCAAGTGTCCAATTGGAGTTATTTTCATAATCCATTGTATAGAAAGAGGTTACGTTCATTTGGGCGGCCGGGAAATTGGGTTTGTTTTGCATAAAACAGTCTGCCGGGTTGGCGTTGAATTGGGGTTTGGTAGCCATGAGGAGTTATCCGGCAGGCTGAAATCCGAAATCCCAATATCGAAATCCCAAACAATCTCAAAATCTAAATGCCCCAAATTCAAAACAACTCATCGTGCGTATAGCGGACGGATGGCGGGTCCGCTCACTGTTGGAGGGGGGTGCGCTTTTGTGACGAAATTTCGGGAATGGGAGGAAGGGAGATATGGGCTAAGTATCTGGGGAATAAGGGGTAAGAATTTTTGAAGAAATCGGCGGCCGGGATGCAGGTACCTGCACGGATGATTGAAAAAGTGTTTTGAGCGGCCCTCTTGGGCATCTGCGGCGCTACGGGCAGCGCATCCGGTCCTCGAAGTACTTCAGTACACCTGCGGCCGGGGGATGGGAGCCTGTTGATTTTGTCTGTTGGGCAGGGTTCGATGTCTGTAGACAAGACGGGCGGAGGCCGGACCGACTGCAGTGGCATGATGTCAAGGCCCATGAAGTAGAGGAAGACGTCAAATAGAAAAAGTTGTCATGTATTTTAAAAAAGTCATCAACATCCGCCTGATGAGATTGGCCATATATATAGAAGTTTTCTGCGGATCATTACATTTGGTGGAAATGAATTTTCTAAGGGGAAAAAGGCTAAGAATCGAAGACACGGAAGAGTATTGTGATGGATAGACGGTGAACGGTGTTCACCGGGGAAAACGGAGATAGAGATGTCCTGTCATGGCGACAGAAGTTACGATGGTGTTCAAGGAAGTGATTTTAATTTGCTTGATTATATGGGCGGATATTTTTTTGAAGTTTTTTTGTATTTTTTTGTTTTTTGTCTTGACAAGGGCGTGAAAAGTTTGTAACAAGTGTCACTGAGAAAGATGAAAAGTTCTTAAGTGGGGAACACACCCAAAGATATATTGTATGTGGGGGCGTGTTTACCACTGAAGGAGGCAGACAGGGACATTTAGTTGCTTTGACGGGAAGTTAGGGTGCCGTCTAAGGATGGTGGCCGTATTTCCTCGGTTTTTAAGGTGGTTATGGTTTGCGCCTAACCAGGATTGCTAAGTGAGAAGGCCGTTTGTATAGGGAAGAAAATATAATAATTATAAAATCTATAAAAATTTTATAGATTACTATTGACAAATCGGTTTGCCCTTTGGTAGTATTTTGTACGCTGAAAGCAGAGCAGAGTCTGGCAGAGGTTATATTGGTAATGTGAGGTCCATTAACTAGTGATAAATAGGCTGTTAACATGTGGAGGACGTACTAATGAATAAGAGGGATTTTGCGGTCGGATTTGTTTTGGTGTGCTTGGTGCTGTTTCACCCAGTAGAAGAATGTTTAGGGCAGGGGCACACTTACGAACAGAAGGGACTTACGAACTCGGAGAGGGCTGACTTGCTGTACGCGTATATCACAGCGATGTGGCCCCCAGATGAGATATGGCCGAAGATGCGCGAGGCAATGACAAACATCGTCGATAATAATGAGGCAGCAACTCAGGCGGTTATTGATGAATTGCTTTCGGAATTTTCCGAGAACCAATATTTACCTGTAGCTATTCATGAGGTGGCGAAGCTTTACCGGCTTATTGGAGAAGGAGACAGGAGTCTCGAACTACATCAGCATGTAATAGATAACTGGGCGAAGCACGAGTACACGATGTGGTCTCTAAGGGATTTGGCTATATTAAATATTGCAGGGGGTGACCTCGAGGATGCTGAAGTGGTTATCGACAGGGCACTGACTGGATTCGCTAACAACGTTTATATCGCGTTTGTCGGTTACGACATAGCTGGGTACTACAAGGACTTCAAATACTATCAAGAGGCGAAAGAGCTATATGAATATGTTATCGCTCACTGGCCCGAGGAGGAGACCTACGTCGAGTGGTGCCAAGCAGGCTTGAAACAGATTGAGGCGGCGCGGGCAGGCGAGGCTGCCCCAGAGGAAGTAATAAAGGCCAAGGTAGAGTCAGCAAAGCAGAGCATTGCCAGTGATGATATGGAGGCAGCGGAAGCGAATATCAACGAATTACTTACCAACTATGCGAACGACCCACATATAGCCGATTCACTTTTTGAAATAGCAGAGTATTGCCAGAAATTTAAGAAGTATGAAAAGGCGAAGGCGCTTTACCAGCATATCGTGGATAATTGGCCCGGCGAGGTATCGGCAAGCTGGTCACAATCACGCTTAGCAGTGTGTCATATCGGCCTTGGTGAGATGGAAGCGGCTGAAGCCGCTACTGATAAGTTACTTGCGGATTTTCCCAGGACTACGACACCTATGGCAGGCTGTGTTTACGACATAGCTCAACAATATTACCAGTCAGGGCAGTATGCGAAGGCTGAGGGATATTACAGGTACGTATTAGAGACATGGCTTGACTTTCCAGAGCGGCTTTGGGCGCGGAACGGATTAGCGGCATCGCAGGCGCGGCTCGGCAATAAGGAAGAGGCGGTTCGGTCGCTTGACGGACTGGTTGGGAGCAGCGCTGGTGGCTTTTATTTGGCGGGGCAGGAGCCCGAGATGCTCGTTCGTGCGGGCCAGTGGTACCATTATTTGGCCGAATATGAGAAGTCAATGGAGTGCTATCAGCGGACAATCAATGACCACAAGCAGAGCGAATATGCATGCAAGGCACAATTCCTGATGGCAGACAATTTGAGAGGCCTTAGGGAGGCCGGTGCCTTATCCGAAACCGAGGCGGACGCGCAAATAGAAACAGCGTACAAAGGGGTATTTGAAAAGTACCCTGATTGTGAGTTGGCGAAAGATGCACTGGTAGAGCTTGGGCGCATGCATCTCAAGAAGGAGCAATGGGTGGAAGCAGCCCAGTACTACGAGCTTTTTATTGAGGCCTACCCCACAGACCCGCTTGACCGCGTCGCATCTTCTTTGGGCAAGTGCTACGAGAAGCTCGGGTCCAAAGAAGCTGCAAATCAGATTTATGAAGAGTTTATGGAAAGAAGGAAACTACAATAAGCAGCATGTACGCCGGGCAACATAGGCGCATTGACCGGTTGCGGAAATGCTACATGTAACCCAAAAAAGGAAGATAATCATGAAACACTTAGAATCTTTCAGATATGGAGTAATAGTCGTCTTGGCAGTGTTTAGTGCGTTCGGGCAGGCACATGGTCAAACGGGGTCGATAAGCGGGACCGTGACAGACACCAGTTCGGCAGCGGTAGAGAACGCATTCGTCAATGTGGTCTCCGACGGTACTTTTAGCTATCTTGGTTACACGGACAGCTCCGGTGATTACTCAATTGAGAACGTTGCGCCAGGGACATACGACCTACACGTAACGCATTACGTTCATGAGTATCGCATTGAGACTGGCGTAGTCGTGACTGCTAATACAAATACTGTCAAGAACATAACCAATTTGGCCCGTCAAGGTCTGATAGCAGGGAGGGCTACAAGACAGGCGAGCGGGATCATCTATGGAATTGAAGGTGTGATTGTCAACGCAACCAGCAGTTCGGGATTCAGTCTTGCGAGCAAGACAAATGAGAATGGTTTCTACGGAATTGGGAACTTGCCGGCGGGGACGTACACGGTAAATGCGTATCTCGACGGTTATTCATTCAGCCCCGTCGAAGACGTTTCGGTGACGGCGGGAAATATGACAAAGGACGTGGATTTTCCCACCGGAGGCAGCGGGAAAATTGCAGGGACCGTCACCGAGTGGAATGGCAGCACAGCAATAGAGGATGCGGTTGTGATGGCGGCAGATTCTTCGGGTAACCCGAAGAGCGACGTAACCGACGCCGCGGGGGCGTATGAAGTGAGCGGGCTTGCGACAGGAAGCTACACCGTCAAGGTGTGGCGAGATACCGGGATGATCGGCGAAGCGACGGGAGTGTCAGTAACGAGCGGGCAGACTACCACGCGCAATTTCAGTGCGCCGGGTGGGTCCGGTTCGATATCGGGTAGCGTGAAGGACACGAGTCAAGTCCCAAAGGCCATTGAAGGGGCGATAGTCACAGCAAGGGAAGGTATAGACAGCCTGACATTCCATAAGGCGGTTACCGATTCAAGCGGGAATTACACGATAGCCGGTCTCGCGGCAGGGACGTATATCGTTACGGTTGACCCGAAAGAGAATGACGTTGTGGCGGCTAGAATAGATAATGTTACGGTAGTTTCGGGTCAAGACACCCCCAACCAAAACTTCAGTCTTGGAGATGACGGCAAGATAAGCGGGACGGTGACGGACAGTTCCAGTCCTATTGAAGCGGCGTCTCTTATTGCGGTTGAGGAGGACGATTTGCCTATAGACCCGAGTTTGTTGGACACATTTGTTCCGGTCAGAACGGATTCCAGCGGTAACTATACAATCGGTCATTTGCCGACCGGCAGTTATACGGTCATTGTGCTTGCCGATGGATTCGTCTCCGATTCTGAGCAAAGCGTCTCGGTCACAGCCGGACAGACTACCTCGGGCAAGAATTTTTCACTCGGCACGTCCGGCGGGAGTATTTCCGGGACTGTCTATCAGTCAGACGGTCAGACGCCGATAGAGAACGCTTTAGTGCAGTGCATGTGTCCTGGTAAGAGTATTGGGCAGGTACTTACGGATGCGAACGGAGACTACCTGGTGCCGCTTCTACAGTCCGGCACGTATACAGTCGTGGCTAAGGCTGAAGGATATGTAGCGGACGCTTTGGAGAACGTGACGGTGACAGCGCCGAATGAGAACAGCGGAAACGACTTTTCATTGACCGCTGAATAGTAAGGCAAATGCAATGGCTATATAGTAGAAAAGCTTGTTAAATCCTTTAAGAGGGAGCCTGACGATGAGTTATTCAAATAAAGGTTTTTTCGGGAAGATTAGAATCTTCTTTATGCTGATAGTGTTGTGGATGGGTGTGTTTGGGCCAAGCGCGTTTGGCAACGCTCCGCCACCTCCGCCCCCTCCGGATTGCAGCGATGAATATCAGGATTACCTAAATAAACTGCAGGACCTTCTCAACAAGCTGTTAGAGTTGCAAGAAGCATTGGATGAGATTGCGGATTTAATGGAGCGGTTGGCGGAGCTGGAAGAGATGCTGGGCGATGAAAATTTGGAGGCATTGAGACAGTTGGCCCTCACTGCCGCGACTGTAACGCTGCAAATTTACACTGGAGGGGGGCCATTTGTCGAAATTGCTCAGTCCATCCTTAATTCCTTTAGTATAGGTTTTTCCGTAAGTGAAGTGGACGACGTTAGAGACGTGGTTAATGAGTACGACAATACTAGCGATAACATTGATGCCGCAGTTGCGGCTGCTGAAGCTGCCGCCGCCGCTGCCGCCGCTGCCGCCGCTGCTGCCTCAGCAGCCGCAGCAGCAGCACAAGCGTGCTGTGACGCAGGTGGAACCGGATGCGGAGATTTTCCGCCAATGCCACCGCCACCGGATGACTGGGAATGGCCCTATTCGCCGGACTGCCCTATTTATGTTGAGAGTTCTTATCCATGTGATACCACTCAGTCTGGCTGCCACTCCAGGTGCGCAGGCAACGAGTGTAACCCGGGCGGCCCCACAATCTGCCAGCCGGCTATTGTAACCTCGTGTGGGGGAGGTTCGTGCTATTACTTACTTGCAGGCGCATATTGCTTTGGGGAAGACCCGAGTTGGGTGTGCGCCTGCGAATATATGCTGACATATAACACGTGCGGCAGATAATTCCCAAGCAGGAACACTGCCAACACTGCCGGGACCACGTAACGAGTCCTCAGAGACTCGTGCAGTTGAGCAGAGGCTATCCTTACCACTTAGCTCTACATGTTCCGAATCGCCAACATGCCTGGGGCGAAAGACGGTTATCGGGGTGATGGATTGCTCATTTCAGCGGCCTAAGCAGCTACGTATTTTTTCTGTTATCGATATGGATGTTATGCGTACAAGGCCAGCTCTGCCTTAACAAGCTTTCTCTCTGGGCCCTTTTGCCCCCGATGGTCTGTTCTGGTTTACTTATTGTCTTGGTCTGCGCGTGCCTTCCCGGCTTTTCTGTACTTCGTGAGCTGAATAAGGCTCATGGCCAAGAGCCACAAGGGCATCATTATGAACCATGCCTTGTCCATTATTCTCCTCTCCCCCGCTAGCGAGCACAGGCCCCAGACAGTCATCGCTGCGGCCAATACTACAATTACCCACAAAGGATAAACTCGTTTTTTACTTATTTTTCTTCCCCGAACATCTATATCCTCCCGCCAGGCAATTACTAACGCTGGTATCATAATTAACAGGCAGAAGACCTGCCCAAAGTCAAGGATAAAGTCCCCTACGCCCTCCGGTTTGATTATTGGCCCGAAAGCCAATCCTCCCATAAACAGGACCAGCAAGACAAAAAATATAAATTCGTACTCCTTTTTCTTTGCCATCTTATCGCCTTTGTGAATTTTGTTTTTGGCGTACCATTTTGAGGTCGATAATTTCCCCTTTCGGAATACTTCGCTTGCAGGTAGCATTATAGCGGTTTGTTGTGTTAGTACAATGGAAAAGTCCGGGGCGGAAAGTGAAAGGGATGTGTCGGGTGCTATAGTTGCCAGTGGATCCTCTTTGTTGCGTGGTCTGTGGTTCGACGCTGGGTAGTGGTTGGCGGGGATAGTGAGTGATTTGTCCGTTGAGGCGCACGAGCCATTATGGCACTACTTTGGTCTGCTTGTGGCTCGGCCGGTGTACTTTTCGATAGTAACGATGATGACACTTGGTTTTGGGGATATGTACGCGAACAAGGGTAGCATAGCGGGGCACGTGATATTGGCGTTGCAGGTGATATTGGGATATGTACTGTTGGGAGCGCTGGTAACGCGGTTTGCGGTATTGTTTACTGCGGGCGGGCCTGCGGGACGGTAGACGAAGGGAGAAGGGAAATAATTGGGGGTCAGGTGTTAGGCCCCAGTTAGATAGACTATGTGATCTCACGGGGCAGGGGTCTTCGGTTTAAGTGCAGGGTTGGGTGCTAAACAACAATGAGATTGGCACGTTGGCAACGTTGCTGCCTCCTCGCAATGACGGTTTTAAATGAACATTTGGAGATTATTCGCGTATAGAAAGACAATTTATTGGCCGATAACATTTTATTGAGGGATAAGAATGAAGAAGGTGAAAGTGAGGAAGTTCGTTCGCAGGATTTGGAAAGAATGGCGACTGACCATTTTTATCATAGTTTTTGTAATCATACCGGCGAAGTCAAGTCTGGCAGACTGGAACTGGGTGCCGACGGGCTCGATGAATCCGACTATACTGGAAGGTGACCTAGTGTACGTGAACAAGATGGCGTACGGCCTGCGAATACCCCTTACGCTGTATCAGGTTACAAAATGGTCAGACCCTAAAAGAGGGGACATTGTGATTTGCTTTTCTCCTGAAGACGGGACTCGGCTAATCAAGCGAGTGATA
>CP070715.1:2857980-2873812 GCA_020350405.1 Planctomycetota bacterium
CCTTTGCCTCAATACCCACATGGATAGGCCGACCCAAGATTTGCGAAGCGAACCTATGACCTGATATCTCTAACGACGAAAGAATCGCCTCAGAGCTTACAGTCGCCCCGCTCACCGCATGGACATCGAAGAAAGGTTCAGGTATAAAGAGCTGATGTTCACTGAGTTCTCCTCGCCATTGACTGAGAAGTTTCAGGTAACCAGGAGTTTCATTTGACCGCACTATATGAAAGTTAATTAACTTTCCGGCAGAATCCACATGAACAGCGAGATTCATCTTACCCCCAAAACCGCGAACTTCAGGTGCCAACTCTCCTGAGCTGAAGATGTATCCAGCCACTTCTTCGGGCTGCTCATACACTTTAAAGTAGTTTATACGCACACCATCTTGGCTAACGCCTGTTGCTTTCTCACAACTCAACTGGCCTGCCAAAGCTTGAGCTGTATGTTCAGGCAGCAGGGGTCGCAAGTGAGCGCTGGCGGCAGCAAGCAGGTTTGAACAAAGGACAACAGACAGGCCTATACCAAATAAAGCATAACCGAGCCTGCGTAATCTAAAGCCGACGGCTGTCGCAGAGCAAATCTTCTCCGGCTGGTAAATCTTTAGAGCCGCAGCAGGTATA
Organism: Planctomycetota bacterium; assembly: GCA_020350405.1. Taxonomy (GTDB): domain Bacteria; phylum Planctomycetota; class Phycisphaerae; order Sedimentisphaerales; family Anaerobacaceae. The sequence goes on from CP070715.1 coordinate 2,858,604, forward strand.
TTGACCAGCATCAACAGGATAAATACAAACAGTGTCGTCTTGGCCCCTAATACAGGAACAAGGATAAGGCCCGTCATTAGCCCGCCAACCGACGCTCCAAGATGGTCGGCCGTTTCGAGCTTGCTTCCGGCCCTACCCGTCTCAACACCGATAGAGGCGAGTTGGCTCGCCGCCAGAGGAAAATAGCCGCCTGCGCACAAACCACAGAGAACGAAAGCAGCTCCAAAGACTACATGCGTCCATTGCTCAGCCGGCCAAAAGGCAATTGTCGCAAGGATTAGTGTCTGTGCAGCCATTACCGCAAACAGCAACAGCTCCGGCCGAATCTTCAAAGTCTCTTTTTCTCCGTGTTTTACAAGCAAGTACCTGATTACAATTGCACCGATGGCCAAACCCACCATAAACACAGAAGAGATGACTCCGATGTGCAGATACAGCGACCCGAACCGTGTCTGGTATAGGTACATCAGGACAATCACTACACCAATCGCAACCCAGCCGGCCGAGAAAACTAAAAACGTACTGTCAAAACTGGATTTACTGTCTTGTTGTGGCGTTTTCAAAATATATGCAATGCGCAAGCCGGCGAAGACCAGGATAGGGATAAAAAACGCAAACGCCCCGCCCAACGCCAGATGCTTAACAAATCTCGTAACCGGTGCTTCTGATTGTTTCGCCGCAAGCAGTAAACTATACAAATGCGTCAGAGGTCTAAAGTCACGATTAACCAGCAGGCTCTCAGGTAAATCCGCAGCTGAGTAGTGCTCAAATGCCTTAGCAGCGCGTCCCGGCAGATAAACGGAAAGCAAACCCTCGGCAGGGAAAACGTCAGTTCCGCCCTCTATCCCTGCAAATCTCTCTCGCAAAGTACCCGGCTCGCCGGTAAGCGTCTCAGAATCAGACGCAATAAACCACGTCTCCTCACCCGGTGTTAGAACAAGCTGCGAGAAGGCTTTCTCGAGTGTCAGTTTCGTCGAGGCACCGAGATTGATTAGCTCAGTACCCATAATGTTCTCTCCGCTTCCCATTCGCACTGCTAAAACACCTTCGGGCCGTAGACCCTCTTTGACTTGCTGATAGAACTCAACCGTGTAATACCGGTTCAGGACCGAACTCGTTGCTTCGGGCAGATTCAGGATTACTATGTCATAATATCCTTTCTCCCTGGCGAGCATCGAGCGCACATCACCACCAAGGCGATAAAATCGCCCGTCGTTAATCTTAAGCTCCGCCGGTATATACCTCTCGACCTCCTGCACGTATTCACTGTCACAGTGCGCCCACACCACATGCTCAATCTGTGGCAAACGCAGCAATTCCCGGCACAGACCTAATCCCGAGCCGATGACAAGAACCCTCTCAGCGCGAGGATTTTGGCAGAGACTAAGGGCTGCAATCTGAGCTGCCGTACTTTCGTCAGGCAGCGCTTCGCAAACACTTCCCTCCCGAATAGCTATCCACTGACCTTGATAAATTCCATAGAGATACTCGGCCTGAGCTGTTTGAAAAGAACCCTTCAAGGCTCCGCTTGGAAGTAGTTTTGTCCATTTTACGGTACGGACATAGCCCATCAAAGTCTTATCGATTCGGACAGTTAGGCAAGCCAGTAAACAGACCGGTATCAAAAACACGAGGCCCGCGGTGGCTTTATAGTGTCTGCGTAAGAGCAGGTTGTCACAGCTTCTCACCTTGGCGACCCCTACCCAAAATGCCGCAGCGGAGACAGTAAAAGCGAGGATAAAGAAAACCCTTGCTGAACTTACACCAAGCCCGAGAAGTAACGTCACCCCAAGCCCCCCACAAAAGCTGCCCGCCGCTTCAAGGATATACACACGAGAGACAGCAAGTTTCTCGTCCCTTTGCACCCATCGACAGGCAATGGGAAATAGCATCCCTGTTACGACACTGACCGGTGCATTAACTACCATTGATAAAAGTAGAATAGTTCGTATGGGCAGCAGTGCGTAGGATTCGACCCCCGCAAGCTCACGCGCCTGAATAATCAATGTCAACTCTAAGATGAAGGCTGGCAGATACGCAAGATATAGAAATTCTATATTCTTCAGCAATCTATCGGCGATGGCCTGTGCCCTGTAAATGAATATCGCCCCGAGACCGACCCACAAAAACCACGAAGCAAAGAATATCCCTACGCTTATGTCGTTACCTTCAAAGGTGGTGATGAACTCTCGGAAAAGCAAAGTCTGGGCTGCAATAGTAAACAGGCCGTAACTAAATATTAGCAAACGGCGGGCGAACTTCATCTCTCTTCACCAAACACATCGGCCTGAAAAACCAGAAAATTCGCGCCGTCCTTCCAGGCATCACCAGCCAGCCCCGCCTTCAAAGACAGCTGTGTTAGCATCTGATTTACATTCCAGCCCTGTTCCGGGGCAACCTGAGGCAGGAATACCGCCGAACGACCGTCCTTATTCAGCACAACACCGTCTATGCCGACTCTAATTTCCTCTGATGAAGTGATGGGCTTGGGTGCTGTCAGTGCCGATATCTCAATCATAATATCATTGCATTCTGCGCTTGTCACTGGTAGAAACCGTCTGTCATTGACACCGGCGTTGATGGCGTTCGCAATAACCGACTTATATAGAGGCTGTCGTGGAAAGATATCACCTATACACCCCCGAAGCCGATGGTTTTTTTTCAGTGTTACAAACGCTGCTCGGGTGCAACTCATTTCATCACTGACCGTAATACCTAACTCCGATGCCTGCGGAGCTCTTCGCTTCTCGAGAAAATGAACTAATGATTGTCGCGCCAATGACAGAAGCTGTCTCTTATCTTGCTCACTCAACTCCGGATCACTTACCTGCGGTTCAATCGCCGGGTGGTTTGGCCACCTGCCCGAAAAAGCCACCGAAAGATAACTGACTGAGTTGGTAAAATCACCCGTTAACTCACCACTCGTCGCGTAGTTTGTAAGCCGGGCTTCGGCTGGGCTTTCCAGCATTGAAAGCAATATCGCAACTGGCATAAAACCGCATATCGTCGCACCGGTCTGCTCCTTATATTCTAAAAAGCCCTTGGCGTCCACCGCAGCTATGTGCTCGTATGCACCCATATCAAGCTTCTTGATTTGCTCAGGTATGTTTTCTCTAAAAGGGAGATAACCGTAGTTTGTCCCATAGTGGACAAAATCCGAACTTGCGATAACAAGAGTGTCACTGTCAATCAAACTGCTCAAAATGGCTCCGACTTTGTTAATTGTCTCTAACGAACATCTTCCCGCCACAATCGGAACGAGTCTGAATTTCCCTGCACTGTATTGCAGAAGTGGTACCTCTATCTGCACACTGTGTTCGTATTGATGAGCCCTTGGCACATTCCTGAACATCGGATATTTTAGAAGCTTCTGGATAAATTCCACGTCTAACGGCATCTCCCCAAGAGGAGTTTCGTAATGACTGACTCTTGGGACACTCAACACTTCTTCCATAGGCACACGATGGCTTGGCCCAATAACAACAACGCGCTTATATTTCTTGTTAGTTGTCTTGAGCCCAAAAGCCGCCGTCTGTCCGGAATATTGATACCCCGCGTGCGGAAGGATAAGGGCGATAACATCTTCTATAGGCTCGACATCAGCCTTCCGGAAAAAACCCCCAATTTGTTCCCTAAGAGTTGCAGCGTCGGCAGGGTACCATCTGCCCGCAAGCGACGAACGAAGAACGGACTTGGCTAACTTCACAGGCTCTATCCTTTCCGGCTTCGCCGCCTCTTCAACAACGCTGACGGGCTCTGGTTTGTATGTTCTTCGCAAAAGTAATCCTATAGCGACCAGTAATACTGCTGCAGACCATAGTACGAGTTTCTTGGCAAATGGCTTGTTTAGCTGCCTGCCCATATCAACCACTCCACTTACCTTGCTTACTGACATCCCCTAACGCTTTTAACGGCCCCGGATACTTTTCCAGCCGCTTCGCCCAAACAAACTTGCGAGGCGAGGCTTTCTTGCCCAGCCACACGATTCCAAGTAATATGCCTGAACCTGCTTTTAAAATTCTCTGAACGAATCTTCTTCGCGTCATTTCCACACTCCGTATATTTCTCTGCCGCAGTCCGGACAGCTACCCTCTTTCAGCCTGTTCTGCAAAATTGTATAGCCGCTGCGCTCAATCAGCAGTCTCTTACACGCCGGACAACACGTATTCTGTCCTGCCTTGCTCTGAATATTTCCTATATAGACATAGTCCAGCCCTTCGCTCATCGCAATCTCTCGTGCTGTATCCAGCGTCCTTGGCGAGGTCGCCGGCAAATGCCGCATCTTATAACGTGGAAAGAACCGTGAAAAATGCAATGGTGTCTCTCCGCCCAGATTCGACTTCACCCACCGACAGAGTTCGCGTATCTGTTCAGGCTCATCATTCAGCGTCGGAATAATCAGGTTTGTTACCTCAACCAGTATCCCGCGCGCCTTGGCCGCTACCAGAGCGTCTTGTACCGGCTTTAAAGTCCCCGAGCAAACCTCCCGGTAAAAATCCTCCGTCATCCCCTTCAGGTCTATATTCGCCGCATCCACATACTCAAGCAGTCGCTTCCATGGCTCTTCATTTATATACCCAGCCGTCACAAGAACATTTCGTATACCGGCCCCGCGGGCTAACTTCGCCGTGTCGTAGGTGTATTCATAGAAAACAATAGGGTCCGTATAAGTATAAGCGAGCGATGGGCAATTCTGTTTTATCGTCAGATCTACAAGCCTCTCAGGTGACAAAATATGAGCGGGGCTGTCCTCCGGGTTGGCCTGCGATATCTCCCAGTTCTGACAGTTCCTGCAATGGAGGTTGCAGCCGACTGTTGCAATCGAAACGATGTCCGTGCCCGGCAAAAAATGAAAAAGCGGCTTTTTCTCCATCGGGTCTACGTGAACCGAGCACGGGTGTCCGTAAACAACGGTCCGCAGCACGCCGTCGATATTGACTCTGACTCGACACTCGCCGCTCTGGCCGGATTCAATCAGACACAGCTTCGGACATAGTTCACATTGAACCGTCAATTCTGGTCTCACTTCCTGCTTATATTATTTGCGAAAATAGGCTGTTACTACCACAAATAACGCGGTCCTGCCCAGGCGTACAATCAGAAGGCACCGACTGCTATTCTCCATTATAACAAATTCTTCCCCAATCCGCGCGGTAATATCAAATCAGTTCCGCCCCCGTCTCAGGTATCCAGCCCTCGCTGCCGTTGGAAAGTCTTAAGTGAAACCATCCTGCCCGCCGCTCAAGCAAATCAAACTCTGTCCCTGCATGCAGCGGAGCCTTAAAGCTCGCGGGGTAATTCTGACCGTCTCCCTGCCGCGCAACCACCCCTTCAGCTGTAATGACCCCGCAAACCAATCTCTTTTGGTTGCCTGCTTCCAAAACAACGGAGATAATAAAACAGGCCAGCAAAATCCCACAAATGACAGCCGTCGCCGTTGCCGGAACACTTCGCCCAAACCACAGTATTAAAGTCAGACTAATACACAAAATCGCAAAAAACACGCACGAAAGCACAAACTTCGTCTTAATAGAGAAGTCGTAGTGCCAGAAAAACAAAGTCTGCAAAACGCGCTTCTCCGTTTTTAGTCCGACTTTGTCTATTCGCCTGCTGCGCGCGAATGATAAATTTTTTTGGATGTTTGCGTCGGACTTGTCGAGCCTCTCGGCCCTGCGATAATTCAGTATCGCGCGACCGACGTCTTCCTTGAGAAAATAGGCATTCCCAAGGTTGTAATAAAGCTTCGAGTTTCTTATCCCGCCCTCATTTATGATTTTCTTGTAGTAAAGTATTGCCGTGTCATAGAGCCTCGCAGCCTGGTCCGGGTTCTGAGTAATGGAATTGGCACGTCGGAACGCTTCGTTTGCCTGATTGTAAAGTGAGTATATCTGCTCCGACGAGAGCGGCTCTGCCGCCCAGGCCACAGGCCCAAATAAAAGCGAACCGATGAGCGCAACCAGAGAATGTCTCAGGCTCATTTCTTGGACTTCTTTTCTATACTGCGAACGAGTGATACTACTTCTTTGATTTGCGCAGCCCCAATATCCGCCTCGACGGATGCGTAATGAGTGGCTTCGCACTCTGCTACGATATCCCTGAACCTTTCTGCTATTTTGCCGTCTCGCGTGGCGGAGACTATCGTTTCGTAACAATCATTAGCGGTAAGCGACCCGGCAGTTCTGTCAAATCGCTCACCGAGATATTGTTTCACTGTCGCAGCGAGTAACTCGCAACGTTCCTGCGGCTCAGCAGAAGCAAGCCTCTTTAGCTGCCGGACGGCCCTACCACGCGCCTGCCGCCTGCGTTTCAACGCCGCCCGTTCCGGAGTTGTGTGTGTAAAGAACTTAACCAGCAGGCTCAACACAAATGCCGCTAGAGGAATTCCCCAGAGCGGTGCATACCAGGGACTGACAACGGCGCCTAATGGAGAGAAACTCATATTTGCCAATACGTCCGGCCCTTCATAGTTAGCCGAGAGCCCCTTCTTGATGGCCTCAACCTCCTTGTTAACCGGCCCAAAATCCCTGCCCTCCAGGTCCGCGTCCGTCAGTATCTTGGTCGGCGCAACTTCTAATCTAATCGGCTCGGTTTCCGCAACCACATACTTGCCCTTGTCAGGGTCGAAAAACGCCAACGGAATCGACGGTATCGCCGTCACCTGGTCGTTGTTCGCCCGTATCGTTTGCGTAAAGACCTTGAAGCCGCCCTCTATCGTTGGCGATGCCCTCTGCACTGGAATCTTAAAGTTCTCCGCCAGCTCACTAATCTCCTCAAGCACAGGCCATTCTACCGGCTTTAAGTAGCTTCCGCCAGCCTTGATGGTCAAAGTAATTGGGTCGCCCACATTTACTTTAGTTGGCATCGCCGAGGCCGAAATACTGTAACGTCCAACCAGACCATAAAACCCCACTGGCTTATCATCTTCGGGCAAAGGCAGTACCGCAAGCTCTACAGGCGCTGAGTTTACCATGAAACGTTTATACTCGCTTCGCGAGCGGAAAAAATCACCAAAAAAGCGGTCTCGTGACCGCACCCGGCCGACCGGTACATCTGCTGAAACACTTGCCGCCTCGATTTCTATTTGACCCGCGCGCCTCGGAATCAGAATCTTGCTGAAAGAAAGCAAATAAGAACCCTTCCCTTTATGGACCGTCCGACCTTGCGTGACAAACACCGGCTCAGGTATTGCCGCGCTCAGACGGAACTGCTTGGCGCGCGGGTCGATAACGTCCGGGTCCTCAAGATAGAAAAGGTTACTGTTGAATACTGGAACGTTGAACTCAGGGTCACTGATATCAGCCGAGTAGTAAAAATTAACCACCATCACAACCGGCTGACCAACGTAACAGCGTTCTTCCGACAATTTAACTTCAAGGTCCAGCTTGTCGGTCGTGCCGGGCCGCAGAACGTTTACCTCCACCGGATTCGTCCGATAGGCTGTACCCCCAAGGCTTACTGTAACCGGTACAAGCTGTATACGTCCTGCTTCTTGTGCCGAAAGAAAATAGCTCATTACATACCGCTTAACGATGCTTTTCGTTGTCCTGCCATTTACAATGCTGATGGAAGTCTGTGAAACGTCTCTGTTACCCGCACTTTGCGGATTGTATTTTGCCAGCGGCGTCAAATCAACTTGGCCCGGCTTATTTTCCCCGTCTATGATGATGTTGTATGTAAAACTTTCCCCAACATAAATATCTTTTGATGAATCAACCTGCGCAAAAACTGTTACTTGTGCCGATGCGATGCCTGACATGGCCAATATCGCAACGAAAAAAAACGAAATATCTCTCGTTAAAGCTTTCATCCTACCAGTCTTTTTCGACCTTCTGCCAGCGGGCCCTCTGCAACAGCTGTCTTTCCTTTCGCTCACGTTGCTCCTTATCAAGTATCTCCTGCGCAGTCGCATCAGGAGCATCGGCTTTTTCCTGCTCCTGCTTTTGTTCCGCCTGCTCATCTTGTCCTTGGTTCGGGTCCTCTTCGCCCGTCTGCTCGGCCTGCTGCTGTGCCTGGTTTGGGTCCTGCTGGCCTCCTTGCTGGTCCTGACTTTGCTGTTGCTGCTGTTGCGACTGATTGGGGTCCTGCGGCTGATTCGGGTCTTGCTGCTGCTTCTGCTTGTTCAGTTGGTCAATTATGTCTTTAATAATCAGACGGGCAACTTCGATGTTCCTCGCTGCTTTCTCGTTTTCCGGCTCAATATCCAACACCCCTCGCCAGCAGCCGATGCTCGTCTGCAAATCTTCCAAGGCCTTCTGTAGGTTGGAATCCCGTTGCTTCATCCCTTGTTGGAAGTAAGTATTGCCCAGATTGTACTTGGCCTTAGTTACCAGCCCCATATCCTTGCTCTCTGCTGCAACCTCTCTGTACATATCTTGTGCCTCCGCGAGGTCATCCAGCCGGTAGTAACTGTTTCCCTTATTGAATCTCGGCTCCAAAGCCTGGGGTTCCTCGATAAGGACCTCATCGTATTTATTGATTGCCTCGCTGTAATTGCCCCGGCCGTACAGCTTGTTGCCATCTCGCAGTGAAACCCGTGCCGGCTCTCCCCAAACCTGTTGCATCAGCCCAAAAACAAACAGCAATACTGCAGTTATCTTAAGCTTTCTTACGTTCACTTATCAGTGCCTCACAAAGAATAAGTCCGATGCCGAGAGCCAGAAATATTTGGAACTTTTCATCATATTTCATCATTGTTACCGATTCCAGTTCGCGTTTCTCTGCCGAATCGATGAGTCTTGTGTAAATTTCTCCCAAATCCAAAGTTGTCCCCGGTTCGACCGACAAATATTTCCCGCTGTCTGTTGCGTAGACAACTTTGCGCAGCGTATCCGCGTCAAGCTTGGACCAGACTTCCGCACCCTCATACTTCAGGAATGTTTGCCTTCCGTCGGGTTCCGTAATCGGAATTCGCGAACCTTCTGCTTCATCACCCAGCCCGATTGCGATTATTCTTATCCCCTCCGTTGCCGCCTTTTCAGCGGCCTGAACAGGAAAGCTGTCGTGGTCTTCGCCGTCCGTAATCAATATTATATCTTTGTATTCGCGGCTCTGCCTGTCGAACACCTCTTCAGTCGCCTTGCGGATAGCATCACCTATCATTGTGCCGCCTCTGCTGGTACTCTCAGTCGATATATCAGCCAGCACCATTCGCACAAACGCATAGTCCTGCGTCAATGGGCACTTCACCGTAGCATTGCCCGCAAAGGTAACAATAGCAATTCTGTCACCCGTAAGCCTTTCCAGCAGGTCCCTCACCGCTATTTTCGAGCGCTCGAGTCTGCTTGGCTTAATGTCCTCGGCCAGCATCGACCTGGAAGTATCCAATAGTATGACTACATCTCGTCCTGCTCGCTTGATTTTCTGAGCTTGTGGGTTCCATTTCGGCTCGGTCAATGCTGCCACGATAGTTACAAAAGCGGCGATTAGCAAAAACGCCTTGAACACCTGCTTTTTCAAACTCACAGACGTGTTGATTTTCTTGAGCATCTCGTTACTGGCCAATACCCTGAGCACCTTGGCCTTGCGCCAAAAGCACCATACGTAAGCCGGCAACAGCACCACCGGTATCGTAAATAACAACCACAATGCTCTGTCGTTTCCAAGGTTCATAATTCTTCTTGCCGATACCTCACGGTATCTTGCGAAATACCGTACAGCCTGCCAACATCTCAAAACCCAACGCCAATAGTGCCCCCAGCGTCCAGGGGCCGAAACGTTCCGAGTACTGGGTATACTGAATAGACTTGACTTCAGTTTTTTCAAGATTGTCGATTTTTTCGACAATATTCCGAAGTGCCTTTGCATTATCCGCCCGGCCGTAAAATCCGCCCGTCCTTTCCGCAATTGCCTTGAGCAAACGTTCATCCAAGTCTTGGTGTGTGGGCATCTTAAACTTCCCCATCATCGTCTGAATGGTTGTATACGCCTGGGCTGAACCAATCCCGACCGTATATATTTTTATGCCCCATTCCTTCGCCAATTCAGCTGCCTGCAGAGGGTCATATTCACCCATATTGTTTCGGCCGTCTGTCAGTAGAACAATCACCTTGCTCTTTATCTTAAAACCGCTCCCCTCAGAGCCGCTCAATTGTCTCTCCCCATCTAATCCTAATTGTGCTCGTCGCTGCTCAATTTCTTCTTCGGCCTTGTGCAGCCGGGCTGCTGCCAGAGCAATCGCATCACCAATCGCAGTACCGTCCTCGCTGCGAAGCCTCACAATCTCCGTCTTTTTTAAAAACTCAAGTAGTACGTTGTGACTGTGCACCAGAGGGCACATTGTATCAGCATACCGGGCAAACGTAACCAGCCCTATAAGGTCGCTGCTTCTGCCGCCCAGTTCCTTCTCGTCCCCGATGATAAAGTCGGAAAGAACCTTTTTGACAGTTCCCAAACGGTTCAGCTTCTCGCCATAATAATCCATCTCGGCCTGCATACTCCCCGAACGGTCAACTACGACTTCTATTGCCACTCCCTCCGTGGATATCTCCGACAGCACCGTTCCCTTTCGTGGACGGGCAAGCGCAATTATCAACAGACCAAGACACACCCACCTTGCCGCTTTCAGCAACGGCCGTAGCCTTAGCCGCCACGATACGAGGCAACCTTTCACATTTGTCAGGCTTGGAAACTTCACCGCCGCAGTCCGCCTCCTTCGAACTGTCAGATATACCATCACAGGCAGAACTAAAAGTAATAACAATGCCCACGGTGAATACAACTGCATTTATACGCTCCCAACCTCGACAGCCTCTTCCGTCTCGACCCTGTCTGTCACATCAATCTTCCGCTCGTCAGACTTGGTTTTCTCTGTGAAATCCTTAACCAAATCGAACGTTCGCTGAATCTGCTCGCTCGTCGGGTTGTATTTCGCAAACTTCACGAGGTCGCAATGTTGTAGAAACTCTCCCACGCTCTGCTTGTCGGATGCCGAAAGGACATCCGTCCATTGAAGCTCAACCAGAAATTCGTCAGTAGTCCTTTCCGGCGCTCTTAATTCAAAGCGATGTTCGATATAACGCCTGAGAATATCACTGATACGTTCGTAAAATTCCTTAAACTTCCCTGCATTTATCAGGTCATCTTTGACCAAGATCCGCAGACGTTCATATGCAATCTCGTGAGCGGGTTTGAAGATTCTGACAAGTTTGTCCAAGCGCCGGTGCCGCAAATAATACAAGCCAGCCATGCCGGCGGCAATGGCACCCACCGCACTTGCCGCCCAAATCCACCAGTAAGAGGTCTCCTGCGGCATCTCGACAACATCCTCAATATCCGCTATCACCAACTCTCCCCGCTGCTCACCCAAAAGGGAAGTAACCTCGACATCTATTGGCTCAGTCGTAAGTTCATATTGCTTTTCTTGCACGTTGTTAGGTTCGTAAAATTCAAACGTAAAGCCCGGAACTGCATAGGTCCCCGACAAGAGAGGCTCGAGCCGATACCTGTACGTGCTCACAACATTGTTGTTTGGGTCAAGCTTATCACCTAAATTGTCCCAATCGACAATCCCAAAGCTTTGGAGCAATTTATCGACTTTTGGCATCTGTACCTCGTAATCTCGTTCAATTGCCGCTTCCAGCTCCAGCAGCACAGTCTCCGCTATTGTCATCTTGCCCTTATCAAGCCGTACATGAACGGTCAACGGCCCGCGCTCATACACTTTGTCAATTTCAAATTCTACCTTCTCTGCCTTGGTGTCCGTCTCTTTTTCACAACCTGCGCATGCCAAAAGCAACCCCCAACAAACAAGCGAAGCTAAAACAATACATCTTTTCGCTGAATCTCCCATCATACTTTTTATCGCAACTCTCTATTCTCCCATCCCTAAAGGCTTGTCGACGCTCTCGTCTTCCTCTGTTCCAGTAAGTACAGATGTGTGGACGATAACATTATATTTGTCCATCATTTGCTCTATATACTCTCGCTGGACATCTTGCCGTTTTCTACTGACAAGCGTGGTCATAACCTGTTGCCTGACTTCATCGAAACTCTTTTGTCGCTCTGCAGTTACCTCATCGACCTTGACAATCTCCCATCCCTTTTCTGTTTCCACCGCCTCATCCAGCACAGAAGGTGCATCTGCCGAAAATATCTTTTCATTGATCTCTTTCGACTCACCAATTGTCGGCACGTAGGGACCCTTGCTGACCTCCGCATCAATTTTGCCGCCGTTTTCCCTTGTGCTTTCGTCCATTGAGAACTCTTTTGCCAGTTCGTTGAAATCCTCCCCGTCCTTAATGCGCCCCATCAGCTCATTCGCCCGTGCTTCGTCATCAACGAGTATATGACTTATTCGTGCCTTGGCTGGTTCTACATACTTGTCTCTATTCGCCTCGTAATATGTCTGGACGTCCGTTTCTGTAATATTGATTTTGGCCACAAGCTGCCGATTCATCACACGTTGGCTCAGCACTCCACGGGCCAAATCGCCGAGAAGCTTCTTAACCTCAGCTTCTTCACCCAGTCCTTCCTCCAGCGCCTGCCGATACAAGATTTCCTGAGCCAGCCAGCCCTGCAAAAATTGCCCCCTGACCTCTGGGTCTCTGTATCGTTTGAGCATCTCCTTCTTTTGTTCATTAAGCTGCTCTGCCCACATAAATTCGGCCATCGGCTCCAGTTGATTATCAATATTATCTTCAATTATTGCGTCAAGGTCGGCTTCGGTTATCTTCTCGGAACCTATCTCGGCAAGTATTTTTCCACCTGCTTGGCCAGCCCCTTCCAAACTTGTCCGGTCCATCAATTCATACCGAAGCGCCGAAAACTTACCAAGCTTTTCAAAACAATCCTTAATGTGTGAGTTAATCTGAGGTTCTAGTTCACCAAGCTTCGCAACGGTTTCGCTTCGATAGTAATACTCAATGGCCTCGTCAAAATGGTTAGCCTTCTCAAGCAACGTGCCAATTTCAAACAGTACCTTCGCACGTTCCACATCCCCCAAGTTACGCCCGGACAGGTAATCCTGCCAGACTTTCGCCGCTCGCGTGTACAAACTCCGCTGGGCCAGCTTCGATGCCAGCTGCCTGGTCTGCTCCGCCGAGAGACCATGAACTTCAGCCTCACGCACAGGCCCTTGAGACCGCAGTGCTGTAAGCAGGTTGGCGAGCATTAGCCCCACCAGGACCAGTGCCAATGCTACCAGTATCTTGCTTAACGCACTGCTCTTTTGCTTTTTTTCGGGAAGCGAAAAATCCAGTTTCTCTTGCATAAGCTTCTTACCTCCTTCACCAGTTTTTCATTGTCAAAGCGGCTTGCCGTTTGTCAGTATCGTCTGTGCCGCATATGAAAGAACTCAATCAAATCATGTATGTACGCCCTGTCCGTGCTTATGCTTATGCTGTCGACATTGATAGACTTTAGCATGTTCTTCAATTCGCCGAATCGTCCCGCGCTTCTTTCACCGTACTGGTTGCGAAATCTCCTGCTGGACGTGTCCACAAGAATAATCTCGCCTGTCTCGGCGTCGGCAAGCTCAAGCAGTCCCACGCCCGGCATCGCAACCTCGACTCGGTCCCGCACCAGCACCGCAATTACATCATGACGGTTATTAAGTAAGCTCAGAGGCTTCTTAAAGTCCGTCTCTATAAAATCGGATACCAGAAATACCGTCGCCTTCTTCCGCATCACCTTCGCGATATAGTCCGTGGCAAGAGGGATATCTGTCTTTCGCCGAGGCATCTTAAAATAAAGCAACTCTCGAATCAGACGCAAGACGTGTCTGCTTCCCTTCTTCGGCGGTATATACAATTCTATCCTGTCGGTAAAAATCAGCAGACCCACTTTGTCATTGTTTTTCGCTGCTGCAAAAGCCAGGACCGCGCAGAACTCCGCCGCCAGTTCATTCTTCGTCTTGTTTACCGTTCCGAATTCCCCCGAGGCGCTCAGGTCAACCGCAAACATCACGGTCATCTCGCGTTCCTCCACAAACCGCTTTATATAGGGCCTGCCTGTTCGAGCTGTGACATTCCAGTCAATCGTACGCACATCATCGCCCGGCGTATACTCCCGGACCTCGTCAAACTGCATTCCCCGCCCTTTAAAAACACTCTCATACTGACCCGCAAAGCTCGCATCCACCGTCCGGGAAGTATAGATTTGAATCTGCCTGATTTTCTTAATTAAATCCTCTGGTATCATCGCAACCTCAAGACCAAATCGGCAGCCGCTTTTTATGGTACTTCGATATTGTCAAAAATCGCCTTTATAATATCCTCACTCGTCTTATCTTCCGCCTCCGCCTCGTAGCTCACAATCACCCTGTGACGCAGTACATCCGCGCCGATACTCTTGACGTCCTGTGGCGTGACATAACCCCTTTGCTGGATAAAGGCGTGCGCCTTCGCAGCGACCGTAAGATAAATCGTCGCTCGCGGTGACGCCCCGTAGTTTATAAAGTTGCCCAGCTCTATCCCATACTTCTCCGGCTCTCTCGTGGCGCAGACTACATCGACAATATAATCTTTAATCTTTTCATCAATATATATCTCATCAACGACTGCCCTGACATCTGAAATATCTGCAGGACTGATGACTGTTTTTATGTCAAACTTCTTGTCCGTAACAGCCATCCTGTCGAGAATAGCACGTTCTTCTTCTTTGTTCGGGTAGTCAATCTTTAGCTTGAGCATAAACCGGTCCAACTGCGCCTCCGGCAGCGGATACGTTCCCTCCTGCTCAATCGGATTTTGTGTAGCAAGCACCATAAAGGGACTCGGAACAGCAAAAGTCTCTTCCCCGATTGAAACCTGTCTTTCCTGCATCGCCTCTAACAAGGCGCTCTGCACCTTTGCCGGAGCCCTGTTGATTTCGTCAGCCAGTATGATATTTGCAAAAATTGGCCCCTTGCGCGTATAAAACTGACCGTCCGATTGCCGGTATATCTGCGTTCCAATCAAATCAGCTGGTAGCAAATCTGGCGTAAACTGTAGCCGCCTGAACTCTGCGTCTATCGCACGCGACAGAATTGTCACCGCCATCGTCTTGGCAAGACCCGGCACCCCCTCCAAAAGTATGTGCCCGTTCGCTAACAACCCTATTAGCATCCGCTCCAGCATGTAGCACTGACCGACAATTACCTTTTCCATCTCGCCAAAGAGCGCACGCACAAATTCGCTCTTCTGCTGCACCAAACTCCCTATCTGCTTTACATCCATCGCCATATGCACTTTCTCCTTCAAAACGCTCGCTACAAAACAAATACCTCAATTTGC
>CP070715.1:2873912-2882186 GCA_020350405.1 Planctomycetota bacterium
ATTAAGCCAAGGCCTGTTTCTTACAGCCACCTACGGCCACAGTAACGGTGCTGCGAGCCAGTAGGCCGCAAGGAAGTCGAAGTCGATGAAGTTGACAATATCAGGGTCGTTGGCGTCATAACTGGTTGGCGGAGGCGTCTTAGGCACGATGTTGGCCAACGAGGTGTTCGGCACGTAGGTCGCGCCGGTTTTCCCGCTCAAGTAGTACACCTCAGCCTCCGTCAGAGCTACGTCAAAGATGAGTATCTCGTTGATATCGCCAATATGGGGTCCAAATCCCCAATCTTCACCGTGCAGAGGAGTGTAACCATCGCCGATTCGCACCACATCATAGTTGGCATCCACCGGGATATTGGGGTCCATGACAAGCGGGTCAGTCCCTTTTACTGTGTCAAGATACACTGTGATAAGACCGCTCACGGTACCCGGAGGACATGCGTTCGGGTCCCAGGGCTCGGCTGGGCAAATCCCGCCGTCGGCATCATAGGTCACCCCGACATAGTGCCAGCTTCCGATGCCTCCTACGACGTCTATTCCTACATCTGATCCCGCTTTGTAGAAGTTGTCGTAAGCGAAGTTAACATCATCGGGATTACCTGCTTTGCCGGCCACTTGCATTGCGATAAGGGCCATCGGAGAGTAGAGTGCAAACGCATCTTCAACGTTCGGATCCTCCCAGCTCATTGGAATACAAGGATCGGTCGAAGTAAGCAGGGCTGTATTACCTGCACTGCTGTTCCTGTATTCCATGATGACCGAGAAGTCATTTGGTCCGTGGAATGGATTGTCTGCCCCAAAGGGGATATCCACATAGCCGCCCGCGGCCTCAATCGTCAGATAACCGTTAGCTACGCTCCACAGCGAACCGCTTGGCTGGCCGTGGCGCCCGTTGCCGGACGAGTCGTACAAGTCTTGGTGCGCCACACAGGGGTCGAACAGGTACTCGAGAACCAGATTGTTACGATCGGGCGGTACTGGGAAGACCTGATAGTCCTTGGCCAGCCAGTCTCCACCCATCAATGCAAGGTCATATCCGTCTGTAATGCAGTCGCCTTCAGCGATGTCCCATGCGACAAGCTCCGGCCGGCACCGCTGCGGATGTAGCTGGATATCGTCGAAGTACACCGTGCCCGTACCACCAGCCTTTGACTGTCCGATTGGCGGTCCACCGAAGCCGATATGAATCTTGCCTATATTGGCAAGGCTCACACCGCTGAAATTGGCGTCATTAAGGTCAATGTTCCACTCGATCGGCCCCGCAAGTTTCACATCATTCGGGTCTTCGCCGCCGCCGTCGCCGTATAGTTTGGCCCCGGCGTTGCTGCTCGTATCTTCTAATTGCACCCACATCCTGTCGTTCGTAGTAACGCTGTTGCATGGGTCGCCGTAGAAGTATAAAACCATGGACCTTATCCCGGCGATTGTCCAGTTACCGCCGACTAACATATCGGCAATGTCCGCGTCGGCTATAGCGCCGACCTTCTTATAGTCCGTCCCGCAGTCGTATTTGAACATCATCGAGTTGCCGTCGCGAGTGAAGTTCGCGTCCTGCTCAATGAAGACCTCCGACCCCGTCCCGTTCGCCCAGTAGTCGTCCCACACGGCATAAAGCTGCGTGTTACTCGGGTAACGGTCGAAGTCCTCCACGACAAAATAACTGCCTGTCGTGAAGCTGCAGACCGCGCCCTTAACCGCAGTCCCGCCGCCGTTCTTCTCGTCGATTCGCCAGTAATAGGTCTTAGCCAAATCCAGCATGCCCGCGTTATAGTTCGGGTCCGAGACCGGCTTGTTGGTCTTGTATATGCCCGTAGTATCTGTACTGTCGGCGCTGTCTACCTCGGCATAGCTCGTCCCGAAGTAAACGTCGCACGTCGCCGCATAACCGTCAGGCGCCCATTTCAAGAGAACCGGAGGAGCTACATTGATTGCCTCGTTGGGCGGAGCAACATTATCGACAAAGCCCCAGGTACGGAACTTAAGGTATGTCCCTTCATAGAACGCTCCGTTAATCGCGTCGGTGTCATTGATGTCCACTCGCCAGTAGAATACCGTCGCATCGGCAAGGTCACCCGCGCAGGGATCAAACGTCATCACGTCGTTGCAGTTCGTCGGCACGCAGGCGTCGGCTATCTGTGTCATCGTCAGCACGTTCGGCTCTAATCCGAAATAGACGTCATACTCAAACGGCCCTGTAAGGTTCGGGTCGTAATTGGGGTCCGGGTTCATGCACTGAGCATTCCACGGTGCCTGGAAGCTCAGGTTCGCGGTCGGAAGCACGTGGTCCTCATCATAGACCGGACTTGCATTCGACGGGCCCCAGCCTTCTAAGACTGTATCGTAGCATATCGTGTCGAAGATAACCTCGTCAATCCAGAACGGGTGCTCGCCCCAGCCCTCCTC
The DNA here is from genome assembly GCA_020350405.1 of Planctomycetota bacterium. Classification (GTDB taxonomy): domain Bacteria; phylum Planctomycetota; class Phycisphaerae; order Sedimentisphaerales; family Anaerobacaceae. The sequence goes on from CP070715.1 coordinate 2,876,313, forward strand.
CCAATACAGCAAGAAGAACGTTTCTGCGCCCGGATTGGTGGCGTCTGTGTCTTCACCAGCCCCATCAAAAAACTCTAAATCAACTGTCATGTGATACCAGTTGGGCTCTCCCGGCAGCGGTACTACCTCCACCAAACGGAAGGCCTGCCAGTATTCAGGATCTTCCGGGTCTTCTTCGTCTTCCGGATCGTAACTTGGAGGAGCTACTCGCTGTGGTCCGGGGATCCATATGTCGGAAACACCATCGGCCGTCGCGGCTTCAGTCCAGACAGGCAGGTTAAAATCATCCAGCGTCTCGGCATAAACCACCGTCTGTACCCTGAGCCTCTTGTTCCTGTTGGGGTCTGCCGGCCAGTTATTCAGCACGAACAGGGTTAGATACTCCAATGGCCCGTAAAGGTTCGGTTCAATGACGCCCGTCCGCCCCTGGAAATTTCCATACCACACATAATTTGAGTCACCGTACCACGCCATCGCAGCATTTGTAACCGTCCCCGGCCCTTCCGCGTACCATAGAGACCCTGCGTCGACGTGGTTAACCGTGTAGCCCTTGTACTCGTCGGCCTCGACCTGATTTGGGTCAGGCCCCAGATTCGGGTCGGTGCTGAACTCCCAGTGCGCATACATCGTACCCGGCCCGTTACGCCAGAAGGGGGGGTTCAGGTCATCCAGTGCCAACGCGCTGCCCGCAAGACCCAGCACCAAAACAAAACAAATCAATGAACTTACTTTCTTACTCATAATCGTCCTCCTTTAAAAGAAGATTAAAATGTTAAACTGCTCTTTGGCTCCATCGCCAAATCGTATATTATTCGTGACAGGCACGAACCCCGTGGACCATCCACGAGTAACCTTCGCATAGTTAAATTCGATTCGCACCTGCCTCCCATAGCTTTTAAGCATACAAACAAAACAATCTCTTACCGCGAGGTGGATTCACCCGTTGCACCTCCTGTCGCGTAGCGCACCACACCTCGTCCATATAACTGCGTATTATACCATATTGCCCCGCAAAAAGAAAACGCCATTTTGCGGAAATTTTTTGTCATTTTACGACACCCATCCCTCTTTCTGGTCTGCTGAGCTCAAAACAGCCGTCCCAATCCTCATTTCCCCTACATCCTGAAAAAAATTACGTCGAAGTCTACTACGAGGGCAAAAAAATTCGGTTTCCGACAAAAAAAATCCCGCCCTTACAGAAAAAATCCACCTCGCAGCGAAAAAAACACCCCCGCCGCCTGAATAAAAACAAACGGGGCCTACGCCGAATTTAATCAGCGTAAGCCCCGTATTGGTGCAAACTCACCGGCCTTGTATTATGCCAAGGCCTGTTTCATTAGCCATTTACGGCCACAGTAACGGTGCTTCGAGCCAGTACTCTCCAAGTAAGCCAAAGTCAAGCAAGTTGACTATATCAGGGTTGTTCGCGTCGTAAGGACCTCCCGGAGGACTCTTCGGCACTACGTTGGCCAGCGAGGTGTTCGGTTTGTAGGTCGGGACCATTATCCCGCTCAAATAGTACACCTCAGACTCGGTCAGAGCTACGTCAAAGATGAGTACCTCATTGATATCGCCGATGTGGGTCCCAAATCCCATATCATCCTTGTGTAGCTGGTTGGAAGCATCACCGATTCGCACCACATCATAGTTGGGATCCTCCGGGATATTGGGATCGATGGCAAGAGGGGTAGCCCCTTTTATGCCGTCAATATATACTGTTACAAGCCCGGTCGCACCCTGCTGTCCGCCGTCGGCATCATAGGTCGCCGCGACATAGTGCCAGGCCCCGATGCCTGCTGCATCCGTTTTATTTACATCTGTCCCATCCACGAAGAAGTTTGCATACATGAAGGTCAATTCAGGGGGGGTCGGGCCGCCGGGGTCCTCCTGATTTATGGAAAGGGACATCGGAGAGTAGAGGCCAAACAGTGCCTCATAATCAATGCCTGGCAAATCCCACTCAGTGGGCAGACAAGGATCGGTCGAAGTGAGCAGGGCCGTATTAGCTAAAGCGCTTGACCTGTATTCCATGACCACCGAGAAGTCATTTGGGCCGTGGAACGGATTGTTTGCCCCAAAGGGGATATCCACATATCCGCCCTCGGCCTCAATCGTCAGATAACCGTTAGCTACATGCCACAGCGAACCGCTTGGCTCACCGTGATAACCGTTGCCGGACGAGTCGTACAAGTCATTGTGGTCAGCACAGGGGTCGAACAGGTACTCGACAAGCAGATCGTTGCGGTCAGGCGGTGCCGGGAAGACCTGATAGTCTTTGATTAACCAGTCGTCTGACATCAAGTCAATGTCATATCCGTCTGTAATGCAGTCATCTCCGGCGATGTCCCATGCGACAAGCTCCGACCGGCACCTCTGAGGATGTAGCTGGATATCGTCGAACCATACCTTGCCTGAACCACCCGCCTTTGATTGGCCGATCGGCGGTCCACCGAAGCCGATATGAATCTTGCCTACATTCGAAAGGCTCACGCCGCTGAAATTGGCGTCATTAAGGTCGATGTTCCACTCGGTCCACCCCACAAGCTTCACATCGTTCGGGTCTTCGCCGTCGCCGTCGCCGTATAGTTTGGTCCCGGCGTTGGCGCTCGTATCTTCTAATTGGACCCACATCCTGTCGTTGCTGGTAACGATGTTGCAGGGGTCGCCATAGAAGTATAGAACCATCGACTTTATCCCGGCGATCGTCCAGTCACCGCCGATTAACATATCGGCAATGTCCGCGTCGGCTATAGCGCCGACCTTCTTATAGGCCGTCCCGCAGTCGTACAGGAACCGAAGCGAGTTGCCGTCGCGGGTGAAGTTGGCGTCCTTTTCAACGAAGACCTCCGACCCCGTCCCGTTCGTCCAGTAGTCGTCCCACACGGCATAAAGCTGTGTGTTACTCGGATAGCGGTCGAAGTCTTCCACGTCAAAATAACTGCCTGTCTTAAAGCTCCAGACCGCCCCTTTAACCGCAGTTCCGCCGCCGTCCTTCTCGTCGATGCGCCAGTAGTGAGGCTTTAACAAGTCCAGCATACCCGTGTTGTAGTTCGCGTCGGAGACCGCCTGGTTGCCCTTCCACTCTGCAGAGCTCGTCGTTGCGTCGTTCACCTCGGCAAAGCTCGTCCCGAAGTAAACGTCACAGGTCGTGGCGTACCCGTCAGGTCCCCATTGCAGAAGAACGGGAGGAGGTATTTCAGTTGCCTCGTCGGCCGGGTACAAATCATCAGCCAGGCCCCACGTGGTAAATATGAAGTCAATCCCTGCATGCACCGTCCCTCCATCATTGGTGTCCACGCGCCAGTAGTGCGGCGTCGCGGTGGCAAGGTCACCGCCGCTGCACGGGTCAACCGTATTAGCGCCGATGTTTGAGGCTATCTTGGGATTGTTCGCCATATTCGGGTCGGTGCCGAAGTAGACATCATAGGTCAGGGGGCCCGCAAGGCACGGGTCAGGTGCCCAGCTCAGATTGGTATTCGGCTGCACATGCTCTTCGCCGCGGGCCGGGTCCGGTTTCCTCGCTTGACCAGCCCGGGGGACGAGGAGCCACTCTCGTCCAGGTCCCGTAGGCGGCGTTGCGCCGTTATGGACCACCATGTCGACGACTATCTCGTCGATCTTCAGCCCTTCGGTTCCGTGTTCATATCCGAAGCAAAGAATATGGACATGCGTAATCTCCTCATCCGCCCTGAAGTTCGTAAACGTGTGGCTGTACGTGCTGTGTTTCCAGCCGGGCGCTATATTGACTTCCTCTATGGGAGTAATGCCTATTACGCCTTCCTCATTACCAACTCCTTCCATCGCATACTCATCCGCTCCCGCGAACACATCCCGTTCTACCCCCCTTCCTACCCAGGTTTCTATGAGAAATGCCAGGTAGGGCGTGTCGCCCGGTCCGTTCGGTGTGTTCGGTCCAGGCCACCACATCACCTGAGCCTGTACCGTCAGGTTGGCGCCCTCTCCCTCGGGGATAGGTTGAATGACACTTTCCTCCTCTGGAACCACGACTGTGGCGTTTGAGTCCCAGACCCAGGCAAGGTTTGGGTCATCAACGCCCTCGTAACTAAAACCATCGTAACGGAACCCAAAGCATGCATCCGGTGGCTGCTCTGGCCCATAGTAGAGAATAAGGCTCGGCAAGTTATTCACATCCTTGGTGGCAGAGTTGCCGTCCTCGAACTCCCACAGAACCGCGCAGGCCTGGTCACCCCCGGCAAAGTCCGGCTGCACTCGATCCAGTGCCAAAACATTGCTGCCGAGACTCAGCACCAAAACAAAACAAATTAATAAATTTACTTTCTTACTCATAATCTGCCTCCTTTAAAGAAGATTAAAATGGTAAACGTATCTTTGGCTCCATTGCCAAATCGTATATTGTTCGTGACAGGTACGAACCCCGTGGACCATCCACGAGTAACCTTCGCATAGTTAAATTCAATTCGCACCTGCCTCCAATATCATTTTACCGTACGAACAAAACATTCTCTTGCCGCGAGGTGGATTCACCCGTTGCACCTCCTATGTAGTAGTACACCACACCTCGTCCACATATGTGTGGATTATATCATATTGCCCCTCAAAAGAAAACGCCATTTTGCGGAAATTTCTTATCATTTTGCGACACCCACCCCCTCTCCCGCCCTGCTGAGCCCAGAAAGGCCGTCCTAATCCTTATTTTCCCTACATCCTGTAAAAAAAACATCAAAATCTACTACGCTGACAAAGAAATTCTGTTTCAAAGCAAAAAAATACTCCGCTGGCAAAAAAATTCTGTCTCGCAGCAAAGAAAAAACGCTCCCCGCTCACGCATTTCCCTTTGCCCTGTCCGCCCTTCCTCGCGGGATTTCGCCCCTGCTCAACCGCCTGCATTTCATCTTAGTAATCTTTAAGGTGTGCCATCCACGGGGCCTGCCGCTGCCAGTCTGACCGCTCGACTAGGCCGGCGAGCGTCCACGGGCCATTCGTCATAAACTCGCGGTGCCACTTCAGTACCCACAGCTCCTTCAGGTCGATTCTTCTGACAGAACAATCCAGAAAAAGCCCGTTTATCGCCATGTTGTGGCGATTCAGGCAGTACCGCGCTAGCTCATCTCCGCCCATCTCAAATTTACCCTCATACTCCGGAGGGAAATCGATGTGCTCTGGAAACCCCCCCATCATGTTGCAGCCAAGAAGAAGTGGTACGTAACCCGCGCCCTTGACGGCAAGCCTCCTCCAGAATTTCTGTGGACCGCCGTATCCTTCAGCTACATGTTCGGGTGCATTCCCGCTAAACTCGTTTGCACCGTAGCTGCCGTAAAGACCTTCGTAGCCCTCCATAAGCTCATCTGCCAGCCATGCTTCCTTCTCTGGGTCCCAGATGCCCCACGCGCTGATAGAGCTGGGCTTATGACCCTCCGACCAGAATCTCGTCGCCGCCGGGCATAGACACAAGTCCTGCTCCCCGTAGTAGGGTAATAGTGCAATCGGCCACCAGTGCTCGGCCGATTGGTCGTCGTATCCAACTACGTACCCCTCGTTGTCCTCCGTGTACATAGTGTGCACTGTGCACCATTGGCGAAGGTTCGATTGGCACAGAACGTCCTTCGCCTGCTCCCGCGCCCGCGATAGCGCCGGCATCAGTATCGACATCAATAACGCAATAATTGCAATCACCACCAATAGCTCCACCAACGTAAACCCTCGCCGCTGGCCGCGCCCTTCCCTAAAACGCCGAGTCAGGAACATTTCGTGTGACATATTTTCGCTGCCTGCATTTCCTTTTAGTAATCTTTAAGGTGTGCCATCCACGGGGCCGCCTGCTGCCAGGCGCTCCGGTCGGCTTCGCCGGCCAGCGTCCACGGGCCATTCGTTGCAAAATCGCGGTTCCACTTC
>CP070715.1:2882286-2888602 GCA_020350405.1 Planctomycetota bacterium
GAACTTCAAACTTTAACTTTCAACCTCCCCCAACCCGCAATTTGAAATCTGAAATGTGAAATCCCCAATCCCCCTTACAACGGCGTGGAAATCCTCTCCCGCCGCTGGTTTCTAATCCTGAACTGCCGCGGCGTCATCCCCACCAGTTCCTTAAACGTCCGCGTAAAATAACTCTGATTATTATACCCCACCTGAAAACATATCTCCGTGCAGTTCTGCTCCGTCGCTAACAGTAGCTGCTTCGCCCGCTCTATCCGCACGCTCGTCAGATAATCTATCAGAGTAATCCCCATCTGCTCCTTGAATATATGCGCCAGCCGCGAAGCGCTCAGGTAAGACGCCTTCGCAATATCCGCAAGCGTTATCGGCTTATCATAATTAGCATCGATATAGTTTATCGCCGGCCGAATCTGCGTCACCTTCCTCGCGTCCTGATGAGAATATACCATCTCGATAAACTCATCCAGTGCCGTGCTAATCCACGCGCACAAATCCTCCTGGTTGTTTATCTCCGTCACCTTGTTCACATACGTCAGGTTCTTCTCTAGTATAACATCAATATTTACACCCCCCTCCACCGCCGCCCTGCTCAATATACTCAATAGCTCCAGCAGCCGCCCCTTCAGCACCCCAAGCTCCCCCGGATTATGAAACAGTATCGTCCCCAATATCGAATTCAATATCTCCTTCGCCCCCGTCCTGTCGCCAATCTTCACCTTCCCCAACAGCTCCCGCTCGCTCTCCAAGGGATACCGCCAGTCCGCCCCTAACTTCTTACTCTCCTGTATGAACTCTCCTATCTGCGACTGCTGCTCCGCCCGCTGACGACGCCACCGTATCACGCGTGTATCGTACCCCCCGACCTCATAAAGTAAATCAAACAAAAACTCCGCCGCATTATGCACCATCCGCCCCGGTATAACCGCCAACTTCCCCACCGCCGCCGTCAACTTTATCCTCTCTACCCTGATCCCTTTCAATCGCTTCTCGATATCCTCAATCAACATCTCCGTCGCCGGCTCCCAAAGGCACTTCCCGAAGAACATCCCCCCTAAAGCCCTGTCCCTGTCCATCACCGGAACGCACACCAGGACTATCCCCGCATGGCATATCGTTATATAAGACTGCCCCGTCTCTATCGCAATCTTGACGCTCCGCCGACGCTCCTGATTACATCTCCTAAGCCCCGTCCGGCTGCTCCGAACCACCTCGCAGAACTCCGGATAACAGTCCCCGCTGCAAAGCTCCTTTATCACCTTCCCCTCGTTATCCGTCGTCTCTAATCCCAACTGAAAGTGCCTGCGGAACACCCCCTCTATCCGCTCAAACTTCTCTCGACCCAAAGATTTCATCAGTCCCTGCTCTTTTCATCCATCCAAAACAAAATACCACTAAATAAAGCCTCCCCGACCTTCATAGCAAGATAATGCTATTATACCAAACTTAGCAAGATAATGACAAAACAAATCACCCAATCCCTTGACTAAAGCCCCCTTCCCACCATAATAAAATCCGTGTCTAACGAGGAACCAACATCGAAACCGAAAAGAAAATTTGCTCTAAAAATAATCAGCCGCGGTGCCTGCATCCGCCTCGCCATCGCTGCCGCTGTCCTCGCCGCGCTATACCTTTGGGCGTACTCCACTATGATTAAAATGCCCGGCAAATCCTACTCAGGTCCACTTCCCCCCCTCACCAACGAGCAGCTCGCGCTCCGCGCTGAGCTCTCCCGCCACATCGACGCCCTCGCCACCAACATCGCCGAGAAAAACATCTTCAACCACCATAACCTTACCGCCGCCGCAGACTACATCGAATCCGCCCTCACCGAAGCCGGCCATACCCCCCGCCGACAAAACTACTCCGCCGAGGGCAAAACCTGCTCGAACCTCGAAGCCCAAATTACCGGCTCCACCCACCCGGATGAGATTGTCGTCATCGGCTCTCACTACGATTCCGTCTACGGCTCGCCCGGCGCAAACGACAACTGCTCCGCCGTCGCTGCAAACCTCGCACTCGCCCCCCGCCTCAAAGACACCAAACCCAACCGCACCCTCCGCTTCGTCTTCTTTGCAAACGAGGAAATGCCCTTCTTCCAGACCGAGCAAATGGGCTCCCGCGTCTACGCAAAATCCTGCCGAGAAAAAAATGAAAACATCGTCGCCATGCTCAGCCTCGAAACCATCGGCTACTACACCGACGCCCCGAACACCCAGAAATACCCCTTCCCATTCAGCATCTTCTACCCCTCCACCGGCAACTTCCTCGCCTTCGTCTCAAACACCCCCTCGAAAGACCTCCTCCACGCCGCCATTAGCTCATTCAGAAAGCACTGCAAATTCCCTTCCCAGGGCGGCGCCATCCCCGAATTCATCCCCGGCACAAACTGGTCAGACCACGACTCCTTCTGGCACTACAACTACCCCGCAATAATGCTCACCGACACCGCCCCATATCGCTACCCCTACTACCATTCCCCCGACGATACTATTGATAAGATATCTTTCGACCACCTCACCCGCGTCACCTCCGCCCTGCAATCCGTTGTCTCCGACCTCGCAAACTCCAATTAATCACTTACTCAATCAGCCATTATCACTTCAAACGCCTCATCCTGAGAATCAACCCACCAAGCCCGACCAGCAATACCGTCGCCGGCTCCGGCACGGGTGTCACCGAAAGATTATCCATCTCGATTTCGCCCCAAAAGCACCTGTTACTGAACCGCAACGTCGTAACCGGCGAATCGAAGTATATCGTCCCCGAATTGTCCGACCCCCAGCACCGCCAACCCTCCCTGAAAATCTCCTCACCGTCGGCATACGCATAAAACGAGCTGAACACCACCCCCGAATCAAAAGACGCCGACGTAATCGGCACCTCCTCAAACGAAATCGAAAACTCCGCCGGCCCGCACCATCCCTTCGCCCGAACATAGTTGTCGTCCCCAAGCGGCCCGCTAATCCACCCCCCAAACAGCGCATCGCGCACCGTCCCCCCAACCACCGTTATGTCCGACCCGTACACCCCCTCCATATACGCCTCAATCTCGCCTGCCCTCCCGTAAACCGGAGCGCCCTCAAAGTCAAATACAATGACCCCGCCCGCGTCCTCCACAAGAATTACCCCCAAAACCAAAATAACTATCCAACCGATTCTCCTGACTGCTCCCATTGCTGTTCCTCCTTGCATGCGGGATAACTCAACATTGACTATCTTCTCTTAACTTTCCTGCCTTGGACGCCCAAAAACGCCCGTTTCGGTGAGTCATCTCCGCCCCATATCGCAAAACGCAATCGAAGCAAAACTAATTGATTGAAATAGCAAAACTGCTTTTCGAGGATGAGTTCGGTCAGCCCCCAAACTCGCCGGGCATTATACCCACAACCGCCCCATTTGTCAACCCCTATCTTCTCACTTTCCCAAATTTTTTCACGCCCCCTTCTCCAGGCGCAGACCCCTGCATTCGGAGGATAGCAGGAAGAGCAGGGGTCAGCTCCAAATTGGAGCAGGGATTACATACTATTATAGCCGCTATGTCAGACATATCAAGAAAAAAATCAAGGTCATATTACCAAAAAACCCTGCATTTCGGACGCAAGCGAACGGGAAAATAAGCATCGCCCAAGTGCGATTTTCCATCCTGATTATACCGCTGCCCTACCCATGATGCCGACTGCCACCCCGCCTGCCCCTGCGAAGGCAAGCTAACTTCGTAATTCGAGCTTTCTCCGGAAAATACTTGCAATTTTTAGACGGGTTTGGTAAACTATGCCTAATCCGGAGGCTCGGCAATATGGATTATTGGCCTATATGCCCTGATAATCCATTGCCTGAAGTCCCCCGGCTGAATTGTTAACCAATTATATTTGAGGTTCTAAAATGGCAAATAAGAAAAAACTCTTCATGATTCTCATTATTATAGTCTGCTTCGCCCTCGCCGCCGCAATAACATACAAAAAGGACGCTGACTACAGAAAGGAAACCGCCAAACGCGCCGGCATAGAGACCATCGACCCAAACGACTTGATTTGGGTCAAGTGCACCAACACCGAATGCAACGCCGAGTATGAGACCGGAAAACGCGCCTACTTTCAGTACTTGCAGGACAACCCGCCCTCACCTGCGCAGTTCACCGCTATGATGCAGGACCCAATGAAGAACCCCACACCAGGCCTCATCTGCAATGAATGCGAACAGGAAACCGCCTATCGGGCCGAAAAATGCGAAAAATGTGCCCTCGTTTTCGTAAGGGGCGCCGTCCGCCACGATTTCGCCGACAGATGCACCGCCTGCAGTTACAGCAAAACCGAAGACCTCAGAAAAAAGGCAAGACAGGCAAAAGAACAACCCGAAGAATAAGCCCTGCCACGCCCCCCAACGCACCCAAACCATCTTCTTTAGCGCCCAAGTCTGACTTGCGCGGACACCAAAAACCGCCTGCCCGCAAAGGCGTTCGTATTTAGCCCCACGTTTCACGTGGCGCTCCAATCTGAAATCTGAGATTTGCAATTTGAAATTAACGCAGCGGGCACGGACTACTTACCGAATTCTGCCCCAGTATCCCCCGCCATATCGCGTTCGCAATCGACCTGTCCGCCACATTCACAACTCCATCGCAGTTCACATCACAGTCCCGCAGAGTATAAGGCCCGGCCGAACCCGTCCGCCAGAAGGCATTCGTTATCGAACGGTCCGCAACGTTCACCACCCCGTCATTATTGGTATCACCTAAAAGTGCTATCCCGAACTCCGCCTCGGCTACACCTGTATTGCCGTAATCATCCCCTGTAACCGTTACCCTGACCGTAAACACCTGCCCCGAGTCGGACAGTCCTCCCGGCTCATCACAGCCCCGTGCTGCAAACGTCCAGTATGCATCACCAGCCCCACCTCCTGCTACCGTATTCGGCGCCAGGCTGACGTCCCCCGGCAGTACAATCTCCCACGCATAGCTGTAGCTGCTGTTACTCCACGGGTCATCCGTAATCGAAACACCCGCCGTCAAATCAGAGTTGCTCTGCCCGGCTATACTCTGATACATCCACATCTCGTCCATATCAACTTCGGCCTCCACCATGGCAGTCGAACCATACTCGTACGCGCCCATATCCACAATAATAGTGTCGTTGTAATCGCCATCCACGAACCTCGTCCCCCCGTCAACGTCCCACGGTATAGGCTCGGTCGTGTTGCCGTCATCATCAAGGTCAAAGGTATCAGCCGGCACGGCCCCGTTATACCCTGCGTCGATACACGGCGAACCAGCCGACAGCCGCAAATCACCTCCTGCCGCATCGACAAACAGCGGGTCGGCATTGATATTGCCCGTCCCCGACCAGCCGCCCGCCACGTCGCTGTAGGTAACACTCGGTGAAGAGGAAATATTGTAAATCCCATCGGGCGTATCGCCCCACAGGATGCAGTTCGTAACCGTCGGGCTGCTGTCCTTGTTGCACATCCCGCCGCCGTAATAGACCGCGTAGTTGCCGCTGAACGTGCAGTTGACCACGTTGGGGCTGCTGTTTTGGTTGCACATCCCGCCGCCATACTGGGCCGGATTGTTGTTGAACCTGCAGTTCCCCACCGTCGGGCTGCTTTCATAGTTGTAAATCCCCCCTCCGTCGACACGGGCCCAATTCCCGCTGAATATGCAGTTCGTCACCGTCGCGCTGCTGCCGAAGTTGTACATCCCCCCGCCTTCAGTGGCCACGTTCCCGCTGAACGTGCAGCCCGTCACCGTCGGGCTGCTGTTGGACGCGTTGATCATACCGCCGCCGAGACCGCCACCATGATTTTCGGTGAAATTGCAGTTGGTTAGGGAGGGGCTGCTGAAGAGGTTGCATATTCCACCCCCGTGACCGAGGGAATTGTTATCGGTGAAACTGCAGTCTGTCATGGTCGGGGTGCTGTTATCTAAGTTGCACATCCCGCCACCATTGTGTTCGGCCGTGTTGTTCGAGAATGTGCAGCTCGTCAGGGTCGGACTGCTTCCATTGTTATACATCCCGCCGCCGTCGTACTTCGCCGTGTTCCCGCTGATTGTGCAGTCGGTCACTGTCGGGCTGCTGCTTACACAATATATACCTGCACCGCAATTGTCAGGGGCTGTGCCGCTGGCGTCGCCGCCGGTAATCGTGAAGCCCTCGAGGATAGTATTGGCACCCTCGCCGCTTACACACTGCACGACATGCTTAGTCCCACCCGCGTCTATCGTAGTAACAGCCCGCCCGCCGCTCGAGTAAAGCCGCACTGCCTTGCCTTTGAAATCGATCGCCTCGTAGTACGTCCCGGGCGCCACCTCGATTTTATCGCC
>CP070715.1:2888702-2892642 GCA_020350405.1 Planctomycetota bacterium
GCTCAGGAAAGTAATGCCCATCTCGAACAGGCCAACGTAGACTGCTCCGAGCATGCCGTAAAGGCCCGGAACCTCCACTTTCGCAAAGACCAGCATCGCAAAAAATATGAACACGGACCCAAACGCAAAATTAAGAAATAATTTCACCACCTCATCACGCTTGTCTTTTACGTTATAAATCCAGAAGACTGCCCATATTACCGAGCTGCCCACTGCTAACATTACCCCCGTGGGACTGGTAAACCTAAGCCCGAAAATATCACCCCGAGTGGAAATTACATAGACGCCGAAAAAGCTGATAACCACCGCAATAACACTCCTTGGCTTAATCTTCTGTTTCAGCAAAGGTATCGACAGCAGAACGAGCGTTATTGGCCAAACAAAATTCAGCGGCTGGGCCTGCTGTGCGGGCAGCAGCGAATATGCCTTAAATAAAACAACGTAATAAAGTAAAGGATTTAGAAAGCCCAAAAGCGCCGAATGCAGATAATCCCTCCGGGACAGCTTTACGAGCAAACCAACTTTCTTCTGAAACAACAAACAGCAAAAAAGAACAACCGTCGACACAATTGCCGAATAAAACAAAAGGCAGAGAACATCCACATAACGCAGTGAAATCTTAAATGCTGAGGCGGCCGTAGACCACAGCAAAACTCCAGCCGCCGCATAAAGATAAGCCTCTTTTTGCTTCGTCATAGACCAGCCTGCCAAAATAAACGTGTGTCCCATGATACAGAAGCTGATTGCAATGCGAAACAAGTTTTTCGACTTGCCGCTACCGGATCACAACGCCAAATCCCACACAAATAAATTCACAAGCAGGCTGCCATAAGTGTGGTGACAACGCGCAGCTTTATTCGTAGCCGGTATTGTGAAAAAGCTCGTCACACATAACCACCGCCGTACAAAGGGCTGCTTGCACACACAGATTTGGCCAGTCTGCAAATATAAGTCCGAAAATGCCCGCAGATAAAAGGACAGCTACTTCGCTCAATATACAACTCGACAACATCCGCAACCACATCGAAACTGATAATCGATTATTTATAGGGCCACTGCCCGGTCACCTTTTCAACGTTTTTCTGCTCCTAAAGCCCGCCTTTTGGTAAGCCGAACTAAAAAGCCGGGAGCTCCTGTAAATTTAATTGCTGAAAAACAAAGGCCTCATGGAAAACCAACAACGACATAAAAGACTGCGCCTGCTTACAAAGAAACTCAACAAAGAGCGCAAAAAGCAGGCCAAAAAAATAGACATACTTTGCAACGACCTCATCGCAGCCCAAAGGGACTTCATAAAAAGATTAAACACCATAACTTTCACCGCCAATTTCTATGAGACAATCATCGGAACCACCGACTTAAGCAATCTCATTCTCGCCGCCGCCCACCGCATAAAAGACGAACTCTCCGATGCGAACATCGCCTTCTTCATGCGCAGCGCCGACAACTTCGAACTGCACATGTTCGAGACGGACCACCCAGCCGCCTCTCAGAAACAGCAGTTGGAGAGCTGCTTCACTCCAGAACTCGTGGAGAATATATGCAAGTCGAACAAAATATGCACGCTCAATGATATGTTATCGATGGGCCTTGCGGGCAACCCCGCCTGTATTAACAAACTCTCGGCGGTGACAATTCCGCTTGCCCACCTCGGCCCGTCATTGGGCTTTATACTGATTTACCGCTCATCCAAAAACAATTTGAACCTTGAGGAGCTAAACAACATCTCCGCCATTACCAGCGGGCTTTCCAGAGCCATCGCCTCCCATCAGGCACCTTTACGCTCACATTCCGCCGATTAAGAATTTTACCACAAAGAAAATATCGGACGTAAACCTGCTGCAAGGAAAAGGGTAATCCACCCTTGCATTATGCAGCCCGTTGTATACGGCCGCTTAAAGGGGTTTCCTTGTGGCAAAATCGAAAAAGGGCGAAAAAAGCGATTATGCAGGCCTGTTAGCAGGTCGATAAAAGACGGTACTGTCTGGAAGCTCTGCAATCATCTTTAGCAACTGAGCGGCCGGAAAATAAGGATTAACGAATTATTCAATTATTTAGACCAGGAGAAATAGAAATGGCAAAGAAATCAGGAAAAAACCGAAAAGAGGAGGCTGGTTCCAGCGAGGTGGTACTGCCCACTTTGGATTTGGAGCAATATGAGGTTAACATCGAGGAGGAGACCGGTGTTAAAGATGAAATCCGTGGCTCTACCCGTTATGCTTGGATTGGGGCGGGTCAGTGCGGTGGAAGACTGGTGAAGTCTTTCTATGACCTTGGTTACAAGAAGGTTCTGGCGGTGAACACGACGCACCATGACCTGGATTTGCTCAAGATTCCGGAGGACCAGAAGTTCCTAATGGACATAGGTGAAAAGGGCGCCGGTAAGGACATGGTAAGGGGTAAGGAGGCCGTTCAGCAGTATCAGCAGGATATACTGCACCTTGCAAGGCAGACATTTGGCAATCAAGTGGACCATATTATGGTCTGCTTTGGTGCCGGCGGCGGCACGGGCAGCGGCAGTGTGGTCGGACTGATTGAGGTAGCCAAGAGATATGCCCGCTACGTCGGAATTAAAAACCCCGACAAGAGGGTTGGTGTGGTTATGACACTACCGACGGTTGGCGAGGCGAGCTCTCCTTTAGTGGCGGAGAATGCTTATAACAGTGCTTCGGAGTTGAGCAAGATGGCGGCCAATGGAAAGATTTCACCGTTGATTATTGTGGACAATGACAAAATCAACAAGATGTATCCGCGAATGACGGTGAAGTCATTCTGGCCGAGCATCAACAACACTGTCGCGACGCTGTTTGATATCTTCAACCGGCTGAGCGCACTGAGCAGCCAGTACACCTCATTTGACCCTGTGGATTATCACAGCATTCTGGAATCGGGTGGATGCGCGATAATGGGTCTTACCAAGGTCGGCGAATTCAAGGACAAGTTTGCACTTTCCGAGGCAGTGAAAAAGAACCTCGAGAAGACGCTTCTTGCAGGCGGATTCGATTTGACTACGGCGAAACTGGCCGGCTGCGTGGTTGTCGGCGGAAAGAAAATGATGGCGGACGTCTCGGGTCTGCAGGACAACATAGACTATGCTTTTGATGTTCTGTCAGAGATAACGGGCCAGGCCAGTATCCATCGCGGGATATATGAGGACAACAGGAACTCGCTGCGCGTTTACACGATAATCGGCGGGCTGGACAGTCCGAAGGCGAGGCTGGAAGAGCTTAAGACTCGAGAGGCTGTTGGCGTTACTTAATTAAGTTTTGAGCTTCGCCGACAAGCGATTTGAAATTTTCACCGGTCGCGCTGCTGCTGAGGTTAGCGGAAAAGGGGGCGCAGTGTGGCCGGTGAAATTCGTTTATCAGGCAGGTATCCAGCGGGGCGGTAAAAGCCATGTCGCTTAAGATGCCAATGGCCAATATTCGGCAATAAGCACGATTCCGGAAATAAACTTAACGAACAGCGAGACGCATATAGAGGAAGGAAAATGGAGGAAAAACCGGTCGGAGGCAAAGAGGAGGCTGAGGAGTTCGGGATACCGGCAGGGATAACCGAAATCACGGAATTTATCAACGCAATCCAGCAAGCAGAAGGCCACGACCAAACCTTTGAAGAGCCAATAAGCGAAGCTTCAGGCAGCGATTGGCCCTTTCCCGACGAAAGCTTTGGTGAACCAGCAAGTGAGTATGAGAGCGATGGTCGGTCACTGCCGAAGCTGGATTTGGAGCACTATGAGCCAGATGTTGAGGAAGCGAGCGGCGTTAAAGATAGGCCCGAGCACTCTACCCGCTATGGCTGGATAGGAGTGGGGCAGTGCGGAGGAAGACTTGTCAATACTTTCTACGACTCGGGCTACAAGAAGGTACTGGCTGTAGATACGACCGGGGCGGAGCTGGATTTGGTCGAGATTCCTGAGAATCAAAAGTTCTTGATGTAC
>CP070715.1:2892742-2896316 GCA_020350405.1 Planctomycetota bacterium
TGAAAGTCAGATGACTATCATTGAGGCCAAGACTTATCGCTGGTACGGCCACAGCCGAAGCGACCCGCGGGCCTATCGTACCAAGGCCGAAGAAAAAGCCTGGCACGAGAGAGACCCGATTACCGTCCTGAGTAAAAAACTGCTCGACAATAAGCTCTGCGACCAGAAGCAATTAGACCAAATAAAGGACAGAGCTTTTGAGACCATTGAAACGGCAACGAAGTTTGGCATGGACAGTCCGTGGCCCAATCCGGCTGATTTGACCAACGATGTATATGTCGAAGAAACATACCCAGCCAAGCTAATCCAATCTGAAAAGGCCACGTCTGCAAAGGTGATGGAGGCAACGGATGCTTTCAACACGGCTTTGGCTTCATCAACTGCCAAAACAAAGAAGGAGGCCACCGAGCAGGCCAGGGCACAGATTAAGACGCAATATGGGATGGATGTTATGACAATCGGCCAGGCAGTTTCCGCTGCGCAGGCTGAGGAGATGAGGGCAGATGAAAATGTCATTGTGATAGGTGAGGATGTTGGCCTGTATGGCGGTGCGTATCAGGCGACGCGAGGTCTGCTGGCCGAGTTCGGCACCAAGAGGGTAATTGATACGGCGATATCGGAAGCGGCTATTGCCGGTACGGCCGTTGGCGCGGCCCTCCGTGGTATGAGGCCGGTTGCCGAGATTATGTACGTCGATTTTGTCACGATAGCGATGGACCAGCTCGTCCACGTTGGCGCATATAACCGCTATATGTTCGGCGGAAAGGCCAAAGTCCCGATGGTGCTGCGGACCGAAGGCGGCGTCGGCAGATGTATCGCCGCCCACCATTCAGAATCACTTGAGGCGTGGCTTATGCATCCGCCGGGCCTGTTCGTGGTAATGCCGTCAACGCCTTACGATGCAAAGGGTTTATTAAAAGCCGCTATCCGCAGCGACAATCCGGTGGTCTTCATCGAGCACAAGGCAACCTACGGCCAGTTCGGTCCGGTGCCTGAGGGCGATTATATAATTCCACTCGGCGTGGCGGATATCAAAAAGCCGGGGACAGATGTGACAATTGTCAGCTACAGCAGGATGGCGATGTGGTCGTTGGAGGCGGCCAAGGCTCTGGCCGCCCGGCACGGAATCGACTCCGAGGTTATTGACGTTAGAACGCTGAAGCCGCTGGATGTCGAAACCGTCGCGGAATCAGTTCGCAAGACCGGCCGGCTCGTTACGGTCAGCGAGGGCTTCGGCACCTGCGGCGCAGGCAGGGAGATAACCGGCCAAGTGATGGAATACCAGTTTACCGACGGTAGCCGCGGCTTCGATTATCTTGATGCCGCTCCGGTCAATCTTGCTGCCGCCGACTGCCCGCCGCCGATGAGCGAGCCGCTTGAGTTGGCAAGCATTCCGAGTGTCGATAGAATAGTTGAAGCGGTTAAGGCCACTTGAGGGTCCTGTAAGACATGTTCTTGTAGAATCCGGGGTTACCGGTACGGGCCGGGGAATCAAACTACAAACAGCAAGTACGGAACCTTTTCAAAGGAGGACAACAGATGTCAGGCGGAACTTCACAAAGGCAAAAGTCAGGTTGGATGATACTTATTGTTGCGGCAGTGGTCGGCTCATTCGCGCTAGTGTCGTGCACGGCCGTGGAACAACAAACGCAAAAAACATACAAGCCGGCGTGGGAGTCGCTGAAGAAGCACGACACCCCTCAATGGCTGCGAGACGGCAAGTTCGGGATTTATACGCACTGGGGCATTTATTGCGTGCCGGCGTACGGTGGAAACGCAGCGTGGCACAGCCACGCCATCTATATGGACCCAGAATCTGAGGAGCGTGCGCATCATGCGACCGTGAAGATGCCAACTACTTCTGGGACGCCACAGAGATAATCTGGACAATAGAGAAAAATTAAGCCAGCACCTTTTACATCAGCGGAATAGGACTGCCCGAATCCCCTCACGAAGTGTTCGTCCTTTTCATTCCGTCAGTCGACTGACCAGCAAATCCTCGAATGCGTCTAAATCTTTCCACTCTGTCGCGCAGTTGACTGTTTTACCCTTATTATCGATTGCCGTGTACCCATCGTCGGTAACGCGAATCGGCAGCCTTTCCATCCGGACCAGTTCGGTTGATATGGCCAAGTAAACGGCCACGGTATCGTAAAGTGTTGAGCTGCCTGTATTAACGCGGGCTTCCTCTCGCCCCTGGCTCTTTGTCCATGCCCGATAGTTCTCTATTACCGCCCGAGCCAGCGGATTCTCGCTCTTCAGCACCTTTTCATATTTCTTCCCCTCAAGCCTCACAATCCCGCACGTGTCCAGAGGCGTAATTGTCATCTCCCACTTGGCCGTAAAGACCTTTTGTGCCTCCTTCGCAAATGTCTTCACATTATATTCAGCATCAATTTCCCGCCTCCCGCCATAGCCCCTACGAACGCTCCCGTGCATCCCGATAAACTCCGCCTTCTCTGCTATTCGCGGCTCCCGTTCTAGCGCCGCCGCAATATTAGGCAGTGGGCCAACGGCAATTATAGTTATTGGTTCCGGACAGTCCATTACTGTGTCAATCAAGGCCTGCACGCCGTCCTGATGAATTTCACCGGGGTACGAGGAGAGCTCGTAATTCTTTACCCATTCGAGCTGGTTATGACCTCTGGGCTTGTCAGGGTGCGGCAGGCCAATACCAATGGGCACATCTGTCCTGCCGGCAACCTCCAGCATTTTAGCGACGATTTTCGCCTTGGCCGAAGTATCACCTACCTCAGTTGTAATCAATTTAATATCGAATTCTGGTGATTGGAGAAGCATAGCCAGCGTCCAGGTATCATCGATGTCGCCGCCGATGTCTGTATCAAAAATGACTGGTATCCTTTTACACTGAAGCTGTTCCCGGCCCATCTTCGATTCCACACTGGTGATGCACGAGCTAAGTGTTACTGAGACTAATGCCAGACTAACCAAAGCCAAATTTAGTACAAGGAACTTTCTTACGGCGTTCATAGTTTATGCTCCTATTCTAGATGCTTCAGCCACTCAGAAACTTCTCTATTTCTTCTCTTGTCGGTGCTGACGGCTGTGCGCCCAGCTTGGTCACCGAAAGTGCCGCGGCCGCGTTTGCGAACCGGACTGCCTCTTTGAGAGGTTTACCCTCAGCCATTGCAACGGCTAACGTCCCGTTAAACACATCGCCTGCGGCCGTTGCGGACGGCGACTCCAGCGGGGGCTATGGTATCGAATTCCTGAGTTCTTGCAAGACTTTAAACTTTAATTTTATTTTGACGGGGTGTGGGGAAAAATGTGAGCGGGCGGCGTGGCAAGCAGATAGAGCACATTGTTGGGTGTTTGCCGCCCACTGTGTGCCAGCTCTCGCCGAAGCTGGATTTTTTTTGTTGGCCCCTCCGGGTCAATGGCACGATGGCAGAAACATTGGAGGGGGCAATGAGAGGGGGTGCCACTGGTCTGGTAACGGGGGTGAATTACCAGCCGGAGGGGCCTTTTTGGGGAACTTATGTGTAGGAAATCGGCCGGCCCCGGTGAGATAGGAACTGAGACTGGATCCCAGCCTGCGGATTTGATTGAAAAA
>CP070715.1:2896416-2909083 GCA_020350405.1 Planctomycetota bacterium
GGTCAACGCCCCATATATCTGGCTGAAAACACCCGAAGGTCTGAGCTCATGGGATTTCTTCGACCGCATGCTCCAGAGGGCCAGCGTAGTTGGCACACCCGGCGCGGGCTTCGGACCATCCGGAGAGGGCTATTTTCGTCTCACCGCCTTCGCGCTGCCGGAAAATGTTAAAGAAGCTATGGAACGTTTTGCCGCTGTTTAAAAGTATTTCATCGGGGTTTTAAGTTCAATGGGCAAAGCCCCTGTTAGCTATATTGGGCTGGGAAGCAATCTCGGCGACAGGCAGGCTTCTATACAAAAAGCCCTCAAGCTGCTGGCTGAGGCTGAAGGTGTCAGTGTTCCCCGTATAAGCGAGCTAATCGAAACACCTCCTCTCGGCGCCGCCGCTCAACCAGAGTTCATCAACGCCGTTGCAGAAATAAAAACTTCTCTCAGCCCGGAAGATTTACTTAGAGCGCTTCTCGATATAGAAACATCCCTCGGTCGCCAGAGGCAGGAGAAGTGGTCGCCAAGGATCATTGACTTGGACCTTTTATTGTTTGGCGACGAAGTAGTGAATCGCCCCGGCTTAACTGTCCCCCATCCCCAGATGCACCTCCGCTCTTTCGTACTGAAAGGCATCTGTCAGCTCGAACCCGAACTATCGCACCCGGTCTTAAAAGAACCAATGAGCGAGCTGGCAGGGCGGCTCAACGGCGCTGATTATGTCCTTAATCCAGACCTGCCCCAGCTTATAAGTATAGCCGGCATCATCGGCGTCGGAAAAACAACACTAACAAGGAAACTCTCGAACCTGCTCGGCTGTAAAGCCCTCTTCGAAGCCTACGACAAGAACCCCTTTATGCCGGACGTCTATGCCGGCAATAGACAGCTCGCTTTGGATTCGCAGTTATATTTTCTGACCAGCAGAATAACCCAGTTAAATCACAACACGTTACAGCAGGCCCAGATTGCCCTAAGCGATTATGTCTTTGACAAAGAACTAATCTACGCCAAACGCCTGCTAAGTCCTGAGCAGCTCACCTTATACGAGCAGATTTACTCGCCGGTCGGCACAAACGTATCTACACCAGTCCTGGTGATATTTTTGACCGATTCGGTGGAAAACTGCCTCCAGCGAATCCACAGGCGAAACCGTCCGTACGAGCAGAAAATTCGACCGCAGTTTTTAAAAGCCCTCAATGCCGATTACGAGCGGCTCTTCGCCGATTGGAGAACCTGCCCCGTCATCCGTATTACAGCCTCGAAATTGGACTACACGACAGATGCCCATATTGACCATTTGGCAAATCAAATAAAAAGTTACGTAGCGGTATGATGGAAGTCGCAAAGACAATAGCCTCTGTAAGAGAATTGGTAAAAGCCGCCCGCAGCCGGGACCAAAAAATAGCCCTTGTTCCCACAATGGGAGCGCTCCATATCGGCCATATCGCGCTAATGGAACGGGCCGTCAAAGATTGTGACTATGTTGTCGTCAGCATCTTCGTAAATCCCACACAGTTCTGCCCCGGCGAAGACCTTGAAAAATACCCTCGCCCCTTGGATGCCGACCTCGAAATCTGTGAGCAGGTGGGCGTCGACCTTGTTTTCACTCCAACCACTGAGCAGATGTATGGCACAGCAAATCTCACCTGGGTAACCGTGGAGAAGTTGACCGAGCCGCTTTGCGGCCGATTACGGCCAGGCCACTTCCGGGGAGTGACCACCGTCTGCGCAAAGCTGTTTAGTATCGTCCAGCCTGATATCGCTTACTTCGGCCAAAAGGACGGCCAGCAGGCTATCGTCATCAAAAAAATGGTCGCCGACCTCAATATGCCCCTCCATGTCGTCGTATGTCCCACTGTCCGTGAGCCTGATGGACTGGCGGTAAGCAGCAGAAACCAGTATCTGACGGAACAACAGAAAAAAGACGCCGCCCTCATATACAAATCGCTTCAGAACTGTAAAGAAATGGTTGAGGACGGCATCACGGATACTAAATCAATCATTGCTCAAATGCGCGAAATACTCAGCCAAGCCCCGGCAATAAAGATAGAGTACGTAAGCATCCTTGATGCTGAAACCTTGCAAGAAATCGGCTCCGTTGACAGACTGGTCCTCGCAGCCGTGGCCGTCAGAATCGGTCAGGCAAGATTGATCGACAACATACTGGTGGACGTCGGCGAACAGTAGTGTATAATTACGCCCCAATAGGCGTTGGAGAACTGCATTTAGTCCGATAGCCGAACGGACCACGAATTATGTTTGTGAAGATATTAAAAGGCAAGCTGCATCGCGCAACTGTTACCGATACTAAGTTACACTACCCCGGCAGTATCAAAATAGACGCGGCGCTGATGGAAGCGGCCGGCATCCTGCCTTATGAATCGGTCTTGGTCGCCGATATAAACAACGGCAGCCGCCTGGAGACCTATGTCGTACCTGCCCAGGCCAATTCCGGTAAAATCATCGTACTCGGCGCTGCAGCACATCTGATAAACCCAAAAGATGTTGTCATCATTCTCAGCTTCGGCTACTTCACCCCTGACCAAGCCGCTAAACGTAAGCCGAAGGTCGTTGTTCTTGATGAAAATAACAAGATAAAGGATACCGTATAGCAATGCCTGCCCCCCATTAGGCACGTGCGACGACCGACAAGGTGCAAAGTCAATGCATCCTAAGCTTTTCGAGATACCCTTCATCCATTTGACCGTACCGAGCTATGGGCTGATGATGGTTGTCGGCTTCCTAATGGCCGTCTGGGTCATAAGGCGCCTCAGCCGCGATATCACCCCCGACCCCCAATTCATTACTAATGCGGCCCTCTATTCCCTCATAGCCGGAGTGGTGGGAGCACGCCTCTTCTTTGTCGTACACTATTTTTACAAGTTTAAGGGCGACTTGCTTTCTGTCTTTGCTATTTGGCGGGGTGGCGTCGAGCTCTTGGGAGGGGTTCTCCTGGCAATAGCCGTCATCTTTTTTTATCTCTGGTACCACAAGCTCCCCATACGCCGTTACCTCGATATCCTCGCCATTGGCCTGATGCTCGCGCTTGTCTTCGGCAGAATCGGCTGTTTTCTAAACGGCGACTGCTTCGGAAAGCCAACCAGCTTTCCTTGGGCCGTCCGTTTCCCATACCACCACCCTATACTCACTCACTCACCGGCATACCATTCTCAGGCGCACCCCAATCTGGATAGAAACAGGCACCATCCCCAGTTGAAACTGCCCGCCGACTTTTTCGGCTATCTCGGCGCCGACGGCCAATGGTACCCCGACCTGAAACCCTATGACCAGCTCACCTCAGAGCAAAAACAAATGGTTGATAAAGGCGCGTACCGCTGCCTGCCCGTTCACCCAACGCAGTTATACTTATCCGCCGCCGGTGCTATCTTGGCGCTCATCCTCTATCTCTTCTGGCGGCGGGGACAGAAAGCCCGGTATTCTGCAAATCCCAGAAAATTCCTTACTAAACCCGGCTGCACATTTGGCCTCATGTTCATACTTTACGGCACCACCCGCTTCTTTATAGAGTTTGTCCGCGATGACAACCCCTTTGAGATTGACGCTCTCACAATCTCACAAATCATCAGTGTTCTACTCATTATCCTCGGCGTCGCCTTAATGATAGTATTCGAGAAGACTAAACCCGAAAAGACGGCCGCCACCGCCAAAAAGCCTACGCAGGAAAGATAAATGCATCCTAAGCTTTTCGAAATACCCTTCGTTCATTTGACCGTGCCGGCCTACGGCCTGATGATGGTCGTCGGCTTCCTGCTCGCCGTCTGGGTCATAAGACGACTCAGCCGCGAGATTACGCCCGACCCCCAGTTCATTACCAATGCGGCCCTTTATTCCCTCATTGCCGGAGTAGTAGGCGCGCGCCTCTTCTTTGTCATCCACTATTTTTATAAGTTTAAACACGACCTCCTTTCCGTATTCGCCATCTGGCGGGGCGGTGTCGAGCTCTTGGGCGGGGTCCTCCTGGCGATAGCCGTCATCTTTTTCTATCTCTGGTACCACAAGCTGCCCGTCCGCCGCTACCTCGACATCCTCGCCATAGGCCTTATGATGGCGCTTGTCTTCGGCAGAATCGGCTGTTTTCTAAATGGCTGCTGCTTTGGAAAGCCCACCAATCTGCCGTGGGCCGTCCGTTTCCCATACCACCACCCCATTCTCACTCACTCGCCCGCATACCATTCTCAGGCCCATCCCAATCTCGATAGAAACAGACCCGACCCCCAGTTGAAACTGCCCGCCGACTTTTTTGGCTATCTCGGCGCCGACGGCCAGCGGTACCACGACCTGAAACCTTATGACCAGCTCACCCCCGAGCAAAAGCTCATGGTTGATAAAGGCCCGTACCGCTGCCTGCCTGTTCACCCAACACAGTTATACTCATCAGCCGCCGGTGCTGTCTTGGCGCTCATCCTTTATCTTTTCTGGCGGCGGGGACAAAAAGCCCAGCATTCTGAAAATCCCAAAAAATTCCTTACTAAACCCGGCTGCACATTTGGCCTTATGTTCATAATCTACGGCATAACCCGCTTCTTCCTGGAATTTGTCCGAGATGATAACCCCTTCGAATTTGACCGCATAACAATCTCACAGAATATCAGTATGGGGATAATTCTGCTGGGTGCAGTGCTGATGGTTATCTTTGAAAAAGCCAAACCCGATAAGATTGCACTGCCCGCCCCAAAGTAGGCCGAACGGCTTTGCCATAGATTTCTCCAGTCCTTCATTTCCCATTTTTCTTTGAACTTTTCAACAAATTAATGCTATAATATGTGTTCCTGTTACTGATTTAACTGCTGTTCGAGAGCAAAGCGATGGGCCTTTACGACAGAGACTATACCCGCGAAAACTTCGTGTACCGCTTCCAGGGTGCTCCCCAGATGCGACTCGGCTTCCCCAGACTGACCCCTATGGTAAAGCGACTGCTCATTGCCAATGTGGCTGTCCATTTTATCCAGGTTCTGGGAGCCCACATATTCCTCACGAATTGGTTCTCAGTTTACCCGGCTTCGTTCTTGATGGCTATACAGCTCTGGAGGCTGGTAACATATCAGTTCCTGCACGGCAACCTCGTACATATCCTTTTCAACCTGTTGGGCCTGTACTTCCTCGGGCCCACACTTGAGCGACATTGGGGCAGTAAAAGGTTCCTCACGTTTTATCTGGGTTGTGGAGCGACAGGGGGGCTGTTCTACACTCTGCTCGTCGCCGTCCGTTTCCTCCCCGCCTATCCCATGATAGGTGCCTCCGGTGCCATACTCGGCATGTTGGCTGCCTGCGCAATCCTGTTCCCCAACTTCGTTGTATTTATCTTCCTTTTCCCCGTACCCATAAGGGTCGCCGCAGTCGCCTTTACAGTCATATATGTCCTCGCTGTTATATCAAGAGCGGCAAACGCAGGGGGTGACGCCGCTCACCTCGCCGGCATGGCCGCTGGTGCCGCATACGTCTTCTCAGAACGCTGGCGAGGAAATATAAGATTCAAAATCCGCTCAGGCGTCCGTCAAAGAAAAACCGCCGACCAGCGCAGACTACAGTTCGAAGTCGACCGAATCCTCAAAAAAGTCCACGACCACGGAATCCAGAGCCTCACCTCCGCCGAAAAAAGAATCCTCAAACAGGCCACAAAGGCCGAACAAATGCGAAAAGGATTATAAAACAAGGCCTTACAGTAAACCTGCAAGGCCCTTTAAGCGTCTTCTTTCTCTTTTCAATTCGGCTTTTTTTCAGTCCTAAGCCGCCAGCCGCGAATCACTCCCACTTGAACTCTTCGCTTCCGTCGACTAATTCCGCAACTCGCGTCTTCACGTTCTCAGCCTTATAATCGGCGTCCTTCCACTTCTCGACGTTTTCTTCGCTTTTCTCGACCTGCCGTCTCAACCGCTGAAGCCTTTTGCGAAGCTCCTCATATTCCATTTCCTTGCGCTTCACGATCAAATCGAACCTGGCGCTGACCACCTCCTGAAGCTCACCAACCAGCTCTTGTTTTTTTTCCTCGTCCTGTGCATTCCGAAGCCTGCGAAGCAGTTTATCCCGTTGCTGTTTCAATTCAAGGTCCTCTTTAAGCACCGCAGCTAATTCGGGATTTTCCTTCTCCGCCTCCATTATCTTAGCGTACCTCTTCAACCCGAGTCCCATCCGCTTCTCAAAAAGCTCCGGCTTGTCTTCATGCAAATCACGCAACTGCTCAGCTGTTTCTGGATAGTTCTTCTCTAACCATTCCACAAGTTCAGCGTGCCTTCTGTGCATTCCACCAGCCATCGACCCAGGCATACCACCGTATCCGGGAGGCCCACCGAGACCAGGACCACCGCCGCGCCTATGCCTTGCCCCTTTTCGACCATGCTCTTTCAACCTCTTGCCGAACCGCTCACGCATGGTTTTTCGAAGCTCGGCCTTGAACTTGTTCGGGTCTTCTTCCTGCAACTTTTCCAGTTCTTCCGCTTTCTCCGGCTCGGTTTCTTTCAACCGCTTCATTATCCGCTCGATTCTCTGCTCTGTCAGCTCAAACTGTCTCTGCCTGTCTCTATGCCTGTGCCTTGGCCGGCCTTCGCCCCAGAAGTCTTCCTTCTTTTCACCCGCCCCGCAGGCAGCGGCGCTTACCAGTAATAATGCCATCGCCGCAACAACCACTAATTTCACACAATTCGTTCGCATCGTCTTACCCTTTCCAAAAAACGCCTTCAATTTCTTCCAGTTCAACTTCCAGTTCCTCTATAGCCTCATATCCATTGCCGCCGTTCTCCCCCAGTTCCAGAGCAAGTACATCACCCTCAAGCTCCTCAATCTCGCCGACAAATGTCCCTAACTCCGCATCATCGACCGCAATGTCGTCGCTTTCCCAGATTGCCGCAGGTATTACCGAAGCCGTCGCAATTTCTCTTCTTTCACTTGTTCCCCTGTCAGATAATTTCACGCTTATAACCGCCGCGATGATAACCACCGCTGCAACTGCCGCTGTCTTATAAAATCCCCGCCTGAATGCATTCGATTTCCTGACCAGCAAAGCCCTGCTAATCTCAGCTTTCACATCAGCTAACAGTTCGCTGTCAGGCTCGGGCGCACCGTGCTCATCAAGAATTCGCTCACCCTTGCGGATATCCTCGGTAGCCTCTTCAGACTCATCGGCACCGAAGAACTTCCCGAATAGCTCTCTTAAGTTCTCACCGTTTTGACCGTTTGCAGCCATTTCTACTCCATCAGTTTCCGTAGCTTCTTGAGCCCCCGATGCACCTTCGACAGCGTCGTCCCTATCGGCTCAGACCGCATCGCCGCTATCTCCTTGAAACTCGCCTGTGAATAAAATCGCAGCATTATCAATTCCCTTGTATCGGTGTCCAGCTTCCAAAGTGCCGTTTGTAATCCGTCGGCCCTGTCATCCTCTTGTCGTCTCCCGTATTCTGATTCAAGCTGCTCCTTCCGGCCGTCAAGCAGTCTTTTTTGTCGCTGTTTGTCCCTTAAGTAATCGTGAAAAACATTAGATGCTATCTTGAACAGCCAGCCGTTGAAACTCCCGCCTCTGTAACGACCGATTTTCTCCACTAACTTGACAAATAGCTCACCGAGCAAATCATCACTTGTCTCCTTGCTGCCCGTCAGCCGATAGAAATACCCATAGCACCTGCCTGCATAAATGTCGACTAACTGTGAAAAACTCTCGCCATCGCCCTCTTTACACCCGGCTACTATCCGGCCTAAATCGTCACTTTCTGCCATAGCTCAGTGCTTTCACCCCTGTAAAGACGGCCCTTGGAATTGATTTATTGCAAGAATGAGGAGAATTTAACAGGATTTTTAGGCACGCCTGGCTCGATTCTGCACCGTCGCTTAGACGTGTTCATCTTGGTCTTCTTCGTCCTGCCGCCAACGCTCGGATTCGTCTATATCCTCGATTTCGCGTTGCATGTACTTGAAAATCTTGTCCTGCAGAGGCGCCAATCTTTGATACCACTTCAGCGTCTCTTGATGACCCGCCAAAAGCATGTCCAGGCGGATTAGCTGCCATTTGCTTATGCACGCCGGCTCCTTGATGTTCGCAAACGGGTCGCACTTGAAGACCCTTCGACCCTCGGGACCCATCTCGCAGAGTTCGCAATCTTTACATTGAATCATTTTTGAACCAAAATCTAAATTAGCCATGACTAAAGAGAAAAAGACCTTTTTGCTTTTTTACTTTGACTTTTTATGATATCATATAATCTCAATAGCTCAAAGGATATTTTAGAATAAAGACTTTCGTTTCTTTTACGGAGAAATGGATGGCGAAATCGAGACGCAGGCGTAAAGTGGGCAGCAAAAAAAGACGCGCCCGCTGGAAAGTACGGCATAAAAAAAGCGGATAGCTGATAAGCGTATGGTTCACACACGCTCACACCTGCCTGTCCGCGACTAAAAGCTGACATAAATGAAACACTTTAACGTAACCTTCAGACTGGATGGAAGGCAAATTTCAATCCACGCTAATGCGACGCTTCTTGAGGCGGCTGGCCAGGCTGGCATCATCCTAAACTCGGTCTGCGGAGGAAAAGGCACCTGCAAAAAGTGTCTCATAAACCTTGAATCCTATAACAAACAGGTCCTCGCCTGCCAGCACCACATCGATTCCGACCTGACCGTAACCATCCCGACAACCTCAAGGTTCTATGAACAGAAAATCTTGGCTCACGGCATCGACGTTGAAGCCATAATTCCACGCAAGCCTCCTGCCCCAGCCGCTCAAACATTCGGTCTCGCCGTCGACATCGGAACGACTACCGTTGTCGCAAAACTAATCGACATTGCCACAGGCCGATGCACCGCAACTGCCGCCACCTTAAACCCACAGGCCCGACACGGTGACGATGTCATCAGCAGAATCGCATACGCCCAAACCGACCCAAAATTAGCCGAACTGCAGAAACTAATAATCGATTGTATAAACGAGCTCATCGCAGACCTCTCCTCAAAAGCCTCAATCGACACAAGCCAAATCCACCAGGCCTGCATCGTCGGCAACACCACCATGAATCACATCTTCTTGAAATTGCCCATAACCAGCCTCGGCCGAGCCCCATACAACGCCTACTCCCTCGACGCGAACGACCTGCCCGCAAAGCAGCTCTCACTCGAAATCAGCCCCGATGCAAACGTCCACACCGTCGAAAATATCGCCGGTTTCGTCGGCTCCGACACCACCGCCGTCGCCCTCGCGGTGGACATTGATTCGGCCGAGGAAATGATGCTGGTAGTGGATATCGGAACAAATGGCGAGCTCGTCCTCGGCACCGCCGACAAACTCTACGCCGCAAGCTGTGCCGCCGGCCCCGCCCTCGAAGGGGCTCGGATAACCTGCGGCAGCAGGGCGGTCGCAGGCGCCATCGAGGCCGTCTTCGTAAACGATGATGACATAGATGTTGATGTCATAGGCAGTCAACCGCCTCGCTCTATATGCGGCTCCGGCCTCGTCGATGCCGTGGCGGTCTTGCTGGATTTGGGTATCATCGACGCGACAGGGCGGTTTGTCGAGTCTGAGAAACTCTCGCGTCGCCTGCCTCTGGCGATTCTGCCGCGAATCATAGAGCAGGACGGCCAGCCGGCTTTTGTCATTACTGACCAGACGAGTGCCGGCGGGCAAAGAGTCCTCCTGACACAAAAGGATATCCGTGAGGTCCAGCTCGCAAAAGCCGCCATCCGGGCCGGCACAAAACTCCTACAGCAAAAACTTAACCTCACCGATGATGATATAAAGCAAATCCTCCTGGCAGGGGCCTTTGGTAACTACATTCGCAGAGAAAGTGCCGTCCGCATTGGCCTGCTGCCCGATATCCCCGTCGAGCGCATCCGATTTGTTGGCAACGCCGCCAGCAGCGGCGCCCAGATGATACTACTCAGCGGTCAGTACAGAGAACAGGCCCGCCAATTGGCCCGCAAAATCGAATATGTAGAAGTTGCACACGAAGAAGACTTTGAATCTGTGTTTGCGGACGCTATGGCGTTCTAAGCCTAATTTACACGCCGGCGGTGTAAGCAAGCAGGTACACCATATAACCGATGTATCCCAAAAGCAGCATTGTGCCCTTGGCTCGGCCGATGCGCCGCCCAATCGCAGCCACCAAAACGAAGACGCCGCTGACGACAATCATAATCCCGTAATCCACCCCCCCGGCAAGTCTCGCAGCTATGTCTCCGAACGGTCTGACCACTCCAGCTGTCCCCACAACCAGCAGCGTATTGAATACGTTGGAACCCACGAGATTGCCGATTGAAATATCGTGCTGGCCCCTGATGGCGGCCACCACGCAGGTTACAAGCTCCGGTAGAGAAGTCCCGATTGCGACAATCGTCAGCCCGATAACAGCTTTGCTCAAACCAACACGCTCACCAATGAACACCGCCCCCCGTACGACCATATCCGCACCCAGCGCCAGCCCGGCCAAACCAATAACCACATACAAGACACTCCGTTTCACCTCTCGTTTGCCGCTTGCTGCTTCAGACTGGGTGTCTTCAGCTTCTTTTCTTGCTGTGTATATAGTAAGCAGAATCAGCCCTGCAAAGATGCCTAATAGCACAAAACCTTCCGCCCGTGACAGATAATTGTTGACCAACACCGGCCACAGCAACAGCGCCACCACAATCATCACAGGCATCTCGCGCATCAACGTCCGCAACTGAATCCTTATAGGCCGAATAAGGGCGGCTAGGCCGCCGACGAGGGCTAGGTTGGCGATGTTGGAACCATAGACGTTACCGATGGCTACGTTTCCCACGCCTTTAACAGCCGCCGCAATGCTGGCAGCTACCTCGGGTGCGGAAGTCCCCATTGCCACAATCGTCAGCCCGATGACAAGAGGACTTACACCAAGCCGCTGCGCTAATCCAACTGCCCCATCCACCAGCCAGTCAGCCGACTTCCAAAGTATTACCAGACCCCCAAACAAAAGCAGACATGCCCATGTTACGTTCATCGCCCGTACTTTAACAAAAGATAACAAAGGCGAAAAGAGTATTTTGCGCCGGCTCGTCGTTTTCGGCGCCCACTGTCACATATAACGTATACCAGAAAAAAGCTGGGCGAGAGTCTCGAAGTGAAGTAAGGGGCATTTTGACTTTTACGCCGGTTGATAGCTGCGCTAAACCTTCCCGACCACCAGACAGGCGTTATGGCCGCCAAAGCCCAGAGAATTGCTCAGAGCGACATCAACCTTCGCCTGCCGTGCCTCCAGCGGCACGTAATCCATCTTGAGATCACACCGCTCGTCCGGGTTTTCTAAATTGGCGGTAGGGGGGATGACCGATTCATTAATCGCTTTTACACATACTATAAGCTCGACCGCACCGGCCGCCCCAAGCAGGTGCCCCAGACAGCTTTTTGTCGAGCTTACAGCCAGTTTGTAGGCATGGTCGCCAAAGACACTCTTTATTGCAGCGCTTTCGGCTATGTCATTTAGCTCGGTTCCAGTACCGTGAGCGTTTATGTAGTCTGTTTTTTCGGCGCCTATACCGCCGTTAATTAGCGCCAGCTCCATTGTCTTGGCGGCCCCTCTGCCGTCCGGCAGCGGGGCAGTAATGTGATACCCGTCGTCGGTCGCAGCGTAGCCAAGAAGCTCAGCATATATATTGGCACCGCGCTTCT
Source organism: Planctomycetota bacterium (assembly GCA_020350405.1). Lineage (GTDB taxonomy): Bacteria > Planctomycetota > Phycisphaerae > Sedimentisphaerales > Anaerobacaceae. The sequence continues at coordinate 2,908,028 of CP070715.1, forward strand.
TGGCATGGCTCTCTTCTTCCAGTACCAGAACACCCGCACCCTCACTGAGCACGAACCCGTCTCTGTCCTTGTCAAACGGCCTTGACGCTGCTGGCGGGTCGTCATTTCGTGTGCTAAGTGACCTCGCCGCGCAAAAGGAGGCCAGCCCTACGGGAGTAAGCGCTGCTTCCGAGCCCCCGGTTATCATGATATCGCTTTGTCCTGCAACGATATTACAAAAGGCTTCGCCAATGGCGTGACTGCCGGAAGCGCACGCGCTCGAAATGCTGAAATTGGGCCCCTTTAAGCCGTAACGAATGGCAATATTTCCACTGGCGGCGTTCGCCATCAGCTTGGGGACGGTGAACGGCGAAACCTGCCTTACGCCTTTCTCGAGAAGTCTTATGTGTTGCTCCTCGATTTCCTTGATTCCCCCGATCCCCGTGCCTACCAGTACCCCCGCACGAAAAAGTTCTTCTTTTGAGAAATCGAGTCCGCTGTCGTTTACCGCTTGGCTTGCCGCCGCAACGGCAAACTGCGAAAAGCGGTCCATTCGCCTGCCCTCCCGCTGGTCAACGTATTTCGTAATGTCGAAGTTCTTTATCTCCCCGCCGAACTTGACAGGGAACTGGCTGACGTCGAAGGACTCTACATTGGAAATGCCGCTCTTGCCCTCGCACAATGCTGCAAAAACCTCATCGACCGATTCACCAAGGGCGGTAACACACCCCAAGCCGGTAACAACTACTCGTCGTCTGCTCATAATGTTGTATTTCGCTTCTTCGTTACTTCTGGCTCTTGGAACGTGCGATATTGGCAATGTAATCGATTGCGGCGCCGACAGTCTGGATTTTCTCCGCCTCCTCGTCCGGAATGCTCATGTCGAATTCGTCTTCGAACTCCATGACCAGCTCCACCGTATCCAGCGAGTCGGCATTGAGGTCGTTAATAAATGAGGTCTCACGTTTTATCTCGGATTTGTCCACGCCCATCTGCTCACTTATTATCTCGATTACCCTGTTCTCAATTGCCTGAATGTCTAACTCATCGGCACTCACTTCTTTTGCCTCCTAAAAC
>CP070715.1:2909183-2916251 GCA_020350405.1 Planctomycetota bacterium
ACAACACACCGAGTATCTGCAAAAAAACAAAAACTTTTGCTTTTTACTTTATACTTTTTACTTTATCCTATCCTCGTATGCAAATACTATTGACAAATGATGATGGCATCTTCGCACCCGGCTTGGCCGCCATTTACAAAGAGCTTATCAACCTCGGAGATGTGATGGTCGTCGCACCGGCAGAGAGCCGTTCGGGTGCAAGCCACAGCATTACCTACAAAGAGCCGCTTGTCCGCAACAAAGTCGATATCAGTGGCCAATTCAACGGCTTCAGCGTCAAAGGCTCCCCCGCCGACTGCGTAAAGCTCGCCGTTATGCAGCTATGCGACCGCCCTATAGACCTGCTCGTTGCCGGCATTAACAACGGCGCAAATGCAGGCATAAACGTGTACTACTCCGGCACCGTCGCCGCAGCCATGGAGGCCGCATTCCTCAAAATACCTGCCGTCGCCATGAGTCTCGCCTCCGAGGAAAATATGGATTTCGAAACCGCCGCCAAATACTGCGTGCAAATCCTCAAAGAACTTCTCCCCCTCGAAAGCAGCGACGTGATTAACATCAATGTGCCATTACTGTCACAGGGCCAGCCAAAGGGAATAAGAGTCGTCCCCCAGTCGACCGAAGGCTTCCACGAGTACTACATCCCCCAACAAAACGAACAGGGCCAGACCGTCTTCCAGCTGGCGGGCGGACCGCATCGACACGAACAAAACTCCACCGATACAACCTCACTCGCGGATGGCTTTATAACTGTAACAGCCCTTGCTCCCGATATGACCAATCACAAAAAAACTCGCCGCCTCAAAAAAATAAAATGGTAGCGGCGCTGATTGTTGATAGCCGATTAATAACTACAGCAAAAACCATAATCATTCAAGAAACCTTCGTCTAAATGTGGAACATTTGCGAACAACCTTGGACATTGCTGGCGACAGCAGTTATCGCCCTTCTTGCCGTGCTTGCTCTGCGCAGAACAATCCAGAAAAAAAACCTGTCGTACCTCTGGCTGCTCCCGCCCCTCCTGGCGGCTCTGGCCTTCGGCCTCGACTATCTCGTCGAAACAGACCTCGAAAAAATAAAAGCCGTAATCACCACCGCCGTAACGGCCGTCGAAGATGAAAATCCCGATGCTATTGAGCCGATTATCGCCGATAACTACCGCGACTCGCTCCACAGCACCAAAAAAGATTTGCTCTACTACTGTAGAAGAAGATTGTCCGAGCCGCTTGTCGAAAAGAACATAACCAGAATCACCTCCATTGAAATATCCGGTACGCAAGCTGTCGCAATCTTCACCGTACGCATCGTGTTCGACCAGCGAAGTTACATAGCTCAGGTATACAAACGATTAGTCCTGACAAAAGTCGAACTGAACCTGCAAAAACAGCCTGATAACCAGTGGCTTATCAGCAACGCTGAATTACTCGAAATTGACCTGCAGCCGACAAGCTGGCGCGACATCAAACAAATAAAATGGTAAAAACCGCCACTTGATGTTGAGCCGCTATGTACACATGAACCCTAAAGCCCACTAAAACAACTGCGGCCGCACATCCTGCCACGCCCGTTTCCCCGCCACCGTCAAAAAAAGCCGGCCATCTTAAGGACTGGCCGGCTTCGGAGGAGGGTGATGAATTGCATTTTTATTTCTGACCAAGCATAACCTCGCGCGCACTAAGCGAAAGTAAATGTTTGTTAAATCTTCGCCCAAACAGCCATCGCAGTCTACCTTCTCTCAGCCGCAAAAACAATGCCCGATGCTGAAAACCCTTGGTTTCACCCATATACCATTCTTTCTTCACCCGCAGTCTGTAATTGCAAAAGACCCTTCGGCCTTACTAACTTCACGGCCTCGCCAGGTTACACCTTCCCCAAACCGCCCCAGGAAGTATAAGTATAATATGTACTTCCCCCAATCCCCGAACAGTAACTGCCTCACAGCTTCACAGGTTTGCAAAGATTTCTTCTGGCAGCAGCCACTCGCCCACAAACCTTGCAGAGAAACTTGCCGTTCTTCACAAGTCTTTTATAGTCCCTCGGGTGGCTCATCTGAAACCCTAAATTGCTCAGATAGCACAGGTGCTTGTCGTGCCCGGCGTGGGGCATTTTCCCCTTTGCCATTGTCATATACTCCGAAAAAGCTATTTCCCTGTAAAATCGCAGTCCAAATCTAACACAGCCACGGCTTTTAGTCAAGTTTTTTTCTCGCACCCCCCAAAAGATTTGGTATACTCCCTCGCCGGGCCTAAAGCCGGAATTTTTAGCAGCAGTACTTAATTCAGGAGCAAACCATATGGATTATAGAAGAATTATCCCCTGCTTGGACGTAAAAAATGGGCGACTCGTCAAGGGCATCAACTTCGTCCAGCTTAAAGACGTCGGCGACCCCGCCGAAAACGCCGCCGTATACAGTCAGGCCGGCGCCGATGAACTGGTCTTCCTCGATATAACTGCTACCATCGAAAAAAGAAAGACGCTGCTCGACGCCGTAAAAAGAACCGTCGAAAGAGCCACGATCCCGCTGACCGTCGGCGGAGGAATCACCGATTGCAAGGCCATCGAAGAACTCATAAATATGGGCGCATCTGGTGTGTCCATCAACACCGCCGCCGTCAAAAATCCCGACTTCGTTAAGCAAGCCGCCAACGAATTCGGCAGCGAGAAAATCACCGTCGCGATAGACACGAACAGCAACCCCGAATTGCCCTCTGGCTTCGAAGTCATGGTCGCCGGCGGCACCGCTGCCACCGGAATCGACGCCGTCGAATGGGCAAAAAAGGCCCAGGGCCTCGGCGCAGGCCAAATCCTCCCCACAAGCATGGACGCCGATGGCACCCTGGCCGGCTACGACATCCCAATGACCAGGGCAATAGCCGACGCCGTCTCTCTGCCAGTCGTTGCCTCAGGCGGCGCTGGAACACTCGAACACCTCTACGAGGCAATCACTGAAGCGCACGCTGATGCCGTCCTCGTAGCCTCAATCGCACATTTTGGAACGTTCACCATACGCCAGATGAAAGAATACCTCGCCGAAAGAAATATACCCGTTAGCCTCTAAACCAGTCGCTTAAGCGGTCACTTACCCGCAAATACCCTGCCTCCTACGCCTCAAAACCGCTTTTCCCAAAAGTCACCCCACGAATTGGCCGATAGGAGGGTGATGCAGTTGATGAGCGCGTCCTTAAACAAAAGAAGAGATGGTGATGTTCTGCAAATTCAGAAAAAACAGGTTGCCTTGGAACATAAGGTCCACCCCCCCAAAAGCTATTTACAAGGCTTTGGGAATACCAACGTTTAATATCACTTGGTATCCGAACGGCAGAAGCTGCGCCGGTAACGCAAATCGAAGCCGCAAATCTCAGCATATGCCGCCCCTGATGGTTCGCAAACCCGAATGGCGCCGATGACCACACCACCCCCATATTTCCCCCGGACGTAGGATTTCTCACAATCTGACAAAATAGCCTCGTTTTTCCTCAGAAAACGCATCACTACAAATATTTTTCGGTAACCAACGCCACATTTTTATCCGATAAATGCAGTGAGCAAGACTAGGAACTAAGTAGGAAAAAGAATATGTGGGCACCGACAGTCTGGGACATTCAGCACATAATAAAACAGCCTCGCAAGCTCTTGACAATCAAAGAGGACGCTGCCATCGCCAAAGCCACCAAGAAAATGAGAGACCACAAGGTAGGGTGCCTCGTTGTCCTCAACGCCGACGATAAGTTTACCGGCGTACTCACCGAACGAGACATACTTTCAAAAGTCTCCACAAAATCCGTCTCGCGAAACAATGTACTCGTTAGCGAAATCATGACGACCAACCCAATATTCTGCACCATGGACGACACAATCGAAAAAATCGAGCAGCTTATGGCCGAACACAAAATCAGACACCTCCCCATCGTCGAAAACGGCACGCCCGTAGGCATGATTTCCAGCAGGGACGTCATTGCTTATCGCCTGCACACTAACAACGAAATGAAAGCCGCCGCAGAGCAGCTCGCATTGCTCTCAACCGAGCTAAAAAGCCTAAATCTGAGAGAGGTTATCGCATTAGCCATAAACGAAATACCACACAGCTTCCAGGCGGACCGCGCCGTCCTCTGCTTCCCCCATAGAATTTCGCCCGACTTGGTAATTCATAGAAGCGGTTGCCCGATTTCCAGAAGAGACCTGCTCGAGCCGCCCAAAATCAGACAACTGACTAAAAATAGACGCCCTGTCTGCGCTGACATCTACGAACAGTGCAAAAAAGCCGCCTCAAAACCCCCAAGACTTACCATCCCGCTCAATCTCTACGACCAGTCTGACGACGCCGGCGACCACAACATCAACCGGCAGGGGTTCCTCTGCATGTGTTGCTTCAAGCCCTCTGCCGTCAGCTCGCAAAAGCTCTTGCTCTACAAAGCCTCACTCCTCCAGGAAATCCTCAGCGTCAATCTGTCCAACGCCAAGCTCTACTACGATTACCAAAGGGCAAGACAGGATAGCGAGATAGACCCCCTCACCGGCGTCGGCACCCGGCGCGTCCTCGACAAGGTCTTGACCGTCGAACTCGCACGCGCGATTCGCTACAAGCACCCCTTCTCGGTTGCCATCGTCGACCTCGACAACTTCAAGGAAATCAACGACACCGCCGGACATGCCGCCGGTGACAGCACCCTCCAGCAGTTGGCCGAAATAATGATTCGAAATATCAGGCTGACCGACACCATCATCACCCGTTACGGCGGTGACGAATTCGTCGTCCTTATGCCCGAAACCACCGTCGACTGCGCCAAAGCGCTGTTGGAGAGACTCCGACATCAGGTCAAAAACATCTCAATACCCAACATTGCCGCCGTCACGATTAGCTGCGGACTCGCCGAATGGAACCCCGCCGACGGCTTCGCCGACGATACCGAAACCATAATGCAGCGTGCCGACGAGGCCCTCTATAAGGCAAAACGCTCCGGCCGAAACCGTATAGTTACCGCCCAGCCCGCACCCGTCGAAAAATAAACCATCTCCCCCTGCAAGCACCCATCTTGACAAATATTCCTTACCTCGTTATCCTCGCACCGCCCTGAAATAAGAGAATAACACCCTAATCAGGAGACAAAAAAATATGCTGGCACTGCTCTTCGGACAAGGCGAAGTCCTCGTAATCATTATCGTTACCGCCCTGCTCGTCTTCCTCATCGTCCGAAAGCGAAAAAAATAATCCCTACTACTGCCTAAAAAATCAGCTGCTGGTTAAAAAATACCCTTGCCAACCGAAAACACATTCACTAAAATCAGCCTCAATACTAATTAGGCCTTATGCTTATCTGTCGAGGGACCGAAAAATGGGTATAGCCGAAGACATCAAACACGCCCTGAAACTCGCCAAAAAGACCGACAACACCGAGCTCCAGCAAAAGCTCAAATACATCCAAGCCGAAGTAGCAGACCTCCTCAAGCAGCTGAAAAACAAAGAAAAGGCAATGGCCCGACTCCGCGCCGCCCTCTCATCTCAGGAAAATTTCATCTTCAAGGACTCCGCCTATTATCTCACCGATGAAAAACGCCGGATTAAAAACGGCCCCTTCTGCAGGCAGTGCCTCGAAAACGAGCAAATAAAATCCCTCCTCGTACAGGTCGACTCACCCATCCAATGCAGAATCAAATGCCCCACCTGCAATCTCACCTTCGACTCCTACCAGCTCTGGGACTACCTCAACGAACGCAAATAATCACCCAACCGGCATCCCCCTCTTCAACGGACACGATAGGTCAGCGTCACTGACAATCCGCAAAAATCGCTCCTTGCAATGCTCGTTAAAATCTCCCGCTTTATTCAAGACCAAATAAACTTCATACAACGCCTTGAGGTATACCACTGACAACTCCACAGCCTCCTCGTAACGCTCCATATAATCTATGCCTTTCTCGTCGTCCTTTATATACTTCAGATACTCGGCGCGCTTCTCCGCGTCTTCTTCATACTCTTTCGCAACCTTTTTATAAGGCCCGGCCCGTCGACACGTCCACAAAACCAAAAGCAGATTATCAACCGAATCCTCTATCGCTTCCTCAGACGGATAAATACTGTACGTCTCTGCAAAACCACGCTGCAAAAAGTAACGAAACCAGTCCCTCGTGTTCTTCATCTTCGCTACCTTCAAAAAACGCAACGCCTTCCGAATGTTCCATTTTATACGCAGCTTCTCACGCTTAATGTACCGCACCCACTCCTCGAGCTCCTTGACATTCTTCACGCAGTCAACCCACTCGTGAAACTTCTGCTCAAAGAATCCATACCCCGGATCCCGCTCGATCTTGTCTTCATAAATCTTATTATACAGAAAATAATCTTGAAACACCTCGCACTCCCGGTGTTTCCCGCGGTTCTTGCCCTCCGCGTAATAAGGCCCCGCTATCTTATTCACTAACGGATGGATTATCTGGTCCGCCGCTATATGAGTCAGGTGCCCCGCAATGTAGGTTAGCTTACTCTTGTCACCGTCCTTTAGGTCTTCAACCTTCCCATCTTTTCTGTCCACATCCGTGAATAATATCTCCATCAGTCTTAATGGAAAAACGTTCGGCTGGCTCGAGTGAAGGTGGTAAGACCAACGCGTTATTGCCTTCGCCTCCATATACCGGTCGACAAGAATGTCCTGCAGCGAACGGCCAATGTCCACGTAGTAATAAAGGTCTGGCCCCAAACTACCCAAATTCATGTATGCCCGGTAGTTCCCCGTACCCGTATCGTCAAGCATCTCACCAAATTCCTTGACCCCCTCATCTCCATCTGCTTTCAACCGTTTGAGCGCCTCATGGGCTATCAGCATATGTGCTATATTCGCCGGCATACCTGTCTTTCCTTCACTATATAATCTTCTTCCGTATCTTTCTCTTACCTATATCGGCACCCACAGTGCCAACACCTAATCCACTAATATCAGCCCGTAATAATTCGGACACTGTCGCCTCGTGCGTACAACCTCTATCGGTAGCCCAACTTTTCGAACCGTCGAAAAAACATCGATTCCGCACGCCTCCATCGCCGGCCGGGCACGCTCAGGATGCCTGCACCCC
>CP070715.1:2916351-2927187 GCA_020350405.1 Planctomycetota bacterium
CCGCTGCCCGCCCCCCGAGCAACCACCGGTATGCCTTTCGCTGCGACATATTTGACAACAGCGGCTACGTCGGCGGCGTCACCCGGCGCAACAACACAAACGGGAATTATCTGATAAATGCTTGCGTCCGTGCTGTAAGCCACCCTGTGCAGCATATCCGTAAAGACGTCGCCACGCACAGCTTTGGCCAAATCGCTGGCGACCTTGTCCGGCATTTTCCCCATCGCCCTTTTTATTCCTCAAAATCGCGCGGCAGAAACTGCGCCTTGGAAATCGCCCCGCTGGCCCGCAGAACTGCAAGGTCGGCTTCGCTGACTTGACCGTGAATGAAATGCTGCACAACAGAATGGGGATGATTACGAATATGGTCGGCATCGCCGTCAGCAATAATCTTGCCGTCATAAAGCATAATGATGCGGTCCGCCACCTTGTAAGCACTCTTCATATCATGTGTAACAACAACTGTCGTCTCGCCGAGCTCCCTCTGCAGTCTCAAAATAAGCTCATTGATTATATCCGCGCGAATAGGATCCAACCCAGTCGTCGGCTCATCGTACAAAATCACTTCCGGATTGAGCGCAATCGCCCTTGCCAGCGCCACTCGCTTTCGCTGACCACCCGAAAGTTTGGCCGGATAGTAATTTTGAAAACCTTCAAGACCAACCATAGCAAGCTTGGCCCTTACAATCTCCTCCAACCGTTCCCTTTTGGTTACTCTAGAATGCTGGACTATCGGAAACATTATGTTCTCGCCAACGCTGAGACTGTCGAATAACGCCCCAGCTTGGAAAAGAAAACCGTAATGAGTGCGTATCTCGTTCAACTCGCTTTCAGGCAGGTTATCAATCCGTCTCTCCTTAAAGTAAACTTCCCCCACACTAGGCCGCAGCAATACGATAAAATTCTTAATCAAAACGGTTTTACCACATCCGCTCGGCCCAATCACGACTGTCGTCTTGCCCTTCTCAATCGCCAGCGAAATATTATCAAGAACAACGTTATCACCGAAGCTTTTCGTCAGGTTCTTGACGACTATTATATTGTTGTCGTCGCGACCCTGTGCGCCACCTCGTGCGTCGCCCTTTTCCACTCTTTGATCTTCCTTACGCACCATCAAACCAGACTCTTAAGCGGCCAAAAAGTATTGTAAATCGCCTTGAAAATCACCACCAACGCGAAATCGAGGGCCAATATCGAAATAAAACTCGCCACGAAGGCCTCCGTGCACGCCTGCCCCACCCCCTCAGCGCCTTCCCTACACGTAAAGCCCTTATAGCAGCTAATACACGCAATGGCCGCTCCGAAGAAAAAACCTTTTACGACCCCAACGGTCACATCCCACAGTTCCACGCCAGACGCGCTGAAGCTCCAATACGCCCGGCTGTTAATCCCCAATTGAATAACACTCACAAAATACCCGCCTAAAATACCAAGCAAATCGGCATAGATAATCAGAGCCGGTGTGAGAAGCAGACATGCCAACACCCGCGGCGCCACCAGATATCGTATCGGGTCCGTACCCATGCTTCTGACCGCATCAATCTGTTCAGTAACATTCATAGTCCCTAATTCCGCAGTCAAAGCCCCGCCAATACGCCCCGCTAACATAACCGCCGCCAGAACAGGCCCCAGTTCCTTCACCACAGAGATATTAATTAAGACCCCTAAATGCTCCTCCAAACCCAAACCAGCTAACTGGTCGTAGGCCTGAATCGCTAGCGTCATTCCTACAAATGCGCCCGTTATCATTATGACCGGCACGCTCCGCACACCAATAATATTCATCTGCGCCCATATAAGCGGGTACGTCCCGGTCCTCACACAACTCCCAACAGACACAACAACCGCCCGCCAGAAAAACCTCGCGAACCGACCCACATTACCTACGTCTTCTACCGCTCTGGCCCCCAGCCTCACAATCGTCATATTTCACTCCCAAAACCCCACCCAGTTCAATTCTACCTGCGTACTCTCGACTGCTGCATGACCATTTATACTAAAGATATAACACCAAATAGTCAATTCCAAACATCCTCACAACTGCCCCGACAATCGTAACAAACTTCCCGACGTATAATTTCCCTTGTTACTCGGGCAGTAGCAACCGTAACGACCTGCGGTTTAAACCCCCAGCTACTTGTTTACGGATATGTCCCGCCACCTAAGCCAACCTCCTCCCGCAGGCAATTGAGCACGCCCTATCATACCCATTAGTCCAACAGTTCGTGTCACCCCCACCCTCCACACTTAAACATGGCCTTCTCCCGCCCCTCCTACTTAAATACGGCCCCTTCCACCCGACCCAAAGCCCCCAAACCCAAGGTCTGAACCTAACCACAAACGCCACGCCCTCGATACCACTCACTCCATCCCAGGTGATATGCCTTCCACAATCTGCTCCCGCCTCCTGCGGCGCCGCTTTATGGTCCTTCCCTCCGGCTCTGCGCGCCTCCCCTTCGCCGCGACCTGCAGGGCTTCCAATGCGGTCGCCGCGAACAAATCGGCTCCGACCTCCTCCCACAGGCCTTCTGCCCGGTTGAACAGGCCACCAGATAGCATTATCCGCATATTCGGCCAAGCGCTTATCTCCCTGATTGTGTCTATCAGTCGCCGCACATCAGGTGCCTGCTTTGGCGCCGTACCATAAATCAGCAGGATGTCCGGAGCATATTCGTGTATAAACGCAAGAATATCTTCATTGCTCAGGCCGCCACCGACAAATTTCACTTCCCAGCCGTCACTTTCGAACAAATCCGCCATTATTTGCGCGCCAAGCTCCTGTAACTCGGCTTGCGCACAGCATATGGCTATTTTTTTGTCCTTTGCAGGCCTTCGCGGGAGCTTGTTTTGAAGCTGGTCGACAATTGTACGGTTAATCCTGGTCGCTAAATGCTCCTCAGCGGCCGTAATGCGGTCAGAACGCCACAGCTGCTCGACTTCCACCATAATAGGCCAGATTATCTCGACGTAGACCAGATTTGCGGGCATGCCGCTTTGCAGTGATTGCTCGATGGCCGCACGGCACGCCTTTCTGTCGCCCGTCAGCAAGCTCCTCAAATAACGTCCAAGAATGACTTCGTTCCCCATGATTAAGTCTCCCAATTGGCCTATCTATATTCTCCGTATTGCCTATTACGCCACGTCGACGGCTCTACGGGGGTTCGTGTGTTAATATAGGTAACATACTATCGGAGAGGTCGGCTCAAAAACTTTAGTTAAAATAGGCAATATGGGCGTTCTGGGAAGTATAGATTTGGGCGAGGGTGAGGCTTGATTTTGGGCGGGAAATACGCATTGGGGAGTTTGGTGTTGCGAGCGGACCCTTGCTATTGGGCGAAAAATGTGGGTGGGTTGTCCGGAAAAGTGTTTGAAAGGCGGAATATTTACAAAAGTTTGCGTCAAACTTACAAAAGTTAGCGCGCTTTTTACAAAAGATGGGGCGCAAAGTTGGAAAAAAAGCGAATTTTTTGGAAAAAATTTCCCGGGCCCGGGGTCGGGGGTCAGGGGTCGGAGAAGATTGGTAGGTAGGAAATCGCGAGTGGTTATGTGGGGAAGCTGGTGAAGACGGGGGAGATAGGCGGGAGAGGTAAATGTTGCGATATTTTTTGGATTTTTTAACTTTCCTGTTGACGACGGGGGAGGAATGACATAATTTTGGGAACTGATAAGTGGGTTGTTTACTATGGGGGACACCCGGGGTGCAGGCAACCACATAAAATAAATAGGGGTCTAGCTAAATGGGATGCTTTTTTGGCGCTAATGCGCGGCCGGGACGGGTATGTAACATATATTGAAGATGAAAAGAAAGTGGGTTAGGAAGATGTTGAAGGGGGCATCATGGGAGCGGGGCGTTTGAGCGCGGCGAAAGGGCGGCTGAGGGAGCATTGTGTAATAAATATTCCGAAGTCGGCGCGGCCCGTACAGGCGGAGGGTGTACGCGGCTGGCCGGGCTGATTTAGGAAAAGTCATCACCCTCCTCCGAAGCTGGATTCCGAATCACAAAGGAATCCGGCTTTTTTTTTCGGAGAAAAGAACAGGCTTATGAAAAGCAGGCGTATAGCGTATAGCGGATAGCCTGGAGGGGCAGCGGCTAAAGCGGAATTTAGAATTATGAGTTATGAATTAAATTAAAATGCTGCAGAGAGATTTATTGAAACGATTATATCAATTTGGTCTCGATTTTGCGGAGGGTGTTCATTGATTGGTGTGCTATAGTTCTTCCGCCGGGCGAAAAATCAAACACCTCGAGAGATACCCATTTGTCATATTTCAAATCCTTCAAGGCCTGGAAGGCTTTGACATACTCATCAACTGCTGAGCCTGTGCCGAGATGTTTGCCGTCCATTTCCTGGACATGGACATGAAAAATATGTTCATGGAATTTGTTTATCAGCAAATCAAAGGCTTCTGTTTCATCGGTGGTGTTATGAAAGTCAAACATAAGCTCAATGGCAGGATGGCCAACCTGTTTGACGGTTTCCATGGCCTCGGCCATTGTATTAACAACGTCCGTCTGGCTCGTATCCAAGGGCTCAACCAGGATTTTAACACCACGCTCTGCCGCGTGGTCAGCTACCTTTGTCAGGCCGTCCACGAAGTATTTCCCGGCCTGCTCGACGGTGGTCCCGACGGCGTTGCGTTGCTTCGGTGAGCCGAATATCATAACAGTCCCGCCGAGGTCGCCGCAAAAATCAATAAGCTCATCAAGGTATGCTATCGTTTTTTCGCGTACCGACTTATCCGCTGTCGTAAAGTGCAGCCCTTTTGGCGGCGGCGCGAGCAGCCAGTGCAAACCTGCACATTCGATACCGGCGTCTTTCATTACCGCCAGCATTTGCTTGCGCTGGGCCGGCGTTTTCTCGTGGACCCCTTCTTTGACTAATGTAAACGCAGCGATTTCAATACCCTTATAGCCAGAATCGGCAACAATCCGGCACTGTTGACGCCAGCTTTTGCCGGTCATACTCTCGTTACACATCGCATACTTAAAGCCGTGCCATTTTGCAGCTTTCGATGTCTCTTTCTCAGATTTCCCAACCTGCAGACAGCCCTGTAAAGCGGCTCCTAAAACGACACCCGCGGCCCCAAGAAAATCTCTGCGTGTTAATTTGTTCATTATGCTGCCCTTGTCTGATATAGTAAGCCATCTAATGCCACAAGAATATCAAAAGCTTTCTTCAGCGGCAATCACTAAAATTTTGACGGCCTTAAGGGCACTGATTAGTGAGGAGAATCGATACAGCCGTTCTCAAGCCAAAGACCAGAGACTCAAGACACAAGATGGGAAAGGAGTCGAACGTCCATAGTCCTGCGGAGAGGGGAAGCGGCTACGCCGAATTATGAATTATAAAGACGTCTGGATCCCAGCCTACGCTGGGATTCGGGGAATTGGTTGCAAGTTTCATTCGAATACTTAGAATTAGTCGAAATCCTATGTGAAATAAATTGTAAGGAAAGGAAACGAAATGAAACAGCTTTTTAGTGTTTTGGTTATGATTTCGGTGTTAGGAGGATGCACACAGAGCCTGCAGGAAAGCTCATCCGATGGCTATACAGGTATAGTCTTTAACGATATTAACCGCAACGGCAAGCGTGATATGGGAGAGCCCGGCATAGCAGGAGTTTATGTGTCCGATGGAAGAGATATTGTCACAACCGACAGGAACGGCCGGTACCGGCTGGAAGTGGAAGAGGGAATCATATTCGTAATCAAACCGAGGAACTGGATGACCCCAGTAAATAAAGTAAACCTTCCTGCTTTCTATTACATTCACAAGCCGGCAGGGTCGCCGGCGGGTCTGAGGCATCCCGGAATCGGTCCGACGGGCCCACAGCCGGAATCAATAGATTTCGCTCTTTATAAACAACCGGAGCCGAAACGTTTTGATGTTGTAATCTTCGGCGACCCACAGGCCATGAATTTGAAGGAAGTAAACTATATTGCCCATGATGCGATTGAGGAAGTTGCAGGGATTGACGCAGCTTTCGGCGTATCGCTCGGTGATATAGTATGCGATAATATTGAAGATTTCGGCCTGGTCAATGAAATCATCTCACTCATAGGATTGGCCTGGTATAACGCAGCGGGAAATCATGATATAAACTACTACGCTAAAGGTGATGAGCACTCGCTTGAAACATTCAAGCGCGTTTACGGGCCGGCGTACTACAGCTTTAACTACGGGCCGGTACACTTTCTGGTATTGGACAGTATCGTAGCATACAGGGGGGATGAAGAGCGGCTCAAATACTACGAGGGTCTGGATGCAAAACAACTGCAGTTTATTCGTAACGACCTTAAGCTATTAGATAAGGGTCAACTTGTTGTTCTGCTGATGCATGGTTCTGAAAAGCACTTCGAGGAGGGCAGGCGCGAATTATTCGAAGTTCTCGAAGAACATCCGTATACAGTTTCTGTGGCCGGGCATACTCACAGGACAGAGCATCTGTTCCTTGGGAAAGAGTACGACTGGTATGGGAGTAATCCGCATCATTTGTATATCAGCGGCAGTGTCAGCGGGGCATGGTGGACGGGAGTGCCGGATGAAGTCGGTATCGCGCACGCAACGATGACAAACGGCGTGCCTAATGGTTACTCTGTTTTGAGCTTTGACGGGAACGAGTATACAATTCGTTTTAAGGCATTTCGCAGGCCAGAAGATTACCAGATGAACATCCGGGCTCCGGAAGAAATTTGTGCCGACAAAGCAGCTGAAGGTGAGGTTGTGGTTAATGTCTTCGCAGCTTCGGAGCGTTCAAAGGTGCAGATGCGAATCGGTGAAGGCGGCAGGTGGACAGAGATGGAACGGGTCATGAGAAAAGACCCTTATTTTGAGCAAGTACTTGATTATGAAAAAGAATACAACATTCCGCGTGCCTCCTGGGCCACGGAGGCATCAGAGACGGGGCATATCTGGCGGGCCGATTTGCCTGCGAACCTTCCTGAAGGTGCGTGCTTTATTCATGTTCGTGAGATAGATATGTTCGGACAGGTCCACACGGGTCGTCGCTTGATAAGAATTAAATAAACTTGTATGTCGGCCGGGTGAAGCGTTATTATTCGCATTTTTGGGAGGCGGGTTCGGTGCGGAAGTAGTGGCGGGAGAATTTGAAGGTGTTATCGCGAGAGGGGCTGGATAAGAAGCTGTTTGAAAAGGTGTTGAAGGCGCTGGGAAAGAAAGAAAAGTGAGAAGAGGGGGAGTGTTTAAATATGGCGGATAGGGAAGCGGGGCAGAGCGGTCGAACATTGAACGTTGAAGGGCGGCCCCAGAGAGATAGCCTTCGTCATCTCACGGGGTCTTCGCTACGCTTCGAGGGTCTTCGCTTCGCTACGAGGGGCAGGGGGATGTGATTCGCAGGGGATACGTAAAAATCTTAATAAGGGAGGTAAAAAAGCTATAGGGGGACAGGGATTTGACCGATGGGGACACAAGTATGTGAGTGGAAAGAAGTTTTGGCCGGGGGACAGCAATGGAGAGTAGATATGTTTGATTTTTTCGGACCAAAGAAAAGAGCGGAAAAGCATAAGATACTTGTGGTTGACGATGAACCGGACCTTGTGCTGATGCTTCAAGACAGACTCGAGATGAGCGGCTATGAGGTCGTCACCGCCAGTAACGGCAAGGAAGGGCTGGAGAAGGCCATCGAAGATGAGCCGGATGTTGTGCTGCTTGATGTGAGGATGCCGGTAATGGATGGGCTCGAGATGCTTGAGACCCTGAGGAAGCATCCAGAAGGTGTGGGCAGAGTGGTTATAATGGTAAGCGCGCGCAGCCAAAGGGAGGACCTTACTCGAGCTGAGGCTTGTGGTGTGAAGGATTATGTTGTTAAGCCATTTGAATTGAGTGCTCTGATAGAGAAAATCGGCGAAGTTCTCGAGCGCCGCAAGGCTGCCGTGAAGTGAAAATTAGTTAAACTGATGCCTCTCATGTATAACGCCGGGTTTAATCTGAGTCCGGCGTCTCGCAAATGCGCTCATCTATTCGCGCACGTCTAAAAGCACAGATGAACAACCGCAAAAAGGGAAAACGGCTTTAGATTGCCAGGTCGCTCTGCTTCTCGCAATGAGGTGGCGTCGGATGCGTTTTCTAGTTTTTGGGGTTGGGCCCCGATTAGAAGCTGGGAGTTATGGGCGGCCGCTGACGCAGAATTAAGAATTTAGAATCATGAAATTTTCCGGGCCCCGGGTCAAGCGCGGGGTCTGCGCTGCGCTTCGAGGGTTGGAAAAAAAGCAGAAATTTTGTTGTGCTGGTGGCGCGGGAGGGTATAATCTTGGGCGGCAGTGAGCGTGTGAAAGCAACCTTTCGAACGGGGCTTTGCTCTTTAAAGTAAGGATTTTGCTGCGTAATCGGCGTCTTTTCTGTACAAACACCCAGTGTAGGCAGGCGTCGAATTTGCACGTTTTATGCGTGATTTATATAAGAGGTAACGGAGAATTATGGATTTTGGGAGAAAATCAGGGGGCCGCTCGAAGAAAGGAGGTGACGAAAGACAAGAAGCGGCAGGAGTAATAAAAGTTTTAATCAAGGATTTTTGAAGGAGGTACATATTATGTTTAGGAGAATAATTTGTCTGGTAAGTCTTGTTTTGGTGCCGGCTTTAGCGGGCACAACGTTAGGGACCGATTACTATGTGAGTCCGTCGGGCAATGACGGCGCTGCGGGGACGTCACCATCAACGGCCTGGCAGACGATTGGCAAGGTGAATACCGTGACGTTCAGCGCCGGCGACAGTATATTGTTCGAAGGCGGCGAGACGTTCAGCGGACAGCTGGCTTTTGATGATGAGGGCGGAACGTCGACAAGCCCGATAACGGTCGGCTCATACGGAACGGGGAGGGCGACGCTGAGTAATTCAACTATGGGCGTGGAAGGCAGCCCAACGACCGGCCTGGGGGTTTACAACAACGCAGGGTTTGAAATAAAGGACCTGATTCTTGTGGGTCCCGGCAACGAAGGCGACCGGTGGGACGAGAACGTAGGTCTTCGGTTAGAAGCGGACCTTGGCACGGCCGGGGCGAGGGTGGACTATATCCGCATTGACAATGTGGACGTGACCAACTACAGCGGGTATGGAATACTGCTGATGGGCTACGGCTACAGCGGGTTCAGGGACGTTGAGATTACCAACTGTGAGCTTTATGGCATCGGCAAGGAGGGAATTTGTAGCAAGTGCTCCGAGTGGCCGATGAACCAATCGTCTCACAATGACTTCTACATCGCCGACTGCGTGATGCATGACATCACCGGTGTCGGCCCAAGGGGCCCGCACTCCGGCAGCGGCATTAACCTCTCGGCGCTGGATGGAGCTTTGGTTGAATTCAACTTAGCGTACAGCGGCGGCGAGTGGTGTATGGCAGACGGTGGAGGGCCTCTGGGTATATGGTGCTGGGAGACTGAGAATATAGTTTTTCAGTTCAACGAGGTTCACGACTGGCAGACAATGGGCGGCGACGGCGGCGGTTTCGACCTTGACGGCGGAACGAGCTACGGCACTATACAGTACTGCTACTCGCATGACAACTTTGGCGGCGATTTACTGATGCAGTTCGCGCGTTCGCGTCCGGCTCATGATTACATCTATCGTTACAACATCAATGCGAACCAGGGCCAATTAAATGAGATGGGAGCCATTAATTTTTACACCGATAAAGGCGGGCAGCCGTACAATGTAGAGGTTTATAACAATACGGTGTACGTTGGTCCGGACGCAATGCCGGGCTCTTCAGCAGTCGATGTTTGGTACTGGAAGGGCGGCAGCTACAGTAACATCAACCTTCGCAACAACATCTTTATAGCCGAAGCCGGTAAAAAGCTGATAAGTTACCAGAAAATTGCCGGCTTTACGTTCCAGAACAACCTTTACTGGCAGAGCGGCGAGCCGCTGGTAATTGACGGAATGGGCACCATATATAACAGTCTGGCTGCCTGGCGGACAGCTACGGGTCAGGAGATGTTGGACGGCCAGCCTGTAGGTATGGAGATTGGCCCGCAGCTGGTTGATGTTCATGACCATCCGGTATTAGGACCACGTAATCTGGCGAACCTTAGCGGCTTTAAGCTGAAATCGACTTCTCAGTGCAGAGACGCGGGTCTGGACCTTCAGACGGAGTTTGGAATTGACCCCGGAACAAGAGACTTTTGGGGCAATAGTATTCCGCAGGGCAGTTTATTTGATATTAGCGGTCACGAGTATCCGGGCGGTGGTTCAGCTCCTGCCCCGGATTCGACACCACCGGCGGCGCCGACCGGTCTGACGGCCACTGCGGCGGGCTCGAGCATTGACCTTGACTGGGCCGACAACGGGGAATCCGACATGTCACATTACAGCGTGAAGCGTGCGACGAGTTCGGGTGGCCCTTACAGTCAGATAATCTCGAACTTAAATGCCAGTGCCTACACAGACAGAGCGATTGTGCCCTCGATAACTTACTACTACGTGGTTACAGCTACCGATACTTCGAGCAACCAGTCCGGCAACTCGAGCGAGGACTCGGCGAGCGTTACCTACCCGGGCGTGCTTATTTTCTCAGACGGCTTCGAGAGCGGCGATTTTGAGACAGGCGGCTGGATTGCAACAGAAGGGCCGACAGGAGGCACTGCCGATGTTACTACCGAGGCGGCTTATACAGGCACCTATGGAGCAAAAATTGGCAAGTTGGCCTCTATTCAGAAGGAATTAAGCACTGCGGGTTACACAGATATTCGGATAAGATATATGCGCAACACCATCAACACAGACAGACGAGGCTGCAGTATTGTATGGTGGGACGGCACCGACCTTCACCCGATTGAGGTCCCCGTAGGTGAGCTCTGGGGTCTTAAGGACATCCTATGC
>CP070715.1:2927287-2943530 GCA_020350405.1 Planctomycetota bacterium
ATATTGTTACGAACACATGGAAAACACACCATGCGCGGCACAAGCATATAAGAACTATTTGGACTATAACTGGGAGCCGGACAAGAATAAGAAGGCTACCGATCACGCGCGACAATACATCGAATATGCGGACACAGTCCAGACAAAACAGACTGACTGCCAAAAAAAATACTGAAGATAATGTCGATAACCAGCCGTAGGTCCTTTCCACAGCACAAATGCCCTCGGGCAAGGCCCGAGTGTCTTTGTTGGCCGCAGGTTGATATTGGCGATTAGCCCACTATGACCACCGCCCAAGAAATAATAGAATTCTTTAATATGAGACCCTTGGAGAAGGAGGGAGGATATTACATTGAGACCTACCGGGCCCCGGAAAAAATTACCCGCCTCGGCCTGCCGGTGAGGTACACAGGTGAACGAGCCTTCGCAACAGCTATTCTTTATCTTCTCACCCCCGATACCTGTTCGAGTCTACACAGATTAACCAGCGATGAGGTATGGCATTTTTACTTGGGCGATTCGGTTACAATGCTGCAGTTGCATCCGGACGGATCCAGCAATGTGGTGGATTTGGGGTCCGACATAACCAAAGGCCAGCGCGTGCAGGTTACAGCGCCTAAAGATACCTGGCAGGGAGCATTTCTCAAACATGGCGGCAAGTTCGCCTTGATGGGAACGACCACAGCCCCGGGGTTTGAATTTGACGACTTCGAACTGGGCCGGCGCGAAAAGTTGCTTGAGCAATACGCTAATCGACGCGACCTTATCCTGAAACTGACGAAACAGCGGGACCAATAGAAGTCCGGCCGTTTTCAATTGCTGCTTTTATATTACCTCTAACCTCCGGAGAATCGCCTTTGCCCACCGAACGCTGCGAATCTGCGCGAAGATAACAAAAAGTAGCACAATCAGCCAATAGCCGCTGAACCGCAGGTAGTAAACGATGATGCCAAATATCCCGCCGGTTGTCTCAATAGTATACCACCTCAATAGCTCCCCAGGCGTATATATCGCCCCGGCAACCACACCCGCAAAGAACCTCTGCCACGGCAAAAGTAATACCAGCCCAAGCAGCGACAGGAAAAATGCTCGGCTGATATGGTTTATTCCACCGAGCCTGCCCAGAAGTGAAACCTTCAAGCCGAACAGCATCGTAAGGCAGTAAAGCGCTGCCGCCAATATAAGCACAAAGTCGAAGAACCGAATAAGTCCTGCTAAGCGCCCAAATGTTATGATAGAAAAGTCGGGGGCCCGCTCTTGCCTTTCCGCCTGCTGCGGTGCCGCTTCGGCCGGCTCATTTGCCTCGCCGGCAACCTGTTTTGCCGCCTTTTCAATCTCCCCCTTGGCCTCGCCTGCTGGCTCGATCTGCTCCGCCTCCTTGACCGCAGCTGTAGAGACTTCCTCTTTGCCTTCCTCAACTTTAACGTAGCCTAAATTCACAAGCCAGAACGATATCTGAAGTAATACAAGGCAAACTATTATGATTATAAACAAGAAGTTCTTCCATCCGCGAAATACCCCAACCGCTTCCAGACAATCCGTAGTGTCCAGTAAATTGCTCGGCTTCTCTTGGCCTTCATTCATTTTAAAACCTCCTAAATTCGGGTTTCGAATCTTCTAAGAAACATCCATGTTAAAAGACGCTGATTATTATCTTTTCCGCCCTCTACGAGTGCAAGTAATTTATTTCCGCCCAAAATAATACGCCGCCCCCATTTCTCTTGGATTTTCTTGCCTGTCCGATTGCAACATCAGTTTGCCCTTCACACTTGTTGCTGTCTTCTGCCCGCTGTCCGCTCATTTCGCTATTTTCCTTGCAAAGCTCGGGCAGTTTAATATACTGTGAACTTTGAAAAATCGATATAAGCAGCGATTTCCAGGTAAATCCGGAGCGCAGGTATGAGTTTGGTCAGATGGTTCCGCAAGAATAACAAGAAGATAATGGCCGTTGTGGTCATCGTCATAATGGTCGGATTTATAGGCGGCTCATACATCCAGCAGCTCGGCCAAAGGGCTGCTGGCCGCCGTCAGGTAGTCGCCTACTTCGCTGATGACCAGCCGATAACAAACTACGACCTGGCCCTCGCCCGCCGTGACCTCGAAATCCTCAAGATGCTAAGTGCAGACAACATCCTAAGAAGTTTGAGCGTGCCCATTTTTCGCACCAGAGACCTGCACGCCGCAGTGCTGGGCGAATTGCTGTTTGCCGACCAGACGACTTCGCCGGCATTCGTCAACCAAATAAAAGAAATAGTAAAGACAAACCAGTACGCCGTCAGCGATAAGCAAATCAATGATATTTACAACCGCGCAATGAGTGCCGACGTATACTGGCTGCTGCTGAAAAATGAGGTCAGACGCGCCGGTGTGAAAATATCAAACAACTTCTCGGGCAATCAGCTAGCCAGAACCATACCATATATCACCGGCGGCGCAACGTATCAACAGCTAATCGGCTCGATAGTAAACCGACAGGGCCTTTCAGAGAAAGACATACTGACAACCTTCAGTGAATTGATGGCGGTCTTGAGTTACGCCAAAATGGTCTGTGCCGCCGAAGATATTACCGCCTCGCAGATAATGCACAATGTAAAATGGGAAAATGAACGAATGGACGTCGAATTCGTGCAATTTGACTCTGCCGTATTCGCCGAAAACCAGCTCGAGCCGACGCAGGACCAAATCTCCGCCCATTTTGACCAATACAAGAAGTACTTTCCCGCAGAAGTAACCGAACAGAACCCTTATGGCTTCGGCTATAAGCTGCATGACAGAGTCCGCCTTGAATACATCGCCGTCGAGCTTGACGATGTTTCAGCCATTGTAACGCGACCCACGAACGATGAGGCACAGGAGTATTATCAGAAATACAGGGACCAACTATTCACCGAACAGGTCCCCTTGGACCCGAACGACCCGAACTCAATGACAATCGATAGAACAAGAACCTACGCCGAAGTGGCCGGCACGATTTTAAAAGGCTTACTCCACAGAAAAGTAAATTTCAAAGCCGATAGAATTCTCCAGGACGCAAAGACTCTCAGCGAAGCCGCTCTCCTGGATGTAGATACAGAGTTCGCGGCCCTCAGTTCTGAGCAGTTTAAGCAGTTGGCCGGCGACTATGAAGCTGCCGCTGACCAATTGAGCCAAAAATATAAAATCAGCGTGTACGCCGGCAAAACCGGTTGGCTTGGTGCCGCCGATATCCAGACCGACGAAAACCTCGGAGCGCTCTACATAGCCGGCTATGGATATAACCCCGTCCCACTCACCCGGATTGTTTTCGCCCTCGATGAGCTGGGTGTTAGTGAACTCGGGCCCTTCGACATACAAAAACCCAGGCTGTATCAGAATATCGGGCCGCTTGTGGATATCTCCGGACAGATGACCGGCGAAATTGCGGGCCAAATAATGGCCCTTGTGCGGGTGATACAAGCTGAAAAGGCCGCCGAACCCGAGAGCATAGACCAGTCTTTTAGCATCGATACCCTCGTGCTTGAGCACGCGCCGGACCAGACGGGACAAAATGTTTATTCGGTAAGAGAGAAAGTGGTGGAGGATTTGAAAAAACTCGCCGCAATGGACACTGCCAGAAGCAAGGCCGATGAGTTTCTTGACCTTGCCGCAAAGGATGGCTGGCACAGCGCGGTTGACAAATTCAACGAACTCTATGGCCGGCTGGACACGGAGGCCCAGACCGGTGCCAGAACCTTCAAGCTGCAAAATTTCGCGAACCTGCGCAGAATTCCCCATACGGCCCTGAAAACATTGGCTGTCCAGACCGAAGGTGACCCGCTAGCACACCTGCTGCTCAATGAACGCAAAAGAGAAAGTCTCCTCAGGGACCGGATTTATTCGCTTATACCGCAGGACAGCAACACCCCTGGCAATTTGCCTCTCGTTCTGGAACTCAAGCCGAATATGAGCCACTACTGTCTAAAGGATGTCTTGGTCAAACGACTCTATCGGCAGGATTACGAGACAGTTAAGGCCATGCGAGGCTATAAGCAAGAGTTTGTTCAATCTCAATCGCTGGCGCCGGTACACTTTAACCCTGAAAACGTACTGAAACGTACGAACTTCAGATTTATCAGCCGCGATGACCGCCCGGCGGATAGCAACGTACCGCCGGAATCCAAAGGAAAATTGTAGTGGCACTGCTCTCAAAAGAAAACCATCTGATATCATTGTTCGTTGTGGGACTGCTGGGCTGGCTCGTGCCGGGAGCGGGCCATTTCATACTCAAAGAAAAAAAACGCGCCGTCATTATTTTCGTAACTATTACCCTGACTTTTTGTGCCGGCTTGTATATCGGCTCAATCGGCGTGATTGACCCCGTCGGGGCTACGCCCTGGTATGTCTACGCCGCACAAATTATCAGTTCTCCAATGGTCCTCGTCCTCGGCCATATCAGCGCCGGAGGCGGCTTCCCCGTCTACGGTTGGCCAAACGAAATCGGCCAGATTTATACCAGCACCGCCGGCTTGCTTAACCTCTTGTGCGTCATAAACGCCCTGTATTTAGCCCATCTTCGCACCACTGAAGTCACCGGAGCATAAAATGTCGTTGCACGTTTTTTTTGTAATGGCAACCTTTACAGCACCGGAGCGGCTCGCAACAGACCCGCAGTCGATGCTGTGGATGCTGCCGTTGGTGGCCGCCATAGCTGTCATTTACAAAGCAACCAAAATGCCCACCATCGCCCCCGCGCTTTTCTTCAAAGAGACCGCCGCCTTATTCGGCTCAATCGTCGTCTTTATAATCGTAACTGCGCTGGTCTTATTTGCTTTGGTCTGGCTGATGGCACTGTGACCGCCCGACACGTTACCCCCGTCGCGATTTAGCCGCCTAGTTCCGGCAAAGACCCCTCAAGAACACCTAACTCCAGAAGCGCGTTAAGAGCAGCCTTTTGTTCCGCTTCTTTTTTATTCGTACCCCATGCGCTCGAAAAATGACGCCCTGCCATCACTACCGCCGATTCGAAACATTTGTTGTGGTCGGGTCCTCGCTCGTCGAGCACTGTGTATACAGGCGTTGTATTAAGATGCTGCTGGGCGTATTGCTGTAGTACCGACTTGAAGTTGCCCTGAGATTCTTCCGCATTCGCCTGCTCAATCAGTGGACCAAAATTCCTCAGTATGAAACTCTTGGCAGCCTCGAATCCGCTGTCAATGTAGATTGCCGCGATAATGGCCTCCAGCAAACCCGCAGCAAGTGAACTTGTCAGACCACGCACTGATGCCATGCCCTTGCCGACGCTCAGGAATTGCTGCAAACCAAGTTCTTTGGTGATTCGAGCGCACGTCCTGCGGGAAACAAGCATGCTCTTTATTTTCGTCAAATCACCTTCCAGATAACCTCGGAACCGCTCGAAGATTGTTTGGCAAATAACCACCGCCAAAACGGCATCGCCCAGAAACTCCAGACGCTCATTACTCAAAAGACGATTGTCCGCCGCCGAGGAATGAGTGAATGCCTTGCTTAAGAGATTGCGATTGGAAAACGTGTGGCCTATTATCTGCTCGATTTGCTGCAGAGTCGCTTCGTCCATCTAATTCTGTCCTGCTTTTATATGGGCCTCGCGAGCAGATTACGAATACCGCTGACCAAAGCGGTCTTCGTAGCCGGCTCAACAAGGCCTCAACCTCTCTATGATATCCAAAAGATATGCCTCTGTCAAGTTGCTTTGTGGGCTCGCCGGTTAATTGACAAGCTGCAGGCTTGCCAGGGCTACAAACTTGTCATCGGCAAGCTCAAATATCCCGTCAAGACCGGTTACTGTAAAGATGCCTCTTGTCGCAGCCGCAACACCGCAGAAAACAAGCCGATGACCGCAGTCAGCCAGCAACTTACGCAGCTTAAGGAGCTTCGAAAGACTGGAAGATGTTACAATGTCAACGCTGGAAAAATCGACCACTACGTCGCAGTCGCCTCTGTCACGTGTGATCTCAGTGACATTTTTAAGCTCCTCTCCCATGTCCGGTTCCTGGGGCAAGTCCACGAGAATGATATCCTCTGACCAGTTTTGAATCCCCATTTCTAACACTCCTTTTTCAAACTCAATATTGCTCTCGTAACTTTTAACCGTTCTATCGGCACAAGGTCAACTCAGGTTAAGCAAAAAAATCAAATTCGGCTTGACTTGTTTTGCGATAGCGACCTATAAAAACTTATGTTTCTGCATCTTCACGCTTCATCTCAACAAACACCGCCGGCAAAAACTAATTAATTGTTGTCTGCTTTGACAATTCGCTTTTTAGCGGCTGAATTAACTTTGGGATTGCTTGCTGAAAACATTGGGCGGGATAATGCAAGCGCCTTTATACGCACGGGTTGCCGAGCTCCTCTCCGTTCTGCAAGTACCTGTCCGAGCAGTTGCGGCCCCCGCCGCCCAGAGATGCTCAACACGACGCCAAGAACCCGTACAACAATGCAAACGCAAAGCGCGCAGAAACGCAGCGGCCGCCAATCGGTTAACTTGCTTTGACTGCTATCTTGGACTATATCTCTCAGCTGTCAATGCGACGTTTAAGTTCAGAGGCCTGTTCCTGTTGTCCGTATTCTCAATTAATTCCGCTTTGGCCTTCTCCAAATCAACAGAGTACAACAGCCCGTCCAAGCTTCGCACAAGTGCGAAGCCCCGGCTTTGCACCGCGATGCCAAAATCGGCTTTGTCCGCACTTCCGCTAACCTGTCCTAATACAGCCGTGACAATTACGCCCAGCGCAATCCCTATGATTAGTGTCTTTACATCAAGTTTTAATTCCATTGTATTTCCCTTTCAAAAAAACAGCATACATAGCTTATTTTTTAACGGGTCTTGCAAATTTTGCAAGACCTTTCAGACGCTTAAAGAACAACAGGTAAATATAGACACGCAAGACAAAACCGGATTGTCGGTACAGGATTCAAAGCCCAGCGCGTCCGGGCTAAACTGTGTCAGGTTGCCATAGATATCCGGTTTTCACCAGCCACCGTTGCCGCCGACAGCTGCCTCTGCGCGATACAACTACAGCTCTTAATCCCATCTCGCCCCCCGCCCTGTTTGCTGAGTAATGACCTCAACGCAACAACTATCGAAAAACGCAAAATCCATGAAATTAACTGCGGAGCTGCGGTCCATGTCGACCCCCTCACACCAGTCGGGCGGACGGCAGTTACTCTCAAGCCAGTGAGACGCCAAAGCCGCAAGCGACTCAAGATTGTTGCCGGTTACTTTTATTGTATCTCTGCCGTAAAAGTACTGGCTGTATTCATCGCTGGTAAGCAGGCCCACAACAATGACCTCAGCCGGCCCGTAATTTCCACCGGCACAAAAATCGCCCCGCCTGAAATCAGTCTTGATCTCAACCAGCCCGTCATCATTGATGAAGACCTTCATCTTCTCTGATACGATGCCAAGCGGCTCGAGCATGGCGGGCGTATCAGTGTCAACATCGTCAACGCCAAAACCTTCCGGCAGAATTAAATGTGCCTTGAGCTGCTTGCCGCGGCTTTTCGTGTTCAGGACCCGTGGCGTAAATTTCATCGGAACTTCCATCCAGGGCATAAACACCTCGTATGCCCCCATATCGAACTCGGGAAGTTCACCATTGTTGTCAACATCCGGATAATCAAACGGCCGGATATTACCTTCGATATCACTATAGATATTCACGTCACTCGCTGCGTCTACGCACGGCGAACCCGGCAGAAGGTGATAATCGCCTCCAATCCAGATGGCATTGGCGTCATTTGGCTCAACCTCCATATTCAAATCATCGGCATGAGCCCAATATCCCGGCCTGGCAAACCATGGACCAGCGTCAATGTTGCCTTCACCGTCGTAACCGCCCTCGATGTCGCTGTATTTCACATCTATGGAGCCGCATATTTCATCCCCGTAGTTGTCCCAGATGATGCAGTTGCTAATCTTTG
Organism: Planctomycetota bacterium; assembly: GCA_020350405.1. Taxonomy (GTDB): domain Bacteria; phylum Planctomycetota; class Phycisphaerae; order Sedimentisphaerales; family Anaerobacaceae. The sequence continues at coordinate 2,935,205 of CP070715.1, forward strand.
GTCTGCCCCTGCAGGCCTCAATGCCCTCGGCCCCGTTCTCCACAATGGTGCAGTTGATGATTGTGCCGTTTGTCCGCCCCAACGCGTAGATACCGGCGCCCCCGTTGCCCGCTATGACACAGTTGGTGACCTGCAGTCGACTTGTTTCGCTGTATATCCCGGCGCCTGCATTGCCGGCGATAATGCAGTTGCTTATCCTCGGACGGGTCTTGTCCCGCCGGCAGGCTATGGCCGCGCCGTAACCTGCGCTGCGACCGCCCGTAATAGTAAAACCGCTAAGTACCGTGCTTGGTCCTTCGTTATGCGTAAAACTCACCACACTCTCATTGGCATCCCCGTGGATAACTGTTGCCGCCACAACCGCTGCGTCATTCGGGTCTCTCGACCGCAGCTTGATTTCTTTGCCCCAAAAGTCGATGTTTTCATAATAAACTCCCTCACCTGCCAATATCTCATCCCCGGACTCCGCGTCACTAATGGCATTTCCAATTAAAACAAAATATTTCCGCCCGGAAGTCAGATTCTCAACCGTTCCGACCAGAATCTCCCCCTCAATAGTGCAGTTTATAATGGTAGGTTCGCTCGTGTAATACCGTGTGATGGCATATGGGTCCCCGCTGATCGTGCAGTTAATGATTGTCGGATGTGCATCATAGCAGTAGATAGCTCCCAAAGGCCCGGTGACCCCCGTAATGGCACAGTTGGCAATTGTCGGGCTGCTCTCATTGCAGGAGATACGCCCGCCGTCAGTAAAAGTAAAGCCGCTGACCACTAGCTCTTCTGAACTGTACCACTTCCCAATGTCCAAATGGCCTCTTATTATAGTACGAGACACAACCGCTGAGTCGTTCGGGTCTGTTGACCGCAGTGTTACGCCTTTGCTTACAACGCTGATGTTTTCTTCATAATAGACCCCCTCTCCGGCTACCAGCTCGTCCCCGGACGATGCCTCATTAACGGCATCCTCAATATAATCGTACAACTCCCCCGTCCGCAGGTTCTCAATCGTCGAATGAAATATTACCTCGCCTACAATGTTGCAGTCGGTAACCGTCGGCTCGCTCATATGCCATAGGTCCAGGGCGGCAACTTCATACCCGATAATCGTGCAGTTGCTAAATCCCGGAAATGCGTTATAGCAATAGACGCCGATATTTTCACCGATAATCGTACAGCCGCTGACCGTCGGTGATGCCCTGCTGCAGGATAACGCAATGTCTCCACTGCCGATTGTGCAGTTCGCAATCGTTCCTGTCCCGCCCTCCAAGCGGATGCCCGTGCTTCCACCACCCACGCTACAGTTCCTGACCGTTAGTGACCCACTCTGGCAGAAGATGCCCGAAGCCTCGCTGTCTACAACGCAGTTCAGAATTGTCACAGACCCCTCATTGCTGTAGATGCCCTGTACCATACCGCTAATTGTACAGTTGATGATTATTGGGGATGCCCCGTCGCACCAGACACCCACGTTAACATCCCTAATCGTAAGACCCGCAAGCACCGCACTTGTCCCCTCACCACTGGCGAAGCTCACCGCCCTGTCCCCTCCCTCTATAATAGTACTCGCCACAACATTCGCATCATTTGGCTCTGTTGACCTGACAATCAGCTCTTTGTTCTTAAAATCAATGCCCTCGTAATAAATCCCCTCGCCAACCACTATCTCATCCCCGCCCGTCGCATCATCAATCGCATCCTGAATAGAATCATAAATCTCCCCCGTACGCAGATTAGTAACAATCGGTCGCACTTTTACCTCCCCGACAATAGTGCAGTTGATGATGGTTGGCTCGCTCGCATGCCACAAGTCCATAGCCACGCCTTCCTCCATCTCAATGGTGCAGTTGATTATCGTCGGAAATGCCCCATGCAAGTATATACCAACGCCCTCACCGGTAATCGTAAAACCGGCAAGAACTGCATCAGCCCCTTCCCCGTTGGCAAAACTCACCACATTGCCACTCTCACCGCCGTCGATAACGGTAGCCGCTACGACTGCCGCATCATTCGGGTCCGTTGATATAACAGTCAGAATCTTGCCCCCAAAATTTATACCTTCTAAATACGTACCGGTAGCTACTATGATAGTATCACCGTCCTGTGCAACATCGATGGCCTCCTGAATCGTGTCGAACGGATGCTCTTGGGTCCCGTTCTCCAGCGGGTCACCTGCTGCAGGGCTTCCCGGAGATGGGTCGCCACCAGCGTCATCATCAACGTATAAGTCACGCCTGCCCTGATACTCGTAAGCGCCCATATCGACAATCGCGCCTGCACCGCTGCCCGTATCCGGCGTGTTCGGGTCATCAACAAAACGGGGCCATATGTCTGAATCTATGGTGACGGAAGCTGGAACCGCTGTGTTATCACCCGCATCCACGCACGCAGAGCCGGGCAATATCCGCAGGTTGTCGTCCTTCGTGCCCACAATATCGTCCAGCCCGTCGGCGTCCATCAACAATGGATTGTCACCAATATTGCCCGTTCCACCTAAAGCCCCAGTCAAGCCTTCAATACAGCTATAGTTGACCGCCGGTGCCCAGCTGTGAATCTGTCCAGACTCGCTCACTCCATTGCTGTCGCTGTTACCCCAAAGGAGGCAGTTGCTCACGCTTGAATTGCCAACGTAGGCGTCTGCTATACCCCCTCCTCTCGTGTTGGCTGAGTTGCCGCTGAATGTGCAGTTGACAACCGTCACCGCCGGGTCGTAGCTAAGGTTGCAGATCCCCCCGCCGTGACCGCTGTCGTCCGGGTCAGGCAGGCCCGCACGGTTGCCGCTGAACACGCAGTTAATCACTGTCGGGTCACTCTCAATGTTGCACATCCCGCCGCCGACGCTACCAACTCTGTTGCCGATGAACGTGCAGTTAATCACCATCGGGTTGCTGTCGTAGCGGTTATCCATCCCGCCTCCGCTCCAGTTCCCCAGCGCCACGTTGTCAATAAACCTGCACTTGACCACCGTCGGGCTGCTGTGCTCGTTGAACATCGCCGGCCGGTTATTGCCTCTGAAAGTGCAGTTGGTCACCGTCGGGTTGCTGCCTGCCGTGTTTGCCATTGCGTTGCCCAATCTCCCGCTGAAGATGCAGTTGCTCACCGTCGGGCTGCTTCCGATACAGCTAACCCCTCCACCATACTCGTTTGGCGTATATTTCTGATGTCCTGTATTAATAACAGTAAACCCGGTTACGACATAGTTCCCGTCTTCGCCACTATGGAACATAAAGGCCCTGTGCCACTGCTGCCGACTGTTATAGCAGTCGATGATGCAGTTCTCCGGCCCGTTCTCGCTTCTCACCGTGATGGCCCTGCCCTTGAAATCAATATCGCGGTAGCCATCGCCCTTGTATGTCCCGTCGGCTACCCACACCGTCCCGCCGTCCCACGAGTCGTCGATAGCTTCCTGTATCGTCAGCGGCGCATTCGGGTCTTCTCCCGGAACGTAAATATCGCCCGGACCATCATCTGTAGTAAATGAGTAGCAAACGCCGTCGTTGTCATGCACCTCCGTGTTGCCATGAGCGTCGGTGGCCTCGATTATAAAAAAGTACTCCGTCTGGGGAGATACCCCCTTCAAAGTTATGCCGTGGCTTGTTGCCAGAATTGAGCTTGCCCCCTCTATTATATAGGGCCCTCCACAAGCCTGACCACAGGCTAACCGCGCCCTCGCAGGCTCGCTTGTCGCGAAGCTAACCGTCGGCTCTGGCCCCGGCACATCAACCACAATGTCAATGACCGCAGGACCTTCACAGTCGGCCGCCGCCGTATCCGTCGTCGTCGCAGGATTACCGCTGCCGTCATCGGCGTCATCATATATAACAGTAATGGCCTCACCATGAGATAATTGCAGCAGGCCGTCTTCAGTGTTAGGTTCGCCCGAAGCCGTCGAAATCGCCCCCGTAAAAAAGCCTATTGGCGGCTCTCTCTCTATCAGAACAACCGTTTCCGAATCACCCCCGCTTGATGTGATGGTCACTTCCTGACTGCCTCGGCCCTCAAGGTCGCGGTCGCCCAGCGAGATAGGGATAACACTTGAACACGTATAATAATCGGCGTCGAGATTTAACCGACCTTTTGATGGAGCGGCCTCGAGAATTGTCTTGAAAAGATTAAGACGCCCGTCTGCCAGGCAAATCCCATCTGCAATCGGGTCTACCCCCTCCATAAGAACATCGTATACATCCTCATTTGTCAGGACCGGGTTCACCGACAGCAAAAGCGCGCACGCTCCTGCAATATGTGGAACCGCCATCGATGAGCCTGAGCCAATCGTGGTGTAGTGGTCGTAGACTGTGCCCGCCGATGTTCCGCTCGCCCGCAACGATAGAACATCAACCCCCGGTGCCGCTATATCGACCCAGTCACCGTAATTGGAAAAAGGTGCTTTCTCGTCATTGGAATTGGTCGCAGCAACCGCAATCATATGCTCATAATAGGCGGGGTATTGAGGTGAATTGGTACTGTTATTGCCGGCTGAGGCCACCATTATCACTCCCTGACTGTGTGCGTACTCTATGGCGTCCCGCAGAGATTGCAAGTAGGGCCCCCCGCCCCAGCTGTTGGATATGACATCCGCGCCGTGCTCCACCGCATAATAAAAAGCAGGCACCGCATCAGCCGTTTCCCCCCACCCGTCCCACTTAATAAATTTCAGTGCCATTATCCGCGCCTTCCAGCAGACTCCGGCAATATCGAGCCCGTTATTGCCTTCCGAGGCGATTATACCGGCACAATGCGTCCCGTGACCGTGGTCGTCCAGAGGGTCGTTGTTCCCGACGAGAAAGTTATAGCCGTATATGTCGTCCACGTATCCGTTTCCGTCGTCGTCAACCCCCGCCGTTCCGGCCAATTCCGCCTCGTTGACCCACATATTATCATCTAAGTCTCTATGGGCGTAATCAACACCCGTATCCACAACCGCGACTATTATCTCTGAGCTGCCGATATGTAAGTCCCAAGCCTCGGGAGCATCTATATCGCTGTCGGGCGTTCCCGGCGGGCTGTTATATCTGCCGCTCTCTGGATACATCTGACCAGTGTTGTTCAATGGCCACTGTATAGGGTAATGAGCGTCGTTCGGACTTGCTGTTATATTCACAATGTAGTTGAGCTCCGCGTACTCAATATCCGGGTCGCTGCCGTACGCCGCCACCACCTCTTCCAAAGACTGCCACGCCTCCAGCTCCAGCTCCAGCTTATATATCCCGCTGAGGTCCGGCACCCTTGCGCCTTTCGGCGCCCGCTTGAGCCTCTCTACAATACGCCTCTCTTTTTTACTCAGCAGTGCCTCGTCCTTCTCCAGCAGTGCCTTTACCCGCCCCCTGTTCTGCTTGAAGTTCTTCGCTAGGCACTTGGCCTTCTTTAATTTGTATCTCTTGTTCAGCTCATCCAGCGAATCAGATAATTTAAGCCCCTTCGCCGACCCGCCTTTCGCCAGTCCCGTTTCAACGGCATCCGCAGCGTTGCCCCGGAATTTCACGATTATCTCGTTCTCGACATACTCCGGCCGCTCCGCCCGACCCGGCTCCAAAAGAGGCGCTGAGTTCACGTCAAATACAACGTGTCTTGCACATACCTCAACCGCCGCCGGCAAAACCACGAACACCAGCGCGGCAAAAAGAATCTCGCGACTAACAAGTGACTTCATTCCCATCCAAAAACTTAGTTTCGAGTATCTGGAGGGCTTGCACTACGCTCCTCCAAAAAATAACTGTACAACCCCACCATTATAGCAGAAGTTAACCTCCTAATCAACAATTTTGCAGTTTGCGCCTCTCCAACCAAAACCCTCAGATCCTCACACCTGACCTAAAGGCCCCATGCAAACATAAAAAAGGCTGCAAGGCCCGATAAGCCATAACTTCCAGCCCATTGCTTGCTCTTACCACTTATCCTGTTCGGCGGGATTACCGCCCGCCGCGATATAGCCGCCTCTGTAGCCTCCCGCGCAGCCTGGACAACGATTTACCACTGAGTTTCTTGGGTCCCTTCCTGTGACGAACTGCAGCGGTCGTACTCGCTTCTGTAACGTTCCCTGAGTTATCCACCGCCTGATATGTCAGCGTATAAACTCTGCCGCTGATGCTTTTACTCTTCCTCGCCCTAAGATAAATCGAGCCATCATCGCCTGTCTCAACATAATCGTTAATATCCCCCGCCGTACTCATAGTAATACCAATCAGCGAAACCTCCACCTCCTCATCACAGTTATCACTCACCTCCCACTCCGGCCTAACCGCAACCATCTTACCATTCGGCGGCCAAAGAACATTCGGCTCAACAACCACACTAAACTCTGGCGGCTCAGTGTCCTCCACAACCACCGTCCGTACAACCTGCTCCGCCTCGTTCCCCCACGAATCAGTCGCGTCATATGTTATGACGTACGTCCCACATGCCGACGTATCCACCACGTCCCCACCTATAGCGACCGCTACATCATCCTCACAATTATCTGTTGCCGTTGCGCCTTCCTCAACATAGCTGTCCACCCCACATTCCAATACAATCGTATCTGCCCCATTTAGCGCTATCACCGGCCCCATCGTGTCATCCACTATTACCGTTCTTGTAACCTGCTCTGCCGTGTTGCACGAATCGTCAGCCGCATCATACGTCACCTCATACGTTCCACACGTTGACGTGTCAACGGTATCGCCGCCGATTACAACCAGCACATCGTCATCACAGTTGTCACTCGCTGTCGCACCTTCTTCTGTATAGCTGTCCACCCCGCATTCCAATACAGCCATATCCGCCCCATTTAGCGTTATCACAGGCGCGGCTGCATCTTCAACCGTAATCACCGCCTCATTGCTGTCAAACGCCCCCGCATTGTCCGTTACCTCTAAGACAATTACATGCTCACCCAACCCTAAATTGCACTCTATGACCTCCCCGCTGCCTAAGTAAATGTCACTGTTCGGCTCGCACGCATCTATCACCTCGTACCAGTCAAAGTCATTTATATCGTCATTCGTTCCTGCCGTAGAATCCGCATCACTCGAACACGAACCATCCAGCACAACCTGCGCCACACAATCCTCCTCTGCCTCAACTACCCTCTCCTCTCCCACTATACATGCAACTGGGGTAGTGTTATCAGGGCCCTGTTCAGTAACCTCAAGGACCACGACGAGTTCTGATGCGAGCACGTAGAACCGGTCTCCGCTTGATGACTCTTCTATTCCCCTGCAACTTTCCCGCTCCGCCCCTTCAGATTGAAAGTCAAATTCTTGTTCTAGGACCGGAGGGCCCGTCAGGTCGAATACCTGTAACTTAAGTTTCTCTGCTCCAGCCAATCCGATAGTACCGTCAGCACTCACGTAGACATCAGTAACGTAGGTTGACCCGAAAGCTCCTTCGGACGTCTCAGTCACCAAATCGACAAACTCAACCACCCTATCGCCTCCAGCCATAATTCGTGTATCATCCGGCGAGATTGCCAACACACGCCCCGTTTGATTGGAGTACGAAACAGTAGTTAGTAAAGTGTGAGTTGATGTCTCCACGATGTCAAGTGTTCTCACGCAGCAATACTCACCTACACCTGCATTGGCCACATATACTCGTGAATCATCATTCGAGATAATCATGTCCTGCGGACGGCCCAAACTACCAAAGGTAAGTTTAACAGTGGAAACAGTTCCATTTGTTGTGTCGCAAACGTATAGATTGTTTTCATTGTTACTTACAGCATAAACGAACAAACCATCAGACGCCACCGAGAATCCTGCAAGTGTGTTCCCAACCGTAAAGATTTGGGTGATAGAATTCGTGCTTGGATCAATCTCAAAAACTCGTTGCGCATGAGCGCGACAATCATCATACGCAGCATAGAGCTTACCATTCCCAGCATACTCAATTCCCGTCCCATGCCAACGGCAAAAGCTCCATCCTGTAGGAATACTTGTTATGATAACTTCGGTTGTTGGGTCAACAACATCCACGCCGTCACTCCTTGCAAGATAGGCTCTGTCACCACCTGGAGAAAACGTCATTCTGCTCGCAGACGAATTTATTGTGCCGGACACAGAATTCGTTGCGGTGTTGATTATAGTGACGGTACTTCCATCAAGAACATAGAGTTTCGACCCATCGGGTGATAATCGTTGGTCCCGTGCCGCCGCGCTGAGCGGAATCTCCGCCGTTACCCTTAGAGGCTCTGCATAGCCGTAGTTGGGGGAAACGGTTCCGCCCGCCAAAACAGCTAAAATGACAAAAATACCAATCTTACCGCCCAATTTACGCCTTTTATTAGCCTCCATCGCCATTCTCCCTACATTTTCGGGTGTTAACATTTCTTCACCACCCATCCCTGAGCCTC
>CP070715.1:2943630-2959668 GCA_020350405.1 Planctomycetota bacterium
GACGGCGACCAAATCCGAATCGGCGACACCACAATCTTGTTCACAGACCAGGACTTCACCACCCGCGAAGACGCCATCGCCCACTTCAAAAAGCACGGTGAACGAACCCGACCAACCGCCATTGACTAACGTCCCCCTTTACCCCGGCACTCGCACCCCCTTGCCGCACCCCGGACACCGCCCAACCTTCCCCGCGTGCGCCCGCGGAACCTTCACCCGCTTCCCGCACACGCACACAAAACGGATAAACTCGTCCTTCCGCCTCTCCACCGGCTCCGCTGGTGGCATCTTAACCCTCCTCTCCTTCTCCCTCACAGGCACCGCCGTATGCTTCTCCGTAACAGTCGCCGGCGCCTTAACCTCCCTCACCTTCTCCCTAACAGGCCCGCCCGCCGCACGCTTCTCCTTAATAGGCGCCGCCACCTTCTCCTCAGCCTCCAGCTCCTTCGCCAGCACCCCATACCTCCCAAGGTCCCCCCGGTATTCCTCCTGCACCGGCTGCTTCCGCTCCGTCAATATCTGAAGAATAGACCTCTCCCAGCGGTCCATCACAACCCACCGCATCTTCAGCATCAACAGCGCGAACAAAAACCCCGCCGCGAAACCGCCCCCGTGAGCAAAGTACGCCACACCACCTCCCCCTCTCACCATCCCCCATATATCGAACGCCAGCCAGAACAAAATCACCCAGTAACCCGAAATCGTAAACGCCCGCACATAAGGCCGTAGCGCAAAAGGAAGCCACATTATAAAAACACAGCTCACGTCATTCTGGGGGAAGAACGCTAAATACATCCCCACGACCCCGTTTATCGCACCGCTCGCCCCGACCGCCGCTCCCCCCTGAAACGCCAGATGGGCCAGACCCGCAAACGCCCCGAGCACCAGATAAACCGGCAGATAAACTATATTCCCCAACTTCGAGCAGACCGCGTTACCGAACACCCACAAAAACAGCATATTCCCCAAAAGATGCAGCGGACCCGCGTGCAGCCAGATATGCCCGAACAGCCCCGTCACCGAAAACTCCTCAAGCACATAAGGCTTAATCAATTCCGGCGCCTCCGGCTCACAAACCACCTTATCAACGCCCTCTTCGTCCTGTTCTGCGTACATCTGATAAAACAGATACGCCACCAGAACGAACACCGCCACGCATAACGCTATTATCAAATAGTTCGCAACCGGCCAGCGGTCCTGCGGCACATCCACTTTCCAAGGTATTATCAGCAACGCTGTTCCCTTCGATTAAACGCAGCCGCGCTATATTCACAACCACCATCATACAAAACTACCCCAAAAACCGCAAATTAAATCCCAAAATCATCCCTTTACCACGCCAGATCGCGTAAGCTTGTCTCTCTACGACCCCAACCTTTACCCCACCTGCCTGCCCCTGCAATTCTCAGCTGTAGGTAAACAACTTTAAATTTTCCACTGTGGCTTTACGCTTTCCACTTTACCTTTTAATGTTCCTTCGCACCCCAACTCGCAAGCCGCACCTGATACCGCAAGATAAAAATTTCCTCCCGCGTAAGTCCCGTATTTACAGGCTCTTATAGCCGAGCAAACCTTTACCCCTTGCCTCACAGTACCCCTCTGTGATATAATAGGTTATCGTAAATCGTTGAGGTTTAAGGATATTCTTTTTGGGTGATGAGGAGTTTCAACTGCCGCGCCTCCGTCCCATCCCCATATAATACAGGTCGAATCCCGGTCTGAGAAAGGAGAACAAAAATGCGCAAAAACAAAAAACTTTTCTATCTCTCTGCACTTGTCTTGCTCTTCGCCGCTGCCGTTATGTTCTGCGACTGCCGCGCCGCCGAGACCGAAGACCAGCAGGCTACCCAGCAGCGCCTCGACAACCAGCGCCAGAGGCTACCGGTTATTCAGCAGGTTGCTTCCAGCCAGCGAGAGCTCATTGAGGCCGACTATCCGGCACGCCTTAACTCCTTGAACCAGCGCCTCGAAACCTACCTGACAAACTTCAAGCAATCACTCTGCGGCCTTCCGCGGGTTGACAGAACCCTCTTGAGCGGCCTGATACAATCTCGCGCTCAATGCACGCCTGCCGACCCTCTGCTCTCGTCCGAACCCGAGGAGCTGACCTCCATGCTCGTATGGCTCGCCGACTACCACATCGCAGTGCCCACCGCAATGGATAAAGTGGCTGATGACCTGCTCAAAGATATGCAGGACTTGCAAAACGACTTCGCTCGTCTGCAGCAGCAAAGAGAACTCTCTTTACGCCAGGTCGATTACTGGGAGCAGTTGATGCGAGAGCATGTCGCCCAGACAATGGTCCAGATTCAGGCCCCGCCCGAACCCGAGGAGCCTGTTATCGGCGTCGTCGATGCCATTATGCACGATAGCGACGGCCCTTCTGTGTTCATCAACGGTGATGTCTTCTACCAGGACCAGCTGACACGCGGTGTCAAAGTCCTAAGGATTTACCAGGACAGAGTCGAGTTCACAAAGGGACGCAGAACCTGGGTGCAGAAGCTCGGCGAACCTGCCGCTAAATACTGGAAAAGCTAATAACCAAAAAAACGCGTTCTCCTCGCCTGCCGCACCCCCGCCCTGCCTCTGAACGTCGTAGGCAGGAGTCAACATTTTTAAGTTTTGCTCTGTGTCTTTGGTTTTTGCATTTTGATTTTTAATTTCCCTATCCGCCCTCCGTCATCCCCACTTTGCTTTCTTCAACACATGTGTCTTTTGATTAAGATTGAAAATACGCCGCGCATTTCCGTGCATTATTGCATCAACCAGTTCCAGTGCATTCTCCATACTCAACCACCCCTCTTCGACTAATTCCGACAAAGCCAAACCTATCCCTCTTCTGGCTATAGTAGCGTGCCCCAAAACTGGTTCCACTATGACGTAATCGCCGCCGAAGGTTAAGATTTTGTTCGCCGGTGCCGTAACAAGATATTTCTTCAAAAAATCTTTCGCACCAACCGGGTTTATCAGCCATGCCCAGCACATATCTATATAGGCATTCGGATAATGTTTCGCTACCGAAATCATCTCCTCGTAGTACGGATAGCATATATGCATAAAGACAAATCTCGTCTCCGGCGACATCCGGCACAAATCCGTCGCTGACCCCGGATTGTCTTGTACCCACCCTAATACCATATAACTGTTCCCCGCATGGTAGCCCGTATGCAGTTTGACAGGAAGATTCGACTCGGTTGCCTTCTCTACCGCATACCAGAACAGATGGTCCTCGAGGGCCTTTTTCTCCGTCGCCGTTAGTTCTTGTTCATCAAGCTTCTTCTTGAATATCGCCTCTACCTTTTCGGCTGGCACCTTCTCATAATCCATTTTGCGCGCATACGCGTTCAGTGACTTCACCGCCACCGCGTACCTGCCATACTTATTGAACCACCAGTCTATAACCCTGTGCCAGTCGGAAAGGCAACTTACTTTGATGCCCGGCCGTTTGCCGCATTGTTCAAAATCGGGCCCCTCAAACATCTTCCATATGCACAAATCCTGCATAAGCAGCTCCGGCGTAGACGATTCCTTGAATGGGTTGTCTATGTAGTTCACCTGGCACGATTCTATCTTGCCTAAATCACATAAAATGTGTTTGTAGAAACCCGGCCTACGTACCTTCTCGTATTCCGATTGCAGCTTTTTTATAGTCCCGGCCGAAATCTCATCGATACCGTACAGCTCTTTCACCGCTATACAGACTGCCTGACCATACCCCGTGTTCTTTATCGCCGGCCAATAAGGCGAAAGTAAAGCCCATTTCTTTAAAGGGTCAACCTTCGGCGACAGGAATTCTTCCTTGACCTCTTCCGGCATACCACCCGCCAACATATCCGCTGCAAGGTAGTTGCTGAAAACCTCCGACCAGTCATCGCTCTTCACAAAGGGATGCTTGCCTAAGCGTTCTTCTTCGTCTATCAGATGCTCATGGGTGTCAACAAGCGCCGTCGCAAAGACCTTCGCCAATACCTTCTTCCGAACATCGCTCAAACCAACATCAGAATCTCGCGCCCCCCCTGCCCCCTCTTTACCCGCCGTCCTCTGCCCGCCCAAAAAAGCCGCCGCACCCAGCGCACCTATCCCCTTCAGCGTCGTCCTCCTTGAAATCTGCTTCTTACCCTTCATATCACTGCTCCTGCTCACAAAATCCTAAATACTACAGCCGGTCAACTTCACAGCCTACTAAATATCAACCAAAATTGCCATAACCTTCCATTTCTAATAACTTGTCTCCTCCCCACTCCCAACCTCCAACACCTAACCCCTAATTATGCCCCTCGTAGCGCAGCGAAGATCCCGGACTTGATCCGGGACCCGCAAAAAAATGTCATTGCGAGGAGCTTGCCCCATAAGGGCAAGCCACGAAGCAACCTCATCTATGTTTAGCCCCTCAACCCCAACGGGCGTTGCGGGGTCCCCTTCATAATTCATAACTCATGATTCTAAATTCCGCGCAACGCCGAACCTGCCTCGCTGCCTCGCAAGCATGCTTTGGGATAGCCGCTTTGAACCCCCCTAACGCGGTAGCGTTGTCGTTCCCTTTTTTTATCTTTTCTATTGATTATTGCTTTCTTTTCGCGTATTTTATCCCGTGAAAGGCGACAGCACCCGGGAATGGACGACACCAGACGCAATTCACCAGGTACGATATTGCTTGGCGTTTTATATAGCGTGTATAATCATTGTTAACCACAAGAAAGGACGCGATAACATGACCCTGTGGAGTAAACTGTTTGGCAAGTCGGGCGAGCCAAAGGGAAGTGCGGCTAAACAACTGGAGGAGGCAAGATGCGAACTCGTGGCGATCATCGAAGAGGATGGTCGCGTCGCTAACCCAATCGGACAGAAGATCCTCCTTGGAGAGTTGCAGACAGTCCGGAACAACCTGACCTCGGCTGTTGAAGCGCTGCAGAACCCAGCGAAGGCCATGCAGGCAGGGGTCACATCGTATGATGTGGGTGTCGGCCTGAGACGCTTGTGCGACGCCACCCTGAATGACCCCAAGTGGGCACTCCAAGCAGCTGTGGGAACCGAGCGATGCAGAACCCGGGTTGCCAAGGTCCTTCGCACGATAGAAGAAGTTGCAGACCGGCTCAATCCCGATACACGGGCCGGTACCTCGCCTGCACCTTAGGAGCCAGCTTCCCCTGTGGACACGCATTTGGTGGGCTAACTTGGTCGCAGATTAGGGCCAGAGAGTTGGTGTTTCCCGTTTCATATAGACTGTCTAATCATTGTTGGATGCAGAAAGATAAAGGAGCTATATCATGGACATTCAGACATTAACAACATTCTTTATGTGGTGCACCATTCTGAACCTGGCACTGCTGATTTTATCTTCCATTATGTGCATCTTCTTCGCTGATTTTTCTTACCGAATGAACAACAGATTCTTTTCCATTTCAAGGCAGGAATTTAACGTAGTATTAGTTTCCTTCATCGCCTTATTTAAGATTCTTTTCATTGTCTTCTTTCTCGTCCCATACATAGCTCTCCTCATCATCGCATAGATTGGACGAGCATTGAAGAAGCAACGGCAACTTCTTATACAGATGGCATCGGCCATAGTAAAAAGTCTGATGTTAGAAAACCCGGCAATAGACGTCCACTCGGCTATGTTGTTAGCGTAAGTGGGTCTTTAGTCGCTCCAACACGAGCCGTTCGCCGTCCGCCAGCGTCTTCGGCTGGATCCGCTGAAAGTCACTATGATGCGAATTTTGGAGTTCCACGATTACCCACTCACCGGCCCGATCGCAGACTACGAAGTGTACGGCATGTGTGGCCTTGGTGCGCGGCGAATCCCAGTAGTCGACAAACAGAACATAACCGCTGTCGGCCGGGTGTTGCCGCGCATAACTCCTGGCGGCACGGGCGAACAGCCAGAGGACTGCTCCCTCGCTTGGCCAGCCCTCGCCTTCCAAAAGCGGACCTGCTTTCGCCGCAGTGGCTTGACACAGTCTCGCCTCGTTAAGCAGCCTGGATAGGCGCGTCGCGCTGCTCTGGTCTCTGTGGTTGCCGCCCACCCGAGTGGGATAGACCATCACGCGAGCGGAGGTCCCGGCTTTCTTCATGGCCTCTAACCGCTTATCCATAGCCGCGAACTCAGACCGCCTGGGAAGCTCGTCCGCCCGCATCTCTCCAAGCGCCTCTTTCTTCTCCTCGGCCAGTTCCTTTTTCACCAGCTTGTCCAGACCCATCACCGACGTCAGGCGTCTGCATGCCAGTTCAAGACACTTCAATTCACCGCCGGGAGGGTCCTCATCGAATTCAGGATCACCCGTCCGCTGGCTGTCTTCCCACACGATGCCTCCCTTTGCGTCCACAATGACCGTATACACTTCCTGAAAGCTCTCCTCGATGTGGAGGGTGAATTCAGTACACAGTGCGTAGTCGGTCTTCAGGTCCAGCTCACTGACGAACTTACCGAAGGCGGCCGCCCTCTCTTTCCGCCCCGCCTCGCCCTCGCCGAATCTGAAGGCTGTATCCGTCCTCTCGAACTTGTCATAGCCTTTCTCTTCCAAAAGCAGTCCCAGGGTATCGGCATGCCCAGGCCCTTGCCTACGCATTTCGCGCTCCATGGCATCGGCAAACGCACGATACTCTTCATTCTTGTCCAACGGTCCGGTCATGACGCACGTCACGGGGAAAATCGTTATGGTCGCTTCCGGGAATTCCTTGCGTGGCGTCTCCTTCTCGTCTTCTTGTGTGCCGCACGCCGTCAAAAGCGCGAGCAGCATGAATGCTGCCAATGTGGCTGTGCTCTTGTTCATGGCCGGTCTCCTATATCTTTGGCTGACTTATTATTCTACTTCCCCTTTTATCCGCCGATATGAAAGGCGGGTGTAAACCTTTTCTTAAAATGACACACTCCGACGCAGTCAATTCGAACCTACCGAACCGCCAGCCGCTTGTCAAGCAAAATAACCCTTATTATCTACAACTGACATTTCCCATTTAAACGCCTCATATGGTCTCTATAACCTCTACACTACCAAAATCCACTCCCCTTGTCACCCTTTACATCCCAAATCCGCCGTCCTCTCTGTGTCCTCTGTGGCAAAAGACATTTTCAATCAAATCCGCATGCTCGAGCGAAGCGCAAGTCCCGAGCGAGGCGACGCCGAGTCGAAGGACCTCAAACCTTCAAAATATCAAATACCCTCAAGAACTCACAAAAAGGCCCAACAATCAATCATATCTGCATGTACTTTTCACCCCGGCCACCGATTTCCTAAAAAATTTTTACCCCTTATTTCCCAGTTACTTACCATCTATCTCCCTTCCGCCCCTCCGCGAAATTTCAATCAAATGCGCAAGTTCACCTAATTAGGGGAGCGTGTTTCTTGTCCGCCGAAGCCTTGGCGAAGGCGGATTTCAACCCCGCCTGAATAAAACTAAATACTAAATACCAAATACTAAACACTAATCATGGCTGCCGAACCACAATTTTGCCTTTTTCCTTTTTACTTTTTACTTTCCAAACTGGCCAATCAGTTTGAGTCAATTATGCAAAACAAACCCAATTCCCCGCACGCCCAAATGAACGTAACCTCTTTCTGTACAGTGGATTATGAAAACAAATCCAATTGGAAACTTGGTGAAAACAAACCCAATCAAACCCAATACAAACCCAACCTTGCCCGTCCGCGCCCGCTCATTTTTCCCTTTCACTTTTTACTCTTTACTTTCTCCCCACCCCCATTTTTACCCCAAAAATCCATCCCCCCGCTTGCCCTTACTTCCCCCACCCGTCCCAGGCCGCGTCACTTCTGTCATCAGCAATTTTAAAGCGGCGCTTAGGGCAGTCATAAAAATACCTTACTGTGCAATACGCGCAATCAGCTGCCAGCCTTCTAACAGCAGCTGCTTGACCGCCACTTTCAATTTCAAAGCCGACCCTGACAGTCTTGCTTTCGCCCGATTTAGGCCACAGTTTCTCTCCGCTGCCCACGTCAAGAAGCACAGTTCGTGCAGCCAAAAACCCCTTATAATAGTCCGTTTCGCCCATCTTGGTAAGCTGGTAATCTTCTACTACTACCAGCAACACCATACTGGCATCCAACGCCGCTCCAACCTCTACGGCCGAGAGCAACGAAAAGTTACCGTGATTAGAGCGAAATTCGGACAATTCATCATACCCGGTGAGATACTCAGGCTCAGTTCTGACTTTTCGTTGGAGATTTTCATTTATTGCCTCAGTCAGGTAATAACGCAGGTTCACCTGCGCCCCCAGCCAACCGGGCTCATGAACGAGCACCAGCATCTTCTGGCCCTTACGCTTAGTAAGGTCATATTCGGCAGGAATCTTTTTCTCGTGCTCGGTCGGAGTAGCTACGAGACCTACAAGCCTCGCAAATGTGCAACCACTGTGGGGGAAAAGCATTACCAAAGTAAGCAATACGGTCAGTTTTCTCATTTCTCACCTGCCACCATCTTTTACTGTCTTACTTAGCCCTGTCTGTTTGCCGCCAACGCCCGAGCCAAAGTTACCGCCCAGCCGCCAGCAATCACGACTATCAAAGCCAATATTACGTATGTTAGTTTAACTTTGAAAAAAAAACGATTGAGGAAACCAAAATATACCCCAAAAACGGCTACAAGAAAAGCCAAAAATGCCGAAAGCGCCAGCAAACAGCACAATAATGCACCGGCTGGCTGGATATAAAACGCCTCGAGGATTCGGCCTTGAGCAAAAGTGACGGCCGAAGTGGTTATCCCGCAACCCGGGCATGGCAGACCGTACTTTTGCTTGAAACCACAGGGGAACGGCCACAGGGTAGTTTTATAATGTCCTGACACCCAAAACAAACCGAACGAAGCGCCAACCACCAAAAAGATAACTCCAGCCGTGAGCCGCTGTCGAGAAGAAGCACGACGGTAAATCTTCGGCTTATTTAGCTGTTGGCTTGCCTGCATAACTGCGTTAAAATAGGGTGATTTAGAGGCTCTGTCAAGCTCAGAGAAAGAAAGGGCGGATATGGTATTGGAGCAAAGAAATTTAAGCAGGATGCTGGAGACAGCCATCGTGGCGGCTCGCCTGGCCGGACAGCGAGCCATGGAAGAAATCAAATACCTCAAAGTCTCAATAAAGAACGACAGCGAGCTGGTAACGCAGGCCGATGCTCGATGTCAGCAGATAATCGTGGACCGCATCAAAGAGACCTATCCCGACCACGGCTTTCTCGCAGAAGAAACCGGCGAAGGTAAGATTTTCAAGCAGCCGCCCAGAGGAACCGAGCTTCTCTGGTGGGTAATCGACCCGATAGACGGAACAAACAATTTTGCGCACCGGATGCTTCTCTTTACCATAAGCATTGCCGTAATGTACCAGGGCGAACCGATTGTGGGTGTGGTTTTTGAGCCGGCCACGGACTCAATGTTCACGGCCGTCAAAGGCGGTGAGGCACAACTAAACGCCAGGAGAATAAACGCAAGCCAGGAATCGATGGATAAATTCTCAAGCATAGGTCTCGATAGCCACTTTGATGATGGCGTGCCGCGGTGGGCCAGCCAAATTATCCGGCAGACGAGATTTCGCAATCTGGGAACAACAGCACTGCAGCTTGCCTATGTGGCGAAGGGCAGCCTCGCTGCCACTATCGTCAATTGCGCTAAGGTATGGGATATAGCGGCCGGACTTCTAATCGCTGAGACTGCGGGAGCCATGGTCAGCGACTGGCAAGGTGGAAAAGTATTCCCAATAGATCTGGAAAAGTATCAGGGAAAGGAGCTCCCGGTAGTAGCGGCTAACAAGAAAACTCACCCGCAAATTTTGCAGCTTCTAAAGTCTAAAACCGCATAATGAGCGCAACATCTTAAAATACATCGCCCGGAATTCAGAAGGATTGATTTCCGAAGGCCCCCAGAAGCTCCGCTCCCATTTAGCACTTTTCGCTATGAAGCTTTAGCGTCTTCTTCTCATTAAAAAGAAGCCGCCGAGTCCAAGAAGACATACCGTTGCCGGCTCGGGAGTCTTATTGTCGAAGAACCCCTCCTCATAAGCGGGGTCGTCTTTATAGTAGGGCTCATCCCGATACTCCCAACTACCTGGGTCGCCGGGTGTGCCGCGCCAGCCCCAATAGTCGGTTGGAGCCGCACCAAGCAGACCATCGAAAACAGCCGTGTCTATATACACAGGCCAGTCAGGGTCAAACCCCTCAGCCTCATCATCCCACTCGTAATAGAGGCTATAGATGAACCAGTTCGCGACATCCTCTCCTATGGTATTGGTAATCTGCGGCCCATACATATAGGCCCATTTGGCGGTCGCTCCCGGCTCAACAACCCAGCCTTCATCGTCGACCTCAACCACCGTGCCCTCCGCATCGTACAGTATTGTCTTCCAACCAATGTTATTCCACCACCCGCCCTCCTGATAATCGGCTGTCTGCTGGGGCATCCGAGTGAACCCGACACTGTCCAGAGCATAATGCGCGATGGCTGTGTACGATTCACCATTACCCAGCGAAATACCCCACTTATCCGAGCCGGATACGAGTGTAGCCGAGGCAACTGAGGCCAACGCAAGACACACCAAAGCCCCCAACACACAAGAGAATAACAAGCTTTTCATTGACTTCTCCTGTCAAACACAGCGTAACTACGCGAGCCGCGCAATAATTACGCCTGCCTGACCTAAAGCATCACAGGCGCACACACTCAAATATGAGTATTTCAGCCTGCTCCAACTTAAAAAACTTCCAAATATACGTCTTTATAACCTTAGGCCGACACAACAGGTGCCGGACTATTCGCCGTCTTGTGCCAAAGCAGCTGGCGAGTCGTAAGCGCGCACAGCAAGCACTTCTCCTCTTCGGTCAACCTTGGGCGTGCGTACTAAGCGAGTTTTCCACCCCATTAACAGGACAGTATTATAACATCTTCAAGCTGTAATGTCAAGCGAAAAATCTACTCAAAAACTTTTATCTTCCACACACAGCTTCAGCTGAATAACTCATCTCGGGTCAGGCACCGGGTGCAGCGCAGCGACTCGTACTTTGCCGCCAGTGGAATAAACGTTGCTTCTATCGAGTACGGCTATAACCCTTTTCTGCGGGCCGTCGGTGCCGATGCGAACGAGAATATATGCGGTAAAGACATCGCTTCGCACAGTAACAAGGTCGCTAATCCTCGCAAAGATAACGTCCCGCTCCTCAAAATCATCCGCCGCCCCACCTAAAGAAGGGTGAGGGTGATCCGGCGTTGTCAAATCAGGAAAACCAGTTAAATCGCTTGAATCACCTGCATAGTAGTCAATACGATAATCATCACTACCGTCAACAACCCCGTTTAACTCCCCGATACTCTTAAAGCCTGGTTTCCCTGTACGAGCGCTATAACCCACCGGGGTTCCAAGTTTATCTCGATAAGCAACTATCGCCTGGGCAAGAGCAACATTGTTGTAGCCGCCTCCTCTCTGGGAGACCCAGGGCAACTGGGCCATTACGTACCATGGTGCGGTATTAATGTTTATTCTGCCGGGAACCTTAAACTCAGGAGTTTTGTCTAACTCGGATTCATCTGTCTCGCCGTCACCATCGTTATCAATACCATCTCGCGTAGGGTCGAGACGGGTCAGATACCTGAATATCTGCTGGAAATTAGGGTCTGCCAAATCGAGACGCACTTCATCCTCTTGGTCCTTGTCGGAACTATACCCGATTGCACCGGCGCGATTCCCCCCTTTTCTATAGTATGCGCCTTTGCGGAAAACCATCCCGATTTCGCCGACATTTGTAAACTTTTTATCTGCAGGATGAGCCTGAATTACATCTGTGTTGGGGTCCTCGTGGTTGTTATCATCGCCAAGCGTTGAACCGCTAAGGGGAGCCGACCACAAGCGCCTGATGCACTTGTGCGGCGTAATGTCCCTCCGAACACTACGAGAAACAGAACCTGCCTCGGGATTTAACCACGGGCTGCCGTTAGCGTTGACGTCCGGAACAAGGTTCGAATCAACAGTAACCCAGATGTCACTACCGTCACTGGCACGGACGCGGCGCTGCAGTTCTATAAGGTCGCCACCCTCGAAAATTTCACCATAACGAGCAAAAGGCGGTTCTTGCACGGACGCAGCAGGATCTACGTTCAACTCGGCTTCCGGGTCCTGAAATAGTATTACGTGAAAGTCTTCCGTGCCCGACCATTCAATGTAATACTCCTTCGCGCCATAAGGAGGGGCACCAATAGGGCCGCCAGGAGTCTCACCGATCACGAGCTTCCAGTCGTCTTCAATGGGCGCCTTATCCTCAGGATAAGGCTTATAAAGCTCTATCGCGTAGGACCGGTAAATGACAGGCTCAACCACCCCGCCCGGACCAATGGGGCCGCCGGGAGGAGTGAGTTTCTTGAATTTATGGACCAGCTCGGATATATAAATACAGGGACTCTCAAAGCCGTAATACCTCTTGCCACCGGCCGGAGGCGCGTCAAAGACGGTAACATTTGAATCGTCATCGCGATAATCAATCAGGTTAACGGCCACCTGCGCAGATACACCATTTACATCCACAAAATTGGGGTCAGCAAGGACACGTCTTACGGTCCTGTATACATCGCTGACATTAGCGTCGTTGATATTGAGCATCTTGGCCCCATTCGGGTCTATAATCCGGTCCATATTGTATTTGGTGGATATGTGACGGTAAGAATAGTGTTTGTCAGCATCAAGTTCCGATACAACAAAGTGTGCCTTATTGAACCAACCATCAAGTGTCGCCTCCCCGGAGCCGACCGGCACGTGTACATAATAGCTGCCTGTAAACGCGTCTTTCCAGAGTCTATCGGCATCCTCAATACGAGTGACAATATGCTCAACATCAAGTACGAACCTGTTCCGCAGCTCCAGCTCATCAGAAATATCAAAAGGCGTATAATCGCCGTCAGGAGAATCATATCGCCAAACGACGTCCTTAATGTAATCATCCAGAACTTTTGGCTCGGAACCATACCTCATCGTATCAAGTCTATCCAAAGGATTCGCCGTACTGCCTCTCTCGGCCAAGGCTAACAGGTCTATTTGTGTCTGGCTTGAGCCGTCTATTCTTTCTTGACTTGCAGTCGCGTCAAAGTCGCGTGCCGTGTTGACATTTATCATCCCTCCGTTGTCAATGACCCTGATGGCGGCGTAAATGGGTTTGCCCTTGCCGGACGTCGTACCATCAAGCTCAATCCACTTCGAATCCGCTATGCCGTCCCCGTCCGCGTCAGCCCATCTCTCTTCCAAGTCACCACGGGAATCCAACTTGATTACAGGATAGTCATTGATATACTTCCCGGCATAGGGCGGCTCTATGCTGACATCCTCCACGTCAAAGTTATTATCCTCCAGGAACCCCGTAACATCGCTTATCTGGCGCCATTTATATTCGCCGTCTTTATACGGCTCAAGACTTGCCAGCCACCTATCGTTGACGTCGGGATAGTCGTAGTACTCACCGCCTTTCCGCGCGCCGGGAACATCCAGAGCCAGTTCCCGCAATATCTTGGCAAGGACCGCTTCAACCGCGAAATTCAGCTCCTTATTTTCCGATATGGCTGAGGTCGCGATTTTGTCCACCCGGGCGGCCATAAGGAATATCGTGCCGACAATAGCAAGCAGGCTCGTCAAAACGACCGCTAAGATAAGCGCCGAGCCGGCCGAAAACGTCATTCTCGAAAATTTCCTTTTTACCATTTTCCTTTTTCCCAAATCAACCGCCCAGGTAAACAATATGGGTGAACTCTCTACCCTTTTCGCCTTCCCGTTCTATAATGCCCTTGGAATCATACAGCCTGAAAGTAAACTTAAGAGCCCTCGGAAAAGCCGAAAAATCCTCGCCGGCTTTATCTTCCGCATCTTCTATGGAATACCATTCACGTTCGTTTATTGAGCCCGGGATATTAAAGTAAACGCCGAATTCGTCAGGCATCGAATCAAAATGCGAGTCCCTGTCACTTCCATCACCGTCGGGGTCATCACTCGGGAACCAGTAGAAGCGTTTATCGTCCTGGCCCCAGTACGCCCACTGTATGGCGAAACTGCCGACGCCCTCACACATTAATTTATGAAAGGTTTCTTCGGGGCCTTCGGGGCTTTCCATGTCAATCAAAGGCCGAGCATCGGGTTCAAAACACTCTCTTACTATCGTGTCGTATTCACCCCCATCCACTGTGTTCCATTCGACCAACGACAACCTGTCATACTCTAATTCCTCATTGTCCCTAAAGTTGAAATTCGACATATTAACATTGGGCCAGGCTTTCAACCTGTCGCTAGCGCTTAATATATGCTGACGCCTGGCGAGCATCCGGTCCTGTTCATCCATATCGTCATCGTAGGGCTCAATATAGCGACCGTCTTCATAGAATTGTGCCTGGGCGTAGTGGATTCTGGCAGCGTTTCCTTTCAGGACCCACTCGCCGTCAGGGTGGGGGACTGCATTGCCGCTACTGCCCAGGTACGTTTGTATTGACTGAAAATCACCGTTGGCAAAGAACATAATCTGGTCATATCTCTGGTTAGGGTCAGCAGGGTCCTGCTTAAAACTAATAAGAAGCGGCGCATCGGTCTGTATGCCCGCAAAATCCGTATTTAGCTGGTCGGTAATGGCACGCAGATTTCGCATAATCTCGGCACTCGCCTTGGCGGTGCGGTGCGAATCTATACTGACATTGAAAATCAGACCCGCAAACGAGAGCACCATAGACAGTAGCGCGACTGCAACGACAAGCTCAATTAGCGTAAATCCTTTTCTCATTTCACAACGCCTAAGTACGGAATCGTTCTTTGATATACTGCTATACAAGGATTTCGACCACCGTTGACCGGCGGCGGAACTACCCAAACTGCCTGCGGCGAGCCTCCAGGCCAGCTGCGGTCCCAATCCCTGTCAAGCAGAATTATTTTATCCTCCCTCTCCGGCGTACGAGCGTCATCCGGATAGCGCTCGAGTACGCGATAGCGCCTGCCCGTTTGGTCGTCGACTATCACGCAGCCGTCATTAATAAACGTCCTCTGGCTAAATTTGCGCGTCTCAAGCTCGTTTTCCTCATCGCCCCCGTCAACGTCAACTTTGAACGGCCTCGGCCAATCAATAAAACCGCTGCCATCGGGGTCGTGGTATTGGGGGTTGCGGCCGATTTTCCTGCAGACAAAGACCGTTACCTCTACCTCCGGATTGCGATTTGACTTGCGGTCGTATCTGCTGGTGAGCCTGCACAGGGCCGACCAGTAATACCATTTCTGCGAGATGTCGGCCCCGGCCGAAGGGTATGTAAACTCATTCGGGTCGATCTTATCCGTTGCCGGAAATATGTCAGAGTCGTTAAAGTCAAAAAGTGCCTCGCCCCGTCTGGCCGCACCACCCAACTCATTAGGGTCAAAGTCGTCAGTTAAATCAAACGGGTCGCCGACGGCGTAGAGTCTTACTTTCGCGAACGCCTCGTCCGCCACTATCGCCGCCTTTGTCTGCTCGATGGCAATGGTGGTATAGTGGATGCCAACGGGAAATACGCCGGCTATAAAAATCATACCGACCGCCAATACACCCACCGACAGCAAAACCTCGGTAAGAGAAAAACCACGATTTTTCAGTTTGCAGCCCATCTTTATACCCAAGGACTATCAACAACAACCGAATAACTAATTCACTTATTTATCAAAGTGCCCGTGTAAGGATTTATATAAATCTTCGAATCTTCCAAACGCCTCAAGTATTCCGCATACCGCCAGCGGGTTTTGCTTCGCAGGACATCTTTGAATTCGTCCCTGTCATAAATAACAAACTCCTTTCGGCTCCACTCAGCCCCCAGACCGCGTTTAGCATAGTCATCCTGAACGAACATGCCGATGTTATTATCACGGATATTATCATATCCGTTGAAAACACTATCCATCGAGTCCAGCTTCGTCTTCGGCTGATAATCCCCGTCCCTGTTTCTTACACGAACCTCGTGTACCACCAGCCTGCCGCTTGGTGAAAAAACAACTGAAAAGCTGGTGGTATCGCCAATGTAGTTGGGGTCGTCAAGATTCCCTGCTTGAAGCGCCTCATCATC
>CP070715.1:2959768-2964036 GCA_020350405.1 Planctomycetota bacterium
AAGAACGGGTGTATTAGAACAGAGAAAAGCGGCAAAGGCAAGGAAAATTTTGTTTTTTTTTAAGAAAAAAAAGGAGTAAGGAGCAAGGAGTAAGAAGTAAGGAGGATAAGGGCTAGTGAGGGGAAAAAGGGGTTGACCCCTGCCTACGGCATGCAGGGGCAGGCGAGGGGGACATTAGGGGCACCTAAGGCATGCAAGCAGTGCGGTACGAGGGGTAAATAGGGGTGGGTACTATTTAGAGGGGAAAATAAAAAATTGGCGGAAAGGCGGAATTTTGTTTGACAATGGGCGGGGACAGGGTATAGCGGAGGTGACCGCTTCTTAGTCTTGCGGTGAAAGTAACTCTACACCCGCTTTCGTACTGGCGGATGCAGGAGCGGGAGAAACATCAGCATTTGGCATTTCGTATCGGCAGCAAGAGGGCTTTTTCCCGCGAAAATTGGGTTTTTTTTGCGCGTTCGGCGTTTTTGTATGCGCGGCCGGGTGCGTGGGAAAGGAGGAGCGATATATCAGGGATCAGGGATCCAGGGCTAGGATGGGTAGATTAAAAATTAAAAATCAACCCCGACTACGACGTTCGAGGGCAGCGAATGCAAAAGTACAAATCAAATATAAAAAAGGAAGTTAAGAAGGGCACAAGATTTTTTAGGAGGTAATTAAGATGAAGACGGCAAGAATGTTGGTAATTGTGGGGGTAGCTGTGGGGGTGGTTTTGGCGGTATTGGCGCGGCCGGCGGGAGGGACGACTTATTATGTTGACCCGAACGGCAGCGACGGTGCGAACGGGCTTACCTGGGCGACGGCATTCGCTACGATTGGAAAGGGTATAACGAGTTCAAGCGGAGGCGATGTGGTTGAGGTCAATGAGGGGACGTACAACGAGGCCATCAACTTTAGCGGCAAGGGAATTACTCTGCGGAGCACCGACCCCAACAACCCGAACGTGGTTGCGGCGACGGTCATAGACGCGAACGGGCTGGGCTCATCGGTCGTAACCTGCAGCAACAGCGAGGGCCCCGATACCATCCTCGAGGGTTTTACGATAACCGGCGGCGATGCCTACAATGGCGGCGGGATGTACAACTACTACAGCAGCCCGACTGTGACTAACTGCACTTTCAGCGAAAACTCTGCCAGCAACGTCGGCGGCGGGATGCTCAACTACTACAGCAGCCCGACCGTGACCAACTGCACCTTCACAGGCAATACGGCGGTGAGCAATGGCGGCGGTATGCGCAACGACAACAACAGCCCAACCGTAACTAACTGCACCTTCACCGGAAACACGGCCGACTACGGCGGCGGGATGTTCAATAACGACAGCAGCCCGACCGTGACCAACTGCACCTTCACAGGAAACTGGGCTGTGGCCGCCGGTGGGATGGCCAATTGGTACTACTGTAGTCCGACTGTGACCAACTGCACCTTCACAGGAAACTCGGCCAGCAACCACGGCGGCGGGATAGACAACTTGTTCCACAGCAGCCCGACCGTGACCAACTGCATCCTCTGGAATAACACGCCGGACGAAATCTTTAATGATGAGATCAGTTCACAAACTGTCACGTACAGCGATGTCCAGGGCGGTCATGCCGGTACCGGCAATATCGATGCCGATCCCCTGTTCGTCGATCCGAATGGACTGGATGGGATGATTGGCACGCCCGATGACAACCCGCGTCTGGCCCCTGGATCCCCGTGTATCGACGCCGGCGACAACAACTCGGTGCCGGCGGATACGGCGGATTTGGACGGTGACGGGAACACGGCGGAGGCGATTCCGTATGACCTGGCAGGCAATCCGCGGGTGGCTTTTGGTGTCGTGGATATGGGGGCGTATGAATTACAGACTAAAGACATTCATAATATCACTGAGGACGGCTATTATGAGACGATACAGGCGGCAATCAACGACGCAAACGATGGAGACGAAATCGAGGTGGGTCCGGGGACGTATTACGAGGCCATTGATTTTGGGGGCAAGGGCGTGCGGCTGTACTCAAGCGGCGGCGCGGGGGTTACGACGATAGACGCCAACGGCGCCTATCACGCGGTGCAGTGCGTAAGCGGCGAGGACGCCAATACCATCTTAGAGGGCTTTACCATCACGGGGGGCAATGCGAACGGCTCGGGTACCGACGCGTACGGGGGCGGGATGTACAACTACACCAGCAATCCGACTGTGACTAATTGCACATTCAGCGGCAACTTCGCAGTCTATTACGGCGGCGGGATGTACTGCTACTCCAGCAGCCCAACGGTAACGAACTGCACCTTCAGCAACAATGAGAGCGAAAGCTTCGGCGGTGGGATGTATAACTACAACGGCAGCCCGACACTGAACCACTGCTCATTCAGCCAAAACACCTCCGCCTCGAACGGCGGCGGAATGTGGAGCGGCACCAGCAGCTCGACCATTACCGACTGCTCCTTCAGTGGCAATATATCCACTGGTAATGGCGGTGGGATGTTCAACGAGGCCGGCAGCCTGAAGGTGACAAACTGCACGTTCGTCAGCAACCAGGCTGGCGGCTCCGGGGGCGGGATGCGGAACTATAACAGCAGCCCGACCGTGGTCAACTGTACATTCGCTGATAACTTGGCGGCCAGCGGCGGCGGGATGATCAACGCCACCAATAGCAAACCTAAGGTGATCAACTGCACGTTCAGCGGCAACCAGGCTGTCAGCTCGTCTGGCGGCGGGATGTACAACGGGGGCAACTGCGACCCTAACGTTACCAACTGCACGTTCAGCGGGAACTCGGCCAGTAGCGACGGCGGGGGGATGTACAATAACAACTGCAGCCCGACGGTGACCAACTGCATCCTGTGGTCGAACTCGCCCGATGAGATTTACAATAACTCGTCTTCGCCGATTGTCAGCTACAGTGACGTGGAGGGCGGGACGGGCCAGAGCTGGTTTGGGACGGGCTGTATCGATGCGGACCCGTGCTTTGCGGACCCGTGTAACGGTGATTATCATTTGCAATCGGCGGCGGGGCGATGGGACCCGAACAGCGAAAGCTGGGTGACGGATGCGAATACGAGCGTTTGCATTGATGCAGGTGACCCGAATTCGGACTGGACAGAGGAATTATGGCCGCACGGCGGACGGATAAATATGGGGGCATACGGCGGGACACCCCAGGCGAGCATGTCTTTATCAAGCTTTGGTAACGTGGCGGACTTTAATTGTGACCTTGTCGTTGACGGGGGTGACCTAGGGATGTTCGTGGATATGTGGCTGTTGGAAGATGTGCTGCTTAAGGAAGACACGAATCGGGACGGTTTGGTGAATTTGCTTGACTACGAGGACGTTGCCCACAACTGGTTACAGTAAGCACTATGACCTGGTCAGCATCGGGGCGGCTTTGCAGCGGGTGCGATGCGGGCAATGACTGGTGCGAGGGAGCGGACCTGGACCAGATGGGCGATGTTGACGGGGTTGACCTGGGGCTGTTCGTTCAGGAATGGCTGTACTGGTGCCCCTATGACTGGCCGTTGAAGTAAAATTGGGGTTGCAGGTGATATTGGGAAATGTACTGTTCGGGGCGTTGGCAAGTCGGTTTGGGGTATTGTTTACTGCGGGCGGGGAGGGATAATTTAGTGGATGGGGGGGGAGGTACGGGGGGTGAGGGAAAGGTCCTCGAAGTAGTACACAAAGAAAGGAGCCGGGAGCCAGTAGTAAGGAGTAAGGAGAGAACTGGATCCGGAGCCTGGGCTGGGGCAGGCAGGATTGCGTGGTGCTGCCGGAGGCGGCATTATTAGTTTTTGGTTTTTAGTTTTGAGTTTTGAGTTAGGGGAGGGCGCGGAATTATGAATTTGGAATTATGAATTATGCTGGGCCTCGACTACGACATTCGAGGGCAGGCAAGTGCGGAATGACAAGGGTAGCTGGTGCAGTCACGGCGTTCAGAGTAGGTTTGCGAGCGTGACGGCCTTTAGAGTGCTTCTGGCGTTGTTGAAGGCTTTTTTTGAGGCCTTTTCAGCGTTGGCGGCGAACTTTTCCCTTGGTGCGTGCTCTCTGAGAAGCATGTCACTTGTTAGCGGGCCCTGTACGGCTTCGATAATCTCGAGCATAGTAATTTTGTTTGGCTTTCTTGCGAGTGAGAATCCGCCGCGGGGGCCCCTTTTGCTTCGCAAGATGTTTGCCTTGACCAACAGCTGCATTACCTTCAAGAGATACTCGAGGGCGATTTTGTAGCGGCTTGCAATATCGTCACTGACGACGAGGCCTTTGTGCTGATTTTTGGCGACGTAGGCCGTAG